>OZ250172.1:2757500-3086607 GCA_965237905.1 Nitrospinaceae bacterium | reverse complement strand
GGCGCTTGACATGATCCGGGACGGATACTTCGCTCCCGATCATCCTCACATATTTTTGCCGCTGGTGGACTCACTTCTGAATCATGGCGATTCTTATCGGGTGCTTGCCGATTTCGGCGATTACGTGGAGACCCAGAAAAAGGTGGAAGCCCTGTATCTGGAACCTGAGGCCTGGACCCGCAAATCCATTATCAATTCTGCTAATATGGGGTCCTTTTCAAGCGACCGATCCATCCGCGAATATTGCCGTCTGATTTGGGGTATCGAACCTTAACTCAAACATCATGCTGGTGTTTAAAAAAAATATTTACCTGGACCCCCTCCGTCCGAAAAATTCTTCCGGAGCTAAAGAGTTTCGGGATGAAGAAGACCTGAGCCCCCTCCCCTTCAACTTTATTTATAATGCACTGTCCAACGCCCAAAACCTGTTTCAGGAAGTCGAAAACATGGAGGACCTGGAAATATCCAATCGGCTGGACATTCTATTTCCTCATGCTTCCCGTTTGGGAAGAACCGAAATCCTGAGTGATCTGTCGCACCGTTTATTCACCAGCATGACTCATAGTCAAACCTGGTTTACTATGAATTGCTATCACCTGTGTTTTCTATACGATTGTCTTCTCGATATCGTAGAAGATTACAGTTATAGCGATGAAGCGGAGCGCCGGAAACTGTTTCCTGAGATGGAAGGGCAGGCATTGGACTTCAATCGATTCCTCCTTGAATATTTTTTTAATACCACCTTTCTCATCGCACCGGAACGATTCAATCCAATGAGTCCCGAAGAAAGAAAGCAATTACTAAGATCACCGGATTTTGGACAGGACTTCCCACAACTGAAGCGGTTTTCCGATCCAGAGGACCCCACACTAGCCAAGGTGATCAACTCCGTCCCGCCTGGGCCGAAGGAAATGGCACTGAAAGCATTGGAGCAAAATCCCTATGTCCTCTGATGAAACATCACCAAATGGCATCCCCTCCCTGCAAGTATATTTGCTAGAATGAAACCGAATGAGACGGAACTATAAAATCAGTCTGTTCTCTTTGAATCCACGTTAGTTTTTATCTTTTGAGGTCCCTTTGCAAAAGGTTGTTACCGCAAGTGAAATGCAGGCGATTGACCGCTCCGCGATTGAAGAATTTGGCATTCCCGGTCTGGTGCTGATGGAAAACGCGGCACTGGTTCATGAAACCGTTCCTGATCTGTTGGAGAAAAAAGTCGTTATCGTATGCGGCAAAGGCAACAATGGCGGAGACGGATTTGTAATCGCCCGCCATTTGTTTATTGACGGCGTGCAAGCGGATGTCCTTTTGTTGGGGAAAAGACAGCAATTGAAATCCGACGCCCGAGTCAATGCCGACATCGCGTTCAAAATGGGAATCCCCATTCATGAAATCACCGATAAAAATCTTAATACGCAAAGCCACCTCCTCCGTCACTGCCACATCATTATCGATGCCTTGTTCGGCACCGGTCTTTCCAAACCTGTCGGAGGGCTTTACGAGAAGGTCATCAAAAAAATAAACGCCGCCAAGAAATACGTGGTCGCGGTCGATATCCCTTCTGGAGTGGATTCCGACTCGGGTCATTTGATCGGCCCGCATATCAAGGCCAACATTACCGCCGCACTGGCACTGTTGAAACGCAGTCATCTCTTGTTCCCCGCCGCAGAGAGTATGGGCGAAGTCCAGATACTCGACATCAGCATTCCCCATGAGGCCGTTGAGAAGCAAACTATCCCGGTGGCCTGGCTGGAATTGGAGGATATTCAATCGTTGATACCCAAAAGGCCCACCAATACCCATAAAGGAGAATACGGGCACACTCTGGTGGTCGCGGGTTCCAAAGGCAAGGGGGGCGCTGCCGGGTTGACGGGTTTGGCCGCTTTACGAGCCGGAGCGGGGTTGGTCACCCTGGCGGTTCCCGAATCCTGCCATCAAGCCCTCGAATTCAATCCTCTGGAAACCATGACCGTGGCTTTGCCGGAAACCAAAAGCGGATGTATCTCCACAAAAGCCATAGATGCCATCATAAACAGCCTGAAAGGGAAAACCGCACTGGCTATCGGACCGGGACTGTCCACTGATAAGGAAACGGTTCAGTTGCTGGAAGCCCTCCTGCCTCAAGTAGAGTGCCCATTGATCATCGATGCCGATGGAATTAATGCCCTCGGTAAAAGCGGAAAGCTCCTCGGCCAAATCCAGGCCGAAACGGTATTAACCCCCCATCCGAAGGAAATGTCCCGTCTTTCGGGATGGAGCGTGCAGGATATTCTGAACCAGAGGATTGGACGGGCGGGTGAGTTCGCGCAGGAGCATGAGGTCACCCTCCTCCTTAAGGGAGCCCGCACTTTGGTAGCATTTGCCGATGGCACGGTACTGGTCAATCCCACGGGCAACCCTGGTATGGCAACAGCCGGGTCCGGAGACGTGTTGACCGGCTTGATCGCAGGATTGGTCTCACAAGGATTGAGTGTGCCTTCTGCAACCGCGGCGGGAGCTTTCATTCATGGAATGGCGGGTGACCTTTACGCGGAAGCCAATCATGAAATCCCGCTCATCGCCAGCGATCTTCTGGATAGAGTCCCGGAAGCCATTAAGAGGATCCTCACTTGAATATACAGTTTGAAACCCATTCTCCCAACGACACGCTGAGCCTGGGAGAAAAAATAGGACGGCATTTAGAGGCCGGGGATATCGTTTTTCTATTCGGAGACCTGGGTGCCGGAAAAACCACCCTCACTCAGGGAATCGCGCGAGGTCTGGGGGTCGCCAAGGAAGAATATGTCCGAAGCCCAAGCTTCACTCTGGTGAACCAGTACCGGGGCAAGATCCCTCTGTTTCATATTGATCTGTACCGGATTGCTTCATCCTTGGAATTGGAAGACCTGGGTCTGGAGGAAGTTTTCTCAAGTGAGGGCATTTCGATCGTGGAATGGGCAGAAAAATTATTTGCCCGCAAAGACGCTTCTCTTCCCTTGCTGGGAATCGAACGGTGGATAGAAATCCACATTACAATCGAACAGGAGGAATCCAGAAAATTTGATTTAAAACCCCATAATATGGAGTCCACCGAGCACCCTGTTTTCGCTTTACATTAAATGTGCATTATGGCAAAATTCAAATTGGTACATCATTTGCCTGCCCTCAGAAAGCTTCCCCATGCAAAAAAATAATATCCGAAAAATTCTATTAGGCTTGATTCTGGTCTTAATGACTGTGTCCGCATATAGCTTGATCAAGTCATTGTATAAAGAGGCTTTACCTGTGGAGACCTTGAAAACGA
The DNA here is from genome assembly GCA_965237905.1 of Nitrospinaceae bacterium. Classification (GTDB taxonomy): domain Bacteria; phylum Nitrospinota; class Nitrospinia; order Nitrospinales; family Nitrospinaceae; genus SZUA-226. The sequence goes on along the minus strand of OZ250172.1, from coordinate 3,083,321 downwards.
TGGGTAAGAATGTCGATATCGAAATCCAAAACTTTAAGGTAACCCATCAGGTATTAGGTGATAAAGACTGGGAAATTCAAGCAAAAGAAGCAAAGGTAAAGAATGAGGAGAGCAAAATTATCCTGACAGACGTGAATGTGACTTTGAATACTGACGAAAACCGGGAATCCACCATTTCCGCTGATACCGGCACCATAAACCGCGAAACCAAAGACATTCAATTGGAGGGGAATGTCAAATTCAAGGCGGATGTGAATAACTTTTTCGGTCAAATTCAGCAACAGAGCGAAGAGTCAAAAGAACTCGAGAACAAGTAAAAGGATAAGGCCCTTGCGAACCCTCAACCCTCTAATCCTATTTTTAGTCAGTCTTTGCCTTGTGGGAATGAACACGGGAACCGCATTTTCCGCAAAATCCAAAGATACCTTGAAAAAGGAGCAGGAAAATAATCCCATAGAAATTAAATCCGATAAATTGCGGTCGGAAAATGAAGGGAAGAAATTCATTTTTACGGGAAATGTATTAAGTATCTGGGGTGATTTGGAAATAAAGTCCGATATTCTGGAGGTATATGCCAATCCAAAAAACAAAGCAGGCCGGAAAAAAAACACCAACGACATCAGCCAGGCAGGTCAGGACCTGGACAAAATTATTGCTATCGGCAATGTGGATATAAAGAAGGGAGATCGGCGGGCCAAGGGTGACCGCGCGGATTATGATAATAAAAAGCAGATCATTACTATCACAGGGCAACCCAATGCCATCGCCTGGGAAGGAGAAAATATCATCCGAGGAAAGAAAATGACCTTTTACCTGGAAAAGGATTTGTTAGAAGTTGAGGAACCGATTCTGGAAATTAAGCCCAAAAATCCTCCTCCAGAAAAGAAAAGATAACTGAACCCCATACGGCAAAACTCAAGGCCGTCTCCCTATAAAAAACTGTGCAAAGTCTCAAAACGCATAAGCTGGTTAAAGCCTATAAAAACCGGCGGGTGGTCAACCGGGTCAGCATCGAGGTACAACAGGGTGAAATTGTCGGCCTGCTGGGACCTAACGGTGCGGGGAAAACCACCACATTTTATATGGTTGTCGGCCTGACCCGGCCGGATTTGGGCCAGGTTTTGCTAGACCAGGAAGATGTGACCGCTTACCCTATGTATATGAGGGCGCAGAGAGGAATCAGTTACCTCCCCCAGGAACCGTCCATTTTCCGAAAATTAACAGTTGAAGAAAACATTCTGGCGGTATTGGAACCCCAGAAAATCCCCTATAAGACAAAGATCAAACGGGTCCGTTCCTTACTGGCTGAATTCAATATTGAGCATATTCGGGAAGCCAAGGGATTTTCCCTTTCTGGAGGCGAAAGACGGAGAGTCGAAATCAGCAGAGCTTTAGCGACCTCGCCCGCTTTTATTTTACTGGATGAGCCCTTTGCCGGGATTGACCCGATTGCCGTATCGGATATTCAAACCATTGTGCAGAAGTTAAAAGCCAAAGGAATCGGCGTTTTGATCACGGACCATAATGTCCGGGAGACTTTAAGCATCACGGACCGCGCCTATATTATCAGTGAGGGCAAAATCATCGCCGCCGGCGATCCTGCTGCTGTCGCTGAGGACCCCAAAGTAAGACAAACTTATTTAGGGGAAAAATTCACCTTTTAAACCTTTCGTTTGAGCTGAGAGATTGTCCATGGCAATGGAGATGAAATTAACTTTCAAGCAAGAGATGCGGCTGGTGCCGACTCCCATGCTACAGCAGGCGATCAAGCTTCTCCAGCTCTCACGCCTCGAATTGGCCCAGGTGGTGCACCAGGAAATGGTGGAAAACCCCATCCTGGAAGAGATCCTCGAAGAAGAAGAGGAGTTGGAGCAAAAGCAGGAAAACCCTGAAGACCCTTCCCTCGACTCCATCGGCCAGACTCAAGAAGAACCCCCTTCCGAAAAAGAAAGTGATCCGCTCGAATATGAGCAGGATTGGGATAATTATATCCAGGACAATCTGTCACAGGGAAGTTCAGCGGACAACTATACTGAAAGACCTTCCATCGAAGCGACGTATAAAAAAGAAGCCACTCTGGCCGATCACCTGATGTGGCAGTTGAATCTATCGGTGAATGAAGATTTGGACAAATTCATCGGGTCCATCATTATCGGCAATATCCAAAATGACGGCTACTGCATCGCCGAACTGGCGGAAGTCGCGGAAGTCAGTCAAGCCTCTGAAGAGGATGTTTTAAGAGTTCTAAAAATCATCCAAACCTTTGAGCCGAACGGAGTAGGCGCTCGAACCCTGAAGGAATGCCTTTTGGCCCAGGCTAAAGTATTGCCGGAACGTCTGCCCTTGGTGGAAACCCTGATCGAAAATTACTTGGAACGCTTGAACGAGAGGTACTATCAGAAAATAGCCTCTGAACTCAAGATGACGGTGGAAGAAATCATCGCCGCGGTTAACACCATCAAAACCTTCGATCCTAAACCGGGGCTTCAGTTCAGCTCCGAGGGCATCGACTACGTCATCCCCGACCTGGTGGTGGTGAAGACGGAAGGAGGATATGATGTGGTGTTAAACGACGATGGTCTACCCAATGTTAAGATCAGCCCTTATTACCATCATCTTTTGCAGAACACGTCCGAACCCAAAACCAAGGAATATCTCAAAAAGAAACACCAGGCCGCTGAGTTTCTAATTAAAAGTATCGACAAGAGACGGGAAACGATTTACAAGGTTGGAAAAAGTATCGTCAAACTGCAGGGAGAGTTTCTGGATCATGGCCTGTCTCACCTCAAGCCCATGGTCTTGAAGGATGTGGCACGGGATATCGAAATGCACGAATCCACCGTAAGCCGGATCACCACCAATAAATATATCGATACCCCCCAAGGTATCCTTGAACTTAAATTCTTTTTCCACAGCGGTATCAAATCATTTATCGGAAATAACGACATGTCCTCCGTCCGGGTCAAAAACATGATCCAGGAAATCATCAAATCCGAGGATCCCATGAAACCCCTGACTGACGATGAGATGGTGGAAGCTTTAGTGAAGCGAAATGCCAAAATCGCCCGGCGAACGGTGACCAAATACCGGAAAGAATTGAATATTCTTCCTGCCAGTAAACGGAAAAAAATCTATTGACCCTCTCTTTCCTCCCTTGAAATTTTTGATAGGCCAAGCTACTCTTTAGCCCCCGATTAATTTGTTTTTTAGGAGAAAGCCCTCATGAAGTTGACGGTCGCAGGAATAAAAATAAAGGTGACTCAAGCGATCGAGGATCACTTGCACAAAAAAATTGAGAAGTCCCTGAAAAGTCTGCCGGAGTCCGCAGATGTTCATGTGGCTCTAACCGTCGAAAAGCACCGGCATTTTGCGGAAGTCACCGTCAAAGAAAAAGGGTATCCCGTGCATGGGGAATCCGAAACCAATGATCTGTACACCGCCATGGATGAAGCCGTGGAGAAGACAGAAAAACAGCTCAAAAAACATAAAGACCGATCCAAATCTCTTAAAATAAAACAAAATGTCGCAGAAAAAGACAAGCAAATCGATTGATCCATTAAACAACCGCCTTTTCCTTTCAACATATAATAAACCGGCCAAATTCTTTCATGAAGATCAGCGATATACTTAACGGGAATTACATCATCGCGGATTTGGGGGCGGGTGACAAGGAGGGAACTTTAAACGAAGTTTCACTTTTTTTGGAACACAAGGGAGCCATTCCAGATCACGATAAATTGCTTCAGGCGCTTTTGGAGCGGGAACAGTTAGGCAGTACGGGAATCGGCGACAACATGGCCATTCCCCACGCCAAACACGAGGGTATTGAGCAAATTATCACGGTGTTCGCCCGGTCCCGGAAAGGCGTCGATTTCCAATCCCTGGACCGCAAACCCGTCCACTTTATTTTTCTGCTCCTGGCTCCCCCGGCATCGACCGGGTTGCACCTGAAAGCCCTGGCTAAAATCGCCCGGCTGTTTAAAAACCCGTCCTTGCGTGAAACTATTTTAAAGGCGGAGGATGCTGAAGCAATCTACTCTTTGATTTTGGAAGAAGATTCCAAAATCAGCTAGACCCGCCGAGCGCTGGCGGATTATTCACTTTTTCTGAGAGAGTTTCGTGTATTCCGGAATTGCTGTATCCAGCGGAGTGGCCATCGGTAAAGCCTACCTGCTTGACCGATCCAAGGTATGCGTCATTAAGCGCAGTGTTCCTGAAAAAGAAATAGAAAAAGAGATCAAACGCCTGCGCGACGCGATTGAACAATCCAAAGCACAGATGCGGGACATCAAACAAAGGACCAGCTCCATCGCCGACAAGTACGCCATCATCCTCGATACCTACACCCTGCTGCTGGAAGACGAGATACTCGTCAACGAAACCATCGAAATCATCAAACGGGAACACTCCAACGCCGAATGGGCCTTGACGGTGACTCTCGAAAAATTCACCAACCTGTTCAACAACATCAACGATGAATACCTCAAAGGCAAGAAGGATGATCTGGACCTGGTGGTCCATGGGGTCATCAAGAACCTGATCGGCCATCACCAGGAAAGCCTGGCGGATATCGACGAGCCGGTCATCATCATCACCCATGAATTGAGCCCCTCGGATACCATCATGATGTCCAAAAACTATATCCTTGGAATGGCCACCGAAGTGGGCGGCAAAACTTCGCACGTCAGCATTTTTGCTTCCGCCCTGGGGATACCGGCGGTAGTCGGCCTGGGCAACCTCACCCAGTTCATCAACTCCGGTGATACCGTAATTATCGACGGCATTCAGGGTGAGGTGATCGTCGATCCTGACAAAGAACAATTAAGTCATTATCAGAAAAAGCAGAAAAATTACCAACGGTATGAAAAAACCTTATTAAAAGACATTGGCCTGGACGCAGAAACACTGGACGGGGAGAAGGTTCAGCTGATGGCCAATATTGAAACCGTCCATGAAGCGAAATCCATTCATAAATATGGAGGCGAAGGCATCGGCCTCTACCGGACGGAATTTTTGTATCTGGCTTCCAACTCACTGCCGACCGAAAACGACCTGTATGCCAACTTTAAAAAAGTGGTGCAAACCATGGAGCCCTACCCGGTGGTGATCCGCACCCTGGATATCGGTGCCGACAAGCAACTTTCAAAAATCAATAACGCCCCAGAAGACAACCCGGCGCTGGGCTTGAGGGGCATTCGTCTCTCACTGGCTCAACCCGAGCTTCTTATGAATCAATTGAAGGGAATTTTAAGGGCAAGCCTTTACGGAAAAGTCAAAATCCTATATCCTATGGTCTCCAGTGTGGAGGAAATCGTTGAGGCCAACGGTTATCTGGAAAAGGCGAAAGAGGAATTGAGAAGCGCGCAGATTCCTTTCCAAGAGGACATCCCCGTGGGAGCCATGATAGAAACTCCGTCAGCGGCTCTCATCGTCGACCGCATACTGGAAATAGTCGACTATATCAGCATCGGTACCAACGATTTGATACAATATGTTCTGGCGGTGGACCGCATCAATGAGAACGTAGCGCACCTCTATCAACCTTTTCACCCCTCGGTCCTGAGAATTTTGAGAGATATTTTCGTGGTTGCCGAGAACATGGGAAAACCTGTCTCCATTTGCGGCGAATTGGGAGGCGATCCCATGGCCACTTTTTTACTTTTGGGTTTGGGCAAAGTGCATGAATTGAGCATGGAACCTCATTCCATACCCAAGGTGAAAAAAATTCTAAGAAAAGTAACTTTGAAGGAAGCCCGTGAATTAGCCGATCACGCCTTAAGCCTGTCCACCTCTGAAGAAATCAACCGGTTTATCAATAGTGAAATGCAGAGCCGGTTCCCATCTGATTTCGACCGAGACCTGGCCTTTGGCGAGAAAACCGAATAGCCGGAACACGGCTCACCCGCCCGGCGTAGGACTTCTTTTTCAATCAATGAAAACTCTAAATAAATTTTAAACTTTCTCACCCTCAAACAAGGTAAGCTTCTATGAGCTCAGGCAATTATTTATTTACCTCCGAATCCGTTTCCGAAGGTCACCCCGATAAAATCTCGGATCAGATTTCGGATTCCATTCTTGATGCACTTTTAAAACAAGATCCCCATTCCCGTGTTGCCTGTGAAACTTTAGTGACCACGGGGCTTGTCGTCATATCCGGTGAAGTAACCACCAAGGCCTACGTGGAAATCCCAAAAATCGCACGGCAAACCATCAAGGAAATCGGCTACACTCACTCCGACATGGGGTTTGATTACCAAACCTGCGGCGTGATGGTTACTTTGGACGAGCAGTCCCAGGATATCTCACAGGGTGTGGATGACGATCAGCATGAGCAAGGTGCCGGAGACCAGGGTATGATGTTCGGTTATGCTTCCAATGAAACCAAGGAATTGATGCCCGCTCCCATCGTGTATGCTCATAAACTGGTCCGGAAACTGGCCGACGTTCGCAAAAAAGGCATCCTGCCTTTTCTTCGGCCAGACAGCAAATCACAGGTTTCCGTACGCTATGAGAAAGGCAAACCGGTTTGCATCGAAACCGTCGTTATCTCTTCCCAACATGATCCCGAAGTCTCCAACAAAAAGATCCGCTCGGGAATCATTGAGGAAGTCATCGATCATGTGATTCCAAAAAGTTTTCAGGCTAAAAAGATGAAAACCCATGTCAATCCCACCGGCCGCTTTGTCATTGGAGGTCCTCAGGGAGATTGTGGTTTGACCGGCCGTAAAATCATAGTCGACACTTACGGCGGATTTGCCCGCCACGGAGGAGGCGCGTTTTCCGGTAAGGATGCCACCAAGGTGGACCGTTCCGCCGCTTACATGGCCCGGTACATCGCCAAAAACCTGGTGGCCGCCAAAATCGCCGACCGGTGTGAGGTGCAACTGGCCTACGCGATCGGCGTGGCCGAGCCCGTTTCCATATTTGTCGACACCTTCAATACGCACCACATCAATCCCAAAAATATTGAAGGCCTGATTCGGGATCATTTCGAATTGAAGCCCGCCGGAATCATGAAATCGCTGGACCTGAGAAAACCCCGGTTCAAGCAAACCGCCGCCTACGGTCATTTCGGTAGAAAGGAAAAGGGCTTCACTTGGGAGCAAACCGATAAAGCGGCGAAACTGAAAAAATCCGCAGGCCTATAATCTTTTTTCATGAAAGAAAAGGTTAAAAAGGCATTTATAATGAGTTACTGTATATGCTGGCTGTTGGTTTAATGAGATAGCTTTATTTCATAACGTGAAGGATATCTATGGCGGCTGAAATAGTTCGCATCGGCATCATTGGAGCGGGTTCCAATACCCGGGGAATGCATATTCCGAGACTCCAGGCCATAGAAGGAGTCCAAATCGTTGAGGTCGCGAATCGGACCACGACCTCCGCCCAGAAAGTTGCCGACGAGTTCCAAATTCCCACCGTTCGAAATCATTGGCAGGAAGTTGTCGAGTCCAAGGAAGTCGACGCCATCGTCATCGGAACTTGGCCTGACCTGCATTGCGAGGCCACCTGTATGGCTCTGCAGGCAGGCAAGCATGTTCTCTGCGAAGCCAGGATGGCCATGGATGAAGTCGAAGCGCGAACTATGCTTCAAGCCTCCTACAAGCATCCTGAATGTGTCGTGCAGATTGTCCCCTCCCCGTTTACACTGCACGCCGATACAACTTTACTCAATATGCTCGATAGTAGTGAGATAGGAACACCGCGGTTTTTTCGTTTCGAATACCAGGCGCCTCCTTCGGTTCCTTTAGGGGAAACACTTCATTGGCGACGCAATAAAAAATACAGTGGTTCCAACATCATGGCGCTGGGAATTATCTATGAATCCCTCCTCCGTTGGTTCGGTTCCGCCGAATGGGTGGATGCCCATGCCGAAGTAATCAACAACCGCGCAATAGACCCCAAAACCAATAAGGAAGTCGAGGTCGAAGTACCCGATTACTTATCGGTTCAGATGAAGATGACCAATGGTATCATGGGATCCCTGTTTCTTCATGAACTCAGCACCCGTCCCGCCAGCTCCTCCATCAAAATATACGGCGACAAGGGATTCTTCCATTTGGATTTCGAGATGGAAGGCAAGCTTTATCAATCAACAGGTCCGTCCAATGAATTGAATGAAGTGCAAATTCCACCCGGGCAAGCTGGACAATGGCGGGTCGAAGAAGAATTCATCAACACCATCCGCGGCCTCGAAGATATTGAATACACCACTTTCACCACCGGGGTGGAATACATGAAGTTCACGCAGGCGGTGAATGAAAGTTTCAATGGTGACGGAGAGCGCATAATCATCCCTCCGGGTTAAGCCTTTCGTATTCGTTTCCAATGAAAACCCTCTCCCTCTTTGAAAATCACGGTTTCCTTCCGACCACAAGAAATCCGCTTCCGCCATACACGGTCTCGGAGTACTCAATGGAAAAACCTGCCTGCGCAACTTCATCACGCAACTCTTCAGGCTGATAGCCATGCCACTTGCCCGATTGCAGCTGCCTCTCGATATGTTTTAATCCCAGGTGAAGGGTCAACGGATAGAGCACATGTTTTTTAACAATCCAGGACCTCCCCTGGCTTTGTAACTGCTCCAGGCTGAAGCGAATGATCTGCTCCGCATCGTAGGAATGAGTTGGGTTGGCGGTGACCAATAATCCACCCGGCTTCAGAACTCTCCAAAATTCCTGAATCACCTGCCTCCGGTCTTTTTCCTCCGGCAATGTGTAAACGGAAAAGTGAGCGGCCACACAGGAAACAGAGGCGTCACCCAGTGGCAAGTCCCTGGAAAGATCAGCCAGCACACCAGAAACGGAACCTTTTAGGTTCAATCGGTTCGCTCTCGGTTTCAGAGAAGCGAACCCGGCCGGAAGAATATCCATGCCCAGATATCGTCCTCCCTGGGTCAACCGATCCGCCAGAAAGGGAAGCAATAGTCCCGAACCACAGCCTGCGTCCAGAACCCATTCCCCTTCTGCCAGCCTGATCGAGCCCGCTACGCGCTGGAGAGACTCAAGATAGGCCTCAGGGGACAATCCATCGTAGAGCCGGGTTTTGAATCCGATCTCCCAGTACTTTTTATAGATAGATGAAAGAATAATCGATTCTCCTTCTTGTTCGGTACCCCCAAAGTCAATATAATAGAACCCACTGAAATTGGAGTTCTATTATGGCGAAAAAGCCCTTTATCAACAAATACGGATTTGTGGAGTATCCTTTCCTCCATGACGATCGCAAGGAAAAAAACTGGTGGTTTTCCAATCTATTGGAGGATCACTTGAAACGTCGATGCCGGAAGAAATTGGGACCGGACTACACCAAGCAGGATATGCACGACGACATGCTGACCTTCCTTCACGATACCAATCTGAAATTTTATGTCCTATTGCCTTCCGGCATGGGCATGGAGTTCAAACTGATCGGCAAATACGATACCAAAGAACTGATTGACCTTGAGGACCCCGTACCTTACATCACCGAAAAATACGGTGGTGGCAAATTCAAGGTCAACATCTACCATGAAGGCACTTTCGCCGGCACGGGAAACTTCAAAACCCACGGCGATCCCAAATGGGTCGAAATTCCAGACGACGATCTAGGCTGATTGTATTTTATTAATAAAAGAGGCCTGTCAATTATATCCTCTTACCTCCATAAGGCGAAGATGCCCAAACACATCCTGATACTGTCTCTTCTATTTCTTTTAATTTCTGCCTGCAGTACCACGGAGCACACGCCTAATTTAGGTGGTATCTATAATGAGCTCGCGATGCAGGAGGGCGCTCACCGCAATTCCGTCATCGTAATCCCCGGCCTCCTGGGGTCCAAGCTGGTTGACCGGGATACGGGCGACAGGGTCTGGGGAACTTTCGGACTGGGCCAGGTAGACCCCAATACGCCGACAGGCGCACGACAGTTTGCCCTCCCCATGGAAAAAGGAAAAAAACTGGAGGAACTGCGTGACCACGTAAAGCCCGATGGTGCGTTGGATCGGGTGGTTATCAATTTCCTGGGAATCCCACTCGAGCTCAACGCCTACTACAATATTTTGCAAACCTTGGGCGTGGGGGGTTATCGGGATGAAGAGCTGGGCTTGGCAGGCGCTATCGACTACGGAAAAGACCATTACACGTGTTTTCAATTCGCTTATGACTGGCGCCGGGATATTGTCGAAAGTGCCAAGGAATTGGACCGTTTTATAAAAACAAGAGCACTCTATGTCCAGAAGGAAACTGAAAAACGTTTCGGTTTAAAAATGGTAAAGGTGAAGTTTGACCTTGTGGCCCATTCCATGGGTGGATTGGTTGCGCGTTATTATCTCCGGTATGGCGCGGCGGACCTCCCGGAAGACGGCAGTCTCCCAAAACTCACCTGGGCTGGAGCCGAGCATGTCGATCATCTGGTCATCATAGGAACCCCCAACGCCGGGGCCATGACTTCTCTGGAGGATCTCATTCACGGGGCCAGCGTAGACTCCCTGTTTCCACGCTATTCTGCCGCGGTGCTGAGCACCATGCCCGCCATGTATGAATTACTCCCCAGGGCGCGTCATCTTCCATTGATGCGGGCAAATGGCGAACCGGTGACCGATCTCTTTGATCCGGAACTGTGGAAGAGCCAACAATGGGGATTAGCGGATCCTAAACAAGACCCTATTCTAAAATTTCTCTTGCCGGACATTGAGAGCCGGGAAGAAAGGCTCGAAATCGCACTGGATCACCAGGCCAAGGCATTACGCCGCGCCCGGCAATTTACCTCTGCTATGGACCTTCCGGCCAGACCGCCGAGTTCACTCAAGTTGCTTTTAATTGCGGGAGATGCCGAGGAAACCAAAATGACCGCTCAAATTAACCCTGAAGGGGGGATAAAAATAATTAAAACCGGCCCGGGGGATGGCACGGTGTTGCGCAGTAGCGCTCTTATGGACGAGCGGAAGGTCGAAGATCTCAGGCACCGGTTGATTTCACCGATTCGCTGGAGCCAAGTGCACTTTATTTTTTCCGATCATCTGGGGCTGACCAAAACCCCCGCCTTTACCGACAACGTACTTTACTTTTTGCTGGAGAGTCCCCGGGATTAGAGCGGGCCTGACCGCATCAAGTGAAATTGTAGGCGAAACACCCGCTGGTGCAGCGCACCATGTAATGCGGACAGCTTTTGCAGGGTTCTTTCGGTTGAGTGTCCTCAAAAACGTGGCCGAGGAATTTGGTGTGCATTTTCTTCACAGCGATATCGTTGACTTCCTTGAAATCCTGGACATTTCCCAATTTAAAACCATGAAACGGAAAACAATTGAAGCAATCGCCTTTGGGGTCGACGTCCATCGGGCTGTCATCGGCGCACCCAAGGTATAAATCCTGGTCCTTCCACTCCGTGATATTGGGAACCGGTTGGTTGGCATGATAAAAAAACCGCTCCACCAGGGGATATTCTTCCTCCGAGATGTTGTCTAACAAACAGGGTGGAAACGAACAGTCAAACCGGAACGTCAACTGCGGAAACTCCTTGAGAAGGTCGATCATCTTGCGTCCCATCCTGGGATAATCCTTGATCGGCAACGTCACATTCTCCTCTTCCCCCACAATAGGAAACGCAGGACTGACCCGGATTTTGTAACTCTGCTCTGCCGGCAAACCCATGTCCTGATAAATGGCGTCGATTTCACGGCACTGGGTTTCAAGGTCCTGCTCAACCGAATACAAATTGAGGCTGAACATGAGGCTGTAGCCGTTTTCTCCAAGAATCGCTTCCGCCACCTCTCGGCAGCGTTGATGATTGCGCTCGCTGATGTTCTCCATGGTCTGCCAGTTCAGGAGGATCGAGAATTGGATATTACGCTCGATACTGCCCTCCGGCCCGACTGTCTTGAGCAATAGCTCCAGAGTCTTTTCCGGCATCAATCCATTAGTGAAGACCCCGAGATAACTGAAGGGTTGCATGGTCTTCAAAGTGCTGGAAAGAATATCGTTGAATTGGGGGTGCAGGGTCGGCTCCCCGCCCATAAAATTAATGAGGGTGACGTTTTTAATCCGCGGCAACATTTCCCCAATGAAAAATTCGTAATCCATGGATTTCCCGGGGGTCTTCACGGTCTCTTCCATGTATTCATCAGCGAAGCAGTAATTACACTTCAAATTACAATAACTATTCAAAATTAGGTTCATTGAGCAATAGCTCCATTGGCGCAAGGCCAATACCAAAATGCAGGATGAGCCCTGCGAGACACCTTCCGGATCACCTTTGCTTTCCCTGCCAAAAGCCTATCCGCTCGGTCCGGCTCGATTGTAAAATCGCTCTTTCTACAGGGGTACCGATGGCTTGCATTATATAGGAAATCTCCTATAATTGATCTGAATTTCACCTATACACATTTATATTGTGGGGAACCGAGTGGGTCCTCATCAGGAATCCTCAAGCCTCCGAAACACCATGTTAGCGTTTGCCAAAGACGTCACCCAAAGCCAACCAAACCACCGCGATGAGGTCAAAAATCCTGAGCTTAAGAATTACATGAACTACCAGCGGAAACTGAACCACGTCCGCATTGTCTATCACTCCCTGAAACACGCCAAAAACGAACTCCAGGAAAATCTCCAGCAACTCAGAAAAAATGGTGAAAGTGCGGAACCTTATCTTGAACAGGCGTTTCCGTTATCGCATCACTTCGCGGATGACAAGACCCTCACGTTGATGCTGAAAAAACTGGTCGGCGGACATAACGAAGGCAAGCAATGGTACCGGATGAATTCCTATTACTACGCCCTGGCTTATGACTGCATGAACCGGTTCGTCAAACATTACAATCAAATGGTGCGCGACTCCGCCGAAGAAGCCCGTGAATTCACCTTTGCAGGAGGCGGAGAAATCGATTTTGGCGATTGGGTCTATTTATACTTTCCGCATCTGGATTTTCATATCGGCATGCCATTGGATCAAATTCAATATCCCTTTGCCAAGCGCAACAAAACCATCGAAGAGGAAATCGACAAGAAAACTCACAGCGGGGAGACGCTTGAAGACGCTCTGAAATCCCTCAAGGAGGAGTATGAGATCGACGACGTCGCCATCAAGGTGCTCCTGCACAAACCCGTCAGCCATGACGATCTGGAGTTGTTTCACACGTCCATCAAAACTCCCATTTACGAATTGCTGACTCACAAGCAAGCGGGAAGCTGGGAAGCCATGGACGGCGAAACCCTGATGGACCAAGCCTATAATTTCGGCTCGCAATTGAAGATATGGACGTGGGGTAAGAAAAAGAAGAAATTAAAAGTGGAAGAACCGTCTTAAGATTTGCTTAAAGCGTTTCGTCGGGGTTGATGGGTTTCTGGATGGTATGGATTTTGAATTTTAAGGCTTCGGGGGGGTTGTGGGCGCCCTTGCCCACCGCTTTTAGATGCGCATCCTTTTCCAGCACTTCGAGGCCGATCCGGATCTTCCCTTTGTGCAGGCGCACCGGGTAGATTTTGGTTTTCATGAACGGATTCTGCCGGCAGTACCCGGTGTCCAGGTCATACCGCCATTCGTGGTTGGGACAAATGATGACGCCTTCTTCGATCCGCCCCTCCCCCAAAGGCGACCCCTTGTGCAGGCACTTGTTGGCGATGGCGAAATACTTGCCCTTGTAATTGAACAGGGCGATCTCGTCCTCTCCTGCGGAGATGATGGCGGATTTGCCGGGCGGCAATTCCTCCTCATCCATGACCTTGACGAATTTCAGCATGACAACCTTTTATATACACACCGATCCACCTGGGATCGGACGTCTCATTTTTATTGAGTGGGTTCCTAGGCTTTTTTTTCCTTGTCCAATTCCTTCTTCATATCCGCTTCGGAAAGAAATTCAAACTCGCAGTGCGAGAAAATCAGATTCAGTGCTTTCTGTCCCAGGATGCGGTTACTGGTTTGCGTCATATAATCCTGGTTGGAGAACAGGGATTGCTTCACCTCTTCCACCGGTTTTTTGGTTTCCTCGGCCAGACGCTTGTACTCTTCCTCCATGTCTGACTGCGCCACGTGGATGTTCTCCGCCTTGGCAATACCTTCCAGAATAACGTAACCCTTGGTGTTGAACACCGCGCGTTCGCGCCATTCCTTCTCCGCCTGTTCCGGATCGAACCCCGAATCCTCCAGCTTCATGCCCGACTGCTGGATCTGAAATTTCATCCCGTCGATCATGAATTTCAACTCCTGCTTGATCAGCGACTCGGGTGAATCGACTTCGTGCTCCTTCACCAGGTAATTGAAAATGTCCTGTTTGATGCGGACCTCCTCGGCATTCTCCTTCATCCCCTGGATGCCGGATTTCACTTTTCGACGGAAAGCCTCGACCGACTCTTCCCCCTGTTGCTGGACGAACTCATCGGTCAATTCCGGAAGGTTTAATTTTTTAATTTCCTTGATATGCACATAAAATGTTGCCAGATCATCCGCTTCCTCTGCGGCAGACCCCGGAATCGGCATGCTCACCCGCCGCAGTTTCTTGTTCCAGTCGAGTGGAAGCGTGACCTTGATCTCCAAATCCTCGCCCGCCTTGTGGCCAATCAACTGATCTTCAAACCCGGCGATCATTTTTTTCTCGCCCACACGCACCGGATAATCATTGGCTTTTCCGTTTTCCAGAGGTTCGCCGTCGAGATAACCTTCGAAATCCATGACCAGATGATCATCCAACTGCACCTCATGACCCTCCCGGTAAATGACAAACGTCCCGAACGGTTTCAGGTGACTTTGAACGGAGGCTTCAACCTCGGCATCGGTCACCTCGAACAACGTTTTCTTGAATTTCAGTCCTTTGTAATTCTTGAATTTGACTTCGGGTTTGATGTCGATCATCACCGAAAAAGAAAACGGTTTATCCTTTTTGACTTCATTGATCGCGGAATGGTCGATTTCCGGCGGCCCGGCGGGGATCATGCCGGTTTCCATGAGCGCCTTGTCGTAATACTCCTGCATCAGCCCCTGCCACAACTGGGACATCGACTCCAGCGGCACCTGCTTTTCGAGGACATGTTGAGGAATTTTACCCGGACGAAATCCAGGCATTTTGACCTGCTTGTTGATTTCCTTGTAGGCGCGAGTGACCCTTTGTGCAACTACATTCCCCGGTACTTCGATGTCCAGCTTGCGCCGGACCCCTTCCAACTCTTCTACTTTGAATTCCATAAATCGTCTCTTGATAAAATAAATTAATCAGGAACCACCTGCGCTCCATGCTTCTCTTCGATCAGCTTGTCGAGTTCTTCTCTGAGCTTCCCCAGAATTTCATCGTAGCTGAATGCTCCAACCGCTTCCGTTCCCTTTTTGAGATTGACGTGGGCCGGACCGCACCAGAGACCGAGATCGGCGTCATCCGTTTCACCGGGGCCGTTCACCCGGCACCCCATGACCGCGATGGTGATCTTGTACTTCTCAGCGTATTCGGTCATTTTACGCACATCCTGCGCTAAATCCACAAATTTTCCATTCTCGACCCGGGAGCAACTGGGACAAGCGATGATGTTCAGACCCTCCAGAAAGTTCTCGGGAACGGACCTAAACCTCCCATCCTCAATATCTTGGAGTATGGAGCGCCCTACGGCGATCTCCTCGCCTTTGTCGTCGTCGGGAACAGTCAGGGATACCCGGATGGTATCGCCGATTCCCGCCGGAATCAATTGCTCAAATGCGATTCGGGTTTTGATGATTCCCTCCGGCGGCATCCCCGCTTCGGTGACTCCCAGATGCAAAGGCACATCCGGCCGCTCCGCCGCAAAGCGCTTGTTGGCCTCGATCACTTCCTTGCAATCCGAATTCTTGAGAGAAACGCAATAATTCTCGAACCCCAGGTCATCCAGTAATTGGCAATGGTCCACCGCACAGCGGACCATGGCCTGTAGAGGGTCATCCGCATACTGGGCCTTATAATCCGGGTCCACCGACCCACTGTTGACCCCGATCCGGATGGCACAATCATTCTCCCGGGCGGCTTTTACGATGAATTCGACCTTTTCCGGAATGGTCAGTTGCTTGTCGAGATGATATAAGTGGCCGGGATTATATCGGATTTTATTCACATAAGGGGCCACCAACGGTGCCAGCCGGTAATTTTCCTGCAGGTCCACGGAAAAGACCGCTTTGGAAGCCTTTCGAAGAATCTTCAGGGCCTCGACGTCTTCCTTGCTGTCGACGGCGATGCGAATGACATCGGCCCCGGCCTTTTCAAGAATCTGGATTTGCCGGGCGGTGGCGTCGATATCCACAGTCCGGGTGGCGGTCATGCTCTGTACGGCTATCGGAGAATCGCCCCCAATCGTCAGGGAGCCGACACGGATTTTTCGGGTTTTACGAGGTTGGATTAGGGAGCTCACAGCGCGGGTTCTTTCTTTAAAGGGTTGGTGTGGGATTGACAAGTAATATCAAAAGGTTATCAGAAACAAGCGGGGTTCTCAATCGAATCCTTGAGTTTCCAAAGTCCCTCATACTATTCTACTCCAAGTTGCTTCCTTGGAATCATCAAGCTTTTGATTTATAGTTGACTAAAAGCAATAGCAGTTTGCTTTCCGGACATCACCTGCATATCCGTCAACCGGGTCCCGGCAACCACCGGGACGATGGAATCACCCAAAAGGCACATTCATGAAAAAACACTTTTTGCTCCTGGTCCTCCTGCTAGGGTTCGTTTTACTTTATGCTCCTTCCGTCTTGGCGGAAAAAACCTCGCACGGACTCTCTCTGTATGGCCCCCAAGACCTCAAATACCAGCCAGGTCAAACCTACGATTACGGCAATCCCAACGCTCCCAAGGGCGGGTACCTGACTTTAAGTGTCTTTGGGTCATTCACCAAACTAAACCCCTTTTCCCTTAAAGGAGTTCCCGCCCGATTGATTGATGCACTGGTATTTCAAACCCCCATGGACAGCTCGGTGGATGATGACGAGCATTTCTCGCAGTACGGCAACCTGGTCGAAAAGGCAGAACTGGCGGACGACCGGTTCAGCATGGTTTACCACATTCGCAAAAACGCCAAATTTGCAGATGGGCATCCGGTGACAGCGGACGATTTTGTGTTCTCGTTCGATCTGATCAAAAAAGACCCGGAGTTTCATCCCTTTTTCAAACATTATTTCGCCGATATCAAAAAAGCAGAAAAATTGGATTCCTATCGGGTGAAATACACGTTCGCGTTCTATAACCAGGAACTCCCTTTGATTGTGGGTCAAATGGCAATCCTACCCAAGCACGTCTATGGCCAGAAAGGAAAAAAATTCGGTTCGGATTTCGATGCCATGGCACTCGGAAGCGGACCCTACAAGGTGAAAAAATACGAATTCGGTAAGTACATCACCTACCAGCGCGACCCCAACTGGTGGGGCAAAGATTTAGCTATCAACAAAGGCCGCTTCAACTTCGATGAGATCACGGTCAAAGTCTACCTCGACTCTGTTGCGATACGGGAAGCTTTCAAAGGAGGCGAATTTGATCTCAACATGATAGGCAACTCGCGGGACTGGGCGTTGGACTATAAAGGTGATTTTGTAAAAAAAGGTTACTATCTCCGCAAAGAACTCCCTCATACCCGTGTAGCAGGTATGCAGGGCTTTGCCATGAACCTGCGGAACCCCATTTTCAAATCCCGTAAGGTGCGCGCCGCCATTGCCATGATGATGGATTTCGACTGGAGCAACCGGAACCTGTTTTACGATCAATACACACGGAACGATTGTTACTTTGACAACAATCCTGAAATGAAGGCGAAAGGCCTGCCTCAGGGAGAAGTAAAGGAAATGTTGCTGAACCTGAGAAAAAAATACGGTAAGAAGGTTGTTCCAAAAACGGTGTTCACAAAACCCGTCGGAGCACCCGGCCAAGGCATCCCCATCGAAAAAAATATTGCCCTGGCCAACAAACTGCTCAATTCGGAGGGATGGAAATCTGGAGCTAGAGGAATTCGTCAAAAAAATGGAAAACGGTTGGAATTTGAAGTCCTTCTTGACAATCCCCAATGGGAAAGAATTGTAGAGCCCTATAAAAGTAATCTGGCTAAAATTGGAATTAACTTAAAAGTAAAGATGGTTAAAACCGCCCAATACGAGGAGCGGACGCGCGAATTCAAATATGACATGATTATCACCGGGTATGGCCAATCGCGTTCACCCGGAAACGAGCAACGTAGCATGTGGACCAGCGAAGCTGCAAAAGTTCCAGGCTCCCGCAACTACATGCGAATCGAGAACCCGGCAATCGACGAACTGGTCGATATCATCGTCAAAGCCAAGACACGCAAAGAACTGGTCAACGCCATCCAAGCGATGGACCGTATACTGACCCACCAGTTTTACATGGTACCCAACTGGTACATCGGTTATGACCGCATGGTATATTGGAATAAATTCTCACATCCTAAAGTTATTCCTTCGGCATCCTCACGATTTTCTCATTTTCTGGAGTGGTGGTGGTACGACAAGGACAAGGCGGAGAAGCTGAAAACCGCACGTGCCGCCGGCAAATCGCTCAAGTAATTCCATTCACATAAAATATTATGACCTCTTATATAATTCGCCGCCTGATGTTGATGCTCCCGACTCTGATCGGAATTCTCACGATTACGTTTGTCATCGTCCAATTTGTACCGGGCGGACCCATCGATCAAATGAGATCCCAACTGCGCGGGCATGCGGGTGTGATGGACGAAGCCGGAGGCGGTGGTAGCCCAGGAGGCATTCAGGGTCTCAAAGCCCAAGAGATGGACCCGAAATATCTTGAGGAACTAAAAAAAATATATCACTTGGACCGACCGGTTTGGGAACGTTACCTCCGGACCTTCATCTGGTATTCACCGAAGGACATGAACCCACCGTTCACCGAACGGTTTTTCAACCGGGACAACTGGGATGGGTTTCTGGTGTTCAAATTCGGCAATTCATTTTACCGGAACAAGTCGGTTCTGGAATTGATCGTCGAAAAACTGCCGGTCTCGGCTTCTCTCGGAGTCATCAGTTTTTTCATGACTTATATCATCTGCATCACCCTGGGCATTGCCAAGGCCGTGAGAAGCGGCTCTCGATTCGATACAACCTCCAGCGTACTTGTGTTGATCGGTTACAGCACACCGGGTTTTGTTCTGGGACTCCTGCTCATCGTTCTTTTTGGGCCGGGTGACCGGGCGATCGCCCATATGATACCCATCGCCGGGCTCACCTCGGTGGGCATTCCCGGTTATGAGGAATGGACCTATTGGCAGAAGTTCACCGATTACCTGCATCATCTTATAGCCCCGTTGACCTGTTACGTCATCGGCGGTTTCGCCACGCTCACCATGTTGACCAAGAACGCCATCATTGAAGAGATGCGCAAGCAATATGTGCTGACGGCGCGTGCCAAGGGGTTGACCGAGAACTCTATCCTCTACAAGCATATTTTGAAAAATTCCCTGATCCCCCTGATCACGGGTTTTCCCATCGCCTTTCTGACCATGTTTTTCACCGGGTCGCTGTTGATCGAACAGATTTTTACCTTGGATGGTTTGGGTCTGCTGTCGTACCAGGCCGTGATCCAGAGGGATTATCCCATCGTATTGGGCAGTCTGTTTATTTTCGCTTTGCTGGCATTGATCGGACAATTATTGACGGATATTTCTTACGTGATCATCGACCGCCGGATTTCATTTGAGGAGTCGCAGGGATAGTGGCAATAAAATTAAACAAGGACCTGCAGGTCAAATTTCAAAAATTCAATAGCGACAAACGGGCGCGCTACAGCCTGATCGCCCTGATGGCGGTTTTTTTCCTGACCCTGCCCGCCGAGTTTCTATGCAACGTCCGCCCAATTCTTCTAGTGGTGGACGGCAAACCGTACTTTCCCATCATGTGGACTTACAGCGAGCAGGACTTTGGCGGTCCCTTTCTCTCGGAACCCGATTACAAGTCGGAACGGTTTCTAAGGATCCTCAAGGGCGAATCGCCGGACGCTTCTACCAGTATGGATTTAAGTGATTTTGATGAAGGGGATGATGCCAACCTGACACTGGGCCTGGGAGATTTCGATGAAGGGGAAGAAAGCGTCTCATCCGCACCCCTGATTTTAACGTTGGAAGATTTTGAAGAAGACGATTCACTGGCGCCGCTCCCGGAAACCAAAAACGAAACCGTTCCAGAGACCCCTGACACCGCACTGAAGGCTCATGACTACTGGATGCTCTGGCCGCTGGTACGGTATGACTACAGGCACATCCCCAGTCACAGCGTAACGGGCCGGGTCACCCTCGCCGCACCTTACGAAACACAATCCGCCGATAAAAGCAGAATCATCCCCTCGTCCTGGCAGGACGGGCATTATCTGGGCACCGACGACCGCGGCCGTGACGTGCTGGCTCGTTTGATTTACGGCTTCCGTATTTCCATGATTTTTGGTTTATCGCTGGCGGTAACCGGAACCCTTCTTGGATGCCTGCTGGGCGGCATTCAAGGATTTTTCGGAGGCTGGATCGATTTGATCGGGCAACGCCTGACCGAGATGTGGGGCTCCATCCCGCGTCTGTACATTCTGATTATTCTGAGCGCTCTACTGACTCCCTCTGCCTTGCTCCTATTTGTTATTCTGAACCTGACGGCATGGATGGGCATGGCCGCCTATATCCGTGCTGAATTTTTAAAGGGACGCAACCTCGAATATGTCAAAGCCGCCAAAGCGCTGGGCGTTTCCAATTTCCGCATCATGGGAAAGCATATCCTGCCGAATTCGCTGACACCGGTTATCACCTTTTTTCCTTTTGAAGTGACGGCAGGCATTCTGGCGCTGGTGAGTCTCGATTTTCTGAACCTCGGCGTGCCCAGCCCCGCTCCGAGCATCGGCGAACTGCTGGCGCAGGGCAAAACCAATCTGCAGGCGATCTGGATACTGGTCCCCACCTTTGTCGTGTTGACCGGAGCCTTGACCCTATTGACCTTCGTCGGCGACGGCATCCGCAATGCCTTTGATCCTAGAAAGGCATCCAACTAAATGTTACTCGAAGTCGACAATCTGCGAACGTATTTCCGGGTGGGCCTGACTCAGGTCGCGCAAGCGGTGGACGGCATCTCCTTCCAACTGGATCAGGGCAAAACCCTGGCGCTGGTGGGCGAATCCGGATGCGGCAAATCGCAGACCGCCTTTTCCATCATCCGGCTCATTGCCGAAAATGGGTACCATCCCTCCGGCAAAATTCTGTTTGACCGGGAAAATCTATCCGAAAAATCTGAGGAAGACATGCGCCGTATTCGCGGCAACGACATCGCCATGATCTTCCAGGAACCGATGACCTCACTCAATCCTCTGTACCGGATCGGCAACCAGTTGGAGGAACCGCTTCGTATGCACCGCATGCTGGAAAAAGGCCCGGCCCGCAAACGGGCGATCGAGTTGCTGGATCATGTCGGCCTCCCTGACCCGGACAAACGCATCGACGACTACCCTCATCAACTGTCCGGCGGGATGAAACAGAGGGTCATGATCGCCATGGCGCTGGCTTGTGAACCCAAACTATTGATCGCGGACGAGCCGACCACGGCGCTGGACGTAACCATCCAAGCCCAGGTTTTGCGGTTGATGGCGGACCTGCAAAAAGAAACGGGCATGGCGATTTTACTAATCACGCACGATATGGGTATCGTCAACCAGATGGCGGATGACGTCTCCATCATGTACGCCGGACGCATCGTGGAACAGGGAAGCCGCGAGCAAATTTTCGGAAATATGGTGCACCCTTACACCCGGAGATTATTTGAATCCATTCCCAAACCCGGTGACGAATCGTATGAGCTCAATACCATTCCCGGTCTGGTTCCCCCCGCAACGGATTACGGAGAAGGGTGTTTGTTCGCCGACCGGTGTGCCCACACCATGGACGTGTGCCGCTCCCACGATAGTAAAATCTATAAAGTGGAACAAGGCCATACAGTCCGCTGTCATTTATTTGAAGGCGGCATGACCCAAACCGCGGTGCAGGAAGAACCCAAGATTCTAGCTCCCAAAAAATCGATGGGGCACGAACCTTTGGTCACCGTTCAGGGACTGAAAACCTGGTTTCCGGTACGCAAAGGCGTGTTCCGCCGCATAGCCAATTATGTCAAGGCAGTGGATCACGTGGACCTGAAACTGATCAAGGGATCCACGGTGGCCCTGGTAGGCGAGTCCGGGTGTGGTAAAACCACCTTGGGCGAATCGATTCTGCGCCTTAACCGGGAGGTTCAGGGTACGGTGCACTTTAAAGAAACCGACGTGATGAACCTGCCGACGAACGAGCTAAAGCAAATCCGGCGGCACATGCAAATCATCTTTCAGGATCCTTTCGGTTCCCTGTCACCTCGCCTGCGGGTTCGGGAAATTATTGGAGAAGGCTTAACCGTTCATTTTCCGGAACTGGGTCCGGATGAAACCAATGACAAAATTTCCAAAGTACTGAGGGAGGTGGGAATGGACCCTTCTGTCGCCGATCGATATCCGCACGAATTTTCCGGAGGTCAACGGCAGCGCATCAGCATCGCCCGGGCATTGATTCTGGAACCGGAGTTTCTGGTGCTGGACGAACCCACCAGCGCACTGGATGTTTCCGTGCAGGCACAGGTGCTCAACCTGCTGAAGGAACTGCAGGCCAAACGGAATCTGACTTACCTGTTCATCACCCACAACCTGAATGTCGTGCAGTATATTTCTGATGAAGTGGCCATCATGTATCTCGGGCGCATCGTGGAATATGCGCCGGCGAAAGAGTTGTTCCAGCTACCGAAGCACCCTTATACGCAATCGCTTCTCAAAGCGGTGCCTTCGCTGGGCGAACGCAAACCGTTTGAAACGGTGGTGGGAGATGTGCCTTCACCGCTCAATCCGCCTACGGGGTGTCATTTTCATCCGCGTTGTCCGATTTTAATGAAGGAACCGGAAGGATCTCCGTTACACCAAAAATGCCGGAACGAGTACCCGGAAAAGAAATTCAAGGGGAACACTTTTGTGGCCTGCCATGCTGTGGATTAGGCAAGCGACGCAAGAACTTCGAGGAGGGTTCAGTCGGACTTGTGGCTGATCATCAGGAAGAGCAACGTAAAAGCGGCGAGAAATCCCAGGGCAATAAAAATAAGACACTGTAAATTCATAAGACTCCTCAAACGGAAAAAATCAAAGAGGAAGAACCCGGTAGCATTGTAAACTTTTGCCCCATCCTTCCGGATCGTTTATATTATATAAGTATCAGAATTCTATTAGGTTTTTCAGTATTGTACCATGTCCTTCAAGCTCAGGGATGAGTCGCTTTCACACCCATGTCCGGGATGACACACGATGCGTATTCTATATCCATTTGCCAAACGGTTTATCGCCGGGGGCGACCGGGCAACGGCGCTCAAGAACATCAAATCCCTGTACGATCAGGGGTTCCTCTGCACGGTGGATGTCCTGGGTGAAAGTGTTCATACCGAGGACCAGGCAATCGC
Organism: Nitrospinaceae bacterium; assembly: GCA_965237905.1. Taxonomy (GTDB): domain Bacteria; phylum Nitrospinota; class Nitrospinia; order Nitrospinales; family Nitrospinaceae; genus SZUA-226. The sequence continues at coordinate 3,059,885 of OZ250172.1, read as the reverse complement.
GGCGAGAAACGAGTATCTGGCTCTACTGAAAGACATCGAAACCTTTCATCGTCCCGTTGACATTTCCGCCAAGGTCAGCGCTCTGGGAATGGACATCAGCTACGATCTCTGTAAAAAAAATGTGGGGGATTTGATTGACGCGGCGGGTCATCACACCATCCGGTTTGATATGGAAGGTTCGGACTTAACCGAGCGAACCTTGAAGTTGGGTCTCGAACTCCAGAAAACCCATAAGAACCTGGGAGTGGTATTGCAGGCCTATTTACGCCGGACCGACCAGGATATTCAATCGGTCATCGAGCAAGGGGTTGCCACCCGGCTGTGCAAGGGGGCATACAAAGAGCCGCAGACCATCGCTTATCAATCGATGGACGAAATCCGAGAAAACTTTTTGAAGCAGGCTTTCCGTCTTCTCAAAGAAGGAAACCTGCCCGCCATCGCCACCCACGATGAAATCCTGATCGAGCAAATCAGCGCATTCATCGAAAAGGAAAATATTTCCCGCGATTCCTTCTATTTTGAATTACTGTATGGGGTGCGGCGGGATATCCAGCAGGTGCTTTTGGATAAGGGATATCAGGTTCGGATATACGTTCCCTACGGCAAGGCTTGGCTTCCTTATACCTTGAGACGGCTGGCGGAAAGAAAAGAGAATATTATTTTTGTCGTAAAAAACCTGATCCGGGAAACCCTGGGCTTGAGCAAAATCAAATAACCCTCGATCACCCATCGTTCATCCGTACATATGACACTCAAAGTATTAACCATTTACTACAAACACCGGCGGGGTGGATTCTGCAAACGATTTCGCCTCAAGGTCGAGGCTTATCTGAAAGCGGGCTGGCAGGTGCATTACATCGCGGTGGAACCTTATCCCTATCACGACGAAAATTTGATTCCTCATATACTCCTCTGTCCTTTTCAAAAGCATTCGGGATTATTTTTCTGGGCCTGGTTTTTCACAACGGCACCCTTGCATGCACTGATTTTGGGATTGCGCCATAAATTCCATCTCATCTCTGCCGCCACTCCGGTCTATGCCTGGATCAGCGGGCCGGTTAAATGGTTGCGCAGAACACCCATGGTGACTCTTTTATGGACCAAACCCCAGTTCACCACTGATTGCCATGAAGACTACCAATCTCTTAATAAACTGGAAAATATTCTGGAGCGATGGGGTGTCCGATGGTCAGACCGGATGATCGCCAACTCCGAGTCCTGTCGCAACTCCTGGATTCAGCGCTACCAGTTGGATGACGAAAAGGTTGCGGTGCATACGAATCACGTTGATGCGCCACCATTCAAAAAAGAAGAACAACGCCAAAAGGTCATCCAAGAGTTGCAGCTGGCGGATGACGCCTTCATCATCGCCAACACCAGTATTTTTGAGCCTCATAAAAATCTGGAATTTTTGATCGCCGCATTTTCGCATGTGAATTCCGAACGAGCGGTTTTGGTGCTGATCGGAGCCGGCGGCCAACGCTCCCATCTGAAGAAGGTCGCGCGGGCTTTAGGAATTGCGGAACGTGTTATTTTCACCGGGTGGCGGGACGATCCCCGGAGTCTGCTCCAGGGATCGGATTTATTTGCGTTCCCCTCTTTACGGGAAGGTATGTCCGAATCTCTTTTGGAAGCGACCACCTGCAAAATGCCTTGTTTGGTGAGCGCCATTCCGGAAAACATGGAAGTGATCCGCAATCCTGAACAACATTTCAGTCCCCATGAAACGCACGAGCTGATCCAAAAAATAAACCGGTGTATCGAGGATGAAAGTTATTACAGCGATTTATTAAGACAAACCAAAGCGGATGGCAACCGGTATGTCTTCGATTGGGGCACAGGTTGGATGGAGCAGATTCAACAGATGATAAGCCATAAGATCTAAACAATCCCCGCGGCATTGGCTTGTTGATCGGCACGGAATGAACTGCGGACCAGCGGACCGGACTCCACATGATCAAATCCCATATCTTCTCCGATTTGTTTGTACTCGGCAAACACATCGGGGTGGACATATTCCCTGACTTCGAGATGGGATCGTGAGGGCTGAAGGTATTGGCCGATGGACAACATCCGGCATCCCGTTTTCCGGAGATCCGTCATGGTTTGAACCACTTCCTGCCGGGTTTCGCCATGACCCAGCATCATACTGCTCTTGGTGATCATCCCAAATTGGCGGGCCGCAACGGTCAGAGTCTTCAGGGACCAATCGTAACGGCATTGTGGACGAACACGTTTTTGCAAGGATTCCACCGTTTCGATATTGTGCGCGAACACATCCGGCTGTGCGGCACAGACCTTTTCGATCAGGGATGCTTCCGCTTTGAAATCAGGCACCAAGGCCTCGACTCCGAGATCAGGGCACAGTTTACGAATCTGCTGAAGAGTTTCGGCCCAATGGCTGGCTCCGCCATCGGGCAAATCATCCCGGTCCACGGAAGTGATGACTACATAACTCAGGCTCAAACGGGAAAGCATCTCCGCCACCTGTCGGGGCTCCTTGTCATCGGGAGGCAACATCTGACCGGTGGCAACGTCGCAAAACCGGCAGGCGCGAGAGCAATGATCTCCCAGGATCATCAGTGTCAACGTACCCTTTCCCCAACATTCGCCGATATTGGGACAGGAAGCCGATTCGCATACGGTATGCAGTTGGTGCTTCCGGACTAACGAGCGCAGGCGAAAAAAATTTTCACCGGAAGGCAAAGACGTTTTCAACCAGGCGGGGAGCCGACTGCGTGAATTAAGAGAGCGCGGAGGTTTCTTCAACACCATTTTCCTGAACAGAGCCGATGGATAAATAGTATAATGATAAGATAAATTGATTCGAGGGACTCAAAAGACCTGCCACCCTAATAAAAAGCGCGGGGGTTTTAACCACCGGGATTCTACCAGCATTCATGAAAATCATCCACCGCTATATTTTCACGGAAACCCTTAAAATTTTCGCCCTGAGCACCATGTTTTTGACCATGGTCATGTTTCTTGACAAGGCTATGTTCATGACAGACCTGATCCTCAACCGGGGTCTGACGATGCTTGAAGTGGGCCGAATGGTTCTCTACATTTCACCGATATTTCTATCGATCACCATTCCAATCAGCGTTTTGGTGGCCGCGGTGGTGACTTTCAACCAGTTCTCAGGTGACAACGAATTAGTCGTCATGAAATCCTGCGGCTGGAGTTTTACGTATCTTCTCCGCCCTATCCTTCTGTTTTCCTTTCTGGCTTACATTGCGACCAATGCGATCATTTTTTATGCGCTTCCCGTGGGCAACCAGGCTTTGAAGCAGATGATTTTTGATATTGTAAAAACCCGAGCCAACATTGACATCAAACCCAACGTATTCAACCGAGACTTTGACAATATGGTATTGATGGTCAAAGAAAAGAACGGCCAGAATGGTTTCAAAGGAGTTTTTATTGCCGACAGTTCTTTTAAAGGGTCGACCAAAATCATTCTCTCCGAGCAGGGCTTTATTCTGACCGACCCGGCCAACTTCAGAATCCAACTCCAATTGAGAAACGGATCCATCCATGACCTGGCCAAGCAAGGCGAAGATTATCAAATTATGAAGTTTGATCGGTACGATTTGACCCTGGATATCCCCGGAACCGACCAACTCAAGAAAAAACAAATCCTGAAACCCAGGGAAATGTCTGTTTCCGAACTGCAACAACGAATCAAAGAAAATGAAAAAATAAAATGGCAGGACAATATCGAAAAGGTTGAATTGAGCAAGCGGTTCTCTATCCCGCTCACCTGTATTCTTTTTGGAATCCTGGGGGTTCCGCTTGGCATCACTTCCCGACGATCCGGAAAATCCGGAGGATTTATTTTTGCAATCCTCATTATCTTGATGTATTACGTAGGCTTGGTACTTCTGCAGAACTTTGGCCGCAGTGGAAGGATCAATCCTTATTTTTCGGTGTGGATCCCCAACATCGTCTTGTTGATTTTTACCATTTACGTTAGCTATAAAACTCAAAAGGAAATCCCCTTCAGAACCTTTAATAAAATTAACGAACTGATTGCCCTATTTTGGGAATATCTGCTGAAAAAATTCAGTCGCACCGAAATCCATTCAGAAACAAACAACCGCTCCAGGAATCCAGATTGAGGTCTTAAATGATTACAGCCAAAGAGATTATGACGGAGGAAGTGATTACAGTCACTCAAGATACCGCCATCAAGAGATTATCAGACCTGTTCATCCAACATAAAGTAAATGGTTTTCCCGTGGTGGACGAGGATGGCCAACTGATCGGTATCGTCACTGAAAAAAATCTGATCGAGCAAAGCAAAAACCTTCATATTCCTACAGTGATCGCCTTATTCGATGCCGTTATTTATCTGGAGAGCGGTAAAAAATTCGAGGCGGAAGTGAAGCGTTACAACGCGACCCAGGTTAAAGATATTTACACTTCCAATGTGGTAACCGTTTCGCCAGATGCCGGCGTCCATGAGATAGCCTCACTAATGGCCGAAAAAAGTGTCCATTCGATCCCAGTGGTGGATGGCAAAAAGATACTTGGAATAATCGGCAAGCTGGACATCATCAAAGGTTTGGCACAAGGCTAGTCCTCGCAGGAATCAGTTTAGGCTTTCATTTTTAAAAAAACTCCCGTATAAGGAAACTATCGGCGCATTTCAGAAATCTCCCTATAAGAAACTGAGGAGGTGTCGCCATGCTTAAGTTAAAGTTTACTTTCGTTCGTCTGACCTGTCTATTCATTCTATTCTTTCTGCCCTCTCTCGCCGGCTCTGAGGCTCAACCCCCTCTAAAACAAAAAGCCATCTCCGCTCATCGCGCGGCTGATTATATTCATGCCGTCATTGAAACCAACCGGACTATTTATTCGCAATACATTGTTGAGCGCCTGGGCGAAACGGTTTCACTGAAGGCTTCTGAAAATTGGAAAAAAACGAATGTCCTTCCCCTGCCCGCCCAATTCTTGATGATGTCCTCAAAAATTGTAAATTCGAAAAACATGGGAATCAAGTATCGATTGATGAGCTTGTGGCCGATCAATAAAAAAAATGCACCAAAAACTAAAAAGGAAAAAGAAGGACTGAAGAAAGTAATACTCCATCCAGATCAACCTTATATATGGATCGTCAGGAAGAACAGCCAGATACTCTTTAACGCGGTTTATCCGGATTTAGCTGTAACCAAAAGCTGTGTTCGGTGCCACAATAATCATCCTAAAAGCCCGAAAAGAGATTTCAAGCGAAACGATGTTATGGGAGGTATTCACATTTCTTTTCCCATCTCAAGAATGAAGAAGACAACCCCGCAGAAAAACTTAGCAGTGGCCCCCGAAGTGGTGGCCGATTATGTGCATGCGATCCTGGAGGCAGATCGAACCGTTTATGCCAAGCAAATCGTCAATCGCCTGCAACAAAAGAATATTATCTACGCTTCTGAAAACTGGTGGGAGGAAAACACCCTTTTGCTCCCGGCACAGTTTTTACTCAACGCTTCCGACCTGATCAAGAATATGCGATTGGGTTTGGATTATAAATTAATCAGCCTTTGGCCCATTAACCCGCATAATGGCGCCGCAAACAAATTCGAACGCATCGGATTGGAAACGGTGGCGTCTCGACCACTCCGGCCTTATATCGGCACCCTTCAGATTGGGAACCAATCCTATTTTCAGGCGGTCTATCCCGACATCGCAGTAACTCCGGCCTGTATAACCTGTCACAATACGCATCCTAAAAGCCCCAAGCATGATTTCAAATTGTATGACGTGCTGGGTGGAATTGTGGTCAGCGTTCCGACGGGATCTAATTAACGGGATTTGTGGTACTGGAGGGAGTGAGATATAAATTCGCGGAATAAAGGATGGGGTTCCATTGGGGATGATTTGAATTCAGGATGAAATTGCCCGGCCAGGAACCAAGGGTGGTCGGCTAATTCGATAATTTCAACCAGGTTGCCGCTGGGTGAGATTCCGCTGATTTTCATCCCTGCTTCTTCCAATTGAAACCTGTATTTGTTATTGAATTCGTACCGATGGCGGTGGCGTTCATTAATTTCCCGGTCTCCGTAAGCGGCAAAGGCGATGGATCCCTTCCGCAACTGGCAGGGGTACTCACCCAGCCGCATGGTCCCGCCCTTGTTGCCATTGACCTCCTGATCGTGCATCAAGTCGATGATGGGGTGAGGGGTATTCGGTTTGAACTCGGCGCTGTCCGCATCCTTGAGCTTCGCCACGCTACGGGCAAAATCAACCACCGCCGAGTGCATGCCCAGGCAAATTCCCAGGTAGGGAACTTTATTCTCGCGGGCAAACCCCGCCGCTTTAACCTTTCCTTCAAAACCGCGATCGCCAAATCCTCCCGGCACGAGAATTCCGTCGCATCCTCTCAAGAGTTCCGTTCCGCCCTCTTTCTCTAAATCCTCAGCCGACACCCATTTCATGTTGATCTTCACCCGATTGCTGACCCCGCCATGCACCAGGGCTTCCATCAGGCTTTTGTAAGATTCCTTAAGATCGATGTACTTCCCGACAATGGCGATATTCACTTCGCCTTCCGGTTTCTCCAAAGATTTATTGATCGCTTCCCATTGACTGAGATCGGGTTGTACCCCCGGCATACCCAGCTTTTCAAGAATGATACGGCTCAATCCTTCATGATGCAAATTCAACGGTACTTGATAAATTGACTTGGCATCCATGGCAGTAATAACGGAATCGACATCCACGTTACAAAACAGCGCGATTTTCTTTTTAATGTCCTTGGAAACGTGCTGTTCGGAGCGGCAGAGAAGAACATCCGGTTGAATACCGATCTCTCTCAGTTTCTGAACGCTATGCTGAGTCGGTTTGGTTTTCAGTTCGTCTGCGGTCTTGATATAAGGCAGGAGGGTCAGGTGAACGTAAATCACATTTTTGGGATTGTTATCGAATCGAAACTGGCGGATCGCCTCCAGAAAAGGCAGGCTTTCGATATCACCCACCGTACCTCCGATTTCACAGATCACCACATCCACACCATCGCTCACCGCCCGGATTCGCGATTTGATTTCATCCGTGATGTGAGGGATCACCTGCACGGTCGACCCCAGAAACTCACCCCGCCGCTCTTTTTCAATGACATCATTATAGATTCGGCCGGCAGTCACATTATTGATCTTGCCCATACGCGCATGGGTGAACCGCTCATAGTGACCGAGATCCAAATCCGTTTCAGCGCCATCATCGGTCACATAAACTTCTCCGTGCTGAAACGGGTTCATCGTTCCCGGATCGACGTTAATATACGGATCAAGCTTGAGCAGGGTGATTTTCAATCCGGAACATTCCAGCAGACTGCCCAGAGATGCAGCGGCAATTCCCTTCCCCAAGGAAGACAAAACGCCTCCGGTAACGAAAATATATTTTACTTTTTTATCGTTATATTTTTTTGCCAAACCTGAACCTCATCCGTATCTATTGAAAAGATTAGTTCGGATTCTATTTTCCGAGAAACTTTTCGATTTTTTGCAAATCTTCAATCCGGTCAACACCTATAGATATTTTATCAGTAATCTCCACCTGGATAGGATATCCATGTTCAAGAATTCGAAGTTGCTCCAGTTTTTCCAACTGCTCGATGGGGGTGGGATTCATTTGGGTAAATTTCAACAGGAACGACCGGGTATACGCGTAAAGCCCAATATGTTTGAAAACCCGGTTCACCCCTTCTTCTTTGACTCTTGAAATACTTTCTGGCAACCCATTCTTCCATTCGTCGCGGTGAAAGGGAATAGCGGATCGGGAAAAATAGAGTGCTCTCCCCTTTTGATCCGTAACCACTTTGACCACATTGGGATCGATGATTTCATCCGATTCATGAACAGCCATCATCAACGTCGCTACGTTCAAAGTGGGATTCTTATCGAGGCAGTCGATTACCTGATCAATATTTTCAGGAGGTATAAGAGGCTCATCTCCCTGAATATTGACTACAATATCACAATTCAGCTCGGATGCCACCTCCGCAATACGGTCCGATCCGGTAGCATGATCTTGAGAGGTCATAACCGCTTTGCCACCGAACCCGATCACTGCATCCAAAATCCGGTCATCGTCCGTTGCCACAATAACTTCCGACACCCGGGAAGCCTTTTGGGCCTGCTCCACCACCCATTGGATCATGGGTTTGTTTTTGATTTGAGCCAGAGGCTTGCCCGGAAACCGGGTCGATGCCCAACGGGCGGGGATAATGGCGACCACCTTGGACTCAGTAGGCATGCCGGTTGATCAATCCATTCCAGAGGGTCTTGATTAAGATTTTGATGTCAAAAAGCAAGGACCAGTGTTTAATATAATATAGATCGTGTTCGATCCGTTTTTCCAGGCTGGTGTTTCCCCGCCAACCATTGACCTGTGCCCACCCGGTAATGCCCGCCTTCATTTTCAACCGCAACATGTAATGAGGAACCGACTTTTTAAAATCCTCGACAAAAACCGGCCGCTCCGGCCTGGGACCCACCAGACTCATGTCCCCGGTCAAAACGTTAAAAAACTGCGGCAATTCATCCAGACTTGTTTTACGAAGCAGAACTCCCAGTCGGGTTCGGCGATCATCATTTTCTTTCGTCCATACCGGACCGGAATGGGACTCCGCCCTCATTCTCATGGAACGAAATTTGTACATCTTGAAAACTTTTCGGTCCAAACCGAGACGTTCCTGGACAAAAAATACCGGCCCGCGGGATCCCAACTTGATTAATAGAGCAATTAAAATCAGCACCGGGCTGGCAATAACGATAGCCAAGAAGGAAATCACAATATCAGTGGCGCGTTTGAAAACCCGGTTCCAACCGTAAAGCGGGGATTCAGTTAAATTGACAATGGGCAGGCCGTCGAAATTATCCACACCTCCGCTCAGGCTCATATATTGCAATAAATCCGGAACCACTTTGATATCCACCGATTCTTCGCCAAGGTTGAACAACACCCTCTCCATATGGTCCTGGGATTTCATAGGCAGGGTAATAAACAATTTATCCACCCCATGCTCCTTGATGCACTCTGAAACATCGTCCAGCAGTCCCAATACGGGATACCCGTCTATCAGCGTTCCCACTTTTTTTCCTGGAGGGTCAAAAACCCGACTATCTTAAATCCCATTTCCGGATGAAGGTCGATTCGCTTCGCCACTTCCCGTCCCAACTCTCCGGCGCCTGCAATCAGAACAAAACGGAGGTTCTCTCCTCTTCGCCGAAGGACCACTAAAATATTTCGAATCAACATATGGGAAGCCACCAGCAAAAAAGTGGCGATCAACCAGAATATCCCCACCACTATGCGGGAATAGCTTTCCTCCCGATAAAAGAAAAGCAATGCGGAGAGAATCAATACCGAAATGGTGTTGGCCTTAATGATATTGTAACAATCCACCCACAGGGATTTGCCCCGCAAAGGTTGATACAACCCCACCACTTTAAAATTGAATAAAAATAGGATCAAAACGGGTAACAATAAAACCTGATACTGTTCAATGAGGGGAATTTCATTGGGCAAGGAGATCCAACCGGAGTGAAACCGCAAATAATAGGCACCGATCCAGGAAGACAGAATAACCAGACTGTCGGAAATGACGAGGGCGGATAGAAATAGCTGACTATATTTTTTCAGCATGGGATTTCTTTAAATACTCTTGAATAAATATTCGAATTCGGTATTGGAACTGATCCAGATCAAATTTCAGGGCATGTTCCCGGATTGCATTGGCATCGAATCCGGTTTCAACGCTATGAAAATGTTCAATCGCCTGACAAAGGTTTTCCTTTTCCGTTTGATAAAAAAATAATCCTGTGGGCTTCTGGGTCTTTTCTTCAGGGATACCGGTCTGTGGTTTCCATGAACCGGATTCAGGGATCACCGTTTCCAGCGCCCCGCCTTTGCCGAGGGCAATGACCGGACAACCCATGGCTTGAGCCTCCAGAGGGACAATCCCGAAGTCCTCTTCCCCGGGAAATACCAACGCACGGCAACGAGCATAATGGGACCGGACCTGCTGGTCAGTAATCCTTCCTAAGAACTGAATATTAGAGGCGGCAATCGTGCGGAGATAGGGCATTTCCGGACCCGCCCCAATAATCTTGAGAGGATATCCTAATTCATTAAAGGCTTCAACTGCTAAATCGACACGTTTATAGGGGGATAGCGCACCCACGATGAGAAAAAAATCCTCCCGCGGCTCGTTGTTGGGTGAAAAAAAACGGGTATTCACCGGAGGCGCAATAACTGTAGACTCTCTTTGATAGTACTTCTCAATCTTTTTTTGAATATGCCGGGAGATAGCAATCAACTGATGTACTCCGCGGTTGGATCGGACGTCCCAATTTTTCAGGAACGGACGCAGAAGTCGCATGAAGAAGGATTGAATCCACCGGCCCCTTCCAGAAAAATAAATATCAAACTGGTCCCAAATATATCGCATCGGCGTAAAACAATAACAAATATGCGTGCCCCCGCCGGTGACGCGAACTCCCTTGGCAACACAGTGACTACTGCTCAAAATCAAATCATAACCATTGAGATTAAAAGTACCGATAGCCCAGGGCATCAATGGCAGATAATAACGATAATACTTTTCAATACCCGGAAGGTTTTGCAAAAAAGAGGTGTGAATCCGCATGGACTCAATTCGGGGGGAGACGTTGCCGGGAATATGCACAAGGGTAAAAAGGTCGGCATCCGGGAACAATTCGCAGAACACCTCGAGACACCGTTCGCCTCCCCGCATACCGGTCAACCAATCGTGAACCAGCGCCACTTTCATGGAGAGACCTGTTGGCTTTCAAGCCTGGGGTTGGAAAGTAAAGGAATCGGAAACCGAAGCTACTTGATTTCCATCAACTGCTTTTCAATCTTCTGACGGACCTCGGAGGGAGGATTGCTTTTCAGTGCCACTTCCAGAGCATCCAATGCTCTTCCGGTATCACCTTTTTTCTGATAGCTAACCCCCAGCATGTAACGCGCATCGTGGACTTTGTTGCCGTCAGGATACTGAGTCAGCACAGTTTGGTATTGTTTGATGGCATCATCATACATATCCAGCTTCAAATAATTACTGCCCATCCAGAAAACAATATTATCTCTGAGGTTTTGAGGAGGATTGTTCAGACTCATTTCCTGGAATAATAAAATTGATTTGTCATATTTGCCGGCCTTATACGCGGCCAATGCCTCATTATACTTTTTCGGTGCCTTGGAAATTTTTGGGTACCGTTTCATCGGCCGGACTTTTCGAATCAACTTCGCCTGTTTGGAAGGAACCGGCGTCTTTTTAAGAGTCGCTATTTCATTTCTCAGCCTGACCACTTCCGATTTCAGGGATTGGATTTCCGCATTAACTGTGTGAGATCCTGACCCTGCGGACAGCGAGGCATCGACCCGCTCTTGCGTTGCGGTCAGCCGTGGTTCCAAATTGTTCACGATTTTCTGAAGCTCCTGCACTCTGAACATCAATTCTTCCTGCTGACTGTGCAGAGCGGCGACATCCACCTTGGATTCTTCCATATCGGTTTTTTGATCCACACTGACGAAACCCCCTCCAGCACTGATCACACCGCTTCCCTGTTCAATTTTTTCCGCCGGCTGTGACATCGGTTTGGGTGCGGGTTTTGGTGCAGGTCTGGGAGTGGGCTCAGCCTTCGGCTCATCCTCAAAAAAGAAATCTTCTGCGTCCGGGGCAACGGGTACGGCTCGGGGTTTAGGTTCCGCTACCGGCTTGGATTGAGCCAGCTTTTTATCATCATTGAAGAAATCATCTTCTTTTTCTCTACTGGCCTCTTTCTTGGTGGGAGGCGCATCTTTTAACTCGGATTCAAATTCGCTTCCGAAATCCTCTTCAAAAAACAAATCCTCATCGTCTTCATCATCACTCCAGGGCAAGGAACTGCACCCCGTTAGGGCTAGCGAAGCAATGAAAATGGACACCGAGACAAATTTGAAACTATTCTTAACGAATGACATGACTTCCCCCAGTAAATGGAAAACGGTCTTCTCTTTTGGACCCCATCCGAAACAATGAATTTTATTTACCTTATCGGCAAATTCTTGGAAATTGTAACAATTTATGCAGAGTTATACAATCACTTGGGGGCAACTCCTGCAGAAAACCCGGTTTTTGAACGAATTTCTAAAACGGCTTTCTCCAGAACATCCGCCACCCGTTCCATTTCCTCTGGACGGTTTTCCCGGCCCAGGCTGATTCTAATGGTTTGAAACATTTCATTTTCCGGGACAGCCATCGCTCCCAATACCTCCGAGGGCAGAATCGACCCCGAACTGCAGGCGGTCCCGGTGGAAACAAAAATGCCCGCTAGATCCAGGTGAATCATTAAAGTCTGGCCTTCCACACCGTCAAACCCTAAATAAAGGGTATTGGGCAAATTAAATTCCGGATGACCGTAAAATCGAACATTAGGGATACGTGATTCAATTTGCTGGCGTAGGCCGTTACGGAGTTCGGAAACATGGGATCGATCTGACTCCAGCCGGAACTGGGCGATTTTGGCCGCTTTTCCCAAACCCACGATCCCCGGAACATTCTCCGTCCCTCCCCTTCTCTTTTTTTCCTGACCGCCGCCAGAGATCAGGGGAGCCAAAGGCGGTGTTCCCCGGCGGATGTAAAGGGCTCCCACTCCCTTGGGGCCATACATCTTGTGGGCAGAAAGGGAAAGCAGGTCCACAGGCAGATTTTGAGTATCCACTGCAATTTTGCTCACCGTCTGAACGGCATCGGTGTGAAACAACACTCCCCGGGCGCGGGCCAGTTCTCCGATTTCCTCAATGGGTTGTAGAGTTCCCACTTCACTGTTGCCATGCTGAAGGGTGATCAAAATGGTGTCGTCTGTAATCATGTCCGCCAAAGCGGCGCAATCGATTCGCCCATAGGAGTCGACTGGAACGTAACCGATGGTAAAGCCCTCTTTCCGCAATTCTTCGCAGGTGTTCAAAACTGCCGGATGCTCCACCCGGCTGGTGATAATGTGGTTTCCCTTATCTTTGAAAGCACGTGCCGTTCCGGTGATGGCCAGATTATCCGATTCCGTGCCTCCGCTGGTGAAGGTGATTTCTGCGGGATGCGCGCCGATCAACGCGGCCACCTGCTCTCTGGCCAGGTCCAAACGAACGCGAGCCGCCCGGCCCTGAGTATGAGCGCTGGAGGGATTACCGAAAGCGTCCCGATAATTGGGAAGCATGGCTTCCAAAACTTCCTCATCCACGGGAGTGGTAGCATTGTGATCCAAATATATTGGCCGCATATTTCTTTTCGAAAAACAGGTTATTTAAAAACCGGAAAGAAATGAAGATCAACTGTCGTTGGAGGCTTTTTTCATACCGGTCTTTTTGAGAGGAACCGGTTCGGGGGGTGGGGGCATTTCCTCTTCCGTAGATTCCAATTCCATCGCATCCTTGAGTGAGCGAATATCTTTTTCCATTTGAGGGAGGCGGTCCAGCACAACTTCGATGGCCTGCGCCATGGGATCAGAGAACGTCTCTTCCAAATCTTCAAAGTCCGCCGAAATTCCGGAAAACACCACGCGTCCCGGAACCCCGATGACCGTGGAATACTCGGGAACTGATTGCACCACTACCGACCCGGAACCGATTTTACTGTTGTTGCCCACCGTCACCGGGCCCAGTACCTGCGCACCCGCACCAATAACGACGTTGTCGCCGATGGTGGGGTGCCGTTTGCCTTTTTTCATGCTGAGTCCACCCAGGGTGGCGCCATGATACATGAAAACGTTGTCGCCGATTTCCGATGTCTCCCCAATCACCACGCCCATGCCGTGGTCGATGAAAAACCTTCGGCCGATTTTCGCGGCAGGATGAATTTCAATACCGGTCAGCCATCGCACCAGATAGGAAAACAGGCGGGCGATCAGCTTGATATTGTGATTCCAGAGCCAATGATTGAACCGGTAGGCAATCAAGGCGTGCACGCCGGGATAACAGATCAATACCTCCCAGAAATGCCGGGCGGCCGGATCCTTCTTCATGGCTTCTTGAATATCTTCTTTCAGTTGCGCAAACATCGCTTCAAAGTCTCAATTAATAGGTAAATGCTTATAGAACTGTATTATATCCCTCCAGCCGGGGCAATGGGCAATAAAAAACCCCAGAAAACACTCTCCTGGGGTAACAGCTGGAATATAGGCTCCTGGAGGGGCCGCTCAAAGGGCTTCGGTATTCAGTTCGGGATCTACTTCCGATTCGATGTAATCTTTGAGAGCTTCTTCCTGCGTCTCCCGGTCGGCGGTGCGGTAGACACGGATGGTCTCGAATTGATTCCCCTGTTGCACACGGATGAGCGCCATGCGCATCAACTCCAGGAGGGCTAGAAAAGTCACAATGACTTCCAGCTTGGACTCGTTCTCGGCAAACAGTGATTCAAACGTGACGCTTTCATGCTCGTTCAGGGTATCCAACACACGGTTGACGCGCTCCGAAACAGAAAGCGTGGTGATTTTGATTTCGATATCTTCTTTAAACGTCCTTCGGCTCAGGACCTCTTTAAAGGCACTGAACAAATCGAACACCGTCGCGTCGACGACGATCTCCTCTTCCCCCTCCTCAATTTGAATTTCGCTTCCCCGGGAGAACAGTTGTTGCCGGTCATACTCCAGTTGACGGAGGTCCCCGGCGGCGCCTTTGTATCGCTGGTATTCCATAAGCCTTCGGGCCAACTCCGCCCTGGGGTCGGTGCCCTCTTCGTCGTCTTCGTTGTCACCGTGAGAAGGCAGGAGCATTTTCGACTTGAGCCGGGTGAGTTCGGCGGCCATCACCAGGTATTCGCCGGCGACTTCCAGGTTCAAGTCAGTCATCAATTCCATATACTTTAAATACTGCCGGGAAATTTCCGACACAGAGATGTCGTGAATCTCCATCTTCTGCTCCTTGATCAGATGCAGAAGCAAATCCAGCGGTCCTTCAAAAATGTCGAGTTTGAGTTGATAGGTCATAGGTGGGTTCCGGACGGGGTACTAAAAACGGTACTGGGAGCAATGTACCATCAATCCTCCAACCGGGCAAGGCCCGGAACGAATTCTTTACCGGAAACTTCCTCGCCCAAAGTGACCTCTCGCACGCTATAATAAAAACAAGTCCTATGACAGACGAAGGCCGGACAATATGATCAAAAAGGGGAAAATTATGGAAAATCCCAGCAAAGATACTTTTGAAGAGCTTAAGAAGAACTCAGAAAAAAGAAACAAAAAATTAAAATCTGTTGGGAAGGCAATAAGCTATCTGGGCTTGGCTTTATTTCTTGGTGTAGGCGTATTAGTGGCTCAAGAGCTGGTGGCATTGCTAGAATGGTATCGCATTGCAGGAATGTTGATTATCGTTTTGGTCTTTTCATTTCTATCGATTATGGTTGAGAAAAAAACCAGGGGAATTGAAAAATATTCAACGTCATCAAAACTTATCCGACTCTTAATTACTATACTCATGTTTCTCTCAATTTTTATTTTTTATAGCCTACCTCCAATATACAAATAAAACTACAAATCGCCCCAGCGGTGCTGGAGCAGGGACAGGATGACCAGGGATGCGGAATCGGCTTTCAAAAGCCGGGGACCCAGTGTCACCGTTTGAAACCCCTGTTGAATGAGAAAACTGATCTCCTCTGCCGTCCAGCCTCCTTCCGGTCCGGCCAGAAAAGCGATGGAAGCAACGGAGTCCGGCGCAGTAATATCCTGCAAGTGGTTTTTTTGTTCGCCTTCCCAGAAAACCAGTTTCAAGTCGCAGTCGGACGATTGCTCACAAAATTCCTCAACCGACAACACCGTAGAATGGACTTCGGGCACCGGCGACCGTCCGCATTGCTTGGAAGCCTCTTCGGCGATGCGTTGCCAGCGTTGAGTCCGGTACGGCCCGGACTCTTTCGTCAGACGGGCCACGCAACGCTGGGTCCTGAGCGCAACGATGGAGTGAACCCCCAATTCAGTCGCTTTTCTCACCAGGAGGTCAAATGCATTGCCTTTGATCAGGGCTTGTCCCATCCGAATGTTGACGGGGGATTCGGTCTGCATGGCAATCTTGGATAGAATTTCGCCTCGGACATGATCCCGTTCCACTTCCGCTAAAACAATCTCGTATTGAAATCCCTGGTGGTCCATGACTTCAATCCGGTCACCCGGTTTCATTCTGAGAACCGTGCGAATGTGATTCACGTCGGATCCCTTAATAGTCACTGTCTTCTTAGAAAATCCTTCTGGAGGGACAAAGAAGCGGTGCATGGCGGGTCAGGATTTGGTAGGAAGTGTTAAAAGTTCTGTCGCGGTTTTAATTTCGTAATCGAGAATCACATCCGGGGGCAAAACCTTCCCGTTCCGATTCAACCAGACGGTGGGCATGCCCACACTTTGAGCGCCGACAATATCCGCACTCAAATTATCTCCGACAAATAAAACTTCCGACGGATCCAAATTCAATCGTGCCAGGGCCAGTTGAAAAATAGAAGGATGCGGTTTGCGGTAAGGCACTTCGGAGGAATAAATGGAAAACTCAAAATAAGGATCCAGCTTCAGCAGCGACTGCTCATAATCTTTCATGAAGCCGGGGTTGGTGGTATTGGAGACAATTCCCATGCGTACCCCGGCTTTCTGTAACGCGACGAGAGTCTCAATCATTTCCGGATAAACTTTTCGGTGGGAATAAATTTCATCGTAATAAATTTTCAGCAAATCCTCGAAGAGGACTTTCCCATTCAGATGAATATTGTTTTGGATCAAGAGAAAGTTGAGCACATGATCAAATCGGGCTTCCCGGTGGGTGGGTCGGGAAACCTCGATCATTCCGAAGAACAGGCGATGGTATGTATCATACCATTGTTGAAAACCGGGAAGCGCGAATCCTGTCTCCTTCAAATGATCGTACACCCGCCTCAAGGCCGTCCGGTCTTCTTCATTAACCAGGTCGACCAGAGTATAGGCCCAGTCAAACAACACCGCTTTGTATGGAAAATTCATGCAATTGAACTTATCTTGTTATCCATAACATTTACATTGTACTCCTGATAAAAAACATTAGTAAATGCTTTGATTTTTAGCAACTAAATAATTGCCTTGCCGGGAAGTCCTTTACTCCCCCCCTGCAATACTTTAACCTGATTAACTATGAGCTTAAAATATGCTGTTTTAGGTGCAGGAAGACAGGGCGTCGCCGCCGCATACGATCTGGCACGCCTTGGGGACGCAAATGAGATCCGTTTGTTCGATCTCGACGCCGAAGCTGCGATGCGAGGTGCGGAGAAGGTCAACAAACTCCTCCAGACTCAAATCGTCAAAGGCCAAGCCCTGGATGTAAGCAACCGCTCCGCTCTCGTTACCGCTCTCAGGGGCGTTCATTCCACAATCAGCGCCGTCCCCTATAAGTTCAATCTAAAGATTACCGAAGCGGCTATCGAAGCGCATTCCAATATTTGCGATTTAGGCGGACACACCGAAACCGTTCGCCAACAACTGGCTTTGGGGGATAAGGCGAAGGCGGCTGGCATCACCATCACCCCGGATTGCGGCATGGGACCCGGTCTCAACATCAACATGGGTATCCGTGCCATGGATTATCTGGATGAGCCGGAAGATGTGTATATCTGGGACGGCGGTCTGCCGCAAAGCCCAAAACCTCCCTGGAACTACCATCTCACTTTTAACGTCAACGGGCTCATCAACGAATATTGTGATGACGCCTGGTTTATCCGGGGCGGACAACCAGTCCAGGTTCCCTGCCTGACGGAATTGGAATCGCTCGATTTCCCCCAGCCGTTGGGCCTGATGGAAGCGGCAGTGACTTCCGGCGGCCTTTCCACCGCGCCGTGGACTTTCCAGGGTAAACTCCGCCGATTGGAAAACAAAACCCTGCGCTACCCGGGCCACTGGGATCAGTTCAAAGCTTTCCAGAGTCTGGGGCTGTTTGATCTGGAGGAAACAAAGATTAATGGGACGTCTTTTATACCGCGAGAAATGCTCAATGCCATGCTGGCCCCAAAAATCACACCAGAACCACCGGTCTATGATGTCTGCATCATCCGTACCCAGGCCACCGGCCGACTCAACGGATCACACGCATCCTGCACGCTCGACTTTTTGGAGACCTACGATATAAAAACCGGGTTCACCGCCATGGAACAAATCACCGGCTGGCACGCATCCATCATCGCCATCATTGCGGCTCAGGATAAACTTCCCAAGGGCGCCGTTCCGGTAGAGTTGGCGCTGAGAGGAAAAATGTTCGACCAGGAAATCACCCGCCGCGGATGGGAACTGAAGCGGGAAATCTTTTCGAGCCCGGTCGTTCTATAGCTTTACGTAACTCTTTAAGTTCTTTTCCTGAAATACCCTCAACTTTTCACTTCTTTTTATGTTGTGCATTCCATTCCCTGACAAGGTTTTCGGCCTGGGCCAAATCGGTAGGGGGGAGAACTTCTCTGAATACTTCCAACAGCTTTTTGGTTTCATCCTGAACACTCCCGGGGGGCAATCCAGTAACTGAAAGGCTCAGCCATTTGTAAGCCAGGAAAACATCCTGACGAATTACCTCGCCTTGTGCATACAGAAGCCCCAGGTTGTATTGAGCCTCGGCATAACCCTGGTCGGCGGCTTTGTGGTACCACTCAAGTGTTTTTTTGAAATCCTTCGCAACCCCGTCACCCGATTGATACATTGCAGCCAGACTGTATTGGGCCTGAGGATAACCCTGATCGGCGGCCTTACGATACCACTTTACGGCAGTGGTGTAATCCTGAGAAACACCCTGGCCCTGGTCATACATAAGCCCCAGGTTGAGTTGGGCCGGGGCATAACCCTGGTCGGCGGCCTTGCGGTACCACTGCACTGCCTTGGCGTAATCCCTGGGAACCACTTTCCCTTCTTCATAAAAAACCCCCAAGTTATATTGGGCTTTCGCTGAACCTTGATCGGCAAGAGCCTTGAAAAGCTCAAATGCTTTTTTGTAATTGCCGGATCGGTAGACCTCGGAAGCATCGTCAAATGAATCGGCAACGGCCGGCACCGCCAGTCCCAGAACGAACAAGACTATCCACAGCGAAAAAAGACTGGATCGCATCGGTCGGAATATCTGTTTCTTTCTTTTAATGCCCACGGTTGGGTTTCCACTCCCTAACGAGTTTCTCAGCTTGGCCCACCTGGGCGGGAGCCATTTTTTTGCGGAGGGTATTCAGATAATTGTTAACCTTATCCCGAGAGGGTCCTGACGGCATACGGGAAGCGGCAAGACTGAACCATTGGTAAGCCTGCACAAGGTCCTTGGAAACCCCCTGGCCCTGGTCATACATCAATCCCACATTAAATTGAGCTTGGACCAAACCCTGATCGGCGGCCTTGCCGTACCACTTTGCGGCGGTGACGTAATCCCGGGAGACCCCCTGGCCCTGGTAATACATAAATCCCACATTGTATTGGGCCTCAGCCAAACCCTGATCCGCAGCTTTACGGTACCACTTGATCGCTTCTTTAAAATCCTTCTCGATCCCTACACCCACTTGATACATCCCACCCATGTTGTATTGAGCCTCAATATCACCTTGGTCGGCGGCTTTGCGATACCACTTGATTGCCTCTGTATAATTCTGGGCAATTCCCTGACCCTTGTCATACATGGCTCCCAAGTTATATTGGGCAACCGCATTGCCCTTCCGGGCAAGTGGTTGGAAAAGTTTAAACGCTTTTTTGTAATCTCCGGACTGGTAGGCTTGGGCAGCATCCTCAAGCGACCCGGCAGCGGCTGGCATCGCCATAAGCAAAACCCACACGGTCAACGACAAGGTAGCAAGCAAGTTAAGTTTGGTCTTGGTGGAGCTTTTCATTAGGAAATCCTTTTTTTAGAGTCAGATGGGTACCCTAAAATGATCGCATGTAATGAGGTATTTGACGAGAAAATTGCCGCTGGGGATGGGAGCTGAAACGGGAAACTGTTACGAGCCCGGCTTCTCCATAGCCTTACGTAACTCATTAAGTTCTTTACCTGAAATACCTAAAAAATAAAGAATTAATTCGAGATTGTAGATACTGATAGAAGCCTGGGCGTGTTGCTGGACAATGGGTTTGGCGTTGAAGGCGATCCCCAGTCCGGCCCTGGCCAGCATGTGGATGTCGTTGGCGCCATCCCCCACGGCCACGACCTGTTGCAGGGAAAACCCTTCCCGTTCGGCCAGGGAGACAAGAATCTTTTCCTTGGACTGCGCGTCGATGATTTCTCCTTCCACCTCACCGGTGACTTTGCCCTCCTGAATCTGCAACTGGTTGGCAAAACCGTAATCCAGCTGGTACTTTTCCACAAGCTTAGAAATGAAGAACTCAAACCCGCCGCTGACGATGGCGATTTTGTAATTCAGGTGTTGCAGAATGCGAACCAACTCCTCCGCGCCAGGAGTCAGCGGCAGGTTCTCGTAAAGTTGTTCGAGTTGAGAAACCGCCAGCCCCTTCAACAGTGCTACCCGTTGTTTGAGAGCGATGGTGAAGTCGATGTCGCCATGCACGACCTTTTCAGTAATGCCCGCCAACTGCTCCCCCACCCCCGCCAGTTTGCCCATCTCATCGATCACTTCGCATTGCAGGAAGGTCATATCGGCGTCCAACACGATCAACCGCTTGTTGCGGCGGAACAACGTGTCCTCCTGTACGGCAATATCCACATCGAAATGCTCCTTGAAGTGCAGGAGGGCGGTCAGAATATCGACATTGGTCATCACCTGCCGGGCTCCGATCACAATTTCCAGCACGTGATGATCCCCGTAATCCAACTGCTCGATGCGCACAATATTGATATCCAGGTCCGCCAGGGTGCGGGTGAGTTCCTGCAATAGAACGGGACCGAGCGTTTGCCCCAGGATGGTGACGACCAAACGGTGTTTGTAAGGCGCTTCGGGACGATGCTCGGAATCCCAGGGATGCGCAACGACTTTCATGCCAGTCTGCGCCCCATAAGTATTCAGGGAACCCCGGAGATCCGCCAAAGCCTGCGAGTTTTTACTCTCCAGCAAAATGGACAGGTTCAGCATCCCATTAAAAACGAACTGCTTGATATCGACCACCAGGCATTCGTGGCGCACAATCGCTTCCAGGGCTTCAGCGAGGATACCGGGCCGGTCCGAGCCGGAAATATGAATATGGATTTGTTCGGTGGATTGAGGAGAAGTCATAAATCAGGAGTTCCTTCTTACCAAGGAGAGCTTTGCATAAGTCAGCGATTCAAGCATCAGGATGACGCGCTTGATATCTCCTCTCCCCAGGGGGAGAGGATTAAGGTGAGGGGGAATTATAAAATACTTCATTTGTAGACCCTATTCAAAACCGCCCCTCACCCTGCCCGTCACCCCGTAGGTGCTTCCTGTGAGGGGAGAGGAGAAAATTAGATCCGGGCCTTGCCCAGTTTGGGTCCAGCGTCACGCTGGTCCTCCCCTCTGTAAGGGGAGCTAAATCACCCCCCGCCCTCTTTAAAAAGAGGGGGCTTTATTCGCCCCGTCCATAATCGGACCTCGCGGAGCGGAGCTGGGGATTGTAACGCCAACCCTCGCGCTTTTTGCAGGTCCATCCCTCGTTGACCTGAAACGTGGTGAGACCGTCCAGCGTTTGCGATTCGAACAAAGCGATAACGCCGGGTCCTTCGATGGGGTTGTGTTTCAGGTGCAGGCGTTTCAGTTTGGGCAGGCACTTCGACTGCGCGAGTTTTTGGAGGCCCGCATCGGTCACTCCATTTTTATTGAGGTTGAGATATTGAATATTCTCCAGATGTTCGCACTCCGTCAATTCCCCGAGTCCCGCATCGCCCAGACAATTGTCATCCAGATCCAGCCAGCTCACCTCTTGTAGTCGCGGAGCCTGCCACAGGAGCCGGGCTTCTTCCGGAGTCAGCCCGAGGCCGCTCAACATGGCCTGATTGCCGCGCAGACGGCCCTCAAAAATAGATTCAACGTCCGTGAATTGTGTTCTCTGCGCCATGTTCAATTTTCTTTAACTTGAATGGGTGTGCGGATAGAGCGAACATATACCGTCAAGTCAATAACTTTCAAACTCCAACCTGCATATTTTCGGATTTATAGGTTTTAACTTTTATTTTTCCAGCTTTTTTCTTGGCCTGGGCAATGGCATAAGCGGATTGCATTCTGTACCATGCGTCTGGGGTTCCGCCAAAAGCCTTCGCAACCCGAATGGCCATTTCTGGAGAAACAGCACTTTTCCCGTTGACGATATTATTCAAGTTCTGGCGGGTCACGCCCAAAATCTTAGCCCCTTCTGTAACCGTTAGATTATTTGGCTCCAAACAAGAAATGCGGATTGCTTTTCCTGGGTGCTGTGGTTTTTTCATAGGCATTGTAATAACTCCTTACTTAATTCCTCTTAATGATAGTCGGTCATTTCAACGTCAGAAGCTTTTCCATTTTCAAAGCGGAATAGTATCCGCCAATTGGCTCTGACTGTTACGCTCCAAATTCCTTTTTTATCTCCTTTGAGCGGGTGCAAATGAAGGCTATGAACATTTATATCCTCCAGAGTTTCTGCTACATCTAAAAGAGAAAGGATAAATTCTACGCGGTCGAGAAGCTTGGGCTGTATTTTCCCCCGCGCTCCTGTTTCGTAGAAACGTTTAAGCCTTCGATCCTTAAAACCCGTTATCATTCTTCAGTTGTAAAGCGTAAATTGTCACTTGTCAATGCTGGGTTTCCCGCAGGCGGCCCTCAAAAATGGATTCAACGTCCGTAAATTGTGTTCTCTGCGCCATTTTCAATTTTCTTTAACTTGGAAGGTTCCGAAACGGGGAATTGTATCAATTATCTTCCATCTTTTGGAGTAATACTTTTATTTACGGTGGGACTTAAGTTGCAGCTGAATCAGCGTCATGTTCCAGAAGCATTTTAAGCATCTGTAGGGGAATGAAAAGGGTCATAATTCATGGTCTTGAAGACTCTATAAACATTCTAGATCAATTCTTCAGGCTTGCGCTTGGTCGCTACCAATACAATTGAGAAATCTTTAAACTTTCCACGAGTAAATAATTGCCTTACAAAATAGAAGGCACTTAGGTGAAACAACAAACCTCCACCATAAGTGCTGATGGCATTTTGGTAATCAAGTTGGTACAAACGAAACAACGTCGTTCCAATAAATGACATTACAAACACAATAGCCAATAAAGTTAAAAACAGTCTCCAAGTCAACCACCACCAAATCTTCAGTACCTGACCCAAATTTGATTTTACAATTATTTCTTGGCTTAGTATCTGGTCATCAGCCATTTGCTTTCTCCCTTCACTTTATCAATCTGTTGATAATGTTGCTTGCGCAAAAGCGGAACAGCAAGAACACGGATTAACCTTTTCACGGTAAGCCCTCCTATTATGGATATTTGGATAGACTCACTCTATTTCAGCTTGCCGAAAATGTCAATTCTTTGGTATGGTTTAGGCTAACCATTTATATTTTATCTCGTGATGTTACGAAAAAAGATAAATCAGCCCTTTATTTTTTAAGGCAGAAATCTATGTTTCTAAAACTCCGCAGAAAATTTACCTACTGGCTGGCCCAAATATTTGGCTCGCTCACGAATCCATACCATGTGGTAAGAAATAATCTGATAGAGGAACACGGATTGGAAGAAGCATTTGTTGCCTTTGACGATGGAAACCTTTCCACCGCACTTAAGATTTTTAGTGAGGCAGCAAAGCGCGGCAACGCGGTTGCACAATATAATCTCGGGGTATGTTACGAGACAGGTAGCGGTTTGGTAGCACCAGACGATCAAGCCGCAGAAGAATGGTATAGAAAGGCCGCAGAGCAGGGAATAGATCAAGCTCGATATGCTCTCTGCGCTATTCTGGCGGGTGACTTCATGGCTGGTCAAGATAACCGCCCGTTGGAAGAACAAGAGAGTAGGATTGTTGAGGCGTATATGTGGCTTGTCCTTGCGAATGCTCAGGGCTTTTTGCAGGCTGCTGGCGCTATCCCAAGACTCGAAGCCCACATGACAGAAGAGCAGATTGATTCAGCTCGGAGGCTTGCGAATGATCAGCTCAAATCAGATGGTTAAGCTCCGAGGTGCGACTGGCAAAAGGCGTTTCCGGTCACTATCAATTATTTATCGTCACGGGGCACATATTTTTTGCCTTTCAGTTCGGCGGGAAGGTATTCCTGTTCCACTGTGTGACCGGGATAATTATGGGGATATTTGTAGTCGGTGCCGTAGCCGTATTTTTTGGCGTCTTTATAATGGGCATCCCTGAGGTGGTTAGGGACGGGAAACGACTGGCCTTTTTTCTCAACGTCGCTCAAAGCCGAGTCGATGGCTTTGATGGCGGTATTGTCTTTCGGCGCCCGCGCGACATAGATGACCGCCTGCGCCAGTGGGATTCTCGCTTCGGGCAAGCCGATACGTTCCACCACATCGAAGGCCGCATTGGCGAGCACCAGTGCCATGGGATCGGCCAGCCCCACATCCTCTGCCGCCGTGACGACCAGGCGGCGGGCGATGAATCTTGGGTCTTCGCCGCCGGCGATCATCTTGGCCAGCCAGTAAACGGCGGCGTCGGCATCCGACCCCCGCATACTTTTCTGAAAAGCGGACGCGTGATCGTAATGCTCGGTCCCATCCTTGTCGTACAAAACGGCCGTCCGTTGGATGATGCCCTCAATCACCGACTGTCCCACCGGCGCCGCCGACACCGGCGGGGGTAGTTCTGCATTGCGTTCCTTCTGATACATCACCGCGGCTTCCAACACATTCAACGCACGGCGCGCATCGCCATTGGCATGGCTGATGATCAAATCCACCGCCGCCTCATCAAAAGTAACCGGGATACCCCCCAAGCCGCGAACTTCGTCCTGTAAAGCCCGTTCAATGATGTGGCGAATTTGATCGGCGGTGAGGTATCCCAAACGGAACACCTGGCACCGGGAACGCAATGCGGGGATGACTTCAAACGAAGGATTTTCGGTGGTGGAACCGATCAGGCGGATGGTTCCGTTCTCGACATAAGGCAGAACGGCGTCCTGCTGGGACTTGTTGAAGCGGTGAATTTCGTCGATGAACAGAACCGTGCGGCGTTTGGATTGCGCCCAACTGCCTTTGGCACGTTCGATGATTTTCCGGATGTCCGCGACACCGGCATTCACGGCACTGATTTCATGAAACTCGCTTTGGGTGATGCGGGCCACGATGCGGGCGATGGTGGTTTTGCCGGCTCCCGGCGGTCCCCATAAAATAAAAGACAGTCCGGCATCCTTTTCGATCAACCGGCGGAGCGGGCTTTTTTCGCCAATCAGGTGTTCATGGCCGAGCAGGTCTTCCCAGGATTCAGGCCGCATGCGGTCGGCCAGGGGAGGCGGGGGCCCATCGGTTGGTTTTTCATATTCCGGGAATAACTCCATCATCTCTTTTTTATATCAAAGAATGGCGAAATTCCCAAGACTTCTAAAAATCCCTTACCTTAAGAGCGTGGATTCCCCGGCGCATGGGCACAATCGCTACATAAAATGAAAGCGCAATGATGAGGATATAAAAACCGATGACCTCGAAATCGGCCACTCCGCCCACATAGATCTGCTTAAAGTGGACGTACATGGGACGGGCCCCTAAAACAATGACCACTCCCACATAAATCAGGCTGGAGATAACGAACAGAATGGCGCCGGTTCCGCCGGATATTTCCGAAATGTTTTCATAATCAAATTTGGGATACATGGCTCCCATACCGACTGCCATTCCCACCACACCGACGGTTATAAACAGAATCCCCAGGATGGAAATCCGCATGACATAGGCATCGACCTGAAGCAGAATGTTGGAAACAATCACCAGAAATTCTCCAATGAGCAAGAGTGGGGGAAAGTACATTAAAAATTTACCGATCAGAAAGCTTTCCATTTTTAACGGCGAGGTGTAGACGGTCCACATCTTATTCCCTTCCAGGCTGGTGGTGGAGAATACAAACCGGGACGCAAGGGCCGAAAGAACAAAACCAATCATCCCCACATTCAAAATGGAAACCACATTTTTCAAAACGATATTTTCCAGTGGCAGGTTGACGATATTCAAAATATAAACCGCCACCAACGCCGCCAGAATAAACAACTGTGACCAATAGGATGGATCCCGCGAGAAGACAATGAGATCTTTTTGGAGTAATCCCTTTTGTCCGGACGAGAAAGGCAAAACACTCAACCAAAATGATTTTTTGGGCCCTCCCTTTTGGACTTTATCTCGTGGAGCGCTTTTGACCTCTTGATAGGAGCGCCAACTTGCAAAATAGATTTTCCGGCTGATCCACCAGAAAACTCCACTCAAAACCACAGCGGCCGCATACAGGTAGAACAATTGCCACAAAGCGGTGCCCGTTTGTTGCTCGGACCAGCTGGACACTCCAATCGTCATCCAACTGCTGGGGTGAAACCCGAATTCCGGCATTTTGAGGCTTTCCACAAAAGCAATGATCGCTTCGTCGGAAACTTTCTTGTCAAAAAACTTTTCCGGCGATAAAAAACGGAAAAAGATAATCATCCATGCCAGAAAGAACAATCCCATGAAGGACAAGATCTGATAGGCTTTGTCCGTAGGGAAAAACCACATCAATACCATAATTCCGATAATGCCTAACAGAGTGGGGATCACCACAAAAGGCGGCAGGCTTGCCAGAAGATAAAAGTAGTATCCCAAATTCACATCAAAGTAATATCCATAGGCCAGAAAAATGGGGAAGGCAAAAATCAGCACCACCCAGGACGCGTTGATGAGGGTTTGAACGAAACGCACGCGAACAATAGAATCTTTGCTTACCGGCTGTGAGTGCAGGAAATCCAGATCTGAAGAAATATAGTAAATGGACAACGAAGCGATGATGGCGGAGAACAAAACCATTACGAACAGAGTGAGAAATATCACGTTCAGCAGTTGAAAGATCAGTTCCTCTCCGACCCTAAAGGGCAGTTCATCCAGATACCGGATCATCCGGTAAAAGAAAGCATAATTGGCAGCGAAGAAAAGACTCCCGAGGATTCCGATCAATACCCATCGGCTCCACTTGTCAGTGGCGGGATGAACAAAATGATTTTTCAAAAACAACCATCGGACCCGGAAAAGCTTGTAGGTGTCGGTCATTGCCAACATAGAATTGACTCTCAAGAATAGTGGACAGGTATTTGGGGCTTTAAGACTATCTATTTAGGATAAAGGGTTTTCGCCCATTGGACACAAATAAAATCCATCCAGCGACGATCTCCCAAATCGTTCCGGGAACGGGAGATATAGCCCATATGACCGCCGAACTCCGGATTCATGAAATCTATCTGCTGGCTCATCCGCGCACTCTGAAAGATTTCCGAGGGTACAAAGGGATCATCCTGAGAACAGAGAATCGTGGTGGGGATAGTAATGTGCTCCAAAAATTGTTTTGAACTGCATTCCTCATAATAGGCTCCCACTCGGGGATAATCGAAAGCGGGGGCGGTATACTCCACATCAAACTCCCAGATCGTTTTGGGCGCAACAGCGGGCCGAAAAGCATCCGGATGGCATTCCACCATGGCCTCCACCTGCCGGTTCATCAAGGAGAGGTAATATTTGTTGAAGGCGTTGGACCAAGGCCCTTCCGATATTTTCTCGCTGGCTACTTTAAGATCGATGGGAGGGTTCACCGCCAGAGCGGAATGGACATTAGAGGGGATTTGCCTGCCCTCGCCCAGGTATTTCAGAAGAATATTGCCGGTCAGGGAAAACCCTATCAAAAGAAGTTTCCGGTCGGAATACATATCCACAATAAATTGAATCATCCGCGCCAAATCCTCACTCGAGCCGCCGTTCCAGAGCCGGTCGCACAACCCGATGCCGTGGCCACTGCCCCGTTGATTCATCATAAAAACGCTAAAACCTTCCTGGAAGAGCTTGGCGGCGATTCGACGCATATAACCGGATTCACTGCACCCGCCCATGCCATGACCGATGAGCACGACGGGAGCGGATTCCTCTGCCGCTTTTAATTCATACATCAACAGCAAATTCTTTTCGTCCAGCCGAATCCGATGCTGGACCCTGTGTGGAAGTTGGGGATTGCCCGTGAACTGGGAACCGGTAATGGTCTGCGCAATCGGTCCGCGAGCCCAGGGATGGGGATCAAAATTATAGTCGAAACCAGCCATAAGAACTCCCATTCGGTCGAGGCTAACCCCGCCTTAGGGTTTAAAGAATGAAGCTTAAAACGCCAGGGATTGAAATAAATAGTCCATCCAGCGTATCTATAGAGAGAGTGATTCGATGTATTATAGGTTACTCGAATTTTTGGGTCATTGGGTAATAAAAAGGGTTGCTCGTCAGTATTTTAAAGGTCCTTGACGGGTCTGGTCCTACTTGATAGATTGACCTCATCGTTCAACAGGGAATTTAAATTGTATGCGCATTTCTTATAGGAAAACCCAATGCGGTACCTTGGCCCTTGTTTTTTGGGCTGTATGGTTTGCGATAAGCGCCACTGCACTCTCCTTGGCCGGGACATCCGAAGAGGCTCTCCACAAGGCCAAAGTTTTAAGCCAAAAGGGAGATTGGAATGGAGCCATTCTCGAATTCGAAAAGGCCTTGCAGGAAAAACCCGACAATTCCATAGCGCAGGCCAATCTGGGAGTGGCCCTCAGCCGGGTCAACCGCCACAAGGAGGCCCTCCTCGCCTTCCAGAAAGCGCTGGAGATGGGTTATGACAATGCCAACTTCCGGTATTTCCGCGGCCTGTCTCTCGCCAAACTCAACTTTCTGGAAGACGCCGCTCAGGAAATCGAAATGGCTCTCCAAAAAGATTCACGCATGGTCCATGCGGATTACGATCTGGGACTGATTTACCATCAGTTGGGCCGGGACGAAAAGGCGCGGAAACAGGTCGATAAACTGTACAAGAGAAATTACAAGCTGGCAAAGCAACTCCATGACCAGATTCCGCTCGATTACAAAATCACATCGGTCGATCAGGGAGGAACACTGGCGGGTCGCGTCAATCTGGCTGGCCTGGTGCCCAAGGCGCGAGCGTTCCATTTAATCCACGCACCCAATATCGAATTCTGCTCGCGCATGTCGGACGGCAAGGGCCACCGGATTTTGTACGATTTTACCGTCTCTAAGAAAGGCGGACTCCAGGACGCAATCATTGCCATCCAGGGGATCGAAAAAGGAAAACCCTTCCCGCGCAAAATGCAAACCCTGCATCTCAAACTGTGTCACGTGAACAAATACGTGATCGGCATCAAGAACGGGGAGGATATCCTGATTGAAAATACGGATCCCATCAAACACGAAATCGCCACCTATGAAATCTACGGAGCGCACCGGAACCAGACCAGCAACAAAAGCGTATTACCGGTCAATTCGCAGGTCCGTTCCGCTTTCATCAAACCCGGCGCGCCAGAGTTCATTCTGAAATGCAACCTGCATCCTTTCCTCCAGACCCGGGGCTATATCGTCGACAACCCCTACTTTGTGATCAGCGACGCCGAAGGAAACTTCAATATCGAAAACATCCCGCCCGGCACCTACGAAGTGACTGCCTGGCACCCTTTCGTACCCATACAAACAGGGACCGTCACCATTGAAGCCGGAAAAACTGCGCAGTTGGATTTTACCTTCAAGGGGGAGGACGCGCGGCGGAAACTCTACCACGACGACACCGAGGGGTACCGGTTCAACACCTGGTATGACAGCAACGAAAATTTTTACGGCGGGCCCCGGATCGACGATCCGGTGGAAGTTCTACAACACTTCGATAATTCAGAACGCTACATCGGGGATTTGAAGCCCTTCTGACCCTTCCCTTACGATCGAATAACTCTCTTTATAATTTAAACAGGTTACTTGGAAGATTTCAGAACGATGGCCTTCAGGTTGTGGAGTTGTTGCGCCTTTTGAGCGACGGCGCGGGCGTTCGCTTCGGTCTGATATTTTCCGAGAAATACCCGGTACCAGACCCCTTTGGTTTTAGAGACTTCCACGCTCATTACAAAAGCGGAATACCCTTGCTGTTGAAGTTTGGATTCTAAAGCGCGGGCATGGCTTAATTTGCGGAAAGAACTGACTTGAACCAGGTAGGGTTTGCTTGAAACCCTGGACGGGGCGACCGCCCGCTTGGCTGAACCGGCCGGGGCGATGGGGGGAGTCACACGTTTGACCGAACTCGATGGAGCTGTTGGAGACGCCGTTTTTTTCTTCGGTTTCTCCTTCATCAGGTCGTCCAGTTTATTGATGATATCCTCGTAGGAAGAAGAGGGTTCCTCTGTCCCCTCATCCGGCTCCTTGTATGAAGCCAGGAGTATGCGTGGCTCATGGATGACTTTCCCCACTTCATCCACCCAGGAGTGAACGGTTTTCTTCATGACTTTGACCTTGCCATCCAGATCGACATACCGTTCCAGATCCACGTCTTCCAGGGTTTCAAAAAAAGTGTAGTCGTATTTCTTAACCGGAGCGGGCATCACGTCTTTCACTTTTTTGAAAAAAGATTTGGGTTTAACCGCGCGGTCCTTCTTGGCCACCTGGACCTGCTCCCCGGACTCACTGCTCAGAAACGAGAACAGGTTGTTCTGACCGGCAGAATAGAGGCCCCACCCTGCTAAACTTAACAGACTCAATAAAAATACTTTTTTCAGAAATCCCATGGCTTCACCCGACTTGAAATCAAATGTGACCTCTCGAAACAACAGAGAGAAAAATTGATAATGAAATTATACACAATTTTTCAATAGTTTATAAGATTTTTTTTGAGGGGTCAAGAGGGCCGGGAAAATCCGGTAAAGGGCGGATATGCCTTACATTTTCTCAGGAGAGGAGACACCAAGGATACCCAGGCCGCTGGCGATCACATTTCTCAGGCAATCCAAAAGCAACAGACGGGCCATTGTCAGCTCCCGATTCTCGGTCACGACGCGGTGCTGTTTGTAATAGCTGTGAAAAATGGAGACCAGTTCCTGCAGATAAAAGGCGATACGGTGTATCTCCAGCGACAGGGCGCTTTTTTCAATGCAGGCCGGGTAGGCCAGAATCTTCTTGATCAGCGCAAACTCTTCCTCTTCTTTCAGCAAGGAAAGGTCAGTGAAGGCCAAATCCGGCGTGGGAACCTCCTGCTCCCCGGCGGTACGGAACACACTGCATATCCGGGCATGGGCGTACTGGATATAGTACACGGGGTTTTCCGGCGACTCCTTCTTGGCCAAATCCAGATCGAAATCGAGATGACTGTCCGAACTGCGCATCAGGAAAAAGAACCGGGTGGCATCGACCCCCACTTCCGCCACCACGTTGGCCAGCGTTTCAAACTCACCTGACCGGGTAGACATCGAAACCTTCTGGCCTCCGCGTTTCAAGGACACAAACTGTACCAGCAGAACCTTGAAAACTTCCTGGTCGTAATTCATGGCCTGGAGCACCGACTGCATGCGCGGCACATAACCGTGATGATCCGCCCCCCACAAATCCAGAATGAGATCATATCCCCGGTCGACCTTGTTCTTGTGATACGCGATGTCCGAGCAAAAATAAGTTCTCTCGCCGCCCTGCTTGATAATCACCCGGTCGGCGTCGTCTTTGAACTGGGAGGTCTTGACCCAGGTGGCGCCGTCTTTTTCATAGACGAAGCCCTTTTCCCGCAGCCAATCGATCGCCTTGTTGACCGAATCGTCGTCATCCAAACTCGATTCGTTGAACCAGCGGTCAAATTCCACCCGGAATTCTTTGAGATCGTTGCGTATGCCTTCAAGAATGGAGTCCTTGGAAAATTTTCGGAAAAAGGTCAGCGCGTCTTCATCCTGTTTATCGAAATGACTGGAACCGTCGTTATCAATCACTGCCTGAGCAATCTCCTTGATGTACTCCCCTTGATACCCGTCTTCGGGAAATTCCACTTTCTTCTTCAATAATTCCTGATACCGCAGCCAGGTCGAACGGCCCAGCGTGTTCATCTGATTGCCGACGTCGTTGACGTAATACTCGGTCGAAACATCGAAGCCTGCCTTTTTCATGAGGCAGGACAGCGCATGCCCAACCGCGGCACCACGGCCATGCCCAACATGGAGCGGACCAGTAGGATTGGCGCTGACAAATTCCAGCAGAACTTTTTTCTTTTGGCCGACGTCTGATTGGCCGAACTCGCGGCCTTGAAGAATCGCCTCCTTCAAACGGCTTTGGAAAAAGTCTACTGACATCTTTATATTGATAAAACCCGGCCCCGCCACCTCGGCCGATTCGATGGAATCCGCCCCATCCTTCAGGAAACGGCATATCGTCTCGGCGATCGCCTTCGGGTTCTTCTTTTCCGAACGCGCCAACTGCATCGCCAAAGTCGTCGCAAAATCCCCCAGCTTTTCATCCTTGGGCTCTTCGATGATGATTTCAGGCATCTCCGGCAAACTCAGGTCGCCGCTTTCTTTTGCCCGGGTCAACGCGTTGGCGATTTGGTTTTTAACAGTTTCCTTCATGGGTCTAATCAATTATCCAAAAGATCAATATCTGTATTTATAAAAAAATTTAAACCAAGTGGGGGGCTGAGAATAGAGAAATGAAAAGAAAGGATTATTGGGATGGTTTGCGGATGGCCTCGACTTGAGTTTCCATCTCTTTTTCCAACTGCTCTTTTTCTTCCGAAAATTCCTGCTTCAGTTTTTCCGATTCTATTTCTAAATCCTCGGGCCGGGTCCGTTCGGCAAGGCGGTTCAGCGTGTGCTGAAGGGTGACGTCCTTATCCGCGATTTTGGCTTTGAATTCCTTGCGAATCTCGGCGATGTGTTCTTTCTGCTTGGTGGTCAGTTTTTTTTGTTTTTTCACCTCAGGAACCAGTTTGTCGGATTTTTCCATACTGATTTCCCAAGCGCTTTTCAAACCGGACATCTTATTTCTCCATTTGTTTGAAGTGATTATAAACGAACCGCTAAACCCAAACAAATCAAAATATGACGGCTTCCCCGTTTACCGCCACGGAATTCCCCATTTCCGTTTCCACGCGGGATTGGTATACTTGGGGTCCGTTGAACCCTTTTAAGAGCAACTGTGGAGCCATGCTCCGAATACGGGATAGTTTGACATTTTATCCTTTATTTTCAAATAGTTATAAGGGATTGACGGAACAACATCATCTGTTATTCTAGGTGGCATGGTACCTGATACAGAACGCGCACTTCTACTGCAGCAGTTGAAAAACTACCTGATGTTTCTTCGGGAATCGGGACACACCCATATTCCCCTGAACAGCGAGTTGAGTGAATTGCCGGTAATGGCCATCCCCTCCGGGACTTTTCCCAACAGCCAACCTTTGGAATCCGAAATGACCCCAAAATCACCTCTCGCAGAACCGCAGGGTAACGGCGAATCTTCCTCCCGGCTGGCCGCCGTTCGCGAAGAATTGGGCGACTGCCAGCGTTGCAAATTATGTGAGACCCGGCAGACCATCGTATTCGGATCGGGCAATCCCAATGCCGACCTGGTATTTGTCGGTGAAGGCCCCGGAGCCGACGAGGATGCACAGGGACTTCCCTTTGTCGGTCGTGCCGGCAAGAAACTGACGGAAATCATCGAAAAGGGAATGTTGCTCGACCGGGAAAAGGATGCTTATATTTGCAATATCGTTAAGTGCCGCCCTCCGGGCAACCGCGACCCCGAAAAAGATGAAGTGGAGGCCTGCAAACCGTTTCTCATCAAACAACTGAAAGCCATTCGTCCCAAAGTGATTGTCGCCCTGGGCAAGCCCGCCGCCAGCACCCTGCTGGGCCGGACCGTTCCCATCACCAAGGAGCGCGGCACCTGGCATGAGTTCGAGGGAATGAAGCTGATGCTTACTTATCACCCGGCCTACCTTCTCCGCGCCTACACCAAGGAAAACCGGCAAGCGGTGTACGATGATATGCAAAAAGTCCTGGCGGTCCTGAAAGCATGACTCAAGCTCAAGACGCCATCCAGCGGCTTAAAAACAATATTGGCTCCGCCATCGTCGGCAAACCGGAGGTCATCGAGCAGGCCATTATTGCTTTGATTGCGAAAGGCCATCTGCTTATTGAGGATGTTCCGGGTGTCGGTAAAAGTTCATTGGCTTATTGCCTGGCGCATTCCGTCAATCTCGATTTCCGGCGCATCCAGTTCACCAACGACATCCTGCCTTCGGATATTGTCGGGGTATCGATTTACAATCAGAAAGAAGGCACCTTCCATTTCAACAAGGGACCTATCTTCGCTCATCTGGTACTGGCAGACGAAATCAACCGTTCCTCGCCACGCACCCAGAGCGCCCTGCTGGAAGCCATGAATGAAAAGCAGGTGACGGTGGATAACCAGACCTATCAACTGGAAGATCCCTTTATGGTGATCGCCACACAGAACCCGATTGAAAGTCACGGGGCGCATCCGCTACCGGAATCGCAACTCGACCGTTTCATGATGTACATCTCCATGGGTTATCCCCAACCCGACGATGAGCGTAAATTACTGACTCAGGCTTCTCCCATTCAAAACATTCGAGACATTAAGGCAGTACTGGACAAAAACGATATTCTGGAACTCCAGCGCAAAGCCGAGGCCGTCACCATCGAACCCGTCCTAACCGATTATATTTTGAACATGGTTACCGCTACCCGGGAATCATCGCATCTGGCGTTGGGCGTCAGCCCGCGGGGAGGCATCATTTTGCAACAGGCGGCGCGGGCGCGCGCACTGGTCTACGGCCGCGATTACTGTATCCCAGATGACATCAAACAACTGGCCGTGCCCGTGTTGTGTCACCGCGTCATCCCGGAATCGCGCCACGGCACTCACAAGCGAGCCGTATCCGACACCTCCGCCATTATCAATGACATTGTCGAGCGCATGGAAATCCCCGTTTAGTTTTAATTTTTCAACCTTCACCCGGCCGGGGCGCCTTGAAAAAGAAACTCAATTACAAACCTATCTTCACCCTCTCCTATTTCAATCGCACTTTGCAGGTCACTCGCGAGGGGGGTGGATTTATATTTCTGTTGTTCGCGGTGGGCATTGGCGCCATCAACACCGGCAACAACTTGCTGTATCTGGTTCTCGCCATGTGCTGCAGTTTTATTGTCGTGTCGGGAATATTGTCCGAGCAGACCCTGAAAGGGATATCCGTTCAGGTATCTCTGCCCAAAACGGTGTACCCGGATGATTCTTATCCGTTGTACCTGAAGATTTCCAATTCCAAAAAAACCATTCCCTCCTATTCCCTGTATGTGGAATTCCCACTGGACCCGATGGGACGTTACCGCATCGAGCAAACAGCTTATGCGTATCAGGTCCCTCCCCTGTCTTCCGAGGACAAGAGCCTGATGTTTGTGGGTCTCAAGCGGGGGCCGGTGCTTTTGAAAACCGTTCAGTTGAAAACCAGTTTTCCTTTTGGTTTTTTCGTTAAAACCAAAACACTGCAAATAGACGTGGGAACCCTGATCTTTCCGGTTATCAAAAACGTGGCCCTGCCCTCTCCAACAGAATATTCCGAAGAGGGAGAAGGCACCATAGGCCTTGCCGGGGACGATTTGTATTCGATCCGGGAATATCAGCCCGGCGACCCCATGGCGGCGGTTCACTGGAAATCCAGCGCCAAAACGGGAACCTTGCGGGTTAAGGAATTCTCCAAAGGCGGGCTTCACAACTACACGCTGTTCCTCAACATCATCGATCCCCAAACCAATGTCATGGTCGGACCGGAAACACTCGAAAACCGGGTGACAGAAACAGCTTCGCTGGCGTATCATCTGATTCGGCGGGGAGACGAGGTGAGTTTGAAAACTATCGAGATGCAAACCCCCTCCGGCAATACCGAAGCCGACCTGGAACACATTCTGAAATACCTCGCCAAGGTCGGGTACGAAAACCAGAAATAACGATGTCTATGGTAAAAGTTATTACTTAAATTGGATGATACCGTTTTCAGGATTTAATCTTGCCCTCGGCATTGACCTTGAGTTCCTTGTCCCCTTCGGCGTGTTCGCCGGTGGCTTGAAAACCGGTTTTAGTGCCATCGACAATCTCAATTTTCATCCCCTCTAACATCTTAAAATTATAGGGATCTTTTCGAATCACATCGAGTTCGCAGGGTCCGGCTACTCTTTGTATACCGGTCGCCTTGGAAACCAGTCTTTGCGCGTACCCATCGGCCCAATAACGGTTGCACGCCCTGTGCAAGTCCTTCAAATTTCCTTCGGCCTTGAGATTGTAATAATCCGCCTTAAACGGGCTGGTTCCCGGATAAGCCAGGTAAGCGATCACAACCACGATAATAATAATCACCACTGCGGTTTTTCCGCTTTCATTTTCTAAAGATTTCATCCGTATCTTCATAAATACCCCTTAACGTAAATTAATTGAGTTCATCAGGAGACTTGTTTGCCCTCCGCGTTGATTTCCACCGCCTGGGTTCCCTCTTTATGTTTTGCGGTGGCGGAGAATCCGCCTTCGGTACCGTCCTTGATTTCAATCACAACATTTTTGTCATGCAGAAAATCATAAGGAGATAGAGCCGCCGTTGCCAGATCGCATTCCGTCGCAGAGCCTTTTTTGCCTTTATTCGCCGCCGATGTGTTGCCCTCTCCTCCAGCGGCCCACACCAGTTTGCAGCTGTCGTACAATTGTTTTAACTGGGTCTCTGCTTTGAAATTGTAATAATGCTCCGCAAACGGACTGGTCTTGGGATGGAGTAAAAACGCGAGAACGGCCATACTCACAAAAAAAATGACCGCGGTTTTACCTTGCTCATTATTGACTGACTGAAACGCTCTCAACATCATGCGCCTCCTTACCACTGAAATGAGTGATTGATTCCTTCATTCAGTATAAAGGCAAAAAAAATACCTGGAAGAAATTTATCACATTAAAAACCGGGGCTTCAGCGCTTCAGAACGCGCTGGGAAAAGTATTTGGCGGGGATGTCGATGTCGAACTGAATTTTATCGAACATGTAGGTGGTTTGGGTGTTTTCTTTGAGCATATCGCGAAAGATCATCTTCCGGGGAAACAGGCGTTTGCCGATACTCCGGTATTCCTTGAAGTAAATGAGCTTGA
The DNA here is from genome assembly GCA_965237905.1 of Nitrospinaceae bacterium. Classification (GTDB taxonomy): domain Bacteria; phylum Nitrospinota; class Nitrospinia; order Nitrospinales; family Nitrospinaceae; genus SZUA-226. The sequence goes on along the minus strand of OZ250172.1, from coordinate 3,022,832 downwards.
GCAGTTTCCCGCTTTTGGCATACGCCTCTTCCTTGAGCACGATATTCTTAACCGGATCGATCCAGACCTTAAGGGTCTGGTAAGTTTTGGTTTTTCGTTTGGCCTTGAGCGTCATCATCAATGTTTTCACACCCTCCATCTCTTCCATACCGTCAATGGTTCCGACATAGGCTTCGCTGATTTTTTCATCCTCCATCATATCTTCATAGGAAAGATCACTCCCCATCATCGATTGCCGTAACAGGTGCCCGGCAATCAAGATTTTGCGATCGGTATGAGGCGTGTACATCCATAACTTTTTTTCCAGTTTCAGCATTTTGGTTCCACGCTCTCGCGCAGGCGCCTTGTAATAACTGTAGGACTTGACCACGCCTTCCATCCAGCTTTCCATCGAAAGCGTTCTGACGCGTCTGCCGTTGTCGATGATCAACCGTCCGTCGATATACTTGGTGGTGGCCCATATGTTTTTATCCACTTCCACCAATAGTCGATGCGCCCGATCGTCTTCCGTCCGGCCCGTGACGGGCAACAATAAACTCCAGACTGAGGCGAAGAATAGTAAGCCGCCTATCATCCTGTTAAAATAAAATTTTGTCATCCGGCCTCCAGTTCGCGGAACAGGTTGGCTTCCGAGCGTTGAAAAATGGCGAGGTTGGCGATCAGGTTGCCCAACACGCTGGCGGTAACTCCTGGGATCACCGCAAATACGAAGGCATCCAGGCTGACCCGGGCGCGAATGATGTCACTCATCATGAGTCCCGATGTCTCGAAAATCCCGTGCGTGCTGATGCCCACTTCCTGCAGGTAGTACACCAGACCCCCACCAATAAGACAACCGGCGGCAGAACCCAATAAACCGATCATCAAGGCTTCCAGCGTCATGAGCGCTATTAATTTTTTATGGGTTTCTCCCAGAGCAAGCAGTAACCCCATTTCACCGTAGCGGTGCACCCCGTTGAGAAGACCCGCATTCCAGAGCACCAGGACCATCAAAAAGGTGAACACTCCAATCACGACATCATCGACCAACTCAAATTTTACGGACAGCTCCCGCAGGTTTCTTTGATCAAGGACAGATAGGATCAGGGGTTCATCATCCGAAGCCCACTCCCTGGGCGGGTTTTGCTTCAATGCTGGAAGATGATCCATTATATTCTGTTTAAGCCGATCATATTTTTTATATCCAACATTCATTGGCAAAAACCCCAGGAAATCAGTGACCATATCCTCCATATAAAACGTTTGCTGGGCATCGGCCAGATCAATCAAAGCCATTTTCTTGTCCATCGCCGCCAGACCAAACCGCACAAAACCGACCACCTGGTAATTGTCCGTCGCCATCCCGCCATCAAAATTTTGTCCTAGTAAAGTAACCGTGTCTCCCAAACTCAATCCTAAAGCCTCGGCCAGTTTGTAGCCCACCAACATTTCCTTGGCACGGGAGGGGGTCACTCCTTCGATCACGGATTTTTCCAAATCTAACCGTTCTCGCTCGGGAGAATTCTTGTCCAACAGATCAATGGCCATACCCACCACGGGGGTTTGTGATTTCGTTTCTCCCTTTTCATCGGGAACATCCATGATGGCCCCCCATCGGATTCGAGGCGACCACTCAATCCGCGGGTCGCCATTTTGCTGCAACCATTGCAGAGTCTCCTTTTGTCCGGCCAGCGCCCGGTCGAGGGGAACCAGGTGCTCCTCATCGTAAAACGGTTTGTTGACAAATCGCAGGTGGCCGGTATCCAGATGAGCGGATATATCAATCATTCCGGCAAAGACACCCTCCATGAATCCCAGCAAATAAATCAACAGGGTCACTCCCACGGTGATTACCAGAAAAGGAAATAGAGACCGTGTTTTGTCACGCCATATTCCTTTCAAGAGCCATCGGATCATGTGATCGCCCTCCCTCTTAGCGCCTGGGTGGGGTTCACTCTCGAGATTTTCCGGACAGGGGCCCAGGCGACCAGGATCATGATGACGACAATGACCAGCATGGAGATGATCACTTCAACCGGTTCAATTTTTAAAAAAATATTTTCACGAATGGGGATTTGGGATTCCGCGAGATGCGAAACATCCAGCCCCACACTCTGGAACCAGGCGAAGATGATCGTTCCCAGAACTAAAGCCACTATCACTGCCGAAAATGCCGCCAGGCTTCCTTCCACAGTAAACAACCGGACCACACGATTGGGTGGCATGCCGAAGGCCATCAGCGTGCCGATTTCCCGCTGGCGCTTGAAGATATTCAGGAATTGCGTGTTGAAGACGCTGATGCCCGCGAGGAAAATCAGAATGGCCCAGATGATGACCGCATACTTCCGGTCCTGCCGGATGAGTTCGAGAATATCTTTGAGAAGTATCTCCGGCTCTTGAAACTCCGTACTGGCGATGGTTCCCTGAAATTCTTTCACCGCCACCCAGGTGACTTCACCTTCGCGCTGGGTGATCTGGCGCAGATGATCGAGGCGCATCCACACCACGCCTTCGTCAATACGGGGATTGATCAGAGGCACCACATCCACCACCTTGGCATCCAGCGCATCTACCGCCCCGAAACGGTCCCGCCATCTCAGGACCACACCGTCTCCAATGTGAAGATGAGATTTTCCGGCCATTTGCTTTCCAATAATAATGGGAATGACATCGTCCACCGGTGCTTGCCATTGCTCCAGCTTGTTTAAAGGAAGGTCCAGTAGCGTTTGTTGCATGTCCATACCGCGCAGTTGCACCGGAAACAAACGGCGGTTGGGAAAAATCTGTCCCTGCAGAACCAACACCTCGGCCTTATCGGATGACGGCAGGCCAGAAAGGGCATCGCGAGTTTGGAAGGTCTGGTCTTCCCATTCCATGGGAGCGAGAATATCGAAATCGGGCGTCCGGTAATGGCCTCCCGCGACATCGGTAGACACCATGTTGCGTACCGCCTGCTCCTGGAATCCGTTGTACAACGAAAGATTGAAGACCACCGCCACCATGGCAAGAGCGGTAACCAGCACGTTCAAAAAGGACCGCATCCCCTGTCTCAGAAAATTTTTAAGTGCAATTTGAAAAATCATTTCAATTCGCCATCGGGTTGCTTGGTTTTATCCCATTGCACAAAACCGTCATCCAAACGCACCTCCCGCCGAACGTATTTGGTTACCTTTTCGTCATGCGTGCAAAACACAAAAGCGGCCTTGAAATCGCGGTTGAGTTTCAACATCAGTTCCAAGATATGGTAAGAGTTCTCGGCATCGAGGTTAGCGGTGGGTTCGTCCGCCAGAACTAGCGCAGGATCTTTGATCAAAGCGCGGGCAATAGCCACACGCTGACACTGGCCGCCGGAAAGCTCGGTCGGCCGCTTATTGATTTCAGGAGTCAGGCCGACCAGATCGACCAGGGATTTGACTTTCTCCCGGACGGCTGATTCTTTGGCATCGTTCAGTAACAGCGGGAACAATACATTTTCGTAAACCGTATAGACCGGAAGCAGATTGTAGGATTGAAAAATAAAACCGACATTCTCTCTCCGGAAGGCGGCCAATTCATCGCGGTCCATTTGGTTCAAAGGCCGGTCTTTGAAGAGAATTTTGCCGGAAGTGGGTTGATCCAACCCTCCCATCAAATTCAATAGGGTCGTTTTTCCAGATCCCGACGGACCGACAAACGACATGAACGCGCCTTCATAGATTTCGAGGCTGATGTCATGGAGTGCGGTGAAATCCTGGCCGCCCACCCGGTACACTTTGGATACATGATCGATCGTTACCATATTGCTCATCAGAAAAACGCGATTAACGACAGGCCGGCACGTGACTCGGTTCCTGTAACAACTACTGGGGATTCACGGAACAAACGGCCAGTCCGATTATTCCCGTCGATACTGCCTCCAACCTGGACTTGAGCATACAAATACACCTGATCCCATAGGTTGTACTCGATTTGCGGGGCGAATTGAAAGCTCTGGTCACTCAAGTCAAAAAAGAAAAACGCCCGCCAGACGACATCAATCCCAACCGGCTGGTCCAGTTGCAAGCCCATGACCTGGAGGGTCCGATCCTGCTTTAAATCGATATTGGTAAAACCCGGCTCCTGCGTCCTGAAAAAATATTCCAGAAGGACATGAAGACCCTGCCCCACATCAAAAGTGTAATCGACACCGAAGACCGTATCAAACCTTAAAGGGTCGCCAGGCTGGTCCTGCTGAATATCCAACCGGCTTTCGTTCCAGTAACCCACAACATACTCGCCCTTGAGGTGATATCCCATCTGAACCATTTCAAGATTAAAGTCGGCTAGAAAGGGAAGATCGGTTTTAGGATGGTATTGTAAGGCAACGCCGGCTTCGATCGGGCCAAAGTTCGCCTCACCCCGTAATCCAGTAATAACCCGGTTTCCGGTCTTCGCAGCTATAGCCCAACCCTGAACCGAAGAGGTACTGCTCAGGAAATAAGTCGACCGCAATCCGTCGACCCCCCGCGTGAGAGGGATAATTCCGGAAATGACTCGGGTGTCAAAGAAACCGAGGGGACGAAACAATGTGCTCGCCCCGAAAAGAATCTGTTGGCGGCCGCCCCGGATTTTAAAATTGCCCTTCTCATATCGAATCCAGCCACGAAACAACTCAGCATCGTATTCTTCCACCACGCCAATTTCTTCGCGAATGCCTCCGGTATAAAGCAGATCGCCGACCACTTCATAATCAAAAATGTGACCGTCTTTTTCAAACAAGTTACCGACCAAACCGTTTCTCAACTCGATTTCATGATCGAAACGGGAGAGGTCAGCAGGAGGAGGGTCGAACAATATCTGCGAACTGGCGCGGAAGCGTCCTTCGTAATGCCAGTTGAAGGCCCATAGCTGAGCCGGCATCCATACCAGCAAAAAGCTGAAAAGATAGAGGAACGTTTTCATCTTGAGGAAACTAATCGTTCGAGAGCGGTCTCGATTTTTTTGCAAATAGCCTCCCAGCTATAATGCGTTTGTACCGCCCGGTAACCGTTGTCCCCCAGGGTTTTCATTTTTTCGGGATCACCGAGCAAATCCTTGATAGGCTTTTCCCAATCACTCGGATTCATGGAATGGATCATCATCCCAATTTCATGCTCGTGAAACAGAGCATCCAGTCCACCCACGGGGTTCGTAATGATGGGCCGCCCGCAAGCCATGTACTCAAATATCTTGAGAGGAGAAATGCCGGTCTCGTTCAGTCCCTCTTCAAAGTAAGGAGCCAGACAAATATCCCCGGCATTGATATAGACGGGAACTTGCTCAAAAGGAACCCGCCCTGCCAGAATAATATTCCGGCTCATTTGTTTTTCGTCAATCCACTGCTTCAGATCATCCTTTTTTTCGCCGTCACCGACGATCAATAGATGAAGGCCGGGACACTCTTCAACCAGAGCAGGCATTAAAGGAACCAGCCGGTCGATCCCATGCCACTGCTTTAAGGAACCCACGAACACCAGATAATTTCCATCCGGCGGCAATCCCAATTGGTTCCGGCATTCGGTCTTATCCATGGGCCGGGAGAACTCCGGATTGGCACCGTTGCTCACCACCAATACGGAGTCTTCCTTCACACCGTAATTCCGGCACAAATAATCACGAATCAATGCCGAGGGCACCACCACTTGATCCGACAGCTTGTAAATGATCCGCTCCATAAAAGTGACAAAGGCAATCCACCCCTGTGACACGGTATTGATTTTCATTTCCACGGGGGCCAATCCGTTGACCTCAACGACATATTTGAACCGGAACACACACTTCAGTAGAGTGGCCATCCATTCCATGGTCTGGAGACGGGTATAAAGAACATCCGGCCGGGATTTCAAACAATGTAATGAAAGAATAAAAAACAGGCTCAGATAAAAGGAGAAGAAGGTCACTCCGGAGTTTTTAAAGATCACCGGCACATGGACGAACCGGACACCCGGGAGTTCCCGTCTCTCGCCCAAATTGGGAACGAACAGAACCACCTCGTGTCCCAGTCGCGCGAATTGCCGGCAAAATTCAAAAACGTGACGGGTGCTGGCGTCTTCGGTGGCCGTATTGATCCTGGCGAGATAAAAAACTTTCATGGATTCCCGAAGAAAAACTTTGGCAAGGACAAAAGGGAATACGGCATTCTAAACCGCGTTCCCTGTACTTCTTTAACGGCTTGGGGATGATGCCTAGAGTAATTTTTGGAGATAGGGAACCAGCTGATCGGCTCCGACCGAAGGACTTCGGGCCCTGAGGACCCCTTTAGAATCGATAATCAAAACAGTGGGCATATCCCTTTGGGTATAAGCCTTGTGAACGGTCTGGCTGGGATCCAGCAAGTATGGGAAATGCACCGGCTTGGGAAATCCCGCAAGGTAATCCTGTACCGCTTTTTTAGAATCACCACTGGTATTGATTCCCAGGATAACCAGTTTATCAGTGTTCAACGCCTTTCGGACTTTTTCGAATTCCATGGCCTGATTCATACAAGGCACGCAAATATGAAACATGCCCACCAGAATCACTTTGCCCTTTAAATCGCTCAAGGTATGTTGTCCCCCGGTGATGGCATTTAAAGAGAAATCAGGGGCGGAATCTCCCGCCTTCGGGCCGGCGGCCCAAGCTGGGTGAGTCAAAAAAATAGCGATCAGGAGAATAGGGATGATTTTTTTCATTCTGGGCCTCTTTTGGGGAATAAAACCTCAATTTTTGAGGTCTACAAGATGGTAAGTCTCGCTTATTTTAAAATAGGCGGATAGGTTTGGAAAGCTAAATATGCCGATCGATTGATTAACCTTTTTTCATGTCCCGTTAATCGGGAATTCACCAGGGAGGGCTACTATAAAGTTATTTAAACCTGTTTAATAAGGGTAGAGATCACAGGTTGAAGAGGGTATTTTAACAGCTTAAGTCTCACTTGAACTTGGAACCGGTTTGATATATGATTCCGCTGAAATCTCTAAACCTTTCAATTCTTAAGATGTTTAAACTAATTTTTGCTACATTTTCGCTTCTGCTTGTGGCCTCTCCGATCCATGCGGGGACCATCAAGGGGGAGATCCAATACTCGGGAAAAGTTCCGGCCCCAGTCACACACAAAACGGGAAAATATCAAAAGGTGTGTGGGCCTGAAATTCTGGCAGAGTCGTTAATCCTTGAAAATCAAAAAGTTAAGAATGTGGTGGTTTGGCTGGAAGGAAAACAAGCTAAAAAATTAAAAAGTAAGCCGGGAAGCTATACGATCGACCAGAAGAAATGTGCTTATTCTCCTCATATTCTGGCCATGCCCCAGGGCTCTGAACTGAAAATTTTGACCAGTGATCCGATCAACCACAATATTCACACCTACTCCTTTGACAACGATCCAATTAATATCATGTTTTTACCGAATCAGGATTATACTCAGGAGATGGAGGAGCCCGAGGTCGTCAAAGTTTCCTGCGATCTTCATGGCTGGATGGAGGCCTACATTGTGGTTACGCCCCATTCCTATTTCGCAATGACCCAAAGCGACGGCGCCTTCGAGATCAAAGACGTGCCACCGGGGAAATACATACTAAAAGTATGGCACGAGTCGCTGGGTGAGGAATCGCGGAAAATAGAGATCGGGAAAAACGTGACGCAGGTAAATTTCAATTTCACAGAACTGGCGACTCAGGTATCTCAAAAATAGATAGACGTACCACTCTTAAAGGTGACAGAGTTTTATAGATTAGGGAGCAAATAACATGAAAAAGCCCAAACTGTTTATCCAATTAGCCCTGACTTTCTTATCCGCGTGCATCCTAAGCACACAGGTTTGGGCCTATCAGGAGATTGAAGTTAAAAATGGGGGAACCCTGCAGGGAAAAGCTACTATGAAGGGGAAAACTCCACCGCCTCGGGTGTTTCATCTCGTTTTGTACCCCAACCTCGACATGTGCGCCGAAGTGGATACGGACGACGAAATGAACCGTCTCCTCTTTGATTTCATCACGGATGAGCAACGAGGCATGAAAGACGTCGTGATTACCCTGCAACACGTGGATGCCGGTAAGTCCTTCCCTAATAAGCCGATCAATATTCTCTCCGAAAATTGCAAATTCCTGCCGGAAGTCAACGTCATCCCGCAGGGAGGAACGTTCTTTGTAGACAACCAGGATGCGGTCATGCACAACAGCCAGGTTTACCAAAGTGAGCGGGGCAAAATCATCCTGAACATCCCCATCCCCGCCGAAGAGATATCCGATGGCAAAGTAAAGTTCCAAAAACACTATAAAGTTTTTCAGATGATCTGCGGAATGCACGAGTTTATGCAAACCTGGGGCTACCGGGTCCAAAATCCTTATTACTATCAAACCCAGGTCGACGGCAATTATAAAATCGACAATATCCCTCCCGGAGAATACAAAGTCAACGCCTGGCATTATCTGATGAAAAAGCAATCCAAAAAAATCAAAGTTTCCGAAGGCGAAACGATTAATCTGGACTTTGAGTTCGATGGAGATAAAGTCATCCGCCCCTTTTATGAAACTATCAAATCCGGACGGATCAAAAAGGATGCCCGGGTTCCGGGAAGTATCCATTAATCATAATTTGTCCTCGTGCGGATCATAGAAAAATTCATCACAGGGAAACTCATCCGAAAAACGATTCAGACCGGCCTCATCGCGGGCTTGGTTTGGGGTGCGTTGCCTCTATCCTCCCCTCTTGCATTTAATCCACCCAAGGCTTCCGACCTGCCGGATGCCATCAACATTAAAAGCCAGGAAGTCCCGCTTAAAAATCTCATCAATCCCCTCCGTCAGGATTCAAAAAACATAAAGAAACACATTAAGAGTGGTGGTGAAACTTACTTTAAACACTGCTTTTTATGTCATGGAGATTTGATGAATGGTCAAGGCTTATTTGGAGATCGTTTTGCTCCGCCGCCCGCCGATTTTCATAAAGCCATTGCTCAGGGAAAATCAGAGAACTATTTTTTCTGGAGAATCATGAAGGGGGGCAGAGGTTTGCCCAAGCAGTTCCATCCCTGGGAATCCGCCATGCCTGCGTGGGAGAAAACCCTTTCTGCTGACGAGGCGTGGCAAGTCATCTTATTTATCTTCGAAAACATGAAGCACTCCACGGTTCCCAACCCTCCTGCCGAGGCCTCGGTAGAACGGGGCAAACTCGTTTATATGGAAAAATGCGTCTTCTGCCATGCGGAGGATGGGAGCGGCAAAGGCGTTTCAGCGTTTTACTCCAGCCCGCGCCCGCGAAATTTTATCAAGGGCCAGTATAAATTCCGAACCACTCCCTTTGGGAAAATTCCGACCGATGACGATTTGTATCAAATGCTGGTTCGAGGCATGCCCGGTACCACCATGCCTTCCTGGAAACATTTCCCTGAGGTCGACTTAAAAAGCCTCGTGTTATATTTGAAAACGCTTTCCAAAAAGTTTGCCAAATTTAAAAAAAAGGGGAAGACTCATAAGCTGACAAGGGTCGAACCTCCCCCGTCATTTAATCAACAAAGTCTCGACCGTGGAAAAACGTTTTTTGACGCAACCTGCTCAGGCTGTCATGGCCTAAAGGGTCGAAGCGATGGAGAATCGACTAACCGGAATGTTGATATTGAATCGGACGCGATTCGTCCTAGAAACCTGACCAAATTCTGGGCGTTCCGGAGAGGCAGTACGCTCAAAGATCTCTTTCTCACCATCCGGACGGGGCTGTCTACGACGGCGATGCCGCAACATTCCAAACGCATTTATAAAGACAGGGACATTTGGGATATAGCCTACTACGTCACCACTTTGTCCAATTCAAAAAAACCCAGGATGGCCAGAGAAATAAAAGCCACCAGGATAGAGACCCCATTGCCTCTGAATCCGGAGGATGTCGCCTGGAAAGGTGTCCCTTCTTTCTATATTCCCCTGGGAGGTCAAATTTTATCGGCGGAAAAAAATTTTTACCCAACCGTAGACAGCGTCTGGGTACAAGCGATTTACAACGGAGATAAAATTGCGTTCAAACTGCGGTGGGATGATCCCACCTTCGACCCCATTTTAAAAACGATCGCAGAAGTCCAGGAATCACCGCCGCCGCCGTTGCCCCCCGAATTCCAGTCGGAGCTGGGTGACGAGGAAGCCAAATATCCCGTTGAGGCTCCAAAGCCGCAGAAGTATCCCGACTCCATCGCCATTCAATTTCCAGCTGGCAAATCGGACGATGGTTCATTGCCCTACTTCCTGAATGGAGATAAAGACCACCCGGTCAATTTATGGCAATGGCTCAGCGGTCCCAACAAAACCACCGAAATGTATGCTCAAGGTCTCCAGCATCAGGGTGAACATCGGCCTGCCAGCCAACTTGTACAATCCAAAGTTATTTTCAGGTATGGACAATACCAGTTGGTCATGAAGCGGAAATTGACCACCTCTGATAAAAGTAATGATGTTCAGTTTGAGGCTGGCGCAACGATCCCCATCGCGATCAATGCCTGGGACGGAAATGTAAAAGAGACCGGAACCCAAAAATCCATTTCAACCTGGGTCCAAATGACACTGGAATAAGATAACTGTTTGAGGCTGGGTTCAGTCGTTGGAGATTTTGAGGGTGCCCAGGTAAGCCAGCAGGTGGCGGACTTCATCTTGGGTGAGGATATCTTTGAAATTCCCAGGCATGATTGAAATTTTTTGAGTTTTATATTTCTTAATCTCATCCTTGGAAATATGCAGTGCGTTTCCTTCCTTATCCATCAGGTCAATCGAGGAATCATCTTCATTCATCTTCACGCCCGTAACAAACTTCCCCTTTTTGGTCAGGATCAATATGGAAGAATATCCCGAGGTGATCACCGCCTTGGGATTCAAAATGGATTCCAACAAAAAGGCCTTCATCCGGCTGGTCCCTACAAAGCTTAAGTGAGGGCCGACCTTGCCTCCCTGACCACTCACCGTATGGCATTTCCCACAGTTGGCCTTTCCTTCTGAATCGAAAAACAGTTTTTTCCCCTTGGCGGGATCACCGGAAGGGGTCAGATAAGCATCCCATTTTTTCTTGATTCCCGCGCCTTTGAGACTGGCCAGAAAAGCCGTGATCGCCCGACACTCTTCATCATCCAATCCGAGGTTGGGCATTTTGGATTCCGGTTTGACGCTCTGTGGATTGCCGATCCAGGTAAAAATCCATTCAGGGGTATATGAAAAACCCGCGCGGGAAAGATCCGGCCCCACAAGCCCGCCTTCGTCCTCCAGTTGATGGCAGGCAAAACAGCTCTTCTTTTTTCGGAATAGCTTTTCTCCCTGATCAATCAGGGATGGATCCTTGCCCTTCTTTGAAAACCAGTTCCTGAAAACCTGCAAAGAAGCATGTGATATAGGTGTGTTTGCGGGTCGGGTTTTGGAAGTATTATCGGGAAGGGTAACCGGGTGATCCTCATCCCCGGCCAGATGCCGGACATACGCAACCAAGGACCATATCTCCTCCTCAGACAATGTGTGGCCGAATACAGGCATTAAATGTGACTTCTTAACCCCCTCGCCTCCGAATTTAATCACCCGGTAAATTTGGCTGTCCTTCTTCTTGGCAATGAATTTTTTATTGGAGAGCTCCGCCGGTTCCTTCTCCAACTGCTCCGCATTGTATCCATCTCCATCCCCGGATACCCCATGGCAGGCGGCACAGTAATGCAGGAACAAGGGCCGCCCCTGACTGGCCAGGGGGCTTATATTCTCATTCTGCGAGGAAGCGTCAACCCCAGCGACTACCCAGAACCAGGACAATACTAAGAAAATTAATAAATTTACTAATGCTCTCCGCATGGCTTTTGAAATTTCCAAGATGATCTACAGGAGGGAAAACAGCTCGACTTTATAGGAAAAGAATAACTTAAAATGGTTGAAGTTGCATCAACAGAATACCTGGAGAAATCCCCAATTCCTTCCAAGGATAAAACGGTCATTCAAAAAAAAGCAAGGGAACCCGAAGGTTCCCTTGCCCTTAATTCAAGATGAAGTGATGAAATAGTTTTTATTTCATCGACAGCCGTTCATCCTGCGGCTTGGAAGCGGACTTCAAATTGCCCGGAGTCGCACCGCCCAAGGGTAGAATGGACCGGTCGCCTTGCGGCATGACCTTGAAATAACCCCACTGGCCTGCCTGCTGATAAGGCGTCCGGGCGTTCAGCCACAGGTACGTGCCGGGATTGTGATACGTCCCGCCCGCACCGCTTCTGAGAAACGCCTGGATTCATTCACCACTACCAAATTCCTCGACGTCAATCATATCCGAACCTTCCTGGTTCAGATGCCGCCGCCATTGGTGGCCGTCCAGGTTGAACATCTGGTTCTGCTCGTTGTGAGCCCCGAACACGTTGATCATCACCTTGAAGCGGAAATGGTCTCGGCGGAGTTTTATTCCCTGCTGGGTGATTTCTGCGACAACCTCGAAGCCAAAACCGCTCTCCTCCTATTAGAAAAGGCGGAAAGAGATCACATCAAAGAAGTCATCGCGATCAAAAACAAACTCCAAAAGTAACCTCCGGACAATAAAAAACGCCGGAACCAAAGTCCCGGCGTTTTAATAACTTCCTTCTTAATTTACTTTAAAAAACTACTTGGCGGTCAGCGTGAAATTCTGTTTCGCATCTGCGCCGCCACCTACAGTCACTTCCGAAGTCACTTCACCGACATAGGGATGCCACGCGGTGACTTTGTATTTACCGGCAGGAATATCTGCAATTTTGAAGGATCCGTCTGCGCCGGTTACGGCAAAGTAAGGATTCCATACGATGCGGGCATCGGCTTCCATGAAGTTATGCTGGTCGCACTGCAGGAAGAAATGTTTGTCTTTCTTCTTTTTGAACCGCGCCAGGTTTTTGCTCACTTCCGCAACATCGCCTTTGCTGGGCAGAGGCTTGTTGAACAGGGTTTTGCGGCTGGCGCCCACCACGGAATAGCCATGCGGGTTATGCAGAATATCCGGGTCGTTGTTGGTGATAGTCGCAACGCCACCGGCTTTTTTCTCCGCTTTGGAAGCCTTTTTAACCACAGCCACTTTCGGGAAAATGTCGCAGGTTTTGAAATCGAAGTTCGTGTTTTTCCAATTCCAGGCTTTGCCCTTGGTGAGATTCTCGATGAATACCACCGCGCCGCTCAGCTTGCCGCCTTTGGCAACAACCTTGGTACGGGGACGCATTCCGCCCTTCTGGGTATCCGGATGGGTCACACAAAACTCAACGTTTTTACCTTTGTTGAGGTCTTCCATGATGGGAGGGGGAGGATTCCCCTTCAGGGAAACCGAACCGCTGATAGAACCGCCACCGTTGACGGCGCCTTCTTCATACTTGTACTTTTTGGCGAAAGCCGCCGTGCCAAAAGCCAAGGCCACACTGATTACCAATAATCCAATTAAGGTTTTTCTAATCATTCCTGTCATCTCCTTATAACAAAAATTAAATAAATCAACTCAACTGATTGAGAGCAAGCGCTTTTTTGAATTTGAAGCCCCGGAGTTTAGCACAAAAAGGTCCAAAATGAAAACAAAGGGGCCCCTATAATAGAGGCCCCTTATAAAACATTTTAGTCCTGCCGATCAACAATTATTTTCAATTATTTCATCGACAGCCGTTCATCCTGTGGCTTGGAGGCCGACTTCAGGTTGCCCGGAGTCGCACCGCCCAAGGGTAGAATGGACCGGTCGCCCGCTGGCAGGACCTTGAAATAACCCCACTGGCCAGCCTGCTGATAAGGCGTCCGGGCGTTCAGCCACAGGTACGTGCCGGGATTGTGATACGTCCCGCCCGCACCGCTTCTGAGAAACGCCTGGAGATATTCACCCGCACCAAACTGCTGAACGTCGATCATATCGGAACCATTCTGGTCCATATGACGCCGCCATTGGTGGCCGTCCAGGTTGAACATATGGTTCTGCTCGTTGTGAGCCCCGAACACGTTGATCATCACCTTGTCACCGGCATGGGCCTTCAATACCGGCGTTGCAGGGTCCGATCCGGCCGCGACACAAGGCATGAACATATTTCCCAGCTCACAACCCTCATCTTCGCGGTAAGTCCACGGCTCCAGACGATAGTTCACGCCCGTCAGACCTGCCACATTCTGCAGGTAAGGCATGAACGACGTTCCCAGAATATTATCCTCATCCTGGAAGTACAATGCGAAGTCACGATAGTTCTCGAGGTTCGCATTTTCAGGATAAGACTTGTCAACTATAACATCCGCTTTCCAGGAGTTGCCCAGGGAGACGTCTTTCCCGGTCTCCGGATCGCGATACACCGAACCACGTGGACCGATGATGATACCGCCGTACAATCCATCGCGGACGTTGGTCACCAGATCACCGAAATCCCAGATCAAACCACCGTTGATCTTGAATCCCGGATGCGCGAAGAACGTATAGGTTTTCGACGCACCTGGTTTAACCGTCTGATCGCCCTTGTTGTACCCAACATTGATCCCCTGGGAATCCCTGGGATCAAACGCCATGTTGTTCACATGCAGGGACGTTTTGCCTTTCTTCAGACGGTTGGTCAATTTTACTTTGACACAGTCGCCGATGTTCACATGCAAGGTCAACGGATGCGGCATAACCTTATCATCCGCTACTTTACTGACCTCGTTTTCCAGTACGAACACCTTGCCATTCGGATTGTGGAGCATGAGCTTGCGCTCAAAATCCACCTCGATGAAATCTTCAGTGTTCGGATTGAACTTCAGCGCTTTGTCAATCGCTACCACGCTGAAGTTTTTCACCGGCGCGCCAGCAGAACAAACCGGCTTGTTGGGTAGAATGCCGCGGGTACCTTCCAGAGGCCTCAGATTCTTGTTCGGCTTGTCGTACACACGGAAAATAGTCCAACTGCCTTCCGAAAAATGCGACGTACGGCCGTTATAGATCAGGTAATCACCCGCTCTCTGCTGATAACCCCCTGCCGTGGTGGCCAAGTCGTATCGTTCCGCGATTCCTATGTGAATCGTGTTGGTCACGCGGGAATCCCTGTCATACCGTTCCGGCCGATAACCGTGACCGGAAACGACGAAGGTATGAGTTTCGTTCTGCATCCCGTGCAGGAGACGGAACACGACGTTATCCCCCAGATAAGCCCTTAACATGGGGGTATCAGGATCGCGATGCGCCTTACTGCTGAACAGCATCGAAGCATCCGGATTAGCCGCCAACCGGGCCGCCAGGGAAGCGGAACGGAAGTTAAAACCGCCGCCGGTGGTGTGCGTGCCGCCATTCAAATGCGGGAAAGCAACATCCTGCAGGGTTGTCGGCATCTGAAAGGAAATCGACTGACCCGCGGCAATCGCGTTCTCACGCGACAGACCGGGAGGATTCCCCGCTGTCACCAGCTGGGCGTTATGTGGTACCGTATCGTGCAGTTGCACCACGAGTTCGCGGAAACTGCCGTTGCGCGCATAAGCGACCGGCTCGGTGCCATGAATATCCGCTACCGGGCCACTGCGAATCAACTTGCCGGTTTTGGGATCATGATAAGTCGATCCCCAGGGCTCAACGATAGTCGAACCGATACCGCCGTGCGGCCAGGTGGTCGCGCCGAATGCATGATCGTGCCAGAACACCAGCCCGACATCCGCATCCACCCACCAGCGATAACGAACGAACTCAGCGCTCACGATTTCGCCCTTCTTATGAGCATGGGTCATGCCCTCGGTAAAGGTGATCGTGTACACCCCGTCCTTCGCTTTGCCGGGAGCCGGTTTCATCGACTTGACCCAACGCGCATCCTTACCATTGGGCCGCTCAATACCAACTATGATATCGGCACCTACATGGAACGGCGTTGCATGATGAGCCATCTTGAGCTTGACCGTTTTCGACCCACGCTTGGTGTTGCTCAACACTTTCGCGTTCATCGGAACCGGCATGCCTACATGATGGCCCTTCTTCATCTTTTTATCGAACTGCCGGTAGGAACGCATCGACTGGTCATAAGAGAAACCAGTGATGACGCCATCCGACGATTGGTTATCGAACTGGAAAAAATGAGGATGAATATTGATCTTCGACATCTGGAAGTTCGTGAAATCATCGTCATTCCATTCACTCGTCAACAACACATCGACACAGTCATAGACATTGGCGCGAATGACCAGAGGCAAGGCCTTTTTTGGGTCCTTCTTGACCGCCTTCATATCCTCGTCGATCACGTAAATCAGACCGTACTTGTCTATAACCGGCTTGGTCTTGCCATAAGCCCCCGACAATTGAATCGGTGTGTTGATGAAATGCAGGTTGTACTGCTTCCGACCCGCACCTGCTGGACATAAACTCCAACGACCATGCGCACCGGGTTTGGCGGGAGAGGAATTCTCCATGCGGGCATTGGAACGCCCACTGCCGGACTCGGTCTTCGTAATGATTCCAGGATCCGGCAGCAAGTGAAACGGCTCCAGCCAGGGAGCACCACCATGATGACGCGCAAACGGAACCCGTTTGCCAAAATGCGGCGTCATGTGAGGCCATGCCAGCTTGCCATTGGTCGGGTGGAACTGGAGGGGATGACGCTTGCCCGGATGCGGCGCTTTGAACTTCGCCATCGGGAAGCTGATTTCCCGTTCGGACATCGCCCTGTTACCTTTCCAGGCGTAATCCCAAACCGTGCCGTCGTACGAAAGAATCTGCTTCTTCTCGTCGGACGTGTGACCCGGCTGACCTTTCGGCGGCAACATATACTTCACCCAGGATTTGATGTGAACTATAGGATTATCCCGGTTCCATTTACTATTGCCTTTGTCGACAATCTTGAACTTCTTGCCGTACCAGTTCATGGTTTTGCCGACCAGCTTGTCGGAGCTGACACCTTTTGGAATATATCCTTTCCGGTCCGGAAGCTCCTTCAAAGGCCGCATGATGTCGGTACTGCCGTGCGGATAGTTGCCATTTTGGATGGTGTTGTACACGCGCCAGTAGCCCCACATGCCGGCGACATAGTGATGCGCGACATGACAATGGAATAGGAAATCACCTGCCAGCTTCTGACACAGACCGGAACCGCATTCCGTTTCGAGGTCAATCGCTTCAGCCGGACCGATAACTTGCACGTCTACGCGGTCGGTGGTCGTTCGAACCACCGGATACTTCACCGGACCGTCGTAGGCCGCCGTGATCAAGTTTTCAATTCCCGGCTCCCGTTTCGGAGAACGCGTCCAGCGAATGGTTCCGCCATGCGGATGGTGCGAATGGAACACCTCGCCGCCGCCGTGAATCAGGCGGAACTTTGCCGGATCGCCCATGTAGGAACGGGGGATCGTGGTGGGCGCATCACCGAACGTATAAGAACTGTACGCCAGCGACTCGTCTTCGAAATGATACATCTTCTCCTGCACCGCCAGGTTGTTGATCCCGAACGGCTCACTGCGGAAGTTTATCGCCCGGGCCGAAGGCCGGTAGGCATCGGTCTGCGGATCGCGCTGGGGAATCATTTCGCCGTGACGGTTCAAGGGACGGAAGGATTCGTCGCCCACTTCATGATAGATTATGACAAATTCACGGAAATCCTTCTGGTCATCGTTGGCGATCATGACCATCCAGCCGCTTTCCAAACCCTGACCCGTCCACGGATCGAGATACTTCGAACCACGCGGTTCCACAATAAACACACCGACCAGACCCAACGCCTGCGGATCGCGGCCGGCATGACTGACGATGACGTGACCGCCTTCCTGCTCGTCCACCGGAATGTACCATTCAAATTCCTGGGACTCTTCGCTGGGAACAATGGAGCCTTTGGAAGCCGCGGTGTTGGGAGCACCGGTTTTGCTGATGATCATGGCGGAACCGTTGATCTGAAAACCGGCGTCTTCATCTTCCAATGCGTTATGAAATTTAATGCGAACACATTCGCCCTGGTTAGCGCGGATCACAAATGGTTGAATGGCATCGCCCTGCAATCCATTGGTAACAGCTCCGGGGTCCAGCGCGTCTGCACGGGCTTTGGCATTGCGTTTCTCTTCGTCTCTGACCTTTGGGATATTCTTGGTCAGAACGTACATGTAGCCCGGAAAATAATCGCCCCACTGGTTGAGCGTGATCTCAACATTGATCGCGGAGATATCATAGATTTTGGTGGGAACGCCGGCGGGACAATGGGCGCCTCGGAACACCTGATCGGCGACTTCCGTTGGCCCAAGCAGATAACCCTGTTGAAGCTGATGGGCGGCCCAGGAATTATGAAACCCGCCACCGGTGGAAGCCGGGCTGGCATGTTCCATCAATTTCCCCTTCAGGCGGTCCATCAGACCCCTGTAGGTCTTGTTCAGGCGTTCCTGATCGCCTTGTTTGCCTTCCATCATCTCTTCGTAGTCGATCTGGTTTTCCAGTTTATCCAACCACACCGGACGGTCTACCGGAGAGCCGTGATGGCCCTCGTGACTCGAAGAAGCGAATGCAGTGCCCAGGCCCAACACAACGGTCAGCGCCATTAAGATCAACACCTGCAAAATGTGATTTCTGCTTGTAGCCATAAAACCTCCCTAGAAATTTTCTAGTAAAAAAATGATCGGATATTGGAAAACCGCCATTGCCAAACCGTTTTCCATCCTTAATAAGTTAAAACCAAGTTTCTTCAAAATTAATTCGATTAATTACTAACTTTATTTATTCAAATTAAATAGGATCGATACGTTGTCCCGGTCAACCAAAAGGGAAAGAGTTCTCTCATGGGAACTCTTCTGGAGAAAATCCTCAAACTCCTTTTTACTGACTATCTGTTTCCCATTGACCGCGGTAATCACGTCCCCTTGCCGGATGCCTTCCTTTTCAGCTTCGCTGTGTGGAAGGACCTGGATCACCCGCACCCCTTGTTTAAGGTCAGATTCCTGGGCTTGGGAAGCCGCTTCATTCAAATCCTCCCAAATCAAACCCAATTGAGGCGACTCCTTTTTTCCCAAAGCGGCAAGTTGCTGTCTGGGTTCTTCCTTCCGGGCCAGCCGGACAGCAAAAGTCTTATGTTCGCCATTTCTGAGAACATCCAGATTGATAAACTGCCCGGGGGAAACATTGCCAATAAGCCGAATCATGGAATTTGGAGAGTTCACCGTGGCGCCGCCAATCTTCAGGATGATGTCCCCGACCTTGATTCCCGCCTGATGCGCAGGTTGTTTCTCAAACACCGAGTTCACCAAAACCCCATCCCCTTTTCCGATGTTGGCATTCTTAGCGACATCTTCAGGGAGATACTCGATACCCACACCCAGCCAGCCTCGATTGACCGATCCGTTTTCAATGATCTGTTGAGCGACGTTCTTAACAATATTGGCCGGGATCGCGAACCCAATGCTTTGGGCATAATTGATGATCGCGGTATTGATCCCAACAACCTCCCCTCGAATATTCAGGAGGGGTCCACCACTATTTCCGGGGTTGATGGAGGCATCCGTCTGGATAAAGTCCTCATACCGGGAAATATTGACATTTTCCCGGTTCAGCCCGCTGATCACTCCAAAACTGAATGTATCATGCAAGCCATAGGGATTCCCTATCGCCACAACAAACTGTCCGACTTTCAACTTGGAGGAATCGCCTAGCGAAACCGAGGGTAATGGCTTGGATGATTCCACCTTAATGACCGCCAGGTCTGTCTCTTCGTCGACACCCAAAACCTGCCCGACCCGTTCCTCGCCACTATAAAAAAGAATCTGCACTTTTTGAGACTGACGTACCACATGACTGTTGGTCACGATATAACCATTCACCCCGTCAATGATGACGCCTGCGCCGGCATTGGTAGGTCGGGAACGATTAGGATCACTTTGGCGACGTACGGATGGCGATGGCGGAACGTAAGGGGAAATATTAACGACCGAAGGCAAGGTGTGTTCTGCCAGGCCGACAAAACCTTCCTCTACTTCTTCGAGAAGTTTTAGCCCCTTTGCCGAATGGCCTGCATTCATACCGGATGCAAACACCAGGCATAAACAGAAGACCCAAGCTGAAACAAACTTTGAGAACAAGCGGTTATTCATAATCGAGGTTCTATAAAGGATTCTGGCCTGCATTGTAAGTCAATCCGTCACTGAAAACACGCTTATTCATCAAGGTGCCTCCAAGAATCCTCCCATCCCCGAAACAACGGCTCCAGCACTTGGATTCCACCGGGCAAAACCAAAAAATACCAACATCTAACCGGCAATCCTCATCGGCCTCACCGGAAATATTAAAATTCAAAAAGAACCCATTATTTCAAATAAATAGAATTCAATCGATCCTTCCAAAATCCCTTAAAAATCACCTTTTAAGGCTCATGGAGCCACCTTATATATCGTAAAGCCCTCCCCTGTCAACCTAAAAATCCGGGTTGCAAATGGGGTTATTTGTTGATAAACAAGCTCCTGCCGCTTGGACCCCGGTCGGGGTTGTGTAATACTTGTAGTTTGGATGAAAGTCCTCCAAATATGCGTATTTTGGGAAGAGAAGGTTATAATCTCCCCCTTGTAAAGGGGGCCGGGGGGATTCTTCCTCTGTTTTTACAGGAGCATTTTGATGGATTACAGCCGTTTTGAATCGAAATCCCCCCAGGAAATCCTGGAGTGGGCCTTTGAGCAGTTTGGAACCCGCGTAGGAATAGCGTCGAGTTTTGGCCTGGAGGATATGGTGCTGATCGATATGGCGTCCAAAATCACCAAACAGTTTACGGTGTTCACCCTGGATACCGGGCGGCTCCACGAGGAAACCTACCTCACCGTGGACCGGACACGAAGCCACTACGGCATTGCCATCCAATCCTATTTCCCTAAAAGTGAAGACGTCGAACGACTGGAACGCGAAAAGGGATTTCACTCGTTCAAGGAAAGCCTGGAGAACCGGAAGGAATGTTGCGCCATCCGCAAGGTGGAACCGTTAACGCGGGCGCTGTCCAATCTGGACGCATGGATTACCGGTATCCGCAGGGATCAGAACGTCACGCGCACGGACATTCCCAAGGTGAGTGAGGATGCTGACCGCCCTCCCCTGATCAAGATCAACCCGATTGCCGACTGGACGCTGGAACAGGTTCAGGACTATGTCGAAAAGAACAAGGTTCCCGTCAACCCGCTCCACAAACAAAACTATCCGAGTATCGGCTGCGCCCCCTGCACACGACCCATCGAAGCGGGAGAGGATATTCGCGCCGGCCGCTGGTGGTGGGAAAACCCCGACCACAAAGAATGCGGCCTTCACCAGGCCCCCTGAATCAGCTCAAAAGAGGTTAAATTTTATGTGGAATTGGTTTCGTGAGAGGCGGCGAAAAAAAATACTGGCCGTTCCTTTCCCAAGCGAGTGGGAGAGGCACATCCAAAATAACATTCCATATTACCAACACCTCAACAATGAAGAAAAAAAGCGTTTGCAGGACCTTATCCAAATCTTTATTGCCGAAAAGCACTGGTTGGGGTGCGATGGCCTCGAATTGACGGATGAAATTCGCGTCATGATCGCCGCCCATGCGTGCCTGCTGATACTCGCGTTGCCAAACGATTATTACCACAATGTGGAATCCATTTATGTGTATCCTTCAACCGTCTTGTCTCCTGAGAGACCACTCGGTTTTTTTGACGTTAGCACTGCCCCAGCGCGGGGCCCGATGCCCATTCTCGGCGAAGCCCACCATCGTGGTGGCCCGGTGATACTCGTCTGGGATGCGGTAAAAAGAGAAACCCGGCATCCGGAACACGGTCATAATGTTGTCTATCACGAATTCGCTCATAAACTGGACATGCTCGATGGCAGTGCAGACGGCACCCCGCCACTAGCAACTCCTGAGGAATATCAGCAGTGGAGTGAAGTATGTTCCCAAGAGTATTTTGAGCTATGCGACAAGGTGGAAGACGGTCAGCCAACTTTTTTTGACAGTTATGCGGCAACCAATGAAGCTGAGTTTTTCGCGGTGGTGACTGAAAATTTCTTTAGTAATCCCGAAAACATGAAACACCATCATCCAAAACTTTATCAGGTTTTACAGGATTTCTATCGACAAGATCCGGCACAAAAAGTATTGACCCATCAACTTCCTTAGCCTAACTGACCTACTTGATAAAGGTCAACCTGATAGCCGACTGGACGCTGGTGGTGGGGAAACCCCGACCACAAAGAGTGCGGCCTCCACCGCCCAGCGTGACGAGTCAGTATTCCCAAAGTCTCCTTGTACGTTTAATTCAGGAATTTAATATTTTCGATCAGTTTCCAGCAAAGTTTGTGATTGTCGAGGTTCGTGCGGAGTACTGAGCAAGAAATTTGCGCCACCTTTCGATTGTGAAACCGCTGTCCCACGTAAACGGTGATGTTCTTGCCTTTTACTTGGCTGGCTGCGGTAATCTCCAGCACCAGATCCCCGTGCAACTTGGCTCGGGTTTTTTTTCTGTCCCGTAGAAGCAGTCTCTCCCGGAGGGCATAGGCGTTCATCTGACGATCCAGCTCCTGCCAGTAAGGGACAAGTTGCGAGGCGCTCGCGTTGGTCGATGGCGTGGAGTTGGTGTGTTTATTACTTAATTTAGCTATGGCACGTGGCAGATGGTCGTCGATGGTGCCGAAGTAGATGGCATCTACGCTTTGCGGCATTGACGCACCGGGGCGTATAACAGCTTGGCGCAGGGTTGTATCGAAGGGCAGCCAGCCGTCTGTGAGGGTTGCCTGGAAACCTCTCTCCATTTGGTCGTATTTAAGATGTTTACCCTCCCAGGTTTGTATTGCCACACGCTGTAGAAATTCTGCACTCTCCAGCCCGCTGTTGACGAGATGTCCAATTATGCGTAACTGTTCGATGGAGGTTGCCTGCTTGGCCACGTCTTCGATTGTATTCCTGAATTCAATGAGTTCGAGTACCAGGTTGTAGTCGCTGAGGTTTTGGTCAAGCCTGGCACTATGATCGAGCAATTTTTCCATGATGGGTGTCAACCTGCGTTCCAACACCTGATATTCGCTTTCGACTGCTGTGAAATGGGTGTTGATCTCATCAACGCGTCTACCGAAACGCATGGAGGTTAGGAGGTTCCGATAGGTTGCCGGCGTCGTTCCTGCGGGGAGACTACGCAGCATGGCTTCGCCAAAACAAATCGCCGGCATCCCGCTTAGCGACTTCTGAAACGCCTGGTTTGGGGGCTCTGTCTTCACCAGACTCTCTAAAATTGTATTGAACGCTGTCTTCAAACGTAGTTTATGTTGCTTGGCGTTCTTCCGTGTGAGGTTGCGCCGTGTCGATTCAAACACCGGTTTGTAGAGCATTAAGGGCACGTTAAGTTGAACCATGGTTGTATAAAACTCTTCCCAGTTAGAGGAGAGCTTGTTGGCCTGCATCCGGCATCTCTGCCAGAGTTGTTGGGTTCCGGGAACTGCGAGTGCCCGGAGGAAATTCAGCCCTGCCCGGATGAAGCGAAATTGTCCCCAGGTTATTTGTCCAGCCCGGCTATTTAGCAGTGTCATATCTTTTAAAGACAGATAATCCACGGGTATCGCCCAGGAATAACCGCGCCCACGGCGCAAGCTGCCTGAGAACACAGCCACGACATTACCGGAATGGTCGACCACAGGGCCTCCGCTCAGTCCCGGTTCGGCGGTGATATCAATGGGTAAGAGTCTAAGATTCGTGCTCAAGAAAATGCTGTCTTTTGAGCCTAGAGTCCATAACTGTGAAACGAGATAGCCTTTCTGCGTACGATGCCCGATCAGGGTTTGGTGTGGAAATCCGAGTGCCATTCCTTGCACATAGAGTTCGTCGCCGGGTGTTCCCATGGAAGGTGAAGCAGCGAGCGGATAATATGTGCCGGCGGTCTGCACCGGAATTCTGAGCAGGGCCAGATCGGTCAGCGGGCGCACCGCGACAACGGTGACATTTTCGTGAGGCTTGCCGCCTGCGAAGATATCAATCTTCCTCGCCCCATGTATCACGTGATAAGCCGTTGCCACAAGCCCGTCTTGGGATGCTATGAATCCTGTGCCCTGTTCGACTGTGCCGTCGTGGAGGGTGGCGGCAATGCGTACGATAGCCTGTTCTTTAAGTGGCGGGGCCGCCTGTAGGTTCCCTTGTGCGAGAATCAAGCTGGCCAACAGCAAGCCGGTGGACAGCCAGCGGCTATACAGTTTCATAAAGTTACTCCGGTTTTTGAGCCAAAGCGTTGCAGGCGTCTCGCAGTTGCATCTCACCCCTGATGATCTGTGCCTGTAGAAACGCGGTCTTATCGGTACGCAAACCTTTCAGATAGTCGTCCTGACTGGGCCGGGACGGAACGACAGCCGGTTTATCAGCCTGACCGAGTTGAGACGCGACGACAACTGGTTGACCTATTCGCAACATGTCATTGATCCGAACCGTCAGGCCGATATAAATACCCACCGTGGCGGCCAGTGAAAATGCCAGCAAAGACACACCGGCAGCGCGGCGGGAAGAATCATCGAGCTTCTGAATGAAAGCGATGACTGATCCGCCGATCAATGCAAATAGCAAGCCCAGTAAAGTCGTCGTGAGTTTGGCGCTACTGAGGCCGGATACACTTCCCACAAGAATGCCGAGGGAGGCAAACCCCGCCCCGAGAAATTTATTGGTTGTCATGAGCCCTCCCATAGTTAGCTCATACCTGTTGGCACGGCTTTAAATACATGGAGTGATTTTGGCCCAAACCTACCATATATCGACAATATCGGCAAGCAGAAGTGATCCGCAAATCAAGTAATCATTGAGCAACATCCGTTACCCCCGGTTGCCAGTCGTTCCAGTTTTGGTTGCCGGTTAACTCCGGTTCCCACTCGTCCATCTGCTTGAACAGGTGCGCCATGAGCGGACCCAATTGGGAGGCGGCGCGCCAGGCTTTTTTGAGTCCGGATTTTTTACTTTTATTTTCTTCCTCGAGTCGACTTAATACAAATGTTTCCGCTTCCACGCAGAGCATCGGGATTAGTTGCACGGCCCACAACCCGGTCATGAAAAATTCCTGAACGGTTTTTTTCCATCTTTGATTTTTGATGATGACCGCTTTTTGCAAAGTATTCATCAACGCCTGGGGAGAGGTGGTGCGGACCAGGATCAGCGACAGGAAAAACATTTCCAGTAGTTTCAGGAACGACTCCAATCCCGCCTGACACCCTTCCCAGGAAATGGTAAACGGCAGAAACGCCAACCCCTCAACCGATGCGCCGGGTGTGGTGAACAAGGGAAACAGCCCGAGGATCAGGAACAACCAGCGAAACGCATAAACCATCATCCCGACCGTTTTGAACGGAACCTGCGCCAACGCCATCGCCAACAGGCAAACCAGCATCAATCCGCACAGAACTTCTAAATGGCCCCACGAAGCGAGAAGAAAAAGTGTGAGCACTATAATGAGCTTAAGAGACGGCCTCATCCGGTGCAGAAGGGACGCACCCGGCTGGTAGCGTCCCTCGAGAATCATCTGCGAAAGACGGGTCTTGGGTGTCATGAGTCCACCCTTCCCTTCCTCATCTGATTTGACCGTTGATATTTCATAGTAGAGACATAATAATGCTTTCGGTCACCGCGTTCAACAGGGGGCCTTTGCGTAAGCATAAAAGAAAGATGCCGCTATAATGACTCCCCTCCTTACTAACTAAGGAGGGGATACAGGGGAGGTTATCATAACCCCTCCTCAGTCCTCCCCTTGGTAAGGGGAGGATATATTAAGTCCAGCGTTACGCTGGCACACCTTAATCCGTCACCCCGTGGGTGCTCCCCATGAGGGGAGAGGAGATTTTTGCTTTGGCTCCCCCTTGTAAAGGGGGCCGGGGGGATTCTTCCTTCTGCCTTTGCAATCACCAAAAAACATAGAATATTCATGAGCCAAGCAATCATTGAAAAGGTCAGGCATTTCGCGGAAAGCCATTTCGCCGGCGACGGGTCCGGTCACGATTGGTGGCACGTTCACCGGGTATGGAACACGGCGAAACACCTGGCGGACGCCGAAGGCGCCGACCGCACGATTGTCGAGATCGCCGCGCTCCTGCACGATGTCGCCGACTGGAAATTGAATGAGGATGAGTCCCAGGGATTGAACACCATCCGTGAATTGCTCGAGGGAGAATTGCCCTCGGAGACTATTGACCGCATCTGCGATATCATCTCGAAGGTATCCTTCAAAGGCGCCGGCGTCGATACTCCCACGGATACCTTGGAGGGCCAAGTCGTGCAGGATGCCGACCGGCTGGACGCACTGGGAGCGGTGGGAATCGCGCGGACGTTTGCGTATGGCGGGAATCGGGGACGGCTGATTCATCATCCGGACCAGCCTCCGCAAATGCACGACAGCTTTGAGGCATACAAGAAGAACAAGGGTCCTTCCACCAATCATTTTTATGAAAAACTATTATTGCTCAAAGACCGGATGAATACCGGCACCGCAAAAAAAATGGCCGAACAGCGGCACCGTTTCATGGAACAGTACCTCGATCATTTCTTCAAGGAATGGAACGGCGAACTTTGATATCCGCCAATATCAGCGCATAGCACAAAACTCCACACCAAATCTTATCTACGCTTTATGAAGCCGCGCTTCGAAAAACATTCACTCAGCGTTCCCCTGTGTGTCCGTGGAACAACATCCGGCCTGACCGAACACACCATCATAAGCGATCTCACCTTGTAAACGTTTGACGTAGTGGTCCGGGTCCTTTCGGAATACGTCCGGACAATATGGACATCGACAAAAAAACACTTCCCATCCGGCAATTTCCATGCGCACAGCCCACTGCACCGGTTTTTCTGCCAAACAAGTCGGACAAACGACTAAATCCTTGGTTTCCTCAAGGTATTTTTGAGGTTGTTGATTGAACAGATCAGCGCAACCCTGGCAACAAAAGAAATACTCCTTGCCTGCGTAAGTAGTTTTTGCCCATCGATCCGAACCGATGCCCAACCTTATTAAAGAACAACCACAGGTAGGACAAATAGAAGTTTCTACCGTTTTCGCCGAGCTTGAGGTATCAGTTGTCATTGCATTGGCCATTTTCTTTTTCATTCATTTCGGGACAACAAGATGAATCCTTTTTCTTGGGAAATAATTCCACCACGAAATCAATCAGTGATTGTAATTTGCTTCTAGTGCATTCACAGGCTTCCTCGGCAGAACCCGTTTCCTCTTCTATCTTGTCCCAATCCACAAATTTTTTCATAGCAATAATAAACCTCCATAAGATAAAGCCAAAAATGCAAAAATCCCAGCAGTAAGTTTTCCCGAATTCTGATTTTGCCCGAGATGGGAATGACCTTGGGCATCGAATCCAATAAAAGCACCTAAGGCAATAATCCCGATTATTACCTGGATTTGCAAAACAGTATCTATTGAGAAAAACAGCACCAGTACCAGAATTGGCAAGGAAAGCGCTAGACCTTTGTATAGCAATCTATCGAAGGGAATAAAATGTTCAATTAATTGCATACTGAAAGCGAAGTACCAGACTAAAACGATGGCTTGAAGCCACAACTCGGAAGCAAAAAGAAAAATTGGAAGTATGCAAACTAATGTGCAGAAAACCGCATGGCTGAGACCCATTTTAAAACGCTCCCAGTATCCATATTCTAGAGCCTGCATGTCCTTGGTCTTGCGAAAGTCGTTATCCAAAAATTCCTTTAAGTCGGCAAAGTAAACCGGACCATAAATTCCTTCCCAGCCATGTTCTTTGAGAGCTTTTCTTTTTACTCCAGCCACAGACAATTGCGGAAGTATCAAGTTGGTGTGATTAACAAGCTCTCTTACATTATAAACCTTTAAATGGGCAAGAACCGTTTCGGTTGTAAAAATACCTTCAGCCGCCGCGCACCAGACGTTGGTGCCTTTGGTATTGACCACCAGAAGAAAGCAATCTATATGCTCTTCTTCCAAATAATTCTTTAAATGTCTGACCGTATAATCAAAATTGCAGGTGACAAGAACCGGCGAGTATTTTGCAGGATTCCCGATAGCAATGGTTTCAGGTTCGCACGGAAACCGGGCAAACCGAAATAGCGTTTGATAGATGTCTTTAATCCAACCGATCATTTTTTAATTTCCAAAAGGATGAACATGCCCAACATAAACGGCTTGCGGCTGACTATTTCCATGCCCGCCTGCTGCACATCATCATCGAAATTAGAAATAGCGTTAGTGGTGTTTTGGGTCACGATCCAGGTAAGAAGCCGCATGGGTAATCTGAAAGCATAGTAAAAACATTTGGCGGATAAATTTTCCGGAATTATTTCGTCACCGATAAGAACCTTTCCTTCTTTTTTCAAGATTCTTTTGATTTGTTTCAATACATGAAGTCTCTCTGCGCGGGTCAATTCGCTGAATGCAAGAGTGCTTAAAATAATATCGAATGATTCATCCTCTAAATGCTCATCCAGATTGCTAAGGCTGATGTTAAGAAAATTTGCAGAAGGCGAATTTCTCTTTGCCACTTCAAGCATACCGCTGTTGGCATCTACCCCAGCCACCTGCGCCCCTCGTTCAATGCACATTTGTGCCAATGTTCCGGTCCCGCAGCCCAAATCGAGGACTCGATTTCCGGGATTAACATGATCTGCGATTTGCCGTTTAATTTTTGTCAACGATCCCAAAGTCAACAGACCCATTCCTATATCGTATCGTTCGGGACGGGATTCAAGGATTTTCATATAAACAAACGACATGGTCTCAACCTACGTGTGGAACAACTTCATTTAAACAAACCAAGGAACCGGCTTGCTTTTATAAAAGGATAATTATTAATTGGCGAATTGGTTTTTCTTGCTTATATAAATTTCTTCCATCTCTTTATTGGCCGATACCGTAGATTTAAGATTGGTCAGGAACGAATCTATCTCTCTAAAGTTGAGTGTGGCCAGAATATGTTCATCACTGATTTCGGTGAAGGTACGCATTCCGGTACAACCTAGCGACATCCCAAACGGAGACTTGTCCAGGGTTGTTGGAATCACCGCGCAAGCCGGTCTTCCTAACGCCATAGATTGCATGCTTTCCGACCATTTACAGCAACCTAAAACCTCGTTGTAGATCATCGCCTGTGAAGGTTTCAACCACATCATGACCAGTTCAGGTTCCACCGGAAAGCCTTTCAATGGACCATATACCACGCCGCTCATTTTCTTGGAAAGGGTGGGAATATTTGCCGGTTCATCCTCGGACAGGTAAGAACATTCACACATTTTTTCAACCAAGCCACCCAGTTCTTCCTGCACCTCTTTGGGCATCTCGATCCCCAATATCATGGCTCCAATCGGACAGTTGTAATGTTTATCCGCCGGTGCATAGAATACTTTTTCCTCAGCCATGCGCCAAAAGGTACAAAACGAGGGGTATTCACCCTCAATAGTGCTCACGCCGTCCGGTTGTCCATCAACGAAGGCCATTGCTACTGGAGGGATGCCAAGCTTAAAAGCCGATACGATTTCTTGATTGATCTGTGTTTTGTCCATGATCCTCTCCCGGTTTTAAAGTCATTTCCCAAAAATCATTTTTTCGCTTATAATATAAAACCTGTAGTAACTACAGGTTCAAGGAGTTTTATGCAAAATAGAGAAAAAAGATTAACTATTGGAGTTTTGTCCGATCTCACTCACTGCAAGATTGAGACAATCCGCTATTACGAAAAGATTGCGATATTCCCAAAACCACCTCGAACTGAAGGTGGACATCGGATTTATAGTGAAAATCACCTGAAGCGGCTGGTTTTCATACGCCGTGGCAGGGGCCTGGGTTTTTCACTTGAAGAAATTCGGGCTCTCTTGAGGTTGGTTGATGGTGGCGAAAACACCTGCGTTCAAGTGCAAAAGATCACACTTCATCATCTTGGAGATATTCGCCGGAAGATTGTGGATTTAAAAAAGCTGGAAAAAATACTGGCTAAAATTTCTTCGCAGTGTGAAGGCGGTGTAATACCCGAATGCCCGATTCTGGATGCCCTGTTTGAAAAAAAATGAATCTATTCCGTCAATTCTTTTTCAGAGTTTTTGATCTCTGAGCTGTTTCTGCGTGATAACACCTATGGTGCAAAAGCAGACGTTCGATCATACAGATCGTAAGCCGCCAAATAATATATTAACCGACAATTTGCGGACCTTTTGCGGGAAAAGGAATGGCGAACTTTGAACTCGGATATGGATACTGACCAACTTATTAAACAATGCGCCCAACTGATCCACGACGCCCGGCGCGTCGTGTTTCTCACCAGCGCCGGCATGAGCGCCGATTCCAATATCCCCACCTTCCGCGACAAGGAGGGTTACTGGAGTAATTTTCCACCCTTCAAAGAAAAAGGGTTGGAGGCGCAGGATTTGGCCAGCCCCTGGGCTTTCCGCAACGAACTTCCCCATGCCTGGGCGTTTTACGAATGGCGACGTCGTAATGCCGACGAAAACCAGCCTCATGCTGGATACACCATTATCAACAAATGGATCGAGGAACATTTCGATGACGCGTTCATTCACACCACCAATACCGATGGCTATCATTTGCGGTCGGGGTGCCCCGCCGACAAGGTGAAAGAGGTTCACGGGTCCATGTGGCGGCTCCAGTGCCTGAATGTCTGTTCTTATGCCTACTGGCAGGAGGATTCGGTTCCCCTGTGCGATCTCGATCACGACACCATGAAAGCCTCGAAGTATCCCAAGTGCCCCCGTTGCCGCGGCGTCGCCCGTCCGCACATTCTGATGTTTGGCGATGGGGAATACACCGGCCACCCGGAGCAGGAAAAGAATTTTCATTCATTCGCGAGAGAGCCGGTCGATTTGGTGATTCTGGTTGGAAGTTCGGGCGCCGTTCCCACCAACGATTATCTTGCCCTTGAGTTCATGAGGCAGGGCGCACCGGCGATCAACATCAATCTGGACCCTTCCGCCAACTCCATTGTCGGCACGAAGTACCTTTTACCCCTCAAAGGAAAAGAAGCTTTCGAGCGGCTGGACGCGGTTCTTCAAGCCCTTTAAACTGTGCTAAACCCGTTTAAATATTCGTTTATATTCCCTGAAAAATATTGTATTCTGACCAGGATTTTTACGTATCCCCTTAAATTTCACGGTTTGGATTTCCAAATTCCTTATAAATAGGAGATGGTTGATGCGGGTTCTTTTCTTAATTCTAGTAGTCCTGGTGGCTTGGCCCACCTCCTCCTGGGCAAGATGCTCCAAGGCAAAGGTCTGCACTATGATAAAAACCATGGGGCATTTTGATATTCTCAATCAATGTCCCAGATCCGCCCCGTTACTCGCCGAATGTAAAAAGGTATCCGATAAACAACTGGAAAATTTGCCCACTCCCAAGTTTGTCGACAATAAGAACGGAACTATCACGGATACGGTCAACAAACTGAAATGGGCGAAGAAGGGCCACCTGAATAAATATTCACTTAAAATGGCAAAGGATTATGCCATCGGAGCCGATATCGACGGCACACCCGGCTGGCGACTCCCCACCCTTCCGGAACTCAAAACCCTGATGTACAAACAACGGGTGAAAAATGTGAGCGGCCAGAAGTCTTGGGTACATCCTCTTTTCGATGACGGGCGCGGTCATTATTACTGGAGCACCACCACTTGTGAAGAAGTATCCGTCATAACGGACCGGTATCAGAAAAAACTCTGTCAACAGGGGGACCAGGGTGCTTGGCTGGTTCATTTCAATATCGGGGCTGTTTTCTGGCATCACGTCACCGCAGAAAAATATCACGCCTGGTTGGTAAAAGAAGTCAAGTAACCCCCCTACCCTCTGATCCTTAACCCTTGAAAAGTTTGATCTTATTTTGCCTGTCCCCCGTCGACCCGGACCCGGGGATTTCGATTTTTGTTGAATCCATGGCACCTCATCTATTATCATCCCATATTACTGAAGACACAAAATCTACCTTATTGGGTTCAATATTCTTACATATAAACCAAGGGGGCAGTATGGATACGATGGATGAAGTGGGGGAATACATGTCCTCCCCGGTATTGAGAGTTGATTCGGAATCTTCCGTACAGGATGCGGCGATTTTGATGGAAAAGAGTCATGTGGGAAGCCTCATCGTTGAAGAACATGGAGATGACATCGGTATCATCACGGAAAGGGAACTCAGCCAAAAAGTGCTGGCCAAAGGGGCGAATCCGGAAGAGATGAAGGTTTCTGATATTATGGGCTCCATCGAATCTATGGATCGTTATATGCCCATTGAAGAGGCCAACCAATACATGCACAAAAACAAAATCCGCCATTTGGCAATAACGGATGATGACAAAATCGTAGGAGTCCTATCGGTCAAAGATCTGGTTGCTTATTACTCCAAGGACTTTCGCATGCAGGAATAAGATTTGATTATCAGCTAAAACCCATTCTTCACCTTTATAAATTCCCCCCTGGCAAGTTCAGGGGGGAATTTTTGTTTAACTTCCAGCCGACTTCCGCGACAATTCAATAGCAATATGCAGCCAAATGAAGGAAAATCATTAAGAAGCCAATCTATTTAAACTAATAAGGAAATCCTAAGATGATTCAATTGGAAGGTGAAATTACCCAAACTTCCGTCCCGCCCAATAAAGCAGAGGTAGAAAGAGATGTCACCATATGGGTCCAGCAGACTGAAAATGAAATTGAAGTGACTTTCAGCCTGGAGGAATTCCAAAAGTATCAGTTTGAGGTCGGTGACAAACTTTCGATCAAAATCGATAAAAAATTGGATATCGATGCCATGGCCCGGGATTTTTTCAAAAAAGGTATTTAAAAAACCCTGTCATGGATCTTTCAAAATTAGGAGAATTTGGCCTAATTTCCCGGTTTCAATCCCGTCTTAAATACCGTTCTCCCCAAGTCATCCAGGGTATCGGCGATGACTGCGCAGTGCTGTCCCTTAACAACGGCAACTATCAAGTTCTGACGACCGATGCTTTGGTGGAAACTGTCCATTTTAATTTAAAAACCCACACTCCGGAACAATTAGGATGGAAAACGCTGGCAGTCAATATCAGCGACATCGCCGCCATGGGAGGCCAACCCAAATTTGCCGTCATATCGGTGGGCATTCCAAATTCGATTCCGGTCGATTTCCTGGATCGTTTTTATAAAGGCCTCAACCAGGCATCCCTGAAATATAAAGTGGCTCTGGTGGGCGGAGATACGGTGGCTTCCCCCAAGCACCTGTTCATCAATCTGGCTCTGCTGGGAGAGACCCTGAAAAAGAAAGTTTTTACCCGCTCGGGAGCCCGGCCGGGAGACAGGATTTTCGTGACGGGAACCCTGGGAGATTCCGCCCTGGGTCTTAAAATTCTGGAGTCTCCCAAGAAAAAGTGGAAAGGTTCGGAAGCCCATAAAAAAAAATGTGTCCAGCGGCACCTCAAACCGGAACCCCGTGTGAAAGAGGCTGCCTGGCTGGCCCGATCCAAATATAAGGTGACATCGATGATCGATATCAGCGATGGATTGACTCAGGATCTGGGGCATATCCTGAAGGCAAATCATGCGGGCGCAGAGCTCTGGGAGGACAAAGTTCCGATCTCCAAACCCCTTGCAAAGTATAGCCTTATCAATGATTTACCCGCCCTCGAATTGGCTCTGGGGGGAGGGGAAGACTATGAATTATTATTTACATTGGCCCCTGAAGATGTTAATAATTTAGATATAGAGTCCATTACTAAAGTCGACCAACCTGTGACTCAAATTGGAGTGATTACGGTCAGGAAAGGCATTCGCCTGATATCGAAAACCGGTCGTAGTAAAGTTCTCCAAAGGCCGATGGGGTTCAACCACTTTAAAAGGGAAAGCTGAAATATCAATATGTTTCCTTTTTCCGCCTAGGTTGCTCCATGTTGCAGGCCGCAGGTTTCGGCTCATTTAGGAACTAAATACATCTTTTGGACGACATAATATTACCCCGGTCCATTCTGCTCAGTATCCTTTTGGGGTTTTCGGCCTTTTTCGCAGCTTGTGAGGCCGCATTCTTTTCCCTGAACCAGGCCCAACTGGCCTCCATGAAGGAAACCCGAGGCCGGGGTGGACAACTCATCAGTCTTCTCCTCGAAAAACCACGGGAACTACTCATCACCATCTACATTGGGAATGAGTTGGTCAATATTGCCATATCCGCATTGGCCACTTCGATCGCCCTCAAGTTGTTCGAGGACGCGGGTATCGCCATCGCCATCGGTGTGGGCACCTTCCTGATTCTCCTGTTTGGGGAAATCGTACCCAAATCCCTGTCACTGAATTTCGCTGAAAAGTTCGCCTTGTTCGCGGCCCGTCCGCTCAATCTGTTTTACCGTCTGGTCCTCCCCATCCAAAAACTGTTTACCCGGCTGGCTGAAACCATCATGTCCTGGGTCGGTATTCTTCCCAAAAATAAGAAGGACCGCATATCGGATGAAGAGTTCACCAGCATGGTCAAACTGGGAAAAAACGAGGGAGTGATCGATCCGGAAGAAAGCGAGCTGATTCACAATGTCATGGAGTTCGGCGAAAAAACGGTCGGCGATGTGATGACCCCAAAAATCGATATGTTCACGTTGAACGCAAACGATACGATGGAGGAAATCCTCCCGAAAATTCTAGAGAACTTCTATGCGCGCGTTCCGGTATATGACGAAAATGAGGAAGCGGTTCTGGGAATTCTGCTCACCAAAGCATTGAACCGCCATCGCCAGCAGTTAAAGGACAAATTCAACCTCAAAGGCATTCTTCAGCCTGTCATTTCGGTTCCGGAAAACCGCAAAATCAAGGACATGCTTCAGGATTTCAAAAAAATGAAACGTCATATGGCCATTGTGCTGGACGAATTTGGAAGCGTTACGGGCCTCGTCACCCTCGAAGATATCCTGGAAGAACTGGTGGGCGAAATCGACAGCGAAATGAGGCAGGAGGAAATTCCGATCGTCAAGATTACCGAAAAACGGTTTCGCCTGACCGCCACCGGCAGTATTTCTGAATTCAATGAAGCGTTCAACTGCCAACTGCCTAATGGCGATATCACCACAATCGGTGGATTCGTTTTTGGTTTGTTTGGTCGGGTACCCCGCTCCGGCGAAAGCATCAAGTATGACCGTTTTAAATTTCGCGTGGAAAAAATGAAGGGGGCACGCATCATGAGTCTTCACTTGACACTATCCAGCCCTAAACCCTCAAAAGTTTCCGAGACGAAGGAGGCGCCCAAAATCTAATGGAACTAGGCACCACACTAATCATTGTCCTCGTCTGCATCCTGATCGAAGCGTTCTTTTCGGGATGTGAAATCGGGATGATCTCCATCAACCGCTTCAAAATGGAACAGCGGTCTGAGGAAGGCAGTGCTTCCGCAAAAATGATTCTCGATCTGATCGGCAAACCGGAAAGGCTATTTGCCACCACTTCTCTGGGCACCAACATAGCCGTGGTCTCTGCTTCTGCCGTTTTTACAGGGTTCATGATCACCCGCTTCGAGCAATGGGGAGACTTTGTTTCCATGCTGATCATTTCACCCGTTATTTTATTCGGCGGGGAAATCATCCCAAAAGTTATTTTCCAAAACCGGGCGGATAGCATCATGCAATTCTTTATCCACCCACTCAATTTCTTTTGCCGGATCTTGTCGCCGATCATTACCTTATTCAGCACTATCTATAATTTCCTCCTGCGTATGATTCTAAGGGGAGCCCATAAGGTGAATTTAACGCCGGTCAGCCGGGAGCAGATTCGCTATATCTCTCACCCCGATTCCCTGTCCTCGGAGTTGGATATTGATGAAAAGAAAATGATTCACCGAATCTTTAACTTCGGAGAACTCCGCGTCGATCAGGTTATGGTTCCCCTCATCCAGACCTACGCCATCAGCGACGGAGCCACGGTGCGTGAGGCCAATCAAATCTCCAACGAAACCGGGTTTTCTCGTCTCCCTGTGTTTCACGAACGGATATTTAATCTGATCGGTATTTTGAATACCTTCGACTTGCTGACCGTACCGGAGGACGATTCCCCCATCACCGAAATGATCCGCCCGGCCTACTACGTGCCGCCCAACAAAAAGCTGGATGATCTATTGAAGGAACTTCAGCAACGAGGTTTGCATCTCGCCATTGTCGTGGATGAATATGGCGGATGTATCGGTATTGTCACCATCGAGGACATTGTCGAGGAAATCGTCGGAGAAATTGAAGATGAATACGACGAGCCCCTCAAGAAGTATGAAATCTATGATAAGGATGGCTATCTTATTGATGGCGATAAGGAAATAGGGTCTGTTAATGAAGAATTGAAACTGGATCTCCCGGAAGGGGATTATGAAACCATGGCCGGACTCATGATAGAGAATCTGGAAAAAATTCCGGCGGCAGGCGATCAGGTTGTCATCAACGGTTTCCGGTTAACCGTCAAGGAAGCCAGTAAAAGGAAAATCAATTCCATCATTGTGCGGAAGATTGCATCCGAATACCCGCCGAAGCCATCTCATCAAACTCCCACTGAAGCGGCGGATACAGACCCCGCGAACGACGAGCCCACAGAACCCAAACCTAAAGCAGTTGAATCTCCGTCCAAGTAAGAATCAAAGACTCCGCGTTTTTCCCAGCTTCTGATACGCTTCCTGAATTTCAAGAAACTTGAGGTGCGCCTCTTCCACCTGATCTTCTCCCAAATGCACCACTTTATCGGGATGACATTGGGAGGCCAACCGCCAGTAGGCCTTTTTAATTTCATCGTTGGTGGCCGTCGAAGCAACACCCAGAACCGTATAGGGCGTCACCAAAACATCCAGAGAATACTTGTGGCGGATTTGGTCATGCTCCTCAAAGGATATGTCCAGCAGGCCGGCCAATTCGTTGATACCTTTCTGCACCTCATGTGTGAGTGAATCTTCGATCAGGGCGATCTGGTAGGACAACACCAGCAGAAGACTCCGGTACATGGACTGGGCCGAAGACTTGTATTTCTGGATGACCGGATTCAGATCAGGATTGACCCGGCAGGTCTCACGGATAACCTGGTTAATGGATTCGAGATCGCTCTCCGAGTAATTCAAATTTTTCACAAAAAACCGGTAAATCGTCTCCACTTCTCTCGGGGTCATATGGCCTTTGACCATGGCCAGCTTGGTCATCACCACAATAATACAGGTAACGAACGTCGTTTCGTCCACTACCCCCGGCAGTCCCCGACGAATGAGTTTCCGGACTTTTTTTGTCATCACATACTGGACAGCTCCCCCCACCAGGGCCCCAAGAGGCCCACCACGAAGAAATCCGAATCCAGCACCAAGTAACCAGGACATGTCTGCCCACCCTCTGAATATAAATTCACAATTTGCTTCTCAAAAGCCTATATAATACTGGGAATTTCTCAAAAAACCCAGCCACGATTGTGGGCTGGGAGGATAAACTCATCCCGAATCAATCCCCTCGGCGACACCTGAAACAGGAGCGGCACCATGATCAAACACATCGTCATGTTCAAACTGAAGGAAAAATCCCCCAACCATCTGAAAACCCTGATATCCGCCCTGAACGGAATGAAAGGCCAGATTGAAACCCTGAAGTTTCTTGAAGTTGGGGAGGATTTCAAGGGCTCCGACCGGTCGTTCGACCTGGTACTGACCACTCACTTTGAGAACCGCCAGGGATTGGAGACGTATGCCGGGCATAAGGTCCATCAGCCGGTCATTCAGTTGGCGCGATCCCTTTGTTTCGAAACCGTGGTGGTGGATTATGAGTTAGTTTAATGGAATTTGCCATTGGCTCGGAAGCGGCGGCCGCAAAATATCCTCGTGCATATAATTTCTTGTACTTTTTAATTTCTATGATACTCTTTAGGGCAGTTTTTAGGCCCAAGCAAGCCTATATTACTGATTTCATTGGGGTTATTTGACTATTGAAGGTGATTTCCGGCCAGGATTCCCCCGATTATCACCACAATTTGATTTAGAACTCCTATCTAATCTTCTATCAAAAAACTTGATCTGGAGACACCACAGTGGCGGTTAAAAAGAAAAAAGCAGTTAAGAAAAAAGTGAAGAAGTCCAAAACTACTTCAACGAAAAAGAAATCCTCTGCCGCCAAAAAGCGGACCCATGCCAAAAAAGCGGGTAAAAGCAAGAAAAAGAAAGCGACCGTGAAAAAGAAATCTAAAAGCACTGCGAAAAAAACGGCGAAGAAAAAAACCAAGGCTCAAAAGAAACCGAAGGCAAGCGCCAAAAAAGCCCCGGCCAAAAAAACGGTAAAAAAAGCCAAGGCCCAAAAGAAACCGAAGGCAAGCGCCAAAAAAGCCCCGGCCAAAAAAGCAGTGGCAAAAGTAGTTCCCAAAAAAACGGTCCCTAAAAAAGCGGCTCCAAAAAAAGTAGTCGAACCGCCAGAGGAAATAATCAAACCGTTTGTGAGATCCCCTTTCAAAAAAGATGATCCGAGGATTTTAAAGATTCAGGAACGGTTGAATCAGGACAGAAAAAGATTGATGGGGATGCTTCGTTCTTCCAAGGAAGTGGAGCGAACCATTAACGACATTACCTTCAGCAATGAAATAGACCTGGCATCCAGCTTGGAAGGACGGGAAATGGCTTTTCAACTTTCCAGCCGGGAGAGAAATGAGTTGAGAATGGTTGAGGAAGCTCTTTTTAAGATTAAGGGGGATACCTACGGGGTCTGTGATAACTGTTCCAAATACATCACCCTCAAGCGCCTGGAGATCCTGCCCTTGACAGCACTTTGCATCGAATGCCAGGAGAATCTGGAAGTCCGCTGACCTCTCCTCTTATTTCCCGTGACATTTTTTGTACTTCTTACCGCTCCCACAGGGACAGGGGTCGTTCCGTCCCACCTTGTTTTCATCCCGCTTGACGGGAGCCGATTTCTGGCTTTCCGCCCCTTCTCCCCGATGCTCCGTGACTTTTCGTTCTTCTTTCTCCTGGTGGGATTCGAGGGACTGAACAGCTTCCTTGTTGATCTGCGCCTTGAACAAAAATTCGCAAATTTCCTCTTTCATTCGAAAATTCATCTGCCTGAATAAATCAAACCCTTCCTTCTTGTATTCATTGAGAGGATTTTTCTGGGCGTACCCACGCAGGCCGATCCCTTCTTTCAAATGATCCATGGCCAGCAAATGTTCTCGCCACAGGTTATCCAACACCTGCAACATGATCATCCGCTCGGGATAGCGCAGAAGCTCGGGACCGATTTCTTTTTCTTTTAGATCGTATTTGCCTGTAGCCTCCCCGAATATCTCTTCATGAAGTTCCTCCGTCTTGCAATCATCAAGTTTGATTTCCTTGTGGCTGCCCAACTGCAGGGTTTGGTCATCCATTTTCTTGATGGACACGTCAAACAACCGTTCCAGATTTTCATTTAATATATCGATATCCCATTCTTCCGGATAGATCCCTTTGGGAATAATATTCGCCAGGGTTTCCTCCAGCACCTCATCCGCCATGTCATATAGAATGTCCTTCTGATTTTCGCCGGTCAAAATATCCCGGCGCAGGGCATAGATGACTTCCCTCTGCCGGTTCATGACATCATCATATTCCAACAGGTGTTTGCGGATATCGAAGTTATGCCCCTCTACCTTGCGCTGCGCATTTTCCACCGCCTTGGAGACCATGGGATGCTCGATGGGTTGACCGTTCTCCATCCCAAGCTTGGCCATGAAACCGGATATACGGTCGGACCCGAAAATTCGCAACAGATCATCTTCCAGAGACAGATAAAATCGCGACGATCCCTTATCGCCCTGACGGCCGGAACGGCCTCTGAGCTGGTTATCGATGCGGCGGCTTTCGTGGCGCTCGGTGCCCAGAATATGCAGTCCGCCCAACTCGGGCACCTCATCCCCCAGCACAATATCCGTCCCGCGACCCGCCATATTGGTAGCAATCGTCACCGCCTCCCTCTGACCGGCCTGGGAGATAATTTCGGCCTCTTGTTCGTGATGTTTGGCGTTCAGCACGTTATGCTTGATGCCGAATTTTTTAAGATGTCTACTCAACTGTTCGGATTTCTCGATGGATATGGTCCCCACCAAGACCGGCCGGCCGATTTCATTTAATTCACGAATCTCGTCAATCGCCGCATCAAATTTTTCCTGCTCCGTCCGGAAAATGAGGTCTGAATAATCATCACGGACCATCGGCATATTGGTCGGAATCGCCAGCACTTCCAGCTTATAAGTCGATTGGAATTCCTCCGCTTCGGTGTCGGCGGTACCGGTCATCCCGGCAAGTTTCTTGTACATCCGGAAATAATTTTGGAAGGTGATCGATGCCAGGGTCTGATTTTCATTTTCGACGGTGACCCCTTCTTTCGCCTCCAAGGCCTGATGCAACCCGTCGCTGTAACGCCGTCCCGACATCATTCTTCCGGTGAATTCATCAATGATCACCACCTTGCCGTCCTGAACCACATAATCCACCTCATTTTTGAAAACGACATGAGCTTTTAAAGCCTGGCTGACGTGATGCAGGGTTTCAATATGCCTGGGATCATACAGATTGGAAACATTCAGGATTTTTTCTACCTCGGAAATACCCTCCTCCGTCAACGCTGAAGATTTTGCTTTTTCGTCAACCGTGTAATGCTCTTCCTTCTTCAGCTTGGGGATGACCTTGTTGAGGGTGTGATACTTGTCCGTCGACTCTTCAGCCGGCCCGGAAATAATGAGAGGCGTACGGGCTTCGTCGATCAGGATACTGTCCACTTCGTCGACGATGGCGAAATTAAGCTCACGCTGGACAAAGTCCTCCGAGCTGAATTTCATATTTTCACGGAGGTGATCGAACCCGAACTCGTTGTTGGTGCCATAGGTCACGTCATCGTTATAGGCTTTCTTGCGGTCTTCCTCCGGCATGTCATGAAAAATGGTTCCAACGGTCAGCCCCAGAAATTTGTATACTCTCCCCATCCATTCGCTGTCGCGTTGGGCGAGGTATTCGTTAACCGTCACCACATGAACTCCCTTGCCCGGCAACGCGTTCAAATAGACGGGTAAAGTAGCCACCAGGGTTTTGCCCTCCCCGGTTTTCATTTCCGCAATTTTGCCTTCGTGCAGAACCACTCCGCCGACCAACTGCACGTCAAAATGCCTCATTTCAAGCACCCGCCAACTGGCTTCCCGGCAAACGGCAAACACCTCAGGCAACAACTCATCCAGAGATCCCCCCCCCTTTAAGCGTTCCTTGAATTCCGGCGTTTTAGCCTTCAACTGCTCATCGGATAGCTTTTGAATATCCGCTTCCAAGGCATTAATCTGCTCCACATATTCCTGGATCCGCTTCAGCTCCCGGTCATTACGGGTGCCCACTATCTTTTTCAATAATCCAAAAACCATACAAGTCCTTTAATAGTTCATCCGGGAGTTTAGATATCCCTGAGCATTCATGGGTGAATAAAAATTAATTTTTTGTGGCGATTTTTCAACACGAGGGTTTAAAGGAAAACCATAGTTTAATCGGAGTGACGGGAGCTCAAATGCCCCTAAGACAACAAGTATACCAAAAATCCCGTCCTCCGGGGTATGTTTTGGAGGAATATCAAAGGCGGGAGAATACGTTTGGGGATAAACCCGTTTCTGAAAAAGACAAAAAAATAGGACGCTTGATAAAGCGTCCCAAGTGGTTAACCGAGTTGGAATCAGTCTTCCAGAATATAATTTCTCGGGCTGACCGGAATCCCATTAACGAGGACTTCGTAATGAACATGGGGGCCGGTGCTTCGACCGGTACTCCCGATCAATGCAATCACTTGCCCACGCTTTATCTTGTCTCCGACCTTCACCAGATTTTTGGAATTATGACCATAACGGGTCAGCACCCCATAACCGTGATCGACTTCGATCATATTTCCATAGCCGTTCTCACGCCCCGCCAGGATAACTTTCCCATCGGCAGTCGCACGAACCTCGGATCCCAGCCGTGCAGCGATATCCAGACCTTCATGCTTTTCCGGGAGACCGGTAAAGGGCGATTTACGGTAACCAAAACCGGAAGTCACCCAACCCCGTGTCGGCCAGATGGAAGGGGTGGAAGCCAGCAGGGATTTTTGATTTTTCAAATAGTCATCCAGTTCCTGAAAACTGAACTGGCGCATCTTGATTTGGCTAGTCAGTATACCCAAATCGCCGGACAAGCGGTCCAGCATGGATTGGGTTTCTTTTTCCAAGGAGGTAGTAAAACTGTGCGAGGACAATCCGTAAGGACCACCGACACCCAGGTGCCCCTGATTTCCTTTTGGAGAATTCTCAAAAGAGGTAATGATCCGCAGTTTCTTCTCGAAACTTTCCAAGCGGGCCATTTCTGTTTCGAAAGACCGGACCTGCTTACCGAATTTATCAATTTGTGTTTTTTGGATTTTCTCTTGTCTCTTCAACGAAGCCAGCTCAACCTGACCATTCTGGTAATTAAAATACTGGTTGATGGAGTAGATACCTGCTCCGCCAAAACAAAGGGACAAAACCACGAGAGAAATAAGAGCAACCTTCGCGGAATTCTTGGAAAGTTGAATCCTCTTGGGTGAGCCGGTTGAACCGGGAAACACAACGATAGTATAAGCGTCTTTTTGCACCAATCCTCCTTATGGATTTGTCGGGAGCCCTTAAAGCCCCCTGTATTCCTGACTATGAACTCAGATTAATGGCTAACCCGCTCTTTTGTCAAACGTTATTTCATTTTGATAACTACCCCACAGAGGGGGAATCCGTGCTAAATCCTTGAATTTGGCACGGTTTCATAAACACCCACTGTTAATCTTTTTTAACACTTACTGTTACTCTTTTTTCGTGTCCAATGAACGTAATTTTTCGCGCGCCTGAATATGTTGGGGGTTGATTTTCAAGACTTCTCGATATTTTTCCAAAGCGAGTTCGACCTTTCCCTGCTCCTCATACAGCACCGCCAAACTGAACAAACCCGCAACAATACCCGGCTTATGATTTATCTCACGATAGAGACTCAACATGTCGCCAATCGTTTTAATAGTCTCCTCCATTTTCCCGTCACTATACAATTTGAAACTTTTCTGCCGTAATTGTTGCGCCAGAACAAGACCATAACCCTTCGCTTTTGTCGGGGGATCTTCCACAAGTGAATGTCGGTATTCTTCTTCAAATTTATCAGGATTTCCGGAGCTGACATAAATCATTTGAAGGTTTCGATAAAATATCAATTCATCGGGAGCCCTATTGATCGCCTCTTTCACCCGCTTCAACGCGCCCGCATACTCTTTCAACTCCGCCAACACTGCGGCCAGATTATTGAGCGCTAGAGCATTTTCTCGATCAAAACTTAATGCCTCATCCAAAACCCTTCTGGATTCTTCAAACCGCCCCTGCAAATAAAAAGCATAACCCAAACCGTATTTGGCGGAAGAAGATTGAGAATGTTTTTCAAGATATAGATTCAGCAAGGAAACAGCCTCCGGCAATTGCTCCAGGGCCTGGTAAGAACGGACGATTCCCCGGACGGCATAACTGTTCTGCGGTTCCCGTTGCCACAGATCCTGGAAAACCTTCAGTGCTTCCGCGGGTTTTTTGGCGAACAAGAAAACCTCCCCTTTTTGCAGGGGAGAAATATTGAAACTTTGCGAATGTTCCGGCGATTGAGCCCAGGTGGGTGGAAGTATTCCAAAGAACATTATAAGGGTCAGACCAATGGCAAAATACAATGAACGTGCGCAGTTTTTTTTCACCGTCAACTTCCGGCTCAAAGTTCCATCGGGGCGGGTTCGAGTTCGGCATCGTGATGAGCCAGATTTTCGAACCGTGTATACTCTTTCAGGAAGGCGAGTTCGACATCTCCAATAGGACCGTTTCTCTGCTTGCGAATCAATATCTCAGCGATTCCAGCCTTGGTCGTCTCAGAATCGTATACCTCCTCCCTGTAAATGAATGCCACCACATCGGCATCCTGCTCAATGGAACCCGACTCACGCAAATCGGACAACAACGGACGTTTATCCGTCCGGCTCTCTACCGCACGACTCAACTGGGACAGGGCGATAATAGGTACGTTCAGTTCTTTGGCCAGCCCTTTCAAGCCGCGCGAGATTTCGGAGATTTCCAATTGGCGGCTTTCTATTTTCCTGGATCCATGCATGAGCTGGAGATAGTCGACGATAACCAGTCCCAGCGAATGCTCCGCCTTTAACCGGCGGGACCGGGCGCGAATATCCAGCGTGGCCAATTGCGGACTATCGTCGATAAATATCGGGGCCTCGGAGATTCGCCCGGCGGCGGCGGTCAAATTCGGCCAGTCGGAAGTCGCGAGAAATCCCGTCCTCAACTTGACGGAGCTGACCCGTGCTTCGGCGCACAACATGCGCAGGCCGAGTTGTTCTTTGGACATTTCCAGGCTGAAAATCGCTGTCGGCACCTTGCGTTTGCAGGCGGCAAACCGGGCGATATCCAGTGCGAAGCTGGTTTTGCCCATGCTGGGGCGCCCGGCGATGATCACCAGATCAGACGGTTGCAGGCCGGAGGTGATTTGATCCAACTCGCGGAACCCGGTTTCCACTCCCGTCACCATTCCAGGTTTTTCAAACAGTTTTTCGATGGAATCAAAACTGCTTTTGATAATCTCTTTGATACTGTAGAAAGATCGTTTGGTCCGCTTTTCGGAAATTTCAAAGATGGACCGCTCGGCCTTATCCAGAATTTCATCCGCATCATCCGAATCTTCGTAACTGCTCGCCACAAT
This sequence comes from Nitrospinaceae bacterium, assembly GCA_965237905.1. GTDB lineage: Bacteria > Nitrospinota > Nitrospinia > Nitrospinales > Nitrospinaceae > SZUA-226. The sequence continues at coordinate 2,978,291 of OZ250172.1, read as the reverse complement.
TTCCGTGGCGGTCTCAATCAAGTCCCGCAAGACTTTTTTCTCTCGGATGATTTTTGAATGATGGGAAATAGCGGCGGACGTGGGAACCAGACCTTCCAGGAAGTCCAGATAATCCATCCCTCCAGCATCATCCAGCTCGCTACTTTTTCGGAGACGATCCGCAACAGTGAGAATATCGATCGGCTGGTTAGCTTCAAATAGAAACTGCATACCGGAAAAAATTTTCCGGTGGCTGGTTTTATAGAAATCATCCAGCTCGATGATTTCAAGAGCGCGGGCAAAAGCATCGCCGGATCCGAAACAGGCAGCCAGCACATATTGCTCCGCCTCTTCATTGTAGGGGGGAAGTTTTCTCAGGGAGATGTCGGCGACGTCCGGCATGCCTTTTTATATCAGAGGCATACTCTTTGCTCAATCTTTAAATAAGGCACACACCCGCCGAATTAACCTTCTTTTGAGTTTTCCACAGGTTCTTCCGGGTTTTCCACAGATTCTTCCACAGGCGTTTTGGTTTTGGAATCACCTTCGGGAACTTTCGTGGCTTCCGGAGTCTCGACCGACTTTTCAGCGGATACAGTCAATGTAATTTCGGCGGTAACTTGCGGGTGCAGCTTTATCGGAATCTTGAATTCGCCCAGGGATTTGATAGGTTCGCTCAACTGGATTTTGCGGCGGTCGATTTCTACCCCTTTAGCGAAGACCAGATCGGCAATCTCCTGAGAAGTGACAGAACCAAACAGTTTGCCCTGTTCTCCTACATTTTTCTTCACGGAAAGAGATAGCTTGGCCAACTGGTCCGCTATCGTTTGGGCCGCTCCTTTGAACTTTTTAACTTTATGGTCGACGATACTTTTCTGATGACGAAACTGCTTCAGGTTTTTCGGGGTTGCCAGCAGGGCCTTACCCGTGGGAATCAGAAAATTACGGCCGTAGCCGTCCTTCACTTCCACCTCGTCGCCTACCGACCCCAGCTTATTGACATCTTCTTTCAATAAAACTTTCATTGCGATACCACTTCTCCTTCCTCGATAACAATCGCGTCGCAACCGGATTATTCCATCGAATTCATGGAATCCGGTGGCGGCGTCACTCGAATTTTTCTAAAATCCACCCAAATATCGAATATCCCTATCCCCATAACCAACCCCAAGAACATGGGAGCCAATCCGAGGAACATAGAATTCAGCGGGATCAGGATGAACACAATAATCCAGACCCACTTGGGAGCTGCCTTCGTTTTTAAAATATGGGTCACGACCGACAGACCCTGTAAAAAATACAAAAACACAAGAATGATCGTCAGATTCATTCCCGCCACTTGGCTGATCCCCGGCCCAAAAAACAGGGACCCAATGGAGGCGATCAACGCCCAGACAATGGCATCCGGAAGCATCCACCGACTCACGTCCATTCCCTCGAAGTATTCCCTGGAATAAAATCGGAGCCACAAATACCGCACTGCAAGAAAATTAATGACGGCTCCCACCAGGGTACTGATTAAAACGAACGACGGAAAAACTCTCGCCGCTGTGGGTACTGCGTCCTCCACGGCTTTCCGGACTTCTTTTAAAGTTTCCGGAGTCTCACCCGATTTTTCAAGAATCTGAATGTAACTTTCTGACGCATCCTTGAGAGTGTCCTCCAAAGCCTTCATGGAAGACTCTCCCTCCCCGGCCAGTCCTGCAAACAATATCAGCAGAGTCAAAACTGCCGGAACCAGTGTGCTGATCCCTATGATCTTTTCAAAAGAAAACGACAAACGGGTCGTCTCGGCCATGGCGGCGGCCATAATTCCATAGGCCGTTATAAATGCGATCGCCAACTGAGGCCCGGTCAGAACCAGCAAAGCCAGGCCGACCCCCGTAATCGTAATCAACCCGGTGATCTTGCCTCTTTGCAGATAAACCAAAATCAGAGGAACCGGGGTAAACATCCCAACGAGCATCCCCAACGAGGGAGCCACAAAGGCCACCAGGATGATGACCAGAAATATCCCGTAAGGTATTAAAACGTCTCTTGCTTGAAACCGGTCGACCACATTAGTGTTCTTCAGAAAAAGGCAGCAAGGCGATGCTACGGGCTCTTTTGATGGCCTCTGTCATTTGCCGCTGGTGACGTGCGCAGTTACCTGAAATACGCGACGGTACAATCTTCCCCCGTTCAGAAATCAAGGGTTTCAAAAGTTTGGTATCCAAAAAATCAATGAACGGGATTTTCTCGGAACAAAAACGGCAGATTTTCTGCGTGAACAGAGTCCGTTTCTTTTTTGTTGGGTTTTTCATTCTTGCCTCAAAACATTAAATCATGATTAAAAAGGAATATCATCTTTGACGGGAACATCTTCCATATCCGGTTGCATACCCGGCTTGCCGCCGCCCGCCTGGCCTAAAAATTGAACGGTGTTGGCCACGACTTCCAGTTTGTTGCGTTTCTGGCCGTCGTCGGTTTCCCAGGAACTGAACTGCAGGCGGCCTTCAATAAACACCGGCCTCCCCTTGCTCAAATACTCGGCGCAATTCTCAGCCTGCTTGCCCCAGACGGTGATATCGACGAAACAGACCTCTTCCTTCCATTCCTCCCCCGCCTTGTATTTGCGGTTCACTGCCAATCCAAACTTAGTGAGAGCAGAACCATTGGAAGTGAATCGCAATTCAGGATCGCGGGTTAGATTTCCCATAAGTAAAACTTTATTGAAACTGGCCATAACCCCTCCATTTCAGGAAATGGGTTTACAAAAAATTCTAAACTTAATCCTCTTTTTCAGCGACAACGTCTTTTTTGGAATCGTCCTCTGATTTTTCAGGGGTAGTGACTTCTTTAGAACCGCCCTCGGCACCGGCTTCGGAGGATTCCGGACTCTCGGCTGCCTGACTCATAACCCGCTCGATGTCGCGCTCCTCCAGCCGAATCACCAAATATTTGATGATCAGCTCATAAAGCTGATATTCTTTCTCCAGAGCGGGAACCCCGCCTTCTTCGCAGGTATGATAAATATTGAGGTAATATCCGAATTTGTTTTTCTTAACGCGATAGGAGAGGCGCTTCTTACCCCAGTTATCGAGCTTGAGGATGGAACCACCAAATTTCTGGATAAGCGAGGTAATTTTTTCGATGGATTGCTCGACCTGAGCTTCATCCAGATCGGGCTTGAGAATAAGGACAGACTGATAGTTGCGCAACGAAGGCCTCCTCATGGGTTACAGCCCCAACCGTTCTGGCTGGAGCGAGGGGTGAATATAAAATTGGGATCAATATTGTCACATGGATAAATCAAAATCAAGAGGAAATAGCTCTGCCGTGACCCCTTTTATCAGCCTGTGGTCTGCCTTTCTGCTGACAGGCGGGCTTTTCGGGGGATGTGACCTCCCTCCCAAGCCGCCGGACGTGTTTTCCAAGTTCAACTCGGTCCGGGTGGGTCTGGGGCCCACTTACGTGGTTGCGGCGGACCTCAACCTTGATGGGGAAGCCGATCTGGTCTCCGCCAATTCCAGAGGCCACAGCCTTTCGATTCTGTTCGGTCGGGGCAATGGCTCCTTCAAATCCGGCCCGGCCCTTTCGGTACCCTTAGAGCCCTCAGCATTGGTGGTGACCGACGTGAATAAGGACGGCTGGCCGGATATCATCGCCAATTCGCGGGGAAGGAACTCTCTGACGGTCCTGCTGGGTAAAGGGAAAAACTCCTTTTCCAAACCGCGGTCCATCCCCACCGGCCAAGTGCCTCTATCCATCACCATGGGAGACTTCAATGGCGACGGTTTTTCGGATGCCGCCGTCACACTGACGTTCAGCAAAATGGAAATCTATCTGGGAAAAGGCGATGGGGGATTCACCAAAGGGGAATCCTATGAAACCGGCTCCCGCTCGTTTTCCGGCGTCACGGGAGATTTCAACCGGGACGGCCATGTGGATATCGCCCTCGCCGTGCACAGCAGTAACGCCAGTTCCATCCGCCTTTATTTTGGGCAGGGGGATGGCACCTTCCCCACCTCGGCAAAAATCGCACAAGGATTGGGATGCCTGGCACTGGCCCAAGCAGATATGGACGCCGACGGCTTTGCCGATTTGGTCGCCGCCTCGGGCTCGGGGGACAACTTGTACTTTCTGCCGGCGAACGGAGACGGGACTTTCAAAAAAGAAATCGCATTTGCCGGCGGGGGCGGCCCCATTGCGTTGGCTCTCAATGATTTCGATAACGATAAACAAATCGACGTGGCCGTCGCCAATTCCCGGAGCAGTACATTTTCACTGATCACGCGCAATCCCAACGGCAGTTTTCATTTTCCGGTGCGCGATTATGTGACGGGCGGAACACCATTGATGTTGACCACCGGGGATTTCAACGGTGATGGTATGAGCGACATCGCCGTCGCCAGTAATTCCGAGGGCACGGTGGATATCTTTTTGAGAAGGCGGGTTATGAAATAACAAAACAGGCGTGTCGCCTTTAGCCGGGGCTGAACTGAGGAACGGAATTCAATTTCCTCCATTTGTTGAAATAGTATTTTATCTCCCCTCCCTTGACCGGATAAATCTTGACGTACTTTTCGGAACCATCCGCCTGACGTTCGACAATAACGATTTTTTTATCGAGAAGACGAGTGGCCTTGTTCACATATAAAAACGTGTAGGGTTGGTCCCGGGCGATCAGGCGATGCAGTTCCCGTGTCAATTGAATCTGCTTCGCCTTGTCGTACTCCTGGCGGATGGCCACGATTAGGCGGTCCGCCTCCGGGTTTCGATAGCCGACGAAATTCAACTGCTTGGGTCCGGCTTGACTGGAATGCCAGAGCTGATACAAGTCGGGATCCGTCCCCATACTCCAGCCCAAAACCAGGGCGTCAAATTTGAGCGCGTTGACAAAGTCCTTGAGGAACACCGCCCATTCAAATACCTGCGTATTGCATTTGACTCCGATCTTGCGCCAGTAATTTTGAACGATGGACAGAATGCTTTTGCGAACAGGATTGCCAAAATTGGTTATCAAGTTAAACTCAAACAGCTTCCCGTCTTTTTCCAGCCAACCATCTTCGTTTTTCTTCCAACCCAATTTATTCAGAATGCGCAGAGCCCCTTCCGGATCGTAGGAAATCGGTTGCACATCGTGATCATACCAATCGGTGATTTTGGGATAAGGTCCGGTGACTCTCTCGCCCTCGTTATACAGAACATATTTAATGATTTGTTCGACATCAATCGCCATACCCAGGGCCTTGCGGACTTCCGGCGACTGGAACAGAGGCTTGCGCAGGTTGTATCCAATATAAGCATAAGCGAATCCCACAGCAGAAAAATTCTGGTACTTCGGATCCGCTCTGAGTCGGGCCACCTGATGGGGAAGCACATGGTAATCGTCCGCAGCACCGGAATAAAACTCCATTTCCTGGGTTAGAGGATCAGAAATAATACGCATGACATATTCGACGTATTCGGGCGGACCTTCCCAGTAATCTTCGTTCCGGACCAACCGGATCAACTGGTCGCCTTTCCACTCCTTAAAAACAAATGGCCCAGTGCCCATGGGGTTGCGGTTGAAATCGCTGTCGCGCATATTAAATTTTTCAATTTGTTCTTCACTTAGATTTTTGTCCTGCGCTTCCCGTTGCAACGCTTCCGCATTCAACAGATGTTCCGGCAACATACCCATCGCCCAGGCATTGATGGCGGGAGAAAAAAGACGCTTGTACACAAATTTTATTTTGTATTTCCCCAGCACCTCCGTCGATTTGACAGGCTCATAATCCGATGTCCGCGGCGACGCGTTACGGAGGTTCATGATGGACCGGTAGGTAAACAGGACGTCGCCAGAGTCGAACTCGTGTCCGTCGTGAAACCGCACGCCTTTTCTTAACTGAAAAACGAGGACCGGATTGTGCTCCATCACGCTAAGAATTTCGGGATAATAGTTTTCGAGCAGAGAACGCTGGCCGGGATTCTTGGGAGCTATAAACTGACCATAGGGAAAGCGGTCGACATAACCCTTACCGAGAATCTCAATGAGAGGGTTGAAGAAATACTGGTCCACCTTTCCCAGTGTGAACTTCAGGCGAGGCGGCTGGCGCAGGGTGTATTCCAAAGCCAGCATTTTCGGGCGGCCATTTTCTTTAACGATCTCGCCTTTTTCATCCAAAACCGGCACCTGCACGCTTCCCACGCTATCGCGAGCGGGAATCACTTCCATCGACCGGATATTGCTTCTCCACTGGGGAGACGCTTGCATTTTGTTCTGAATGTAAGGGATCCAATCTTCCGGACGCGCAGGAAGATTTCGGGCGATGGATTGATGCGGGACTAACGTCAGGTAAGTTTCTTCATACTGAGTCCAGCTTTCGGCGAGGCGGGGCCGCAAATTCAATTGGTCATCCAGATCGAGCAGACCGTCGAATACTTTGCTCACGATATCGCCGCTGGCCGTGTCAGCATGCAAGATAGGATTTAATATTCGGGCATCTCCGCTGGAGCTTTCGATGAATTTGATCAGCCGTTTCGGATTGCCTGCAACCTGTTTGTCATAGGTCGGCACCCAGAAAAAGGACTGGATCAATATCCCGATCAAAAGCACAGGCAGTAAAATGAACAAACGTTTGGTGGTCATGACGTCCTCATCATAACAAATCGGGAAAGAATTGGTCCCGCCTGTGGGGACCGGGGGTTCGGATTAAATCTTGACAATCCTTTAGAATCTGTATAATACCGTGTTTTGGCATTGATTTTTGCTCTAACGAATAAACGATGCGGGGTGGAGCAGTCCGGTAGCTCGTTGGGCTCATAACCCAAAGGTCGCAGGTTCAAATCCTGTCCCCGCTACCAAATATTTCAACAGGTTAAGTATCTTTCCGGCCCCTTGGGGCCGGTTCGGGGAAATCCCCCTTTTACTATTGAGAGGTTGAAACTCAATCCGGCTCCAATCCACTGTTAGTTTATCCTTGAAATAAACTCCAGAACCGATTAGTTTATTTATCTTTAGAATGAATGAGATTTTTATTTTCATTTCAAAAGTCGTTTTGTTATCATACCGCCCTCAATTATAAAACGCGTATTCATTACTTTTATATAGATAGAAATAAATTTTAGATTAACTTTCAAAAAAGGATAGAGCTCATGGCAACAATTATCACTGATGAATGTATTAACTGTGGTGTTTGTGAACCGGAGTGCCCGAATGAGGCAATCGATGACGGCACCAAAGGTGGAGTCGACATCTATTACATCGATCCCGATCTCTGTACGGAATGTGTGGGGTTCCACGGCGAGGAAGCCTGTCAGGAAGTCTGCCCGGTAGACTGTTGTATCCCTGATGAAGACAAAAAAGAATCCGAAGAGGAATTACTGGTCAAAGCCGTGAAGATCCATCCCGACCAGGACTTCCCGGCGTTGGACGATCTGACCAATGAAACTTCTCTGTTCAGAAATCCGGATCGAAAGAACGCCGATCTGTAAGATTGTAATACCTTGGATATTCGAAGCGGTTGCGGGAGAGGATCCCCAGCCGCTTCTTTTTTTTAGACCGCTTGGGGCACTTCCTCCGGCGGCCAATAGTTGCGCACCGGGTTTTTTAGTTTTCGTGTGAACATGTAATTGATCTGCTCCACGGGCAAGGGTTTACTGAACAGGTCTCCCTGCATATCGTCACACCCGATCGATTCGAGATAGGCCTTCTCCTGCACCCGCTCCACTCCCTCCGCCACGGTTTTCAGATTCAACGCCTGGGCCAGAGAAACGATAGCCTTGGTGATCACCGCATCGGTTCCCTTACCCAATTTGCCGATGCCGCGAACAAAGGATCGGTCAATTTTCAGGGCATGGATGGGGAAGCGTTTCAAATAAGAAAGCGATGAGTACCCGGTGCCAAAATCGTCGATTGAAATCCGGATTCCCATTTCATCCAATTGGCGCAAGTTGGACAACGCCACATCTGAATTATCCATCAAAACGGTTTCGGTGATCTCCATTTCAAGAGATTTCGGATCGACCCCCGTTCGTTCCAGAATAGTCTGAACTTTAGAAACCCAATGAGGCTGATTCACCTGATATGCGGAAAGGTTCACCGCAATGCTGATCGGAGGAAATCCCGCCCGCTTCCAAGCTTTAATCTGCTGACAGGCACTGAGAAGAACCCACTCCCCGATCGGTTGAATCAAACCTATCTCCTCCGCAACCGGCACAAACTCTGAAGGATAAATCAACCCTCCTGCTGGGTGATTCCACCTCAGGAGAGCCTCCATACCCTCAATCTTGCCGGTTTGAATGGACATCTTCGGCTGGAAATGCAACTGAAATTCCTCGCGCTCCAGAGCTTTGCGAAGAGAACTCTCCAGGCTCATCTGTCGGTAACCCTTGGAAAGCATAAAGGGTTTGAAAAACTTATACCGGTCCTTACCCTCCTCTTTGGCCTGGCACATGGCGGCCTTTGCCTTTTGGACCAACCCGGCCGTACCCTCCGCATCGTCGGGATAAACAGCAACCCCCACACTGCAACTGGCGTGAATTTCCTGTTCTTCAAACTGGAAGGAGCCGCGAATTCCATCCAGTATTTTTTGAACCCGGAATTCGACGTCTTGAATCAAATGAATGTCAGGAAGCAGTATGATAAATTCATCGCCACCCTGCCGCCCCAAAGTGTCTTCCTCCCTTAAACATTTCCGGATCCGCTGAGACAGATTTTTAAGCAACATGTCCCCCGCAGGGATTCCCATAAAATCATTCACTCTTTTAAAATTATCGATGTCCAAAATCAAAACAGCGACTTTCTCCTCGCTATGCCGGGCATGGGCCAAAGCCATGTTCAGCCGGTCCTCCACCAAAGCGCGGCTGGGGAGTTCCGTCACAAAATCATGAAAAGGTTGCTTGTGAAACACTCCCGGCCCTTGCGGCCAACAAGTATCCTTATTGGGCAAAGCGATATCCTGGTTTTGAGTGTTTGTTAACGGTGTTAGCATGGCCGGGTTTGCTGTGCCATTCATTTGGGAGAGCCCGCTTCGGGTGAAAACCCCCTCCAATACCTGAGCTAGATTTTGTAAAACAGAAGACAACTGGTTCAGTTTCTCATGAGACCTGTCGGGGGGAAGGTTTTCCTCATACATCCCCGCGAACACACCAAAACAATGATTGGGAGTCGCGATGGCCTGCAAAACCAGGGAAGAACCCGTTTCGTCATCGCAATAAACATATGAGCGATCCGGCTCCCTGCGCCAATCGAACTCATTATTCTTGATCAAAGAGGCGATCTGGCGGCGGAACAAGGATTCACGGGAAACGGGTTGCCAGTATTTCAGAGTAAAAGCGTCTTCTTGTTCTTCGGCCAGGTAAAACGCGGCATTCCGAAAATCAAGAATATGATTCAAATAACGGTGCGTATTTTCAAATAAAGGATTGAATGAAATGTCGTTGTCCTGCCGGGTTATTTCGATGGATTTCAAAAATTCAAAAACCGACGAATACCATTGGTTTTCACATTCAATCTGTTCTATTGACGGGTTGAGATTTCTAGTTGGGCCGGGTACTTTTACCTGATTCATGGAATTTTTGACTCGCAGGGAAGGCTTAATTTTTTAAAAATGCGTGGGAAACTTTGGAAATGATCATTAATGGGTTAGATCAAATTTTCGAAGCATCGAGGGATTTCGTGAAAGAATCCCCCGGCACCACGAGGCCAGGAACTGAAGTATGGCCCATAACTCTTTAAAAATCAATAGAAAATTAGCATTTGGCGGGAAGATAAAACGAGTCGCAGGATGCGCGGGTTACAATCCCTCCAGATCAAACCCAAGAAGGTGCCGGATCCCCATCCAGACCCATCCCAAAACCTCGCTGGCAAAGGAATAGTTCAACAACCCCATCACGACCAATAGAACGATTCCCCAGGTCCTATTTTGAGGCTTATCTGTATTGAGCCAGGGAGTGGGAACAATATCCCAAAGCAATGACAGCAGAACCCAGGAAAAAAGGGCCAGCAAAACAAAAGCAGTCATCCACTGGAGAATAGTTGGAGAGGGAGACATGGTTTAATTGTTCAAACAGGAGGAATGCAAATCCGGTCAATTCATAATTGAGGGGTCCTGTTCCAGATGCCTTTCGGCGACGTAACGAACATTTTCCTGCCCATGAATTTTGACATGGTACCAGGGCTGGTCTTTGGGGGGACGGCTCTGGGCCATGATTTCATACCATTCCTCACTATTGTTGAACTCCGGGTCGACACCCAACACCACCCCATGGTAGTCAAACTTTTTATGATGGATCAATTGTCCCACACAAAATTTGGGTTTGGATTTTTGCATAGCCAATAGAAGTTATGATTAAAAGAACATTCGAACCGTGTCGTCTACCTGCACGGCAATTTCTTCTTTCAATCGGTTCATTTCTTCGTCAGGTATTGGAACCATCTCGGAAACCCTCGGATCCAATTCCGGCACTCCCGGTTCTCCGCTGTTCCCGATTTCCATTTCGTAAACCAACGCATCCGCCCGGGCAATAATACAGGTCTCTTCCAGATAATCCCCTGCATTCGCGGGTTGGTGGTGATATCTTACCATTTCTACCAATCTCTCGGGAAGCTTCCATTCCGTCAATAGCAAGGCTCCAACTTCCGCATGATCGTAGCCAAGAACCTCTTTTTCCACCTTGAAAAGGCTCTCTCCGCTTTCCTTGCAACGCAGTAAGATTTTTTTGGCGTCCCCCGGCGATTCCTTGAAAAGAATCAAACTTCCGATATCGTGGAGCATCCCTCCCAGATACATTTTTTCAGCTTCCACACCCGACAGGAGCTTGGCTATTTTCCGGGCGGCAATGCCACAGCCGATGCTGTGCATCCAGAATGTTTCCATGTTAATCAGGTCACGTGGAATGCCCCCAAACTTGCTGGTAACAATGGCGGCCAACGCGAGATCGGTCAATTGCTCGGTACCGACAATGTTCAAGGCGTGCGTTAAGGTATCCACCTTTTCATCGAATCCGTAAAAGGCACTATTGACGATTTTAAGAAGCCGCGCACTCATTACCGTGTCATTCTGGATAATGGTCGCCAAATCATCGAAGGAGGTATCGGGATCATCCAGTTTTTCACGAAGTTGGTAGTACAATATGGGTGGAGATGCCGCCCAGGATTCCACCAAGTCTGTAATTTTTATCGCCATATTTTTATCCTTTAGACTGCTTTTCCTTTTTTAGTGTATATTTCTTCTAAAAAGGTCTTTTAATATTATAGAGTCGTTTTAAAATAATCCCATGAATTTTTTTAGCACTAAATTGGCGGGGTTTCGGCATACCCTCTTATTACATACGGATTGAAAACCTATGGACAAACTGGAAGCGGTGCAAAGAATCCTGAGATTCAGCAATTCTATTCGAGAATGGTGCGAAAAAGAACATTCCGTTTATTTCGACGACTTCGACAACGAAAACGTCGATAATTACGAACCGGGAGGTTATGGGAATTTAGCTGACGCCATCATTGAAGACGGCTTCGCGGAAAATATCGTCGACGAAGAGGACATAAATTCTTTATAGGATCGTAGAAACCCTCTCTATTAGAAACCTCATCCGACGAACAACGGATGTGGCTTATAGACGCCATTCCTATAAAAATTTTGATTATTCATCGCCGTTCCCTTAACCTTGATCATATAGTCAGCTTTCAATCGAGAAGACATCACAAGCATGATTCTAAACGGGGAGGGGTTGGGCCCAACCTTATTAACGGAAGGAAAAACGGATGAGCACAGGAATCTTAATCTTTTTGGGGATTTTCCTCTTCGGGGCACTGGCCATCGTCGGCTACTTCGTAACCATTTACAACGGCCTGATCTCCCTGAAGGAAAACATCAAAAAATCGTGGTCCAACATCGACGTCATCCTCAAACAGCGTCACGATGAACTTCCCAAGCTGATCTCCGTCTGTGAAAGTTACTCGGAGTTCGAAACAGGCGTTCTGGATCGCCTCATGAAAGCTCGCGAAAAATACTTCAAAGCGGAGGGCGTTGCCAAAAAATCGGAAGCCAGCAACGAAGTTACCGCAGCTCTGCAAGGCATATTCGCGCTGGCAGAAAGTTATCCAGACTTGAAAACCAACAAGAACTTCATGCAACTCCAGGAACGCATCTCCCATCTGGAAGAAACCCTGGCAGACCGGCGGGAGTTCTACAACGATAGCGTCAACAACTACAATATCCGTATCAAGCAGATCCCAGACGTCCTCATTGCAGGTATGCTCAATTATCAGGACGAGGTCATGTTCAAAGTCAGCCAAAAAGAACGCGAGGATGTCAAAATCAACATCAAGATTCCCAAGTTCGGCTGAGTTGTCCCGCTTGGACCATAACAAATCCAGCAGTAATCATGAATGGAGTCTATATAGAAGGCAGTGAACCGATCATAGCCCTGATAGGGCTGAGCCTCGGCATTTACTTTTTCTTCGCCGGATTCAAGGAACTCAAATCCAAGCGCATTATCCAGAATATTCCCACCTCTAAAATAAGCACCGGCGCCATCGGGACCAACGTCGAGGTCACCGGCCGGATCGTTTGTGAAAAAGATCAAATCGTTAATGCCCCGATCAGTGGACGCCCTTGCGCCTTCTACTCTATCGAAATTCAACGTTGGGAACGGAACCGCAGTTACCGGGGAAGTTCGCTTGGAAGCCACAATTCCCGAACCGGATTCAACCGAGGGCATTGGGTCACCGTCGAAAGCTTTTATTCAGGCAAAGGGTTTTTTATCGATGACAGCAGTGGGGCCAACGCCATGGTGTTGGCAAGTGGGGCGGTCGTCAAAAGAAAAGGCGGCACCCGGGATTTCGAGATGCAATCCAACAATTTTGACCAGATGCCATTGGGGTTGCACCAGGCTCTTGAGGCCAACCAGAAAAAACTGAGAAAATTCAAAATGAAAAAATCTTCATGGCTCTTTTCAAACCGCTTCCGGTTCCGGGAATGGTATTTCCCGGTAGGCGAAACCATCTTCGTCCTCGGCTATGCGGATTCCGGACTGAGAGCCCCCAAACGCAAAACCCTGAAATTCAAAACCTTCTTAAAAGCCAAAAAAGCAATCCAGGAAAACGACAAATTGAAAGTCCGCTTCGATACCAATCAAGACGGTCAACTGGACGAGGCGGAACTGGAACGGGGAGCCAAAATACTGGCCCTGCAACTGGAATCGAAGCACAGCAAGGAGAAGCTGGAAGATCTCGCCTCCAAAACCAAAATGATCTTCAAACAGAAAAAGCCAAATCCATTCTACATCAGCAATATGTCGGAAAAAGATTTGATCAAAGACCTGGCTACCTGGTCCACCCTGAAAATCTGGGGAGGACCTGTTTTAAGCACCGGGTGCGCAGCCTACCTCTTCACCTTATTTTCCCCATAATCTAAAACCTCATATGCCAACATCTTCAAGCAATGACGGCGATTTAATCATGGGGCCGCGATCGGTGCGGTCATGGGAGTCGTCTGGTTTGTCAGAGGCTTCAAAGAACTCAAAATCAAACGCACCATCCAGAATATTCCCACTTCAAAAATCAATACCGGCGCCGTGGGAACTGATGTTGAGATCAAAGGAAATATCATTGTGGAAAAAGAAAGGATGGTCACCGCGCCGATCTCCGGACAACCGTGCGCCATTTACCACATCGAAATCCAGGTAGAGCGACGCCGAAAAAACAGCACTTACTGGGTGACCATCGATCAGTTTTTTTCGCATGAAGGGTTTTATATCGATGACCAAAGCGGAGCCACCGCCCTTGTCCTGGCAGAGGGAGCCCGGATCAACCGGAAAGGCAAAACCGATAATTATTATTTCAGTTCCAGCGACTTGGATGAAATATCCGACCCTCTACGAAAATCCCTTACTACCAACCAACATCAACTGAAAAAATTCAAATTCAAAAAAACTTCATGGTTGTTCTCAGAAAAATACCGGCTTCTGGAATGGTGTTTTATGCCCAACGAAGAGGTTTATGTTCTGGGACACGCAGAATCCGGGTTAAGGTTTGAGGAAATCAAAAAACCCAAACTGAAATATTTTCTGAAAGCCAAAAAGGAGATTCAAGAGGATAAAAAGTTAAAGGCCCGGTACGATGCCAACCGCGACGGCACGCTGGACCACGACGAACTGGAACGCGGCGCCCAAATTCTTGCACAGAGACTGTCCAACAAATACAGTAAGGAAAAGCTGGAAGAGTTAATCCCAAAAACCAAATTGATATTCAAAAAAAAGAAACCTCACCCCTTTGTCATCAGCAACCGTCCGGAGGGAGACTTGGTCAAACACATGGGAACGTGGTCGGTCCTGAAAATCTGGGGCGGCCCCATCCTGACCATAGCCTGTATCTTTTATCTTTATACTCTCTTCGGCTCAAATCTTATCTTTAAGACGCCTTAGGAGTCAGTTCCTCTCCTTCACTCTTGGCAATGATCACCGCACCCACCGAATCGCTGAAAATGTTAACCAGGCCCCGGTACATATCCAGCGGCCGGTCCACTGCCAGCATTGTCCCGACGATCACGCCCACCATTTCTCCCTGAATCCCCACGGCTTCCAACACGATAAAAATCATCACCAGTCCAGCGGATGGCACCGCGGCGGCTCCGATGGAGGCCAACAGCGCGGTCAGCACCACCAGAAATTGCTGGTCCATCCCAAGGGAAATTCCCATTACCTGGGCGATAAACAGCACCCCGACACATTCAAACAACGCGGTGCCGTCCATATTGATCGTTGCACCCAGTGGTAAAACAAAACCGGCTATCTTGTTGGGCACTCCAATGTTGTCCTCCACGCATTCCATCGTCACTGGAAGCGCCGCCAGGGAAGAACTGGTGGCGAACACCGTCGCCAGCGCGCTCGCCATATGCCGGAATTGATCTAATGGGTTTTTTCTCAGGAACAGATAATAAATCAAAGGCAGGACAATCAGAAAATGAATCGACAATCCAACGGCGATGGTCACCATATAAAGACCCACCGCCTTAAAAAATGCGGCACCCAAATCCTGATTCAACATCTGGACAATCAGGCCGAACACCCCTATCGGGGCCAGACGAATGATGACATGCACCACCTTCATCACCACTTCAAGCGCCGCTTCAATGGGAGGAAGAATTTTTTCTTTAATACCCTGCGAAACCTGAGTGATACCAAAGCCGATGACAATAGAAAAAAAGATCAGCCCGAGAATATCTCCCTCCACGGCGGCGGCGAAGGGATTGACCGGGACCATGCGAATCAAAACATCCAGCGGAGAATCCGGTTTGTGTAACTGGTCCGGAGAAAAAGAGAGGTCCGGCGGCAGATCCGCCACCTTGCCCGGTTGAATGAGATTCACCAAAATCAACCCCAACACAATCGCGAGCAGACTGGTGCCCAGATAATACGTAAGGGTTTTAATCCCCAACCGCCCCAACTTTTTGGAGTCTCCCACCCCCGCGACGCCCGTAATGATGGAAAGGACGACCAGGGGAATAATGACCATCTTCAAAAGCCGGATGAAAACAACGCCCAACGGCTCGACGATGCGGGACGGCTCGCCCACCAACAGATGAAACAGCCATGCCAGCACCATCGCGATCAATATCTGCCAGTGGAGTTTGAGTTTCATTTCGTGATTCCCGGAAAGAAAGGTTTCGGGGAAGAATCAGGCGTGCTTTTGAGAGCGGAGCCGGGTTAGCATATAAATCGAAAGTCCCAGTACGAAAATCCCAATGAATTGGGAGGTGGAAAGCGCATCCGGCACGGCATACCCCCGATCATCCCCCCGGTAAAATTCGATGATGAATCGGCCGATGGAATACAGAATGCCGTACACCCAGAAGACCTGCCCGTCAAACTTCTTACGTTTACGCAACCAGACAAGGATTCCGAAAATAACGAGCGCGTTGATAGAAAGGTAAACCTGGGTGGGATGCAAAGCGATATTAAGTGGCGCAAGAGACTTGGGATCAGTGAACGTGATCGCCCATGGCGCATCGGTACGAATTCCGTAACAGCAACCCGCGAAAAAACATCCCCAACGGCCGACCGCCTGGCCGACGGCGAGACAGGGTGCCAGGATATCAGCGACCTGCCATATGGGAAGCGAGTGTTTGCGCATGTAATACCAGGCCATCGCTACTGCCCCGATCAACCCGCCATAAAAAACCAGCCCGCCCTTCCAGAATTTGAGCACTTCAAGTGGATTGGCAAGAAAGTATCGGTATTCAACGATAATATAAAGAGTGCGGCCGCCCACCAAAGCGGCGATGGCGATGTAAAAACACAGGTCCAGAATTCTCTGCTGGTCCAGCCCATCCTGCTTCGCCCAACAGGCCGCGAGCAAAATTCCGGCAAAAAAACCGGTCGCCACCAGAAGGCCATAGGTGAAAATCTTGAGATTTAAAAAACCGAACTCGAGCAAGATAGGATGCATGGTCAAATTTTAAAAAACGAGACTCCAAATAGATTTAGTAAGGGGAGCGAGCTCATGCCATATCAGGAGTTTTCGGAGGCCGGGAAAAGCGCTCGTTCTTAAATAGATCAATAAACATGATACCAACACCAATGGTGATACAAGAGTCGGCCACGTTGAAAATCGGAAAGTGGTATCCCCCTAAAAAGAAAGCCAACCAATCGACTACTTCTTTGTACGCTATTCGGTCGATGAAATTCCCAACCGCTCCGCTGAAAACCAATATCAGACCCCAGTGTATCAGCTTTCGGTGCCGGGGCGCCTGATGAAAGAATACCAGAATGGCGGTAATGGCGATAATCGAAAACCCAATCAAAGCCCAAGTCTTTAAATCTGAATTATACTCCGCAAACCAACTGAAGGCCACCCCGGTATTGCGTACGTGTGTCAGCGCAAAAAATTTATCGATCACGGGAAAGGTATGATTTTTTGGAATGTAGGTAATCACTAAAAACTTGGTGCACTGATCCAAGAAGATCAGAAAATTGGAGACTAAAAAGAGAATAAGGTATTTATTCTTCAAAGTCTGACACATGTTCAATGTTAAAACATGAGGCCAAAGCGGATTGCAGGAACTCCGATCAAGCTTATGCTACATCAGAAGAGCCCTCGCCTTGAGGCGCTTTTCCGATGCGGATCAGATCCATAAACATCAACAGCACTCCAATGGTGATACAGGAGTCGGCAATATTGAATGCTGGCCAATGATAACTTCCGTAAAAGAAATCGAGAAAATCGATCACCTCATGATACAGGACCCGGTCGATCATGTTCCCAATCGCTCCGCTGAAAATCAGAATCAACCCAATTCGAACCATTTTATTTTCAGGTGGCGTCTGATGAAAAAATACCAGAATAGCGACAATGGCAATGATCGAAAACCCGATGAACAAATAGGTCTTGAATTCGGAGGGGCCATCTGCAAACAAACCGAACGCCACTCCAGGATTGCGAATATGGGTGATTGCAAAAAAATTATCGATCACCATTATATAACGATGTTTCGGAATATGGGCATCAACCCACATTTTAGTGTACTGATCCAGAATGATCAGAACGTTGGAAGCCAGGAATAGATGAAGATACCGATTGCTCAAGGGTATTCAGGCCTTTGCCGATTCAAGATTTTTCACGCAACGCAGACAGATACTGGGATGTTCGGGGATCGGTTCTTCGACGAAATAATTCCAGCATCGATCACATTTCTTTCCCGGAGCCGGATGAACCACAATTTTAACGCCTTCCATAGCTTCGCTGGCATACACCTCCGCCCCATCCTTCAGTGAATCCACAATTTCCACTCCGGAAACGATGAAAATATATTTCAGCTGATCCTGTTCCGGTTCCAAAACCTTCTTCAAACTTTCCGGAAGCTCCAATCGGACCAAAGCATCCAGAGAGTGACCGATCACTTTTGCCTGTCGGCGTAACTCCAGAGCCTTGCTGACCTCCCCTTTCAACTGGCTGATCTTTTCCCATTTGTCCACCAAATGATCCGGAAAGGAAGTATGGGACAAATCCGGAAACGAACTCAAATGCACACTGGAGGTTTCATCGCCTTTAGAAGGCATGAAGGACCAGACTTCCTCGGAAGTAAAACTGAGGACCGGAGCCATCAATTGCGCCATCCCCTTCAACAATTCATACATCGCGGTTTGCCCCGACCGTCGTTCCTTAGAAGTTTTGGGATACGTGTACAAACGGTCCTTCAAGATATCCAGATAAAACGCACTCAAGTCCACAATGCAAAAATTATAAAAAGAATGGTAGAAGATGTGGAATTCAAAATCATCGAACGCTTTCAAAATTCTTTTAGACACGGTTCGGAACCGGTAAAGAATGTAACGATCGATTTCCTCCAACTCGTCCGCAGGAACCGCATCCGATTTGGGATCGAAATCACTCAAGTTGCCCAGCAGATACCGGAAGGTGTTGCGAATTTTGCGATAGGCCTCGGTCAGACGCTTCAAAATTTCATGCGAAATACGGATGTCCTCCCGGTAATTTTCCGAGGCCACCCACAGCCGCAGGATTTCGGCACCGTATTGATCGATGATTTTTTGGGGAGCGATGACGTTGCCCGCCGACTTGGACATTTTCTTGCCTTTGCCATCGACCACGTATCCGTGAGTGAGGACCGTTTTATAGGGCGCGGCGGACCGGGTGCCCACCGACTCCAGCAAGGAGCTGTGAAACCATCCCCGGTGCTGGTCACTGCCTTCGAGGTACAGGTCAGCAGGCCATTGCATATTGGGATCGCCCTCCAAAACAGCGGCATGGCTGACGCCGGAGTCGAACCAGACATCCAGAATATCCATTTCCTTGATGAATTCGGTGCTTCCGCAGGAACATTTATAACCGGCAGGTAATAATTCCCCTACTTCCTTTTCAAACCAGAAATCCGCGCCATGCTGTTCCACCAGCTGAACAATGTGCGACATCACTTCCGGAGAAGTCACCTGCGTTTCACATTGCTTGCAGGTCAATACAGTAATAGGAACCCCCCAGGCGCGTTGACGCGACACGCACCAGTCCGGCCGGTTCTCCACCATGCTGTAAATGCGCTTCCGGCCCCAAGGTGGAACCCAACGGGTCTTGTTGATTTCTGCCAAGGCATTGGTGCGCAGCCCATCCTTGTCCATCGGGATAAACCATTGCGCCGTTGCCCGGAAAATGATCGGTTGATGACAACGCCAGCAATGCGGATAGGAATGGTCCACCTCGCTGGCGGAAACCAGGAACCCATCGTCCTCAAGTTTTTTTATGATATTCGGATTCGCCTTGGTCACGAACTGTCCGGCAAAATGCTCGACGATGGGTTTGAAGATGCCCGCATCATCCACAGGATTGTAGGTGTCCAGCCCATATTTCTGCCCGACGATGTAGTCTTCTTGTCCATGTCCCGGCGCTGTGTGCACGCATCCGGTCCCCTGCTCGAGCGTGACATGCTCTCCCAGAATCACCGGCGATTCCCGGTCGATAAACGGGTGCCGGCACACGACTCCCTCCAGATCCTTGCCGGCACATTTCCCCAGTGTTTTTGCGTCCTGGATAGCCCATTCTTCCAACAAACCCGGAGCAAGCTCCTTGGCCACGATCCAATATTCTCCCTTGTGTGACACCGCCGTGTACTCAAAATCCGGATGCAGGCAGATCGCCAGGTTGGCGGGCAAGGTCCAGGGAGTGGTGGTCCAGATGACAAAATGCGTTTTGGACGGATCGAGTCCCTTGATCTGATCACTCCAACCCGACTCGACGGGGAACTTCACGTAGATGGATGGGGAGCGGTGATTGTCATATTCGACTTCCGCCTCCGCCAGAGCGGTCTGGCATTGCATGCACCAGTGAACGGGCTTGAGCCCCTTGTACACCATGCCCTGCTCGATGAATTTGGCAAATTCGCGGACAATGGTCGCCTCGTATGAATAATCCATGGTGAGGTAAGGCTTGTCCCAACTGGCGAACACCCCCAGCCGTTTGAACTCTTCCTTTTGAATATCGACGAACTTCCCAGCGTATTCCCGGCAGAGTTTGCGGATTTCACTTTTGCTGAAATCCTTTTTCTGCTTTTTCAACTCCTTGCCCACCTGATGCTCGATCGGCAAACCATGGCAATCCCACCCCGGCACAAAGGTGGCGTCGTATCCCTTCATGCTTTGGATTTTGACAACAAAATCTTTGAGAAGCTTGTTCAGGGCATGCCCCATGTGAATATGACCATTGGCATAAGGGGGGCCATCATGAAAAACGTATTTGGGTTTGCCTTTCTTCTCCTTGCGGATTTGGCCGTACAGGTCCTCCGTTTCCCATTGCTTCAGAGCTTCGGGTTCCTTCTTGACCAGATTCGCCTTCATGGGGAAATCCGTCAGATGTAAATTCAATGTTTCCTTATATTCCATATAGTTATACATAAGCCTTTAAACTTATTTATAAAATAATTTTTACGCCCCCTCATCCAACCTTCTCCCACGGGGAGAAGGCTAAACAGCGGTCAAACTGAATTTAAATACGACACACGGCTTGGCTTCCCGACAATGCCCCCTCTCCCCTCTGGGGAGAGGGCAGGGTGAGGGGAATCAATAATTCTCTTCAATATAGTGTGAACAATGTATTTCAGAACAGCATCGGGTTCCTTTAAAACCTCATCATTCCGAAATCGAATCACTCTATATCCCTGAGACTCCAACCTTCGAGTTCGCTCCGCATCCTTTTCTTTTTGATCCGCGTGGCCGCCGCCATCCACTTCAATAATCAAACTTTTTTCCAAACAAATAAAATCAACTATGTATTTACCAATGGGGTGCTGACGTCGAAATTTTAAACCTTCAAAACTTCGATTTCGAAGAACAGCCCACAATTTCCTTTCAGCGTCAGTGGCTCGCCTTCTAAAAGCTTTGGCCTTTTTGGGAAATAGCTTCTTCATCCATATACAGTTAAAATTTCATGGCTTGTTTGGCGCGATCCATGGTGGCTTTGGCCACCTTTTGAGCTTTGCGCGTGCCCTCTTCCAGAATTTCCTCCACCGCTTTGGGTTTGGCGGCTATTTCTCTCCGCCGTTCCATGTGGGGCCTCATTCCTTCGAGCATGGTATCGACCAATTTCAATTTACAGTCCCCGCACCCGATGGCGGCGGTCCGGCAATCGCGGTCGATTTCCTTCTGCATCTCGGGAGGAGAGTACAGCTTATGAAACGGAAACAGATTGCAGACATCCGGGTCGCCGGGATCCGTGCGCAGTCCCCGTGCCGGGTCGGTCAGCATGGACTTCACCTTTTTGGTGATGTCCTTTTCACTATCGGACAGATAAATTGCATTGTTGTAACTTTTGCTCATCTTTCGGCCATCGATTCCGTTCAGCTTGGGAATTTCGGAAATCTTGGCCTGCGGTTCCTTGAACACTTTTTTCTTATAAAGCCCATTAAAGCGCCGCACAATTTCCCGCGATATTTCCAGATGCGGCGCCTGATCGATCCCCACCGGCACATAATCGGCATCATACAGCACGATATCCGCCGTCTGCAGAACCGGATACCCCAGAAACCCGTAAGAGCTCATGTCGACGCTCTTCACCTCCGCCTGCTTTTCCTTGTAGGTGGGATTGCGTTCCAGCCAGGGAACGGGCACGACCATGGATAAAATCAGATGCAGTTCGGCATGCTCCGGAATCCGGGACTGGACAAACAGGGTGCTTTTTTCGGGATCCAGTCCGGCGCTCAACCAGTCCACCGCCACTTCGAAGGTGTATTGTTTGATATGGCTGGGATCCTCGTACAGGGTGGTCAGCGAATGCCAGTCGGCCACAAAATAAAAGCATTCGAATTGCTCCTGCAACTCGATCCAGTTCTTCAGCGCCCCGTAATAGTTCCCCAAATGAAGCAGGCCGGAAGGTTGCATTCCGCTCAAAATTCTCTTTTTGGCCATGGTTTTGGTTTGGTTCAAAGAAAATGATTTATAGCTGCAACAACTGACGGGAAGGCTTCCTGAGTAAAAAACTTTACCATATAACCAATAGGGACACCGATAATACTACTTAAAATCCGTGTTTTGGCAAAATAATCTGTCAAAAATACCACCAGCAAAATTATTCCAAAATATTTATCCAGTTGACTGAGCTTGAAGGCCATCTCGCGCGGCATTAATCCCTTCAATACACTCGCTCCGTCCAGAGGAAATATCGGAAGCATATTAAAAATTGCCAGAGCCGCATTACAATAGACAGCTATAGACAAAAAACCAAAAATATACTGCGTCATCAGCTCCATCTGCTCCAACGGTCCCATAAACCTTAAAAAGAATCCGGCCAATAAAGCCAAAACCAGGTTGGAAGCCGGGCCGGCCGCCGCAATATATAACATGTCCCGGTGAGGATCCTTTAAGTTTCTTGGGTCCACCGGAACCGGCTTGGCCCACCCGAAGTGCATGAAGTAAAAGAAGAGCGTCCCTACCGGATCCAAATGTTTCAGGGGATTGAAGGTCAACCGCCCCTGATTTTTAGCGGTATCATCCCCCAGCATATAAGCCACCCTGCCATGCGAATACTCGTGCACGGTCAGGGAAATCAGAATTACAGCGATCAATAATAGCGACCCCATCAAAAGAACCTCTTATCCATTGAAATAATAATCAGGACCAAAAGGAAGGAACGGGAAAGGCGAGCTGAAATACCCGTTAAAACTTTCTTATTTCCTCACTTGAAATTTTATCGTAATTTCATGTTTTTTCATAACGCAATATGGCTGAACACCTCAAGTGTCGTATCCCTGAGCCAGGACGCATATCTTGAATCCCTCTGCCCTGGGTTGACCTGCGGGGCTTCAAAATCACTTTGCCCGCCCGTTCGTACCTGCTTCAAAGTTCACTCCGGCTAATATTTCTTCGTTCTTTTACAGAGTATGTTAATATAATCAAAGAGTTGTAGTGCTTTTATTATCGAACTTTTTCGTTTCTGACACCAATTTACTTACTCAGCCTGTTGGGTCACTTACGTCCTACAGGGGCAGGATTTTTCCGCCGGAACCAGCCGGGCCTTTTTAAGGGTCCAGTAACTTTTTTCATTATGGAATATTCGACTCCCCAAACCGCCCTCGAGCAAGTGGACACCACCCATCTGCTTTTTGGGAATACTTTATTATTACTGTCTGTACTCCTATTCCTGGCCGTTCTTCCCCGTGCCCTTCGCTACATCCTTCTCCAAAAAGAAAGTACCGCGTTGGATAGAGCCGTAGGGCGATTTGAAGAGGAAGAGTTTAAAGCTGCCCATGACGGGGAATCCGAAAAGAAAGAGACCCTGTACGAAAAACCCACCTCTCCTAAAGACAGGTCCGTGGCCTACCTCATGGAGGATTTGCCCACTCCCCCCAAGACGCTGGGAGATGGGGGTATCCCACCGTTTCCTGCAGAAGAAGAAAACGAAGAAAAAGAGAAACCGGTAAAAATTGTTAAAGAAGGGGTGTCTATTTCCCATAGCAAGGCAAAGGAGCCTCCTCCGGACCCCAAGAAAAAAGTCAAATTGATTAAGCAGGAGTTTTCCATTTCGCCTGGCGAAAACAGGGTACTCTCAAAAAAGGCTCCCTCTGAACCTCTAAAAGGAAAAAAGAGTAAAGCCCCGGCCAAGTACCAGAAGACCAAGGTGGATGAAGATTCCCGTAAACTTCCCATCAGCGAGAACGAAGAATCCGATGACAATTGGGTCGAAGCCGAAATACCGGGGTTAATCATCGAACCTCTTCCAGCGTTGGAGCAATCTGAAAGTATCCCGACCTTTAAAGCTTCCCCCAAGGCGAGGCATCAATCAGAGGCTAAGAAATCCCCAAAACCTTCCCAAAAAGAAAAACCGGGTATGAAAGTAAAGAACATTGCCCCTAAATCCGAAGAGAAAAGGGACTCCAAACCGCAAAAACCAGTAAAAATCAAAGCGGATTCTCCGGGATTGGAGATAGAAGTTTCGGAATCCAAGCCAAAATCAGTTGAAATAAAAGCTCCAGTAGTTTCTCATAAGAATATAGCTAAAAAAGAGGCTGGGAAGCAGAAAGCAAAAGCGCCCTCTTCCAAGGTCGGGAAAACTCAGAAAACCGAGGCGGAAGTAACAGCGGTTCCACCTCAGCGAGAGGGTATAAAAACTTCTCCTGAAAAGGCGAAACCCAAACCGTTTCTCCTCGACCTCAAATACCTCGATCAGGAGGAATTGGAAACGGTAAATCCAGTTTCCCACAAAAAGTTGCCGGCCGATATGGTGGATGTGGTGATTGCCCGGCTGAATGCTTTACAGGTCGATCTGGAAAATCAATTGGTATCAATACCCGGCGAGCTGATGCCAAGAGAAAACCCGGTTAACGGAAAGATGCGAAAAGATCGAATTCAAGATTCGCGTCCAGTTAATGAATCATCAGATAAAAAAGAAGTTTCCCTGGATGAACTCGATTCGTTTTTATTTACATCCACTCAGAGAAAAAACAGAAAATGAGTTTTAAAAACAAAATAATCGCGATAGGCGGAGGAAAAGGCGGCGTTGGTAAAAGCGTGATCTGCGCCAATATGGCCGTCACCCTTGCCTTGACCGGCCAACGCGTTATTCTCGTAGATGCCGATTTCGGCGCTTCCAGCTTGCACGCTCTTTTGGGAATCAGTTCACCCAAGTACGGCTTCCGAGAATACTTTGACCCCAGCCGCCTGGGCTCCAACGGAGAAGAGGCGTTGCTACTCGATACAGGTATCACCAACCTGAAATTTTTGAGTGGCGCCGGGGATATGCCGGGAAGTGCTGACATCAATGTCAAAAACCAAAATAAAGTTATCTCCTATATCAGAAGCCTCGATGCCGATCATATTTTAATGGACCTGGGTCCCGGCACTAATTTCCATATCATTGATTACTTCAACATCGGCGGGGAAAATGTCGTGGTGTCTACCCCGGAGATGACTTCAATTATGAAGTCTTTCAGTTTTATCAAGGCCGCCTTGTTTCGAAGAATCAGCCAGGAATTCAAAAGTAGTTCGGATCTTCAACACCTGATCGACCTTTCCAAAAATCCGGGCATGGCGGAGGATTGTTTTGAAATTGACGCCCTCCGAAAAACAGTGGAGGAAATGCACCCGCAAAAATTGGAACGGGTCAACGAGATTATCCGGGAATTCCGACCGGGGCTGGTGATCAATCGAGTACGGAGGCAAAAAGATATTCTGATGGGCGAGAACCTGTTGAAGTTGGCCAAAAAATATCTGGATGTCGACGTCAAGTTTCTGGGTTATCTGATCGAAAGCGATGACGTGCGGGATTCGATCGATGAGATGAAACCTTTTTTAATCAAGGATCCCCAAAGCAAGCCATCAAAAAATATTCAACAAGTCATCGGTTCTTTGACAAACACGAATATTCGTTTGGTCAAGAAAGATGACAGTATTTATGTGTCCCAACAAATCAAACTTTCCTCCGGATGGGGCCAATAATGCACTTTGATAAATTAGAGTTTTTTTTACCCCTACCCAAAAATTGACGTGAAACAGGTCCTGATAAAACAAGGACAGGTCGTAGTGGAAGACATTCCCGCTCCGCAGGTGGAACCCGGAACCCTTCTGGTCCGGGTTAAGTTCTCCAGTATTTCAGCGGGCACGGAAATGAGCGGCCTGAAATCCGCTTCCCAGCCTTTATGGAAACGGGCCTTGAAAAATCCCAAAGCGGTCAAATCCACCATAGAGATGGCGGCCACCCGTGGTTTAACTCATACCCGCAATGTCATTCAGGGAAAACTGGCTGAAGGAAGTCCTACGGGATATTCCGCATCCGGCATAGTCCTTGAGGTTGGAGACGGGGTCGAGAATATCCAACCCGGGGATCGCGTGGCTTGCGCGGGTGCCCAATGCGCCCACCACGCCGAGATCATCCGTGTTCCCCGAAATCTGGCCGTTCCTTTACCCAAGGACCTCAGCCTTCCGGTAGCCAGCACGGTGACTCTGGGAGCCATTGCCTTGCAAGGGGTACGGCGTGCACAACCGACTCTGGGAGAAACCTTCGCGGTGATTGGGTTGGGAATCATGGGTCAGCTGACGGCACAAATGTTAAGAGCCAATGGATGCCGTGTCATTGGGGCGGATCTGGATTCTTCCCGGATAGAGCTCGCCAAAAGCCTTGGAATGGATATTCCCCTTCCTCCTGAAGAAAACAACCACCTCGAGCATACCCTGCGCCTCACCGATGGAGATGGTGTTGATGGAGTTATTATTACCGCCGCTTCTCCTTCCGATGAAGTGATTTCAAATGCCTTCAAGATGTGCCGCAAAAAAGGCCGCGTGGTTCTGGTCGGGGATGTTGGACTTAACCTCAAACGCGAGGATATTTTTCCGAAGGAATTGGATTTTTTCATTTCCACCTCGTACGGACCCGGACGCTATGACCCTCAATATGAAGAAAAGGGATTGGATTATCCCATCGGTTACGTGCGGTGGACTGAAAACCGAAATATGGGAGAATATCTGAATTTGATCTCTGAAGGGAAAATAGATGTCGAACCGTTGATTCATTCCTCTTTTGAGATTTCGCAGGCCGCAACCGCCTATGAAACCCTAAAAAAGGATAAAGAAAAACCGATGATCGTCCTGCTTTCCTATCCTGAATCCAAGGAAGACGCAAAACCCAACCGGGTCATTCCCAATCCTGCGGCACTGGCATCGGGATCGGACAAAATTAATATCGCACTGGCAGGCGCGGGGGGATTTGTCAAAGGAATGCACATCCCCAACCTTCAGGCCCTGAACCGGCGCTATCAAATTCATGCGGTATCCAGCCACACGGGGAGCAACGCTTCAAATACGGCCAAACAAGTAGGAGCACAATACTGCACTACGGATTACCAGGAAATTTTAAATGACCCCAAAGTGGATGCCGTTCTAATTGGCACACGCCACAATCAACATGCCTCCATGGCACTCGAAGCGCTACAGGCCGGCAAACATGTTCTGGTCGAAAAACCCCTGGCGCTTACCCGTAATGAACTGGAAACGATTCGACGTTTTTATGAAACCCATCAGCAGGCTCCTGTTTTGTTGACCGGTTTTAATCGCCGGTTTTCTCCTTTTGCCCAACGCGCCAAAGAGCTGATTGGAAATCGAACAAACCCCATGATCATCAACTACCGGATGAACGCCGGATATATTCCTCTCGGCCATTGGGTCCACACGGAAGAAGGCGGAGGGCGCAATTTGGGCGAAGCCTGTCACATTTACGACCTGTTCACGTTTTTTACCGAAAGCAAGGTGGTTTCCGTGCAATCCCGATCACTGGTTCCGAAAACAGATCATTACTCCTCCCGCGATAACTTTACGGCCACATTGGGATTTGAAGATGGCTCGGTCGCCACTTTGACTTACACGGCGTTGGGTTCTGCCGAGTTTCCCAAAGAGCAAATGGAAATTTTTTCGGATGGCAAAGTACTCATGTTGGATGACTACAAACAACTTCGGATTCATGGCGCAAATGCCAAGGGAGTAACGAGCAAGTTGACAGACAAGGGGCACAAGCGTGAACTGGAAGCATTCGCCGAGACTCTGGAAAAAGGCGGTGAATGGCCCATTCCACTATGGCAACAACTGCAGGCGACAGAAATCGCCCTGCAGGTTGAGGAATTGATTCAATCCAAAGAGGTTTGATTTTCTACTTGACGGCAATTCTTCCAAACGACCAAAGAGTTCCGACAATTCCCAATTCCAAATATAAATATTTTTTCGACCTTCTCTAATTTTCCATTGCCACCCGATACCAATGAATATTGCAGTTATTTCCAACAATGAGAATACGTTATGGAATTAATGCCCGCACGATTGGAAAGAATCGATCAGACCATTCAGGGATACGAGCAAACCGGCGTGGCCTTAATCTATTTTAACGGAAAAAGTTTAAATCCGGTGGGAGTCACTGATGAAATCGGAGTGTACTATTTCATACCGCTAGTGGCTCGCTTATTAGACCTGAACGCGCAACAAGCGGCTTCCTGTTTTTACTACGGGGTTATTGGCTTTTCACTTGTTCTGAGTTTTGCAGGGGCGTGTCTATTGTTTCGCTCCTGGGTAACCCGGAGCTTGACTTTACTGGGTCTTGCCTGGCTGGGAATTATTTCCATCAATAGCGGAGCCGTTTACAGCGTTCCCCCTGCAACGGTGGCGGCGGTTCTTCCCTGGTTCCTGTATTTTTCCAATAAAAAACAATGGACCCCCTTTTTTCTAGGAATCGGTTTTTTGTCTGGAGTGGCGATCGGGTTCTCTCATTCCATTCGGGTGCATGGAGCGACGGGCCTCGTCCTTTTTATGGGCGTTGCGATCGCTTTTCTCATTCAATATCCCTTGAAAGAAAAACTTAAACTTGTAGCGGCCATTGTCCTGGGATTGCTGGTTCCCATCATATGCTATTCGTATTTATCAGGACAACGAGATGACTATCTGACGCAACAGTCGGAAACTTATCAACCCGCGAAGCAAAGGTATTTACTCTGGCATAGTATTTATATAGGTTTCGGTTATTTAAACAATCCCCTGGGAATCGAATACAAAGATTCGGTTGCCTTCGACAAAGTCCGGTCCATCTCTCCGGATACCAAAATGTATTCGAAGGAATATGTAGAAATCCTAAAAGAGGAGGTTTTCCGGTTAATTCAGTCTCATAAGAATTTCGTTCTTAAAACTGTCTTCGCCAAAATAGGAGTCATGCTGTTTTACCTTATATATTCGACCAATTTGGGATTGATCGCCGCTTATTATTACCCTAAAAAATGGGCCTTGGAATCTGCATTTTTGATCGCTATTCTTTTTTCCACTGCACCCGGAATTCTGGTCATGCCTCACCGGAGATATATTTTGGGTTATATGGCCTTATCTCTCTTTTACGGGTTGGTCAGCTTGAATGAAGCCGTGGAACAAGGCGCTTTGAGTCGCATCAAAGCCGGACTCCGATCCTGGAGTCCAAGTAACTGATGTGCGGAATAGTCGGCGCCATCGCGTTTAAAAATAGCTCTTTTGAAATCAAAAGGGACTATATCGAACGGATGAGAGACACCATGATCCATCGCGGTCCCGATGGTTGTGGAACTTGGATTTCCGATAACGGCAAAGTAGGCTTCGGCCATAGACGCTTGTCCATCATCGATTTATCTGAAGCCGCCGCACAACCCATGTGCAATGCGGACCGGTCGTTATGGCTCACCTTCAACGGCGAAATTTACAATCACGCTGAGATTCGTTCCGAATTAATAAAAGATGGTTTTAATCAGTGGAAAACGGATCACTCCGATACCGAGGTCATCCTCCATGCTTATGAAAAGTGGGGGATCGATGCGCTTCACAAATTCCGCGGCATGTTCGCCTTCGGCCTGTGGGACAATCGTAAGAAGGAATTGTATCTGGTCCGTGACCGCATCGGCATCAAGCCGCTGTATTACAGTATTCATCATGGTCGGCTCACCTTTGCGTCAGAAATCAAGGCCTTACTGGAAGATCCTGAGCAACAACGGGCGGTGAACGAGGAAGCACTTTACCATTATCTATCATTTTTGACGACGCCCGGCCCGCAAACCCTGTTCGATGGAATACAAAAACTGGCACCCGGTACCTGGTTACGGGTGACCGCCGATGGAACGGTGAAGGAATACAAGTATTGGGATGTATGGGATCACACCCAACCTCTTACGGATGTGTCCGAAGATGAAATCAGCGAACGCATACTGGAGGAACTGCGAACCGCGGTCCAGTTACGAAAAGTAAGCGATGTGCCGGTTGGGGTGTTTCTTTCCGGAGGTGTCGATTCCAGCACCAATGCGGCTTTGTTTTCAGAGGGGGAATCCAAACCCATCCGTACCTTTTCAATCGGCTACCAGGGAGAATACGAAAGCTATCAAAACGAAATCCATTTTGCCCGGCGCATGGCCGAAGAAGTGGGAGCCGAATATCATGACCGCCTGCTCACCCTGGACGACTTGATCGATTTTTTACCGGAAATGATTCATCTACAGGATGAACCGATCGCCGACCCCGTATGCGTCCCTGTATACTATGTTTCAAAGCTGGCGCGTGACAATGGGGTGACTGTCTGCCAGGTGGGCGAGGGGGCCGATGAACTGTTCTGGGGTTACCCCAACTGGAAACTGATGCTGGAACTGCAATACAAAAATGCCTGGCCGGTTCCCTCCCCTCTCAAAAAATTCGGTCTCGCGGGACTGCGCCTGCTGGGCCGGGAAAAGACTTTATATTACGAATGGCTCCGGCGGGGAGCTAATGATTTGCCGGTGTTCTGGGGTGGCGCTGAGGCCTTTACGGAGGCGCAAAAACAAGACCTCCTTTCCCCGCGCCTTAAAAAGCGCTTTCAGAATTTTTCTTCATGGGAAGCACTAAAACCGATTTATGACCGTTTCCGTCAAAAAGCCTGGGAACAAAAACCACTGCAATGGATGAGCTACTTGGACCTCAATATGCGTCTTCCGGAACTGCTGTTGATGCGAGTGGATAAAATGAGTATGGGGGTCAGCCTGGAAGCCCGGGTGCCTTTCCTGGACCACAAATTTGTCGAACTGGCGATGAGCATTCCGGAATCGGTCAAAACAAAAAATGGCAACTTGAAACATATCCTCAAGAAATCGGTTCGGGGTCTGATACCGGATGAGTTGATCGACCGCAAAAAGCAGGGATTCGGCGTCCCAATCCACGAATGGTTTCTAGACCGACTGGGACCACAGGTACTGGATGAGTTAAAAGAATTTACGGAAAAAACCGATTATCTCAATTTCTCAACGGTTGAAAAACTCATGAAAAATCGAAATACCCCTCTGGCTTGGTACCTGTTCAATCTGGCTCTCTGGTGGAAAAAATATTTTAATTGAATCAACAGAATAAAAAGGTCCTTATTCCATTATCCTCAGCTTCAGAGAATACCTATACAATAAAATCCCATTCTTATCGGTCAATCGTCCTCTGGATAAAAATACAATTTCTTGGAATCACAATTCTCCGGTTTTCTATGCACATCAAAAAATACATGAAAATTATCACGGCGATTAAGATGAATAAAAATAAAATCTGAGTGAAGGTGTTTATATCCACCATCCAAAGCTATTAAAGCGGGCTTGTATTTTTCAAATTTTTCAGGGTCTTGTTTGATTTTTTCTTTCAAACAAAGGTATTTACCAAAGTATTTGGATGCTCCAAAACCGTAGCTTTGGGAAATCGCCAGAGCCGTATAAGATTGTTTGGGTAATATCATGCTCATGGTAGACCCCAAAGCATTGTTTTCAAAAACCACATTGAACGAATCCTCATGCAGTGCTTTAATCAATTTTTTTGGGGGTTTTTCCAGCAAAACTGGATTTGAATTGATACGGAAAATTTGAATCGAAAAAATAACTGCCAATAAAATTCCAAAAATGCTTAAAGTCGGAAGTATCCATTTTTGCTTCCTAAGGGAGAGAATAAAAACAGTCGTCAAAAGGGAAACACAAATAACTCCAAAATTTTGCTCAAAATTTATAGGTTGCGCTATAAAACCGGAAATAATCTGGGTATTCGCCGCCGCCAAAGGCGCCGCCACAACGAAGGCACAAAAACCCGAATTCCCCCACTTGGAATACTGGGGCAAAAATTTCCAGATCAACAGGCATACTCCAAAAGTTCCAGAGAAAATAGGAAGTCTCGTCGCAGGAAAAAAGTCTGCCTTCAAAGTTTCCTTTAATGCATACTCATAATACAGTCCAACCATCATTGATACGAGTGCATAAGAAATAAAGCCTATTAACCAGTTGGCACATTTGATCCGGATGAAATTATGTTTTTTATTAATTTCAGATAAATGACAAGCGAACACGATAAACAAGAAAGGCACTCTTAAAAATCCATATAAAAATGGAGCTACGAAATAAAGAGGGATAAAAGTCTTTCGCTTAATGGAATAGTAAATCGCCAAAACCATCAAAACGTACGAAAATTGCGGCTCGGGGGTTCTGTAAAATGGAGGATAAAAGGCTTCCGGCATTGCCAACCAATACACCCATCCGGATGAAAGAGTCGAATAAAGTATTCTGGAATAAAAAGAGTTTGATCCCCCAATCAAAACGGGAATCATTATGACCAAAACTGCCGCCAAGAGGGACCTGTTTTTATCAAATCCTAGAATTATAAAAATTTTTAAAATGAAATAGGCGATTACACCTGGACAGACCAGATCGAATATAAAATTTATATACCCAGAGGAAAAACCCAATTCATGGAGCCACTTAATCAGATGATTGGAGAACCTTGAGAATCCCATCTCATAGGAAGCGGCTTCATAAGATAGGTAGCTGTATTCATCAAAGGCATTTTGATAAAAAAGATAGCCCTTTGTAAGGAATAGTTGATAGAGGGGAAACAGATTGGGCAGGATAATGATCGCTATCAAAAATACACTTTTAAACCATTTCATCTCCCAGTTAGTTCGATCGACCATTATGTGAGGCAATAAGCGGAAGGTTTATCGATTATAAACTTATTATAATGGACTTTCCTTTGATTAAATACAGTATTCTCTGTATTTTTTTATCCTTGTTTAAAATTAAGATTTTAAAAGATGACATTCAGCTGAGCCTTGGAGCAAATAATCCGATCGAGTCAAAATATTCCTCTTACCTTTCCCTTCATTTACCCTTAAAATATCTATAATAAGTAAAGCGAACCCTTTAGAGGGTTTGATGGTATTTTATAAAATAATCCCTTCTGGCTCTCTCGCGTGAAAAATATTTCAATTAAGTCAACTACCTTTATACTATTAAGAATGTTGCGGATTAAAATTGGAGACAATTGATGGCTCTGAATGATGACGTAAGGTCCTATTGGGAACAGGAAGCCTGCGGTACCCAGAAAAAGGTGGTCGGTGAAACAGAAAGATTTTCCCGTGAATGGTTTGAAAAGGTGGAACACCATCGCTATCAACTTGAACCCTTCATTCACTCAGTAGCACAATTCACACGGCATCACGGCAAAAAACTGCTCGAAGTCGGAGTCGGGGCCGGAACCGACCATCTGCAATGGGCAAGGGCGGGGCTCGACTGTTATGGAGTGGATCTCACGGATGAAGCCATTGGAACCACCCGGCACCGGCTCGAGATATATGGACTCCATTCCAATTTACAGAGAGTTGATGCCGAAACTCTTCCCTTTGAGAACAACTCATTTGATATGGTCTATTCCTGGGGCGTGATCCACCATTCTGAATATCCCGATAAAATTATCGCCGAAATTCACCGGGTACTTAAAAAAGGAGGAACCTTTATTGGGATGATGTATGGGAGATACTCTCTGTTCACCCTCAAAGTATGGTACAGCTACGCCCTGCGCCAGGGAAAGCCGTGGAGGAGCTTTGCCAATGTGATCTGGAATCATATGGAAAGTATAGGAACCAAAGCTTATACGGTCCCCGAACTTAAAAGTTTATTTTCAGCCTTTAGCGAGTTTGAAGGCACCCCCATAACCACCCCAGCGGAACTGAATAACTTACCCAAGTGGATCCGTCGTTTCATTCCTTCTTCCTGGGTTTTTTTTATTGCCATCAATGCTAAAAAATAATGATTCCAAATTTCCCAAACTCGTCTTTAATTCATAATTTATTTTGAATACTTCCACACAAACAGCAAACCGAGCCGAGGATGACTTGAGTTTAGAGATTGTAAAATTAGTTCCGGAAAATGTATACGGTTCTTCAAAGAGGCTGGCCTGGCTTGTCTCCCACCTCTCACCAAAAGATTCCATCCTTGAACTCGGCTGCGGCACGGGATTTATGATATGCCTCCCTCTTTTTAAACTCGGCTACAATATTCAGGGATTGGATCTGGACACCCAAAGCATTGAATACGGCCGCAATATTTTCAAGGAGGAAGGCGCCGACCCTGACCGTCTGCATGTCATGGACTTGAAAGACATGAACAAAAAGTTTGACGCCATTATCGCGTCTGAAGTCCTGGAACATCTGGATAAAAATGAAGTACATCAAATTTTAAAAATGATTCACGGCAGACTGAATCCAGGCGGGAAACTGTTTGTGACGGTTCCCAATGGATTTGGATGGTTTGAAATGGACTCTTTTATCTGGAACAGGCTGGGCCTCAAAATCATCTTCGAAAAGACCGGCTTAATGGAAGTAATTTACCAATTCAAAAAATTATTTTTAAAAGAGCGGGTTAAACATCCACCCCATCCTTCAACCTTATCAAATTCCCCACACCGGCAACGGTTCAGTCTGAATGGGATTGTAAAATTACTGAAACAAAACCATTTTCAAGTTGAAGAAACCACCGGCTCCGTTCTCCTATCCGGGCCACTGATGAACGTTTTTTTTCATGGGGTCAGCTTATTTATCAGGGCCAATTGCGCTTTGGGAACAATTTTCCCACAGGGCGCCTCCAGTTTTTTTGTCGCCTGTAAAGCTTCCCAGAACGCAGGTTCCCATGGCTCCTGACCCCCACTCGGAACATTCCTCTTCTTTGCCCGGCGTTACCTCAAAATTTCTGAGCCGCTTCCACATTGCCATTCCTTCCGATTTCATTCAAAAGGTACTGGAAACCTTTTCGACTCGGGTTTTGCTGATTGTATTCAGTCTAGCGACCAGTATTATCGTAGCCCGTTCCCTGGGGCCTGAAGGGCGGGGGCTTTATGCCCTGGCCATGATCATTGGAATACTGGGGGTTCAATTTACCAACCTGGGCCTTCACTCCTCTAACACTTATTACGTGGCTCGCGACCCCAATCTGCTTTCCCCGTTGATGGGAAACAGCTTGCTAGTCAGTTTTTCCATGGGGGGACTATGCGCGGTTATCGTCGGATTAATTTTTCATGCCTTCCCTGAAATCCCTCCCATACATGGTCCGCTTCTGATTATAGCACTCGTCTGGATCCCTTTTGGACTGGCTTATCTGCTCAATCAAAACTTAGTGCTGGGCATTCAGGACATACGCTCGTTTAATAAGCTGGAAATATACAACAAGGCCATTTCTATCATTCTGATTGTTGCGGTGGTTCTGTCAGGCTGGGTTTCTCCAAGTTCATTGTTCGCTACTTCTTTTCTGGCACTGCTGGTCTGTTTTATCTGGTCTTTCAATATACTGAACAAACGCATCGCCCGCCCGGTTCATCTTTCCAAATCCCTTTTCCGAAGACACCTTCCTTATGGAATCAAAGCATACCTCGGCAGTCTTGTCGGGTTTTTATTATTGAGGATAGACATGCTTATGATCAACCAGATACTGGGCAAAAAGGAAGTGGGGCTTTATGATATAGCCGTCAATATGTCTGATATGATTTATTTATTTCCTATGGTTGTTTCCACCCTCTTGTTTCCAAAGTTAAGCGGAATTACCCATATCGGGGAAAAATGGAAATTGTCCAAAAATACCGGGATCGTTATGCTGATCATTATGGCGGTTATATGCATTGGCGTGGCTGTTCTGGCACACCCCATCATTCATCTTTTATATGGAAAACCTTTTATAGGGTGCGTCCCTGCCTTTATATTTTTAATAATCTGCAAGTTTCTGATGGCCGCCAATTCCATATTCAGCACCTTCATCGCTTCCATTTACGTACCCTGGACTACCATTCCTTTTAATTTCTCAACTCTTGGAATCAATATTGTCCTCAATTTTTATTGGATTGAAAAATATGGGATTGTGGGAGCTGCCATGTCTTCCATTGTTTGCTTTTTACTCTTGATCATTTTCCATTTTTATTATACTCGAAAATATCTTCGTTCCGGTTTACCTGCAAGCCAATGAAATTTTCAAAAATTTTAATCTTACGGGAAGCTGATCAGAAACCCGAGCATTCAGCCGATACACAAGTGGTCCCCATTCATGAATTGGGACAATGGATACGAACCGGGTCGATCATAAAGCATCTATTCCGCTACAAGGAAGCCTGCCTCTATACTTCCAATTGGGATTTCACAACAAAACCTTTCCTTGTTTCACTTGCCCTCCGCCTGCTCACTTTCGGAGATTGCCGTATCCGGGATGAGCAGGGAAAAAATTTACCCATGTCCATCACGCATTTTGCACAAATATTTCTTAAGTTCACAAAAGATTTCTCGGCAAAGGCATCACTTATCAAAAAAACGATCGATGAGGTAAATAGCATTTCGGAAAAAATCAAAACTCAAAACAAAACCACAGCATCTAACTTGTCGGCTCAACCGGTATATATGAGATCGGACCACTGCTTTGGACTGAAAGCCGGGGGTTCCGTGGGCCATACAGTAGGCGTACTGAACAACCTTGAGACGTTCACAGCCCCTCCAATTTTTTTAACCACAACCTCATTTTCGAAGATCAATAGTAATATCGAAATACATACTATCCTTCCAAAAAGGCATTTCCTGGATTTCCTGGAACTTCCACTTCTGTATTACAACAATCAATTATTATCCGATTCAAATCGCATTTTAAGAGAAAAAACCTTATCGTTTGTTTACCAACGGTACGCTCTTTACAATTATTCAGGCCTGCAACTGGCGTTTTCCAGAAATATTCCATTCATTTTGGAGTACAACGGCTCTGAAATCTGGGTCAGTCGAGTTTGGGGCAAAGCTTTAAAATATGAAAAAATTGCCGGGCAAATTGAAATGTTGAATTTGCGCGGTGCCGATGTGGTGGTCGTAGTCAGCGCCCCTTCCAGGGACGAGTTGATCGAACGAGGTATTGAAAGCGATAAAATCCTGGTCAATCCCAACGGTGTAAGCCCTGAAATCTATTTCCCTGAGGTTGACGGATCGGATATTCGCCGTAAACTTAATCTGGAAGATAAAACGGTGATCGGTTTTATCGGCACCTTTGGAAAATGGCATGGTGCTGAGATTCTGGCACAAGCTTTCGGTTTACTCATCCAAAAGCATCCTCAATACCGCAATAATATCCGCCTATTAATGATAGGCAATGGTCACACGATGTCACAAGTGCAACAAGAGTTGGAAACTTATGGAGTGACACAAGAATGCATTCTTACCGGAGTCGTACCCCAAGAGGAAGGGCCCGCATATTTGGCCGCTTGTGATCTGCTGGCTTCGCCCCATGTTCCCAACTCTGATGGAACCCCCTTCTTCGGGTCACCCACCAAGTTGTTTGAATACATGGCTATGGGCAAGGGCATTATCGCGTCCGACCTCGATCAAATCGGCGAAGTTCTCGAACACGACCATACTGCCTGGATGGTTAAACCTGGAGATGCAGAATCTTTGATGCACGGCCTGAAAACCATGATCGATAATCCAGAAATAGGCAAGCGCCTGGGTGAAGCCGCGCGACACGAAGTAATCGCCAAATACACTTGGAAGGAACACACGCGAAAAATTATCGAGAAACTAAAGGAGCGGTGTCCTTGCGATTAAAAAAAATCATAAAAGCGATCCTCTCTCAACCTCCTCGAATCATTCTGCAAAAAAGCCTGCGTTTGGTTCACCGTCAATGGCAATCGAGCATTGTCCAAAAACTGGATTTTTTGCGTCCCACCTATACCCGAAATTTTTCACGAACAGCCGCTCCTCTTGGTGCTCTCTTAAAAAACCCGCCGCTGGATTCTCTAACCGCCGATTCAGAGCAAACGTTGTCCCTCGCCGATCTCTACTTGAATCATACCTTTGATCTTCTGGGCTCAGGGTGGATCCAAATACGGCATGGGTTGGACTGCCGGGGTTTGGAAAGTTATCGATATTCGATGGGATCGGCTCACAAAATAGACCCTCAGGGAATCTGGCTGAAACGCCGAGTTAACGCTTCCAACAAAACCTACTCCAGAAAAGTCTGGAGAATGATTCCGCACGAATACACCCCAATCGATTGGCAACTTGATTTTAAGTCCGGATATCGATGGCAAGAGAAAAAACCTTCTTCCTATTGCTCTCCGGCTCCTCTGCCTGGAGTCGATATCAAAGTTCCCTGGGAGTTGTCGCGTATGCAGCACCTCCCACAATTGGCGCGCGCCTACGGTCTGGCCTCGCAAGGGTCGGAAGGAGAACAACTCCCGGAAACGTATTCCAACGAATTCAGAAACCAGATTCTGGATTTTATCGCGACCAATCCCCCACGGTTCGGTGTGAACTGGCATTGTCCGATGGACGTCGGCATCCGGGTATCCAACTGGCTGGTGGCCTATGATTTATTCAAAGCTCAGGGAGTCTCTTTCGATCCGGAGTTTGAGCAGGCTTTGAAGAACTCCATCTATGATCACGGTCTTCACATCATTCAAAATCTGGAGTGGAACCCGACCTTGAGAAGTAACCATTATCTGGCAGATATCATGGGTCTCCTATTCGTCTCGGCTTACTTGCCGCGATCCCCGGAAACCGATACCTGGCTGGCTTTTTCCGTTCAGGAACTCATTCACGCCATGGAAGAACAATTTCACCCCGATGGCTCCAATTTTGAAGCTTCGACCAGTTACCACCGGCTTTCCGCGGAAATGATGCTTTACGGAACAGTTCTCATTCTGGGGCTTCCCGATAACAAGCGGGAAGCTCTCAAACTCTATCCTCCGATTTCATTATTTCCCGGACCGAAACTTGAAAAAGCACCGTTACCCTTTTTCCCGGTTCCAGGGTTGGATCAAACGAGTCCGCTTCCCCCGACTCATTTCGAAAAACTGAGGCGGATAGCCGACTTCACCCGCGCCGTCATGAAACCCAACGGACAGGCCATACAAATCGGAGATAATGACAGTGGACGGTTTTTAAAACTGCTTCCGGAATTTCATAAGGCCGAATGGCACGAAATTCATGCGTTGTATCAAAATCTGCACGACTACACAGAGTCTGAATCTATAACCCAGTATTGGATTGAAGATCACTTGAATCATTCACACCTGATTCGAGCTATTGACGCTTTGTTCGGACAGCAGGCCGATTCTTCGGAGCCGTTGAACATTGAAGCCCAGATCGTTTGTGACCTGGCTGGTGG
This sequence comes from Nitrospinaceae bacterium, assembly GCA_965237905.1. GTDB lineage: Bacteria > Nitrospinota > Nitrospinia > Nitrospinales > Nitrospinaceae > SZUA-226. Next base: position 2,939,415 of record OZ250172.1, on the reverse strand, counting down.
AAACACGTTTTCGTCTTCTAACGCAAAAGCTTCGACATCTGACACACATAACCACACTTTCGGGACCGACTCTTCATGGAATGAAGGGAAGCAGAAACTGGATGAACTTTCTCCTCAACAGTGCCATACCTACGAAATTTCCGCCCACGGACACAACTTAAAATTCGACTTGGAGTATATCTGCTTTCCCGATTTTGGATTGTACCTGATGGTTTCGCCTAAAATGTTTTTATCGATTCGTTGTGGGCCTGTAGGACAAAATGGGAATGGCGGTCACGCGCACAATGATGCACTGTCCATCGAACTTCAAATCGATGGAATCGACCGCATTACCGATCCCGGATCCTATCTCTACACCCCGTTACCGGAGATCAGGAACGCTTACCGTTCCATCAAGGCCCATTTCGCTCCCACTGTGGATCAACGGGAGCCCAATCCCATCGACCACAATCTGTTCCAGATGGAAGACCGGGCGCAGGCCCAATGCCTTTATTTTGGAGACAACGGTTTTATAGGAATGCACATGGGTTATGGTTCCCCAGTATACCGGCTCATACAAGTGGAAGATGAAAGGCTGGTCATTAAAGATGGTATCAACGGCCCAGAAAAGCTGATTCTATTGGATCCGCTCAATCCCACCCACGGCCTCCCCTTTTCCAGCGGGTATGGAGTGCGCCTTCATTAAAAGAGTCCCTCCCTTTGGCTTTATTCCTGCTAACTGATATTATGAAATCTGCCCATAATTCTCCTGACTCAATTCCATGGACCCCTCAGTAAAAAAAAATCTTGAAGATATAAACCAACTCTCCCGACTACTGGATAGCTCGCTTTATCTTGTCGGCGGGACGATCCGTGACCACCTCATCGGGAGACCCTGCACCGACTACGACTTTACCGCGCCCCATGCCCCAGAAATTGCCCGCGCCTGGGCTCAAAAAGTTCAGCGAACACTGGTCCCTCTGGACGAAACCCCCGGCCACGAAACTTACCGGGTCGTTCTGCACCGGGATTTATATTTCGACTTCACGACTCTTCAGGGTCAGACGATCGAAGAGGATCTATCGCAACGCGATTTCACCATCAACGCAATGGCTGTTTCCCTGCCGGACTTTATTGGAGAAAAAGCAAATCTGATTGATCCTTTTGATGGACAAAACGATCTTCGCAATCAAATCATCCGGGTGGTTCCAGGACGGGCTTTTGAGGAAGATCCGCTACGACTGCTCCGCGCGTTCCGTTTTGCCAGCACATTGGGATTCGGCATCGAGCTGGAAACAATCGAACAAATCAAAACTCACAAGACCCAACTCAATGGAGTCGCTCAGGAAAGGATCACCTATGAGCTTCTCATTTTATTGGGAGCTTCACAGTCTCGGCTCGACCTGATGGACTCAACCGGATTAATCGAAGTTTTGTTTCCCCATGTTTCAAAACTCAAAACGAAGCCGGGAAACCAACCCACTACGACTCTGTGGGACGACACCCTGAACGTGTTCCGGGAGATGGAGAATATCCTTATCCATCCGGATCAACTTCTAGAAAAAGACATACAACTCATAAAAGATTTTCTATCGGTAAACCATCACTATGCCTTGTTAAAATGGTCGGCCTTAATTCGGCTTTTAGCGGCGGCCTCTGGTTCGGCCTTCGAGGCTACAGATTTTCTCAAAGAGTCTCGGTTGAGTAATTCTGATATTGAGTTTGTCGACCGAACCCTGAAGTTTACCGGAATCGTGCTTTCGGAAGCCCGCAGTGCCGCCGACGGCTTCAAGGAGGATTCGACCGTTTATCAATTCATCCATCAAAGTGGCGATGAGCTGATTTCTTCGCTATTATTATCCTTCGCCGTCCGGTTGGGAAATCAGGAGGACATCAAGTATTTTGTTCCCTTGATCAATCGAATCTTCGAGTTCTACATCGAAACCTATATTCCAGCGCAGGACCGCCCTGCTCTTTTGGACGGCGACGTCTTGAAAAGGAAATTCCAACTGAAACCCTCACCACACTTCAAATTCATCCTTGAAAAAGTGGAAGAAGCACGGGTTTTGGGAACGATTCAAACTAAAGAAGAAGCCGAGCAGTTGGCAAAGGGATTGATCGCATCACAAGTGGAGTTGGCCGAATGACCGTCCATTACAAAAATGCACAGTGGAATAATAAAAAAGTAATCCTCGGTGAATCGAAATTGAACTTGGGTCAACCAACGCGGCTGTTGATCGGTTTTCACGGGGCGGACTCCACGCCGGAAAACATGCTGATCCACGGCAACAAACTGAAACTAAGCAACACGGTCTTCGTTTATCCCGAAGGACCGACCGATGCCGGCGACGGGCTGTGGAGTTGGTGGAAAGACGGACCGCGCCAGAAGGAGACCGTCAATCATTTTCTGGATTACACCGCTCAGCTGGTGAACGAGGCGCACCGTTACCTGAAAGAGTTGACGGACCACGATTCCAAAGTCTGCATGTGGGGATTTTCTCAGGGTGGCGCGGCGGCGCTGGTTTATTCTCTCCTGGGATCCTACCCTCTTCACAAGGTAGCCTCGGTGTGCGGTTTCCTTCCCGAAATTCCCGACAACGGCTCGAAACAAACGCACAACACCTCCATCCTGGGAATTTATGGACTCAATGACGAAGTTGTTCCCTCTTTCCTCGCAGAACACGCACTCGACGAAATGGAAGCTCAAGGTCACCTTCTTACCAAAAAAGAGACCTCTCAGGGCCACGAAGTCAATGCCAACAACATCGCGGACTTGACACAATTTTTTGAATCCGAGTAATCCCTTCGCCAGCCACCCCGAATTCTATTGACAGTCCCAGACCTTCTGATATGCTGGCACCCAAGTAAATTGTTCGTGTTCAGATGTAAGGAAAGACGGTGCGAATCCGTCGCGGGCCCGCCGCTGTAACCGGGGACGAATCCTGCTCGAAGCCACTGTTTCCAAGGAAACGGGAAGGCGCAGGTATTAGGCCGATCCGGAAGCCAGAAAGCCTGTCTGAACCGGCTTCACACACTCTTCGGAACCTGAGAGGTGAAGGGCTAAAAATCCCCTTTCCTCCCGGAAAGGGTTTTTTATTGGCCTTCCGGGTCTCCGAGCAGGAGTTAAACTCATGGTCGGCTATCCCACTCCCCGCGCGGCACCGGGGAACATAAAACGCATCGCTCTTTTCTTCTGCGCCAGTCTCTTTATTTGGTTTGATATCTCCTGGGCCGCACCTCAATATCCTCAGCGCATCATTTCCATGTCACCCTCGATTACCGAAACCCTGTTCGCTCTGGGGGTAGGCAACCGCGTCGTCGGCGTTACCGATTTCTGTTCTTATCCCAAGGAAGCCTGCGCCCTGCCCAAAATCGGCGGCCTGCTGAACCCCAGTGTGGAAACATGGATTACCCTCAAGCCGGATTTAATCATCTATCAGGAGGATAGCCATAAATTGCGGATCAACGCGAAAAACCTGAGCATCCGCACGCTCGCCGTTTCCATGACTCGTCTGCAAAATATTTTGGAAACCATAAAAACCTTTGGCGAGGTACTGGGATGCGAAACCGACGCCCAGGCTCTCATTGAACAATTGCAATCCGGGATTCAACGCCAGCAAGTCCGCCTGAGGAACGTTCCCAAAAAGACAGCACTTCTGATATTGGGTGACGGCAGTAATCCCGGCGGTGCTTTGTACGCCGTGGGCAGAAGCACCTTTCTCGGAGAATTACTGGAGCTGGCCGGTGGAGAAAACATTCTGACGGATCCCGACACAAATTATCCAAAAATTTCGAAGGAATTCATCCTGCGCCACTCGCCGGAGGTCATCATCGAAGCCGGTCCCGATGCGAACATGTCGGCCAGCGAAAAGGAAAAAAAACTCAAACAATGGCAACGGTTCCCCACGTTAACCGCCGTCAAAAATAAAACCATTTATTTTGTCGGGGCCGATTACATTCTCATTCCCGGTCCCAGGTTTCTAAACATTCTGGATCATTTCGCCCGGGTGATTCACCCGGAAGCGTTCAAGGATTGAAGCGATGACAACAGAAACCCAGGCATCGGAGGCATTGATCGCAACCAAGAACCTGACCTTCGCCTACATGGAAGAGCCGGTGCTCAGGGATATTTCTCTCAACTTTCAGGCGGGAGAATTCACAGGCGTCATCGGGCCCAACGGTTCCGGTAAATCGACACTGCTCAAACTGATCGGTGGCATACTACCCTCCTCTTCCAAAACGGTCTTCTTTAAAAATCGCGAATTGAGCCATTACAAAAAAAAGGACCTGGCCGTATCCATCGCTTGGATTCCGCAGGAAAAGCAAATGGCGTTTTCTTTTAAAGTAATCGATATCGTGTTGATGGGACGCCATCCGTATTTATCACCTCTGACCTTTGAAGGGGAAAACGATTACCGGATCGCAGAGGAAGCCATGAAGCAAACTCAAGTTCTGGAGTTTGCCCATCGGAGTTTCAATGAAATCAGCGGCGGCGAAAAACAGAGGGTCATGATCGCCAGCGCCATCTCGCAGAAACCGGAGGTCATGCTTCTCGACGAACCCACCTCGGCACTGGACATCAAATACCAGATCGAAGTCCTCAGTATTTTGAAACAACTGAACGAGCGGGAAAACAAATCGCTCATCCTGGCCATGCACGATCTGCACCTGGCCTCGAAATTCTGCAAACGGCTGATCCTCCTGAAAGAAGGCCGCGTGTTTTGCGATGGGCCTCCCGAAGCAGTTCTGAAAAAGGAGATTCTCGAAGAAGTGTATGAAGTGAAGGTCAAAATTTTTCAAGATGACGAAGACGGCAGTCTGCTGGTCGTGCCGGAGGCCTCATGAACGAGTTGCAACCATCCGCCATAAGCTCCCGGAAATTCGCTACGGGCATAGGCCTGTTCTTTCTATTATTCCTGGCCACCTTGATACTGGCACCGCTGATCGGACCCACCTCCATTGACATCGGCAAAGCCTTGTCGGGAGGTCTCGGTGCCACCGACAACGTAGACGCCGATATCCTGTTCCTGGCCCGCATCCCCCGGATTCTCCTGGGAGCGGTCACCGGAGCGGCGTTGTCAGTCACGGGCGCGGTGTTTCAGGCTCTTCTGCGCAACGACCTTGCGGCGCCATTCACCCTCGGGGTTTCCAGCGGCGCGTCCTTAGGCGCGGTGATCGCCATCAGCCTCAACCTGAACTTCACTATTTTGGGAATTTCTACCCTGTCCATTGCCGCGTTCGCCGGCGCATTGGGAACCATGTTTCTCGTTTTCAGCCTGGTAAAAACGCGGTATGGGGATTTTCCGACTTCCGTCCTTCTGCTGGCGGGGGTGACGGCCAATTTCTTTTTCGCGTCGATGGTCATGTTCATCCACTACATGTCCGATTTCACGCAGTCGTTTCAAATCGTCCGCTGGTTGATGGGCGGGCTGGATATCACCGATTACCAGACGGTATGGTCCATCTGCCCCTTTGTGATTTTGGGCATCGGCGGTCTCATTTACGTGTCGCGCGATATGAACCTGATCAGCGCGGGAGTGCAATCGGCCATGAGCCGGGGAGTGGATGTGGTACGGACCCAGAAAATCGGCTTCGTCCTGGCCTCGCTGATTACCGGTACTGTGGTAGCCATCAGCGGTCCCATCGGATTTGTCGGGTTGATCGTGCCGCATATCGTGCGCCTAATGGTCGGGCCCGATTTGCGTCTTTTGATTCCCGGCTCCATGTTCTTCGGCGCCAGCTTTCTGATCCTGTGTGACACCGTGGGACGCACCCTGATCGCTCCGACGGAAATTCCGGTCGGCGTGATCACCGCCATGCTGGGCGGTCCGTTTTTCGTCTGGCTATTAAAGCGTCAGCATAAGAAAGGGGCCGTATGACTGCTAAAATATTGATGATTCAGGGTACCGGTTCCGGAGTGGGCAAAAGTATCATCACCGCCGCCTTGTGCCGGGCGTTTTACAGCGAGGGCCTTAAAGTCGCCCCGTTCAAAGCGCAGAACATGTCCTTAAATTCGTATGTCACCGAAGAAGGGGGAGAAATCGGCCGCGCCCAGGTGTATCAGGCCGAAGCCTGCGGTATTGCGCCGCATGTCACCATGAATCCCATTCTGCTCAAACCCAACGCGGATAACAATTCGCAAGTCATCGTCATGGGTAAAGTGATGGGTCAACGCAACGCCAAGGATTATTATGCTGATCGACCCAATTTTGTAAAGGAAGTCGCCGGAGCCTTCGATACTTTAAAAAATAAATACGAACTCATCATCATGGAAGGCGCCGGATCGCCTGCCGAAATCAACCTGCGCCAGCACGACATGGTCAACATGGCAATGGCGGACATGGCCGACGCGCCGGTATTGATCGTCGGCGACATCGACCGCGGCGGTGTGTTCGCCTGGATGAAGGGAACTCTTGACTTACTCACCGAATCCGAACAAAAAAGAGTGCGGGGATTCATCATCAATAAGTTCCGTGGGGACATCGATTTACTGAAACCGGGCCTCACGCAATTTGAGGAGATGACCGGCAAACCTATTTTAGGGGTCATCTCCTTTGACGCCGAATTATTTGTGGATGAAGAAGACGCCATTCCTCATCATAGTTCGCCCATTGTGAATAGCCACCCAAGCGTGGTGGACGTTGCTATCGTTCAATTACCGCACATCGCAAACTTTACCGATTTTTCACCGCTGGTCTCCGATCCCGGAGTGGCGGTCCGGTACGTCCGCAGTCCGGTGCAGGCGGGTAATCCGGACCTGCTGATTCTTCCCGGCACCAAGAATACCATCGGCGACATGCAATTCATGAAGGAGATGGGCTGGTATCGGTACGCCCAATCCTTCCATGAGGAAGGTGGGTTGATCCTCGGACTCTGTGGCGGATTTCAAATGCTGGGAACGCGCCTGCTCGACCCGGATCATATTGAAAGTCCCATCGAGGAAATAGAAGGACTCGGTTTCATACAGGCCACCACGCTCATGGAAAATAAAAAAATCACCCGAAGGAGAATACGCCCTACTCTCTCCTCTTCTATTTTTGAAGAGGGATTGGAGGTGGACGGCTATGAAATTCATTCCGGCCGGACGCAATTTCAAAAAGAATATCCCCTTCTCTTTCAGCCTTCCAATGGCGATTGTCCTTCCAGTCTGGGGTTGTGCAATGAAGAGGGGAACGTTATCGGCACCTATCTGCATGGTTTTCTGGACAACGATCCTATACGAGAGGGATTTTTAAATTATATACGTAATAAAAGAAACCTGCCGCAACCGGAAGAACAATTCAATTACCGGGAATTTCGTTCCCGGCAGTTGGACCGGCTGGCGGATTTGGTCACGCAATCGATCAACATGAACGAGGTGAAACACATCATCGGCTTGTAGCAAGCCACAATCCAATTCCCGGGAGTAGGGAAGCGCGGTGAAAAGCCGCCACTGTCCCGCAACTGTGATGGGAACGAAAACCGTCGACAGCCACTGTCCGCAAGGACGGGAAGGCACGGTGAGTAGGTCGCCCCAAGTCAGGAAACCTGGTCCGGGAATTTTATTCATCATCCTTCGAGAGAGAGGAAACTAATGAAACCCGTTAAAACTATTATTATGATGACCTGCCTTTTGTTATTGCCCCTGACTGCTTTTGCAGAAGAAAACGAGGAGGCTCTGAAGGCGATTGAAATCACCGCCACCCGGACTTCCATTGAAGAGGAAAATCCGGCTTCTGCCCTGACCATCATCACACAGGAGGAAATCAAACAAAAACAACACATGCAGGTGAAGGATATCCTACGGGAGCAACTGGGAATCAATGTCGTCAATACCGGACCTATGGGTAGCCAAACCTCGATTTTCATGCGAGGCGCAGGTTCGCAATCGACTCTGGTGATGATCGACGGCGTTCAGGTCAACCTCAATACATCTGGTGGTTTCAATTTCGCCAATCTACAAATGGATAATATTGAACGTATAGAAATCCTGCGGGGTCCGCAAAGCACCCTATGGGGAGCGGATGCAGTCGGCGGGGTCATCAACATCGTCACCAAAAGGGGGGAACAGGCACCTACTCACTCCGTTGCCTTTGAGGCAGGAAGTTTTAAGACTTTCAAGGAAACCCTGTCCAGCTCCGGTGCCCTGGGCAAATTTGATTATTCGCTATCTGCTTCCCGGACCGACAGCGACGGCTTTTCCGCGTTAAATGAAAAGCGGGGCGCTACTGAAGATGACGGTTATGGCAACACAACCTTGTCTTCACGACTAGGTTACAATTTTCTGGATGACGGTCGCATTGAATTGATCACCCGATATCTGTTGGCTAAAAGTGACTTCGACGGTTCCAGTCCTTTTCCCCCGTTTGCATTTTCCGATACCCTGGAAGAGAGAACGACCAACGAGAATTTCCAAATTGCCATACCCATACGAAAATCCATCACCGATCAGTGGGACGCCAGGCTCAACACCAATTTAAGTTATGATAAATTGGAATCAGTCAATCCCGTTTTCGGAGACTCAACTGTTTTCAACCGTACCTATACTATCGATTTACAAAACAATGCAACCTTATCCGACTACTTCTCCACTGTATTCGGTTTCGAATACCAGGTAACCAATGGACAAAGCACTTTCAAAGGCAACCCCCTCATCTTCATATCTCCATCACAAGGAGGCCGAACCAACCATTCCCAGGGATATTATCTGGATGGAAAATTGAATTATGAGGACCAGGTTTTCCTGACCGCTGGTTTCCGACAAAATGTCAACTCGGAATTTGGCGACAAGCTTACCTATAAAGTGGAGGCAGCCTATCGCTTCAAGAAATTGGGAACCAAGTTCCGCGCCGCTTATGCCACAGGTTTCCGGGCGCCGACAATCAATGAATTATTTTTTCAACCTTTCAATAACCCCAACCTTAAATCGGAGGAAAGTAAAAATTGGGAAGTCGGCATCGAGCAAAAACTGTTCGGAGACCGGCTGACTCTGGATGTTAATTATTTTTATACCGATTACACCAATCTGATAGTATTTGTTTCTCTTCCGGCTCCTCCCTTCTCAATGCCTCAAAATGTCGGATCGGCCACTTCCAAAGGCGTGGAAAGCTCCCTAAATCTCAAAATTATAGAAAATCTTGACCTAACGGTTCTCCATACCTGGAACCAAGCCGTAGATGATATTACCAATGAAACCCTGGCTCGGCGGCCGCGAAACGCCCTGTCAGTGAGTTTGCATCATAATTGGGAAAATAAGCTAAATTCTCTCATTTCGATGAGTTATAGAAGTAGTATGGATTCGTCATCCTTCGTAACAGGAGACATTGTTGGAGGCCGTGCTTTACTACGGGCCGCAGTCAGCTACCAATTCAACAAAAATTGGAAACTGACAGCACGCGGCGAAAACCTACTCGACAAAGATTATGAAGAGCCTTTTAGATTCGGAACAGCGGGCATCTCCGGCTACGCAGGTGTTGTTTACACCTTTTAACTGATAAAAAATGGGAGGAGGTTCGCCTCTTTCCATCCTTTGAATATGAATTCGATTTCAACATCCAAATTGCCAGGCAGAACTCTGGGGAACCTCGCCCTCGCAGGTTCCCTGTTTCTGCATGTCGGGCTGTTTGTGCTTTATTCGTCCTGGCAATGGGATTGGACGGCCCCGGAAAAAGTTCCACCTAAAGTTGTTACTGTGAAATTTTTACAGACCCCATCTTCATCCCAGTCTACTGAGACGTCGAATTCACCCGAACCCACTCCAATGGTGCCGGCTCGACCCTTGGCTATTCATCCGAATTCAAAAGTGAGTCTTATTCCCAGGACTCCAAATCTTTCGGTTCCAACCCTGCAGCCTGCAAAAATGGCCCGGCAGATGATTCGATCTCATAGAAAACCAATTAAACGCCAGACGGCTCAGCCGATCTTCTTTGCGAACACCCAATTATTCCCGGCTGTGGTACCGGCAAACTTTTCACAGCATCATCAAAGGGCAGTTGTTCACCGCCGATCTCCCATTTCGGAAGTCCACGCCTCGAAAATTCCCGACACTCCAGCGCAAACCGCTATTGCAACCGGATCGGCAGAACCGCAATCCAGCATGATTCGTCCCCTGCCCCGTCCGACCCAATCCATAACCCACTCGCAGGCCGGTCTGGTCTCTCAGCCCGCGGTGGAACAACCCACCTCCGAAGAAACTGTAAGGGATGAATTTGCCGCTCTTCCCAGAGAATTATCCCAAAGCTCACCAGCTGATCATGATGCCCCTGATGCCGATCTGAATGGTTTGCGCGGATTGTTTACCGGCCAGGTCCGGCAACGCATCGCGAATGCCAAATATTATCCCAGGATGGCACGGCGCAGGGGCATGGAGGGTCAGCCCATCATCGCCTTCACCCTGGGCAAGGGCGGCCGATTAATGGCAGTCGATCTGGCACAGACTTCCGGTTATCAATTACTGGACCAGGCGGCATTGGCAGCAGTACACCAGGCCGCACCCTATCCTGAGATCCCGCCCGAATTGAAGACAGATACCTTCCAATTCAAACTTCCCATTTCATTTGTCTTGAAATAGCTCTAAAATAGCATTTCTTTGGTCCCGGCCCATGACCTTTCGGATAGGGGAAACCCCTTAGACAACATCAACATGGATAGGAAAAAACCAATGAAAAACTACAGGTGGAATTTCATACTGTTAGCATTACTGTCTTGCGTGGCCGCCTGTGCCCCGCAACCCACCAAGGAAGTGCCGCAGGAGTTCAAGAAAGGTCAGGAGTATTTTCATCGCGTTTGCTCAAACTGCCACGGTTCCGATGGCATGGGCATGCAAACAAAAGCGCCGAAACTGATTAACACCGATTATATCGAAAAAGAGTTCTCCAATGACGAACTCCGCGAAACGATTCTCAACGGAACGGACAAAATGCCGCCGCAAAAAAATAACGTGAGCGCCGACGAAATTACTGAAATCATCAAGTACCTGAGGTACTCGCAGAAAACGGCCAATCTGGTCACCGAAGAGGATATGACCGAGGAAGATACGGACGACGAAGGAGCCGACGAAGAAAAGGAAAGGACTTGATCTAAATTCTCGATCGGCTTCAGTCCTCCATTGCGCAACTTGACAACACGCCTGAGTTTGGCTACATTGACCGACTTTGCAGATTAACCTCTTAACTTTTATAAAGCACGGAGTTTAGCGAATGCCATCGACTGAAAGTTATATTCAAAATCTCTTTGCCGACCGTCTGGGCGGAAACCAGTTCGGCAAAGACACCAAAATATATAAATTCGAAAAAATCAAACGCGCCAAGCGGGCGGCACTGGAAGCTAATCCCGGCAAGGAGCTGTTCGACATGGGCGTCGGCGAGCCGGATGAAATGGCCGATGCCGGAGTCGTGAAGGCTCTCCAGGCGGAAGCGGCTAAACCCGGGAACCGGGGATACACCGACAACGGAATCGATGAATTCAAATCCGCCGCTGTCCAGCACATGGAGAAAACCTTCGGCGTGAAGGGACTCGACCCCAAGAAACACGTCAACCATACTATCGGGTCGAAGCCGTGTCTGGCGATGGCGCCTTCCATCTTCATCAATCCGGGAGACATCACATTGATGACCATACCGGGTTATCCGGTGATGGGAACACACACGCAATTCCTGGATGGCCAAGTGGTTAATCTGGAGTTAAAAGAGGAAAATAATTTTTTACCCGACCTCAAGAGCATCGACGCAGCGACGGCGAAGAAGGCAAAATTACTGTACATCAATTATCCCAACAATCCGACCGGCGCCAACGCCACCCGCAAGTTTTATGAGGAAGTGGTCGCATTCGCCAAAGCCAACAGTATCGTCGTTATCCAGGACGCCGCTTATGCGACGCTCACCTACAACGCCAAACCCATCAGCTTCCTTTCCGTACCGGGTGCCATGGATGTCGGCGTGGAGCTTCATTCGCATTCCAAAGCGTACAACATGACAGGATGGCGCATCGCTTTTATCGTCGGCAACGAATTGGTAGTGAAAGGCCTCGCTCACGTGAAAGACAACATCGACTCCGGCCAGTTCGCCGCCATTCAAAAAGCGGCCATCTATGCCCTTGAGCACCCGGAGATCACCGCACGCATCGTGGAAAAATACCAACGGCGGCTTACTTTGCTGGTCGATGCTTTGAACTCGGTCGGCTTCCATGCGAAAATGCCCGGCGGATCGTTCTTTCTATTCGTGAAGGCGCCGAAAGGCATCGCCGGCGGAAGAAAATTTGAGAGCGCGGAAGATTTCTCGCAGTACCTGATCACCGAGCACCTGATCTCCACCGTACCCTGGGACGACGCCGGCAACTTCGTCCGGTTCTCCGCCACGTTTGCGGCCAAAGACCCGGCGGATGAAACCCGCATCATGGGTGAAATCAAAAATCGACTGTCGTCGGTCACTTTTGAATTTTAGAATAAAGGGAGTCCTCTCCCATGCCCCACACCGCTTACATCGGCATCGGTTCCAATCTGGAGTCACCGGCGGAGAACTGCTTAAAGGCGGTCGAACATCTCAACGCACACTCCGACCTCACCCTCGTCGCCCGTTCCTCTCTGTATCAATCGGAACCGTTCGGCATTACCGACCAAGACTGGTTCGTCAATTCCGTGGTCCAGCTCACAACCCCCCTCTCTCCTGAGGAGTTGCTTCAGGCGTGTCTGTTCATCGAACAAGCAATGGGTCGAACCCGCACGGAAAAATGGGGACCCCGCATCATTGATCTTGATATTCTTTTCTATGATGATTTGATTTTAAAACAGGAAGGGTTGGAAATTCCTCATCCCGGAATTCCTGAAAGAAGTTTTGTTCTGGCGCCCATGAGCGAAATCGCGCCGGAGTTCATTCATCCCAAACTTAAAAAATCGATCCAAACTCTGTTAATGGAAATCCCGAATCCGCAACAGGTGAACCGCCTCTCCTCAGACGGTTAGGGTATCGAGGTCAACCGTTTCCATTTTTGATATCGCTTCCAGCATCAATATTTCCCAGGGGTACTTTGTTTCATCAATTTCCAGGTCCGCGACTTTGGCGCGGATCGCAGGTCGCGGCGGCATGAAGACCGAGCAACAATCCGGATGCGGTTCAATACTGATGTCATAAGTTTCCAATTCTTTCGCCTCGTTGATGATCTCCTGTTTGTTCATACCGATCAACGGACGAAACACACTCAGGGTGACGACATCGGAAACCGCATTCAGATTTTCGAGCGTCTGGGAAGCGACTTGACCCACGGACTCGCCGGTAGCCAGGGCCAGACAACCTTTTTGCTGGGCCACCACCTGGGCGATGCGGTACATCATCCGCCGGTACAGCACCACACGGTGAGCGGGACGGCACTCGTCGCGGATTGCCACCTGAATATCCTCAAAGGGCACCACGTAAAGACGGGCCTTCCCCTGATAGCCATTGAGAAGTTTGGAGAGCTTCACCACCTTGTCGTAACCGCCACGCCCCATGAACGGCTGATTGTCAAAAAAAATTCCATGCGCCCGGCATCCGCGCTTCATCATCCTGTACAACGCCACCGGACTGTCTATGCCTCCGGAAATGAGGCCAAGAATATCCCCTGAACTTCCAACAGGCAATCCCCGCAAACCGGGAACCCGGTTGTTAAAAACCACCGTCTCGTCCTGGCCGATCTCAATTTCCAGAATAAAGTCGGCTTCCTTAATGCTCACCTCGAGTCCTTTCGAGTGCAATTGCCGGAGAACACGCGATCCCACTTCGCGGTCGATCTCCGGCGATTTGTGCGGGTAGGATTTATCCGCCCGGTTGGTGCGAACGCAGAATTTAAAAGTCTCGCCCGGTTGCAACAGCGGCTCAATCCATTCCACGCCGACGGCGGCCAGGGCGTCAAATTCCGGGTCGCGTGTCACGCCGACACTGGCCGAGGCCACTCCTGGAATTCTCTGGAGCCTTCGCGTGCATTCTTCGGTCAATTCTTTGGAACTATAAATAAAAATCCGCCCGTGGGGCACCTTGAACTTTAATCCCTCCAAATCTTTCATTTGCATCTGGATGTTTTTCACCAGACGATTGATGAACTGATCCCTATTTTTTCCCTTGAGTCCGATCTCGTCGTACCGGACCAGGATGGTTCTGCGTTCGTTCATTTGTGGGCGGTTTTACGGTTAAAGGTAGAATAAAGTTGGCGGTAAGCCTCGCCGAAGGCCTCAAGAAAAGCGTCAACATCAGCAAAGGTGTTTTGTGGACCGAAAGAAATTCTCAAACTGCATCGGGCCTCTTCCGGCGTCAACCCGATACCCGTCAGAATTTTCGACGGTTCCTTGGAATGGGCACTGCAAGCGCTTCCCAGCCCCACATAAATTCCCTTTTCCTCCAAGTGGTGGAGCATCACCTCCCCTTCCACCGGCGCGAAACGAAAATTAACGATGGATGGAGACTGATGGGACAGATCCTCGGACAATGAAGAATTAAACTGAAGATTCAACTCAGGCAGGCTATCTGCGAGACTTTCCAGTCCTTTCACCAGATGGTGAAACAATTGCTGATTATTCTTCACCGTCTCATCTGTTTTCTTGATGGTACGTTTGATCGCGTGAACCAGGCCGACGATTAAGGGAACCGGCAAGGTTCCTGAACGCAGGCGATGTTGTTGTTGCCCGCCATGGATCTGCGGTTTCAAGTCCAGCTTGCCTTCGATCACCAATAATCCGATGCCCTTCGGTCCATTGATTTTATGGCCGGAAATCGAATATCCCGCCAAACCCTGCCACATTGCAGGAGATAGTTTTAGTTTGCCCACCGCCTGCACGCCATCGAGAAACAAACGCGTCTGAGGCGCTTGCTCTGCCAGTGCCGGTAACAATAGAGTGGGATCATTCACACTACCCAGTTCGTTATTCACATGAGACAGGCACAACAGCCGGACTTTCTCTTTCTTTAACCGGGGAATGGCGGACAAATCCAGTCGGCCTTCCTTTTGCAAGTCCAGCAACGAAACCGGCTCGTTGCCAAACTCACGAAAGGACTCCAACGTTTGAGTGACGCTCGGATGTTCGAGGCCCAGACACGCCATTTTCCTGTCGGGAAAGCCATAGCCTTTAATGAAGAGATTGTTAGACTCACTGCCCCCGCTGGTGAAGATAATTTTATAATCGGGCGGAATGGACAAACTATCGCGTATCTGGTTCTCAGCCTCTTCAATCTTTTTCTTGGCGTCCAACCCCAACGAATAGACGGTTCCCGAGTTGGCGAAGTCCTTGCGCATCGATTCCTGAACCTCATCAATCACTTCAGGGTCCATGGGCGTGGTGGCGGCATTATCCAAATAAATCATGTCAGGGTAATTCCTATTCTCAAGGCTTATAGGGTTCGGTTAAATCGTGATCCACATCCAGCTGATTCAAAATGCGCGCGACCACGAAATCCACCAGATCGTCGACCGATTGCGGGTTCTGGTAAAACGCCGGATTGGCCGGAAGGATCAACGCGCCTGCCTGATCCAACGTGAGCATGTTCTTTAAATGAATCTGACTGAACGGAGTTTCCCGCGGCACCAGAATGAGTTTGTTGCGCTCTTTCAGCGCCACGTCCGCCGCCCGCTCGATCAGGCTTTCCGAGGTTCCGGCGGCGATGCGGCCGATCGTTCCCATGCTGGCGGGAACCACCACCATGCCGTCTATTGGAAACGAGCCGCTGGCGATCGAGGCATTGATCTTCGAGTTTTTGTCAACCGTCACATTCTCTTTAGCGAAATATTTGGAGGTCAAATCCAGCTCCAGCTTCAACAGTTCGCCTCCCCGCTCGGAGATGATGACATGCAGTTCCGCTTTCGGTTGCAAAACGTCGAACAACCGCTTGGCATAACAAACGCCGCTGGCTCCGGTAATGCCAATGATAAATCGTTTCATGAGGTTTCCTTAAGTCCCAACAAGGCATTGACCTCTTGCCGAAGAACCTGTTGAACTTCTTCTATCGGAGGATTACCATTGATCCGGCGAATAGTGTCGCCGGTAAACGTATCAAAAATATTTCGAACCTTCTCCAGATAGTCGCGCTTTTCGAAAGAACTGAAACTGTCCCGGCCCTGCTCGATCCTTCTGAAACTTTCATCCAGCGATCCCTGAATAATAAAAACCCGGTCCGGGCGCGGGGCAAACGCTTCGTTATCGTCTATAATCTTCTTCGGGTCAAACCCCAACGCCCCCTGATAGGCGGCGGTGGAATAATAGTACCGGTCAATCAACACGATTTTGCCCTGCTCCAGTGCCGGTGCAATATTCTGCTCGACGTCCTCTTTGCGGTCATTGATAAAATACTGCAACTCCTCTTCGGGAGTCACATCCCCGCGCCCTTCCGTCAGGATTTTGCGGATCTTCTGCCCCCACACCCCCTGGGTCGGTTCACGCAAACGAACCACCGGGTATCCAGTAGACTCCAAGTAATCCGCCAGCAACCCACACTGAGTGGATTTCCCCGTCCCGTCAACCCCTTCCAGCACAATCAGATATCCCCGGTCCAGTTTCATGTCTTTTCCCACCGAATACGGCGGAGTTTCGCCGGGCGGTGACAAGAGGTTGCTTTTAGCCGTATCAATATGAAATAATTCATAAAACGCCTCACCGCCAACCCCCATTTTATATATAATTAACTGGAAAAACCTGTTATTTTTGTTTAAAAGCAAAGAATTATTCATCTTAAGGAATTACACAGGGACTTGAAAGTGAAAAAATTCTGGAAAATATTCGGTTTGCTGGTTTTGGGAATCACTCTGCAAGCTATGTTCAAAATTACGTTTGGAATCGTCTTTCTTGAAAATCTATGGTTTCACGACCGGACATATTATGTAAGTATAAAAATGTCTCCGACCGACGAGAGCCTGCGGGTGTTGCAGATCCATGCCATGGTCCATCACTCCCTGGGGCCGGACTATTTCGCCAATGTCTATATTCCCGAACAATACAAAGTGCTGAACAAGGAGCCCTACCTGGGCGCGGAGGCGGTACCCGGATACAAAGCCTATAATTTGAATATGAAACGGAAATACCGGGATGTTCTGAGTACGGAGGATTTTGTCATTGCACCCCTGGCAAAGGATGTGGAAATTCCCTCCACTCCGATCCGGGTCGATTTTTTGAACCTCAATCAAAGTCTTTACAAAGATGATACCTATCGACTGGCAACGACCAAACAGAACACGCGACTGGAAGGACCGGAGGTCGCCGAGGCCACCTATCCGCAACAACTGGGTATGTAGGCTGGATCTATTAAGATGAAAACGCACAACAAAGATTATTATCAGATTCTGGGAGTTCCTGAAAAAGCCACGCAAGAACAGATCAAAAAGTCCTACCGTCAGATGGCCTTGGAACACCACCCCGATCGCAATCCCAACGATCCCAAAAGCGAGGATCGATTCAAGGAAATCACCGAAGCCTATGGTGTCCTCATGGACCCCCTGAAGCGCAAGGAATATGACCGGTTTCGGGCCAGCCCGTTCACCGGAGCCCGGGGAGAACCTCAATTTCGCTACAGTCAGCAGGAAATATTTGAGAACATGTTCCGCCAGGCATTTGGTAGAGACATTTTCAACGATCTGAATACCGATTTCAAGCAATCCGGTTTCCGCACAGGGCCGGGCTATTTTGGCGCGGTTTTTTTCGGCACCGCCGGAGGACTCGCCAAGTTCCTGCGAATGATTCCCGGCCCCATCGGAAAAATCGGAACCGGCTTATGGCTGTTGAGTACGGTCGGCTCTTCCCTATACGCTTTCAAAAAAAGGAACCAGGCGGCTCAAGGGCACCCAAAATCCAATACGCGAAAGAAGTCTCTTCCCTCCATGGCGAATTCCATCAAGAACCTGTTCGCGAAGCCCAGCAAAGACGCCTCTGGCAAGGATGATCCCAACCTGTACTACAACATTTCCATCACCCCGGGCGAAGCGCAATCGGGAGCCAAAAAACAGATTTCCTATCGGATCGGAGAAAGCTCAGAGAACCTCCAAGTCAGCATCCCTCCCGGGATTTCTTCCGGCAAAAAACTACGCCTGCGCGAGAAAGGCTCTCTAGTCAAGGAGCAACGGGGCGACCTGATCCTGACCGTTCAGGTCAAATCCTGACCCAACCTTTTCCACCTTCTTTTTATTTCTGCTAACCCCGCCTTTCGCTTTGCTAAATGCAAAAATGGTTAATGCATGTGAAAAATCCATACGATATGCTAACTAACGAAATCATTGGCTTTTAGACCGATCCTTGGGCATAATGCGAAACTCTGTTGAACGATAGGCAGACCCTCAATATCTAAAGTTACACATGAGATATAGAATCCTAAATAATCAATTCTTTATAGTACTTATCACCGTTATAGCCTTGGGTGGTTCAGGCTCACTCTCCCCGCTCCAAGCTCAGAAAAAAACGGACCGTGTGGTTCCCGTAGGAGTTGCGAAGGCACAGGAAATATCCACTCATTCCTCGTTTGAATATCCGGGTACGGTGCAGGCTTGGGCCACGACTCAACTGGCTTCCGAAGTGGACGGACGAGTGGACAAACTGCTGTTCCAAGAGGGCCAATACGTGCGCAAAGGAACTCCCTTGGTCAAACTTCGGATCGATCCCTTCATCATGCAGCGGGACTTGGCGAGGGCCGAGAAAAAACTGGTTGAAGCGCGGCTTGAGGAACTGAACACCGGCACCCGTCCCGAGACCATCGCAGCGGCCAAATCCGCCGTCGAACAATCCAAGGCCAGGGTCCGGCTGGCCGAGAGCGAACTCAAGCGAATCAAAAAATTATATAAGGATGGAGTACTCAGTCTCGACGAGTTTGATAAATCCGACGCTCAAGCTCAGGCGGCCCGGGCGGAACTGGAAGAGAAGCAGTCCATGCTGAACGAACTCGTTGCCGGTCCTCGTGCCGAAAAAATGAAACAGGAGGAGGCCAATATCAAGGCTGCGGAGGCCCGTATCCAGATGATTCAGGATAATATCAACCGTGCAACGATATTCGCTCCGTTTCACGGGTATATCGTCAAAAAAGAAACCGAGGTCGGCCAATGGTTGGAACAGGGAGATCCAGCCGTTTCCATGATCCAGGCCAAACCCCTCAAGGTGGAAATCCATGTGCCGCAATTCCAATTCAATCTTATTGAAATCGGATCAGCGGCCAAGGTTATACTGGGGTCGTACGAAAACCACACTGGTGGTCAGACCTTCAAAGGAACGGTGATCGAAAAAATCCGCTCCGGTGATCCGGTATCCCGGACCTTTCCGGTACGCATCAAGATTACAAAAACCAACTCCCAACTGGCACCGGGCATGCTGGTCCGGGTGGAATTGAAACCGGGCAAGAAAAAATGCAAAACGCTGTTTGTGCCCAAAGACGCGATCGTCCGCACCCCCAGGGAAACTGCGGTCTGGGTAGTCCGCGAGGACAAAGACAAAACTATGAAAATACACAAAGTGGTCGTGCAAACCGGGAGGCTGGAAAAAAGTCTGATCGCTGTTCATTTCAAGGGCCGTAAAATTAAATCCGGAGACTGGGTGGTCGTGCAAGGCAACGAACGTCTGAAACCCGATTCGAAGGTAAAAATCACCAGCAAAATCCAATAAAGCTTATTTCCATGAAACTGGTCGAACAATCGCTCAAATACGGAGTCACCGTCGCGGTGGGGGTGATCCTGATCCTCATGTTCGGCATCATGTCCCTGCTCCACATTCCCGTTCAACTGACACCCGAAATCAGCCAGCCGGAACTGAGCATTCGCACCACCTGGCCCGGTGCCAGCCCGGAGGAGATCGAACGGGAAATCATCGACGAACAGGAACAACACCTGAAATCCATCATAGGCCTGGTGGAAATGGAAAGTACCTCCAAGACGGGTATCGGGGACGTGTACCTCGAGTTTCAGGTGGGCACCAACCTACAGGATGCGCTGGTCCGCACCGCGAATGCCTTGAACCAAGTGCCCACTTATCCTGAAGATGCGGATGAGCCCATCATAAAAACCACCAATATTTCGGATCGGCCGATCGGCTGGTTCGTCCTGTCACCGCTTCCGGGCAAGGAAAACGAGATCAACGTTTACCATTACCGGGATTTCGCGGAAGACTTCATCAAAGCGCGGTTCGAACGGATACCCGGTGTGTCCGACAGCTCGGTGTTCGGGGGCAGTCCGCTGGAGTTGCAGGTCCTGTTCGACCCGCATGCTTTGGCGGAGAGGGGCATCGGCATTTTTCAGTTGCGGGAAGCGCTCCGCAAGCAGAACCGCAATGTAAGTGGCGGAGATTTTGATGAGGGTAAACGGCGTTATATCATCCGCACTACCGGAGAATTCAAAAGCCCGAAAGATATCGAACAAACTATCGTGACCCATATCGGGGGCCGCCCGGTTTACGTCAAAGACGTGGCAGAAGTTAAAGTCGATTACGATGAGCTGAGAGACTATGTTCGGCACAACGGACTGCCGGGGATCGCCGTCAACACCCGCCGGGAAATCGGTTCCAACATCATCGAGGTGATGAAGGAAATCAAAGGCGTCGTGGCCGACATGAATGAGAACCTGCTCCATCCCATGGGCCTTCACCTCGCGCAAACGGCAGACAAGACCGAATACATTTCGCGTTCCATTGACATAGTGACCTTCAACCTGATCGTGGGCGGAACCATGGCCATTGTAATTCTACTTCTGTTTTTGAGAAGTTTTTACAGCACCCTGGTGATCGCCCTGGCCATCCCCATCAGCGTGATCGGTTCTTTTTTGATCATCACCCTCATGGGGCGAACGATCAATGTCATCATGCTGGCAGGCATGGCATTTGCGGTGGGCATGGTGGTGGATGCCTCCATCATCGTTTTGGAAAATATTTACCGCCATCGGCAGATGGGCAAAGACACCTTGACCGCCGCGCATGACGGAGCCCGCGAAGTCTGGGGCGCCATTTTCGCAAGCACCCTGACTACTCTGGCTGTGTTCATCCCCATCCTGTTTATTGAAGAGGAAGTCGGTCAACTGTTCCAGGACATCGCTGTCGCTATCTGTTCCGCCGTGACCCTCTCGATGATCGTCAGCATACTGGTCATACCCGCCCTGGCGCGGAAACTGTTACATTTTGAAGAAATGCACGCCACATCGAGCGGCATGATAAAAACCGTTTTTCGGAACGTGTTCGGCTTGGTGCCGCTTGCGACCGCGTTCAATCGCAGTGTGGTGGGTGGACTGAAATGGATTTTTCAATTTCCATTCATCCAAGGCACACTCATTCTGCTCCTCACCCTTGTCCCGTTAATTGGGGCTTGGTTCATGATACCCAAAACGGAATACCTGCCAGAAGGCGATCAGAACGTGATCATCGGCATGATGATTCCGCCGCAGGGATATAACATCAACGAGATGCACCGCATTGGCAGCGAGATGGAAAAGAACTACCAGGCCTACTGGGAAGCCCTGCCGGGAAGCCCGGAAGAAAAAAAACTGGAAGGTCCGGCGGTGCGTAATTTCCTGTTTATCGGCAGCCGCGGCCGCCTGTTCACCATCGTGAAAGCGAAAGACCCGGAGCGCGCCGGGGAGTTGATCCCGGTTCTGGAAAAGGAATTGGTCAAAGTTCCGGGGATGATCGCCATCACCCGGCAATTGTCTTTGTTCTCCAGCGCCTTCAGTGGGTCACGCGGTATTGAAATGAACATCATGGGACCGGACCTGGTTAAAATTACCGAGATCGCCCGGAACTCTTTTTTCAAACTTAAAGATATCATGCCGGGTTCCAAAGTCCGCCCCAAACCCGGGATCGAACTGGGTCAACCGCAGATTCGGATTCAACCACGCTGGCAGTCGATCGCCGAATTGGATATCGACGTGTTTGAACTGGGATATTCGGTGGCGGCCCTGGTGGACGGAGTTTATGCCGATGAAGTTTTTCTCAATCCGGACAAAATTCAAGTACCCTACATGCCGCGCGAGGGCATCGACCTCATCCTGCAAAGCCGGGAGCAGGATGTCAAGCGGACGCAGGATATTCCCGAAATGATTCTTTATACGAAAAAAGGCCGGGCGGTGCCGTTGATCAATGTCGCGGAGATGACCGAGACGGTGAGCTCCGAAGAAATCCGGCATTTCGAACGCAAGCGGTCGGTGACTCTGGAGATCAGTCCGCCCAACCATATGGCACTGGAAGAGGGAATTGATCTGGTCAAAAATCAGATTATCCAACCGTTGAAGGACGACGGCACCCTGTCCGGCGAGTATTCCATCAACCTGACGGGCAACGCGGACAAGCTGGAGAAAACCCGCGACGCCATGTCGGACAATTTTATTCTGGCGATCATCATCACTTACCTTCTACTGGCGGTACTCTTCCAGCACTGGGGATTCCCACTGATCATCATGCTGAGCGTGCCGATGGCGGCGGTCGGCGGTGTGGTCGGCCTGTGGGCATTGAACCTGAGGGTCAATCAACCGCTCGACGTGTTGACCATGCTGGGTTTTATCATTCTGATCGGAGTGGTGGTGAACAACGCCATCCTGATTATCTACCAGACTCTGTTGCACATTCGAGAAGACGGCATGTTTTACCGGGATGCCATTCTGGAAAGCGTGCGCAACCGCATTCGGCCGATTTTCATGAGCACGTTCACCAGCATCTTCGGCCTGATGCCGCTGGTGGTGATCCCCGGCGCCGGCAGTGAAATCTATCGTGGTATCGGTGTGGTCATTTTATCGGGGCTGTTCTTCAGCACGATCTTTACGCTTGTACTCATTCCCTGCCTGTTGAATCTGAGTTTTGGTATGAGGGCCGGTCCCAGCACGCCGGTTGCCCCCACCCCAGCCCGAAACCAACCACCCGTTTCGGCCCAGGAAGAAGCTGAAATCCTGACACGAAACCCAAGGACGTTATGACGGATAAAAATCAAGTTCTCAGCTACTGGCAAAAGTTTTTCGCGGACCTGTTGATCGGAACGTTCGTGAACCTGCTTTTGTTCAGCGCCGTGGGCTTCGCTGTTGGAATGATTGGTATCTATTCCCTGAAAGAAATTTATATCTGGGAGGCTGACTGGAGCGGCTGGTTACAATGGCTGGTGTTGATCACCGCCCTCCTCTGGTATGGACTGTGGGGGCCGATTCATGGCGTCATTGCCAGCATCATCGAAACAGCACGCGGCAAGTTCCGGCAAATGGTGGGCGGCCTGCATGACTTGCTGGACATTCTGGTAAGCGGAGTTCTTTCCAATTACCCGAACGTCAATAAAAGCATCCCCAAAGAAGAGTTGGCGCGTAAGTTTGACGAGATGGGTAAAAAGTTTCTGGATGACCTGAAACTGAAAGGCGGCCCCATCCATTGGATGAAGGGATTGTTCTTCCGTGCGATTTTGAAAGTCCTCAAATTCATCTTCCTCGACGACGTTATGGAGGAGCTGAACAAAAAGGGTAAGGATCATCTGGATCGGGCGGATATCGAAAGCGCGGTCCGCAGAGTCGGGGTTGAGTTCGTCATCTCCACCCTGACCGACCAAATGCTCATTCTGCAGGGATTGAACCTCCTCGCGTTGGTCTTCACCTTCGGCCTGCCCTTCTTCCTGTTCTGGTATTTTTAAAGAGTCTGTAAGTTTCCGGTGCCGCCTGCGACTTAGACGATAAGGCTAAACTAAACCCGCAACATGGAGGATAGCGATGAAACGGATATTAGGATGGGGACTGATGGTGGTATTTCTGGTGAGCCTGTGCGTGGGAGCCGCGGCCTGCTCGCACTCGTATAAAGATTCCGACTCGTCCGGAACCAAGGATTCCGAAACCTCGAAAAAACGCGAAGGGTCCGGATCCAGCGGTGACGGCTACTGAGGACCATCAGTTCAGCTCAAATTATAAGTGATCGGCTTTTCGAATACACAGGGGTTGGCTAGGGTTCACCTTTAAGCGGACAGGGCGGAGATGCGTTCCTGGATGTTTTCTCTTTCGTGGTAACCGAGGTAGAGAAGTCCGTCGGCCAGGGAATAGTTGTGGGGAAAGGTCATGACTTCGCGACTGATTTTCTGCACTACTTCCTGATAGACTTCTGTCGCCTGTTCTGCGTTCAGCCCTTCCTTAATCTTATAGGAAAATCCCAAAGACAAATCATGTTCAGGGGGGTTACTCAAGTCGTACACGCCCCACTGGCCCGGGTCCTTGGCGAGGGGCGTTCCCTTTTCCAGGTCGAACTGCGAGGCGATGCATGAAAAACCCGGAGAATCGAGAATGGCCTGGCTGTCCATCACGAAGTTTACGGAATCCATGACCTCATCCCGCGTTTCGGTGGGAAACCCGACCAGAATATAAAAATGCATGGCGATGCCGATGCGGATACACTCTTCGACCGTTTTGTCGATGACTTCCTTGGGACAGCCTTTTTTCATCGCATCCAGTACCCGCTGATTGTACGATTCCAACCCGAAAATCAATTTGCGGCAACCCGACTTGTACAGTGTTTCCATGCGGTTGTCGCGTAACAGGCTTTTCTCGAATTTGAGCTCGCCGGTCCACTGGACATCGACCTCCTGCTCGATCAGTTTTTCGGAAAATGTTTTCAGGAAATTGATGGGAAGCGCTTCATCGGTGAAGAAAAAGTAATTGCATCCGTACTTCTCTTTCAGGTTCTTGAAATCCTGCACCACCGTTTCCGCATAGCGTACATGGAAATCCATGTGGTCGAACGGAATCGAACAGAACGCGCATTTTTCCCAATAGCACCCGCGCGATCCCATGATGGGCAGGACCCTCTCCGGCGTCAGATACAAATCGAAGGGAATGCCGTCGAAATCCGGTGTCGGCAAAGCGTTCAACTCTTCCTTGGCGAAGGGTCGGTTTACCTTCACAACACCGTTATCCCGATACACCAGATTCGGCACCTCCGACAGGTCGCCATCCCCTCGCAAATGTTCCACCAACCGGAGCAGAGGCGTTTCGCCTTCGTGAACGATAAAACTGTCGACAAAATTAAATAGCGGCGAACCTTTTTCGAGGACGTCCACCAGCTTGGTGAACACACTGCCGCCCACGGTGATATGGATTTCCGGCCGGGCTTCTTTGATAAGGTGCGCCAGGGTCAGGCCGGGAATGATTTGCTCGACGGAGGTGATGGAGATTCCCAGGATGTCGATATCCTCTTTGAGAATATCAGGAACGTAATGCTGTTTGTACAAATCGTAAAAGAAATTTTCTTCCGGATGCTTGAATGAATCGAGTATTTCCTGAGTGGAGTAAGGGGAAAATCGCAACTGACTGCCGATCACGGTCAACTGGGAGGGATAATAGGAAGCCAGAATGTTGTCCAGCCAGACGTCGATGATTTTCAGAGCTTCCATGTAGCGGTCGACCTGGTAGAACTCTTCCGTGCGCAGAATCGTTTTGGCGCCGTCGATCTGATCTTTCAGGGCCGGAATAATTTCTTCCGCCTCGCGCAATTTTTCGAACTTCTCTTTTTCAATATCGGTGAGAAAGGGTTTGGAGCCGAGCTGATGGAGATCCTTCAGAATGCGGTCGTACAGCGGCTGAGTATTTTCCCAAGAGCACAGATGATCCAACAGCTCGATGGCGAGGTCTCTCTGCACCACGTCGGTGATCCCGTGCTGATGCAGGAATCCCTTCAAAGCCGGCAGGCTCAAATAAGGCTGAGACGGATGCCAGGACGATGGAAAAACCAGATAAATCATTATAAGTTCCCTGAATCAACCCGGAGTGGGCTGGGAAAAAGTATCAAAAATAATTATTAGGGTTTGGGCGCCATAAACACCAGGATGACCAAAGGCTCCTGCGTATGGTTGACCACCCCGTGGACTTCTCCCGAAGGAGCCAGTGTGATCTCCCCCGCCGTCAGTTCCTTCTCTTCGGACCCGACGGTGATTTGGCCCTTCCCTTCCAGCAAATAATATATCTTGTCCGACCCCTCGTGGGCATGCACTTTTTGGACCTGGCCGGGTTCGAGACAGTATACATCACAAAAAAACCGGTCCGAATCGAAAAGGCTGACCTTGTTCATTTTCTCGGATTTAAATTGCACCTGATCAATGACGTTGACGACTTTCATAAAAATTGAAATCCTTCCGATGAACGATTGCCGGTGAGAGGGCTGTAATTCCCTTAAAAATCATAGAGATCAGCGGATTCTATCACAGTGGCCCAAGGCTTCAAGCAAAATGTAACGGCGGCTGGGGGGCTCGCGGATAAGCGGTTGACTTCCGGTAGCGAATCCTCTATTTTGAATTTTCCACCCGAGTTGCGCGGAGTTTACACGGCAAAGCCAACATGCCAAAGAGCATGTTATCATTGACTTTATCCGAGCCCGTTTCAAGGTCAGCCAGGGATTAAAAAATATCGGAGCGTAGCGCAGCCTGGTTAGCGCACTACACTGGGGGTGTAGGGGTCGGAGGTTCAAATCCTCTCGCTCCGACCATTTATTTTGACCATCTCATAGGAGCCATGAACGCAGATCAAAGAGACAAATTCCTCAAGGACGAGTATTTGCTCCTTCAGGGATTCTACGAAGACTTCGATCGTCGTGCCTTGTTGATCAAAGGGTGGTCCGTGACCGTCGCAGTTGCCGGATTGGCACTGGGCTTTGAAAAGGGGAATCCAGCGATCTGGGCTATGGCGGGCGTTGTTGCCGTAATGTTTTGGGTTATCGACGGGCTATGGCGAACGTATCAGTACGCAAATCGCAAACGGATCGAAGAAATCGAGGCTCATTTTCGCAGCGGGAGTGAGAATGGTATCGTTCCGCTACAGATATTCGAAAGATGGTGGTCAGGATATAAGGAACAGTCCTTGGTAAAGGTTCTATGCTATCCTGTCGTCATATTGCCGCACGGACTCGTAGTCTTAGTGTCAGTCAGTCTGCTCTTAATCCACCACTACATTTACGACCTGCTCTAACAAATTGTTCAACCGGGTCGGAGGTTCAAATCCGTCGCACTCGTGTGCTCGCTCCGACCATTTTTTAATCACTTGGAGTTCTCGGCCTTCCTCCCGATAGACATTTGGTAGACGTTCCCACGTCTGCACTGTCACTACGTTTTTCATTTAATTCCTCAATGGCATATAACGATGGCAAGCATAATTACACATGTAGCGATCCCACTATCCCTTAGGCTCGGTGTTGGATCACGCAAGATTCCAAAAAAGTTGCTATTTTATAGTTGTGTTGCATCTATGATCCCCGATCTTGATGTGATCGGGTTTAATATGGGGATTGCCTATTCCTCGGAATTCGGTCATCGAGGTTTTACCCATTCCATTACTTTTGCCCTCTTCATCGGTTTTCTTGGTCTTATTTTCAACAAATATTTAAGTTGCTCCAAGCTGGTTGGCTTCTTTATGCTGACGTTCGCAACGCTATCGCATTCTGTTTTAGATGCGATGACTAATGGCGGCTTGGGCGTTGCCTTCTTTTGGCCTTTAACTGACGAGAGGTATTTTTTGCCTTGGCGGCCAATTCAAGTGTCACCCATAGGGGTCTCTTATTTTATAGGCGAACGTGGGATCAGTGTTCTTCAGTCTGAATTCATATGGGTATGGTTACCGGCATTGTTTTTTGGTGGCTTGTTATTACTGGCCAGGATCGGACTTAACAAATGGCTGCTAGAGAAAAACTTAAAGCCGGCTGAAAATCGCCAGTCTTCTGATCAATTAAATCAATAGGTTATGGGTTTTCCTAGTAGCCCATTGTTCGTTTGTGTAGCGCCTCGTAGGGCATTTGCTGAGAAAACCCATCAAAGAATAATTGCGACGGCGGTTCTTTTTAAATTAAGATATTTCTGATATTTATGTTATTTTGATCGAGTAAACAAGGGTTGTTCAGTTGCAGTGTGAGGTAATTCCTTCTAGTAGTTTCTCGGCCAGACCAAAAGAAGCTGGGCTTTTTCTTGAAGTGGTTCTCTAAAAATTCTTGCATCGATCAAACCCAATTTAAAAACAGGAAGACATTATCCGGGTTTTCTGGAAGTGTCTTCCCCGCTCAATGCAGGAGAGTATTTATTATGGCAGTAGGAACAGTAAAATGGTTTAACGAAAGCAAGGGTTATGGATTCATTGAATCCGACGGCAAAGATCTCTTTGTTCATTTCTCAGAAATTCAAGGGGACGGTTTTAAGACTCTCACAGAGGGCCAAACGGTCGAGTTCGAGGAAGGTATGGGCCAGAAAGGTCCGCAAGCCACCAAGGTGGTACCCAAATAAGAACCCATCATCCGGCAGAACGTTGACTCCGCCGGAGTCTCCTCAGTACCCTATTTAAGTCAAAGGGCTTGGCCATTTGGTCGAGCCCTTTTTCTTTGAGTGCACCTCGTATAGTATTCTAGATCGAGGTTGCCCTCTCCCGACCTTCCCCTACTAATGGTGGGTCAAATTCCGGCGAGGCGTTGCTGGACTTGTTTTTTAAAGTCCAACGGCTTGCGGATCATATTGAGGGGATCGGTGACGCCTCCGGTGCCAGAGACGATGACGGTGCCAAAATTTAACATGCGGCCCCAAATGCTTTGGTCCACCTGTACGCTTTCCACACTTTTCAAAAAGACTTCAATGGTTTTCCGTTTCAGGAAACCTTCCTTGACGATCACGCGCTGGTTGGTGATCCCAAACTCGGCACAAAGATAATTGATCCATATCACCAGGGCATGGATGAGGGCCACCCCCAGACAGATTCCGCTGAAAATCGAGAGGGCAAAATTTATTTCCGGCTTGAATACAAATACCCACTTGACCGCGAAAAGAATGGCCGATACCAGCAACCAGATCACCGGATACGTGAAAATAATTTTATGGCGCCGGGTCATATAAATGACTTTCTCGCCTTCCAGTAAACTTTTGTGGATGTAACCCATAATTCTGTCTCCCTGTAACGTTACGTTGAAAAGGGGAAGCCCCCGTTCATTCAAGTATAAAGGGTTAAATTGGGATTTCACCCGGAATTTTACAAAACCGGGCGTCCTGGACGGGGAAAATTATTCAGAAAGGCGGCATTAGAAACGGCGGGACCCGATCAAATCATACTATTGATGAAATCTTCGTCCTCCATATCATCGCTGAGGTACTCGGGGAGCTTGGTATCTTTATCGACCAGGGAGGTTTGAATCTGCATCACACTCAATCCCGAAGCGTCCAGCAGATTGGCGCCTCTCAGATTGGTTTGCCCGAACATCACGTCCTCATTAAACTGAGCCGACTGGATATCCGCATTCTGCAGGTTGGTGCTTTGCAGGTTGGACTCCATGAGATTACATTTTTTAAGGTTGGCGCTTTCCAGTTGCGCGCCTTGCAGGTTCACCTCCTGCAATCGTGCCTGTTCCAGGTTGGCGCCTTCCAACGAAGCCCCGGCCAGATTGGAAAACTGAAGCTTGGCCTGTTTGAGATTGGCTCCTTTGAGGTTGGCCTTGTTGAGCGCCGTCCCCCGGAGATCGGCTTCGGAAAGATCGATCGCTTCATCCGGATTTTGTTCGCGCCATTGGTTCCAGGCTTCCGGACCTTTTTTTATCAACTCCACATGTTGTTCGTTTGCCATTACTCTCTTTCTCCTTGATCTATGGTCACCGGGTCGTCCTTAACGCATCGGCTATTTTTGATTTGTTTTAAATAAAAAATTCAGATTGAGGTTTCCAATCATATCAAAATTTGATATCCATAGAGCTTTGAATTTGCCATTTCTTCAATTTATTCTGCTTTTCCGGGACCTTTTCCGGACCCGGATCATCTAAAAAACAGCGGACAAACCCGAATTCCGGAGCACGGAGACGTTTCTATGCCTAATATCAGCCAGATCGATATCCACCAAGTGAATGAATTTCTTACCGAGGAGTCGGCAACGATTGTCGATATTCGGGACCCGGCTTCGTTCGCGATGGGCCATATCCCGACCGCCCTCTCCCTGAACGAGCAAAACGTAGAGCAGATGATCGACCAACTGGACAAACAAAAAACTCTGGTAGTGTGTTGCTACCACGGCATCTCCAGCCAGGGAGCCGCGGGATACTTGATGTCCAAAGGTTTCAAAGACGTTCACAGCATGATGGGCGGATACGAAGCCTGGCAACAGAATTATCCTTCCGAACAATAAAACCCTCCCCAACCATTGATCGTGGACCTCAAATCAAAAAACATTCTGATCGTTATTCCTAAAAGCCAGTTTCAGGAGCAGGAGTTGTTTGATACGCTTGAGGTGTTGAAGGCCGCCGGTCCGCGAATTCTTGTTCTGTCCAAATCAGGTCAAGAGGCAGTGGGAATGAATAAAACCCGGTTCACGCCCGACGGTGTGCTGGTTGATTGGGACAAACAGCAAGGCGTTTTCGGGAAATATGATGCTGTCATTGTCATGGGAGGCAAAGGCGCCCCGAAATCCCTGTGGGATGACGATATTCTTCCTCAAATCCTGACGGATCATTTTCGTGCGGAGCGGGTGGTCGGCGCCATTGGATCAGGCGTAGCCGTTCTGGCCCGGGCTTCTCTTTTATCCTACGAAGCGGCAGGGCCGGAGGACGAAAAGTTTCTATCGGAGTTAGAGGAAGCCGGCCTGACACGCGCCCACTCCCCGGTCGTTCAAGACGGGAAAGTCATTACCGCGTCGGGACCGGAAGCCGCCACGGAATTCGCGCGTACTATTGTCAGTGCGTTGGAATAACACGACTCAAAGGTTTCATTATGAAATCCAAAATCGCGCTCATCACCGGACCTGGCTTGAATCACCGATATTTTGTCAATCGGCTGAACCGGGAATTCCCTATTGAATGCGTGTTCATTGAAGAGGTGACTTATCCAAATTTCACCGCTGATTCTCCCAAACACCGGGAAGCCTGGGAATGGTTTTTCCGGCGGCGAGAGGAATATGAAAAAAATACCTTCGCAGACTCCGAATCATGGACACCAAAAAATCAGCCCCGGGTCATCCCCATTGCCACGGGCCAGTTAAACTCCACGGATACTCTAAAAACCCTGCAAGCCCGGCAACCGGATATGATCATTCTGTTTGGATCCAGTTTGATCGGCCGGGATATTATGGACCGTTTCCCCAACCAAATAATAAACCTGCACGTCGGACTATCAGGACAGTACCGGGGCTCGTCCTGCAATTTCTGGCCGATTTATGATAGGCGGCTGGATTGCCTGGGGGCGACTCTCTTGAGCATCAATGCCGGCATTGACACCGGTGAAATATTGGCTCAGCAAACCATTGAGATTGAAGAGGGGGACACAGAGCAAAGCCTGATGGGAAAATCGCTGATCCTGGGACTGGACTTGACGGTACAAGTCATTCACCAGTGGTTCAAGGGAAATTGGGCGCCTTTGCCTTTAGAGCGGAATGGAAAACTTTTCCTAAAAAAGGATTTCACACCGGAAGCGACTTGCAAAGTTAAGGAAATGGTGGAAGGCGGCCATCTTGCGTCCTTGATCAAAGCACACCTGAAAACCAGAGAAAAGACTACTTGACGGTTCGAACCAGACGGACACTCATGGTCGGACTGTTATAATCCTTGGGTGCCGTCTTATCGTACCCACCAGCAAAAAAGAAATATTTTGCGGAATCCCCCCCTACTTCATCAATGGCCCAGAACCCATAGCCTCCCCCCTCCTGAAACGCTTTTGGGTAACCGACGGGATAATCCTTATTTTGATCGAAGGCCAACCGTGTCCGACCGGGATCAAAGGTCAGCTTGTACTCGTCGATGGTGGGCACTCTCCAGTCACGATATCCACCAAACCGTTTGGCATTCATTAATTGAATCCAATCCCGGGCTTCCTCCCAGGAAGCGGGATATCTTCTCTCAATGATCCGAAAATCCTGAGTCATCCACATCAGACGGTTTACCGAATCCAAAGCGGTATCATTATCGTAGACAATCCAATCCCCCAAAGTAACACTGGTTTCTTTGAGAATCTCTTGGCGTTGGAATTCCCCGTAAAAATTAAAAGCCGCCGCAACGCCAATAATCAGGATGGCCAGGGCAGCAACCACCGTGATCTTTTTCTTCAGTTTGCTGATTTTTTGGGACAGACCCTCCATCTCCCCCTTCAGTACCTGGTTATCCTGGGTGAGATTTTTAATGGAATCCTGCAGTCCCTGGGACTTCCGATTGACCTCATATTGCTCCACACATTCTCGAATAATCTTGAGAACTTTATTGAAGTCTAACGGCTTTTTGACAAAGCGGAACGCTTCTCCCTTGTTGACGATATCCTCAATAAGCTGTTGATCGTAATAAGCAGTGGTCAAAACCCTGACAGTCAATGGGGAAACCCGCTTCACATGTTCCAACAATTCGGTACCGCGCATGCCTGGCATTCGGTCATCTGTAAACAAAACCGCCACGGGCCCCCGGTTGGCCACAATTTCGGCCGCTTCTTCGGGGCTGAGGCAAACTTCCACATCATATCCTGCGGATCGCAAAATCTTGCGGGCGACGATTAGAACTTTTTTTTCATCATCGACCACCAGAATCTTGTACTTTGTCTTTTCTTTGGCCTGATTCAATTTGATTTTTAATCGGTATTCGAGATGAAAAAGATAAGCTGGCCTTAAAGACAATCTGCCAGAAACTTACACCATGCACACTGCTGAAACCTGTTTATAATCACATTCTCCTTCAAGGATCTTTTGGATGCCATCCTGTTTCAAAGTCCTCATGCCGTCTTGAATGGCTTGTTCCTGAATTTCCTCCATTGAGGCCCTCTGTATGATCAACCGCCTGATCGCCGGAGTCCCTTCGAGTAATTCATGCAAACCCATACGTCCCGAATAACCACTTTGATCACATTTGGGACACCCCACCGGACGTTTCAACATGAAGTCATCGGTGTATTCCACACCAAGGTTCGGAAATTGCGCTGGGCCATATTCCTGTACTAACAGGTCGAATTCCTCCCGTGAAGGATGATAGTTTATCTTGCAATGTCTACACAGAGTTTTTACCAAACGTTGGGCGGCGATCAGGATCAGGGCATCGGCAAAATTGATGGGGCTCATTCCCATGTCGATCAGCCGTATGACCGTTTCAGGAGCCGAATTGGTATGCAGGGTACTGAAAATCAGGTGCCCGGTCAGGGAAGCTTCTAAACAAATGGAACAGGTCTCGACATCACGTATTTTCCCCACCATGATGACATCGGGGTCGCCTCTCAAAAACGAGCGCAAGGCACGAGCAAAATTCAAACCAATTTTACTGTGCATTTGCACCTGCCGGAGTCCCCTCTGGGTAATCTCCACGGGATCTTCGACCGTCCATATTTTCTTTTTGGGAGTATTGATATAACCCAGTGCGGAGTGAAGAGTGGTCGTTTTTCCGGATCCGGTCGGGCCCACAACCAGGATGAGTCCATGCGGCCTACGTACACTGGCTTTCACCAATTTTTCGTTTCGTTTGGAAAAACCCATTTTTTCGAGAGGCAGCGCTTGACCGGCTGGCAGAATTCGCATGACCACATCCTCGTTCCCACCGACTGTGGGGCAGGTGGCGATACGAAGCTCGATTATTCTTTTACCGTATTTCATTTTGATCTTACCGTCCTGCGGCATGCGCCTTTCTGCAATATCCAGTTTTGCCATAACCTTGATGCGCGAAATGAAAGCCTTTTTATACACATTGGGAATTTTCTGAGCGATCTCGCATTCACCTTCTTTGCGATACCGGACCAACATGTCCTCTTTACCTATCCCGGGTTCGACATGGATATCAGAAATCCCCCTGACATAGGCATCAACAATAATTTTGTTGACTAGGCGTACGATAGAGCTGTCCGTCTCTGAAAGAGCGTTTTCTTCTTCTTCCTCTTCTTCAGCCCTTTCAGCGCCGACCGCTTCGGTTTCACTGATCAAAGATTCCAGGAGCGCGGATACGTTTTCCGTTTCTTTAGGGTGCTCGCCTCTCCCAAGGTCATCTTCCGCAGGCGTTCCAAGCAGATAATCGGAGATATCGGCTCTCAAGCCAACCTTAAACTGGATTTCCCTTTTAGGGAATGTCATCTTGATGCTTCGAACCTTATCCATATCGGAGGGATCGTCGAGCAAAACAATGACCAGGCCATCATCGTTATGAATGGGAACCCAGTGGTTTTTAATCAAGTGATTTTTATTCAGGCCATCGAAGTAACTTCTCGGAAGGAGCGTCGAATCGCTATATCCGAAATAGGGAACCCCATAATAACTTTCCAGGGATTTACCCAGGTCTGAGCGCTTGATCTCCTGCTCCTCTAAAAGCACCGACTCCAAGTCTGCCTTTGCATTTCTGGCCTTGAGCATGCAAGACTCCAGCTCTTTAGGAGACAGGATCCCATGGTTAATCAGATAACTGAATCTATGGGGTTTGGCCTGAGCAAATTTGGAATTGTTGTGAAAAGCAATTGCCAGCATCTGAGCGACAGCAATGATATTTTTTTCATGATTTGAATGGAACGGTTCGGCCACCCGGGTATTGATGACTTGCAGGATACCCATGAGTTTATTCTCATGAATCATGGGGCAACATAACATTGACTTTATTTCTATGCCCATCTCCTTATCCCAGGTTTTATCATACGCGAGATCCGGATGGTACTTGGCCAGCGATTCGGATGAATGCACATCGTCAATATTGACCATTCTCCTTTCCAACGCAACCCACCCAACGACACTAGAGGGGCCAATAGGAACTCTCCACACCAAAGTCCCTTTGGGAGTTTTCGTTTTCGAATAAATTTCGTTTCGTTTTTTATCCAACGCAAAAATATTCACAACATCAGCATCGAATAAGTCAAGCATCGGCTTAGTGGTATCAAATAAGATATCCTCCATTACAGTGGCTTCCTGAATTGCCAATCCAATCGCTTGAAGCTTTTCTTTATCCTCTTCGTGCGCCAGCTTCTCAAGGGCACTGCCCAGGGATTCTGACAGATTTTCAGCCAGCTTCAGCACTTGCTCAGAAAACGGAGCTGAATCCAAGTTATTGATAATTTCAAGCACACCAATGGTTTTGGATTTATGAAAAATAGGAACCGCAAGAACTGAACAGGATTTAATTCCAACTTTTTTATCCCAAAAGGAGTCGTGCGCCAAACCGGGATATTGCGCTAATTCCTTTTTGCTATAGACATCACTAATATTGAGCGAAGTTCCTACTTCAAATACATATCCTGGCAGACTGGTTTTGGAAATATTAATACGTTTTTCCACAATGTCATCGGAAATATAATTTATGGAAAACAGTTGGGTTTTATCCGGATTAACAGAATAGATGACAAGTGCTTCGCATTCGAAGAACTCTTTCATATCATCCGTCAGATTGAAAAAAGCTTCATTGATACTGTCGGAGGAGACGACAGAAACCACTTTAGCTAAAAGAGGCTTGAGACGGTCTGATACTCTTCTTCCACCACCTTTGTTTCTCAGTTCACTTGCGCTTTGAGTCACTGATTTATGGGGAGAAAACGAAGCTCCACGAACACCTGCGTCGTTGGAGACTCCTTTGCTGGAAGTTTCTTCTTTTGGTTTTTTAAACAAGGACATGACCGCGATTAGGAATACATTTACAATGAGTTATAAAATTAGATTAAAGCCTGTCTTTTCGAAATACAAGGCCAATTAAAACTAAGGTTTTAACCCTGTATTTTCAGGATTTGGAAATCGAGCCACACTTCTGGGCTGTCACTCAAGCTTTGCATTTTCATGGCTACCGAAATGCTTCCGCTTTCTCCGCCCGCCAGAAAGTCAATTGTACCGCAATACATTTACATTGCATTCGGGTCCAGCCTGCGCTATCCAAAAGCCGGTCCTAATCGGTTGCTTTTCAAGGTGTTACTGGTTATACTTTTTACATCGAAACACAATTAAACTCTATTGGCGCTCCTGTTTGTCTGTCGAATAAAATGGCTTTTCGAGGAAAAATCCTCTCCTTGGGGTGACTACAAATATCCCCGCAAATGGGCCGCCAATTCAACTTAAAAATGCTCAGGCGTTTAGCCGCCCTCTGACGTAAAAGGCATATGATGTATTTTATCCCGCAACAAAACTACGGTCAAAACACTCCTTCCTCAAAAGGGTCACGCAAATGAAATCAAAAAATAATCCCGGATCCTTGGTGGCCCTTACATTATTTCTCACTCTCGGGTTTTTAATCCTATGGGAGTTCTGGCTGGAAGAACTGCTATTCGTCAACTACCTTGAAATTGAAGTCCACAAAAACTCCCTGGATCGGTGGACTCTTATCGTGTCGTGTCTCTCCATTGTGTGTTTATCCTTGATTCTTCCTTTAAAAAGCATGAAGAACATTTTGGATGAAATAAAATCGTTGAAAACCGCATTGCACGGCGAGCAGGCCCTCTCTAAAGTCTTTTTCTCAGTAGACAACTCAATCATCCTGATTATCAATAATTCCAACAAAATCATGCAAATCAATAAAAAGGCTTCTTACCTTTTAGGCTTCAAGGAAGACGAAATGTTAGGGGAGGATTGGATTTCGCTATTGATTGAGGAAAAAAGCCGCGAGGGACTGAAAAACCAATACCAGCAATTCGTTAAAGACAAAAATCAAAACTTTATCCGCTTTACCGCCGCCGTAAACGCAAAAGACGGTACCGAAAAAATGATCGACTGGCAATGTTCACCGCTGCGGGATGAAAATGGCAAAATATATGGGTCCATCAATTCGGGGCAGGATATTTCAGAACCCATTCGCTTAAGAGGGGAACTTTCACAATTTAAAGGGAAGTATGGGCCCTATATCAAAAAGCTGACCGCCGCATTAAGCTTCAACAAAAAGAAATATCATAGCGAAGCGATCAAAAGCGCAAACGCCAGGTCACGGTTTAAATTCTGGTTTGAGCTGGAAAACACTCTAATGGGTTTATCACCAGAGCAAATAAAAAATCCGGAAGACATTAAAAACCGAATTCAAAAAGCACTGGAATTATTTGGCGAACTTTCAAATATCGAGCACGGCTATATATTTAAATTCACCCCGTCCAGGTCGCACATGATCAACACTCATCTGTGGGTTTCCGGTGAACCGATGCTGGAACCTGACCGTGAGGAAGAAATCTCCCTGGACAATTTTCCATGGTTCAAAAAAAATATTCAAAAAAAAGAGATCATACACGTCCCTAAAATAGACGCGATGCCTAAGGACGCTTCCTCTGAAAAAGAGATGTACCTTTCTCAGGGAGTCAAATCGCTGATCAACGTACCTATCATCCACAATGATTCTGCTGTGGGTTACATTGGATTCGAATCGAATCAAAAAGAAAAAAAATGGGACAATGACGAGATCAGCATTATCAAAGTTATGGCCCGCTTGATATCATCGATAACAAATCCACCCTCTTCATTAGAACCTCAGTTTGGAGCGGAAATCGCCCACTCTTTAGAGAAGATCACGGGAATCCAGCCTGAAACAGACCTCCCCCAACCCTCTCTCGAAAAAACCTCGGAGAAACCTAAAGTTTCCAAAGTTCCTGCACAAGAAACTAAACCTTCCATTGATAAGGAATTGGTAAAAGTAAGGGAGTCCTTTGAAAGGGAGTTCCAGCAGAAGATCAAGAGTATGGAACGGACTCAATCCCAATTGACGTCTGAATTGAAAGAAAAGTCCCTTGAATTGGAAAAACTCCTGGCAAAGGCAGGCGGAGGAAGCAAAGACAAACCCGACACGAAAGCTAATCAAAAGAAACCTTTACTTGGCGGCCAGCCAGGCTCTCCAACACCTGCGCAGGCAAAAGAACTCGAAGAAATGCGTAATGCGCTTCAGAAAAAAGAAACCGAACTGACTACCCTGCGTTCCCAACTTAAATCCAGGACCGGGGAATTAACGACTGCAGAAAGCGAAAAGTTCAAAACCGAAATCTCCAAGAAGGATGACGAGATCAAATCTTTTCGAAAAAGCTTTGAAGAGGAAAAATCCGCTAAAACTCAACTGCAGAAGAATTTAAATGAAGTTCAGGAGTCCATCACCAAACATAAGAAAGATATAGAAGTTCTGGAAACGGCAAATCAAGTCATGCTGGCAGAATTGGAAGAGCTCAGAAAAGTCCAGGAAGAATTTTTTACTCACAGCATCCAACTCGAGGATACCCAACAGGAATTAGAAAGCTTGGGAATTGCCAACGAGCAATTAATGTCGGATATCAAGGAAAAGAGTTACCTCATCGAAGAATCCAAAGAAAAAGCCGTTCACTACGAGCAAATGGACCTTCCATTATTTACCTTGGATCAAGATGGAACCATATTGTCGTGGAACCAAACAGCCGAATCTCTCACAGGACATATTTCTGAACTGGCACTGAATCAATCCATTTCATTCATATTTGCCGAAAGGGACTCCTTCGATTTTGAAAATGAATTTCTGGCTCCCCTCAAGAAGAATTTCAAGCATCGGCTCGAAATCCCAATCAGGAAATCCGATGGAGAAGTGTTTAAAGCTCTAATAAGCATGGCGTCTTTCAAGAACAGAAATGGTATCGTCACCACTCTGGGTTATTTGACCAACCTTTCTGATGTGAAAAATGAGGATGAAATCAAATCCATCAAAAAGCAGTTCGCCACTTTGCTGGGCAATTCTGGGTTAATCCTGGTCACTCTTTCTCCGGACTACCTTATTTTCGATATGAGTGAAAAAGCCGAATCCACTTTCCAATGGAACCGGGAAGACACTCTGGAAAAACATTTCTTTGAGACAATTTTACCCCAAGAAAACTGGCAAGCAGTGTCCTCGGATATTCAGAAACGCATGAATACCCAGGACTCCGCGGATTTGGAAACACAAACCATGCTGAGTGACGAGATCAAGCATTCTTTTTTATGGAGCCTCGCCAAGGAAATCGACCCAGAAGATGAAACGGTTCGGGGATTTTTAGCCGTAGGCCAGGATATTACCGATTTGCGAAACGCCCAAAACAAATCACGTGAAAGCGAATATTTATTGAATTCAATTGTGGACAAGGCGGTCCTGCTTGAGGAAAAAGAAAAGGAAAGTCAGGAGCAATTTGAAAAAACCCTGAATGAGAAACAATACCAGTTCAAGGATGTTTTAAAACAGAGCGAGGGACAAAAGATGGCTCTTCGCGAGGAAAAATTAAATATGGTGGACCATATCACCTCTTCCGTAGTTGACCTGGTCAACAATCCCATTCAGGGGATTGAAAATATTCTGAAACAGGTCAAGAAACAGGCCGAAATGGCGGATATTCACAAAGGACTGATTACCGTTGCCGTGAACGAGTGCCGGAGAGTCGCAGACCTGATCAGCAGACTGAAAGGTTTTCAGCCTCCGACTAAGGAAAACCTGGAATCATTGGACGTCCATCAGATTCTCGACGAGGTCATCCAGAATAATAAGGATATCGCCAAGGATCACACGATCACCCTGGAAAGAAATTACGCGAAGGGTCTGCCTGCCGTTGACGGTGTCACCCCGCAAATTCGCCAGGCAATCGATAATATTGTCAAAAATGCCGAGGAGTCTTTAAGCGAGGACGAAGGCAAAATAATTATTTCCACCGAGCAGGAAGGGTCAAACGTAAAAATCCATATTCAAGATACCGGATGCGGGATTACAGAGGCCGATATGGATCGAATTTTTGATCCCTTTTTCACCACTAAATCTGCCATCCATAGGCCCGGACTGGGCTTGCTGGCATCACTAGGCATCGTTAAAAACCATAAAGGGGAAATTGACGTCCACAGCACGCCGGGTGAAGGCACCACCTTCACCGTCACTCTCCCTCTCAAACAGCCCTTGAACCAAAATGGGGGCTCTTAAAAGGGACTCACCTAGAGTTCCCTCGATCCTAACCTCTTGCCTGACCCAGCTTCCTCTTTTGCCTTTTCTTTCAACCGGGCATTCTCTTTTTTAAGTTGCTCAATTTGAGCCACCAAATCCAGACAAGCCTGATTCAGAAGCTCCACCTCCGGATAGATTTCTTCTTTGATACTATCAACTGAATGCGTGACCATTGAACCCTCCTTTAAAAAGATCCATTATAGCGAAAATAAAGCGAAAACTATAGCCAATAAATGGGTTCTTTATAATCCTTTATATTCTAGATGGTTATGGATTTAAAACAGGTTGTGATTTAAGCGGCAGGAAATACTTTCACAATTGATCTAGTTATTGCTGAACCAAAAGTAACCCAAATCAGGGATCGTTAACCGGACAGCCTCAAACTGGGGCCATTGAGCCGGACGCGGATCATGCGCCCCCAAACCATCGCGAATCTTGAGAGATTCCTTTAATTTCAAGGGTTGGGCCAGGGCATCCTTGTGAGATAAGCTATTTGGCTGGTCCTTCTTAGATATTCTATCCACGAGATCTCCCTATCTTAAACAAATTAGATTCAAAAACGCCCGTTGAGTTTTTAAAAAATGTCCCTTATACCCCAAAAAACCCCTGCCCAAGGGTGCCTTCAGGCTATTTGAACCCCTCTGAGTCAGACGACCCCCTTCCTTTTTTCTCAAATAATACGATATTTATGGTTTGTGGTTCCAGAAAATTGTCAGCAAATGATTAAAATTTTTTAATTTCCATTTAATTTTCCGTTAATTCGGCCCCTCTATACTGCTTCCAACTCAGGCTGGACAACCCTGGCTCGTTAAGCTGGTTTCTCAAGTTCAGGCAGTCGCTTTGGTAACTATGAATCAGATTTCCCCATTCCCCCTAACGGAACCAGAAGGGAGGGCATCATGTTTTACCCAGTACGTATATTCAATAAAAGAGGCAAATTAAAAAAAGAAATCACTTCAAAATCTTTGAGTCAAAACTACTGGAGTAAGGTTTTCGACCCGGCTCGTAAAAATATTCAAATCACAGTTCCAGGCCTCTCAAAAAAGGATCGACAAAAATTGGGGTGGGAATTGGACGATAACAATTTTTCCGAAGATTAGATCTATTTACCTCCTCTTCTGAAGCCCCTGGCCAAGGACGGATCTTCACCTCCCCTCTGGGATAAGCCAGTCAATCCTCCTCCCTTTTAGGGAGGAGGCTCCTACCCTCTTCTCCTTCTTCCAAAAAATCTTCTACATTTACAAATCCTAAATAATCTCATACCATCTAAAGCTGATATTAACGGCGGTTTGGGATTCTCCAGACAGCCATCCGACCTGTTTCTCATTAAACCTGATATGAGTTTGTTTAAAAATAAAAAGCGCCGCTTCACTTTCGCTGGTTTCATATTAATCAGCTTCAGCATTATGGCTGCGTTTTCTACCTTCCTGCACGACCACGAGTTCGATCATTTTACGACCGACGAAGATTGCGCCCCCTGCCACTGGACCCAAACTTCAGTCAGCCTCGATATGGATGTGCCGGACTTGACCGTCGAATCATGGCTGACGGTCGTCTCTCCGCCTGTATCGGAACGCATCACCTTTCAAAAAATCATTTCGCCCTATTTTGGACGCAGTCCTCCCTCTCTTTCCAGTTAACTCATTTGAATTTCAAAATTTTCCCCTGGCTAATGGTACCCACATTTTCAATAACCAGAGGAAGATATTAAATTTGCTGTGAATTTCGTTACTCGAATTCACAAATTCAAATAACTTCAATTAAATATTGAAACCAATTTTGTCTGGAG
Source organism: Nitrospinaceae bacterium (assembly GCA_965237905.1). Classification (GTDB taxonomy): domain Bacteria; phylum Nitrospinota; class Nitrospinia; order Nitrospinales; family Nitrospinaceae; genus SZUA-226. Next base: position 2,897,929 of record OZ250172.1, on the reverse strand, counting down.
GACCCATGAAATGGTCTGGCATTGTCCTTTTCATTTTGGTATGCCTTGCAAGCGCAACCCATACCTGCGCGCAGGAGGCCAAAGAGGACATTTATGAGCTCCAGGAGCAGATCAAGCGCCTGGAAAGAAGAATACAAAGGATAGAGAAGGGGCAGAGCGTACCCACAGCGCCGGAGTCCGAATCCGCTTCCGATCCCATGAAGAAAGAGGGGCCGGTTTCGGTTCCTTTTCCGCGCATGCCCCGCGTCACGGGAAGCTCGGCCGATTCGGCGTTTGCTACTTCCACGGGTCTCAGTCGGACATTCAACCCGGCGATCAGTGTCAATGGACTGTTTCTCGGTACCTATCGTTCGATTGAAAACAATAATCCCAACGCCGACGTCAAAACGGGGCTGGACATCCAGGAAATGGAGGTGCAGTTTACCGCCAATGTGGATACCTACCTCCGCGCCAATTTTCGTATTTCGTTTGAAGATGACGAAGTGGAAATTGAGGAAAGCTTTGTCGACCTGTTACTGTTCGACCGCCTCGCCTTAAGAGCCGGCCAGTTCTACACCCATTTGGGAAAGCACAATCTTCTGCACACTCATCAATTTCCTTTTATTGATGTCCCGTTGGTCAACAAAGAAATTTTTGGCAAGGAAGCATTCTTGGAAGTTGGCGCAGGCTTCAGTTACCTGATGCCCCTGCCCTGGTATTCGGAATGGATTTTTGAATTTGTGGAAGGCGACAATGTCAATCTGTTCGACGCGCCGCTCAATGATGACTTCGCCTACATCTTTCATTCGCGCAATCTGTGGGACCTGAATGAGGACACCACCCTGGAAGTTGGAGGATCTTTTTCAACGGGTAGAAACGGCACGGGATCCGCTTTGGGAAATCGCAACCGAACCACCCAAGTCGCCGGGGCCAACCTCACCCTGAAATGGAAACCGGCCCGGCAGGCCCGCTACAAAACATTGGTCTGGCAGTCGGAATATATCGGGGCATGGAAAGAAACCGGGGTCAATGCCTTATCGGGACTGGACAATCCCGACGACAACAAAGGCGGCATGTATTCCTATGTTCAATATCAATTCGCCGAGCAATGGTGGGTGCAGGCCCGCTATGGTTATTTCGGATTCCACCAGCCGGATGCCGCCAACGATCAACAAAGATACACCGCATTGCTGGGATATGTGCCCAGCGAATTTTCAGCCATTCGGCTCCAATACAATTATATTGACGAAGACATCTCCAACGAGCATCAGGTCCTGCTTCAATTGAACTTCTCGCTGGGATCGCATCCCGCGCACCGGTATTGATGACGATGGAATTTTGGAATCAGAAAATAAAGCCAACGTTCCTCTGGCTCTCAGCCCTGCTGTTACTCCTGACCTTCAAGGGCGAAGCCAACGCCCAACTCAAAGTTGTCACCACCACGCAGGATATTGCCTCGCTCGTCCAAGCGGTGGGCCAGGACCTGGTCGAAGTGGAAAGCCTGACGCGGGGTTATCAGGACACGCATTTTGTGCAGGCCAAACCGAGCCTGATGCTGAAGATGCACCAAGCCAACCTCCTTATCTATCAAGGATTGGAACTGGAGGTGGGTTGGCTTCCCCTATTACTGCGAGGCGCGCGCAATCCGGACATTCAGTTGGGCAAACCGGGGCATCTCGATCTCTCTTTGGCGATCGACCCGATCGAAATTCCGCAGGGCAAACTGGACCGTTCCATGGGTGACGTGCATCCCTTCGGCAACCCGCATTACACATTGGATCCGGGCAATATAAAACCGATTGTCTATTTAATCGCCGATCATCTTTCCAAAATGTTGCCGGCGCACTCGTCACAGATCAAAGCCAACAGAAAACAGTTTTTGAAAAAATATGAATTAAAATTAAATGAATGGAAAAAGCAAATGGAGCCGTTTGCCAACACTCCGGTGGTGACGTATCACCGCACCTGGAGCTATTTTCTCCGGTACTTCCAATTGACCCGCATTGGGACGGTGGAACCGAAACCCGGCATTCAACCCTCCCCCAGCCATCTGTCCGGCCTGGCGCAAAGGATGAGGCAGAAAAATGTCAGCCTGATTCTGCAAGCCAATTACTATCAGGATAAATTCTCCAATCTGCTGGCCGGCAAAACCGGCGCACGGGTCCTGACCTTGCCTCCGGGCGTCGGTGGCGTACCCGAAGCCCACGATACCATTGGGCTGTTTGATACCCTCGTCAATCAAATCACTGAGGCACTTTCAGAGAATGAGTGATTTTATAACATTCATGGCCGCTCCGGCGCTGGGATGCATGGTGATGTCATTCATCTTCACCTACTTCGGCATCCACGTTCTGAAACGCGGCATAGTTTTTATCGATCTGTCCATGGCGCAACTGGCCGCACTGGGCACCACGGTGGCTTTCGCCCTGAACCTGGAGGAGCATTCTTTCGGAACAATTCTGGTTTCCATTGGGTTTGTTTTCATAGGAGCCTCATTCTTCACCCTTGTACGATTTATGGCACCCCGGATATCTCAGGAAGGGGTGATTGGCATCGTTTACGTGGTCGCCGCCTCATTGGCCGTGATCATTGCCGACCGCTCTCCCCGTGCGGCCGAACATATCCAACATACTTTGAATGGATCCATTTTATGGATTTCATGGGGAGGGGTCCTGCAACTCTTGACAGCCTTTACCATCCTCGCAGGTTTCCTGTGGGCGATCCGAAAACCGTTTATCCAATGCACGGATCAGGCGAACTCGCCGGAGCCTTATACCCAAAAAAGAGGGCTTTGGGATTTCGTTTTTTATCTGATGTTGGGGCTGGCTATTGTGGCGTGCATTCAAACAGCGGGTATTTTCCTCATTTTCACTCTGCTGATCATCCCCGCCGCCTGTGCCATCCAATTGTATGATTCCCTGGGAAAACAACTCTGGGTAGGGACTCTCATGGCTATCCTGGTCAGTTGGGCCGGATTGGGTCTTTCCTTTATTTTTGATTTGCCGACAGGTTCAACCCTGGTGTGTGCTTTCGGTATCACATTTATAGCAATCCTGGGATTCAGTTTTTTGTTAAAGAAATGAGGGATATACACTCTTGAGAGACATTCGTTCGCTAAAAATTATTGTCCGAACGGGATAAGAGAGGCATAATAATAAAAAGCCCTAAAATTCTTAAAATCAGGTGTTTGAGCGGAAACCTAATGGCCCGCTTCAACCCTTTTGGTAAAACCGGTTTCCACCTCTATGAAAAAGCCTGCTACCAAAAGACAAAAACCGTCCAAACGTGGCACCGCCACTCATTCCCCGTCCAAAAACAATTCCTCGGAACCCGCAAAGAAAAGTAAAACAACGGCTGAAATCTCCTCGCAGATCATTTCTCCTCTGAAGATAATTACCCGGGATTTCACAGGCACCAACATTGAAAACATCATTCATCTCTCTAACGATATTATTATCAGCCTGGGGAAAGATCATAAAATCCAAACCATCAACAAAGCCGGTTGCAAAGCTTTAGGATATCCTCATAAAAAAATAATCGGAGAAAACTGGTTCGAACGTTTTGTGACCCCTTCCATGCGGACGAGCGCCTTGCAATCACTCCAAAAATTGTTTTCCGGAGAGGAAGACTCTATCGGTTACATCGTCATACCCACCATCAATAAAAAAGAGGAAGAACACCTCATCGAATGGGAAGGTCTCGCTTTAAAGAACACGGAAGGTTCGACCAAGGGAATTCTATTGTCCGGGAGAGATATCACCCAGCAAAAAATGGTCGAAAAGGAACTCATTCAAAGCGAATGGGATATGGCGCTGGCCCAGAAAATAGCGCGGTTGGGCAGCTGGGTTTATAACATGAGCACCCATGAAATCAGAATGTCCAATGAAACGCATCAGATTTTCGAAACCAGTCCACAAACATTTCAAGGAACCTATAAGGCTTTTCTAAAATTAATCCATCCCGACGATCGCCAGAGAGTGGATGCGTCTCATCAGGAATCCTTCCGCACCGGTAGAGGACACCAGGTTGAATACCGGATTCCATTACCCGACGACACGGAGAGAATCATTTATGAAGAATCGAGAGTCTTTCTGGATGACCTGGACAACCCCCTGAAAGCCCGCGGAATTGTCCAGGACATCACCGAACGCAAAACAGTAGAGGAAGCATTAAGACACAGCGAACGCGAACTTTCCATCGCACAGAGAATCGGGAAAATGGGGAACTGGGTTTACGATATTGAAACAGACGAATTATGGTGGTCCGATGAAGTCTACCGGATCTTCGGCCTTCGCCCCAAAGAATTCAATGCCTCCTACCAGGCATTTTTAAATACGGTTCATCCGGAAGACCGCGAATTCGTCGATAACACCAACAAAGAAATCCTGGAAAATAAAGAGAACTACAGCATAGATCATCGAATCGTGTTGCCCGATGGAACCCTTCGAACAGTCCATCAAGAATGCAAAACTTTCTATAACGAACAAGGAAAGCCACAGAAATTAAGAGGAATTGTTCAAGATATAACGGAGAGAAAACAGGCCGAGGAGAAACTGAAAATCTATCAGGAACAACTGTTACATGCGGAAAAGCTGTCTTCTATCGGCAAACTCTCTGCCTCGATTGCCCATGAAATCAACAATCCTCTCTTTGGTATCCGTAACGTTCTGGAACGAACTAAAATGTGTGTTCCTCTGAAGGAAGCGGATGAACGTTTTATAGACATGGCCATCAGCGAAACCGACCGGATCGCTAAACTGACTCGCCGGCTCAATAACTTCTTCAGTCCCACCCGGGAAAATAAAGAACCGGTACAGATCAATCACGTCCTGGAGGAAATTGTTTTATTGGCTCAGAAGGAATTGGCGGACCGAAACATCCACCTCAAAACCCATTACAGCGACGTGCTTCCGGAAGTATCGGCGTTTCCGGACCAGATCAGGCAAGTCGCCCTGAATCTGTTTCAAAATGCGATGGATGCCATTCCCGAAACGGGGGGAGAAATCAGCTTGAGCACGCACCATCAGAACTCCCATTTATATTTCACGGTTCAGGATAATGGAATCGGAATGACAGAAAAAATCCGAAAGAATATCTTTGAGCCCTTTTTTACCACCAAATCCAAGGCGGAGGGAACCGGCCTGGGACTATGGGTCACCCATGGCATCGTTCAAACTCACGGAGGAATCATCGAAGTGGATTCCCAATGTGGAAAAGGCACCTCCTTTACCGTCTCTCTGCCCATGATATAGCCGTACACCCCTATGTTCCCTTTGAGTGACTGCGAAGACCACGACTCTGTTTTAACTCAAGCATCCTTACCCAAATTTACCCTCCCAAATTACAGGCCTTTTGATTATAAGGAGCCAAAGTGAACAATTTTTGCAATTCCCATCACTGAGTTAAAAATAATAAAACCAATTGCCTACATGAGGCTGTCTAAATAATCAATCAACCAAGCTTAAATATGGCAGAAAATCCCCTCCGATGTGTCCACTAGAACTCCATGTGAACAAAAAAATGTCCGAATAATCTCTTTAAATTCAGATACCCTATTAAAATTGATCATTTAGCTACTCAATTGGCATGCATCCTGCTTCATTTATGATAATTAATACCCTTTTAGGGGTATATATAGATCTATAGTCATTCACAAGAGAGGTGACAAGATGAAAAAAGCTAAATTTTGGATGCTTCAAATTGCAATGGTAGCTATCGTAGGCCTGGTTATGGGGGGTTCTCCCGTATTGGCAGATCATAACTTCGATGACAACGCATGGCACGATAAGTGGCAAGTAAAAAAGGATAAAAAAGAAGATAAGCACAAAGCAAAGCTTGAAAAAATTCGTGCGAAGTACGATGGCGATAAACTGATGAAAAAGGAAACTAAGGAATTGGAAAAATTTTCGAAATGGGAAGCAAAGCACGAAGCAAAAAAGGAAAAGCACAACGCTAAATACCATGTAGATGCAACCGTTTCCGATCCGGTTCTTACATGCGCGGACTTTGACTTAATCGGTACTTACCCCAATTGTTTCTAATCCGCACAATGCACTTCCAACGCCTGACGGCTGAGAGCCGTCAGGCGTTTTTTTTTGGGATTTGCTCGTTAGGGGATATTCCACAGTGGGTCATTTTAAAAACCTCCGGAGAGTCTGCTTCTCGCCTTCATCCAGCGAAATACTACTGGAACCCGTCTGGGACTTCGAGTCACTTCGAAGACAACAACCCTGTTTTACCTTAGCCATCCTTACCCAAATTTAGCGCCCAAACTTTAAGTCTTTTGATTATAAGGAGCCAAAGTGAACAATTTTTGCAATTCCTATCAATAAGTTAAACTTAATAAAATTAGCTACTTATAGGAGGATGTCTAAATAATGTCCAACCAGTACCCAAATTTGGCAAAAAATCCCTTCTGATGCACTCCAAAGCTATACTGGAATCCCATATGAATAAGAAAATACCTGGATAACCCTTTAAAATTCAAATAGTTGACTAATGTAACCTATTCGTGACCCAGGTTGGCATGCATCCTGCTTTATTTATGGCATATAGATACTCTATTTGGGGTATATAATATAATATCCCTAAAAGGGTATATATAGATCTATAATAAGAGAGAGGTAAAAATATGAAGAAAATTAATTTTTGGTTGGTTCAAATTATAATGGTAGCTGTCGTAAGCTTGGCTTTTGGGTCCCCTGTATTCGCAGGCCCTGACAAAGCCGAAAAAGCCGCGAAGGTTTCCGTTGGTGAGGAGATGCGATTGGAAAAGGCTAATCTTGGTGAAGGTAATGCCAAATGGAAGCAAGCGGATGTTCCCGATCCGGAGCCTACATGCGAGGACTTTGGCTTAGTGGGTGATTATCCCCACTGTTTCTAATCTGTAAAATGTAATCCCAACACCTGACGGCTGAGCCGTCAGGTGTTTTTTTTTGGGTTATCCTTTCTCTTCAGTGGTCATTCTAAAAGCGTTCAGGTTGAGTCTGCTTCTCACCTTCACCCAAAAAAATGCTATTGAACCCGCCTGGGACTAGGGCAAGCCAGGGCATCTTTCACTCTCACGGGTGACTGAAAACCCCACAACCCTGTTTTTCCTTTAGCCACCCCACCCATTTAACCGCCCAAATTTTAAGTCTTTTGATTATAAAGGGCTAAAGTGAGCGATTTTGTGCAATTTCCATTATTCAGCTAAAGCTAATAAAACTAATTACTTACCGGAGAGTGTCTGAATAATCAACCAAATAGAGCCCAAGTTTGGCAGTAGCTCCCCTCCTATATATCTCAAAGCTACATTGGAATTCCATGTGATAAAAGAGTGCCTGAATAATCCTTTTAAATTCAATTACCAGATTAAAATCGCCCATTCAGGTGCTCAATTGGCATGCATCCTGCTTTACTTAATATATATACGCCACTTGGGGTATATATAGATCCATAGTCATTCATAAGAGAGAAGAGAGGTAAAAAAATGAAAAAAGCTAAATTCTGGTTAGCTCAAATTGCAATGGTAGCCATCGTAAGTTTAGCCTTTGGGTCCCCGGTTTTCGCAGACGATGAAAACTTCGATGACACAAAATGGCACGAGAATCTTGATGCATGGTTAGACAAAAAAGTTACTGGTCAACCCGAAAAATCTGCCCACTGGCAAGAAGTATTCGACAGCAAACTTGCCGAGCACAATGCTGAATTTCACCCAGATGATCCCAATCCGGATCCTACATGCGAGGACTTCGACTTAATGGGTACTTGGCCCAATTGTTTTTAATGAGCACAATGCACTTCTAACGCCTGACGGCTGAGCCGTCAGGTGTTTTTTTTTGGGGTTATCCTTTCTTTTCAGTGGTCATTCTAAAAGCGTTCAGGTTGAGTCTGCTTCTCACCTTCACCCAAAGAAATGCTATTGAACCCGCCTCCTGGAACATGGCAAGCCAGGGCATCCTTTATTCTCCCGAGTGACTGAGAACCCCTCAATTCTATTTTTCTTGAACCATCTCACCCATTTAACTGTCCAAATTACAAGCTTTTGATTATAAAGGGCTAAAGTGAATAACTTTGTACCCTCTTTAACAATCAACCAAGTCAAATCAAGCCAACCACTTATATTAGGGTGTCTAAATAACAAACCAATTAGAGTACAAATTTAGCCAAAATATCGTTCCCGATATTCTGAAAAACTACATTAAAATTCCATGTGAATAAAAACCCCTTGAATAATCCCCTTCAATTCAATTAGCAGATTAAAATCGCCCATTTAGGTACTTGCTTGGCATGTATCCTGCTATATCAAGGGCAAGCAATACTTCTATCGGGGTATGTGTGAATCTATAGTTATTAATAAGAGGTGAGGTAAAAAAAATGAAAAACGTTAAATTCTGGTTAGCTCAAATCGCAATGGTAGCCATCATAAGTTTGGTTTTTGGATCCCCGGTTTTTGCAGAGGGTCATGGATTTGATGACGAGAAATGGCACGAACAGCATCAAAAAATGTTCGACAAAAAAATTGCCATGCACCCCGAAAAACTTGACCACTGGCAAGCGCAGCACGACCAACAACTGGCCGAGCACAACGCTGAACATCACGCAGATGAGCCTGATCCTGATCCCGATCCAGATCCTACATGCGCGGACTTAGGACTATTGGGTACTTGGCCCCATTGTTTCTAATCTGCACAATGTACTTTTAACGCCTGACGGCTGAGCCGTTAGGCGTTTTTTTTTGGGATTCACCCATTAGAGGATATTCCAGCGGGTCATTTTTAGAGCGCTCAAGAGAAGGCTACTTCTTACCTTCATCCAGAGAAATGTTATTTGGAGCCCGCCTGGGGGAGACTTATAGGGCACCCCCTTTTACCGTCTCTCTGCTCATTGTTCAAACCCTGCATGGTAGTAAAACCCCCTGTGTTCCCTTTGGAGTGGCTGCGAAGGCCGCAACTCTTTTACCTGGAGCCCTCCCCACCCATTTGACCGTCCAAATTACAAGCCTTTTGATTATAAAGAGTTAAAGTGAGCAATTTTGGATAATTCCTATTATTGATCTAAAAGTAATAAAATCAATTATCTACATGAAAATATCCAAATAATGTCCAACCAGAGCCCAAATTTGGCGGAAAATCCCCTTAGATATGTTCAAAACTATACTAGGATTCCATATGAACAATAAAAATGCCTGAATAATCCGTTTAAATTCAATTAGTAGAATAAAATTGAATATTTAGGGGATCCGTTGGCATGCATCCTGCTATATTAATAGCAGTTAATACTCTTATTGGGGTATATATAGATCTATAGTCATTAATTAAGAGAGAGGTAACAAAGATGAAAAAAGCTAAATTTTGGATGTTCCAAATTGCAATGGTAGCTATCGTAAGTTTGGTTCTGGGTTCTCCAGCTTTGGCAGGTCCTGACAAAGCTGCAAAAGCCGCGAAGGTTACCACGGCTGATGATGACATGACGCATGGTGAAGAGATGCGGTTGGAAAAGGCTAACCTTGAGAGTGGTAAGGCCGAATGGAAGGTTGTGGAAGAGCCCGATACGGATCCTACATGCGCGGACTTAGGCTTAATAGGTGAGTATCCTAACTGTTTCTAATCTGCACAATGCACTTCCAACGCCTGACGGTTTGACCGTCGGGCGTTTTTTTTTGGGATTTACCCGTTAGGGGTTAACTCAGGATTCAAACCGGACCAAGGATCAGGTGATAGTTGGTCTTGGGGAGATTCCCTAATCCCTGGAAACCGGGGTTCTGACAGCAGTTAGCCCCGGGTCTGGCTCAACCCATGCTTTTTGAGTTTCCGGTAAAAGGTAGTTCGACTAATACCTAAAAGGTTGGAAGCTTCGGAGATATTCCAGTTGGTCATTTTAAGAGCGCTCATGAGAGTCTGTTTTTCACCTTCATCCAGGGAAATCCTATTGGAACCGGCCTGATCGTTTTCCGACGTTTCCATTCCATCTGATGCTCTCACTTCCTCAGACAAAGCAGGTTCTCCTTTGACCGAGGCAGTAGCCCCCTCCTCCCCTGCTTTCTGGATTTCCTGGGGAAGATTCTCGATTTCAATCGTACTGGTCTGCGACATCAACATCGATTGCAATATCACATTCTGCAGTTGCCGGACGTTTCCGGGCCAACGGTAATGATTGAGAATATCCATGGCGCCGGGTGAAATATGGGAAATCTCTTTATTCAGCTCATCTTTAAATTTATTCAGGAGGTAGCCACACAAAAGCGGAATATCGTTCTTTCTTTCTCTCAGCGGCGGCACATGAATGGTAAAAACCACCAGGCGGTAATATAAATCCTCGCGAAAATTTCCTTTTTCGACTTCTTTCTGCAAATCCTTATTGGTCGCTGAAACCACTCTTACGTTGACCTTGATTTTTTTGGTGCCCCCCACCCTTTCAAAACTTTTCTCCTCCAGAAACCTGAGAAGCTTGACCTGAAGCTTGAGGCTCATGTCGGCTATTTCATCGAAAAACAGAGTTCCGCCGTCGGCCAACTCCAGCTTGCCGCGGTGGGTCCCTATGGCTCCGGTAAACGCCCCCTTTTCATGTCCAAACATTTCGGTTTCCAACAGTCCTTCGGCCAGCGCGCTACAATTGATATCGATAAATGGCCGGTTCTCCTCCGGTCCGCTGAAATGGATGGCGCGCGCCACCAGTTCCTTACCCGTCCCGCTTTCGCCATTGATATACACATTGACGTTGCTGTCTTTGACCTGCTCAATTTGGGTGAACACCTTCTTGATGGCCTGGCTCTCTCCCACAATATTTTTGTAGGCGAAAGCGCTTTCCATGTCCTTTTCCATATTGCGGATCTGGCCCACCAACTGAGTCTGATCCAAAGTATCCTCCACCGTCGTCAGGAATCTTTCCCGATCCGCGGGTTTGATGATGTAGTCTGCCGCGCCTAGTTTCAACGCCTGAACTGCCGTGTCGACCTCATTATTCGAGGTAACCATGATGGCTCCCAATTTGGAGTTCTGGGCTTTGATCCGTTTGAGAACCTCCAATCCGTCCATCTCCGGCATTTGCATATCCAGACAAACGAGGCTGGGGTTGCGGTCCAACGCCTTCAGACAGTCCGGCCCATTGGAAAACTGCGCCACCTCATAACCGGCTTTCTCCAGATAATAGGCGAGCAGGCCGCCGGATTCAGGTTCGTCGTCCACCACAAATATTAAAGGTTTCGCCATAATTTGATTATTCCGAAAAAGACAACTACAATATTTCGTCAGGCCAAGTGAACTCAAAAAGCATGGAGCAAAAAACAGTGTGACTTCTTGCTCCATAAGGGTAAGCTAATTTATTTTTTTTGGCAATCCCGGATAGAAGATCATTTTTTAATGGCGCCAAACCCACATAGAGCATGAACGACTCGAGCCCTGCCGACAAGCCAAAAGTCTTAATCGTAGATGATACCCCTACGAATTTGAGAATCCTGGAAGAAATCCTGGAAGAGGACTATCTTATATCTATTGCCCAAAGCGGTGCACAGGCCCTGACTATCACAGAGAAGTTTGCGCCGGACCTGATTCTCCTCGATGTCAACATGCCGGGTATCGACGGATTTGAAACCTGCCGCCAGCTGAAAACCCAGGAAGGCACGCGCAATCTGCCCGTAATTTTCATTACCGCCCGAGCCGAGCCGGAGGACGTTATACAGGGTTTCAAAGAGGGAGGGGTCGATTACATCACCAAACCCTTTAACCACAGTGAAGTGCTCGCGCGGGTCCAAACCCACCTGAAAGTTCAGCAATTGATAAAACAGTTGGAATTGAAAAACGATCAATTGAACGAGCTTAATGAACTCAAAAATAAGTTCCTGGGAATGGCGTCTCACGATATGAGAAACGGTCTGAGCGCGATCAAAGGTTACTCCCAGATTCTGAAGGATGACAAAAAGGAATTGCCTGAGGAAACCAAAGACCAATTTCTCGACTTTATCTTTAAAAGCAGTGAGAATCTGTTGCAGATGGTCAATGAACTGCTGGACGTCTCGGTCATTGAAAGCGGAAAACTACAGTTGGATCTTCAACCCGAATCGTTCGAAAGCCTGATCAACCATCACATCATGATCAACCAGTTTTTTGCCGACAAAAAAAATATCCGTATTCAATCCGAGCTGCCGAACATTCCCAAGTGCCGAATCGATGCCAACAAAATGGGCCAGGTGATTGATAACCTGATCAGCAATGCCATTAAATTTTCTGAATCCGGGACAACCATTTTTATCAGCTTGGAAGAACGCGAAGGAAAACTGGTTTTTAGCGTCAAGGATGAAGGGCCGGGGATTTCTGATGAAGACCAGGAAAAACTTTTTCAGCATTTTCAGAAACTATCCGCTCGCCCCACCGCCGGGGAATCCAGTTCGGGTCTGGGACTGGCCATTTCCAAAAAAATGGTTCAGGCTCATGAAGGCCACCTGAATGTGACCAGCCAACTGGGTTCCGGAGCGACCTTCTGGTTTGAAATTCCCCTCAGATAGAGCACTCATATTATCCTTGCCCTGCCACCCCAAAATCCATACCATAAAGCTTGGGGCTCATCACAATTGTTTTCCCTGCTGAACAATTCGTGCCTCTCATATCAACAAACATTTAGACCCGATCACTATGATTGCAATCATAGGAACCTCCATCGCCATCCGTATTCTGGCTGTTGTCTGGTCAGTTCTTTTGCTTCGCCGTACGCGCGATTGGCGAATCGGTTTTCTAACCCTGATGTTCGCATTGATGGCGTTGCATCAATTACTGACGCTGTGGAACACACCGGCTTCCAATCTCACCGATTTCACCCTGGCCTCATCCGAGTTGCCCGGCCTCATGGTCAGCATCATGGCTTTCCTTTCCATTTTTTTTCTGGAACAAATACTGACCGCCCCCAAAAAAACGGAGAAAAGCCTGAGAGAAAATGAAGAGTACTTTCGCCAGCTGACTGAAAACCTGGAAGAAATATTCTGGATGACCAGCATTGATGGTGGAGAGATTATTTATGTCAGCCCGGCTTACGAAACTATCTTTCAGAGAAAATCGGCTGATTTATATAAGGACCCAAAAATCTGGATCAGCTTTATTCTTCCTGAAGATCAGTCGAAAGTAATCGCGGTGTTCAACCAAGAAAGCCTGGTTCGAGGGTTGTTCGATGTTGAATACCGGATAAAGCGCCCGGATAACTCCCTACGATGGATCCACGCCAAGGGATTTCCTATTAAAAATGAGTTGGGTGAAAATTACCGTATCGCCGGTGTCGCTACCGACATCACCCAGAAAAAACTAACGGAGATCGCCCTTAAAGTTTCACAGGCCGAACTGGAAAAACGAGTGGAAGAGCGTACCTCCGATCTCGTCAAAATCAATGAGGCGTTAAAGAGAGATGTAACTCAGCGCAAAGAAACCGAAGCTTTGTTACGAAAAGCGCAGGAAGAAGCCGAACAAGCCAGCCGCGCCAAATCTGAATTTCTCTCTCACATGAGCCATGAACTGAGAACTCCGCTCAATGCCATCCTCGGTTTCGCGCAACTTCTCGAACTGAATAAAAAAGGTCATCTGGACTCCAAAGAAAATGAAAACGTTGGACAAATTCGAACCGCAGGAAATCATTTACTGGAACTCATTAGTGAAGTGTTGGACCTGACCCAGATCGAAACCGGGTCGCTGAAAGTCTTCAATGAAAACACAGACGTCTCCCGCCTTCTGAAAAAACTGTTACCGGTGGTTGAACCCATAGCAAACAAAAGGAGGATCAAAATAAGGGATCACATATCGGAATCCGCCCTATATGTGTTTGCAGATTCCACTCGTCTGAAACAAGCCCTTATCAATCTGGTGGCTAATGCGATCAAATATAATCGGGAGGGAGGAGAAGTTTTCCTTAAAAGCGAAATAACGGATGCGAACCGGGTAAAAATACATGTCATCGATACTGGACCTGGAATTGAAGCCGACAAGCAGAAATTATTATTTGAACCCTTTGAACGCCTGGGGGCGGAGGATTCAGGAATCGAGGGAACCGGTATCGGGTTGACCATAACCAAAAAGCTGATGGGTTTAATGGATGGGACTATTTCCCTGGAAAGCGAAAAGGGGAAAGGAAGCCGGTTTACCATTGAACTCCCGGCGGGAGATCACTCGGGGCAGGTTCCAAAAGAACATCCCCTGGGAAAAATAGTCCCAAAAAAAACTAAGGAAGAAAATCAAAACCAACAAACCATCCTTTATATAGAGGACAATAATTCCAACCTGATGCTGGTGCAAAAATACCTTCAGGAATTTACGTCCTTTAACTTTATGTCCAGCCAAAACGCGGTTGACGGCCTGGATTTGGCACGCCAACATCAGCCCTCTTTGATTTTAATGGATATCAATCTTCCGGAGATGGATGGAATAACCGCCTTCAAAAAACTCCAGGGCTGGAACGAAACAAAATCCATTCCTGTCATTGCAGTGAGTGCCAACGCTATGGAGCACGATATTAAAAACGCCCTCGATTCAGGTTTCAAAAATTACATGACCAAACCCATGGACTTGAACCTGCTGTTGGATATGATTCAAAAAACCCTCAATGTCCCCACGCTTTAAGCCTCCCAAAATCATTATAAAAGTGGGAATTCTTCTGTAATTCTTGTCCAAGAAATGGACAAAATTCGACCTAAATGGCTCAAAATTGGCACATTCAGAAAGCCCGTTATTTTAAGGTAAATCTAATAACTTATTCAAAACAAAGGCTTTGTATTTTTGAGGCTTAAAATGGCACAGGACTTGAATGTATCAGGTTGAGGGTACATTTGAATTCAACTCGAATGAGACTGAATTCTTCATTGAATCCGGACCGAGGGGCTGGCAACAGCGAGTCCGGATAAGCGGCAAATCTTCTTGGACTGATTGCCGCAAAAAAAGAGGAGGTGTTCGTCATGAAACACCTGATCACCAAAGCCGTCCTGCTGGCAATTCTTTTACTGCTCCCGAGTCTGGGAATGGGATTCCCTAATCTTCCTCTCGTTGATCCCCCGCTGGAAAACAAAACTGCCTGGAACTTAAAAGGCAATGGACTACTCTATATCAGCTTCGACCTCGACCACAACGGCCGGGCCGATTACCATACCGTCCATTTTGTTGTCAAAACCTATTTGACCAGCGAACCGCTGAAGCAATTGCCTGGTCTTTACAAAGGTGCACCGGTTTTCTATGTCAATTACGGACCGGCCAATCAGATCTACGTGATTTCCGAGAAAGCCTTATTTTACGCGTTTGACGTCAACGAAGACGGCACCTGGGATTTGATGTATAAAGACGCGAACGAGGACGGGGTCAATGGCAACGAGACGTTTTATGAGAGTCCTTCTAATATGTTCTCGGTTCCTGCCCAGTATTCGGAAAATCTTAATTAGGCGCAGGTAAGCGGGAACTAAAAGTCAGGAAACACTCTGCTTTTTAGAATCTCGTTTTCGGGCGTTTTCATCCAGCAGTTTTTTGCGCAGGCGAATACTGGCAGGGGTGATTTCGGCCAACTCGTCATGATTCAGATAACCCAGAATCTGCTCCAGGCTCATTCGGCGCGGTGGCGTAAGGCTGATGGTGTCGTCGGAACCGGAGGTCCTCATGTTGGTCAGCTTTTTGCCCTTGCAAACATTGACCACCAGATCGCTGTCTTTTTTATTCTCTCCGATAATCATTCCCGTGTAGACCTCTTCCCCCGGCCCCATGAACATCGTCCCCCGGTCTTCCAGGTTGTAGATGGAATAGCCGGTGGTTTTCCCGCCTTCGAGGGAAATCAGAACTCCATTGATACGACGCGCCAAGGCACCGCAATAAGGGATGTAGTTGTGGAAACTGCTATTCAACGTCCCGGTTCCCTTGGTCAGAGTCAACAATTGCGAACGGAAACCGAACAGTCCCCGGGTAGGAATCACAAATTCCAGACGAACCATATCGGATCCGGAGTGCAGCATATTCTTCATAGTGCCTTTGCGTTGTCCCATTGCCTCCATCACCGGTCCCATATAAGCTTCGTCCACGTCAATGATAACGAACTCCTCGGGCTCCAGGGTTTTACCATCGACTTCCTTCATCACCACTTCCGGTCGAGACACGGCAAACTCATAGCCCTCCCGGCGCATGGTTTCGATCAGGATACCCAGATGAAGCTCACCCCGCCCGGAAACCTTGAACGCGTCCCCGCCGCCGGTCTCCTCGACCCGGAGGGCAACATTTTTTTTGATTTCCTTGAACAGCCGGTCACGCAATTGTCGTGAGGTGACAAACTTCCCCTCCCGGCCCGCGAATGGAGAATCGTTCACGATAAAATTGATAGACAACGTCGGTTCGTCAATTTCGATCACCGGTAGAGCTTCGGGATATTCGCTGTCGGCAATGGTCTCACCGATGTCCACCTCTTTCATCCCGGCAACGCCGATGATATCGCCGGTCGATGCGACTTCCGCCTCCACCTGCTCCAGCCCCTCGTAGGTAAACAGTTTGGTAATCTTGAATTCCTGCATGTCGCCCGCCCGGTTGATCAGCGTGTATTGCTTCTTCGAATTGTAAGTACCGCGTTGAATTTTGCCGATGGCGATACGCCCCACGTAATCGCTGTAATCGATGGAAGACACCAGCATTTGAAACGCGCCTTCCGGGTCGCCGGCATGCGGCTCCACTTTTTGGACAATGAGATCGAGCAGAGGCTTCATGTCCTGATTCTCACCTTCCGGCTCCAAACGGCAGAACCCCTGCTTGGCAGAAGTATAAATGGTAGAAAAATCCAATTGCTCGTCGCTCGCGCCCAGGTTCACAAACAGATCGAATACCTCATTGAGTGCTTTCACAGGATCGGCACCAGGGCGGTCAATTTTGTTGATCACCACGATGGGCTTGAGTCCCAGGTCGAGCGATTTTTTGAGGACGAACCGGGTCTGCGGCATCGGTCCTTCGGCGGCATCGACGATCAGCAGAACGCCATTGACCATTTTCAGGATACGTTCCACTTCGCCGCCGAAATCGGCATGGCCCGGGGTATCCACGATATTGATTTTATATTTTTGATAATGGATGGAGGCGTTTTTGGAAAAGATGGTAATGCCGCGCTCGCGTTCCAAATCGTTGCTGTCCATCACGCAGGTCTCCATCACCTTGTCGTCGCGGAACGTACCGCCCTGTTTGAGAAGACAGTCCACCAGTGTGGTCTTGCCGTGGTCGACATGCGCAATGATGCCAATGTTACGAATCAATTCACTACTCATAATTGTGGGGTATTCCTCGATAAATAAATGTGTCGGTGTGCTTTGGAGAAGCCAAGGAGAGGATTCAACAAAAACCGTTGATTATACTTCATTGTACCGCAAATCCAAAGAAAAAACCGCCCGGACCACGCCCGGAGGGAATTCGGCTTTCCCGGCTATACCTCCGGTGTCATACTGAGCCTGTCGAAGTACGACACCGTGTCCTAATTAGAAGGGGGTTGCGACAGGGAACGGATATACTGGACCAATTCCGTAATCTGATGGTCGGTGAACTGAGGGTAGCCCGGCATACCTGTATTTTTGCCTGTGTAAATCGCTTCCTTCAATTGGTCATCGGAAAGGGTGGCCATGACCTCAGCAGAAGAAAAGTCCACGGGTCTCGGCTGCAGGCCGACCGATAGAAATCCGTCCCCGGCTCCCTGATACCCGTGGCAGGTGGGGCATTTCATATCCAGATACAACTGCTCACCTTCCGAGTCCGGCAGAGGTTCGGAAAAGACAACCGTCTCTCTTTGCGAAGAGGAATCGCAGGCCGCCAAAAACAACATTGCCGCAATACAGGCGAATAACTTTTTCATAAATTGTCCCCATTGGTTTCAAAAATGCAAGTTTATGATCGAGTCCGCTAACCTGAGTTATAACGAATCATCGCTTGTAGATTAACGACAAAACTATTCCGGTACCCAGACCTTTCAACAGAGAAGCCAATACCCAGCTGAGCATCAGCACCATGGGGATAGGCATATAACAATAGGTCCCTATTTCGATTGATCCAATGAGCATCCCTATATATAAACCAAAGCGAACCCCTTCCCCGATACCCTTGCCCTCGTAATGCAGGGTAAAAATATATGCTGCAACAGCAGCGAAACCCAGCTGACTCGCGAACAAGAAGAGCATATTGCCTTCTCCTTCAGGGCGCCACATTTCCTTTGTTTGCGTATAGAGATCCTTTAACAGAAAACCGTGAACGAGAAACTCATATAAAAACACAAAAGCAAACGCTACTAATACAGAAACGCAATATCTTTGCTTATTCATGATTACCTCCCGTCAGTTCGACTGCCTGTATAGGCCGTTCTTATTATTATTTTAGAGTGCGCCCTACCCTTTGTAAAGAAAAGTCCCCCCTCCTCCCGATCTCTGACCGGCCCAAACTTGCTGGTGAGGCCTCAGACCCGCCCACCACAAAGCTGGCTCTACCCACTTTTCGGGTGAATTGCCCTATATGAATTGATAAGATGGCGCCATGCCTTCTAAAGTCGCATTAGTCAACATGCCGTTCGGCTTTCATGTGTATCCGTCCATTCAGTTAGGGACGCTTTCGACCCTGCTGAAAACGCACGGCCACGAGGTGAAAAGCTTTTACCTGAACCTCCACTTCGCCCACCAGATCGATATGGAGGTCTACAACAAATTGTGCGAGGAGCGGTTTCTGATCGGCGAATGGCTGTTCTCCCACACGCTGTTCGGCGAATCCCGGAAGAACCAGGAGTACGCGGAGCATTTCAAATCCCATCTCCAAAGCATCAGCCACACCATCAACCGGCCGGAGTCATTCCTACACGACGTCAAAACCCAAATGGTTCCGGAATTTCTCCAGTGGGCCCTGGAGTCTGTAAATTGGGGGGAATACGGGGCGGTCGGCTTCACCTCAACCTTCAATCAGAACATCGCCAGCGTCACCCTGGCGAAATTGATCAAGGAAAAATACCCTTCCATTAAGATCCTGTTCGGCGGGTCCAACTTCGACTCGGAAATGGGTCTCGAATATTTCCGCGTGTTCGAGTGGATCGATTACGTTATCTCCGGCGAAGCGGAGGACTCTCTCCCGGCATTGATGGAAGCGCTGGAGTCGGGCGGTCCGATTCCCCAAGGCGTGATTCACCGGGTGGACGGTGACATCCGTTTCGAGGAGAGCCAGGAGAATTTCACCGACTTCAAGAAGTACGGCCCGCCGGATTATGATGATTATATGGAACAGATCAAGGAGATCGATCCGCATTCCCCCCTGCTGGAGAATCCGATCATCCTCTACGAAACCGCGCGGGGTTGCTGGTGGGGGGAGAAGCATCACTGTACTTTTTGTGGCCTCAACGCCTCGACCATGGAGTTCCGGGCGCGGTCCATGGAACAGGTCCACGCCGATCTGGCCGACCTGTCCAAACGCTACAACAGCTACCGCTTCCGGCTGGTGGACAACATCCTGGAAATGAAATATATCGACGGCGTGTTCGGGGAGTTCGCGCAGAACAATTACGATCTGCAATTTTTCATCGAGGTGAAGAGCAACCTCACCAAAGCGCAAATCAAGAATCTGGCCCACGGCGGTGTCAACGTGATCCAGCCCGGCATCGAAAGTTTCAGCACCAACCAACTGCAGGAAATGGACAAGGGCGTGCGCCCCTTACAAAATGTGTTCTGCCTGAAGTGGGCAATGTATTACGGCATGGAAGTCACCTGGAGCATACTGACCGGCTTCCCGCTGGAGACGGATGCGGACTACCGCCAGCAGATCGACCTGATCAAATCACTCACCCACCTGCAACCGCCGATCTCTGTCGGTGACATCTGGCTGGAACGGTTCAGCCCCTACTTCACGCGGCCCGACCAGTACGGCATCCGCATCACCGGTCCCGGCGTGGCGTACCCTTATGTGTATGACGGCGATACGATCGACCTCATGAAAGTGGCGTACGATTTTGAATTCGAGTCGGACCTGAAAATCGACCCGGCCCTCGTCGAGGAACTCCACCAGACCGTAGGCCATTGGAAAGAACGACACCAATCCGAGAACCTTCCCTATCTTATGTTCACCAAGTCGATGGATTTTGTCACCGTGTACGACGAGCGGTCGGCGGAGCATCCGGTGAAACTGCGGCTGGAAGGTGCGGCGGGAAAAGCCTTCGCGTTCTGCAACGAGGCGCCCCGGAATTTAGATCAGATACAGGCGCACCTGAAAGAACAGGGCCAACCCATCAAGGCCACCGAGCTGGAAACCATCTTAAAAGACCTGGAAGACCAGCGCCTGGTGTACGGCGAACGCGGCAAATATCTAAATTTAGCATTGCCTCACAATTCTAATTTATAATTAACCACCGATGAGGATTCTGCTCCCCTTTTTAACAGCCTTCACATAAAAAATTCCATGTAGACCATCCACGCGATCATGGAAAGGATCAGGACGGCGTAGCCAGTATGCACCCAGATGGTAAAGATCGGGTTTTCCCTGCGCGGTTCTCTCGGTTCCTCTTTGCCAGTGTCGTCCATAATTTTCCATTCGTTGATGAATTGTGAGGTCCGCCCCCGGTTGTTGTATCACTTTCCATTTTAGCGCTCCACTATCTAATTCCTGCCCTCTAGTGTATCCCCTAACCGAACCATCTTCAGACCTTTTGGTCTGATTATTTTGTATGAAATAAGCGACACTGTTTGTATCAAAAATCATCCTTTTTTTGATTTTAAATGAAGCAGTGCGCTATCTAAAAAACTTGCTGCTTTATTTCAAAAATAAAGTTTCAACGCGGCACACGAGCAGATGTCTATTTTTCAATGCTGAAGTACTCTCATACAGTTACATTCACTAGGGCTCTATATATTTCAACTATTTAGACACCAATTAGGCACAGCATTTGCTTGTTTATCACAGGTTGGGCAACGTTAACGGAGACTGAAATGACATTAGAGAATAAAAAGGGATTTACTCTCATAGAGCTATTAATCGTTATAGCTATCATTGGGATTTTGGCAGCTATTGCTCTCCCCGTTTATACACAATATAAAGGTCGTGCCTATGATGCCGATACCAAATCCAACTTACACAACGTCTTTTTAGCTTGTAAAAGCTATTGGTCAGATGAAGGTTCTTTCAACGCTTGTACGGTGCCCATCGCCGGTACCACAACCTATGGATATATACAATCCAGCAAGATCACTATTGTGGCCGCAGGTGGAGAAATTGCCTTTAGTGGTACCGCCTCTCATGCTGACTCGGGCAATTCATACGTTATAAACGCGAGTGGTAGTATCAGCTAAAATCTTGACCCGTCTCTATAGATGGAAGTTATTCCCGGTTACAATCGCTGTGTTCTAATTCCACCCTCCCCGGCGCTTGCCTGGAACAATGCTGCGGTAGATCCTCCAAAGTTTATATGGTGCCCCCGGCGCGATTCGAACGCACGACCCCCGGATTAGGAATCCGATGCTCTATCCAGCTGAGCTACGGGGGCTTATTCTTCGACACTCCTTACCTTATATAGCACTTCTCCCAAATCTCTTCAACGAAACCAGAACAAATCCACCGTTCCCCCCCTCTCTCCCTATGAAGGGAGAGGGAATATATGCCCAGCGTTGCGCTGGCTGGGTGTGTGTGGCCCGGCGGACTAAAACTGGGAATCTTCACCTAATCTATTGAATCCTAAACCCAGTCATTATATGATGTTGCCATTCGCAGCTTTAACCAAAGGAGTCAGACAGTCATGATCAGTGTACGTGCCAGCCAGGTTTTTACCAATGAAATCGACGATGCGGTGGCGGCCAAAAAGCAGTTGGACGCCGGAACGCCTTTCACCGAGGTGGTTGAAAAATATAGCACCTGCCCGTCCAAGAAAAACGGCGGCGATCTGGGATGGATGCCCGAGGATAGCGCCGGAGCTCTCATGGGGGATCTTTCCGAAGTCAGCCAGGGAGCCGTCTTAGGCCCTCTGCACACCCCTTACGGCTACCATATTATAAAAATCACCGAAGTCCGGGTGGAGGAAAGCGCGGAACCCATCGTATTCAATCCGGACACTTCGATGACGGAGGTCAACAAGGTACTGCCGGAAGTGCATACCCTGTTGTTCAAAAAGTTCCACATCGGCATGCCCGTTTCCGGATACAAACCGGACGAGACCATTTTCACGGTCTGCGAAAAACACGACAAAAAAATTGGTGAGGTACTGTCTCTGTTGAATCAGGAAGCGGGAGGCAAACTTTCGCCCTCCATCACCCCGGAAGAATTGAAATCGCAAATCGAATCCGGGCGCACCGACCTGGTTCTGCTCGACATCCGGGAAAAGTGGGAGCACGACATCGCCAAAATCGAAGGCGCAACGTTGATCACCCGCGACAACTGCGAAAATGTTCTGAATACCACTCCGAAAGACCGGGAGGTTGTGTTGATCGACTGGAAAGGCGACCGCGCGCCGAGTTTTCAAAAGTGGCTGGGTGAGCGCGGCTTCACCGACGTCAAATGTCTCGAAGGCGGCATCGATGCCTGGTCGGAAAAAGTCAACACCCATCTGGCCCGTTACGATATTGACTCAGAGGATGAAGACTACCGTTACGAGGACATTTTCGACGACCCCCAATAACCCACTGCCGAGGCCCCGGTCATCGAATGAGTTCTCTCCTCGAAATCCAGAACCTCAGCACGTTTTTTTACATTGAAGAGGGCGTCGTCCAATCCGTCCGCAACGTGGATTTAAAGATCCGCCGGGGAGAAACCCTGGCGCTGGTCGGGGAATCCGGTTGCGGCAAATCGGTCACTGCCCTCAGCATCCTCAGACTCGTCCCCACCCCGCCGGGAAAATTTGAAACCGGCAACATCCTTTTCGACGGCAAAGACATCTTCTCCCAAACAGAAAAGCAGATGGAGCGGTTGCGGGGTAACGATATCAGCATGATCTTTCAGGAACCGATGACTTCGCTCAATCCTATTTTCACCATCGGCGACCAGATTGCAGAATCCATCATCCTACACCAGAAGAAAACCAAGGCAGAAGCGCGGGAGATCACCCTGGAGCTGTTGCGTAAGGTCGCGATCCCTTCCCCCGAACGCCGGATCGACCAATATCCGCACGAACTGTCCGGCGGCATGAAACAGCGCGTGATGATCGCCATGGCCATTGCCTGCCAGCCGGCGCTTTTGATCGCGGACGAACCGACCACCGCACTCGATGTCACGATTGAAGCGCAGATTCTCGAATTGATGGATCAATTGCGGCGCGATACGGATATGGCGATTCTGCTGATCACTCACAACCTGGGCATTGTCGCCCAATACGCCGACCGGGTGGCGGTGATGTATTCCGGGAAGATTGTAGAAGAAGCGCCGGTGGAAGTGTTGTTTGAATCGCCCGCTCACCCTTACACACAGGGGCTCCTGAATTCTCTGCCCCGGGGCGAACCGGGAGAGGCCCTGGAATCCATTCCAGGAACGGTTCCCAATCCGGTGTTTCTCCCCGACGGGTGCGCCTTTCATCCTCGTTGCAAGGACGTTATGCCCGAGTGCCGTCAGGAAATTCCGCCGAAGTTCCAAACCGAACAATCCCAACAGCAAGTCGCCTGCTGGTTGTACCGCGACTCCAAACAGGCTTCTTCCTCATGAGCGCAGTCGTCAAAATCGATTCCCTCAAAAAATATTTTCCCGTAACGGGCGGCGTACTCGGCAAAACCGTAAACCAAGTAAAAGCCGTCGACGACGTTTCACTGGAAATCGGACCGGGAGAGACACTGGGTCTTGTCGGCGAGTCCGGTTGTGGCAAGACCACGGTGGGTCGGTTGAGCATCCGCCTTCTGGAGCCCACCGAAGGAAAGGTTTACTTCGAGGAACAAAATATTTTTGATCTCGATTCGGCAGAGTTGACTCGCCTGCGTCCAAAAATGCAGATCATCTTTCAGGATCCTTACAGCTCACTCAACCCCCGGTTCACGGTGGAGCGGATCATCGGCGAAGCGTTGATCATCCATAAAATGGCCGACCGCCCGACACTCAAACAAAAAGTTGAAGCGATTATGGACAAAGTGGGGCTTTCTCCAAAATATTCACGTCGGTATCCCCACGAATTTTCCGGCGGCCAGCGGCAGAGAATCGGCATTGCCCGGGCCTTGGCATTGAACCCGAAATACATCGTGTGCGATGAGCCGGTCTCTGCGCTCGACGTTTCCATTCAGGCGCAGATCATCAACCTCCTGCAACAACTACAGGAGGAAAGCGACATATCCATGCTGTTCATTTCGCATGACCTGAACGTGGTCAAGCACCTGTCTCAGCGAACAGCGGTGATGTACCTCGGAAAAATTGTGGAAACCGCGCCGACGGATGTTCTCAATCGCGAAGCCGCTCATCCTTATACTCAGGCTCTGCTGGCTTCCAAACCCTCGCTGAACCCGAAGGAAAAGAACCAACGTATTATTCTGGGTGGCGATGTGCCCTCCCCCATGAACCCTCCCTCCGGATGCCACTTCCATCCCCGGTGCCCCAAAGTGATGGACCACTGCAAAACGGAAGTCCCCCGTACCATTCAATTGAGCCCCGGACATACCGTGGACTGCCATCTCTACAACGATCCCGCCTGACCGGTCCCTTATCCTTCTCGGATAAATTTAAATCGCGATTCCGCTCTTCCCACAAAGCTCTATTTTTATTAAATAAAATCAATACCTTTCGCTACAACCAACCTTCCATTCTTAAATTACATTTACATCAAAACCTCTTATTTATTCATAATTTATGGATAATTTCCAAACAGACTTCTTAAACTCCCCTTATACTAAATTTTATACCCTTAAAAAACGAACACGCAGAAACAATACTGTATGGATTTGGTTCAATTAAAAGACGTCGAGCTATTCAAATCTTTACCCGGCTCCACTTTGAGCGAGCTCTCGGGACAGTGCCAAACTGTTGTTTTGCAACCGGGAGAAACTTTGTTCAAAGACGGTGACCCCGGCCACCACATGTATGTGGTCTTGGGTGGGCGTCTTACTATTTTCAAAGAAGGCCAGGAAATATCCCAAATCAACAACGGGCAGGTTTTTGGAGAAATGGCCATCATCGAATCCAAAAACCGTTCCGCAATAGTCCAGGCAGCTACTCAAACCACTTTAATGGAAATCACCAAACCTCAATTTGATTCCCTCGTGGCGTCCAATGACCAATTTCTGTTTTCCTTGTTAACCACCTTGTCGTACCGGTCCCGGGGCAACATCAGCGATTTGGCCATGGGTTACAAGAAAAAAGAAGCCCAGGAAAAAATCTCAGTTCATTTGCTTCGCATCCTGGACGATTCTCCCAATGAGATTTATATCATCGATTCCTCCGATCATCACTTTGTTCGCGGCAACTCACTGGCGCTGAATAATTTAGGTTATGACAAAGATCAAATTACCAAGCGCACCATTTTCGATGTCATCAAGAACCTGACACCCGATACATTCAACAATTTGTCACGGCCTCTTCGCAACAACGGGAACTCTTTTGCCACGTTTCAAGGCATCCACCAGAGAAAAGACGGCACACAATACAACTCTGAAATCCGCTTTAAGCTTTTACAGAAAGACACGAACCCACTTTATATTGCAATGGCTGTAGATAAAACCGAGCGGTTGTTAATGGAGGAGCGCCTGGAGACCCTGGCTTATTTCGACCCTGTAACCAGTCTACCCAATATGTCTTTAGCCAAGGACCGATTGAGTGTCGCTATTTCCCAAGCTGATCGAAATGAAAAATTAATTGCGGTGGCCATAGTAAGCATTGTTAATTACAAATCCATAAACCACTCTCTCGATCCCCATGTGGGGGAACTTTTACTTAAGGATATTGGAAAACGCCTGGAAGGATGCCTGCGAAAAGAGGATACGGTGGCCCGACTGGAGGGTGAGGACTTTCTCCTGATCTTGAGTGGGGCCAGCCACCAACGGTTTATCACTCTGATGGCTCAAAAAATTCTACAAACTCTCGAACCCATGTTCACGATCAACAATCATGACGTCAGCATACGATCCACTATGGGAATCTCTCTTTACCCCCATGACGGCAAGGATCCGCACTCTCTGGTTAAAAATGCGCAAGCCGCATTGTGGTCCGCCAAGGAAAAGGATAAGCATTCTTTTCAATATTACAATCCGGCGTTCCTGTTCCAATCGGCCAAGAAAGTCGACATGGAAACGGATTTGCGGAAAGCGTTGGAACGTGAAGAATTCGAACTGCATTACCAGCCCAAGTTTAACCTGGCAACCGGCCAATTGGCCGGCATGGAGTCGTTGATACGTTGGTGTCATCCGGAAAAGGGCTGGGTCCCCACTTTGGAGTTTATCCTGGCGGCGGAAGAAAACCGTTTGATCATACCCATTGGAGAATGGGTTCTTGAGACCGCCTGCCAACAGATCAAGAAATGGCAGTCTATGGGATTGGATCCGATCAACGTGGCAGTCAACCTTTCGGGCCACCAGTTCAACCAGGACGACCTGGCCCAAAAAGTTGAAAAACAGGTGGTTCAATCAGGAATCGATCCAAGACTTCTGGAGCTGGAGTTGACCGAAACCATTCTTATGGAAAATTCCGATAGCGCCATTTCCCGCTTGAAGACTTTGAGCGAATTTGGACTTCGATTATCAATCGATGATTTTGGTACCGGCTTCTCCTCCCTGAAGTATTTAAAGGATATGCCTATCCACAGCTTGAAAATCGACCAAACCTTCGTCCATGAATACCAATTGAAAACCAGTAGCGCCATTATCCAAGCCATAGTTTCGCTGGCCCAAAACCTGGAACTGCAAACGATCGCAGAAGGGGTGGAAACAGAAAACCAATTGGCGTTCCTCAAAAAAACCGGTTGCGACCTGGCGCAGGGAATCATGCTGAGTCCGGTCCTTTCCCCTGACGACATGACTCAGTTCCTCCGAACAGGCCCTCCATCACCCGAATCCGACTGAATGCTTCAATACGAGCCGACCCCCTAATCCCGATTGACGACCCCACATCCATCAAATCCTTGACAGAGAAAGCTGATGATTTCTACCCCTAAACCCATGAAAAAATTGCAGAAACAGCGTTGACATGTTAACTTTAAAGAATATTCCATTTTTTCAATATTAATAAAAAGGACCGTATTTAGTGGACGCTGCTTCCCTTGTAGGAATCATATTAGGGATCTCTCTCATCGTGGGTGCCATTTTCATTGATGGCCAACTGGATAATTTCTTTAATTTGCCGGGTTTCATGATTGTCTTCGGGGGAACGATCGCCGCCACTCTAATCACCTTCCAGCTGAAAGATGTGATCTCCGCTTTTAAAGCGGCCTTTTTTGTGTTTTCAGAAAAACAGCAGGATCCCAACGACATGGTGGAAACCATGATCGAGTTGTGCACCATCAGCCGCCGTCAGGGATTGATCGCATTGAGCCGTATGAGTATTGAGGACGATTTACTCAGAAAAGCCTGCAACCTGATTGCGGACGGGTCCAAGGAAGATCTGATCCGCGACACGCTTCACATTGAAATTGAGTCTATGAAACAGCGGCATTTTATTGTTCAGGACGTTTTCAGAAAAATGGCGATCTACGCTCCTTCCTTTGGGATGATGGGAACCCTGATCGGGCTGGTACAGATGTTGGGTCAGCTCTCCAATCCCGAAACCATTGGGCCGGCCATGGCGGTAGCGTTACTGACCACTTTTTACGGAATGTTGTTAGCGACCTTGTTTTTTCTTCCTATCGCCGGAAAGCTGAAAGATCGGACGCTGGTAGAAGTAATCAAGCTTGAGATCATATTTGAGGGAGCCATATCCATTCTTGAAGATAACAATCCGATTTTCGTTTACGAAAAATTATCGTCTTATATTCCTGCGAAGAAGCGGAGACCGCGCCGACCTTTCTTCGTAAGAAAATAACCGGGTAAATCGAGCGTCATTATGGCAAACAGAGAAAACATGGAACAAGTCAAAGAACAGCTCAGAATTAAAAATGTCGAGCTGAAAAAAACGAATGCTGAAAAGAACCAGCAAGAAGTGAAGATCAAGCATTTGCTGGCGATAACCGGCAAGAAAATCAATACCCTCCAACAACAGTTGAATGAAAAAAAAGAGCAAATCCGCTTACAAAAATCCATTTCCTACCAACGATCCACGGCAACAAGTTCGGGCGGCAAAAAAAGCTCGCCGTCCACGATCAAAGAATCGGCTCCGGGAGGAACTCCGGAATTGCAGGTGGCGGAAAAAACCAACCCACTGCTGAAAGAACTGCGTGAAAAGAACTCCCGCCTGGCCCAAAAAATTGAGGAGGAACGCAAGGCCAAAGATCGGCTGAACGATGAAAAAGGGGTGATGGCCAGGGAAATTCGGCGTCTTCAAAAAGAGCCTAAACCCGCCGCCTCCCTGAAAACTGAAGCCGGCCAAGTGGACAAACGGGATGACGAATCGCGGAAACGCTTCGAACAGCTGATTAAAGAGAAAGAAGATCTGATCAAGACCTACGAAAAACTTCTCGATGGTGATTTCGAGGAAGGGGATGAGTCTCAGTTTCCAGCGGAAATCGTCAAACAAGTGCGCAAGGAATTAACCGCACTAACATCGGAAAAGGATGAACTGGAAAGAGAACTCGTTCTACAAAAGAAAAAATTCAAATCCGAGTTGGATTATGAGGTTAAAAGAGCAGAAGAAAGTGCCGCGAAAAAGCTGAAACGGTCTCGATTCACAAGAAAAAAGCTGGCCGAGTTTATGGATGAAGCGATGGAGGAAAAATCTTCACCCTTGTGGATGACCACCTATGCCGACATGGCTATTCTCCTTTTAACATTTTTCATCTTATATTATTCATTGTCCTCCATCGCGAACAATAAATTCAAGGAGGCTATTCTGGGAACAGAATCCGCCAGCATCGGACTGCTCGAGCTTATGGACTCCGTCGAAAGGAAGGAAACGATTGAAGTGCTGACCGGGCTCAAAAGCGATAATATACTATCGGATATTCAGCACGTCGCCGACCGGGAAGCCATGAATGAAATCATGGATATTTCCACGGACCGCACCAAAATCGTTGTTCGCATCCCTGGAGGTTCGTTGTTCGAACCCGGGAATGCTAATCTGGACCTGCAAAAGAGCAAGCCGGTTCTGGACGAGATCGTCCGCCTTCTGAATACCTATCCTCGTTACCGGATAAGCATTCAAGGGCATACCGACGATTCCCCCATTTCTACCGACCGGTTTCCATCCAACTGGGAATTGTCTTCAGCCCGCGCTACCGCGGTTTTGAGGTATTTCATCGATAAGAATATTGACCCTAAACGGTTGACCGCCACCGGATATGCCGATATATTTCCTATCGCTTCTAATAATTCGGAATTAGGGCAATCCACCAATAGGAGAGTCGAATTTGTTCTGGAAAAAGAAAAATAAACAGGAAAAGAAATTAAAAGCACCGGAGGAAGCGCGCCAGGCCTACCGAATCGCCCCGGATCCGGAAAACCCTCTGTTTCTTAATCTGGACGGGAATTCGCTGGAAATCGTGGAAATCAGTTCCGGTGGACTGGCATTTAAAAATCAGGGGCTCAAAGAAGATTCCTCGCATATGGTAGACTTTGTCTTGCCTACGGGAGGCATTATAAAAACCCAGATAAAAATTTTGCGCATCGATGAAGAAGATGTTTGCCGGTGTAGTTTCATTGATCTGGGTGTCGAATCCGAAGATTCCCTTCACCGCTACGTTCTGGTGCGTCAAAAGGACGACCTTCGATCCCAAAATCCCTGATTTTTTTAAAAGTCAGCTTCGGGTCCCATGAAAACTAGCCAGGAAAACCATACGCATTGGTCTCACCACGAATGGGATCTGATCAACATAACGGAAATCTTCAAGCACAAACCCGCCATCTTGAAAAAGGCGGAAAGTTATCTTGAGGAGTTGCGCTCTGCTCTGGCGGCTGAATTGAAGGCCCATCCCAAACCCTATCCGCCGGATACGGACCTGACTAAAGGCCAAATCGCCCGGGGAGAAAATCATAAAGGATTCCCTTTTCTTTCGCTCGACATCCCGCAGAAATTCTCAAAAACGGAATTCTTTACTTATCGCACGCTTTTCTGGTGGGGGCATTACCTTGGGTTTGCTCTCATATTGAAAGGTCCTGAATTGGATACCTACTTAAGCCGGCTGAAAGAATACCGACAGGATGCCGCTTGCGAAAATGTTTATCTTTCCCAACACACCAGTCCCTGGGAGTGGGAATTCAGTGAAAACCATTTTGCAAAAGTGTCCAAACTTTCCAAAAACGAAATTCAAGAGATCGCCGATCGTCTCCAATACCTCAAACTGATGAGACTTTTTCCGGTATCGGAAGAATCCTTCCCAGAACTCAACTGGGCACAGACAGGCGTCCAAGCCTTTCGCGATCTGGTTCACTTGGTTTTGGAATAATCATCCAACGATTATCCCTGAGGATTTTCCATCACGGAAATCAAGGGATGCATCCACACCACATCCCGCAAGGGAACCACCTTTAAAGCTTCGCTTTCGTTCAAATCTTTCAGATAAATCATCTCATGGGCGGAATCGGGAATGGGCGACACCCGGCTTTCCGGGATATGCAGGGGTGTGGGGGTCATGAAACTTTTTCTGCGATTCTTCGCAGGGGAAACGGCTGGTTTCTCCCGATTGGAAGAACCGGGACGCGCATCGTTTTTGATCACTTTGCAGACGAGAGGTTCCCGCCCCGTAAGACCCAGAGCATAAATATCATTCAGCGCCGCACCACCCTTTCCGGATCCGAATATTCCCAGAGACTTTCCCGATTCTAGAGATTTCTTAATGATATCGGTTAGTTCCAGAGCATAGCATTGCTCCGGCAAACCCTGGGACACGGAGATTTCGACCTCAGAAAGCCGCTTCAGGCCCGGCGGCAACTCCTCCGCCTGTCCTTCTTGCCCCACCTTTCCTGAAATCTCCATTAATGGAATTCGAATTGGTGTGGGTTGACTGGTCATACTCCCTCTATTATTAAAAATATTTAATTTTTAAGCATTTTACTCACACAAAGCGCAAATGAGAAAATATAATCCCCTTAACGACCGCCTGACTTTTCTTATTCACTGGCGTCCAATAAAAATTTAACGCTTCCAGGCAAACAGGGAGCCTCCATCTTATGAACTATCAGGAATCCCTGGATTATCTTTACAGCCTGGCCCGGCTGGGAATCAAACTGGGATTGGATAACACAACGCGGTTGCTTGATTATTTCGGCAACCCCCAACTAAAAACTCCGGTAGTCCATATTGCCGGCACCAACGGTAAAGGTTCCACAGCGGCTTTTGTGGAATCCATTCTACGCGCTTCGGGTTACCGTGTGGGGCTTTATACCTCGCCTCACATTCTGGATTTTCGGGAACGTATTCAAATCAACCGCCAACTCATTGCACCTGAGGAAACAATTTATTGGGTCGCCACCCTCAAACAAGCTTCGGAAGATTTAAAGTTATCCCCCACTTTTTTCGAATTCGGTACCATCATGGCGCTCCTGCATTTCGACCGGCAGGAAACCGACTGGAACGTCGTGGAAGTCGGTATGGGAGGCCGCCTGGACTCCACCAACCTGTGCCAGGGCCGAGTCTGCATTATAACCCCCATATCCCGTGACCATGAATCGAGCCTGGGGACTGACTTGAGCCAAATCGCGCGGGAAAAGGCCGCGATTATCAAGCATCCCTGCACGGTGGTCTGCGGCTCACAGGAAAAAGAGGTTATTCAGGTGATTCAGGACCAGAGCCGGGGTCACAAGGCCTCTCTGCTTCAATTGGGACAGGATTTTCAAGTCGATATTCAATCCCACTCTCTGCAGGGTCAGGTTTTTGATTTTAATGGTCCGGAAATTTGGTATAAAGGTCTGGAAATTTCTTTGGCGGGCAGGCACCAGTCGGTCAATGCCGGGTTGGCAGTGGCGGCCTGTACGGCCCTGGCCGATCCTTCCGTCACCGAGCCGACCATCAGGCAAGGTTTGAAATCAGCGGACTGGTCCGGCCGCCTGGAGATGTGCGGCACGAATCCTTCTCTTATTTTGGATGGTGCCCATAATTTCGATAGCTTTAAAAAGTTGACGGCATCCCTTTCCGAATTGTTTCCCCACAAAAGAAAAATCTGGGTTTTCGGAATCATGAAGGATAAACCCCTGGCAGAAATCACTGAATTAATTTCAGATTATGCCGATTATATAGTAGTGACCCAGCCGAAAAACGATAGAAGTACTCCTCCGGAACAAGTCCGGAAAGCATTTACGAACTTCACCCAGCCCATCGATCTGGTGGATGAAATTCCGTTGGCGTTGGATCGCGCCTATCAAGTGGCCGACCCTGACGATCTGATCGTTGTCACAGGTTCTCTATTCACGGTAGCTGAGGCTAAGCAGGTTATTGATAATCAAACCTATAATTCGTAAGATATTTATTATCTCCTTTCTTTTGCCCCTGGCAACCGGGATGTTTTTTCTGGATTCCTGGGCCCAGCCGGAGACCCCTTCCAACGAGAACACGGACCCTGTAAATTTGACGGCCGACCGAATGCTTCATCTGGTTGAAAAAAACCTGGTCAAAGCCGAGGGACATGTCGTGGTCACTTACGGCGCGCGGACCGTCAGCGCAGACGAGATCATCATCAACACCGAGACCGGTAAGGGACAGGCCAAGGGAAATGTGGTCATGACCGCGGAACAGGGAACAAAATTCCAGGCAGAGAAGGCGCAATTCAACATAAAAGCCGAAAAGGGGCGGTTGTTCAAGGTAGCGGGTAAACTGGGCGATCTGTATTACATCACTGGGGATGAGGTCACCAAATTATCGGAAAATCATTACACCGCCCAGAATTCGACGCTCACCACCTGCACAGGGGAGATTCCCGATTGGCAAATCGACGTTGCCGATGCGGATGTGATTCTCGACGACCGGGCCTGGTTTGCGGGAGGCGTGTTTCGTATCAAAAATATTCCCATCCTTTATATTCCCGTGGGCTATGTCCCGATATTAACCAAAAGAAAGTCCGGATTACTCGCTCCCAGAGTTTCGACCAGCAGTGTGGAAGGGGAAACGGTAGCGATGGCCTATTTCTGGGCCATCAATCAGTGGTCCGATGCCACGATCGGTGTCGATTATGTTGAAAGGCGGGGCATCCGTTCACGGACAGAGTTCCGGTACACCCCCAACAAAACCACATCCGGACAGGTCAACTTCGTGTTTCTGGATGACAATTTGACTCAAAGCACGTTCTGGAAACTCGATGCAACGCATCGGCAACAACTGCCCCTGGGATTCAAACTGAATGCCAAGATCGACCAAACGTCCAAGGCCAATTTCAATCAAACCTTTCGTAATCAGACTGAGTTGAGAACGCGCCGGAGTTCGGACTCTTACGCGAGTTTATTCCGAAAGTGGGATAACCATTCTTTTGATGTCCTGGCCCGGTTCCGGGAAAGCGAGCAGTTCGATCTGGACGAAACGTTTGGACTTCTGCCCACAGTCACCTACAAAACACAGCCCGTGGAAATCAAATTTTTAAGTGCGTATTTCGATCAGGAAGTCAGCTACACACACTTTTTATTTGACCTGGATACCAGCAGTACCTCGGATCTGACTGAAACCAGCCAGCGGTTTGACTACCACCCCAGCCTGGCCTTGCCCATCAATATTGCCCCGTGGTTGCAATTGACTCCCCGTGTGGGCTTCCGGGAAACGTTCTACAATAAGGAAATCCCAGCCAGCCCCGGCGTCGCCGAGGGGGATAGTTTTTCACGGGAAATGGTGGATGTGAACGTTTTGCTGGAAGGCCCCAAGTTCAACCGGATATTTCTATCTGACGATCCGGAAGGCTCCAGTTTCAAACATGTCATCGAACCGCGCTTGCAGTATGATTACATACCGGATATCGACCGCAGCGACCGGGCCAAAATACGCCTGGTGGACGGCATTGATGCGGTTGAAAACGTGAACCAACTCAGTTTATTCCTGGTCCAGCGTCTGCTCCGCAAAGGATCAGCTAGCGACAAAGACACGGAAGTGAGGCAAATTGCCCGGTTGGAAATCAGCCAGAGTTACGATTTGGACGAGGCCCGAGGTCAGGTGATTCCGGGAAATCCCCGCCGCCCCTTTTCTCCCATTCGTTTCGATCTGGACAGCAAACTCTCCGATAACTTTTTCCTGAATACTGACTTCACTTACAACGTCTACAGTGATGCTCTGGAAACCTGGAACATTGATGCCGGCATCAAACTGAACAAGTGGTTAATGCTGATTTTTGAGCGCCGGGAGAGAGACGATCCGAATAATCAGACGGCCAGCATCCTGGGTACCCTGGACGTCACCTTGCCTAAAGGATGGAACGCAAAGTACAGCATCCGGTATGATGAATTTACCGATGAGCTTTTGGAACATAACACCCGCCTGACATATAATGACAAATGTATGTGCTGGGGATTTAGCATCGATTACATCGACCGCAATATTTTCAACGGAACGGGAAAAACGAATGATACCCGGTTTCTGTTCAGTATTTCTCTAAAAGGCTTGGGCAATTTTGACGGATCCCGAGGAGAATCTTTTCTCCATCGCACCTTCTAGCAAAACCGAAATGGAATTTATCTAAAATGAACTTTGCACAGCAACTGGCAAAAATCAGTCTCGAAATCGGGGCGATTAAAATTAACTCCAAAAATCCATTCACGTGGGCTTCGGGATACCGGATGCCCTTATACAATGACAACCGAATGCTCTTGGGCCATGCCGATCACCGGACTCTGATTGCTGAGGGCATGAAGGCAGTCATCGAAAAAGAAGGCGTACGTGTCGACACGGTTGCCGGGGTCGCCACCGCGGGCATTCCCCACGCCACCTCCCTGGCCAACCTGATCAAATTGCCTTTAATTTATGTCCGCTCCTCTCCCAAAGAGCACGGGATGAAAAACCAGGTGGAAGGCATACTGAAACCCGGACAGGCAGTGGTCCTGGTAGAAGATTTGATTTCTACCGGCGGAAGCGCTGTCAAAGCGGTCGAGGCCATACGGGAAGCCGGCGGAGTGGTCGAACATTGTCTGGGAATTTTCAGCTACGGTTTTCCTGAGGCGAAGGAGCGGTTTGAAAAGTCTCAATGCCGGCTCCATACCCTCTTAAACCTGGACTCCCTCCTCCAATTTGCGATGAAAGAAGGATATATCGCGCCAGAGGAAAAACAGGTGGTGGACACTTGGATGCAAAATCCCTTTGAATGGGGAAAACTACAGGGATTTTGACGAATTCACCTGAAATGCCCCTTAGCATCCGCCAAATTTATCCCATTAATTCATTGACAGTTTTCGTATTTGATAATAATATTCCACTCTTATGCTTGAGAGGTCTATACCTGCCCGTTTCAGTGATTTCTTTCCTGATAACGACCCCAAGGGCAGAAATAATATAGTTTAGCCCCCTTACGGGTTTATCGTAAATAATTGATATTTGGAGGTTTATTAGAATGCCGAAATTAGAACTGGGTCCTGCGGGGTTTCTACCCCCTTCGGCCGCGTCGATGGGAATTTTCCAGCCCGAAGAAGGGTCAAATATGGAATTGGTGGAAGGGGAACACGTGCCCACAGAGAAAGCCATCGAAACTGCTGCCCACGAAATGCTGACTCGTAGAAACCCAACCTTGTTTCCCGGACCCATGATTGTGTGGGGATGGACCGAGGAAACCCGACATAAAGCCAAGCTGGCTCTCGATCTGGCTAAAGAAGTTCCCGGAATGAATATCATTCCTATGCCGGATTATCGACCCATCTACCCCAAAATTGATCCTGAAGCGGTGATCAATCCCTGTCACCCCAATCTAACCATCCAGCATAATAAGATTCATGTATGCGCCTTAATCGGGGTTCACTGCCATTTTGCCAACATCACCCTGAAAATGATCCGGGCGAATACCAACTGCTATACCATGGCTTGGTGTGCCTATGATGGCCATGAGGATGCCCTGCTGTCCATTAGGGATTTGGATTCGGACAAGTTGATCAAAATTACCGAGGCCATTAAAAAGGCCAAAAAATCCATTACTCCCTGGGCTTTAACTTCCGAAGGCATAGAAGAACTGGAAGAAATCCGGGCAAATAAGGAAAGGCTTAAAGCGGACTCCAAGGAGAATGCGACCCTGTTTATGGGAGAGCTCCACCAAGGCCTCGACGAAAACCAGGAATAAAGTTTGCGGCCCGCTTTGGCGGGCCTGTTTTTTCCCAGTCACCCTTCCCTGAATTATCATTCTTAAAAATTGCCGACCCTGTACCAAGGCCTCAAGCGCACTCTCCAGACATTCATCCCTGTTTCATTTTTCCTATAAAAATAATAGTTTACGAAGATTCTTTCAGTTCTATCAACCCCTCCCAATCCATTCTTTTTCAATTGACAGACCCTGGTTTACCCCTTAGTCTAAATTCAAACAGTTGCAATTTTAGTCTTATAAGCCATTATGTTTAAAGGGTTTCCAGATCCAGACGGAGATCCATGCCGCAGGAGATAATGAGTGCGCGCCTTAGTCATTGACGACTCCAAATCCATACGCTCAATTTTGACTGGAATCCTCGTAGGGGTAGGATTTACGGTTGAGGAAGCCGCCAATGGTTTGGAGGCAATGGATTTGATCAAAAAAGAAAAAGTAGACTTGGCTCTTGTCGATTGGAACATGCCGGATATGAACGGTTGCGAGTTTATTCAGGAGGTCCGCAAAGACAATGCCTACAAAGATATGCGGATGATGATGGTGACCACTGAAACGGCAATAGACAAGGTGGCGGAGGCTTTGAAGGCGGGAGCAGATGAATACATCATGAAGCCGTTTACCAACGAAATGATTGTTGAAAAGTTGGCCCTGATGGGTATGAATATCTCCAACACACCCAAGTAAAATCCCATTGACAAGGCGGAAGCGGTTGTCGAGGTCCGATAGTACCGCCTCCCTTTAAAATGCAAACAGGCTGTCAAACCCTACTTATCTGGGAAAGCATTACTATAAAATTATGTCGGTTTCTGAGAGCGATTTTAATTATATTCGGGAATTGGTTTTGGAGCGTTCCGCCATTGTCCTTGAAGACGGCAAAGAATATTTGGTCGAGTCACGTATCGGGCAGGTAGTCGAAACCGAAGGTTTCGATACGATCGATCAACTGGTCGAGGCCCTTCGTAAGAATTCCGACAATGGTCTTCAGTCTAAAGTAATCGAAGCGTTGACCACCAATGAAACATCCTTTTTCCGGGATATCCATCCCTTTGAAACTCTTAAGGACGCAGTCCTGCCTGAATTACTTGAAAGCCGTACAAGCACCGAAAAACTGAATATCTGGTGCGCCGCCAGTTCCAGCGGTCAGGAACCTTATTCGATAGCCATGCTTATCCGGGAAAGCTTTCCGGCACTCCTCGATTGGAAAATAAATTTTATCGCAAGTGATATCTCCGAGAAAATGCTGGACCGGTGCCGATCCGGGAAGTTCAGCCAGCTCGAAGTGAACCGCGGTCTTCCTGCCTCATTTTTGGTCAAATACTTTGAGAAGAACGGAACGACGTGGTCCATCAAAAAACAACTTCAGGAAATGATCCACTTTCAACATATCAACCTGTCCAGGGAATTGCCCTACCTTCCCCCAATGGACATCATTTTCATGCGGAATGTTTTGATCTATTTTGATATTGAAACGAAAAAGAAAATTCTAGAACAACTGAGATCTATACTTCAACCCGATGGATTTCTATTTTTGGGCGCGGCGGAATCCACCATCAACCTGGATAATGCTTTTGAGCGGGTGGACTATAAGCACTCAGGTTGCTATCGTTTGAAAAGGTAAAAAACTATGGCGTTTGAATGCGAAGCAGAGATCAGTCAATTTGTTACTGATATTTGGTCTACATTTTTGAGCATGAAGGCTTCTCCTACCGACAAACCTTTTAAGCCCAGAGGCAAGGACAATACACTGGCCGGATGCGTCCAAATTACAGGAGAATGGCAGGGGGCCGTCACTCTATATGCTCCCAAGGAAATCGGCAGAAAGGTTGCCGCAACAATGTATGGTCTTGATGAGACTGAAGTTGACAACCAGCAGATTCAGGATGTCATAGGGGAAATCACTAATATCTTGGCGGGTAATATCAAATCTCTTTTTCCTGCCCCTTGTTCCATATCTCTGCCTTGCGTGGCCGTAACCGATTACAACCTCCATCACCCAGGAAGCGAAACGTTAACTGCGGTAAACTTTGATTGCGAGGGCCTGCCTTTTCTGGTGGTCCTGCTCCATGAAAAGTAGGAAGTGATCCGCTTCAGGGGGATTATTTCTTTTTCAGGCCCAGGTGGTTTTTAAATTCCCGTTCTGCTTTTTCAGGGTCATCAGTATTTAACAAAACCAAATTGTGGAGGTGTTCATAGGCCTCAAGACTGACCTCGGTAAACAACAACGCGATTCCCTCTTCAGTGATCCGCTGAACCCTGCCCTTCACTTTAATATCCACCGGCGGATTCTGGCCCTCCAGAATCAAATGAATCTCACACTCAGTCCCCATGGACCAATCGGT
The DNA here is from genome assembly GCA_965237905.1 of Nitrospinaceae bacterium. Taxonomy (GTDB): domain Bacteria; phylum Nitrospinota; class Nitrospinia; order Nitrospinales; family Nitrospinaceae; genus SZUA-226. Next base: position 2,859,404 of record OZ250172.1, on the reverse strand, counting down.
TTTGCCGCTCACAAATACACCTTTCATACTGACATCATGCGCACCTGTGGAAACCATCTCCTTGCCCTTGGCCTGCACTTTGGCGAGTATTTTGACGTCTACCCGGGAAAATTCTCTGTGATCTTCCGTAATTTTATTATTCACGGACACCTCTCAAGCTTGATTTGGCTCAGAAACCAGGGTTAATTTCATTTAAGTCATTGTTTTTAAAAGTTTCCCACATACATCCCCCTAAAAACCGGCCTTTACCCCACTTAAAATATTTAAGACCCCACAGCTTGACTCTGCCTCCAAGGGATTTTATTTAACCAAGTAACGCGAAATAACCCAAAAAACAATAACTGTTTTAAATATAAGACTTAATATTAATATCGCATACTTTGAAAGGATTTGCACCCATGGGAAAGATCATTGGAATCGATTTGGGGACCACCAATTCCGTGGTCGCCGTGATGGAAGGAAGTGAGCCTAAAGTCATAGTCAACGAGGAGGGCAACCAGACCACTCCATCCGTCGTGGCGTTCACCAAAGAAGGCGAAATTCTGGTGGGTCAGGTGGCTAAGCGGCAGGCCATTGCCAACCCTGAAAACACTATTTTTTCCGTGAAACGGTTCATGGGGCGGTCCTATGACGAAGTCAGCGAAGAAATGAAAATGGTGCCTTATAAAGTAATTAAGGGCCCTAAAAATGACGTACGGATTGAAATCCAGGGCAAACAATACAGCCCTCCGGAAATCTCCGCCATGATTCTGCAAAAGGTGAAAAAATCAGCCGAAGCCTATTTGGGAGAAACCGTAACGGAAGCGGTGATCACCGTTCCCGCCTATTTTAATGATGCCCAGAGACAGGCCACCAAGGATGCCGGGAAAATTGCCGGCCTGGACGTCAAGCGAATCATCAACGAGCCGACCGCTTCTGCACTCGCTTACGGTCTGGATAAAAACAAAGATCACATGATCGCCGTCTATGACTTTGGCGGCGGAACGTTCGACGTCTCCATTCTTGAAGTTGGCGACAACGTCGTCGAGGTCAAAGCCACCAACGGGGATACCCATCTCGGCGGCGACAACCTCGATCAACGCGTCATCGACTGGCTGGTGACTGAATTCAAAAAAGACAGTGGAATCGATCTGTCCAACGACAGCATGGCTCTGCAGAGACTGAAAGAAGGGGCGGAGAAAGCCAAGATGGAGCTTTCCTCTACCAGTGAAACCGATATCAATCTCCCGTTCATCACCGCCGATCAAACGGGTCCCAAGCATCTCAACCTGAAGCTGTCTCGCGCCAAGTTCGAGTCATTGGTGGACGATTTGCTGGAGCGCACCAAAGCGCCCTGCAAAAAAGCCCTCAAAGATGCCGAGCTGGATTCCAGCAAGATTCATGAAGCGATTCTGGTGGGTGGTTCTACACGGGTTCCAAAGGTCCAGGAAATCGTCAAAAACCTGTTCGGAAAGGAACCTCACCGCGGCGTTAATCCAGACGAAGTCGTAGCACTGGGCGCCGCCGTACAAGCCGGCGTTCTTTCCGGTGATGTGAAAGATATCCTGTTGCTGGATGTCACTCCCCTTTCCCTGGGAATCGAAACCCTGGGCGGCGTGACCACCCGGCTGATCGAACGCAACACCACGATTCCGACCCGCAAAAGTGAAACGTTTTCCACCGCATCGGACAACCAGCCGAGCGTCGAGGTCAACGTGCTTCAAGGGGAACGGGAAATGGCGAAAGACAACCGCTCGCTGGGTAAATTTCACCTCGACGGGATTCCCGCTGCGCCCCGGGGCGTACCGCAGGTCGAAGTCACCTTTGACATCGACGCCAACGGTATCCTCCACGTGTCCGCGAAGGACAAGGGCACCGGCAAGGAACAGAAGATCACCATTACCGACAACACCGGTCTCAGTGACAGTGAAATCGAAAACATGGTGAAGGATGCCGAAACCAACGCCGAAACCGACAAGCAACGGCGTGAAGCGATCGACGCCCGCAACGAACTCGATTCCCTGATCTACAACACTGAAAAAACCATCAGGGACAATAAAGAGAAGCTGGGTGAAGAAGACATCAAAGCCGCGGAAGAAGCCGTTGCCGAGGCCAAAAAGGTATTGGAAGGTGAAGAGCCCGATGCCGAGCAAATCAAAAGCCAGGTCGAAGCCCTGACCCAAGCGTCCCATAACTTGGCTCAAAAGATGTACGCACAAACCGATGCTTCCGGCGGCGAAGGCGGACCAGAGGACGGTCCGGAGGGCGGTCCTGAAGGCGGCCCCGAATCGGGTGAAGGCGGCGGCGAAAATGGCTCTGATAAATCCGATGAGGATGTCGTCGATGCGGAGTTTGAAGACGTCAGCAATAAAAAGTAAGTGCCAAGGCTGGTGGGTGTCTTAGAACATCGCTCCGGCTAGTATCGGGAAACCGGGCGTGCCCGGTTTCTCACCTCCCTTGGAGGGTTTTACTCTCTCCCGAGCGGGGAAGCTGGTTTCCTGGCTTCCCCGCTTATAATTTATCAGGCATGCGGTGCGTTTATGAACGAGCCAAAAAGCAAGGACAGTCAAACGGAGAACCAGGAAACGTCCCGGTTCACCGTCAGTGACCGGCGTCATTGGGCCCTCGAAGATGATGGAGAAAACCCAGCCGGCGAACCTGCCGAACGCCTTCCCTCCTATGTCGAACAGTTGAAACAACAGACCGAAGCAAAAGACCAACAGCTACGGGAATATATTGCCGCCTACAAATCCAAAACGGCAGAAACCGATGAAATCCGCGTTCGCCTTCAAAAGGAAAACGAAAATCGGCTCGAACAGATCAAAACCGATTTTTTCAAAAAGCTGATTCCCATTATGGACAATTTTAAAAGAGCGATCGATTCCGCTCAATCCTCTGCCGACTATGAAAGTCTGAAACAGGGAATCGAAATGACCTATTCGCAACTGCTCGGCACACTCAAAGAGAGCGGAGTTGAAACCATTTCCGCGTCAGGACGCAAATTCAACCCCCAGACGGATGAAGCGTTCATGACCGAGGACACCACCGACCCGGATAAAGATAATGAGATTGTGGAAGAACTGGAACCGGGTTACCTTTTTAAAGGCAGATTACTTAAACCCGCCAAAGTTAAAGTGGCAAGACTGAAACAGTAAGGAGCTTGAGTGAAGCGAGATTATTATGAAATCTTGAGTGTTGACCGCAATGCTTCCGAATCCGATTTAAAAAAATCCTACCGCCAAATGGCACTCAAGTACCATCCGGATAAAAACCCAGACAATAAAGAGGCCGAAGAAAAATTCAAGGAAGCCGCAGAAGCTTACGAAGTCCTGCGCGATCCGGAAAAAAGAAATATCTACAATCAGTTTGGGCACGAAGGCTTAAAAGGAAAAGGAGCAGGCGGGTTCGGCGGATTTGAGGACATCTTTTCCGCCTTCGGAGACATCTTCGGTGATTTCTTTGGCGGCGGGGGTGGCCAAAGAACCGGCGCAGACCTGCGCGCCGATATCACTATCTCCTTCGAACAGGCCGCCTTTGGAGCAGAACAACCCGTAGAAGTCCGCAAACACGTACCCTGCCGAACCTGTAAAGGTTCCCGATGCAAACCCGGCACCTCGCCCGTTCATTGCGGTACCTGCCGCGGAACCGGCCAGGTGGTGCGTTCCCAGGGATTTTTCAGTTTGCAAAGCCCCTGCCCTCACTGCCATGGCACCGGACAAATCATCAAGGATCCCTGCCTTACCTGCCATGGGGAAGGCGTGGAAATCGACAAAAAAGAAATTTCGGTCAACATCCCTGCAGGGGTAGACGATGGCTCGCGACTTCGCCTGCGCAACGAAGGTGAAGCGGCGCCGGGAATGCCTGCCGGCGACCTTTATGTTTTTGTCCATGTCCAGACCCATGAGTTTTTTCACCGTGAAGGTTTGGACCTCTACTGCCAACTGAATATCTCTTATTCCCAAGCCGCATTGGGAGCGGATATTGAGGTGCCCTTACTCGACAACAAAACTAAAGTAATCTCCATCACCCCGGGAACTCAATCCGGAGACCGCTACCGCATCCAGAGAGCCGGTATCCCGCAAATCAGAGGACGCGGCCGGGGAGATCAGATCATCCAACTGATTGTTGAAACTCCCAAAAAATTAAATAAGAGACAAAAAGAGCTGCTTCACGAACTCGCCGAAATCGACGGCAAGCCCGTCAAAGAGAAACTGAAAGGGATCTTTCAGCGCCTGAAATTTTAGTTTCTCTTAATCACCCTATTTAAGGTGAACTCACCCGAAAAAAATTAATTTATAGAGAAAAACTTCCCCATTTAAAGTTCGGTTTACCAATTATTTTGAATAGTTCTTTCTTTTCAATAGATTTCATCAAAATGATTTTGATACTATGTCCCACTTACATCGGATTTCAATGTTTACCGAGATTTTAGGGAGTCAAAACATCAAAATGGCCGGAAATTCCATTCTACTTATAGACGACGAAAAAGTTCTTTTGGAAACAGTCAGCGATGACCTTAAAGAGAACGGGTACGAGGTCACCACGGCGGAATCCGGTGAAGAGGGTCTGAGAAGTTTCAAAATGCTTCAGCACGATCTTGTGATCATTGATTTAAAGATGGAGAACATGGACGGTTTGGAAGTATCGCGGAAAGTCAAAGAACTGAATCCGGAAACTCCGGTTATGATTTTAACGGGTTACGCGTCCATGGAAACTGCGATTGAAGCTCTACGCCTGGAACTGGACGATTATATTTTGAAGCCTGTGAATCAGAACGATTTATTGCAAAAAATCGATCAGTGTTTGGAAAAAAAGAGCAATTTCCACCCAACCAATCCCAAACCCAATTTTGCGCAAATAATAAAACTGGAAGAAGCCGGGCTTACCCGGCGGGAAAAAGAAGTGGTCCAGCTCGCCGCGCAGGGTTACAACGATGATGAAATCGCAAAAATGCTTGCCATCAGTGCCTTCACCGTCAAGTTTCACCTGAAACGCATCTTCAAGAAACTGGGCATTCACAAACGCGTGGAACTCATCGTTTCCCTGGGAAAGTAACGTAACTTTCCATTCCTGATTTTTTAAGAATTTTAAATACGATTTTGAATAGAACCTGCTTAACTTGGGCAGGTTTTTATAGAAATTCGCTGTGGGGCAGGAAGGTAAAACCCATCAGGTGTTCGTCCACAGAGCGTGCGGCTTCGCGGCCTTCGGCAATCGCCCAGACAACCAACGACTGACCCCGCGTCATATCACCGGCCACAAACACACCGTCCACACTGGTCATCTTCTTCGGGTCGCAGGCCACGTTGCCGCGTCCATCCAGCTTCAATCCAAATTCCTTGACCAATCCCTCATGCACGGGATGCACAAACCCCATCGCCAGCAGGACCAGATCAACGTCCAGAGTAAACTCTGAATCGGGAACCTCTTCCAGGGGACGGCGACCGGTTTCAGGATCGGGATCGCCAAATTGGATTTTAACGGCATGGACCTGTTTGACTTGACCGTTTTCGCCTGTAAATTTTTTAGTCGAGATATTGTATTTAGTAATCCGCTCCTGTGCTTCTTCATGAGACGAACTGATATACATGGTGGCGGGCCATTGCGGCCAGGGATTGTCCGGGCTTCTTTCCTCGGGCGGTTCGTCCAGCAATTCAAACAGATACACTTTTTTGGCGCCCTGCCTCAGAGAGGTCCCCAGACAGTCCGACCCGGTATCACCGCCACCGATGATCAGCACGTTTTTGTCTTTGGCGATGATAGCAATATCCTCGGGAATGGTATCACCCTCGTTGCGCTTGTTCTGTTGGGGAAGAAAGTCCATCGCAAAATGAATGCCGTCCAGCTCCCGCCCCGGCACCGGCAAGTCTCGCGGCTTCTCGGACCCGCAACACAGGATGACCGCATCAAAATTCTCCAACAGTTCTTTGCCGGGCAGGTTCACACCCACATGCGAATTGGGTTTGAACACCACCCCTTCCGCCTCCATCAAATCAGTCCGGCGTTTTACGATTCTCTTTTCCAGTTTGAAGTTGGGGATACCGTACATCAAAAGCCCGCCGATGCGATCCGCCTTTTCGAAAACCGTCACTGTATGCCCGACCTGGTTCAACTGATCCGCGGCGGCCAGTCCGGCCGGACCCGACCCGACGATCGCTACCTTTTTTCCCGTTCTCTTTTTCGGCGGATTCGGCTGCATCCAACCGTTTTCGAATCCCTTTTCCGCGATGATCTCCTCAATGTTGCGGATGGTCACCGCCGGTTCGTTGATGGCCAGCACACAGGCGCCCTCGCAGGGAGCGGGGCAGATGCGCCCGGTGAACTCGGGAAAATTATTGGTATTGAGAAGCAGGGATAGCGCCTCTTCCCACTGATCGCGGTACACCATATCATTCCAGTCGGGGATGGCGTTGCCCAGCGGGCACCCGGTATTGCTCTGGCAGAACGGCACCCCGCAGTCCATACAACGCGCCCCCTGCTCCTGATATTTTTCCAGCGGGAACGGTTCATAGACCTCGTTCTTATCCTTCAACCGGTCACTGACCGGCCGGGGCTTCGGGGTCTCTCTCTGAAATTCCATAAAACCCTTAACCGCACCCATCAAGCCACCTCTTCCAATACTTGTTGCTTCTTTTTGCGCTCTTCCAGAACCCGCCGGAAATCGGTCGGGAACACTTTGATAAACTTGGGAAGCGTCGTCTCCCACTCTGCCAGAATTTTTTCAGCCACTGTGCTCCCCGTCAGTTTTCGATGTTCTTCGATCAAGTTCCGGAGTTCTTGGATATCCTCTTCCTCTTCCACCGGTAAAAGATCGACAATACTCTGGTTGCAATGAATGGTAAACTGTCCGTCCCGGTCCAGTACGTAAGCGATACCGCCGCTCATTCCGGCGGCAAAGTTGCGGCCCGTTTCGCCGAGCACCACCACGCATCCACCAGTCATGTACTCACACCCGTGATCTCCCACACCCTCGACAACTGTTTGCGCTCCGCTGTTGCGGACAGCAAACCGCTCCCCGGCCACGCCCCGGAAAAAAGCTTTCCCGGCAATAGCGCCGTACAGGGCCACGTTGCCGATCAAAATGTTTTCTTCGGGCACAATAGGGGAGTCGTCCGTGGGGGAAATGACCATGTGGCCGCCGGAAAGTCCCTTGCCGACATAATCGTTGGCGTCCCCGCGCAGGGTAAAGGTCACCCCCGGCGCTAGAAACGCACCGAAGCTTTGTCCTGCCGAGCCTTTGAAATCAATCCGGATGGTATCTTCCGGCAGACCTTCTTCCTCGTACCGCTTCGAAATTTCATAACTCAGCATGGCGCCGGTTGCCCGGTCCATATTACCGATCAGAGTGGTTACCTGAACGGGTTTTTGATGCTCAAGCGCCGGCTGGCACTCCTGAATCAGTTTGCGGTCGAGACACCCCTCGCCTATATCCCCACTCAAATCCTGGGTACACACATTGCGGATGGCCACATCCGAACCCACCTCTGCCTTGAACAATATTTTTGTAAAATCGAGGCCCTGGGATTTCCAGTGATCAAGGGCATCATTCATTTCCAATAGATCGGCCCGCCCGATCATTTCCTCAAATTTACGGAATCCCAATTCGGCCATCAACTCCCGCACTTCCTGGGCAATGAATCGGAAAAAATTCACCACATGCTCCGGCTTGCCGGAAAACTTTTTGCGGAGTTCAGGATCCTGCGTCGCCACACCCACCGAACAGGTGTTGAGGTGGCACTTGCGCATCATGATACATCCCATGGTAATGAGCGGTGCCGTGGAAAATCCGAACTCGTCGGCCCCCAGTAGGCTGCCGATCACCACATCCCGTCCGGTTTTCAATTGACCATCCACCTGCACCCGGATACGTCCGCGCAAATCGTTCATCACCAGCACCTGCTGGGTCTCGGAAAGGCCCAACTCCCAGGGCAGGCCAGCGTATTTGATCGACGTCTGCGGAGACGCGCCGGTGCCGCCGTCGTGACCGGAGATGAGAACCCCCTCGGCCCGCGCCTTGGAAACCCCGGCGGCGATGGTTCCGACTCCCGCCTCGGCCACCAGCTTGACGCTGACATCCGCTTCCGGATTGGAGTTGTGCAGATCAAAGATCAATTGTTGCAGATCTTCGATCGAATAAATATCGTGATGCGGCGGCGGCGAAATCAAACCAACTCCCGGCATGGAGTGCCGGATCTTCGCAATGTATTCAGATACCTTGTGGCCCGGCAGTTGGCCACCCTCTCCCGGCTTCGCCCCCTGGGCGATTTTGATCTGCAACTCGTCGGCATTGGTCAGGTAATGACTGCTCACGCCAAACCGGCCGGAGGCCACCTGCTTAATCTTACTGCGACGCGAATCGCCGTTGGGATCCAGGGTATACCGGACCGAGTCCTCGCCGCCTTCACCAGTATTGCTTTTGCCTCCCAGGCGGTTCATAGCAATCGCCAGAGTTTCATGCGCCTCGCGGGAAATCGACCCGATCGACATCGCCCCGGTGCAGAACCGTTTGGTGATCTTTTCGACCGGTTCCACTTCTTCGAGGGGAACCGGTTCCCGTTTTTTAAACCTGAACAATCCACGCAGGGTGCAGTCGCGGGTATTATGCTCATCGCTAATCTGCGAATACTTTTTGAATAACGGATAATCATCGGACCGGGTCGCGTGTTGCAACATAGCCACCAGGTTGGGATTCACCATATGTTTTTCATGGCCGCGCCGCCAATGATACTGTCCTCCGGGATCCAGCGTCGGACGGATTATTTTCGTCCGTTCATAAGCGTTTCTATGACGCGCCAGGGTTTCCCGCGCAATGACTTCCAATTCGACACCGCTGATGCGTGAAGGTGTTCCGGTAAAGTAACGAGAAATTACAGAATCATTCAGACCGACCGCCTCGAAAATCTGCGCGCCCCGGTAACTCTGGATGGTGGAGATGCCCATTTTCGCGATGATCTTGTACAAGCCTTTACGTGTGGCCTTGATGAAATTGTGAACCCCTTTTTCAAATTCGATGTCTTTCACATACTTGCCTTCGCGAATGATCTGTTCAATCGTTTCGTAGGCCACGTAAGGGAAAATGCCGCCCGCACCGTAACCGATCAATAACGCAAAGTGCATCATCTCCCGCGCTTCACCGGTTTCCACGACCAGCCCGACGCGGGTACGGGTCCGCTCTCGCAACAAGTGATGGTGCACGGCACCGGTGGCTAACAGACTGGGAATCGCCGCATGGTTTTCATCGACTCCACGGTCCGACAAAATTAGAATGGTGGCGTCGTTTTCAATCGCCTCAGAAGCCTCATCACATAATTTTTCGAGGGCCTTTTCCATACCCTCCTCCCCTTCCGCTACAGGGAACAGCATGGAGAGCGTGACAGGCTTTAAATCTTCCTGATTCAACAATCTGATTTTTTCGAATTCCTCCGGAGTCAGAAGCGGATGTTGCAGTTTCAGCTTTCGGCAATGTTCCGGCGTTTCCGATAACAGGTTGCGCTCTTTCCCCAGGGTGACTTCCATCGACATGACCAGTTCCTCACGAATGGAATCGACGGCCGGGTTGGTCACCTGCGCGAACAGTTGTTTGAAATAGTTGAACAGCATCTGCGGTTTTTCCGAACGGACCGCCAGCGGGGCGTCGTTGCCCATGGAACCGGTAGCTTCCTGCGCGCCGTCGATCATAGGCGCCATGACGATCTTTAAATCCTCGTTGGTGTAGCCGAAGGCAATCTGCTGGATTAAAGGGTCTTTAACCTTTTCGGGACGTGAGCCGGGATCGGGCAGGTTTTCGATATTCACCTGCTGTTCCTTCACCCATTGGGTATACGGTTTCTGGTTGGCCAACTGGGATTTGATCTCCTGATCGGCAAGAATCCGGCCCTCTTTGAGATCGACAAAAAACATCTTGCCCGGCTGCAGGCGGCCCTTCTTGATGATCCGCGATTCCTCGATGGGCAGAACACCGACTTCCGAGGCCATGACCACCAAATCGTCACTCGTCACAATGTAGCGGGAAGGTCGAAGGCCATTGCGATCCAAAACGGCACCGATCACATCGCCATCGGTGAAGGTGATGGATGCCGGACCGTCCCACGGCTCCATCATCGACGCGTGATATTCGAAGAAACCACGTTTGTCGTCGCTCATGGTTTCATGACCGCTCCACGGTTCGGGAATCATCATCATCACGGCCTGAGGCAAAGACCGCCCGGTCTCTACCAGAAATTCCAACGCCTGGTCAAAGTCGGCGGAATCGCTGCCACCCGGCGGAATGACCGGCAAAATTTTGCTCACATCGTCAAACAAATCGCTTTCGAACATGACTTCGCGCGCCGCCATCCAATTCTTGTTGCCGCGGATGGTGTTGATTTCCCCGTTGTGGGCAATCATGCGCATGGGTTGGGCCCGTCCCCAGGAAGGAAACGTGTTGGTGCTGTAACGCGAATGGACCAGCGACAGCGCCGACTTCATCAGGGGATCTTGGATATCGAGGTAATATTTTTCGACCTGCGGCGCCATCAACTGGCCTTTATAGATGAACGTTTTGCTGGAAAGGCTGCAAATGTAGTAGGACTCGTAAAGTTCTCCCAGGCCTGAGGCGCGAATGGCCTGACCGGCCTGCTTGCGGATCACATAAAGCTTGCGCTCAAAAGTTTCCTGCTCCTCAATGCTCCCGGCTCCAATGAAAATCTGGCGGATATCCGGTTCCACCTGGCGGGAGGTTTCGCCTATCTGGGTGTTGTCGACCGGAACCTTGCGCCATCCGAGCATTTCCAACCCTTCCCGGGCCGTCACCTGCTCGAAGATTTCCATCAACTGCGCGCCCCGCTCATCCCGGGGCAAAAAGACCAGCCCGGTGCCGTACCTGCCTTCAGCAGGCAACGATATCCCGATCTTTTCGCACTGGCTCTTGAACAACTCGTGGGGCACCTGAATCAAAATACCAGCGCCATCACCGGTCAGCGGATCGGCCCCAACAGCCCCTCTGTGCTCCAGACGATTCAGTAAATCCAGGCCCTGGCGAATGATGTCATGGGATTTATCCCCCTTCATATGGGCGATAAAGCCGACACCGCAGTTGTCTTTCTCATGTGCAGGGTCATAAAGCCCCTGCTTTTTAGGATACTTTTCTATATTCATATGTCTATTATCTATTGGATAATTGCGGAATCTTGAAATTCTATAGAGATTTCGGCCAAAATCAAGATCAGTCTAATTTTTCCCTCGAGGGATAATATAGAGCAAATGGTGTGCCAAACCAGTAATCCCTCAATTTTAAAGGAATTATGAGGCACACGATGGATTTATGTATATTTATTATCTCTATTAGTGTAGTTTTATTACTCAATAATACCTAAATCTACTTATTCCAAGTATATCTGGCCCGCGGGCAAGCTTTTGTTTTTAATATATTTTAGATTCCCGTTCTGGTAAAAAGGTTTAAGACAGGGTGTAGGCCGAACACAAACCGCAGTCGGCCGGGTTTTTTCGGGTTGATTCAACCGGCTCAAATCTTGCCACCCGTTTCCTGGCGGGATTCCCCATTTTAGATACACAGTAAGTTTTTGAATAACCGATTTGATATTTTGGAGGCTCGTTATGATTGTCGGCGAAGTCATGTCGAAGAAAATGATCACCATTAAAAAATCCGACTCCTTGAAAAAGGCGCAGGACCTTATGGTGGAGAAGTCCATCCGGCATCTGCCGGTAATGAATGGCACAGAACTCATGGGAATCATCACCGAAAGCGATATCCGCGGAGCCTTTATGGGTAGAGGCGCCAAATCAAAAGCCCCGGCTTTGAATCCCGCTAAAATGAAAGTTTCCGATTATATGACCCCCGATCCGATGGTGGTGGTGCCGGAAACCCATATCGAAGACGCGGCTTTGATCATCTACAAATATAAGATCGGCGCCCTTCCGGTGATCAAGCGCAACAAGCTGGTGGGCATCATCTCCATCATGGATATTCTGGGAATTTTCGTCGACCTGATGGGCATTATCCATTCCAGTTCGCGGGTGGACGTGGCAATGGACAAAAATCCCAAGAATTTCGAACAAGTCTCGAACATCATCCACGGGGAAAACCTGAATATCATCAGTGTCGGTATGGCGCCCTACGGAAACGGCGACAAAAAACAGGTGTATTTTTTCCGCCTTGATTTATGCGATACGGCGAACGTCGTCGAAAAAATTAAAAAAGCTGGATTTAAAGTCGTCAGCGCAATCAATTAATCCCTTTCCCAAGAATATCTCAAAGCGGCTTTTCTAAACGAGAAAGCTATGAGATGATAAAAGTCGAGGATATCGACTCACAACAATAACCCTGTAAATGGAGGTTACGAACCCGAACCATGCAACCGGAACGACTCATTATATTCGACACCACTTTAAGAGACGGGGAACAGTGCCCCGGCGCCAGCATGAACAACAAGGAAAAGTTGGAAATCGCGCGGCAGCTGGCTCTATTGAAAGTGGATGTCATTGAGGCGGGCTTTCCGGTCGCGTCCCCCGGCGATTTCGAATCGGTCCAACAGATCGCGAACGAGATCAAAGGTTCCTCCGTGGCGGGTCTCGCCCGCGCGCTCGAGAAAGATGTTGAAGCAGTGGCGCGTGCACTCGAGAAAGCGGAGTCGCCCCGTATTCATATATTCCTGTCGACCTCTAAACTGCATCGTGATCACAAACTGCAGAAGGGCAAGGATGAGATCATTCAAATGGCAGTGGACGCGGTCAAATTCGGCCGCAAGTTCTGTGACGACATCGAGTTCTCTCCAGAAGACGCCTCGCGCACGGAACCGGAATTTCTCGCTGAGGTGGTGGAAGCGGTGATCGATGCCGGTGCGGGTACGGTGAACATTCCCGATACGGTGGGCTATTCGGTACCAACCCAGTTCGGTCAAATCATCCGCTCCTTGAAACAAAACGTGCCGAACATCGAGCAGGCGATCATCAGCGTGCATTGCCACAACGATCTTGGCATGGCAGTGGCGAACTCGCTCGAAGCCATCAAGGAAGGTGCACGGCAGGTGGAGTGCACTATCAACGGCATCGGCGAACGCGCCGGCAACGCGGCGATGGAGGAAATCGTCATGGCGCTCAAAACGCGCAAGGACTTCTTCGGCATCGATACGCGCATCGACACCCGGCACATCATGGCCTGCAGTCGTCTGGTGAGCAGTCTCACCGGTTTCTTTGTGCAACGCAACAAGGCCATCGTCGGTAAAAATGCGTTTGCGCACGAGTCCGGCGTACACCAGGACGGGTTCCTCAAGAAGAAGGATACCTACGAGATTATGAATCCGCAGGATATCGGACTCGAAAGTTCCGAACTGGTGCTGGGAAAACATTCCGGCAGAAACGCGTTGTCGAAAAAAATCGAAGCGATGGGGTACCAGGTAACGCAGGAGGAACTCGACCGGGTGTTCGCCGGCTTCAAATCCCTGGCGGACCAGAAGAAGGAAGTGTTCGACGAGGATATCGTCGCTCTGATCCAGAAACGGAAATTCACCGATGAGGAGTTGAACACGTACACTCTGGAGAAAGTTCAGGGAACATTTGAAAGCGGCACCACACCTGGCGCGACGGTCACCTTGAAAAGCCGTGACGGCAAGATTCACACGGAAACCGGCCAGGGCGACGGTCCGGTCGACGCCATGTACAATGCCATCGACCACATCACCGGGATGACCTGCAAACTGATTGATTATCAGGTGATGGCGAAGACCCGCGGCAAGGACGCGCAGGGGGAAGTCACCGTGCGCGTGCTCCACGAAAGCCGCGAGGTGCTCGGCAAAGGTACCGGCGTGAACACGGTGGAAGCCAGCGCCGAAGCCTACGTCAACGCCGTCAACAAACTGCTGGTCAAAACCAAGTCGGGTCCGGTAGGCGGTGGAGAAATCCAGGGTCCCTGATCGTTTACCCACATTCTTTCATCAATCCTGTCAGGGCGGCTCGTGTGGGCCGCCCTGATTGCGTTTAGGTGAACCTTTTCCAATATGACCGCGAAAAAAAAAGACACGCTGTTCAAACAGTCTTCGGCACCGGGTAAATTCGAATTCAATGAACTGGTGGCACGGGTGTTCGACGACATGCTGGAGCGGAGTGTCCCCTTCTATAAAGAGTGCCAGCAGATGGTGATCGACCTCGCCCTGCACTTCGCGCAGAAGGATTCGGCGGTGTACGACCTGGGATGCTCCACGGGAACGCTTCTGCGTCACCTCGTTAAAGCCATTCCCACAACGCAGAAAATCCATTTTGTGGGACTCGACAATTCAGCGGCCATGCTGAACAAAGCGCGCGGCAAACTGAAAGGTCATCTCAAACGGTGCGAGCTGGTGGAAGCGGACCTGGAAAGCGAATTCGAGTTGGCCGACGCCAGTGTGGTGATTATGAATTACACGCTTCAGTTCCTACCACCGAGGCGGCGGGCGGCCATGCTGAAAAAGATTTATCAGGGACTGCGGCCGGGCGGTGGGCTGATCCTCATCGAGAAAGTGCAGGGGGAGTCGGACGGCCTCAACGACCTGTTCGTCGAGCAATACCATACCTACAAGCGAAGCCAGGGGTACTCGAAGCTGGAAATCGCCAAGAAGCGGGAAGCGCTGGAAAACGTGCTGATCCCCCTGAAACCGGGGAAAAACCGGGACCTGCTGGTGGGGGCCGGATTCCGCCAGGCGGACGTTTTTTTCAAATGGTTCAATTTCGCGGGATTCCTGGCCGTCAAGCCGGGGAAAAGGCGGGATTGATGCATCCGGCGCTTGCGGGAACGTTGAAAAGACGATATAAATAAGGTACTCTTACCGATTTTCAGAGGTCAAAATTATGCCGCAGTACGATCACACCTGCAAGAAATGCAAGCACGACTTTGTCGTGGAAATGAAGATGTCCGAAGTGGGCGAAAAGGAAGTGAAATGCCCCAAATGCAAAAAGTCGAAAGATGTAGCACGCAACGTGACGAACAATTCTTTCCAGTCCGAGAGCGTGAACCGCTACGTGTGGGACAAAAGTTAAATCGAGTCCGCTGTCGGATCATACGCAAATAAAATATTCGGGATGTAGCGCAGCCTGGTAGCGCACCTCGTTCGGGACGAGGGGGTCGGAAGTTCAAATCTTCTCATCCCGACCATTTAAATCAATGGGTTAGCTCTTATGGGCTAGCCCATTTTTGCCTCTGGGTAGCAATTCGGGTAGCGTTTGGGGTGACATACCCCATATATTATTGCCGGAAATATCTTACTTTAGTTGCTCGCAGGAGATCGGAAACCCGTTTAAATACACCTAGAACTTAACGTATATCTAAATCAATTGTTTTATCAGACACAAATCGTGACCAATTTTTAAATTGATTTCCCATTCTTTTATCCTGTAATCTTAAACCATGAAACCTAAGATATTCAGATTCCCCAAATTGGCACTGGGAATTTTAGCTTTTTCCTTGTTGATTCCCATGTCCCCAATTATTTCTCCTGCACAGGCAAAGCTCTGTTGCAAAAAACTTTGCCTTAAACATGTAAAAAAATCCCCCTTCAAGCGCCATGGGTCACATGCCAATTCCCCTTTAAGTCAAAATGAATCAAGGGACTGTTGTAAAAAGAATTGCATCAAGGCAACCTTGCTCATTCCCTCTTTCACTTTTATTTCTTTGCCTGCCTGGGAAACCACGGTGAATCCAATTAAAACCTTTCCAGAGGTTTCGCAAACGGTTTCAACCTTATTGAATCGCGCCCCTCCTCGTAGTTTTCAAAATCTTCGTTACCGCATATCCCTCTCTTTAAGAACTTCCCCCTTATTTTTAACGAACTCCTCTTTTTTGCTTTAACACCTTCTTCGATAACTTTTCATATTTTACCTGTTTCTTTCTCTCTTTCTGAGTTTTTGAAACAAGGATAAATCCCTTTTCTTTCAATTTCGAGGAGGTGTTTCGTGAAACCGATACACTTTATGTCTATTTCTACCTGTTTTATATTTATTCTGTTTAACCCTTTCACCGCGCAATCACTGCCCATTAATAGCGACTTGGGTTTAACTCCCCACAAAGACGAATTTATCTTCAGAATTCAAGGAAGGTATTTAACAAAAACGGACGACCCTTCGGGACAGAACAGAGAAGTTGACGTCTATTCCGTCCCAGTTGTGGGGGTATATGGATTCACTTCAAAGATATCCCTTCTGGTAAAAATACCTTTCCTGGTAAAAGAAATGAAGACCGGAAGCGGCCAAATTCGAGGCGATGAAGGATTAGGCGACATTTCCGTGTTTGGTAAATACCGGATTCATACTCTCAACTTTAAAGGAGGTACCTCACGCCTGTCCCTTATCGCTGGATTGGAATTGCCCACAGGGGATGATAATGAGCGGGATTCCTCTGGCCTTCTCCCTCCCGGACTCCAGTTGGGTTCAGGGTCGGTGGATATTATTGCAGGGGCTGTCCATACACTTCAGACCCTGGATTATGAAATGGATACTGACCTGAGGTACATTTTTAATAATGAAGCCAACCGCTTTGAGTTCGGGAATGTATTCCAATACAACCTTTCGTTTCAAAAAAGAATCTTTCCATTCACCTTGCCCGATAAGGGAATATACGATCAGTTGAATGCCCTGCTAGAATTCAACGGGTTTTTTCAGGAGGAAAATGAATTTCTCGGAATCGATCAACCTGACTCGGGAGGGCATACTCTCTTTATTTCACCGGGACTTCAATATGTCACTAAGCGGATTGTCTACGAAGCATCCTTCCAGTATCCCATTGTTCAGGACCTCAACGGGACACAACTCGAGACCGATTACAGACTGGCTTTAAGCCTTCGTTTTCAATTCTAATTATTTTTTTGGGAGTAAATCCATGAAAGTAAAATTCGCAATCATCTTAATCAGCTTGAGCATACTCTTCTGCTTATCCTCAATTACTCTTGCAGGAGAAAATGAAGAGCGCGTTATTATGCAGGTAGAGGGCCTTTACTGTCCCTTTTGCGCATATGGCCTTGAAAAACATATAAAAAAAATTAACGGATTTAAAAGTATCAATATAAATATTAAGGAAGGCACCGCAGAGATTGCGTTTGAATCTGGGGCAAGAGTTTCAAGGGCCTCAATCCTTGAAGCGGTGGAGAATGCAGGGTTTGAACTTGATGGTGTAACGTGGATTGGAAAGGAACCAAAAAAATGAAACCAATCTATGCAATGGGATTAATTTGGATGGCTCTCGTTCTTTTCACCAGCCAGGGATGTTCTACCAACTCTAAATTTTTTCTAAAGGATCCTGGTTCAATCCGCCTCACGGGAACCAAAGGAACCGGGCCTGGACAATTCAATGAACCCTTTGCCATCGGGATCGATCTCAAGGGGAAAATTTATATTGCCGATGCGAGGAACCATCGGATTCAAGTATTTGACACAAACGGAAAATTCCTTCTTCAATGGGGAAGCCAGGGAAACAAGGAAGGGGAATTTGAAAGGCCTTCCGGAATCGTCATCGATTCGTCTGGCCATGTTTTTGTTTCAGATTATGAGCTTGACCGAATACAAAAGTTTACCCCCCAGGGCACATTTCTCACCCAATGGGGTCAAAGTGGGAGACAACCGGGCGAGCTGAATTCACCCGGTGGCTTGGCTTTGGATTCTCATGGGCATCTTTATGTGACCGACACTTACAATCACCGCATCCAAAAGTTCGATAGAAACGGAATCTTTCTCAAAACCTGGGGAAGTTACGAGCCCATTTCCCTGATGAGATCGTTTTTTAGTTTCCTGATAAAACCGGGAGCTCAGGGGAACTTCAATTATCCTTCTCGGATCACTGTTGGGCCTGAAGATACCGTTTACGTTTCGGATTCCTATAATAACCGAGTGCAGGCGTTTTCTCCGGAAGGAAAATATCTGATGGAGTTCGGTGGCGCGGGGGGTTTGGGAGGAAGTTTCAAAGTATCCTCAGGAATTACTATGGACCCCCGAGGACATCTTTATGTGGCTGATTTTTACAACCACCGCATTCAGGTATTTGACAAACAGGGTCGATTTATCACAAAGTTCGGAAAATTCGGTTCGGAACCTGGGGAATTTAATGGACCAACCGACCTCGCCTTTTCTCCACTCGGAAATATTATTGTCGTTGATTGGGGCAATCACAGATTGCAAAACATACTTGCGAAATAAAGTTCCGGGACGAGGGGGTCGGAAGTTCAAATCTTCTCATCCCGACCATTAAAATTATTATGGGCTAGCTCTCACGGGCTAGCCCATTTTTGTCTTTGGGATCAAAATGTATTTTCCGTTATCAGTTCGCTCAAGGGCAGCTGTCCGGGTTTGGGCCAGGGGTCTTTGGTACCCTTCCCTATGGCCACCATCGCCCCCATTACATGATCGTCAGGAAGGTTGATCAGTTCGGCGACTTTTTCAATGTCGAAGCCGATCATCGGGCAGGACTCGTAACCCATCGCCTTGGCGGCCAGCATCAGGGTTTGCATGGCCATGCCGATGGACCGTTGAGCTTCGTCGCGTTGCAACCATTCCCGTCCCTCGTGAAAAGGTCCCATCCAATTGACTAACAGGTCGGCCACTTCTTTAGGAGCATTTTGCCAATAGCGTTCCGGTTTTTTTTGCCAGGCTTTGGCATCCGCCGTCATGATAATGAGCAGGGAAGCATCTGTCATTTGAGCCTGGTCGTTTCCAAATTCCGTACGAATCTTTTTTCGCAGATCAGGATCCCGAACAATTACGAAACGCCAATGCTGAATATTAAAGCTGGTGGGCGCCTGAATGGCGGCCTCAAATAGCTTGGTTTCCTCCTCCAGAGACAGTTTATGCTGAGGGTCGTACTGCTTAATGGCCCGCCGCTGGTAAATAGCGTCAAACGTATCTATTCTTGATCTCCTTATTCTTAATGACTTGGGCCAATAAGTTGTACCACATCTTAAGCCAGGATTTTTGTCTTTAAGCCCTAGCCCCCACAAAGCTTAAGAGATTTATCGTAAGCCTTTTTTTTGATGTTTTCACGATATCCTGCTTTAATGGGCCGCTGTCAGTATCGAGTCCACCCGCTTTTTGGAATATCCATGAAAAAACTGCTACTGTTGCCGGGTCTTGTTTTAGGAATTGCCGTTTTCTGGTACATGTCTCAAAGCAAGACTGGTCCTGAGAAAACCCAAATCCAGGAGCGGGCCAAGCCGGTCCGCGTCATCCCCGCCCCCAAAGTTATTTTAATTCCCATCGCCGTTGGTAACGGATATGTTCAACCGGAGCGCACGTGGAAAGCCGTTGCGGAGGTTGCCGGGAGAATTGTAGATTTCAATCCCGACTTACAGCAGGGAGCTTTCGTGGCCAAGGGCGATCTATTGATCAGCATTGCGCCGGAACAAAGTCAATTGGCCTTGCAGGAAATCGAAGCCGAAATACAAAAAATGCAGGCGCAGATTGAAGAACTGGACCAAAAAAAAGCCGATACCCAGCGGCAACTTGAGGTAGAAAAACGTTCCCTGGACATTTACAAAAATGAGCTGGAACGGAAACAAAAGCTCTTTGAAGGCGGTATCATTTCCCGTTCCGACCTGAATCGGGAAGAACAGAACCTTTTGACGCAAAAGAATACGGTCGAAAATTACAAAGGAATATTGAATCAGTTGCCCTCAGAGCGCCGCGCCTTAAAAGCATCCCTACGCGCCCTCAAAACCCGGTCTCAGGATGCTCAAATCACCCTGAAAAAAACCGTCATCAAGGCACCGTTTGACAGCCGGGTGGCGGAAGTTGATATCCAACGAGGCCAGGCGGCCACGGCAGGACAAGTCCTGGTCACCCTCGACAGCGTAGCAATCTCGGAAATTTTGGTTCAAGTCTCCCGTCACTACATGAAAAACCTGATTCCCAAGAACTTAAAGAAACCGATCGACATTCAAAACTTAAAACGTTTGAGCCGGGGAGATGTCCAGGGCCGGTTGGGTCTCCAAGCCATCGTTCGCCTCGAAATGGGGGGGCGCATGGCGGAATGGGAAGGACGTTTTGCCCGCTTTGGAGAAACGGATATCAAGACCGGTTCGATTGGCGTGTATATCGCGGTGGATAACCCCTTTCAAAAAACCCAACCCGGCAAAAAACCGCCTCTGCAAAAAAACATGTATGTCGAAGTAGAACTGCGGGGGAAACCGCGCGACCAAACCATCGTTATTCCCAGATCGGCAGTCCACGAGGGGCAAGTTTATATTGCCACCGAAGAAAACCGGCTGGGAAAAAAGAAGATAGAAATCGATTTCCAGCAAGGGAATCTTGTATCGGTCAAATCGGGAATACGCCCCAACGAAAAAATTATCATCAGCGATCTGGTTCCGGCCATCAGCGGGATGCTTCTCCAACCTCAAACCGACGAGGCCGCTCTTTCCAAAATTATCAAAGAGGCCACCGGCTCCAAAGCCGTGAAATAAAATGCCCGGATCCTTCATTCGTTTTTTTGCCAATCATCCGACCGCCGCCAACCTTTTGATGTTGATTTTTATTTTCCTCGGGCTGGCTACGGTTCAGGATATTCGCCGCGAGACCTTCCCGGACTTCACCCCCAAGGAAGTCGAGATCATCGTGAACTACCCCGGAGCCAGCGCTGAAGAAATCGAAGAAGCCATTTGCCAGCGCATTGAAGACTCCCTGGATGAAGTCAATCACATTGAGGAAATCCGCAGTGAGGCTCAGGAAAACCGGGCTCGGGTGGTGGTGGAAATGCGGGATGAAGGCGACTTTTCACGTTTTTTGAATGACATCAAAACGGAGGTGGAAGCGATCGATGATTTCCCCGACGAGGTGGAACGCGCCATCATCAAACAATTGGGGAAAGTCGATCAGGTGGTGTCCGTGGCGGTTACGGGCCCCATGTCCGTACCCGACCTGAAATTATTTTGCGAAAAGTTTAAAGACCGCCTGTTGCTTTTAGAGGAAGTGTCCCAAGTCAATATCCTGGGTTTTTCGGACCACCAAATCCGGATCGAGATTCCTGCTCAGAATCTCCTTCAATTGGGAATGAATCTCAACGACATCACCGAAAATCTTTCCCGTCAAAATGTCGACCTGCCCGCCGGAACCATTGAAACTCCCGATCAGAATGTCATGTTCCGGTTTCAGGATAAACGGTACTCGGTGCCGGAATTCGAAAATCTAATCATTATCTCACACACAACCGGGGAGGAAATTCGACTGGGTGATATTGCTAAAATCACGGACCGGTTTGAATTGGATGAAGACAAAATAATCTTTAATGGGCAACGAGCCGGCCTGTTAAAAATCATGAAAATGAAAAGTGAGGATTCGCTTAATATTCTGGATGCCGTGCAGAATTTCCTGGAAAAGGAACGCCTGCAACATCCCCCGGAAGTAAAAATGGTCCTCACTCAAAATGTTTCGGATATTGTTCGTGACCGCCTGACCATGCTCTTAAAAAATGGAGTTCAAGGTTTGATTCTGGTTTTTTTGACCATGTGGTTGTTCTTCACCTTACGAACATCCTTTTGGGTGACGATGGGACTCCCGGTTTCCTTCCTGGGCACCCTGTTTGTCATGCATAGCATAGATTTTTCCCTGAACATGCTGACCATGGTGGGGTTGCTGGTGGCTTTGGGACTTCTCATGGACGATGCCATTGTCATTTCTGAAAATATTTCTTCTCATTCACAACGAGGCAAAAAACCGTTGGACGCGGCTGTCGATGGAACTCTGGAGGTGCTCCCTGGCGTGTTCTCCTCTTTTTTAACCACCGTTGCCATCTTCGGCTCTATTGCGGTTTTGATTGAGGGTGAAATTGGATTGGTACTCTGGGTGATGCCGGTCATTCTTATCGTGACCTTGACCGTCAGTCTGGTCGAAGCCTTTATCATATTACCTCATCACCTCTCGCACTCGATCCATTCGAATTCAGCCTCGGCACCGAACAAATTCAAACAAAAGGTGGACGCCTCCTTGAATTATCTGCGCGAACAGGTTTTGGGACGTGTCGTGGACTGGGCGGTGAATTGGAAATATTTTTTCATCGGCTTAATCATTTTGATTTTTATTTTCTCATTGGGAATGTTAACCAGTGGGAAAATCAAGATTATTGCCTTTCCCGAAATTGATGGGGACGTGCTGGAGGCACGGATTCTTCTTCCTCAAGGAACTCCCTTGTCCCGAACGGAAGAAGTTGCAGAGAAAACCGTCAAAGCACTTAAAGAGGTCAATGAAAAACTCCAACCCCTTCAGCCGGAAGGACAGCCGCTGGTCGAAAATATAAATATCCAGTACAACAAGAATGTGGATGCGAATGAAACCGGGACTCATGTGGCTACGATTTTAGTAGATCTGTTAAAAGCAGAAAAGCGAAACGCCAAACTCGATACCGTTAAAAATATGTGGCGGGAAAAACTGCAGGACCTGCCGGACATCATTAATTTAACCTTCAAAGAACCCACTATAGGTCCGGGGGGTCTACCGGTCGAAATCCGATTGCAGGGTAGCGACCTGGAGCAATTGAAACAAGCCTCTCTCGAGTTGCAGGATTGGTTGGACCAATACGTCGGCGTTTTTGACTTGAACGATGACTTGCGACCGGGAAAACCGGAAATACGAGTGCGACTCAAAGCCGGTGCGCTGGCACAGGGAATGGATGCCTCCTCCATTGCCAACCAATTGCGGGCCGCTTTCTATGGCCAAACGGCGGGTGAATTCCAAGTGGGTTCCGAATCGTATGAAATTGATGTACAACTCTCTACCTTGGACCAGAACAGTCTGGATGATCTTGACTATTTTTACGTCACGACAAAAACCGGTGAAAGGATCCCTCTAAAAAATGTGGCACACCTGGAATATCAGCGAGGTACCGCCCGCATCTCAAGGATCAATTCCGTACGCACGGTAACCATTCAAGGAGATGTAGATACCCACCTCGCTAACGCGGCGGAGATTCTGGCAGACACCAAAGCGAGTTTTCTACCTAATCTAAAACAAAAGTACCCGGACATTATTTTTTCTATGGAGGGTCAGGAAAGGGAATCCCAAAAAACCGGGAAGTCCATGCTCAAAGCTTTCATCGTCGGAATTATTGGAGTTTTTGTATTGCTCAGTTTTCAGTTCAAGAACTACGTGGAACCGTTGGCAGTCATGTCCGCTATTCCGTTGGCACTGGTGGGAGTGATCTGGGGACACTACCTCATGGGATTGGATATTTCCATGGTGAGCCTGATGGGCTTGGTTTCGCTGGCCGGAGTGGTCATCAACGATTCAATTCTTCTGGTCACATTTATCAAGCACCATCTAAGGAAGGGAGATCATCCAGAAGAGGCGGCAAAAAAAGCCAGCCGCCTGCGTTTTCGGGCAATCCTTTTAACATCGCTGACCACGATCATGGGGCTGTTGCCCCTCCTGTTGGAAAGAAGCCTGCAAGCCCAGGTGTTGATCCCCTTAGTGACCAGTATCGTCTTCGGCATGCTGGCCTCCACCGTGTTGGTTCTTCTGGTCGTGCCGGTTCTGTACGCGATTTTAGGTGACCTCGACAAAATTCATTTTTCAAAATAACAAATTTCATGTGCCGACAATATGGCCGAGCGGGTCGCTCAAACAATAAAACTGGCTTATAATTAATAGACAGAAGGTTCGCCTTCTTTGCGGATCATCCAGCACACTATGAAAACATATATTTTAACTGCGGTTTCCTGGGTACCCTTCCTCTGAAAAAACGGAAAACTATTTTGAGTCTAATGTTATGAATGATTCACACGATTCCAAGACCAACGCCTACTGGCGGGAAAATATTCGCATCGTGCTGATGCTTTTGTCGGTTTGGTTTATCGTTTCGTACGGCATGGGAATTCTGTTTGCCGACGCATTGGACACTATCCAGTTTTTCGGCTTTCACCTCGGATTTTGGATGGCACAGCAGGGGTCTATTTTTTGCTTTGTCATTCTTATCTTTGTGTACGTCTATAAGATGAACAAACTGGACCACAAATACGACGTGGATGAGGACAAGGATAATTTTGTTCCGGATGAAGACTATTACCATTTGAAAGACGAATCCCATGAGTCCGATCCGAAACAATAAAACAAATGTCAGTCGAGTGGAAATAAGATAAATGGATGTCCAAACCTTAACCTTTATTTTCGTGGGTGTCACGTTTGCCCTTTATCTCGGGATAGCGATCTGGTCCCGGGCGGGATCCACGGATGAATTTTACGTGGCGGGTGGCGGAGTTTCGCCTTTGGCCAATGGCATGGCCACCGCAGCGGATTGGATGTCTGCGGCATCGTTCATTTCCATGGCGGGAATCATTTCGTTTATCGGCCGGGATGGCTCGGTCTATCTCATGGGATGGACCGGCGGATACATCCTGCTCGCCTTATTGCTTGCACCCTATCTCCGCAAATTCGGAAAATATACCGTGCCGGATTTTGTCGGGGACCGCTATTATTCAGACTTGGCGCGTGTGGTGGCCGTCATTTGCACCATTTTTGTTTCATTCACTTATGTGGCCGGGCAAATGCGCGGGGTCGGCATCGTATTTTCCCGTTTCCTCGAAGTTGAAATCACCACCGGTGTTCTGATCGGCATGGCGATCGTTTTCTTTTATGCGGTCCTTGGCGGCATGAAAGGAATTACCTACACCCAAGTGGCGCAATATTGTGTTTTGATTTTTGCTTTTATGGTACCCGCCATTTTTATTTCAATAATGATGACAGGCAATCCGGTTCCTCAACTCGGTTTTGGGAGCACCCTGACCGATGGATCGGGAACTTACCTGTTGGAAAAACTCGACAACTTGTCGCAAGAGCTTGGGTTCGGTACTTACACGTCGGGGACAAAATCAACCATCGATGTCTTTTTTATTACCGCCGCCCTGATGGTCGGAACCGCTGGACTCCCGCATGTGATCGTTCGGTTTTTCACGGTGCCCAAAGTACGGGATGCCCGTAAGTCCGCCGGTTACGCTTTGCTCTTTATCGCCATTCTCTATACCACGGCCCCGGCAGTGGCTTCGTTTGCCCGGGTGAATCTGATTCAGACGGTAAAAAATGCGCCCTACGCCAACACACCGCAATGGTTCAAAAACTGGGAGGATACCAGTTTGATCGCCTGGGTGGATAAAAATGAGGACGGCAAAATCCAATACCTTGCGGGAAAGGCATTTAAAGGCAAACCGCGATTTATCGAGAGACGCGGACCCCTCGGGGAACGGCAGATCGACAACCCGTTGACCGAAAACGGCAACGAATTATATATCGATCGTGACATCATCGTTTTGGCCAATCCGGAAATCGCCGACTTACCCGCGTGGATCATTGCCCTGGTGGCGGCGGGGGCCTTGGCGGCGGCATTGTCGACCGCGGCGGGACTCCTTCTGGTAATTTCCACTTCGATTTCCCATGACCTGATGAAAAAGATTTTTTTACCCACCATCACAGATAAGCAGGAATTGATGTTCGCCCGGATGTCCGCGGCGTTGGCCATTACCGTTGCCGGTTACTTTGGAATACATCCGCCCGGATTTGTGGCGCAAGTCGTAGCCTTTGCGTTTGGTCTGGCGGCCTCTTCTTTTTTTCCGGCTATTTTGATGGGAATTTTTTCCAAGCGCATGAATAAGGAAGGCGCTATTTCCGGGATGATCACCGGCCTCGGGTTCACGGCAGGATATATTATTTATTTCAAGTTCATCAATCCGGAAGCCAATAATCCTGAAAACTGGTGGTTCGGTATTTCACCGGAGGGCATTGGAACGCTGGGAATGATTTTCAACTTTATCGTTTCCTATGCCGTGAGCCGCCTGACCTCCGAGCCTCCGCAGGAAGTCAAGGATCTGGTGGACACCATCCGCATTCCTAAAGGAGCCGGAGAGACTTATCACCACCACCTGCAGCATTAAGAACTCGCCATTGTGCGTGGGAGATGTGGCGCAGTCCGGGATGCACACCGGAAGATCTTCCTCCAGATGAGAACTATTCCCTACAGAAGGATATTGTTTTTAGGTTCTATTTTGGGAGGGATTTCTATTTCGTCGAGCATTTCCCGGAGGTCGATTTCGATGGTGCGGGCCAGGGCGGTGATGGGAACCTCATTGGGTCCGCTTTCAAAAGGATTCTCGCTATGTACCGCTTGGTCCAGCCAATCGTTTCTATAAGAGTGTAAGTTCGGCCTGCATGCATAAGAGTATCCTGCGGTTAATAGAAAATTATTTTTTAACTTTCCAGATCGAATCCACAAAGAACTTTTTAGAATCAAAAAGGTGTTTAACGATTCCAAATCCGTTATTTTGAGCCAGCGCTTCGATTTCCTGCATCGTATATTTGTAAGAATATTCGGTCTGCATCCCTTCCCACGCTTTGAAGTGGAATTCCTGGTTCAACGCCGGTATTTGAACCGTTTGGTCCTCGGTGCTGTAAACATGGCTTTCAACGGCACGGGACTGCTCATTGTAATGCCCCTCTTGAACATAATTACTTTTAACGAAGTTGGCTCCAAGTTCCCGGTTGATGCGGTCCAATAGATGCAAATTGAATTTTTCAAAAACACCCTCGGGATCGTTGTAGGCATTGTAAAGGAGTTTGGGGTTTTTCATGAGATCAAATCCGATCATCACGTAATCCCCGTCATTGAGAGAATCCCCTAGCCGGTGCAAAAATTTCCCTGCGGCAGGGTAATCCTGATTGCCGATGGTCGATCCCAGAAAGAAAACAAAGTTTCGCTTGAACTGTTCCCGGGGAACCGCTTCCAATCCTTGAAAATATTCGGAGGCGATCCCGGTGACTGTCAGGGAAGTGTTGCGGAATTTCGACTCCAATGAGGTGACCAGATTTTTAACGGCGCCTGCCGAGATATCGATGGGAATGTAATGAATCTGCAGGTTGTTTCCCACTAAATGCTCAAGAAGGACCCTGGTCTTACGCGCATCCCCCGAACCGAGATCGATAATCTGCAAAGCTTCATCAGAAATAATCTCCGTAATCGTTTGCTTGTGCGCATGAAATATTTCAAACTCACAAACAGCAGGATGATAATTTTTCAGCGCCACGATTTCTTCAAATATTTCACTTCCCCGATCATCAAATATAAGCCAAGAGGGCAATCTTTTTGGCTCTTTAGATAATCCTTTGATAACCGCTTGCGTAAATTCATGATCCTTCGAATTGGAATCGTTGTCCGGCCTGAGGTTTTTGAAATCAAATGCCATTATTGTCCTGATAATGAAAGTAAAATAGTCCTGATGTTTGGGGTCTCCGTCATAGTGTGTTATGGTACAGCCTTCCAAACATACTGTGCAATCCAAAAAGGTTAATTATTTCCCAATGAAAGCCGAATGCATATAAAAATAGATTCAACGACAGACATCTCCGATATCGATTTCCAGGATGTTGAACGTCAATTCACTCGATTGCTTCATCTGGATGATCTGGAACAAAAAATTGCCGAAAAACCCGCGTTGAAAGAGTCCTTCGAGGATGCGCTTGAGTGCGCTCTTTCGGATATTCGTGATGGGGCAGAGTGCGAACCACAGACCCTTCTCTTTCTTCAAAGGATCCTGTACCGCATCAACCGGTTGAAACTGTTTTGGTATGACGACCTGAAAAATTATACCAATGAGGGTTCTCAGTATCTTTTCGGGATCCAAAGCCGAATCGAATCGGCTTGGCAGGATTGGGAATCGAACGCTATAGGTATTGAACCCATCGATACGGTCACTGAGGTCAGAAAAGCGTTGCGGAACCGGGTGGCTGAGGACCTCGATCCGAAACCTTCGCCTGAAGGTCTTTATTTTCGAAATGAGATGACGCAAACCGGTTACCGCCGGCTTTTAGCCATCGCTTCTCTCGACGGATTGGTTGAGGCGAGCCAACTCTCCCGGGTTTTAGGAGGGGTTGGGAATGAAGTGCAATCGATGCTCACCCGGATTTTTTTCGAGGAGTACGGGAAAGGGATATTAGCCAGAAAACATTCGTCCTATTTCTCTACCATGTTGGAGGAATTTGGGATGAAAACCCGGCCGGAAGCTTACTTTGATTTGGCTCCCTGGGAGGTCCTGGCCAATATCAATCAAAGTTTTTTTCTTTGCGAGCGCAAACGGAATTTTTTACGTTATATCGGTTCCCTTCTTTTCTTTGAAGTTTCGGTTCCTGCGGCGTTTGAAAATTACAAACTCGCCGGGGAACGCCTGGGATTGAGTCGGGAAGCCATCAACTACTGGGAACTGCATATCAGGGAGGACGAGCGGCATGGCCAGTGGATGCTGGACGACGTCGCCCTCCCGTTGGTCGCCCGTTACCCGGACCTCGCCTGGGAAATGGTGTGGGGTTACAACCAGCAACGGTTCATCAGTGCGAGAGCCAGCCAAGCCATTGCCCGGTCTGTCCGGGAAGCCGAAAACGGTTAGCCCAAAAATCCTGTCAATGAGAAATTAAGGGTGGAAGACCCAACGGGTCAATTCACTTTATATAACTTATTTCCATCCACTACCATGACCCAGCGTTCCTCTTCTTGAAAAGGAGTTTTCTGCACCTCAAAAGTAGTCGTCAATATCCAGATGCCGACCACGAAATTATCCTTGTCGAATTCCTTTATCGGACCCTTGATGGTGGTTTCCCTTTTACCTTCCTCCTTCTTGTAATTCACCTCCCCGTCGGGAGAAATTTGCAGAGTGATGCTGGAGCTTACCCACTTTCCCGCATAGTTCTTTTTATCCGCGGGCAACGGCTCGCCTTTACAACCTGCCAAGACTCCAAGAAGTAGGGCAATAACGCACCAGTCCATCCATCGAGTTTTAAAAGTGCTCATATGAAGCCTCCTAAAGAATCGAGTGGCCCTTCCCCCGAGATCTCACTCACTTCATTGATCTTCTATATAGTGTAATGGGATTTGCCCGCAAGCAGCACCACTTATTTCACCAGAGTTGACTTTTCAAGTTTTTCCCATTTTGCCTGGTTTCTCATCCGCCCAATCATCTGTCGGAACATTACTCAATGATCACATATCCAATTGACATAGACGGCACGGGAGCGGTAAGGTATCCCAATCATTCACATAATTTGCTTATTGGAGAGCCCTATGGCTGAGGAACATGGACGGCGGTTTTCGCTGGACAAGGTGGTGATCGATCCCGCCCTCAAAAACCGCATTTTGTCGGCGGAAGACGACGATCATGTCGGCGACTGGGACGGCGAAAACATCGACGACCTGGTGAAGGAGTTGGACCGCATTGAGGAACGGGTCGATGCCAACTACAACAATCTGCCGCACAGCTCCAACCTGCCGGAGGATTTTCGCGATCAGGTGGAGAAGGATTACCCGATCTGGGCGTGCGACAAGAACGGAAGGTGCCTGACGGGAGAGCATGCGGATACGGTGGTTAGCGTCGACGAAATCTGCAAGCATTACGATAAAAAGCACGGCGGTGTAGCGGCATTTCGGGAAAAACTGCGGCTCGAGCGGGAGCAGATGATCGCCGACCTAAAGGGCAATTCGAAATAACCGAGTGCTCTAAAAATCCAATGAATTCTGCATTTCCCCAAAAACATCGTGTGAAGTATGAACCGGAATATATTTCTCTTTCGGGTTAAACCTCTATAGATGGAGTTTGGCTGGATTCGATAATACGGTTGGAGTTTCTCAAGTTTCCGACGGCCTGATCGAAAAACAAATCCAGCCGTTCTTTCATTTGCGGTGATAACTCGAGGAGGCGGGAACGGGCGTCTTCCGGATTGTCTTTCTCGACAATCAACTTCTTCTTGATAGCCGTCTCAATATATTTGCCTGCCGTTTGCGCGCTTTTGATTCCCACCATGAACTTGAGGGCATCGGTTTTACGTTCCGGGATGCCAGACTTCCACAGGCGGGTGAACAAATCCCAATACGCCGCCTGGTAAAACTCGGTATCTCCCTTAAAGACTTCCAACCACTCCATCCCGATGCGGTCGGTCATATTCAGGTATTCTTTGCGCTGGTTCTCGTTGTATTGAAGATCCATATTCACCTGCCTCAAAAAACCCTTGCGGTACCTGCACTGGCAAGAAGCTTAAGGTCAAAATTAATTCCACTTTTATGTATAAATAAAATCCCAAGTCAAAAGACACCTAATAGAGCCTTCATAAATCATTATAAACAAATCAATTGAAAGATTAAACAAAATTAATATAAAATATTGCAAATAAATTTGACTATAAACATGAATGTAACTATATTGGTACCAGTAGTTCAACAACTGTTTGATTTTGGCTGATGAAAGAAAATCCAAATAACTTAAAGGAGAAACGGCCATGAAAAAATTAACCGTAGGTCTCATCGGCATAGCATTCGTAATAATGTTCAGCAGTAACGCATGGGCTCAATCCGGGCTTCGGATAGACTTGGGTGGAAACGGATTCGGGTTTTCGGTTTCCGATGGCTACTCCGGTTTATCGACCTACTCGTATAACAACTATCGACCTTACCCCTATTATTCTGGATATTACCCTAACCAGTATTATTACGGATATTATCCTAACCGTCCCTATCGGGGATGGGGTGGTTACTCAGGGCATCGCCACCATAACCATAAGCAGTGGGGCCACCATAGATCAGGTCGTCATCACAAGGGTCACTACTACGGCAATCAACGAGGCTATAAACGGGATGGCTACGGTCAACGCCGTGGAAACCACCATCGGCAGGGTCGCTCTGGGCGCCAATGGCGACGATAAATTGGTTGTCAGGACAGGTGGGCCAATGGGCAGGGCGAATTAAAAAACCTAACGGCTTGCCAGATAAAATTGGGTCTGCGGGTATCCTCGCAGACCCTTTTTTCCTTGAGCTGTAGATTTCCTCAGCTTTTTTCTGGTTTTTTCAAACAATTCTTTGGCTCCGAAAAACTCATTGTCGAGTTCCATCGTCTTTGTCAAATGCCGGTCCGCCTGCTCATAGTTTCGGGTTTTGTAAAAAACCTTTCCCATGGAATAGTGGTACTCCGGGTTCCCCTCCTCAAGGCATAGAGCGGAGGCAAAAGATATCTTGGCTTTTTCGTATCTCTTTTTCTTGGCTAACTTCTCCCCTTCCTGGTGAAAATCGAATGCCGTTTTGGATTGAGCTGATTGGGGTTGCAAGGAAGCAAGGATATTCGTAGCCGTCTTCTCGCCCCCCTTAAACACGAATATCCTACCCCCCCCGGCGGATTTGTCTTTAAGGTAAAGATTGAAATCAAAATTCCAGCGAATATTTTTTCCAAATATCTCACCTGGTTTTTTGAGCTTCACCACGAAGTTATTCATGCCACCCATATGAACTTCATGAATTTCATCGCCTCCCAACTGACCCATCTTGTTACGCGATCGCCAGTAAATGATGCTTCTTCGGTCGGAAAAAATCTTTCTCGCATAATGGTAAGGCGTTAAGAGATAAATCCTTTTCAGAAATTTTTGGATTTTTTCAGAACCCCACTCAGCTTGTACCGGCGTTTGACGGGTTAACAGAAGAGTCTGAGCCTGGCCGGGAGTATCTAAACGGACTTCACATTTTCCCTCATTTTTAAAACCGGAATCCTGATTCAACGATATCAGCCGGGTGCCTTTGGGAACGGCGACCGTGTAAGGCAAAGGAAACTCCGTACGATTATATTTGGTTTCATAATACCGTTTGCTTGGGAAGGAGTAACTCACCTCTTCAATTTCAGGAAACCGGGCATCGGTGAAAACCAGAGGGAGCTGGGCGGGCAAATTGACAAAAACAAATATTCCTATCGATATCAGGAGCATGGTAAAGAAGGGGATCAACCGGTTCCGCTTTTTCTGTGGATCTGAATTCAACGTTTCCCGGGTTTCCTCCTGGTTGAAAAACCAGAGCAGTATGAGGGCCAGCGCGAAAAATATGGCAAACTTCTGCACGAAGAATACCTCGAATTCCATGGGACCGACCAGGAGAAAGATGTAAAAGAAAAAACCGGCAAAAGTCCAGATGATCCATATGGTAAAAACTCGAGCCCAGGCTCTAAAAATCAACAAACCCACTCCGGCCAACATACAGCTGAAGGCCAGTCCCAACTGCATATCTTCAAACAACTCTTTCTCACCTAACAAAGCTCCCCATTCTGTATATGGAATCGTGATGGGGAGATGGAAACCCATAAAGGCATACCCCAGTTGACAGAATCCCCAAATAAACATAAGGATTCCCACGACATAAACCCAAATAGCACTATTCTTCATTCTCTTCTCCAAACGCACCTAAAAAAGATGGAATGACGCGCATTCCATATCTTTACAGTGTAATGGAATTTAATAATATTGAGGATACTTTTCTCTTGGTTTTAGCCGTCCTAGATGAAGAATTACCCTCTGCAGACAATCTAATTACCTTAAAAAGGTTGATTTTCCACCTCGTCCCTCAACAGATGAAATCGGGCGTTGTTCGGAAATAAAACGGTATCAATGCGGGCTTGCTTAAGAGTGAACGGTAAGATTAAGAACCGAATCCGCCGTAAAAACGGAAACCGAACTCAATGAGATGAAGGGAAGCATCTGTTTTGAACGCTCCGAAATCTCCTTCCGTGATGTGAAGAAACCGGTACTGTAAAAAGGGCGAGGGAAAAGCGGCAAACAAATACGGGGAAGAATGCATCTTTTCAAATCCGATCAGTATCTGCCAGGCGGTGCTGGAGTCTGCCTCGATGGCAAGGGTTTCAATAGTATAATCCTGCCAGGAAACCCCGACGCCTCCTCCAAAATAAACGTAATAACCCCGGCGCACCCAAAACGTATCTCCCTGAGGTGGGACCTCCACCCGATAGGTGGCATTCAACATCAGGCTGTGCGTCACCCGGTCGGAGTTAACCAGCTCCGTCACGGTCGGGGGATTGATGATCGAATCGATGCGGTTAAATGTGTAAAGGTATTCGGCTTCCAATTGAAATTTCTTCTCCAGCAAAATTCCCAAAGAAGCTTTGAAGGAATAACCGCCTTCGAAGTCGGCGTCGCCCAAGGGTGGACTGGATTCCAATTCAGCATCGGAAGCAAACACCGAACCGCCCGCCAGACCAAAGCTCAAAAAATTACCCCCCTCTGCCTCCGCCCGCGCTGTTCCACCGGCAAGCATCAAAATATATATACAAAGAAGGGCACAAAGGATGGATGAACGCTTGTAAACGATGGCGCGGTTTAAAAGTTCAGATGTTTGGCTCACGAACTAACCCTCAGAAGAAACGAAAAGGTTTCCTCATTAGTATAGCAAAGGGCTATTGGCTCTAAAGAAAAAGATGCGGGTACCACGTGAGGAAAGACTCATTTAAAATACTTGAAGGATGGAGCTTTAGGGAAGTAAAAACCATACATGAAAATGATTAATGCGCCTCGTTCCAGTTCTTGCCCCAGTTCAGATGCACCACCACCGGAACCTGCATCGGCCACACGCCTTCCATTTCTTTTTTGACCAGCGCTTCGACGTCCTTCTTCTCTTTCGCCGGACACTCGAACACCAACTCGTCGTGCACCTGCATGATCATCTTCGACTTCAGCTTCAACTGCGCCAGCTTGTGATGCAAACGGATCATCGCCAGCTTGATCATGTCCGCCGCACTGCCCTGCACCGGCGAATTGATCGCCACCCGCTCCGTCGACTCCCGCACCTGCCGGTTCTTGCTGTGCAGGTCAGGCAGGTAGCGCCGCCGGTTCATCATCGTCATGGTGTACCCGCACTGCCGCGCTTCTTCGATGGTGCTCTCCATGAAGGTCTTCACGTTCTTGTACAGATCGAAATACTGGTCGATGAATGCCTTCGCCTCACCCGGACTTATCTTTAACTGCCGCGATAATCCAAATGCACTCAACCCGTACACGATGCCGAAGTTCACCGCCTTGGCCATGCGCCGCCCGTCCTCGTCCACCCCGTCCAACGGCTGACCGAATATCTCCGCCGCCGTGCGTGTGTGAATGTCCTCCCCCTTCTTGAACGCCTGGATCAATGCCGGATCGCCCGACAAATGCGCGAGAATACGCAACTCGATCTGCGAATAGTCCGCCGACAACAACCAGCCGTCTTTATCCGCGACAAACGCCTGACGGATTTCCTTGCCGAGGTCGGAGCGGATCGGAATATTCTGCAAGTTTGGATCGCTACTGCTCAACCGTCCCGTCGCGGCGACCGTCTGGTTGTACGACGTATGAACCCGCCCGGTCTTCTGATTGATCTCCAGCGGCAGTGCGTCAATGTAAGTCGACTTCAATTTTGACAACTGGCGGAAGTTAACGATCATCGCCGGCAGTTCGTGCTCGTCCGCCAACTCCTCCATCACGCTCATGTCGGTCGAGAACCCGGTCTTGGTTTTTTTCTTCGCCGTCAATCCCATCTTCTCGAACAGGATCACTCCCAACTGCTTCGGCGAGTTGATATTGAACGGCTCCCCCGCCATCGCATAAATTTCGTCCTCATGTTTCTTTAAGGCCTTGGTCAACTTACTCGACATTTTTTTGAGATGCTCGCGGTCAACCCGCACGCCGGTCATCTCCATATCCGCCAGCACATCGATCAGCGGCAACTCCAGCTCTTCATACAATTTTAAAGTCTCGTCCCTGAGGCGCGGCCGCAACGCATGCGTCAAACGGAAGGTGATGTCGCTGTCCTCCGCCGCGTACTCGGCCGCCACGTCGATGGCCACCTCGTCGAAGCCGATCTGCTTGGCCCCCTTCCCCGCCACGTCTTTAAAAGTGATGTTCTGATGCCCCAGCAACTCCATTGCCAGATCGTCGAGGCCGTGTTGCCGCTTCGACGGGTCCAGCACATACGACGCCAGCATGGAATCGAACGCGACGCCCTTAAGCGCCACACCCTCGTTGGCGAGCACGATGAGATCGTACTTTATGTTGTGTCCGAACTTTTTAAGTTTTCCATCTTGCAGAAGAGGTTTTAGGGCTTCAATCACCTTCTGCTTGTCCAACTGCTCCGGCACGCCCAGGTAACGGTGGCTCACCGGGATGTAGCACGCCTCGCCCTCTGCCCACGAAAACGAGATGCCCACCATCTCCGCGCGGGTCGGATGCTTGCTCGTCGTTTCCAAGTCGAGCGCGAATTTTTTAGATTTTTTAAGGAATTTTAATAACGACTCCAACGATTGCTCATCTAATATGGTTTGATAATTAGACTCTATCTTGGAAAAATCTGATACCGGTGGCACACCGGCGGTGCCCTCGCCCGCTGGTAAATTTTCAAGGAGCGACTTAAATCCAAGCTCAGTAAACATCGAGCGCAGTTTGTCGGTGTCGGGTTCGCGCATCTTGAGGTCTTCGACTTTACAGTCGAGTTTCATTTCGGTATCGATGGTCACCAGTTGGCGGCTGAGCAGGGCGTTCTCCTTGTCCGTCTCCAGTTTGTCCTTCAGCTTCTGCTTGTCGATGTCTTCTATATTCTTATACAGCTTTTCAATGGAGCCGTATTTCTGGATCAGCTCCGTCGCCGTTTTCGGTCCCACCCCCTTCACGCCGGGGATGTGGTCGCTGGAGTCGCCCATCAGGCCCATCACCTCGATCACCTTCTCCGGCGGCACGCCGAACTTGTCGATCACCTCCGCTTTCTCGAAGCGTTTGTCCTTCATCGTGTCGAGCATGTGGACGTGCGGGGAGATCAACTGCATCATGTCCTTGTCGCCGGAAACGATGGTCACTGCCATCTTCGCCTGCTCGCCCATCTTCGCGAGGGTACCGATGATGTCGTCGGCCTCGAACCCGTCCTGCCGCAGGCTGACGATATTGAACGCCTCCACCAACGGTTCGAAATAGGGGAACTGTTCGGCGAGTTCTTCCGGCGGGGTGTCGCGGTTGGCCTTGTAGTCGGAATACATCTCGTGGCGGAAGGTTTTGGCTTTGGAGTCGAACACCACGGCCAGGTAGTCCGGTTGCTCGTCGCGCACCACCTTGGAGAGCATGGTGGTGAAACCGTACAGCGCGTTGGTGGGGAGCCCTTTGGAATTGGACAGGAACTGCCGGATGCCGTAAAACGCCCGGAAGATATACGACGACCCGTCAATCAGATAAAGTGTCGGTTTCTTAGCCATAACAGGAAGGATTTAACCACAGGTGCCTGCCCTGAGCAAGGTCGAAGGGAACACAAAGGGTTTAACCACAGATGAACACAGATGGACACGGATAAGGGCTTAATGATCCTCCCCTTACAGAGGGGAGGATATAGGTGGGGTGGGGTTTTGGTTCAAGGCAACAACCTTTGGGTTCATCGGTGTTTATCTGTGTTCATCTGTGGTTAATTTGGGTTGTGGAGTTCATGTAACCAGCGGAGGTACTCCGCCCGGGCCTGTCTTTCAATTGCGCCCCAAGATACATCGCTTGCAGTCAACGGTAAGCCAGCTGCCTCCCTCGCTAGAGGGCCGGCTACTTGAAACGGGAAGCGGCCTTTTTCACCCCCGTGCTAAGAGAATCCCACGCCCCTTCGACACCTTCCTTGAGGTCTTCCCAGGCGTCTCCGCTGGCTTCTTTGAGCTCATGCAGTTTCTTCTGAGCCGCCAGCTGCTTGCATCGAAGGTCCTCGACCTCCTTGTAATACTCGCCTTGTAAACCGGTCTTTGCCTTACCGGCCACGGCCTTGAGCTTGTCGATCTCCTTGCCCCACTCGTCCAACTGCTCCTGCAGTTCCTTCTGATACTCTTCTTTAATACCCATTGGCTTACCTCCTGCAAATCACATTTATACCATAATAGGGCAAATTCGTACTGAATTGATATTTGGGGATTTCGCACCACTGAGGGCAGCTTTCGGCCAGAAGCAGCCGTTAGTACCTCGTGGGTGGAAAGGTACCTCCACTTTTTTGGAAGAATTGGTGCCCAATCTATTAAGCATCACGAAGACACTTGTTTTCCCTATCAATATGAGTGTCTATATTACGTTCGATCGTTTGTAAGAGTTCAGTTTCTAGAAAGATACTAATCTCTCCATCTACGTTGGTAACAGCCATGGGCGTATTGCGGTTAGCTCTACGATAGTAGAGAGGTATTTTGAGTACGTGAGTTTCATCGACTAACTCCAACATAATCAGCGTATGTTTAGCTTTAAGGTCACCAATTAACTCTGAGTTATAAAACTGACCCTCGCTTAATATCTTCTGCGCAGTTTCTACCGCTTTTTCTTTAAACGCATCGATTGTCGGTAAATAGATATGTCCACTGGCCCTCATGTCAGTGCCATCAGGTAACGACTCGTTAACCTTCTTTAGATCGCGTAATACAGTCACGTTATCGATATGATCCTGTTTGAGAAAAGTGATAGGAATAGCGAAGCCATCGGCTAAGCGTCGTGCGTCGATGTGAATTGTAGAGACAAATATATCCGTAACTTTCTCTATTCCCTCTTGGGAGCATGTGGCTAGCTCGTAAAACCCTCCAAACGATTGATTGTAGTTGCTCTGTACAAAAAGGTCGTCGTGATAGAACTTGTTAACCAAATTCATTGCATGACCAAAAGCATGATCGTCGTTTTCGATAACGTTGCTATCTTCGTCCACAACTTTTTGGAAGTTTTTAATCCCTGAACCTTCAATACGAAGCAGAGAGTAATGCTTATACCCATCAGCATTCTTCATTTCATAGTTCCACGTCCTGTACTCATCGTCATCGTGATAAGTACATAAGAGCGCGACCTCATGTTTCTCTTCGTCAGTAAGAGCCTCGCTCCATGAGTCACAAAACTCCACTAGCTTCTCGAAGTTGAATTCAGGATCTGTGTACAGCGTATGTAGATCGTTACCAAACCTTGCACCCAAGTCGTACGATCCTGCATATGAGTACGCCAAGTCCTTTCCCAGAACATTTAGTTTTTGTTCCATGGAGTGCAGATATAGTTTGTGTATTGTTTGTGGGCGTCCTACGCGACCTACACCTGGCATTATGAAGTTCCCTTCTTCAGGTGCGTCGGATGAAATCAAGCCATCTGCAAACATAAAAATCGCATCGGTGTTTTTGTATTTAAACTGAGATATCAGAGTCATTAGATCTTCTTCCAGAATGCCCGCTTTGGGTCGTCAGCAGTCGGCCAAAAGCGGTCGTTTCACATATACTTTACGACAGCCTCACCCTCGATTAACACCTGTCTTTCATTGTTAATGCAAATAGTACGCAATGTGATGATTGGCTTGTCATCCCGGATTCCAACTATTTCGACTGACGCCGTTACTTGATCCCCGATTGAAACGGGTGCTTTAAAACTCAAACTTTGTCCTAAATATATGGAACCCTTTCCAGGAAGCTCAACCCCGATAAGCGCAGAGAACATACTGGCAACCAACATTCCATGCACGATTCGCTTTCCAAAAATAGTAGACGAAGCATAGCTCTCGTCCAAGTGAATAGGGTTGGTATCCGTTGAAATTTTAGAATATTGGATAACCATCTCCTCAGTAAATACCTTACTCAAAGAAGCTTTATCACCTACTTTCATATTCCTTTTCATGTCTTGGCCACATAATTTATTAGGGAACTATTCTGCATATCTTTCAATTCCTCGCAACCCACCAACGTCCGCTTTGGGTCGATAGCGAACACTTAACACCTAAATGATACTTTTAATCCACCCCAAAAAGTGAGACTTTCATTCCTAATACTCTGAAAGTTTACCGGATTCGGTATGGGGAGACCATCCAATTATCTGCGCCCATCTGTGTTTATCTGTGGTTAATTCATTCTTGTCTCCCTTTCCTTCGGCAAGCTTAGGACAGGCTAATCGGCTCAGGGTGACCCAAATCCCCCGTTTGTCGCCCTTCGACAGGCTCAGGGTGACAAACGGGGGGCAAGTATGGTAATCTTTTTAAAACGTAGGCACGATTTAACCGTTTAGAAACAAAGGCCTCCCGCAAAAATGCAACCCTTGAAGAAATCCTCGCCGGTGGCGCCGGAACTGCAACAGAAAATCATCGCGGCGGGCAAGCGCGTGTTGCGCATCGAAAGCGAATCGGTCGCCGACCTGATGGACCGCATCGACTCGACCTTTGTCGATGTGGTGTCCCTGCTGGACGACTGCCCCGGCCACCTGGTGGTGCTGGGCATCGGCAAGTCGGGCCTCGTCGGACAGAAAATCGCCGCGACTTTCTCCAGCATCGGCCTGTCGGCGGTGTTCGTCCATGCGGCGGAGGCCAGCCACGGCGACCTCGGCATTATCGGCAAGGAGGATATCATCCTCGCCATCTCCAACAGCGGCGAGACGGAGGAAATGGTGCGGCTTCTGCCGGTCATCAACCGCCGCAAATGCACGCTGGTGGCGATGACGGGCAACCCGGACTCCACCCTCGCCAAGCGCGCGCATTATGTGCTGAACATCGCTGTCAAGGAAGAGGCGTGCGCGCTGAACCTGGTCCCCACCGCCAGCACCACGGCGACGATGGCGATGGGCGATACGCTGGCCATGGGGTTACTCGAAAAACGCGGCTTCAAGGAGGACGATTTCGCCCTCAACCACCCCGGCGGGAGCCTGGGACGCAAACTGCTGGTCACGGTGGCCGATGTGATGCACGCCGGCGACACCATTCCCACGGTGCCGGAATCGGCCGATATCTACGCGGTGCTGACGGAAATGAGCCGCAAGCGGCTGGGTACCACGCTGGTGGTGAATGGCAAGGGGCAGATGAAGGGCGTCATCACCGACGGCGACCTGCGCCGGTTGATGGAATCGAAGCGCGACATCGGCACGATCAAAGCGACCGATCTGATGTCCGCCAATCCCAAGACGGTGCAGAAGGACGATATGGCCACCAAGGCTTTACAGATTATGGAGGAGTATTCCATCACCTGTATCGCCGTGTCCGACGACGGCAAACAGATCGACGGCATGATCCACCTCCACGACCTGTTGCGTTCAGGAATAGCTTAACCGGCGAAGCGCCGGAGCTAATTTCGCTGGGGCATTAGGACGCGTTTGAACAATCACTTTCGCCAGCCAAGTAATTTAAGTTTAGTTCTAGAAATCACCCGGCCATTTGCGGGCGGTGTGCAGTACGGCCAAAATGCGGACTTCGTTCTTTTTGATGGTGTAGGGAAGGATGTAGGGCAATCCGGAAATGACCAGCTCGCGGGTCTTTTCGACCCGACCGGGCCGCCCTATCTCCGGATGGCGCGCAAGGGAATCCGCCGCGGCCTGGATCTGGGTCAACACCCGATAGGCGGCCTCTTTATTTTCTTCCGCGATGTAATCACCGATCATTTTCAGATCGTTGACCGCATCCTCAAGCCAGACCACGTCCATCATGGCTTGAAGGAATCAACGACCTTGCTCACCTGCTTCGCGGTGCGGAACTTTCCCTTTTTCTCGGATTTTTTGAGGCGTTCGCGGATTTTTTGTTCCTGCCACTCGTACACGTCCAGATAGTTTTCAATGGCCTCGTTGATCAGCCAATTACGGGACCGGTCGAGGTCCGTCGCTATATGGTCGAGTTTTTTGCGGGTTTCTCCCGCCAGGCGTACGGTGACATTTCCACTGGATTCAGTCATATGCAATCACTCCTATTGCAAATCATTATAACATATTCAAAAGAGGAAAAATCCCCCCATCCCCCTTTACAAGGGGGAGCCGGGACATTCTCGCCCAACTTACTGAATCTTTTAATACAAATCCCCCATCCAAACAGCGAGGGATTGGTATATAATTGAGCGCTTATGACCGGTAACGAAATACGCAAACGATTTCTGGACTTTTTCGCGGAACGCGGCCACACGGTGGTGCCGAGCGATTCGCTGGTGCCGAAGAACGACCCGACCCTGCTGTTCACCAACGCGGGGATGGTGCAGTTCAAGAACGTGTTCCTCGGGCAGGAGAAGCGCGACTACACCCGCGCCGCCTCGTCCCAGAAATGCGTGCGCGCCGGGGGCAAGCACAACGACCTCGAGCAGGTCGGGCGCACCGCGCGTCATCACACCTTTTTCGAGATGCTGGGCAATTTCTCGTTCGGCGACTATTTCAAGAAGGACGCCATCATCTACGCCTGGGATTTCCTGACGAAGGAGATGAAAATCCCCGCCGACAAGCTGTACGCCTCGGTATACAAGGACGACGACGAGGCGTTCGAGCTGTGGAAAAAGGAAATCAAGCTGACCGACGACCGGATTTTCCGGTTCGGCGACGAGGATAATTTCTGGGCCATGGGCCCTACCGGTCCGTGCGGCCCCTGTTCGGAAATTTTCGTGGACCAGGGCGAGGCGCTGGGATGCGGCAAGCCGACCTGCACGGTCGGGTGCGACTGCGACCGCTATCTCGAAGTGTGGAACCTGGTGTTCATGCAGTATGACAGGGACGAAGCCGGCAAGATGACGCCCCTGCCCAATCCGTGCATCGATACCGGCATGGGACTGGAACGGCTCGCTGCGGTGGTGCAGGGCCAGCCGAGCAACTACGGTTCCGACCTTTTGATGAGCATCATCGAGCACGTCGGCAAGATCACCGGCAAGCAGCACAATCAGAATCCCGAGACCGATGTTTCACTGCGGGTCATCGCCGACCACGCACGCGCGAGTACGTTCCTTATTAGTGACGGCGTTTTGCCTTCCAACGAGGGACGCGGTTACGTCCTGCGGCGGATCATGCGGCGGGCGTTGCGCCACGGCAAACTGCTGGAGCAAAAGGACCCGTTCTTTCATCATATTACCGAGGACGTGATCGCCAAGTTTCAGGACGTGTACCCCGACCTGTCGGTGAACCACGATTTCATCCAGAAGGTGGTCACCAATGAGGAAGACAATTTCAACACGACGCTCACCATCGGCACGCAGAGGCTGGACGAAATTCTCGACAAGATGAAGCAGGCGAAATCGACCACCATCCCCGGCGAAGAGATTTTCAAACTGTACGACACGTTCGGCTTTCCCGTCGACCTCGTGGAAGAAACGGCAAAGGACACGGGATACACGCTCGATAGGGACGGATTCAACAAAGCCATGCAAGCGCAGAAGGAAAAAGCCATGGCCTCGTGGAAGGGATCGGGCGAAAGCGCCGTCTCTCCGGTGTTCAATGAAACGCTCCAGAAAAACGGCGCAACCCAATTTACCGGCTACGGCAATACGCATGGCGAGGGCAAAGTGGTCACGCTCATCAAAGACAATAAGAGCGTACAAACCGTGAAGGCAGGAGAGGAATGCGACCTGTTGGTGGACCAGACCCCGTTTTATGGCGAGTCCGGCGGACAGGTCGGCGACGTCGGGCGAGCCTACAACGATCACGCTTTACTCGATATCATCAACACGACCAAACCCCTGCCCGACCTGATTGTGCATCACGCCAAAGTCGTGCAAGGCACGGTGACGGGCGGCGATGCGTTGACGCTGGAAGTGGATGCAATGAAACGCAACGACACCGCACTCAACCATTCCGCGACGCATCTTCTGCATGCCGCGCTGAAGGAAGTGCTGGGCGGGCACGTCAAGCAGGGGGGATCGCTGGTGGGACCGGACCGGTTGCGGTTCGACTACACGCATTTCTCTCCGCTGACCGATAACGAACGGGCGCGCATCGAGGCGCTGGTCAACGAAAAGATCCGCGAGAACATTGCGGTGGATACTGAGGAGATGGATATCGAAACCGCGCTGGAGAAAGGCGCGGTCGCCCTGTTCGGCGAGAAGTACGGCGACCATGTGCGGGTGGTTTCCGTGCCCGGCTTCAGCAAGGAGTTGTGCGGCGGCACGCATGTGTCCGCGACGGGCAACATCGGCTTCCTCAAGATCACACAGGAAACGGGTATCGCGTCCGGCGTGCGGCGCATCGAAGCAGTAACGGGCCCGCGCGCGTTTGAGCGGATTCAGAAGGAATTCGATAACCTGTCGGGCATCCGTTCACTCATCAAGGCGCAGCCGGATGAAGAATTGAAGAAGCTCCAGAAACTCATCGAGAAGAACAAAGAGCTGGAGAAGCAGGTCGCCTCGCTCAAGGAAAAAATGGTGAGCGGTAAAGCCAATGGCTCCAGCCTGGAGGATGAAGTGCAGAAAATCGGAGACGTCTCCCTGCTGGTCAAAAAGCTGGAAGGCGTGGATGCCAAGACCCTGCGAACGTTTATCGACAATGCCAAGAATCAGTTGAAATCGGTTGTGGTGGTGGCGGGGGCGGCGGATAACGGCAAAGTGTTCCTCGCCGCCGGGGTGACGAAGGACCTGATGGACCGTTACCATGCCGGGAACATCCTGAAAAAAGTAGCCGAAATCGTGGGCGGAAACGGCGGCGGGCGGCCGGATATGGCGCAGGCGGGAGGTTCCAAACCGGAAAAACTGGACGAAGCGCTGGGGATGGTCCCCTCCCTGCTGAAGTAACAAAGGGCTGAATTCCCGAGGCCCCGGCGATTTGTGATTGCCTTCTTTTCCTGTCTCATATACTCTTGGGCATACTTATAAAATGCTCACTTGCCTTCAGAGTCCAACTCGTCAGGCGTAAGTGAATAAAACGGGGGATTATGAAGAACAAACGCAAAGTAGAATTGAACGACAAGTGGAAGCAAGTGGCGACCAAGGCCGTCACCGACGACGACTTCCGGAAGAAGCTGGCGAAAAACCCGATCACCGTCATGAAGGAATGCGATCTTTCTCTGCCCGACACAATCGAGGCGCGGTTGGAAGCGGGGTATGAAATTAAGCTTTATACGGCCCCCGAGGTTGCCGAAGAGTTGAAGGAGGAAATCAAGTGGTGGAAGTTGCGCGTGGATATGATCCGCGAATTCGGCAAGGACGACAAGGTGACCTCTGGAAACATCGCCGCCCCGGCAACCGAGGATGGGGTTTAAACTTCACAAATATTTCCAGCGAATTATGCGCCCGTAGCTCAGCTGGATAGAGTGCCGGATTCCGGTTCCGTAGGTCGGAGGTTCGAATCCTCTCGGGCGTACCAAATATAGAAAGGTCTGCTGGATCATCCAGTAGGCCTTTTTTCTTTTAATCCCCTTACAGGCACATTATAATTTTAATGCTCGCAAGAAGTGCATTCGACACAGGATGATTCGAGATGCAATAGCCGACCCGTTCTTCAAATAATCCCAGGGAGGGAAAATAATGAAACGAATCGCTATTTGCTGTGATGGCACTTGGAACAAACCGGACCAGAGTGATCGCGGAAAGCGAAAGCCATCCAAT
Source organism: Nitrospinaceae bacterium (assembly GCA_965237905.1). Classification (GTDB taxonomy): domain Bacteria; phylum Nitrospinota; class Nitrospinia; order Nitrospinales; family Nitrospinaceae; genus SZUA-226. Next base: position 2,815,380 of record OZ250172.1, on the reverse strand, counting down.
GTCGTGAAAATGGTCCGCGGCATCAAACCCCTCGCCGACGATGGCACTGTTCAAGTCGTGTACTATCAAATAGGCGTTGGTACGGGGAGGGGTACGGACAAATGGCTGGGTGGAGGTACCGGGCTTGGACTATCGGAGAACATCATCGAGTCGTATGAATTTTTGGCCAATAATTATATTCCTGGCGACCAGGTATTTCTGTTTGGTTTCAGCCGTGGCGCTTATACGGCGAGAAGCCTTGTGGGCCTCATCGACACCGCCGGTCTGCTGCCGAAAAATGAAATCTTTTTCATGAAGGAAGCCTACGAGCTTTACCGAAGCCAGCGAGAGGTAGAAAACGATACAGAAGAGGAAGAGTTCCAACAGCGGGCCAGGCAATTCCGTGAGGAGCATCAAAGTCATCCAATCCCCATTCAATTTCTAGGGGTCTGGGACACGGTGGGCGCTCTTGGCATACCGATCGGTCTGTTCAGCGGGCTCAACAAGCGATATGCCTTTCACCAAGTCGGCCTGTCGCCATCGGTGATCGGTGCCTACCACGCGCTGGCTATCGACGAGCGACGCAAAGCTTTCAAACCGGCATTATGGAGCCCTGATGCTCCCCAACCGATCGATAATTTCGAGCAACGCTGGTTTGCCGGTGTGCATTCCAACATTGGCGGCGGTTACGACAATGATGGGCTCTCCAACATCGCATTGCACTGGCTCAAGGACAAAGCCGCCGGCCTGGAATTGGAATGCGACGCAGAGTTTCTCAATCATTACCGCCCCTTTTACATGGATGAATTAAGAAATACGATGAAGGGCAAGTACTGCTTTCTGGGGAAGTATGGCCGACCAATGGGTGAGGCCACCCACGGCAACGAAACAGTGGATCCGTCGGCAATCCGAAGGCTCCAGAAGAGATATGAAGGATACTCTCCGGACAATCTGATCGAGTACTGCAAAAAAAACGATGTCTACTTCAACCAACCGTGATAAGGCTCACCTCACCCGTAAGCTCTTTCGGCTCCTTTCCCCTCCCCTTCTTTTATAGGTAAGAATTGCATAACTAATTAAAATATTAGATCTATATTCCCCCCCATAACTTCAAGGATCAAAATACTTGCCCAAGGTTAGTTTTTCCCATATATTGTCCCCCAAGGGATAATGTGTGGGGTCATTTGCGGTCCCGGGAATCCCGGTGTGTCTAGCGATGGAGCCAGCATGAAAGTTTTTGATTTTTATATTATTTTTGTTAATTTGGTCAAAAAATTTCATGCTCATGGGGCTACTCTCAAGATCATGGCGATCACCGAAATTCGGTCCCGCTATGTCGACACCATCGGGGGTTTGACTTGGGCACTAGTGCACCCCCTGTTAGTCATTCTGGTGTACTGGTTTGTCTTTTCCGTAGGTTTCCGAATCACCCCGCCCGGGGGCGTTCCCTTTATCCTGGTTTTTTTGTCCGGGTTCATTCCCTGGATTCTGTTCAATGAAACCCTGATGAGCAATATCAACGTCCTTCAGAACAATTCGCATCTGGTGACCAAAACGGTTTTCCCGACGGAGATCTTGCCGATGGTCCGTCTGCTGGTTTCTCTGGTAACGCACGGGGTGATGCTGGGGATTTTACTGATCATAATGTTTATCTCCGGCGTTTCCTATTCGCTCTACAATTTTCAGTTTTTGTACTATTTATTTGCGCTCATAGTTTTGATTTTGGGTTTCAGCTGGCTGTTTTCGTCGATCAACTTATTTTTCCGCGACACGGGACAAATCGCGCAGGCCCTGCTTCCCCTGTGGTTCTGGCTGACGCCAATTGTGTGGTTCCGCGATATGATCCCGCTAAAATACCAGTGGGTTATCGATTTGAATCCGCTGGTCTACATCGTGGAAGGATACAAGAAATCATTTATTTACCATGCCCCGTTTTGGGAGGACCTTCATTCGGGGGCTTATTTTTGGGGAATAGGATTGATGGCATTTGTGATGGGCGGCTTGGTGTTCAGAAAATTAAAACCTGAATTTGCGGAGGTTCTGTAACCATGGGTGATGCCCTTGCGGTTTCAGTCCAGAACGTTTCAAAAAAATACCGCTTGTTCAACTCTCCGAAGGAACGATTGTGGGAAACCCTGCACCCGTTCAATAAAAAATACCACCGCGAGTTCTGGGCGTTGAGGGATATCGATTTTCAGATTCCCAAAGGAGCCACGGTCGGGATTATCGGCCGTAATGGTTCCGGGAAAAGCACCCTGCTCCAAATCATCTGTTCCGTTTTAAAACCGACTACCGGTTCGATCAAGGTAAACGGGGAAGTTTCGGCCCTGTTGTCACTGGACGCTGGACTCAATCCCGACTTTACCGGCCGGGATAATGTTTTTTTTAAGGGATCCCTGATGGGGATTTCACCGCTCAAATTAAAAGAAAGAGTGGGAGACATCGAGGCTTTTGCAGATATAGGAGAGTTTTTTGACCAACCGTTAAGAATTTATTCTTCCGGGATGATGCTCCGGCTGGCCTTCGCCATTGCCATCCATGTGGACCCGGAAATCCTGGTGATCGATGAAGTTATCGCCGTGGGCGACGCCAAATTCCAACAAAAGTGTTTTCAGAAATTCCGGGAATTCCAGGAAGCGGGAAAAACCATTTTGTTGACCACCCATGATTCCAATACCATAGTCAGGCATTGCGATCATGCCTTGCTTATAAATAAAGGTTCCCTTATCGAGGCGGGGAAACCCAGTGATGTAGTGAACACCTATATCAACCTTGTTCTTACAGATTCCTTTAAGGAAAGAAAAAATGTACTGGAGAAGCCTTCTTCTTTCTCTAATCCTGAAGAACATGAGCCCAGGAGCCGGTCGGCCCCCAATCCATTAAATGAATTTTTAGAGGGGATTGCGGGAGAAGAAAGATGCCTTCATCGAAACAGTTACAATAAAAATGAATACCGCATGGGGGATGGCCGAGCCTCGATCATTGATTACCTAGTGGTCGCAGGAGAGAGATTTGATCCGGTTTCGGTTTATTCCTACAACACGGTGGATTTTTACCTGAAGGTCAAATACCACCGGCTGGTGAATCAACCGGCTTTTGGATTCGGGATTAAAACCATGGATGGAATTCTGATCTACGGAAACAACACGCGTTTCGCACACATGGAGATGGATCCCGCCCAACCCTCAGAAATTAGGGTTTTTAAAATTTCAGTAACGCTTAATTTGAATGCAGGAGATTATTTTTTTGATTTTGGATTGGGTGAAGAACAGGGCGAGAACGGTTTCCCCTTGGATTTCAGAAACGGCCTGGTCCATTTAAAAGTAGAAAACCGTGGGCGATACGATGGTTTTGTCCATTTTGAAACCCATCTACAGGAAGTTTGCCGCAAAGTACCTGTGTGAAAAACGATTTCCTTTGCAGATGATACTTTTATTATAGGAATCCCCGTTTTGTTAAGGGGTGAATTCAAAACTTATCCAGTTTGGCGGCTTGCCAAAAATGAGCCATGAATCCAGAAAAAGGTCTAGATAGAGATTGGGAAGACTACTCCCACTGCATCGGCCATTTAGAGGCCGCAAACAGGAAACTTGCACCGGACTTTTTCATCATTTCACCTCCCAAGACAGGCTCGACTTGGCTGGGCTCCAATTTGACCTGTCATCCGGAGGTATTTATCCCCGAAATCAAGGAGCTGAAGTATTTCAGTCACTTCTGGAGACACTGGGATATCAACCAATATTTTCAAGTTTTTGATGAAGGTGCCGGGCGAAAAAAGGGCGACGCTTCCCCCGCCTATTCCATTCTACCTCCCAATGCCATCGCTACCCTTCATTCTTTTTTGCCGGATTTAAAACTGATTTTCCTGATGCGCGACCCGGTGGAAAGGGCTTGGTCTCAGGCTAAACACAATTGGGCTTACCAGGAGGCCAATTTTTGCTCTTGCGCTAAAGATTTCAACCAAATTGAAGACTCCGAATGGATAGAAAACTTTACTCATGCCTGGTCAATGACGTACAGCGATTATCGGGGTTCCCTCCAGCGTTGGACGCAGGTTTACCCAAAAAACCAGATTTTTGTCGGCTTCTTTGAGGCCATTCGTGAAAATCCCGCTAAACTATTGGGAGAAATTTTCCGGTTTTTAGGTATAGAGGGAAATGTGGACTGGTCGGAATTCAAGGTCCAAGAACAAATCTTAAAGGGCATGGCCTCGAAACTTCCCGAAAACCTTAGAACTCCTTTACAAAGAATATACCAAAAACAGATAACCTTCCTGAAAAGTTATTTGAAAAAGGAATTTAAAGCAAAAATACCCTCGTCTTGGCAAACCACGGCGAATAAACTTGATCCTACTTCCACTGAAATCGACGGACCTACGAACAAGCAAAACCACGCTCCCGCCCCTCTTAGTTCTTTTCGAGAAAACCCTAAAGAGAGTACCCTTCGAGAAGTTCTAGATATGGACATTTATTTCAAACAGGTCCGCCTGATCGATACGGGTTGGAAGGGCTTCAATATTGTTTTTTATGATAAGAAATTTTACGCGGTCGCGCAGGAAATCGGGGAAATAAATATCTTCAAAGACGACCTGGAACCCCACGCCCAAAAAGGGAAACTGTTTATTGGGAACTCATTGGAGGAAGTGCAACGTCTTATCGAAGAATTTTCCCAAGTTCCTGATATTATCAAAATTGATTACAAAGGTTTCAACTTGGTATATTTCGACAAAATGTATTATGCTGTCGCCATGGATGCGGGAGAAATCCGATGGGGCGAAACCTCTTTGAAAGAACATATCCAAAACAAAAAATGTTTTTTGGATGGCTCCTATAAGAACGTTTTGATAAAATTAGACAATCACTTGAAGGATCAGGATAAAGTTTTTCAAATTTCACCTGAATAGGCGCCAAGCTCCAGGCGAACACCTATCTTTATGGATAAGGGAATGCCATGGTCAAGTTAATCGAGAAGCTCGACAGTTCTTTTATAACAATCCCCGACCGTGCGGAACGACTTGAAAAGATAATGTCTCATTTTTCTCTTTGCCAGGACTTCCCCTTGTTAAAGGCCACCAATATTTCCGCCACTCTTTTCGAGCGATTAAACACATCAATTAATTATTATTTATATTCCAACCTGACAAATTATTTTAAAAATGATTTGTTCGAATTAAGTCTTGATCTGATTGAAAAATATCCCAATCAGATCAAGGCCCTGCCCAATATCACTGCGAATGGATTGGTGCTTCCGAAAAAAGAAACTTATTTCGAATTTAATTTGGTTCACAAGAGCGTGGCGCAAATTTTCCGAGCCTTAAAAATAAACTCTCAAATAGATAGCATTCATATGCCGATCAATATTCGCCTAGTCGATGGCACACCCAACCCTATTGTCGACAACAGACCTCGGTCGGCAACCAAAGTTCACAGCGATATATGGGCAGGAGAACCTGCCAATGCCATCATGGCGTTCATACCTGTGCTGGGAGATACCCTCAATACCGGGATTAACTTTTGGGAACCAAAAAATTTCCCGAAAAATTTATCCCGCCCCTTGGATGATTTTTTGGAAGGCGCCGATGTAGTCCATGATGCCATTAAGTATGAAGGCTGTGACTTTTCGAAAAGCACTCTGATTTTCACTGACTCCATATTATTGCACCAAACTGTAAAATCCTCCGGAAACCTGCGGCTGTCCATTGATTTCCGGTTTATCCCCAAACAAAAGATAGACCCGGATGATTATATGAAGAGTGATCGTCTTAAAAATTATATTTCTTTTGAGGAGTGGTGTGATTATGGAATCAACCGAATGCTGATATCCAGTGAACCGCTGAAACCGTTTCAGGGCAGTGACTTGACTAAAAATGACTATGCAGCAAGTTTTAAAACATACTTTCTGAGATAATGCAAAACCCGCCTTTATGGCATTCAGGTTTTATTAGGCCGAAGGATTTCGCTGATTGCTTAGATCAGGATCCTTCCCACATAGAGTCCCTTCTTGAAGGACATAGTTTTCCCAACCTAAGCTATAGGGCGCCTGCACAAAGCGAACGCGACGGAATTACTTTAGAGGTATTGAATAAGCTTGACGACACGGACCTACATCCTTCCGGGAAAAATAATCCCACACGGTGGAACCAGGGCTGGGGGGAAATCCTTGAAAATCTGAAAAACAAGGAATTTAACCCCGGCCTTTTAATACCCCAATACATTTATCATGATACCCTCCGTTGGAAAGGTGATTATATAAAGGTTTTTTCCCGCACTTTCGAAAATGATTTTTATACCGTTTTAAGAAAAATTGTTTTCAAGAAGTTTTTAGCGAATGCAAGTCGGGTCGTGGAATTCGGATGCGGAACAGGAACCAGTCTACTCATTTTAAATGAGCTATTTCCCAAGAGATCTTTTGTGGGGTGCGATTGGGCTATCCCGTCCCAGGAAATACTTAAGATCATCAACCAATGCACGAATGCGAACATCAAAGAGGTTAGGTTCAACATGCTCACCCTGGAAGGAAAAGACCAGGTAGCTATTGACGGGAATACCGCTGTCATGACAATGCACTCTATGGAGCAGCTAGGAACTTTATTTTCCCCCATGATGAAGTACCTATTGGAAGTTCGCCCCAAAATCATAATCCATCTGGAGCCGATCATCGAGTTGTATGACAGTAATTACTTATTTGACGCGCTCGCCATCAAATACCACAAAAAAAGAAACTATCTTGACGGCTTTCTCACGGCCTTAAGAAAACTCCAAGGTGAGGGAGCAATCGATATCATGGTGGAAAAGAGATTATATTTCGGCAGTATGTTTCATGAAGGATATTCGCTGATAGTCTGGAAACCCAATTAAGACATAACAACCCACACGGAGTGCCGTTTATCTAATGAAGTCTAATCTACCCAACGAAACTGTTTCCCCATCAAGAGAACTTCTGGCCGAAAACGCCTTTCGGTCGGGCAATTATTCCCAATCCTATCAATTGACCTCTTGCCCGGAATTGGCGGGATGCAGTCTCATTTTACTAGGAGATATTGAACGCGGATATCCCAATATTAAAGGATCAACTCGTCCGCGAAACCGGTTTTGCGGGGCCATCGCGTTGTGGCATTTGGGAAAAAAGCGCGAGGCCCAAAATTTGTTGGATGGCATTGTAGACGATCCAGAATATGGGTCGGCGGCACAAAAGCTTTTAAAGTGGGTGCGGCAATCCAAAATACGCATATTATTACAAGCAAGAGACGATTCCAAACACCCGAATTATGACCACGTAGGAAATTTTAGATCCATTCAAGAAGCCGATGTCATCACCGTTGGATATGCCTCTCATTCGGATATACCCATTCGGCCCACCACCACACTCGATGAAGTTTTGGGAAAGTTACCTGAGGGCTGGATTCCAGATATTTTTTTATCCCATATGCTGGAGGATCACCCGCCTCCCATAGGCATAGAACACGCCCCCTTCCCCACTTTGTTTCACACTCAGGACTATGACAGACATTTTCACCATTGCTATCATCTGATGAAGTTGTTTGACGCCGCCATCGCTTTGGGCAGTTGCGATCATTCGGATTTAGCACAATTGGGTTGCGGTCAGGCTTTTGTATTCCCTTTACTTCTTGGTGTCAACGCATCGCCGAAAACTTCTCTGAGCCGAAAAAAAATATTGGACTTCTATATATCCGGAAAGCAATTCGACAATAACGAAGGAAAATCAAAGTCCATCTACAAATTGTTACAACTTCCGGAAAATTTTAACATCTATGTACACGACGGTTATGTACATGAGGAGTTTTATTACCACTTTCTTAGGCAGGCAAAATGCACCTTCACTTATGTCAATCGATGGGGCTTGATCAATGGCCGCGCCTTGGAAGCCCTCAGCATGGGATGCTGCGTCCTCTATCAGGAAGGGGGAGAGTTGGGTATATTTCTCGGCCCAGATGAAGGAGCAATCCCTTATCGGGATGAAACCCTGTCGGAAAACGCGATGGAAGTCATCCAAAATTGGGACTCCAAATATAAAATGGCCGCTGAACGGGGAGCTCATCAAGTCCGGAAATTTTTTGATATAAAAAAATGCACCAAACGATACCTATTCAATCTAGTCACCTTTGCTTCCCTGATCGAGAAAAAAGGCAAACCCATCACAACGCCTTTTTCCAATATAAGGTATCCTAACCGGTCGCCTTTCCGTATTCAATATTCCTGCGACTGGTCTAGAGAAAGACTTTTATCCCATCACGAAGACTTTCGAGCCCATCTGACAAACTCCAATTCTTATGAGGTTCTTGACGCCATCGGCGAATCCTTCCTTTATTCCCATGTGTCGCAAAAGCACCTGCCCACCCAAATCATAACCATGACCTCCGGCTTGAGAACTCAATTGATTTCCCTGCTATCCAAAACAAAATCGATGTCGATGTTTAAAATTTTTAAGGTGCTCAAGACCCTGTGGAACTTATTTAAAAAAGCCGTCGGCGCCTTTCGCCGGGCTACAAACAAATTAGCCTTGGGAAAAAACCAAAGTACTTTAGGAGCCCTGATTGATTCAATAGATTGGAAATATCTATTTGCGGCCAAGAATTCCTATACCCGTTTGGTTGCGGAACATCCCAAACGATTGGCGGCACTATTCAATCTTGCGCGCATTGAATTTGAATTAAAAGAATACGTTTCCGCAAAAAATTTATTTTTAAAAATAATTACCTGTTCTTCTTTACGGTATCGTCCTAACGACCTTCTTTTTTGGCGTGAATTCCATGATTCGCACTTTGATTATGATGCGCTAATGCGCAACCTTGTAAGTTACCGCATCCATGGGCAGGAGAAGTATATAAAACAAATTGAAAAAATTATCTGGGAAAGTAGCTTGTTTTATTTGGGTACCATCCTCGCCAAGAAAAGCAATTCCCTTGATGACGCCGCCGTCCTCTTGGAAAACTTCATGGATCCCTCCACCGATTCACAACTATTATGGTTGTTGAAAATCCGATTAAATCAGACAGAAACTATTTCTAATGATCTAACCTCCATTCATAAAATAAAGCCATGGTTCTTTGCCGTTTTTCGAAAAGACCTGGCAGAAGTTCTCGACGGTAGCGAGTCCATCCCAAAGAAAATTGCCTCGGACTGGAAAAGGCTGAACCTTAGGCTTCACAACCCCTGATTTCCTGGGGTAGTTCCGGATGCTAAATGAAACAATTCACTTGGCTGATCATGTAAATAATCTTTTTATTTATAATAAGTTAACGGCTTCCCAAAGATGCACCAAATACTCCAAAAAAAATTGATGTCCTACCTGATAAGCTATAGAGTCAGCCACAGTGTACAATCGGTTCCTTATTGACTTTTCATCAAAAACTCAACTACTTGAAGGATATAGGCGGATAGCGTCTCCGGGTCCGTTTCCAAACTTATTGGTCAAATTTTGGATATTCCTCTCGTTAACCCTCCCATTAGAAATTTTATGCGTAGCCAAATTTCTTTAATCGTATTTTCCCTCAGCATTTTCTTGTACGTTATAACTAGCAATATTTCTCTTAAATACCACCAGAAGGTAGTCCCCTTCGGTGATCCAGTGGAATATTCAAAAGTGCTCATGAGTCTGATTGACTTGAGCCATAAAGATTATTTTTTAGCCATTAAATCGGTATTTACTAGTGAACAATGGTATTGGCTTTATAAATTACCCGTAGCCCTACTCTCTCCCTTCCTGTCAAAAGAACCCTCCTCCCTCTGTCTAATCAATTACCTTTTTATGGCGATTGGTACACTTTCCTTTTTCCGTGTAACCAGACGCTTAAGTTTATCTTTCAACGCCACTTTGTTGTTGTCCCTGTCTTTGTGGGTTTATCCCTGGGTCTATGGCCTTCAGCATGAAATGGGTTTGTTCAATCTAAGGCTCGAGGCAACTTTTTATTGGATCCTGGTGGCACTGGCGGCCCACATGATCGTTTACGTTCTGGAGCCTAAAAACATAAAAAATGCCGTGTACGCCGGGGTCTTTACGGGCCTCGCGGTATGGGGCCGCGGCAACTCGCTGCCTTATGTTCTTATCGTTCTGGCTTTTCCGGGGATTTTGATTTTATACCGGCTTTTTAAAACCCGTTCAAATCGAAAACGGATTATTAGGCCTCTGACGATATATTTTTTGATTTCCGGAATTCTGTTGGGTTGGTATTACCTGATCAATTACCAGGGAATTTTAAAGTATTACGGCGATGCATCTAAAGCCATAGATTATGACGGCGGTTATTTCACCATCCTGATCAATGAATTTGAAATTGTTTTAAATGGGGGGAAGTTAATACTGTTTAATTTTCCAGGTGTGTTGATATTTCTTGAGTGGTTTACCTTTTGGGTTAAGTTTTTAACGGTCCTTTCTCATATCCTGGTTTTAACGGGCTGTGTTTTGGCCTTCAAACGATGGAAAAAGAAACGGACCAAAGAAAATCGACTTTTAGCCCTATGCAATCTCACGGGAGGCGTTTTATTTTATGGAATGTTATTAATGGGTTTATTGTTATTTTCCAGAGGATATGGACATGGTTGGTTTAATATAGCGTACCCTTTTCGATTAATGCTGATAGGGCTTACTTTAAATGTACTGGGAATTTTGACCATTACTTTTTCCAACCAAAAGGTGGCACGAGTTATCCAGAATCCGATGTTTGTGCCAACCGCCTGCCTTCTTCTCGTCACTTACGGGATTATGATGTCCAAGGTTTTTACCCCCTTCCCAAAGGATAAAAATATAGCCCCGGCTTCCGATATGGAACGTTTCGCGCTGAACCTGGAAAATACCCTGCAGGGAGGTAACCTAGGATTTTTGTGGTTTGGAGGAGTTTATAGCACAAGCACATTAAGATATTATCGCCTAAAAGCCAGTTTTCCCCCGCCCAATTTATTTTACTCTTGGATTGAAGAGCGTCCTTTAATCCAACAATTTCCAGGCAACTTCGAGAAGCATTCTCCTGTCCATGAATTCAAAAAGATTCTGGAAAAGGGGATAAAAAAGGCGGACTACCTGATTATTCCGGAAGATATTAAGAGTTTCGATTTCATGCCCGGACAACTGGGATTGGCATTAAGAAGGAATCTGCTGGCCGACGTCATTAATTCACCCGATAGCCCCAAATTCGGAGTCAAGATGATTTTGCACGGCTACAGCCACAGGAACATACGCTTGCTCCTTTTAAAACGCCTTCGCCAGGGAAAAAATCCGGAAAATCTGGACTTATTGAAACTACCTTATGGCAAGGAGAATGCGGTTTACCCTCAATCCTATCCCAAGGCGGGATCGGATATTTATCAGCCGAGGCCAGTTATTCCTTTTGGTCCGAGACATCTTTTCGACCAATCCCTACACACTTTTTGGGAACCCCAAGGGGTACTTCCAATGAAGGAGTGGGTTGAAATCCATTTTGAATCAAAAAGAAAAGTAGCCGGTTATAATTTCAGGATCGGGTCTCACCTGCCCGAGGCCGTCGACCGAATGCCGGTTTCGTGGGAACTCCAGGCTTCTAATGACGGCAACAACTGGCAAACGGTAAATTCGCATTCCGACTACACTCAATGGAGTCCCGAAGAGAAGAACACTTTTTGGATTAAAAAGCCGGAAGAATATTATCGTTACAGGTTTATATTTACCAAAGGGGGGGAAGTCCATGAAGAAGGATACATTTTGAGAATGTATGAAGTCGAATTGCTTGAAAAGGGTCCCAATGGCAAAGCCAGTGAAATAGACAGCTCACACTTTGACTGGTATGAAAAAAGATCGACTGGGTAAGCGCCTACTGAGTGGGCCCCTCGGAGGCTCACAAACTCCGGACTGGTTATCCTCTTTCCTGCTCACCATAAATCATTTAAAATTTTTTCCCATTTCCCTTGCTGATCATGTAAGTAACCTATTTATTTATAATAAGTTAACGGCTTTCTAAGGATGTGCCCCATACTCCCAAAAACATTGATATCCATCCTGATAAGCTATAAAATCAGCCGTAGTGCCCAATCTGTTCCTTCGTGACTTTTCATCAAAAACTCAACTACTTGGAGGATATAGGCAGACAGCGTCTCCGAGTCCGTTTCCAAGCCTATGAGTCAAATTTTGGATATTCTTCTCGTTACCCCTCCCAGCAAAGATAAAGTTTTTCAGGAGTTGGGAAAATCACTGTCCGCCACCGAACCACCGGTCTGGTCCCTGCTCCTCGCGACTTTTATAAAAGGAAAAGGACATTCGGTCCAGATTCTGGATGCCGAGGCCGAGGGCATCGGCTTCGATGAAACCGCCCGCAGGATTATCGAAGCCCAGGCCACCTTGACTATATTTGTGGTCTACGGACATCAACCCTCCGCCTCCACCCAATGCATGCCCGCCGGCAAAGAGGTTTGCGAACGAGTATTCGCCGGTGCCCCGCAATTGCAGACTCTGGTGATGGGAACCCATGCCTCGGCCCTCCCCCAGCGCACCTTGCAGGAGGAGCCGTACACTTATGTATGTGAAGGGGAAGGCCCATACACAATCATTCATTTACTCGAAGAGTTGCAATCCGACCAACCCCGATTGCATAAAGTTCCCGGACTCTGGTACCGAGACAACGGCACCATCGCCCATAATCCCCCGGCGCCAAACCTTCCGGATCTGAACCGCGAAATTCCCAGCCAAGCCTGGGAATTGATCGATATGAGTAAATACCGCGCCCACAACTGGCACTGCTTCGATCACATCAACGACCGTCAGCCCTACGCCTCTTTGCAAACCAGCCTGGGCTGCCCGTACAAATGCTCCTTCTGTTGTATCAACGCGCCGTTCGGTCAACCCGGTATCCGCTATTGGTCGCCGCAGTTGGTGGTCGACCAAATCGATCATCGGGTTCATACCTACGGCGTCAAAAATATTAAGATCCCCGACGAAATGTTTGTGCTGAGCGAGCAACATGTGACGGGTATTTGCGATTTGATCATCGAGCGCGGATATGATCTCAATATATGGGCCTATGCACGGATCGATACTGTCAAGGACCGGTATCTTGAAAAATTAAAACGTGCGGGCTTCAACTGGCTGGCGTTGGGAATCGAATCGGGAAGCCAGTACGTCCGCGACGGCGTCGAAAAGGGCCGGTTCGGCGATACCGACATTATCAAAACGACCGACACAATCAAAGCGCATGGCATCTACATGATCGCCAATTATATCTTCGGCCTGCCCGACGACACCCAAGCCAGCATGCAGGACACCCTGGATCTGGCGCAGGAGATCAACGCGGAGTGGGCCAATTTCTACTGCGCAATGGCTTACCCTGGTTCGCCGTTGTACACCCTGGCCAAGGAGAAAGGACATCCTCTGCCGGACGACCCGGACGGACCCGGCTGGATCGGGTATTCGCAACATGCCTATGAATCGTTACCCCTACCGACGGATACCCTCACCAACGAGGAGGTTTTGGATTTCCGGGATGAGGCGTTCGATCAATATTTCACGCATGCGTCCTACCAGTCCATGATTCGGGAGCAGTTCGGCCAGCATTCGGTGGACCACATCAACGATATGGTCAAAATCAAAATCAAACGCAAACACCGGGACGCCCTCAGCGCAACTTGAAATAAATTTCAACATGAGGATTGAATGATTCGCCACCCCTACAAGGACATCGAGTTTTCACCCGTCCCCAATCCCAGGGGAAAATACGAAACTGACTTCCTCATCGGCCTGTATCGGGGCATGCTTCGCATCCGGTTGATCCAGGAGGCGATCGAAAGCCGCTACCACGAAGACGAAATGAAAACTCCCGTCCACCTGGTGATCGGACAGGAAGCCACCTCCGTCGGCGTGTGCGCCGCATTGCGTAAGACGGATCAGGTGTACAGCAGTCACCGCACGCAAGGCAACTATCTGGCCAAAGGCGGATTGCTCAAGGCCATGATGTCCGAACTTTACTGCCGCGCCAACGGGTGCGCCGGATCGCGTGGCGGGTCCATGCATCTGTTGGATAAAAGCGTGGGTTATGCCGGATCCTCCGCCATTGTCGGGGGATCTGTGCCAATTGCAACTGGCGCCGCGTTCAGCGCTCGGTACTTGAACAAGGATCAAGTGAATGTGGTATTTTTCGGAGACGCGGCCGTCGAAGAAGGAGCCGTGTGGGAAGCCATGAACTTCGCCGCCCTCAAATCACTCCCTGTCATTTACATCTGCGAAAACAATTTCTATTCGGTCTGTTCCTCCCTGAAAGTCCGTCAGCCCAAGGGGGATATTTACAAAAAAGCGGAAGCGTTTGGATTGAATAGTTGCCGGGTCGACGGCACCCAAGTCCTCCATGTCTATGAAACCACCCGCGAGGCTGTGAAAAGAGCCCGGTCCGGCGGCGGCCCGACCTTCATTGAATCGGTGGCCTACCGCTGGCGGGGGCACGGCGGCGCAGGTGACGACAACGCTGCGAGCTACCGCGATCCGGAGGAAGTCAAAGCCTGGCAAGAATTGTGTCCAATTGAAGGTCTGTATAAGGAACTCGTAAAACAGAAGCTATTCGATGAAGCGCGGAAAGATTCCATGAAGGCCAAAATTCAGGAAGAAATTCTGGAGGCGTTCGAACACGCCATCAACAGTCCCAATCCAGAAAAAGAGGATTTAACCACTCATGTGTACAGCGACTGATGTTATCAAACGGAGAAACATAGTATGCCCTGGGCTGAAGCGTTAATCACTTCCAAAGCCAACGGACGGGAAGTAGCGGAAGACGGCCGCGTTCTGACCTATGTTGACGCCCTTCATGAAGCGCTGACCCTGGCGCTGGAGCTGGACCCAACAGTTTTTGTTCTGGGCCAAGGAGTTAATGACCCCCGCGGCATGTTTGGAGTGACCACCGACCTGCACAAAAAATTCGGCAAGAACCGCGTTTTCGATACCCCCCTGTCCGAAGAAGGAATGACAGGAATCTGCACCGGCGCGGCTCTCAACGGAACGCGCCCGGTCTACCTGCACAACCGGCCGGATTTTCTTCTGCTGGCGTTCAATCAACTGGTGACCCACGCCGCCAAGTTTCATTATATCGACAACGGGCAATCCAATGTGCCGTGGGTCATCTGGTCCGCCATCGGCAGAGGCTGGGGTTCCGGTTCCCAGCACTCGCAGGCGATCCAGGGACTGCTCCTGCAAATTCCCGGACTGAAAATCATCATGCCCAGCACTCCCTACGATGCCAAGGGGTTGATGCTGTCGGCGATCGCCGACAACAACCCCGTGCTAATTTTTGAGCACCGCTGGGTCATGAAATCGCAGGGCGTGATCCCGGAAGGCATTTATCACGTCCCTCTGGGTAAAGGTATTTACCGCCGCCGGGGAGAAGATTTGACCGTTGTCGGAACCTCGCATACTTTAAATTTGACCATCGAGGCGCTGGATGAATTGAAAAAAGAGGGAATCACCGCGGATGTGATCGATTTGCGGACGTTGAAACCTCTGGACGAAGAAATCATATTTGAATCCCTAAAAAAAACCGGTAAAGTCCTGGTCGTGGATACGGGTCCGGCCATGGGAGGCGTCTGCGCAGAAATCGGATGCCTGGTGGCCGAGAAAGGATTTCAGGATCTAAAAGGTCCAGTGCGCCGCATCGGCCTGCCGGATTCCCCTATCCCAGCCGGGTACACTTTGGAACAATTTTACTTTCCCGACAAAAACCGTATCGCCCAGGTAATCCGGGAAATGGTATCCGGCACATAAATCCATCGGTTCATATTTAAATTAAGGCGAGATCAATGAAAATTCTTGTTACCGGCGGAGCCGGATACATCGGTTCCCTTTTGACGCCTCAACTGCTCCGCGAAAACCATGAAGTCACTGTGGTGGATAACTTCATGTACAAGCAGACCTCCCTGCTGGATTGTTGCCACGATCAAAATTTGACCATCATCAACGGAGACGCCCGCGACTCGGACTTGATCAAGAAGCAGTTAAAAAAAGCGGATGCGATTTTACCGCTGGCCTGTCTCACCGGCGCGCCCTTATGCACCAAGGATCCCATCGCCGCCCGGTCGATCAATCTGGAAGCGATCAAACTGATTCTGGAGCACCGCAGTAAAAATCAATGCATCCTCTTTCCCACCAGCAACAGTGGCTACGGCGTGGGAGAGAAAGGGATTCATTGTACCGAGGAAACGCCGCTCCGGCCTGTTTCTCTGTACGGCAAACTCAAGGTGGAGATTGAAAAGACTCTTCTCGATTCGGAAAATTGCCTGACTTTTCGTTTCGCTACAGTGTTCGGCATGAGCCCCCGGATGCGCCTGGACCTTTTGGTGAACGATTTCACCTACCGTGCCGTCAAAGACCGTTTTCTTGTTCTATTTGAAGCGCATTTCAAGAGAAATTTTCTGCACGTCCGGGATGCTGTCAGAGTATTCAGTCATGGTCTCGCCAACTTTGAGACCATGAAGGGCGAACCGTACAATGTAGGCCTGAACGAAACGAGCCTGAGCAAATTGGAATTATGCCAGGAAATTAAAAAACAGGTTCCGGATTTTTATGTGACCGAAGCGGAGATCGGAGAAGATCAGGACAAAAGAAATTATATCATCAGCAATAAAAAGATCGAGGGCACTGGTTTTAAAACCCAGCACTCGCTCAGCCAGGGCATCGCGGAATTGATCAAGGGATACCAGATCATAAACAAAAATCAATATACAAACGTTTAGCAAATTGAACGGGCTTTAAAAAGGTGGAAGAAATATGATTATCAGCAGAACGCCATTCAGGGTTTCATTTTTTGGCGGCGCAACCGACTACCCGGTGTGGTTTGAGGAAAACGGCGGCTCTGTTTTGGCGACCACCATCAATAAGTATTGCTATATCAGTTGCCGTTACCTGCCCCCGTTTTTTGAGCACAAGCACCGCATCGTATATTCCCAAGTGGAAACCGTCAACAAAACAGCGGACATCCAACACCCTGTGGTCCGCGCGGCCTTGGAGTTGACAGGCATTGATGCAGGTTTGGAAATCCACCATGATGGCGACCTCCCCGCCCGCACCGGCTTGGGTTCCAGTTCCGCTTTTACGGTAGGAATGTTGAACGCTCTTTATGCATTGAAAGGCACGATGGTTCCCAAAAAGCGTTTGGCTGAAGAAGCGATTCATCTGGAACGGGATGTCCTCAAGGAAAGCGTCGGCTCCCAGGACCAGGTTTTAACCGCTCTCGGTGGATTTAAAAAAATTGACTTCAATGCGGACCATTCGATTTCGGAAGCTCCGGTCATTGTGAGCCCCACCCGGAAGAAGGAACTCGAAGATCATTTATTACTCTTTTATACCGGGATATCCCGTTTTGCGTCCCAGGTCGCGCAAAAAAAGATCGAAAATATTCCTAACAAGAAAAAAGAGTTGGCCGTCATGCGCCAAATGGTGGATGAAGGGTTGAAAATCATAACGAATGGACAGTGCATCACCGATTTCGGAAAACTCCTTCACGAGTCGTGGAAAATAAAACGGGAATTGAGTGATGGGATTTCCACCTCTCTGGTCGACGAGATCTATCAGGCCGCTTTGTCCGAAGGCGCTCTGGGTGGGAAACTCCTGGGAGCCGGCGGGGGTGGATTCGTGCTTATTTTCGCCCGCCCGGAAGACCATCTCAAAATCAAAAGTCGGCTCAAAGACCTGCTATGCATCCCCTTCAATTTTGAAGTGGAGGGCAGTCAGATCGTCGTGTTCCAGCCCGACAGCAACCCCAGGCACTCCTGAAAATGAGTGAAGCTTTAAGCTCAGGCGCCATCGACGCGGTTATTCTGTGTGGTGGAATGGGAACGCGATTGCAGGATGTCCTGAATGACAAACCCAAGCCAATGGCTGACTTCCAGAATCGCCCGTTTCTGGATTTACTGATCGACTACGTCGGGAATTTCGGATTCAAGCGTTTCATACTATGTTCCGGCTACAAAGGCGACCTCATTAAAGAATATTTTGAGAAAAAAGAGGGCGGAAAAACTTATGTCATTTCTCAAGAGACCTCCCCTTTGGGAACTGCTGGTGCCCTTAAAAACGCCGAATCGAGAATCCATGGCGATATCTTTTTAGCGATGAATGGCGATTCCTTTTGCCCTATTGATTTAAATTCCTTTTTGAATTTCCACCAATTTAAGAATGCTCTGGCCAGCGTGGCTCTCGCACCCATAGAGGATGCCAACGATTACGGCGGAGTCGTTCTGGGAGAAAATGACGAAATCATAAGCTTTGATGAAAAAACGGATGCTTCCCCTTCGGACTGGGTTAATGCGGGAATCTATATATTCAACAAGGAAGTCTTTAATTATATCCCGCCCAGGAAAAAGGTTTCGTTGGAGCATGAAATATTTCCTTCACTGACGGGCAAAGGATTATTTGGTTTTACCTCACACAGTCAACTGCTGGACATCGGCACCCCGGATCGTCTCGAGCTGGCCCGAAAAATTTTAATCGATTTTAAATGAGTGTCGCGATGAGTTTGAATTGGCCGTTGATGGAAAATAATATTACGCGGGACGATCTCGATAAAGTTATCGACTTTCTCAAAGGAAAACCCATCCTCACTCAATCCAAAAGTGTCGAGGCATTCGAAAAAGAGTGGTCCGACTGGTTGGGAGTCAAGTACAGTGTATTCGTCAATTCCGGATCATCAGCCAACCTGATCTCCATGTCCGTTCTCAAACACGGGACTGGCGGCGGAGAGATCATCCTGCCCACACTGACCTGGGTCTCGGACATTGCCTCTGTACTTCAGTGTGGCTTCAAACCGGTGTTCGTCGACATCAAGCCCGACACTCTATCGATGAACGAGGATCAGGTTCTGTCCAAGGTAGGCCCGGAAACCCGCGCGGTGTTCCTCACCCATGCCCAGGGATTCAACGGCCTTTCCGAAAAACTCCTTAATGGCCTCAAAGAAAAGAAGGTTCCCCTCATTGAAGACGTTTGCGAATCCCACGGTGCTACCTTTAAGAATCAAAAACTCGGGACGTTCGGTTTGATGTCCAACTTTTCGTTTTATTTCGCGCATCACATGAGCACCATTGAAGGCGGCATGGTCTGCACCCACGATGAGGAGATTTATCAAATGTGCCGCATGCTCCGGTCTCATGGCATGGTGCGGGAAATGAAAAACGATGCCGGCAGGCAAAAATATATTGAGGCAAACCCGGAATTAAATCCCGATTTTATATTTGCGCTCCCTGGCTACAATATGCGTAACAATGAAATCGGCGCGGTTTTGGGACGAAACCAACTGAAGCGCCTCGATGCGAACAACGCCAAGCGCCAACACAATTTCAAAACCTTTCTAGATCACCTGGACTCCAAAAAGTACAAAACGGATTTTCTATTGGAAGGCAGTTGCAATTATGCGCTCAATCTGGTGCTCCAAAAGGCCGATCCGGATTTTTGTAGACGGGTGATGCAGACCCTGCGGGACCATCAAGTCGAGTTCCGCCGGGGCAGTGCCGGCGGCGGCAACCAATTGCGTCAGCCTTATTTAAAGGGGATTGTCGCTGACGATGAATATCGAAAATACCCGGTGGTGGAACATATTCATTTTTACGGGTTTTATATCGGCAACTACCCCGGCCTCGAAGAAACCAAGATCAAACGGCTCTGTGATATTCTGAACCGTATTGAGTAACGCGCAAGCTCCCGGCTTCACCCTATGAATAAAAACTCCAGAATCTATGTGGCAGGTCACACCGGATTGATCGGCTCGGCTCTGGTCCGCCTGCTTAAAGAAAAATCCTACTCAAATATTATTACCCGCACCCGCAAATCCCTCGACCTGACCGACCAGAAAGCGGCGGACCGCTTTTTCCGTCAACAGCGTCCTGAATATATATTCCTTGCCGCCGCACGAGGGGGCGGCATTCATGCCAACAAAACCTACCCGGCGGAATTTATTTATCAGAACCTGATGATTCAAACCAACGTCATCGATTACGCCTTTAAATATAAAGCCAAAAAGCTACTTAATTTATCCAGCTCCTGTATCTATCCCAAAAAAAGCAAGCAACCGATGAAAGAGGAATATTTATTTTCCGGAGATATCGAGGAAACCAACGAGGCCTATGCGATGGCGAAACTGGCCGGCATTAAAATGTGCCAGGCGTACCACCGGCAGTATGGCGCCAATTTCATTTCGGTGATCCCCGCCAATGTGTATGGCATCGGCGACCATTTCGATGAAAATGGCCACGTCCTATCCGCTCTGCTGGAAAAATTGCATCAAGCTCACCAGCAGAATAAGAAATCGATAACCTTCTGGGGAACAGGCACACCCAAGCGTGAATTCTTATACGTGGATGACGCCGCCGAGGGCTGTCTGTTTTTGATGAAAAAGTATCACCGTCCGGAGCCGGTCAATATGGGAATCGGACAGGAAACCTCGATCGCGCAATTAGCGAAGATGATCCAGTTGACCATCGGGTTCCGTGGACAATTACAATTTGATACCACCCAACCCGATGGCAATCCCAGAAGACTGTTGGACTCCAAAAAGATTCACGCCCTGGGATGGCGCGCCAAAACACCCCTGGAAGACGGGCTGAAAATTACCTACGATTGGCATAAAAAGAAACTCGCCCGGCAACAAAAATAAATCATATCTCATGTCTCCTTCCATTTCCATTCTACTCCCCACACGCGGCCGCCCCGAACAGGCGGAACGGTTACTGCACAGCGTTGTGGAAACGGCCTCGGACCCCAGCCGCCTTGAGGTCGTTCTGTATGTGGATGACGATGACTCAGCCAGCCATGCGATCCAGTGCAACGCAATACCGATCACCCGAATCATCGGCCCACGCCTGCCCATGGGCGGACTCAACACCGCATGCTATCAACAGTCCACCGGAGACATCATCGTGCCACTCAATGACGATATGGTCGTCCGCACACCGGATTGGGACCGTAAGATTATTGAGGTGCATGAACGGTTCCCTGACCGGATTTATCTGACCTACCCGAACGATTTGCACACCGAGGAAATGTTGTGCAGTACTCCCATCCTGTCCCGAAAAACCTGTGAAGTGCTGACCCACCCGTTCCCGGAGGTGTACGCCGGCGGGTTCATTGATTATCACTTGATGGATATCTTCAAGCGACTGCAGGTGCAGGGCGAAGACCGGATTGTTTATCTGGACGATGTGGTGATCGAGCACCTGCATTATCAGTATGGAAAATCCGAGGTCGACGCGACGTATGAGCAACGCGGGCCTTTGAATGTAGGCGACGAGGTGTTCATCGGCTTGCGTTTTTACCGGCGGGATTCCAGCCAGCGTCTGCTCGCGCATATTCAAGAAAAACCATTGCCCACACTTCCGCCCATCCCATCAGCCGCTCCCTTACCGGCCAGTAATTTTCTCGCGCTTGCAGGTTTTGCAGGAAAATTTATTTTCGACGCCTCCCTGCCGCTCAGCTGGCGTGCTTATTGTTTTGAAGTAATGAGCCGCCGTTATCTTTTAAAAAAATACAAATATCCCAGGCCGACATGGCAGTACAAACTCCTTAAAATGATGGCCCCCATCCTCAAATGGCCGTTTCAGTTCATCCAAAAATTCAAATAGTGCTACAATTCATTTCCGTAAACCATCCCATCCTGAACTGAAAGAGGTTGCGTGAAGCCCCAATGGCCGTTACCTGAAAATGATTACTGGTCGACCCCCTTTGCCGAGGCGCTGTTGAGTCATCTCGAACTTTTTCCGGGAGCCACCGTGCTGGATGTTGCCGCAGGATCGGGAATCCCGGCGTTTCATATTGCCGAGCAGGTAGGACCCGGCGGCCAGGTGCTGGCGGTTGATATTCATCAACATCAAATCCTGCGCTCGCGATCCAGCCAGGGGCGGCATATGCCCTGGCTGAAATTTGAAGTGGGTGACATGCGGCAACTGCCCCCCGACCTGCCCCGCTTCGACCGTATTACCGGCAACCTGTCGTTCATGTTTTTTCGTCCCCATCGATTCGAGGCGCTCCAAAACCTGGTCCGCTTCCTGAAATCGGGCGGCCAGATCGTTCTCACGTTTCCCTCCCTCGGAACGTTTGACTCGCTGTGGAATCAGGTGAACCGCGCCATGACCGAACGCGGTTACGAAAGTGAACGCAAAGCCCTCATCGAATACATCGAAGAACGGCCGTCGGCGGACGATGCCCGGCAGTGGTTGCAGGAATTGGGCATGGAAAAAATCGAGGTAACCGACTACCCGTTGGAGATCGCCACCGGACCGGGCCGGGCTTTTCTTGAGCATCCGCTATTGCGCGGCGGATTTTTAGACGACGTATACGAATGTTTTAAAGATCAAACCCTGGCGGAAGAGTTCATGACCGATATTTCCAATGATATCGAAAGTTTCACGCCCCTGCTCGCCCAACGCTGTGCCATGTCCGGCTGGCTGCCCAAGAAGTGAATTATCAGAGGTGATGGAGAAGCAGGGGAACCGCTGGAATTCAGGAGGTTATTGAATGAAAAAAATATATCTGTTGCTATCTGTTGTTGGCGCTATTGTTCCTTACCTATTCTTCTTTCAGTTTATTCAGGTTGAGGGGCTTAACATTCCCGCATTTATTTCTGCGCTCTTTGTCAATGGAGCTGCAGGCGGGTTCAGCGCAGATCTTTTGCTCACATCATTTATTTTTTGGCTTTTCATGTTTCAGCAAGTCAAAGAGTCAAACGGCCCAAAACCATATTTGTTTATTGCCTTGAATCTTGTTATTGGGTTGAGCTGCGCTTTACCTGCTTATTTATTCGCACGTGAAAAATAGTATTAACTTAGGGAAATAAAACTTTTATGGATAACTATTTTTTTACGGAGTCGCTATGTCCTCTATACAGGAATTGAATCCAAATCTGTTTCGTTGGTCGGAGTTCTCCGATGAAAAGCAGTTGAACTTCAACGGTTATTATCTGGTCAACCGGAAGGAATCGGTCATTATCGATCCGCCCGATTTAAGCAATGACGGCATGAGTGAATTGAAGCAACGGGTAGCCGACCATGCCGGCAGTCCGTTGAAAGCCATTCTGCTAACCAACGTTCACCACGACCGAGCCAGCCTCAAGTTCAAAGAGACGTTCGATATCCCGATTTATATCCATGAAAACGACAAGGATTTATTGGAGTTCACTCCCGATCATACGTTCAAAGACGATGAACTGTTATTTTGCGGCTTGAAAGTGATTCATCTGAAAGACCAGAAATCGCCGGGGGAATCGGCCTTCCTGCTGGAAGAGCAGAAACAACTGTTTGTAGGGGATGCTTTGATCGGAAAAATACCGGGAAAGCTCAACCTCCTGCCGCCGGACAAATACAAGGACATTCATAAAGCCAAAGAGGCTTTAAAAATTCTTCAATCCTGTAATTTTGATGATCTGCTCCTGGGTGATGGAGAACCCATTCAGGGCGACGCCAAAAAACTGTTGGAAGCATTTTTCAAGGATTAAATCCTCAGAAAACTTAAATGGAGCCACTGAGCGGAATTGAACTGCCGACCTATTGATTACGAATCAAATGAATAGGAACGGAGGGAGAAAGCAGGAGGGGTCATAACAGAACGTTAAAACCGTTTTGTTAAAAATCCGTTTTCTTGTGCAGGCCCAGATAATAGCGTTCCATGTCTTTGACGGAAAACATCCCCACAATTTTTTCGTTGTCGGTCACAGGAAGATGACGCACTTTCCTTTTTTCGATGAGGGCGCTCGCTTGGGCAATCGTCTGGTTTTTATCAATGCGGCTTTTAATGTCCGTCATCAGGGCGGATACCTTGACGGATTTAATGTCGCACTCTCCTTTTAACGCCAGGATCATCCAATCGGTCTTGGTGAAGATTCCGACGTAGTCTTCATCTTCCTTCACCAGAAGCGCGTTCACTTTGTGCTTATACATCTCATCGATGGCCTTATGGGCGTATTGATCCGGGGTGGTGGTATAGAGGGTGGTGCTCATGTACTCGCTAACCTTGCTCATTTTTCAGTTCCTGCTGTAAGCTTTTGAAAACTGGAGCCACCGAGCGGAGTCGAACCGCTGACCTACTGATTACGAATCAGTTGCTCTACCAACTGAGCTACGGTGGCGTATCGGTTGGAAACGGGATATTTAACAGGTTTTTGATCTGAAAATCAATACATCTATTATAACCCATCCCAATCCCCTGCTCGATAAATCGAGCAGATACAAAAGCAGAAGGAAGAATCCCCCCGGCCCCCTTTACAAGGGGGAGATTATCAACCACCCCCAGCCCCTCTTTACAAGAGGGGCCCAACCTTCTCCCATTCACCCTGTTCCGGGTTTTTCTGATTTTATCCTGTGATCCGGTCTGATTTTCTGGTTTTTCTGCGCCCTCTATGGTGAGTTTTCCAGGTTTGCGGCAGGTGCGGGAACCTGTCATAATGCGCGGATGAAGAAAGTTATTATCATTGGCGGCGGCATTGCCGGGCTGGCGGCGGCGTACCGCATCCAGCAAGGAATCAGCCACAACGCTCAAGTGTCCTGCACCGTGCTGGAGGGATCGGACCGCTTCGGCGGTAAAATCCACACGATCCGCCGCGACGGATTTATCCTAGAGCGCGGGCCGGACTCTTTCATCTCCCAAAAACCGGCGGTGGTTGAGTTGTGCAAGAAGCTCGGCATCGACGGCCACCTGATGGGCACGAAGACCGACCATCCTAAAACGTTCGTCTACCTCAACAACAAAATGGTCACCATTCCAGACGGGTTGAGCCTGATGGTGCCCACCAAATTCATGCCGTTTGTCACCACGCGGCTGTTCAGCTGGCCGGGCAAGATTCGCATGGGATTGGACCTGTTTCTCCCGAGGCGGCACGGCAATTCGGACGAAAGCCTGGCCTCGTTCGTGCGGCGGCGGCTGGGCACCGAGGCTCTGGAGCGCATGGCACAGCCATTAATGTCCGGCATCTACGCCAGCGACCCGGAAGCGATGAGCCTCAACGCCTCTTTTCCCATGTTCGCGCAGGTGGAGAAGAAATACCGCTCACTCGTCCTCGGCATGCTGGCCCAGAAACGAAAACGTGCCGCCGCGCCTTCTCCCCCAGCTCAAAAAGGCTACAAACCGTTCTCGTTTTTCCTGACGATGAAAAACGGGTTGAGCGAAATCGTGGAAACGTTGATCGAGCAGTCACCCGATATTCAGTTCCGTAACAACGCACAGGTGGATGCCCTCGGCAAAAATGGCAAAGGCTGGCAGGTCCGGCTGAAATCGGGCGAAGAGTTGGAAGCGGACACGGTGATCCTGTCTACCCCGGCTAACCTAACGGCGCGGTTGATGGCAGACTGGGCACCGGGTATCACCGCACGACTGAACCAGATTCCCTACGTCTCCACTGCAGCGGTGGTGCTGGGATTCGACCGCAATCGCTTCGCGCATCCCTTGCGGGGATTCGGGTTCGTGGTGCCGCACATCGAAAACCGGAAGATCACCGCCTGCACCTGGGTGTCGTCGAAGTTTCCCGGCCGCGCGCCGGACGACCGCGTTCTGCTCCGTGCCTTCGTCGGCGGGGCGGTCAATGAACACTTGGCCGAGCAGGATGCTCAGACGATCAAACAACAGGTGAGTGAGGAATTGCGGGATATCATGGGCGTTGAAGAAGAACCCTTGTTTTGCGAGGTGTTTCAATATAAAAAGGGTAATGTGCAATACCGGGTACACCATCCCCAGCTGGTATCGGAGATCGAAAAAGAGCTGGCTGATTATAAAGGGCTTTACTTGGCAGGATCGGCCTACAAGGGAATCGGGATTCCCGATTGCGTGAAGAACGGCACAGAGAATGCCGAAGCCGCGCTCGGATTTCTGGGCCTGGAGGCGGAATTAAGCCAATCCGGTACCGGTTGAGTGCATCTAATGCACAGGATTCAAAATTTAAACCATAGGAGACATGGATGAAGTGGGCTTCGTGCATATCCACCCAGGACACGATTGAAGCGTGTGTGGAGGAAGCGGTGGCGAGTGTGACTCAGCAATTGGCCGGCAGAGATGCCGACTTGACCGTCATTTTCGTATCGCCGCATTTTCGCACCCAGTACCGGGCAATCCCGCAGTTGTTGAGGGACCGCATGCCGGTCGGGTTGCTGTTGGGGTGTTCCGGCGGCGGCATTATCGGCGGCGGCAAGGAAATCGAGCAGAAACCCGCCTTCAGTTTGACGGCAGCGCACCTGCCCGGGGTGGAACTGCAGACGATTCAGACGGACACCCTGGATCTGCCCGACCCGGATACCGCGCCCTCGGTGTGGCAGAAATGGCTGGGGGTAGACGCGGCGAAGAACCCAAACTTCATCGTATTAGCGGACCCGTTTTCGTTCCGGGCGGAAGAGTTTCTGGCGGGGATGGATTTCGCCTATTCCCGTTCTGCGAAAATAGGCGGTCTGGCCAGCGGCGCCCAGGCTCAGGGGGGAAACGCGTTGTACCTGGACGATAAGATTTATAATGGAGGCTTGATCGGGGTCGCGCTCTCCGGCAATCTTCACTTGGATACCATCGTCGCCCAAGGTTGTCGGCCCATCGGCAAGCCGATGAACATCACCCAATGCGACCAATACCAACTGTTGGGAGTCGACGGTCAACTCCCATTGGAAAAGCTGGAGGCAATGGTCGAATCCTTGAGCGAGTACGACCGCGGACTGTTGCGAACTTCCCTTTTTCTGGGAATCGAAATGGACCCGATGAAAGAAGATCCGGGCCAGGGGGATTTCCTCATCCGCAACCTGATGGGCGTGGACCAGGAAACGGGTTCCTTAACGATTGGCGCACCGCTGAGAGAAGGACAGTTGGTGCAATTCCATCTACGCGACAAAGTCATGTCGTCCGAAGATTTAAAGGTGATGTTGTCCCGGTACCAGAGTAAGGATGGTTGGCGGGATGCCAAGGGGGCACTGCTGTTCTCCTGCCTGGGACGGGGTGAATACCTGTACGGGCAACCCAACCACGACTCCGACATGTTCAGAACCAAGATAGGAGACATCCCGCTGGGCGGGTTTTTCTGCAATGGCGAAATCGGACCGGTGGGACAAACCACATTTTTGCACGGTTATACCAGTTCGTTTGGTATTTTTCGCCCGGCTTAAATTATTAGTTATCGTAAAGTTTTAAACCCGTGAGGAACGGGTTTATTCAATTGTGAGGAGAAAACCGAATGGCCGTAAACGTTCAAGTGAGCACCAGCCCCAACGAGCACGCCCTCAAGTTTACCATCGATCGACCGGCCATTGAATCCGGCCACAAAACCTATGCCAATGCCGAAGCGGCGGAAGAATCGCCGGTTGCGAAAGCGCTGTTCGGCCTAGAAGGCGTGGCCAGCGTGTTTCTGATGGCAGATTTCATTACCGTCACTAAAAAACCTGAAGTAAGTTGGGACAATCTGCAATCCGCCGCCGTCGAAGCCATTCAGGCGTCCTTTGACTGAGCCAACCCCCACCAATCAATGATGGAAGAACTTTATAACTGGTTTGCCAACGAACTGCCGCCGTTACTGCAATTGCTTTTCGGTATGTTCATCTCTCTGGGGGTGTTCAAACTGATGACGGTGATCGTCGATGCTTACCAAAAGCGGAAAAAGAACGAGGAATAATCCGGATGGATACTAACGGATTTTTGCTCCTTAAACGTTCCCTATTATATTTTAGATCGTAATTAGGAAGGAATGGACAAGAGGCCCAACCGTCTGGAGGGAGGCTGGTAGCTACGTCCTTCCAGACAGTCAGGAAGAAGGCGCCAAGCGCCTTGGTTTATTCGGCGTGACCACTATCATTCATTGGGTCGGGGGCTCCTTATTCCCGACCATCTATTATATAAGAAGGGAGGCCCTCTCCCTCCCTCCAATATCAACGGAAGCTCACGATGCCTCCGTTGTTAGATATTCTCTGTTCCCCCTACCAGCTCATCATCCTGCAACTCGGCCATTTTTTTGAGATCAGGATGATGCAGCGAATCATCTCCCGAGTAAACCTGCGCGGCTACCCACTCCGAACGCAATGGACCCTCACTATGTCCTTTTTTGAACAAAAAGGAAGCCCCTTTTGTTATTGCCATCACGATAAAGAAGGTGACTAAAATAACAGTAAATATACTCAATCCTATCCACAAAACATTCATGACTTACCCTCCATAGCCTCAAATCGGGCTATAACGATTCTATCCTTTTATAAGCAAGTCACGTTCCTAAATCATTGAAAAATATATAACTACATTTGGTGTAAAGGTGTGTGTTAGATAAGTTCTTGTATTTTTTATGCCCCGTCGATGAAGAGTGAATGTCAATTTTATGGGATATTTGAACAGGGGTAAAACTTTGGAGAGGTGCGATGCGATTGCTGACAGAAATTGTCAGAATAGAAACAAGTCCAGTCACTTAATTGAATTTCCGCAGACGGAAGATGAGCGAATGAATCCCGCCCGTGTGGGTGTGAATTCTCTGGCCTATGTTTCAGGAGATTGGATTTAAAAAACGTTGTCTATAAGATTGATCGGGGAGTATGGCAAACCACTTTGATCGAGGCACATCTACTAGTAAAGGCAACCGGAGTATGCGGCCTGCTGAACGCATACTCCGGCACCCAATCTGGCAAGTTACTTGGAGGAAAACTTGCCAATAAGGAAAATCAGTTCCCCCATAATGTCCTTGGCAAAACATTGAAAACTGAATGAAACTATTCGGATACAACACTCTTTTATAAGCAATATATATTCCAAAGTGTATTATTTCATCGGCATTCCTTATAAAAATCTAAACTACATTTCAACTAATTGAAAAATAAAAGATTGTCGTTGTACAAAAAAGCGGGTATTTCTTTCGAATATTCCAGCATGCGATCCATTGCTTCCTTTTGCACCACATTTGGAACGGAATTGGTACAAGACTGAACAAATTATTGTACGTTTCCTGGTCAAAGCTCACTAGGAAGCCTATGCGAGAGATCCGTATTTTCTGACAAGGTTTCAGGTATTTTGGTAGAAAAAGGTGAGCCAGCTATTCAGGGATTTGCGGCGCTCGAATTCCGCATCCCCGAATAGCTGGATCGGGGGAGATGGTAACTTTATGCTGCTAAATTTGTGGGCGCTTATTTCTGCCCGGCCAACCGGTGAAAATTACTCCAATCGGAGAACCGTGCTCCGATTTTCAATTCCTTTAAAGTCTGAATAGCTGAATGATCAGCTTCTGACTTCTCTTTTAAAACCGCTTGATCCAGTTCGTCTCGATAAATCCACTTCAACATCATGATTCCCGTAACCAGAGTCAGCATCACACCTAAACTGATGACTTGCCCCAAAGTAGCGTGCTCCATGAGGCACAGGCATTGGGCTTCCAACTTGCTGAGTACCCCTGCCGACGCTGAAGTCGGTAGAGTGAGACCTGTCAAAACTACTGCCTGCAAACTAAGTTTTAAAGTCTGTTTCACTCGGTTGCCTTTTAACTATTTCATTCTCTGTTAATCTAAATTAAAGCAATTGCCATTCCAAAACCGGGAGATTTTGAATCAGAAACCGCTCTACCCCCATCTCCCTGGTGGTAACAAGTGAATTTTGAATCCTTTACAAATAAGAAAAAACTGTCTTTTTTATTTGTCGGAATCTTAGAAAAATAATTACGCAAGAGCGAACAGACAAATTCTGTCAGTAAATGACATTTTTGAGGCCTGATAAGGGGGTAGAAAAGGGGTATCTCGTTAAAAATCAACAGTGGTCAAATCATCGGCGAGAATGATTTCCCCGGAAAACTCCCGTTGGCAGATCTCCAACACTGAGGACATCTCGCAAGGGGGATAAAAGTGGGATAGTAAAAGAGTGCGGCACCCGGCCTCCCTCGCTATTCTTCCACACAGTTGAGGGGTCAGGTGCTTCTCGACCTTCATATCATCGGGGGTGGAACATTCCAGAATTAACAGGTCGGCCCCGCGTCCCAGCTCCACAATGCCGGCGCAGTAATCGGTATCTCCAGAAAAGGCCACCGTCTTTCCTTCAGCATTGGCAAAGCGAAATCCCCGGCTCATTTCAATATGCCGAACTTTTCCGGTGGTCACTTCCAGCCCATTGAATTCGTGTGTTTCTTCATCCAGTTCAGTGATCTGCACTTCATAGGAATCCGGGGTCAGCCAATGGTTGAACGCCTCCATCATTCGCTCAAAATATTCAGTGAAACCCGGCCCCGCCACGATCGGCAGGTTCCGAGTTCGGGGATTGAGCGGATATTTAGACGCAAACAAAAAGGGGATCAAATCGCACATGTGATCCGGATGGGGGTGGGTAAAGAATATCCGGTCGATATCATGATAAGTGATTCCCAAGCGCAGCAGTTGATGTACATTGCCGTACCCGAAATCGATCAAAAACCGATGGTCGTTCTCCTCCAGCAGATAGCCTGCAGAATTGCGTTGCAGATCGGGAACAGCGGTGCCGGAGCCTAAAACCGTTAATTTCATAGGGTTTTCTTGAATTATGCCCGGTTAAAAAGAAATTGGTTTGGTGCCTGCCGATTAGTATAATAAGATGAGTGTTCAAACCATAATCTATTTCTTATGAGAGTTCGAGATAAATTCAGGCGCTTTTGGCTAATCCCCTTATTATTGATAGGGATTCTTGTGGCCCCCTCCTGGGCTGAATCGGCGCGGTTCACAGCTGACCCCAAGGGAACCGTTTTGGATTCTCTCACCGGCCTGATGTGGCAGAAAACAGATTCCTATCATGACGGAAAAAAGGGGATGAACTGGTACGAAGCCCTGGAATATGTGAACGGTAAAAATGCCGGGAAATTTGCCGGATATAATGACTGGCGTTTGCCAACTCTGGACGAGTTACAACAGTTATGGGATTCCAAACGTCCGGTTGAAAGTAAGGACGGCGATCCCATCGGTCTTCCAGAGGTGTTTGCCTCGGGCGGCAGTTATTACCTTTGGACCGGCACCGAGCTCAACCTCGACAACGCCTGGTACTTTGGTTTGGGTCAACGTGAAGATTACTGGAACCTAAAAGATTTGGGTGACCTGGACCAGGGAGTCAAAATGGTCCGCAAAGCCCGATAAAAACCTCACGGGTTCTAGCAGGAAACCCCTCTCCCTAACGAGGTATTTAATGAACAAGAAAATAAGACTCTCCCTCGGAGGCGGCATCGCCGGTTTGGTGTTATTGGCCGCCCTCGTTCTGATATGGAGTACCCCCGATCCCGTATTTTCTCACGGCAAGGAAAAACATACGCATGACCCTGAAAAAATCCCCGCCAAGCCCGAAGGCATGATCGAGTTCGGCAAAGAAGCCGCTCCTAGTTCCGAATACATGCAGGACCCTCCCGCCAAAGGCATGGACCACAGCCAGCACGATATGGGGCACATGGATCATGGTAAGGGATCCGACCCGTTTCAGAAGCGCGGAGCGCACGACGTGGGCAATCTGCAAAAACCCAAAACCAAAGCGCAGGCCTTGTTAAACCGGGGCCGCAACATTTATCTTCATATGTGCGTTTACTGTCACGGGCGCGACGGCAATGGCGGCGGTACCGCGACCGATTACCTGTACCCCTGGCCGCGCGATTTCCGCAAAGGCATTTTCAAATTCCGCTCCACCCCGACGGGAACGCTTCCCAGGGATGAAGACTTGTACCGCACCATTATCCGCGGCGTACCGGGAACCTCGATGCCGGCTTGGGGCGACGCTCTCTCACCACAAGACACCTGGGCGCTGGTCAACCTGATCAAAAGTTTTTCCGACCGCTTCCGTAAAGAAGCTCCGAAGAAAAGCTTGAAAGTCAAATCCATCCCCTCTTCCAAGGCATTGATCGCCCAAGGTAAAAAGTTATTTACTAAGCATAAATGTGTTGATTGTCATGGCGCCACCGGCCAAGGCGACGGACGCCTCGCCGAATCGTTGATGGATGCCTGGAAGCACGCGGTGTTCGTGCATGACATCACCAATCCCAATTACTTCAAAGCCGGGTATGAGCCGAAGGACATTTTCCGGACGATTTCCACCGGGTTGGACGGCACGCCGATGGGTTCCTACGTTCATCTCCCGGAAAAAGACCGTTGGGCCCTGGTGCATTTCACCCGTTCCAATTTCAGAAAAGGATTCCAGAAGGGGGAATTTGAAACCGATGTGATGTCCTACCGCGTTCCCTACGAGCTGGATACCAATCCCGATAGCCCGGTCTGGGAAAAAGCCCGATCCACCAACCTAATTCTGCGTCCCTTGTCGGCACGGCGAGAGGCCATTGAGATCATTAACGTCGCCTCCGTCAACAACGGTGAGGTCCTGGCCATCCGTCTTAAGTGGAAGGACCCGACCAAGGACGGATTCATGGAGGGCCGGTCCGACGTGTTCACCGACGGCGTGGCGGTGCAGTTGGCGCTGGGAGCTGTCACCCTGCACACGCACGGCCACAACGAGCCGTTTTTTGGAATGGGCAACCGCGGTAAACCGGTCAACATCTGGCACTGGAAGGCGGGCCTGGAAGAAACGCTTGAGGCCTCGGAAGATTCCGAATATTCCACCGGCGGGGTCGATATGGACGCACTCATCTTCGGCGGCGTAATGTCCAACCCTGTCACCAAACTGGGCACCACGCAGCAAAATGCGGTGGAAGAACTCAACTCCGAAGGGTTCGGCACCATCACCCCTCAACCGAGGGAGTACCAGAATGTGGAGGGCACGGGTGTTTGGAAAGACGGTGAGTGGACGGTGGTGTTCACCCGCACGTTTGCGGTATCGGGAAAATGGGACGCCGTCTTTGACAAAAAGGAACCGCTGTTGGTCGCCTTCGCAGTGTGGGATGGCAAAAAGGAAGACCGCAACGGCCGCAAAGTGGTCAGCGTCTGGCAGAGGCTCAACATCATACGAACCCCATCCACCGCCAAGGGGGGTTGATGCGCGGGCCCGGCCAGCGTAACGCTGGACCTAAATCCAGCATTGCGCCCCGTGAGCCTTGCACACCGTTACCCGTCAGCCCGTTCCCCCTCCGGGCAGGAGCCGGACTGGGGGCTTGGATCGCATTGACAACCGCCCTGTGGATGGGCGGACCGGATCGGGTATTTGCTGAACCCCGGATCGGACTCGGCGAACTCGATTCCCTGATCTCCCAGCACTTGCCGAAAAAGGATCCCCTCATTACTGGCGAAACTCTAAAGAATATAGTTGTCGAGCAATCTGTGGGAGGCACCGGAACCACTGCTTTTCTCATTCCCGGATTTGAGAATTATGGCTGTGGCAAATGTCACCAGCCGGAACAACTGATTCAAAAAGCAGCCGGACGCATGAAGCGCGTGTTGGCCCGCCTCAAGAAAACCCTCCCCGAAAGCAATAAGGTCCCGCTCCGCCAGTACATCATTCAGCCCTATTCCGATGCCCTGCTCCAACCCGGCCAATTGGCGCACGCCACGTTCGATACCATCCGCATCTCTCCCGGAAGTATTCTGATCGACACTAAAGCCTACGGCGAAGCGACGCACCTGCACGAAACATTGCATCTTACACAAGCGTTTCTGGGTCACGTCAACGAACTGGAAGCATACGGGCTCAATATCCGATCCGATCCCCGGTTCCTGATTTTAAACTTTCCTTATTTTGCAAAAGTATTGGAAGCGTTTTTCATCCCGGACATGGACCAGATTCTGAACGCATATTTTAAAAGGAACATCCGGGAGAAATCGAGTGTGCCGCGTGAGACACAATGGTTTCTCGAAGAGTTTGATGAGACCACATTGCAGAGATTGTCGCAAGCCATCGCTAAAATGGAACCGCTTCTTCTAGAAGTCAGCCGGTTGAACCGCCAGATCCCCTTGCAATCGGCCTACTGGAGCGAACGAACCGGTGTACGATCCTTATTGCTGGAAATCGCCGCAGTGAAACACCTGCCTCTGCCGGAGTTGACCGTAAGTGCCGAAACGAAAGCCTGGGTGTTTGACGTGTTCGATCTGCAATTCAATAAAGACGATAACACGCGGCTCGGGTACATCATCGACCGCCGTAAAGAAGCGCTGATGCATCTGCAATACGGCAAGGGACCGAAGGACCCGGCCCAGCATCTCGCTCTGTACTTTCATTATCTGAAGAAAAGATTTCTGGATGACAAAGGTACGATACGCCTCGCCATCGACAACCCACAGGCCCTGACGGATTACGTCAATCAAAAGGTGACAGGTATTGAAACCATGATCCAACTTCCCGGCATCACCCCGGTAGAAAAAGAAGCCGCCCGCGCCTGGATGGCAACCATCAAAAAAGAACTCGCCGTTTTGCAATAAGCTAAAGACTTTTCCAATCCCATAAATTACAATGTAAAGAACATTAAAGAGGAGATTTGAGTGCAGGGCAAAATCCATTTGAATATATTTTTGGCATTCCTTTTCGTTCTTTCCGGTTGCAGCAAGCCGGGAGTCACGGTCAAACGCTTTGATCTTAATGAAAGTTTTACCCCTTCTTCCTGGAAAAAAATTGTAGTTCTACCCTTTTCCGGCAATAAAAAATTCCGAAGGACCTCTGCCGAATGGTTTTCGTTTTACCTTCAAAAGCAACCGCGTTATTCAATTGTAACCCCCACTTTAGCGGAAATCGAGATAGCCAACAAAGGAATGAATGTCCCGGAAAATGGATTTTCCATCGAACAGGCCCGGCAGGCCGCCCGGCTTCTGGAAGCGGATGCGGTGTTTATGGGAGATGTTGAAACCGAGAAGAGAGCGAAATCTCCCGTTAAAATTTTAATCCAGCTTATAGACGTTACAACCGGCGAAAAAATTGCAACGCACACCATAGGTTATCCGTCCGTAGTTTTTCTTTGGGATAATTTTCAGGAATACGTAAAACTGGCTACCGATGCGGCAGGCAGGGATTTCCTTAAAGTTCTCAAAAGTCTCGCGGATGGAAAACGGATTGACCCTTTACCGGGAAGTGTGCCGTCCAACAAGAATAAGGGCTCTAATGATATATAAATCTCAATTCAATAAGCTGGGTGTCCTGGCATTGGTTATCCTGTTCCCGATTGGGGGATGTATTTGGGGTTCGGTTAAGCACGACCAGACACTTGAAAAAGGACTGATAAAAAATATTGAGTCGGGGAAAACCACCCGGAAGGATATTCTCGAATGGTTGGGTCCTCCAGGAATTCTGGCCAGGAAAGATGGCGTGGTATCGCTCCCTTCTTTGGAAACTGACCCGGGGAAAATGCGGAAAGTCGATGCCAAGGTTTTTTTTAAATATTTTTTGGAAAGACATCCCATTTCTGAACATCATGTCGTTTATTACTATTTTAATGAGAAAGAAAAGATAAACGGAATTTCCATTCCCTTAGTAAGCATACTATTAAGTCTCCCCGTGACTGCAGGCGATTTGCAGTTTAGCGAACTGTGGGTCTTGGTAAACCGCAAAACGGGGCGGGTGGAAGATTATGTCTTTCTGGAATGGGAGGAAGAATAAAAATGCGGCTATGGATAGCAGGAATTCTGTTGGGGCTCTCCTTATGTTTTATGCCGGGCTGTCTCACTCTTTTTAAATACAGCGGCACGGAAATAAAAACGGCCCGGGTGGCTCAAATCCAACCGGGAAAGACCCGCAAAAGGGACGCGTTGGAGTGGTTCGGGGTTCCCATGGCCATCTCCGCCCGCGGTGAAATAGTGATGATCCCTAAAGCCAGCGTCCCGGACAAAGAGTACCGGGTACCCCGAAAGTCCACCGTAGTGGAATCGGATACCTTTTTTGACTTATTTGCTTCGGAAGTTGAGTTTACAAAATACCATCGGGTGTATTACTTTTACTTTTCGGAAAGCAGGAATCTGATGTATTTTTTACTCTTGGCCACGTATGACGAAATTGATACGAGGTTTGACAAACTATGGTTATTGGTGGACGAAAGAACCGGAATTGTAGAAAATTATTTTTTTAAAGAAGGGATTCGACCACCTTCAAATCTGGCAGGAGTGGCGCCGGCACCTGAGTCGCGGCCATAAAAAAAGAACTCTCTGCTTATTCCAAAGCGGAGAGTTCTCAATTTTTTTGTTTTGTAGTTGCTCGATTAATCGGCGGAGAACCTCCGCAGGTAATTTAAAAACCTTAGGTCTGCGAAGATAACGGTGCAACCCGCCATTCCGCCCAAGCCAAATCGGGTCCAGCGTCACGCTGGTCGTCCCAGGAATGGGGCAACACCATTCCTCCCAAGCGAAAAAACTTAAATGTTGACCAGTCGTTCGGGTGGGGTGACCGGTGCCGGACCTTTGACGTGGTCTGCCAGAGTTTCCTGCTGGACCTTGTCTTGCAATTTCATCAACCCATCGATCACCATTTCCGGACGCGGCGGGCATCCGGGAATATAAACGTCGACAGGAATCAAGGTGTCGATGCCCATGACTGTGGCGTAGTTGTCGTAGAACCCGCCGGAAACCGTGCAGACTCCGTACGCCACCACCCATTTCGGCTCCGCCATCTGGTTGTACACTTTGACCAGAATCGGGGCCTGTTTGTGACTGATCGTCCCCACCACCATCAATAGATCCGCTTGACGTGGAGAAAACCGCGGAAACGCCGCACCGAACCGATCCAAATCGTAACGTGGACCGGCGGCTGACATGAACTCCATTCCGCAACAAGCGGTGATGAAGGGATATATAAAGAAGGAATATTTCCTCGCCCAGTTGACGGCCTGGGTCATTTGGGTCACGATGACGTTGTTGCCGAGGCTTACTTCCAGCTCGGACTGGGTTATATCTGACATGAAAAAACTCCTGACTTTCGAACTGTTCGGGTTACAATACCAGCGATATCATAGCAGAGAATGGCCGGGGAAATCAAAAAATAGGCTTCCCACCTGCAAAATTTCGCAGGCTCCGGTTGCCCAAAATTGGGTTTTCCTTGAGCTTTTGGGTGGTTTAGAGGTATGATCGGGTATCAATAGAAACAGGGCTATGCCCCGCCCACAGGTTCCCTAATGGACCGGGGTGAAGCACATGATTTGTGTATGGAGGATGTTGATTTATTATGGATATGTCATTAAACAAAGAAGCCAGAGGCCAAAACCGAGGATTCGAGGAATCGGTGGCCTTGGTCAAGTCCGAGCTCAGCAAGGACGGCAAAACTCTTGACCTGACTGCTGCGTATCTCAAAGAATACGGCTCGAAGGACATTGCCAACATGGATTTTCTGGAGGATTTGCAAACGCTGGAACTGGGCACCAACATGATGGGCGCCAAGGGTGTGAAATACATAGCCCAGTCAAAGTATTTGGTCAACCTCAAATCGCTCAACCTGTTTTACAACAGCATCGGCAATGAGGGGGTGAAGTATCTGGCCGTATCGGACAATCTGCTCAGTCTCACCAGTTTGACTTTATCCGACAACAACATCACCGACGAAGGCGCGAAATACATGGCCAAATTTCTGCCATTGTTCACCAACCTGGCGCGTCTCGATATGCGTCTCAACAAAATCAAAGATGAGGGTAAAGCTGCCTTGCTCGAGGCGGCCAAAATGATGGAGCTCAAGCAACTCCTGCTCGACAAAGTCGAAGGCTTCCAGGTCAAAACCAGCGGCCATCTGTAAAAACCAACACTAGATTCCTCTAATTACCCATCCCTATAGAAAAAGGATCCACAGGGTTTCCTGCAGATCCTTTTTTTATTTTTATAGACTAGGTTTGTTCTTAATAACTTTTGGGCAATTGTCTCTCCAGTTTCTCAAGAGCCTTCCGCAAATCGGAGTCAGTAACTTTCCCGCCTTCCTGTCCAAACACTGTCGGCTCGTCTTCATTCAGCAATTTATACAAGGTGGCCTCCGGGATGCCGTTATCGAGCATCTGACACACCGCGCTATCCTGCAAATCCTGCAGAGTAAACGGTTTCAATCCAAACCGGACTTGAGCCCGCTGAATATCCTCAGTCAGTGCCTTGGAATCTATGGGGGTTACACCTCCGGGCACAGGGAATAAAACTCCAGACATTCCCGACAACTCCTTAATCTTTCTCAAAAGATCCGAGGCCAGATTGGTTAGCGGGACCTTATGCTTTTTCCCGTTTTTGGTGAAAGATTCCGGGATGGTCCACCATTTAGACACCATGTCAAAGTCCGCCCACCGGGCAGGAATCACCTCGTCGTATCTTTGCGCGGTAATGATTAACAACTTTATAGCCAGTTGATTTGTGGGAGGCATGTCCGAGTTTTGTAGACCGGACCACAACGTTTTAAGCTCGCTTTTATCGAGAATACGTCCAAACGTATCCTTCAGAGCCGCCGGTTCTGCTTTTTTGGCCGGGGCTTTAGCTTTCTTTTGCGGGATTCTCGCTTTTTTATCAAGCGGTATTATCTTATTCGCCGCCGGTTTTGATTGTACCTGGGGGTGTGTTATCTTTTTCTCAACCCGTTGCTTGATTTCATCCAGTTTCGCAGCCGCCTTCACTTTGAATTTGTCCAGTGTCTCCGAAGCCTTGATCTTGTCGAACTGTTCGGAGGCTTTCCCTTTAAATTGGCCCAGTTTCTCAGAAGCTTTTTCCCTAATTTGATCGAAAGTCGGCGTTTGGCTTACAGGAGCATCGGCTTTGGCTTTGCTTTTTTTCGGCGCCGGAAGTCCCTTCTCGGGATCCTTACCTTCCATAACCATTGCCATAGCCAACAGCGCCTGCCGTCTCGCCGTATCAAGGTCCATATCCGGGTAGATTCCGAGAGTAATCAGTTTGGTCATCTCATTGAAGCGATATTCCAGAACAAAACTTTTTTCTCCCTCTGGAGTCACCTGGACACCAAATCCGCCATTATCCCAAACAATCTGGCGGCTCTTACCAGGTTCCAAATATTTAATTTTTCGTTCCGTCAAACTCATTTAATTCCTTTCGCACCAACGAAAAACAGTCGGAAGAATCTGTATGACTTGATTAGGGGATATTGTACCAAAATTGAAAGAGGGCTAACTTTATTTCTTGACTATGATGTCAGTGACCCTCATTTGCACCTTTCCGCCCCATGAGGGTGGAGCGAACTCTTTGACAAGGTATCCGATCTTCTTTGCCTTTTGGGGTTTTAAGGGATCGTTATCGCGTCCAGCGCGATACTTGGAGACCGATACCGGGTACAGTTTCTTTTCACTGACAATGGCTCCCTTCCGGTTATAAAAGTAAACGGTGACTTCCACTTCGTTCAGGGTCCGGTTGCCTTTATTCTTCAAGGTAGCAAACAGTCCCGGGTTGGGACTGTTAAAGAGATACTTCTTTCCCTTACCTACCGTCAGACTTCTTAGCTCCAGGTTTGCCATATAGGCTTTCTTCTTATTATCGAGTTTCGCTACCTGGGCTTGGTTCTTTTTATCCTTCTTATCTTTCTTATTTTTGTTAACGGCCTCGGCCTGAGCCCTGCCTTTCTTGAGGGCGGACTGTGCAATATCATTGAGAGGGGGACGGACGCGTTTCACAGGCAGGGTTATCCTGCTCAACTTCCAATCTATTCCTTTCCGCTCATACATGAAATCAAGACTCTCTCCGTTATCCTCCTTGATCGTCGCAACGAATGAGTTGAAACCGGCATAACGGAGTTCACCCTGAGCCAACACGTCCTTCACGCCATCCAGCACTTTGTTCACGGATTCCATATCGAACCCCAGGTCAGCAAACAAGTCCTTAGGGTCCCCAGCCGCCGGAGTTTTAGAGCTTCTACGGGCCCAGGAACCGATCAGATCGGTTTTCCCTTTTGCAAAACCCATCACCGCTTCTGGAGTCACCAGGGCGTTAGCCATTCTATCCACCTGTGCCCGGCCTATAGGATCCGCCCTCTTGGCATAGGGAGTCTTACTGATTTTGGCAGCGGAAACTTCGCCCCATTGAACATCCAATTGACTCTTCACGTCCTGGTGCAAATCGGCGTAATCGACCCATTGAGACAGCTTCTCAATATTTCGGCTGTCCACTGCAGTTTGAACATTATAAAAAGCCAGGTAGGGATGAAAGTATGCCGCGGCTACGACCACTACCAGAATGATCAGGAAAAGAAAAACCAACGGGCCTTTCTTTTTACGCTCGGGTTTAGGTGCCGAAGCAAAAACTCGGGCTAATTGAGGATGGCTGTCCAACCGCCGCCAGTTAACACCGTCCATGCTGAACTCGTGTTTTGGCTTCAACTGGCCGCTCCTGATATCAGCAAATACGGCTTGAATCTCGACACCCTCTGTCACTTTTCTCCCACGGCGAATCATCAACTTCGGACGTTGGGACGATTTTACAGGGGCTCCTGGCATAATTGGGTAGACTCCAAGCTATTGTTAAAAAAGGAATAGTGTTACTTCAGGATAACAAGTTTTTTGAATTTTTCCATTAATTCTTTAGTCAAATAAGCCTGAATTTTTCGACTGGAAGCCTTTTATTTGTTAAATTTAAGTGGGCCGCGGGCAATTCGAAGGACCCTCGTTGGGTAAGAACAGGCGTTGAGCCCATACCACCCACATAATCAAGCTGGAAAGCGTATTATTAGTATCGCAGAGGCATACGGATTCGTCCACCAGAACCTTGCCACAATGTCTTCTATAGAAGGGTTATTAAAAGGGTACCTGGAAGAAATAGAATACGCTTTCAATTACTTTTTCGGATTTAGAAATTTATGCCCATTATTTTCTCACTACTCGGACTTTTAGTCCTTCTGTGGTTTTTCGGCGCGGTTTTTCTGGCCCGGAAAAAGCAATGGGTGGCTCTGGGCT
The DNA here is from genome assembly GCA_965237905.1 of Nitrospinaceae bacterium. Lineage (GTDB taxonomy): Bacteria > Nitrospinota > Nitrospinia > Nitrospinales > Nitrospinaceae > SZUA-226. The sequence continues at coordinate 2,774,756 of OZ250172.1, read as the reverse complement.
TGCTGATCGCGGGAACCCTGGGAGGTTTGGCATTCATGCTTCACCCGGTCTGCAGGCCTATTGAGAATGGAGAGCAGGAAGCCGCCAAATACCATTACATCGAACGCCAGGACAAGGATTTTTATGTGAAAGTATTTCAGCAACAAGACGGGCAGTGGCACCACTGCAAAACCTGGATTTCACGGCAGTTTTTCTTTTAGCGGGGAATCGTCAACTTGATACACCACCGCCTGGGTGACAGCAGTTTGGTCATAACTGAAAGCCACCCTGCCCTTCCCGCCAACCGTTATTTTTAAGTTGTGGCAAACACAGGATTCTTCCGGCCTATCCGAAAATATTTCCTTGGCCTCTTCAATATCGAACACAGCAAACTCCACCCACCCAGCGCCGCGCGTGTCCCAGCGTTTACCCAGAAAAAGATATTTTTTATCCCGGCTCAAGGCCATGGCTTTGACCGAGGCATGGCCCAATAGACCCCACTTTAACGAGAGCAGGTTCTCCTTTTTTTGATAGTGATAGGGAGGACGAATCCGGAACAGCCCTCCCTTTTTACTGAAAAGAGAAACCTCTGCGTCGTAATAATAAAATGTCTTGCTGGAAGGGACATACAGAATGGAACGCGTTACTGTTAATCGCGGCTTGAAAGAGCTCTTCACTGGAGGCTTCAGGATCACCTTGCCGGTTTCAGGGTCGATGACTTTTAGTCCGCTCAGAACGATTCCCTCTCTTGATCCACCAAACACTTCTTCCTGACGCACCTTCTTTGCGCCACGGATTTCATAGGACCATTGGGGTTGCCCCAAAGAATCCAATCCCTCCAACCGCGCGCCCCGGGGACGGGGACAATTGATGAGATGCACCCGCGGCTTCGCAAGGATAATCCTGACGTTGCATTGGTCCTTGGTTTTATAAGAGTACCGCTCCTGAACCAGACGGTTTTGAGCGTCAAAGAAACTGACAATGCCGTTGTCGGCATCCTTGGTGAGCCGATGTGATTCGGCAGAAGTTCCCTTCGCATAGGAAACGGTATGGACCGTTATTTTTTTCACCGATGGGGCGGCGTGAATGGCCGGACTGACCCCTAAAAATAAACCAAAGAAAATAAAAAGAATTGTCAGGCTCTTGCTTGACGGATAGGAACTTAAAAAGACCTCTCTATTTATTCGGTTGTGCATCGACATTCGTATTCGGTTTCAGACAACCAGGTAATCTGGACGGAGTTCGGAAAGGTTACGCTGTCTTTTTTAAATAGGGTGGTTTCAATCTGCGAACAGTCGAGATGAATGGCATCCGAGAAATCCGCCCCAATGATTTTGCATTCACTGAAATCGGCGTTTAAGAGATCCGCCTGCTTCAATTTGGCTCGCGAAAGGTTCGCCCCGGTAAGATCGGCCTCATGCAATTTGGCACCGCTGAGGTCGGCCCCTTCCAGATTTGAGTACCGCAAATCCGCTCGGGTTAAATTGGCGCCCGACAGGTTCGCTTGACGCAGGTCTCCGGCTTTCAGATCAACCTCGATCAAGCGCGCGTCAACGAACGTGGCCTCGTTCATGTAGACACCTGTCATATTGGCATTGCTGAGGTCGGCTCGGGTGAAATCGGCTCCCCGCAAATCCGCTCCCTCCAAATCGACCGAAGTAAAATCCGCTTCCTGAAACAAGGCATTGCTGAGATTGGCTTCCTCCAAGTTGGCTTCATGGAAACGGGTTTTGGAGGCTTGTGCCTCCCGGAGACGCGCCCGGTAAAATACGGCGCGGGAACAATCGGCCTCGTTCAGAGTCGCTTCGGTGAGATCGGCTTCACTGAAATCAAACTCAACCAGATTTTGCCCAGTGAAATCTTTCCTAATGAGCTCTTTGCCACTCAAATCTTTCGTCGATGAATCCATAGGTGGGCTCAGAAAAGCTTTGCATCGTGTCCGGTTACTGGTCTTGGCCCGGAGATTTAAAATTAATAAGTCCCTGCTGACCTTTGGGTTTCAGTCCCCGGCGATTAGTAGATTTCAAAATTTGATTCAAATCCTTTTTCCCGGATTTTGGCTTTTGAGATGGATTCTGCTCTCCGGGAGCCGGCTTTTGGGGTGAATTGGGTTTTGGATTTTTTGAGTTCGTCATTAGAGGCCGGGAAAAGGCTTTCATCAGTCGCATCATTCCCATGGCCCGGGAAGAAGATGTCAACACGACCGAAGGATTCCGGCATTTCGAGCAAACCTGTTGTGTGCGCACCCGCCGCCAAATGGAATAGATGACTCCGGGAAGAATATACAGAAGCCACATGAAAATCTCAATCACCAACAATCCACGCTTGGCATCAATGGGGTCATGCTGGCAACCGCATTCCATACAAACGTATTTCCTGGAGAAATCGATACCACCCACTGTGAGTGTTTTCTTCATGGCGCTCCTCAAATAAACCTTATCTATCTTATATTAATGGAACCCCTTAAGAAAACCATTCATTTATGATCCGAAACCAGGGACATGCTTCTAGAAAGGCTGAATTTAAGGAAAATATTACGCTTGGATTGTGGGATACACAGAAAACATCATTGGATGGATTCGAAATAAGTTTGGAGGGCGACAGCGTTGTTGAGCTTCTCTTCTTTGGACCCGAATACAAACGTTACCACGGGTTCTTTCTGCAAACACGATAGCACGGTTTCGACAGCAGTGGGATTGGCATCCAGCTCGACGAAATATCTTTTTTTGAACTCGCGCCATTTCTGAGGATCGTGCCCGAACCAGCGGCGAAGTTCGTGGGAAGGACCAATATCTTTATTCCATAACTTTAATTGCAGACGCTCTTTGGTAAGACCACGGGGCCACAAACGATCCACGAGTATGCGATAACCATCGCTTGGAGAAGGTGGCTCATAGGCGCGTTTAACGCGAATCTTTGCAAGCCCTGTAGTCATTCCGTCATCAGGCATGAGTACTCCGTTGGGTGGACCGAAGCAAAATTCCAGGTAATAATATTTCAAATTCCAGTCCCAGATGCAACCAACGGTCCGCTTTATCGATGCGGATCATTCCGAGTAGCATATTGCCGGAGGCAACCAACCCCAGCTATTCTCCGGTCATCCGTGTCGCCTTGGATCACCTGCCGCTGATTGTGGATGCGGTTATTCCCTCGGACACCTCCCCAACTTCTCCCTGAGGTATTGTTTCAATCTTTGAATACTCGCCATTGCCGTTTTTTACGGATACGGATTTTATATTTTTTGAAGCCGCGAACCAATAGGCCATGCCGACAAACAGGGCGCCGCCGACGATATTCCCCAATGTGACCCAGGTCAGATTGTAGCCGAACCCGGCCATGGAAATCTCCGCCCCATGAGGAAGCAGTAAGCCCAAGCTCAGCAAGGTCATATTGGCCACGCAATGTTCGAACCCGCTGCTGATAAACGCGAACAGGCACCAGAAAATCATGATGAGCTTTGCGGTTTCACTTTTAATCTTCACGGCCAGCCACACCGCTAGGCACACCAGCCAGTTGCATAATATTCCCCGGATGAACAACTCCTTGGCGCCGGCATTCATTTTCATGGAGCTGACCTGCAAAACCAGGTTTTTCGAGGATTCTGCCAGACTGTCCGCATGAAACATGAGCCAGGCCAGCAGAACCGAGCCGATCAAATTTCCCAGATAACACAGGAGCCATGATTTCATCAGCATTCCGGAGGACGTTTTCTTCTGTAATCTTCCGATAACCAGAATCATATTGTTGCCGGTAAACAATTCCGATCCGGCGAAAATGACCAGGCTCAACGCAATGCCAAAACTGGCGCCCATCACCAGTTTCAGAAAGGGTCCGGCACCGGCATGGATGGGTCCGCCGATGGAAAAAATGAGGATGATTCCAAACCCGACATAAATACCGGCCAGGGCCGATAACACCAAATAACCCGCAGGCGAGGATTGCATGTAGCGCATTTTATTTTCAGCTGTTTCGGTAATCTTATTTATTTCTTCTCCAAACATAAGTCCTCTCGGTTGTCTCCGGAAATGGGTCTGTGTCAAACACACATCAGGGATGATTTAGATGATAAGGATTGTTGACTGCGCGTGATCGGCTTTCCCGTCTTCAAAGTTTTGTTCGCGTCTCGTTTTTTTCGGATGGGATGCATTTTCGTTCTTGTATGGTACGGAATGATATTCTCCAAAACCTGCGGGAGCTGATCACAGGGTACATTTTCGAGAATTTTAACCGCCTGCTTGGGATGCGGCCCGGCCCGACCGCCGACAAAAATATCCACTGCGTCGACAATGTCGTTGCCGACTTTCGCCTTTTTTCCCAGGAACCCGATATCCGCCACCAAATGATTGCCGCATCCAGCGGGACACCCCGACCAGTGCATCGAAATCGGCCCCACCTTTTCCAGGTCAAGTTTATCTTCCACCTGACGGGCGACTTCCACCGCCTGTCCCTTGGTTTCAATGGCCGCCAGGTGGCAATAATCTTTTCCCACACAACTGACCAGATTTTTTTGTATCGCCGAGGGAGCATACAACAAATTCTTCAATGTGGATTCTTCCAGCAGATCACCGAGGACATTATCCTTCACATGGGGAATGATCAGTGCCTGATGAGGAGAAATTCGGATTTCTCCCTTTCCATATTTTTCGGCCAGGTCCGCCACTTGGTACAGTTCCGTTGCCTGGATGCGTCCGACGATCACTTTCAATCCTACAAAATTCATGGTGGCGCCTTTTTGCCTGAAAATCCCCATGTGGTCTTTAATTTCGTTAAGCCGTTTATCCTGACCGGCTTTTTCCAGCGGACGCTTCAAACGCAAGACCAGTTCCTCTCGAAACCGATCTTCCCCCCATTCATCCAAAAGAAAGGCCAGACGGTTTTGAGTGCGGGATTCGCGGGACCCGTGGTCGCGAAACAACAGAATAATTTCCGCGCACACTTCAACCACTTCTTCGGGAAGCACGAATATATCCAGCGGGCTGGCAATCCGGTATCCCCCGGAACCCAGTTTTCCCCCGGCCAGAATGTTAAAGCCGATGTGTTCCCTTCCCGCAATCGTTCTGACGGCAGGAATCAACGCCAGATCTTGAGTTTCCGTATGAAGGCAGTTGTCGGGACACCCGGTGATGGCGACATTGAATTTTCTTGGAAGATTCACAAACTCCGGATTGTTCAGGATATGCTGATTCAAGGCCCGGACCCAGGGCGAGGCATCGATAATTTCCCTGGGATGCAATCCCGCTACGGGGCATCCCATGATGTTCCGCACGTTATCGATTCCGGTTTGCAGAGAGGTTAAATCCACCGAATCCAGGGCGTCAAAAACCGCGGCAATATTTTCAATACGCAAATGCCGGATTTGAAACTGTTGGCGTGTGGTGATATCAATAACTCCATTTCCATAATGCTGTGATATCAGCGATAGCGCCCGCAACTGATCCGCGGTCGCGAACCCGTTCGGTATGCGAACCCGGAGCATGAAAAATCCGGGAGTGGGTTTTCTTAAAAACAACCCATACCATTTGAGCCTTTGAACATCATCCTCAGAAATCGATTCCCACCCTTCGCGGGCAAAACGGGCGATATCGTTCTTAACGTCCAAAACATTTTTTTCAGCTTTTAGTATTTCAACTTTATTCATTAGAACCCCAAATCCAAATTTTAACCGTTCAGCGGGTTGAGCATTCGCAACTCATCCCATAAGCCTCTTACTAATACAATTCCCGCTAATACAATTCCCGTGCCATTTTGAAAATTCAACCTGCAAACAGCGAATATCGCTCTAAATAAAGAGGTTTTAGCGGAAACAGAAACGGGTGGGGACGCCTGGTAAATTTCACAGGAATGCTTAATAAAGAAGTAATACCCTTAACCTCTGCCAGAAAATGAAGCAGAATTTCTCAAAGCATCGACCGAATACCTACCTTTTTTGACTAATATTTTTATAACTTCTTTTCTTTTAAGCTTTTTTATTTTAACTGCGGGGAATGCAAAGGATTTCTAAAACAATGGAGGACTCCAGCTCATTGAACACTCTATTTACTGGAGGTGCCGGGTATTTTCCGTTACTCTTGATAAAGGTCATTCGGTTGGCGCACCTCCGGCGTCCTCACTCATTTATATAGAGTCCTTGAATTTCACATCCAATTAACCGGCTGAAAACCCCAAAAAATATGCCGAAAATCAAAGTCCTCATCGCTGATGATTCCGTCGTTGTCCGAAAAATGCTTTCCGACACCATGAATCAGGATCCTGCCATTGAGGTGGTGGGAACAGCGGCCAATGGGAGTATCTGTCTCAAGAAAATCCCCTTGGTCAAGCCCGACATCATTTCTCTGGATATCGAAATGCCTGAAATGAACGGACTGGAGACTCTGGAGAAGATCCGGGGGGAGTGGCCTGATCTTCCGGTCATCATGTTCAGCACCCTGACCCAGAGCGGAGCCACCGCCACGCTGGATGCTCTTGCCAAAGGGGCGACCGATTACGTGACCAAACCTTCAACGGTCACCGGCCTGGATCAGGGCATTGAACTCATAAAAAATGAACTGATTCTAAAAATCAAAGCGCTGTGTAGCGAATCTGCAGGGCTGGATATACCCACCAATCTCCCCAAACCCAAACCGGCCGTCACCCAATCCATAGACCCGAAGTACACGAAAGGGCTTAAGTCGCTCCACCGTGTCGACGTGGTAGCGATCGGCGTATCCACAGGTGGGCCGAGTGCTTTGGCGTCCTTGATGCCTTCCTTTCCATCCAATTTTCCGGTGCCCATCGTAATCGTTCAGCATATGCCACCCTATTTCACTAAACTTCTCGCCGACCGGCTGAACTCGCAGGCGACGGTGACCGTCCAGGAATGCACAAGCGGCAGTGTTCTTCAACCCGGTCACGTCTACATTGCTCCCGGTGATTACCATCTGGTGGTCGAACATCATAAAGATGACGTGGTCGCCCTCATCAACCAGAAACCTCACGAAAATTCCTGTCGACCGTCAGTCGATGTTCTGTTCCGCTCGGTGGCCAAAGTTTTCGGACGAAACGCTCTGGCGGTTGTTTTGACCGGAATGGGACACGACGGAGCCGATGGGTGTCAGCACATCCAGGATCGCGGCGGACAGGTTATCGCTCAGGATGAGGCCACGAGCGTGATCTGGGGAATGCCTGGATTTGTGATTAAGGGCAGGTTGGCAGACAAAATTCTGCCTCTGGATCAAATCGCTGAGGAAATTATTCAGAAAAGCCAAACCGGTCGAGTACCCACTCTGACCGTGCGAAAATAATAAGGGATTACCGGAATACCATGATGAGGTGGGATGACAGACAACCTGACAGCAACGAACTCAGTTTGCCTCAAACTCTTCAGGGAGAAAGACAAAAGAATTCAGCCGGGGAAAATCTCCTTGATCTTTTCTTCCAATTGAGAAGCATTAAAGGGTTTGACAATATACTGATTCACACCCGCCTGAACCGCCTCCATGATTTTTTCCCGGTCGGCTTCGGAGGTCACCATCAAAAAGGGGAGTTCCTTCAAGTCGCCATCGGCCCGAACGGCTTTCAAAAGATCGATGCCACTCATTTTCGGCATATTCCAGTCTGAGACCACGAGATCCACCCCATTCTCGCTGATCTTTTTCAAGGCCTGCTGTCCATCTTCCGCATCCAGCAAATTCGTATGCTCAAAACCCAGTTGCTTCAAATTGTTTTTGATAATTTGGCGCATGACTGAAGAGTCATCTACCACCATCACTTTTTTGGTTTCGTAACCCATAATTCCCTTTCCTTATTCACTGGCAACTACAGCGGTTCATCAAACTAAAACAGCGCTTACTTTTCCGGTACAGTTCGATCAAAATTTCAACCCGACAATATCCGATTAAGGAACCAATTGAACGAACTGTCAAGCAAAAGAGTCAAACGAAAGCACCCTTTTTACAGTGACGCATAAAATTTAATTATAAAGGAAGTTGGCAGTGAATGCCAAAAAATTACTGATTTTAAACCAATTGCGGGGTTTCGTACAACGTGTCCCGTTCCATGGGAGTCCGGCCTGCTTCCCGGATCATATCCACGATGGTTTGCCTGTGGAATATCTGATCGGTGCAGGCTCCGGCGGCATGAATGATCTTCTCCTCCACCACCGTACCATCCATGTCATCGACTCCCATGGCAAGAGACAACTGTGCGATTTTCGGGGTGATCATAATCCAGAACGCTTTCACGTGTGGAAAGTTGTCCAGCATCAAACGCGAAACCGCCAGTGCGCGTAAATCCAACTGTCCGCTGGTGGAAGGCAAAAACTCCAGCGGTGTGTTTTCAGGATGAAACGACAGCGGGATGAACGTGACAAATCCGCCGGTACGGTCCTGCAATTCCCGGAGACGCACCAAATGGTCGACGCGCTCTTCGATGGTTTCCAGATGGCCGTACAACATGGTGGCGTTGCTTTTCAGTCCCACCTCATGCGCGATTTCGTGCACCTCCAGCCATTCTTCCCCGGTGATTTTGTCGTTACAGATTTTCTTGCGGCATCGGCTGGCAAAGATTTCTGCCCCGCCTCCCGGAATGGAGCCTAACCCGGCCTCTCTTAACTCCAGCAAAGTTTCACGCAACGGCTTGCCCGCCAGTTCGGCCAGGTAATGCAACTCCACTGCGGTGAACGCCTGAATATGAACCGCCGGAAACCGGTCCTTCAACCCCTGCACCATATCGAGATAAATTTGATACGGCCAATCCGGATGGAGCCCGCCAACAATATGGAACTCGCTGACCTCCCCTCCCCGGTACGCTCCCGCATCTTCAAAAATTTCTTCCAGTGATTTTTCGTAGGCGTTGGGCGCATCGGCTTTGACCCCAAAGGCGCAGAACTGGCAACTATGAATGCAGATATTCGTGGGGTTGATATGCCGGTTATGGATAAAATAAGCGTTGTTCCCGTTCAATTGCTCCCGGCGTAGATTGGCCAAATGCCCCACCCCCAGAAGATCCGGAGTTTCGAACAGGATGACCCCATCCTCAAAAGACAGGCGCTCCTCCGCCAGCACTTTACTTTCCAGAGGCTTCAATCTGCTATCCAGATAATCAAACATGCGATTCCCAATCTTTTGCGGCGAATCGCCGCTGACCGGGCAAAGCCCGGTGCAAATTTAAAAACTTTAGAATTGTGCACGGAGATCATCGAAAGCCATCAACGGTAAGCCAGTTGCCACTTCCCGTCAAGGGAGCGAAAGTAAACTTACAATCACGCCCTCATGCTCCAGCAATATTGGCCCTGCGCCTAGCAGAGAACGATCCCATCAACCCACCGAAGAGGACCACCGATGACCTCATGGGACCGTTCTCGTCTTTCAGTATGACGCGTTTCTGTTCCGTCCTGCGATAGACCTTTTTGGAAACCTTCACCTTCATCCGGTACCGCGATCCCATCAAAGCCTTGGCCACAGGATCTTCCTTAATGATCTCGATTTTCTTTCCTATGGTTTTCTTCATAAAAACTCCTTTCATCCAGCGTGACGCCCAGCATGATGCTGGGCTCTGCTTTTTATTAAACAATACTGTATTCTACAATAACCGCGCCCATTCACAAAGTTATCTCCACAAAATTTCCAGGAAAGCCAATAAGCACATATCCACTCAACCCTTTATTCATCAAACTATTAGGATCAATAATAGACCGCATTCCACTCGAAAACTGCTCTTTATTTAACATCTCCGTAAAATGGTTTGGTCTTTATAAAAACCGGCCTTATCCTATACTTAAAGCATATTGATTTTTTTTGTAAAAGGAAATTCACATGAGATGTTTTACCCATCAGGATAAGGAAGCTGTCGGAATTTGCAAAGCATGCAACAAAGGCATCTGCGTAGATTGCGCTGCAGATTTAGGCCACTCCCTTTCCTGTAAGTCATCTTCTTGTGAGGAGAAATCCCATTTGATGGATTCAACCTTAAAGCGAAGTATGGCTATTTTAAGAGGTTCTAAACGATTCGCAAGCGTCACCCCGATTTATTGTGCTGTTATGGGGTTGGCTTTCATCTATTTTGGGATAGAAGTGTACCCTGGATTTAATTTTTTGTCTGCGATAGGCATTGGACTCCTGTTCTTTGCAATAATCTATTTTTTTGTGGTGCGAAAAATGGTACCAAACTTGGAAAATAAAGCACCGTAGGAAGCCTCTCCATCAAACCCACAAACAATCCACAATCACCACGTCTATTCGCAAAGTTATCTGAATAAAATTTTCAGAGGAATATACCCGTTATTTTACTTTACTTCGAGGACATGCCTCATCGCGGTTCTATAAACGAATATTTTTTCAAATTTTTCAGATTTTATTTTATTGAAATCTCTTATCAGAATCTCTTGATCTTGTGCTGGATCAAAGAACTCTATAACAATAACTAACCAGTAAAAATCACATTCCTCATATTTTTCAACTTTTCCCTCTTTAGCTTGGACGATTTCAAGAAGTCGCTCCCTCGACATTTTTTGACCACGGTAGACTTGGCAATCACGCCATTTGGCATCCCTATATTCCTTTGGATTTAAGTAAACAAAGGAAAGTTCTGGGATTGAACGATAAGTATCCCTAGGGATTTCTCCTCCCTCCAAATACTCAATGCGTTTTACTAAATCCGCCAATTCTTCTTCGAGCCTTCCCTTATTGTTAACTTTTATAGGATTCTTTTGGTCAAACCCAAACGTAATTTCAATATTTCTTCCGTTATCGTTGAGATAAAGATTTTGAGCTTTTGATATTGCACTTTTACGTAGGATACTTTGGACTTGCTCACTTTCAACAGAACCTCCATCTTTAAGATAAAAATTAGTTATCTCAATCCCAATACTATTTAGGCCTTCTATGACAACATCGGGCTTATCACCAAATATTACTTTCCCTTCGGGCAATGAATAATCCTGGCGAAATTTCTCGAAATAATATTTTTCTATTTTTTTATTTGTTACTTTAGACACAATTAAATCCAAACACTATCGGCAATCACCACGCACATCAAGCCAATGCTGATGATGCCGTTGACATTAAAAAAGGCGAAATTGACCCTGGACAGGTCCTCGCTTTTCACCAGGGAATGTTCGTAGACAAGTAAGCCTGCTACCGCAACCACCCCAATAATATAAAGGGCTCCCAAGGCCGGATGCCACAACATTCCAAGTAAGAACAATATCATGATCCCATGCGCCCCGTAAGCGATTTTCAGGGCGCGGTCGACTCCGAACCGTTTGGGAACGGAATAGACCTGATTTTTATGGTCCGAATCCACATCCAGACAGGAGTAAATGATATCAAATCCGGTCAGCCAGAACACCACCGCCGCACCCAGAATGAGCGACACCAGTGAAATTTCCGCCTTCACCGCCACCCACGCCCCGACCGGCGCGCAGGCCAGCGCAAACCCCAGATACACGTGCGACCAGGAAGTGAACCGCTTGGTGATCGAATAAAAAAACACGATCGCCAGAGCCACCGGCGACAGGTAAAACGCCAGGGGGTTCAGCATGTAACTCGCCCAGACCAATAACGCTGACGAGATCAACAGGAAAAAGATGTATTGGCCGACAGTCACCTCCCCAGCCGGCAAGGCACGGTTTTGGGTGCGCGGATTGCGGGCGTCCAGCTTGGCATCGACAATTCTATTAAACGCCATGGCGGCGTTACGCGCGCCGAACATCGCCACCCCTATCCACCCCAGCGTTTCCCATTTCGGCAGACCCTCCGCCGCCAGAAACGCACTCATCACCGCGAACGGCAGGGCAAACACCGTGTGCTGGATCTTGATGTCCGAAAATATGATTTTCAGTTTAGCGAGCAATCCAACCTCGTCATTAAAAAGAGAATTTGCTCCCACTTCTCCGAAGGGGGCTGGGTGGGAATTAAATTACGAGGTTGAGGCCAAAACGGCAAGCTCCAAATTGCAGGAAACAAACGTCGCGGTTGGCTATCTATTTTTTCTCGGCTGGGTGTTAGCGATAAAATCCACCAGCGACTCCAGTGCCCGGACGGATAGTTTTGTGCCGTAGTCCTGGGGCATTACACCCGTCGGGTACAGCTCCCCGGCTTCTTCGTTGAACACGATATAAGCCTCCGGGTTTAAGATAGACTCTTTGACGTATTCGCGGGCGGTTTTGGCCTTGCCTTTGTATTTTGGGTCCTTGATGCGCTTGGGAGCATCTATTTTCATATGAAGCTTGGGTCCCAACTCACCGTTGGATCCCTCAACGCCAGGAATGACGTGACAGAGCGGACAACCTAAAGTATTGATCATTATTGGAACACTCATCGAGCTGACGTTAGCCGCCAGAGCCTGTTCATTTTTTTCTTTCTCTTTTCTTATTTTATAGGCCAGATCCCTGACAGCCATTTCTTCATTTGTGGGCAGAGGAACTGTGACCCGTGAGTAATCCCCCGGAGTATCCTTCGACTGGAGCCAGGCGATTACCGCGTTCAACTCCACCCAGTTCAAACTGATCGGCGGTTTATGGATTATCGGCTCCGGGCTTTTCGTGTCACCCGCCTTGCCATACCCTTTAACCACATAACAGGAAGGGCACATCATCGATTCACGCAGATAGTCCTCCCCCGTCAACTCATTAGAACCTCCGCGCCAGTACGGCCAGGGAATCTGATCGGGCTTCCCTTTCACAATCCACGAGGCTTTGTCCGTTTCACCGATTTTAATCGGTTCGTTCCGATAACGGTCCTCTTTGATCCGGGTATGACTGCGCTCCTCAACCCCAAACAGGTTCGGACATCGTCCTATATTATCTCCGGGATCGAAAGTATGACAGAGAGAACATTGCCCCCTACCAGTAGTTACATGACCAGCGACTGAAGACCTGGAACCGAATACGATCCAGCGTCCATACTCAGTATAATTTTTCATGGTCGTAAAATTGGGCATCGAAGAGGCCTCGGCTTGGAACCGGGAATCACTTCCTTGCCCCAGGAGGATAGTACCCACCAGAAGGATGACCAGGCATACCTTCCAGGGACTCGCTTTAAATGGAACAGTTCTATCCACTAATGCACCAATTATTTTTATTGATTTCATTTATGCTCCAAAAAACATAAAATCAGACCGCTGGTAAAGAAATCTAAGAATACATTATCTTTGAAAACCTTGGTTATTGGCAACCAAATTCTTTACCTAAACGGGCATTTGAATCGATCATCATATAATAATTGCTGTTAACGAGCAGGAAACGCCATCTGCATTCAAATACTTAAATGAAAAATTTCAAACGCCTGTTCAAATTACTGATTCCCTATCGAACCGCCATCATCTGGGGAAGCCTGTTCCTCGTACTGGTCACGGCGATCAATTTGGCGATCCCCCTGTTCGTAAGGGAATTGGTGGATGTGGTCGAGGTGGAGAAAGACCTCGTCCTGCTCAACCGCATGGCGTGGACCATCGCACTCCTGTTCCTCCTGCAGATGCTGTTTTCCACCGCGCACAATTATCTGTACGACATCACCGAAAAGCGCGTCATCACTGACCTCAGGAAAATCATCTTCAATCATCTGCACACGTTGTCCACCAGTTTTTTTGTCAAACGGCGAACCGGCGAAATCATGTCGCGCATGACCAACGACGTGACGACCATCGAAGGCGTGATCACCGACGTCCCCGCCACCCTCCTCCAGCAATCGATCCGTTTGGTCGGCGGCATCATCATTGTCATCATCATGAACTGGAAACTAACCTTTATGATTCTGGTGCTGGCTCCGATCATGGTGTTGTTTGCCAAAACCTTTGGCAGAAAACTCAAAAGCCTGTCGCGCGAAATCCAGGACAAGCTGGCCACCTCCACCACTATCATTGAGGAAAACATCAGCGGCATGCCGTTGGTCAAATCCTTCGTCCGGCAGAAGCAGGAAATCGCGCGTTTTGACGATGCGGTGGAAGACAGTTTTCAAAGCGCGAAGAAGCGGGTCAAGATATCCGCGTTTTTCGGTCCCGTGATCGGCTTCATCGCCTTCCTCACCGCATTGGTATTATTGTGGTACGGCGGCCGGGAAGTCATCGCCGGCAGCCTCAGCCCAGGAGAAATGGTCGCCTTTATCCTCTATGCCGTGATCATCGCCGGACCTATGGGCAGTTTCGCCCGGCTGTACACCCGCATTCAAGAGGGACTGGGCGCCAGCGAACGCATCTTTGAAATTTTGGATACCGAGAGCGAAGTGCAGGATGCTCCCAACGCCGCCCCCATGCCGACGATCGCCGGTAAGGTTGAAATAAAGAATCTGCATTCCCATTACCGGGAAGATCAGAAGGTGCTCAAGGGCCTCAACTTCAGCGTGGAACCGGGAGAAATGGTGGCGCTGGTGGGTCCCAGTGGCGCCGGCAAAACCACACTGGTGCAACTCCTGCACCGCTTTTACGATCCGGTCTCCGGTGAAATTCTGGTCGACGGCCACAACATCCGCGACGTGCAAATGACGAGCTACTGGCGGCAGATCGGACTGGTGCCGCAGGAGACGTTGTTGTTCGGCGGCACCATCGAGGAGAACATACGATTCGCCAAAGAGGAGGCAACGCTGGACGAGATACAGGAAGCGGCACGTTCGGCCAATGCCGACACGTTCATCAACGAATGCCCGGACGGCTACCAGACCATCGTCGGCGAAAAAGGTATTCGATTGCCGGTCAACGCCAGAGGATCGCTATCGCCCGCGCCATCCTCAAGAACCCCCATCTACTGATACTGGACGAAGCCACCTCGTCGTTGGACAACGAATCCGAGAAACTAATCCAAGAAGCGTTGGAGCGGCTGATGCAGGGCAAGACCAGTTTTGTGATTGCCCATCGCCTGTCGACCATCCACAATGCCGACAAGATACTGGTTCTCGACAAAGGACAGATCGTGGAAACCGGCACCCATCAGGAGTTGATGGAGCAAAAAGGTCTTTATCAATACCTGTACAATTTAAAAGCCCTGCAAATCGAAACTGAGATGGACCGGATCGAGGAAGTGGAAACATGAGCTAGGTACCCCCTCCCAAAACCTATGTCCACTATGCGGGCCGCTGGCTTATCCGGCCGTTGGTCAATACTCCGGTCACACCAAACCATTTGACGACCCTGCGTCTGCTGACGGGCATCGCCGCCGCTGTGGCTTTCGCGATGGGAGATTATTTTTGGACAGTCTGGGGAGGGGTGCTGTATGCCGTTTCCGCCCTACTGGATCGCGCCGACGGTGAGCTGGCGCGATTGAGCGGAAAAATGTCGAGCTGGGGACACTGGTATGATCTGTACTGCGATTCAATCGTGAACGTGGTGCTATTTTTCGGAATTGGAATCGGCTTGACCGAAAGCGTGCTGGGTCACTGGGCGTGGAAGATGGGCCTGCTGTCGGGACTCTCCATCGCGGTGACTTTCTGGATCGTGTTCCAACTGCATGAAAATGGCAGTCACCCCAGCGAAGCCTTCAGCTATCCCGACGGCTTTGATCTCGACGACGCCCTGTTTCTGGTCTGTATTTTTGCCTGGTTCGATGGCTTGTTGCCGCTGTTGATTGCCGCTTCGGTCTGCGCGCCGCTATTCCTGATATTTGCCTTATGGCAATATTACACACTGAAATCTGCAACGTGAACCTAGAGCCACCCTTGTGACCGGTACCAGGCGACGGCATCGCGGGCGGCTTCGCGTATCGGGCGCGGATGGAGCCCGAGTTCTTTCAAGCTGGCGGAGGGATCGAAAAACATATTGCGGCGGGTCAGGCGTACGCCCGTTATCGTGGCCATCGGCATTTTGCCGCTGACATAGTCGGCCCACATTTCACTGAACCACGCCACTCCCAGGGCGAGCGCATAAGGGACTTTCCAACGCGGTACCGGTTGTCCCGTTTCCTCCCCCAGAATACGTAGCCATTCCGAAAGGCGGGTGTTCTCCCCTCCCAGGAGATAGCGAATTCCGGTCCTCCCCTTCTCCATCGCCAGGATCATACCCGTCGCCACATCTCTCGCATCGACGAGATTGAACCGGCAATCCAGATAGGCCGGAAGTTCGCCTTTGCAAAAGGCCACCGACATACGCGTCGGCGGCGTCAACCCGCGATCACCGGGTCCGACAGGCAAGGTGGGGCTGACCACAATAATGGGTGCCCCCTCTTCCACCATCCGAAAGACCTCTTCCTCCGCATGAAACTTGCTCAGGCAATACGGGCCGAGCATGTCACTGGCTTGGAGACGAAGCTTCTCAACGGCACCGCCATTAGAATCCGGGGACGATAGAATGCTTTCGGTACTCGTGTACAGTATCCGTTTAGCCCCGCTGTCCAAAGCGGCGCGCATCACGTGAACGGTGCCGAGACGGTTAATGCGATCGAATTCCCCGCGGTCACGGCGCCACAGGTTGGCATCGGCAGCGAGGTGATAGACCGTTTCGCAACCACGCGCAGCTTCCCGGACGGCAGGCTCATCACGAATGTCGGCACTCACCAGCTCAATCCGATTCAGCGGCAGATGGTCGACGGTGGCCCCCGGCCGTTCCAGAACACGAACGGGTTGGCCCGCATCCAGCAGCTGCGCTACCAGATGGGAACCCAGGAAACCGGCACCGCCGGTGACCAAAATCAAGACAGAACTCCTTCCGGTAAGTTGTCCGCCAAATACTGCAAATGTTCGCGCATGGGTTTCAGGCCTTCATGGGTCACCTTCTCAACCAGTGCAAATGCGGCGCGGTTCAACGGACAGGGGAAACCTCCCGCGAGCCGGATCAGATGACCGTTATAAGCATCGATTTCAGTGCGGCCGATGGGAATGTCCGGAGCCATCGAGCAATAGGTGCCACGTAATGACGGACGAAAAAACATCGCCATAAATGTGGGTAAACCGGGGGTGCGCAGAATCATAGAGACCGTATCGGGATGAAACGGCCCGATGCGGGCCAGGGGAATTTTGGCCTGCCGGAGAATCGCGTAATTTTCACGGAGCATCCCAAAAAAAAGTTTCTTGGCCAGCGAGTCGGTCAACAACTCCCCGTTGTCCACCCCGGCCGCCGCCGCCAGGGGCGAGATGGCGGCATTGTACATGAGTTTGGTTGCTTTATAAGGCCGGACATCTTCAACCCATTCGACAGGAAACAACTCAGCTTTTCCCAGCGCTGTGGCCAGTGATGCCAGTTCCGTCTGCTCGTCATCCGTGATGGATCGGCGTCCCCCTATATGCAGGCTACCCGGCCGGGTGATGCGTGTGACGGGGCGATCGCGCTCGCATTCCGATACAAAAGAGGCAATGCCCTCGCCCGCATGATGGCGTC
>OZ250172.1:0-2752500 GCA_965237905.1 Nitrospinaceae bacterium | reverse complement strand
GTGGCGCTAGCTACGGGGGAGTCACCCTTGAAATACCACCCTTATTACACTTCTATTCTAACCTCGACCCGTGAATCCGGGTCAGGGACCATGTCAGGCGGGTAGTTTGACTGGGGCGGTCGCCTCCTAAAATGTAACGGAGGCGCGCGAAGGTTCTCTCAGGCTGATTGGAAACCAGCCATCGAGTGTAAAGGCATAAGAGAGCTTAACTGCGAGATCGACAGATCGAGCAGATACGAAAGTAGGTCTTAGTGATCCGGTGGTCCCGTGTGGAAGGGCCATCGCTCAACGGATAAAAGGTACGCCGGGGATAACAGGCTTATCGCCTCCAAGAGTCCATATCGACGAGGCGGTTTGGCACCTCGATGTCGGCTCATCGCATCCTGGGGCTGAAGCAGGTCCCAAGGGTTTGTCTGTTCGCCAATTAAAGCGGTACGCGAGCTGGGTTTAGAACGTCGTGAGACAGTTCGGTCCCTATCCGTTGTGGGTGTTAGAGATTTGAAGGGAGCTGCTCCTAGTACGAGAGGACCGGAGTGGACTGACCTCTAGTGTTCTGGTTGTGTCGCCAGATGCATTGCCAGGTAGCTACGTCAGGAAAGGATAACCGCTGAAAGCATCTAAGCGGGAAGCCAACCCTAAAACAAGATCTCTCTTTTCTCTTCGGAGAAACGGTAGACTCCTTGTAGACTACAAGGTTGATAGGCCGGGTGTGTAAGCGCAGTAATGCGTTCAGCTAACCGGTACTAATTAGTCGTGAGGCTTGACCTTAAAAAATTCCCGGAGAGGGTGAATACTCTTCACCCTCTCCTTCAGTTACTTACTACGATGTTCAATTGTCGATAAATTCGTCATCCTAAGACACATTCAGGATGACACGCTGTAAGTTTTTCCCGGTCTTGTTAGCGGAGGGGCCACACCCGTTCCCATTCCGAACACGGTAGTTAAGCCCTCCAGCGCCAATGGTACTGCACGGGAGACTGTGTGGGAGAGTAGGTCAACGCCGGGTTAATTCTTTAAAACCCGCTCTGGTTACCCAGAGCGGGTTTTTTTATGCGAAGTGTCTCCCCTTAAACCCAAGAGCAAACCTAGGACTGTTCACAGGTTTGATTGCTGACAATAGGAATTTCCACCTGCCTTAAAACGGCAGACGCGTTGCCCCCTTCTATCACCCGTCCCCAGCCGATGACCGTCGCCTTATCTTCCGGTTGCGCCAGGGTGTCCTGAGGATCGATCAGAGGAAGCGGTCGTTGTTCAAATCCGGGCTCAGGTTGGAGCTCGATCAAGGCGATGTCGGAGTTGTTTCGGACAGGATCGTAATTACAATGGCTGATGACCCGTTTGATGCCGAAGACCTGTCCCTGGTCGGTGGTCAGGTCGTGCCTTCCCAGGATTACTTTCTCTTGGGGACGCACATCACAGTGAGCCGCAGTCACCACCCAGTTTTCGGCAATGAGCGACCCACCGCAAAATTGGTTCAAGCTGCCATCTTCCGCTTCAAAAGCGATGGCAGCGGCCCACGGCCATCCGCCAATGGCAGCGGTGGTTCCCCCGACAATTTTGACTTCGGCGCCGATAATACGAGGGGTCGGTTTAAAAAAATCCGTCCGGTTTTTTTTCGCTACCCGATCGTACTTTTTACAGGCATTCAATTCGGGCAGGGTGGCGGGCTCGTCTTCTGCAGGAGGGGCAGGTTCTTCCGGAGTCGGTTCGGGAACCTCGATCACCGGCCCGGACCCGCTATTGCTGGCAACCGGTCCGCCATTAGACGCACATGAAATATTAAACAGGGCCAAACTTAGAATTAAAATAGGTACGCGCAATTTCTCAATAAGCAAAACCATAGCTCTTTCTCCCAAATTCGTCGGAAATCCAACTGGCAACAAACAGTTATGAGCAACCGGGTTTATATTCCTGCAACCTTGCGAAAAGGCTACCAAGCGGATTATCGGAATACAATGACCCGCACCTATTTTGCTTATAACTTGCTGTTTATTAAGGGATTTAATTTACGGCGCCGGGGAGTCCCGAGGTGGGTTTCATACAAAACCGAAGGGGGATAATATCGGAAGGGGTAAATGGGGAGAGCCACTTAAAGAAAGAATTTAGTGGCATGGAACCTCACACTCTATCTGTCACCAACAGTTTTAAAAGTTTCCTCCGGGTGTGGCCCGGTCACCACGTGACGGAGAGATTGATGGAGCCGAATTCGCTGAGTTCTTGCTGGCCGTTGAACTCGGACGAACGGAACACCTGCGAGAAGGCCAGTCGAGCGTGATAAATCACCAGCACGAATCCGGTGTGAAAGTCGCCGACGAATATTTTCTTGTCGACGCTGTGGCTGTCGGCGAAAGTGTTGCCATCGAGAAAGATGTTCACGGCCATCGCCCTGCCCTCTACACCGGCGTAGGCGTACCAGCTGACCGGTTTCTTTTTGTCATACTGAAAAAAGTCGGAGCCCTGAGCGCCGGGCCGGATGCGCGGGGGACCGTAGTCCACCGGCAAGTTCACCCCCAACCGGAACATCCCTCCGGCAGAAGCGTAAGTGTAGACATTCCCCAGAGCCGCCCCCACACTCGGAAGAAAGTCCACCTGCAAACCCTCGTAATTTTGAGGTGTCAATTCCATGAGCCATTTGCGTTCCAAGTTGAGTAAAATCCCCGCCTCGTTTTTGAGCTGATTGTCCCAGCCCTCCGGCCGGGGCGAGTCGGAAATATTTTTATGCCACCAGGTTTGAACATCCTGAGCATAGGATTCCGGCCCCACGATTCCCAAGTCCAACTCCACTATATCGAAGTAAGGGATATCGGCCTTCTCATGCGGGTCGATCAATCCGATGCCGAAATACAGCCATCCCGCATAGGGCCGGTCATTCACGATCAGATTCGGGTTGGAGATATCCTCCGGGGTGAAGATGTTCTGGCCCAGGATGAAACTGACCTGATCGGCCTCGAACCCCAGCCAGCCCGGCGGCGTATGGTCGGAGATCGTCCGCACCAGATCCATGAAATGAAAATCGTCGTCGGGTTGGCAGTCGCCCTCCTCCTTGTGCTTTTTCCGGGACTCGACCAGGGATAGGCGGGTTCCGTGAGTGAAATGCTTGTCCGAACCACTGCCCCAGAGATCGTTCTCGGCGAGAAAATTAAAGGTATAGTCCCGCTTATAGCACTTGCTTGCCGTCTCCTGCGCCTGTGCTGGCAATCCCCAGCTCAGCACCAAGCACAGCCCCAGGATCCAACAAACGCCTGACCACCGCCCCCACCCTTTAAAATGGATCATGCCTCCCCTTTCACCTTCTCTACCTTGTTAAATGGACAAAATTCAAAAGGAATCAACACTTTACCTTACCGAATTTATGCCCCTCTGGCAAGCCGACCCGGTAGAAATAATGCCCTGCCAAGGTCATACTCTTTGTCACTGATTCAGAAGGGCAAACCCCCTCGAAAGCGGCTGATTTTAACGCTTTTTCGTTGACAACCCACCCTCCATAGAGTAGTATCCCGCGTCACCATTTTGCAGGTCTTTTCGAGGACTCGTCCCCTTCCGGACAAACGGATTAACTCTTGATTTTTAAAGATTTTACGGGGTTTTACCCGGCTCTCTTTTGTCATATAATCCAAAGGAAAGCCAAGACCCTTTTTTATGAGCTTTTGCGGGAAACATGTCCGCCATATTGAGTTTGGAAACATAACGGAGTAAACGCATGCTGGAATCCTATACAGGCGCGGCCATTCTTTTGCTGATAGCCACGGCAATCGCCGTAGGGATGGTGGTCGCCACCTCGCTTTTAGGCCCCAAACGTGAATTCGCCGACAAAATGGAACCGTTCGAATGCGGCGAGTCCCAGCTTGTTTCTCCCTACCAACGCTTTTCAGTCAAATTCTATCTGGTCGCGGTTCTTTTCATCCTGTTTGACATAGAAGCCGTATTTCTTTTCCCTTGGGCCATAATTTATAAAAAGCTCGGCTTGTTCGGCCTTATTGAAATGCTGGTGTTTATCATCATCCTCGGCGTAGGGTTGATGTATGTCTGGATCCGGGGAGGACTTGACTGGGAGTGATCGGTCATTGAATCAGCTATGAGTGATACCAACATTATCCAAAAAATAAAAGACCGGTTCGCAGACGCGGTCCTGGAAGATCATAATTTTCGCGGGGATCAAACCGTTACCCTCCAGAAAGAAAAGATCGTTGAAGTCACGCAATTCCTGAAAGACGAACCCTCTCTTGACATGGATTTTTTGATGGACCTGACGGCGGTCGATTACATGGACCGCAAACCACAACGATTTGAAGTGGTTTATCACTTTTACTCTTCGAAGCTCAACCACCGGGTGCGATTGAAAGTTCCGGTGGATGAAGATGACTGTCTGGTGGACACTCTGGACCGGTTGTACAAATCGGCCAACTGGTTCGAGCGGGAGGTTTGGGATCTCTACGGTATTAAATTCAAGGGGCATCCCAACATGAAACGCATATTGCTTTACGAAGAGTTCAAGGGCCATCCCCTGCGCAAAGATTATCCCATCAACAAACGGCAACCGTTGATCGGGCCAATGAATTGAAACTCGGATAACATATCATGTGGATTGACCTGGCCATTACGATGGTCAAAATCATTTTTATTTTGACGATTACCGTCGGCTTTTTCGCACCCGTTCTGACTTGGGTGGAACGGAAGCAGAGCGCCATCATGCAGGACCGCATCGGCGCCAACCGTGCCGACATTATGGGCTTCACCGCCCTGGGCCTGTTTCATATCTTGGCCGACGCCCTCAAGATGTTTACCAAGGAGGATTTCATTCCTCAGGGCGCCAACCGGGCCCTGCACACCATGGCTCCCATCATCGCTCTCATCCCGGCCATTTTGACCTTTGCGGTGGTCCCGTTCGGCGGCCAATATACGCTTTGGGGGAAAGACGTAAACCTGGTCATTTCCGATCTCGACGTCGGCCTGCTGTTCGTGTTTGCCATTGCTTCTCTAGCAACCTACGGCTACGTCGTGGCTGGCTGGAGTTCCAACAACAACTGGTCCCTGCTGGGAGCCATGCGCACCGCCTCGCAGATGATTTCTTATGAAGTGGCGATGGGATTAACCATCATCGGGGTCTTGATGGTCTACAGTTCCATGCAGTTGACCGAAATCGGCGCCGCGCAGGAAAATTTCTGGCGTTGGGGGTTCTTTTTGCAGCCGCTTGGATTCCTCATGTTTTTCGCAGCGTCCATTGCCGAAAACAAACGCGTCCCTTTCGATGCCCCGGAAGCCGAGTCGGAACTCGTTGCGGGATACTTTACCGAATACAGCGGACTCAAGTTCGGCATGTTCTTCATGGCCGAATTCATCGAAATGGTGACGATCGGCGCGATCGTGACCATTCTGTTTTTTGGAGCGTGGCATATTCCGTTTCTGACCACCGCCACCCTCCTGTCCATGTTTGATTTTCTGGGCGACAGCGGAGCGAATCTGGTCGTCATGCTCATCCATATCGGGGTGTTCTTCGGCAAGGTGACATTGTTAATTTTTGTGCAAATGGTCATTCGCTGGACCCTTCCAAGGTTCCGCTATGACCAGATCATGAAACTGGGATGGAAGATTCTATTGCCGCTATCGCTTGTGAATATCGTGGTAACGGGGATCGTCATCCTGGCTTTGAAATAGGAGTCGCATTATGGCTTACTACGTCAACCGAAACGTAAAAATGACCTGGTGGGAGCGTACTTATATTCCGGAAATTATCCGGGGTATGATGATCACATCACGCCATTTCTTTAAAAATATGTTTGGATTTGTCCCTTTCTTTCTCGGTAAGAAAAAGGAACGGGAAATTTTTACCGTCTATTACCCGGAAGAAACGATGCAGTTTCCCATCGCCTATCGGGGGCGTCCGGTTCTGGCCTTGAATGAGGATAATCTGCCCAACTGTGTGGCCTGCGGACTGTGCGAAATTGCCTGCCCTGCCTATTGCATCGATATCATACCCGGCGAGAACAGCGGCAAGCAAAACAAAGTGGAACGGTATCCGATCGAGTTCACCATTGATTATGCGGTCTGCATTTTCTGCGGGTTTTGCGAAGAATCCTGTCCCGAAGAAGCGATTTATATGAGCGACCAGTTTGACATCACCATGCTCGACCGCAAAAAAATGAAGTACAACATGGAACAACTGCTGGTCCCGGTTGCGGAATTGAAGGACCGCATGGAATTCTGCCGAAAGATGTACGGAAAATGGAACTACTGATTTTTTATCCTCTGGCCCTGGTCAGCGTGGTCCTGGCGCTCTTTGTGGTTTTTAACAAAAGCCCCATTGGGTCCGCCGTGTGCCTGATCGGCATGATGCTGGGTCTGGCGGGCGTATTCGTCCTTCTGCAGGCGCATTTTCTGGCCATTCTGCAAGTCCTCATTTATGCCGGAGCCATCATGGTTCTGTTCATGTTCGTCATCATGCTTCTTAACCTGCAAGACGACGATAAAGCCTGGAAAGTACGGGAACGGAACGTTTGGCTCTCCAGTGCGACGGGTGTCCTGATGCTCGGGATTTTATATAAGATTGTGGATGTTACCGCGGACTCCGAATTCAATTCCCCCGCCACCGTGCCGGAGAATTTTGGAACGGTAGAACTGGTAGGGACGTCCCTGTTTACGGATTTTGTTTTGCCCTTCGAAGTGGCCTCCATTCTCCTGCTGGCGGCCATGGTGGGTGCAGTGGTCCTGGCTAAATCCAAGGTGGATTAATTATTATGGTGCCTCTTTCACATTACTTGATTTTCAGCGCAACCCTGTTTTCCATCGGTGTACTGGGCTTTTTGATACGCCGTAACGCCATTGTGGTGTTCATGTGCGTGGAGATCATGTTGAACGCGGTCAATATTTCCTTGATCGCGTTTGACCGTTACTTGAATCAACATGACGGGCAGATATTCAGTTTCATGGTCATATGCGTCGCCGCGGCGGAAGTTTCGGTGGGACTGGCGATTGTCATCGCCCTGTTCCGCAACAAGGCGACGGTAAATCTCGACGAAATCAACCTGATGAAGTGGTAGGAATTTAATCGATGTCGTTTGTAAACCTGGCATTCCTGGTCCCGTTGTTTCCATTGATCGGTTCGATCATCAACGGTTTCTTTGGACTCAAAATAGGTAAAGACCGGGTCAGTTGGGTAGCCTGTGCCGGACCGGTGCTGTCGTTTGTCGTGACGCTGATCCTGCTGGTCAGCACGTTCTTCCATGAGGCAGGAACCCCCTACCCCGAACAATCCCTGTTCACCTGGATTGCGGCAGGCGACTTCGTAGTCGATTTCGGCCTCCAAATCGATCCCCTTTCGCTGGTCATGATGATGGTCGTCACCGGTGTCGGATCCATCATCCATATCTACTCCATCGGATACATGTATGAGGAGTACAGCTACTACCGCTACTTCGCCTACCTGAACCTGTTTCTGTTCTCCATGCTCGTGCTGGTCATGGGCAACAATTTCATGGTGATGTTCATCGGCTGGGAAGGCGTGGGCGTTTGTTCGTACTTCCTGATCGGTTACTACTTTGAAAAGAAATCCGCTTGCGACGCCGGCGTCAAGGCGTTCGTGGTGAACCGCATCGGCGACTTCGCATTTCTCCTGGGAATTTTCGGCATCTTCAAGATGTTTGGGACCCTCGATTTCACCACAGTGATGACCGCCGCCCCGACCACTCTGATTTTCGACGGCGAGGCGGCCACGATGATTACCCTGGCATTGTTTATCGGCGCCACTGGCAAATCGGCGCAGATTCCCCTCTACACCTGGCTCCCGGATGCAATGGAAGGTCCGACCCCGGTCAGCGCGCTCATCCATGCCGCGACCATGGTCACCGCCGGTGTCTATATGGTGGTGCGTTGTAGCGCCCTGTTCAACATGGCCCCGTTGACGATGATGATCATCGCTCTGGTGGGCGGCGGCACCGCGTTGTTCGCCGCGACCATTGGTACCTGCCAGTACGATATCAAACGCGTGCTGGCCTACTCCACCGTCAGCCAGATCGGATACATGTTCCTGGCCTGCGGCATCGGCGCTTATACGGCGGCGATTTTCCACCTGGTCACGCACGCCTTTTTCAAGGCCTGCCTGTTCCTCGGTTCCGGAAGCGTCATCCACGGCATGCATCATGAACAGGACATCCGCAAAATGGGCGGGCTGAAAGATCATTTCCCGATCACTTACGTAACGTTTTTTGTTTCCACTTTGGCGATCGCAGGGATAGTCCCGTTCTCGGGATTCTTCAGTAAGGACGAAATCTTGTACCATTCGTTGATAGACGGCAACGTCATCTATTGGGGTATGGGTATCAGCGCCGCCTTTATTACGGCGTTCTATATGTTCCGCCTGGTGTTTATGACCTTCCACGGACCGTCCAACGTCGAGCCACATGTGCATCCGCATGAACCTTCCTTGGTGATGACCGCGCCGTTGATGGTGCTGGCATTCCTGGCCTTGACCGGGGGACTTTTGGGAATTCCTCTTATCCATGGCTGGCACGTCCTGCACAACTGGCTGGCCCCGGTGTTGGCGTTCGATTTGGAAACCGCTCTGGCCGCTTCGGAACGCATGCTGGCGGAACACGGCCATCACACTTCGTTCGCGGAGGTGCTCCACCAATCGCAACCACAACACTATCCATGGTGGGTGGAAGTCGGTCTGATGTTCTTCTCGGTCGTCGTGGCAGGATTGGGAATTTTAACAGCCTGGTTTTTCTACATCAAACAACCCGACCTGCCCGGCAAGCTCGCCAAGGGTCAGTGGGGATTCGACTTGGTGCAAAACAAATACTATGTCGATGAGATCGTCGACGAGACCATCGTCAAGCCTCTTATCAAAGGGTCCGACCTGCTTTGGCGGCAGGCGGATGCCCGCGGAGTTGACGGAGCCGTCAACGGTGTCGCCAAGGTCATCGGCTTGTTCAGCAAGATAGCCAGTAGCTTTCAATCGGGATTTATCCGCAACTACGCCCTGATCATGGTGGTGGGTTTTATATTTTTAGTGATTATCAGCCAAATAGAGATCTGAGCCAAAACAAATGTTTTTAACTTTTTTGACATTCCTGCCGCTGATCGGTGCCCTGGCACTGGCTTTCATTCCTAAAGAGAAGGAAGGACTGATCAAGCAAACTGCTCTGACGGTTGCCGTGGCGGACTTTCTGCTGTCTCTGCAACTGTACGCGGATTTCGATACCACCACCGCGGCGATGCAGTTCACGTTGGATGTCCCTTGGATCGACGCCTGGGGAATCAGTTACCACGTGGGCATAGACGGGATTTCGCTCCTGCTCTACATCATGACGACGATGCTGACCGCCATCGCCATTCTGGCCTCATTCGGAATCAAAAAACACGTCCGGGAATACATGATGGCGATGCTGGCCCTCAGCACGGGGATGCTCGGGGTCTTCATCTCGCTCGACTTCTTCCTGTTCTATATGTTCTGGGAATTCCAGTTGATTCCGATGTACCTGATCATCGGCGTCTGGGGCGGACCGCGGCGTGTTTACGCGGCGGTGAAATTTTTCATTTATACCGCTGTCGGCTCCCTGCTCATGCTGGTCGCCATCATCTGGATTTACTTTCATTTCCATAAAACCGTCGGCGTGTTCACCACCGATATCATGCTGATCACCCAGCAGATCAATCTGGATATGCTCCAGCAGAAATGGCTGTTTTGCGCATTCTTCCTGGCGTTCGCCATCAAGGTACCGATGTTCCCGTTCCACACCTGGTTGCCGGACGCTCACGTGGAAGCGCCCACGGCGGGCAGTGTCATCCTCGCGGGGGTTCTGCTGAAGATGGGGACTTACGGATTTCTCCGCTTCAACCTGCCGCTGTTTCCTTTAGCCAGTGTTGAATTCCTGCCCTATGTCTGTAGTTTGGCGGTGATCAGTATCATTTACGGGGCGCTGGTCGCGATGATGCAGGAAGATCTCAAAAAATTGGTGGCCTATTCCAGTGTGAGCCACTTGGGGTTCGTCATGCTGGGAATTTTTGCGTTCAACCATTACGGACTGCAGGGCGCTTTATTGCAAAACATCAATCATGGCATCACCTCGGGAGCGCTCTTCCTGCTGGTCGGCATGATCTATGACCGCCGGCACACGCGGCTCATAGCGGATTTCGGCGGGTTGGCCAAAGTGATTCCCGTATTCACCGTATGCTTTATGATTATGACCCTGTCTTCGGTGGGTTTGCCGGGGACCAACGGGTTCATCGGCGAGTTTCTGATCCTTCTGGGGATTTTCCAGAATCAAATGGGTTTCGCCATTTTAGCCACCAGCGGAGTCATCCTGGCCGCGTGTTACATGCTATGGATGTTTCAGCGTGTGATGTTTCTGGAAATCAAAAACCCGGAAAACGAAAAATTGGAGGATATGACACCGCGTGAGTTGTGCACCATGATTCCTCTCATCATCTTCGTATTCTGGATCGGGTTTTACCCAAAACCGTTCACTAAAACGTTTGACGCGTCCATTGAGCACCTGATCACCCAGGTCACACCGAAAGACAATCATGCTCCGCAGGACCACCACGCGTCAGCGGAAACTGATATTAAAATGGCGCAAGCCGAAACCGACCCACACGGGACTCATTAACTGTAAAAGGATTTGTTGTGGAAATGATTGCCGCACCTGAAATTGACTTGATCAGCCTGGCACCTGTTCTAGTGCTCAGTGTATTCACCATGCTGGTGATGCTGATGGATTTGTTTATCGGCAAAAACAAATCCGTCCTGGTGTTCGTCGCCCTGACAGGTCTCCTGATGGCGGCAGTCAGCAGTTTCGCCAAAACCGACTGGCCGGTGGCCTCCTTCGGCGGCAGTTATGTGGTCGACCACATGTCGGTTTTCTTTACGATGATTTTCTGCCTGAGTTCGGCTCTGGCCATCCTGCTTTCAGTCGATTACAACCGGCGGGAAAAAATCCGCGTCGGTGAATATTACAGCCTGATTATGTTCTGCACGGTGGGGATGATCATCCTGGCTTCCTCGACCGATCTCATCATGATTTTCCTGGGTATCGAAATCGTCTCCCTATGCCTGTATGTCCTGGCGGGCATTCGCCGGGGAGATGCCCGGTCCAACGAAGCGGCTCTGAAATATTTCTTGCTGGGTGCCTTTGCGACGGGATTTCTGTTGTATGGCATGACGCTCCTCTACGGTTCCACAGGCACCACCAAACTGGCCGGCATTGCCGAAGCGTTAAGCAATGGTCAAGCCCTTTCCAAACCGCTACTGTTGATGGGAGTGGTGTTGCTGGTGGCTGGATTCGGGTTCAAGGTCGCTTCGGTGCCGTTTCACATGTGGACACCGGATGTCTATCAGGGCGCGCCGACTCCGGTCACAGCGTTTATGTCGGTGGGTCCCAAGGCCGCGGCTTTTGCGGCATTCTTCCGGGTTTTCACTGTTGCCGTGCCCGAGCTGGCCCCCACTTGGGAAATGCTTCTGAGCATCGTCGCCGTGGTCACCATGTTTGTGGGCAATTTGGGAGCCATCATGCAGACCAATATCAAGCGTCTGCTGGCCTATTCCAGCATCTCTCACGCCGGGTACATCCTGATCGCCATTATCGCCAAAAGCTCGTTGGCCAGTTCCGCCCTGCTCTTTTATATGCTGGCATATTCCTTCATGACCTTTGGAGCGTTCGGTATCGTTATTCTCCTCGGCCGCGACGGGAAGGAAAACCTGGAGCTTGAAGATTATTCCGGCCTGGGATTCCAGGCTCCCTTACTGGGCCTGGCCATGTCCATATTCCTGCTTTCTCTGGGCGGACTGCCCCCCCTGGCAGGGTTTGTGGCCAAGTTTTACATCTTCCAGGCGGCGCTGAACGAGGGTTACGTGATTCTGGTGGTGCTGGCGGTGCTGAACAGCGCTATCTCCTTCTATTACTACCTGAAGGTGATCGTTTTCATGTACATGAAAGAACCTAAAGGTGAGTTCCAAATATCCCTGACTCCCATCACCCTGCTGGTGATTATCATCGGCGTTCTGGGAACGGTGGAGCTGGGCCTGTTCCCGGGTCCCGTCATCTCTCTTGCTCATCCCTGATCCCCCGTTGTTTCCGGCAGTAATTTCTCTGGATCATTCTGTAAATTTTTATATAATCCAGGAAACGCACCTTTATTGAAGGATAGTGACTTATGAAAATGCATCATTTGCCTCCGGAGACGGTGGAACAAATCATGGCCAAGGTTCAGGGGGTGGTCGATTCTGGAGATTATCCCATGGACATCATGGATGAGATTTTTACGTTGTCCGGGGTGGACGGCAAGCAGTTTATAGAGAGCAAGAATAATCCCGCTCAGGCCGCTCAGGTTAATTTTGAATTGGAACGCGAACAGGGGATCCGCTTTTTCGATCCGTTTAATTTTTACACCAACGGGATTTACAAAGACATCGACGGCTGGTCGGTCTGGACGCAGGACAATTTAAAAGAGCCCTGGACCTAATACAAGGTCAGGGCTCTTATCTTTCTATACGGGAAGACTACCTGATGCTGACAGAGGGCGCGACGCCTCATCGGCGTTAACCCTTTTTTATGCCTTAGCGTTCTTTTCGGCCTGTTCTGCCTGTTCCTTGGCAAAATCGTAACTGCCTTTTCTCGGCAACGACGCCGTGAACGCTTCCGCCTGGTCCTTCATAGCCTTGTCTTTGGCTTCGCCTTCGGTCTGAGCCTTTTCGCGGGCCAGACGTTCTTTTTCCTCATCGCTCAAATTTTCCTGTTGAAGTTCATCGGCCGGCGCTTGTCCCTCGGCTCCCCCTTCAACCTGAGCGGTTTGCTCAGCTTCTTCCGCCTCTTTCATGGACGTTTTAAAGTTCTTGATACTGCGTCCGAAGGCGCTACCAATTTCCGGCAGTTTACCCGCCCCAAAAATAATCATGATGATGACCAGAATGATCATCAACTCTGGAAAACCTATACCCATCATGGTGGTAATCCTCCCGTGAAAAATATAAATCAAGGCCGGGTGATTCCCAAGCCTTGGACAACACTTAAAAATAAGTCCTTGAGTCGGCTGATTTTAGCCTGATTTCAAGACCGTTTACAAGGATAAACCGGCCAAAAATGGAGAAACAGGTATGGCTCTCCATACTTAACTCATTTGCGCCCACTTGCTATAAAGACCCAAACCTGAAACCTTCATATCCTCCATTAAGGATTCATCGTTATGAGTATTTCTCACCTTCCGATTTGTTCCAAGACTCGATATTTTCACCTATAACTCATTGTTTTAACTAATTTTAAAATTGTATCGAATCGTTGTGGAAAAATTGTGGATTAGGCGTTACTCTAAATTTATACATTAACAGTCAGGATAAATCAGTATGAACTTCGGGGAAGAGGAAGAACAGTTCAAGCAGGATATTCGTCAAAATCCTGGGGATGCAGAAGCCATTTGCGCCCTCGGCGATTTTTATCTGGGCAAAGCCATGTACGACCTTGCCGAGCACGAGTACCAGAAAGCGCTTCAGCATGATTCGTTTTCTGCTGAGGCTCATTTGGGACTGGGGGCCATTTCCCACCAGCAGAAGCGTATTTCCGACGCGGAGTATCATTACCAGAAAAGCCTGGAACTGGATCCCGATAACGCCCGCACCCGGAACAACCTCGGTTCCCTTTATTACGAACAGAAGCAGTGGGACAAGGCCGAAACCGAATACAAGAGGGCGCTTGAAGTCGACCCCGAGTACACCCTTCCCCATCACAATCTGGGTCTCCTGTACGCCTGCCAGGAAAACTACTGCGCCGCCGAGCAATCCTATTTGAAAGCGTTGCAACTGGACCCCGATTACGGACAGGCCCGTTACAATCTGGGTAATCTGTATTTCGATCAGGAGCGTTTTTTCGAAGCCGAGCGGGAATACCGTTCGGCCATCAAGATCAATCCTAAAAATGTATTCGCGCATCTGGATTTAGCCAACTTGTACAACAATCTGGGAGAACAGGACAAAGCGGAGGCGAAATATAAAGAGACTTTGGAGCTCGATCCCAAAAATGCGGAAGCTCACTTTTTCCTGGGCAATATTGCGGCCAACCAGAAAAACTTCATCGAAGCGGAATACCAGTACCAAAAGGCTCTATCCTTGAAGTCGAACGACGCCCAAATTCACAACCACTTGGGTTATCTGCGTTTTGAACAAAAACGTTTCGAAGAAGCCGAAGAAAAATACAAGGAAGCGTTACGGCTCAATCCAAAATACACTGCCGCGCACAACAATCTGGGCCTGCTTTATTATCAACTCAAGAATTATGCCCTGGCTGAAGAGGAATTTGAAACCACTTTAAAGCTGGACCCGTATTACATCAACGCCCAATACAATCTGGGCCTGTTGTACCAAGCGCAGGATCAGGATCGTTTGGCTCTGGAAGCGTTTCGCAGAGTGTTGCGGCTGGACCCGATGGACAGCGAGGTGTATTCCAAACTGGGATACCTGTATGAGTCGCTGGAAGAATACGATCACGCTGAAAAAATCCTCACGGAATTGACTCAACTGGACCGCGAAAATGTTTTTGGCCACGCACAACTGGCCAAGCTATACACCCTCCGGGAGCAATACGACCTGGCTTTTGCCGAATTGGAAACCGCCTTGACACTGGAACCGGAAAATCCGGAGGCCCTGTATCTGTTGGGCAACTTGCATTTTCAAAGAAAAGAATACGGCCCGGCTGAGAATGTATTCCAAAAAACGGTTTACCATCATCCGGAAATCGAGGAAGCCTGGATCAAGTTGGGCGTCATTTACTATCGTCAGGAAAAGTATCAAGCTTCATTGAATGTCTATCAAAAAGCCATCACCTTGAATCCGGAGAATCATATTGTCCACTTCAACCTGGCGCTGATCTACGAGCATCTGGAGGACTTGGACCAGGCCGAGCAATCCTATCACACGACCCTGGGCCCGAACCCGGAGGACTACGATGCGCTGTTCAACCTGGGAATCTTGTATGAAGGCCGGGAGCAGTTGGAAGAAGCCCTGCGGAAATACCAGCAGGCGCTGGAATTAAAACCGGGGGATCCGGATACGTACAATAACCTGGGGCTGGTGCATCTCAAACTGGACCAATATGTGGAATCGGAAACGGCTTTGAAGGAAGCGGCTCGGCTGAATCCTGAAGACTCCCAAATCCGCTTCAATCTGGGCATCCTCTATGAATCAATGAACAAAGTCCGGTTGGCTGAAAAAGAATATGTGGAATCCATCCGGTTGAACCCTGAAGAGTCCAAGGTTCATTTCAATCTGGGCCTTTTGTATGACAACAGCCATCAATTCATGAAAGCGGAAAACGAATACCGGGAAGCGATTCGTCTGGACCTGGAATACGCGTTCGCGTACAACAACCTGGGTCTCATCTACCTGCGCCGGTACCAGAACCGCGACGCGGAACAAATGATCCGCAAAACCATCGAGCTGAAACCGGATTATGCCTCGGGCTATTATAATCTGGGATTGATCTATGCCGCAGATTCCAACTATGCCGGCGCGATCCATTCGTACGAAGAAGCGCTTCGCCTGGACCCTGGCATGAAGGAAGCCCGTCAGAAACTAAAAAGCGCCGAGTTCTGGAACAAGGTACATGCGTTTTTTGGTGGGTGGAAGAACCTGTTCGCCCGCTGACCCTCAGAGTTCCCCCTCAAGCGTTCCGAAGATCCTCTATCGCTTTTTTATAATCATCACTACCGAAGATCGCGGATCCGGCCACCAACACGTTGGCCCCGGCTTGTTTGATGGTCGCTGCATTGTCCGGCTTCACCCCGCCATCCACTTCCACATCCAACTCCACACCGGATTTATTCAGGGTATTGCGAAGCAGTTCGATTTTGCTGAGTACGGAGCCGATGAACGTCTGACCCCCGAACCCGGGGTTGACTGACATCAACAGCACCATGTCGACCTGTTCGATGATTTCATCGAGGGCGAACAGGGTCGTCGCAGGGTTCAACACCACCCCCGCCTTGGCGCCGTTTTCCTTGATGCTCTGGATGGTGCGGTGCAGGTGCGGGCAGGCCTCGGCATGAACGGAAATGATATCCGCACCCGCGTTGGCAAAATCTTCTATATATTGATCCGCGTTCTCGATCATCAGATGCACGTCGAGGGGAAGCTTCGTCACTTTGCGCAAGGATTCGACAACCAGCGGACCGACGGTGATATTGGGAACAAACTTCCCGTCCATCACATCCACGTGAATCCAGTCCGCTCCCGCTTCTTCCACGGCTTTCACTTCTTCTCCCAGCCGACTGAAGTCGGCTGATAAAATCGAAGGCGCAATCTTGACCATTGAGTCTCCTCTTAACAATAATTTTGAATGTTCCGGGGTCATCCGGCTTTCGGAGGGACGAAAATCTAAAAAGCCAAAGGATGGGTGCCCTCATTTCTTAACGAGCGGTGACGAGCGGTGACGAGCATATCATAACGATCATCGGCAGGCAATCGTCTGGCATGCCTCTCTGAAAAAATTCTTTTGTCCCTCCGCTGGTCAGGGTCTCTCACACCCTTTATAATGAAATGGTTACTGAACCCCTTCCCCGGAACCGATGAACGAGCCAACCGACGCAATACCAACAGGAATCAAAAGTTTTTTTGGCAAGGAATATCACCTGCTCATCCTGGCCGCAGTAATTGGAATTCTCGCCGGCGCCGCCTCCACCGTGTTCCGGTGGATGATCGATTTTTTTGCACGGGTATTTTCCGGGGAGGGTCTGTTGATGGGACTCTCCGCCGGGTTGGTGATGGTCCTGATGCCCTTCATGCCGATGCTGGGAGGTTTGGTGATCGGCCTCGCGCGCCGTTATTTTCCGGAAGCCGTTGCGGAGAATGGCGTCGACCGCGTCATGGAAGCGGTCGTGCTGAAAAACGGAAAAATACGCAAGCGGACGTTGTCCGTCTGCGCTCTCACCTCTTCCATCACTATCGGGTCCGGGGGATCAGCCGGAAGAGTCGGACCCACGGTGCAAATTTGCTCCGTGATCGGTTCGGTGTTCGGTCAGTGGATGAAGCTTTCGAATGAACGCATCCGGATCATGGTCGGGTGCGGTGCCGCGGCGGGCATCGCGGCAACTTTCAACGCGCCTTTGGCGGGAATGATCTTCGTGATGGAAATCATTCTCGGCGAATTCACCATCTATTCCCTCAGCCCTATCATTATCGCCTCGGTTATGGGAACGGTGACGGGACATGCCCTCGAAGGTGACAAGATGACCTTCCAGACCCCGATACATGAGGTGGTCAATCCTTCAGAAATATTCTTTTACCTCCTTCTCGGAATCCTGTGCGGAATCACAGCGCATCTGTTCACACAGGCCTACTATCGAAGCCAGAAGTTTTTCGACGAACAGGTCAACATTTCAATCATTCTCAAGCCGGCCCTCGGGGGATTGGTCGTCGGACTTTTGGCATTACTCACTCCCCAGATACAGGGCAACGGGTTCCCGGAGATGGAGCAGGTCCTGAACGGCAACTTGTTCTGGGGCATGGCGCTGGCCTTGATTTTCACCAAAATCATCGCCACCGCCGTGACCCTCGGTTCCGGTGGCATTGGCGGAACCTTTGCGCCTTCCCTGTTCATTGGTGCCATGGTCGGCGCTACCTTCGGAGCCGCGGTTCACGGAATGCTTCCCGACTGGACCGCGTCCAGTGAAACCTATGCACTGGTAGGCATGACCGCTCTGGCCAGTGCGGTGATGCAAGCTCCCTTGACCAGTATTCTCATCCTGTTTGAAATGACCCAGGACTACACCATCGTTCTTCCTAGCATGGTTTGTTGTATTGTCGCCACTTACACGATGCGGCGCTTCACAAAAAATTCCATTTACGTTCAGTCCTTGCTCAATCGGGGCATCAACATCCAACACGGTAAGGCCATATCTATCTTGAGTAGCATGTTCGTTCGCGACGTGATGACGCAAGAAGTTGTCACCATTCCCGAGGAAATGCCTTTCAAAAAAATTCTGGAAATCGTATCCTATTCACGTCATCTGTATTATCCAGTGGTGAACCGGGAGGGAGATATGGTAGGAATCATTTCGTTTTCAGATATCCGTGACGCCGCCCAAAAAGAAGGCATGGAAGAAACCGCCCTCGCCCGCGACCTTGCCACATCCGATGTGGTGACTTTAAAACCCAATCACAACCTGAACGAAGCCTTGGCAAAGTTTTCCGAGTTGGATGTCGAACAAATGCCGGTGGTGAAAGTCGGCGATTCCAAAAAAGTGATCGGCCTGCTCCGCCGGTCCGACGTTCAGGCAGTGTACAACCGCGAAATCCTCGTCAACGAACTGAAAACCTGAGAAATGAAACGCCTCTCCTTTAAATCAATCGCCGTATTCTTGTGGCTGGGGATCGTCCTCAACGCCTGCGATGGCGCTGACAAACAACCCACTCGCCGCACGCAGTTCATCATGGGAACGCTGGTGGAAATCACCGTTTCCCATTCCGACCCGGATATTATCCAAACCGTCACCACCCAGGCCTTTGACGAGATGACACGCATCGAACAATTGATGAGTACCTATCTCCCCGATTCGGAAATCTCCCGCATCAACCGTGCCGCAGGCAAAGAGGCCATCCCCGTATCCTGCGAAGTGGAAGAAGTGATTCGGGAAGGCATCTATTGGTCCGAGCAGTCCGGCGGAGCGTTCGACATTACCGTTGAACCTCTGGTGCAGCTATGGGATTTTGACGGAGAGAAGGAAATCATTCCCGCTGATAATACCATTCGCAAAACAGCCTCCCTGGTCAATTACAAGAATATTGAAATAAAGGATCACACCGTGCGACTGAAGCTGCGCGGCATGGCCATCAACGTCGGTGGACTGGCCAAAGGCTACGCGGTCGATCGCGCCATCTCCATATTACGTGGCAGGATATCGAACGGCATCGTCAACGCCGGGGGAGACCTGTTTGCCTTCGGTCAAAAAAACAAGCAGACCTCCTGGAACATCGGTCTCCAGCATCCACGCAAACCGCAGGAACTGCTGGCGGCTTTCGCCGTAAAAAACCAGGCCGTCGCCACCTCCGGCGATTACCAACGGTATTTCATCAAAGACGGCGTACGCTACCATCACATCTTCGATCCACAAACCGGAAGGCCCGCGCGTTTGATGATCTCCGCGACCGTCACCACCACGGAAGTCATGGACGCCGATGCTCTGGCGACCGCCGTTTTCGTCATGGGGCCAGACAAGGGAATCGAATGGGTCGATTCCATGGCAAATGTCGAAGCGATGCTGGTGCTGGAGGATGGATCGTTCCGTTACAGCAAAAGCTTTCGCAAGCAACCGCAATTCACTCTCAAGTAGCGACTCCTACTCTTCAAGGTAAATCATCCGGTTATCGGGCCGACTAGCGGGAAGGTTTAAACCGTTTCAGCAGAAGGGAATTACTGACCACGGAAACGGAACTGAACGACATGGCCGCCGCGGCAAACAAAGGTTTTAGAAGAATGCCGTACGCTGGATAAAGTATTCCGGCGGCGATGGGGATGCCCAGAATGTTATAGAAGAACGCCCAGAACAGGTTCTGCTTGATTTTCCGCAGGGTCGACCGGCTGAGGTCAATGGCATCGACCACGGCGTTCAGGTTCCGGGACATGAGAGTGATGTCCGAGGTTTCCATGGCAACATCGGTACCCGACCCCATGGCGATCCCGATATGCGCCTGCGCCAGTGCCGGGGCATCATTGATGCCGTCTCCCACCATGGCGACGAAGCGTCCCTGATCCATCAATTGTCTCACCTCATTCGCCTTGTCACCGGGAAGCACCTCGGCGAGAACTTCATCGATACCCAGGACATCAGCCACAGCGCGGGCGGTCAGAGCATGATCTCCGGTAATCATAATCACCTTCATCCCCTTTTTTTTCAGCCGCGCCACGGCTTCTATGGCGTGAGGTTTGATCTGATCGGCGGCGGCGATCATACCCCCCAGACGTCCATCCACCTGAACCAGCATGGGAGTTTTGCCCTCACGGGTCCATACTTCCAGTTCGGTTTCGACGGCGGAAAGATCCAGGCCTTTCCCTTCCATCAGCTTGCGGTTGCCCAAAACCACATCATGACCATCCACGCGCGCCTGCGCACCGAAACCGGGGAGCGCCCTGAAATCCTCCATGGGTGCCAAAAGGATATCGCGCTTTTTCGCGGCGGCCACCACCGCCTCGCCCAGCGGATGTTCCGATCCCTTTTCCAGCGAAGCGGCCAAGGATAGCAATTCAATATCGTTCATGTCCTGGTCGGGGGGAATGGCGATATCCGTCACCTCCGGCTGGCCCAAGGTAAGCGTTCCGGTTTTATCGAA
The DNA here is from genome assembly GCA_965237905.1 of Nitrospinaceae bacterium. Classification (GTDB taxonomy): domain Bacteria; phylum Nitrospinota; class Nitrospinia; order Nitrospinales; family Nitrospinaceae; genus SZUA-226. Next base: position 2,732,192 of record OZ250172.1, on the reverse strand, counting down.
CACGACCGTATCGATCCTCTGCGCCTGTTCGAGGATTTCCCCGCCTTTGATCAAAACGCCCAACTCCGCCCCCCGCCCGGTTCCCACCATGATCGCAGTGGGTGTCGCCAAACCCAGCGCGCAGGGGCAAGCGATGATCATCACAGAAATAAAGATCATCATCGCAAACAAAAACGGGTCCGTCGGAAGCGCGGCCAGTGAGGAGCCCCAAACCCACCAGATAATAAACGCGAGGCTCGCGAGGCCGATCACCGTGGGAACGAAAATCCCCGCCACTTGATCTGCCAATCGTTGAACCGGAGCTTTCGATCCCTGAGCCTCTTCCACCATCTTGATGATGTGCGCCAGCACCGAATCTTTCCCCAGGCGGGTGGCTCTCATTTTAAAATATCCGGTTTTGTTGAGGCTGGCGCCGATAACGGGGTCCCCGACCTGTTTTTCGACGGGGATGCTTTCTCCAGTGATCATCGACTCGTCAATCGTGGTCGGCCACTCCACAAGAACACCGTCCACGGGGATTTTCTCTCCCGGCCGGACGAGGAGGATATCATCTTGAACAACCTGTTCCACCGGAATATCGAGTTCTCTGCCTTCGCGTTCGACGCGTGCGGTTTTGGGTTGCAGGCCGATCAGTTTTTTAATGGCGTCCGAGGCCCGGCCCTTGGCCCGGGCTTCCAGCAGGCGGCCCATCAACACAAGGGTGATGATCATGGCCGAGGTGTCGTAATACACCAGGACTTCCGGCCCGAACGTTTTGAGAGCCGATGGGAAAAATGTAGCGAACACGCTGTAGGCATAAGCCACCGAGGTCCCAACGGCGATCAAGGTGTTCATGTCGGCGTAACCGTGCTTGAGGCCCGTCCACGTGCCCCTGTAAAATTGCCAACCGCCCCAAAATTGAACCGGAGTGGCTAATAGAAAAAACAGAAAATGATAGGTCTCAGACTCCCACGCCGGGAGAAATCCCAGCGTATCCCGCATGCTTCCAGCCATGATAAGGGCCCCGGCAAAGCCGCTGAAAACCAATTTAAGGGTCAATAGCCGGGTTTCCTGCCGGTGCCGCTCTTGCTCCAGATCCCGGTTGGACAGGTTCTCAATTTCCTCTTGAGGCACGTGAAAACCGATTTGCTCCAGGGCATCCTGGAAGTCCTTCATCTCCAGATGGGACTCCAAGTATTCGACCGTGGCGCGCTCGTTGGCGAGGTTGACCTGCGCATCCGTCACCCCCTCCAGGCTTCGTAGTTTTTTTTCGACGCGGGAGACACAGGAGGCACAGGTCATGCCTTCCACGGGCAAGGTCCTCTTCACCGTTGGGATACTAAATCCAATTTTTTCAATAGTTTGTATAATTGATTCTGAGGAGATACGGTCAGGGTCAAAGTCCACGGTAACGGATTCAGCGCCGAAATTGACGCCGGCCTGGTCGACGCCATCCAGCTCCCCGACCTTTTTTTCAATACGGGAGGCGCAACTGGCGCAACTCATCCCTTTCACTGGGAGGGTAATATGTCGGCCTTTAATTGTGTTCGTTTCAGACATTCTTCATAATCCTCGCAATTAAGATGCCTTCCTACGCGCCAAAGATACATCTCTTTAAATGATAACAGATTTCAGGACTTTGTATCCCGACCGTAGAGCCGATAGGATCGTTGCAGAAATTCCGCGATGAGTGGTCTAAGAAGTACTCTATTTTTGGGAGAATAGGGATTTAAAGGTAAAGAATCCGTACAATAGAAGGAGTGTGGCGATCAAACCGCTGGTAAAACTGTTCTCAGCCAGCGAGGTGATAAAGAAATAGGCCCCTGCCAGGGTTAAAACCAGGCCAACCATAAAGTAACCGAAGAAACGGTAAACCTTTTTGCGAGGTTGGTGATCGATATTTTCACGCTTATGCTTGAGTTGCCAACGCCAGCGCAAAACATAATAGGTTTGGCGAAGCCAGGCAATCAGGCCCTTATCTTCCGAAACACTGGCGTTACAGTACATGCAACGCGTGTCGGAAGGCCGGTTGGGAAAACCACAGTTCAGGCACAGCTTCTGTTCCTGCTGATGGCGTAACGCAATGGGCTCTTTTTTTGGCTTATCCATATTGAATCGACCTTAAACAATGCCTTGGCGCGTGCGGTGCAGGCCAGGGTCTGCTGAAAAAACAAATTAAGATGTATATTGAAATTCTATTATGATTAACTTAGGCTGTCAACGTACAACCTCTTGAGAACTTTTATCCATCGGTTAACCATTTAGGTTAGTGTAATCAAATTGTTACGGCTTATGATTTTTAGAATCATCATGTTATCCACGATCCTGTCACTTGCTCTGGCAAGTGGAGCCTGGGGAACCCCTCAAAAAAAAGTAGCCCCCCCCTCTTATTCAGGAATGGTTCTCATTCCACAAGGCTCTTTTGAGATGGGGAGCCGGAAATCGTTGAGGGAGCTGGACCCGGTTTCCATTTTTCAGGCGGACCGGCATATGCTGGGACCGGAAGACCCCGCTCACGAGGTGATACTCGACGCCTATTACATAGACCTTTATGAAGTGGCTAACGCGGAATATAAAAAATATTTAGAAGTGACCCGTACGACAACACTACCGCGTTACTGGGAAGACTCCAACTTCAATCAGCCCACTCAACCGGTAGTGGGGATCACCTGGAAAGAAGCACGGGCTTTCTGCCAGTGGAAAAACAAACGTCTGCCTACGGAAGCGGAATGGGAAAAGGCCGCACGCGGCAAACGTCCGGTCAAGTATCCCTGGGGAAACGAGGAACCGGACAAAACCCGGCTCAATTTCAACAACTACGTCGGTAAAACCTCTCCGGTAGGATCCTACCCAACAGGGAAATCGGACTACGGTATATTCGATTTATCCGGCAATGCTTCCGAATGGGTTAAGGACTGGCACTTTCCAGAATATTATCTGTTCTCGCCCAAGGAAAACCCGCCCGGACCGGAAAAGGGCCACTATAAAGTCATTCGCGGTGGAAACTGGAAAAACAACGCCGAAGATGTCCGTCTCCCCTACCGCAACGCAACGGTCCCGAAAGCGCGAAGCAAGACCGTCGGCTTCCGGTGTGCGGCCGATGCTCTCAAACCTTCCAAAAAATAATCCGAAAATATCTATCGTTCGTTGAGTTGCCCGAGGATGCGGTCGAGTAGAATATCGGCGATTTCCGTTTTGGTAAGAAGCGGAAGCGATTCGACCTTGGCGTTGCGGTCGATGAGGACCACCTGGTTATTATCGGATTGAAATCCTATGCCCGGTGCGCTGATGTCGTTGGCGACGATCAAATCGAGCTGTTTGCGTTGCAGTTTTTCGGTGGCGCTCTGCACAATATTTTCGCTTTCTGCGGCAAACCCGACAATCAACTGCTTGGATTTCTTTTCCGCCACCTCTTTCAAAATATCCTGGGTGGGGTGAAGGTTAAGGATGAGAGGCTCCTCTCCACTCTTTTTGATTTTTTCCTTTTGGACGGACTCCGGCGCGAAATCACCCACGGCGGCAGTCATGATCAACACGTCACACTGCGGCAGATGATCGAGAACCAAGCCAGCCATCTCCCCGGTCCTCTGACAATTCAACAGGGTCACTCCGAAAGGTGGCTCCAGATGAGTCGGTCCGCTGACAAGCGTCACTTCCGCGCCACGGCTCCGTGCCTGGCGGGCGATAGCGTATCCCATTTTTCCCGAGGACCGGTTGGTGATGAAGCGCACCGGATCGAGCGGCTCCTGGGTCGGCCCAGCGGTTACTAAAACACGCAGACCCGCCAGATCGCTTTGGCGGAGCAGGCATTTGCGGACCGCTTCAAACAGGCGCTCCGGTTCCGCGAGTCGGCCCAGCCCCACCGTGCCGCAAGCCAATTCTCCCGCTTCCGGATCGACGATTCCCACTCCGCGCTTCCTGAGGGTGCGAATATTTTCCTGAACGGCGGGATTGTCCCACATCTTGTCGTTCATCGCCGGGGCGACCAGAACCGGACCGGCAAACGCCGAGAACAGGGTCGACAACGGATCGTCCGCCAGGCCATGCGCCATTTTTCCAAGGGAATTGGCGGTAGCGGGTGCGACGATCATTAGATCGGCATTCTCCGCCGCACGGATGTGCTCCATCGAGGCGGAAGCCTCGCTCCCGAATATTTCGTGGTACACCGGATGGCCCGACAGCGCTTCAAAGGTGAGCGGAGTGACGAACTGTTTTGCATTCTCTGTCATCACCACATACACCTGTGCGCCCTCTTTCACCAGCAGACGCGAAAGCTCCACCGCCTTGTAAGCCGCGATGCCGCCGGACACGCCGAGCACAACCTTTTTTCCTTCCAAAGGGTGGGTCATATCTCAAAAAGCCTCTTCAGAAACCTGATGTTTTAAATGGTCTATTCGATTCCAATTATAGATTCGGAACTGACCCGGATCAACGGTTTTTAATCATGTCCGTCAGGATTATATACCGCTTAAATTGACATTTGGGCAACCATTCCTTAGTATCTGCAATCTGGAATTCCTGCTCATCCCGGACCACTGTATCATAGAGTCTGGGATGAACCGGTTTTCACCTCAAACTTTGATCGCACGAAACGGCACAGAATGAAGTCCACCGTTTCGCCCCAGCCCAAAAATGGCTCGTCCTTTAAACATACTGTTTGCTTCTCCTGAGGTATACCCGTTCGCTAAAACCGGCGGTCTGGGAGACGTGTCGAGTGCCCTGCCTCTTGCGCTGAAACAACAGGGCCATGATGTCCGGGTGATGCTCCCAAAATACCGGTGTGTGGAACAAGCCAATCGTTCCATCAAACCGATGAAGTTGACGGTTACCGTTCCTATCGGGCCGAAAGTGAAATCCGGCGAATTGCATGAAGGCCGGCTGAATCGCACGGTGCCCGTCTATTTTGTCGGACAAGACGACTATTTTGATCGGGAGGGATTCTACGGGGATGAAGAGGGTGAATTTCCCGACAACGCAGAGCGTTTTATTTTCTTTGACCGGGCGATACTGGAAACCTGTAAAGCCCTCAACTTTCAACCGGACATTATCCATTGCAACGACTGGCAAACTGGCTTGATCCCCTGTTACCTGAAAACCACTTTCGCCGGCGATCCGTTTTTTAAAAACACCCGCTCGGTTTTTTCCATTCATAACCTGGGCTACCAGGGAAACTTTGACGCAATGTATTTACCCCTGGCGCATCTGCCCTGGAAAGTGTTCTCACCGGAAGGCATCGAGTTTTACGGTTTTTTCAGCTTCCTGAAAGCAGGGCTGGTTTACGCGGACAGACTGACGACCGTCAGCAAAACTTACAGCAAAGAAATCCTGACCCCTGAAAACGGGTTTCATATGGACGGCGTGTTGAACCACTACCGGAGTAAGCTATCCGGTATTTTAAATGGAGCCGACTATGGGGAATGGGATCCGAAAACAGATTCCAACATTAAAACCCGGTACAGTCCCAAATCGCTCAAGGGAAAACAGGAGTGCAAAAAAAGTCTGGCGCGAAAACTGCCCCTCAAGCTGACGGAACAAACGCCTTTGCTCTGCATGGTGACTCGCCTGACGCCGCAGAAAGGAATCGACCTGCTGGTTCAGAGTTTCGCGGAACTCATGGTACAAGACGCCGCCCTGGTGATCCTGGCATCGGGCGATGACCGTTACGAAACATTTCTTAATGAGCAGAACCAAATTTATCCGGAGCGGTTCCGTTATATACAGGGATTCGACGAAAAGCTGGCGCATCAAATCATCGCAGGAAGCGATTTGTTATTAATGCCCTCGCTGTACGAACCCTGCGGCCTGACCCAGATGTATGCCCTCCGCTACGGGACAGTGCCGGTGGTGCGCCGGGTCGGGGGTCTGGCGGATACGGTCAAGGCCTTTCAATCCGGAAAAAACAAGGGCACCGGTTTTCTGTTCAAACCTAAAGAGGCCGACGAATGGGTCCTTCTGTTGCAAAAGGCATTGGCCTTATATCCCAAGAAAAAAGTCTGGCGGAGCCTGATGTTGAACGGGATGAAGCAGGATTTCAGCTGGGATAAGGCGGCAAAGGAGTATGTTCGCCTGTATCGCCGGGCTCTTAATAAAAAATAACAAGGCTGTTTTCAAACCCGGAGCGGGCGGGTATTTACCGTTGCAAAACCTCCCTGATTATAATAAAAACTAGGGGTTCATCGCTGCTCGGCGCAGGGCCAATAGGCTGGAGCGTTATGGCGAGATGGTAAAGTGATTTTCGCCCATTGAGGTTTTAATGTGGGCACCAGCATCCGGGATCTTTCTTACAGTGTCCGGGAGTTGCCCTGCACAGGGATAGGAGGCGGTTTTGAAGAAAATTCTGGTTGTGGATGACGAAGATAATATTCGCCTGCTGTACCAAGAGGAGTTGCGGGATGCCGGTTACGAAGTTTCGCTGGCCGGAAACGCAGAGGAGGCTCTCCAGATAGTAGAAGAGAACCCGCCGGATTTGATCACCCTGGATGTCAAACTGCCGGGCATGAGCGGCTTCGATTTTCTGAAGATACTCAAGGAAAACCAAAAAGACATTCCGGTCATTTTGTGTTCGGCTTATGGCGCGTACAAACAGGAGTTCAAACTCTGGGCCTCGGAAGCCTATGTGGTCAAATCAGCGGACCTCCGGGAATTAAAAATGGCCATCAAGGAAATTCTCAGCAATTGAAGCCATCGGCTTGAGGCCAATCCTCGGGTTCTCTGAAATGAGAATCCGGACCCATTAACTCACTTGAATCACCCCCTTATGCACGAACCGAGATTCATCGCCATTGAAGGGTCCATCGGGGCCGGAAAGACCACTCTGGCTCACAAGTTGGCCCGGGAATACGATGCCCGCCTGGTCCTCGAGGTGGACGAGGACAACCCGTTCATGGACAAGTTTTACGAAGACCGGTCCACCTATGCCTTCCAGACCCAGGTTTTTTTTTTGCTGAACCGGTACCACCAGTATCTGGACCTCGCCCAGCGGGATTTATTCAGCAGTGTGGTGATCTCCGACTACCTGTTCCATCGTGACCGGATTTTTGCGGGGCTGAATCTTGAGGGCCACGAACTGCATCTGTACGAACAGCTGTTCAACCTGATCAAAATCAAGATTCCCAGACCGGATTTGGTGATATTTCTGCAGGCTGAGACCTCCGTTCTGCACGACCGGGTGGAAAAACGGGGTCGGCGGTTCGAGCAGAATATGGAATATCAGTATCTGGAGGACGTCAACCGCGCCTTCAATAACTTCTTCTTTTATTACTCCGAAACCCCCCTCCTGGTCATCAATACCAACGAAATCGACCTGGCGGGTGAAAAATATAACTTCAAAGAGTTGATTAACAAGATTAATCATCATAGAATAGGGCGAGAATATTACAATCCGCTTGGATCCTGACAAGACCGGGACGGAGTTGCATAGTACGAATTTGGGGGAGCTCGGAAGGAAGACCGCTAACAGGCTTCCAATCCAGTTTACGCTTTCACCTGATTTGTTTTATGACCGACCTCCGTGCCCACCGGCATCTCAACCGGCGGGCTTTTTTAATTGCGACTGCTTTAAAATCCCCCTTCCCTTGTCCGGCCCGGCCCTTTTTTCCCGGCCAACTATCCAAGCCATTTTTCGAGACCGGATTATGGACCGAAAACGAGTCACCATTCCCCAATTGATGGAATGGAAAAAAAACCAACGAAAAATTTCCGCGCTGACCGCTTACGATTACACGTTCGCCCGGTTGTTGGATGAATCAGGCATTGATGTCATTCTGGTGGGCGACTCGGCGGGCATGGTTTCGATGGGGTATGAAAACACCCTGCCCGTGACCATGGACGAAATGATTTTCCATACCCGTGGCGTCCGTCGCGGTGTACACACTGCGCTTCTGGTGGGAGATATGCCGTTCATGTCCTACCACGTTTCGGAGGCGGAAACGATCAAGAACGCCGGCCGGTTCATTCAGGAAGGCGGCGCCGAAGCGGTGAAGATGGAGGGCGGTTCCCGTATACTCGACAAGGTTTGCGCCGTGGTCCAGGCCGGTATTTCCGTCATGGGCCATGTCGGGTTGACTCCCCAGTCGGTGCATCAATTCGGCGGATACCGGGTGCAAGGCAAAAATTATCTCGATGCCCGGCAAATCAGAAAAGACGCCCTGGATTTACAAAAAGCCGGGGTCTTTGCGCTGGTGCTGGAAGGCATGCCGATGGAGCTGGCGGCGGAAATCACCACCGAGCTGGAGATTCCGACCATCGGTATCGGTGCCGGGTCGCACTGCGATGGGCAGATTCTGGTCACTCAGGACATGCTGGGGATGAACCTCGATTTTGCCCCCAAGTTTGTCAAAAAATATAGTGAAGTGGGAGCGGCGATCCAATCGGCGGTGCAGGGTTATGTCGACGAGGTCCGGTCCGGCGCGTTTCCGGACAAAGCCCACTCGTATCACCTGGAAAAAGAAAAACTGCGAAGCGTCGGCAACGACTCCCGATAAGTTGATTTTTGGAAACGGATCATGAAAATTTTAAAGACTCTTGATGAGATGAAAGCCTGGTCGCGGAAGGTGCGGGAGGACGGGCAAACCCTCGGGTTGGTGCCCACCATGGGATACCTGCACGCGGGACATTTGAGTCTGGCCCGTAAATCCATAAGTGCCTGCGATCGCACTGTCGTCAGCATCTTCGTAAACCCCAAACAGTTCGGCCCCCACGAAGATCTGGACACGTACCCGCGTGATCTGGAAGCCGACCGGCGCGAATTGGAGCCATTGGGCGTGGATGCCCTGTTCCTTCCCACTGCGGATGACATGTCCCCGGAGGGATTTCAGACGTATGTCCATGTTGAGGAGATTACCGATAAGCTGTGCGGCAAAAGCCGTCGGGAACTCTTTCGCGGAGTGACGACCCTCGTGTTGAAATTGTTTAATATTATCCAGCCCCATTCGGCATTTTTCGGCGAGAAAGACCGCCAACAACTGGAGGTGATCCGGAAAATGGTGGACGACCTCAATCTGGATATTGAGATTGTCGGCCTGCCGATCATTCGGGAACCGGACGGGTTGGCCATGAGCTCACGCAACCAATATCTGGGAAAGGCCGAGCGGAAAACCGCACAATCGCTTCACCAGGCGTTACAGCAGGCCCAGCAACTGGTCGCGCAAGGGGAATCTTCTGTAGCAACCATTCGCTCGCGAATGCGGAATATTATCGAACAGGAAGGCCAGGCACAGGTGGATTACATTTCGGTATGTGATCCGGAACGCTTTGAGGAATTGGAGGAGATCCAAGGGAAAGCAATGATTGCCCTGGCCGTTCATGTCGGGAAAGCCCGGCTTATTGACAACTGTTTAATCGAGAGAATCTGATGCAAAAAATCATGCTGACATCCAAATTGCACCGGGCTACGGTAACGGACCGGGATATTGAATATGAAGGCAGTATTCAAATCGATGAGGCCCTGATGGAGGAGGTCGGGATTTCGTCTTACGAGCAAGTGCATATTTATGACATCAATAACGGCAACCGGCTGATTACTTATGTTATACCCGGCACACGCGGGAGCGGGATGATCTCCGTCAACGGAGCCGCGGCCCGCCTGGTGGAGAGAAAGGATCGCATCATTATCGTGGCTTATGGTATGATAAACATAGACAAAGTTGAAAATTATCAGCCTCGAGTCCTCCTGCTGGACGAAAGCAACAAAGTCATCGAGCGGCAGGGAGCTTTGGCCTTCACCTCACAAGCATTATCATAATGGAAATACTCGGGATCGCATATGCCGGATTCGTGCTGTGGATGAGCATGGATTGCATCAATCGGAAAGAACATTTTATCTGGATCATAATCATTGTGGTGCTGTTTCCGGTGGGGCCATTCGCTTATTTTTTTGCGGTGAGAAGCCGGGCGAGCGGACCTGGGCCTACTTTACAACCCATCAGGCTGTTCAATGCAGGCCCGGCACGCGAAATCGAAACTGAGGAAACCCTGCAACTCAAGGAATTGATCACCAAATTTCACAAGGCCTACCACTACGAAAAGCTGGGACAAATTTATCTGGAGCAGAAAAAGTATGAGCCTGCGGTGACCCAGTTTGAAGAAGCCATCAAAAAAGATCCGGAACTGACCGAGGCCCGCTACGGCCTGGCCAAATCCCTGTATGGCATGGGTCAACCCGCTGAAGCCGCCAAAATCCTTGAAGAGCTGATCAAAATCGACAAAAAATACGATTATGGCAATGCCATTTTCGGATTGGCCGATTGTTACCGGCTCTCCGGCCAGGAAGATAAGGCTTTGGAAACTTATGAGGCTGTTATCAACTCATTTCATTTTTTCAAAGCGTATTATCACTACGCCCAGCTTTTGGATAGAAAAGGCAAAAAGAAGGAAGCCATCGATTACATGAAAAGTATTATCGGGTCCGCGAAGGATCTTCCGGAATACAAGTTGGAAAAGGAAAAGCACTGGATCGAAGAAGCTTACAAATATTTAAGAAAGAATGGCATCGAACTGGCCTGAACCGTTAACTCAGTATGTCCTCTATTGCATAATCCGCAGGATCCCCCTTAACTCAGTAGCTTTTTCATTGATCGATGCGGGACATTTTTTTTCTTGTAAAAAATCACCCTATTTGGGCTGACTTATTTTATGTAAAATATTCTCTGAAAGAATAAAGATCGTTTTTATTTTTTTTGATTAGTTGGTGTAATATACCTTTTGGCTGTTTATTTTGTAACCTGGGAGGGGAAAGCGAAATAAAGCATGACAACGTTATCTGAAAACATGAAAACCATTCGTAAGGGTCTGAATTGCACCCAAATGGCTATTGCCAAGGTTCTTGACATCGGCTTTCGGACATATGTCCGCTACGAAGCCGGTGAGCGGGATGCGCCGGTAGCCGTGCTGGTCAAGTTCGCACGGCTTGGCAGTCTTTCCCTGGACCGCCTGCTGACCACCAAGTTGGAACCGTCCGATCTCGAAATGCCCGATCTGGATCCACCTGCGGGAAAGATCAGCCAGTTAGGCGTCATCGGCGGTTCACTCAAGGAAGGCCGTCTGGTCTTCAAGGGTATTCGCGGGGATTACTATGTGGCGGTGACGCAGGATGAAAAAAAGTTGTTGAACCATTTCCGGAAAATGAACCTGAAATCCCAGGACAAATGCCTGCTGGACATGGAATGGTCCTTAAAAAAGAATAAAGGCCGGGCATCCATGGTCACAGGAAAGAAAAAGGTTTCGAGAAAAGTCGAGAAGAGCCGGAATGCCAGCAAGCTGAAAAAAATGGCCAAGACCATCAAAAAAATTACCCTCAAAGGCTGAAGATCCTTTCTTCTTCAGCCGGATGAAGGGACTTGGGCAACCCTGTCCTTCGTTTCTTAAATTCTCTGGAATTTTCTAAGGATATCGTTCATCTCAAACAACAGCGCGATGGGGCGACCGTGAGGACAGGTATAGGGCATTTGAGTTTGCTCTAAATCGTGCATCAGTTTGCGAATCTGGTCCAGTTCCATAGGATGATTCACCTTGATGGCATTGCGGCAAGACATCATGATCATGATATCCTCCATCTTATTCTGGAGGGTGTGGTCCTTCTCCTCCCGGATCAGCCGTCCGGCCACTTCCCTGACAATACTTTCCTGATCGTGATTTTTCAAAACCGCAGGCACCGAACGCAGCAGGAATCCATCTTTACCGAACGGCTCCAAATGCATCCCCAATTCCCTGAGTGATTCCAGATGTTCCGACAAGGCCTGAGCCTCCGCCGGAGGAAATTCCACCGTCAAAGGAAACAACAGGTCCTGAACTTCCACTTTTTTGTTTTCGGCCGCTTCCCGAAACCGCTCGTACAACACACGCTCGTGGGCAATATGCTGGTCCACCACCAAAACGCCTTTCGGACCCTGCATCAAAATAAACGAGTTGTTCAACTGTCCTACCGGTTCGAACTCGGAAAACACCATGTCTGAAACTGGCTTGGGTTTTTGTCCGAAGACTTCGATCTGCCGGGGGTCCGCCTCAACGCCTCTCATCCGGTCCGCCGAGGGAGACGGACGGTACAACGCCTCCAGCCCCCGGCTCCAATCTCCTCTTCCAGGCTCCGTCTGGGATGACCCAGAAACCGGATCCTTCGAGGGTACCGATGCTGGTTGATGTCCGGGCACATCATAAGAAGGCTGTTGTTCGCGGCCCTGCCCGGTAGTCGAATCATTACCCGGTGCCGTGAAGGATTTTTCGTTTTCCTGCAGGGCATCTTGGACTGCGTGACTGACAAACCGGTACACGTCCTGCTGAAATGCAAACCGGACTTCCGCCTTCGCGGGATGAACATTTACATCCAACAGACCGGGGTCCATCGTCATGAACAAAAACAGAACCGGATGCTGGCCTCGCGGCAGAAGATGACTGTACCCCTGTTGCGTCGCCGACAGCAGAACCTTGTCGCGGACGAAGCGCGAATTGACGAAACAATACTGCGTATTACGGTTGGACCGGGTATACACAGGACTGGAGAGGAACCCTTCGATGCGGTAAGTCCCGTCATTCTTCTCCACTCGGATCAACTCCTTCGATAAATCGGCGCCAAACAATTCCGCGATCCGGTACAGTCCCTGATCAGTCGGCAGTGTGGCCAACAATTGCCGGCCGTTGTGGTGCAGGCTGAATTGAATTTCCGGATGCGCCAGGGCCTGCTGTTGGACCACCTGGGTAATGTGCGCCGCTTCGGTGCCGTCTCTCTTTAAAAATTTCTGGCGCGCGGGGGTGTTGTAAAAAACCTGATTGACTTCGATCGTCGTTCCTTGGGAAAAAGCAATTTCCTTCACCTGGCAAACACCGCCGCCCTCAATCGAGACCTCAGTTCCGTTGCGGCCTTTCCCCGTTCCCGTAGCCATGCGCACACGGGAGATGGAGGCGATGCTGGGAAGCGCCTCGCCCCGGAACCCCAGCGACCGAATACTCTCCAGATCACCCGCACTCTGGATTTTACTGGTGGCGTGCCGCTCAAAAGCCAGGCGGGCATCTTCCGGTTCCATTCCCGATCCGTTATCGGACACGCGGATGGATTTCTTCCCGGCCTCTTCAATTTCGATGCTGATGCGGGTCGCGCCCGCGTCGATGGAGTTTTCCACCAGTTCCTTGACGATCGAGGCAGGCCGCTCGACCACCTCTCCGGCCGCAATCTGGTTGGCTAGGTCATCTGGAAGAATCTGAATACTCATCCGGTTCTCTTGGGGAAGGAGGTTTTTGAAGGTCAAGCAAACTGGCGAGCCAGTTCGTCGGGTCGATTGTAAACCAATTTCTCTCCAAATCCAAAACGATATGAGATACCCCTGAAGGAAATATGGATTAGGATTGTTTTTCAATCTGTTGCGGAATTTCGAGGAACAGGAAAGATGCAATTGCTCCGTCAAATCAAGTATGCTAGGGGCATGAAACGCGTTCCCGAATCATGGAAACCCTACATCCTCCTGTTGTCGGTTTTATTGCTGGTACTCACTGTGGTCGGCGATCAAAATCGCCCTCCTCCCAAACCCATGGATCACGATTCCGACCCTTCACAGAGTCACGGTCATTCGCATGATCACGCTGGATCTCCGGAGTCATCCAAGCCCATGAATGAAGCTTTCGGCCAGGCACCCGATCCCGGAGCCCTCCCGGTCGACCCGGTGAAGGAACACCGGATGGCTATTTTTCACTACAACGAGGGAAACAAATCTTTAAACAAGGGGAATTGGAAAGAGGCCGTGCGGAACTACAAGATGGCCCTGCACCATGACAAAGCGCTGAACGAAGTCTATATCAATATGAGCAATGCCTATTTGAAAGGGCAACAGTACGAAGAGGCAAAAAGGACGCTCGATACATTAAAGGTGCAGGTTCCCGAAAACCCACACCTCTATTACAACCTCGCCTGTTATTATTCCCTGACCCATCAGGAGGCGGCCAGTCTCGAAGCGCTTCAACAATCGATCCGCCTGGGATACAAAAACCGCGATGATGCACAGTCCGATCCCGATCTGGCAAACCTTCGCCAAACGCCTGAATTCCAACAATGGGTGAAAACCTTGTGAGGTGAAAACCGGAATGGTTCAGGATTCTTTCGGAGGCTTGTTATTGGCCGGAGCAGGAATCAATTGCACTTTACCGTCAGGATTGATGGACAACCCCCGTTCGCCTTCCAATAGGAGATGCAGGTCACTCCCAATCAGGCCTTTTCGCCAACCGTGAAACAGAGGGTGCTGTTCGAGATCTTCTTTTTTCTCATGGAACTCGACAAAGCTGTGGATCATTTTTCGATCCGCCAGCATGTGCGGCTCGATCTTTAAGACTTCAGAACGAATTTGAACAAACGCGGCGAGTAGCTCCTCCACACCCCGACCGGTGGAGTAATGAGAGGATTCGGGAAATGTGGGATACCGATCTTCGGGAATACTCATTCCCTTTTTGATGAGATCAATAATTTCATCACCGTTGGAACTGACTTCCCGGGAGTTGACCCCGCGGATATCCGCTATTTCTTTACGGGACTGCGGAAGGATTCGCGCGATTTCCAGCAGGGGCTCATCCCGGATGATAGATTTGGCCAGGCAATTCCGTTGCATGGCCTGCTCTTCCCGCCACGCCGCCAATTCCCTCAACACAGCCAGGTTCCTGGGCTTGAGCGTGCGAAAGTTTTTGACTTTCAGGTACACCTTTTGCGGATTCGGCAACTCGAAGTGGGAGGGATCAACCAATTCCCGATGCTCATCTTCCACCCATTCCGTGCGATTCAGTTTGTCGAGTTGCTTCACCAACTTATGATAGACAGGAACCAGATATCGGACATCATCCAGCGCATAATCGATTTGGCTTTGCCGCAAAGGTCGCCGGCACCAGTCGGTATAGGTCTCGGATTTATTAATTGTTTTCCCGGTAACCTTTTTTACGATTTTCGCGAATGAGATCTGGGCACCCCACCCCACCATCGACGCGGCTACTTGGGTATCGAATATCGGCTGAACCACCTCTCCGGTCAAGCGGAACAAGATTTCCAAATCCTGCTTCCCCGCATGAAACACCTTAATTTTATCCCGGCGTTTCAGGAGCTCCAGCAACGGTTCCAGGTTTCTTACGGAAATAGGATCGACCGCGCCGTAAATACCATCGCCACCGATCTGAATGAGGCCCAACCGGTGAAAATAGGTTTTTTCCCGGACAAACTCGGTATCCACAGCCAGAACTTCACAGTTTTCCAGTTTTTGGATCAGCTCGGGAAGATCCTCGTCTGTGGTTACATACATAGGACTTGTTACATACATAGGACTTGAGGCAGGGATTAATATTCACGCCAGGTTCTTGTTCTTGGCGATTCAGATTATGACGATTCTGAAGGTTGTTCCAGATTAATACAAGTTGATTTTTCAATTATAAAGGCAGGAATACCATCGTTCTATGGAAAAATGAGGTGAGGCAGAAGGTTAAGCCGATTCGTCCAGTTTAACCTGATTATTTTTGGAATTCCCGAGAGTACTCCAACCGGACTCATAATTGAGTTCGTCATCTTCCATTCCCATATTTCCAGTGAATTCTTTCCCTTCATTGTTCCGTTTCCAGTACTTATTGCTCAATCGCTTGGAAGATATCACTTTCTTTACCTTGCCTTGTTGATCCAGAACCTTGACTTCATAAAACATAAGAGTCCTCCATCCAGTTAATGGAATATTTCGATAGGATGAAACGGGTTGAGATTTTCACATTTTTAATCGTTTCAAAATCAATAAGTTGCAATTAATTTACATTGCATGCCAAGTAAAAGTAAATCGAAAGCCCTATTTTGTCAAGGAATAAGTTCAATAAAATCAATAAATACCAAGCAAGCTGGCACGGAGGGCAGGTTCAGGATTGATGGCAGACCCTTTCCCCACAAAAAAACCCGGCCCCATCCCATGAAGACTTCCCCACTTAACTCCCCGACAACTAAAAACTTATCTGGATATATTTTGAGAACCAACCTTTCCCGGGAGAATGGTCCGGGTTCGATATTGACTTTTCCTCAGTAATGAAATAACTTGAATAAAAGAGGCTTATAGCTGTAAGCTTCTGACCAGAACTTTATAAGTATCTCAACGAAACAGACAGGGGAACGATGAGAATTTTAGGAATCGACTCATCCACTCCGGGTTGCAGTGTTGCACTCCTGAACAACGATGCGGTCGTCGCAGAACAAATTGGCGACCCTCAGCCTTCCTATTCCAAATACCTTTTACAGATGGTGGACCAAGTTCTGAAAGAGGGGAAATCTCGTCTGGACGATGTGGATGGGTTTGCGGTGACCATTGGCCCGGGCTCTTTCACCGGTCTGAGAATAGGCGTCAGCCTGCTCAAAGGATTCGTTCTGGCCACGGAAAAACCTTTCGTAGGGATCAATTCTCTGGAAGCATTGGCCAGCACTCTGGATTCCCCGAAGCATCCCATCTGCACGGCACTGGATGCCCGCAAGAGCGAAGTGTACGCGGCGGTCTTTGAATCTCAAAAAGACAGTCTACGGTCACTCATAAAAGAAAGCGCACTTTCTCCACAAGGGTTGTGCGAAAAAATTGAAGTCCCCGCCTTGTTTGTAGGCAGTGGCGTGGAAAGATACCGTGAAATTTTTAAAGAATCCCTCGGTGCCCGCTTTGTGGAATCCGAGGCTCAACCCAAATTTTCCACTGCCGCAGGCGCAGCTCTGCTGGCTTCGCGGCAGTTTGCCCACCAAAAACAGTTTGATTTAAATCAACTAAAAATTAATTACATACGAAAATCCGAAGCCGAATTGAGTTTGGGAAGATCATCAGTCGAAAGGAGATCAAACTATGGAAATTGATCCGACATTGCTGGAAAAAGTCCAAGGCGAAAATGAGGAGTTTAAAAAACTCTACCAGGAACATTTAGATCTGAAACACCGGGTGGAAGCATTGAACAAAATGAATTTCCTGACCCCGGAACAGGAACTGGAAAAGAAAACCGTACAAAAACAAAAGCTGAAAGGCAAGGACCGGATGATTGAAATCATCGAACAATATCAGGCGAGCCCAAGTTAAAACGGTTCTTCACCCCGGCCAGACCTCATTGGAACTCCTATTCACCCAGACCGGCCGCGCTCACGGGTTGTGGCGCGGCTTCAGGTTTGGGCAAAATCGCACCTCGAATCCCCTCTAAAAGAAACGGCCAGGACACCACGCGGTCGGCGGGAAAGTAATCACCAATAACGCCCACCAGCGTTTGCGCCATTTGAGGGTTCCGCCGAAGCAATGCCACCACCGCGTCACACCACCGGCGCCGGTAAATGAATTTCTGCAGGATCCGGCTGAGGACAAATTTCTTACGGAATTCCTCCTCTCTCTGCCTGTCGTACTCCGCCAGAAATTCCCTTGAGAAATCCCCCGCCGCAAACGCCTGCTGAACAACCCCGGCCGCTAACTGGGCACTCCGGAGCGAAAGATAGATGCCTTCCCCCGTAAACGGATCAATGAACCCCGTTGTGTCTCCGGCCAGAACCAAACCACCGCAACGAACGGGCCGAACATCATAAGACAGCGATCCCACCGACCGCACCCGCTCCTCTAATCGGGCTCCCGCCAGCAGTGATTGACGCCGCTCGTTGCCCAATACCACTGCTTGATAAAACGCGTCCAACTCTCGCCCTCTAACATGCCGGTCCTCCACCACCAGCACCACGTTGACGGAATCGTTTCCTACCGGTGCCATGCCCGTGTAACCGGGCGCGCTGATATGCATGTAGCAGTAATCATGCGGGAACTGAACGTTTTCCCAATGCGCGGCGAGAGCGATTTTCCCTGGCCCCTGATGGGGCTTGATGAGTCCCAGCCGGCGCAGGGACAAACCGTTGCGCCCGCTGGCATCCACCACGACGGACGCGGAAAACATAAATGGCCGGTTGGCTTCGTCTCGCCCTTTAACGCCCGTGACCCGATTATCTTCAAACAGAAAATCATCGACCGCGTGTCGCTCCCGAACCTCCACTCCCTGCTCCATCACTTTCCGAACCAGCAAATGGTCCAACTGCAACCGGGGAAGCGACAGGCTGGTCATCGGCTTTACCCGGCGGGGACACGGAGGATAATCGATGCACAATTCCGGCTTGCCGTAAGAAGAAACGGCGACACCCTGCAATCGTACCGGGTTGGATTCCTGAATGGCATACAAAACGCCGAGCTCTTCCAGAATATCATCAGCGGCGGGACTGATGAACTCGCCGCACACCTTGTCGCGCGGAAACGAGGTCCGGTCCAGCACCAACACCCGCAGTCCTTTTTGATGCAGGAACAAGGCGCTGGCACATCCTGCCGGTCCGGCTCCTATAATAATGACGTCGTATAGGTTCATACTCTTTTTCCCATTCCAGCCGTTTTGTTGCAAACCCGATTCATAGCTTATTCTCAACCAATGCAATCCGATAGGGAAAGTGGCGATGCACTTCAAACTGTTGCCAACCCGCTTCTTGCGCCATAGCTTGCATCTCCTCCGGGGTGAAGGCATTCATCACCGAAACCGGCGCATCGTAGCGGGTCAGGCGATTTTGCGTCAACAACCGCGTCAAAATATAAATCGCAGTATAGGCCACCCGGCTCCGGTGCAGATCGTTCACGATCACCCCCCGCCTCGCCAATCTGGAAAAACTTTTCAGCATAGTCACCGCGTGTTCTTTTGAAAAATGATGTAGGGCAAGCGAATTGATCACCACGTCAAAACCGTCCTCGCGGAACGGCATCTCTAAAACATCACATTGCACGAATCGGATTTCCGGAAATTCCCGGGCCTCCTCCTGCGCGAAGCGGATCATCTTGCGGTTGATGTCGATGGCCGTCACCCGCACCGGGATTCCCCGCCGCCGTGCGTAACGCACCACTTCCATCGGTTGATCGGCGGAACCGGTGGCGGCATCCAAAATGTGCAGAGGTTGCGATGAGTTATGCCGGTCGAAAAACCGGCCTATATGGTGCAGAAGCACCCGGTATCCGCTCAGGTAGCGGTTGACCCATTGAACATCCTGCAGGCTATCCCTGACTTCTTCGAAGGGAGCCTCATCCAGATCAAGTAATTCGGGACGCAGGTTGCGCGGAGTGACGGGAAAAATCATGGTGGATCAAACCCCTTAGGCTGGAGTTCGCAAGGTGCGACCTTAATTCTGGAAGAAAAACCATTGCTCCCGGCGGCTCAATTTCTTTTTGAATAAACTCAACGCGATATTTTTGGCGATGAAACGCGTTTGGGGAAGTATGATCAAAAATCCGATCACGTCGGTCACCAGTCCCGGCGTCAAGAGCAGTTTACTGCCCACGTTCATGACGGCGCCGTTGACCACATCGTCGCTCGGCAGTGTGCCCGACTTCAAATGCCACTGCATTTTTTCGTACCATTCCTCCCCGTAACTGCGGCCGTTGATCACTCCCAGCAGGAGCGTGAACATGGTCAGCGAAATGGTATTGAGGACACTGATCTGCGTGCCCAGCCAGGTCAAAGAGAGGATTTCTACTGCGGTACCGACAGTCAAAATAATATAGGCAACGATCATTTTATGGCTTCACTATAAAGAGGTGACCTTCAACAACCAACATTCGCCGGTTCATTCCGGATGTGGGTATTCTATTATAGGGATGGCCAAACCTCAAGACATCCCTCCAGCTCATTTTGCGGCGGTCAAAAATCCCGATAACCGGCCCCTATTCGGCCTTTTTCGCCCACCACGGCAAGGTTTTCAAATAATTCAGGAATCCCGGATACCCGGCGCCGGCGTACATACACAGCAAGGGCATCACCACAATCCGGTAACGGTCCTGACCATAGTTGATTCCGCTGACCGCAGCAATATACAGAACCAACAGGAGGATCAGGACATGCGCTCCCTGCCACCTCAGTTCCTTCCTGCTCTGCCAACTCTGGGCTACCCAAGCCGCCAACCAGACATACAGGGTTGCCAAATAGACCGCCCCGATCAGCATCCACCCAAGGAACCGCTTGTGATTATTAAAAACATCCTGAAAATACTCTCCTTTTTGAAACCAGTTGAATCGAATCATTTTAAAGTCCGGATCAAAGATGCGGAAGAAAGCCGAAGTGGTTCCCGGAGCAAAGAAAAAATAAGACATATGTAAAATGTGCGTTTTGACAGCCAGACCGGGGTTCTCCCGCACGAGTTTCCAGCCTTCCGCCAGATAAATATCATCCAACTGCTCCATAGGAATGCGATTCCAATGAGGATGGGTTTGATCCAACTCTTGACGCAGGATGGACTGTGCTTCCTTCAGGGGAACCTGATGTTTCTCCGAATAAATCTGGGCGCCCTTTCCCAGATAGAGAGCCCATCCCTGAACCGAGGTCAACCGGAACAACCCCGCTGTCTCCAGATTGCGCCATTGCCAACCGCCCACCAAAATGAGAAACGGGAGCAGGGTGATCAACAGACCGGACAGAATGGTTTTCCATTTAAATTTTTCACGGATCAGAAAAATCATAAAAGCAAAAAGTAGGACGGGCAGAAAATAATAGGTCGTGGGGCGCACCAGGGTGACTAGTGCCAGACTCAACCCCGCGCCCAACCCGAAATGAAACTTTCCCCGGGAGCGGTAAAAACCAAAGATACAATAAGCGAACGCCAGCGTCAAAAATGCCGTTAATGTTTCGGACAAGATTTTAAACGTGTAGGACAAACTGGAGGGATCCAGAGACAGCAGAATCACCGCAACCCAGGCCGCACGCGGACCGAACATTTTTTCAGTCAGGGCATAGGTCAGAATCAGCGTCCCCAGAAATAAAAAGACCTGGGAAAACACCACTGCCTGCGCGCTTTTCCCGAACAACAGAAAAATCAAAGCCAACCATACCGGATATCCGGGTGGACGCAGAGTTTCCGGAGTATCGTTTCCTGGTTTCGTGTGATAGCGTCCATCCGCGATTAAGGCCTCAGCCGGATCGATGTAAGACGGACTGTCGCTTTCCAGAAAACTTCGCGGATGCTCCTGAATCACCGCCCAGATCATCAACCGGGAGACCAGGACGACACCGAGGAATATCCAAAAATACTTGCGGGATTTTAGCGTGTCCGGCGGGACCGGTGAACCGGCACTTTCGGTTTTATTGGTCAGCAAGGAGACATTCCTCTTGAGTTGACGATACCCCTTTCACCAGATTAACCGCGTTCACCCCCAAACTCAACAAACGTCGGGGAGCCTTCGTCTTACGGCCTGGGATTGTTTATGAAGAACCCTGCATCTCCCGCAGGAACACCACAATCCTGCGCAGGGTGTCGGTGTCTACAAACTGCTCCATATCCTGCTTGTCCGCGTTGTCTTTGTGGTGAAAGGCCGTGAAATCTTTTTTGAATTTGGGACCGTCCGCCCCTTTGGCGAAATCATAAGCTTTCAGCAAATCCGTTCCCTTGTTGCCCCCGATGCCTTTCAGCGAATGACAGAACAGGCAGTTGTCCTTGAAAACCTGCCCGCCCCGATGCGCGTGCATCGATTTCAATACCACCACGTCCAGCGGCGCGTAATACTCCGACAGCCGCACGAACCTCAGCTCTCGAATATTCGCCGTCATGAATCGCTCCTGATGCGGCGCCTCGTTAGAGTCGGGGACGACCACCACCATCGGATTCAGCCAATCGGGTCGTTTCACGTTCGGCGCCAACTTCATTTCCAGCGCCAGCCGAAGATCGTAACTCAAAATGTCATCGATAGAAATGATGCCCTGATAGTCGTCGTGGCAATTTAGAAGCACCGCGTCCCAACGCTCCTCGGGATGGAATCTCCGCACCAGTTCCGTCAACGTCACCGCACGAAATTGCGATCCGTCATAGTGCATGCCCCGATCGAAATAAGCGCTGGCAATCCATTCCGAGCGCAGATGCTCCAAGACTTGGGGATGGACCCGTCCCTCCCGTGAGAAGGGAAAATCTTCCAGATAAGAATCCTCCCCACTGCCGTGAGAACACCCCGCCCCCAACACCATGAAAATCAAAAGGATGAAAAGGATCCACTTTTTTCTGATAAGATCCGTCAAATCCACTTCCACACTCCAAAAATATGATAAGATTCTCTGTCAATTAACGCGAACCGATTATAAGACAAGGATTTCGCCTGCAACCGGGGCACTATATCATGGAACCGACAGCGACCGAAGCACCGCCAACAGATCAGAAAAACCCGTTCCGCGCCTACTCCATTTCGTGGAACCTCACCAAGCGGTGCAACCTGAACTGCGACCATTGCTATCTGGATGCGGACTTCCGCGGCGGTTTTCGTACCGACGAACTCAATACCCAAGAATGCTTCAACGTCGTCGACCAGATCGCCGAGGTCAACCCCAACGCGTTTCTGATCCTTACCGGTGGCGAACCGCTTCTGCGTCCCGATATCTACGATATCGTCAAATACGCCGCCGACCGGAAGTTCATGGTGGTACTCGGCACCAATGGCACCATCATCAATCGTGAAAACGCACATAAAATTAAAGAAGCGGGCGCGCACGGCGTGGGCATCAGCATCGACTCGATGATCGCCGAAAAGCACGACAAGTTCCGCGGCGTCGACCAGGCCTGGCAGAAGTCGATGGATGCGTTCGACATCCTCAACGAAGTGGGCGTCGATTTCCTCATCCAGATGTCGGTATCCGGCATGAACTACAAAGAAATTCCCGACGTGATCGCCTTCGCCGAAAAAATCGGCGCGGTGGCGTTCAACCTGTACTTCCTGGTGTGCACCGGACGCGGCCAGGGCAATACCGACATCTCCAACGCCGACTACGAAGAAGCCCTGAAAATCCTGTACGAACAGCAGATGAAGTACAAAGGCAAACTGATGATCAATTCCAAGTGCGCCCCGCAGTACAAACGCGTGGTGTACGAGAACGATCCCGAATCCGTTTACCAGCGCACCTACTCCGGCGGCTGTCCGGCGGGCACGCATTATTCACGCATCAGTCCCGAGGGCAACCTCACCCCCTGCCCGTTCATCGAGGAGTCGGTGGGCAACCTCAAAACCGATACCTTCAAGAATCTATGGGAAACTGCACCGTTGATGGTACAACTGCGCGACCGCAAACAGCTGGAAGGCAAATGCGGAACCTGCGAGTTTTCCGCGATGTGTTCCGGGTGCCGGGCGCGCGCCTTCGCCGAAACCGGCAACTACATGGCCGAGGACAACTCGTGCGACTACGAACCCGGCAAGCACGGCGGCAAGGCCATCGAACTCAAAATCGAAGACACGCTGGGATTGGAAGTCGAGTACCGTCAGAAATGGACGGACGAAGCGAAATCGCGGCTGGACCGCATCCCCTCATTCGCGCGCGGCATGGTGGTGCAGGGCATCGAGAAATTCGCCACCGAACGCGGCGTCGCCCTCATCGATGAACAGGTCGTGCAAAAATCACGCGAGGAAATGATCACCAAACGCGGCGCCATGTTCCCCTTCCTCAAAAAATTCATCAACTCAGAAAAGCTGGACGCGTAGCTCCCCCTTGTAAAGAGGGCTAGGACTTCTTCTTTTTGCGGTTTTGTTTTACTCCCCCTTCTTCGAAGGGGGCCGGGGGGCTTATTCCGCTTGCTTTTTTGATAATCTGGTTTTGGAGGCTTTTACACGATGCCCAGAAAAAACCTGCGACCCCATATCGCCTATAGCAAATCTCTTCTTCCAAAAGCCAGGGAATTACGCAATCAACTCACTCCTCCCGAAAAGCAGTTCTGGAACACCCTGCGGGAAATGTCATTTTATAAAGAAATCCGATTCAACAGACAGAAACCCGTAGGAGAGTATATTGTAGATTTTTATTGCCATGAATACGGCTTGGTCATCGAGATCGACGGCGATACCCACGGTCAAAAAGAAACACAGATCAAAGACCAGAAACGGACCGCCTTTTTGGAGTCGAAAGGCTTGCGGGTCATACGGTTCACTAATCCGGAAGTTTTGCACAATATCGACGGGATCATGGAAAGCCTGGAAAGCTTATTAAATGAGATTAAGGAAGAAGCCCCCTAACCCCCTTCGGAGAAGGGGGGATAAAATCTCACCACTCTACCAAAAAAATCCCATGCAGACTGAATGGCCTGCATGGGATTCCAATAAGAGGTCCGGCTTGAGCCCGCTGGCGAACCGGGCTACAACTCTATTTAGATTTCTTTTCTTTCTTATCCATCTTATCCATCTTGTCTTTCTTATCCATCTTGCCCATCTTCGCTTCGGCGCTTTTACCTTTGGCCTTGGCATCTGCTGAAACTTTTTTCCCGTCCTTGGCTTTGTCCGACATCGGAGCTTTGCCTTTTTCCTTGGGACCACCGGCGAAAGCCATACCGGTAAACGTCATCGTAGAAACGAACATCAATGCAACCACTACAGCCATGATTCTTTTCATACCCACCTCACTATGAAAAATGGTTTTTGTTGAACAGCCGTAAGGCGTGCCGCTTGCCTGGGGTCCTTTTGCGATGATCCGCTGGAAGCCTTCGGTCAGGGGGACTCCCCCTTGCGGGCCGTTACTTGAGATGGATTATAGGAGGGAAAATTTAGGAGTCAATTCAATTCGCAAGGGGTATGCAAATTTCCTGACCCCCGGCAGAAGGCTTAAGGACGGGCTTTCCCGGGCTACCCGACAACGCCGTGCCTAAGACGGCTTTTTTCAATAGCTTTGATTCGGGAGAGGCAAAACCAAGATCGTTCCCTTCTCTTGAGACTGATTTTTGTCCGTGGGCAGGTGGGAGCGCTGGGCGCGCGGCCAATATTTTAAAACTACTTCCTTTCGGGCAAAGTGGAACACATTTGCTGAACCAAAACCGTCTGGGAAGTCTCCTTCAAGGGAGGCACTCCCTTGCTTTCCCTTTTATCAATCCAAGGTCCACCACACCCAAGAGAATTAACCACACTCCATATTTCATCTCGTTGCGCTTTATTTTCCGGGTACCACCTGACCCAAATGCCGTGACTGTTTGTCAAGATGAGATGATCGACTTTCTTCTCTTCAAGCAGATGAATCAAACGCTCCCTTTTTTCCTCATTTAAAATTCTTGCGGCATCTCCCAGGTGGTGCATTTTATGGAGCTTGAGCAAAATATTTTTGAATACCTGTTTGTCGCCACTCATGAATCTCACCGCAGCCTCATCATCAACGGAATAACCCACGCCCGCCGAATCTAATTCCTCCTTTAAAGACTTCAGAAAATCATGATCGATGTCCCCAGCCGCAGGCCCCATACCCCGCTTTCCTGAAACCATGGCGGTTACGAGGGCTTGGACGTCGCCAAACCGACTTTTATCTTCAGGGGAGTATCGAATAAAACCGTTCTTATCCAACCGGTAACTTATTTCCTCCGATTCCAGCTCCTTTTTTAAAGTCTGCATGTATTTTTTGTCAGCCGTCCTAAAACCGAGACCCCTATCAATTTCTCTACCAGGAACGTCAGACCAGGTAAAAGTAAAGACGAGGGGCTTTTCTACATTTTCTTCGATTTGATAAAATAAATCTTTATCTTCCGGTGAGAATCGGATAAATCCCTTGTCATCAACACTGTACTTGAAACCTTTCGCATCAAGTTCTTTTTTCAGAGCCTGCATATATTCTTCGTTGGATGAATAAAAATGATCGTCACCGGAATCCTCAAAATCAAACACACCGCAGGCACCAATCCCGACAATTAGCAAAAAAGCTATCAAACTGTAAATGAGTTTTTTCATCTTAATTTTCCAGTAGCAGATTAATGCCCTTACCATTTTCTTTCCGGTGCGGCGGTTTCCTGGAAGAACGGCATGAGTTGGTTCATGAATTCTTCCTGCTTGCCGGTGCGGTTGCCTTCGCAGTCGGCCACTTTCTGGAGCAGATCGAGGGCGGAGGCTCTTTTTTCGGCATCGAATTTGGCGAGGCTGGGTTTCAGAAAATCTTTCAGGTGGTCGATGATTTGGTCTTCGTCCTTCAACAGGAAGCTGGAGGAGGACAACAGCTCGCGGGCCTTGTCCTCACTGAGGCGGAATTCGATTTGAAACAGATTAAGAATGCATTCCTTCTGCTCGCGGGTGATCTCGCCGGAGCACTTGGCCATGACATACATCAGACCCGCGACGGATTCCATCGGACTGTCCAGGGAAAAGGCGGGGTCGGCATAATACTTCTTCTGCCATTTCCTGCGCCGGTACCAGGCGAACGGATTAAACTTCCCCAATTTACTCCCTTTTTCAGAAATCTCGCTCACTAAATACAGAATCGTGATGATCGAACCGAGAATACCAAGAATAATGTGCATCGTTTGTTCCTTAGCTGAGTCAGATTTGGCTTAACTCTCAGGATAAGGCAAACGCACATCTATGGGTAATGCTAATTGTAGGATCGGCTGGCCGACGCACCTACTTCCTATAATTTCAATAAGTTATCAAGGGGAATTCGGTAGGCGGCAGGGTGCAGGCCGGGCAAGGCCCGGAGCAAATTTTATTCGTGTTTATTTGTATTGATTTTAAATCTGGGAGCGCTGGCTCAGCGCTTGCCGTAGAGACTGCCCATGCGGAAGGAGGAGGAGTTGACGTTGGGGGCGGCATCTGGTTGGGCCAGAGTGTTGGCCACTTCGTCGCGGTAGTTTTTCACTTTGCGGTAAAGGGGATGGGTGATATCGAGCTTGAGGTTGGTGAGCGCGGCACTGAAACTGTCGGCACCCTCCGCCTTGACCTGGCAGACCAGTTCGCCTGATTCGCTATCGCGGAATACATCGGTAACGATGAGTTGGGTCTTCCTGTTGGCGTGCAGGCTCAACTCGCGCATCATCTCGACCACCGGCCCGTTGCCGTAGGCCCTCAGCGGTAGTTGTTTTTTGATCTCGATCAACAGGCTTTGCGCACTCATACCTTCAGCTCCAATTTCAATATTCAGGAAGAATAGAGCATATCACACTCCTGCCCGGAGTGGGAACTGGCTGACCGGTAACGGACAGAGAAAATCCTTGGGCGCATTTCAGAACCGTCCGATAAATCGGGCAACTACAGAAAAAGGGAGAGAATCATCAACCACCCCTGGCCCTTCCTTTAAAAGGAGAAGGATTTATTCCCCTCGCAAAAATCTCATAACTTTTTTAAAATTAAGGGGTTTAGGACTATTGTGAGAGTCGGCGGGCGTGATATAATTAACCCGAACTTGCCCCTTTTCATCCGCAAGGTGGGAAATCCATGGATTAAGAACGGGTAGATTATTGACTTCGTACCGGGTTCCCGTATAATTCAGGGTTTACCTAAATCGTTCAATTTTGAGGTCTTTCAGCCGGTTTATGCTGGAAAAATTCAGGTTAAAATCAGAAAACAGTCTGGAGCTCATCGGCGGCACTCCGCTGGTCAAGCTGAACCGTGTGGTTCCCTCCAACGGGGCAAACATCTACGCCAAGTTGGAGTCGATCAATCCCGGCGGCAGTGTCAAGGACCGCATCGCTTTGGCGATGATCGAGGATGCCGAAAGCAAGGGACTGCTCAAACCCGGCGCGACTATTATCGAGCCGACCAGCGGCAATACCGGAATCGGTCTCGCCCTGGTGGGAGCGTTTAAAGGATACAAAGTTATCCTGGTGATGTCCGAGAACATGAGCATGGAGCGCCGCGTACTGCTGGAAAGTTACGGCGCCATCGTCGAGCTCAGTCGGGCCGAGTTCGGCATGCAGGGCACCATCGAGCGGGCGGAAGAATTGGTCGCGGCGAATCCGGATTACTATATGCCGCAACAGTTCAACAATCCGGCCAATCCGGAAATCCATCGGCAGACAACCGGACCCGAGATCATCTCGGCGATGGAAGGCGATACCGTCGACGCGTTCGTTGCAGGCATCGGCACCGGCGGAACGATTACCGGCGCCGGCGAAGTTTTAAAAGAACATTTCGGTCACACCAAAGTCATCGGCGTGGAGCCGGCGACTTCTGCGGTGCTTTCGGGGATGGCGCCCGGACCGCATAAAATACAAGGCATCGGCGCCGGATTTCAACCGAAGGTGCTCAACATGTCGATAGTGGACGAAATACGTCCCGTGTCCGACGAAGACGCGTTTCAATATTCCCAGCGGCTGGCCAAGGAAGAGGGCTTGCTGGTGGGCATCTCCTCCGGTGCGGCAGTGTGTGCCGCCCATCAGGCCGCGCAAGATCTGGGCCCGGGGAAAAACGTGGTTGTTATTCTGCCGGATACCGGGGAGCGGTATTTCAGTTTTCATCAATATTTTTAACACAAGGAAGTTATGGGATTTGCTAAGGGTTTACGCTGTAAGGAGTGCGGCAAGGATTACGAAAAACTGCCGATCCACGTGTGCGAGTACTGCTTCGGACCACTGGAAGTCAATTACGATTATGCCGGTATCGGCAAAGCCGTCAGCCGGAAAAGCATCCAGGACGGCCCGCCTTCCATGTGGCGTTATAAAGAATTCATGCCGATCGACGAGGAACCCAAAGTCGGCCTCCATACAGGATTCACCCCACTGGTGCGCGCCAAGAACCTGGGCAAAGCGCTGGGCCTGAACAACCTGTACATCAAAAACGATTCGGTCAATCATCCGACGTTTTCCTTCAAGGACCGTGTGGTGGCGGTAGCCGTTTCCAAGGCGATTGAATTCGGTTTCGACACCATCTCCTGCGCCTCCACCGGCAACCTGGCCAACTCGGTGGCCGCACACGCGGCAGAAGCGGGACTCAAAAGCTGTATCATTATTCCCGACGGGCTGGAAGCCGGGAAGATTCTGGGCACTCAGATTTACGGCGCACAATTGATCACCGTGCACGGCAGTTACGATGACGTCAACCGTCTGTGCAGTGAAATTGGCGTGAATCATGCGTGGGCATTCGTCAACATCAACATCCGCCCCTATTACGGGGATGGCTCAAAAAGTTACGGCTACGAAATCGCCGAACAACTGGGATGGAAAACGCCCGACAACGTGGTGGTCCCGGTCGCGGGAAGTTCGCTGATCACCAAAATCTACAAAGCCTTTCATGAGTTTGAGATGTTGGGGTTGATCGGCAAAGTGAACACCAAAATTTTTGCGGCGCAGGCGACAGGATGTTCACCGGTGACCACGGCGATCAAAAAAGGCTGGGACACCATCAAGCCGGTGAAACCCAACACCATTGCCAAGTCCATTGCCATCGGCAACCCGGCGGACGGTTATTACGGCATCAAAACTGCCAACGAAAGCGGCGGCTGGGGCGAAGATGTGTCGGACGAAGTGGTGGTGGAGGCCATGAAACTGCTGGCGGAAACCGAGGGCATCTTCACGGAAACCGCAGGCGGGGTGACCCTGGGCGTCACACAGAAATTGATCAAGCAGGGCCGCATCAAACCGGACGAAACCACGGTCATCTGCATCACCGGCAACGGGCTTAAAACGCAGGAAGCGTTGACGGGCCATTTCACTCCACCGGCGGTCATTCAGTGCAACATACAAAGTTTTGAAGAAGAATTTGCCAACAGTTTAACGGTTTAAAGGAGAAAGTAACATGCCAGTCAAAGTGAGAATCCCCACGCCTCTGATGAAACTGACCAACAATCAGGCGGAGATTTCGGCGGAAGGCGGAACGATTGCCGATATATTGAACAATTTGGAAAGCCAGTTCGCGGGCATCAAGGAACGGATTTGCGAAGAAAATGGAACCCCGAGACGGTTCATCAACATCTATCTCAATGAAGAAGACATCCGGTTTCTGGATGGTGAAAAAACCAAGATCAAGGATGGCGACGAGATATCCATCATCCCGGCCATCGCCGGTGGAGCTGTTTAATGACCGATTTTACCGACGAGCAGATTGAACGCTACAGCCGCCACATCATCCTGCCGGAAGTGGGCGGGGTGGGCCAGCGCAAAATGCTGGACGCGCGCGTACTGATGATCGGCGCCGGCGGTCTGGGTTCGCCCGCGGCGTATTATCTCGCGGCGGCTGGAATCGGCCATCTCGGCATCGTCGATTTCGACACCGTCGACCTCAGTAACCTGCAGAGGCAGATCATCCACTCCACTGAACGGATTGGAATGTTGAAAACCGAATCAGCCAAGAAGACCATCGCCGCGCTGAACCCGGACGTCAATGTCACCACCTACAACGAGCGGATCAACTCGCAAAATATTAAGGAGTTGTTCGAAGGATACGACTACATCGTCGACGGCTCGGATAATTTCGCGACCCGGTTTCTGATCAACGACGCCTGCGTGTTGATGAATAAAGTCAACATTCACGGCAGTATTTTCCGGTTCGAAGGACAGGCTACGGTATTTGATCCGAAGAACGGCCCGTGCTATCGCTGTTTGTATCCGGAACCGCCGCCACCGGGACTGGTACCCAATTGTCAGGAAGGCGGCGTGCTGGGAGTGTTGGCGGGAATCATCGGCAACATTCAGGCGGTGGAAACGCTGAAACTGGTGCTGGGTATCGGCGATTCGTTGTCGGGTAAACTACTCATCTATGACGCGCTGAATACAGAATTCCGGAAGTTGAAACTCAAGCGGGATGTCAATTGTCCGGTCTGCGGGGATAATCCGACCATTAAAGAGTTGATCGATTACGAAGAGTTTTGCGGAACGGCTTGATTAACCGTTTCCGCCGTTTATAATTATAAGACCAACGACGGATCCCTTGAATGTGTTTTGGCACTACGGGGAAATGTCTTAAGCAAATATGGGTCACATCAATCAAAAAAATCTGGCGCCGGCCTGCCCGGTGATCGTGGATCAATCGATTTTGAAAAAAATCGGTAATACCCCCTTGATCCACCTTGAAAACATCAGCAAGCGGTACCCCAACGTCGAGATCTACGCGAAAGCGGAATGGCGCAACGCGGGGGGCTCCGTCAAGTCGCGCCCTGCCCTGCAGATGATCGAAGACGGCGAAGCTTCCGGGCAACTCACCAAAGATAAGATCATCATCGATTCCACCTCCGGCAACACCGGCATTGCCTATGCCCTGATCGGAAAAATTAAGGGCTACCGGGTCAAGCTGGTCATGCCCGCCAACGCCGTCAAAGAGCGCAAAGGCGTGATGGCGGATTTTTACGGCGCCGAGATCGTCTCCTCCAGCCCATTCGAAGGCTCCGACGGAGCGATTATTCTGGCACAGGAAATTTATGAAAAGGACCGGGACAAGTATTTCATGCCGGACCAGTACAACAACGATTCCAACTGGCGCGCCCATTACCTGCACACGGCCGAGGAAATCTGGAAACAAACGAATGGCGAGATCACCCATTTCTGCGCGGGCATCGGCACCGGCGGCACCATCATGGGCAATACCCGCAAGTTCCGGAAGTTGAATCCCAAAATTCAATGCTACGCGATGGAACCGGCGGAAGAACTACACGGCCTGGAAGGCCTCAAGCACATGGCCTCGTCCATCGTTCCGGGGATCTACGACGAATCGATTCTCGACGGGAAAATCAGCGTGGTCACCGAGGACGCGTACGATATGGTGGCGACTCTGGAAAAGGAGGAAGGTATTCTGGTCGGCCACTCTTCCGCCGCCGCTACAGTTGCCGCGATGGAGCTGGCGGAAAAAATTGAAAAGGGGGTCATTGTTACCGTGTTCCCTGACAGTTGCGACACCACCTACATCAACTTCAATAAATTCAAGGAATATTACGAGTCCCAATCCCCGACCGCCCTGCCGAAGGCGGACAACTGATCCCCCGCACCCTTTCGCGATAAGGTTTTCATGGGCCGCTTTCAGAAACATATCTTCATCTGTAACAACCAACGCAAAGAGGATGACCCGCGCGGATGCTGTGCTTCGCGCGGCTCGCCCGAGTTGCTGGACTACCTGAAACAACGCGTCCATGACAGCGGTCTCAAGGGCAAGGTGCGGGTCAACAAAGCCGGGTGCCTCGACGCTTGCGCGCAAGGACCGACTCTGGTCGTCTACCCCGATGACATCTGGTACTCACCAAAAACCAAAAAAGACATGGAAGAAATTCTGACCGAACACATCCAAAACGGCCGCATCGTCGAACGCCTGGTCATCCAATTCAAAAAAAAATAATTTGTCCCCACGAGAACAAGGGAATCCGAGTTTCCTTAGACATTGAAACCCGACTCCCTTTTCCCAATGGCAAGGATTAGATTATAGCTCCGACGGATTTTTGTGTTCAATTTTTGTCCAGTTAGAATCCGCTTTGGCGATATGCCCATTGATATCTTCGTTCCATTTTTTCTGGATGTTTTTGTCGAGATTGAGATAAAGCTTGCCATCAACAATCTTCCAGATGTTTGGATCCGAGTAAAACTTTTTACCAACCGCCACGCCATAGGCGCAATACCCGCCAAATTGCGGAGCATACTTCTCTGGGTTGGCCATAAATTTTTCCTTATTTTCTTTGGTGGCAAACAAATACGCGCCTCCGTTGTAAGTTGCCGTATGGAAACCGCTTCCTCGCATGGGTTTTCCTGATTTAAAATATGAGACAGGATCATAACCTCCCATGACCGGTGCGGAAATTTCCGTTCCGTTATTCATCTCTGCAGAAGCGCCATTAGCTGACAAAACCACCATCAAAGAAACCAATGCAAAAAAAAGGGACCCACGTTTCAATACGGAATTCATGACCGATTCTCCTTAAATTGTTTAGGCTTGAGTATTCGATATCTTATAAAAACATAACGATTAGTATGCAAATATCCCCATTCCTTACACCTTGGCCAAATATTTAACAGAGTCGCTTTCAAAAATTTTATGGGTTTTTAATTTGATATTTTGCAATCATAGCGATACTTTGGTTGCTCACCCTCTAAAACTGTCAAATAGACCCTCATGACCAGAGAGTTAAAACATCTTTTGAAGGAAGTCAATGATTGTAGATTATGCGAAGACCATCTTCCTCTAGGTCCGAGACCTGTTCTTCAGGCTAATTCTCAAGCGAAAATTCTTATTGCAGGGCAGGCTCCTGGGCGCAAAGTACATGAGACGGGAATTCCGTTTAATGATGCGAGTGGGGACCGACTGAGGGATTGGATGGGGATTGATAAGACTATATTTTATAACGATTCAAAAATTGCGCTTTTGCCTATGGGATTTTGCTATCCGGGCACTGGAAAGTCGGGCGATCTTCCACCTCGACCTGAATGCGCAGATGCCTGGCGTGAGAAGCTCCTTTCAAACCTTCCTGAAATTGAACTTACTTTACTGGTCGGGCAATATGGGCAGAAGTATCATCTAGGGACTTCCCGGAAAAACAACCTCACCGAAACGGTAAAATCCTGGAAGGAATACTGGAAGAAGGGGTTATTGCCACTTCCGCATCCCAGCCCACGCAATAACATTTGGCTCCGTAGGAATGCCTGGTTTGAGAAAGATATTTTGCCTACTTTAAAATCCAGAGTGCAAAAATTAATCTAAGAAGGTTCAATCATTCATTTAAACGGGGAGAACGCCTTCCACTTAGAAAAAAAATAATTACTATCGTTGCTGACATTAAAAAAGAGATATAACACATCGGAAAGCCCGCTTCGGTTTGTGGGCATTCTCCCAACCTTGCCACTTGCATAAAAGATCCCATGGCTGCCAAACCGAAGACTATAGATATTCCTGTAAAAAACAGTTTTCGGTATAAACCCTGCTTATGGTCTACACATGAGAGAAGAATTAAGGAATAGGCAATCGTAACTAGATAGCACGCAGGTATGCCAATGCAAGGGCATGTTCCGGCAACCTGCCATTCCTCAATCGATAAATTAAGTCCTCCCCAGAAACCTACCAGGCTTATACCCGCTATGATTAGCCGCAAGTCAGTTTACCCGGACGGTGGTATTGATTTTTGGATTTTCCATGACTTTTTTTGATCCCGACAGATAATGTACGGTCACCGATTGAACCTTATCTTCATCCCCAAGACCAAAAATGAGGATGTGGCTTTGATCGGAGCAAAGACCTTCTCCGCTAATAAAAGGAGCCGTATAAGTTTTGCCGGAGCCGGCAACTACCTTAACGGTTGACCCGATTGAGGCCAGATGATCGGGCAATTTTAATTTCAGGAAATTACTCTTGCCACCATTATTGATAAACGCTTTTACGGGACCGTTCAGATTCACATGCAATAAGTCCGGGTACCCATCGTTATTGAAATCTGCCGACAGTGGGGAAATGCTGAACAGAGCATTGGTAACACCCGCATTTTCTTCAGCAGCGGCAAACATGTGATCGGGCCTTTGCAATAAAAACCTTCCCGGCAAGCGCAGGAATGGAGCTTTGTGAGGCGGGAAACCAATGTAATTTTCTGAAACCACCAAATCCTGCAACCCGTCCAGATTAAAGTCTTCAAAAATCGCTCCCCAGGAAAACTCAAAATCCGCGACTTTCGTTTCTTCGGCCACGTCGGTGAACTTGAAGTTTCCGTCATTACGGAACAATATCCACTTGCGGTTAAAAACCTGATCTTCTCGCAGATCGCCTTTCACGAGAAAACCGGGCGGCGTGGAACCGACATTGGAGAAAAACAGATCTGCTCGTCCATCGTTATTGTAGTCTGCTACGGCAATACCCATTGGGTAGCTGGATTGTTCTGAATTAGGATTGGGCATGTTCTTGAATTTCAAATTCCCCATATTCTTCCAAGTGCGTACCTGGCCCGTATCGTGGGCAACGACCAGATCTTCCAGAAGATCGTTATCCAAGTCGATGAAAACAGCCTGAAAAGTATTGTGCAGATAGTAAAGACCCGATTCTTCTGTAATATTACGGAAGGTATTGTCTCCATTATTCAGCAACAGGGCGCTGGTACCTCCGTACCCTTCTTTATTGAAGATATTCTGGCCTTCTACCAATTCGACTTTAATGTACCCTGAAACATACATATCAAAATGTCCGTCTCGATTGAGATCGCTAACAGCAACGGATAAGGGAGCCGTTTTTTTATCTAAAGGGACATTTAAGTTTTCACCAATGAATTTTCCATTGTTGTTGGTGTAGAGGTAAACTCCACTATCGCGTGAAACAATAAGGTCAGAGGTCCCATCATGATTGGTGTCAATGACAACAGAGCCAAAGGTCGTATCATTATCCTGTTTGGTCAGGCCTCGATCACTGGAAATATCAACAAACTTGCCATCCCTAAAGGCAAACAGGCCATCGGGCTGATGATACCCCCCGCCGATAAAGACTTCCTCAACCCCATCATTGTCAATGTCGATAACAGCGGAGGCTGTAAAGGGTAAGGATTTATCTTTGTCATGCCTATGAACAAAAGGAAATTCCACTTCCTTGAAAGTCGGCACGGTAACATCCCCAACAGCAATTTCAGGATAAGGATCGCTCGCATCCAGCTTCATCCGCACAGCAACAAAAATTATTAGTAAAATCAGAACAACAGGAATAATTATGAGTACTTTCTTCATATAGCCTTTTCCTCTCGCGATTTACAAACTTTTGCCAGTTGCATAGTTGAAAGCGAGAAAAAGATGAAGTATCCCATATTCAATGCAATGGGTAAGGTGTATTTCCCGATCTCGGGTGCAACAGCAAAAAGAACAAATGATAAAAGCAAAAGCACAATGGGACTAAATATCGCCATCCAGCGCGGATAAAGCGTTTTTCCCGTGAGAACCATGAATATAAAAGCAAATGATGAGATTAGTGTGGTGACTCTTATAACTTGCAGTAGCGATTCGCTGTGGAGAATATAAAAATTAATAAGCTCTCTTAATACCTCACTGTTATGGCCTTCCGCGGCATAGTTCGCCTGAGCCAATAACGCTATCCCCGCGCGAGATCCAATCCATACCGCTCCAAACATAAATCCATACGCGCTGATAAAGAAAAATAAATGAGGTAATATTTTTCCATAGGACCTGAGGCCAAGGTACATATGCCAATACCCTATCAAGTAAAAAGGCGCCCCAAACATAGCCAGAAAATGGCCCCACGTTAAGCGCCATTCCGGGACATGAAGCAAGTAGACATAGTTCCCATCGTCTGCATAATCGCCAGCGGACGAATAGTGCAACATGAACTCACCGGTACCCACCAAAAGAGCAGCGGCAAGTCCAATGATGCCGGTAATAATGATCGTTCGGTGATTGGGAATTTCATCCATAATCAGATTTCCATTCGATTTTCTAATTTCTATCCCTTATAAGTCTCTTTTCAATCGGAAACATTACAGTTTTCATTTATTACTCATGAGATTTCCGAAGAACAAATGAGTTCTCTAACGTAAAAACCTAAAGCACTTTTTATAGAAGGTAAGTCCTTTATCCTGCCTGGACGGTTTCCACTTTGACACGGGCGGTGCCTTGGGCATGGAAACCGAGTTGTTTGGCGGCGGCATAACTGAGGTCGATGATACGCCGTCCTGAAGCCGCGTTATGGTCGCTGGGGAACGGGCCGCGATCATTCACTCTCAC
The DNA here is from genome assembly GCA_965237905.1 of Nitrospinaceae bacterium. Taxonomy (GTDB): domain Bacteria; phylum Nitrospinota; class Nitrospinia; order Nitrospinales; family Nitrospinaceae; genus SZUA-226. The sequence goes on along the minus strand of OZ250172.1, from coordinate 2,695,873 downwards.
AATCACCGAACGTCCGTTTTGAAGGTTGGTGACTTTCACGTTGGTGGGCAGGGGCAAATGTTTGTGCGCCGCCGACAGGGCGTTGGGATTGAACGCTTCCCCGTTGGCGGTCATGTGACCGTCTTTCTGCTTGAGCGTCTCGTTGCCATACCAGGAAGCCACGCCCGTTTCTTTATACCGCTGGGCCTTGGCGACGGTCATAGGATAATACTTTTTGCCCTTCACCCGATAAGGAGAGTTTTTAACGCGGCCCTGTTGGATGGCTTCTTTTACCGGCAAGCCGTCGATGGTCTCGATGTCATCGTTCATCAGCGACCATTCGATAGGTGCCTTGACAACATTGAAGGTAAACTCGCCGACGTGGTATACGGCTTTGACCGTTCCGGTGGTTACGTAATAAACCCCTTTAACGGTTCCGGCCACCGCATCGTAAGTCCACTCGATCACGGCACACCCCGCCAGGGAGAATACGCTCATAAGAACAAATATCGGGTAGCAAATCCATTTTCGCATAGCAAATCCCACAAAATTATAACTTACTGAAAAATGTAGACTAATTTTGAATGGGATGCAACATTTTAGTAGGTTTCTTTATGAACGAGGGTCGGGATTCCTCTCGGAAAGATCCATCTGAAGTTTGAGCAGGTTGTAATAGGTTCCCTTATTTCGAAGAAGTTCTTGCCGGGTACCAAACTCTTGCACCTTGCCCTGTTTCAATACCAGAACCTTGTCCACCGTTTTCAGCGTGGATAAACGGTGCGCGATGATAATCGAAGTCCGCCCTTCCATCAGTTCCTGAATGGCGTTCTGGATCTGCCGTTCCGTTTCGGTATCGACACTGGAGGTGGCTTCGTCGAGAATCAGAATCCTCGGATCAGATGCCAGCGCCCGCGCGAACGAAAGCAATTGCCTCTGCCCCATGGATAGACTGCTCCCGCGCTCCATCAACTCCTGCTCATACTTAAACGGAAGATTGTTGATGAAGTGGTGCGAGTGTACCGACTGAGCGACGGATTCCACCTCCTCCAACCCCAAAGACGTGTTGCCCAGGCGAATATTGTCCATGATATTCCGAGAAAATAGGAACACATCCTGCTGAACCAGCGCCATCTGACGGCGTAGATCCTGCTTGTTCATCTCTTTCAGAGAAACACCATCGATACTAATCCGCCCCTTTTGAATATCGTAGAACCGGAGAAGCGTATTGATCACGGTCGATTTACCAGACCCCGTAGCGCCGACAATCGCTAAACTCTCTCCCTGTTTTAACGAAAAGCTTACATCTTGCAAAACATAGTCGTCTTTATTGTAGGCGAACCAGACGTTTTGAAATTCGATGTTGCCTACAATCCGGGAAACCGCTTGTGGACGTTCCGGGTTGGGTAACTCCTCCGGCGTATCCAGTAATTCGAATATCCGTTCAGAAGATGCCATCGCCGTTTGAATGATATTGAATTTCTCCGCCATGTCGCGAATGGGTTCGAAAAACTTCTGCAAATACATAAGAAACGCCACCAGGACTCCCAGCAACACTTCTCCCTGCACATATCGACTGCCGCCGTACCAGATCACCAAACCAATCCCGATGGCGCTGAAGACATCGATGGAAGGCAGATAGATGGAATTGTAATGCAGGGACCTCAAATCTTCCTTGAGTTTGTCCCGGTTGATTTGCGTGAACTTCTGGTACTGCGCATCTTCCTGATTGAATAATTGAACCGTCGTCATTCCGGAAAGGTTTTCTTCCAGCGTGGAATTGAGGGTGGTAATATGCGCGCGGTTTTTGCGCAGGGCATCCCGCGCCCGTATCCGGTATGCCTGCGTCGCCAGATATAAAAAGGGAAATACCGCGCACACCATGAGCATCAATCTCCAGTCCAGCCACGCCAGCATTAGAAAAATTCCTGCCAGCGTAAAAAGATCGCTGAACACCAGAATCAGTCCTGAGGTCAGCATTTCATTCAACACCTCGACGTCATTGACCGTGCGGGTCATCATTTTACCGATAGGGTTTCGGTCAAAAAACCGGAAGGACATCTTGTGCAGATGCGCAAACACCTGGGTCCGCAGGTCGAACATCACCTTCTGTCCGATATACTGCATGGTCATGTACTGCAAAAATTGGCAGACAAACGCTCCGGCCAGCACCGCAATGTAAATGAGGGCAATTTGATCCAATCCCTCGTATTGCTGGACGCGGATGTAATCGTCAATCGCTATTTTAGTGAGATAGGGACCGGCCAGGTTCAACGTCGAAACCGCCAGCAACAGCAAAAGCGAAACCACTACCAACATCCGATACGGGCGCAGATATCCGAGGATACGTTTGAACAAGGGCCAATCGTAGTACTTGTTCTCCAGGTTTTCTTTCGCCCCGTCCGTCATTGCAGTAGAATCTCCATTTCCCTCGCCAACGCCTGGTTGTTGTACATGCGTTGATACAGGCCTTCGTTTTTCATCAGCATTTCATGATTGCCGCGTTCCACAATCTGGCCGCGCTCCATCACCAGAATTTGATCCACCTGCCGGGTGATCGTTAAACGATGCGTGATAAGGATCGTGGTGAGTGACCGGGTGATCTTCTGAATGTTGCTCAAGATAATCGCCTCAGTCTCGATATCAAGGCTGGAAAAGGCGTCATCCAGAATCAGAATTTTTGGATTTCGGATCAACGCGCGTGCCAGGGCAATTCTCTGTTTCTGTCCGCCGGAAAGGGAAACCCCGCGCTCACCGACCATCGTTTCCAATCCCAGCGGCCACCGCTCCAAATCCGGCGTCAGATGGACACAACGCACCATGGCCTTGATTTCTTCATCCGTCGCATCGCTCCTTCCCACAGCGATGTTGTTGCGGATGCTGGTCGAAAACAAAAACGGTTCCTGATCCACAAAAGCGATGTGACCACGTAGCCGGTCCAGCGGTATTTCCCGGATCGGTTGGCCATCGATAAAAATCGAATCCCCCGCCGCGTTAAATACCCTGGGAATCAATTGCGCGAACGAGCTTTTTCCGGAACCGATCATTCCAATCAGGGCCACCGTACTTCCCGGTTCGATTTTCAAATTAATATGCTCCAGTACGGGATCGGGCTCACCGGGATAACTGAACGTCAAATCTTTAAACTCGATTCCACCCTCAACGAGTTCCGTCGGTGTGGGGGAATCCTCCTTTACCAGGGACGACCGGGAATCGAAAATTTCCTGAATACGTTCCATGGCGGCGAGGCCCTTCTGCGTCAGGTTGGTGACGTAACCGATAGCCATCATCGGCCACGACAACATCAACAAATATCCGTTGAAGGCGACAAAGGAACCGAGGGAGAACACATTCTCCACCACCTCACCCGATTGAATCGCCATCTGATGCGCGATGACTTCCTTGCCGCCGACCCATAAGGTGATCAACGCCGCAATACCGACCGTCAGCACCAGGGAAGGCGTAAATATGCCGAACAGTTTTGCCAGGCCCATGTTCTTGGCGATGTGTTCCCGGTTCAAGTCATCGAACCGTTTCATTTCGTGTTTTTCCTGAACAAAGGCGTGAAGAACACGAATCCCCGCCAGGTTCTCCTGAACCATGGAGGTGATTTTCGCAAGGTTCTCCTGAATCGCCGTGTGCCGAACGCCGATCGTTTTGATGAATCCAAAAAATAAAATCGAAAGCAACGGGAGCGGCAATAAGGCATAGAAAGTCAACTGTGGATTGATGGTGATCATTAATCCCACGGCGGCGATAATCACCACCACCGCATCGAGAACCACCAGCAGGCCCAGCCCCAGAAAATCCTTCACCGCGCGCAGGTCGTTGGTGGCACGCGACATCAGGTCGCCCACTTTCTGATTCTGGAAAAATGTTTTGTCCAGGGATTGCAGATGGAGGAATAATTTGTTGAGAATATCGACTTCGATTTTGCGGGACGGGCCGAACAGGTATTTTCGCCACCCGAATCGGGAAACCCCTTGTCCGATCGCCGCCAGAAACAGCAATCCCGCATACCAGGCCAACTCGGAACCGGAAGGTTTCTGCGGCAGAAGGTCGATGAAATTTTTAAGAATCCAGGGAATAGCCAGACCGATGAGGTCGGTCGCCAGGAGAGCAATGATCCCTATCGATATTTCCCATCGATAGGCCAGCAGGTAGGGAATAAAAGCTCGAATGCGTTTCATGATTCTATTGGCCCGGAGGGAGCGCGGAAAACGATTATCCCTCCAATCCCGTGGAGAGAAACATCACCAGTATTCCGACAAACAGGAGCATCAAATTCAGGTTTTTCTTTTTGTCCTCCTCATGGACGGTGGGCAACAAATCGCCGATGGATATATAGAGGAACGTTCCCGCGGATATCCCCAGCGCAAATCCAATGGGATCGGGACTGAGGTCATCCATCACATTCATGGAAACCAACGCGCCGATGGGAGTCGCCAGCGCGAATATGAACATGGAAATCAGAATTTTCTGCCGCGAATATTCGCCGCCCTTCACCAGGATACTGCTGAGCGCCAGCGCCGCCGGAAACTTGTGAATGGTCACCGCCACCAGGATCACCATACTGATGTTCAGCATATTGCCTGCGCCGATGGCCACGCCATCCAGGATGCTGTGGAATCCGATGCCGACATAAGCGGCGAGGCCGATCTTGTGATAGTCGCACGCCCCCTCCTCGCAGGGATGCACCATGATGAATTTTTCCATCACGTAGATGCCTAGAAACCCCAGCATGATCGGGAAGCCCATTTTCCTGCCGAGGATGGGAGAGATTTCCGGCACCATGTGGAAGAACACCGCCCCCAGCAGAATCCCCGCGCAAAAACTGATGAGCATGCGGAACGCTTTCTGCGACCAGGGTTTGAGGGTAGGAATCCACCCGCCCGCCATGGTGATGACGAAAATAAAAATCAGAAAAAGATAGACGACCTCGTTATCCATAGACCTTCAATACCGGAGGGGGATTGCCCCTCCCCTTCTTTAAAATTGGTGTCACCCTGAGCCAATAGCCTGTCCTGAGCTTGCCGAAGGAAAGGGGGACACAGCTATGTAAAAGTGAGCCAGTATAGCTCATTTTAGTCCGCCGACTGAATTATTTATTATTGCTCATTGAGATGGTTTCACCGGCATTTAGTTGCCGAATTTCCACCCAAAACCGGAATTATTTTAACATTTTCAGCACATTGCTCCACACCCAGCACCCGCACCGCGTCGCTTCCCTTGATCCAAAAATTGACTGACCGGACTAGTCGTTATATATTTTCCTCATTCTACCGATGAGAGTACTATGAGAAAAATCCATAATGCCGCCTGCCAAAATGACATTGAAAGTATTGTGAGTCAGTTAAACCGTGGAATCGACATTAATTTGCCTGATAAAGATAAGGACACCCCCCTTCACATGGCTTCAAGAAGTGGCCACGTTGAAACCGTCAAATTTTTGTGTGAAAAAGGTGCTGATATCAATGCCGGCAATTCTGATGGTTATCGTCCCTTGGAGGATGCTTGCTCCAATGGATACGAAAAAGTGGTGGAAGTATTACTCCAGTATGGGGCGAACTTTTCACACAAGGAAACTCGTTTCACACCCCTTTGCTTGGCATCTGCCCACGGACATTTAAAGGTCATTCAACTTCTAATTCAAGCAGGAGCAGATCCAAATAAAAATGGGATAATTGATTATAATGAAAACGAATTCTCTCCATTGCATTGGGCCGCGCAAGAGGGGCATATCCAAGTCGCGAAATTTTTGATTCAAACTGGCGCCAAAATAGATAGTAAAGATGAATCCGGGTTTACCCCCCTAGCTCAAGCTGTCGGAGAAGAGAATACCAAAATGGCAGAACTACTCATTGAAAATGGCGCTGATGTAAACTTTATACGTTCTGATGGCTCTACCTCACTACACAATGCTTGTGCATATGGTTATTACGAAATGGCTGAAATCCTTTTGAAAAATGGGGCAGACCCTAACTTGAAAGATGATGAAGGTATGACTCCAAAGGATTTTGCGAAGGAATATGGACATGATCGAGTAGTTCTATTACTCGATAAATATAATTCTCCGACTAATGAATAATTATTATAAAAATAAAAGAGGAAAACCATGAATCAAAAATTTAAAGAGCCTGAATTTAAAGATGGTTCTATTGAATTCAGGTTTCAGGATGGAGAAATTGCACTTTACGGCACCAGAGAGGGCTTTGAGAAGTTTATTGGACTGTGCCAGAATTTAATAACTCGCAAAGCGCCGGAGCATCTTCATCTTGAAGACCGCGAAATCCTGACAAAAAACTCAACCCGCGCCACCATTGCAATTTTTAAATAAATAAACTATGAAAAAAATAGGAAAATATGAATTGGTCAAATGCTCAGATATAAACTTGGAGTTGCCTTTTTATGAAATATGGGACGAAGAGGATACAATATTGATAGGAATTTATAAATCTGACAACGGAGACTTTCGCATATTATTCCATGATGGTTGCGCCTCCAAAAGTATCCCCTTGGAAATTCTGGAAAAACTGATTAATGAAGCAAAAGACCTCATAAATCAAGATGAGGAATAATTTTCATACCCTGAAATTGCCCCAAACCTCTTCTTTATATCCTCTCCTTCTACCCGGAATCGTTATCCCTCACATTTCAGAAAAAGCTGTGTTACCCTTTTAGAAAGCCACTATTTCGGGAAATCCGGAATTAATCGACAACCCCAAGCGTTTCCTATTCCATGATCAGTGTCATTCTTGCCGGGGGCAGTGGCGAGCGGTTCTGGCCGCTCAGCCGGGAAAGCCACCCCAAACAACTCCTCAATATCGCGGGCGAGCAAAGCCTCATCCAGCAGACGGTGGAGCGCCTTTTGCCGTTGACGCCAATCGACCGAATTTACATCATCACCAACGAACAGCACGCGTTTCAAACCCTCAGCCAACTGGCATCCTATGGATTTTCACCCGACCATTTGATCGCCGAACCTGTTGGACGCAACACCGCCCCGGCAGTCGCTCTGGCGGCGGAACTCTTCAAGGACCAGCCGGAGGAAATCATGGCGGTGTTCCCCGCCGATCACGTGGTGAGCGATTCCTACGCGTTCCAGGACACCCTGCGCCAGGCGGAGGCGGCGGCGGAGAAAAACCATCTGGTCACCCTCGGCGTGAAACCGACGCGCCCGGAAACGGGCTATGGCTATATCCTGAAAGGCGACGCTCTGCAAAAGCTGGACAACGCCTTCGAGGTCGGCCAGTTCACGGAAAAACCCGACCGCGAAACGGCGGAGCATTTTCTGAAACAGAAAAAATATTACTGGAACTGCGGCATCTTCGCATGGACGGTGTTCGCCATCCGCAAAGAATTGCAACAGTACGCGCCGAAGGTGATCGAACCGCTGGCAGGCATCGGGAAGCATCTCCAAAACGCGAAAGGCAAATTTCCCTACCGCGTGTTCGACGACAAGGGCAAGAAAATTTTCGCATCACTGCCGTCCATCTCCATCGACTATGCGGTGATGGAGCCCTCGCAAAATGCGGCGGTAGTGCCAACTTCCATGCCGTGGAACGACGTTGGCGCGTGGAGCGCGCTGGATGACATCTCAAAAACCGACAGCGACGGCAACGTATTGTCAAAAGACGTGTATCAGGTCGACTGCACCGGCACCCTCGTCAAGGCGGACGGACGAATAATCGGCGCGGTGGGACTCAAGGACATGATCGTGGTGGATACGCCGGACGCCCTGTTGATCTGCCCGAAGGACCGGGCGCAGGACGTCAAGCAGTTGGTTGAGGAATTGAAAAATAAACAACGTCCGGAAACGAAACTCCACGCCACCGTGCAGAAGCCGTGGGGCTCTTACACCACGCTCGACGAACGCGAAGGCTACCTGCTGAAGCGCATCGAAGTTCTGCCCGGCGAGAGCCTGAGCCTGCAATCGCACAAGCACCGCGCCGAACACTGGCTGGTGGTTTCCGGCAAAGCGGAGGTGGAGTGCGATGATAAAAAAATTATTCTGAAGGCACGCGAGTCCACCGTTATCCCCAAAGGCGCGAAGCACCGCCTGGCCAATCCCGGCAAGCAGTTGTTGATCCTCATCGAAACCCAGCTCGGCGACATTCTCGATGAAAACGACATCAAGCGTTACAACGATCTATACGGAAGGGCTTAGCTTTAAAACCAATGCACGGATTAGATAAAAATACTGATTTAAGCTTTTTAATTGAAAGAGAACTGGGTCAGGTTGCGATTGGGGTTTATCAGGTTCAATTAAATTTTGACAAAGATATTTCTATATATCTGGAATGCCAATTTGATCATATTTCAAATGGCAAATCCCTAATCACCTCCAAAAAATTGCCTTATTCTGCCTCAAGTCTTTTACAACTGATTGGGTTAAAAATAATCAGGGTTGAGAATCATGGAAATGGAAATATAGAAATTGTTTTCTCGGATCAAAGTGTTGTCAAGGTATTCGATAACAATGAATCTTATGAGTCGTATCAAATTACCGGCCCAGATATAGAGTTAATTGTTTAATGCACTACAACCCCACCTGTATCCTCCCCTTAGTAAGGGGAGGAGGATTAAAGCTTCCTCCGGACGTAGTCCGGTTATTTCATCAACCTGAGAAGGTTGCCGGCGGCGTAAGCGCGAATGACTTCCTGCGGGTCGTCGAGCATTTGGATCAGCAGTTGAAAGCCTTCCGGCCCGCCCATCTGGCCGGAGGCGCGGACAGCGGCGGTGCGCACACGTGCTTTGGGGTCCCCCAACGCTTTCGCCAACAAACGCGTGCGGTCAGGGATATCCACCTTGCCCAGCACGCGCGCGGTGGAGGCGCGCACGGCGAAATCCTTATGACCCATCAACTCCGCGAAGGCGTCGTTGCATTCGGCGGACTTCAGCCGGTGCATGGCAAGCGCGGCAGAAAGTTGCACCAGCGGGTCGGGGTCGGAGCAAAATAGTTTCACCTGCTTCTTTACCGCGTTGGGCGGAAGGTAACCGAACGCCAGTACTGCGTTGCGCCGCACCGTGGGACTGCTGTGAAGGCTCAGCTTCACCAGAGGCCGGAACAATTCCATGTCCGCCCGCTCGCCGAGCGCCTTTAGACTGGCGGACAACACTTGCTCCTCGTCGGACTCCAACAAATCTTTCAATTGGCGTAGAGAAACCTCATCGCCGATCTTACCGAGGTAGGTGATGACCTGAAAGCGGTGCACGATATTTCCGCCTTTGACTGCGCGGGTCAGTTCGCTAAAATACTGTTCCTCTCCCAACCGAACCAGAGTATACGCAGCAGCGAGGCGCACCATCCGGTCCGGCGCCTTGAGCAAGGGTTGGATAGTGGGAATGGATTCCTTATCGTTCAAATCCGCCAGCAGACCCAGCGCGGTACTTTTTACCCAGATATTGGAATCCTCCAACCGCTCGCGGCCGAGGATTTTGGCTTTACTCCGGGAAAGGTTGGAAATACCCTGCAAGGCAAACTGGCGGGTGGTGGGATAAAAATCATGGGTTCCTTTTTCGAGGAGCGGGATGAGGTTGGGATCTTCCGACTCCCCCACTGCACGTGCGGCACCACTGCGGATAAACGCCTCCTCGCTTTTCATGGCCTGTTGAAGAATAGCGTAACACTGCTTCCGGATTTTGGCAATCACCTCTCCGGTTTTCAGTGGCTTTTCCGCGGCGACGACTCCGCACACCAACCCGAAAATAAAAATCAAAACCCACGCCAATGCGTGATTAATCTTCCAACGCATGCAGTAGCATCTCTTTCTCAAAAGGTTGAGTCTCGCGCACTTCGTTCCCTTTCCGGTCCAGCAGTAGGCGGTATTGTTCAGCCGCCTGCTCATAGAGTCGGGCTTCTTCATGTTTGCCCCGGTTGCTGTAACCGGCATGCAGAATCGAGCATTTTTCGATAAGAGCCTCCAGCACCCAGGTACGTTGTTGTGGACTGAGGGTACTCTGTTTCAAAATTTTTTCCAGAGCGTAAACACGGAAGCGATCCATGCCCCGGAATTTTTGCGACAACTGGTCGACATGACCACCGGTTTTAATGATAAGTTTTTCGGGAATGAAATCCACCGGGTAACGCGATGCCAGGCGCAACCATAAATCGTAATCCTCACAGGCGGCAAGATCAGTATCGAATCCACCGATCGCTTCAAGCACCGAGGCACGCATCATGATGGACGATGGACTGACGATACACAAGGGTAGACAGTGCTGAAAAATATCACCCGAATATTTGCGATGCTTGTTTTTCGGGTTCACCCGGACGCCGTTGCGAATCCAGATTTCGTCGGTGTAGCAGGCCGGGCATTCGGGGTGAGCCTGCATCCAATCCACTTGCACCTGCAGTTTGTTTTCGAGCCATTGGTCATCCGAATCCAGAAAACAGATCCACTTCCCCCGGGCCATCTGAGTGCCCCGATTCCGGGCGGCGGAAACGCCCTGGTTATCCTCCCGGCGATGGACCCGGACCTGCGGAAACTGACGCATCAAAGTGGCAGTGCCATCGGTCGAACCGTCATCCACCACGATCACCTCGAAATTTTTGAAAGTTTGACCCCAAACGGACTGTAAAGTCTTCTTCAGACACCAGGCCCGGTTAAATGCAGGAATAATGACAGAAACTGCTGGATTTTCAGATTTTTGGGTGGTTTCCATTGGATTATAAAATTCAAAGGTTTCGGCGGCATCCAGGGGGTACCAGAACTTCTGAAATAGTGTATAATCAGTTGATTTTACAAGGGTTTGCCGGTACCCGCTGCCGGTTATAAAACCCTTGACAAAGTAGCGATTTTCCCATATTAGTAACACCTTTGCGACCAAAATGTGGTTGAATTAAGGCTAGTCGCCACCTTGGTTCCGGTCGCCTGTGGAGCCCATGGTCAAACATTTTCGCAAAAGAGGGGGCACCCATGGAGAGTTCTACTATGAATTATAAAGAGGTCACCCAACTCTTCCGACCCGATCTGGAAAAGGTCGAGCTGGCGCTGAAAGACAATTTCCTCTCGGATATCCCGATCGTTCCTGGAATCGGGGAGTATATCCTGAGTTCGGGAGGCAAGCGGATCCGGCCCCTGCTCATGCTCATCGGCGCCCGCCTGTGCGGCATGGAGTTGAACGAAAAGCTTATTAAGCACTGTTGCGTGATCGAAAATGTCCACGCCGCGACTCTCCTGCATGACGATGTGGTGGACGAAACCACCATCCGCCGCGGCCGGCAAACCGTCAATTCCAAATGGGGCAATGATGCCAGCATCCTGGTCGGGGATTACCTGATTGCGCAATCGCTGACCCTGCTCTCCGATGATGTCGACCCCGTTATTTTCAAAGCCTTCTCCAAGGCGGCCAAACTTCTGGTGGAGGGCGGCTTGCTGGAGTTTTCCAATGCGCGGGATATTCATGTCACTGAAAAACACTGCATGGATGTGATTTACCGGAAAACCGCGTCGATCCTGTCATTGAGTTGCCGATTGGGAGGCTTGATCGTGGGGGCAAATCAAGAGCAGGAAGATGCCCTGGTGGCTTTCGGGGATCATTTCGGGATGGCATTCCAGTTGATGGACGACCTCATGGATTACGACGGTACTCTGGAGCAATTGGGAAAACCTGCGGGCAATGATTTTCAGGAAGGGCATGTCACCTTGCCGCTCCATTACCTGTACCATCATTCGGACACTGTGTTGCAAAAAGAGATTGAACGGTTTATCCAGAACGACAAACTGACCCACAAGGAGTTGGATTATATTCTGGACCGCATGCGTGAGGGGAAGGCTCTGGAATACACGCTCCATCAAGCCCACAAACACATGGCCCGCGCGAAAGAGGCGATCCAAGCCACTTCGTTCCCCGCGCCGCAATACAAAGACGCCCTGATGGCCGTCGCCGATTACATCATCAACCGCCACACCCTCTCCAAAGCCACTTTGGCAAACAGCACCCAGTTCTAAACACCTGTTTTATACCCCGCTTCAATTTCCGGTGATTTGCCGGTTGCGGCGCCTGGGCATTGGGATTATCTTAAGAAATATAGAGACCCTCTGCACGGAGGTCGGTATGGGAATGTTTCAACACCCTTATGTATCATTGGCACAGGAATCGATTCATCATTACCTGAACTATAGCGAAAAATTATCCTGCCCGGATCCTCTTTCAAAAGACCTGGAGTTGCGCTCCGGCGCTTTTGTTTCGATCAAAAAACTCCAGCAACTACGCGGGTGCATCGGCACACTGGAACCTTGCGAACCCAACCTGGCAATGGAGATCATTGAAAACGCCCTCAAGGCGGCCCTGCACGATCCACGGTTCTCTCCCGTGACCTCAGATGAACTGCAAGACCTGACGTATTCCATCGACGTGGTGCGCCCTCTGGAGAAAATTTCCGATGTGTCGGAACTGGACCCCAAAGTTTACGGTCTGGTCGTGAAATGCAATGGCAAACAGGGAGTGTTACTGCCCGATCTGGAAGGGGTGGACTCGACAGAAGAACAAATCAAAATCTGCCGGGACAAAGGCAAAATCCCCGGTCACGAACCCATAGAGATGTACCGGTTCAAGGTCGACCGGTTCCGCTGAAATTCCAAACAAAAAAAGCAGGCCGGCAAATTACCGACCTGCTTTATCCAAACTCAAGTTAAAACAAACTACCCGACGTATGCCACCTTGCTCGCCGGGGTACGGGTATCCATGTTCTTGCCCCGGTTGGTGTGGTCGTCGATTTCCGCCGCGCACCCGATCATCCGACCGAACAGGAACGCCATGAAGCTGGCCCACTCGATATCCTCCTCCTTGATGGACCCCTTCTTGTAATCCGACCACAGCATCTTGAGCAGAATCACTGCGATGACGGCGTCGACGTTGACGCAGTACACATTCTTCGTCACCTTGGCTTTGAACAGGCCCTCCACCAGGTGATGGTAGAAATCGAGAAACACATTGTACAGCCCCTTGTCCTTGAACAGTTTGCTGACATATTCCTCACGCGGGTCAACATTGACATCTTTCCCCTTGAACACCGGATGATTAACGCAGGGAATCTTGGCGTATTCCAGATGACCGAGTCCCTTCTGCTCCTTCTTATAATCGCCATACCATTTGGCGTAATCCGTAGCCAGTTTCCCCAGGTCGACGCCGTGCTTGGAATCGGCCGGGTCTTTCAGGGACGTGTCCTTGAATTGATCGATCAGAAACGCCGCGGCTTCGTAGCCATTCCCACCGTGGGCGAACCCGGTATGGGTCAGAAAACCAATAAAGCTTTTGTTGATCTGAACCCGGTTCGGCTGTTCCGGTCCGTCAGCGCTCACTGCGCCTTTGGAACCCTGGGCAGAAATGGTGCCGGGACCGTTGGTGATGATCAGGCCCAAGAGAACCTGGAACTCGAACAACTCCCCTTCCGTGGCATCCCGTCCCATCAGAGAAAGAAACGCGGTGCGGGTGAAACTGTTGGCGAGCAGGTCGTCGTTTTTTACACCGCAGAATTTGTCGGCACCATGCTTGTCTTGCGGTGCGGCCACTCCCACCATGGTGCTGTAAATTATGCTGTACCACGGTAGACGCACCAGCGTGGTCTTGGAAATCTTTTTGGTCCGCAAACTCGGCCAGGCCAGCGTGGTCCATACCGCCGCCACCACCGCATCCATGGAAACATTGCCTTTATGTTCCTTCGCAAAATCCACCAGAAAACCGATGAAAACCGATTTGCCCTTGGATTTGCAAATATCCAGAAGCTTGGCCGCTTTGGTATCCGCCGCCCCATCCAGAAAAACATCTTTATGCCCCGAAGCACCTTTAACGAGAGATTTGTAATCGAACTCCCCTTCCGGGTCGCTCAACTCGGTTAATTTAAAAACATCCAGCAACGCTTCTGCCGCGTCCATGGCTTTTTGCGCTTTCTTTTTACCAATAATGGAAACTGCCCCTGCCTGTACGGTGTTGGGAGAGTTGCCTGCCTCGCGGGAAGCCGTCGCCGCCGCCAACGCCGGTTGACCGTGCAAATTGACATAAGCGTTCAACACCGCATTGGCCATCGTCGTTCCCGATGCACTGGGATAACTGTGAGTCAGAGCGAACACCAGGTTGTCCTCAAACGTTTTATTGGAGGCATCCAGAATGGAAACATTGTGAATCTGGGATACCTGAGTCTTCGGATCCATCTTGGAGGCGCCGCTGGCGTCTTTCAAAGTTTCCCGGCTGATCTGCGCACCGACCTGCTGTTTGAGCGCTTCGATCTGCCCGTTGTAAGGATCGATGGCCTCCACCTGCTGAACATCCAGCTCCTTGGGAAGAGAAATGCCGTTGTTACTGCCAAACCAGCATTTCAGGGACAAGTTCCCTTTGGAGGGAAAGTCCGGCTTCTTGCCGTTCAATTCCATCACCTTGGTCAGCGCTTCTGGGATGTCGGCGATGTTGGTGACCAACGCGCCCTTCTTGGAGAACACCGGATTTTCAGGCGTATAAATATCCTTCACTCCGAAATAGTCCTTGAACCAGTTTTCCTTGGCCACCGCATCGTCGCCGGAACCGGACAACGAGCCGGCATGTCCGCAAGACTTGGTCAGCTTGGCTTTCCAGCGTCCTACCACGCAAGCGATGATCGGTTTGTCGGACTTGAGACCGTGTTCGTAATATCCACCGGGTTCGCAGTACACGATAGAAGCCTGGGAGCGGTCGTCATTATTAAACGCATGAATAAACTCTTGAGGGCCGTAGTGAATGTAAACATCCTTACCGCTGGAAATGGAGGTGGTGGTGCCCCAACCTGCCGTCGCCAGGTACACGGCAATGGTGGTGGTGAAGTTTCCGGAGTTGGAGAAGATCGCCACGGAACCCTTGATCAAAGATTCTTCCGGGTGGTTGCCTCCGAGCGCGCCACCCAGACGGACATGATTCCAGGCATCCGCCACACCCAGGCAGTTGCCGCCGAACAGATCGACGCCATTGGTCTGGCAGATGGCGCGCATGACACGGGAATCCTTGACGGAAACTTTTTCCGTAAGGACGATAACTTTTTTCAGTTTGGGATTATTGCGCACCGCTTCCGCCACGCCGTCTTTAACGCCGGACGGAGGCAGATAGACCACAGCAGTATTGAATTCATGACCTGCGGCCATGCCTTCTTTAATGGAATTGTATACAGGAATTTTGCCAGCTTTGGTCGGCAGGAATTTTCCTGATTTACCGGGTCCGGTTCCGAATACAATATTGCCGCCGGAATACTCATGACTGATCGGAGTGACGCCGGAACTCTCTTTTCCCAATATATTAAAAACGACGACTTTATCATCCTTGGTCGCCAGCTCGGACAATGAATTGACCCCTACGTAATAAGGGAAATCTGCGATTCCTTCTTTATGCATGTGCCTGATCCTCCAGAATGGTGCTTTGCGATTCGAGTAAGTTTATTTGATATTCAAAGATTTCTTGATCTCTTCCTTGCCGCCGTTCTTCATCCAGCGATTGACCGCCCGCGCATAATTGATGACTTCCGACATGGCGCTGTCGTGGCCGAAGAAGCGGTACGGAATTCCCAGTGAATCCAGCGTGTCGCGCAGATATGCCATTCCGCGGATCAGGTTGGGTCCCCCCCGGCCCACCACCACAAACAGGGGCTGTGGCCCATGTTGCTGAAAATACCATTTGATGCCGTCGCCGATCGCTCGAAACGTCTCGTAAATATCCGTATTGTTCGCTTTACCGCCGATGATGAACAGCACGTTGGATTGAGGGAGCCAGTATTTGAACGTGATCTTGGAGATATCGTTCATCTTGACATAGGGCGGGTTGCCTCCGAAGTCGGAGGAGATGGTCGCGTCTTCTCCCAACAGTTCCGTTACCATGGCGTTGGCGCCGCCGCCGAAAGTCGGCGCGGTGATCGTTCCCTCATCGTTGATGACATACACGTCACTCTGCCCTTGATAAGTCCGGAGCTGGTTGATCTCCTGCTCGAACTCCGAATCGTCGGAAGCGAACAAATCGTCCGGGAGATGCAGACGCTTCCACGCCGGGTCATCCTGATCGAACGCGCATTTAAAATCGCAGGCCACCGGGGTGAGACGTTTGCCGTTGTTGAACATGCGGATAGGGTTGAGTTCCAGCATCAGCATGCCGTAATTGTTGTACAGGTCCCACAGCTTCGGCAGGTTCTGCACCAGTGGACTGATGATTTCCGTAGGAGCCCCGAGACTGTCCAGAGCGTTGGAGACATGAAATGATTTCAGCCCGGTCAATGGATCAAACGGCACCACTGCCAGCTTTTCCGGCGGTAACTCTTCAATATCCACTCCGCCGTGATGGGTAATGGTCATGCAGGGTGCGCGGTACACGGTGTTGTCCGTAATTGAAAAGTACACCTCATGATCTGCGGGCACCCCGCCTTCAAACGTGACGCCGTTGGATTTGGTGATGCGGTTGCCATCCTGATGGGTCGCGAAATATAACCGCTCTTTTTCCTTGAGCGCGTCGTGGAGATTGTCAACCCGCCCGATCAATCCGGACTTGCCTTTTTTCCCGACCCCTCCCTTGAAAAACGGCTTGATGAACACCTGCTTGTGTTTCTTGATCATTCCCTTGATATCTTCGACGCTGGCTTCAGGTCCGCGCACTTCAGACCGAGGGAACTCCACGAGGTCCAGCAACTTCCGTCCCCATAACATACCGGTAATCTGCATTTCAGTTCTCCTGCCTTAAAAATTCTTTGAAAAATGATTATATATTAATGAATACCTGATCGTATCCGGATGACTATTCGTACACAACAAGGACTGTGGGAAGTGGCGACCACTTCCACCTCATTGATTTTTCGGCTCAAGAGTGGGAGCTCCAGATTGGAACGCACCATTTTATGAAAATTAGAGATTTTGTCAATCCCTTCTCACAAAACCGCAAATTATGGGTTTTTCAAGGGTTTCTGAAAAATTTGAGGCCTGAATGATAAGGCTTTATTTATATAGAGGGGAAACCCTGTTCGGAGGACTCGGAGCGGGTCACAGGCCGGGCGGGAGTTGCGTGTTTTCGTCGGAGTAAGTTTCTTTCAGTTGCTCAGCGGTCAGGTCCACGGCCTGGCTCAAGTCGGCGCCGTGCAGATAAGCGCCAGCGAGCCGCGTCCCCTTGAGTTGCGCGCCTTGGAAATCGGCCATCATGAGATCGGCCTCCTCCAGGTTGGCATACTGGAGTTGCGCCCCGGCAAGAACCGCGTCCTGCAGGTTGGCGCCCCGGAGATCGGCCCCATGCAGGTCGACATCGTTCAGGCGCGCGCCCATCAGTTCCGCCTCCACCAGACAGGCATCTTTCAGCACCGCCAGGCTCAAGTCCACCCCGTGCAGAATAGCGCGGTCGCCCTCTTTACCCTTGGTGCGAAACCACAGGGCATGATCTTCCAGAATTTTTTCGAGCATCGTCCTGCTCCCCCTCCCAGAGACGGTTGCCCCTCGTCTATGCGTTGTACGCGGTCGCCGCAGTCGAACTCGGTGTCCGAGCGCCATTTCAGGGTGATGTAATCCGGCAATCGTATGGTGGCGTCGATTTGGGCCGACTGCAACTGCTGGCAGGTGAGGTTAATCACATGACTCATATCGGCGCCCTTCAGGTTGGCGTCGGTCATGGTAGCCTTGCTCACCGAGGCGCGGTCGAATGTGGTTCCGGATAAGTTGGCGCGGCTGAAGTTGGTGGCAATGCATTCCGCGCCGGAGAGGTCGGCACCGGACAGATCGGCTCCCGACACATCCGCCGTGCTGAGCGCCGTCTTGTGGAGTTTCGCCCCTTGAAGATTGGCGCCCGCCAGTTTGGCCTTTCTCAAGTTCGCCAACGAGAGGTCGCCGCCGGAAAGGTCCACCCTCTCCAGATGTTTGCCCATCAGGTTGGCCTTCTGCAAATCGTTTTTTGACGCCTCCACTTTTTGCCGTTCGGTATTGTTATCAGACATGGTCCATATCATACCGGTTTGAAGATCATCAGGGAAAAAATAACGAGCACCGCCGGGAACGCGGAGACGCCGAGCACCAACCAGAGTCGTTCGTAATGCCAATAGCTCACAGGCAGGCGCTCTTTATCGGGGGCATGATCGGACAGGGCTTTCATTTTGTATTGCAGGACCGCCGCCGGTACCCAGCACAACCCGGCGATCACGAACAACACCAGCGACAGCCAGATCCATAAGTCGGAAAACGTGGCGCCATTGATGCGCATCATCCATACGCCAGTGACCGGGAGCAAAGCAATCGGCGGCACGGTAAACAGCCAGTCGGCGAGAATCACATTCTTCAGCACGAAGCGGATGGCGTGGAGGTCGCCCTCACGGTTGGCGCGGTAAAGATAGAACGCACTTCCCAAGCCCGTGCCTAACATCACCACCGCACTCAAAATGTGAATCCATTTGAGAAACAGAAAAGTCATTTCATAATGAGAGAGATTTATTCCCTTAATAAGGTCAGCGGGTTAACTGGACCGTATTAGGGTTAACCCACTTTCGATTTTTGTTTTCATTTCTACACTGGTACTTTTTATTCCGGTCTTCACAATATTGGTACAACCCGGTCTCCAAGCCAAAAAGCATGTATGAACCTTTTTTAACCTTAACAATAAACGTTTTTTGATCCTTCCTTATAAATATGGGTTCCTCGCGCCAATGAATTGAAGAGGTCGAACGCATAAATGACTTAATTTCAGTTTCGTTAAAAAGATCTTTTAATTCATAGCTCTGAATTTGCTTTCCTTGCGGATTATAAAAAACCACAACTCTCCCATGCCCGACATTATGCCAATTATCCAAAGTGACCCAATAGCCGTCATTAGACAGATAAAAATCTATCGGAGCAACCGGGTTGGCCAAGGTTATCTCTTTCAGAAACTTGTAAGATCTGTCTTTTTGCTGTTTATATAATTCAGCCGTACCGTTTTTACCCTTTGGAGCACCCTCAAAGCCATAAGTATTGCCCATACCTCCACCTGGAATGACACGAACCAAGTATTGTCTGGATTTGCTGAAAACTTCTTTTATTACCGGTGCAGGCCAGTCGTCAGCGAACGAGATAGAGGAAATATATGCGATGTAGAACAGAGATAGAAATAATGCGGTTGATAACCTTGCCATTTCAAGACCTCCTTGTTTTATCAGCTTAACCCCATGCGTAACCGGCAACAAAAGGTCGATTTTTTTATATATTAACAGAATTTTGTATTTATTTGGGCTGGCCGGGTTTGGGGCAGGCGTGGTGCAGTTCGATCCCGGTGGACCCGGCAATCCCTAGTTGACTTAAAACCGGGAAGACCTCACTATTCAAACCATGCCTTCGTTTATTCTATACAGTGCCGCGGCGATTGCCGAAATTGGCGGGTGCTTCGCCTTCTGGGCCTGGCTGCGATTGGGCCGAAGCGTTTACTGGGTGCTCCCCGGCGTGGTCTCTTTGACGGTGTTTGCTCTCTTACTCACCCGTATAGAATCCATTTTTGCGGGCAGGGCGTTTGCCGCTTATGGCGGAGTCTATATTGCCGCCTCGGTGCTGTGGCTGTGGGTGGTCGAAGGCCAGCGTCCGGATCGATGGGATGTTGTGGGATCGGTCATTTGCCTCATCGGCGCGGGAATTATTTTATTGGGGCCCCGGCCCCAAATTTGAACAAACCGTTAGCTTCTCACCTATTCCAGGGTTCGGTGTGCCTGCGTTTTTCGTACCAGATATGGGTAGTGGGTGGCGAGGCGGCGGGCTTGCCGGGTTTGGGGCATCCGTGATGCAATACGATCTTGGTGGCCCCGGCAATCCAGTCGTGGCTCCGATAAAACGAGTTGGGATAATCGAGATCCCGCGATTCCTTCTCTTTCCCGTACCGTTCCCGAAAATCGTTTAAAAACGTTTCGTAAACCTCCTGCGCGCACTCAGGTTGCGGGGAGAGGCTCACCCGAACGGCGTTCAGGCCCATATGCGAGAAAAATTCCAGATGCACCTGAAACGCTTTGCCGGGCAACAGTTCCACCGAGGGCAGGCCGAATTGTTTTTCTCCCGCCGCGTCGACGAACGGTTCCGCGCCCACCTGCGCCGCCTGTTGATGGGTCATCCCCCATTTGAAATCGCGCCAGCCTTTAGGGTCGGCCGCTCCTGCGGGAGACGCGATCAGCGTTACCATCCCCCACACTACGAGTAGCGCAATCCAAATCCACCCCTCACCCTGCCCTCTCCCCTTGAGGGGAGAGGGATTTTTGATTTTGTTCCCCCTTGTAAAGGGGGCCGGGGAGATTCTTCCTTTATCTTGTAATCCCGTCATAACCACCCCTCACCTTTATCCGTCACCCTATAGGTGCTCCCCATGAGGGGAACCGGGCAACGCCCGGTCGTAAATAAAACCCAGATTCTTCGCTTCGCTCAGAATGACAACTGCTCTCTGCTTTTTACTCTCGCTTTTATCCGTGTCCATCTGTGTTCATCGGTGGTTCCAAATCACCCCAACCCCTCTTTAAAAAGAGGGGCACATTAGATCCAGCGTTACGCTGGTTATTCACAAAGGTCTTCGTCCCAGATGCGGATCAATTCTTCTTTATCTTTGACGGTGGATTGGGATTCAGGCTTCGGTTTTCCTTGAGCGCTCGATGCCACCTTGCGGGATTTGGATTGGGACGGGGATTTCTTTTTGGCTTTTTTCCTCATAACCGGCTCCATTTCAATGGATGTGGAATCACCGATTATACATCGCTTGAAACTTTTGGGGCAAAAGAGGTATCTTAAAGGGGTAATCAGATAATGGCATGGGTCTCCGGCCCCCCGCGGCGGACTGGCCAGCGGGACCGCACGGCGATCCGGTTGTAAGGATTTTTCCTGCACGGCGACTTACTGGTAACTGAAAATGAGCCGGGGAACGGCCATTCAATATCTGGAGGTAACTAATGAAAAGCAGCACACCTTACTATATAATTCTGTTCGGCCTGATTGTGGGGGCCGTAATGATGTCTGTAAACGGTTTCAGTTCTTCTGACAAACAAGCAAATCTTACACAAAAGGTATCCAAACCCATGCCGGAACATTTAGAGATCGCAACATTAGCCGGGGGTTGTTTCTGGTGTATGGAGCCCCCCTTTGAACAATTGCCGGGAGTCTACAAAGTGATTTCCGGATACACCGGCGGCCCTGAAAAAAATCCCACCTACAAACAGGTGGCGCATGGCATGACCGGACACACCGAGTCCGTCCAGGTGCATTACGATCCGGAGCAGATTTCCTACCCGGACCTATTGG
Organism: Nitrospinaceae bacterium; assembly: GCA_965237905.1. Lineage (GTDB taxonomy): Bacteria > Nitrospinota > Nitrospinia > Nitrospinales > Nitrospinaceae > SZUA-226. The sequence goes on along the minus strand of OZ250172.1, from coordinate 2,674,676 downwards.
AAGTGTTCTGGCGGAACATCGATCCGACGGACGGCGGCGGACAGTTTGTCGACCGCGGTAAGCAATATCGATCGGGAATTTTTTACCATAACGACGAGCAGGAACAGCAGGCGCTCGAATCCAAAAAGAAGCTGGAAGCCAGCAAACGGTTCAGCCGGCCCATCATTACCGAGATCACCCAAGCCACGGAGTTTTATCCCGCCGAGGAGTATCACCAGGATTTCTATAAGAAGAGCACGGCGCACTACAAGGGATATCGCGGGGGTTCGGGCCGGGATCGTTTCATCGACAAAACCTGGGGCGCAGATAAAGACTACTCGCCACCGGGCATGGGCCAGGGTAGTGGAAAGTTTACCAAACCCGCCAAGTCCGAACTCAAGAAAACGCTGACCCCGCTCCAGTACAAGGTCACGCAGGAGGAAGGGACGGAGCCGCCTTACCGTAATGAGCACTGGGACAACAAAAAGGCGGGTATATATGTCGATATCGTTTCGGGCGAACCGTTGTTCAGTTCGAAAGACAAATACGATTCGAAAACCGGCTGGCCGTCATTCACCCGGCCACTGGTCGAGGAGAACGTCTACAGCAAAACCGACAAGTCCTTCTTCATGGTCCGGGTCGAGGTGCGGTCGAAGCATGGGGAATCCCATCTCGGTCATATCTTCGAGGACGGTCCCAAGCCGACAGGACTGAGGTATTGCATCAACTCCGCATCTCTACGGTTCGTTTCGGTGGCAAACATGCAAGCCGAAGGATACGGCGAGTTCCTGGACGGATTTTAATCACGAGACCTTTGCATAATCCTGTCAACCTATCCCTCTCCCCTCATGGGGAGAGGGATTTTTAATTTTGCTCTCCTTGTAAAACTTGTCCTGAGCTTGTCGAAGGAGGGAGCCGGGGTAATTTAGCTCCCCCTTGTAAAGGGGGCCGGGGGGATTCCTCCTTTATCTTGTGATCCTGTCAAACCACCCCTCACCTTAATCCTCTCCCCATGAGGGGAGAGGAGAATGTTAGCTCCGGGCCTTACCCGGCCCCACCTGCATCCTCCCCTTGGTAAGGGGAGGAGTATTTATGCTGAGTCCAGCGTTACGCTGGTCTCTGTGTACTCTGTGCCCTCTGTGGTGAAACAATCCTATTCATCCTGTTATCCTGTCTGCTTAAGGTTTTCTCGGCGGACTCTGCGCTCTCTATCATGCAGTCTTAGTCGTCTTGTCCAGAATGAAATAGAGCGGGCAGAACCCCGTCAATCCGCTTTGCAGAAGAACGACGCCCAGCGCGCCGGGCACGAGGATCCATAGCGGATCGACATAGTAGGCGAGCGCCGACCCCGCCGTCAGAACCGCCCCAACGATGCCATCGTGGAGTTTTCTCTTGGTATTCATGACAGTTTGCTCCTTATTCAAGGTTGGCCAACGACCCTTGCAGGCCCATCTCACAATTATACTCCTGAAAAAGACCCATCTTTGCAGTCCTCCCGCCCGATTTTGCATTTTTTAGACTTTCCGAATATAATCCCAGCATCACACAAAGTTGACTCATCACCTGTACTCAAGGAGGATGCCATGCTGGATTTACCGAGCTTGAAGCGTGAAACGAGATACGGCATGCCAGCCGCCGATCAAATTCTATTCAACCGGCATTACGTCATCGGATACTCCTATTACTTCCGCCAAGCCAAATGGGCCCTGGAGATCGTCGACCCCGCCGAATCACCGGTTGAAAGAGCGGACAATTTTCGTTCGGATTACCGCGTTCCCCAAATGTTCCGGGCCGACCTGGCGGATTACCTGAAATCGGGTTTCGATCGCGGTCACCTGGTCCCCAGCGCCAATCACCGGGAAGAGGACCTTGAAAACAGCGAGACTTTTTTGCTGTCGAATATGTCGCCGCAACACCCCGATTTAAACCGCAAGATATGGAAAGATTTAGAGAAGGCCGTCCGGCAACTCAACGCCAAAAAGAACATCTACGAAACTTATGTTCTCAGCGGACCGATATTTGATTTCAACAAAGCCGTGAAAACCATCGGATCGGAGGATGATAACGGCGTCACCCTCCCCGTTCCGCATTCCTACTTCAAATCCATCCTCACCGAGAACAACAGGGGCGCCTTGCACATGTGGTCCTTTATCATTCCCAACGAAGCGTCGAACAAAACCTTAAAACATTTCCAGGTTCCCACGACACGGGTGGAAAATTATTCCGGACTGTGTCTATGGGAGCGTCTGGTGGGAGCGAAAATTGAGAAAGAAAAAAATAAAATCCGAAAAATGTGGACAACGTAAACAACTTGCGGAGGGCAAATGGTCGCGCGGGTATTGAGCGGAGCGGTATTGGGCATCGAGGGTTACCTCGTCGAGGTCGAGGTGAACCTGGCGCCCGGCGTGCCCAACTTTTCCATCGTCGGCCTGCCCGACGCGGCGGTGAAGGAGTCGAGCGACCGCGTGATGGCCGCCATCAAGAACACCAATCTCGATCTGCCGGTCAAGCGCATCACCGTCAACCTCGCCCCGGCCAACATCAAGAAGGAAGGCTCGGCGTTCGATCTGCCCATCGCCCTCGGCATCTGCGCCGCCAACCACGTGCTCCGCAAAGACGACTTGGAAAACTACATGATCCTCGGCGAGTTGTCGCTGGACGGACGGGTGAAACCGATCAAGGGTGCGCTCTCCATCGCCGTGGAGGCCAAGGCGAAGGGTCTTGCCGGTCTTTTGCTCCCGGTTGAAAATGCGGCGGAGGCCGCCGTGGTGGAGGGTCTTAACGTCTATCCGGTGAGCAACCTGCCGCAGGCCGTTGCGTTCCTGAACGGCGAGTCGATGATCGATCCCCTGCCGACAAAAACGGGTGAGGATTTTTTCCGTGAAGCGCTGTACGAAATCGACTTCACCGATGTCAAAGGCCAGCTCCACGTGAAGCGCGCGCTGGAGATTGCCGCGGCGGGCGGGCACAACATCATAATATTATATAGTATTAAATTAAAGGTATATTCAACCAGAAAACGGCTCTCTCTGCTGGCCTTTTTATGGTGTCCGAATAATCACCAATCGGTGTATAGTTTCGGGTATGGATACTCCGAACAAAATCCCGATCCTGATTCTTGCCGTATGCCTTCTCCTGGCCCCCGTTACCTCATGGGCTGATCCCGCCATTACTGGCCCGGTGTCCGCCAAGGTCATAAAGGTCTATGACGGCGACACGTTCACGGTGGAAGCCTACCCGTGGCCCGGTCTGGAAGCAAAGGCCAGCGTCCGGGTTAATGGCGTGGATACTCCTGAAATCCGTGGAAAGTGTGAATCTGAGAAACAGAAGGCCATTGAAGCACGCGACTTCGTGAAAGGGCTGATCTTGGGTGAGGTGGTGCTACTGGCAAACGTCAAGCATGGGAAGTACGCCGGTCGAGTAGTGGCGGACGTGAAGCTGACCAGCGGGGACAATCTGGCAGAGAAGATCATCCAGCAGGGACTTGGTAGGGAGTATCACGGCGGAGCAAGGGTGGGGTGGTGTCCGGTTGAATGACCAACCGGAGTTGGTGGAGCGGGTGGGGGATTTTTGAAGAAGAAATCCTATTGTGGACAGACGATGAGTCATAACAGTTAGCACGGAAAGCGGACGTTCGATCGCGCTGATCGTTAGCCCGCAAACGACCCAAAGCGGCCGTTTGACAAATCTGAGGAGAAAAACAATGAACAAAAAATCACTGCTCGTCCTTGCAACACTCTTCCTGGCTTTCCTGTCCGGCTGCCCCGGCCCGGAATCCGACGAGACGATCGTGCTGGCGAAAGAAATGCCGGAGTATTTCCTTTTGCGACCGGAGGTCGAAAAGGCCTACGGCTACACGCATGCCGTGAAGATCGGTGATGACATCAAGATCTCGGGCGCCGTGAGCATGGATGATGAGGGCAACCCGACAGCTGTCGGCGATTTGGAGCAGCAGATGAAAAACGCTTACTCCGATCTGGATAAGGTTCTGAAGCACTACGGCTATACCTTCGACGACGTGATAGTTGAGAACGTCTATACGACCAACATGGCGAAGTTTCTCGAGGTCGCTTCGTATCGTAACTCGATCTACACAAAGCAGTTTCCGACCGGAACCTGGCTCGAGGTCAAAGGGCTCGCCCTGCCCGGGTTCATGATCGAGATCGAGCTGGAAGCGCACAGGTCCAGATAAGGTCCGCCCTTCCCCTCGACTCAGCGCATAACAAGAAGAACCGAGGACCAAGATGAGGCCCCGACTAGAGCGGGGTTTCTTGTGCTTGGGCAAGTGTCCGCTTGTGGCCGAAATATTACTTAATCTGAAAACGACCTAAAGCGGAAATTGAAAAACTTATGGATAAACAAGAAGCAATTAAATTACTTGAAAATGAATTAGAATTATTCCGTCCTATTTCTCATCAAGATTTACAAAAGAATATCGAAAAAGAACCTGTTACCAGGGAAGTAACATCAAAAGATGGTAAGAAATACCATATTGAAATCATCACTCATTGGGACGATAAACCTGATGGTGATATTAGAGTTCACGGATGCATAGATGATGGAGGTCTACGAGCATATTTCCCATTGAGTAGTGATTTTATCAAATCTCCAGCAAATGAATTTATTGATGAATAATCCGCATATGGGTAAATGTCCGCTTATGGCCGGTTCCTGCCGGTCGAAGCCGTTAGGCGAACGTCTGCTTTGGGTGATTGGTCCTCTCTAAAATTCTCCTGATCGCGGTTACTGCCGTTCTGGTCCTTTGACTTTGATTAAATCTTTCCTATTGGCGGGGACAGTTAAATCGTGTTCCTGCTCATCCATGCAATTTAAACACTGCCCCTTCGCTGTACCCTTAAACGCACCACCCTTATGCTGCGGCAGTATCAGCGTCACGCTCTCGAAGCATATCGGGCATCTGTGGGGGATGAAGATGGCCATAAATTATTATATTATATATTATTAATTATAAGACCCAACTCTGTTAGTCAACATCGAAGATTTTGTTTTTGATCTTATTGTAAATTCGAAGAACCTGTCTTTTAAGGGATTCAGGAATTTTAAGTTTGTCCTCTTTTACTTTGTTGATGCAGACATCCAGCGCCGACAAGAAATCATTTTTTAAAGTGATTTCATTGTGCTGTTCATGTAGGTCGTGTAATGCTTTGCCATGGCAATTTCGAACCTTTTCGCTGCTTCCACAAGGACATAAATGATGACCGCGATAGCCATACTCAAGAAGGTAGGAAACGACAGCCAGAGCTGAGATTTCATCCGGTAGATGGAGGGAATCCATATAATGCCGGACAATCCCATCGGGGCCATGGGCTTGCTCGTCGAAAGGATATTTGCCGTTTTTTTCCCAGTAGTAGTAGCCAAAAAAATAGGGAATTACCAGTTTGTTTATAAAACCTAGAAGGGTGGGTTGTTCTCCAAATCTCCTGCGCTCCTCGATCGGGACAGCTAGACAGAGCGTTCCATCCTTATAGAGGTGGTCATAATCGCCGTCGACTTTCCCACCGGTTTCCCTAACACGCGGCAGGATCTTCGGGTATTTATTGGGGATGATTAATTCTATCTCAAAGCATTCGGTAATTGGGCTAAGCCCGTCAGCCGATGCCTTGAACGGCAACGGTCCGGAAACGACAGTTTCGTTATCCTTCTCCGCGATTTTTGTCAGACCCGTATGAACCGTCTGTAGCTCGGCGATTTGGGCGGAGAGTTCTTCCTTCACTCATGCCCTCCAGGGTTTAGCTGCTCCCGAGATATGAATACTTGGGGCACTGACCACGGCGGCCTGGGCTGGTGAGATCAGGTCGAGATGACCAGACACAACAGCCGCACCAAGCACAGCGGTAAGTCGTTTGCGCATGACATCAGGACGTGTTTCAGCCAAAATGTTTATGAGGTCCTCCTTTAAGGCAGCCACCCAAGAGAAAAAGGCCCTCGCACGTGCATGTTTATCCTCGTGCCAGCGGTCGGCGAAATTCTCATCTGAATTGACCGGATTGCCTATGTACCACTTTCCGTCAGACGTGCGTTTAATAGGACTGAAGGGCGCGAGAGCTTTGTTCACGGTCCCATTTTCAACAAGAACCGCATGCTCATGGAGTTGGTCGATAATTCTGGTCAGCGCCGAAAAGGTATCCGGCTCATCCTGATAAAACTGCGCAGCCAAGGTCGTAATGATGATCGAGATCGGCGCGTAACCATTATACTGTGCGTCATTAAACTTCACATCACGGTGACGTTTCATGAGCTGAATCGACCTTTGGAGGGGCGTGCGGACGAGTTGGTCTGGAACGTCGTCAACTTTCCCATAAAGATTGGGCATCCGCTCCTGAATGGATCGCTTTTGTTCGATCAGGGCGACCTCGAACGCCGCCCGATTCTGGCGATCAAACCAGAGCCCAAAGCCATTCGGATCGCTCGAAGACCAATCGTAGACTCCTGCTTGTTTATTGGTGATGGCAATAGAGGTATCTAGAAGACCCTTTTGATCCGGGACGGATGGCAGAACGTCCAGATGAAAGCCAACCTCATCCTCTTCGGCGTATTCGAGCGTCCAGCATCGCTTACCTTCCTTGTCAAGCAATTTGCGATATGTGCCGTGCTCGCGTAAGCGATCACCGACCATAGTCTTGATCGAATACGGGTCGGTCCGTTTTTTTTCGATCGGCAACTCACATACAAGATCAATGTCATAGCTTGCCTCGACGCCGCCCCTTATAGGCCTGGCCACCGTTCCCAGGCGAAAAGAGCCTTGCGGGTAAATGCTTGGCTTGCCGGAAGATTCTAAGTACTCACCTGCCTCCAGCCACTTTCCGACGGACTGGTAGCGCTCAACCGCATCCTGATATTTGCTCGGCGGTATATCAATTTCTTCCGCAACGCTATCCAAAAATCTGTTGTATTTTTCTGTGTCAATTGTCATTGCGATTCCTCATTAAGTTGGTAAATCGGCGTGAACTCTTTCGCCGGTTTGTCAAAAAATACGGGTTCCAGAACAGGGTTCCTATCACGAGCCATGGTATGCCCGAGACCTTTCAGGTCCTGAATCACACGCGTGTCATCCATCTTGAAGGCGTTATATGGGATTGTGTGGCTGATCCGGTAAATGGCTTTGCGTTCATGTTCATGGCCTGTGAGTAGCTTGGCGATGCCCATAGCGCCTTTCGACTGGCCGTCCATAAATAGATTGCGGATTTTCAATCCGAGTGTGCCAACTCCCACCCATTTCGGGATTGAGTAGGCTTCATCCAAACAGCTAAGGCTTAAAATTTGCAATGATTCCCGAGGCCAACCCAAAACGGCAATGGCCTCCACTACGGCTATGGCGATCGGGTTATTCGCCCAGATTCCCCCGTCAAGCAATCCAACATCGTTTTGCGTGATGTGATGCTGGAAATAGGTCGGCGCTGCAGACGTGGCGAGTGCAGCATCGACGGCGAACGATCGGTAATCTGTTTTCAGGCGATGGTGATGTGCGGTCTTATAAATGTAAACTGATTGAGCCACTGGGTTCCAAGCCGGAACAACCAGTCGGGTCCGAGCTTCACCAATACGCCTGGTACCCAAAACTTCCTTTAGAACGGAACGAAGCGCATCGGAATCATATTTGCGTCTGTATAGCTGCCGGAAACCGCGAATTTTCCTTAAAATCAAACTTATAAGCGCACCATGATCCTGGCCGAAAATCTCTGGACCTCGTTTTTCGTAAAGGTCAAGAATTTCGGATGCGGGAAGACCCAAGGACAGGGCAATCCCGAGGATGCCGCCTGTAGATGTTCCCGCAATCAGGTCGAAGTACGAACCGATCGGGTGTTCGAGATGCTGCTCCAGTTCGGCCAAAAAGGCCGCAGGGAATGTACCGAGGATGCCGCCCCCATCGATGCATAGGATACGCCGCTTCGGATGTCCAGTTTCTTCTACCCCTTCCTTCAAGATTATTGCCTCCTATTTTGGATTCAGGTCGGATCAACCAGGATAAATAGCTGATTCCGAGAAACGTGGTGCCATTACTTATCTGTGAGCATATCAATCTGCTGCCAGATGTCAATATAAAAAAAATATATATGTTTGTATCCCAAACAAATTGTTTGCTTGCTTGACATATCCTGTGTTTACTAGTATAAGGAGTTATGGAACCTGACAAATTTTCACTCCTCGTTGGACAAAAAATAAAAAAAATTCGTAAAAGTGAGGACATTACACAAGGTCAACTTGCTGATCAAATTGGAATTTCTCGGGCATCTTTAGCAAATATTGAAGCCGGGAGACAGCATGTATTGACCCACCGCCTTTATTGCATTGCTCAAGTGTTAAATCTTGATTCATTGGACAAGCTCTTACCCCCCATAGAAAAATTTACACCATCAAAATCCTCAGTGTCTTCCTTTCGATTGCATAAGGACGAAGATTTAACAGAAGAACAGAAGCAGGCAATATTTAAAATTATTAGAGATGCTTAAGGTGCAATTGAGTCTTAAGCATGTATAAGGAGAGTAATATGGCCACAAAATTCGAAAATCGTGCTAAACAATTGTTAGATGAATATAATGTGGTTTATGGTCCTGTTCCTGTTGATCGCATTGCAAAAAAGCTAGGAGCAAAACTGCGATATTCTCCTCTAGACGATGAAATTTCAGGAATGATTTTCTTTAAAAATGGTTGCCCAATTATAGGAGTAAATTCATTACATCACCCTAATAGGCAAAGATTTACAATTTCACATGAAATTGGTCATTTGATTTTTCACAAAAATGAAATTTCCGACGGAATACATGTTGATAAAGAATTTCCTATGCTTATGCGAGATTCAATATCTTCTGCGGGAATAAATGGAATAGAGATACAAGCTAATTCTTTTGCCGCAGAACTTCTAATGCCTAAAAAATTTATTGAAGAAGCTCTTGGCGGAAAAGGTATCGATATTGATAAGGATGAAGAATTAAACAAACTTGCTATCCAATTTAAGGTTAGCAAATCGGCTATGCGCTTTCGTTTGGGAAATTTATTAGGTTAAAGTATCTTTTGGAGGTTTTTATGGCCTTTGTTTTCTACGATACTGAAACTACTGGAACAAATACTTCGTTTGACCAAATCTTACAATTTGCCGCAATCAAGACTGATGCAGATCTTAATGAGATAGATAGATTTGAGTGCCGCTCACGCTTGCTTCCCTATGTAGTACCGTCTCCTGGTGCAATTAAAGTTACAAAAATTTCGGTTCAGCAATTTACCGATCCATCTTTGCCTTCTCATTACGAAATGTTACTGTCTATTCGCGAAAAGCTTATGGCTTGGTCGCCATCTGTTTTTATTGGCCATAATTCTTTGGGTTTTGATGAACATCTATTGCGTCAAGCTTTATACAAAACACTGCATCCACCATATCTCACAAACACAAACAATAATTGTCGTTCTGATAGTATGAAAATAGTTCAAGCGATAAGTATTTTTTCCCTTAACGCTCTAAATATCCCAACTGATGCAAAAGGGAATAGTATTTTCAAACTAGATCAACTAGCCCCTGCAAACGGTTTTAGTCATGAAGGAGCACATGAGGCGATGGCGGATGCTGAAGCCACCCTTCACTTATGCAGATTAGCCTCTGAGCACGCCCCAAATATTTGGTCAAATTTTATGCAATTCGGAAATAAAGCTGCTGTGATTGAATTCATTAAAGAAGAATCTCTGTTTATTTTTTCAGAGTTCTTTCGGAGGAAAGGAATCTCTTGGGTTGTAACGGGGATAGGTTTGAATCCTTCTATGAATACAGATATGCTAGTTTTTAATCTATCAGTAGACCCGAAGGATCTTGAGGATTTGAGCGAAGATGAATTAGAGGAAAAAATACTTTCTCAACCAAAACCTATTCGAATACTAAAGACAAACTCTTCTCCAATAATTTTATCTTTGGATGATGCGCCTGATTACATGAAGTCCTATGAGTTAGATAGGAAAGAATTAGAACGTAGGGCCAAATATTTACATGGAAACACAAAATTAAAAGATAAGTTAATTTCAATATTTATGGGTACTCGTAAAATAAAAGAACCCTCCGACCATGTTGAAGATCAAATTTATGATAGCTTCCCTTCTTGGGAAGATCAGGATCAAATGGAAACTTTTCATAAAATTGATTGGGCCGATCGAGAATACCATCTAAGCAAGATAAAAGACAAAAGACTAAAAAAACTTGGTATGCGTTTAATTTATTCTGAAAAACCAGAAGTTTTATCAAAAAATAATCGTCTAAAACTTGATAAGTCTTTCGCTAGAAGGGTTTTGGAGGCTGATGGAAAAGTTCCCTGGTTGACCTTACCTCAAGCCATCAATCAAACAGAAGAATTGATAGAGCAATCTGATGGAAACGAGTTGAAACTCTTGAAGGAACTACATAATTACCTAAAACAAAAATCTGAAGAAGCAAAATCACTTTTGGCGTAATATGTCAATGAGGTTAAGAAAGAAAAAAAATACAACCATCTGATACACAATCAGTATTTCTAAAGTCCATCCAAAATTAACAAAGTTAGAGCTCTTAACTAGTAGGTCCACGGTTCGATCCCGTGATGGCCCATCAAATAAGCCCTTTAGGGGCAATAAGTTAACGGCGACCACCTTATTAGTTGGGGTCGCCGTTTTCATTTTTAAAAGGTGATAACAGGGTTTTAGACGGGGAAATTGGCTGGACTTAATGCTTTTAGGCCCCGGAGGCCGCCAAACCCATATTTATTGACAGACACAAATTTCATGAATTAAGAGGGTTTCGTAAATTTCTGTCGTGAATTTGAAGTTGATAATTTATAATATCACAATAATTGTGATAGAGAACTTCCTAATGCCAGAATATATATTCAAAACCATTTATTTCCCTAAGGAACGTGTTCGTATTGGCAAATCCGCTAGGGTCAACATTAGCTTACCGGCTAAGCCTAGAGATGGGATAACCAAAGAATTTATTACATATCTTAGAGGACTTAATAGTCGTGATTTTCGATTAGCTTTAGGCGATCCAATTGTTGAAGATTTAGAAGCAAAGGCTCATGAGGAAAGTAGAAGTCTTAGTAATATTTGTGTCTCTATATTAAAAAAAGGATTTAACAACGGACGCAAAAATGGAAATGGTCAAATGTCTTTCGATTTTGGAACTGTTGATATGCAAATCACAAACGAAGGTGAAACATCAGTTGGTTTGACATTCCAAGATAGTTTAAGACAAGGTATATATGGGTGGTACCCGTATGTAGAAGGATTCTCCGCAACATATGCAAGAGACAGTATTCTTAGAAACCGCCTTAGACCCCAAACCATATATGATCCTTTTGGTGGATCAGGAACCGTACAACTAGCTGCTTCAATGTTAGGGATTCAATCATTTTACTCTGAGCTAAATCCGTTTATGTCCTTTGTTGCTGAGACAAAGATTTTATCTGTAAGATGGGCAAAAAAGAATTGGAATAAGTTTAATTCGATAGCAACTGAATATTTAAAGGTTATAGATAAAAATAATTTGGTAAAGGCAAGAAAAAGGGTATCGCTTGAACAATATTATGAGGCATTCCCTAAAAGAGACTATTTTGAAGATAAGCACATTCGAGAGTTACTTGCTGCATTAAGCATTGCGGAGGATATATCAGACGGTTACCAACATGCTTGTAATATATTAATGCTGGCATGTACATCTAATGCAGTTGCATGTTCAAACATGACTAGACGAGCTGACTTACGTCGCAGAAGACCAGATGAATACAAAAATAGAGTTGTCAATGTTTCAGGCTTAATATCCGATAGTGTAAAAAGGATGGTACAAGATGTTAAATCCTCACCAACGAATATAGCTTATACAAAAAAAGTGTCCTCAGACTCTAAATCAATTCCGGATGAGTATAGAAATGCTTTTGATCTAGTTCTGACATCACCACCCTATTTGAACGGTACAAATTACTTTAGAAATACAAAAATTGAGCTTTGGCTTTTAGGTTTTATTAAATCTGAAAAAGAACTTAGGGGATACCGAAATTTAACTGTGACTGGAGGCATAAATGATGTCTCGAAAAAAGAATCTTATTTTGATTTTAAAAAAGTTGAAAAGATAGCAAAACAACTAGATTTAGAATCAAAAGACAAACGAATTCCCACAATGGCTCGTCATTATTTCTCTGATATGTATGAAGTATTTAAAGGTGTCTTTAACAGTATGAAACCCGGCGGTGATTTCGTTTTAGACATAGGAGACTCTAAGTTTTATGGTGTACATGTTCCTACAAATAAGCTACTTATTGATGTTGCTAGAGAAGCTGGTTTTAATGTAAAAAACGAACATATATTAGCAAAAAGAATGTCTCGGGATAAAAGTGAGCTTGTTCAAGCAGAAATAATCTTTGAGAAGCCCAAGAACGTAAGACATATAAAAGCATTAAGCAAAAAATGTGACTCTTTAGGGGGAAGAATTAAGCAATTTCAGCGAGAATTACCTTACAAGAATCAACCATACTCAAAAAAAACTTGGGGTCATCCTCTACATTCTCTTTGTTCATATCAAGGCAAACTAAAACCATCAATGTCTCATTGGCTTGTTAAGTATTTCGTCCCGAAAGGAGGAAGTCTTTTAGATCCCCTAGGAGGTGTTGGAACAATACCTTTTGAGGGGGCTATGCAAGGTGTAAATGTTGTCACCAATGATAAAAGTCCATTTGCGGCTTTAATAGGACGGGCAAAGTTACGTCCACCATTTCTGTCGAACGTTAGAAAATCCATTCAAAAACTCCAAAAGGAAGCATCAAAAGTCAACCTTACTAAAAATGATTTTAATTTTGCAGAATTTGGTTTAAATTCATCGGTTAAGGATTATTACCACAAAAAAACACTAAAGGAGATCCTAAAACTTAGAAAGATCTTTCTTAAAAAGAAATTAGATCAAAGGTCAGATTCCGAGAATTTTGTTTGGGCCTCGTTGTTGCATGTTTTACATGGCAATAGACCGTATGCGCTATCATGTACATCACACCCTATAACACCCTTCTCTCCTTCGGGTCCAAAAGTATATAAAGATGTATACAAAAAAATATATGAACGAGCCGAGAGAGCTTTATCAAAACCCTTGTCAAAAGAATTTCAAAAAGGGTTAGGGATTCATGGTGACTTTAGAGATATAAAAAACCATATCAATCATAAATTTGATGCAATAATAACATCACCGCCATTTTATGGTATGAGGTTTGATCGTCCTAATTGGTTAAGACTTTGGTTTTGTGGCTGGAGTGAAAGCAATTTTAAAGAAGATAGTTTAGAGTTTTTGGAAAGGCAGCAAATAAAGAATATTTCTGTTTATAGGGAATTCTTCTCACTATGCAAGAGTATGATAAAAAAGAATGGATTGCTAATTCTTCACCTCGGTGGCGGAGGTAGAAAAGACATGGTTAATGAATTAAAAGCAATAGCTCTTGAATATTTCACCCTAGAAGGTGAAGTGATTGAAAATGTGCAGACAGTTGCTAAACATGGGATAAAGGATAAAGGATTAACGACGACACATTCACTATTATTTTTTAAACCGTCAAAATAATAAACCTATTCATTTACGACAGGATCTGGACGGTCTTCCAGTTGTTGTACTAATTCAGTATATGTCTCTTCGTCAGCTTCATTTAAAATTATAAAGAGATCTGTATTTTTTCTCAACTCTTTTATTTTTCTTGCAATTGCTGCAAAAGTACGTGGGTCCCATTCTTTTGCAAAAGTAGATATATTAGAAATGATTCGATCTAATTCTTTTTGGTTCACATCTTTAATTGTTAACTCTTCATAACTTAGTCCAGTTATTTCTGATAAAGATTTTAATTGATCTTCTGTGTAGAATTCGATAGGAAATTTATCTTTCTTTTGGTTGTTGTGTTCAGGGCACAAACAGGTGGCATGTTCGTCAATTGGCCATAAGTAAGAAAGTGGTCGTGTGTGGTCTAGCTGAAATCCATCTAGCTCAATTGGTTCATTACAGAAAAAACATTTGCGCCCAAATTTTTTCCAGATTTGAGATTTTAATCCAGCCCCTGTTCTATCCTTTATTTCTTGTAGAATCTTTGGTTCCTTAAGTAAAATCTTACGCTCACGTGTAATGACAGATGACTCATGTAATTGATCGGTGGTTCTTAAAGGATTAAAACTATTATTTATACGCCATTTCTTACATGATCTACATTCATTTTGGTGTTTAGTTAATTTTGCGTTATGTTTATGGAAAGATAGCGATCCAAGCAATTCTGGATTAACTGGCAACATTCTTTGACAATATGAACATTTCTTTAATATTATCTCTGACCCGTTAACAATCGAAAAATGGGTAGATGAAGATTCCTCTATATCTAAGTCTATTGCATTTTGATTTGGTAGATAAAAAGTTTCAGGGCATAAATGTGATTCATTAAGAACATCAATATCCGGTTTCTTATTTCTAATACTTTCAGGAAGGTTAAGATAACCTAAATCAAAACCCCATACATTTATACTTGTAACATTTTCCCATTCCATAATTAGAGTTGCACGTTCATCTTTAGTTGCTGGTATAGCTATCCCAATTCGGTTCCAAATTGTTCCAATTTGAAACTCTTTCGAATCTTCATAAGAATCAATCTGGATAGTCAGTTTTAGTACGATCGGATCTTCTGCTAAAATAAATCCACCAAATCCTACAAAATCACTACTTACATCCAATTTTTGTAGTTCTGTGGTAAATACTATACGATTTTCCTTTTCTCCCGGGACTATACGTTGAGATACCTTACTGTGAAATTGTTGATAGTCTTTGTTGGAGGAATATCCATCATCCCGTTTTTGGACAGCAAGTCTTCTCATATTTCACCAAAATACATGTAGATATTGGATGTAATATTTTTACAAACATAGAGTTAGCATGATTTAGGTGGTTTTGCAATTGTGACCTGCCCCCCGCAAAGTGGTCCAAAAGTAAGGGTAGGATTCGGACCTAAAACCTAGGATGATTAAGTAGGGGATTATGGGCAGGAAAAGGTATCAGACGGAGTAGATTATTACTTCCATTTTCTATAACATATGGAATTCAGGTTTAGGGAGGTTCTCCTAACATGAAAAATGCGCCCCAGCCTCATTCATATTGCATGAAATGACACAAGACCAACACCTTGATAAATTAGCATTTCGATTCTTTAAAGAATTCTCCCGAACCGAATATGCCTTAAAAGTTAATCCTTATTACAAAATTGTTAGGGGTTTTGTCGAAGCAGACTGGACAAAGTTTTCGCGTAAACCTGAAGTTAAAAAACTATTCGTTAATCCAACCACTTTAGAATTAGATGAAGCGATTAAGTTTATTTTGGCTGATCCGCCAAAAAAACAAGTAATTATTGGTGGTAAATTAGATTGGGAGATATCTGAACCAAATACAAATTCTCCTTCCGAAAAACTTCTATTGTATATTCGCCGTATCCGCAATAATCTTTTCCATGGCGGTAAATTCAACAACTATTGGTTCGCGCCCCAACGGAGTGAACCTTTATTATGTCATAGCCTGGTAATCCTCTCTGCTGTCAGGGAAGCAGTCCCTAAGGTCAAAGAGGCATACGAAAGCAAACCATAAGCCTTTGGTGTCTGAATTATTTTAGTATTGACCTTCCCCCTAAACACGGGCCCAGAGTTAATGTTAAGATCGGGCACAAATGCATAGTCGCTAAGAAACTCGTTCATAATGAACTCCCCATTTCTCCATAACCCCACTTCTCTTTGAATAAATCGACTGGTATTCTTAAAAGTGAAAATTTTTGACAATCATTTTTTTCCTCAAAACCAACCGTTATGGTTCGAGTCATTGTTTTGGGATCAAGTTCGTTTTCCTTAATCTCATAGTTTCCTTTTATTTTTGTTCTCAACCAGTCATGGAGGGCGGGTTCAATTCTATCTCTCACATAATGACCATAGGTTTTTGTGACACAATACATTTAGGCCTAATTAAATTATCATATTTTCAAATTCCGTGAGATGTTCGCCAATAAATAAGGATTGTCCTCTACGTAAATGGATGTGGTCATGATACTGGAATGACCAAGTAGAGTTTGAACCGATTTAATATTCACACCCTGCTCCAATAACTTGGTTGCGAAACTTCTTCGTCCACTGTGACTTGATGCGCCCTCAAGGCCCACGTCTTTATACATATTTGAGAAAAGCAGTTGCATTGTATTTGGAGAGAACTTTCCTGAAATTTGACTTCGAAATAATGAGGCTTCATGAAAATAGGTTCCTTCGATATTTTTCCTATGCTCAATGTATTCCTGGAGGGCCTTTCTTACTTTTGGATTTGTGAGATAAATAGCTCTGCTTTGATTACCCTTTGTCATTTCTCTTGTGAGGGTAAGCTCCTCCTTTAAATTCCCGGTGGAGTCAACGACATCACAAATTTTTAGGGAAGCCATTTCCTTGGCTCGTAGGCCTAGATAAAAGGAGATGTGCAAAAGTGCAACATTTCTGAGCCCATGTTTTGCGGTAATTTGATGACGAACCACCCTCTTGAATTCCTGCTCACTAAGAACTTTAGCTTTACCTTGTTTGGCCATTTTAACCCTCAAAAATATTTTTAAATTCTTAGGTTTTAAATAAATTAAAATATTTATTTTCAGAACTCAAGGTCCAAATTGTTCTAACTCATTATTATTAAAAGAAACATGTGGTTTTATATATTTAAAAAGGTTTTAGAGATTTGTGATTTAGGAAACTGGGGAAATGTAGTTCTTATGAACCTAATTTAGACGTAGGTATTTTAACAAGAGCATTATTAAATACTCTTCAAATCGTACCCAATATTTAAAGGAACCAGAATTTGGAGCTTTAACTCCGTTTCCAAATGGTGCATCGCACACAAAGGTTCTCAGTTTCAGTTTTCCACTAAATTCATACTCAGAAAGCAGACGTTATCCAAATTTCCATTCCAGGCTTTAATTTCCTTCATCATATAATAAAAAACTGTTTCTTCTGAAGAGAGTAAACAGCCATCCAAATCTTCATCTTCCCAAATCCTTTTAACGTCAATAATTTTTCCCGCTATTTTGATCTTATTCCAGCATTCTCGAATAAGTACTTCAAACGGTACATTTCCTTTAAAGTTCGAATTTTGATCCGGCTCACCCATCAATATATGAACATTCGGGTGGTCAGTTTCCATATGAATGATTGCAACGAAATTTATACGGAATGGACCACGACCATATAATTTCTTCTTTAGGATATTTCTAAAATGCCCAACAACTCGCTCCACCTGATCTCTGGTTAGATCTTGTTTATCCATCGTTTGACAGATAGAGTTATGCTTTCGGAAGCCTTTCAATGTTGGAGTGACAAAATAATCAAACTTCTTGCCCCGCAACATGTTGGCGAGAAGATGCTTTGGGTTTTTGGTGTAATTTCTAAACCATTTTTCAGATCTTTCCTCCATTTGACGGCGGAAAAAACTCCTCTTTTCCGGGTTTTTTAATACCGAATAATTCATTCAAATACCCTTTCGATTAGTGACACCCAAAATTCAACTCTGAAAACCCCTTAATTATATTTATAAGATCAAGGGTATCATTGTGCTAAAAGGTTAAGAATTTATTTTCCTTCTGAGGTTTTGGTTTTCCCAGTATAATTTATAATCCATGGGGTATCATTGTGCTAAAGGGTATCCAGAAATTTGATAAATTACCTTATAGGGTATTAACCGGAATGGCTAGGAAGTCGGAAGAAGAACGAATATTAATCTCTCAGCGCACCAAGGCTGCTTTAGAAGAGAGGAAAAAAAGGGGGATCAAACTAGGGAACCCTAATCTAGACCAAGTCAGGAATAAAGATACCTCTGCTGCAAGGAAAGCAAAAATTAAAAAAGCGGAAGAGTATCAAAAAAAAGTATGGAAAGAAATGGAGCCATTATTGGAGAAAGAGTTTAGCTTAGAGAGGATTGCTGATTGGTTAGATGCCGAAGCTTGTATTCCAACTATTAGGGGGAAAAGATGGACTAAAACCGGGGTAAGAAGAATCATAAAAAAATATAATCGCAACTAATAACCTGCCCCTTTAAGCTGCACCCTACATAAAGTTAGACCTTCTGCCTTTGACCATTACCTCTTTTCTGCTAACAGCTCTAAATGCTATCATCGACGAGGGCATAATTACCCAGATTATATAACAATGGAACGTGTGCCACTTGTAATTTAAATTAAAAGGACAAAAAGGGTAAAAATAGGTATTCCCACTCCTAACAAACTGGATGTTATTACCTTACCATTTGGTACTACCAGACCAGCTACCACTACCAGACCAGCTACTACTACCAGACTAGCTACTACTACCAGACCAGCTGTTGTTAGGTTTGATTTAATCTCCTAAGATTCGTGGCACATGTGCCTACCATGTATGATTTGATTATCTTGGATTAAAAGAAGATTCGTTTTGGAGTAACCCATAATATCAGGCCAAAAAAAGAATAGATCATAGAGGATTTAACTTGATCTAAAGGCGGGAAAAATCAAGATTTATTAAAGGAGTTGTCATAGTCACATATATTTTCGGATCCCTAAAACCTGGCCTAATAAATCTGAATGAACCGTCCTTAAAGAGCACCATATAATGCCTTGCCGTTTTTTGATTATATGATTTTTGAATCGACTTAAAATAATCCTTTATTTTCCTCTCATTGAAACCAATTTCCGCCAATTTACTCTCCAAAAATCGTATTCTCGATTCGTCCTGCACAAAGCCAACGGAAAACACATCAATCCGTTCAATTAAAGTTTTAATGTTTTGGTTAATCTTTGAGCGAGCTATAAGGAGGTCATCCCCCTCCAAGTTTTTTAATTCACTTAGAAACAATTGGATTTCTCCCTGACAATCCTTTATCTCCTGAGGGTTGCTTTTAATTTTTGTTATTTTTCTCTCTAGCTCTTTAGTTTCAATTTCAATCTCGGAGTTTTCGCTTTCCAAAGCCTTCGCATTCTCTGCAAAAGATATTGGGGGTTCTTTCATTTCCAAAAACAGATTAGTGAACTTTTGAATTTTTGATTGATTTTCTTGGTACACCTGCCTTTTGGACGTCAGCAATTTATTTAAGTTTTCAATTTCGGTATCGGGTTTATCTTTGAATAACTCTCCTAAATTGATTTCCGAAACGAATGTTAAAAAGTTTATCTCAAAGTCATCATATGTCCACAGAGACATATAGCATCCGAGCTTTCGGTTTGCTTTATCGCAAACTAAATACCTTCCTCCCTTCGGCGGCCTGCCTTTATTTAAATAGTGCATAGAGCTTCCGCAATATCCGCATTTGGCTATTTGGGAGAACAGGTTTGATATATTTATTCCTTTCCTTCCGCCGCCTATATTTCTATTATTTTTTCCTTCTTTCACCTCATAAAATTGATCCTCATTGATTATTTTTGGGTAATACGTTTTAATCGGTTCGCCAATTGGGATTCTTTTTTTTTCGATTAATTTATGCGGTTGGAATTCTCCTAATACAGCACGATTATTCAATATTTTTTGGATGTAAGAGGGTTGCCATCCAGTTGATTTCCCCCAGCTTTTAATTTTTTTTTCATTCAGGTTTCTTACAATCGAATAATTTCCCATCCCATTACAGCTATCTGAGAATATTTTGCGGATCAACTCTGCTCTGTCTTCAATGATTTCGAATTCTTTTTTATTTTTTGACAAACGCAACCATGCTGGACATTTTGAGGTCATCTTTTTATGCTCCAGATTATCTCTTTTGCTTTCCCAAGCCTTTGAAACACGTTGACTCTTTTGCAAAGATTCCTCATGCGCTCTACTCATGATGGTAAGGCTGATTATTAACTCTGTGTAATTGGCTTTTATCGCTTCAGTGGAATAAATTCTGTTGTCCGCCAAGGTGACAATTCTAACCCCTGCATTAATAATTGAGATGAAATGGCTCAAGGCAGTCAAGACATCATTCCTTGATAGCCGATCAAGTGATTCAACTAACAAGTACGATCCACCTTCGATTTCTCCATCTTGGATCTTCTTTAAAAACTTCCCTAAAGCTCCTTCCTCGATGTTTCTCCCTTTAAACGCTGATATCCCGATATCTCTTATAGATTCGTCTAGCTCTAAGTTATGTTGCTTGGCATATTCCTTTGATAAGTCAAGCTGCCTTTTTAAGCTGTCTCCCTTCAACTGCTTTTGGGTAGACATTCGGATGTATGAGTAAGCTTTTGGCATTTTTGTAAAAAAAGTGTGTAAATATTCGAGTTTAAATTAGCAATGGATTCCACACAATATATTGGATTAGGGGGTCCTTTCTAATTACAGGACCCCTTGATCGCTTTGCCAATTATTTAGCCTGAATGTATTTTATATGAACTCCATCCATTTCCGCGAAAACTTCTGCTAATTTCTTCAGTGCTTTTAAGGGATCTACCTTTTCTTCGTCCACAAACAATTCCGCAATTTTTTTGCCCGAAGTTTGGTTAGTTTTTGGTTTGTTCTCAAGTCCTCTTTCTTTCTTTATAAAGGAGATTATGTCTTTTCGCTGAACCTTGGAATTTAATACATGGCTTTCTTTTGCTTTGGCAAACTCCTCATCCTTCAATTTGGCAATTTCATATAAAGTTCCATAAGACGAGGGCATCAGATGCACATGTGCAGGATCGTTAATTCGGCTATCCTTTGCTACCTTAATCAATTTGTAGGCTATGGTCCGGTGAAATGGTAACCCATCTTCTAGAAGTGCATTCCAGTCTTCCTTATGGAGATGGAGTTCTGCTTCAACCAATAATTTTGCCGTTTCCAAAATGCCCTTTAGGGTTTTTCTCCAACTTTCCCCTATTTTTCCCTTGTATTGATCTGGAGATGTCCGTACCAAGTGAATATTTTTATTTCCAGCCTGCTTTAAGTTGTTCATTGTCTTGTCCTTTCAATAAGTGATAAATAGATTGTTGGGTGAATAAAAAACCGGCTCTAGGTGCTGCATACGCAAAGAAGATCAATCCAATGCAGATGCTTCACCTAGAGCCGGTTTTTTGTTCAGCCCGACTTATGGTTTTAAGCTCAAATGTTACGTTGTGGGGCTACCCCAGACGTGGTGTCCGGCTTATTTATCCTCAACCGGCTTCACTAGTCACGATTCACCAATCTCAATGCTGGTGTAATTGGGGTGGAGCAGACCCTTTGTCGAACATAATGTAGTACTGCATGACTTCCACTACATTATATCAAGCTCAAGAGTTTTCGATCATTTTTTTATAAAAAGTGAGCTCATAAGATATTGAAATATAAAGCATTACGAATTAATTTTTTCTCCACGCCAAAAACAACTTCACAGTATGACCTGCGGTTTAAGAGGCTGAGCTTAATCATTTTAATACTATATAATATTATCCTCATCGGGCCGCCGGGAAGCGGCAAGTCGATGCTGGCGAAACGCCTGCCGACCATCCTGCCGTCGCTCTCACTGGAGGAGGCGATTCAAACCACGAAGATCCATAGCGTGCTGGGACTGCTCGACAACGGCAAAGGATTGATCCCCACGCGCGTGTTTCGCTCGCCGCACCACACCATCTCCGACGCGGGATTGATCGGCGGCGGCACGGTGCCGATGCCGGGCGAGGTGTCGCTGGCGCACAACGGCGTGTTGTTCCTCGACGAACTGCCGGAATTCAAACGCAACGCGCTGGAAGTTTTACGGCAACCGATCGAGGACGGCAAGGTGTCGATCGCGCGCGCCTCCAGGTCGATCACCTATCCCACCGACTTCATGCTGGTGGCGGCGATGAATCCCTGCCCGTGCGGATACCGGACCGATCCCAAACGCGAATGCACCTGCACGCCGCCGATGATCAAAAAGTACGTGTCGAAGATTTCCGGCCCCCTGTTGGACCGGATCGATATCCACATCCAGGTGCCGTCGGTGGAATACAAGGAACTGTCATCGGAAGCGGGGGGCGAACCTTCATCGAACATCCGCGATAGGGTGGAAAAAGCGCGGCAGGTGCAGTTGGGCCGGTTTAAGGACTCTCAAACCTTTTTCAACGCCGGGATGACTACCAAACAGCTCAAGCAACATTGTCAATTGGACGACGCATCGAAGCAGATCATGGCGCTAGCGATCGACAAGATGGGACTGAGCGCACGGGCGCACGACCGGATACTCAAAGTCTCGCGCACCATCGCCGACCTGGACGGCGTGGAACCCCTCACCGCCGAGCACGTCGCCGAAGCCATCCAGTACCGCTCCCTCGATAGGGAAAATCATTTTTGAATGAGGAAAATCTTATAAAATGATACCCTTTTCTCTGAAGTACTCTTTATGAAATGGCTTTTGAATTTTGGACGAAAGATTCTGAGAATGGCAAACGATGATGATTTAAAAGACATGCCACAGAAAGAGGCTGAGGGAGGAAGTGACTCTGAGACTCCTATTCCACTAGGCCCCGGAGAATTCGATCCTGACCATTCAATTTCATCTGGGTATAAGGAAGATCGCTTGGGTTTTCGGTCTGTCGCCAAAGAGCTGGCAACATCCCTAATTAAGCAAGTGGCAAACCATGGACTAGTTATATCCATCGAGGGAAAATGGGGATCAGGCAAATCCAGTTTAGTTAATCTGCTAGCAGAGGAATTGGAAAATAACCGAGAGCAAGCACCAAAAATTGTCCGGTTTGAACCTTGGTTAGTGGGTGACAGGGATGGCATGCTGGCTGCACTTATGTCGGACCTGGCTACAGCCGTGGAGGCAATCGAAGCCCCAGAAAAGGGGAAAGGACAAAAACTCAAAGAAGAGACGGTAAAACTCTCCAAACAACTCCGCGGATACGGTTCGAAACTATCACGCGGGCTAGCTCCTATAGCTCGGCTTGCAGGAACCCTTGGAATCCCACTGGGACAACTTGCGGGTGCAACACTTGAACAGGTTGCAAATGCGGCAGATGCATTTGATTCAGGCAAACCGTTACCGGAAGTCAAGAAAGAGCTTACAGAAGGCCTTCGTAAACTCAACCGACGTATTGTAGTGATTGTTGATGATTTGGATCGGCTTGAGCCACGAGAAGCTGCCGAAGTTATGCGTCTCATAAGGGCGGTTGCTGATTTCCCCAATGTTATCTATGTCCTTTGCTTCGATCAGGAAATCCTGGCACGAAGTCTTCAAGAAGCCATTTCAATTGATAATGGCAAGGATTTTCTCAAAAAAATGATCCAAGTCAGCTTTAAAGTTCCACAACCAGAAGCTTTTGACTTGCGAAGATGGCTTCTGGAAGAATGTCTCTCATTTTACAATGCCATTTCTGAAAAACAGTTATCAGGAGATGTTTTACAAAGATTACATGAGGTATGCGATTTGGAAGGCGGACTTCTGGAGACTCCCCGCGATGTAATACGGGCTATAAACGCGATTAAACTTTATTGGCCGCCTATATGTGACAAAGCCGATTTCCCAGACCTCGTTTGGCTACAAATGATTCGGTTGAAAAATGAAGCCTTATATTCATGGATTGAGCAATACCTCCGTGAATTTGTTGCCGGTTCTGAGGGCGCTTTTATCGATGAGACCGAAAGAACTAAACTAGCGCAAGAACTAAAAAAACTCCTACCGGAAAGCAGCGTTAGTTCCGCACGATCAATATGGTCATTTGCGGATTTCATTCCCGGAATTCAACCAGGGGCAACTGTGGAAGACAAGGATCGTCTCTTTAATTTTGGAAGTGGAGACGACATTTCATTATTAGAAAGGGACTGTCGGCTAGGCAGCCCCCATCACAGCAGATACTATTTTGCTTTTGCCCAGCCAGCGGGAGGCCTTGAAGACACAGAGCTGTATAGTTTTATAGCTTCAGCGAAAAAAGGCGAAAGCCTTGAAGACCTTTCTAGGGCTCTCATACAGCAGGCACGTCCACAAGGTGGCACTAAATTTGATGTGCTGATAGACCGCCTCAAAAACCTTGACGAGGAAAAGCTACCAAATGATGCCATTCCGTCAATTTTGAAGGCATTGGCGAATCACATGGATGAGGTGGGGCAGAAAGAGGGCAAAGGCCAATGGGGCGTAAGATGGTCATGGCGTGCCGGTAAAGACTTATTTAAAAAATTAGTTACCAAACTACCCGGCGACAAACGCAACGAGGTTATCAATGAAATATTTTCAACGTGCGAAGCGATTGGTTGGCTCATGTCAGAAGTCATTAGGGATCAATTATTTGCGCAAGGTAGAACCGGAAACAATCCCAAAACCGAGGATGAATGGGCATTTTCAAAGCAAGAACTGGATACGGCAGTTAATTTAATGCTGGAAAGATTTAAATCTTCAGACCGCGAGAAAATTATTGATACTCCGGAGGTTCTTGAGCTGATGTATAGCTGGCTCGAATCAAATGATAAAGATGGTGTCCTAGAATGGGTAAAGGAGCAGCAAAGCACAGACGAGAGATTCTTAAAATTCTTAAATGCCTGCCGTAGCTGGATGCATTCAGACAAAACATACTACCCTTTGAACCGTAGAGATTTAAAAAATTTTATTGATTACGATGAAGCGTTGGAACGCTTAAAGAGTATTTCCGAAAACGCAAACGAAACGGATAAGGAAAAGGCTTTAGCTGAAGAACTATTGGAGGCCGCTGAAATAGGAAAGGACGACTAAACCACACAAAACCCAAGAATTATACCAACCCCGATCTCCGAAGCCATCCAGTACCGCTCCCTCGACCGGGAAGGCTAGGATGATTCAACGAGTTGCTGTTTCGCCTTTTGCTGTTCCAAAATGGCTTCACGCAGGGTTTTCTGTCTGAAAAAAAAGCTGTGGATTGCCTTTTGAGTCAGTCTCCTGGCTTTTTTCAAGTGTGCCACGGCCGCAGGATTCAGACCCGCTCCGGCGAGAACCGCGATGCTGTCATCGGTCTCCTGAATAGCAAGTTTCAGCACTTCACCCGCTTCGCTTTTTTCAAAAAAACCTTTTCGACTTCCTGAATTTAAAAGTTCAATGCTCTGCCTGATATTCTCAAGGGCATTGATCACCCGCAGAAACGCAGCCACCGCCACCACTTGAGTTCCGTCCAGCTTGATGCCAACTTGATTGGGATCCATACTCGCCAGGAAAATACCTGCCGCTGAATTGTTGAAGGCATCCCCGTTGTAAAAAGCCACGGTTCCCTCGATGGTTTCAATCGCATTATTGTGGAAAAAAGGTCCGGTATCGGCGGCTTCGACTAAAGGGGTGGTGTTGAACGTACCATCACCGGGCCTGCCGAATCCGTCATCGGGCGGAACCCGCTCCCCTGTCAAATCCGCCGGCTGATCGGGGAGATTCTCCACACCTGTATCGAAGTTCATATTTCCAAGATCTTGACCGCCAATACTCGCGTTGGCTCCGGCATTGGCATGGCAAAGGTTACACTTGCCCAACGAGTTATCCAGGAAAATTGCCTGCCCACGTTTGGGTACAGTGCCTTTTAATGGAAGCGGTAAAGCCAAATCCTGTTGTCGTCCCAATGAGAGCTGGAACGCCTCCAGGGCATCCAGTTCTTTCTCGGTTGGAAGTCGAAAATCCTCTCCGGGCACACGATTCAGGGTCTTGGTAAAGTGTTGAGTCACCGCCCCCGTCGCAAACGAGCGCAGGGAACCGTCTTCGGGGGCGCCGTCACCGGACCATCCGGTTCGCGGCCCCTGAGGGCTATCCACCGAGGTTTGCAAGCCAAGAGTGTGGGGGACACCCCGCATCACGAATTTATTCTCCAAATCCTCGAACCCGTCTACGTTTTCCAGTATCAGCCCAAACTCTCGCATCAGTCTGGGATTTTCGAAATTCTTTTTCAACGCGGGCATGAACTCTGCGACAAAGAGCGGATCATCATCGGGCAGCGTGGCGATGAACGCCGGATCAATGGTGAGGTTATTGGACTCAGGATGGCATGTGCCGCAGGTTCTGCCGTTGCCGTTGAACGTCTCGTTGAAAAAAATCTCTTTACCTTTGGCAATCAGGACTTCTTCGGGTTTCGGTACCGGAGGTGGCGGCTGGCAGGCTGAAAGCAACAACAGAAAAATTGATATTAAACCGGATAATCTATTAGCCTTTTTTGAATACTCCATGGATCCCCCCCTATTCGATAAGCGCCAAGAGAATTTAACTTTTCACGGATTCTCTCGATGTGATGTACGCGACGCCCAAAATTATCCATTTGCACACTAAAGAATTCTCCTGTACTGGTTTGCTGCAAAAAACGCACCAATGTTTGGACTCAAAAAAAAGGTTAGTCTTTTCAATGCTTTTCAAAATCAAATCGCTCGCGCGATTCCCTGCTCACCACCATTGGGGTGCCTACAAAAGGGTAAGCTTGATAAATAATCGTACAACCGAAACCACGAACAAGCGGTATATAAAGGAAATTCACCTCTCGACTGGTTACCTGTTTACCAACCGGTTTTTTTTATTTCTTTTTGCCCCTCTTTTCATTATATTGGCGTACCGATTTTTTTTGCGTACTACATCCTGTTTTGAAAAATTGAGTGGGGGAAATATGAACCCCCCAAGGAGAGATGACTATGCGGTACTTAACGGCTAAAGCTTCAACCCTTTTTGTCTTAATGGCGTTGTCATTGATTACAGCCTGCGCCCCACTCATTGGACCCTACAGCCCGGAATCCTACAAGTACGCGACATCTTTAAAGACGGAAACATTGGCCGTAATGGACAAGGCGACAGAGCAATACTCGACTCATAAAGAAAGGATTGAAGCTCTTGAAGTTGAGTTGCAGAAAGCGCATGAATACGTGAAGGGTGTGCCGAGCAATAACATATCGGCACAGCAGTGGAGAATTCTAATAAACCCGGAGGGTGACCTTATCGGAAAATTTTTTATGCGCTGGGAAGAGCGGAGCACTATGAGCTCAGCAATTATCAAGGAATTCAAGGGTCCTATTTCTGATGCCTTTGATGAAATTATCTGTCTTGAGGCCAATAAAAAAGCCTCATCCAGTTGCAGTATAAATAAAGGGGAGTGATCATGTCTGATTTCGATGATTTTTTAAAAGCGGTAAAAGAAGGATCGAAAGAATTGGCCAGGGAGGTATTTGATGGCTTTGAGAAAGAAGCCGCCAATGACGCCAAGACATTTCTTGATAAATCAAAAGCCGACTTGCAACGCTGGACAAAACTGCTTGCGGGATCGGAGTTAAACGAACAGGATTTTAGCGATTTGGTGCAAGCGAAAAAAGCGCTTGCCGAGATCCATGCTTTAAGGCAAGCAGGCGTGGCGTTGACGAAATTAGAACGCTTTCGATCCGGATTCATAAATTTGATCATAGACAGCGCATTCAAGGTGTTTCTGTAAAATTTCCGGCAGGTCACCTTAATGGTTTCGGTGGTGGTGATTTCCAATTCCACCTCAGTAAACCCGGTCTGAATAATCCAGTTTATAACGACCTGTCTTTGACTCTACTCCCAAAAGCGCTTGCAAATCCCGCCGCCCTAACCCGCAAAAAATCAAAAAACGGGTCATTTCCGGCCTCTCCCCTATTGACCCACCCCCCAGAAAACGTATATCCTAGCTTATAGCGGTTTAAAGAGACAGTTTTATGCCGTCGGGATTTACGCAGTCCAGGCTCACCCCGCACATTCCGGGAAGCGGGCGGTTACCCGAATGAATTCCATTTTCAGAATCCACTGGGAGAACACTATGAAGAACTTGAATAGTCTGGGACTGCTGGGATTAATAATGGGCCTGGTCCTCATGGTTCCAAGCGCCGTGCTGGCGGCGGATTCCAAAAAAGCCGGTGATCCCTGCGTGGAGCACAAAGATTTGGATCAACTGAATCTGTGCCGCGCTTTTAAAATCGACAAAGCCAAAACGGCAAAGCAGAAAAAGAACCGCTATCAGAATAAAAACCACACCACGTATTACTGTTCTCTTATCAAAGACCGGGAACTCCAAAAATATTGTTTTGCGGTAGCCAGCCAAACCAAATCCCAGTGCGCTAATCTGGTTGATCCCAAACTCGAGAAAAAGTGTAATGCCAAGGTAAAGTAAGGTACCTTGCCTTTAATCCATGCCTGCCAGAAACTTCTGGCGGGCTTTTTTGGGCTACGAGCATTAAACCCTCCTCTACTCCAGTTTATGAGTGGACAGTGCTCTTCTCTGCTTGAACCGTGCGGGGAAATCTATTATCCTATTGTTAATAAAGGAGTTGTGTCTCAAGCGAACAATGCTTGCCCACAATTTTATTTACATCTCCTTTAAAATCACAATAATAGGTTGAACTTGCGGTCAGGATTGCAGAGAATAAAGGTGCAAGATTACAACGCAACTCACAGGGCGGACATCATGGATTCCTTAGACTATCACCAAATCAAAGGATATTGCCGGGAGGCATTGGAGATTTCTGATGAGTATGGCGTACATGACGGCCTGTCCTATTTGATCGGTGAAAAATTCTGTCCGCTTATTGTTGCGGTAAAGCAGGCGGAATCCAAAACCAAGTATCTGTACAGTTCCGAAGAAGAAGACGCCATCTACAATCCGACCAGCAAAAATGATTCGGCAGTTCAGGAGAATTATTCTCTAACAGTAGAAAGTACTTATCAGAAATCTCTTGAACGGTTGGAAGATTTAAAGCATTTGCAGAATGATTTTATTTCTGAAATCAAAGAAGCGTTTGAACTTTCCGATATTCAGGATTTCCTGGAGTCCTACCCCCGGCTGGGCTTCAAAGACAAAAAGCAACCTTTTTGGGAGCAATCTTTGGAGGAGGATGCCGATAGCCTGGAAATCGAGGATGTGATGTCGGAAGTCAACGATATCTTCATGGTGGAAGAAATCAAAAAGTACTTTTGCTGATGCTCGGGCTTGAACCGGGAAATTCATCTCTTTCCTTAACAGACCCTACACTCTACTCCCCTCTGCGTGAATTTCCCGTGACTCCATGAAAACCAAACTCAACCAGAAAACCCGTCTGATAATCGCCTTTATTATTCTTTGCGTGATGACTTTCGGGGTTTTGTTTACCGGGCCGGGCTTCGGATTCGTCTGGCAGGTGCTACTCGCTTCCTTACTGCTGTTTTTCCTGTTCTGGTTTATCACCTGAGTTATCAAGTCAGAAATAAAATCACCACCCCAACCCCAGCTAGCACAGCGGCACCCAAACCGACCCAAACCAGTTGTTGAACCTTCGCCAGGCTATCGCGGGTGGTTTCCCGAATATCTTTAAGAGAGCCGTCCACTTCTTCGCGAACCGCGTCGCCGAGTTTCGCCCGCAATTCCACCATCCCCTGGGACACCTGATCCCGGACCGTTCCTTCCAGCGCACCCAATAGTTTCTGGTTCAGGGCGTCCGACATTTTATCGATTTCATGGCGCACCGATTCCCGCGCTTCATATTTCAATTCATCCATCTGGTGACGAATTACGTCCAACCGCTCCTGAATGATTTTCTCCAGCTTGGGCTCGATATTTTCCTGAATCCGCTCCAGGCTGTCGCGGGCATTCTGAATGGCCTCGTGGAGGCTTTCCTCGATCTCCTCCTCCAGCGCATCCTTGCGCGATTCGACATGCTCGGACAACAGCTCGGTTTTTTCCTTGAGCTCGGATAAGATTCTCAGCGTTTCGCGGGCGCGTTGCTCGTCTTCGGGCAAAGAGGTTGTCATAACACTCACTCGTTAAATGGGTTCGTACCTGTTAGATGCCTTGGCTCATGATCGATTCACAAAAGGGAATGATTCCCCGAAAATCATACTCTATTTCCTGAAAAAAGTATCCCCATAGCTCCCCAAAGGGCGTTGCTTGACATCCATTGACCATCACGTTAAAGTTTATAATACATTGATTCTAAAGGGGTCTTTCTTGCAGAAATATATCGAGGAATTCAGAAAATACCTCGTCGCGGAAAAAAGCGCTTCGGAAAATACGGTGGCCGGTTATCTCAACGACCTCCACCAGTTTTCCCTGTTCTTAAAGGAAACCGGACACGCCTGCAACTCGAAGGGAGCGGTCGACATAAAACAGATCGACCGGTTGGCGGTACGCTCTTATATGGTCCACTTGCACGGCCAGGGGTTTACCGGAACCACCATGAGCCGGAAGCTGTCCTCGCTCAGTTCGTTTTTCAAGTTTCTGTGCCGCGAAGGCCACCTCCAGAACAATGTCGTCAAATCCATACCGGCTCCAAAAAAGGAAAACTATCTGCCCTCCTTCTTATCAGTGGATGACATCTTCCGCCTGATGGAATTACCGGAATCGAACACCTGGATCGGGTCGAGGGATTGCGCCATCCTGGAAATGTTCTACAGCACCGGCATGCGAATCAGTGAACTGGTCACCTTGCAAATGGATTTCATAAATCTCGAAAGCCAAAAGGTTCGGGTTCTGGGAAAGGGTAAAAAGGAACGCTGGTTGCCCTTGGGGAAAAAAGCCATTGCCGCTCTGAGCATTTACCTGAGCCGGAGAGAAACCTTGATCCGAAAGATGAAACCCGATCCGCTCCCCTCCGCCGTCTTTTTAAATACCCGGGGAAACGGTTTGACCTCCCGGGGCGTTCGAAAAATCGTCGGAAAGTATCTGGACCAACTGGTCTCAGGTCGCCATTCGCCGCATTCCATCCGCCATTCCTTCGCGACCCACCTGTTGGAAGGCGGAGCCGATCTGCGCACCATTCAGGAGATGCTGGGCCACGCCAGCCTGTCGACCACCCAGAAATACACGCACCTGACAGTCGACCGGCTGATCGAAACTTACGACCAGGCCCACCCCCGTGCGCAACATTCGGGTGCCCATTCCAGAAAACCATGACTCAAACAACGCCCTGCACGAATGACAAATCCAAAAAAGTAAATCTTCAACCTTTGTTTGGAAATCCCATAGAGACTGGTTTTAAAAAAACAACTCTCATCAATTGGGGAAACTGATGAAAATTGCTTTTAAAGAAAAGAAGGTTAGCTATTTGACTCTAAAGGAATGGAGCATTTTATCAAATGCGGCATCAAATTTATCTCCCGAGTCCCTGCTGGTAGAGGCCGTGACCACCACTTTTTGCCCCTGGGAGTTTTCAAAAAAATAAAACACCTGTCTTAACTTTAAAGCATTCATCTGCGTATGAGTGACTAACCTAACCCCATCAGCATTCTTGGAGGAAAAAGACGATTCACTAATCTTTTTGGCCATCATCATTTTCACTAAAGTCTCCATCGATAACCGGATATAATCTTCCATTGAGCCACTAAACTCTTCCTCCACAACGTTAATATTAGGTGCGAAATTATCTGCAGGATCGGTTAGGACAACTTTATATTTGGACGCAGGAGGGCTCTTGATGATCCAATTCTCTGAAGGAACAAGAGAATATCCTCCACCCAATTCCTCCGCGAAACAAACCATCGGAAAACTAAGTAGCACACAAAAAACTAGAAAACTGAGTCGCTTTTTCATGATCAATCTCCTCAAACCTGTTATCCCCCTAAATTATTATAAGATTCTCTTCGCTTATAGTATAGTAAAAAGCCTCCATTCAGCTTGCCAGAAGCATGAACTGAAATGTAAGGGAGGACAGAATCTCCAACATGAAAACCGGCACTGAAAAAGGTAAAATAATTTTATGAGTGAGCAACTGGAAATGCACGGTACCACCATACTGGTGGTCCGGACCCAGGGAAAAGTAGCGGTCGGTGGCGACGGCCAAGTCACTCTCGGCAACACCGTCATGAAGCACACCGCGAGCAAGGTGCGCCGGATGTATAAAGATAAAATCATCGGCGGCTTTGCCGGAGGCACCGCCGACGCCTTCGCCCTGTTCGCCCGATTCGAGGAAAAGTTGGAAAAGTACAACGGCAACCTGGCCCGCTCGGCAGTGGAGTTGGCCAAGGACTGGCGCACCGACAAATTGCTCCGCCGTCTCGAAGCCATGCTGGTGGTGGTCGATGATGAAAAATCGTTTCTGATCTCCGGGACCGGCGACGTGGTCGAGCCGGACGATGGCATCATGGGCATCGGTTCCGGCGGCATGTTCGCCCAGGCCGCCGCTCAGGCCCTGGCGGCACACACGGATATGAGCGCACGGCAAATTGTGGAAGAGGCTATGAAAATTGCCGGGTCCATTTGTATCTACACCAACTCGAATCTCACGATTGAGGAATTGTAATTCATGGAACATGCGGTAGAAACACCCAAGACCGGCGAACAGTCCCGACAGGATTTTATGGCGTCGTTGACCCCGAAGAAGATCGTCAGCGAACTGGATAACTTTATTGTCGGGCAGGATAAAGCCAAGCGGGCCGTGGCCATCGCCCTGCGCAACCGGTGGCGGCGGCAACAACTACCGGATAACATGCGCGACGAAGTGGCGCCCAAAAATATTCTGATGATCGGTCCCACGGGCGTCGGCAAAACGGAAATCGCGCGACGGCTGGCCAAACTGGCCCAGTCCCCTTTCGTTAAGGTGGAAGCCTCCAAGTACACCGAGGTCGGGTACGTCGGCCGCGATGTCGAATCGATGGTGCGTGATTTGGTCGAGTTGACCAAGCGGATGGTTCAGGAAGAAATGGAGCAGGAGGTGCAGGAAAAAGCCAACCAGTATGCCGAGGAGCGCCTGCTGGATATTCTCCTGCCCCCGCACCCCAGCTATGATTCGCCGGAGAACCGGGAGTTCGCATCCGACACGCTGGGCAAACAGCAATACGAACAAACGCGGGAGAAATTCCGGGGGTATCTGCATGACGGACGATTCGAGGACCGGATGGTGGAAATCGAAATTGAGGAAAAATCAGGCCCCATGATGGAAATCGTCTCTCCTCCGGGAATGGACGACATGGACAACAACATCAAGGATATGCTCAGCAACCTGATGCCCAAAAAAATAAAGAATAAAAAAGTTAAGGTGCCCGATGCACTGAAGGTTCTCATCCAGCAGGAAGCGGAGAACCTGATCGACCACGATAAAGTCGTGCAGATGGCCATCGACCGAGCTCAACAAAGCGGCATCATTTTCATCGACGAGATCGACAAGATCACCGGAGGCCAAGGCATGCAGGGGCCGGACGTATCACGCGAAGGGGTGCAACGCGACCTGCTCCCGATCGTCGAAGGCTCCAGCATCAACACCAAATACGGCATCGTGAAAACCGATCACATTCTGTTTATCTCCGCCGGAGCGTTTCATGCGTCGAAACCGTCGGACCTGATCCCGGAGTTCCAGGGCCGCTTCCCGATCCGCGTCGAGCTGGAATCGTTGACTGAGGAGGATTTTTACCGCATTCTGACCGAGCCGGACAACGCATTAATCAAGCAGTACACCGCGCTGTTGGGAACGGAAGAGGTGCATTTGAAATTTGAGGACGCCGCCATTAGGGAAATCGCACGAATGTCCGCCTATGTCAACGAACGCACGGAAAACATCGGAGCGCGGCGGCTCCAAACGGTCATGGAAAAACTGCTGGAGAGCATTTCGTTCGACGCGCCGGACATGAGAAACCAGAAAGTTGAAATCGATGCCGCTACCGTCCGGGACAAGCTGAAAGACATTATCGAAAACGAAGACCTGAGCCGCTATATCCTTTAATCAAACTATGAAAAAAAGCATCCAGAAAGCGGAAGTCCTGATTGAGGCGCTTCCCTTCATCAAAAAGTTTTATAACAAGACCATCGTCATCAAATACGGCGGCAACGCCATGGTGTCCGAAGAGTTGAAAAACAACTTCGCTCTGGACGTGGTGATGATGAAATACATTGGCATCAACCCTGTCATCGTGCACGGCGGTGGACCGCAGATCGGAAAAACGCTGGAGCTGTTCGGCATCCAGTCAAAATTCGTCGATGGCCAGCGCGTCACCAGCGAAGAGATGATCGACGTGGTGGAAATGGTACTGGGCGGTAAAATCAATCAGGAGATCGTCTCCCTCATCAACCGGCACGGCGGCAACGCAGTCGGCATCACCGGCAAGGACGGCGACCTGATCCAAGCCAAACAGTTTCGCAAGGTCAAAAAATGCCCCGAAACCAACCGGCCGGAGATTATCGACCTCGGATTGGTGGGAGACATCAAACAGGTCAACCCCAATATCCTGAATACCCTCGACCGGGCGGAGTTCATTCCCGTCATCGCTCCCATCGGCCGGGGAGAACAAGGCGAAACGCTGAACATCAACGCCGACTTCGTCGCCGCCAGAGTCGCCGGAGCGCTGAAAGCGGAAAAACTATTGTTGATGACGGACATCGAAGGCGTTAAAGGCAAGGACGGCAAGCTGATCACCGGCCTCACAAGGAAAGACGCGCAAAAGCTGATCAAATCGAAGGTCATCAAGGACGGCATGTTGCCCAAGGTGAACTGTTGCCTCGACGCACTCAAGGAAGGTGTGACCAAAACCCACATCGTCGATGGCCGGGTGAAGCACGCCATTCTGCTGGAAATGTTCACCCAGGCCGGCGTCGGCACCCAGATCATCGAAAAGTGAACCGGCGTAGCGCCGGAGCTTACTTTGCTGAAACGGAATATCAGGTCGCACCGCTATCTCCGCCAGCTAGGGTTTTAAAATTACCTGCGGAAGTACTCCGCTTGCGCTCAAGAAACATCGTTAGCCGTTAACTGTTAGCAAGTTCCCCCTCCGGGCAGGAGTTGACAACGCTTTCGGACCTTGCTAGTTTAGAATACATAATCGATCCTTAATCCTTATATATTGAATAGTTATGAGCCCAGTGATTCTTGACGACAGAAGCCGGACCATTTTGCTGGAGACGATCAACGATTTCGTGGCCACCGCCGAACCGGTGGGGTCGCGCACGCTCTCCAAAAAATTGTCGAAACGGTTGAGCCCTGCCACCATCCGCAACGTGATGGCGGACTTGGAAGAGTTGGGCTACCTGTACCAACCCCATACGTCCGCGGGCCGCGTTTCGACGGACCGGGGCTACCGTTATTTCGTCAATCAAATCCTCAACGCGCAGAAACTGCAACCGGTCGCATCGATCGTCAGCGATTCCCAACCCTACCGCAACACCGAGACGCTGGAAGAAGTGCTGGGCTCCGCCTGTAGTCTGCTGTCGCAGAACTCCCATCAGACCGGGTTGGTGATGACCCTGGGTTTCTGGAACCTGTCGCTCAAACACATCGAGTTCATGCGCATCGAAGGCAAACGCGTGCTGGCCGTCTTCATCTCGGAAATGGGCGTGGTAAAGAAAAAAGTCGTGCGCCTCAAAGAAGAAGTCCCGCAGGACAGCCTGAACGCCCTTGCTGCATACTTGAACGAAGAATTTGCCGGCTGCTCCCTGAACTCTATTCAGGTCGAACTCCGCCGCCGCATGCAAACCGAAAAAGAACATCACGACCAGTTGATGAAGAAGGCCAACGAATTGTGGAGCCGGATGTTCACCGACAGGGAAGAAGACGGCGAACTGTTGATCGAAGGGATGGCCCACATGCTCGACCAGCCCGAGTTTTCCGCCGATCTGGAAAACATGAAAAAACTGATGAAAACGGTGGAAGAAAAAAACAAACTGATCAAACTGCTGGATCTGTGCATGAAGCAAAACGGCCTGAGCATCATCATCGGCGAAGAAAACGCCGAGGAGGAAATGCAGGCGGGCAGTCTGATCGCCCAGAGCTATCAGCTGGACGATCAGAACATCGGCACCTTGGCGATTTTCGGCCCGAAGCGCATGGACTACCAGAAAATCATCGGCATCGTCAATTCCACCGCCAATAACGTGTCGCAAATCCTGTCGAGCAAAAGATATAAAGGAGAGTAACCGGATTTATGAGCAAGAAGAAAAAGATTCACATAGAAACCGAAGAAGAAGAAATTCCCGAAGAGGAGCCCGCCGACACAGAAGAAGCTCCCGTCGCCGAGATCGTGGAGGAAGAGGAAGGCCCGTCGGAACTCGAACAGGCACAGCAGGAGGCGCAAGATCTCCGCGATGAAATGCTCCGGATGCGGGCCGAAACGGATAATCTCCGCAAACGCCTGCAACGCGAAAAACAGGACAGCGTCCAGTTCGCCAACGAGAGGCTCATCAAGCAACTGATTCCCATCTTTGAAAATCTGGATCGCGCCCTGAAGGCACCCGACACCAACGTCGAAAGCCTGAAAGAAGGCGTACAGTTGACGTCCAACCAGGTCCTCGCCCTCTTCAAAAAAGAAAACGTCGAACCGATCAAAGCCGTCGGCGAACCCTTCGATCCTTCGATTCACGAAGTGCTGAGCCAAATCGAATCGCCCGACCACGAAGAAAATACAGTGATCGAAGAATTCTCGAAAGGCTACCGCATGAACGGCCGCGTCCTCCTGCCCGCCCGGGTGGTCACCGCTAAAAAACCGCAAGGCGAAAAACCGAAAGACAAGGACTCGGACAACGCCTCGACCTCAGCCGAAGCCCCGGCCTGACCGAATAATCCCGCGCCATACCTGCAGCGCTCAGCGTCAACCGGATTCAACAACTATCTTATTGACTCCGACCAGTTGACGCAGTCATTTCACTCAAAAACTGGTCTGCCTGCTTGAAATACTGTCTTAGCATCGACCAGTAGCCAAGCAAAAGAGTTGGGAACACTAAATAAGGAGCAAACTTTATAACGCCATCATCCGGTTGACCCGTGACCGTATTGAAAAAAGGAAACGCAAAATTGAAAGAAAGAAATGCGAAAACCGCACAAGCAAGAAATGTTACTAAAAGGGGAAAACATCACTTCTGTTTTGATCACCTCGTCCTTGGCTTTCGATAAGGCCATTTTCAAAACAAAACCAGCGTTCCAAGAGCCCTTCATAGACGTCCTCGCCCATAAAGTCTGCTCTCCATCAGACTTAACCATGAGGTTAGCTAAGGAATGTCTCTCACTCGATAAAACCTTTTCTTTCAGCGGAAAGAAATTATGCTTCAACTCTTTCAACTTCAGGAACGACCTAAAATACGGCAACGACATGGAAAAGTGCAAAAAAACCTTTACATGTAAAATAGCAAGTAGGGCAAACAGAATGACTGGTGCAAATAAACCCAGATCCGCATAATTTAATGTTAATTTATTTATAGTTTCCATAGTCTACAGGTTAATTTGGGCATAAATTCAAGTCAACCAAAATCCACAAAGTCAATAAACCCAAGTGGTACACTACGGCTCACTTAGAACTATATACGAGTTTAAATATCCATGCCTGAACTACCCGAAGTCGAAACGCTCCGAAACGCGCTCATCCCGCTGGTCCGCAACCAAACGCTGGTCGATCTCAAATTCCTGCGCGCAGATCTGCGCTTTCCCATACCGCGTAAGCAACTGCAGAAAGAGATGACAGGGTCGGTGGTGGGCGACGTCACACGCACAGGCAAATACCTCCTACTACACAATGATCAGGGCGCGATGCTCTGGCATCTGGGGATGAGCGGACGCGTGACCCAACGCGCCTCCCTGCAAGCGGAAGAAAAACACACGCACGCCATCTTTCATTTCGCGCCGGAAACGTATCTGCATTTCATCGACCCGCGCCGCTTCGGGTGCATCCTGTGGGTGCCGAAGGATGAAGGGCATCCTTTGCTGGATCACCTGGGACCCGACCCATTTTCCGACGAGGCGACACCCGAGTTATTCAAGGAACGTGCGCGTACCTGCAAAGGACCCATCAAAGGATTTCTGATGAACGCGACGCGCATCGCGGGCATCGGCAACATTTACGCCTGCGAGGCGCTGTTCGAGGCGGGGATTCATCCCAAAAAGCCCGCGAACAAACTCAGCCGGCCGCACTGGGAGAAACTATTAAGTGAGGTGAGAAAAGTATTGCGGAAAAGTATCGAAGCGGGCGGCACCACCCTGCGCGATTTTTTCAATACCGATGGCAAGCCCGGCTACTTCGCGCTCGACTTGGCCGTCTACGGCAGGGAAGGCGAGCCCTGCCCCCGGTGCGGAAACCCGATCAGTCGCAGCGTCCACACTGCCCGCTCCACCTTCTTCTGCAAAACCTGTCAGAAAAGATAACCGCCCAAAAAACCTATTAACCACAGATGAACACAGATAAACACCGATGAATTTAACTTTCCAGATGCGCCCCTTTATCCTTTATACTAGCAGTATGATTCAGAAGCACTGAGAAATCACTTATGCCAAAACCCAAAA
The DNA here is from genome assembly GCA_965237905.1 of Nitrospinaceae bacterium. Classification (GTDB taxonomy): domain Bacteria; phylum Nitrospinota; class Nitrospinia; order Nitrospinales; family Nitrospinaceae; genus SZUA-226. Next base: position 2,636,606 of record OZ250172.1, on the reverse strand, counting down.
CTTTCCACAGCAACCGGCTTATCAAAACAACATGGATGACCCTGATTCTTATTCTTTCCCTAGGAGCATCTTCCGGAGCTTTCGACGAGGCTTATGAAAATTTGTTGAGTGATATTGAAAAGCGGGGAGCCCAAGTACCCGTTACTTCCTGCTATATCATCGACGCGGATTACATCCTCGACCCGGATTACAATAGCGAAAAGCATTGGTATTCTTTGATTTTTCCTTCCGAGCCCATAAGAAAATTGCGAAATCGAAATACTGAAGAAACCCGGCAAGGGTTTTTAATCGAAAAAAATAAAAGCGGAGTGGTCGTTAACATGGCTATTCTATCATTTTCCGAAAAGGATAATTCCCTTTTCATTTTAGATGTTCACGGAGGGAATTATCGGTACAAAAGCTGGGTAGAGGTAGGAAAAATGGCGGGAGTGGCCAGGCAAATGGACAGGAATAATTCTTCTAAAGTCACCTCCGCAAATATCCGAAAAGTCTTAAAAGTACTTCCTGATCAGAAATGCACTTGACTACGGTGTAACGAAGGATCTTTGTTTATCCGTGTTCATCTGTGTCCATCTGTGGTTAATCCGAATTTCTCCTGTTATCCTGTCCAATATTTTCCCTCCTTCTCCGCAAAATGGTATGCCAGGCGGCATGAATCCATCGATCGGTATTGTCACACTAAACGCAAAGTTTATTGATTCATTTCAATACATTTTTAGTAGTCGAGAGGCGGCTTGACATCGAATAGACTTTTAACATGGTCCTGAAGAAGAAAATAGATCGTTCCCTCATTAACCATAAAATCATTCTTTGAGAGAAAATCATAGTACTCCTTAACTATAGGGTGATATTTTGATTGGGTATTCACTTCAATAAAACGCTCGTATTCTTTTTTAACTTCAGGCTGCAACTTGTGATTGTTCCGATCACTCCCTCCTGACGGCTCCTGACCTGTAAGAAGCGCCTCAACATAAACTGCATGGTGGTATTGAATCGACCCGATCAAAGGAAACTCTGGATATTTGGCCATAAACTCGTCCCACTTGATAATCTGGTCACAAAGCTTTTTCCAGCTAACAAGCACGATGTCGGTTTCCGACAAAAACGCCTCTTTGAGTTCCACCGCGACTAAGGCGAAATAATCTTTCCATGATTGATTGAGAATTGGCTCGAACTCCTTTGATATCCAGTCTCCCTGCTCAGCAATGTAATACATTTCTTCTGATTCCCTGAGCTCCCACCCGACTTTTTCAATCCTGGAAGAAAGTTCACTTCTCTTCTCATCAGGCATGGGATAGGGCAAATCCGAAATACCATTGGCCTCTGAGAATTCATTAAGCGATTGGTTATAAAAAGATATGAAATCGACGATCAAGGGCTCAACACATTCAAATTCCTTCCCCTTTGAGTAGGCTTTTATCTCTTTTGAAAGGGTGAGCGCTGATTCTACTTTTGACTTATCCAGCTCCTGCATGAGATTTTTCATCTTTTCCTCCTGACAATTCCCTGCACCCGCAATGCTTGAAAACAACACAACACTCACAAAAACCAGGCACCTGATCCACTTCATTTCGCTATCCTCTCAATTGACCTCGAGTATATTTAATTGTAAAGCAATATACCTCAAAATGGTATGCTAGGCGGCATGAACCCATCCATCGGCATTGTCACATTGAACGCGAAGTTTATCCATTCATCGCTGAGCCTGCGCTACCTGCGCAATGCGGCGCGGCGGGCGGGATTCGAGAACGTCTGGGTCCAAGAATTCATCATCAACCAGCCGGTCTGGAAAATCGCCGCGGACATCCTGAAACAACAGCCTGATATTTTGGGCCTCAGTGTCTACATCTGGAACCGGAAGCAAAGCTTCGAATTATTAGAATACCTGCAGAAACAAAATCCTGGTTTGAAAATTGTTTTGGGCGGACCGGAGGTGTCTTTCGAACCGGAATTACCGGACGGCTACACCCTGATCGCAGGCGAGGGTGAAAGCAAGTGGGTGGAGTACCTCAACTTCGCCGCCAAGGGGGAATCGCCGCCTCGGGAAACGCTGGACCACTGGAACACTTACGGCAATGACCTGCCGGACCTGCATCCGCCGTACATCGAAGAGGATTACCCCACACTTAAAAATCGCTACGCGTATATCGAAGCCTCGCGCGGATGCCCCTACCTGTGCTCGTTCTGCCTGTCGGCGCTCGACAAGAAGGTAAGGTACTTCGACGACGCCGACATCCGCCAGCAGATCCAGCGTCTCATCCAGAACGGCACGGGCAAGATCAAGTTCGTCGATCGGACGTTTAATCTTCAACCAAAACGCATGATGAGCCTCATGCAATGGCTGACGCAGTTCGAAGGCACGGAGTTTCATTTCGAAGTGGTCGGCGACTTGCTCAATGACGACATGATGCGCTTCCTCGCAACCGTGCCGCAGGGCATGTTCCAGTTCGAGATCGGCATTCAGACTACGACGGAAGAAGTACAGACCACCGTCCACCGCAAACAGAGCAACGCAAAATTGTTTAAAACAATACAGGCGCTGATCCAGCAGGATCGCGTGCATCTCCATTGCGATCTCATTTTTGGTTTACCGGGAGAAACCCTGGACGAACTGATGGAATCGTTCACCGAGGTTCTGAAACTCAAACCGCACGAACTGCAACTCGGCTTCCTGAAATTCCTGCCTGGCGCGCCGATTCGCGACAAAATCGAATCTCACGAGTACCGCTACCTGTCGTTCCCACCGTACGAATTTCTGTCGCACAAAAACCTGTCGGCGGAGGAAGTCCGGTTCCTGAAACAGTTCAACGAGACGTTTGACCTGTTTTACAACACCAAACGGTTTCAGTTTTCCCTCGACCGTCTGCTCCAAAGTCAGGCGCCCGTAGAAGTTTTCAAGAAACTGATGACCGCACTCGAAAAAGAAAACCGGGTATTGAACGCGTTGTCGCTCGACCACCAGTACCGCATCTTCGCCGAGACCTTTAACCTCGACGCCGACCCCCTGGCCTGGGACCTGCTGCAACTCGATTACCTGTACCACCAGCGCAGTTTTCGCCTGCCGGGATTCATGACTGCGCGATTGGCATCGAACGGCTCCTCCCGCTCCAAAACCTGGGACGGCGACCGCAAGACGATGGTGGTGCCGTTCCGCCACACGCTGGAATGGCAGGGTCCCGAGCCGAAGCTCACCCCCGCGCCCTCCCCTGTGTATTACGCCGTGGCCCACACCGTAGCCGCCTCCGGCTACATTTCCCGGCCCCGAATCGAGCGGGTTGAGGGCTGATCCCACATTTTATTTTAATTTTCCCCCACGAGGGGTTATGATGTCGATTTTCCAGACAAAATTACCCCAACACCCCCTCCGGGGCCTGAACAGGAGTACCGAGAATGCCGGAGAGCAGTAAAGAAGCACTGAACAAAAAAAGCCGCCTGATCACGGCGGGCGACAAACGTTCGCCCAACCGCGCCATGCTGCGCAGTGTCGGATTCAACGACGAAGATTTTGACAAGCCGATCATCGGCGTCGCCAACGGCCAGAGCAACATCACCCCCTGCAACGCCGGGCTGGGCAAGCTGGCGGACGTCGCCATGGCGGAAATCAAAAATAATGGCGGCATGCCGCAGATGTTCGGCACCATCACCATCAGCGACGGCATCTCCATGGGCACCGAGGGCATGAAGGCCTCGCTCATCAGCCGTGAAGTGATCGCCGACTCGATCGAAGTGGTCGGCCGCGGCGCCTGCATGGACGCGATGATCTGCATCGGCGGATGTGACAAAAATATGCCCGGCGCTTTGATCGCCCTGGCGCGTCTGAACATTCCCAGCGTTTTTGTGTACGGCGGCACCATCAAACCCGGCCATCTGGGAGATCAGGATTTGACCGTCGTCAGCGCGTTCGAAGCGGTGGGTCAGTTCAGCGGCGGATTGATCGACAAGGACCAACTGACCGCCATCGAGAAAAACGCGTGTCCCGGGCATGGTTCCTGCGGCGGCATGTTCACCGCCAACACGATGTCGTCCGCTATCGAGGCCATGGGGATGAGCCTGCCTTACAGCTCCACCATGTCCAACGAGGACAAAGAAAAAGAATTGAGCACCCAGCAGAGCAGTCTGGCGCTGTTCACGTTATTAAGGAAAAACATACTCCCGTCGGACATCATCACACGCAAATCGCTGGAGAACGCGATTGCCCTGGTCATGGCGGTGGGCGGGTCGACCAACGCGGTACTGCACCTGCTCGCCATCGCGCACAGCATGGGCATCGAGTTGACCATCGACGATTTCGAAACGATCCGCAAGAAAGTGCCGCACTTCTGCGACCTGAAACCGTCCGGCAAATACGTGACAGTCGACTTGCATCAGGCCGGCGGTATTCCTCAGGTCATGAAGATGCTGTTGAAGGCGGGAATCCTGCACGGCGACTGCATGACCGTGACCGGAAAAACCGTCGCGGAAAACCTGAAGAGCATTCCCGACGCACCGGCCTCCACACAGGATGTCATTCTACCGCTCAGCGCACCGAAGTCGAAAGAAGGCCATCTCGTCATCCTGAAAGGCAATCTATCGCCGGAGGGATGCGTCGCCAAAATTTCCGGAATTAAAACGCACCGGATCGAAGGTCCCGCGCAGATTTTCAACTCGGAAGAAGAATGCCTGGACGCGATTATCGGCAACAAAATTAAGGCGGGCGATGTCGTCGTTATTCGCTACGAGGGTCCGAAAGGCGGCCCGGGCATGCGCGAGATGCTGGCGCCAACGTCTGCATTGGTCGGCAAGGGACTGGGAGAAAGCGTCGGGTTGTTGACCGACGGCCGCTTTTCCGGCGGCTCCTACGGACTGGTGGTTGGCCACGTCGCGCCGGAAGCACAGGTCGGCGGTACCATCGGTCTCGTGCAGGCAGGCGACACCATCACCATCGACATTGAGAAGAACCTGATCCAGCTCAACGTCAGCGACGCAGAACTGGACAAACGCAAAAAACAATGGCAGGCACCGGCGATCAAATACAAATCCGGAGCATTGGCCAAATACGCCAAGCTAGTCTCTACAGCGTCCCGTGGAGCGGTGACGGATTAACCCGAGAACGCACACTTCCATCCATGATGAGCCTTGACACGCAGTTGCCCGAAACCTTATTCGCCGGCCCGCGCAACATCAACCTGTTCCACCTTCACGAACTGTTCGGTCAGACCGCGCAGATGGTACGGGACCGGTTGAACGCCGAAACGGGGATCGACATCCCCATCACCGCCGGGATGTGGGGCGGAACTTACCTGGTGGCGGATGACATCGGCGTCTCCCGGACCAACGTGGTGCGCTTGTATTCGCTGGTCAGCCTGCCACAGAACACCCCGCTGGACGAGCCGGACAATTTCGAAAAGCTCATGGAGATTTACCGTGACACCCTGCAAACCAATTTCGGTAAGTATCAACTGAAGCTGACTGATCCCCATTGGGGAGAAAAGGTGCCATGCACCAACAAGATTCGCCCCACCACCACACTTCAGATGTGGGACGCCACACGGCGGGTCAAATTCGTGCGCGCGTTTTTTGTTTGGAACAGCGCCACCTGGGCGGAGTCCATCATCTACGACGCCATAAGAAACGTCAAACAGATCAAAGAACTGCTCGACATCAATCACCGTCCTCTGAAAAAAGCGACTGATGAATTGAAATTCATGTTGCAGGACGCGATGATTATTTACTTCACCCTGAAACCTGCTCTGTCACCGGACTTCGCCGAGCACGCTGAACCCCTCGTCCAGGAATTATTCGACTGTTTCATCGGCGGACTGCACGATCCCGCGAAAATCGAAGAGTTGTACCATAAGGTTCATTCCAACGCGCTGGTCTATGGCTATGAAGAAGCTTTGGAGGGGCCGTACACAAAGGCGGGTCTGGACATTCACCAGATCGAAAACTGGCCGGCGGACAAGATCAACTTCGTGCCGCAGGAGTTGAAGGACACCATGATTCCCTACCTGGAAGGAACGTTTGAACGCTTCCGCAAAAACCTCGCTGGCAAAAAAGATTAATCTGCCCCGTTCCCGAATTGCAAAAGAATCCAACCCGCAAGTCCCTTCTGGCCGTTGGTTTCGCGGTTGCCGCCGTTCCAGATGGCGACGGCCATCGGTGTCGATCCCGTAAACTGCACGTCATGCTCGTCCGCATTCGTTAAGTTTCTTTTGAACACCACCTGCCAGCCTTTGTTCGTACGTAATCCTTTGCCGGAAACGTTCTGCTCATCCTGGCGCGTGAGGGTGCTGAATCCCTCTGCATTCAAATCTTCGATCGGGGACAATCTCGCGGCCGAATCCTTCTGCGCGGCGTCGGCCGTCACTTGACGCACCGCTTTCCATTGCCAGATATTGACCGGAAAACCTTCACCACCCATGGTGATGGGCGGCACTTTCTTATTCGAGTTAAGGGGAAACATGATTGCCGCCTGATCCGTGTACAGACGCGATTGGTCAATCCCGTTGTCCACCGAATTATCCTCCCATTCCAGGCGAACCGCGATCTGTGTCGCCGTCCGCGCAACACTGATGAAAACTTTCTTAACGAAAGGATTGGGCCATTGCGGATTGGTGATCAATTGCGGTCCCAAATCGACGGTGGTTTTCCCCGACCCCTGTGGGGAGCTCCAGAACTTGGAATCGGGCGACACCGGAATGTCACCGGAAAATTTTTTTACCTGCAACTGTGAGGTGCAGTCGCCGTCGTCTATACAACTTGAATACTGTGCGTCCGGAGTCCCGCATCCCCAAACAAAGCAAAAGAACAAGACCACGGTCAACCCACTCTTTTTGAATATCAATTGAAGGTGGAAATCGTTCAACATGAATCAAAGGGTTTGGATTAGAATTCGCGGATCAATCGTTCGAGTTCCTGGTCGATTTGCGGAGTGTGGGGACCAACCAGAACGACGTTGAGGTTGCGGGCTTTAAAAATCGACTCGGCCACCCGGCAGATATCTTCGAGAGTGATCGACTCGACGAGATCCCTTTCTTCTTCCAGGGTGATGACTTTGGAATACAGCTCGGAGAATCCATAACGCGCCGCCTGCTTGCCGGGCTCGTCCAACTCCAGCGCGAGGTCGTACATGTATCTTTTTTTAACGTGATCCAGTTCCTCCAGCGTGACGCCGGAATCTAAAAACTTTTTGATTTCGCCGAAAATCACCTGGACAATGGCCGATACTTTCTCGGGGCGCGCAGTCACGTCAAAATCGATGGTCCCGATATCCGCCAGGCTGGTGGCGCGGCATTCCACCGAATAGGCCAGGCCCTGCTCTTCCCGCAGTACCTTTTGCAGACGGGAGCTGACGCCGTCGTCGAACAACCGGCCGGCCAAACAGGCGGTGTAATAATCCGGGTGATTGTAGGAAACAGACCGGAAACAGATTTGCACCTCATCCTGACTGTCGACATCTTCCTGAACACGAAATTGCGGCTTTGTTTGGTCTTCGCGCATGCTATTCAAAAAATAATCTTTGGGCACGGCGGTGCCCCGGCGCGGAATTTTTCCGAAATGCGTTTGCGCCAGTTGATGGAATTGCGATTGCGCCAGGCATCCCGCCCCGACCAATACCATGTTGGAAGGACAATAGTATTTCTCAAAGTAGTCCCGGAGCATCGCAGCATCGATGGATTCGATCGACTCCTCTGTTCCGATGGTCGGCAGAGCGAGCGGATTGTCTGGGTACATCAGGGCGCAGGCGACGTTGTTGATGTCGATATTTTCACCCTCGGCATTCAAGTCCTCCAGACACTCTTCCAGAATGATTCCGCGCTCCAGCTCGATATGGGGAAAAGTGGGATCGGTAAAAAATTCAGCAAACAATTCCATTCCGCGTTCCAATTGGTCATAATGCGGGCTGAAACCGTAGTAGGTGTACTCGCTGAGGGTGGAGGCACGCAGGTCGCGGCCGATCTTCTCGAATTCCAGATTGAGAGAGATGGAATCCGGGTATTTCCGGTTGCCCCGGAACATCATGTGTTCCAGGAAATGGGAAACTCCGTTATTTTTCTCATTTTCAAAACGCAGACCGGCACGGACGAACATGGCGACCTCAATCGTATGGATATGCGGCATCTCCACCGCCACCACTGTCAGGCCGTTGGCCAGGGTGCTTCGAAAACTTTTGATTTCAGTGTCGGTCTGAATTTTCAATGAAACCTGTCATCTAAACGAAATAATAAAGTTTTTATTATCTCATAAACGGAGTCCCGGCGCGCCGGAATAAAATTGATGAACAGCGAAAACTGGGCTTCCAAAAATTACGACCAGGCCGATGCTTATATCGCGGAGCACGAAGAAGAAACCCAAACCCGCGCGGTGATCGATTGCGGCGATGGAGTCCATGCCGTCCTGCCGAAAGGTTTACCGGCACTGAAAATCCGGTTTCATGGATTGTTCATGATCGCCCCGCTACCGCTGTTAATGGCCTGTGTCATTTTTCTTCCGCTGTCCGGATTTCTCGGCGAGTGGAAAGTCAACGGCACCACACTGGGCATCTCTGCGTTGTGCCTGCTGATGCTGGCCGGTCTGATGCGGGTGATTCTGGTGATGCTGAACAACCGCGACATGTTTCCCCGTGCCTACTTCGTCACGCTGGGGCCCGAGGGGCTTGCCATGCACTTTTCACGCATCCATTTTCCGGCGGCCCCTCCTAAAGCTTTTATCGCATGGAAGGATGTCGAATCGGTTCAAAGAGCGTCCCGTTTCTTTCTTCCTGCACTATTGCTGGGTCGACCAACGGTTCCCGCCCTCCAGATTGTTTCACGCCATGGGCCGGTCGTCACTATCCCCATGCTTCTGCCGCCATCCACCCTTGAAGAAGAATTCACCCAAGCGGAAGCACTGATACAGCAACATCTGCTGGGTTGAGGTAACCTCACTTAAAGTAAATCGACTCTTCCCCCAGCAATGCTTCGACCTCGTGAATCACAGCGTCACTGGGCTTCACTTTCATGTCGGATTTCACCGTCCGAACCCGGTTCTTGCTGTCCGGAAAAATGAAATGGACCAGCAGAGGATTGGTTCCCTGATGCCCGGCGAGCACTTTTTTGACCGATGCCATCATATCTTTTTCAAGACCCGGCGTTCGAATCCGAAGGTGCACCTCACCATCCCAATGGTTCTTCGCCTCTGATAAAGGCAACACTGCCGTGGCGATCACCTTGGGCACGTTGTCAACCGAATCCACCGTGCCCTTGACCAGAATCGGTTCGTCCGCCGCCAGAAGTTCCGCGGACGCCTGATAAATTTCCGGCCACAGGGTGACTTCCACCGTACCCTGCAAATCCTCCAGAGTCACCAGCGCCATCTTGTCGCCCCTGCGTGTCGTTTTCGGGATGATCTTGAACGGCACCCCGGCGAGGCTGACGCTCTTGCCGTTGTCCTGCTCTGAAATACTGGCCGAACTGGAATCGGTGAACCAGTCGATGTCCTTTTGATACCGCGTCAAGGGATGCCCGGACACGTAAAAGCCGATGGTTTCCTTTTCGAATCGCAGGCGGTCGTGGTCGCTCCACTCCTTAATCTCGCTGGATGGAGGCGGCGCCTCATTCGCCACTTCCTCCTCAAACGTATCGAACATGTTGGACTGCCCCAACTGTTTGTCTCTTTGCCGGGCCTGGCCCATATCCATGTACAACAGCAGGTGATGCATCATGCTGGCCCTGCCTTCCCCCAGGGAATCGCAGGCGCCACTCTTAACCAGGCTTTCGATGACCCGCTTATTGACTTGCCGGAGGTCCACCTGTTCGCAAAGCTGTTTGAGTGAATCGAACCGACCCAACTCCTGACGGGTTTCAATAATCTGATCGATAGCCGCCGACCCGACGTTCTTGATCGCCCCGAGCCCGAACAGTAATGCGTCTTTCGAAATTGAAAAATCCTTCTGGCTTTCGTTCACATCCGGCGGCAGAATCTGGATACCCATCTCCCGCGCGTCGTTGATGTAACGGATGACTTTGTCCGTGTTGTCCATGTCACTGGTGATCAACGCGCCGAAAAACTGCAGGGGATAATGCGCTTTCAGGTATGCGGTCTGATAGGAGATCAACGCATAGGCCGCACTGTGCGATTTATTGAAACCGTACCCCGCGAATTTTTCCATCAGATCGAAAATGCGTTCTGCTTTTTTCTCGGGAATTTTGTTGTGCGCTGATCCCTTGGCAAACTTTTCCCTCTGCTGAGCCATCTCCTCCGGTTTCTTTTTCCCCATGGCGCGGCGAAGCAGATCGGCGTCGCCCAGGGTGAACCCGGCCAGAACGTTGGCAATTTTCATGACCTGTTCCTGATAGAGAATCACGCCATGCGTTTCTTGCAGGATTTCCTTCAACTGCGGCAGGTCGTATTTCTCATCCATCGTGCCGTGCTTGCGTTTCACATAGTCGTCGATCATGCCGCTCTCCAGCGGACCGGGCCGGAACAACGCCAGCAGGGCAATGATGTCTTCAAAGCTGTCCGGCTTCATTTTCTTAAGTAGATCGCGCATGCCGGAACTTTCCAATTGAAACACGCCGCGCGTACGGGCATCGCTGAGAAGCGCGAACGTTTTGGCGTCGTCCTTGGGAATCGCGTCGATATCCAGCTCCATCTCCATAGAGGATTGAATGAGTTTGAGAGCATTATGGATGACTGTCAACGTGCGCAGGCCGAGGAAGTCCATCTTGAGCAGGCCCAGCTTTTCGATGTTGTTCATTGAAAACTGGGTGACCACTTCGTCGTTGCTTCCTTTATAAAGAGGAAGGAACTCGGTCAGCGGCTTCGGAGAAATCACCACGCCCGCCGCATGGGTCGAACAGTGGCGCGGCAGGCCTTCCAGCCGGAGTGCGATATTCAACAACTCGTCGACGCTTGCGCTTTCCTTGCGCATTTCCTTGAACCTTGGCTCCTCCTTGAACGCTGCGGTGAGTGTGATATTCAACCGGTTGGGTATCAGTTTGGCAATTTTATCAACTTCGCCGTAGGTCATCCCCAACACCCGGCCTACGTCGCGGATGACCGCCTTCGCGTTCATGCTTCCGAAAGTGATGATCTGGCTGACGAAGGCGTTGCCGCCGTATTTTTCCGAAACGTATTTGATCACCTCGTCGCGCCCGTCCATACAGAAATCAATATCGATATCCGGCATGCTCACCCGTTCCGGATTCAGGAAGCGCTCGAACAACAGCCCATACTGCATAGGATCAATGTCGGTGATTTTCAGCGAATACGCCACCAGGCTCCCCGCGGCGGAGCCGCGTCCCGGACCTACCGGTATGCCATGCTCCCGCGCGTGACGGATGAAATCCCACACGATCAGAAAATATCCGGGGTATCCCATCTTCTGGATGATCTGCAGTTCTTCCTCCAGGCGGGCCTCATAAACTTCCAGGTCGAAAGTCTGCCCCAGCCGTTTCATGTTATCGAACCGTTCCTGCAGGCCTTCCTGCGCCCGTTCTTCGAGGTAGGTCGTTAGCGTGTAGGATTCGGGCACGGGATACTCCGGCAGGTTGTCAATGCCCAACTCCATCTCCAGATTGCACCGCTCGGCGATTTTGACGGTGTTCTCAATAGCCTCCGGCACCTGCTGGAACAGCTCGGTCATCTCCTCCGCCGATTTAAAATAATATTCGTCGGAGTGATACTTCATCCGGTACGGGTCATCCATGGTCTTACCGGTCTGCAGGCACAACAGGATTTCGTGGGCACGAAAATCGTCCCGGTCGAGGTAATGGCAGTTGTTGGTCGCCACGACCGGGATGCCGGTGTTTTTACTGATCTCCAGCAATCCCCTGTTGATCCCCTCCTGCCATTCCAGTTTATGATCCTGCAGTTCCAGATAAAAATTGTCCTCACCCATGATGTCCCGGTACTGCTCGGCCATTTTGGTGGCGCGGGGAATATTCTCCTTGTTGAGGTGATGCGCCACCTCGCCCCGATTACAGCAAGAGAGCGCGATCAACCCTTCGGCGTTTTCCGCCAATAGTTCTTTATCGATGCGCGGCTTGTAATAGAATCCTTCCAGGTATCCCTGCGTCACCAGCTTCAGCAGATTTTTGTAACCGGTATCGTTTTTGGCCAGCAGAATCAAATGGTAGGACGCATCGCGCAGACTGTGATTAGTGTCTTTTTTCAGGCGGCTCTCCGGAGCGACATACACCTCGCACCCGATGATGGGTTTGAGCCCATGCTTTTTCGCGCCGGCATAAAACTCCATGGCGCCGAACAGATTGGCGTGGTCGGTCATGGTAACGGCGGGCATCCGGAACTCGGCGGCCCGCTGGAACAAGGCCTCGTGACGCAGGGACGAGTCCAGCAGGCTGTAATGTGTATGCACGTGTAAATGGACGAAGTTAGAATGCCGCATGCACGTTATGAAGAGTAGGGATTGATGGATTTCCCCGGAAGAAATTCCGGGGAAGAAGCGATTTTGGCCTAAGTCTAACTCAAAACCTTTTCGGGGGGAACATATTCCTTATCCAATGCTTCAGCCACCGCTAGATGGGTCACTTTCCCCTTGAAAAGATTGAGGCCGCGGCCCAGGGCCGGATTTTCCTGGAGGGCTTTTTGCAGTCCTTTTCCAGCCAGTTCGCGGGCGTAGGGCAAAGTGGCGTTGGTCAGTGCGTAGGTGGAGGTGCGGGCCACAGCTCCGGGCATATTAGCCACGCAGTAATGCACGACATCATCCACCACAAAAATCGGGTCACTGTGGGTGGTGGGACGCGAGGTTTCGAGGATACCGCCCTGATCAATACCGACATCTACTACCACCGAACCGGGCATCATTGCTTTGATCATCTCGCGGGAAATCAATTTAGGGGATTTCGCGCCGGGCAGGAGTACCGCACCGATCAACAGGTCAGCGGTCTGCGAAAACTCCTCAATATTAAGTTTGTTAGACATGATGGTTTTGATACGCCCGCCGAAAACATCGTCAATGTAACGCAGGCGAGACAAGCTCACATCCAACAGCGTGACACTCGCCCCGGTACCGATGGCCATTTTAGCGGCGTTGATACCGACGATGCCGCCGCCGACAATGACCACATGCCCGGGGTCCACCCCGGGTACGCCGCCCAGCAATATGCCTCGCCCACCGTTCGCCCGTTCCAGGTACTTGGCTCCTTCGTGGACGGACATACGTCCTGCCACCTCGCTCATGGGAATCAAAAGAGGCAGGGAGCCGTCTTCCAACTGCACTGTTTCGTAAGCAACGCCGATGATTTTCCGTTTTAACAAGGCATCGGTCAGCTCCGGCGCGGGCGCCAGATGAAGGTAGGTGTATAAAATTTGCCCCTCTTTCAACTTATCGAACTCGGGCGCTACAGGCTCCTTGACCTTGACGATCATCTCCGCCCGATCAAACACCTGGTCACAGGAACTAATTTCCGCTCCGACGGCTTCATATTGAACATCATAAATACCGCTCCCCTCCCCCGCGCCTTTTTCGATGAGCACACGATGTCCATCGGAGATCAACTCCGCCGCCCCGGCAGGAGTCATGGACACCCGGTATTCATCTTCCTTGATCTCTCTGGGAACCCCTATAATCATAGACTCCGAATCCTTTGCAACCGGCCTTCCGGGAAGCCTTGGCCCGGCCCCGGAGACTATTTGATCTTTTCAGTAAAATCCTATAAATTAGTATCACACTGCGGTTGTTACTATACAAGAAATGGAGTTGAAATCTTTGGAAAAATTGGACCGTCCGGAGGCGGAGGTGCTTTTTCAGAAAGCATTTGTGGAAGAGCAGAGCCTGCTGGATCTGGAAAATAAAAATATCGGCCTGGAAGAGTTAAAACTGCTGGCCGAATGGGAATCATTCCCTAAAGTCGAAAAGCTGTACCTCAGCAACAATCAGTTGGGCGAACGCGAAATCGAGGCGCTGGAGAACCTCCAGGGCAATGTGCGGTCGCTGTACCTCAACCACAACATGCTGAACGACGACGCGGCACGGTCTTTGGCACACTCGGAAATAGCGAAAGGCCTGACCTGCCTGATGCTGGAGGCCAATAATATCGGCTTCGAGGGGGCGCGGACGATTGCCGAATCGAAGCATTTCCAAAATCTGGAAGAACTGTTTCTCGATTTCAATCCGATCGGTGCAAAGGGCATCCAGGCCCTGGCGGAATCGGATAATTTCCCAAAGCTGGAAGCCTTGCATCTGGACAGCACGCAAAGCGGCGATGGCGGGGCGGTGGCACTGGCGCACTCGCAAACCCTGACCGGTCTGAGGCGGTTGTATCTGTGCAGTAACGGAATCGGGGACGAGGGCGCAAAAGCCTTATCGAATTCTGATAACCTGAAAACCTTAAAGGTGCTGAGTATCTGGCGCAACGAAATTCGGGATGCCGGCGGAGAAGCCATTGCAGAATCCGAAACTTTTGGTAATCTGGAACGGCTGTACATGAGTCTCAACCTGATGGAACGTCCGGTGCGCAAAATTATTCGCGGATCGGATCTGGCGAAACGGCTCAAAACCCTGGTCATGGATTAGGAGACAGGAATTATGGATGAATTCAAGGAGGAATACACACCGACCTACGGCAAATTGTTCAATGTTCTCTTTCACATTGGCGTCATCATCAACGTCGCTCTCGTGACATGGCTCTACCTCATCTTTTTCGGTGTGATTTAACCCTCGTCTCCTATTTCACACGATTTAATTAAATTAAAGGAATGCGCTATGAAAATTCCAAAATATATTCTTACCGGTTTGATCGTCCTGTTGGCTTCAGGACCCCTGAGTGTGACCGGAGAAGAGCATCAGTTTTATGAAGGATCCAAGGCTTTCCAGCAAATGAAACAACTGGCCGGGAAATGGGAAGGCACCGTTGATATGGGAAAAGGGCCTCAAAAAATCAAGGCCAGCTACCGGGTTACTTCTGCCGGCAGTGCTCTGGTGGAAACCATTTTTGAAGGCACTCCCAATGAGATGGTTACGATCTACCACGATGACAAAAACCGCCGACTGGGCCTGACCCATTACTGCGGACTCAATAACCAACCCAAAATGGTTCTCATCGGAGACAAGGGAAATGCCCTGGAGTTCGACCTGGCTCAAGACACTGGCATCGATGCCGCCCGTGAACCGCATATGCATGCCCTCACTCTTACCTTCGCCGGAAAGAATGAGATGAACCAACACTGGACGCAATTTGCCCAAGGCGAAAAGAAAAAGGTGGTGGTGATTACCTACCAACGCGTCCTGTAAGATATTAGCGTCATCCTCATCATATAAATTGTTGTTGGCCCGACCGGTGGTATGAACAAAAATTTAATTTTGCTGATGTTTCTCTTTTAATTTATTCAAACAACTTTCAATTTTTTCTTTTACCTTCCTTACCCATTTCCATTTTTTAATTTGCCCCAAAAGTACACGATAATTTAATTGCATCCCTAAATAAGTCGGTTTCCCCTGAATAATATCCGAATTTTCGTTATGTTCTTCCGAGCTTCCATCTAATGATGATTGGTGGGCTAAGGGAGAATAAAGAGGGCATTCTGAATAATGCATGGGCCGAACATGTCCCCAGGCCCATCTCCAATCCGTTATCGGAGCGCCAATTTCGCCGAGGCGAGAATGGGCTACACCCAAATCAATTTCATCCGAATACCTGTATAAGTCTGAGGCAAATAGATTGAATCTTAAAAAGGAAACTTCTGGACAGAAATTCGAGATATGCTTATTTCCTTCCCCACCCCAAACACTCGATGCTTGTTCCCCCAACCGGGGCCAAAGGTCAGAAGTTTTCCAATGATTGAGGAGCCTTTCCTCTTCTTCGGGATCTAATTCTGTCGCTCCAGTTTCTTGTAAAAGAGAAAGGCTTTCAAAATATCTTGGACATTTGTTTACCGAAGCAAAAGGGCACCGTGGATGAAGACCTTTCTTTTGACTTAAAGATTCGTACCATTCAAAGTCTGGATTAATAGCTTCCAATTGAGATTTTCCCATTTAATAGAAAATTGGTATTTTTTATATTTAATAATACTATTCGCTAACAGCGGTACCCGTTAAGACTATCATCAAACAGCCTTTGGGTGCTAATTCCCCCTATTTCGGCACCAAGGATTCTTCCACGGCTTTGCGTATGTATTTTTGGTAGGAAATCTTTTGACGCTTGGCCTTTTTCTTTACGGCCTCCAGCAATTCCTCGGAAACCCGGATACTGATTTTTTTGGTTTTGGGCTGAAACTCAAAACTCACCCTTTGAAAGTTTTTGAGATCAAGATAGTCTGTCAAATCCTGGTCCAGAAACTTCTCGGCTTCCTTATCGCTTTTGAATTTTGGAATTTTCTTCTTCATATCGTTTCGCTTCCTTGTCATGCATGAACCGGGCACTGATGGGACGAATCAACCGTTTCCCCTCGTTTTCCCGGAAGGTAAAAACCACCACCATGGGTTGTCCTTTGGGCGAAGACCCCACAGCCAAATACCGCTCTTCCTTTTGAGAATGCTTGATATCCGGAGCTACATAAATACTGTCTTGCTGAAAAAAACCCTCGATATCCTCCGGGAGCACACCATGCTTCTTAATTTTTTTGGAATTTCCAGAATCCCAATCAAACCCATCTATTCCTAGATTCATCATAATCGACTCAGCGACATTTGTCCATACAAATGCCAGTCTAAATTAAGCTTAAAAAACAAACTCTTCTTACTCCGTACCCGTGGTTTAATAACTTAAGCACTAAACTCTTTTCAACAATCGAAATTAAATTCCAACCAAAATAAAACTTAATTTTTTGTGGCATTAAAACTAGCAGATGAGGCGGCTTTGGCGGAAGGTACCAGCATTGATTAATCCCATTTAGGATGGGCAGGATTCGTAGAATCTCCCATTTTTCAATACCTTCATTGACAACCCCGCCTCAATCCAGTAATTTATTATAATACAATAATTTACAAAGGAGCTTCTAAACCATGCATAAGTCCTCCCTTACCCATTCGGGCTTAACCATTCTGGTTCTTTTCGGATTGTTTGCTTCCGGCTGTGCTCTGTTCCGAGCAGACACTCTGGAAAACGCGGTGAGATCCGAAGACATCAAAAAGGTTCAAAACTACTTGGACCAAGGCGCCAACGTTAACAAAGCAAACGCGGAAGGTAAAACTCCTTTGCACCTCGCCGCCGAGGATGGATATAAAGAAGTGGCGGGGATGTTGATTGCAAAAAGCGCCAATGTAAATGCCAAAGACAATCAGGGCCGGACGCCCCTGCACCTCGCAGTTCAGGAAGGACACGCCCCCATGGTGGACTATCTGACTGACAAGGGAGCCGATTTAAACAGCCAGGATAAGGCCGGCGGGAGTCCTTTGCATTATGCGGTGCTTAATGAAGAATACGACATCGCTTTTATTCTTACCTTAAAAAAGGCGATGGTGGATATAAGGGACCAGAAAAAATGGACTCCGCTTTACCTGGCCAGCCTGAACGACCTCCCGAAATATGTAGAACTGTTGATCGAGAAAGGGGCCGAAGTCAATCCCCCAAGCGGACCCACGCCTCTGAATGCAGCCGTTTGGAATGACCACAGTGAAGTGGTTGAGGTACTTTTGAAGCATAAAGCATCGGTTCAGGGCTCACCCAATGCCACCAAAACGCCCATGCATATGGCCGCTGAAAAAGGTTTTACCCGGTCCGCCGAGGTCCTGCTCGATTTTCAAGCCGATCCCTACACCAAGGACCGCTCGGGAAAACCTCCGATTTATTACGCCACCTACCATGGTCACCACGATATGGTGAAATTGCTCATCAGCTATGGAGAGGATATCACCCAAACAATCCCTAACGGCACCACCCTATTGCACCTGGCAGCTGAAAAGGGGCATGCCGACGTGGTCGAACTATTGATTGAAAAGGGTGCCGTACTGAATGCTCAAAATTCTCAGGGAGACACGCCTTTGGAGGTCGCCATCAATCATGGCCATAAAAAGGTTGCCAATTTAATCACGGAAACGGCGATCGAGCGAAAAAAAATTAGAAATTAAAAGAATTACATCCCCACTGATTGAAACTCACGGAAACGGACCGCTTTTTCAATAGAATGCCGGAGCGGTCCTGTCTCTACTGAGACATCCGACTTCCTGTATTACTTCCCTCCTTCAAACCTTCATTGACAATAATTTCTCTATCCTTTAGATTAAGCCAGTTTAAAACTTATAAGGGAGTTTGAGTCCAATGAAAAAATATCCTCTTGCTCGACCCGGCTTTACTTTTTTGATCCTTTTTGCATTTCTCGCTTCGTCCTGTTCCTTAATCAAAACGTCTTCTTTGGAAAAGGCCGTCCAATACAAAAATGTCAAGGAAGTGCGCCGCCACCTGAATGAAGGCGCAGACGTCAATCAAAAGGATGAGAACGGTCAAACCCCCCTGCACTACGCCGCAGAGAGCGGATACACGGAAGTCGCTCAAACCCTCATTGAAAGAGGGGCAAGGGTGGAATCCAGGGATAATGAAGGCCGAAGTCCCCTGCATCTGGCCGCTGAAACCGGCTACACACCCATGATGGATTTACTGATCACTAAAGGAGCCCGTGTCCACAGCCAGGACAAAAACGGCCGCGTTGCCCTACACTATGCGGTTCTTGGGACCAGAAACGAGTCCGCCCTGCTGTTGCTTTCAAAAGGCGCCGCCGTGGACGCCAGAGACAAAAAAGGCTGGACGCCGCTTTACCTGGCCAGCATAAATGACCTTCCGAGAATGGTAGAGCTGTTGGTCAACAAAGGTGCCAACGTCAATCCCAAAATAGGTCCTTCGCCTTTGGTGGGAGCGGTGATGGACGGCCATACTCAGGTGGTGAGAGTGCTTCTCGAAAAAAAAGTCCTGGTGCATGGCCCACCCGGAGCCGCCACAACTCCGCTCCATCTGGCAGCTGAAAAGGGTTATCCCGATATCGTTCGATTGCTCCTTGAAAAAAAGGCAACTCCCAACCGCAAGGATGCCAAAGGCAAGACGCCTCTTTATTATGCGATCTACAACGACCGCTTTCATGTCATCCAGGAACTTACCGACCAAGGGGTGAACGTGGATCAAAAGATTCCTGAGGGCACTCTTTTGCATTTGGCGGCCGAAAGGGGAAATGTCGGGGCGGCTAGTGCCCTGGTTCGAAAAGGCGCCAAGCTGGAGTTGCAAAATTCGAAAGGGGATAAACCTCTGGATGTGGCTATCAACAATAGAAATCAAAGGATTGCAGATTTAATCGTGCGGGAAGCCATTAAACGAAGAGAAATCGGGAAATAAACGGGGAAATTCCTGCGCTTTAAAACTCGCGGGTAGATGTCGCTTTAACGAGGGTATCGGCGTTGACCCACTGTAGACCCTCTTCCGCAACCAGGGAGTCCCCTTCCGCATTGCGGAACGGTCGCCATTCGTGGTTGATATAGACCTCGTTCGGCCGGAAGTTGGCCTTGTAGGCGAGTGACTTGTTCTTCGCAATAAAATATCCCATATAAAAATACGGAATACCGCGGCTCTGGCAGAACTGAATCTGCTTGACGATGCTGAACGTACCCAGGCTTAACTGCGAATGCTTCATCGAATAAAAGGTGTAAATGGCGGAGAAGGTTTTACGCGTGACGTCGGCCAGAGCGACACCAATCAATTTTCCGTCCAGGAAATATTCGAACTCCATCCCGAACCGGGTCTTCCCGTAAAAAGACAAGCGGAAATTCTCCTCGTCCTCGACATCATCCTGCAGAGACACAAACCGCATTTTATGGTCCAAGTACAGCTTGAATTTCTCCTTTGAAAATTGCGGTTGGCCCAGACGGATTTCTATTTGCGAGCAGGCTTGGAGCGCGCGCTTCTGACTGCGGGTCATGTAATAGTCGTCGGTTCGAAGCCGGATGGGCACGCAGTCGTGGCAGTTGTGACACCGGGGGCGAAAATAATATTCCCCGAAATGCCGCATCCCGTGGGCAAGCAGGTACTCAAACTCCACCTCGGAAATATCCTCTAAAAGATACTCCTCGAAGAGGGATTTGCGGTCCTTGAAGTACCCGCATTGGAATGGTTTGGAATCGATAAAATGAGCCAGCATATCTAAGTCACCAAAATATTTGAGTAATTTTATAACATTTTCCCGGCGAAATACAGAACCAGAGAGCCTTTATGGAAGAAAGGTTTCTTAAACCCTTTCTGCCCCGGTGAAAATTCAGTGCCAGGAAAACCGCCGCATGCCCCTATATCATTGTATCATCAGGGTTTTTATGATTTACTGGCCGCGCGTGTACCAGCCTCACAAATAGTGCGGAGATCCCCCCATCTGGAAATGATAAACTCGGAACAGACAAAATCACCTTTGAAGGTATCGGTCATCATTCCCACTTACAATGAATCGACTGTTCTTTTCGAAACCCTGACCCGCTTGAAACAATACCAACCGTTTGAAACCATTGTCGGAGACGGCGGAAGCGAGGATGATACCACCGCTATTGGCCGCCGTTGCGAGGTCACAGTGATCCAGAGTCCGCGCGGCCGGGCGGCACAAATGAACGCCGCCGCCGGAGAAGCCAAAGGGGATCTGCTTCTGTTCCTGCATGCCGACAGCCATGTGGACCCCCGGGGCTATCAGAAAATGATTGCAACCATGGCCAGCGGACCCTATTTGGGCGGGGCATTCAGTCTGCAAATCGATTCGCCCCTGCCCGCTCTCAAAAGGATTTCCCGCTGGGCGAATTGGCGATCCCGTTACCTGAACCTGGTATACGGCGACCAGGGCATTTTCGTGCGAAGGGAAACGTTCCATGAACTCAAGGGGTTTTCCCCTCTTCCGATCTGTGAGGACCTTGACTTTTTCCTCCGATTAAAAAAAAAGGGCCCGGTGGTTCTACTCAAGGAAAAAACATTCACCTCCCCCCGCCGTTGGTTGGCCGAGGGTATCGGATTCACCACCCTGAGAAATATCGCCATCGTCTCTCTTTTTCTGATAGGGTTCTCCCCCGCCACCCTGAGCCGTTGGTACCCGCCCAAACGGTGACCCAAAGCAGGCCTTGCATGGCGTCGGGGGCAACAGATATAATGACTCTATCAACCTGAACACGCGAGATTGAAATGGGTAAACGAAAACCCAACAAGAAAAAGAAATCCGGCGGGCAAAAATCCACCAACCGGAAAACCATTGGGACCGTTGCGGCGTTTATCGCGGTCATTTTAATGGTGCTGAGCGGGGTGTACGTTTATACCAAACCCTCGGGACGTGCCACAGCTTCCAATCCCGCTCCGGCAAAAGGTCAACTGATCGAAAACCGGCCGGTGCTGAGCCCCGCTCTGTTCTCGGGCAAGACCGCGCTGGCCTATAAATACGCCGCGGAAATTCCCAAGGTCATCGACAGCCAGTTTTGTTACTGTTACTGCAAAAAGAACCACAACCACAAAACCCTGTTGACCTGCTTCACCAGTATGCATGGATCCAAATGCGAAACCTGCATGGACGAAGTAATCTACGCCCACGAGCTGTATGAGGATGGTCTAAGCCTCGATGAAATTGTCGTTGCCGTAGATAAGAAATTCTACCGCCCCTATAAAAGGCAACTGTAATCATTCCTATGGAACAAGCCCTACAAAAAAAACCCGTTCATATATTCATCCCGTACGCGGTTCTGTTCACCGCGCTGTTTGCTTTTTTAATCGCATCCGTCAACAAAGAGGAATTGAAACCGTTTCAAACGGAATATCCGCAGGAGAGTTTCATCGCTCCCAGCTTTGAACTGCCCTCCCTTTCCGGTGGCAAGATCGACCTCAAGGACTACCGCGGCAAAGTGGTGTTCATCAATTTCTGGGCCACCTGGTGCGCCACCTGCAAGGTGGAAATGCCCTCCATGCAAAAAGTGTATGACCAGTTTAAAGACCGGGGCCTGGAAATGCTGACCATCAGCATCGACAAGGATCAGCGCCTGATTCAGCCGTTCATGGACGAATACAAGCTCACTTTTCCCGTTTTGCTGGACCCGGAAAGCAGCGTTGCCAAAAAAGATTATAAAACCACCGGGGTGCCGGAAACCTTTATCGTCAATAAACATGGGATCATCGTGCACAAGGCCGTCGGTCCCAAGGACTGGGCCACGGACGATGCCATGGCGGCCTTCGCACAACTGGTGGAACAATCCTGACATGAAAACTTTCGTATCCACTCTACTGATCGCCTTGCTCATCTCCAGCGCTCCAGGATCGCTTTGGGCCCATGGCGGAAGTCATGATCCGGTGCCAAAAGAAAAAACCACGCTTCCGGAACTGCCTGAGGCAACCCTCGGTATGGAAGCCACTGAATCGGGAGGCGCCGAGTACGGTATGGGCAATGCCATGGACGCTTTCGAGACAGAAGAAGTGACGGGTGGCGGTCCCCTATGGGGAGAAGAACAGCAACAAAAGATGTCCGAACACGAAGGCCACGACATGCCGCAAATGAAACATGTGGAGCCCGCCGAACACAAATGGATTGCCACCTCGCAAAAAGGATACAGATGGGCGGCGGCATTGACTCTGTTATCAGGTGCGCTGTTCGGGTTTTTGACTCTCAGACGCCCGTGTGAATAATCTCCGGCCCTGGCCGGACCAACCGAGGCTGTTATGCCCAACGGCCCCCTCCAGACCTTGAAGGAACGGCTCGGATTCGAAGTGCTCGAATACGAAATTCCGGAGCACGCCAATTCATTTAAATACTCGCTCGGTGGAATGACGCTCAGCGCATTCTCGCTTCTCGTGTTGAGCGGAATCCTCTTGGCCCAGTTTTACGTGCCCGACCCCGACCGTGCCAACCCCAGCATCCATTACCTGGTGGATCAGGTATGGCTCGGCTGGTTCCTGCGCGGCATTCATTTCTGGTCGGGGGACGTGCTGACCATCACCCTCCTGCTTCACATGATCCGGGTAGCGTTCACGGGATCGTACAAGGCGCCGCGCGAGATTAATTGGTACGTCGGTGTGGGATTGCTGTTGATGATGGTTGGCCTGCTGTTTACCGGCACGGTGTTGAAATGGGATCAGGAAGCGTACGAGGCGCTGGCGCATTTTACCTGGGTCGCAGAAGCCATGGGCAGTTTTGGTATACCGCTCACCGAACAGTTCGCGCAGGGCGTGCCATTGTTGAGCCGCATTTATATGTGGCACATCTCCCTGCTTCCCCTGCTCACAATTCCGTTGATCGGCCTGCACCTGTTTTACATCAAATATCATCAGCTGTCCCCGCTCCCGGAACAGCCGGAAGGCGGAAAGAAAATTCCTTTCAGCCGTCATCTGGTTTATTTGAATCGTGCGGGAGCCGGAATATTTCTTTTGATCTGCGTGCTGGCCTTGACGATCGCCCCGTCGCTCGGCGACCCGCCGGTGGCGGGACTGGAGGTCACCAAACCGCCGTGGCAGTTTGTCTGGTTGTACGCACTGGAAAATGTGTGGGTGCCGTTTCTGGTGGTGGCGCCTGTGTTGTGCATCCTCTTTCTGCTGGCGGTGCCACTCATCGACCGCGGACCGGAAACACATTGGGAAAAACGGCCGGTCGCCACCGCAGTGCTGGTCGCTTGTATCGTGCTGTCCGTCGCGCTCATCCTGTGGGGCAAGTTCACCACTATGACGCATAGTATGTAGGGCTGGAAGACAGGATAATTTCACCACAGAGGACGCAGAGAAAACCTTAAGCAGACAGGGTCACAGGATGAACAGGATTCCAAAAATCTCCTCTCCCCTTGGGGGAGAGGCCGGGTGAAGGGGCAAAATATTGTAGTTGCCTCATTCATGGGGCGCCCGCGTGACGCTGGATCCAGCTTGGCCCAGGCAGATTGGCGAATTACATCGTTATCTTCGCCGACAGAAGTTTTTAAAATTACTCGCGGAGGTTCTCCGCCGATAAATCGAACAACTACAAAAAAATGGACAAGGGAATTAATGATCCTAATCGAGATCTTGACAAAAAAAGATTGCTGTCTATGCGATGACGCCAAGAAAGTGATCGAACAGGTCATCACTGAGATGCCAGCGGAATTAAAGATGACCAATATCGAATCCGATCCCGAACTGTTCGAACGCTATAAAGAAAAAATCCCTGTCGTCCTGATCAACGGCGAGGAAAGTTTTGTGTACAAGGTCCATCCCATCACCCTGCATAAAAAACTGGAGAAGTTATTGGGAAACCATTAATCCATGAGTAAAAGGAAGTTAAAATAAACCACCCCTCACCCTGCCCGTCACCCCACGGGTGCTCCCCATGAGGGGAGAGGGGGGTTTGATTCATAGAGGTTTAATATGGTAGAAAAAAAAGCGTTGACCGAGCAGGAGCTCGATCAAAAAATAAAAGAGTTGGCCCCGGAGTGGAAGAAGGGCGTGAGCGAAAAGGGCATCCCGTTTATATACCGCGTACATCATGCGCCGGCGTTCATGGCCGGCATCGACTTCGTCCATAAGGTGGCCGAGGCGGCGGAAGCGGAAAATCACCATCCAGACATCATCATCAACTACCGGCGCATCACCGTCCGGTACTGGACCCACACTGCCTCCGGCGTCACCCTGGCCGACGTCCAGATGGCGCAGAAGATCGATCCCCTTTTCTCCTGATCCCTTTTCACCCTAATTGAACAGGTGCGCCCTTTCCTGCCGGGGCCTATATTAGGGGTGAATAATTGTCCTTAAGGGAGGGTTGTTATGCCTACGACCAAACTCAAAGAATATCTGGAAAGTCACAAGGTCCCATACGTCACCCTCAGCCACCCGCCCGCCTACACCGCTAGAGAAATTGCCGCGGAAGCACACATTTCCGGGAAGCTGTTGGCGAAAACGGTGATGGTCAAGCTGGACGGCAAACTGGCCATGGCGGTTTTACCCGCTCCCAATAAAGTGGATTTTCAACTGCTGAAAAGGGCCACGAAGGCCAACCATGTGGAACTGGCCAAAGAGCGGGAGTTCAAAAATCAATTTCCTGACTGCGAGGTCGGCGCCATGCCGCCCTTCGGTAATCTGTACGACATGGACGTCTATGTCGAGGAGGCTTTGAGCTGGGACGACAAAATCGGGTTCAACGCAGGAACTCATTCCGAAATCGTCAAACTGGCGTACAAGGATTTCGAAACCCTTGTCCACCCAAAGGTTGTTCGGTTCTGACGAAGCCAATACCCCACAATACCCCAAGCCGACGGGGATTTTGATGGGGGGTATCATTTCCCCCATCCTCGCCTATATCAAATTCTTTCCCATCACCCCCACCAACCGGTTACATTCGCGGATTTCCATGTAATTCTTAACTAGTTGATTTTATTGATAAAAATACCAATTTTCTGCTTGAAATTCCGAAGAATTCCACGAATATAGAAGAGATCAGGCTAATAATTTTTAACCTTTGGCAAAGTTTGATTCAGGGAAACACTTGATTGGAAATTCCCATGAGGGTTCACAGTATGAAAAATCTATATACCCTGATAGCGGTATGGATGATCTTAAGCATGGCCTCGGTGGCTCAGGCGGTGAACCCGGCTATTCCGGCCACTCAGCAAGCCATCAACGAAGAGATCATCAGCCTGCCCTGGAAATATGAACTGAAACAGTATTCCCTAGACTCGTCGAGCAGCACTTTTAAACTTACCAAGGGATACTCCCTGCTCATGGGAGATGCCGCCCGTCATTATGACCATATCATTCAGGGGGCGGAAGAAGACCCAAATACGGAAGCCTTGGTCTTCAATCATAATACCGGAGTCCAGTTGATTTTAAACTACTACCCCGACGGCTATGTCTCGCTGGAAAACTGGGAGGATCTGGATGCCAATATCCTGATGCAGGAGATTTCCGACAATGCAAAAAAGATCAATACGGAAAGAGCCAAACACAATACTCCCCCTTTGAGAATCGGCGGCTGGCTTCAAAAACCCCGCCTGAACGAAGACAACCATTCCGTGTCCTGGGTGTTCGACGTCATCGATGGTGAGGAAACAACGGTCAACGCCGTTTCCATCAAGCTGGGACGCAAAGGTTACGAAAAAATCACCTGGGTCAGCTCCTACGACAATTACCTGAAGTCCATGGATGCGATGGCATTCCTCGTGGACCAATATAAATTCAATGAAGGTCACCGGTACGCGGACTATTCATTAGGGGATCAAATGGCGGCGTTCGGTGTCGCCAGTCTGGTGGCGGTTACCGCCGGCGGCAACCCGCAGAAAGTGGGCCTGGCGGCGCTCTATGCCGGGTTGATGGCCCTCGGCAAAAAGTTGCTGATACCTGTTTTGATCGCTTTGGGGACCTTTGGCGCCTTTTTCAGGAAGCGGTTCGGTGGTCGTAAAGTTCCAAAACTCCAAATCAACCTTATCCGGGGTTTAACTCTTCTAGAAAACAATCCCCCTGACCGCTTTATGCGCCAGGGGGTTTAATATATACCTGCTGATTTTCCTCTTACTCTTCTTCCCGAATCACATCATCCAATGTTTGCCGTCGGCGGATCAAGGTCATCTGGTCACCCTCCACCATCACTTCCGGAATCAACGGCTGGGAATTGTAGTTGGAGGACATGACGTGTCCGTAAGCCCCCGCACCCCCGATCACGATCAAGTTGCCGCGCTTGGGAAGGGGTAGCCGGCGCGGTACCGGTTCTTCGTTTTTCTGGGTCAACACGTCGCCGGATTCGCAAACCGGTCCCGCGACAATGACGTCGGTTTCTTTGCCCAGGCCGTCCCCGGCAAACCAAATGGGATGGTAAGAACCATACGCCATGGGCCGGAGCAGGTGGCAAAACCCGACATTGGTCAGCACATAATCCAGCCGCTTTTTATTTTCATCGAAGGTATGGTTGAGGGACCGCACCTCCCCAATCAGAAAACCGCACCCGGCGACGAATCTCCGGCCCGGTTCGATTTCACAGGTGATGGGACGACCGAAATGTTTTTCCAACTCCTGAGTGCGTTCCTTGAGAATGGGTTGGTAATCGCCGATGGCCACTTGAGGCTTGTCCGGATCATATTCATAGGGCAGGCCACCGCCGAAATTGACGATTTCCAAGTCCGGGAACTGTTTGGCGAAGTCGACCAGCTTGCCGGAGATACGGCTGAGATGTTCCATATCCCCACCGGAACCGATGTGGGTATGCACCCCGGTAATCTTAAGATCGTATTTTTTGGCGATGGCTTTGGCCTCATCCAGGTTTTCGTACCAAATGCCATGTTTGCTGTAGGGCCCGCCAGTATTGGTTTTTTTGGAGTGCCCTGCCCCTTCACCGGGATTGATACGAATGGACACGCCGTCCGATCCAAGGCCCAGCCGCTTGCGGGTTTCTCCATATTCCTCCAGCATGCCTAACGAACCGCAGGAGCAGAAAATATTGTTCTTCAGACAAAACTCAGCCTCCCCGGAATTAAAAAAGACATCGCTGGTCAGGCAGATATCCTCGGAGGGATACCCGGCCTTGAGGGCTCTTTGAATTTCGGGAATACTCACCGCGTCGATCTTGATTCCGGATTTCAGCATTTCGTGAAGAATCCTGGTATTGGAGCAGGCCTTCATGGAAAAACGGACCACCGGCGACAACGGCAGGACTTCCGCAATGGATTTGCGGAGAATACTCAAACTATAGACATAGACCGGGGTGCCGAACTGTTTGGCAATGTCCCGGACATCCACTTTTTCGATGTTCATTTATGTTCCTGAAAAAACGATCAGTTGCAAAATTCGGAATTTTATATCATACATTGCTTCCCCTGGGAAATGTAATTGATTCCCCAGAAAAAGCCTTTCTTTTTAAGACCTTCGATTTTTGTTTGACATTTTCCCGTAATCTCATTTAAATGAAACGAACGGTAAAATATCCTTTCCCAGAGTGGCAATATCAACCTTCATTACCCGGAAAATTCGTATGCAAAAATGGACCGTCGAAAAATCCCTGGAACTGTACAACATCGAAGGATGGGGTGCGGGATATTTCGGCATCAACGAGGAAGGCCATATGGTCGTCCGCCCCGACAAATCCAGCCGGCATTCCATCGACCTGAAACGTCTGGTGGATGATATCCAATCGAAGGGTTATTCGCTCCCGGTTCTGATCCGATTTTCGGACATTCTCAAATCCAGCATCGCCGGATTGGCCGAGGCCTTCCAAAAAGCCTCCCAGGAAAACCAGTATAAAGGAACCTATCATGGCGTGTACCCGATCAAGGTCAACCAGCAGAGGCAGGTCGTCGAAGAAATTGTAAAATTCGGCCGCCCCTACAACATCGGACTGGAAGCCGGTTCCAAACCGGAACTGCATGCCATCCTCGCCATCATGGACAATCCGGAAGCCTTGCTGATCTGTAACGGCTACAAGGACGAGGCATTCATCCGGCTGGCGCTGATGGGTCAAAAGCTGGGCAAAAAAGTGTTCATCGTGGTGGAACGCCTGTCGGAATTGAAAACCATCGTCCGCGTCTCAAAAGAACTCGATATCCGGCCCAACATCGGTCTGCGCATCAAGCTGGTCAGCGCCGGATCGGGCCGCTGGGCTTCTTCCGGCGGCGAATACTCCAAATTCGGCCTGAGCCCGATCGAACTGGTGGAAGCTCTGGAGATTGCCGAGCAAGAGAACATCAAGGATTGCATCCGGCTGATCCATTTTCATCTGGGAAGCCAGATCACCAACATCCGCCGCATCAAAACCAGCCTCAAGGAAGTCTGCCGCTACTATGCCGAATTGATGCAACAGGGATGCAACATCGAATTCATCGACGTCGGCGGCGGGCTGGGGGTGGATTACGACGGCTCCCGCTCCACGTTCGCTTCCAGCGCCAACTATACGGTGCAGGAATACGCCAATGACGTGGTCTACCATCTGTATGAAATCTGCCAAGAGGAAAAACTGCCGCATCCCAATATCATTTCCGAATCGGGACGGGCGTTGACCGCCTATCACTCCATGCTCGTGTTCAACGTGCTGGACGTCGCTTCCTTTCCCGATCTGGATCGCGATCTGAGTATCAGCGACGAGGCCCCCACGGTGGTGCAGGATCTGCACTACGTCTGGAAGCAGGCGTCCAACAAAAACATCATTGAATCCTGGCACGACGCGGCGGACCTCAAAGAGCAGGCGCAGAACCAGTTTTTCATGGGGCTGATTTCGCTGAAGGACCGGGCACAAGCGGACCAGTTGTACTGGGGCATCTGCCGCAAGATTCAGGATATGGCCGCGCGCCTCAAATACATGCCTGACGAACTCAAAAATCTGCCGCAGAAAATGGCGGATAAATATTTCTGCAACTTTTCCGTGTTTCAATCCCTGCCCGACTCTTGGGCCATCGACCAGGTCTTTCCCATTGCACCGATCCAGAGACTCCATCAGGAACCGGTCCGGCAGGGCACGTTGATGGACCTGACGTGCGACTCCGACGGCATCATCGACGGGTTTATCGGCTCGCAAAATACCGAACCGACTCTGCCTCTGCACCCGGTGCAACCGGGCGAACCGTACCGCATCGGCATCTTCCTGACCGGCGCGTACCAGGAAATTTTGGGCGACCTGCACAACCTGTTCGGCGACACCAACACCGTTCATATTTCGATGAACAAGGACGGCTCGCTGAAGTACGAGCAGATCATCGAAGGCGAAAACGTGGCCGACGTGCTCGATTACGTTTCGTTCCGCGCCGACGAACTGGCGGGACGCATGGCGGGATTTCTCATCCACAGCGTTCAAAAAGGCACCATCAGCCAGGACGAAGCCGACCGCTTCCTCACCCTCTACAAAGCAGGCTTGGCCGGCTACACCTACCTCCTCAAACCGACCTTGGAATAAATAAAGCTTTAGCGTTTCATCAACACATCGACCATGGCTTGGTGGATATGGCCGTTGGAGGCGAGGATGGAGCGGTCGCCCATTTGAAACGGGGAGCCGTCGAAGCGCGTCATTTTTCCGCCGGCTTCTTCGACCATCAGCCAGCCCGCCGCGTAATCCCACGGATGCAGTTTCAATTCCCAGAACCCCTCGAACCGGCCCATCGCCGTGTAACACAAATCCATCGCCGCCGATCCCGGACGTCGTATTGCCTGGCACGCCGTGATGAAATTCCGGAAGTGATCGAGGTTGTTGTCGGCTGATTCGTTGATATCGTAGGGAAACCCCGTTGCCAGCAGGCTCTGTTTCAATTCGGTAGTGGTGGAAACGGTAATCGGTTTGCCGTTGAGGGTCGCGCCCTGCCCTTTCCCGGCGACGAACAATTCGTCGAGACAGGGGTTGTAGACCACGCCCGCCAGCACTTCGCCCTTGCACTGGTAGCCGATCGACACACAGTAACAAGGATAGCCATGCGCATAGTTCACCGTGCCGTCGAGTGGATCGATGACCCACAGATGATCGGCGTCGCCTTCCGTCGCGCCGGACTCCTCGGCAAGAAACGCGTGACTTGGGAACGCTTTCTGGATTCGACCGATGACTTCCTGTTCGCACAGCAGGTCAATTTCGGTAACAGGGTCTATTTCACCTTTGTATTGGATTTTGCCGACGCGGTCGGCCCGTTCTTTCAGGATGCGCCCCGCCGCGCGGGCCGCCTCCACCGCGACCTCGAGCGGGGTGTCGCTCATTCGATCCAGCCCCCGCCTATGATACAGTCGTCCTTGTAGAACACCGCCGACTGGCCGGGAGCTACGGCGGGCTGAGGCATACTCATCTGAATGCGGGCGCGTCCATTAGGAAGCGGCGTCACTACCGATTCCACCGCCCGGTGACGATACCGAATCTGCACTTCCGCTTCGAACGGTTCACAGTGGTCGAGGTACCAGCTCACATCACTAACGGTGAACTCTTCCCGGAACAGATCGTTTTTGGGCCCGGCGGTGATTTCGTTTTTCACCGAACTGATCGCCGTCACATAATACGGCTCCGATAATCCGCCGAGGTTGAGTCCTTTACGCTGACCGATGGTGAAGGCGGGGTAGCCCTTGTGCGTGCCCAGCACCTCCCCACCGGCGGTGACGATGTTGCCCGGCTGAAAAGCTTCCTTATCCACCTGCCCGGCGATGAACCCGGCATAATCGTTGTCGGGGATAAAACAGATTTCGTGCGACTCCGACTTGCCGGCGACGTTGAGGCCGATCGATTCCGCCAGCCGCCGTACCTCCGGCTTATCCATTTCTCCCAGCGGGAACAAACTCTGCGCCAACTGCTCCTGCGACAGGTTGAACAGGAAGTAACTCTGATCCTTGTTCCGGTCCTGACCGCGCTTCACAGTGTAGCGTCCTGCTTCATCCTGAACGATGGAAGCGTAGTGTCCAGTGGCAACGTAATCGTAGCCGTAAATCTGCGCCTTGTTCATCAGCTCGTCGAACTTGAGCTTCTTGTTGCAGGCGGTGCAGGGGATGGGCGTACGCGCCTGCATGTATTCCGAGACGAAATAGTCGACGACTTCCTTGCGGAATTCCTTTTCGAGATTCACGATGTAATGCGGAATACCGACCTTCTCCGCCACGCGGCGGGCATCGGCCAGATCGTCGAGCGAACAGCAGGTGCCGAAACGCTGGTCCGTATCCCAGCTGTAATTCCACAGCTGGAGCGAGACGCCGATAAGGTCGTAACCCTGCTCCTTGAGCAGGGCCGCAGCGACGGAGCTGTCCACCCCGCCGCTCATAGCAATGACGATCTTTTTGTCTTTTGGAATGGATACGTTCATTATATTAATTGTCATGCCGAGCCTGTCGAAGCACGACATAAAAAATTTTGACAGGATAAAACCGGATAGATATATAGGTTCTATCGGTGTTCATCTGTGGTTAATATATCTTGGTTTCCTGTCACCCTTCAACCAGTTCAGGATGACATCATTAAAGTTCGTAAAACGACAAACAAGTATCGCCGATTTGCCGGGTTTTGGTAAGGCTCAGTTTATCATAATTTTCCTGCAAAGCCGTTTTGTGATGGTGTTCGGCGATCACCTGCGCCGATTCCGCAAGCAGGTGGGAATGCGCCAGCGCCGTCAGGGTTTCCTCATACAGGCCGTCGGCGTAGGGCGGATCGACGTACACCAGATCGAATTGATGGTGACGCTCCGCCAGTAGCTTGAGGGCATGCAGAGCATTGGATTTGAGCAGAATCCAGTTTTTCGACTTTTTCTCCTCGCTTTCGGAATCCAGAAACCGGCATTTGGCCAGATTCTGGTAGATAATGGCCTGGGCTTTGGAATTGAGTTCCACAAACACCACCTCCTCCGCGCCCCGGCTGAGGGCCTCGATGCCGATGGCCCCGGACCCGGCGAACAGGTCCAGGAAACAGGCGCCCGCGATCTCCCCGGCGATCTGATTGAACAGCGATTCCCGCACCCGGTCGAGGGTCGGCCTCACCTTCGCCCCCTTGAGACTTGCCAGTGGAGTGCTTTTCGCGGTACCGCCGATCACGCGCATATCAGGTCCATTCGAATCAGGTTTCTGGCGGCGAACCGCCACAGATGACAAGAACCCCGGATGGCGAAAGCTGCACAAAAAAATCGCAATCACGCCTCAGCGCATTGGCTCCGGGCCTTGCCCGGTCCCGGTTCTTTACAGGGCTCCGGCTCTGTGTTGTAATATGCTCGCCGGCCAATGTCAATTTAGGTTGAATCCGGGCGGCAATCCCCATAGAATTGGGAAAAGCGTTCGGGTATTGTCTAATGGTAGGACGTCAGTTTCTGGATCTGAAGGTTGGGGTTCGACTCCCTGTACCCGAGCCATTTTTTTTCTTTGGGGAACGTTAAATTATGGCAGTTAATATCTATCGCAATCCGTTTATTCTCGGCATATGGGCACCGACGTATCTCCTGGTGGGAACGGTGGCCATCACCAACGATTTTCTGATGGGGGCCATGTTCATCATGGCGACTTTGGGTCTGCTGGGGGCTTATGTGACCGAGTTTCCCATCGTCAGCGGTTTGTATCCCAACGAGGTGGTGCACAAGGTGGCCGTTTCCTCTTTGTTGGGGATCGTTTTTGGCCTGGTGCTCTGGGCGATGTCGATGATGTTCACGGGGGCAGAGCAGGGAGCCGACTCCTCTCCGCCTTCCACGGCTGGTAAATTTATGGCTACCTGGGTCGCCATGTCCGTCCCCGCTTACCTATTGATGGTCTACCAGGTCCACGGACTCAACAAGCGCGACCTGGAGGAAGAGCACCGCATCCGGACAGAAAAGAAGAAGAACCGGAAAGGTGGCGGCGGACCACCCATTATGAATCGCGACCGGTTTTAAGAAATTGAGCACGCCCTTCTTTCGTTTCATTGAAATTGATTATGGCCCCATCGTCTAGCGGTTAGGACGCCGCCCTCTCACGGCGGAAACAGGGGTTCGATTCCCCTTGGGGCTACTTTCATAAAACGACCCAAGACTTGAATTAAGCCCTCCTTTCGGGTAGTCTTACCTGCTTCTGAACCCTAACTGTCAAAAATGAATGCTTAAAACCACCCTGGTCGGGCATGCCAGCCTGCTCATACAGTCCAAGGAGACGACGATTCTGACGGACCCCGTCTGGTTCGATTACTTGTGGGAGGAGATCAATGTGCTGTGCCCCCGCACCGAATTGAACAAGGACGCCATCCCTCCTGTCGACGTTCTATTTCTGTCGCATCGGCATCAGGACCATTTTGATGTGCGCACCCTGGCCTATCTCAAGCGGAACAACCGCATCCTCAAACCCGATGTCCGCATCATGGCTCCCAACGACGATATTGTTCTGGAAGTTCTCAAGGAACTGGAATTTGAAAATATCGAGATCCTGGCCGACTTCGAACCGATCCCCGTGAAGGATGTCATCATCACCCCGACCCCTTCGCTCAATCAGGCGAGCACGTCTCAGGATTATTTTCCGGAGCACGGCCTGCTGGTTCACGATGGCCAGGTGACCGCCTGGAACCAGGTGGACACCATTGTGAGCCCTGAAATTATCGACCATATCAGCCAGTTATACGGCGGGGTGGATTTGGCACATTCGCGGTTTCTGCCTTTGCTGGAAGGAAACCTCACTTATCACAAACCGGTGATACTGCCGTTCGACGAGTATTGCTCGTTCCTGAACGCCATGCGGGCGCTGTCGCCCCGGTTTGTGGTCCCCGGCTCGGCCGCCTTCCGTTACCGGGACGAGTTCGCCTTTATGAATCATTACACCTTTCCCACTACCCAGGAGCAGTTTCTGAGCGATCTTTCAGAGTTCTGTCCCGAGATCCAAAGCAGTACCTTTTTGTCCGGGGATGTCGCCCATATCACACCCAATGGAGTCCGTGTGGAATCCCAAGGCTCGGATTTCGTCCGAACCGTTGAGGATGACAGCTACCGGGTGGCTTTCAAACCGGTTCTGGAGGTGTCACCGATTAGAACACAAACCACCGATCCGGCACAGCATGAACAGGAAATGAACGTGATCCGGGATTTTATTGAAAACCAGTTCATGGACCGAATCTTAAAAAGCGAGATTCTACAAGGCTGGAAGCACTGGCGGATGGTGTATCAGTTGGAAGTGTTCGGGCAGGGAGAGTCAGAGGTATGGAGTATTGATTTCGGCCAGCCCGAGCTTCGCATTCAAAAGGGAGACCTGGGCAAGATCAACCTGTACGAGGGGGTTGCCTCTTCAGAACTTTATGCGTTGATTCAGAAGACCACCTCTTGGGATTATGTTGCCCTGTGCGGCAACTACCGGACCTTTAATAATATCTATCGCATCACCAACGGCAGTCTGGAATATTTTCCGTCCGAGAAAATCAACCAGGCTCTGGAACCCCTCATGGATACCTTCCCCGCAGACCTGACCATGGACCGGGAAAAATACCTGAAAGACGTGCGGCGCTGGAAAGGTAAAGCCTGACCGGATTACCCATTGGCTCCGCCAAATTTCAGACCACCTCCTAAAGCCCGATCCATTTTGAATTTTTGTCCGTTTTGACTCTCCTCATATTGCAAATCCGGTATTAAACCCCTATCCTGATTTTAAGCACCTACCCATTAAACTTTTGGATTAACGTTATGCCACGTCTATTTTTTCCATTAATCCCCAGTCTTTTTATTTTTTCCACGGCTTTGTTTTTTTCCGCCTGCTCTCAGGAAGGCACCAAGCAAGACGAAAAATATCCCGCTGAAACGGGAAAAGAAATAAAAAAGCCTTGCCCGGACCCCCGGCAGTTTTATATACCGGTAGAGCCCCGGTGGTATTGGATACGCAAGGTTGAGGGAAGATTGAGAAATGTTTATCAATCTGAAGAGTATTTGTGTGGGCAGTTCCAAATTGCTGTGCATGGTATCCGGGGGATGCCTCATTTCGCTTTTCCTCTCAGTGAGATAGCAGATTTGAAGGCCAAAGAGGATGTCTATAAAGAGATGGTGATCCGAGCGCTTAGGGGAGTTGATCGACGTCTTAAAGACAAGCCTCCGGGACCCAAAGAAGAAATTTACAAAAGATTAGAATACTATTTTCCTAGTTTAAAAGAGGTAACTGGATTAGAGATGACCTCGAAAGAGTGGTTTGACTGGTGGTTGAAAAACAAGGATCATTTGCGGTTGGACGATGAGGGTAAATATCTAATTGTGGATAAGAACCTATCCAAGAATTCTGGCCATTAATTCTCATGACAATTTGCGCGGATAATTTATGAGGAATATTTTTCAGGGAAAAATACCTAAAAGATGTGAGGCGCTGGAAGGAGAAGGCTTGAAGCAGGAGGAGTATGGATCAGCAGTATTAAGAAAAATAGGAGTTGCAACAAGCCTTCCATTTATAAGTGTTTTCCTTCCAACAGGTTCCACAAACTGATCCTCCCAAAAGAGGAACTATGATTATGGAGCAACAAACCCGAAAATCGGGTCATTTTTGCCCTACAGGTCGGGTGAAAATCGCATAGATCAACCAAACGACCAACAGGCCGACCAGACCTTGCGCTCCAAGAGTAGAAATAACTGAAGCAATGCTATTAATCACATTGCCGCTAAAAAAGGGAATAGAGCTACCAAACAGAATCTGAGCAACAATAACCAGACCCAGCAAAGCAATTCCCACGTCAGTAATTGTCTTAAACACCTTATCCATATTGTTTAACATTTTCTTCTCCTAAAATTTTTTAATTCAACAAAAGCATAGTCCATCCAAAGCAATATTCATTGTTGATCGAGTGGACTATTGTTAAATACTACAAAAAATTTTCCAGAAAACTTACTTGCTCAGTGCCGGACGCGTGAAAATCGCATAAATCACACCGACAGCGGCCAAACCTACCAGACCTTGCGCACCCAGGGCGGCAACGAATCCGGTGATACTGCCAATCACGTCACCTCCAATGAAGGGAACGGCCTTCCCAAACAAAACTTGAAGGACGATGGCCAAGGCCACTAACGCAACACCCGCTTCGGTCGCCTTTTTGATCCATTTGACAACATCATCAAACTTATCCATTTTCTGAGTCTCCTATTCTGTTAAGCTCAAATAATTCAATGTAAATCTAAACCTTTACACTTACTTAAATTGTAAGAAGATTCTGACAGGTTGTCAATTATCCATATAAATCCATCATTTAAGATTCCCCGCAGAACCGAATCTTGGGCCTGAAGCCCTTCAAATTCAATGGCCTGCAAAAACCCCCAATGGGAGTATTTTTTGTCGATTTATTAGAAAAAATTACTCTTGATAAGGGGGTTGCGACAATTTCAGGGTGATTTGGCAATCAAGAAGCGTCCTGAGCAGGACCCGGGGGTAGCGTTACCGATAAAAGATGTGACGACCGATTTTTCTGATGCGTTTCTTTTGTTTGGCCCATCTCGGTTTGATGCGCGTGGCGTGATAAAACAAAGCTCCCTTTAATTGGACCGATTCCGGATTTTCGTAAACGGTTTCCGCCACTTTCCAGGCGATCTTCCATTCCTTGCTTTTCAGTTGTGGAACCGTATCAAACTCGGTCCAGGAGAAAGCACCGACATACCGACGGCGGCGTTTATCCCACCGCTGTTCATACACCGCCTCACAAATGGTATTGGGAAAACGGCTGGAGCTCACACGGTTGAGGGTCACCTTGGCCACTGCCAATTTCCCTTTCTCGGACTCGCCGCGGGCTTCGTAATACACATTGCGCGCCAGACAGGTGAGATCGCGATTGACCTCCTTGCCATCGATGGTGCTGTACATCAGCAGACCCATCGTGGTGAACACCAGGCCCAATGCGCCGAAAACAAACCACAGGCTCCGGTCGGTCAAAGACCAGAATGTGGACATCCTGATCCTCATATTGGACCAGCTGTAGTGCACCCTCAGCCATAAATTGCCGATCCATGTCCAAAGCCTTAACGAACTGATTTTATAAATCCAATCTCTAATCATGCCAATAAGTATAGGGCAATTCTTGATGCCGCCTATCAAATAAACCGCATCCTGAAGCCGGGAACCATCTATTGAATTGAAAAACAATGACCTGTACGCATGCGAAAAAAATGGGAATGCGGAGTGCCTTCGCGGGTCATTTTAAAACTTCATACCTCTTGCCGCACTTTACACGCCCGCTGTTTTTTGCCACAATGTGGCCCGCAAATCTGATTCCACAAATAAAAGGCACGGGAACTATGGAACGTTGGTACATGCTGTCATTGGTGGGGAAAGACCGGCCGGGACTGGTTGCCCAGGTCAGTGCGGCCTTGTGCAAGGCCGGATGCAACCTGGGAGATTCCTCGATGGCGCGGTTGGGAACCAACTTCTCCATCATGGTCATGGTGCAATGGGACGGACCTATCGAACGGTTACAAGCAATCGTCCAGCCGATCAGCCAGGCGCTAACCCTCACCCCGCATATCGATGAACTGTCCGGCGGTATGGAACACTATGTCGAACCGGACGTAAGGATCAGCGTGTATGCCAATGACCGGCTGGGTATTGTGGAAGACGTGACCACCGCGCTTGCGGAGGCGGGGTTGAACATCCTGCATCTCGATTCGAATACCGACCCGGAAAAGGGATCACAAAACAAAACCTATTACCTGCATATCGAGGGCACCGTCTCCAAGGGGCTGGACCCGCTGTACGCGGCTCTCGACCGCCTGACCTCCGAAAAGGAGATGAACGCCCAGCTCATTCCCATCAATCCGCAGATCCAGTAACCGCCTGCCTCAGCCGAACAGGTACTGGATGGAATCGCGGCTCACCCGGCTGTAATGGCCCTTGTTCGAGCAACGCACCAGAAAATAGCAATCCTCCGATTTCAAGTCGCACAAAAACTCCAGGCTGAACTGGTCGTCGCCGCATTCCGGGCACCTGTTCTTTTTGACCTCCTGTTGAATCTTCGGCCACAACTCCTCCATCGTCCGGGTATCGTTGGTGACGACAAAACGATAGCCGCAGTGGCCACAGAGCGCGTGAACGTCGCAGGGGGCTTTCGGCAGGTCGCAACTGAGGCTGGCCTCGAAGCGGGAGTTCAGGCATATCGGGCAGGGAATTTTATCTATGATGGCTTCAACGCTTTCCAATGTGCTCATCGTCCATACCTCCTAAAAATTCGTATAGTGTTGAGTCGGAGGCGCCGGATATTCCCTACATTTTATTTCTGAATGAAAATTCATTTGTTACAATAAATGGAACGTTTTGTCTGAATTCCAACCCCGCATCCCGTATATGGCTGAAGAAAAAAAACCACTGCCCCTCGCTGAAATCGTTACCGGCGTCATCATTACCATCATCCTGATCGTTTACGCCCTTCCCCGGTTCATGAGTTGGGATGAAGGATCGGCAATCGGCGATGAGATTTCCAAGCTGTATTACAATCTTGAAACAGCAAAAAATACGGCGGTAAAAACCAAACACCGGGTTTGGATTGAATTTCATGGAACCTCCGGATATACGGTCTTTGAAGACACCAACAAAAACGGGACTGCAGATACAGGTGAGCCCACCCGTAAAATCAAACTGAACCCCGAAATCCAGTTTGGAATCACTCTGGAGCCACCCGTCGAGAACGTCTGGGGAACAGGAACCATATCCCACCCGATTGAGTTTACAGGCGGCAAGAAAAAGATTTACTTCGAGCCCAGCGGCAAGGCCAGCAGTACCGGCGCGGTTTATTTTATTGCCAAAAGGGATGTGGCACACAGTAATGCCGATATCCGGGCATTAAAAATAATTGGCGCCAACGGAGAAATATCTGTTTTGAAGATTTCCCCCGCCGATTCCCCGCCTTGGAAGTGAGCTCCAACCCCGAGTTAAACAAATGTAGACAGAAGTCAGATTTCCAGGCCGCCCACTTCCTCAGTCGTGCGATATTGCAACCCATTAAGAATTAATGATTTACCTCTAAGTCCGTCCTCCGTCGCTCAATCAATTCCCAGAAATGAAACATTTTGACAATTTTTGTAATTTTATTTTCTAATTTTGTCACCCTAATGGGGTATTAGGTATACCCATTAAAAGACCTCTCAGGTTTCATTACCTCCCATACCCTAAGAATTCAATAGGTTATTGGGGGACTCCTTTATTCAGATAAATCAGGGGAGAGTTGGCTTGAGATTTGCATAGATTTACCCAAGTAATTGCAGAAAGTTATGAATGTGCAGGAAATCGGCTTTATACTATTTTTATAAGCCAACATATCAATGGCTTAAGCGGTGCTGGTTTCAAGTTCATTATTAAATCAACTTATCAGGTAAACAATGAAACAAAAAATCGATAACTCTTCAGGATTCACGCTGATCGAAGTGTTAATCGCCGGCCTCATTCTGGTATTCGGCTTGCTTGCGATGGGTACCTTTTTGGGCAACCTGGTGACCCGGAATGCAGGCAATGAACACAAAACCATGGCCACGTCCATCGCTCAACAAAAAATCGAGGATTTGCGCAACCAAGCGCGGCAAGTCGACTTGACCGTAGCGGACAGTAACGCTGTAGGCATCGCCATAGATACCTCTGGAGCCGAACTTGGGGCCAGCCCACAGTCCGGAGAAATCTACACACTGACCTGGACCGTTGACGATACCGTTCTCACCACACCGGATGATATCGCGGTTACTGTCGCTTGGGACGCCGTGGGAAATTCCCAAGTCGTTATAAACACTTACATCAATAATTGATTTTTGAGGTTTTTACATGATCGATAGGCAGGTAAAAAACGAAAAGGGTTTTACTCTGATTGAAATGCTGTTGGCAATGGCATTGGGGCTCGTTATATTGGGGGGCGCGATGTACACCTATACCCAGCAGGACCAATTATTGCGGGATGAGAATACAAACCTGCAATTGAGGGATTCTGCCCGCCTGGCCATGGACGATATAGTACCTAATATCCGCCTGGCAGGTTTAGGGTTTCCTCCCGGCGACTCGGGTGCCGGCCGACCTGCACTCGGAATTACCAATGCCGACGTCACAACCTTCACCTTCCGGGCCAATACAGAGGATGTTAAGCTCTATGCCGCTCGGGACAGCGCTGCTCTTTCAACCGGCATCACTGTGCCGCTTAACAGTGCTTTCACCGCACCCACTATATTTCTTGTAGACGACACCGTGGTTTATTTCGATGTGAATGCCCCGGCTAGTTGGCGCCAGGGCCCGGTCGCTGTAGTGATAAACAACTTTGACTGGGGCGATGTTCCTCCTGCGACCTATGACGTTATCGGTCTCGGCTCCGCAAACAACTTTCCACTCAATCCTATTTCAAGCGGCGTCCCTGCGGTGGTCAACAAATTCCATACATTTACTTACACCTTTAACTCGGGTCCTCAGACGATCACTTTTACGGACGATCAAGGCACCGCCGCCGTCGGGGATGACACGACGACCACCATAGCGACCAATGTGGCGGGTCTGGTGTTCCGCTATTTCGATCAGGACGGAGTCGAGATCCTTCCCGCCGCCCTTCCCTTGACTGACCCTGACGATAGTACGGGTTTGACCCAGGAAATACGCAAGGTACAAGTCTCGATCACCACAACGGACCCCGTTCACGCCGATCAAACCACAACTTTAGTGACTGACATCCATTTGAGGAATATGGGATTATGAATAAACATCTGAAAAACTATAAAATTGAAGATTTTAACGGAAGTAAATCTTCCGGCATCCGGACGTTGGCCAACGAATCTGGCGTGGCGCTGATTACGGCCCTGCTCTTCATGGTCGTCCTGATCGCCCTGGTACCTGCAGCCATATCATTGACCACGGGAGAAATGGACCGGACCGGTGATTTCGAGGAAAACCGGGAAGCATTTTTCCTGGCCGAGGCAGGATTGGAACATGCCAAATACTTGACCGGGCAGAGTACCCTAAGATTGGTTCTGAAGGGTCCGGACGATCTTATAACTGCAGTGACCGGTACTGCCGCCGATGACGACGATAACGGTACTTTTGGCGCCGGAACCTTGTTCACCGGACCCGATGGATTCGTCTATGACGAGGTGACCTACAAAGGCAACACCTATTATATCCGGGCCTGGGACAACGATGATGGCGATGGCGACCTGACGAAAGATTTCGATCACATGATTTTCCTGTCCGCAGTAGGGATCGTTGATAACACCACCACCTCGGTTGAAACCCTGGTTTACAATCCTCCCGGACTTCCAGTAGCTGCGGTCACGACTAACGGAGATACTACTTATGGCGGCGACACTCATGTAATGGGAGCTTGTGGCAGCATTCATGCCAATGGTGATTTAACTCTGTCAGGAAGTACTTCGATCATTGATGTCAATGCCACCTCTACCGGAACCACGGACGTAGGTACTGCAACCGTTAATGGATCGGCTATAAGTGGTGCACCTGAGGTTCCAGTCCCCAATATCGACGTCACTGAATACAAAGATCATGCGGATTACGTATTTAAATCAGACGGAACTATCGAGGATAAAAATGGAGACCCTGTTGTCGCCGGCCCAATCTGGGCCGATTGGTCTCATAACATGGCCCAACAAAAATGGAGAAATGGCAACGGTTTTGCTGCTGTGGACGCTTTCATTTATGTGGAAGGGAATGTCGATATAAGCAATATTGACTCGGGTAACGCAGGTGACAAGTGGGAGCTAACCCTTGTCGCCACCGGCTTTGTTTCAATAGGCGGAAATGAGCATATCATAAACAAAAAGGATCCTGCCCTTCCGCCAGATATTCAAAATTTATTTATAGCTGCAGGTACCGATGTCGATTTAGCAGGCGCGGTCAATCAGAATATCGAGGGTTTTGTCTATGCCTGGGAGCAGTTAAAACTGAGCGGAAATGCCGATTTTCTTGGGGCCTTAATGGCTTATAACGGTGGAAGCGCAGAAAATCTGGTAAGCTCAAACGCAATCTCTGGTAGCTCTCAAGTCACTTACAGCTGCGGTTTGTTCACACCTACTACCTCAGTCAACCTTGACGTGGTTTCGTGGAACGAGTTATAGGTACTATTACGAACAAACTTCCGGTCCCATAAAGTGGCACAGCCTTCCAAGGCTGTGACCACGGACCGGAATAAGTTTCTCCCCACCCCCCTCCTACCCACTTTTTCAAAGACTTATCGGTTCAACCTCTGTAGTTGTGAATTTTCATACAATCTGCCCGTTTCCCCCAAATGCCCCAAGGTTCTACCTCCCACTTTTAAACTGTAAACATCATCTTTATTTTCAAATAGTTATAAAATATCAGAAGAATCCCCCTCGTATTTTAGAATGCTCATTCGACTCCTGTATGATTATTGTTACGAAATTGTAATATATTATAACTCACTTGGGGTATTCGTTAGAGAGCCTTT
Organism: Nitrospinaceae bacterium; assembly: GCA_965237905.1. Classification (GTDB taxonomy): domain Bacteria; phylum Nitrospinota; class Nitrospinia; order Nitrospinales; family Nitrospinaceae; genus SZUA-226. Next base: position 2,593,973 of record OZ250172.1, on the reverse strand, counting down.
CTCAGGCCTAAAAATTCGGTTTCCCGAAGTACTTGTAAAAAATAACACTACATCTACTTTCAATTTATTCCTAATCATTATTCAGTTTTGGCTTGGGGATTGCAATATATCCCATAACCAATAATAAGAGGAATATTAAGATGATAGCCACCAAAAATAAAATCACCCGTCACCCCCCTGGGAAGGGTTTTCTTTCCCAGTCTCTTTATAATGAATCCGGGTTCGCGATGGTTACGGCCCTGCTCCTCATGACTGTCATGATCGCCCTGATACCTGCGGCCATACGATTGACCACAGGAGAAATCGACCGGACCAGTAATTTCAAGGATAACCGGGAAGCGTTTTTTGTCGCCGAGGCGGGATTGGAGCATGCCAAATTCCTGACCGAGGAGACTTCCCTGAGAGCGGCTCTGGCCGGTCCGGACGACCTGGTAACTGCAACGCCCAGTGATTCCGAAAATGACGATAACGGCACCTTCGGCCTCGGGGCACCGGTCGCTTTGCCCGTAGATGATGGCAACCTGTATGACACGGCAGTCTTAAATGGCACTACCTATTATATCCGGGCCTTTGACAATGATGATGGCGATGGTGACCTGACGACAGATAAGGACAACATGGTTTTCTTGTCGGCAGTGGGGATTGTTGATGGCACCACCACCAGGGTGGAAGCCCTGGTTTTCAATCCTCCCGGCATTCCAATAGGTGCGGTCACCACGAACGGAGATCTTACTATTTCAGGGAACTCGACTGTCACTGGAGCTTGTGGCAACGTTCATGCCAACGGTGATTTAACTCTGTCAGGGGCAAGTGGGACCGTTAACGGAAATGCCACCTCTACCGGGACCACGGACCCAGGGACTGCAACCGTTACTGGAGTGGCTTTAAGTAGTCAAGCTGAGATTATAGTCCCCTTTCTCGATGTCACTGAATTTAAACCCTACGCGGATTACATATTCAAGGCAGACGGAAATGTCTATGACGACCACGACCCAGCCGCCGGCCCAATCGGTAGCGGTTCAGGTCCAGGCTGGAACGGCTGGAAATATCAAATCGGCCCTCAAAAATGGGTAAATAATAGCGGCAATGATGCTTTGGACGCTTTTATTTATATTGAAGGGAACGTTTCAATGAACAATGGTACCGCGGGTACGCCCGGTAACAAGTGGGAGCTAACCCTCGTCGCCACCGGCTACGTTGACGTGTCCGGGAATGATAATATCGTAAACAAGAGGAATCCCAGCCATCCGGTGGATATTCAAAATTTATATTTCATCGGGGGTACTGACGTCAAATTCAATGGCAACTCCGGTCAGACTGTCCAAGGTGTATTCTATGCTATCGAGCAGATAGACGTGAGCGGAAATGCCGATATGACTGGGGCCATAATGGCTTACAACATTGCTAATGTAGAAAATCTGGTGAACGGATCAAACACAATCTCTGGTAACCCTACCATCACGTATGATTGCGGTTTGACCACACCCACGACTACAGTCGTCATTGACGTGGTTGCGTGGAACGAGGTATAGGCACACTATTACAAACAAACTTCCGGTCCCATAAAGTGGCACAGCCTTCCAGCGCTGTGACCACGGACCGGAATAAGTTTTCCAGACTTCTTTACAATCTCCCCCACCTTCTCCCTTTGGAAATACCAACCCGAGTTACTTTTCCGCGCGTAACCGTGTCACCCTGAGTCCTTCGACAAGCTCAGGACAGGCTCTGTCGAAGGGGGACAGGATCACAGGATTTGAACTCCCCCTTTGTGAAGGAGAGCTTTGCATAAGTCGCCGTTCAAGCGTCAGGATGACGTGCTTGATATCTCCTCTCCCCAGGGGGAGAGGATTAAGGTGAGGGGGAATTATAAGACACTTCATTTATAAAGACCCCATTCAAAACCGCCCCCACCCTGCCCGTCATCCCGTGGGTGCTTCCTGTGAGGGGAGAGGAGATTTTTGATCTTGCTCCCCCTTGTAAAGGGGGATGGGGGGATTCTTCCTTCTGCTTTTGTAGTTGCTCGATTCATCGAGCGGTTTTGAAATTCGCCCCATGAATGGGGCAACTACAATTTTTAAATCCCCCTCACCCAACCCTCTCCCCCAGGGGAGAGGGGATTTTTGTCGTCTTTCCCTATTTAATTTTCCGGTCCTCTCTGTGCCCTCTGCGTCCTCTGTGGTGACAAATCCCCCAGCCCCCTTCAGAAGGGGAAGCCAAATCCCGTGATCCTGTCTGCTTTTGAGATCGATCCATTGGATAATTTTAAGCACACGCCCCTCTATGAAGCCGCTAAACAAAGTCTTTTAAGGCCTTTTGCTGGGGACCCCCTGAAAACAGACGAACACCTGTAAAGCTTATAGTTACAGCCATAGTAAATAATAAATCATACACCTTTGATGGTTCAGGAGGGGCGTGACTTGGAAAATCGGGAACATTCTTTAAAACCAAAACCCTTGGGAAATGTCGGCATACGAATACATTTTTAATGTGTGCCCAATAAATTTGATACTTGGCCCGCGTGTTGCACTACTTCGAGTCAGGATTCCGGGTCAGGCTCAAGACCCCATATTTTTGGACCGTTGCAGGAACCGGTGAGGGACGGTATCCATTTTAAGGAATACGGGAGATCCATTTAATAATAAAACATCTGGAACGAAAGATAGAGATTATGCATACGACATCAAAAAACGAATCGACTTATAAATTTAGCGGGATAAAGACGCTCACCGGACGTGCTCTGCACAACGAATCCGGGATCGCAATGGTTACGGCCCTGCTCCTCATGGTCGTCATGGTCAGCCTGGTGCCTGTGGCCATGCACTTGACCTCGGGAGAAATGAAACGGGCCGGTGATTTCAAGGAAAACCGGGAAGCATTTTTTCTGGCCGAGGCGGGGTTGGAGCATGCCAAATTCCTGACTGAAGCGAGTTCCATGAGATCGGCTCTGGCCGGTCCGGATGACTTTGTATCTGCAACGACCAGTGATCCCCTCAATGATAACGATAATGGCATCTTCAACGTCGGAACGCAGACCCCCCTAAATGGCTTTCAATACAGTGCGGTGCCCTTTAACGGCGACACCTATTATATCCGGGCCTATGACAACGATGATGGCGATCCAAATTTTGATACCGACAACATGATTTTCCTGTCCGCAGTGGGTATCGTTGATAACATCACCACCACGGTTGAAGCCCTGGTTTACAATCCTCCCGGAATTCCAGTCGGTGCGGTCACCACGAACGGACCTCTTCAGGTATCAGGCAACGCGAATGTAGCTGGAGCTTGTGGAGGCGTTCATTCCAATGATGATTTAACTCTGGCAGGAACTCCGATCGTTGCACAAGATGCCACCGCTACCGGATCCTACACGCCCGGAGGAACCGCTGGTCCAGGGAGTGCAGGGGGTCAACCTGTGATTCCAATCCCCATTCTCGACGTCACTGCATTGGAACCCTATGCGGATTTCACACTCGACCAATTCGGAAATGTCTATGACGCAAGTGGAGCCTTTGTCTCAAGTTCACCCTGGAACGGTTGGAGTCATGATGGAGTCAGCCTATGGTCCAAGGGTAGTCCCACTGCGGTTGACGCTTTTCTTTATATTGAAGGGAACGCCCAGGTAGCAGGTAATGCGGGTAGCCCGGGTAATCCGTGGAATATAACCGTTGTCGCCACAGGTTATATTAAAGTATCCGGATCTCTCACGATCGCAAACCTGAAGAATCCTTCCCATCCGGTAGATATTCAAAATTTATTTTTGGTTGCAGGTACTGATGTTGAATACAACGGCAACGCCACTCAGTTCATTGACGGTATCATCTATGCCACCGATCAACTGAAGCTGACCGGAACTGCCGATATTAATGGGGCCGCATTGGCCGCTGACGTTGCTACATTAGAACCTTTGGTCTCTTCAAACCTGGTCTCTGGTACCGTTGATATCACTTATGGTTGCGGTTTGACCATACCCAGTACTACAGTCATAATTGATGTGGTCGCGTGGAACGAGATATAGGCTCAATACAAACAAACTTCCGGTCCTCAAGTGGCACAGCCTTTCAGGCCTGTGACCACGGACCGGAATAAGTTTTTCCCACGCCACACCCCCTTGCCGCTGGAAATACCGACCGGTTTTAGTTTTCCTCCCAACACATCTGACAGGATCACAGGATAAAAATCAGATTAACCACAGATGAACACAGATAAACACCAATGAAACATGGATCTTTCACGGAGTTTATCCTGAGCTTGTCGAAGGAACTCAGCATGACAAAAAGAATCCCCCTCCTTTTCAAGGAGGGGTTAGGGGTGGTTGATATCAACCCCTCCTCAGTCCTCCCCTTGAAACGGGGAGGTATCATTTGTATATGTATTCACCTGTAGTTAATCTGATTTTTATCCTGTTATCCTGTCTGCTTAAGGTTTTCTCTGCTGTAACACCCCGAAAATGCTACTTTTCCTGGTTTCCCAAAAACGGACAATTGTGTTTCAAATATGGGACAAATCCCAATTTTAAAATCCACTTGGGGTATATATTGGCGAGGTCCTAAAAGAAAATTTGGATTTTCTGTCGTTCTAAACGTCTGAAAAGCAAATACATACACATCGACTGTCAATATAAACCCTTTAAATCTTCGATTTGGTTCACATTTTGCATTATCTGGTATTGAGTCTGAGGACATGGATTGAATTGAGGACTCCCAATTTTTGGAACGTAGATAGAGGGCATCAATAAAAATTGACTTGATAAAAAAGCAGCTGGAAAAAGAGAGAAAGAGAGAGGAAGAAATTATGAAAACGATATCAAAAAACAAATCCACCCCTAATTTTAACGGGATAAAGGCGCTCACCGGACGCGTTCTGAATAACGAATCCGGGTTCGCGATGGTTACGGCCCTGCTCCTCATGGTCGTCATGATCAGCGTGGTGCCTGCGGCCCTGCAATTGAGCACGGGAGAGATGGACCGGGCGGGTAATTTCAAGGAAAACCGGGAAGCATTTTTTGTCGCCGAGGCGGGACTGGAGCATGCCAAATTCCTGACTGAAGCGGGTTCCATAAGAGCGGCCCTGGCCGGTCCGGACGACCTGGTAACTGCAACACCCAGTGATTCCGAAAATGACGATAACGGCACCTTCGGCCTCGCCGCACCGGTCGCCTTACCCGTAGATGATGGCTTTGTGTATGACACGGCAGTCTTGAACGGCAACACCTATTATATCCGGGCCTTTGACAACAACGATGGCGATGGCGACCTGACGAAGGATCTGGATAACATGGTTTTCCTGTCGGCGGTGGGGATCGTGGATGGCACCACCACGGTTCAAGCACTGGTTTACAATCCCCCTGGACTTCCAACAAGTGCGGTCACGACTAACGGAGATCTTGATGTAGGAGGGGACGTGGGTGGAGCTTGTGGCAGCGTTCATGCCAATGGTAATTTAGATTTGGCAGGGAGTGGTCAAACCGTTGCTGTCAATGCCACCTCCAGCGGAATAATCTGCGACATAGGTAATGCAACCGTTGGAAGTGGAACCTGTGATGCGGGTCAACCTGTGGTTCCAGTCCCCGATTTCGACGTCACTGAATTTGCACCCTACGCGGATTACCAATTGCGCTCAGACGGCAATGTCTATGACAAAAATGGAAACTTCGTCGCTTCTTCAGGCTGGCAAGGTTGGTCTTATCAAAGCTCCCAACAAAAATGGAGAAATAACAGCGGCAATGATGCTTTTGATGCTTTCCTTTATTTTGAAGGGAACGTCGATATGAGCAATGGTAGCGCGGGTACGCCAGGTAACAAGTGGGAGCTCACCATTGTTGCCACCGGCTACGTTGCAATGGGTGGGAATGTGAATATCATAAACAAGAAGGATCCCGCCCTTCCGGCAGATATTCAAAATTTATTTGTGGTTGCGGGTACCGATATTGATTTCTCTGGCGCCTCCACTCAGTTGATCGAAGGTGTAGTCTATGCTCGCGAGCAGTTAAAACTGAGCGGAAATGCCGATATAGATGGAGCCGCAATGGCTTTTGACGCTCCTTCCACAGAAAATCTGGTAAATGGTGCTAACACAGTCTCTGGTGGTACTAACATCAGTTATGGCTGCGGTATGACCGTACCTACGACTACAACCAACATTGGTGTAGTTTCGTGGAACGAGATAAACTGATTCTTACAAACAAACTTCTGGTCCAATCAAGTGGCACAGCCTTTCAGGGCTGTAGCCACGGGCCGGAATAAGTTTCTCCCCGCACATCCCCCCTTACACCCCCCCTCCTTATCTCTGTAAATACCAACCGGTTTTACTTTTCCTCACGTAACCGTGTCACCCTGAGTCCTTCGACAAGCTCAGGACAGGCTTTGTCGAAGGGGGACAGGATCACAGGATAAAAATCAAATTAACCACAGATGAACACAGATACAAATGATACCTCCCCGTTTCAAGGGGAGGACTGAGGAGGGGTTGATATCAACCACCCCTAACCCCTCCTTGAAAAGGAGGGGGATTCTTTTTGTCATCCTGAACCCTTCGGCTGGCTCAGGATAAACTCCGTGAAGGATCTAGGTTTCATCGGTGTCCATCTGTGTTTATCTGTGGTTAATTAGGTTCTCTCTGAGCTCTCCGCGCCCTCTGCGGTGACAAATCCCCAAATCAGCCCCCTTCTATGCCGTAACACTCTATGCCCGTAACACTCCGAAAACGTTACTTTTTACGAATTCCCGAAACGGAACAATTGTGTTTCAATTATGGGAATAGTCCCAAATTTGTGACACTATTGGGATATTTTGTGACGCTATTGGGGTATATATTAGCGAGACCCTAAAAGAAAATTTGGACTTCCTAAAGTTTTAAACGCTTGAAAAGCAAATAGATACACATCGACTGTCAATATAAATTACCTAAGTTGTCGATTTAGTTCATGTTTTGCATTATCTGGTAGTGAGTCTGATGACATGGATTGAATTGAGGACTCCCAATTTCTGGTACGTAGTTGAAACTGATGGCAACCTGGTAGAAATAGCGAGAGAGATTATGAAAACGACATCAAAAAACGAAACCACCCATTCTAACGGGACAAAAATACCCACTGGACGCGCTCTGCACAACGAATCCGGGTTCGCGATGGTTACGGCCCTGCTCCTCATGGTCGTCATGATCAGCCTGGTGCCGGCGGCCATGCAATTGAGCACGAGAGAAATGGACCGGGCCAGTAATTTCAAGGAAACCCGGGAAGCATTTTTTCTGGCCGAGGCGGGATTGGAGCATGCCAAATTCCTGGCTGAGGAGAGTTCCTTGAGATTGGTTCTGGCTGGTCCGGATGACGCTATATCCGCAACACCCAGTGATTCCGAAAATGACGATAACGGCACCTTCGGCCTCGCGGCACCGGTCGCCTTACCCGTAGATGATGGCTTTGTGTATGACACGGCGGTCTTGAACGGCAACACCTATTATATCCGGGCCTTTGACAACGATGATGGCGATGGCGACCTGACGAATGATAAGGACAATATGATTTTCTTGTCCGCCGTGGGAGTCGTTGATGGCACCACCACCACGGTTCAAGCACTGGTTTACAATCCTCCTGGAGTTCCACTCAATGCGGTCACGGCTAACGGAAATCTTCCTTTGGGAGGGGGTACGACTATAACTGGAGCTTGTGGCAGTGTTCATGCCAACGGTGATTTAACCATGGGAAATAGTAGTACAACCGTTAATGGAGATGCCACCTCTACCGGAACCACGACCCAAGGGACTACAACCGTTAATGGAACGACTACAAGTGGCGCAGCTGCGATTCCAATCCCCCTTTTGGACGTCACTGAATTTAAACCCTACGCGGATTACACACTCGCCTCAGACGGCAATGTCTATGACAAAAATGGAGCCTTCGTCTCCTCTTCTCCCTGGGAAGGTTGGTCTTATCAAAGCTCCCAACAAAAATGGAGAAATAACAACGGCAATGATGCTAAGGACGCTTTCCTTTATGTTGAAGGGAATGCCGATATGAGCAATGGTAGCGCGGGTACGCCAGGTAACAAGTGGGAGCTCACCCTTGTCGCCACCGGCTACATTGCGATGACCGGGAATGATCATATCGTAAACAAAAAGGATCCTAACCTTCCGCCGGATATTCAAAATTTATTTATGGTTGCGGGTACCGATCTCGACTTCAGTGGTAACGTGAGTCAGAATGTCGACGGTATACTGTATGCGACCGAGCAATTGAAACTGAGCGGAAGTGCCAATATTACTGGGGCCATAATGTCTTATGAGTCTTTTTCAACAGAAAATCTGGTGCAGAATAGCTCAATCTCTGGTGGTTCTACTATCACTTATGGCTGCGGTTTGACTGTACCCAGTACTACAACCATCGTTAACGTGGTTTCGTGGAACGAAGTTATAGGCTAATACTTACAAACAAACTTCTGGTCCAATCAAGTGGCACGGCCTCTCAGGGCTGTAGCCACGGGCCGGAACAGGAATTTTTATACCCTCCCTATAGAACCTGTTGAATTTAATAAAGTTAAGTGAATTCTGCTATAATCGGGATCAGTCGCCGCCCGAGGTTCTTCCACTATGAACACACCACAGGTTGTCCACCCGCGTGAAGGCCTGAAATGGGTCAAAATCAAGCGGTTTCTCACCCTGCCCTTTGCGCCGAAACGTCTGAGGACTTACCGGGCCGTTAAACGGTTTGAGGACGTCCCTATCGACCGTTTGACCGCGGATGGTATAAAAGGGGTTCTATTGGACGCTGACGGGACGCTGGGGCCGCATCACACCCGGGTGTTTTCCGAATCAGTCAGGGACCATATCGCAAAAATGATCGCCAGCGGCCTGCGCATGGCGATCTACACCAACGCCATGGAAGACCGTTTTGAGGCGTTCGAAGGCGTCGCCATCGTCACCGATGTTCCTCCGAAACCCGACCCGCGCGGCTTCGAAATCGCCATGAAAAAATACCTGCAATTGGACGACCCGGCGACGGTGTGCATGATCGGCGACAACTATATCACCGACGGCGGGGCCATCGACGCCGGTATGCGCTTCATCCACGTCAAACCTGTCCCCGGCCCGGAAAATTTCATCCATCGAGCCACGCGCGCCCTTGCTTATCTACTCGCAAGATTCTATTCCCCGAAAAGCTTCCGCTCTATCCGGGGGTCCTGAAGCCTTAAAACGCTTTCCCCTCACCGGATTACAGTGTATAAATCATGGGAAAATTTCGATTGGAATGTTCCTGACAGGAGTGAACCTGTGATTGTCTTGTGGATAGGGATAGGCGGATTCGTCGGCGCAGTTCTCCGCTACTGGATCAGCGGCTGGATACAGGCGGGAGCAGTGACGTTTCCCCTGGGTACGCTGGCGGTCAATTTCATCGGCAGTTTTTTTCTGGCGCTGGTGATGTTCCTGTCAGAGTTTAAGGGATACTTCAACGAGGAGACCCGAATCTTCCTGTCCATCGGCCTGCTGGGGTCCTTCACCACCATGTCGACCTTCAGTTACGAGTCGTTCAAACTGCTGGAACAGCAGGAGCACCTGTTGTTCAGCGTCAACGTCATCGGTTCGGTCGCCCTCACCCTGCTGGCCATTTATCTGGGGAAAATCATCACCTTGAATCTATAACGAGTCGATTATGAAAAAAGAAAGCGATGCTATTTTATTGAGGATTTTTATCGGCGAGTCCGCCACGTACGAGGGAAAGCATCTCTACAAATACCTGGTGGAATTTTTTAAGAAGGAAGGACTGGCGGGGGCGACCGTGTTGCGGGGCATCGACGGTTTCGGAAAATCCAGCCATGCTCACACCACTTCCATATTAAGACTGTCTACCGATCTGCCCATCGTGGTGGAGGTGGCCGACACGCAGGCCAAGATCGACGCGATCAAACCCAAGCTGGATGCAATCGTCACCGAAGGGCTGATCACCGAGGAGAAGGTGAAGATTATCCTTTACGAGGGGAATGATACCAAGTCCCCTTAAAAGCGGTAGGTCGCCATGGTGCCGAGGTAAACGATATCGTTCCCGGGCGGGGTTTCCCGCAGGAAAGGTCCGGCATCGAAGAAAATGAAAATCCCCTTGATATCGAGATGGCGATCCACCTGCCATTTGAGTTCCACCTCCGGCTGGGTGCCGACGTATCGCGCCCGGCTCGCCTGCCCCGTTCTCAACAAACCGTTGGCGATGGAATAAACGCCGTCGTCCAGACTGTCCCGCCAGATGAATTCCGTGCTGAGCGTCAGCGACCATTGCCGGTTGAACTGGATATTGATTTTGGGATGCAGATCGCGCTGGTTGATCAACCCGGTAGCCGCCAGTTGGCTGATGTGTTTGCCTTTCGGGAAAAACGGGTTGAAGGCATTGAGGTCGGCATCGTTCGGGTCGTCGTCGCCGCTGTAAATATCGGCCCGCAGGCTGAAGCGGATTTTGGATTCGCCTCCCAAGGTCCAGGTATATCCCGTGTCGGAGGCCACCGCGTAGGCACTGATGGTGGAATCTCCAAAACTCCCGAACTGAACCATAAACTCGAAATTGTAATCGAACGCGCTATGTTTTCCCGAGAGCCGGGTACCGGCGCTGTGCCGGATTTCGTTGGCGGTCCCCTGGTCGAAGCGGGCCTGTTCGCGGTTGAGTCCGATGTAATAGGCATCCAGCTTTTGCGGAAACGGCCCGTCCAGATCCGTCACCGAGTACAGGCCCCAGAAGGAATGTTCGTTGCCGGAATTGTTGTCAAAATAATCGCGGTCGATCTGCACCGGCCTGCCGGCAAACGCGGTGACATCCGTGTGTCCCGCCTTCATCATGAGTTTCACGGCATCGTGACTGAGGCGCAGGTTGGGGCGCTCCCGGTAATTGAAAAACCGGCGGGAACCGAAAATAATTTCCTGTCGGCCGATACGGACCGTGAAATTCCGATTTCTTGAGGAGAGTGTGGGGTAATCCAGGAACAATTGATGCAGGTCCAGCCGGTCTTCGTCCACCCCGCGCGGCCCGCCGGAACGCCCGGTTTCGATGCCACTCTGAATCTGCGAGAACACGCGGAGCCAGGGTCCCACGTGGAGGTCGGCGTGCAGTAAATAGCGCTGCAGGTACCAGCCGTTGTTGTCCTCGACCGTCGCTCCCCAGTTTTCGTTGCGGATGCTTTCGTAGTGCTGGCGGGTTTCTCCCCCGAAGGACAGGTAATTTCCCGTGGCCTTGCCGAGCGGAATGTATTTGAGCCGATCCCAGAAATCCGGGTGTCGGGGGGGATATCTTAAATAACGGTAGTTTTCGAGATCACGGGAGGGATTGTAGGGGGGAGGAGGAAAAGAGGGCGTATCGGCAACCACGGGGCGGTCCGGCAACAGCAAAGCGCCTCCCAGGAAAAGGGCCGTGTACAAGTAGAGAGATCGGATGAGTTTAGACCGCACCATAAACCAGCATGGCGTTCGCCCCTTTTCTCAATTCAGCATGGCGTCGTCCGGGTTGACGGGCATATCTCCAATCGTGAATACCATGGACTCGTTCGATTCACGAACCTGAATCCCCTTATTATGCCGGACTTCAAACAGCCGGTTGAAGGCTTCCGTATCCAAACTGCAGGAGCCTCCGTTTTTTTCGATCAGTACCATAAACGCGACAAGCAGTTTTTCGATATGTGGGTCCATTTTTATCCAATCCGTTTCAATTATTTTTTACTACCCAACCACCGCCAGCTCAACCAGGCCCATGTGGTAACCATTCCGATCCAACCCAGGGTGTTGGTCGTCCCTGCGATGATCTGCGTCTTATCCAGCACGCCCCACATGGTGAACAAATTTCTCCAATCGTGGGCTTCGCTCCCCAAGCCGCCGATCAACGGCAACATAAGGACCTGGGCGTCGGCCATATACACGGCCACATCCAGAAAATTTTCAAAAAACCAGAATCCGCCGACCGCACAGCCAAGGGCATCGCGTTGCCGCCAGAAAGCCACGGTCACTATCAGAGGAATCAGGAGTTGTCCGAGCGTTCCCCCCAGAATGTTCATGGTGCGGCCAAAAAAACTGAACGCAGGGTGGCCGAATTCATGGAAGACCAAGTTTACCCTATGCAACCCTCTCATCCAAAAGGAATGATGTCCTAACAAATCCGTTTTCAGTAAATACATCAAAAACGCGAAGCAAACGGAGGTCACCGCCAGCGCCCAAAAAGGGACGGGTTTCCAGGGATACGATGCCGGTTCCACGGCCCTGGCCCAGAGTTGGCCCAATACACCGGGGTCCGCCTCCTGCTCTTGGGGAGCCGGGTGCTTTTCAAATTCCAGATAATCCCTGGAGCGTTTTTTCTTACCCTTGTTCGGAGTTAATGGCATGGCGGAATCACCTAATTTGGACTAACCCGTGGCTTTTTAATAAAGATTTGAGAGTCCTAAAATGCTCTTTCTTCCATGGTAAGCAAGGATTTGGATTGATCCAAGCAAAAAGGTTTAGCTCGGCAATAGATGTGGTACACTTGCGCAAATATTTCTTAGGGTCGCCCGAATTAATACGCTTTTCCAACCTGTTAATTGATGAAGGTGGATTCATGCTCCGTCTGGTCATGAAAGTTTTAAAAGCCCTGAATTCCAACGAAGCTCCCTGGCAAATCAGCCTGGGGATCATTTTTGGTTCGGTTCTGGGTCTCACTCCCCTACTCAGTCTCCACAATCTGGTCGTTCTGTTTTTGGCTCTTCTGATCAATCTGAATATCAGTATGATGATCGTCAGCTGTGCGTTATTTTCCCTCATCGCCTACGCCTTGGATCCCCTATTTCATCAAGTGGGTTTTGCTATTTTGACTTCCCAAAGTTTGGAAGGGTTGTGGACCCAGTTTTTCAGTTGTCCTATATCTCTTCTGGCGAACCTGAACAACACGATTGTTATGGGTAGCCTGATTTCCACTTTGGTTGCTGCGGTGCCTCTGTTTTTCCTGCTCAACATTCTGGTCGTGAAATACCGGGACGTTTACAATACCTTCATCGGCAAATTTCCCGTTTTAAAATTTTTGAAGGTTTTAGACCTTTACGGGAAACATTCATGACACCTTCCAGCAAAAAATTCAGAATTCAGGGAATCGCTGTTTTCGTAGTTGTAACCGTTCTGATCGGCGTATTTCTTGTATTGTTTTTGGACGCAATCATTAAAGATACGATTGAAGAGGAAGGTTCCCGCATGATGGAATCGCAGATCGATGTTGGCTCTCTGTCCACCTCGCTTCTATCCCAATCGATGGACATTGGAAACCTCCAAATCGCGAACGCCGACAAACTGGATGAAAACCTGGTGCAAGTCGGCCGCATCAAATTTGATTTTGATGGCAACAGAGCGTTATCAAAAAAGGTGATCATCGATGACATGAAATTGGAAGGTTTGCGCCTGAACCAAAAAAGAGAGGTGGCCGCAAAACCTTACAAACCCGCAGGCGAGGAATCTGAGTCCGGAAGAGAATCCGAAGAGGAGTCTGGGTTTGGCATGCCCGAGGGGCTTGATTTCAAAAATCCGAAAGACATTCTAAAAAATGAAACGCTGGAAACTCTGGAAGTGGTCGAGAAAACAAAGGGTGACTTGGAGGCGCTTAAGACCAAATGGCAAACTCAAGTCGACCAGCAATTGAGCAAAGAAAGCCTGGCCCAAATCCAGCAACGCGTCAAGGACCTTCAAGCTAAAAGCAAAAACCTGAAAGATCCGCGCGCCATTCAATCGATCACTACTGAAATCCAGGCACTGCGGAACGATATCCAAACCCGAATCGACACCGTCCAAAATTTCAAGAAGAACCTGGAAACTGACATCCGCCAAGCCCAAAAGCTTGCTTCCCAAATCAAGGATCTGCCCAAAAAAGATTTTGATCGGTTGAGAAAAAAGTATTCACTGGACCTGAAAGGCGGGACCGGGCTGATCAGCAAAATGGTTTCCGGTCCTTTGAAAGCCAAAATCGACAAAGCGTGGGGGTATTACAAAAAGATCAGTCCTTATTTGAAAAGCGATCCCGACTCTAAACCGGAACCGAAACCGGAAAAAATGGAGCGCGGCAAGGGACAATTTATAAAGTTTGCTTCTCCCAACCCTTTTCCTGATTTTTTAATCCGGCAGGCCAAACTTTCTATGAATGTGTGGGATCAGGATGTGGAGGGCGATTTTCAGGGGCTGACCAACGACCCCAAAGTTTACGGCAAACCGTTTAATCTCAACTTCACGGGAAGCCAAAACGAAGCATTCAAACAATTCAAACTGAAACTGGTTTTGGACCGGACCCGGGCAAAAGCGGCAGATTTTCTGGAAACGCATGTGGATTCCCTGAAAATCAAACCCGTTCCACTGGGGAATTGGGCGACTTTGGCCGAGGGCTTTGCAGACATCAATGGAAAAATAGATATTCAGAACGAACAAAACGTAAAAGGCAATTTTGCGGTCAAGGTGCATGGCGCGTCATTCACGCAAACCGGAGAAGCCACAAACGAGATGTCCCGCGTTCTTGGAAACGTTCTGAAATCTATCGATCAGTTTTACATTCAGGGGGTGGTCAACGGAACTCCAGATGAATATACCCTGAGCATCAAAACCGACCTGGATGAAATCCTGGCCAAATCCGTTAAGAAACTTTTTGATGGAAAGATAAAGACGTTTGAAGCCGATCTGAAAAAGTCCATCGCCGCCTCGACCGCCGGACCCCTGTCAGAGGCAAACGGTTCCTTAGCAGGCTTGATGGACTTCAAGAAAGTTTTGAAAAACGAAGAAGGAACTTCCAAAGACCTGTTGAGTCAGGCTACGGAAAAAGCTTTACTGGGAAAAATTCCGGGCGGCGATTCGTTATTGAAAAAATTCAAACTGCCCTTTTAATTTTTGACAGAGGCTTCGTTGAACTGGTATCCCTTTTCCCGCACGGTGACAATATAACGCGGACTTTGCGGCTTCTTTTCGAAGTATTTCCGGAGGCGTGAAATAAAATTGTCAACCGTACGCGTTTCAGTGTTGGGGCTGTAGCCCCAGACTTTTTCCAATAATTCCTCGCGCGAGACCACTTTGCCCCGGTTGACGATCAGCAGGTTCATCACCCGCACTTCCTTAGACGTCAGGTAAAACTCCTCATCACACCCCTTGGCTTTGCCCGTGTTGAAATCCACCCACATATTGCCGAATTCATAATATTCCAGTTTGCGAACGGGCTCCTGATACCAATCCTTGCGCCTTAGGATGCCTTTAACCCGTAGCAAAAGTTCTGGAAGATGGAACGGCTTGGCAATGTAATCGTCGGCCCCCGCTTCGAGACCGAAGGTGCGGTCCTCGTCGGTGGTTTTGGCAGTCAGCATTAAAATAGGAAAACGAATATTGGTTTCGCGTACTTTTTTGATGACCTCCAGGCCTCCCAGTTTGGGAAGCATGAGATCCAGGATCATCATGTCGAAATCACCTTCTCCCAAACGCTCGAGAGCCGCCAAGCCGTCTTCCGCCACGGTGACTTGATACCCTTCTTTTCCCAGATTATACGAAAGTCCCTTGGCGAGATGTTTCTCATCTTCCACCAATAAAATTTTAGTTTCTGTGCTCATCATATCTCTGAAGTTTATATTTCATTTTTAGATTCCAGGGCTGCTCCGTTCATGGGCAGAGAAACCGTAAAAGTCGTACCCTTGCCTCGACCTTTGCTGGCTGCCTTTATTTTACCTTTGTGATTTTTTACAATTTCCCGGGTAAGGTACAGGCCCAGGCCGGCTCCTTCGATATTCTGAGTCTCTTTATTCTGCACGCGGTAAAATTTCCCGAACACTTTTTTGCAATCCTTGTCGCTCAACCCCATTCCGGCATCGATGAAATCGATACTACAAAACTTTCCGTTTTCTTTCACTCGAATGGTGAAGACACTGCCATCGGGGGAATATCGTAACGCATTGCCAATGAGATTATTAAACACCATCTTCATAGCCCGCTTGTCCAACTGCAATGTCGGGTAATCCTGAACCTCAAGATGGACCTGTATTCCTTTTTCGGCAAAGCGCCGCTGATGCCCCTCCAACACTTCGTCCAAAAAAGGCTTCAACTCCACAGGCTGAAAATGCAACTGTAGACCCTTGGGATCGGCCCCGCTGGCTTCCAGAATATTATCGATCAAACTTGAGAGACGTTCAGTATCGGTCAGCATGGTCTCCACAAAATCCTGAGCTTCCTCCGGCGACACCTCCTGAAGCTTCATAGTTTCGAGGTAAAGTTGGATGGAGGCCAGGGGGGATTTCAGTTCGTGCGACACGCTGGAAACAAAATTGCTCTGCAGACGGTTCAACCGGGCCTGTTTGCCCCAGAACACAAAAATCAACAGGACACCTGCCAGAATGACGATCATCAAAAAACAGCCTTCCAGCAGGATCACCCAGTTCAAATCGGTATCGAACAGCTCCGGTTGGATGCTCTTGGCAAACTCCGCAAAATCGCGGCGGTTTTGGATATACCAGTTGATCCAAATGCCCATCAAAATAATCCAGGCAATCTGGACCCCGATAAAAACAAAAATCGGGTGAAAAATGGTTCGGAGTTTGTTCATCATGGCTTATCCCTCAGACAGCGTTCCCTGACACTCATTTTACACCACAAATCATTGAAAAATAAGCTTTAAACATGGCTTCTCACCCTCATAATGTTACATAAGTTTTACATGAGGAAACACAAAGTATATGTATCCTAATACCAGATATAGAGTATCAATTTATTAAATGATTTAAAAGGAAGGTACCCCATGGGTCAAATTAAGTCACTACCACAAAAACATCAGATGGCTTTTTCGAATGTTATCGGCTTCGTCGTCATTCATCTCGTTGCCCTGACAGCAGTTTTTCTGCCCGAATACACTTTTTCGTGGAGTGCGGTAGGAGTCATGTTACTCCTGGTGTGGATGACCGGGTCACTGGGAATTTGCCTGGGTTTTCATCGTTACCTGACCCACAGAAGTTTTGAACTGCCCAAATGGCTGGCCAACTTTTTCGTTCTGATGGGAACCCTGGCCATGCAGGCTTCTCCCATTACCTGGGTGGGTCAACACAGAATGCATCATGCCAACTCCGATACCGATAAAGACCCCTATAATGCCAGCAAGGGATTCTGGTGGTCTCATCTGGGTTGGACGTTTTACAAGACCCATGATTTTGATGATAAGCGGAAACTCCTTGAATACACCAGGGATTTCTCCAACGATAAATTTTATCAGTTCCTGAGCAATAATATGATTCTCGTTCAAGCCATGCTCGGAGTGGTCCTTTACCTGATGGGTGGAATTCCCTGGGTGGTTTGGGGCATTTTCGTCCGCCTCGCCGTCGTTTACCAGCAGACCATGTCGGTCAACAGCGCCGCCCACAAATGGGGATATCAAAACTTTAAAACCGGCGATCTGTCGACCAATTGCTGGTGGGTCGGTATTATCGCCTGGGGCGAAGGCTGGCACAACAATCATCACGCCCTTCCGAAATCGGCACGCCATGGATTGCGGCCCTGGGAAATAGACACCACCTGGATGGTCATTTGCGGACTCAAGGCACTGGGGTTGGCGACCGATCTCCAAGTGGCCACTATAGAACCCGATGGTTCCGGCCAATATTTTACCGGCAAGGTCATCAAAAAAGCCGCATAAAAAAGCCAGGAAGATTGTCATCAGTCAATCCTCCTGGCTTTTTCTCTTTCTGTAGGTCAATACGTAATTCCACTGGACCCCCTCCACCCCAAACTAATTTTAATCAAATGTTTCAAACTCCACATGGTACCCGGCATACTTTCTAAGATTGATCACCCGGCGTTCAAAAATCAAATACTGCCCTTTGATACCGGTCAACCGGTCACGGAACTGAGGCTCCTTGTCCAGATTATGGCTGACTATTTTCGGAGGAACGGCCTCTATCGGGTAATGCAGTTCCTGCACGTCTTCATCTTCCAAAAAATACTGCTTCAGGTCTTTTGGAAACCACTCTCCGACCTTTTGTCGATGTTCCTGCAAATCTACCGATTCCACTTCTCCCTTGAGCATTTTTCGCCAGTTGGTTTTGTCCGCCATATGCTCAGCCAAAGCCACTTCGATCAAGCCGGATAATTTTCGCTCCGGGGTGCGGGCAATCACCAAACCCTGCACCGCTCCCTGGTCAATCCAGCGTGAAGGAATATTCCAATTCCGAGTCACACCCACTTTGACCCCGGACGTCAACGACAGGTAAACCAGATGATCGACTTTGCAATACTTCTTGAAAAACTCCCGATCCTGTTCGTTGCCAAATTCATGTTCACACTTTTCCGGCCGGACCGCGCACATGGCGTTTTCCGGAAGGTCACGGGCGCACGGAAAACAATATCCCTGATCGTAGGTTTTTTTGATCGATCGACCGCACTCAATACAGGTGATCTTATTTAAGAATTTTAAAGACACGTCCCGACCGACCGCCGAATTAACCGGCACCGGTTTTTCATCCAGGTTCAGGAAATATTCGATAGGGTCCGCATCTTCATGGGTCATTTTACGGAGCTGTCCCGCTGCTTTCATCGCATTCTCTATCGTATAAGATGGAAAAATACTCCGGATTATTCCACCCGGAGGCTTCACGAATTTCAAGGTTCGAACTGCAACGGCATTATACCACTGTCCACGAACAGGACGACGGCAGGGGTTCATCCAACCAAAATGAGAATTTTATTCCGGGGAAGGGTGTTCAGGGAAGAAAAAGAGTGAATGCTTTATAAAACAACATGGCCAGAACGGCGGTGAAGGGAACGGTGGCAAACCAGGAAATGACGATCTTTTTAATGATACCGACATTCAAACTGGCCAACCCGCGGGCCATTCCCACCCCAATCACCGAGCCAACCAGGGTATGAGTCGTGGAGATCGGCAGGCCCATTTTAGAACATGCCAAAACTACCGTGGCGGCGGCGAACTCTGCCGAGAAACCACGGGATGGGGTGATTTCGGTGATCTTCTTACCCACCGTTTCCATGACGCGCATTCCCCAAATCAACAGCCCGATCACGATACAGGTAGCCCCCATGGTCAGTATCCAAAGCGGCATTTGCACTTTCATTTCAACACTTCCCGTATTCAAAATGGAAACCACTGCGGCCAGCGGGCCCACCGCATTGGCCACATCATTGGCACCATGAGCGAAAGCCACGTAAAAGGCTGTGATCACCTGAAGAAACTTGAATATATGCTCGGTGGAAAGAAACTGCTGGGTCAAATCGGAGGGAGGAACTGCTTTAACTTTCTGCACCAGGATTTTGGCAATAACAAACGCAATGGCCCCGACAATCAGCGAGATGATCATAGCATTCTGGAAATCCAGATTCAGTTTCAGGTTTTTGAGTCCCTTGTACACCATGGAAATAGCGAGGATCACAAACACCACGAATACCATATAGGGCACCAGCTTTTTCGACTGGGCCACCGGGTCGCGTTTATCAAAAATATGCACCGTGATCAACCGGAATACCCCATAGGCTACCAATCCGCCCATCAACGGGGACACAATCCAACTCATGACAACGGACCCCACCTTGCCCCAGTTGACGGCTTCAGCTCCTCCTGCGATAAAGCCGAACCCGACCACGGCACCGACAATGGAATGGGTCGTGGAAACCGGCCAACCCAGGGAACTGGCTATATGCAACCAGATTGAAGCCGCGACCAATGCCGAAATCATTCCGTAAACCAGATGCATCGGCATATCGCCAAACAGATTGGGGTCGATCATGCCCTTGCGCACGGTATCAGAAACATGGCCACCAACGAATACCGCTCCGGCAAATTCGGCCACCGCGGCAACAAGAACGGCCTGTCGAAAGGTGAGGCTTTTGGCGCCGACGCTGGTGCCCATGGCATTAGCTACATCATTGGCACCAATGTTACAGGCCATGTAGACACAGGCGAGGATACCAAACCAGAGAAGGATGGTCTCTAAATCCAAAAGAAGCTCCAGGAAAAATTCAGAAAGACGGGGTTATTTATTTGGCAAGAAAAATTCTCAAGGTTTTCCCAATTTGTTCCGACTTGTCAGCCACAGCACCCAATTTTTTACTCACTTCATTCCAAAGCAACAAGTCGGCAGCGGACAGGGACTCATCCAGCGCAAACAATTTTTGGGCGAGGATAAACTGTTTTTTATCCGCCTCCCATTCGTAAGTCGCCAATTGATGACAGGCCTTTTCCACCTTTTCGGCCTCAGCCCCTCCAAAGGAAGCTTCCAAAAGATTTTCAAGCTCACGGATCAAGTCGCAAGCACTGTAAGCGCTCATCACTATATGATCGACCAGTTCGTTCAAGGGGTCCTTGAGTTCCGGAGGATTCGCCAAATGACGGATGCGGAGAATGACCGCCAGGTCTTCGGTGGAGTCGGCAATATCATCTTGCGCCGATAGCAATTGAGTGAAATCGCGTTTGTCGACAGCCAGAAACATACTTTGCGGTAAATGATCACGAATATCATTCTTGATCTTGTCCGCCTCGTATTCCAACTGGATAATTTTTTCTGAAATTTTCTGAACCTGGTCGTAATCCCCTGCAAGTTGGGCGGCAAATAACGGCTTGATCTGGTCCACACAGGCCTGCACCTTGTCCATATGGCTCGCCAAAGGTTTAAACGGCGACTTAGCGAACATTGAAAAAATGGATCTCATAGTTTTTCCTTCAAATGTATTAAGGGATAATAACCTTGATAAGGGTTTGACTTCAGGTCATTCCAACATCCCGTCACCTTCCCACCAAGTGTCAGGAAGAGTTTATGGATGTCTTTTAACATGATGCAGGGGTCAAATCAATCCATCAAACCAATTTCTAACAAACCTCGGAACGGCCTTATAAGCGAGCGTTTCACCCCATCATCATGCGCCATTCTGCCAGACTGTTGATCTGCAGATAGGAATTGGATTCGCGGACTTCACCCAGGGGAGCCGAGCCGTTACCGCCGTAGTTGTGGCCGGGGTACAGAATAATTTCATCTTGAATTTTAGCCAGGCGACGGGTCAAGGTATGGTACATTTCCTCGCTATTGCCCCCCGGCAAGTCCACCCGCCCGCATCCCTGCAGAAACAGCGTATCGCCCGCCACCAGATAATCCTCGACCCGGAAACATTGGGAACCCGGCGTGTGGCCGGGCGTGTGCAAAAACGAAATATCGACGGAACCCACTTTCATCCGCTCTTCACTATCCACCTGTTTCATATCCGAAAGCGAAACGCCTGTGACCTGGCGCAAGCCATCCGCCTCGTGTTTATTCACATAAATGGGAACCGGATGGGTTTCCATCAATTGCGGCAGGCCCAGGATGTCCATGCCGAAGATTTGTCCGCCGACATGATCCGGATGATAGTGCGTCACCAGTACCCCGGTGAGCTTCATCCCTTCCGCCTCGATGATTTTCAGGAGGCCTTCGACATCCCAGGCGGGGTCCACCACCACGCACTCCCGCGTTTCCCGGTCGCCGATCAGGTAAATAAAATTGGCCATGGAGCGGGCCGAGGCATCGGTCTGGCCCACGTCCACCCCGCACAACAGTTGTTTGAAATAAAGAGGACTGGCTTCCGTCATGATTCCCTTTCCAAGTTGATTTAGTTTTTCAATAACCGGTTGAGCATTCCCGCCAAATGTAAAACATCCGGCTTGGAGTCGTTTCTCTTGATTGTATCGGCTCAGGTGGCGACATTTGCCAGATGATTTATGTTAAACTCCGTTCGAATGGTTTTCAGGACTTGGGGGATCCAGATTCATTTCCGCAATAGTACCGACAGTATGATGACCCGCCGGACCCCAGACCAACCCTTCCTGCAAGGGGATGGCACTCGACAAGACGAACCCTGTCACATATCGGACAACTCTGTTTCCCCGACATAAAATGATCAAAGCGGCCTATCATACCACCAAGTTTTGGATCGTCATCATCCTTCTTTCGATTGTATTGGGAACGCTGGCGGTTCTGGCACGGTTGTTTGATTCCTCGAACAATCTCTCGCACAAAGTTTCCAGCTTATGGGGACGCTGGCTGTGCGTCTTCAACGGAATCAAGGTGGATGTTGAAGGCCTGGAACATATCAGACAGGATCAGGCTCAGATTTTTATCGCCAACCACCAGGGCTTTTTCGACATCTTCGCCCTCTCCGGGTTTTTGCCGGTGCAGATTCGATGGATGGCCAAATCCAGTTTGTTTAAAATTCCTTTCGTGGGGTGGTCGATAGCGGCATCGGGTTACATCCCCGTGGACCGGAGCAACCGCAAAAAATCCTATCAGGCTTTTCTGGCAACGATTGAAAAATTAAAGGCGGGAAATTCCATCGTGATTTTTCCGGAAGGAACGCGGTCAGAGGATGGCACAATCGGCCCGTTTAAAAAAGGCAGTCTCTTGCTTTCGGTTCGGTCCGGCGCGCCACTGGTACCGGTCACCCTATTGGGAACGGGGAGCATCATTAAAAAAGGCAGTGGGATTATCAGACCCGGACGGATTCAAATCATCATCTCACCGCCCATATCCAGCCAGGCGGTTATGGACGACAAGGAAGAAAACGTGCTCCGCGCCCTTCGCGATATTATCTGCAAAAATTACGAGAGCCATCAAACTCGGCAAGGGGAAAGTGAGAATACTTGCCAGGCGGGATAACTCACAAACCGGGTCCGGTTACTTGCCAGCCTTTTCTTTCTGGATGAATTCCCAGACTTCCCGGGGATGTTCGCGCAGGTCTTCGATGTTGTCCCATATCGCGCGGATCATTCCGGTTTTGTCGATCACAAACGTGGTCCGGTGAATGCGCTTGACCATCTGCCCCAAATCTTCCACCTCCTCATTTAACCCATACAGTTCACTGACTTTTTTATGCTCGTCGGCCAGCAGGGTAAATCCGAGTTGGTAAATTTCGATGAACTGGCGGTGGGATTGTACGCCGTTCCAACTGATTCCAAACAGCTCGACTTCCTTGGTGCGAAACTTGCGGTTCCACTCGTTGAAACAGACCATCGACCGGGTATCTTCCGGGCTGGCGTCAAACACATAAAAGGCGAGGACAACCCAATTTTTACCTTCTAATTCTTTGAGTTTGACGGTCACCCCTTCTTCAGCGGAGGGGCTGGTGGCCCCGGCCTTGTAACCATACACCGCGGGTAGCTCGAAATTGGGCGCACGGTCCCCCACTTCCAGTTTGTCAGCCATAAAACCTTCTTTGCAAGAGGTTAAAAAGGAGCAGTACCTTACGCGTCGCCGAAAGCTTTTTTCAGCAAGGGTTCGACTTCCCCCTTGGTTTCCATTTCATCGAGGATATCGGTATCGCCGTAAAAATCCCCGTTGATGAATACTTTCGGAAGCGTAGGCCAGTTGGTCATTTGGCTGAGGGCTTCCCGCTTCTGCATATTTTCGAGGCAATTGACCACTTCGAAGGGATATCCGTACTTGTTGAAAAACTGTATGGTCTCCACCGTGAAACCGCATTGCGGTGCGGATTTGGTGCCTTTCCCATAAATTATAATTTTATGTTCGGCAATTTCACTTTTGATTTCATCTTCAATGGCAGACATTGGCAACTCCTTAAAAAAGCATTGTATATGATTTAAGTTATTATTTTATTTACGCGGGAACATCCGTTTTGATTTCCGCCGCGTGGATTCGTCCATCTTTCATAGCATCGGTCAGGCAACCCTGAACCATTCGGTGACGCTCCATGACGTTCTTTCCATCAAATTCCTTGGAAACGACATGGATAATAAAGTGGTCGCTCATCCCTGTTTTGTCCATGGCGTTGACTTCCGCATCAGGAATTTTCGCTTGGACCAATTCGATCAAGTCCGGAATTCTGATCATTTGCTTACCTTTCTCTTTGACAGCTTAAATTCAAAGCATTAAGATTCAAGCGATCCCGAAAGGTTTTAACTTTTTTGGCTCTTCTGGAATATATCATACAATCCCCCTCCAGAAGGATATTTCTAAAGCATTATTTTTCAATTAGTTATAAGATATCCTCCAGATAGAGGCACAGGCACAATGTTTGACAGACTCTGAAAATTTCCGGTATAATAATGAAACTAAATGGCCATTTTGGTATCTAAATAACAGTTAAACCTTATTGATTTGCAGGGAGCCTTCAATGCCCGATACACAACAATTCGTTGCCATTACGCCCATTGCCTCGGAAGAGGTAAAAAAACTCATCGCGCAGGATAACAAACCCGGCATCGGGTTACGCCTCGGCGTCAAGGGGGGCGGCTGTTCCGGTCTCTCCTACGACCTCGGATTCACCCCGAAAGATGACGGCGATACCGTGATCGATCACGAGGGATTCCAGGTGTTCATGGACCCCAAAAGCCTGATCTACCTGAAAGGGATGGAGTTGGATTATCAGGGAGGTCTGCAGGGAAAAGGGTTTGTGTTCGTCAACCCCAACGCCAAGTCCACCTGCGGTTGTGGAGAGTCGTTTTCTCTGACTTGACCCCAAAACCTTGGACTCGTTTTCAGCGCATCCGGTGATTTCGCCGGTGCGCTTTTTTAATTTCTGAACCGGGAGATACCCTCCCCTATCCCAATGGAAATTGGCCGATGACGGTAACCACGCTTACAGAAGAACACCAGCAGGCCCGCGAGGGTTGTGTTTATTTTCTACTAGAGGACTTCTGTCTGGTGGAAGCGGCGGGCAAGGACACTTTTTCATTTCTTCAATCCCAGACCACTAACGACGTTCTCAATCTGGCCATAGGGGCCGGCCTGGGCAACGCACTGGTCGACCGCAAAGCGCGCCTGCTGGGCAATTTCTCCCTGCACAAAACTTCGGACACCACGGCGCTTGTCCTCCTTGAAACCCACCAGCGGGATACGCTGATCAATCAATTGGAGGAATATCATTTCCGGGAAGATCTGGTGTGGAACACCGAAACGCCTTTTAATTTTCTGGTGGCTCTACAGGGCCCGAAAAGTCCGGTGGTGCTGGAACGCCTGACCGAGTCCGCCGTCAGCCTCCACAACACCAACGATATTTTCACGGCCAGCATTGATGGAATAGAAACCTGGGTAATCTGTAAAAGCTTGACCGGTGAGGAAGGTTATATCCTGGCATGTTCCGCCGACCGCAAAGCAGACCTGCTCCAGGCCCTGCATCAAGCGGGCGAATCGGTGGGCCTGGTTCCGATCGGCACAGAAGCCCGTGAAACCCTGAGAATCGAAGCGGGCCTTCCCGTTTACGGCCGGGACATGGACAAAACCCACATCCTTCCCGAAACGGGGCTGGAACACACCTCTGTCAGTTATCACAAGGGTTGTTATATCGGACAGGAAGTGATCGCCCGCATCAAAACCTACGGTTCACCGGCGTTCGCGCTTATGGGAATCATTCTCGATGGAGATGCGCCACCTGTCATGGATGCCACCATCAAAATAAAAACAAAAAAAATTGGCGTGGTTAAAAGTTCGGTTTATTCGCCCTCATTGGGCAAGGTGATTGCACTTGCCTACCTGCAAAAGGATTTCCGCAGTCCCGACCAAACCTACGAGGTTACGCTGAACGACGCACCGGCGACTATCACCACCTGCCTGCTCCCGTTTTATCAGACTGCCGGCAAAACCGAGCGCGCCAAACAGCTCCATCAACAAGCGCTGACCCGGTTCAAAAAGGAGGAGAACCTGGACGTTCCCATCGCCCTGTTGCGCGAAGCCATCGCCCTCGATCCCAAGTACGCGCCCGGATACGAAGCGTTGGGGGTTATGTTGTCCAAGCAAAACAAACTGGACGAGGCTATCGCGTTGATGAAACGGCTGGCGGAAATCGATCCGCAGGAAATCATGGCGCACACCAATCTTTCCATTTATTACATGCAACAGGGCCGCATTGAAGATGCCGAAATGGAAAAGGGCGAGGCCACGGCGATCCAGTTCGAAAAACTGGTCGAGGAAAATCAGGCGAAGAAGACGCGGGCAAAGCAAACCGTGCAGGAAAAAGAGGAGCGGGAACGGCAGGTGGAAATGTTCCACAAGGTGCTGGAAATCGATCCCGTCGACCAAGTGGCTAACTTCGGTTTGGGTTCCATCTATCTCGACACGGGCAAGTATGAGGAAGCCCTGGGTCCGCTGAAAACGGTGGTGGAACACTACCGGGATCACTCGGCGGCCTATCTGGCGCTGGGAAAAACGCTGGAGAAGCTTTCGCGGAAGGAAGAAGCGGCGGATGTTTATAAAAAGGGCATCGAAGCGGCTTCCAAGAAAGGCGATCTGATGCCTTTAAAGGATATGCAAAGCCGTCTGAATCAGATTTTACACTCCGACTCCTGACTCTTCAGGAAATCCCACACGTCCGACCCGGAACTCAACACTCCCTTAAGAACCAAGCCCTGTGTGATCGACACCCCATGGTCCATCAAAAACCAGCAACGCAGTAAAAACTTTTCTTCCGGAGTGGTGTGGGCATCCTCCCATTCCGTGACGGAAGCATGTTCTTTTAACTCCCGCATCAATGACTCCGGGATGTTCAGCCGTCTTTTCTTCACGAAAGCGTTAAAACCTTCGATCAGCATCGGCTGGAAATCTTTTCGGCTGATTTTAATCAATTCCGAAACGCTGGGCAGGCTATCCCTGTGATATTGGAAGAATTTAAGTTTGTAATACTGATGGATGGTTTCGAGCCGGAAATAGCAATGAAGGTCCACCACATCCTCCCCATAAGCCTGGACAAGGTATTTCCGGATCAGAGGCTTGCCATTTTGCAGAAGTAATTTGTTCAAACGGCCACGATCGAACAGATGAATGCGCACCGTGCTCAAATGCTTGCAACATTGTTCTTCAATATCTCTTCGCAGGTTCGTATTTTGCGGTGGAACCCGGTACCAGTAAATTTCGTTCCGGGCCACCTGCAGGGCCTGCGCGTAGGATTCGGCAATCTGATGGTTGCTGGCTTTTTTAGCTTGGCGGGCAATTTGGTAGGAATTCTCAGGATCGAAACCGAGTTCGATCAGCCGGCCCTGGAAGTCCTTTCGGCTTCCCATCAGGTAGCCGCCACGTTCTTTGATATGATCTTTGGCCTTATCCACGCCGCGCAAGGCCAGACTTACATCCCGGGGAGTTAAATCCAGATTCAGATTATGGGCAAATTCATAAATATCGTGGAGGGTTTTATAGTTTAATTTGTCGATATACAAAAATTTCTGGATATTTTTTTCCTGGAATCCGCACATTTCGAATATCTTGATTTTCTTGTATTTCACTTCCTCCCAATACTTGCGGGTTCCTTCCTTTTTGCTGAATTGCCCCTCAATTTCCGACCGGGCTTTGAAAAAATAACTGCGGAGCAGATACCATTTGGATTTCAGAGTGGATTCTATGATCCACCGGTACTTGGGAGTCAAGGCCGTCAACTTGGGATCATCCAGCATTTCAATTTCCCCGGTGACCAGAATATAATCCAAAAGCTCGAGATGCCGCTCCAGTAAAACCGGATTGATGGTTTCGATGAATTTGCGGTAAATCGTTTTCCAGCGGTGAAGATCGAAACCTCCCGAACCGCCGTTGGATTTTCCGGCAGACAGCTTTTTCTTTATGACCTGCATGCCGTTCTTTTCGATTTTTTGAAACAGATCGTCTCTCGCTCCGATATCCCGGATCTTGATTTGCTTGAGGCGGCTGATAATGGAGTGGGACTTCTCCTGAATTTCGCGGTCGAAGTCTGCGTAGGCTTGGCTGGGAGAAAAATAAATCGAGGACAGTAAATCATCAACCATATCCAGGGAGACAATCGTTTTCCTGGACAGTTTTTTATACTGATTGAAGTCCAGGGTCTTGTTGCCCGTCTGGCAGGACCGTATATCATTCAGATAGGTACGGGCGCGATCGAGATCATCCGTCTGGACATAAGGATCGTTGATGACCTTAAGGAACAGAGATTCGGCATTTTGTAAATCCCTTTTTGCCAGAAGCTCCAGCCCCTGATTCAAAGGATCAAATACAAACATAAGGCAAGGAACGCCTTATTCTTTATCTGGGTTCATCCAGGTAAAAAGGTTTGAATACCTTCCCGGCGAAAAACTTTTTTCTGTTTAAAGCATTTTCAACCCAATAACTCAATTTTGTTATTGATTCAAAACCTTTGAGCGCACCACTGCCGCTCTATATATATCAAGATGAACTTGCAAAAAATAAGGCAATTTAAGCCCCATTCAAAATTCCGTGGGGCGCTGTTGATGTTGAAAAGCAATACAAGACACAAATACTACATTAATTAAGATGCGGGAAAGCGATTTTAGGTTTTAAAAAAATCCGACCCGAAAAGACTGGAGGGATTACCGCTATAAACCCTTTTGTTAGGAAAGGTTAGGGCAATATGAGCCGGGCTGTCGAATTTAATATTGCAGAATATAGAAACCGGATGGGATGAGAGGGATTGACCGGTATTTTGCTGGGAACACGGACCGCTTCAATAGTCATGGCACTGACGGAAATGGCAGGAACCCTTCCCGATAGGGCAAGTAAAACTACAACAAAGGTTTTGCAATGAGCCACTATCCGGATCCCGTTTTGGAGGGGAACCTGATTTTAATCAGTAGAGGCAGGTTATTTGATCGGTTCACATTCGGCTGGAGCGTTGGCGACCAAATCGTTCTCCATACTGTAGGAAAGAGATCGATACTCCGGTTCTTCGACCTTGATGGGCTTCACATCCAGCAAGGAACACTCGTTTTGCACCATCAGTGACAGAATGTCGATGATGTCTTTGTACATACCCCGCTCCGCCTTGCGCGCTGTAAAAATGCAGAACAAGGGAGTCCAGCGTCCGATATGGTTGCGGAGAAATTTCTTGGCGGTGGAACGCACCACGGCGATTTTCTTCTCATCGTGGCCGTTGGTGATGCCATAGGCTTCCCGGAAACACAGATACGACAAAAAGGAGAGTTCCACGGAAATATGATCAACTCGTTCCTTGCCGCGGCTTTTGGGAAACTCAAATCCGAACGTTTCATAAAAACCGCCGAGCTGGATCAAAACATCGGTCTGGGACTGAATTCCGCCCTCGGTTCCGTACTGCATTTCGTAAGGAGGACATTCCTGGGAAACCGCGTGTCCGAAAACACGGACATATTCCTGTTGCACTTGCTTCAAAGCCATTTTTGGGAGGTACTTGCCAAAGCGTCCGATCATTTCCTTAACTCTGCCCCAGTCTTCCTCATCCAACAGAGCCACATCGAACGGCTCCAATAGGGACTTGGGCCGAAAGAACTTCCGGTTCCACGGATAACTGAACGCGTTGGATAGAATGTCATAAATCCGGCCGCGGGCCAACTGCATGGAAATTCTCTGCTCCTTGCAATCTTCCACAGATCCCGTTTCACCAAACTTCACCATAATCGGGTCTTGATTTTTTACTTCGCTCACTTCGGACATGGGACTCTCCCTAAAAATAATAGTCAGGCCGACACACGGCCCAATCTCCGTTTAAAACCTCAAGCCTTGCAAACCCCCCAGAACCCGTCTTGCGGTCCGGCCCACAAGTTTAATTTAATTTAAGCCGAAAGGAAATTTTAATTACTCAAACTATCACAAACTTTAAAAAAATCAAGAGGTTCCGGCTCTCAACTCGTAAACCTCGATACATCGGTCACAACCACCATCCTTGCTTTCCCAATCCGGGAAATCGATCTGAATGGCCTCGATAACCATTTCATCGCATACGCTTTCCGGATCATCCACCCAGTTGTACGTCGGAAATTTGCACAACGGACAGGGCGACCCCTGCAGATGGATATACTCTTGATCTTCCTCGGTAAACTCCTCCGAGTAATCGATATACGTACTGATCAGAGTTTCCAGGTCGGTGGCCATCGACAGTAATTCCTCGTGGCTCAGCTTTTCCGTTTCCCACAGGCCCTCAAAAATTCCGCGCCTTTGCTGTTCGGGAATCTTCCGGTAATAATTGTCGAATTCACGGTAACGCGCTTCCTTGGTCATGACGGACTGGATTTTTTTCCGGGCCAGGCGCGAATCGACGAAAATATTCCACAGCAGGCGGAACCGCGCTGTGATCAGGTTTTTCATCGACGGGTTACCGGGAATGAAGGCGTCTTCGTAATCGAATGCCGGATCCATCATGTCCCGCGCGTGCATGAACTCGTGAATCAAAAAGGACCCCAGTTCTTCCATCTCCTCCGGATTGGCGAAGCGGCTGGCCAGCACACGCATTTCGATCACCGGCAGACCGGAAACCCGATTCAGCACGTTGGACCCTTCATCCACCTTGTTGATGGCGCGCTTGATCGTGATCTCCTTGATTTTTTCCTCGAACGTTCGCTCCTCTTCCTCATACTGGACCTCCGATTGGTCTTCAGCAACGGGCGCCGACGTGTCGTCCAGAGTTTCTATCAGTTCCGCCTCGGGTGTCTCTTCAGAAGATTCCACTTCGGTGTCCGTCTCTTCCGAATCTTCGCTCGATCCTTCATCACCCTCCGCCACGGCCACGCCGCTTTCCCCGGCACTTTCGCCCGCGGGCGCGAGAGCCTTTTTGGGGCTTTTCTGCCGTTTGGGGATCAATCCGCAGGCTTCTAATGATCGTAGGACGTGGTCGCCCAATTCCAGCTTTTCACGGAAAAACAGTTCATTGACCTTGGCAAAAGCCTCTTCGCGGTCATCTTCCGGTATTTCATAAATGGGATCGGCCAGGGAATGGTATTCGTCGTAATCGGCTCGCATTCCGGAACGTTCCAAATGGTTCAGGTGCCGGAAAACCGCTTCTTCCATCAATTGGGGACTGTAGTTGATTTTCATAAGATTGGATAACTATCGGAATAAATTCTTACAACTAAAGGATTATAAGGTTTCCCTCAAAAGGGGATACTTGAAACTTATAGAATGACCCCGCCCTTGTCAAGACTTTCAGCCCTGATTCCGGGTGTGAAAAAATTATTTTTAAAAGGGTTCTTCCACTTTTCGGGAAAACACCGGTATCCGTAAAATTCGTGATTCGCCGCAAAAACAACAACCTCAACCTTGTCAATACCTTACCTGATTAAATTTTATCGATCCTCTCGACCGTCTTCCGCATTTCTTCAATGGAACTCGTCAACTTTTCAGGATTCCCCAGCAGTTGGGCCACTTCTTCCGCCCGGTTCAGGTAACTTTCACAGGGATCCTTGAGCGACTCGGCCAGGTTCATCCGAGCTACGGTCATGTACAACTGCACCAGATTGACGAAGTTCTTTTTGTCATTAAAGATACCGGCGGCTTTTTGGAAATACTCCTCGGCCTCATCGAATTTCTTCCCCCTGAACTTGAGGTTGCCCATAAAGGTATAATCCTTGGCCGAACCGGACGCATCGCCCACCTTCAGCGTGTAATCCAGAGCTTTTTTATAATATTCCTCTGCATACTCTGATTGGCCCCGCCGAAAATGATAATTCCCCATATTGCGAAAATCTTCCGCCATCTCCTTGGGGTCTCCCAACTCTTCGGAAATGCCCAACGCCTGCTTGTAATACTCTTCGGCTTTTTCGGTGTATCCCTTTTCCAGATAAAGCGCGCCGAGGTTTCTGAGGTCGATGGCGATTTCCCGCGGATCATCCAGCTTCTGCGATCGTTCCAGCGCCATCTTGTAATAGGGCTCCACCTTGGAACGGTCCTTCTTCTCGTTATAAATCTTCGCTAAACTGCGGATGTCCTGGCAGGCATTCCGAAGATCCTGCAGTTCCTCGGCAATGTCCAGGGCTTGTTGGCAATACTTCTCCGCCTCGTTCCAATTCTCGTTGTGCACGTACAGGTTGAACAGGTTCCGGTAATCTTCCGCCATTTCCTGCTGGTTTTTGACCTTGGTGTTGAGGTCGAGCGATTTCTTGTAAAACTGCTCGGCCCCGGCCCAGTCCCGCTTCTGCAGATTGAGGTTGCCCAGATTTCGGTAATCGCTGAGCAAGCCCCTTCCGCTCCCGGTCTTTTCGTTGATCTTGAGGGATTGCTTCAACAGCTTTTCCGCTTTGTCCAGCTTGTTCAGGTGGATCAGCACAATGGCACGGTTGCCGTACAATTCCAGCAGAGCGGTGGCATCGGAACTCAACTCCTCGCGAAGCGCTATGGCTTTTTCATAATATTGATCCGACGCCTCCCAGCTTTCCCCTTCCGACAGGATGCTCCCCAGGTTGCCGCAGGTGGAACTCATACCGCTCTTGTCGCCGGTCTCTTCCTGGATTTTCAAAACTCTTTCCAAAGCGTCCCGCGCATCATCGAGTTGATTCCCCAGGAAAAACGTGTTCCCGAGATCGGTCAACAGCGAGATCTTTTTGGCGTTATCTTTCTCCACTTCCGGTTTTTTGAGTTCGGCCTCGATTTCTTCCTTACGCTTCTGGATGGTCTCGGGATGGCTGATGAGGTAGAGCAATTTGTCTTGAACGATCCGGACACCCTGCGGGTCTTTCAGGGCTTCGTACATGGCGTTGGCGTTTTGCAGAAATTTTTCCGCCTCCTCAAAATTCTCCTTTTGTAGAAAGACCTCGCCCAAGGCCTCGTTCTGCTGGGCCATACCGGGCCGGTTCTGGAGTTTTTCCATGATCTGCAGGGATTTGCCATATTGCTCCGCCGCCGCGTCCCAGTTTTTCTTGAGAGATTCGATTTTCCCCAGGTTGGCGTAACTGCGGGCCTCCCCCAGCTCGTCACCCATCTCGGTCATAATCTTCAGCGAGCGGTTGTAATAGTCGTACGACTGGTCGAAGTCTTTTTTATGGAGATATAAAATACCGAGGTTTCCGAGAAGGTAGGCTTGACGGCGCTGGTCATTCTGCTTTTCAACGAACTCCAGCGCTTGTTTGAAATTTGTTTCTGCCTGGTCCAACAGCTCCGGCTTGCCGCCCAATCCTTCCTGCAACAGTGTGCTCCCCAGGTTGGCGTGGCAGATGGCAATCGACGCCGCGTCGTTCATTTCCTCCAGCACGCCGATGATCTTGCGGTTGATCTCGATCACCTTGTCGAAGCGTTTCGCCTCGTAGAACATCTCCTCCAGTTCCTGATATTTCTTGATGAGATCGGAATGGCGCTTGTCCTGGGTCAGTTGGTCGATTTCACCCTGCGCATCCTTTTCCTTCGCTTCGAGATACTCCGGCTGTTTTTTGATGGATTTGATTTTCTCTTCCACCACAGCAATGCGCTCGGCGTCTTCCTTCTCCGACATCAGGAACGTCCTGACCGCTTCAAAATGCTGCTCGGCCACCTGGAAATCTCTTTTCTGCAATGCAATGTTGCCGAGATTTTCGTTGTATTGGATTTGACCATTCAGGTTCTGGCTCTGCTCGACCAGCTTGAGGGCCTTCACATAATTTTCCTGCGCGACGTCCAGCTCACCCTGGTAAAAACTCACGTTGCCGAGGTTGCCGAGGGAGCTTTCAATGCCTCTTTCATCTTTCAGCTTTTCCATCAATGTGAGGGATTTTTCGTAGTAGTCCCGGGCCTCGTCCCACCGACGCCGCTGAAAAGAGATGTTGCCGAGGTTGCCGAGGGTATACGCCTGCCCGGTTTCGTCGCCCGAATCCTCCATATGCTTGAGGGCCGTCAGGAAGTTCGTTTCCGCTTCCTTGAAATCTTTTTTCTGAAGGCTGGTGTAAGCCATCTGCTCATACTTCTTGCTCTCGTCATTGGCACTGCCGGTCGATTGTTTTTCCATGAACGTCTCTCTCTAATACAAAAAGGGTATAAACCCCTAAAAAATAGGGGCCGGGAAATGGCCCTCAAATTATCTAACAAACTGATTTTTATCAGGATTCTCTGTGGATTATATGTTCCGAAGACGGCACTGTCAACCTAAGGTTCATTT
The DNA here is from genome assembly GCA_965237905.1 of Nitrospinaceae bacterium. Classification (GTDB taxonomy): domain Bacteria; phylum Nitrospinota; class Nitrospinia; order Nitrospinales; family Nitrospinaceae; genus SZUA-226. The sequence continues at coordinate 2,560,205 of OZ250172.1, read as the reverse complement.
GACAGTTTCCGACCGGCTCCCTATAATCCCTCTTCGTTCTAATATCACCGTTTTCAAGGGTTTTTTTGCTGATGAACAAGGACCAGCTGATTGAGGCTCTCACACGCAAGGAAAACCTTTGCTTTCCCGCGAATGAGCGGATGGCGGCCATCCTCCAGGAGCCGTTGACCCGCCTCAAAAGTGAGACGAAGGATGGGTCCACGCTGTGGTTCGACGGCGATAAACCGACGCCCGCCAATATCCGCGTCAAAATCTACCCGACCGGCCACGTCGTGTTCTACAACACCTTCGGCAGACGGTTCCTGATGACTGATCCGGAGGGGAATCCCCTCCACGAAGCGGAATGGGAGGCTGACGAAGCGACCCACGAGATCAAGCTGAAGCAGGCGCGTTGCCAACTCGACTGCAAACAGTGGGTCGGCATCAAACCCCGCGCCAAAAAATTCTCCACCCACATCAATATCAAGGGCCAGCCGGGATGGGAAACCATGCCCCTCGACCAACTGCGCCAGGGCGCGGCGCAGGCCTGGCAGGTGCCGTTCTCGGAGGTTCAATATTTTTATAAAGACGAAAATTTTGTGCTCACCGCCGAAGGCGAATACGACGTCAACTTGTACAAGGATGGCCTGTACGTGCTCCCCGACGGCACGTTCGAAAACCCGGTGTTCGTCAGTTTCATGTTCGGCGTGCAGTGGGAAAAACTGGATTTGATACCCGTGGTCGAGTTGTTTCAATCGACGCTTCCGGGAAGCGGCGGTGCGGTGTTCGAGTTCATCTGGGGCCTGTTCGAGGACCAGTCGCGGGAAACGCCTTTGCCGCCCCTGCGTTACCGGGGACTCCCCACCTACCCTTCGAAAGAAGCGTTCAATATCTTCTCGGCGTTCTTCACGCCGAAAGAACTGGCAGGAGAAAATACCCTCGACGTGTTCATGGACACCGATCGCTCGCACGAAATCGAGTGGACCCCTCGGTCCGATCCGCCGTGGCGTTATTTCAGCGAAGTGCCGTCGCTGAGCCTCACCGTGCAGGACGGCTATCTTTATAAACTGACGTTGTACGACGACCCGATCGGCATCCCCTACATCAACACCGCGCGCGGCGGCTACGGCTCCTGCCAGCGCTACATGTCGGTAACCGACGGTCAGATCGTCCTCCACGACGCGGCGGCACAGCAGAAGGTACCCATCGCCGGGCAATGGCACGTCACCGATCAGACCCCGGCAAAAGTCCCTCCTGCCGCCCCGTTTGGCTGGCAACACTTTTTCGGCGACAGTGTGCCGGAGACCGACTCGGTCAAAATCCTGTTCACCGTCCCCTTCTACCCGGAGGGCGAGGCGTTGATCGACGAGGCGTCTCTGCAACCGATGGTGCTGGACCAGATATTTCACTATATGGAAAGCCACGAGGATATGGAGGACAAGCTGGAGGCGGTCGATTCGGTACTCGTCCATACCTTCGACAGTGTCATCTCGGGTTGCGTCGACTGCACGCAGGACCGCGCCGTCACCGTGCTGTACGGCGATCCCGAATTTGCCGCGAAGAACGCCCAGCAGTTGTGGAACTTCGCCGCCGGACGCCAGCAACTGGACAACCTGAAACGCGTCAAATTTTTAAGCGAAGCCGAACATGTGGACGACGCCTACCAGCAAACCTACGGGATGATCTACAAATGGATACCGTTCGTGTTCCATCAGGAACGGGAAGCGTGCGAAGCCATGTTGAAATCGCTGGTCGACGCGTTGAAACCGGGGGGGATGTTGTTCCTGTGCGGACCCGGCCCTCTGCGGGGTTTGTTCGAGCATTACGAATTGCACAGCCGCGACAACGATCCTGTGATCGACATGCCGTTCTTCCAGCAACATCTCAAAATGTGCCCTGAAAATCAGGTCCACCCCGACGTCACCGTCTTCCTCGCCGAAAAGAAGTAAACCCTGGAGAGATAAAACAGGAAACAGAGCTGCGGGAACTTATAAACCGCCCGGCCCAACCCTTACCCTGATACCGAAAAGTCAACATCCTGTGCTACGATAGGAAGTTGATTCATAGTGAGTGTATTGCTTCAAATAATAAGAAGGAGGCTTGAGGAAGATGAGAATTGTAATTTGGAATATCGTTTTTCTTCTTATTTTATCTCCTGCAACCTCCAGCGCCGAAAAAAGGTTTGATAGCCAAGAGGCATCTATTTCGCTCTCAACTCCTGATAATTGGGTAAAGGTCTCTTCTGAACTGCTTGATTTAACCGTAAACGCAATGCGCCAAATGAGCGAAGTGGCTAAGCAAGTAAATTATGTGGATGCTTATCAATTAGACCAAAACCAAAATCAAATTGATTACCCATATATATTGATTCAAAAGGAACAAACGGGTCGGATTCCAGAAGAGGAATTATTAAAATCAAAGAGTATGAAACTCAACCAGGACTTTATTGATGATCTCGAAAGTGATTTTTCTGAGCTTGTTTTAAAAAATTCTACTCGTTTGAGCAATGCGGTATATGATGAAAAGATTAATGCTTATTGGCTGTTTGCAAACATGACAATAAAGGGTCAGGGATCAGTAAAAGGGATTTCAAATATACATCCTACAGAAACCGGCATCGTGGGAGTGCATTGTTATTTTCTCGAAGAAGACGCAAAAAAATTCGCTTCCGTATGCCGTTCGATACTTAAATCCATTTCAATACATGAAAACATAAAGTATCGACCTAAAAGCGGATTTAGAAAGATATTACCCTTCCTTTTTCCTAAAAATTAAGAGACGAAACTAGATTTATTTATAATTTTTCAGCCAATGTGTCCGGAAAACCGGGGTCCATCCCGACGTTACCGTCTTCCTCGCCGAAAAGAAGTAGCCAAGCAGAGTCTTTATCCTTTACAACAGATTTTTATGCTAAATTTGGGGAAACTACTACTAGAAAGGCTTTAGAGGAGCATTTCAAAAGAATAAAGAACGTGACCAAAGATTCTTTCTGATTCTTTTTACCATCCAAACCCCATCGCTATTAAGGATTTAAACTTTGCCTAACGATTTTGACAAGGTTAGTAAGCTGGCGCATACCAATTTCGGTTCTGAAGACGACCTCATTGTAAAGGTCGTCATACCTTTTTTCGAGCTACTTGGATACAAGAATGATTCTTACGAAATCAAATTCCCAGTATCGGGCTATAGGCCTGGCCGTCCAGGCCGTAACCCAGAAGGAGACTGCGTATTTTTTGCTAACAAAGAACACAACTTAAAAACAAGCTTGTTTGTAGTCGAGGCAAAGCGGGACGACAAGTTTCCTCCCGAACTTCAAGCCCGTTTTTATTCAACCAATTTATTTACACCGTTTTATATCGCCTGGAGCGAATTGACATTTGAAGTATGGCAAGTTCAAAACTTTCGAGAACCTTCGCTTATTGGACAATATGAGTTAGACAAGCTTAGTTTTAGTGAATTTTCGACTCTTAAAGATATTTTATCTTCCAACCATATAATTTCTTTTTGTGAAAAACATGAAATTAAAAAGTTTGATCTTGATGAACTTCGGCGGGAGGCGGAAAGTAAGTATCTTGCTAGATTGCTAACAGATCTTCGCTCATACAAGGCCCTCGATCTACCAACTATTTTCAACTTTGAAAAACATTACGTGCCCATCAGCGTAACCGAGGCAGATTCTATACTTTCAAAATCTATTTCAAAGGAAATGGACAAAAGTACCCATCCAAATTCTTTGGAAAAAAATTTACTGCAGAATTGCCAAGCATTTTCCCTCCCAAGCCTTCTTAGAAATAATACTGCTATTGCTTTAATCGGTGATCCAGGCGTAGGGAAGACATCAATGTTGCGTCATTTATGCCTAGAAAATTGCTACGGGGACTCCCAATGGTTTCCGGTTTATATCTCGGTCGCAAAAATGGTCGCTCTAGACTACAACCTCAAGGAAATGATCTCACACCAAATTGGGAGTTATAGTGTCACGGAATCGCCTGGATATCTATTGGACGCATTACTTTCTGAAGGAAGACTGCTTCTTTGCCTAGACGGAATAGATGAACTTGACAACCCAGACCCGATGGTAGCTCGATCGATTATTAGAAAAATAAGCTCTAATCTAACTGAAATTCTAGAACGACATACAGAAAACACCGTTGTCGTAAGCGCTAGGCGAGAATCATGGCAAACTTGCCGTCCTTTGTTGCCACAATTATTAAAAGAATTCATTGTTAGGCCATTACCGCTTTCAGACGTCCGCACGTTTATAGACAGATGGTTGTCTGAATACCCAATTAAGGCCGATGCTTTGATAGATGCTTTGCGTAGACGAGGATGGCCAAGTTTCGCTACTAACCCTCTTCTGCTTACCTTGACCTGTATCGTTTTTCTGCGTCGGGGGGAGTTTCCCTCCAAGATGTCGGAATTATATGAACGATTCATTGAAATAATGTTGGAGGAGTGGAACGAGACTAGAAGAATTAGCCGTCGCATTCCAGTACCTGGGCTTACCACCGAAAATGCAATCTTCCTTCTATCTGAATTGGCTCTTGCATTTCACGAACAACGTCGAGGAGTCTTTACTCGTGTTGAGGCGCTTCACGTGCTGAGCAAGCACATGTCCTCTGCCGGTTTGTCTTCTGTATCACCTGAGGAAGTTTTTATTGAGTTAATAGACCAACACGGCCTTATTCGCTCATGGTCTATCGACGAGTACTTTGCGTTTCCACACTTATCCTTTCAAGCTTTTCTTGCTGCAAAAGCACTTCGGTCGCAAAATGATGCATACCTAAGTATCACCCAGGTTATAGACGATGCCTTTTGGCAAGAAGCAATTCTCCTCTATGCTGAACTTGGTGATATTACGGATTTCGTCCAAGAACTCCTTTCAGACAAAGAAAATATCCTTCACACATCACTTTTTATAGTTGCTAATTGCTTAGCTACGGGAGCCACCATCGCAGACCCTGATATAAGGCAGAAATTTCTAAAACGTTTGGAAATTTTGTCAAATGAAAATATCAATTACCTTTCGGAAAAGGCCATTCACATAATGTCCCAAATCGATCATCCTGAAGTGATCGCTTTACTCACCCCAATGATATATTCCGAATCAAAAAGCTCAAGACCTAATGGTCCTGCTCGAAAATACATTGTAAAAATACTTGGTGAGGATAAGATTAATACTGTAATAGAAGAACTTGTGAAACATGGAGACGACGAGGATTTGCTTGCAAACTTTGAATGGCTACCGCGTAAAAAAGCAATCGAAAACCTTGAAGCCTTAATTTTAAGATGCGATTGGCCAAACGAAAAAGAACTTGGTTATGATCCAGGTATCCGCCACATTAGGAGGGATGCTGCTCACCTTTTAGCCAAAATTGGGGAAGAAGCTGCCATCCCAAGTCTAAAAAGACTACTTCATGAGGACATTTTAAATGATTTTGAAAAGGCCGGTGTGGTTACTGCACTTGGCTCAATAGATGTCCCTGAGATTCCGGCTTTGTTACGAAATTTTCTCACCAGCGACCTCCCAGTCGATTGCCAAATTGAAGCCGCCAAACATCTAGGCCCTCATGATTTGATAGCAAAACACTTCCTTTTTTCAATTTTACAAGACAAGAACGCTGACTACTTTGATAGGCGTGATGCAGCGAGTGCCCTCACCGCATTCACCCTAATTGATGACGAATTAGTCGCTTTCAAGGCACTTATATTCGATCCTGATCCCAAGTTTTGGGGCGGGCCATCAGTGGCAGCCGAGACGGTTGCGAAGGTCGGGTCTGAGGCATCTTGTGATTTGCTTAACGAAGCCCTTATCTTCTGGGAATCATCCGGTCATCCCGATGCCAGCTTAATCAAGGCTGCAATTAGCGCAGGGCTCAGTTTAAGATTCGATGTTGGCGACCTTAGAGTTCATCTCGAGAAGGGTCTAGGCCCTCACTATGGAAATCCAATTGAATGGAGACTACCAGAAATAGCCGAAGAGTATTTCCAAAGTTCCTCTGAGGAAGCGGAAATTCTTTTTGAAAAAACACTTCAAGAATGGAAGGATGAATACATATTCGGCGGTAGTTTGGCATGGGCTATCTTATGCATTCTCCCTGAAATTACCATAAAGGAATCAATCCTTAAAGCCTCTATCGACCTTGCAAAGCGTGTCTCTGAGGATAGATTCATATGGTCAATACTTGATAGAGTTTGGCAAAGGCGAGACATGGACTCACAGCTTCGAAGGCTCTTCTTTAGCCAAGATTCTAAATAATTTTACGTATCAGCAAATTATCCGCCCACGTTGTGGGCTACATCATGACTTCGAAGGCGTGTTCGTGTTGGGATTCGGGGTGGCTTGTGACGTCAAGTTACGGCAGAGGGTGGTGCCGAGAGGCAAGGAGTTTTATTTGGTGAAGATGTCGAGGGTTTCCACCATTTGGGCATGCACGGCCTGGCGGATATAGTCCAGGGAATCCTTCGTCACACCCGTCAACTGGACCACGCTGGGATCCAAGGGGTGAATGGCATAACCCTCCCCGAGATTATATTTCATCTGGTAGACCAGAAAATCCGCGACATGGAGGACTGCCGTTTCCAGCGGAAAGTTTTCCGCCTGGGAGGGATTGTGATGGTAGAGCACGGCTTCGACCAGACTGGGGGCAAGGCTCCATTCCTTGAAGATCAGCGCGCCGACCCGGGCATGGCTGAACCCGAACACCTCTTCCTCCACATCGCTTTGAAGTAATCCTTCGGATCGGCACCGGGTCAAAATTTCCCGGGCCTTTTTGGGACTTCCCTGATAAATGATCAGGGACCCAATGTCGTGCAACATTCCCGCCGTATAAAAGGCTTCCAAATTATCCTTGCCCAGGCCTTGGGCAATCGTTCGCGCCGCCAGACCGCAGGCAACATTGTGTTTCCAGAAGGATTGGATGTCGAGCATATCCGGGGAGATGCCTTTCAACTTCTGCACCATGACCGTGGACAGGGCCATTTCGATCAACGGTTTGACCCCGACGATGCCCAACGCATGGGAAATGGTTTCGACCTTGGTATCCAGACCGAAAAAGGAGCTGTTCGCGACTTTCAAAAGGCGGGCCGTCAGGCTGGGATCGCCGCTGATGATGGCATCAAACTCCTTAAAGGACAAATCCGGATCGTTCAGGGCTTCCTGCAGTTTATGAAAAACGAGCGGAGGCGAACCAATCCAGCCGCTGACCATTTCATCCAAAACTGCATTTTTTGTACTCATAGATTCTCTCAGGAAAATCATCCCCAACCGCTCCACAAAGACCCTTTTTCACACCAAGCCCATGCCGAGGTCCGGCCAGAATATTCTATATCTCAATAACTTAGGCTAACAGGTCGGATTCTAACTGGCAACCCCTTTAAAAGAGGCCCTTTGGCAATCCACTGATTTTTATATAGAAATCAAGGGAAACGGTGGATGGCTGAAACAACTTTTGGACCGGGCGTCCCCGTACCAGCGAAATTGCCAACGGGGACTACCCGCTTGCGCCCAGGGACTATCGCTTGCTGTAAACGGTCAGCAAAATTTCCTCCGGGCGTTGCCCGGTTGGGTCCAGCGTCACGCTGGCCGGCGGCGGCTGGCCGCCTATTTCATGGCTTCGAAAGCGTGTTCGTGTTGGGATTCGGGGTGGTTCTTGACGTAGAGTTGCGGCAAGTTATTGGTGCCGAAATGGGTGATGTACAAATACACATGCTCGCGGGCGTTGACGCGCAGGGCCCACGGATCGAAATCGTCGCGGTAGAAATTCTGGTAGCGTTCCATCGCTTCGGGGATGGTGAGGCCCGACTCCGGCGTGTAGTAATAATCGAGGGCCAGGTCGTGTTCCGGGTTTTCCTGCACTTTGATTTTCGTTTCCTCCATCATGTTCCACACCGGCGCGTTTTTATAGAGCACGAAGAAATACATTTCCACCGAATGAATGATGTCGTTGTGATCGAGCAGGAAGCGCCGCGTATCTTCCGCTTCCGCCTGGGTTTCGCTGGGGAACCCGAAGAATCCCATGACGTGGCTCCAGATCCCCACCCGTTTGGCTTCGTTGAGATTCTTGATGGCGACGTCGATCTTGGTGTCCTTCTGCACTAGCTTGATGATGCGCTCGTTGGCTGACTCCAACCCGAAATAAAGCGATCGGCACCCGGACTGGGCGGCGAGGTCCCACACCTCCGGCTCGATGAGCAACGACTCGAAACGGATCAGCGTCGTCCAGTAAATATCAAGGTTGGCCTCGATCATCATCGGCGGCAGTTTGATGAACAGGGCGGGCGGAAACGATTCATCGGTGAACAGAATATGCTTGGCGTTGTATTTTTCCTTGATCTGCTTTAATTCGTCGAGAATTTGATCGGCATGTTTGGCGCGAAATTGATCGATGTACCCTGCACCGTGATCGCAGAACGTGCACTTGCCCCAGTAGCACCCGCGCGTGCCCAGGTACGGCACGATTTTCTCCGGCACAAAATATTTGTCCCACGGAAGGCCGTCAAAATCCGGGATCGGCAGTTCGTTCACCCGCTCGGTGTACAGCTTTTCGTTGACCTGCACGGTGCCTGTGTCGTCCATCCAGATCAAGTTGGAGACCTCAGATAGAGGCTTGTCCTGATCCAGGGCCTGCACCAGCTCCACCATGGCGTGCTCGCCCTCGTAAGAGATCATGGAATGGAACGCCTTCTCGAAAAATTTCTTATTTTTGCTGATCTCGTCCTTGAGGCGCGTAGTGATGTTGCCGCCGACGGTGATGTGGATGTCCGGGTACTGTTCGCGGATCATCTGGCAGAACGTCATTGCGGACATGAGCTGTACCGGTGTGCCGATGGAAATACCGATGACCTCCGGCTTGTCCTTTTCGATAGCGGGGAACACCAGTTGCCTGCACAGGTCGATGTAGATGTTGACGTTTTCATCCTTGGGCGCCTCGAACAAATCCTCCGACACCCACGGCCGGTACTTGTTGAGATTACTTTCGACTGGATAGAAATTGATGGCGGCCGGGAAGTAAGCGGCGGAGACGAACTCCATCACTTCGCGGAAGGCGTTGAGCGCCCACTCCAGCTTGTCGACCTCGTAAAATTCCTGCGAGCGGACGATCTCCTTGCCGCGCCGGACCTTTTCGATGTGGTACGGCAGGTCCGCATAGGTGTACTGGGTCAGCATATCCTTGAGCTGTCTATCTTCCTTGTTGAGGCCCTTCTCCCGCTTTTTGACGCGCAGTTCCTTGAGGCGGCTCTGGATGCGGGTGCCAATGAATTCGATGAACTCCTTGGTGAAGTAATGATCGAACGCCTCGACGCTGATGTCCTTCTGCACTACTTCTATGCCGTTCTGGCGCAGGACCGCTGTCAGGCTGGGCAGGGCCAGATACGGTGCGGTGGGCACCCACTCCGGTGGAAAAATCAGCATCACTTTTTTCATAATAGATATCCTCGCACCCTGATTGTCATGCGTCGACAAGCTCAGGGAGACACCGCCATTCAATAGGCTCCTTGCTTTTGGGCCCCTATGGTATCATAATGTCTGGAAAATCAAGGGGGGTGAAAACCAAAATCAGGATTTTCTGCCCGCTGGCCCGGATTGTAAAAATCGGGAATTAGGACAGAAAAATCAAACCGATCCCCTGGATTTCTGCTGAGACGGCTCTGGATTGTGATAGTATGTGGCCATCTTTATAATGAATTTTTTTAAACCCATATCCGGCTCTGGGCAGGCAGTGGAAGCGCCCCTCTCCAGATACATCCGGATTTTGAACGGTATAGGGAGCAAGAGAATACCCATGTCACAGCAAATAAACAGCTCGGAAATCAAAGTAAAAATCATCCTGGATGAAGCAAACTTGACATTTAGTGAAACCGCCGAACGTAAAGACGAGCCCAATGACCGGAAGCTGGACGGCTCTGGCTGGGAAGAAGGCAAGATGGACGGCGAATTCGACGAAGAGGATTACAACCGCATTCTCGAATTGCAGTTGGAGGCCGCAAAAGTCTGCGACACCAATCCAGAACTCGAACAAAAAACCGAAGAGCTATTCCAAAAGGTGAACGCCGATAATGGGGATGAAATATTGAAAGAGATCATGGAAGATCCGGATATCCAAGTCCTGGGACGTGTGGCCGTTGCCATATTCCTGCTCCGATTTCCCAGCGTCCAGTCGTTTGTGAACAAGGGGCACCCCCTGGTGCTGGCCACCGACGAGTACATGCTGGAGAACGCCGACGCCCAGAACTGGCACGATTATAAAAACCTCGCGCAGGAGATGCGCTGGGACCCGAGAGACTGAACCCGCTTCGGATGATCAGGGCTCACCCTCGCATTACGGGGAATTCCCAAGATGGATAAAAATAAATCATTACGCTACCTGCTGGACAAGGACCGGTTCAAGGGCAAGAAACTGCCGCCCAAAATCCGGACCAACGAAGACACCAACAGCCCCGACCAGCGCGGTGACCACACCACCGCTGATAAACACCTCGTCGACATCGACCGACTCAAAGCCAACTTCAAAAAACCCATCGAGGACATGGAGTTTTCCCGCAGAGGTATTTTCGGCGGCCTCACCAAGCTGAAAGAATACGCCGAGGAGTCGGACGAAAAAGCCAATGAACTCAAAAAGCTCAAAAAGAAACAGCGCAAGATTAAAATCAATTTAAAGGAAGAAGAGGAAGAGAGCGAAGAAGGCGTTGAGACCGGTGCAGAACTGGAACCCAGCACCGACACGGCACCCGAAGAATCGGCAGAAGAAGCGACAGAAGAAACGGAGGAACAAGAAAAACCGAAACGAAACATCTTCCGCCGGTCTTACGAATTTTTCTTCCCGAAACTCCACGAAGAGGAACCCCCGCCCAAGACCGTCAAAGCGAAGGCCGAATCCGGCGAAACGATGGAAGCCGTAGACGAAGAAACGGCCGAGCCTGCCGAGGAAGAGAGCGACGACGACAAGGAATTGAGCCGGCGCAACCTGATTCGGCAAGGGGTTCATATGTTCGCCAGGCCGACGATGGAGAACATCCAGGGCAAAATTGACAAGGTCAACGAAACCGTCAATAAGATCACCAAGCGCGTTCCTCTGCTGAGGCCGCCGGGCGCCATCTCCGAGCGGGCGTTTCTGCAGGCCTGCACCCGATGCGACAAATGTATTCACGCCTGCCCGAAGGACGCCATCCAGCGGGTACCCAAGAAAATGGGCTTCCTCATCATGGACACGCCGTATATTGACCCCATGAAAGTGCCGTGCGTGATGTGCGACGACCTGCCGTGCATTTCCGCCTGTCCGGATGGTGCGTTACTGCCCGTGCCCGGCGGCCCGGCAGACGTGGAGATGGGCTACGCCATCCTCGATAAGAAAAAATGCCAGGCCTACGGCCATACGTTCTGCCAGCAGTGCATCATCGACTGCCCGATTCCCGGCGCCATCACCCAGAACAAAGAACAGCAACCGGTATTTCACAAAGATATCTGTACCGGTTGCGGGGTGTGCGTACGCTCCTGTAGTACGGTTAACATTCCTGTAGCGATCAAAATCAAACCGCAGATGATCATCGAATGGCAACTCCGCAAAAAAGCCATGGAAGAAAAGGAAAAAGAACTGGAAGCAGAGCGCAAAGCCCAGGAACTTGCCGAACAGCAACAGGCGGTCGCCACCAAGACTGCCGATAATTCCCCTGAAGACGCCGAAACCGATACTCCCTCCGATTCCGAATAAGCCGGCAATTCCAAGCTAAGATTTTCACCACAGAGGTCACAGAGCACACAGAGAAAACCAATGAACCACAGATGAACGAAGAATCCCTCCAGCCCCCTTTATAAAGGGGAGCAAACCATCCCTCCTCTTAATCCGTCACTCTGTGGGGCTTCTCCTCCTGAGGGGAGGGCATTGAGTCTTTCCTGTTTTCCTCCGTGCCCTCTGTGGTTAATTATCAGATTCAATCCTGTTATCCTGTCCATGGTTTACCACTAAATAAGACCTTGCAAACAGGCCATGTTTCCAGTAATTTGATGGGTCCTTTTTCCCCATCATTTTCAGCAATTTGAAGCGTATGACACAGAAATTCCGAAGAACGCACCATTGCGGCGAATTGAGCGACGGGCAGGTGGGTGATACCGTCACTCTGTGCGGCTGGGTCCATACCCGGCGCGACCACGGCGGCCTCATTTTCATCGACCTGTGGGACAAACACGGCCTCACCCAGGTGGTATTGAACCCTCAAATCGACCAACTTGCACATCAGGAAGCGCAGGACCTGCGCAACAACTTCGTGATTGCCGTGACGGGCAAGGTGCGCGCCCGGCCGGATGACATGATCAACACCAAACTCGCCACCGGTAAAATCGAAGTGTATGTGGACGAATTGGAAATCCTCAACAAATCACTGACGCCTCCTTTCCAGGGATGGGACGATCAGGAGGTTTCCGAAGTATTGCGCCTCAAGCACCGCTACCTCGATCTGCGCAACGCCACGTTGTTGCGCAATTTGAAATTACGCGACCAGATCACCCGCGTGGTGAGAAAAATTCTGCACGATCAAAATTTCACTGAGGTGGAGACGCCGATCCTCACCAAAAGTACGCCGGAAGGCGCACGGGATTACCTGGTGCCCAGCCGCCTCAACCCAGAAAAATTTTATGCCCTGCCGCAGTCACCGCAATTGTTCAAACAAATTCTGATGGTCGCAGGCATGGATCGCTATTTTCAAATCGTCAAATGTTTCCGCGACGAGGATCTCCGGCAAGACCGGCAACCGGAGTTCAGCCAGATCGACATGGAGATGTCGTTCATCGACGAAGAAGAACTTTTCCAACTGGTCGAAAACATGATGGCCGCCATCTACAAAGAAACGTTGGGGATAAAAATCGAAACGCCGTTTCCCATTCTCAAGTATCAGGATGCCATCGACCGGTTCGGAAGCGACAAACCCGACCTGCGTTTTGGCATGGAAATCGTCGACCTGGCAGATACGGTGGCAGGCACGGAGTTCAAAGTCTTCGCGGACGTGCTTAAAAAAGGCGGGCAAATTCGCGCGCTCAACGCCAAACAGAGCAGCGAGGTGTTGTCACGTAAAGCACTGGACGACCTGACCGAAGTCGCCAAGACTTATGGCGCAAAAGGCATGGCCTGGATCAAGGTCAACGCCGACGGCCTGCAGTCGCCCATCACCAAATTCTTCAAGCAGGAAATGTTGGACGCGATGATCTCAAAGCTGGGCGCGGAAGTCGGTGACACCGTCGTCTTCATCGCCGACACGCCGAAAGTGGTGGCCGACGCGCTGGCGCATCTGCGGCTCGACATTGGCAAACGTCTGAACCTGATCGACGAATCCAAAATCAGCCTGGCGTGGGTGACCGAATTCCCGTTGCTGGAATACGTCGAGGAAGAGAAACGTTACGTCGCCATGCACCATCCCTTCACCGCGCCGATGGCGGAAGACCTCGACAAACTGGACAGCGATCCGGGCTCCCTGCACGCACGGGCCTACGATCTGGTTTTGAACGGCAACGAGATCGGCGGCGGTAGTATCCGTATCCATCAGAGCGACATCCAGCAGAAAATGTTCAAGCTGTTAGGCATCGACAAAGAAGAAGCGGAGGCCAAGTTCGGGTTCCTATTGGAAGCGTTGCAGTACGGCGCACCACCGCATGGCGGGATTGCCTTCGGACTCGACCGCATCGCCATGATTCTCACCGGTTCGGCGTCCATCCGAGAAGTGATCGCTTTCCCCAAAACCCAGAAGGCGACGTGCCTCATGACCGAGGCCCCCTCCGAAGTCGATAAAAAACAACTCAAGGAACTGAAACTGAAGTTTGATTTGAGTTAGCGGAGTACCTCCGCTGGTGACTTGCTGAGGGCTCACAGCCAATCAAAAATCCCCTTTTCATTTTTCCGTCCTTCCATTAAACTTTGAAGAACAGGTATCGAAACTCCAACCACCTTTCTCATACTTATAAGGATCGAAATTATGCCTCGACTCATCACCCAAATTTTTGTTTGCGTCTTTGCCATAGTGTGGGCTTCCGGCTGTGTCGTCCGTTCCCATAGGAGCTACCCTCCACCAGGCGGCCCGCCGCCGCAAAGCGCTCCGGTTCATATCAAAAAGGATGTGCATCACAATGACGGCTATTACGATAATCGCCGTCAGCAGGAACTGAAACATCAGCAGGAGATGCAACGCCGACAGTTCAAACTTGAACAGAGAATAGCCCGCGAAGAGAGGAAACATCAGGAGAAAATGCAAGAAGAGGAGATGAAGCACCGGGAAAAAATGCAAAAAATGAAGCGGGAAAAGAGACAGGAAGACCGGGAAGAAAGGCGACACGAACCGTGGGAAGAAAGAGACGATGCGCATCACGACGATGGTTATTACGACGATGACGATTACGACGAATCCGTCAAGCAAACACATAAAATGCAGCGGAAAGACCTGAAGCGTCATCAGAAGATGGAGCGCAAGCAACTCAAGCAGGAACAAAAACTATCCCGGGAAGAATCGAAGCATCGGGAAAAAATGAAACAAGAGGAAATGAGGCACCGGGAAAAAATTGAAAAAATGAAACGGAAACAACAGAAGAAAATGGGCAAGAATTGGGAAGAAAAGCAGGAAGAATATGAAAACCGGAACAGTTGGGAAGAAAATCTACGCCAACAGCGGAAAGAAGACGAACATTATCGCGAAAACAATTATTACGATTAAAAAGGAAGGTGTTAAAAGTTGCGTCCAGCGGCACGCTGGGCGGCTCCTGCCCGGAGGGGGAGTTTGCTGACCGTTGCCCCCAAAAGAATGTCACTGGGCGCTATTGAAAAGTTACGTCCCGCCTCAGGCTGAAAATTTGCCCCTGCGGCGAGCAGCCGAAGTAGACCGGTAAGCCGGGTTCTGTTCCTCGTGAAAGGTGGCAGTCATCAATCTAGGCCTGCCGTTGCCGACAGGCTCAAGCAATCAACCCGAAAGCATCGGGCGGGCCGCCCTCAAGCACTTTCCTATTTGATCTTGCTCCGGATAGGGTTTACCAAGCTACCCCCGTCGCCGGGAGTACTGGTGGGCTCTTACCCCACCTTTTCACCATTGCCGCCGGAGAAGCGGACTTCTCCGGGTAGGCTGTGTCTTTTCTGTGGCACTTTCCTTAGGGTCGCCCCCACTCCGCGTTACGGAGTATCCTGCCCTGTGGAGCCCGGACTTTCCTCTCTTCCGACCCGAAGGCCGGAACAGCGACTGCCTGGTCTACTTCGGCACTGCCGTTTCGGTTTGGGGTTCCGGTTCGGGTATAAAGCACAGGAACCGGTCGCAGGACTGGCACTGATGGACCCTCATCCCAGTCCGCACCTCCAAAGCCACCTGCGGTTGCAGATTCTGGTGACATCCCTGGCAGGTTTCACCCTTGACCGAAACCACTGCCAGATTGTCGCGCGCATGTCTTATCTTGTCATAATGCGCTACAAATTTCGGATCAATCTCCTTCGCCAGCGCGGCGCGTTGAGCCTCGGCCTCTTCCAACTCCTTCTGTGACCGCGCCTGCTCCGCTTCTTTCTTCTGTTTGTACTGATGGAACTGGTCTTCCTCGACCTTGAACTCGGCTTCGAGGCCGGGAATTTCCTGCTCCTTCGCATCCAGAAGCTCCATGACCTCCAGTTCCTTATCCTCAATTTCCGTAATCTTGGCTTTGATGGCGTCGGTCTCGTGAAGAATGGCGGTGTATTCCTTGTTGGTCTTTACGGTGGGGAGTTTAGTTTTGGTCTTGGCCATGCGGTCGGCCTCGGTCTTGGCGTCCTGCTCCAACTGATTCCGCTGTTTTTTCAAAGATTCGATTTCCGCCTGCAGGGCGTTCATCTTGCCCCTTTTGCCTTCCAACTCTTTTTGGCCCGAGGCGATCTGGCCGGGGATGATCTCCAGGGATTCCCTGAGATCATTGATTTCATTGTCCTTTTCTTGGAGTCCAACCAGGCATTTGAGCTGGACTTGCTCTTTTTCCCGTTTCTCGTCTGCTTCGTTCATATCCCGCCAAATTCATGTTTTTAATGATTTATGAGTCCGAATGTATCACGCTAAACGGGATTTTGGCAAGTTTATATAAGCAAAACCATTTGACGGGATAACAGGATAAAATCGGATTAACCACAGATGAACACAGATAAACACCGATAGAGACCAGAACAAGGAAAAAAGAACAAGAGAAGAAAGTAAAAGGGCCAAACCCGGATTCTTCGGCCCTTGAGGATCATACAAAAATGACAACTTAAATCATGGACTTGTCATCCTGAGCGAAAGCGAAGGATCTTTGTTTTATCCGTGTTCATCTGTGGTTAATTAGGTTTAAGCTCTTTTGGGATGGGCGCGGGATTCCCAGTAAACGAGAAACACGCTGGCGATGAAAATCGATGAATAGGTTCCGATGACCACCCCGACCAGCAGGGCGAACGAGAAGTCGTGGATGATTTCCCCGCCCAGAAAAAACAGGGCCACAACCACCATCAACGTCGTACCGGAGGTCAGAAGGGTCCGGCTGAGGGTCTGGTTGATACTGGTGTTGATGGTGTCGCTCAACGATTCCTTACTTTTGCGGCGGGTGTTTTCGCGGATGCGGTCGAACACAACAATGGTGTCGTTCAACGAATAACCGATAATAGTCAAAAATGCCGCCACTATGACCAGGGTAAACTCCTTGTCCAGCACCGAGAACGCCCCCATGGTAATCAGGACGTCATGAATCAGCGCGATGATGGCGGCGATGGCGTACTGGAGCTCGAACCGCCACGAAATGTAAATCACGATTCCAATGATGGCATACAGAATCGAAAGCAGGGCCTTCATGCGGAGATCTTTACCCACCTTGGGTCCCACCATCTCGACCCGCTCGATGATGATGCCCCGGCCATCCATGGTTTTGCTCAGTTCTTCCTTGATACAAGACCCCGTTTCCTCCAGCTTGCTTTCGGAGCGTTCGACACGGATCAGAATATCATTGGTTTTGTTCGGTTCTTCCTTGATACAAGGTCCCGTTTCCTCCGGCTTGCTTTCGGGGCGTTCGACACGGATCAAAATATCATTGGGAGAACCAAACTCCTGAATGGTGCTATCGGCAAAACCGATTTTCTTGAGTGCGGAACGAATAGAATCGATTGAAGGAGGATCGGGGAGAATAGTCACAGCAGGCTCGACAGAAATGCTTGCTGAATCTTTAAGACTTTCCAGTGCATCCTTGACCTGCGTTTCTATTTTCGTATTTGAGTTTCTCACAAGAGGAAAGAGAAGGTTGATTCTTGACTGGTCATCTTGAATATAGCTGTCCACCAAACCCAAGCCATTCAATTTTTTTAGGTCATTCAATTCAGAATGGATGGATTCAATGGATGATGGTTTGTCTACCTTCAAGGGCACCATAATAACGCCAAACTTAAATTGCACCAGGGTGCCACCCTCAAAGTCGATGCCGTACTTGAGTCCTCCCTGTATGGCAATGGACGCGATCCCGGCCAAGATCAACGAGCCGGAGAACAGCATGGCGGCCTTGAACTTGCCCATGAAATCGATGTGGGTCTGCTTTTTAATCAGCTCCATTCTTGTTCCGTTTTAAATACTCAGGCGTTCAATTTTTTTCCAGCTCATAACGGTATCAAACGTGGTGCGGCTGACAAACACTGCCGTAAACATGCTGGCGGCGATACCGATACATAATGTGATGGCGAATCCCTTGATCGGCCCGGTGCCGAACTGAAACAAAACGATGGCGGCGATAAAAGTGGTGACGTTGGCGTCGACAATGGTGCGGAATGCTTTGGCGAACCCTGCATCAATCGCGGCCCGTACGGTTTTGCCCACACGGATTTCTTCCCGGATACGTTCGAACACCAACACGTTGGCGTCAATAGCCATTCCTACCGTCAAGATGATCCCGGCAATCCCAGGCAGGGTTAACGACGCGCCGAAATACGCCAGCGCCCCCAACAGTATGATCAGATTGAGCACCAGAGCGCCGACCGCAACGACTCCGGATAACCGGTAGTAGATGAGGATAAACACCACCACCGCGACCATACCAATGATAATGGAATTGATTCCCGCCTCGACCGAGTCGCGTCCGAGAGACGGACCCACACTGCGATTCTCCAGAATGGTGACGGGCGCGGGAAGCGCACCGGCTCTCAGGGCAATCGCGAGATCCTTCGCTTCGCTCGCGGTGAAGCTTCCGGTGACCTGCGCCCGGCCGCCGGCAATGGGCTCCCGAATTTCCGGCGCGGAGTACACATGATCGTCCAGAATAATGGCCAGCCGTTTTCCCACATTTTTGCTGGTCAACTCGAAAAAGGTTGCCGCACCCAGGCTGTTGAAGTTGAGGGCGACGTAAGGCTCGTTATACTCCTGATCGTACCTGACCTCAGCCGCAGTGAGCATATCCCCTGTCAGCAGTACCCGTTTTTTAACGAGATAAGGTATCTCTTTGGTAACTGCATTAGTCGTTTTGTCGATGATCTGTTCCATCAGGATTTCGCTTCCTGGAGGAATGCCCTGCTTCAAGGCCGCTTCCGGGCTCATGGATTCATCGATCAATTTAAATTCCAGCCGCGCGGTCTTGCCGATCAGGTCCATCGCCCGTTTGAGATCCTTGACACCCGGCAACTGTACCAGGATGCGCCGGTTGCCCTGCACCTGAATGGTCGGCTCGGACAGGCCCAACTCATTGATGCGGTTACGGATCACTTCCAAAGCCTGCTGAATCGCGTTTTCCTGTATATACTCGTATTCATCGTCCCGCAGTTGATAGACCAATTCCAGTCCGTCGCGCAACACATCCTTCTTTTCCAGGGCCGTATAATTTTTAAGAACACTCTCAGCCCCTTTGGTATCGATGGCATCGACCAGGATGACGCGGATCACGTTGGTGTCCTTGTTCAAGATCACCCGGTCCACTTCGATATCCTCACTCCCCAGGGCGTGTTTGATATCCTCTGTCCTCTGCTCCATGGAAAACTCGACAGCCTTTTCCGCCTCCACTTCGAGGACCAGGTGCATGCCTCCCTGCAGATCCAGCCCCAGGCTGATCTTCTCCTCCAGCGGCCAGGCCAGCCAGGAGAACAAGGCAATAACAGACAGGATTAAAGGAATTTTCCAACGCAGTTCTGTATGCATCCGATGACTCTCGGTTCTCTCTTGCGACTGTTATTATTCTTTTATGGTGCCGATGGACGCGCGGTTGATCTTGATGCGCACGTTGTCCGCAATTTGGAGTGTGACGATATCGTCCTTCACTTTTTTGACGGTGCCGTGGATGCCACCGGTAGTGATCACGTTCGCGCCTTCCTGCAGGCTATCCCGCATTTTCTGGGTTTCCTGATGCTGTTTTTTCTGCGGCTTGATGAGGACGAAATAAAAAATGAGACCCACAAAAACCATGGGCACCACAAAACTGAGCATCATGCCGGGCCCTTGCGGCTGTCCTCCGCCTTGGGAAGGCGGCGGAGACATGGTAATCACCCAATCGATTATCAATTCATGCATCATATCCGTTTCCTGTGATTTTCCGTTCTGGGGAATCCAGCCTGAAGAGTTTACACCTTTTTGATCCGTCCGGACTTAAAACTGTTCTGACGGGATCGTATTATAGAACATAAAAACAAATACTTGAAAAGCATCCGATGCCTTTAAAAGTTTGAATCAAGAGTGATGCTTCTATCAAATCCCCCGAATTTTGTCAAACTTTTATAAAGTTTGGGGTTGAGCTTGCGGGGGCCGACTCCAGGCTGTATTTTAGATTCAGTAGAGGGATTTCCTGCTATCCTCTCAAAACCGGGGCTATCATATCATTTTTTAAACCTTTAGTATGATCAGGAGAACCCACATTGAGTACCCCATTCACCATCCATACACCCATCAACGATTTTATCGCCGAGGACGTTCGGCGCACCGGAGTGTTTGAGGAGTTGAGCATCGATTCCTGTTGCGGTGGCCACCGGACACTTGCCGAAGCCTGCGCGGAAAAAGGGATCGATCCGGAAGTCGTCCTGAATCGGTTGATGACCGCCTCACCGGAAAGCGATCCCGTCGCCGCGGTGGTGGAGGGCATGGATGGTTCGCTGTCGGAAGCGGTGGACCATCTTTTACAAACCCATCACACGTTCTTAAAAGAAGCCCTGCCCCGACTGGCGGCATTACTGGATAAAGTGGTGAATGCCCACGTGGCACGTCATCCCGAACTGACAACCGTCCAGGAACTGTTCGGAGAATTGCGGGCCGACCTGGAACCTCATCTCATGAAAGAGGAACAAGTCCTGTTTCCCATGATCAAGCAGATCGAATCGTCCGGTGGAACGGCTGAGCTTCATTGCGGAACTTTGCAAAGTCCGATCCGCGTTATGCAGGCGGAACACGAACAGGTGTTAACCCTGTTTGAAAAAATCCGCGTGACGGCCCGGAACTTCAAGATGCCGGAAGACGGGTGCGAAAGTTACCGCCTCCTGTTGACCGGTTTGGATGAACTGGAAATGGATACCCGCCTGCACATCCAGAAAGAAAACGAAATCCTCTTCCCGCAAGTTTTGGTCTACGAAGAAAACATGAATTGATTTTTCAGGTGCAAGAGCGATCAGTAAAACGTTTCGGCGACGCCTGCCTCTCCGGTGAGTTTGACGTACAGGGCGTGAAATTTGTCAGTGGTCAGTTTGGGATCGCGCAATTGCTCGAGTTGTTCCGGCGTGATTGGGGTCTCCGATTTATCATCCCAGGCGGAGGTGGCGATGGCGACGTAATGCGGCGGATTCAGCCGCTGGAAAATGAGACCGTTGATGTTGTCGTTGTACTTGAGGGCGAAGTCGATAGCCCACCGCGCGTCCTCGGCGCTCAATCCCCATCCCAGGGCAATATTGGTCGGTGGGTGTCCGCCCCGGGGCTTCCAGTATTGAATGGTGTGCCTCAACACCTTGATGGACTTTCCCTTCAGTTCCTTGCGGATACTCCGGTTGCTTTTCTTGTGCGGGTGGGCCAGCCAGATTTCCACGGTACAAATGGTAATTTTTTCAATATCGCAACCCGAGGGCACATAACTCTTTTTCGCGGCGTCCCCTGCCAGAGCCGTCCCCGCGAACCACACGGCCAGAACGGCCCCGAGTATTCCAATCCGTAATACTGATTTCATTGCAACGTCCTTCCTTTCCAATCTTGATAGCTGAATCGTATCCGAATGCGTCATTGTAACTTAATAAGACCTACCACTCAGCTTAATATTCCCACGATTTTCTCCTGCCGGTCGTCGGACAGACGAAGGTCCCGGAAACTTTGGATGTGGCCGACCAATTTTCCAGCCTCCATAATATTGAAATCGCTGTCGCCCGTCAGCCGTGCGCGCGTAAAGACCACCAGCGGAATATAAGGATACTCCCCAACCCGCCGTTCCAGTTTCCCAACCACTTTGCGGATATCCCACACGGGATTGTACATCTTCTTCGGTCCACCGCCCGACACCCGCCACTCCTCCCGGTTGAGCCGCACCTCCACCCGGCCCGGCTCCCGGCATTCCTTGATGATGAACACGCCATAAGGCGACACCACCGTATAGTCGAGGCGGATCATCCCGTGCTCACCCTGCACGATGGAACCGGTTAGAAGCGTATAAGTATCATCCAGTTGCTTCAGGAGAGACCCGACCGAAACTTCCGGACGGAGCGGCCGGTTCCGTGAGATAAAAAATCCCACGGCCAAAACCGCAACCACGCCTCCGGCAATCATCCACGGATCCATAGGGAATCACTCGTTGATTTCGTCGATCAGTTTGGACATTTCATCCAGAGTTCTCTGAATCAGGGGAGGCGGGAGATGTTCTTCGCCGGAACCGTCGCTGAAAAATTCCTTGTCCAGTTCATCATCAACAGAACCCTCATCGGTGGTCGGCTCCAGTGCGGCTTTCTGAAACCAGGCATGCAACTGCTTGTGCTCGCCGAGTTCCACCCAATCAAGGCCGTCGCTTGAAATTTCATCGGTGGGAAACAGTTTAGCCTGCTCGATGCCCGGGACCAGTTTACGGGTAGAAACGGAAAGCAGCACTTGTTCCCCTCGCCTCAATATAACGGTCTTCAGGGTTTTGCGCTCGGGATTGGACGGTTCGTTTTCCATGCGGAGCTCTCCGGCTTAAATGGGTTACGGATCCCGAAAAAATTCAACGGGAAGCAAACGGGTCCGGCGGTTCGAAACTTTTGACAGTGCCAGGGGGTGCATCGGCCCCGGCTTCCGGTTTTGGGATTCCCTTCAATTCAAATTTCATTCCGGAAACCCGTGGATACAATTGCGGCGCGGTCGTTTCCGGCTTATGCGGGAGCCCGTTCAACGCGTCCCGGTATTGATTCAGCCGGGTCAGCGTCACCGCCCCGCGCTCCGGACAATTTTGCTGGACGCTTTCCGACACCCGGCGGCCAAACACAATGATATCAAGAAGGGAATTCCCCATCAAGCGATTGGTGCCATGAATGCCGCCCGTCACCTCCCCCGCCGCCCACAATCCCACGCGCTCGGTCCGGCATTCGGTATCGATGCGAACGCCGCCGTTCTGGTAATGCAGTGTGGGATACACGAGAATCGGTTGCGTCGTAGGATCGATCCCGTAGCGTTTGAAACGATGAATCAAGCCGGGAAACTGGCTGGCGAGCGTGCCCTCTCCTTTTGTCTGTTCGATTAATGGCGTGTCGAGCCACACCCCACGGCGCTTGGTCGGGGTCTCAATGCCCCGCCCCTCCATCACTTCACGGATGATCGCCGCCGCCACCACGTCGCGGAAGGTCATCTCGTCGATGAACCGCTCGCCGTTCACGTTCAGGATTTGCGCGCCGGCACTGCGAATCGATTCGGTCACCAGTTGGCCAACGAGCGCTTCCGGAAAACTGGAGCCTGAAGGATGGTACTGATGGCTTCCGGGAAAAATCAGCGAGCATCCCTGCCGGTACGCGAGGATCAACCCGTCGCCGGTCGCGCCCAGATGATTGCTGGTGGGATAACCCTGGAGCCGCAACTGACCGCTGCCTCCCGTCGCCAGAATCACCGCACGGGCGGAGACCGTGACCAATTGACCCGTTTGTGTATTCCATAATACAGCACCTGTGACGTGGTCTTGGCCATCGTCGGTCAACTCCACCGCCGCGTGATGTTCGAGGACATGCGTCGCACCCGACATCACCGCGTTTTTGAGGACGCGCATAATCTCCAGACCCGTGTAATCACGGCAGGCCAGAACGCGCGGCGTTGAGGTGCCGCCGCCTTTGCGGAATCGGAACGTGCCATCCTCATTCTGATCGAACAGCGTGCCCAGCCGCGTCAGCCAGCGGATGCCCGCCGGTCCTTCTTCGCACAAAAAGCGAAGTAATCCCGTATCGTTTTTGCCGTGACCGCCGACGTAGCTATCGGCGAAATGCCGCCGGGTGGAATCGTCACGACCCAGCGCCGCCTGGATGCCGCCTTCGGCCATCACCGTGTTGGCGTCGCCGAGGCGCAGTTTGGTGGCGAGATGCACGGTCAAACCGGAATCCGCGAGGCCCAGGGCCGCCGTCACTCCCGCTCCGCCGCCGCCGAGTATGAGCACATCGGTTTCGATATCGGCGTTGGGTTGGAAATCTTTGGGAATGGGACTGTCCGATTCCAACAGGTCCGCCAGCTCCATCGGGAACGGGTCGGAGTCAGCATTGGGACCGACGTGAATCTTACGCTCGTTGCCAACGTAATCCGGGTGGTATTCTTCGATCAGGTTTTGCGCCTCGTCATCGCTGATAGCCGGAGCGGGCTGATCCCTGCGCTCGGCACGAGTTTGTTCCACTTTTTCGAGTGACGCCTTGGCCCAGTCCATCATGCGAGGGTTCCTTCTTTACGAAACAACTTCGCGCGTTGTAACCGTTCTTCGTCATCACAGTTCAACAGATGGTCCCACTCCTGCTCTGCCTGATCACTCATCGCCGTCTCCTCCGTCTGATCGAGAACCGGGTGATCCACCGATAGGCCGAGCGAGCGCCGCACCCAGATGCCCATGGTGTGCGGCAGAACCTTGTCCTCGCACACCGCGCGGCACAGGCCGCAATGGATGCAGGTGGTGAAATCCTCCGCCACCGCCTCGAGTTGTCCCCTCTGCATACGCAGGACGGAGTCCATCACCGGGATGCCCATCGGGCAGGCGACGGTGCAGTTGTCGCACTTGGTGCAACGGTCGACCGTTGGGAACGTGCCGCGCAATTTATCTTCATCGGGATCGGATACCGGCGGAGGCGAAGCGAGGGCGTCGACCGGAAACGGGAAGACTTCCATGCCCTCCTCGACCGGACGCAGGCAGGCGAGATCGGTGCCGCCGCGGCGTCCGTCCTTGAAACGGAGTGTCACCGTACACGCGCCGCACACACCGCCGACACAGCCGGTCTGGATTTCATGACCCAGCCCCGCCTGCCACAGCGCGTGGATGATCGTCTCCCCTTCCCGCGCCTGGATTGTTTTCCCGGCGACCGTTATTTCCACCGTCGGCGGCCCGGCCGCCTCCGAATTTTGATTCATATCAGCATCCTTCCCGCGTTATTCATACTATTCCTTTATAACAATTTTAGAGCCAGATCGAACGCCCGCTTTTTGATATCTGCGTGTGACCCAAACCAGGCCAGCCGCAGACGGGAATCCTGATTTTTACCCAGCTGGTAATCGACCGTGTACGTCACGGCGTTTAGCAGACCCCAGGCGGTCATGGCGGCGGTCTCCAGATTTTGTCCCGGAGCCTTTTGTATCGCCTCAATCGCCATTTTGGTTTTTTTGTCGGCGAGTGTTTCGATCTCCTTCGGACCCATAACGGACAAATCCTGGACCGTTTCCGGTTGAAAGACGTTGACCATATAACGGTGGGTCGTCGCATCGTCCACTGTTTGATGAGCCAGGCGTTCGGCATCGGACGCGAACGCGGCAATCGCTTTCCGGCCCAGACCGATATTCTCTTTGGCTTTTTGAATCATCTTATCGTCCAGTTGGGTGGTCGCGGGCGACAGAAACGGGGGAGTGGGTATGAACACCCGTCGAAAAGTATTTTTGAAGAGGGATCTCGCTTCGCAGGCGACTTGCAGTGTGTTGCTGCACACTTCCCGGACCGCCGTCACCCGCATGTGAACCGAATCTCTTTTCTCATCGCGGGACGCAAACAGCAGACACCCTTCCACCGGGTCCATTCCCTTCACAGTGAACTTTGCGTCCAACCCGGCCAGCGCCCAGATAATGCGTCCATTGTCCAGTTGCCCGACGGTTTGGATATGCGCCTCCCCCGCCTCGGCAAAGGCCTTGAAGAACCGGAACGTTTCGTGGTTCGCCGGGGATTTGTACGGCCGCTTGTAATCGAGGTTGGCCTTGACCAGCATCTCGTGCGGGGACAGGTTCGCATCGATCTCCGCGCCCAGTCCCTGCCAGGGTTTTTGGTTCGTCCCTTCCATAATCAGGCCATATTAATCGCAATGGGATTCACTTGCAAGGTGGGGATGCGGATCGAAAGCCATCGACACTCCGCCTGATGGAGCCTATAATAGGCCCTTCCAAATTACAGGGGGTAGCGAATGAAGAAATCGTCAATTGTTGTTCTGGTACTTTTCCTGGCTTTGCTGGTGACTTTGTTTGTCATGATTTTTATGGGGTTGGATGGAGAGCCGACCATCGCTCCACGTGCACCGCTTTAACTCAAGGGAGCCACGATGAAAATAGACCAAAATAAAAAAATCATGCTGGGCGTCGTGCTGGCTGTCTACCTTCTTTATAAAATGATGGGAGGGTGACCCTCTACCGAGGGAGGGAGCTTGCTTACCGTTGATTTCTAAAGAGAGTCGTTGGGGGCAATTTAAGTTTTTAAATCAGCTCCGGGCCTGGCCCGGTTGGGTCCAGCGTCACTCTGGCCTGCGGCGGTTCGCCGCATCACATTCTTTGCAATCCAGTTCGGAGCCTAAAAATTGTTCGCGTCCTTCTTGCGTGATGACCCATTCCCGCTCCTGCCAGGGCGGGTTGTGCCGGAAATGGCGGCTATGCCCGCAGGACAAGTCCGCCACCCAATACTCTTCTTCATCCTGATGAAAACCGGTGATGGTTACTTTCATGAATCATCATGATACAGAATAATTAACCACAGATGGACACTGATGAACACGGATAAGTCCCCCCTTCTCCGAAGGGGGTTAGGGGGCTTCTTCCTTAATTGTCACCCTGAGCCTGTCGAAGGGCGACACGAAGTCATCCCTCGCAAAGGGCATAAGACTCTTTAGTCTAATAAGTTTCTTCCCCGGCAATACCTAGAGCCTCGAGCGCACATTTCTGCTGGTCGTCAAATTCTTTCAGCTTTGCACAACGGTTATATGCCGTATTTTCCCGTTCCGCAGGAGTGTATTTTCCTCCCGGGAAGCGACCGGGTTCTAAAGATTTCGGTTCCGATACTTTTAAGGATTTCAGTTCCCTTATTTCTAAAAGCTCTTGTTGCGTTAGCTCTAAAAACTCCGGTTCCGTTATTTCTAAAAGCTCTGGTTCCGTTATTGGGAGAAACTCAAATTCCGCAGCTGAGGAATTGGAAACTGTAAAGCAAACCAAAGCAATGGCTATTGGAATTGCGATTTTAGGCATGACAGCCTCCTTGATAAGGTCGATTCAGTACACTATACCGAATGATTGACAGTCCCGGCAAGTTGAAATAGCACAGAATAATTAACCACAGATAAACACCGATGAACACGGATAGGCTCCCTCTTTTTAAAGAGGGCGGGGGGTGATTTAGCTCCCCCTTGTAAAACTTGTCTTGAGCCTGTCGAAGGAGGGGGCCGGGGGGCTTCCTCCCTAATTGTCACCCTGAGCCGATAGCCTGTCCTGAGCTTGCCGAAGGAAAGGGCGACCTGATAGGGAGTACTTACTTCGTCCATCTCTTTACTTTGCCCTTTCTTATATGCACAGAGCCATAGCTGAAGTAGCCCTGATAAATCCATTCATTAACCCTGCCTTTGCTTTTGACAATGCGTGTGGGCCTTCCCCATGATGCCAGGAGACCGCATTGAGTCATCCCCTTTTTGATCTCTCCTTTTTCAATCAGTTCCCATTCCCAGGTATCAGGAGGAGATTCCTCTGTTCTTTTTATCTGTACCAAATCAGCCAAGTCTGTACTATTTCTTTTAGGTGCATCAGAGATTTTCCCCTTGTCGGGCAAGCCCCCTTTCTCTCCAGGCTTATCTTCGTACAAAACAACTATTTCTCCAGCGTTCAAAACAATGACGTCTGCAGGCCCCCGCCGAGATAAGGCAAGTCTGTGCATCAACTCCTTTTTAACTTTTTCCAATCCAAATAATTTGTCTCCATAGGCCGCACATAGTTCGATCGTTCCCACATCTTTTAAACCTTCTTCGCTGATCATGGCTATCTTGGCCGGCGAACCGAAACACCCAGAAACTGAGATTGCAAGCAACAGGCTTAGAAATTTAATTTTCATTAAGGGCCTCCTTCAATAGGAGTTAAGGGGGAACGCCCCCTTCCATTATTCAGGGATCGGCAAACCGCCCCAGGCACGCAACACCTCACCCCGCGCGGAACCCTCCACCGCCTCGACATAAAATTCGGCCACCTGATCCGCCGACACCAATCCTTTGCCCACCTGGTCCGGCTCCACCACCGGCGCCGGGCTCACCACATTCAGCCGAATCCCTTTACTCAATAAAGGCGCCGTGTGTTGCACAAAAGCGTTAATCGCGGCATTGAAGGGTCCCGTGCCAATACTATGCGGGTTGGGGTAGTGGCTCAAAAAACCACTGGTGAGTGTAATGGAGCCGTTGGCATTGAGAAACCGTTCACCGAAACGCACCAGCCGCGCCTGCGCCACCAGTTTGCGCTCACAGCCGAAACGATAATCCTCATCGGTCAACTCAGGGTAAGGTTTGAATTTGCTGTCACCGCCGACCGCGACAATCAAAGCATCCGCCGCACCCGACTGTTCAAACAGGGCGGCGACCGAGGGCTCGCTGGTGTAATCACAGATAATATCCCCGGAGCGGGACCCCACCCGTATCACCTCGTGCTTACCGGACAACCGCTCCGCCACCCGGCTACCAATCTTTCCCGATGCTCCGACAATAATGACTTTCATGATGGTCCAACTCCTCAATAAAGTGATTTACGATAATCCCGCCATGGTACAGGAATATTAACCACAGATGAACACCGATAAGTCCCCCCTTCTCCGAAGGGGGTTAGGGGGCTTTGGGGTTTTCCCTGTTCCTTGCTCCGTCCTCCCTGTTCCCAGCTTATGGACACCCAAATCAGACCACTTGACAGATTAGGAGAGGTGAAATAAAGTCAGATCATTCTTTTTCTCAACGATGCCCGATATGCTTTGAGAGTGTTACCCGGATTCATGGCAGACTCACGGAAAAATGAAATCGAAGACTGCCGGGAGGTTGTCGAAAAAAATCCCGACGACGCCCAGGCTCATTTTAAACTGGGATTGGCCTGCCGCAAGGCTAAACGTTTTGCAGAGGCCGCCCAGGCCTATAAGATCTCTTTACAGCTCGATCCTGATAATATGAGAGCGCTCCATGGACTGGCCATCGCTTACAGAAAACTAAGACGGTACAACCAATCCATCGCCGTTTGCCGGCAAGCCTTAAAGCGCGACCCCAATCACGTGAAGATCCATTTCAATCTCGCTCTGGTCTTTGAAGAACAAGGAAAATGGGAGGGAGCGATTACGCAACACCACAAAGTGCTGGCCCTCGATCCGGAAGATTTTCAGGCTCATTACAATCTGGCACGAGCGTACGACGCCGTAAAAAACGGATCCAAAGCCATCCAGCACACACAAAAAGCCGAATCTGTCGCCGACAGAGAAAACGATGAGGAAGGAATAAAAGAATCCAAAGTGCTGCTGGCCGCCCTGTTTGAAAAATATGGAGGTTCCCCCACAACCAAGGGGTGAGAAGGCTTTTTGCCACCCGGCTACCAATCTTTCCCGATGCTCCGACAACAATGACTTTCATGATGTCCCAACTCCTCAATAAATTGATTTACAAAATAAACCGCACCCGCAAACCTATCACCGGATCTTCATCCTGATGAAAAATTGGTTATTCGCTAGAGACATACGGTATGTATTGAAATGATTTATTTTTTATCACTCTGTGTGTACTTACAATATTTCATTTCCTCCAAGGCCTCTTGTTCTTCAACCAACTCGGGATAAACGTGTCCTGCAAAAAAACCCATTGAAACGTTTAACCTGACATACCTCGTTTGATTGTTTTCCAAGGTGAATGAAAGTTTTCGATCTACCTCTGTGGAAGTCATGATTTCGTAGGAACCCGCTGGCCTATCTACGTAAAAAAAACCTTGCGCTTCCGCATCCCCGATTTTTTCGCCGTTAAGATTAACATCTGGTCGGATTGCGAAACCCAACGTTGAAATTCTGTAGACATACACTCTTCCGGTGTCGGGGCTTAAATCGGAGATAGTTGATTTGAACTCATCAAACCCGGGACCAGAAGCGCAACTGGTTATGAAGATAACCGCAAGCAACAGGATCAATCTTTTCAAAAATATTTTCATGGCTCCCCTCTCCTTTTGGTTTATTGCAATGAGCTTGAATTAATCTCTCATTTCCAGTTTTTGAATATCCTCTAATGGGGAAAACGTTTTCTCTACTGGAAGATAAAACCCTACCAATTGATTCGATGAAACAACAATATACGCTTCAAATATATTGGAAGCTTCAACCGTTAGAATCTGGTCCCTGGTTCTAAAAACATCTCCTTGAGTTATAGTAAAAACATAATTCCATTTTGTTCCGGCGTTCAATTTTCTGGAATAGTTTGAATCTAATGTAAATTTCACTTGATTAATCAATACAAATGAACCTCTGGCCGTAAGAGCGGATTCGATTTGGGTGGGAACCTGCTCTACATGACGGACATCAAATGCGCAGGAGTTCAAAAATAGAAGTGGCCCTCCCAGGAGGAGCAGGGCGAGGATGAGTATCCGGCTGATGGTCTTCGGGTTTCGGAGCGATTGCATATATACTGTTCCACGATATTGAATGCCTTCCGGAGCAGGAATATTCTCATAAATCGCCCTAATTGTCTTCCCAATTATAAAACTTGTCCTGAGTTATTCGACAAGCTCAGGACAGGCATCGGTGATTCCAAATCCCTCCAGCCCCTCGTGTAGGCTCACCCTTCGACAGGCTCAGGACAGGCATTCACAAAGGGGGAGGTGGCGAATCGCCACGGATAAATTTAAAATCTCGGCTGGCGAAAGCAGTCCATAGATCGCGAGAGTGCGCACCAGCGTTATTGGCCCTGCGCCGAGCAGGGTCCAGCGTCACGCTGGTTGCCGGGGTGGGGAAACTGTGCTAAATTAGCTCCAGCATTAACCCTATTTGAGGCAGTAGGAGCGTATGTCCGGTCATTCCAAGTGGTCCACCATCAAGCACAAAAAAGGTGCCACCGACGCCAAGCGTGGCAAGATCTTCACCAAACTCATTAAAGAAATCACCATCGCCGCCCGCATGGGTGGGGGCGACGTGGACGCCAACCCGCGCCTGCGCACGGCCGTTGCCGGCGCCAAGGCCCAGAACATGCCGCAGGACAACATCCAGCGCGCCATCAAAAAGGGCACGGGCGACCTGGAAGGCGTTCATTACGAAGAGATCACCTACGAAGGCTACGGACCCGGCGGGGCGGCCATCCTCATCGAAGTGATGACGGATAACAAGAACCGCACGGTCGGCGAAGTCCGCACCATTCTCGGTAAAAACAGCGGCAATATGGGGGAATCCGGTTGCGTCGCCTACATGTTCGAGAAGAAGGGACTCATGGTGGTTCCCGGCGACGCGATGGACGAGGACGCGCTCATGGAACTGGTGCTGGACGCCGGGGCGGACGATCTGCAAAACGTCGACGGCCATTATGAAATCCTCACCGCCAAGGAAAATTTCCACGCGGTCCACACAACGCTGGAAGAGAAAGCGATCCCGATGGAGGTCGCCGAGTTGACCGCCATTCCGAGCAACACCGTTCCCGTCGATGAGAAACACGGCAAGGCGCTGTTGCGGCTGATGGACCTGCTGGAGGACCACGACGACGTGCAGAAAGTCTATTCCAATTTCGACATACCCGAGGACGTTCTCGCCGCCATCGAGGCCAATCCCTAAACCCCAAATTAACCACAGATGGACACAGATAAACACAGACCGCTCCGCGAGGTCCGATTATGGACGGGGCGAACTAAAAATCTCCTCTCCCCTTGAAAAAAGGGGTTGCTTGAAATCCTGCTCATCCTGTCAAATTTTAAACTGGAGAATTCAACCGTATGCGCGTCATGGGAATCGATCCCGGAAGCCTTTGCACCGGTTACGGCATTGTCGAAGAGACCGGCGGACAGCTGACGAGCATCCACTTCGGGAGCATCGCCAGCAAATCGAAGAGCCCGTTCGCGCAGAGATTGAAAACCATTTACGACGGGTTGGCCTCGGTGATGAAAGAATACCAACCGGACGCCATAGCGGTGGAGGACATATTTTTCGCAGCCAATGCCAAATCGACCATCAAGCTGGGGCAAACGCGCGGGGTCGCCCTGCTCGCCGCCGCCCAGGCCGATATCGACCTGGCCGAGTACACGCCGCTGGAGGTCAAGCAATCCGTCGTCGGTTACGGCCGGGCGGACAAGCATCAGGTGCGCGACATGGTCACGGCGATCCTCAAACTGCAACAGAAACCGGAACCGCTGGACGCCTCGGACGCGTTGGCGGTCGCCATCTGCCACCTGCATTCGTATCAGGCGCGGGCGCGGCTGAAAACGGGAGTGTAACTGCATGATTGCGCACCTCAAAGGCCAACTGATTGAGAAATCCCCCGTCTCCCTAGTGGTCGATGTGCAGGGCGTGGGGTACGAGGTGTTTATTCCGCTGACCGTTTATTACGAACTGCCGGAGTGCGGCACGGCGGTTTCGCTTTACATTCATACGCGTATGCGGGAGGAGTCGCTCAAGCTGTTCGGCTTTATCAAGGTGGCAGACAAGCAGATGTTCGAACTGCTGACCCGCATCAGCAAGGTCGGCCCGAAAATCGCGCTGGCGATTCTGTCCGGCATGACGGGGCAGGATTTGACGCAGGCCGTGTTCAATCACGACATCTCCACCCTCAGCACCATCCCCGGCGTGGGACGCAAAACCGCCGAGCGGCTGGCGCTGGAACTGAAAGACAAGTTATCGGAATTGAATCTGCAACCGGAAACCACCACCGCCGCCAATACACCGGGCAACGGTCTCAAAGACGATGCGGTGTCGGCGCTGGTCAACCTGGGATACAAGAAAGCGCAGGCGGAGCAGGCGCTGAAGAAAGTCTGGCGGGACGAAGCCAAGCCCTCGCTGGAAGAATTGATCCGCGACAGTTTGAACTGTCTGTCCTGAAGGGGTAAGCATGACGATAGAACGCGACATCCCACCCGAACGCGACATAAGCAACACCGTCACTCCACAGGAAACGTTGTTCGAGGCGAACCTGCGCCCCGACTCGTTCGACGAGTACACCGGCCAGGAACCCATCAAACAGAATCTGGATATCACTATTTCCGCCGCGAAGATGCGTAAGGAACCGTTGGATCATGTCTTGTTCTACGGCCCGCCCGGCCTCGGCAAAACCACGCTGGCGCACATCATCGCCGCGGAGATGGGATCAAACCTCAAAACCACGTCGGGTCCGGTGATCGAGAAATCAGGCGACCTGGCGGCGCTGTTGACCAACCTGCAGGCAGGCGACATTTTGTTCATCGACGAAATCCACCGCCTGCCCAAACAGATCGAGGAAATTCTTTACCCGGCGATGGAGGATTATAAACTGGACATCATGATCGGGCAGGGTCCGAGTGCGCGTTCGATCAAACTCGACCTGCCGCCGTTCACGTTGGTAGGAGCGACGACGCGGGCGGGATCGTTGACCTCTCCCCTGCGCGACCGTTTCGGGGTGGTGCATCGCCTCGAATTTTACTCGGCGGAGGAGTTGAGCACCATTTTGCACCGATCGGCCAAAATTCTGGAAGTCGCCATGACCGAGCCGGGATGCCAGGAGATTTCCCGGCGTTCGCGCGGCACGCCGCGCATTGCCAACCGCCTTCTGCGTCGCGTACGCGACTACGCCCAAGTGAAGGGCGACGGCGTCATCAGTCCGGAGATCGCCGACAAGGCGCTGGCGTTGATGGAAGTGGACCACGCCGGACTGGACAAAATGGATCACAAACTGCTGCTGACCCTGATCAATCAGTTCAAAGGCGGCCCGGTGGGCGTGGAAAGCCTCGCCGCCTCCATCCACGAAGAACGTGAAACCATCGAGGATGTGTACGAGCCATATCTTCTGCAACAGGGATTCCTGCACCGCACCCCACGCGGACGCGTCGCCACAGCGGCGGCGTTCGAGCATTTCGGCAAAACCCTGCCCCGCCAGGATTCGCAAAACTCCTTATTCTGACTCCTGCCCGGAGGGGGAATTTGCTGACCGTTGCCCCCTAGAGAATATGACTGAGCGCAAGCGGAGTACCTCCGCAAACCAACACCAAAAAATTTTGACAGGATAACAGGATAAAATCTGATACAAATTTCTCCCCCCTCACCTTAATCCGTCACCCTGTGGGTGCTCCCCCAAGGGAGAGGAGATATCAAACACCTCATCCTGACATTTGAATCGTTTACTTACGCAAAGGTCTTCTCTGTAAGGGAAGGAATATTTGAGTCCTCCGTGTTTCCTGATCCTTGCTCCATGTCCCGGGTTTTTCTGATTTTATCCTGTCAAATTTTTGGGGAAGAGGCGAATCGCCGCAGATAATTTAAAAACTCTGAATTGCGCACGGAAATCATCGACGGACATTAACCGTCAGCCAGTTCCCCCTCCGGGTAGGAGTCCCAGACTTCCTGAAAGCGCGGGAGGAACGAGTCGTCCATTTTTGTGGTGCCCAGAACATCCGGCGTCTGGTAGGTAGTGAAGCCATGAAAATCGCGGCTTCCGGTGGGGATCATGTCGTACTCGTCGGCGAGGTCGAGGAAGTATTGCACCTTGCCGGTTCTTTCGTGATGGGGGTAGATGCATTCCAGACCGAGCAGACCTTTGGCCTTTAATTCTTCCACCATCTCTGGCACGTCTTCCTGTTTTCTGCCCTTGTCCGGATTGTAAAGAGAGTAAGTCCGCTCGCCGGGATGCGCCAGCACCGGCACTCCGTTGCTTGCGCGCACCATGCTCAATGCTTCTTCGATCTTAAGGTTTTCTTTTTCGACGTTGTATTTGACCAGATATTTGTCGAACGCCACGTTGGTGGATTTAACGATACCCAGGCGGACCATCTCGCGTGCCAGATGCGGCCGCGCCAGCACCCCTTCCGATGCTTTCTTCACATTATCGAACGTGACCGTTCCGCGGAAGCGCTCGGGAATCACTTCATTGATCTTGGCGATCAGTTGGTGCATGCGTTCTTCGCGGGCCTCTTTCATTGTTTCGACACGGTTCCATAAATCCGGAAGCACGGACTCCAGCGATTTGAAATAGGAAAGGAGGTGCAGGTTGAAATCGCGATACTGCACAGTGATCTCGATGCCGGGAAAGGCGAAGACTCCGGAATCTTTGGAAGCGTCTATAAACTCCGGAAGACCCGAAAAGGTATCGTGATCGGTGAGAGCCATGATGCCCACGCCGTTTTTCTTGCCGATGGCGATCAGTTCCGCCGGGGCAAACTCGCCATCGGAAAAAACCGAGTGCATGTGAATTTCAGATTTACGTGTAGTCATGGTCCTCACGAAGGAATGAGGCTTGAAGAAGAGTGTCACTCTATTTATCTATATTAACTTCTTTTGCTTTCAAAAGAAACCAATCACCGTGAAAAACAGCCGTTTTCTCAGATTCACTTTCATTTCCCAATGCTTGTAGCATGAGGTAAAATTGTAGAACCATTGATTTAAGGACTTCACGATGAGGATCACCCCTTGCGCCCACACAATCGAAACATGAAAGTTTTCAGAACAGCCACGGGCCTCCTATTGACGCTTCTGATGGGTTGTACCGCCCTTCCCGATCAGACCGCATCCCGGTCCGGGGAGGTGCTCATCATCTATTCGGGGAACGCGCTGGGCGAGCTCAAACCCTGCGGCTGTGACAAGGAAGAAGATCAGGGCGGCATTGAGCGCCGGATGGGCTACCTGAAACAGGTGATCCCACAAGAGGCCAACACACTGCTTGTCGATCTGGGAGACAACTTCAAGGGATCGACCCGGCAGGGCAAGCTCAAGGCGCAGACCATGATGAAAGCCCTGGCGCAGATGAACTACGACGCCATCACCCTGGGAGACAAGGACCTGCTGTACGGCAACGGGTTCCTTAAGGGCATACAAAACATCCCGTGGGTGACCGCTAACCTGCAGTTGGAAGGACTCACCCTGCCGCCCTCCCGGACCAAGGTACTGGCCAACGGATTGAAAGTGTTCGTCACCGCAGTAGCCGACCCCGATCTTTTTTACGCGTCTTCCGACTCCAACATAAATCTGAACGATCCCCTGGCGGCGTTACAGCAACAAATCAATGCCGCCCGCAAGAGTGAGTCGCCGGACCTGATCGTGGTCCTCACCCACATGTCACGCGACAAAGGGATGAAATTTCTGGACCTGCCCGGTGTAGATATCGTTATCAACGGTCATATAGAAAAGGATAGCGATATCATCGACATGATCCCGGTCCAGAAGGCGGGGAAAATCTTTGTTCAACCCGGCCCGCTGGGACAAAAGATAGGAGAATTGCGAGTCCGCATTAATCCGGATGGCGAAAAGACGTACCAGCAGAAAATGGTCCGCCTGGGATCCAAAGCTCCCATAGACCCGGAAATGACGCAATTATACGAAGCGTACAACACGGAAGTGGAAGAATTATTTATGGCCACCCTGGCCGCCAAACGCACACAAAAACAGCGCCGGGTATACGCGACGGACCAGACCTGCCTGACCTGTCACTCGAAAGAACATGATATCTGGTCGAAGACGGGTCACAGCCGGGCTTACGCGGCGCTCCAGGAGGTGAACAAATCGTTCGACCCGGAATGCCTGGTCTGCCACACCACCGGCTTCGGGAAACCGGGCGGGTTTATCAGCGAAATCGATACGCCGGAACTCAAAAACGTGCAATGCGAAATGTGCCACGGGGCGCGTTTGGAGCATACTCAAAATCCGCAGGGAGGGTTCGCGGGAGAGGCCAACGCGGCGTGCGGCACATGCCATGTTAAAAAACACAGCCCGAAATTCAATTTTGGCCAGTATTGGCCGCGTATTCAGCACTGAAAATTTCCGGACGAAGGGATGGCATAAGTGCCCCTTTTTCCCATATAATAGAAGAACGTTGAATCCTATTGGGAGTTCCCATGAAATACGCTATAGCGTTCATTTTTTGTGTGTTGCTTGCATTCCCGACCACCGGGACCGTGGCGATATCCGCCGAAAAAGGCCAGCGCCCGCCGGTAAAATTGGACCAGGTGCCCGGAATCAAGGGTAAGTATCAACTGGTGGGCAAGGCGGACGGGCTCAAAGGAGCCAGGCAGATTGAAATGATCGAGTTTTTCAATTATTCATGCGGCCACTGCTATAAGTTTCTGGAAACTTCCAAGCGACTCCACAAAAAATATAAAGGCAAGCTCCTGCACAAGAAATCTCCCATCTACTGGGGACAACAACAGACCCCTTACCCGGCGATGGCGTTCTATATTTCAGACGAACAGGGAGTGGAAAAAAAGTTCACCCAGGAGTTGTTTGACACATTTCATCAACTTGATGTTAATATTTTCCAACCCCGTGTGCTCAAACTCCTTGCCAAGGATTACGGTATCGAAAAGGAAATGGTCGCTGGCATGCAATCACCTGTCATAAAAGCGAAGGTTCAAAGTTCGCTGGCACTGGCCCAACAATACAAAGCCAACGAAACGCCGACGGTCATCATCAACGAAACCTTAAGAGTGACGCCGAGTATTTCCGGTGGTAGTGTGGATGTGATGACAGACAACCTGGACGTTATTTTTGACAGCATTTTAAACCCTTGATCCTATAGCTATGCGCAGAAAAATCAGCTTAAAACTTTTATTGGGAATGACCTTCGTTCTCCTTACCTTTTCCCTGGTCAACCCCATTGGTTTTCAATCCGGTCCCTTCCAGGCCCAACCGGCTCACGCCGGTTTCTTCGATGACGACCTGGACATATTCGATGAAGTCCTGGAACTAGTGGCCGACAACTACGTTTACCCCCCGGATTTCAAAAAACTGTTCACTGCCGCGATCGATGCCATGATAAAAACGGTGGAAAAAGAAAACCTCTCTGTTACTTCCGTGTATTCGGGCAAGACCCTCGAAGCCAATGGGAAGAAATTCAGCTACCGGTTGAGCTTCAACAAAGATGAGAACATGCAGGCTCTGCAGGGAGTTTATGATTTCATCAGTCGGGAGCTCAAAGGCAAGGTCACCAAAAAAGATCTGGAAAGAGCCGGCGTCGACGGGCTGATGCATTCCCTGGACCCCTACTCGCTTTATATGGACAAGGAGGAATTTGAGGCGTCCATGAGGGATACCGAGGGCCAGTATGGCGGAGTGGGCATGGTCATCACTTTGGTGGATAATCGGTTGACCGTGGTGCGTGTATTAAGAAACTCGCCTTCAGCCCGGGCGGGAATTCTCCCACAGGACATCATCACACGGGTGGACAAGCAGGAAATCAAAGGAATGCAGATTCATGAGTTGGCGGCGAAACTCCGAGGCTATCCCAATACCCAGGTAAACGTCGATGTCTACCGGCACTCCACCAAAGTCACCCAACTCACCACGTTAACCCGGGAAATCATTTCCATCGAAACGGTGCAGTACAAATACCTGGGAGACCATACGGGTTACATCCGCATCAGCAGTTTTTCCAAGCAAACCAATGACCAGTTGGAAGAGGCGCTCGAAAAAGGGGGAAAAGACGGTGTCCAGGCGTTCATTCTGGACCTTCGGGACAACCCCGGCGGTCTGCTGACTCAATCGGTCAAAGTCGCCAGCCACTTCCTCGAAGAGGGCCAGTTGGTGGTTTACACGCAAGGACGTGACCGTAATGATACGCAACAATACGATTCCGTGTACGACGATCGCTGGAGCAAAAAACCGTTGGCGGTTTTGATCAATAATCACAGCGCCAGCGCATCAGAAATCGTCTCGGGGTCCCTCAAGGACGCCGGCAAGGCATTGATCCTGGGGGAACGTTCCTACGGCAAGG
Source organism: Nitrospinaceae bacterium (assembly GCA_965237905.1). Lineage (GTDB taxonomy): Bacteria > Nitrospinota > Nitrospinia > Nitrospinales > Nitrospinaceae > SZUA-226. The sequence goes on along the minus strand of OZ250172.1, from coordinate 2,521,968 downwards.
GATCGGTGCAAACCATTTTCCGCATGAGTGATTCGTCCGGCCTCCGTCTCACCACTTCCAAATATTACACACCTTCGGGAATCGACATTACCGTCCACGGTATCGTTCCTGAAATTCAGATCGAGCGGGATATTACCGGCTTACCCAATGACGATACACCCTCGGGCAATTCCAAAGACGCTAAAGCCCCGGTAGTCAAACCCATTATCGTGAAAGAATCAGAACTTCAGAAGTTTTTCAAAAAACGAAAACAAACCATCAACGATGATACCGATCTACTGGTCGCGTTTGCCAAAATGGCGATCAACAATCCGCCCCAACTGACCAAGAGCCACGCCCTCGCCAAAGCCCGGGAACTGGCAAAAGACATCCACCATTATTGATTGACCCTTAAACCAAAAATAGCTGATTGAAATAGGGAGTGATGCAGGTATGAATATCATCAATATCGATTACGAAAAGGGAATCGTCCAAAGTGATTTCAAGGAGTGGCAGATCGTGTGCAACGATTCGAATAAATTTTTGCTGTTGCAGAGAGAAGAAAACGGCCGGTTTCATGCGGCCGAAGCAGACATCAAAAAAAATCACATCTGGGAGGTCAAAGAGATCACTTTCCGCGCCCCAGAGGGGGAAATTTATACATTTGATGAAGATACGGGAGTCATCAAACTGTAGCGTGGTGTCGAAGCCTGACCTTAATCGTCACCCTTCGACAGGCTCAGGGTGACAGATCAACTTTTCAATCCTGCCTAAAACAGTTTTAGCGATTTCAGGTGGGCCAAATCCTTTTTGAGGGTCTTTTTGGTCTCGTCGGCGAGAAAGTTGCCGCGCAGGTCCAGCTTTTTTAATTTGGGAAAGGTTTTGGTTTTGGCAAACGCCAGCGCCCCGGCATCCCGAATCTCATTCCATCCCAGACTCAATTTTTCAAGCTTGGAGAATCCTTTGGATTCCGCCAACGCCACCGTACCGTTGTCCAAAAGATAATTGTGTTTCAACTCCAGTACCTGAAGTTTGCCGAAGGCTTTGGATTGAGCCATCAACTTGGCCCCTTTTTCCGAAATTTTGTTGTAGCGCAAGTCCAGCTTGGTCACTTTCTTAAGGAAATCCTGGGTGAGCAGAATTTCAACCCCCTTGTCCCCGATTTTTTTCCCGGAAAGGTTCAAGATTTTGCCGTTCGCCGACAACCCTTCCTTGAAAATCTTTTTGTAATCCAACTCCGACTGGTCGAAAACGTCTTTCTGTTCGAAGAACTGGGCCTGGGCTCCCGTCCACGGAAATACCAGGATCAGGGCGGCTATTATCAAGTTGAGAAGTGTCGTTCTCAAGCGGTGGGTCAACGGTTAATCCTCATCATCCTCATCTTCAACATCCTCATATTCGAACTCATCGAGGTCGTCGACAAACAGGTGGCACAGGCGGGTCCGGCATTTCGCCTTTTTCAACGCTTCAATGCCCTCGCGCCGCACGCGATTGGCGCTGATGTACAGGTGGGTGACCTTGTTCAACACCTCGGATTCGGCAATGGCGATCGCCCCTTCGTCCTCGATGAGATTTCCGTACAGCCCCAGCTTTTTCAACCTGGCAAAATGAGGAGAGGTCGCAATCGCCTTCACCCCGTCGTCGCTGATCACGTTGCCGTACAGATCGAGTTCGGTCAGGTTCTTGAAATACTCGCAGTTGGCGATATCCTTCGCCCCTTCATCACTGATGCTGTTATTGGGCAAACGCAACGACCGCAGTTTACCGCGCTTCAATTGCGGCGACTCGGTAACCTCCCGCGCGCCCTTGTCCCCCAGATTATAATTGCTGAGGTCCAGACTGCGTTTGTCCGGACTGAGAAACTGTTTGATCAAATATTCGGTACTGGCCACAGACTGGTTCCCTTCACTGAAAAAAGCGGAGTGCCTCCGCTGGTAACTTTAAAACCCTTGAACTGCACCCTATAGTCAACGCTTGCCGTTAACCGTCAGCCATTTGCCTCCCTCGCTAGAGGGCGGCGAATTCATAAGATAATTGGCTATTTGGGGAAGTATACCACAGGTCGAAGGGCCGTTTGGCCCCTGGAAATTAAAGGGTCAGGTAGCGCGCAACAAACATCAGGGCGATGACCCACATACACCAGTGCACCTGCCGGACCTTGCCGCACAGGAGTTTGATGATCGGATAGGCAATGAACCCCAGTGCCATGCCATCGGCGATGCTGTAGGTCAGCGGCATCCCGATGAGAATCAGAAACGCAGGGAGAGATTCGTCCCACTGGCCCCAATGAATGCGGGCGACATTGGCCGCCATCATGCTCCCGATGATGATCAGCACCGGTGCGGTGATGGGATACAGCGTAACCCCTTCCGTGGGTGAATAGCCGCCACCGATCATTCGCGCCAGCGGCGAAAACAACAGCGCCAAAAGAAACAACAGGGCTGTGACCACACTGGCCAGACCGGTGCGCCCCCCTTCGGCCACGCCGGCGGCGCTTTCGATGTAGCAGGTGACCGTCGAGGTGCCGAGCATGGCGCCGGCCGTGGTGCCGACCGAATCCGGCATCAATGCCTTGCGGGCCCGCGGCAGTTTGCCGTCCCTCAAAAATCCGCCCTGATGCCCTATCCCCACCAGCGTCCCGGCGGTATCGAACAAATCCACGAACAGGAACACTCCGGCGATGGTGAGCAGTCCCAAATCCAGAGCGCCCAGAATATCGAGTTGCATCCAGGTCGGGCCGAGACTGGGCGGCGCTGATAACAATCCCTGGTACTGGACCAGTCCCAGTGGAAGGCCGAGAGCCGCCATGACGACTAGGCCGATCAGGATGGCTCCCTTGATTTTCCTTTGCAGGAGGGTGGCGATCAGGATGACTCCCCCGAGGGTGAACAGGGCGGGCAGGCTCTTCAGAGATCCAAGCTGAACGAGCGTGCCCGGGTGGCCCTTCACTAATCCGCCTTGCACCAATCCGATGAAGGCGATAAACAGGCCGATGCCGGCGGCGATGCCGATCTTCAGGCCTTCCGGGATACTGTTGATGATGACTTCGCGGAACCGCAGGAGGGTGAGCAGGATGAGGCCGATGCCCGAAAGAAACACCGCTCCCAAAGCGACCTGCCAACTGATACCCTGCCCCATCACCACCGTAAACGTGAAATAAAAATTGATTCCCATCCCCGGCGCCAGGGCAATCGGGTAATTCGCCCACAGGCCCATAATGAGACAACCGATAGCGGAGGCGATGCAGGTGGCGGTCATCACTGCGCCGAAATCCATCCCCACCTGCGCCATGATAGCGGGTTGCACAAAAATGATGTAGGACGCGGTCAAAAATGTGACCAGGCCCGCCCGCACCTCAGTCCCCACCGTGCTCCGGTTTTCGCTAATGTTGAAAAACCGGTCGAGAGTGTTTTGAAAGTCCGGCATGGGGAAACACCTGGTTTCAGCAAAAGGGAAATTACGAACGGAGGCTTACGCGCCCAGAAAACGATCCTGCACCAGTGTTACCTCTTCCTCCCGCGAATGGATGAGGCCGTTGACCCGCGCATCCCGCAGGGTTTTGAACACCATCTTGAAGACCGGCCCCGGCTTGATGCCCATATCGATCAAATCGTCGCCAGTGAGCGACAGCCGTGCCGAGTCGTGGTACTCGGTAAAAAACAGCAGGATGTATTTATTGATCTGTTCGCTACCGGAAACCGCCATCAGCATCAACACCGCCTCGGGCGAAAGGTCGGACAGCAGATTGTAAATTTCGCTGGGTTGGAGTTTGGGTTTCTTCTTAAACGTTTTGAGCCGGGATTTGCAGTGATCCAAATCCTCCCGTATCCGCCGCCGCTGTTTCTGCGACAGGTGGAGCCGGGTGGCGGCCCGCGAAATTTCCCGGCCGTCGAGAGAATACAGCATCGCCAGCAGGTATACATGCCCATCGTCGCAATCCTGAACGAGATGCACGATCCGGGAAAGGGAAAACACCTCCTGCACCCGCTCGATCACTTCAAAATCTTTCTTGTTCTTCAACACCTTGGGATGAATGAACTGAAGCAGGTCCAGCTCCTTCATCCGCCGCAGACAGTTCAGCGGATTGGGCTCCTTCAGGATCAGCACCAGTTCGTTGTAGAGCCGGGCGCCACTCAATTTATCGATGAACTTTTTCTTCACCGCGTACTTGATGAACGACTCGGTCTGCTTGCCGATGCGGAATCCCAGCCGCTGTTCGAACCGGATGGCACGAAACGCGCGCGAGGGGTCTTCGACGAAACTCAAATTATGAAGCACCCGCACCACCTTGTCTTTCAGGTCCCGTTGACCGTTGAAATAGTCGAGCAGGCTAAACGCATCTTTGCCGTTCAACTTGAGAGCCAGGCTGTTGAAAGTAAAATCGCGGCGGAACAGGTCCGACTTGATGGAACTCATCTCCACCGTCGGCAGGGCCGCGGGGTGTTTGTAGTACTCGGTCCTCGCCGTCGCCACGTCTACTTTGGACCCGTCCGGCAGGCAGATCACCGAGGTGCCGAACTTTTGATGGCTCACCACTTTGGCATTCAATTCTTTCCCCAGGACCTTGGCAAACCGAATGCCATCATCTTCGATCACGATATCCATGTCATAGTTGTCGATGCGCAGGAGCAGGTCGCGCACGAATCCACCCACGACGTAGGCCGACACACCCTCCCGGTCGGCGATTTTGGCAACGGTTTGCAACAGCGACATGATTGCCTTCGGCAGTCGTTCCGCCATCATGCTTTTGATGTGTTTGATGACTACTCCCCCGCGCTCCAGCAATGATGCGTAGGGCTCGGCCGAATGCCACGACAAATCCTGGTGCAGAATACGCAACAGATCCCCCCGGCTCACGATTCCTACCAGATGGCCGTTTTTGGGACTTACTACCGGAACCACCTTCTGCTTGTCCTCGATGATCGTCGGGATGATGGTTTTGAAATACGCTTCCGGCGTGGTGACCGAAAACTCATGGGCCGTCACCTCTTTGGTCTTGTACCGGCCCATTTTATGGTGCAGGGCTTTTTCCACCGTCTGCCGGGTGATGATGCCGACGGGTTTTTTCCCGGAAAGCACTGGCAGGGTGTTCAGGTTGAACCGGGTCATCTTTTTTTCAGTTTGTTCGAGCGTGTCTCCCGCTTTCACGGAAATAACCGGGTAGTGCATCACCTCTTTGATCCGGTTGAGAGGTTCCACCTTGTCGCTTAAAACAGACACGAGTTTTTCCCGCGCCTGGATCAGGGTGAGGTCGCGGGTGCTGGCGGCCGCGGCATTGGCATGTCCGCCTCCGCCGAATGCCCGCAAGATGTGGGCCACGTTGATTTCCTCCGTCCGGCTCCGGCCAATCATATACACCCGGGACTCAAGGAGGATCAGGGCAAACGCGGCGCTCAGGTTTTCGAGTTCCATCAATCGGTACACCACCACCGCCATGTCCCCGACGTAATAATCCAGCGAAGCGGTACACAACGCCACATCCACCCCGTTGAAATTCTGAATTTCCAGGTTCTTGATCAAGTCGTTCATCACCCCCAGTTGTTCTTCATTCAAGCGGGCCTCGACGAACTCGGCCACCGTATTCAAGTCGGCTCCCTGGGCCACCATTCGGCCTGCCGCCTGGAAATCTTCCGGGGTGGTGGAAACGGAAATCAGGGAATGGGTATCCTGATAGATGCCCAAAGTCATCAGGGTGCATTCTTCAGGGGACAAGTCGATGCCACGTTCCGCCAACTCTTCACACAAAATGGTGGCGGAAGATCCGCGCTTGCGGATCACGGACTGATCGGCTTTCAGGGAATTCGCCACATCCAGATGATGATCGTAGACATGGACCTCCACACCTTCTTTATTAAGAAGATTTTTGAAGATGCCGATGCGTTCCGGGTCCTGGGTGTCGACCACGATCAGACAGGTGACCTGATCCAGATCCACATCCTTGATTCTGGAAAAATGGAAAGGGGGGTTGAGAGCTTTCAGATATTCTTGCAGAGGCTTTTCCATGGATCCGGAAAACACCATTTTGGCTTCCGGATACAGCTTGTGCGCGGCCACCATCGCGGCCATGCAATCGAAATCGGCGCTGAAATGTGTGGTTATGACCTGCATGTTATTTTAAAAATAGTGGGTTCCAGGGAGAGCAAAAACCCCTGTTTTCAACCGGGTTTGCCTGCTTCCACTATAACACGGGTTTGAAACTTCATTGCCTGTGGCAGGGTGCAAATGCGGTTGTCGCAGGTTCGGAAATGGAGGGTTCCAGATAGGGGATACACGCCCGGCTTTAATCCTTTGGGCACGGAAAACAGACGGGTGAATTCGACACGGCCGGAATGGGTCTTCATTATTTTTTCCATGACACCGTCACGGACCAGCTTGGGCGGGGTCTCCTGCCAACGGCTCTGTGGAGGGAACACCCGGGTTTCCAGCTCGATCCGGGTCGCCACCGTTTCGTCATCAGATTGTTTTTCGAGGGAGTACATGTGCCATCCTTCATCCAAAAATGTCACCAGGTGCAACCAGAAGATTTCTCCCGGCCGGACCTTATCCTTGTCGGGCATGGCTTCCAGTCTAAGAGACCGGCTTTGCTTTTTGGATTTCTCAAACTTTTCATAGGAATCGAAAGTGTAGCCCGGAGACACGGACCCGAAAAATGCACTCAACAAACCCAATCCAAAAATGAAGGGCACTATGGAGGAATGAACCCACCCGGTGACACGGAGCCGGGCCGTTTTTCTTAAGCGGAAGTCGGACACAACCAGCGGCCTCCTTGAATTATTCTGCGGAATGATTCAGGTACTTTTCGATGAGGTTGATGAATTTTGAAGGGGCCACGGCTCCGGAAAACATTTCCCCGTTGATCGTGGCTGTGGAGTGATTATAGCTGCCTATGATAAAAGTGGGCGTCCCCTGGATGCCCAGAGAAACTCCCTCTTCGAAGTCGTTCTGGACGCGCTTTTGGTGTTTTCCGGAATCCACACACCTTTCAAACGAAGGAATGTCCCGGACGCCCGCCCGCCGGGCATTTCTAATAAGCTCCAGCTTACTTTGCTGAAGACGGCGGGCATCGAGAAAAATGAGGTTTTGAAACTGCCAGAACCGGCCCTGGTCGCGGGCGCATTCCACCGCTTCCGACAAACTCTTCGCCTCCTGGTGAAGCGGAAAATGACGGTAGCCGAACTGTACCGTATCGGCATATTTCTTACGAAGATCACTCAAAGTCCTCTGAACCTTCTTGCAAAAGGGGCATAAAAAGTCGGAATATTCCATAACGAAAACTTTCCGACCCTGGACGTTTTTTCCTTTGAACCATAACACAGCCGAACCGATACTGGCTTTAAGACGAAAATCATTAGGCGGTTTAAAATAATCCACCACCCAGCCTTTTTCCACGGCCACCTGGTATCGGGCTTCCAAATTCTTCATATAACCCTGACGCCGCATTTTCTCCAAATAGTTCCGAATCTGGCCCTGCAGTTGTCCCAGACTGCCTAGATCCTTGATTCCCGGTTCATTCAGGTAAAACTCTTCAATATCTTTTTGTGTGATTTGTGGATCAGCATGGGATTGGAGTTCGGGGTGGGTTTCGGCCAGGGATTTCATGACTTTCTGTTTCAACAGCGCGCTCTGCATTCGATACAGACGCACCATCATTTCATGAATCTGGGCGTTTTTGAGATCGTCCAGAAGAATGGGTTGACCTTCAGCCAGGGCGACCACAGGGTTATTGGAATAGCTGGTGAATTCTTCTTTTTTCTCTTCCCCTTGAGGTTGTGCCAAAATCGTGTTTGAGAAGCAGAGAACTAAAAGGAGGGCTGTCAAAACAAAAGAAAAACCGGTTTTTGAAATACCATGCATAACTGATCCCAAGACTTTCTATAATTCTAATTCATATCGGGCCCGGATGGGTCCGCACATCAAGGTCTGATGCGTATGGCAATCCCTTACTGAGATTACCCTATTATCCAACATTTGAACCATCAATCGCAATGGGATTGTCAAAAGGGAAAAAGCAGGATTTTCCGTGGTTTATAAAAAAAAGGGCGGCTGGTGCCGCCCCTTAAACGCCATTCACAACCAATTTTGGACGAGAGTTTGCTTCTCCCTCCCGATCAACTCGCCTTGAGCGATTCTTCCGGGTTCAAAAACTTGTGGCAATTTTCCGCCAGTGAAAGAAACGCCTTGGTAGCCGCAGAATCGGGCCGTGACAGAACCACCGGTTCCCCGCTGTCGGACCGAATGGCAACTTCAGCATCGAGCGGAATGCTCCCCAGGTACGGAAGCACCAGTTCCTCGGCCAACTTTTTGCCGCCGCCACGCTTAAATACGTCGATTTCTCCGGCACAGTGCGGACAAGCCATGGTGCTCATATTCTCGATGATGCCCACTATGGGAACATTGCTGTCGCGGGCGAAGGAGATCATCTTGCGGGCATCCAGAACCGCCAGGTCCTGCGGCGTGGTGACTATCACGGCACCGTCCACCTCGCCGATGAAGTCGATGATGGTGATCTGCTCGTTCCCGGTTCCGGGCGGCAGGTCGAATAGCAGGTAATCCAGCTCGCCCCAGTTGATGTTGCCCAGGAGCTCGATAATGAAATCGTATTTTACCGCGTCGCGCCAGGCAATGTGCATGTTGGGGTCTTCGATCAGAAAACCCAGAGACGCCACCTTGAGACCATTGCGCGTTTCGTAAGGCATGATCCCGTCATCCTCGGCTTTCAGGCGAATGTTCTCGGCGTTGATCAGTTTGGGGATGTTGGGGCCATGCAGATCGGCGTCCGCCAAACCCACTTTAAATCCCTTTTCGGCCAACGCAATGGCCAGATTGGTGGTGACGGTGCTTTTCCCGACACCGCCTTTATTACTGCCGACGATCAGTTTGAATTTGATATCGTTCATCCGGTGGTTGACAATCCAGCGGTTGTGTTCGTTATGATCGGCTTTGCAATCGTTGTCATTATTGTATTCACACATTTCACAGGTGTGAAGCAAACGACATTCTCCGGTAACAGGTAAATCCATTAAATTAAATCCTCCTGTGTTCCCTTTTAGTAAAAATAAAGCTTTCGCTCATTAATCTCGAATTATTAACCTTTTAAGGCTATAGGGTACCGCAAGTATATAATTATTTTTCCCCATATGGAAAGAAATAAAATGGTTTCTCCGGAAAACCCGGAAGCCGAAGCGGATTGAAAATAAATTGAATCCATTCTATAATGGTCCCGCTCTAAACCCTTAAATCAGAAGGCGGAACCCTGCAAGTCTCCTTTTTTGGGAACATCAAGGAAGTTCTCCCTTGCCCCCTGATTACCGTAATCATTTATATTTTAAATAGTTATACTGCCTGCACCGTTTGGGTGCGGCGGAGAGCGTAGTCCATAAAGCCCGGCTGGAAAGACTCCCTTCCCAGTCCGGGCAGAATTTAATTTCTTAACTTCATTACGGAGGAAGCGTTTCCATGAACAAATTGTTTTTGAAACTGAGTGCCCTTTTGTTGACCCTGCTGGTTTTCAGCATTTCCACCGCTCTGGCGGGAACCCGTGCGATTGCCATCTCCGAGCCGGCCAATGGCGTGACCGTTTCCAGCCCGGTTAAGGTATGCATGGTCACTCATGGTGTAACGGTAGAACCCGCTAAGAAAGGTGTGAATGACGGAAGTGGCCATCATCACATTCTGGTCGACACAGATCTGCCCAAGGATTTGGGCAAAGCTATCGGCAAAGACGCCCAGCATATCCATATGGGCGACGGCTCCACGTGCAAGGAAGTGAAGCTGAATGCCGGTATCCATGTCATCCGCGCTCTGTTCGCCAAAGGGAATCATGTTCCCTACAATCCGCCGATTACGGCAACGGTGATCGTCAACGTGAAGTAAGCTTTTATCCTCACCCAGAGGATACTCCCTGGTCCCCTCCTTATCGAGGAGGGGATACAGGGAAGATTAAGATGACACCACCCCTCACCCAGCCCGTCACCCTGCGGGTGCTTCCTATTTGGAAGAGGGTTTTTTGTGAAAACCCCTGGTTGACGGCGGAGTACCTCCGCAGGTAATTTTAAAACCGTGAGTTGCGCTCAGTAATTCACGGTTGCCGTTACCGGTCAGCCAATTCCCCCTCCGGGGAGGAGGCGGATTTCGGTTGTAATCCCCTACCCCTGTTTATACAATCCAATACTTATAGATAATAATTCCAAGAGGATTTATGCAGGTATTGCCTGAATCGAAATTTTATCGCCCTGCTCTCTGGTTTCTGGCGCTGGTTGCCGTGTTTCTGCTCCAGCCGTCCGTCGCGCTGAGCCACGAGGTCAACAAAAATGCCATTGTCCTGCTGGTCACCAAGGGAGACAAAGGGCAAACCCTCGGGACGGGAACCGGATTTATCGTGAAACCCGATGGCACGCTGATCACGAACTATCATGTGTTGGTGGATGCGGTATCGGTGGAAGCCATTTTTCCCAACGGCGACCGGGTGCCGGTGCAAGGGGTGGTGAGCGTCGACCGGAGCCGGGATTTCAGCATTATCAAGCTGGAAGGCGATCTGTATTCCACTCTGGAAATTGGCGACTCGGACCGGCTGAAGGAATACGATTATACCCGCGCCCTGGGTTATCCCTCCCAGGCCGTGCAAATGGAGCGCGGTGGATTGAAAGGGGCTCTTCTCCAAACTTACGGGTTCATTCTGGGAATCCATCCGCAGGCGCTTCCGGAGTTTTCATTTATCTACAACACCACCCCATTCCAGCCGGGATTCAGTGGCGGCCCGCTGGTCAACAAGAATAACCAAGTGGTGGGGGTGGCCACGCTGGAAGGCCGGTCCATTAATCTGGCATTACCGATTAACACCGTCAAGCCTCACCTGAACGATCAAACACTAATGACCTTCAAGCAATTGCTGCAGGCGGATAAAATATCCAAGGAAGCTCTCTACTACCAGGGCAACTTCGCCCTGTATGCGCTCGGGGAAACCGACCGGGCTATCGACCTGTATCAACGCGCTCTCAAAATCGATCCGAACTTTGTGCTGGCCCGGTACGACTTGGCAGTCACTTACCGGGGGTTGGGAGAAGTCGACAAGGCCATTGCGGAATATGAAAAAGTTTTGAAAATCAATCCCCGGTTCCCGGAAGCCCTGTCCAACCTGGGGGGACAATATTTCCGGAAGGGTAACGTGAAACAAGCAGTGGCTCACTTTCGCCGGGCCATCGAAGTGTATCCCAATTTCATCCAGGCACTGTCCAACCTGGGAGCCGCTCTCAACAAACTGGGGCAGTCGAAGCAGGCCTTGCCCCATTTAAAAAAGGCGCTGTCGCTCGATCCCGAGTTCGCGGTGGCCTATTTCAACCTGGGGAACGCTCATTTTGGGGTGGGGAATCTGGATGAAGCCGAGAAGGCCTTCCATACCGCCGTGCAAAAGGGGGTGGACTTTTTATCCCTGCACTGGAAACTGCATGAAATCTATCTCAAAAAAGGCAGACGCAGTCAGGCGATCAAAGAGTTGGAAATCATTTTGCAGATGGATCCGCAACACCCTGAGGCCCAAAAGAAACTTCAGGAATTGCAATCTTCTGCTCCTTAAACCATTCATTTTTAAAACCGCCTCATAAATGAGGCAACTACCAAAGCAAAAGGAAGAATCCCCCCAGCCCCCTTTACAAGGGGGAGGAATAACTAATCAGATTTTATCCTGTCTATGTTTTCTTGTCCTCCGTAAAGCTAAATCTTTCCCATCGCATCCACCACCACAGAAAACACAGCGAACAGGCTTTCCGGCGAACACTTGTCGAGTGTGTCTTGCAGGGTGTGCCAGTAGGGATAATCGAAATCCATCAGCACTGCGGCAGGCACGCCGATTTTGATAAACGGCAGATGGTCGTCGCGCACCGTGTGCTTAGGTTGATTGAGAAACGGGGTAACCTTCAGCCTTTGGGCGGACTCGGTAATCATTTGTAGCAACCACGAAGCGTTCTCGGCGGAATAGGTCTCGCGCGCAATTTGCAATTCCTTGTCGCCCACCATATCGATGATCAACACGCAGTACGGCCATTCCCTCCGATCGGCCTTTTCGAGTTGGGCGGCGTAATGCTTGGACCCCAGAAAATAATCGGAAGAACCTTCCACCCCGTAATCTTCACCGTCAAAAAATACGAGGCGCACCGGCCGCTCCGGTTTGTGTGCATGCAGGTATTGCGCGAGGGCCAACAGCACCGCCGTGCCCGACCCGCCATCGTTGGCTCCCAGAATGGGAAGCTGTTGGGCAAAGGGGTCCGGCTCTTTATCCGCAAACGGACGGGTATCGTAATGCGCTCCGAGGAGAAGGGGTGCCTTCTTTGATTTTCCGTGAAACACCAACTCGATATTAACCATGCCCACGGTGGGTCCACCCGGTTTCTGGAATGTGAATTTCTGCTCGCGAATTTCGTCCGCGTATCGTTTGCCCATCGACCGGATGTAACCGCGAAGTTTTTCGAGGGCCGGGCTTCCCGGCGGGCGAGGCCCGATGGCAACAACCGCTTCCAGATGACGCCAGAGTGTTTGCTGGTATCCCTTCAGGTCTCCGGAAACCGCCGTTCCCGGCAGAACCGTAAATACCAGAAACATCACGAGGACCGGCAACCAAAAAATTTTTGAGAACAAGTGGGATAACATAAAGAATTAGCTCCGGACCTTGCCTGGGTAGCGAACCGCCACGGGTAATTTTAAAACCGTAAATTGCGCTCCAAGGATTCTCTCTGGCCGTTTCCGGTCAGCCCTTTCCCCCTCCGGGCAGGAGCCAGGGGGAGTTCAGATAGTCCTCCAGAATTTTCCGGTGGTCAAATGCCAGGATATCCGGAAGCTGGTCTTTGGGATACAGGGCGACGGATTTGGCATCATCCTCCGCCTTCGGCGTTCCTGTCGCCCTGGCTACAAAAACGGTTGAAATGCAATGCATGCGGGGGTCCCGATTGGGGTCGGAATAGGTATGAAACTGCCCCAGCAGTTCCACATCCAGACAGGTCTCCTCTTTGGCTTCGCGGACAGCCGCCTGCTCCAGGGATTCGCCAACCTCCACGAATCCGCCCGGCAACGCCCAACCCGGAGGCGGGTTGAGCCGCTCAATCAGCACCAGACCTTTACCCTCAATTTCAATAATGAGATCGACCGCCGGAATCGGATTTTTATAACCCATAATTATTTGATTTATTTAAAGTTAAAATTTCAAACCCGCCACCGCGGGTTGTATTCGCTGATTTTGACAAAAATTCATAGGGGAAATACCCCCATTTTTACCCTGTATTGACAACTCCCCTAATTACAGTTATCTTGACAGGGTAGGGTCTGAATATGGGAAAAATCCCATAAAATAAAGGCCTCCGGGCTTAAGTTTTGGCCTCAGAAGCCGATAAATTTTTAAAAGGTGTACCTGTTCCGGCTGGGGCCGGCGGGACGGACCGGTATTCTCCTAAACTTGTGGAGTGGTCAAAATCATGGAAATTCCAGGCAACGATATTCGAATCAAGAATAAAACCGTTCAGGACCGGGTGGATGTGGCCGGCAAGAAATCGGTCAACCAGAAACCGGAACCCGCGGGCCAAGTGCCCGAAGGGGAGCAGATTGCCCTGTCCGCTAAAGCCAAGGGAATCCAAAAAGCCCTGGAGACGATCCAGACCTCGCCGGATATCCGTTCCGAAAAAGTGGCTGAAATCAAAAACCAGATCGCCAGCAACACCTACCAGGTGGATAGCAAAGCCCTCGCGGAGAAAATCCTGCGGGAAATCATCACTGAATCCCAGTTCATCGAATAATCGAAATCCCCCTTTAAAACCCCTTGCCCAACCTGCGCCGGTATGTTAGCATCGTTCTCTTCTTTTACAGATAGTGAATTCAGGTAGGGAGTATTTTCCAATGTCCAAGCGATGCGAAGTGTGTGACAAAGGCCCCATGTTCGGGAATAACGTGAGTCACGCCAAGAATACCACCCGGCGGCGGTGGAACCCCAATCTAAAAAAATTGCGGGTGTTGTTTAAGGGTGCTGTGAAAACCATGAAGGTCTGCACCCGTTGCCTCAAATCCAGCAAAGTCGTGCGGGTCCCGGTCAGTTAACCCAAACCTCCGTTTCTTCCGAAGACCCCGCATTATCCTCTTGATCCTCCCCCGGCTTTTTCCTGGACATCTTTTTACTATATTCTCTAATACGCTCAACGTGAATCACGCCCGGTATCTTACGGATGGTTTCCAGAGTTTGGTTGAGGTGATCCAGATCCAGAATCTCCAGGCTCAAATCAAAGTAAGCGCGTTTGAGAGCGCCCATCTGAACGTTGGCGCGGGTCATGTTGACGTCGCACTCGGAAACGGTACTGCTGATTTTCCCAAGCAGGCCAGGCTTGTCTTCGGTGACAATAGAAATGCGCGCGGGAAACGGCGTTTTATGAGAAGTATCCCATTCCACCTCCACCAGGCGTTCGGTTTCCCCGGCCAAAGACAACATGCTGGGACAATCCACACTGTGGATCGAAACTCCCCGGCCGCGGGTGATGTACCCGATAATCGTATCCCCCGGCACCGGATTACAGCATTTGCCGATTCTCAGCATCATGTCCTCGCCAAAGTTTTTCACCTTGATGCCACTGCGTCCCCCTTTACTCTCTGCTGAGGGTTCGCTGACCTTGACCGTCGGCGTCTGCTTTGCGAATTCCTCCAGCGTTTCCTTGGGCAACAGTTTGTCCACCACATGGCGCACTGAAGTTTTGCCGAACCCGATTCCTATATACAAATTATCCAGAGTATTGAACCCGCTCGCATGAATGGCTTCGTCCAGGTTTTTTCCCTTTAAAACCTCGGCAGGATTGAACCCGTATTTGCGGATTTCAGTCTCCAGGATTTCCTTGCCCAGTTCCAGGCTCTTCTCTCTCTCCCGATGGTTGACGTAGTGAATGATTTTGCTCCGGGCCTTCGAGGTTTTGACAAACGACAGCCAGTCGCGGCTGGGATGTTTCTGTTTGGACGTGAGGATTTCGATCCGGTCGCCATTTTTCAACTTGTATTTCAGATTGACGATTTTGCCGTTGACCTTGGCCGCCAGGCAATGATTGCCGATATCGGTATGTACCTGGTAGGCGAAATCCACCGGCGTCGCGCCGCGCGGCAGGGCAATGACCTCCCCCTCAGGAGTGAACACGTAGACCTCCTGGAAAAACAAATCCACTTTGAAGGCATTGAGAAAATCTTTCGGATTTTGAATCTCCGACTGCGCTTCCAGCAGATGCCGGACCCAGCTCAAATGATCTTCCTCATTTTTGGACTTGCTGTCACCGTCCTTGTACTGCCAATGCGCCGCAATACCTTCCTCCGCCACCTTGTGCATTTCCTTACTGCGTATCTGTATCTCCACCCGCTGGCCGTTGGGACCGTTCACCGTGGTGTGCAGGGACTGGTACATGTTGGGTTTGGGCATGGCGATGTAGTCCTTGAATTTTCCCGGAATGGGACGCCACAACGAATGCACCAGACCGAGCGTCGCGTAGCAATCCTTGACCGAATCGATGATGACCCGGACTCCGATCAAGTCGTAAACATCCTCCAGGTCGATCTGCTGGAGCATCATTTTTTTGTAGATGCTGTAATAATGCTTGGACCGTCCGGTCACCACGCCTTGGATCTGCGCCGCGGCCAGTTCCTTTTCCACCGCATCGCAAACGGTTTTAACCAAAACATTGCGCTCATCCTCCCCCTGGTCCATGCGGTCCACAATGGACTTGTGTTTTTCCGGGCGGATATACTGGAAGGACCCGTCCTCCAACTCCGCCTTCAACCAGCCGATGCCCAGGCGATTGGCGATGGGAGCATAGATATCCAGGGTTTCTTTGGAAATACGGCGCTGTTGCTCAGGGGAAAGCGATTCAAGGGTCTGTAGATTATGGGCCCGGTCCGCCAGTTTGATCAAGACGACGCGGATGTCATGCGCCATGGCCAGAATCATCTTGCGGTAGTTCTCCGCCTGCTTTTCTTCCCAGCTGGCGAACTGGACCTGGCTGATCTTGGTCACCCCGTCGACCATGTGGTAAATTTCATCACCGAACATCTCTTTGATTTCATCTTCGGTGGCCAGGGTATCTTCCAACGTGTCGTGCAGGAGTCCCGCCGCTACGGTCTTTTCGTCCATCTTCAACCGCGTCAGGTTGTACGCGACCTCTACCGGATGCGAAAGATACGCCTCTCCGGATTGCCGGCTCTGGCCGCGATGCGCTTTCGCGGAAAAGAGGTAGGCATCCAGAATGATGTCGACATCCGCTTCCGGGTGATACTCCAAAACCGCATCAGTGATTTCATCCAATGGACGCATGGGTGTTACCGCCTCGTTCGTTCACAATTTTTTGAGGGTCCCGATAAAGGGCTCTATAAACAAACCCCTTATTTTTAAAAGATTTAACCCTATTGAAAGAATATTCCTAACCAGGCCGGGTGTCAATTTACTTTTATCCCTCAGGGATTTCTGTGTAGGATGTGGGGCGCGTCGGCTCAACGCAGATTCATCAACGATCAACCTCCCCGACCCCGAATCGTTCATGCAAACAACAGAAAAAACAAAGACAAGCCGGTCCCTGAACGACTCCATCCAGTATATCAAGGGCGTCGGCCCCAAGCGCGCTTTACTGCTCCACAAGCTGGGGTTGGAAGTGGTGGAGCACTGCCTCTATTTCATTCCGCACCGCTACGAGGACCGGAGCCGGGTCAAAAAAATCGGAGAGCTGGTCGCAGGCGAGCAGATTACCTTTCAGGGGAAAGTCTCCGATGTCCATATCCAACAACTCCGGCGCCGGAGAAAAATCCTGGAAGTCACCGTGCAGGACGACACCGGAACGATTTGCGTTAAGTGGTTCAAGTTTAACGAAAAGTATATGAAGGAACGCTACGCGATCGGGCGCCTGTTGATCGTTTCCGGCAAGCCGACTCCCAACCGGTATGCGGGCGGGGGGCTGGAGATCATCCACGCGGATGTCGATATCAGTTTGGAAGAAGAGGCCGACCCGCTGGACATCGGCAGCATCATCCCCATCTACAGCACCACCGAGGGGCTGTATCAAAAATCCCTGCGCGCCATCATGAAAGTTCTGGTGGATCAATACGCGGACCTGCTGGAAGAGTTTTTGCCGGGCGATATCCGGCGGCGCAATCACCTGCCCGACCGCGCCACGGCCTTCCGTGAAACGCATTTCCCGCCGTTGGGCACGCAAGAGAACCTGCTGAAACAATTCCGCACCGAGGCTCAAGTCCGGCTGGTGTTCGAGGAACTGTTTCTCCTGCAACTCGGTCTGGCGTTCAAGCGCAAACACACCCAGCAGGAGGAACCGGGAACGCCGCTCAAAACCCGCGGCGATACCATCCACCGTTTCATGCGGCTCATGCCCTTCGAATTGACCGGCGCCCAGATCAAAGTGCTGGGACATATCATGGACGACCTGGAACTAAGCCGTCCCATGAACCGCCTGCTTCACGGCGATGTCGGCAGCGGCAAAACCATCGTCGCTCTCATCTCGCTTCTCACCGCCGTGGACAACGGCATGCAGGGCGCGTTGATGGCGCCCACCGAACTCCTGGCGGAACAACACTACCTGAATATCCAGCCTTTTTGCGAAGCGCTGGGTATCCGCGTGCAACTGCTGACCAGCGCGATGCCTGCCAAAGACAAGAAAGCTCTGCTCAAAAACATCCGGGAAGGAACCACGCAGATCGCCGTGGGTACCCATGCGTTGATCCAAAAAGGCGTCGAGTTCCAAAAGCTGGGACTGGCGGTGATCGACGAGCAACACCGCTTCGGGGTTTTACAACGGGAAGCGATCAGCAAAAAGGGAGTGTACCCGCACGTGCTGGTGATGACCGCCACGCCCATCCCACGCTCGCTGGCCATGACCCTGTACGGCGACATGGACGTCTCCGTCCTCGACGAAATGCCGCCGGGCCGCCAACCCATCCAGACCAAACGTTATTACGAAAGCCAACGCGACAAGGCCTATGCCTTTCTGAAAAAGGAAATCGGCAAGGGCCGACAGGCCTATGTGGTCTGTCCGCTGATCGAGGAGTCGGAAACCAAGGACCTGAAAACGGTGCTGGAAGTGTATGAGGATCTCCAAAAACGGTTCCCGGATGTCACGGTCGCCCTGATCTACGGCAAACTCAAAAAAGAGGAACGCCAGCGCATCATGGCCGATTTCAAAAACGGCAAGGCGGACATCCTGGTGGCCACCACCGTCATCGAAGTGGGAATCGACATAGCCAACGCCACGGTAATGCTGATCGAACATTCCGAGCGATTCGGCCTGGCGCAACTGCATCAACTGCGGGGCCGCGTCGGGCGGGGTCAGCACAACTCGTTCTGCCTGCTGGTGGCCTACCCGCCCCTGACCGAGGACGGTAAATTGCGCGTGAAAGCCATGATGGATACCTGCGACGGATTCAAAATCGCCGAGCAGGATTTACAGATTCGCGGTCCCGGCGATTTCATGGGGACGCGCCAGTCTGGCATGCCGTCACTGCGGTTCGCCAACATCATACGCGACATCCAAATCATCGAAACCACCCGCAAGGAAGCCTTCGCCCTGATCGACCGCGATCCCAAACTCGCAGACCCCGAGCATCAAAGCCTGAAAGAAGCGTTTCAACAATACCTCGGCGACCGCCTGGATTTTATGGATATTTTGTAGAAAAGCAGACGGGATTGCAGGATCGACAGGATTTTCAGGAGAAGCAAAGAAACACAGTTCATTCCAAATTACAAACTAGCCTGTAGCGATTATGTTAGCGATTGCGGCTATAATCACATTAACCAATAACGCAATTCGAAAAAGTACCCGAGGCCTATGGTTTATAGAATTTTCTCGACACCATTTAATATATAGAGAATCTAAATATCCGGGTGTACCTGTCCATATAAACTTCATTGGAACAGCCTTTTTCCTTAACTGAAAATAAAATATTAGATTTTCAAAAACGGCTACAAGAATTGCTAATACTACCCAGAGTTTCAAAATTCTAAGTTCCTTATAAGTTGTTAGTTATTCGTATTATGGGATTATTTTTAATTATAACATGCAAAGGTCATTTCGGGCATTGGGGAGTAGATGAAATTTTAGGTCCAGCGTTACGCTGGCGTGGTAAACTGAGGCATGAAGATCACACGGGGTGACAAAATTCTGATTGCCTGCCTGTTTGCGTTGAATATTTTTCTATTCGCACAGGTGGATTTGGGCAACCGGGCGGGCAGTTGGGTGGTGATCGAGGTCGACCATAAGGAAGTCGAACGCCTGCCCTTGTCGCAGAACCGGATCGTGCACGTCACCGGCCCCATCGGCGAGACCGAAGTGGAGATCAAAGACGGCAAGGCGCGCGTGGTGAAATCTCCCTGCAATCGAAAACTGTGCATCAAATCCGGATACATCCAGTACGCCGACCGGTTCGCCGCCTGCCTGCCCAACCGGGTGGTGGTGCGTGTGCTCGGCGGCGCACACCGCGGCATCGACGCCGTACTCAGCTAATTTTCTACTCTCCCCCCAGACATGGCAAACTTTCCTCTAAAACCATCCCTATCCCTCCGGTGGATCCTACTGGCTCTTCTATGGGTGTGTGTTTTTGCTGGAATTCCACATTATGCTAATGCCGCCCCCTGGGCGCGTCCCGCCCACCACGACCTGGAGGTGACATTGGACCCGGCCCGCCACTCGGCCCAGAGCGAAGACCTCGTCACCCTGTATCTCGGTAACCGCAAGGAAGCGGCAATCCATTTTTTTCTGCACGCAAATTACCAGATAGACAAAACCGAGATTCCGCACAAAGGGAATTGGAAAATAAAAACCGCTTCAGTTAAGGAAGGCGACACCCCCCTTCACAAGATTAGCGTGCACAAACCGAAAGGCCAGACGTGGCCGGATTTTCTGCAGGTCAAATTCCGTTATCACGGAAAATACACAGACTCCTTGCGGGAATCCAGCGAACCGTCGCCCGGCGCATCCAGCCAAGAAGAGGACCACGGCATCTTTTTGTCAGGCGCCAGTTATTTTTACCCGGCGGTGGAAGATCCCGATGGAACCTCATTGATCACGTTCTCCCTGTCCGCCAACCTGCCTGCCGAATGGAAAGTGGTTAGCCAGGGCAAGCGGGTGCGCGAAACCACGGTCAACGGACCCCGCCATACGTTCTGGCAATGCGACGATCCGATGGAGGAAATTTTCCTGATCGCCGATCATTTCCAGGAATACCGCGATAAATATGAAGACATCAAACTCTACGTGTTTTTGCGCAAGCAAGAAAAGGGGTTGGCGCGGAAATATCTGGACGCGGCGAAATCCTACCTCGCGTTTTACGAACAACTGATCGGTTCCTATCCGTTCGTGAAGTTCGCGGTGGTGGAGAATGCCTTGCAAACGGGATACGGCATGCCGTCGTTCACGCTGTTGGGCTCGCGCGTCATCCGCTTCCCGTTCATTCTGCACACCTCCTACCCGCACGAAATTCTGCACAACTGGTGGGGCAACGGAGTTTATATCGATCGCAAAGGAGGCAACTGGTCGGAGGGGCTCACCGCTTACCTTTCGGATCACCTGTTCCCGGATTTGAAGGGCGAAGGCGACCGCTACCGTTTTCAGGAGTTGATGAAATACTCCAGCTACGTGAACGCGAAAAACGATTTTCCGCTTTCAAAATTTACAGAACGCACCAGCATGGCCTCGCAGGCCATCGGTTACGGCAAACTGGTGATGGTGCTCAATATGCTCCGGCTGGAATTGGGGGACGCGGTGTTCCTGAAAGCCCTGCGCGAGTTTTACATTACGCAGAAATTCCGTCACGCCGGATTCGACGAACTGCGCGGACATTTCGAAGCGGCTTCCGGCAAAAAGCTGGACGTCTTTTTCCGGCAATGGGTGCGCGCCAAGGGTGCGCCAGAACTGGAGTTGGCCGACGCCTCGTATGAAAATTTTCAGGACGAACACCGGCTCACTCTGAATATTTCACAGAAACAGAAGCGTCCTTTGTTCAACATGACCCTGCCGGTGGCGGTCTGGATTGAGGGAGATGACAATCCGCACATTCAGAATCTGACGCTGAAATCCAAATCCAATCAGGAACTGCGACTGTTTGTAAAAGGAAAACCGCGGGCGGTCATGCTCGATCCCTATTATGATGTGTTCCGCAAACTTGATCCGCGCGAAGCGCCGGCCAGCATCGGCCAGAGTTACGGAGGGGAAAAATTGGTGGCGGTCTTTTCTCACCATGAATCGGATGCACTGGCAATAGCCTACAGGAATTTCGGGAAATCGCTAAGAAAAGCCACTATGATTGCAGATATTTTGTACGCACCCAAGCCGGACGATACCCTCTGGCTGTTCGGCAAACATAACGGGCTCGCCTTGAAACCGGAACTGAATCAAAGAGAGGTCACGTTTGAAAAAAACGGGGTGGTGATTGAAAGGAAAAAGATTCCGTGGAAGAATCACAGTTTCGTATTCACCGTACCGCGTTCGCAAAACCCGGCACGCTCGGCCACCTGGATCATCACGGACGATCCGGCAAGCGTTCCCGGCCTGATCCGCAAACTGCCGCATTACGGCAAGTACGGTTATCTGGTATTCGAAGGCAAGGCACCCACCAATGTGCTTAAAGGCACCTGGCCCGCACAACGCCTCGGCCTGATGAAAATTTTCCAACCCGGAAATTACAATCTCCCCAAACGCCCACCGCTCGTTTCATTCAAACCAAAATAATCACTGCCTGGAATAATGGCCGGCAAAACCGGATGCCGAAATACCGACCGGCAGATAACTGCGTGCAATAGCGGCAATGCGGTCGCGGTACTCGAGGCGTGTTGATTCAGAATCGACCGCTTCCATATGGCGGGGCAGAGGGGTTTCCCAGGTGCGGGACCCTTCCGGGGTGCCGTCGCCTTCAATGAAGTGATCGATAACCACCGCCGAGGCTCCTGCCTCAGCGAGTTGCTCGAAAAAAGCGGCGGGATGTTCCATGGGATAGAGGGGCGACAGACAGGCCACCGCGAAAATTCCGGCGGCACTCAATTGGCGCAGTAACTCGATCCTCCCCGCAACAGATGCAGGCGGAGGCGGCAGTCCGGGAAGGCGTTCCACGTCGCCTTCAATGGACACATGCACGCGCAGTCGGCATTGTTGGGATAACGCGGCAACCAAATCCAAATCGTCGCGCATAGCGGGGGCATGGGTTTGCAGAATTAATTCATCCGGCGGATGCGTCCGCATCGCTTCCAGCAGTTGACGGGTGATGCGATACTGCTTTTCCACCGGTTGCCAGGGTTCGGTGGCGCTGGAGAAAAATATAGAAAATGGTTGATCCCGTCGATGCGCCCAGCGTTGCTCCGTTCTATACGTGTGCACATACACTTCCGGGGCATTCGTTTTCACTTCCACGAAACTTCCCCAGTCCCGCCCTTTCGTCAGCCAGGCATTGTGCCGGACGTAACAGCCGACCCCGCAGGCCGATCGCCCGAACCCGCAACCGACGTAGGGGTTGATGGAATGCGAACACACCTCTCGCAAATACCCGCTGGCGCGAGTGAGGATGGATTTGCACTGAACTTCGGTGATTTCCACGAGACATTCCCGTTTCTCTGAAGCTTTCAAAAATCTAACGGTTCAGAGATTTTTCATCGCCAGGCGCTTGGTATCCTGCTTTTCGAGGAATATCCCCTTGCCACCACTGGCCCCACTTTACGGATGAAAGGTTTTGGTCAAACCCGGACCCACTGTGGTAAAACGCTTCGTACCCTCCCGATTGACGGCTTGCCAGGACGGTCGTCCATTGACCCGGGGGCATATCTTCCAGATCAAGAATCCAAACCAACCTGTCGTCCGTTTTGCGTACCACCAGAAAACCGTTCTCTTGGCCAAAGTTAAATTGAGCATAAAGGGTTACAGTCCTCCCCTTTTCTCCTCTCACCGTCATTTCATAACGGCCCTGACAGAAAGCGTTACGATTATTAAGAGAATCGCGGCGCATATCGGCGACATCCCGGCCATACTTGATATCGTACAAAGCCGTACATCCCAGTTTCCTCGCGTCCTCAAATTCATAAATCGGGATTTTATTTAAAACCAGCGCTCCGCGTTGTTCAGAAGCCTGAAGCGTTCCAGCCAGAAACAGGATCAGGCCAACGACTGCAATATATTTATATTTCATGGCACATTTCTCCTTGGATTAAGGAAGGGTCAAAAGTTTATGGCAAAATTATATCATTTTCCGGCCAACCGGAACTTCCCTTTTTCCGATAATGGATAGGACCCCAGGTCCTTGCTTCAGGCTCAAAATCTCCCCAAAGCCTTTTCATACTGGACTTTAACTTTCCTACTGGAACTCACCCATTGCAATAGGTATAATGCCTGCTTACCATTTTTCACGTTGTAAGGCAGGTGTCCACGCTGAAACACAAATTCAAAAACGCTCAACTATTGCTGACGGCCATTTGGGTTCTATTGGCCATTTTTATTTTTCTGGCGGATATCTTTATTCCCACCGGGGTGGCCGATGGCATGCTCTATGTCGCCCTGGTGCTGGTCGGCCTGCTTGCCGGAAACCGGCGGTTGCTCCTGGGAGGAGCCGTTCTGGGAACCCTTCTCATTATCGCAGGGTTCTTTTTGTCTCCTTCCGGCGGTGAGATTTGGAAAGTCTTGCTCAATCGCTTTTTATCCATTTTCACCCTCTGGATGACTTATTTTCTCTGCCTGTTTCAAAACCGTTCTCAAAAAGAACTCGCCGCCACCCATCTTCATCTTGAAGAACGTGTTATGGATCGAACCCTGCAATTGAATGAAGCCAACCGCCTGTTGCAACAGGAAAGCGCTTTTGTCCAATTGCATAAGGACATCGCGGTGGCTTCCAATGAAACCCGCAACGTGACCGAAACTTTTCAATATTGCCTCCGGCGAATCTGCAACCATGCCGGATGGCCGGTGGGGCATTTGTATCTGGTGGACAAGAGTGCCGAATCTCCGTTGGTATCATCAACCATTTGGCATCTGGACAACCTGAGCCAGTTTGAAACGTTTCGGGCGATTTCCGAAGCGACGGCGTTCGATCCGGGCATCGGACTTCCCGGACGGGTGCTGGTGAGCGGTAAACCTGCATGGATCATCGATGTAACACAGGACCCGAATTTTCCACGCGCCAAGTTGTCCCACAACCTGGGAGTCAAGGCGGGTTTCGCATTTCCCATTCTGATCCGGGAAGAAGTGGTGGGTATTATGGAATTTTTTTCCGAGGAAGCGGCGGAGCCCAAAGACGAATTGCTGGAAATCATGGCGCATATCGGGGCGCAGTTGGGACGAGTCATCGAGCGCCAGCGGGCCGAACAGGAAGACCGCCTTTCCCGGCAACAACTGCTCAACCTGTATCACCGGCTCGAAATGGTCCGGGAAGAAGAGCGCACACGCATCGCCCGCGAAATTCACGATGAGCTGGCGCAGGTTCTGACCGCGTTGAAACTGGAAATCTCATTGTTGCAGAAAAAACTACGCGGCCAGGCTCCCGCCCTTCAAAAAAATGCGGAAACAATTCTGGGACTGGTCGACCAAACCATTCCCACCGTGAAACAACTCATTCAAGACCTGCGGCCACCCATTTTAGACGACCTGGGTCTCGAAGAAACCATCTCCTGGCAGGGCAAGGAATTTGAACGGCGCACCGGGATTCAATGCGATTTGGATCTGAACCTTATGAATCCCGAAATCGACCGTGCGCGATCCACCACGATGTTCCGCATTTTTCAGGAAACTCTGAACAACGTGGCCCGCCATGCTCAAGCCCGTCATGTCAAAGTCAACCTGGAGGATGAATCGAACAGGCTCACTCTCCGAGTCGAGGATGATGGTATCGGTATTGATTCAAAACATCTTAATGGAAAATCGCTGGGGATTCTGGGTATGCGGGAGCGCGCCCGGGTTTGGGGAGGACAAGTGGACTTTCAAAGCGAATCTCAAAAAGGAACGACCGTTGTGGTCCAAATCAGCAGGAGTTGAACGTGATAACTGAATATAAATCCAAAATTAAAATCCTCATTGCAGACGACCATCCCTTGTTCCGGCAGGGATTGAAGAACGCCTTTGGCGATACCCCGGACATTGAAGTGGTGGGTGAAGCGGAGAGCGGTAACGATGTTCTGGGAAAAGTCCGGGAACACGATTTAAGCCTGGTACTGCTGGATATCTCCATGCCGGGAAAAGGCGGGTTGGAGGTTCTCAAACAATTGAAAGCCGAGCATCCTAAAATCCCGGTTTTGATCCTCAGCGTTTATCCGGAAAACCAGTATGCCGTCCGTTTCATCAAAGCAGGCGCTTCCGGCTACCTGACCAAAGACAGTTCCATCGACACCCTTCTCGAAGCGGTGCGTAAAGTGGCACAGGGCGGAAATTACGCCAGCACCGATATCACCGAGAAATTGGCCTTTGATTTTCTGAATATCGACAAACCCCCGCACGAGCTTTTGTCCGATCGTGAATACCAGGTTTTTTCCATGATCTCCACGGGTAAATCCCTCACCGAGATCGGGAATGATCTGTCATTGAGTGTCAAAACCATCAGCACCCACCGGACCCGCATTCTGGAAAAAATGAAAATGAAAAAAAATGCGGAATTGATTCATTATGCCATCCAGCATGAGTTGATCTGAGATCGGCTCTTTCCTGAAGCATCGGCCCAGGAGAAAACTCCTACTCTAATTAGGTGTTTTTCCTACACAAAATTAAGACTTCGCCTGATACCCCCGGTGGACCGGATCATCTAAACTCCCCTCCAAAGACCGTACTAACTTCGCCAATTCCAGAGGGTCTTGCAACAATGCACAACTGTCGAATTGCGGTTATTCGGTTATCTCTTTATGAGCAAAAATTATTCTAATAGGATTTCGGTCCGCTCTTTGAAAGCAATCGGTCTCGCGGTGTTGATGGTATGCCTGTGTCTCCCCGCTACTCTTTTTGGAGAATCGCTGGTTCGCACGATTGCCCTGGAAGCCACCGATCAAGAGCAGAATATTCGCATCCCTGTGGGGTCTTCGGTAACCTTTCTCAATAATTACCCACAGGAGCTATATGAAACATCAATCATTAAGGATCATTCGGATAAAAGACTAGTGAGCATAGAATCTTTTGCGCCCAGTCAATCTTTTGGCCTGCAGTTTTCTAAAAAAGGTCCTTACTCAATTTGCTATTTGTTGAAACCAAAAACGGGTCCAGCAAATCCGATTTGTTTGCAGATTAACGTAGTTCCGCTCCAAACCGCGTAACCTTCATCCAGCGCGCGTGGGGAGCAAGAGTTTTATCTGAGTTATTGAAAACCAGTGTGTTCACTTACTTTGAAAGGAGTGGGGAATGAAAAAAGTAACTTTGTTAACTGTTGTTCTGTTCGCAGGTTTCACGGCCACCGCATTTGCCGGCAGCATCAAGACCGGCCAAACGGCTACCTGCAACGATGCTAAATCCATCACCATCGCAGTTGCTAAAATCGCCAATAAAGCTGGTGGAAAATTCGGTTACACCACCAATGACCGGGGTACCGGAAACGTTGTGGTTTGGAAATCTTCCAACGCCACCACCGTTCCCATCAGCCTGGGACCGAACGATGACAATCGTTCTATCAACGCGACGGACAAAGGTAAAACCGGTATCGGCGTTATGGGCACCATGGGTCGGAACAAAGTGACTCTGACCGGCCAGAACAACTTCAGCCGCGGCGATTCCATCGGCGACATCAGCGGTAAAGTAACGGTCACCAATACCGGCACCAATCCAGTAACGGTTGCTTGTAACTAAGTCGGAAATAGCGCTACCGGCGTTATTCCATCGGGTGTTGTCGTTTGATGCAGCTCCGAACCCCAAAAAGAAACAGCCGGCTCCCCTGAGTCGGCTGTTTCACTTTTTACCCCTTCCCTAAACAATCCTTGAAGGCCTGCTGTCTATTTTAAGAAATCCCCGGCTTAGCCGAGCGTCTCATCATCTGGCTCTTCTTTTTTCATAAACTTCCGTAAAACATCAAAACAATAATTCGGATCGGTCCGGTTATCGTAACCACTGTCCCCCATCGATTCCAAAAACCCAATACGAGCACTCTTTTTATTGTTTTTGATTTGGTTGCGCGCTTTCTTTTCGGGTCCGCCAGTCGGGATCATCTTTTTCATTTCGAACTCTTCATATTAAAGGTTCATCAGGACACTACCTACACCTTTACTGTTATAGTAACAAGCAAGACTGATGCCATCAATACCCAAAAAAGCACATTCAACTTAGTCTTAAGTATTCAATATGATAGGAAAAAATAAACTCTCCTTGGCTGGCAGGATTCCGGCGCCCCCATACCATTTTTTGTCATTTCCAACGAATTTTTGTCAGGAAACAGGTCATCGGGACAGTCCGCCTCCCTCGATGGGGTAAAAAAAATCGATTTCTCCGCTTCATTAGAAACAGAAAAATCGATTTTTACTGTGCCGTCTGTACGAAAACTATTAGGCTTCGCCCGGCTTGCCGCCTTCTGGAGGTTTTGGAGGACTGACCGGGTCTTTAAGCTGTTCTCCCAACGCCCCAGGCAGTTTGATCCCAGCCATGTTGGCAAATTCGTGCAGTCCTGGCAATGCCTTGGTGATATTGGACAGCCAGTTGGTAGTGGTGGTTCCGCCGCCATTGCCACTGCCTCCGCCATCCATGACCACGATCTTATCAAAACGGATCTTGGAGATGGCCTGGGCCTGCAATTCGGCGATCTTCGGTAATTGTTCGACAATCATCAACACCGCGGCCTTATCCGGGTCACCCCCGGCGGCGCTAACGATGCGTTCAAATCCTTCAGCCTTTCGCTCCAGAATGGCCTTGATCCCGTTAGCCTCCCCTTCCAGAGTGACCTGGATGGCCTCACCTCTACCCCTACCTGCCAGTACGGTCTGCTCTCGTTCGGCTTCCGCATCGATCACCACTTTTTCCTTTTCGATTTGAGCGGGAACGACGATATCCGCCGTCTGGGTGGAGCGGTTCATATTCGCACGGGCGTCCTCAGCCATTTTATTGGCGTCATATCCTGCCTGGTCGGCGGCCGCTTTTTTGATCAACGTAGCCGCATCCCCTTTGCGCCGTGCTTCGGCTTCCGCCTCTCGCCGGTTGGCATCGGAGTTGGCCACAGTGATAAGCGCGGTATTTTCACCATCGACCGCCTTGGCGTCGGCGCTGGCAACATTGACGCGCTCTTCCTGCTTCGCGTTGGCTTCCCCGGTGGCGCCGGTCCGGTCTTGTTCCGCCACTTCGACTTTGGCTTTATTCAGCGCTTCAGCGGCGGCTTTTCTACCCAAGGCCACGATGTAGCCGGACTCGTCGGTGATATCCTTGATATTGACGTTGATGAGTTTTAACCCGATCTTTTTCAATTCGCCTTCGACATTGTCCATGATCTTCTGTTCGAACACGTCGCGATTCGCGTTGATCTCTTCAATCACCATGGTGGCGATAGTGGCGCGCAACTGACCGAAGATAATTTCATTGGCGTTGATTTCAATTTCCCTGCGCTCCATGCTCAACAGGCGTTCCGCCGCGACGGTCATAATATCCGGCTCGGTCGATATACCGATGGTAAAGCGCGACGGAATGCTGACGCGAATGTTCTGTTTGGAAAGTGCGTTCTCGAGATTGATGTCGATGGTCATCGGTTGCAAGTCCAGAAACCGGTAATCCTGAATCAACGGCCAAATGAACGCCGCCCCGCCATGAATACACTGCGAGGTCTTGCCTTTCCCCACTTTACCGTAGACCACCATGATTTTGTCCGATGGGCAACGCTTGTAACGAGCCATGGCCGCTATCAGGGTCAGGAAAATGGACCCGGCCGCGATGACGATCAGAACGATTGCATTAGGAATCATTTTTTATTTCTCCAGGAGTTTAGCGCACGCTAAACGGATTTCACCACAAGTTGATTACCGGAAATAGCCACCACTTTCACCCGCGTCCCCTTGGCCAATTCCTGTTGCTCCTTGGAAATCCCCTCCAGTTCCCGGTACCGGTTCTGAAAGGAGATTCCTATCTTACCGTAATGTTTTTGGTCGGCAGGGATGGTGATAGTCACGAGACCCTCATGGCCGATCGCGTTGTCCAGCGACAAGTTCCCCTGGCTTTTCAGAGAAGACAGAGTCTTGAGGATCAGCATCGTGATGCTGACCAACACCAGCCCCATCACTGTTCCGCCGGCGATGGCGACCCCCAGGGATGAGCCGCCTTCGATCAGTACGATGCCGCACCAGGAAAAACCCAGGAAAAAGGACACCAGATTCCGCACCGTAAAATAGTCCATCATCGAGTGCGCATCGTGACCCCCGGCATCGCTGTCCGAATCCATGTCCGAATCCATATCCGAATCCATATCCGAAAGACCAGCGAAGGTCATAATCGTCTGCAAAACAAAAAACACGGTCGAAAAGATCGCGAGTCCCCAGAATACTCTTAACGTCGTCGTTAATTCGGCCCACCAGGTTTCCATGGCTTATCCTTACATGAGGCGGATGAAAAAGATTGAATTGTCGGATATTTAAACATTGTGAAGGAAAGGCCTTATTTTTCAAAGATAAAAATTTTCAAAATCGGGCGTAACCCAATTTCAAGCCCCCCGGCATTCACTTTAAAAGAGTAACTCGGGTCGCGGCGGAATCGCTCGGGTTCTACCCAAGCTATCGATAACAAAGGAACTTTAGCCCTATGGGACGGAAAAGATTTCGCGCTTAATTTCATCCCTCGATTCTGCTAATCTAGGCGACTGCCAGCGTGACGCTGGACCCAACCGGGCAACGCCCGGAGGTAATATGCTCCCCCTTCAGGAAGGGGGCTGGGGGGATTTGGTGCCAGCGATATCATCTAAATAAATCAAGTCTAAAAGTTTCCACCTATAGAGGAGCATGAATGACTGAAGAAGTACGCGTCCGTTTCGCCCCCAGCCCTACCGGATTCCTGCATATCGGCGGGGTGCGCACCGCCCTGTTCAACTGGCTGTTCGCGCGCCACCATAAAGGCAAGTTTATTTTGCGGATCGAGGACACCGACCACGAACGCTCCACCGAGGACTCCATTCAGGAAATCATCGAGTCGATGCAGTGGCTGGGGCTCGACTGGGACGAGGGGCCGTTCCGCCAGATGGAGCGGCAAAGTCTCTATAAAACTAAAGTCGACCAGTTGCTGAACGAGGGCAAAGCCTACCGCTGTTACTGCTCGCCGGAAAATCTGGAAGCCAAACGTAAAGCCGCCCAGGCCAAAAAGGAAAAACCGAAATACGACGGCACCTGCCGCGGCCGTAAGGACCAACCGGATGCGCCGCACGTCGTGCGCTTCCAATGTCCGCCGACGGGCAACGTGGTGGTTGCAGACCTCCTGCGCGGCAACGTGGAATTCGACGTGGCAGAGCTCGACGATTTCATCATCCTGCGCACCGACGGCACGCCGACCTATAACTTCGTGGTGGTGGTGGACGACGCCGATATGCGTATCAGCCACGTCATCCGGGGCGACGACCATCTGTCCAACACGCCGCGCCAGGCGCTGATGTACGACGCCCTCAATTTCCCGCGCCCGCAGTTCGCGCATCTCAGCATGATCCTCGGCGCCGACAAAACCCGGTTGTCGAAACGCCACGGCGCGACGGCCACCCTCGCCTACCGCGACATGGGTTTTCTGCCCGACGCATTGATCAATTTTCTGGCGCGCCTCGGCTGGTCGCATGGCGATCAGGAACTGTTCACACAGCAGGAAATGATCAAGCATTTCTCACTGGAGCACGTCACCATCTCCGCCGCGGTGTTCAATCCGGAGAAATTGTTATGGGTTAACGAGCAGTGGATTCAGAAATCGACGCCGGAAGAACTGGTCGATGCCTTCGAAGCGGCTTTGATTCAGGAAGATATCCTGCCGGAAGCGCACGGTAAATCGAAAGACGATCTCGTGAAAGTCATCCCGTCGCTCCAGCAACGCGCCAAAACGCTGATCGAGATGGCCCACGGTGCCGAGTTTTATTTGAAGGATGAAGTGACGTTTGACGAGAAGGCGAAAGCGAAATTTTTAACGCCGGAAGTGAAGCCCCTGCTCGACAAACTGGTGGCAGGATTGGAAACCATGGAGGAACCGTTGGACCACGACGCCGTCGAAGCCCTGTTCAAGCAGACCGTCGAGGAAGCCGGATTGAAACTCGGAAAACTCGCCCAACCCGTGCGCGTCGCCCTCACCGGCAAAACCGCCTCTCCCGGTATATTTGACGTCGTGTTACTGCTGGGGAAGCAAAAAACAGTGGAAAGGTTAGGGTCGGCGGTCCATATTATAGGCACCTCAAAAAAATAAGCCCCTACCCCTATCAAGAAGAGGAGGTGAGACCCATGACCCTGTGTCCTGTTGCTTTGGCCGTCGGCTGTGAAAAGTGTCCGATATTCAAGGCCTGTCCGCTCAAAACCGTTATTGGCGACCAGAAAAAACCGAAAGCCGAAGAAAGAAGAGACCCACCCAAACCGGAAGAACAGTGAGCCACCGACCAGCGTGACGCTGGACCGGCGTAGCGCCGGAGCTAAATTTCCCTCCCATTACCAAGGAGAGGCGAGGAAGCCGGATTGAAGCTCGGCAAACTCGCCCAGCCCGTCCGCGTCGCCCTCACCGGCAAAACCGCCTCCCCCGGCATATTTGATGTCGTGCTACTGCTGGGGAAACAACGAACTATCGAACGCCTCAAAAACTCCCTATAAACTACACAAAACCAAAATGTTACAACTTACCCTCCGGACCAACAAGCATAAATATTTGAAATTAAAAGGCTTAAGATCCAATAAATTTAAGCATTGACACCACAACGGCTGGTAGTCATAATCCGGGATAATCCATCATATTGTGATGTGTGTTTTAGGCAAAAAAGAAGGACCACGCCGCAAGGCATGATCCTTCAAATACTTGGAACCTCTTGACAAAAGAGATCCTTTTTCGCACCCGGAATTTACCTGGGCTAGGCTCCTTTGTCAAGAGGGAAAACTTGAACTCCCTCTTAGGAGCATAATAAAATGGTTTATCTAATTTCGTACGACCTTAACAAACCCGGTCAAAACTATGATGACCTTTATGAGGCCATTAAAGAACTGGGAATCTGGTGGCATTACCTTGATTCAACATGGTTAGTAAAAGCTGATCTTAATGCTACTCAGATTCGCGACCACCTCAGAAAAACCACGGATGATAACGATCACTTTTTAGTTATCGGTGTTACCAACGAGTTTGATGGGTGGCTTCCGGAAAAAGCTTGGGAATGGTTAAGACAACACACCCAATACGCTTATTCTTAAAAAGTTAGGGGGAGACCATTGTGATCTCCCCCTTTTCTTCCTTCTCTTTTCTTCTTTACGAAAAAAATTCTTATCCCTCCTTTTGAACCTTGGCCCAGATGTCGCAGAGAGGGGTGGTGCAGTTGAAGATGGGGGAGCCGGGCTTGCTGTCCTTTTGGTCGGCGATGAAGTAGCCCATCCGGCTGTCAACCCCACCCTCTTCTTGCCTTACAAATACAATTTCCTGCACATAAATACCTTCTTAAACATCCATGGTTTTTGTCCCAAATTCTAATATTAAAGCTAGGTTACTTTTCAAAGGGAATATTTATAACTAATTAAATATCTCTAATTTATTGAAATATTTGTATCTTTTGAATAATTTGCATGATTTTTAAATAAAAATACTTGCTATTTCTCTAGTTTTTGGCTATATTAGAAAGCGAGGTAAACAGCCATGTCAAAATTGAACGAAGTTAAAAAACATCTACGCCCCGGACGGGTGTACCGGCGAGCCGAACTTTCGGATTGGTCGAATGCCGTGGACCGTCATTTACGGCAGTTGCAAGAAGATGGAACGCTGACTAAGCTTTCCGGCGGGCTCTATTACTGCCCGAAGAAAACCGCCTTTGGTGAGGCCCCGGCAGAAGATGAAAAACTAGTCGAGGCTTTTTTGAAAGACAACCGGTTTCTTCTGACCTCAGCCAATGCCTATAACACGCTGAGTGTCGGGACAACGCAACTTTACAATGAAACCGTTGTTTATAATAACAAACGGCATGGACGCTTTAAGCTAGGCGGGCGCGTATTTGACTTCCGAGTAAAACCTCATTTCCCGAAATCGCTCAGCCATGAATTCCTTTTAGTTGATCTCGTGAATAATCTGGAACAGTTAGCAGAAAATCAGGCTAAGGTGATGGAGCGAGTAAAGGAAAAGGCTACATCCGCTAACAGACAAGCACTCTTAAGGGCAGTACGTCAGTATGGTGGGGTACGAGCAAGGAAATTCTTTGCCGAAGCGCTGGGGGATGCTAAATTGCAGTATGCTGCATAACTACCTTCATAATCATACAAACTTCCCCGATCTGATCCGCATTGTCGGTGAGGAACACTCCATTGATCCAGCTCTTATAGAGAAAGATTACTGGATCATGCATTGCCTGTACGAATTACAACAGATGAGCCTAACCTTTGAGCTTAAAGGTGGCACCTCCCTTTCCAAGGGATATGGAATCATCAACCGCTTTTCAGAGGATATTGATATCCATATTCAACCACCTGTAAGCATGAATGTAAAGATTGGTCGTAACCAGAATAAGACTGCACATTGTAAAAGTCGGGAAGATTTTTATGACTGGTTGGCGAACACCATTACCATCGACGGAATCGAAAAAGTCTGGCGCGATAAAGAATACGACGATGAAAAATATCGTAGTGGTGGAATCCGCTTGAACTACAAAAACATGGCAGGCCCTTTGACCGGCTTAAAGGATGGCATCTTGCTGGAAGTAGGGTTTGATGATATAGCACCGAATATATCCAAAGACATCAGTTCATGGGCCTATGATTATGCAGCGGACAAGGTGGAGGTAGTGGATAACCGCGCTAAAGAAGTCCCCTGCTATCATCCAGGCTATACACTAGTGGAAAAGCTACAAACCATTTCCACCAAATACCGTACCCAGCAGGAAAACGAATCATTTCCGGATAATTTCATGCGTCACTACTATGATGTTTACTGCTTGCTTCATGAGCCAGAGGTCCAGAATTTCATTGGAACGGCCGAGTATCAGGCTCATAAGAAGAAACGTTTCCGTTCCAGCGATAACCCTCTTATTGCAGAAAATGAAGCTTTTTTCTTAAACGACCCAACCACCCGTAAACAATACGAGGAGGCCTTCCAAAATACAAATGCTCTTTACTATAAAACCCAGCCTGGATTTGATGAAATCATGACTAAATTAAAGGAGTATACAGACAAACTGTAGAACCAAGCCGATTTATGAGTGCCCACCTTTGATCCGCAAAATTATCCGTGTTTTGTCCGTAAACACATCCCTAATAGGCTACATCTATCCCAAAAAGAAATTTGGGATACGCATGATTTATATTGAAGGTTTGGTGATTAATAAGGCACTCCATTTAACCTTACCCCTTCTTCTGGACTTTGGCCCAGGTGTCGCGGAGGGGGGTGGTGCGATTGAAAATGGGGCTGCCGGGTTTGCTATCAACAGCGTCGGCGATGAAATAGCCCATGCGCAGGAACTGAAACCGCTCGCCGGGCTTGGCGTCTTTGAGGCTGGGTTCGAGTTTGCAGTCGGTCAGCACTTTGAGTGAGTCGGGATTGAGACTGCCGGGGATTTCGATCGCATCCGGTTCGATCTCGGTGAACAGGTTATCGACCAAGTGCACTTCGGCCGTAAACGCGTGCTGGGCGGAGACCCAGTGCAGGGTGCCTTTGACTTTCATGCCGGCGTTGGCCTCGCCCGTCTTGGTTTCGGGAATGTAGGTGCAGTGCAGTTCGGTAATCTCTCCCTTTTTATTCTTGATCACTTCCTCGCATTGGATGATGTAGGCGTGCTTCAGGCGCACTTCCTTCCCCGGCGCGAGCCTGAAAAATTTTTTGGGCGGGTCTTCCATGAAATCTTCCTGCTCAATATACAACTCCCGCGAAAACGGCATCGTCCGACTCCCAGCTTCCGGGTCCTCCGGATTGTTCTCGGCTTTCAACTGCTCGACCTGCCCTTCCGGGTAATTGGTGAGCACCACCTTGAGCGGTTTCAGCACCGCCATGACGCGCGGCGCGGTTTTATTCAACTCCTCGCGCAGGCAGAATTCGAGGAGGGCGAGGTCGACCGTGCTGTTGGCTTTGGCGACGCCGATACGCTCGCAGAACTCGCGGATCGATGACGCCGTGAACCCGCGCCTTCGCAATCCCGAAATCGTCGGCATGCGGGGATCATCCCATCCATTCACAATTTTCTCCGTCACCAACTGCAACAGCTTGCGTTTGCTGAGGACGGTATACGTCAGGTTGAGGCGCGCGAACTCGTACTGCCGGGGATGGAACACGCCGAGGGTATCGAGGCACCAGTCGTAGAGCGGGCGGTGGTCCTCGAACTCCAGCGTACAGATGGAGTGGGTGACGTTCTCGACGCTGTCCGACTGCCCGTGCGCCCAGTCGTACATCGGGTAGATGCACCAGTTGGAACCCGTGCGGTGGTGCTCGGCGTGCAGGATGCGGTACAGCACCGGATCGCGCAGGTTCAGGTTGGGCGAGGCCATATCGATTTTGGCGCGCAGGACTTTCGCCCCGTCGGGGAATTTTCCCTTTTTCATATCCTCAAACAGATTAAGATTTTCTTCGACGGGGCGGTCGCGGTGCGGGCTGTTCTGGCCCGGTTCCGAGAGCGTGCCGCGGTACTGGCGGATTTCGTCGGCGCTGAGGTCTTCGACGTACGCCTTGCCGTCCTTGATGAGCTGGACTGCCCACTCGTAGAGCTGGCCGAAATAATCCGAGGCGTAGAATTCGCGGTCGGCCCAATCGAAGCCCAGCCACTTCACGTCTTCCTTAATGGACTGGACGAACTCTTCTTCCTCCTTGACCGGGTTGGTGTCGTCGAAGCGCAGGTTGCATTGTCCGCCGAACGCCTCAGCGAGGCCGAAGTTGAGGCAGATCGATTTGGCGTGGCCGATGTGCAGGTAGCCGTTGGGTTCCGGCGGGAAGCGCGTGTGAACGCGTCCGTCGTTTTTGCCGGCGGCGAGGTCCTCCTCGATGATTTTATGGATGAAGTTGGTCGGTGCGGCGTGTTCTTCGGGACTCAATTCGGAGCTCCATTTCATTTTATATTATGATCGAAAACGAGTCGTATTGTAGCAGATCGGCGGGTGCAAAACTTGGGGCAAATAAGGAAACAGATGAAGGAAAACCACCCCCGGCCCCTCCTTAAAAAGGAGGGGAACGTCTAATCAAAATCTTCGGGGCGGAGGAAGTATTGCTGGTAGTAGACTTCAAGATTCTGCCGGAGGGCGACCGCTTTGGCGTAATCGGGACCGAACCGTTGCGAGTAAGTCGCCTCCGCCTGGCGGCTGTGGTGGATGGCGAGCCAGCCGTCCCCCCTGGAATGGTAGAGCGTCCCCAACACTTCGTGGGCGGTCACGTTGTCGCTGTTCACCTGCAGGGCTCCCTGGAACGCGTCAACGGCAGGCTGCCACTGCCGCATGGCCTGGTAGGATTCGCCAAGATTGATCCAGGATTCAATACAGTGAGGACAATGCTCGACGGCTTTTCTCAAATGCGACACGGCCTTTTCCGGCTGAGACTGGTCCATCCACGCGACGCCCAGGTTGTTGTGCGCGATGTGGTTGGTGTCGTCCACCGCCAAGGCGTGCTGATACAGGGTGAAATTATTTTTCCAGGCCGACGTCTGCACAAACGAAATCATCATCAGCACAACCACAAAAACGCTTCCGGCCACAACAGCCACACGCCCTTCCTGCTCCTGCATCACCTTCCATTGCGCCAGACCCCAGACTCCCAGGATAAAAATCCCGATAAGCGGGAAGTAAGTGTAGCGGTCGGCTATATCGTGATCGCCGAGCATCAACAGGCCGGTCATCGGCAGAAGTGATCCCGCGAACCACAACCAGCCCACCGCAAGGTAGGGGTACCGTTTCCACTGGGCCAGTGCGCCGTATGTGAGCCCGAGCAGAATCAACAGGGACCCGCCCCATTGCCAGAGCGGCGGCATCTCCCGGCTTGCGGGATAAAAAACGGAAAGCTGGGCCGGCCAGAGTATATGAAACAGATATTTCATGTAGAGCACAGGCATCGTCGCCAGCCGAACCAACCAGGGAACGGCTGGCGTGTTATCCCCCATCTGGCGCAGTTCGGATCCTTTGACAATCATGAAAAGAGAGAAGCCGATCATCAGGAAGAGGGGAATTTTTTCAATCACCAATTTACTGAGGGCGCGCCAATTGATGCCCGTGGAGCCCGGCTCGCTTTGCAATCGGTTCAAGGGCCAGCAATCGATCAGCAAAAACACAAACGGCAGAACCACCATCACCGGTTTGGACAACAGTGCCAGCGTAAAGAACAAGGTCATCACCGCATAGCGCAGGATGTTGGGGTTGCGTGCAAACCGGCGATACGTCTCCAAAGACAACAAAGCGAACAACATGGCCAAGAGGTCGTTGCGATCGGCCACCCACACCACCGTCTCCACACGCAAAGGATGAATGGCAAACAAAATCGCGGCGACCGCACTTTTGTTGCGGGACCCGGTCAGGTTGTTCATGAACAGGAAAAAAATCACCGTGTTGACTGCATGCAGGAGCAGGCTAACGGCGTGATGTCCCGCAGGGTTGTGGCCAAACAGTTCGACATCGAGCATGTGGGACATCCAGTTCAAAAACTGGAAGAGATTATACTTGAGGGAAAACGCCCAGACGACACCTTCCCAGGTCAGGCCGTTTTTGGCGTGGACGTTCTCGACATAGAACGTATCCTTAAAGTTGACGAATTCAAAACCGATCACCTGGCCATAGACCAATACATTGGCAAGCACCAGGAGAAGGGAAATCTTGAAAATCGAAAAGTCTAAGAGTTTATTCATAAATGAGCAGTGAATTACGGCTTCAGGTTATAGACTTTGTAATAATGTTTGAGATTTTTTTCGGCCTCACGGGTTTTGTCGAATTCCAGGCCATAGTTCCGGATCAGCAATACGTGCGCGATGCGGGTATGGTGAATGGCATGAGAACCCTTTCCCACTTTATGATACAGCTTGCCTAGTTCAAAGTGAACCACCACATGGTTGGGCTGTACCTGCAAAATTTGATTGTAGGCGAAGATGGCCTCCTGCGGCTGATCCAGGTTTCTGTACACTTTAGCAAGGTTGAGATGGGCGAAAACATGATGCGGACTGATCTCCAGCGCTTTTTTGAAATGGATGATGCTTTCTTCCATCTTCCCCCGTTGCATGAGAGCGAAGCCGAGGTTGTTGTACGCCAGGGAGTTACGATCTGTGTGGTCCACCGCGTGCTGGAACAAGGCGACACTGTTTTTCCAAACGCGGGTCTGAATCCAGGCCGCTGACATAAGGACGACTAAAAGTCCCACAACGACGGCCGGAGCAAATTTTGCCAGGCGCTCTCGGGATTTTAAAAGGTCCACCATTCCCCAAGCAATCAGGATACATAAACCCATCAGAGGAAAATAAGTGTAACGGTCTGCCATCTCATGATGACCCAACTTGACGAGCCCTGCCAGAGGGAGCAAGGCTCCCAGAAACCATAACCACCCGGTTACGAAATAAGGAAAGCGACGCCATTGCCTGATCCCCCAGACGGTAACTCCCGTCAACACCAGTAAAGCGCTTGCCGTTTGCCACATGGGGACCTGTTGGAAAACAGCAGGGTAAAAAGCCGTTAGCCCTGAAGGCCAGAACACAAACCCCAGGTATTTCATCATTATCACAGGAAGATTGGCAAGGCGAGTCCACAGTGGAAGCGCGTCCAGGGAAGTCATGACGGTCACTGCCGCCAGGCCTTTATAACTCAGCCAAACGAATAATGCCGAAATTCCGAACCAGGGAAGTTTTTCTTTTATCAATCCGGCCCACGCAACAAATGCTCCCTTACCACTCATTACCCTGTTATGGGGCCAGGCATCCACAAGTAACAGAACGCAGGGCAGCACCACCATCACTGACTTGGAGAGAAGAGCCAGAACATAAAACAGAGTAGCCATTACATAGTCACGCCTGCCGCCTCCTTTTACATATTTGCGATAGGA
The DNA here is from genome assembly GCA_965237905.1 of Nitrospinaceae bacterium. Classification (GTDB taxonomy): domain Bacteria; phylum Nitrospinota; class Nitrospinia; order Nitrospinales; family Nitrospinaceae; genus SZUA-226. The sequence goes on along the minus strand of OZ250172.1, from coordinate 2,482,888 downwards.
TTCCAGTGTCAACAAAGCGAATAACATGGCCAGCAGGTCTTTGCGGTCCGCCACCCATGCTACCGTTTCCACCCGCAGAGGATGAATCGCGAACAATGCGGCGGCGAAAGCGCTTTTATAAGGAGAGCGCGTCACACGTACCAGCCACCCGTAAAACAAAAGGGTGTTGACCGTGTGCAAGAGCAGGTTGACCCCATGATGCCCCGCCGGGTTATGACCGAATAATTCCACATCCACCATGTGGGAAATCCAAGTGAGCGGATTGAAAAAATTCTGGTCGATCCGGACAAAAGCCCACCGAATCCCTTCCCAGGTGAGTCCTTGGCTCACATACAGGTTGTTGACATACATGGAGTCGTCAAAATCGACGAATTCAAAACCGATCACCTGGCCGAAAACGACCACGATGATCAGTACCAGCAGGATGAGAATACGGCTGTGAGGTATTTTGGGAACTTGATCCATGGAAAACAGAACCTGATAATTTCAAACGATGTCTATCACTTATTAGTGTAAGGAGAATTTTGGAAGGAACCAAAATTATTATCCAGGTTTTTTCAAAAAATTGAGGAAGGCCTAATACTCAAATCATTTCCGAGATGTCTTTAACCTTTACTTTATCGGCGAGGTTTTTGGCCTTGAGGGCATCTTCCAACATGAGTACGCAGTAGGGACAGGAAACGGCGATGGTATCGGGATTCGCCTGCATGAGTTCGTCGATGCGGTTGTGGCTGATGCGCGTGCCGGTCTCTTCCATCAGGAATCCCCCACCTCCTGCACCGCAACAGGTGCCGCGCTCGCGCGAGGTTTCGACTTCCTTCACAGAGTCCGGGGAAGTGACGGCTTTCAAAATGTCGCGCGGGGCCTCGTACACTTTGTTATGGCGTCCCATATAACAGGAATCGTGGACGACAACGGTTTCGTTCGTCGCGCTTCCAGTGGTAAGTTTATTTTCCTTTATAAGACGCGCCAACAACTCCGAGTGGTGAATGACTTCCAGCTTCACCCCAAACTCGGGGTATTCGTGTTTGAACGAGTTGAAACAGTGCGGGCAATGGACGATCACTTTGATCACCCCCTGTTCCTTGAACGTCTCGGCGTTCTTCGACGCCAGCATGTCGAACAGGTACTCGTTGCCGAGGCGGCGGGCCGGATCGCCGGTACAGCCTTCCCGGTTGCCGAGGATGGAAAAATCGACCCCCGCTTTTTGTAAAGCCCGCACCACCGACTCCGAAACCTTTTTGCCGCGATTGTCAAACGACCCGTTGCACCCTACGAAGTACAGGTACTCGGTCGGATTATTCTTGTCCCACTGCTTCACTTCGAGCCCCTGCGCCCAGGCCTCGCGCTGGGTGCCCGGGAAACCCCACGGGTTGCTGTGGGTCTCCAACGATTTGAAGGCTTCGCCCAATTCCTTCGGGTAGCGGTCTTCCGTCAGCACCAGGCCCCGGCGCAAATCGATCATCTTGTTGACGTATTCGATCATCACCGGGCATTCCTCTTCGCAGGCACCGCAGGTGGTGCAGGCCCACACCGTGGCATCCTGAATCGCATTTCCCATGATAGCCGGAGATTCATGGGTTCCTTTATTAAGCAGTGCCGAGGTCTGAGCATTGAGATGATCGCGCAGGTCGATGGTGAACTGTTTTGGCGACAGCGGCTTGTCCGAATTGAGCGCCGGGCAGAACACGTCGCAGCGTCCGCATTCGGTGCAAGTGTGGAGGTCGAGCAGTTTTTTCCAGGAAAACTCCTCAATGCACGTGACGCCGAAGGTCTCTTGGGTTTCGTCCTCGAAATCGATGCGGCTCAGCTGGTTACCGGTTTGGGTGACGTTGCCCAAAAACACGTTGGGAACGGACGTAAGAATATGGAAATGTTTCGACCGGGGAAGCATAACCAGAAATACTAGAATACTGAGAATGTGCGTCCAATAGGCTGTCGTCCACAGAACAAGCAGGCTTGTATGGCTCATACCCTCCAATGCCAACGCTGCCAAAGCGGCTCCCAGTGGCCTAAAAAAATTCGGATTATCCGACCAACCGGCCTCGCGGGCAATTTCCGCTCCTTCATACAACACGTCTGACAACATAATCGCCAGAATCAAAAAAAGGATGAAAATCCCTTCACAGGAAAGCGTCAGGCGTTTCGGTTTCCATATCAATCTGCGAATCAGGGCGTAGACGACTGCAAGAGTAACCAGCAGAATGATATCGTCTTTTACAAAAAGGTAGGCTTTATAAAAATCCCCTGTCTCAAAAGGCTCGGTTATAAACCCTCTCAGGAAAAACCAACCCGCACGGAACAAAAGAATTAAAAATCCCCAGAAAATAAGAGCGTGCATCCATCCCGCCGGACGGTCCTTGAACATTTTGGATTGAGCCAAGGCAACTACAAATGTGTTCCATAACCTCCGGATGGGGTGATCAACGCGGTTTTCTTTGGCAGCCCGGGTCATGACCCGAATTTTTGGCCAAAGCGCCCATAGGAAAGCGATTATGAAAATCAATGTAATCCCTGCTAAAAGCCACGGAGAACCGGATGGCAATTCATTCCTGAATGCAGTATCCATAAAACTGGATGACAGAATGAGTTTCGTAAAGAAATATTCTATATAATGGGTCATTAGAGACTATCGTGGATATGATCGAAAGGACCTCTTGCACCCTGATCTGGAAAGAGGAGCCGATGGGTTCAATTACAGTTGTTTTCGCTTGCCTCTGTGATATATTGAAAATCAAGGGAACAATTTATTTTCTTCCGAATCACCCGGTTTGAAGGTGACACCGTGACTTCCGGACAACGCGTCTTTATCAGTGGATTATTATACATGATTAGCGTAGCGGGTCTTGTTTTTGCCGCCGGGCCGGCTTGGGCCATTGACACGGATGACGCGTTTCCACTGCCTCAGCAAAACCCGGATCCGTCGCTGAACGCGCACCCTTTGAACAAAATTGCGCCGAATGAATACCGCAGTCATAACCCGAACCTGACCGACGCAATCAACGAACCGCATCCCATCCCGGAATATCTGAACAAATTTCCGAAAGAGGGCCGGTTCCCGAAATATTATTATCAGCTCCTGCAAACCGATCCGAAGGACCAAGTGCAAAGCAAAGTGTTTGATCCCCAGGCCTTCAAGCAGGCCAAGCGGATTGGGGTGGTCTTTTTCGAAAATAAAACCAGCGGATTGGGGGCGGATGAGAATGCGGGACATCTGGTCGCCAACCAGGTTTCGACGGAACTGGAGACGGTGAAGAAACTGTCGGTCATTCCGCCGACCCGGATGTTGGAGGAATTTCAATTGAAGATAGTGACCACGCCGGACCAGGCGCCCGATTCAGGGGAGAGCCCCGCCCCTGTGGGACCACCCGCTTCGGAACCGGGTTACGATTTACCTTATTCCAAGGACAAGTTTGACGCGGTCCTCATCGGCACTGTAACCCGTTATACTAATGTATATAAAAACCGTGCGGGCCGACCCGATACCAGTGACGGCGCCGCTGTGGAGTTCAGCGTTTATCTGATCAGCACCCAGACTGGCGAAGCCATTTGGGGGGCTCGCTTCGTCGGGTCTCAATCCGCGTCACTCGCCAATGTCTTTTCGGCCCAAAACCGGTGGTTGGACAAACAAAATTATTCCCGCGAGGCCATCAAAAAAGTCTTGAAGGATTTTCGCAATATGGCAGAATCTAAGTAAACCTTTCACGTCACGAGACCCATGAACGATAGTTTTGATTCCAGCTCAAAAGACTCCCCTCCCCAGCTGAGTCCGGAGGAACAGAAGAAAAGAAAGTTGTGGAAAAATCTTTTCATCCTGAACCTCTGCATCACGATTCTGCTGATTGGAGTGTACTGGCTTCCTGTGAAGGTATACCAAATGGGCGGTTTTCTGGATTCCCCCAGCATGAAAGAAAGGGGAACAGGCGGACCGTCCCGGATTTTAGGCGGAGCCCAACCGGTTGCCTCAGTGAACCCCAACCTGCTCCCGGCGCAAAGTATCGTGATCGACGCCACCAACGAAGAGCAATGGACCTATTTTGATTTCTCGCGGGGTGAGCAGGTTAAAATCCACGATACCTCTTCACTGGAGTGGGACTTGGCCTTCCGCCGGGGGAAAATCATCACCAACGGCGGCGCCACCAACAAGTTCGGCAAGGCGGGCCTGATCAATCTGGGTGAGGTCTCTTTCGACGCCGTCGAAAACGTTCCTTTAAAAGATTTTATTCCGGATAAATCGACACGCACTCAAACAGAGAACCCTGTTCTGGTGCAATGGTACAAGTACAATTACATCTCCCACAAACTGACCGCACGCAAGAATGTCTATGTCATGCGCACTTCCGACGGAAAGTTCGCCAAGATTCAGTTTCTGAGTTTCTATTGCACGGACAAACAGCCGGGGTGTATCCAGATGAAATATGTGTACCAGGACGAGGGAACCAAAAGTTTCCTGAAGGACAACAGCGGCTCGTTTACCTCCACCACAGTCGCTGCAAACCCTAGTATTTCAGACTCTTAGCAGATTTTTCTGCATTCCGTTCCGGGCCCGCGCGCGGGCCATCCTCTTCACCCACCCGGCCCCGCCTGAAAACAAAAGGTGAACCTTCAAAGCGGGTATGGTAAATTTTATCTCTTTAACGGACAGGCCATCTGGAGTGAGTTCCTATTGGACCACTTTTTCAATATCCATTTTCAGTACAACCGAAAGCACATTCAGGAGCAATTTTTATGGCGAGTTTAAAAGGAATTTTGTTCAATCAATACGCAGGCGAGGGTTTGAGTCAATTGATCGAAGAGATGCAAAGCAAATACAAACCCAAAAAGGGACGGCGGTTCAACCAAAACGACATCACCTACGAGATCAGCCGACCGGTGTTGCACGACAACAGCCTGGAATTTGAAATCAGCTCCAAAATCCCTCAAGATGAGCTCTCCTCAGAAAAGGAGATGCAGACCTACTTTCAGGCAATCAAAAAAGTCATCAACGCTCAAAAGAAAAAGCCGACTTCGATTGAAAGAGAAAATATCATCTGGGATTCCAAAAAGGAAACAGAGAAGGAAAGGGAATACGTCAAACTCCATTACAGTTATCCGCTGGAAGACCTTTATGATGATAAGGAAATTTTGAAACGGTGCAAAGACCTTGAAGAGGGTTCTGCCAAAGAATCCCTGCCCGACATCCCCGGCGGGTTCACAACCCCCGGTAAAATCGCCCTACTCATGGTCAGGGAGAAAATCCAGGAATTCTGCCGGGACCATATTACAATCTTGATTGAAGCCAACAAGAAAGTCCGGGGCAAATAAATCCATTGGTTAAACTATGAATCCGTTCAGATACTTTCTGGGAAGAGCCATGCAAATCGTAGGTCTGGGAGCGTTGACCTACGTGGTCCTGATGTTTTTCACTCAAATGGGAATGGAGCCCTTACTTTGGGGTAGCGTGGCCGGCGCCTCTTTCTTTTACGGTGGCACCCTAATCCTGGGCAAAAGCCAGACCTGAGCTGCCTTTCCTCCAACTGGGTTGACCCATCATGCAGGAATTTTTAAAAAAGCCGGGGTTTATGGTCCCATCTGGAACCATGGGGGCGGACCTGAGTTACCTCCTCGCCGTGGTCTTTACCGTCCTCTTTCTCGTCGCCTGGTGGATGGCGAAAAAGGGACAGGGCACTCGCCACCACAAACTCGCCCTTATCTCCATGGTCTCTTTGGTGACCTATTTTGTGGCGTATTATTACGCCAAAGGCCTCGGGGTCCTATCGGCGGAGGGGAAAGAAGGGTTCGGCGGCCCCCCGGAAGTTTACGGCTCGATTTTCCTCCCCGTTCTCACCACTCATCTCATCCTCGTCACCCTTGGCCTCATTTTTGCGCCTTACATGATTGTGGAAGGATACCGGGCTTGCGACAGGGTCAACCGCGATTATGTGCTCAGGCCCGGAGAACTGAAGGCCGATCCCAAAAAATTCGTCCGGATCTGGCTGTGGATTTTGGGATTGTGGGCTCTGATGGAGGTGTTTTGCCTGTTCACGGATAGGTCGGGAAAAGCACAACTGGCCTACTTTCTTATATTTGCGACCATTGCATTGGTCGTCGGACTGGAAAAATTGATCGAAAAATGGCTCCCAGACGGGGCCCGGCGGCACCGTATTCTGGGCCGGGGAACGATGATCCTGTTCGCCCTGATCCTGTGTACCAGTACCGCCACATATCTCATGCTGTACGTCATATACCCGCTGAAGGCCGCTACAGGGTAAACAGGCAATCCGGAAAAGGCTTATAACCTAGGGAGTTTCAGGGATTTTTCGGGCAAAAGGAGGATTTTTTACCCTTGACTTAAATAGACAATATGGTAAATTGTGCCCGTTTAAATGACATCAAAGTACATCAGTAACAGATAGGCGGCGGTCAGCACATTGACCCCCAAACCGATCAAAACAATCGTATCGAAAATTTTACCGTCTTTACTGGCCATTGGGTCCTCGATAAATTAGCAAACGGGAAAGTTAAGTTAGCATCCCGTCTTTTATACTGTCAAGGGTAAAACATTTTACTCACTCAAACAATTAGAAAAGGAAACCCCGATGGATTTACAAAAACTTAAAGAAAAATCCGGACCTTGGATTTATCTTGCGACCGTAATCTTATGTCTTTGGTTCTTCTACTGGTTCGCATCCGTCTGGCGATAAGGGGTCCGCTCCAAAATTTTCAACCTAAGAGAGGGGAGATTGAAATTCCATGCCTGAAATTCAAGATGAAACTAGACCATTTATAACCGCAAAATCCATTACCCATTTCATCATCGCGCTGTTCTTTATGTTCGGTTATTTTCTTTTGATTGACTGGGCTCTCATGGTTGTTCAGGGATTGGATTTCTTCTACCTGTGGACCACCGGCGCCGGCGCCGGCGGAGGCCATTAATCGGGTTTGACCTTTTTCATGACTGGCTTTTAAAAGATGGCAAGCCTTTGAGCTTGCCATCTTTTTTAATGTCTTCTAAAGGGCCTCGTGTCTGCCACTACTATACCTTCTGATGCCCAGTCCCGCGCTTTCAAGGGAACCCCCGGATGCCGCGTCTACTTGTTCCGCCACGGCGAGACCGCCAATGCTCATCAAATCTGCATGAACGGTCACTTCGACGTCGCCTTGTCGGACACCGGCCTGGAACAATCGGGTCAATTGGCCAAAGCGCTTCAAGACCAACCCATCCGCGCCGTCTACTCCAGCGACCTCCAGCGGACTTTCCAGGGAGCCCGCCTGATCGCCGAACATCATGGATTGGACCCCGTGGCCTTTCCCGAACTGCGCGAATTGTCCTTCGGCGAATGGGAGGGCAAAAGCCTGACCGAACTCAGTGAAAAATTTCCCGGCGAGATGAACAAACGTCTCAAGCAAACCGAGTTGTTCCGCGCCGATGGCGGGGAAACCTTTCAGGAACTGAATGACCGGGTGATCCCAAAATTCCTGGAGATCACCGCCAGTCACCCCAACGACGCCATCGCCTTCGTGTGCCACGGAGGGGTCAACCGGGCCATCTTGGCCCACCTGCTCGGGTTTCCCATCGCCAATTTGTTCCGCATCAGCCAGCACTTTGCCGCCGTCAACATCATCCAGTTTTATGAAGACCAAGTGATGGTGGAACTGCTGAACGGCACCTGGCAACACATCATTTGATCCGCCGTCACAGGACAAAGCCATGAGCGCTTTTCTGGTTCAGATCAAAAATGCCACTGTTTATTTGAAAGACACGCCCGTCCTGAAGTCTATCGACTGGACCGTCCACCCCGGCGAACACTGGGCGCTGGTCGGCAACAACGGTTCCGGCAAAACCACTCTGTTGAAACTCATCTTCGGCGAACTACTGCCCGTCGACGGTGGTACGGTACACTGGTTCAACAGCCGAACCTGGAACGGACTGGCAGACATCCGCGATCAGGTCGGTTACGTCTCCGCCGAATACCAGGAAAACTACGACCGGAATGTAACCGGTCTGGAAGTGGTGGAATCGGGCTTCTTCGCCAGTATCGGGCTCTGGCAGAAAGTCAACGCCCGGCAGAAACAGCGGGCCGAAGAGTGTATGCATCTTCTGGAAATCGAGAACCTGGGCCAAAAACGGTTCCGCAGTATGTCCTACGGTGAAGCCCGGCGGGTTCTGCTGGCGCGGGCGCTGGTCCACCGCCCCACCCTGCTGGTCCTCGACGAACCCTGCGCCGGACTTGATATCCCCACGCGCGAGCGCTTCCTCGAAACCCTGCAGAAGCTCTCCCGAAAAACCCAGATGATTTACGTCACGCATCATATCGAAGAAATCCTCCCCGCCATCACCCACGTCCTCTACCTCAAAGACGGAACAATCTTCCGTCAGGGAAACAAGGACTCCATGCTTCAAGATAAAATCCTGTCGCAGGCGCTGGGGCATCCCTTGACGCTCCATAAAAACAACGGCCGCTACTGGGCCGGGCCACGCCCGGAGGAAAATTAGCAAAGGCGTAACCGTGTCGCCCTGAGCCTGTCGAAGGGCGACACGGTGCCATACTTCGACAAGCTCAGTATGACACCGATTTAACCTTCCCCCTCCGGGCAGGAGGCTTGCCAAGGGTGAGTGGATGGTATAAAATTCTTCTTCTTGAAAAACCGTCATCCCAACGAGGCCGCCGTGAGGTTTCTGATTACCCTATCGTTTGTGGTCCTACTGGTCTTCGTTCCTACCCTGTGGGCGGACGAGGCATTGGACTGGTATCTCAAGGGAAATAAGCTCAGCCAGCAGGGACAGTACGAGCAGGCGGTGGAGGCGTACCATCAGGCCATCCAGATTAATCCCGACGCCACGGGGCCATTTTACAACCTGGGGCTGGCCTACAAACATTTGAAGCAAAACGAACGTGCCGCGGCGGCATTCGAAGGCGCGCTTCGGCTGGAGCCCGATAATATGAATATCCGGCTCAATCTCGGCAACGTCTACAACCGGATGGAGCGCTGGGGGAAAGCCATCGACCATCTCAACCGGGTGGTGCATCGCACGCAAGACAACGCCGAGGCGCACGGCAACCTGGGATGGGCATATCTGAATTACTCGAAGGGGCCGCAGTTCAAAATGCTGGTGATCATGAATCTGCAAAAGGCCGTAGATTTATTTGAAGCGCAGAAGATGCCGGAAGCGGCGGCGGCCACCCGCAAAACTCTGGAAGAGGCCCGGAAAAAATTCGGGTACAAAGATAATTAATCAAACGTCAGGCAACAATTTTTTGGAAGAGGAAACCTTATGCCCGTTCAAGTCACCGTGGAACCCATGCGCAATGAAAATTCCGTTGCGTTCATATTAGACAAAACTCTCATCCCGCCGGGAACCGGCAATCCCTACTCCAACCGCGAATCGGCGCAAAGCAATCCCCTCGCCAAAGCTCTGTTTGAAATCAAGGGAGTCAAGAGTATCTGGGTCCTCGGCAATGAAGTGCAGGTGACGAAGGATGATGAAGCCACCTGGGGCGCCCTCAAAGGTAAAATCGTGGAAACGATCAAGCAGAACGCCTAAGCCTTCTCCGCATTAAAATATTCCTTGAAGACCTGAATCATGTCGCCGTGGTCCTGCGACCCGGCCATCTCGCGGATCGAGTGCATGGAGAGCATGGGATTGCCCACGTCGACGGTGCGGATGCCGAGGTTGGCGGCGGTGAGAGGGCCGATCGTGGTCCCGCATCCCATGTCGGACCGTACCACGAACTTCTGCACGTTCACCCCGGCGCGCTGGCTCATCAATTCGAAATGCGCGCTCGATACGCCCTCGGTGGCATACCTCTGCCCGGCGTTGGTTTTGATCACCGGCCCCGCGTTGATGAGCGGCAGGTGCCGATCCTCGTGCTTATCGGCATAGTTGGGGTGCACGGCGTGCGCCATGTCGGCGGAAATGAAAATCGATTGGGCAATCGCCCGCATGAGAGCCTCGCGCGGATTGCCGGAGTCCATCACCATCCGCTCCAATGCATCTTTCAAAAACGGCGACTCGCCGCCCTGCGCGGTTTCGCTCCCGACTTCTTCATGATCGTAAAACGCCAGCACGCGGGTGGCGTCATCCTGCTTCGATGCCTCCAGTAACGCCACCGTCGCCGCGTGGCAGGACGCCAGGTTATCGAGGCGCGGGGCGAACACAAACTCATCATTCGGACCGGCAAAGGTCGAGGCCTGCACGTCGTACAATGCCAGATCGAGGCTGACGATCTCCTCCGCCTGGCATGGCAACTCGCGCGCCACCAGCTCCTGCAACACTTTCTCGGAAGAAAGATCCTGTTCCGCCATTTGTAGAATCGGCGGCAGATGGGTCTGCTTGTTGAGTTTGAGTCCCTTGTCGTTGACTTCGCGGTTGAAATGAATGGCCAACTGGGGAATGCGAAGCAACGGTCGGTTAATTTTAAGGAGACGCGACACCGGCTGGCCCGGCTTCGATTTCAAAACCACCCGCCCGGCGAGGGACAGGTCGCGATCGGTCCACGTTGTCAACAACACACCGCCGTACACTTCGACACCCAACTGCACATAGCCGGATTTTTCGTAAGCCGGGTTGGGTTTGAGGCGCAGATTGGGGCTGTCGGTGTGCGCGCCGATCATTTTGAATCCGGCCGACTCCGCCGGCTTCGATCCCATCACAAACGCCACCAGGGACGAATCGTTGCGCGTCACATAATAGCGCCCGCCCTTTTTCAGACTCCAGGCGTCCGCCTCCTGCAACTCGGCAAAGCCTTCAGCTTTCAGGAGAGCGGCCAGTTCGCTTGTCGCGTGAAACGGCGTGGGACTGGCGTCGATGAGCTCCAGCAACGACTCGGCGTATTTCCGGTAAGTTTTCGTATTTCTCTTCATATACAAATCAAATTAACCACAGATGAACACAGATGGACACGGATAAAAACTAAATACTCCTCCCCTTTTCAAGGGGAGGGGTTGATATCAACCACCCCTAACCCCTCCTTCGTAAGGAGGGGGATCAGCGTGACGCTGGACCCAAATTGCCAGCGGCGGCTCGCCGCTTCATCGGTGGTTCAAAATAAAGACCGCATGATATCCCGGGTAATGGAAATTCCCTACCGAATTGTGGCGTCTCAACGCGAAATGGTCCGCTTCCCCGTAAAATATGTACCGGCAGGGTGCCGAAGACCTCTTATTTTACACGCACTTGACAGATCAGGACCCTTCGCCCGCTTCGCGTTCCCTCCAGAACGGCACAATTTTCTTGTCCTCTGCGGTGACATTGATAAAATAAATGGGTTAAAGTAAGAATTTATGCACCACCCCCAGCCCCTCCTCAACAAGGAGGGGAGACTTTGATTTTCCGTGTTCCCTATTCCATGCTTCGTGTTCCGGAGTTTTATGTCATGGGCGAATTGATCAAAGCGGCATTCGGGACGAAAGTGACGCCGAAACTGCGGCACTACGATCCTAACAATACCCGCCAGGAGTACCAGGCGGAAATCTTCTGCGAGCTGTACCCGAACTTTCCCCAGTACAAACAGCACGTCGCCGCGTTCGTCGAGCGCAACTACTGCACCATGATCAACGACGAAGACCACCCCACCCCGCAGGACGTGTTACAATTCCTGAAACCGGATGAAGTGATCCGCCTCAACGAATGGATTCTCACCCGCGGCTCCAATCTGCATCAGTCCCTCGGCGAATAAATTTATCCCGGATTTCCATTGAGAAAGCATAATAGGGTGTCATGCTGAGCCGATTAGCCTGTCCTGAGCTTGCCGAAGGAAAGCGCGACACCCTGCCACCCTTCGACAAGGGGGAGCAAAATCAAAAATCTCCTCTCCCCTCATGGGAAGCACCCACAGGGTGATGGATTAAGGTGAGGGGTGGAGTTATCATAACCTCCCCTGTATCCCCTCCTTGGCAAGGAGGGGAAAAATTAGCACCGGCGCTTCGCCGGAAGGACAACGCATGACCGAATGGCATCTTTATATGATTCGCGTGAAGAGCGGCAGTCTGTACACCGGGATTGCGACGGACGTCGAACGACGCTTCGCCGAGCATGCGGAAGGGGGCAAGAAGGGATCGAAATACCTGCGCCCCCGCCGCCCGCTGACACTCGTGTTCCAGCAGAAAATCGGCAACCGCTCCCAGGCCCTCAAAGTGGAATGCGCTGTCAAAAACCTCTCCAAACCCGTCAAAGAACAAGTGGCCAAAGGGAATTTGAAGCTGGAAGCTCTGACCATATAACAAGGTTCGAGCAGGTTTTACTTCACCGCAACAGAGATGTCGGTGACTTGGGCGGCTTGGAGATCCTGCACCCCGACCTTTAGGTTTGGGTATTTCCCAGGCGGGAACACCGTTCTATTTCAACGAATCGCATCACCAGTTCGGAATGCGGCTGAACATGAAAGATGTAACGTGGAACCGATTGCCCGATATTTTCAGACATGAACGGCTCGCCCCAAAAACTCAACAGGCATTCTTTTTCCTTTTCTTTATCGGTGTCGGAGAGAATAAAGGAAACGTGATCGGCAATGGATACCCAAGCGGGAGCCTGGACCTTGTGGGCACCAGCACACTTCTGAATTTTGGGCATCACTTCCGCATCCCAAACCGCTTTTTGACCCACGTCCAAGGTAAACCGGAGAGCGGTGACCTGTCGGTTTTCGATCGCGGGTTTGAGCAGGGCATCGAATAACAATTGCGTTTTGAACATCAGCGGGCAGACATGAAACCAAACCATTTCGCCCCTGGCCCGCCGCACAAACTGCTCCGTTTCCGAACGCAAATTGGCCGGACCTATCAGCAGGGCATCCGCGGGATGGAGGGTCCTCTGGATTTCGCGGGCGCAGTTTTCGATACGTTGCAGAGTTTCACCGGCCTTTTCCATCCGGCTTTCACTTCTAAGGTCACGGATAAACAAAAGCGCCAGCAGGACCAGGGCGATCATGAGGAGCACGTCCACTTCCAGGGAGTGCAGGTAGTGCATCACGATGGCGATGAGGGCCGCGATGATTCCGGCAATCGCGTCCCAGTCGATTTGGATCCAACGTTTGAGTCTTCCTGTATTCACCGTAACCCCTCCGTAAACGTTGGGTGATCATATCCTTAAATGAATAAATAAACAATCCTCCCTCCGCAGGAGCATCTCCCTTTTTATCTTCTAGCAAACGGATGAGCCAGCAGGTGATGCGTCCACCGGGTTATTTGACGGCGACGGAGATGTCGGTGACTTTGGCGGCCTGGAGGAGGCCCATGACTTTGACGACGTCGCCGTAGGCGATGTCCTGGTCGGCGCGGATGATGGTTTTGACTTCCTGCGGTTTCTTGAGAATGGCGAGACTGGCCTCGAGCTGTTGCAGGCTGATGCGGCGTCCCTTGACATAAATCTTTTTGTCTTTGGTCATCTCGATCTCGAGGTTCTTGACCACTTCGTCGTCGCTGGCGGCTTTCGAGGTGGGCAGTGTGATATCCATCCGCCGTGGAAAGTCGACGAAGGCGGTCGATACCATGAAGAAGATGAGGAGCAGGAACACGACGTCGATCAGGGGCGTCAGTTCCAGTGAATAGTTTTCTTCCTGTTCGCGTCTGAAATGCATACCCTACAATCCAATTAACCACAGATGAAGCGGCGAACCGCCGCAGGTAATTTTAAAACCTCGGCTGGCGAAAGTAACGAATCAATCCCGCCATAACGCCCCTGCAAAATTGAGTCCAGCGTCACGCTGGGCGGGCGGTGGTTTTGGCGGCGGCGTCTTTGCCCTTTTCGGCGCGGCGGTTGCGCATGCTTTCGAAGTTCAACTCTTCCACCAACTGCACGGACACTTCCTCCATCTCGAACACGAACCGCTCGATGCGTCCCCGGAAATAATGATACAGCGCCAGTGCGGGGATGCCGACGACGAGGCCCGCGGCGGTGGTGATCAATGCTTCGGAGATGCCGCTGGCGACGAGGCCGGGGTTGCCGGTCCCGCTTTGCGAGATGACGTTGAACGCCTTGATCATGCCGAACACGGTGCCGAGCAGGCCGAGCATGGGGGTGATGTTCGCCACCGCGCCCAGCACCCGCAAATTGGAGGTGAGGAGCGACGCCTCGTGCTGGCCCGCACCTTCGATGGCGCGTTCGACTTCGTCCACCTTGCCGCCGAAGCGCAACAATCCCGCTTTCAAAATGCGCGACAGAGAGTTGTCGTAGGATTTACACAGCTGGAGGCCAAGATGGATATCCTTCCAGTTCCAATGCGACCGCACCTTCTCCAGAAAATCGGGGTTGATGATGTTTTTTCTGCGCAGGGTGTAGAAGCGTTCGATGGCGATGCCTATCATGAGGATGGAACTGAACAGGATGGGGTACATCATGGGTCCGCCTTTGTCGATGACGGAGATGATGGTCCAGCCGGCAACCGTTTTTTCCTTGGCGGCCCAGGCAAAATCGGCCCAAACCATCACCAGCGGCAGGCTCAATACTATTGATTTTAAAAAAATCAGGGATTTTTTCATGAAGGGGTCCGGCGCTCCTGAAGGGTAAAACAGCTTTAAACAATCCGATAGGCCTTTAGCTTTATAGCACGAACCTCCTGTAGCGCACAAGGCGCAAACCCTGACTTTTGGCCCTGAATAATGATATGATAGTATTGTTTTTATAAGCCCGCAGGAAAGGTTATGAACCCACTTCGCACCCATCTCCAGACCACCCTAATCTATTCCCTATTGTGTCTGTTTCTCCTTAACGGATGCGGCGGGTCTTTGCTCAATCTTTCCGAGAAGACGCCGAAACAACTGATCGCAGATGCGAAGACGTACATCCGCGCGGAAAATTATTCCGACGCCAAAACCGCCTTGAACAAGGTTCTGGAGGACTACCCGGACAGCCCGGAGAAAGTGACGGCCAGCCTGCTGATCGCGGAGGTTCATTACAAGAATGAGCAGTACGAAGAATCCAAATTCATGTTCAAAAGTTTTCTGGAACTGTACCCGGCACACCGGCTGGCGGACCGGGCCTATTTCTTCATGGCGATGAGCGATTTCAAGCTGATGGACCTTGAAACCCGCGACCAGACGTTCGCCCAGAACGCTCTTGAGGAATTCGAAAAGTTTCTGAAGGAGCATCCCAAAAGCAAATACCGGGCCCTGGCGGACGCGAGGAGAAAACAATGCCTCGAAAGCCTGGCGCGCAACCAGATGGAAATCGGCAAGTTTTATTTCCGCACAAGTGCGTTTCAGTCCGCGATTGCCCGGTTCCAGAAGTTGATGTCCACTTACCCGGACCAGCCGTTTATGGACGAGGTGCTGTTTCTGCTGGGCGAATCATTTTACAACGAGCAAAATTTTAAAAAAGCTAAACTGAATTATCAGGAATTGATCCATAAATTTCCGAGGAGCGAGTTCGTCACCGAAGCGCGGACGCGCCTGAGGGAAATTCAGTAATCTCCAGGTCCTGGCACAATCATGGCAACCAAGAAGATTTCCAAAACCAAAAAACCAAAGACCGTCCCAAAGGTCGTCGTCAGGAAAGAGCGCCAGCCGGAGATGCCCGACTCGCTCGGGCAATACATGGGCGAGATCAGCAAACTGAAACCGCTGGCTCGTGAAGAAGAGGCCGCTCTTTCGAAAAAAATCCAGGAAGGCGACGTGAAAGCCCTGCATGAACTGGTGCGGCGCAACCTGAAATACGTGGTGACGGTCGCCAACAAATACCGGGGTTGCGGGTTGTCCCTGCAGGATTTAATCGAGGAGGGGAACATCGGGCTGATCCAGGCGGCCAAGCGGTTCGACGGCACGCGGCACATCAAATTCATCACCTATGCGGTGTGGTGGATCCGGCAAGCGATCATGCACTCTCTGGCAGAGCAGTCGGGAACGGTAAAACTTCCCATCAAGCAGGCGGGCAAGCTTTATAAGATCGAACGGAAATACAAAGCGTTGACGCAGGAGCTCGAGCGGGAACCCACCACCTCTGAAGTGGCGGAGGATTTGGGATACAGCGTCGAGGACATCGAAAATATCATGCGGGCCTACCGGACCCACCTGTCACTGGACACCCCCTTGCGGGACGACGACGTGACCCAATACCTCGATCTCCTGGAGAATCCCGATTACATTCCTTACGACGATCAAATCATGAAAGAATCTCTGCATCAAAAGGTGGACGACATGCTCAAGCACCTGTCGAAACGGGAAGAACAAATTCTCCGCATGCGGTTCGGATTTAATGGGGATACCAAAACGCTGGAGGACATCGGCAAGGAAATCGGGCTGTCCCGGGAACGGGTGCGACAGATTGAAAAAAGAGCCAAGGCGCGTTTGAAAGTCCGTTCCGCCAGCGAAGCCCTGCAGGAACATCTGGAGTGACCACTTAGGGAATTGATTTTAGCGGGCTCCACACCCTCCATCCTTTAAATAAAACCACTATGAAAATCACCCTCGTTTGCATGTTGGCCTACTTCTTGGGATCCATCCCTTTCGGCGTGATGCTGGCCAAATTGAGGCGGGTGGACCTGCGCCAGCATGGCAGCGGTAACATCGGCGCAACCAACGTTGCCCGGACCCTCGGCAAAACCGCCGGGATTTTAACCCTACTCGGGGATTGCGGTAAAGGCTACCTGGCAGTGTGGATCGCGGGGCAACTGCTGGAAGCTCAATGGGGGGTAGCGGTGGCGGGATTGATGGCGTTTCTGGGACATGTTTTCTCGATTTTTCTCAAATTCAAGGGAGGCAAAGGCGTCGCCACCGGCCTGGGAATTTTCCTTTACTTAACACCGTGGGCCGGGTTGTCCTCAATAGGGGTTTTCGCGGTTTCTCTCGCTTTCACCCGGTATGTTTCGGTCAGCTCCATCGTGGCGGCAATCAGCATTCCCTGGTTCGCGATTTATTTTCAGGCCCCGAAACCCTCCATCTACGTTGTAACGGCGGCGGCGATCATCACAGTCATCCGGCACCGTGAAAACATTCAGCGGCTGATGGACGGAACCGAGAGCAAATTCATTAGAAAATAGCGTTTGACAAACGCCGGGTAGGAAATATAATGAAAAATTCATCTGCATCCTGGGTACGTTACGGTTAAACAAGCGGGAGTAACTCAGTGGTAGAGTGCAACCTTGCCAAGGTTGAAGTCGAGGGTTCAAATCCCTTCTCCCGCTCCATTTTCTTCTTTCCCCCACCTGTCAAAACTCAAAGGGCGCCGTCGCCAAGTGGCTAAGGCCGAGGTCTGCAAAACCTCTATCGGCGGTTCGAATCCGCCCGGCGCCTCCAATTTTTCCTTAAAACCGCAGTTTTCAAATTTTCCCCCAGTGGCCCCACCGAGGGTAGAAAAATCCCCCCGTTAGAATTACAATTAATCATTGTGTAATACATTTTGGTATGGTAAATTTCCCCCCAAGTATTTGATAAGTTTTGAAAAGACCACCTTGCACATTGATCCAGGCCAATTCCTGGCCACTGAATTTAGCCACACCTTTGATTGTTAACCACCCCTTTAGTTAACCACAGAAGGAGAACTCCAATGAAAAAGCTAATAATGACAGGTGCTCTGGTTCTTTCTTTAGTTTCTTTTTCCGGATCGGCCTTTGCCGCCGGGTATGGCGATGCCGGTTGCGGTCTCGGGTCCCTGGCTTTCGGAAAAGATCAAGGACAAGGTTTCCAGATTCTGGCCTCCACCACAAACGGGTTATTTGGTACCCAGACCTTTGGTATTACTACCGGGACTTCCAATTGTAACCCCGTAGGCCTGGTGAAGCTGGAGAAGGAGCGGGAGGAATTCGCCAAGAACAATTATTCCACTCTCGTGAAAGAAATGGCTATGGGCGAAGGGGAAAATCTGGACACTTTAGCAGGTCTCTACGGTTGTTCTCAGGGCTCCCAAGCTGATTTCGGTTCTCTGGTTCAGGCGAATTTCAGTGATATCGTCAAAAGCGACTCCACCACCTCTCAGCAAATGCTTTCCAGCCTGAAATCCGAGATGTCAGGCCACGCAGTATTGTCCAAATCCTGTTCCAGTATCGCCGGTTAATCGACAGGACTGGGTTGTATAAAATAAAAGGATATCAATGTGTTTTTGCGAACCATTGATATCCTTTTCTATTTCCCCTCCCATATATCAGCCAACCTACCTTAAAAAGGTAATTCCTCTCTGATTTCAAATATCGCCAACTCCGGGCAGATGCTTCAATCCTTTTATTTGTAAGGTCATCCCTTTTTTTGGGTCCGTAGGCCAGTTCCAGACTATTTATCCGAATGTTACATTTAGGTTGATAAAGAGTTACATTTATGGGTTGTGTAATTTTAAAATATCCTTTAATATCTTATAAGATAAGGAGTTTTATGATTTCCTAATTAATCGCTCGATTCAATTCTTTTCCGGAAACTTCGGTTATCCGGAATATTAACTCACCCTTAACCCTTAACAACATGAGGAGACAGTCAATGAAAAAACTTCTAATGGTGGGTGTTGTTCTTGTTAGTTTCATTACCTTTTCGAGTGCCGCGTTTGCCGCAGGCTATGGTGGATCCGGTTGTGGACTGGGTTCCCTGGTGGCGGGTACCTCACCGGGTGCCATGCAATTGCTCGGAGTTACGACTAATTCTACATTCAAGTATACCCAATTGACTGCTATCACGGTCGGTTCTCTCAATTGTAATCCGCAAGGCCTGGTTAAATTGGAAAAAGAGCGGGAGATGTTCGCTCAAACTAATTATTCCAGTCTGGTCCGGGAAATGGCTGTAGGCGAAGGTGAGAGCCTGAGTACTCTGGCCGGCATGTATGGATGTTCGCAGGAATCTTATGGTGAATTCAGCTCCATGGTTCAGGAAAACTTCGAACACATCGTTCAAAACGAAAGCACCACTTCCGATCAGATGCTGATTTCTATCGAGAACGAAATGGCGGGCCATGCGGTTCTGTCCAAATCATGTACCGGTGTGATCGGCTAGTGGAATGAAATCATTCCATGAACTCTGAACATTATTACCTTTATGAATTACCACTATAAAATAAAAACAACATTGAACATCACGAGGAGATACTCAATGAAAAAATATCTACTTGGAAGTGCGGTTCTTTTCGTTTTAGTCGCTTTTTCCAGCACGGCTATCGCCCACCCGGCAGGTTATGGCGATGCCGGCTGTGGTCCCGGATCTTTGATTTTTGGAACAAAAAGAGATGGTGCCCAGCTTTTGGCGGCAATGGTGGATCCCTTCGGATCCAGCCACTCTACCGCAATCACTTTCGGTACCTCCAATTGCGGCAAGGACAAACTGACCCGCAAGCAACAGGAGCGCGAAACCTTCGCCAGTGTCAACTACAACAGCCTGGTCAAGGAAATGGCCGCCGGTCAAGGTGAAAACCTGGACAACCTGGCCAGCATGTACGGGTGTTCCCAGGATTCCTACGGGGATTTCGGAAGCGTAGCTCAGGAAAACTTCAGCACGATCGTGAAGGATCAGAATACCTCCACGAAGGACATGCTGGGTTCTCTGGAACAGCAGATTTCCGGACACGCGGTTCTGTCCAAAACCTGTACGGGAGTCATCGGCTAATCTAAATAGCCTTGATTTTAAAGGGATATCAATGTATTCTCGCGATGCATTGATATCCCTTTTTTTGTCCACCCTTTCCCGAAGTTTCCACTTTGCGTTATCCCATCCGCATCCTCAGTACCCTCCTGATTCTTTTCGTTTTACTGGATGGATCTCTGTGGGCCCAGCCATCCGAAACTAATCCCTACGCCGAGCAACTGGTTCAACAGGCACTGGAAAAACAATTGGACCAGAAAAGGCGCTGGCACCTTTTACTCCACTACAAAGGAAGTTGGTTGGGTGGATACGAAAGCGAAGCGGACGGGATGAGTTTTTTCAACGCGCCTGACGGCAAAACCGATCCCAAAGCCGAGCTGATCGCGACCCTCAGGAACCTCTTCAAAGACCCGAATTCTTTAAAACCTGAGGAGGAACACCCACAATGTAATTTCCCCGCCCGTTACAAATGGTTGAAACGGGAACTCTCGATTGATCCCGACCAACTGCCCAAGACGGAATGCACCCGTATGGGAAAATGGCTGGCCCAGCTGGAACCCCAAAGCATCACTCTTATTTTTTCTTCCTTCTACATGAACAACCCAGCCTCTATGTTCGGCCACACCTTTCTACGCATCGACAGTAAAGGCAAAACCAACCACTAACTATCCAACTATGGAGTCAACTACGCCGCAAATGTGGATACAGGCAGCATGCTCTTATATGCATTCAAAGGCTTGCTCGGGTATTTTAAAGGAACCTTCAGCGTATTCCCCTATTACCTCAAGGTTCAGGAGTACAGTAACTGGGAAAGCCGCGATTTGTGGGAATACCAATTGAACTTCACTCCCGACCAGATTGACACCCTCATGCTCCATGTATGGGAACTGGGAGGCACTCACTTCGACTATTATTACTTTCAGGAAAATTGTTCCTATCATATGCTTACTATCCTGGAAGCGGCGAACCCCGATCTGGAATTGAGTGACGGTTTTTTCTTTTCCGTCCAACCCGTCGATACCGTTAAAATTCTAATGGAACAGGAAGGGTTGGTTTCCAAGATCACTTACCGTCCCGCGATTCTGAGCCGGATGCAGCACAAAACCGACCAGATGAACGACGCGGAAAAAAACATTCTCTATGATCTGGTCAAAAGTGCTGATGCTCTTAAAGAAGGCTCCTATCAACAATTAAACACTCCGCAAAAAGCACTTGTGTTGGACGCTTACCTGGATTATCTGGAATACAAGGGTTTTGGTAAAAAAGACTTTGACCCCCAAAAGCCGCTCAGGATTCCCCACGCCATACTTCTGGAGCGTAGCAAACTAAGAAACAAACGACAGGATAAGGTGGAGACCCCTTTCTTCGAACGTCCCGATCTGGCGCACGGTACCGACCGGGTACGGCTGGGAGTCGGCATTAACGATAATGAGCTGTTTCAGGAAATCGCCTACCGTCCCACCCTGCACGATCTTTTGGCACGGGACGTCGGATACAAAAAAGATTCGCAGTTTTTATTTTTTGATTTTGCCGCAAGGTACTATTACGAATCGAAGCGGTACCGCGTGGACCGGTTTCGTTTCCTGGATATCGTGTCCCTGACGCCCTACGAACCCATTTTTAAAAAACCCTCCTGGAAAATCAATCTGGGATTCGACACGATCCGCGACGTCGACTGCGACTACTGCAACTCATTTAAGGGCAATGCAGGTTACGGCTATTCCTACAAACCCAATCACAAATCTCCGTATATCCTGTTCGTCATGGCGGAATTCGAAGCGGAGACTTCCGGCCATTTGGAAGAAAATCATCGTGTCGGAGGAGGCGTTTCGGGAGGCACGTTTATTGATTTCGGCGAGAACTGGAGATTGCAATTGGGAGCCGAGTACAAGCGGTTTCCCCTGGGGCATGATTCGGAGTATATTCGATACGATTCCAAGTTACGCTATTCCCCTCACCAGAATGTGGACCTGCGATTGGAATACCAGCGATTCGACCACAAGGATCAGGGATTATTCTCCGTCAATTTATATTTTTGACGGTCGGGCCGCTCAATCTTCAAACAAGGCACGAACAAAGTCCTCCGCCTGAAATTCCTGGAGGTCCTCCGACTTCTCTCCGATTCCGATAAACCGGACAGGCAAGTTCATCTCTTGGGAAATATTGAGAAGCACACCGCCCTTGCTGGTGCCATCCAGTTTGGTCATCACCAATCCATCGATGTCTAACGCCTCATGAAATTGCTTCGCCTGCGAAATGCTGTTCTGTCCGATGGTCGCGTCCAGCACCAATAACGTTTCGTGCGGCGCGTCGGGGATAACCTTACTGATCACCCGTTTCACTTTTTTCAATTCTTCCATCAGGTTCAAATTGGTCTGTAGACGTCCTGCCGTATCGACAATGACGATATCCATCTTGCGCGCCACCGCCGCCTGAACCCCATCGAACGCCACCGCCGAGGGATCCGCGCCGCTGGTTTGCTTGATGCAGGGAATCCCGATGCGGTCGGCCCACATCTGCAACTGTTCCATGGCCGCCGCCCGGAAAGTATCTCCAGCCGTCAGCAAAACCTTCTTGCCCTCGTTGTGCCACCGTTGCGCCAGTTTGCCGATAGTCGTGGTCTTGCCCGAACCGTTGACACCGATCACGAGAATCACAAAAGGCGAATGGGTGGAATAATCCCAGCGCTTCTGGTTCTTGTCGAGCAGTTGCGTCATCATTTGACGCAGATGGTTGAGCATGCCTTCGCGATCGCGGATGCGGGCTTCTTCGATTTGCCGGTTGAGCTCGTCAACGATGAATTGCGTGGTCTTCACTCCCACATCGGCAACCAATAACGCCTCTTCGATTTCGTTCACCAGTTCCGGGCCGAGCGCAGCCTTGCCATGGACCAGATTATCGATTCCTCCGGCCAGGGAATTCCGGGTTTTGGATAACCCTTTTTTAAGACTTTGGAAAAAACCGCTTTTCCCCTCTGCCGGGTCTTCTTTTATCGGTTCACTCATTTTATATTTTTGGAATAATTCAGGATTTGCGAAACCATTTAAAGATAGGAACTATCAAGAAGATGCAGGCTTGGGAACGAAGGGTCTGGGTGACGTAGTATTTTTCTTCAACATTATGGTCAACAAATTTTTATCCCGGCACGACACCGCAACATCCATCCTTCCATCCTTATTGAAGTCACCGGCGACCAATCCTTGAGGGTATTCATCAACAAAATGCTTGATCGGCGGATAAACGAACGTGCCGTCTCCCCTTCCCAAAGTCACCGCCACCGTATCATGGGTCGAATTGGAAACGGCGAGATCGACAATTCCGTCGCCTGTAAAATCTTCAGCGGCGACAAACTTGGGAAACTCCCCCGCGGAAAAATCCCGCAAGGTTTTAAAGGTTTTATCCTTGTTGTTTATCAGTATAGTCATCGCATGCAAGGAGTTGCTGGACGTGACCAGATCCATAAACCCGTCGTTGTTGGCATCAACATTCGCAACGGTGAGAGGCTGGCCTCCCCCTTTAAATACTTTGGATTTCTCAAATTTTCCCTTACCGTCACCCCACAGAATTTCCACCCCCACATTGCCCGACCCTGCCAGAGCCACTGCTACGTCGACATGCTTGTCATGATTATAATCGCCCACCACCAACCCGGTAGGCTGGCCTTTGACCGGTATCTCCACCGGGTCTTTGAACCCTCCCGTTCCCTTGCCAAACAAGATCGCGACCTTATGGAAACGGAGTGAGACCGCAAGATCCGGGTAACTATCTGCGTTGAAGTTTCCGGCGATCAGATTGATCGGAATGTGGCCCGGCTTAATAACTTTTCCGGCATTTCTGAATCCCCCTCGACCGGTATTCAAAAATATCTGGATGGTCTCATCCCGATAATTTAATTCTGCCAGGTCCTTGAAACCATCACTGTTGAAGTCCGCCACAGCAAGGCAAATCGGATCTGCGCCGGTTTTATACTGCACCTGGCTCTCAAAGGAACCGTCTCCCTTGCCCTTGTACACAGACATGGTATGCGCGCCGCTGTTCAAGACCACCAAGTCCAGATTGCCGTCGATGTCAAAATCATCCGTAACCAGAAATGACGGCTCTTTCCCCGTATCAAGAACCGCACTAATCCTGAACAGAGGCGCCATCTTTTTTTGGAACTGGGAAGAAGGCGGACAACCCATTAAAAATAAAAGGGCTAAACCCAAAACCAAGTAATCGGAAAGCGGTTTCATAAAGGAAATCCAAAGAAGAATAAAACGAGGCTCGAGGATAGCATACCCCCCTTGTTCCAACAACCTAAGCTTTGGTTGGAACCGGGTCGGTGTTCAGCTTATCGGTTTTTACCGATTGAACAGATTCCTTGAAAAAGTAATCCAGCATTCCTCTAAAGATATAGGTATGAAATTTGGACAACAGGGTCCAGTAGACATGGCCCCACACCGGGTCGGGAATGAAATGCGCCCTAAGGGTCAGGCGGGTGTGGCCGTTTTCAATGGGTTGCAGAGCGAACTGGAGCCAGGACAAACCCGGCGAGATCAACTCCGCCCGCAGAAGCAATTCCCGGTTGGGTGTCAGGTTTTCCACACGCCAGAAATCGACCGAATCTCCGATTCGAAGATCGTTGGGATCCCGGCGTCCCCGGTTCAAACCCACGCCGCCCAGAACCCGGTCGATGAATCCGCGGATTTTCCACAACAGGTTGGCATGCACCCAACCGTGCGACCCGCCAATCCGGCAAATGGATTGGAACACGGCTTCCGCCGAAACCGGAATATCTTTCGAATGTTCTTCGACAATAAAATCTGAAGATTCAAATTGGTAAAGCGGCATGAGGTCGGCCATGTTTTCCGGCGGCACATCGGTCCAATGCGAATACACCATGGAATTGACCTCCTTCTGGAGCGCCCACTTCACGGCGGTTTCAAACCCCACTGTCTCGAAGGGAAGAATTTCCCGGATGGTCTCATCCGTGCATACCACATCGGTCCGCAGGCTTTCGAGGAGTAGGCAGGTGATGTTCACCGGTACCGAAATGAATAAATGAAGCCAATAAGCGAACAATCGGCACATCATGCTGACCGGAAGCGGCACCCAGGAAACGTTAAAAAACCGGATGCGCTTGTCTAAAATCCCGGCGAACCGTTCAACCATTTCCTGATAAGTCATCACCTCCGGGCCGCCGAGGGGATACTTCCCGGTTTTCAATCCGTCCGTTTCCAATACGCCGACGAGATACTTGATCACATCGCGAATAGCAATCGGCTGGCACCGGGAGTTGAACTCGGGCAGAAAAGGAATCCAGCGCGTGTGCTGGATCATGGATTTGAGAAGTTCGTAGGAAGTACTTCCGGTTCCAATGATAATGGCTCCCCGCAAACGAATCACCGGAATGGAGCCTTCGGATAAGGTGGTCCCCACCTCGATCCGGCTTTGCAGGTGGCGGGACACGACCTTGCTGGCTTCGCCCAACCCTCCGAGGTAGATGATTTTTTTGACTCCATGTTCCTCCGCCGCCTCGCGAAAGTTTTTAGCGGCGGTCTTGTCGGTTTGACGGAACTTCCTGTTCACCATCCGCATGCTGTGGATCAGATAATAAGCGATATCGATCCCCTTCATCGCCAGCTGTAATTGGTCTTTGTTCAGGGCGTCGGCGTAAACGTATTCCAGAT
Source organism: Nitrospinaceae bacterium (assembly GCA_965237905.1). GTDB lineage: Bacteria > Nitrospinota > Nitrospinia > Nitrospinales > Nitrospinaceae > SZUA-226. The sequence continues at coordinate 2,457,752 of OZ250172.1, read as the reverse complement.
TGGGGTGGGTTAATACCTGCGGCATGCTTTTTTCGCGGAGCATGCACCGGACCCGGTAACCGCGAAACAATAATTCCGGCACCAGACGCCGCGCCACGTAACCGCTGGCCCCGGAGACTAAAACGGTTTTGACATCGGGCAGAGGGGATGTCGGTAGATCGTCGCAGTAGTGGTAATTGACCTTTTCCGGATCCATACCCACAATATGGTCACGCATAGAGAAAATTGCAAGGAATCATGAAAATTTTTATGCTTTTGGGAGTAAAGGTCAGAATTTACCGCAAAAAAACGGGTTGTGCTGTTTCTCTTCGCCTACAGTAGTGGCGGGGCCATGACCGGGGTGCAGGGTCGTATCATCCGAAAAAGAAAAGAGTGTCTGTGTGATGGAACGGTAGAGGTCCTGCCACGATGAATTGGCACGTCCCATCGACCCGGCGAAAATGGTATCTCCGGACAGGATCGTCTTGTTGATCTTGTAGGAAACACCGCCGGGAGTATGACCGGGCGTCGCAATAACCTGCACGTTCAACTCGCCCAATGTGATGGTTTCACCATCCTTTACAAACTGGAAATCATCGGTCCCCCCCGGTCTCGGCTCCTGCGCGTCGATCCAGGTAGAACATTGAAATTCTTTGACCAAGAGGTCCAGTCCCCAGGCATGGTCAGGGTGTGCATGGGTCAGAAAAATCTTGGAAGGTTTCACCTTCATTTCCCGTGCTTTCCGGATGAGGGTCTCCGGGTTCGCTCCGGTATCCACTATGGCGGTTTCATTCGTAGCGGGGCAACGAAGCAGATAACATTTTACCGGATACGTTCCCATGAACACGTTGAGGCACACCAGATCGAGGTCAGGATCGGCTACCGGCTCCTTCGGATGCCAAACGTTGCGGGCGATGGCCGAAAGCGCAGGACTATCCAGGTCCAGCACCTCGGCGAGCCTGGTAAGGGTTGCCTCCGGAGGAGTCCATTCATAGGACTCTATACGACGAACTTCATCCAGCTTAAGGCCCGTCGCCTCCGCCAGGTCTTTCTGTGACCAGGATTTCCCGTCACGAGCTTTTTGCAGAATATCGCCCAGCTCATCTTCTAATGTGAGCGGCATGTCAGGCCCTCTGGATTGAAGATTCCCGTGTGTAAAAATAATATGCGCCCAGATACATTACCAAGGATAGTAAATACAGGCTTTTGGTTCCCAAAGCCATGGAGCTGTATTCCAGCACGCCGCCGAATACCGCACCGATCACATTATATCCCAGGGCCAGAGCGGCCTGTTGCCGGGATTTAAAAATCAGCGCAAAAATCATGCTGGCGAAGAACAACGGCAAGGCCGTCTTAATTCCACCCACCAGCCATTGCCCTGTGACCGGTATACTGAGCAGGGAATCGACTGGAACCAGGTAACTGGCCAACAGGGAGAGGGCCAACAATCCAAACAGCCAATTTTTGTTCCAGTGCTCCTTCTTGAGCACCCACAGGTTGGCCAGGAGGATCATGACCAATATGGATGAAAACACCAGCACGTTGACCACCCAAGTGGAGCCGAACAACAGGGACATTTCGGTCACGCTCTTGGTTTCCAAAAGAAGGAAACCCACACCCAGAAAGAAAAGCGACCCATCCGGCCGGCCGGGATTTTTAATGCCGGCACTTATCCACACCAGGAACACTGAAAAGAGCAGAATTATTCCTCCCGCCTTGAGGTAGTGTGCTGGTATGGTGGATCTTTTTAAATAGAGATAAGGCCAATCATCCGTTGGCAGGAGAAACGAGGATCCCCGTTTGCCTGTGGAATCCATGTTGCCGGAAAAAGCAAACGCGTAGTCCGGTGGAGCCATCGCCTTCGAGCCACCGACGAACGTGAAATTGAAGAGACGATGCTCCGGTTCATATTTCAATAAAGGCCGATTTCCAAACGTCTCAGCAAAAACCCAATAAATCTTTTCCGCAATATAACTGTTCCAGGAACTGTGGTACAGGATTAAAATACCGTCTTCCTTGAGGTGCTCCCGGATCGTCTTGAACGATTCGACGGTATACACATAATTATCCAGGCGGATCGAAGACATTCCGGAAAGCAGGGTTTGGCTGTCCAAAGTTCCTAAAATGATCAGATCATATTTTTTATCGGTCTTTTTTAGAAAAACCCGGGCATCATCAATGGTAACCGAGACCCGGGGATCGTCGTACGGTTTTTGAAAATGGAACTTTTTCCCAAGATTATAAATTTCCCGGTCAATTTCCACAGCATCGATATGTCCCGCATTTTGTTCCAGAGCCAGCGTGACGTCATTTCCCGTGCCCGCCCCTAGAATCAGCACTTCATCCTTGGATTGCACAAACTGGTAAGGAGAAAGATAATCCTGCCGGACCGCCTGTGCGTATGTGCCTGCGGCCAGGGGATCATAATCCAAATCCAAAATTCTCTGATGAAATGAACCATTCACACTGAGGTCGATATTTCGTTCGGCTTTAAAATAATTGATTTTGTAATAAGGAGACCACAGCTCGCCTTCTTTTTGGTGCATCCCGTAAACCAGAAAAAGAATCACCGGAATGCCTAAACAGGAAACCAATACTTTTCGGTCTTCCCGGCAGAGAACCAGGTAATACACAGTGCCTAGAGTGAACCAGACAATGGGAGGCATGGAGAAATGGCTTAACAGGGAAAATAGAGCCAAACCCGACAGACTGCCGAAAATATTGATGGAATAGGCCACCAAAGAAGGAAACTGCTCGAAGTATTGACCAATCGCGGAACCCAGGGGAATGAACACCAGAGTACACAAAACAAATATAATCGAAACTACCGGAACCATGCCCCATTCCTGGCTGGAAGGAGACAGGTTCATGCGAATGGAATAAATAAACTCATCTCCCGAAAGAGGAGTCTGAACCACAACATTGGAAAAATATTGACTGACACCCAACAACAGGACGAGTGCGGGGATAAATCCGGCCAGAGGTTTCAGCCCCCGGGCCTGAATAATCAATCCTACCCCCATACCTAAAAAGGAGGCGATCAGAATCAGATTGATGAAATAAGAAGCCACCTGGACATGCGCGGGAACGAAGCGAATCAGCGCGACTTCAAAATAAAGCAACAAAGCACTGAACCCCATCAAACGATGCCCGCGCCGTTTTTGGTCAGAGTCCCAGCGCAAGGGATTGAGTGAAACCATTGAGAATTTTTCGGGGGAATTCATTGCACTCCAAACAATTTTTATTGTTTCCAGTATAACGGATATCATGCAGAATGGAATTGTTTTGAATATTTTCAGGTGAGGCCTGCTGGGGGCAATTGCAGGCGACATCATCGGTTCGCGTTTTGAACGGACCCCGATCAAAACTATCGAATTCGAACTGTTTCATCCGGATTGCCGGTTTACGGACGATTCCGTATTGATGCTGGCAGTGGCGGATCATATTCTTCTCGGTTTCGATTTAATCGACACGCTCAAGGAATATTTCCACCAGTACCCCAACGCTGGATACGGAGAGCGTTTCATGCAGTGGGCCTCATCTCCATCGCGCGAACTTTACAATAGCTTCGGTAACGGTTCGGCCATGCGGGTGAGTCCCGTCGGTTTCGCCTTCGATTCTCTGGAAGCGGTTCTGGAGAAAGCCCGGGCCACCGCCGAAGTGACGCACAATCATCCGGAGGGAATTAAAGGCGCACAGGCGACTGCCGCCGCGATTTTTCTCTCCCGCACTGGAAACAGCAAGAAAGAGATCAAGAGTTTCATTGAAACTCAATTTCAATACAACCTGAGCGAACCCCTCGACGCCATTCGTCCTAAATACACATTTGATGCCACGTGCCAGGGTTCAGTCCCGCAGGCGATCACTGCCTTTCTGGCATCGGAAAATTTCGAGGATGCGGTCCGCAAAGCGGTCTCTCTGGGGGGCGACAGCGACACCCAGGCCTGCATTGCAGGCGGCATCGCCCACGCCTTCTACGGGGAAATGCCGGACATTATTTCAGCCGAGATCCACAGCCGTCTCGACCTCCCCCTCCGGCAAATAACCACTCTGTTCTGCAACAAGTTCTTCTGCCGGTGACCCGACAAAATTTTGATCTTCCCTCTTGCGTTCCGGGGACGGGTAGGCTATGGTTTTAATTCATTCCAAAGCAAAGGTGGGATATCAACCGGCCGGCTTTTCCGGCCTTTTTTTATACAGTGGATGGGGTTTTATGGCGGATTTGACGCGGGAAGAAGTCGAAGAGATTCTGGACCAGCTCAGGGAATACAAGGAGCGGATCGAAGCGGAAGCGGAGATGGAAGAAGACGAGGAGGAGGAAGAGGAAGAGGAATCTCCCGACGAAGAAGCCGAAGAGGAAGAGTCCACCACTGATGAAGATCCGGCAGAGGAAGATGAGGAGGAAGAGCCGGAAGAAGAAATCCCCAACCTCAAAAATCGGGACCTTGCCGGCCTCGATCTGTCCGGCCTGAATTTTTACGGCGCAGATATCACCGGGTCCAAGCTTACCGGGACCAAATTTGTGGACTCCGAACTGTCGAATTGCGTGCTCGATGATGCGGACCTCTCGAAGGCCGAGTTGATGGACTGCATCATGAACGACACCCAGCTGAACCGCGCGAACCTGACGGAAGCCAAAATGGAGCGCGTCGACCTGCGACGCGCCAAACTACACGAAGCCAATCTGACCCAGGTCAATTTAAACGAATCCATCGTCAACAAAGCGGACTTTTTGAAGGCCAACCTGTCCCGCGCATCCATGAACAATGCTGATCTGTCCCGCGCCAATTTCAAGGGTGCGAATATGAGCCACTCCGATCTCTCTGATTCCAAACTCAGCATCGGGGTCTTTTACGAAACCAATCTGCAGGAAGCCAATATGGTCCGGGCGGAAATCAAGGGAGCCAAAATGTCTGGCGCTGATTTCAACAAGGCCCGCCTCACCCGTGCGGATTTCACCGGAGCGGATTTGACAGAGGCCAATCTCACCAATGCCGATGTCACACGCGCTAAATTCAACGGCGCGATCATGCGAAGGACCAACCTGGAGGGTTCGGATCTGACCGAATGTAATCTGGATATCGCTGATTTGAACGGTGCAGTATTACTGAAGGTGAAGCTCGAAGGTTCCCATATGAACCGGACCAAACTGAACGACGCCAATTTGAAAGGCGCCTACCTGCGGGGGGTCAACCTCAGCCGCGCCAAACTCGGGAATGCCAATCTGGAAGGGGTGGATCTGAGCGACTCGGATCTGGAGGGAGCGAATTTCAACGAAGCGAATCTGGACGGGTCCGATTTGAGCCGCGCCCATCTGCAGGAAGCCGTTTTGGAACGGGCTTCTCTCAAAAATGTCTACCTGAGCGGCGCCAACCTCAGAAAAGCCAAGCTCGACAAATCCAATCTCGAAGGAGCAGACCTGGCCGGTGCCAAACTCAAAGGCGCATCTCTCGTGGGAACTCAATTGAAGGGCGCCGACTTGCATCGGGCCGACCTCGATCAGGCCAACCTGTCACAGGCCGATCTGAGCGATGCCAACTTGACCGGCACCAAGTTGAACGAAACCAACCTGACAGGCACCAAACTCAACGGAACTGAACTTAAAGAAGCAGAATTGGAAGAGGCTAAAGGATATCATCCTTGAACGGCCTCTCTGTTTTCGGAAACACCCTCAATTCAACAGAAAGTCTTCCTTCTTATATCCGTATTTATCAAAGAACCTTCTCAGGTTGCGCCGGGATTCCGCCAATCCTATTTTATTTTCCTGTTCCTTGAATAGCAGTTCGGCAATCTGCGTATGGACGATGGCGTTGGCGCCTGCTCTCATTTCATCATACGCTTCGCCCAGAGCGAAATGGGCTTCGGCATTTTTCGGATTGTCTTTGATAATTTCCTCTTGCTTCGCAATTCTTTCCTCGGTAGTATACCGGTTCTTTTTTCTCTCTTCCTGGAGAACCTTCAACTCCTTGTCCAGCAACTCCTGCAGTTCCTGATGAACCCGCTTGGCTATTTCATCGCTGAACTGTTTTAGCTGGTCCGCTATCGGAGGTTTGCCTTCAAAAGGATCCTCCATGTCGTCATCGTTCTCTTCCGCCCAAACGCTGGAAACGCACATCAATGAAAAGACCAGCGCCACCAGTAGCGCAGACCACGACTTATTTTTTTCAGTCACCATACTTACCACTCCTTCTGAATTCGGAAGATCATTACAATATAAGATTTACTATGTTACCACTGAATTTCATGAAAATCCGGCTATTGGTGAGCTGAAAAAAGCAAAATAAAAGGCCCCATCCCAAAAATTATTGGGAAATGGAACCTTGGGTAAAGATTTACACTCACTCAAAAAATCAAAAGAATTCGGCGTCGACACCTGCCGGCTCAGCCAATGGCGAATATTCGTCCACCAGTTCCTTGTAGTCGTCAAACCAGTAAGCCTCGGGATCGCGTTTGAACACCATGAACTTGGCACCGTTGTCTTCCGCCGCGGCCCTGAGATATTTGAAGTAAATGTATTTCTCGGTCAGACCAACCACCTCAATTTTTTCGGTGGCGTGGGACATCACAAACCGGGCCCGCTTGGCCAGACCCGAACAGCGGGTACGCGCCGATTCAAAAATTCCAAATGCCTCTTCCAAGGGAGTGACATAGATACGGTTCCCCAGAGTGGGACGGCATTGGAATACATAATAAGGAGGCACGCCGATATAAGACAACTTGTTGAACATGTCAACGAGCACATCGGAATCATCGTTCACACCGGCGATCATAGGCGTCTGATTGACGAGAATGGCACCCGCATTCAACAAAAAGCTGAGACTGCGAACCGCTTCCGGTGTCAACTCGCGCGGATGGTTGAAATGCGCCATCACGTAAATCCGCTTCTCCGGCGTACTGTATTTCCGGAACATCGCCTCCAGGGAAAGATCGTTATAAATCCTCATGGGATTGAACGCGGGAATCTTGGTGCCGATGCGGATGATGTTGACATGATCCACCTCACGCACCTGCTGGATAATCGGCTCCAGCTTGGAAGTAGACATGATGAGAGGATCGCCGCCGGTCAGCAGAACATTGTTGATTTCCTTATGCGTCCGGATGTATTCCAATCCTTCGCTTACGTCCTTGGTGACTTCTTCGTTTTCGTCCATGAACAGGCGCTTGCGGAAACAGAACCGGCAATACGCCGCACACACTTCATTCACCAGCAACAGAGCGGTGGAATCGTATTTGTGTTCCACTCCCTTGGCGACGGTATAGGATTCTTCGTCGGAGGCATCCAACTGTCCCCAATCGTCCAGCTCCTGAATATCCGGCATGACAATGCGGCGAATAGGATCTTCCGGATCGTCCCAATCGATCAGCGATTGATAGTAATCGTTGGTGCGAAAAACAAATTTCTCGTCGACTTCTTCCAGTCTATTGATTTCACCCTGACTCAACTCGGGAATCTGCTCCAGCTTGGTCAGGTATTTTGCTTTCTTCGTTCCATTGCCATTGGAATTATTGTTAGTCATCGGGCATCTCCACTTTCGAATTTCATTAGGCCTTTTTGGCTAATCAATGATTCGCGTTAACCATAACTTCTAAAAAAACTCAACCTCATACAATAAAAAACCAGCACCTGCGAAAATAATCCGCTTCACAGCGTTTAAAATTTAATAGCTGTCTAATCCGCGATTATTTCGGGGACGGTCCTGGCGGCGAATGCATTTCCCCAACAAATACTAAAACTACTTTTTTAAAGTAGGACTCTTGCTTGCCCGATTTATCACAGCTCAACGATCCAACTCAACGGAAGCAGGCAAGGGTTACAATAAGTTGTTGTTAGAAGTTGGACAGGAATCTTCTCACATGCTCCTGAAATTGCAAGGATTAATACAAAATATTCTTATTTTTGAAAAAACCGATTTTTATTTTTTTACAATTTTAAAAAAAACGGATTAAAAAAATTTTAAAACATGATTTTTGTCTATCGACCGTTGCTAAAATAAAATATTGTTTAAATCAAATTTTTTATTTGTTTCAAATTCGGCCATTGCTCCGTCCAGCTTACTTTTTTAAAATCTGTCAGTTACCCATCCTCGTAATGGAACTATCCAGCCCCAAACTTTAGCTGAAAAGATGAAACTCCCCTCCGCCAGGCAATGGGGATCAATATTAAATAATATCCCCGGTAGACGAAAATAAAACGAAAATATTAAAGCATGGTCAACTCTCCTAAAAGGAAGCGTGGCAAAAGGTACACTCCATTCTAGCCCTGGTATTGAGTTTTCTTGGGAGAGCGGGTTTTCCGGGCTGGAAAGTGGGAAGGGTCAGATCAGCCCCAGTTCAGCGCCAATCTTCTTAAATGCGGCCACTGCCTGGTCCAAATCGGGGGTTTCGTGGCCTGCTGAGACCTGGATGCGGATGCGCGCCTCGCCTTTGGGCACTACAGGATAACTGAAGCCGATCACGTAAATGCCCTCTTTCAATAGCTTCTCTGCCATATCATGAGCCAGCTGAGCCTCCCCCAGCATGATCGGGATAATGGGATGCTCCCCCGGCCGGATATCAAACCCTGCCTGGGCGATCTGCTCCCGGAAATGGGCGGTATTGGCCTGGAGCTTCTTCACGAGATGCGGGCTCTGGTCAACCCTATCAATGACCTTCAGGGTGACCGCCGCGATCACCGGTGACAGGGAGTTGGAGAACAGGTAGGGCCGTGACCTCTGCCTCAGCAGTTCGACGATCTCCTTCCGGCCGGTGGTGAATCCGCCCGATGCCCCGCCCAGCGCCTTGCCGAAGGTTGAGGTGATGATATCCACCCGCCCCATCACCTGCCGGTACTCGATACTGCCCCGCCCCGTCGGCCCGAAAAAGCCGGTGGCGTGGGAGTCATCCACCATCACCCAGGCCCCGTATTTCTCAGCCAGATCACATATTTCTGCCAGCAGAGCGACATCCCCGTCCATGCTGAACACGCCGTCGGTGGCGATCAGCTTGAACCGCTTGTCCGCCGCGCGCTTGAGCTGGGTCTCCAGGTGGGCCATGTCGCTGTGGTTGAAGCGGAAGCGCGTCGCCTTGCACAGACGGACGCCGTCGATGATGCTGGCATGATTCAGCCGGTCGCTGATGATAGCGTCCTTTTCATTTAAAAGCGTCTCGAACAATCCGGCGTTGGCATCGAAGCAGGAGGAGTACAGAATCGTGTCCTCCGTCTGCAAGAATTCCGAAACTTTGTTTTCGAGCGCTTTGTGGATTTCACTGGTGCCGCAGATGAAGCGCACCGAGGCCATGCCGTATCCATATTGATCCAGCGCTTCCTTACCCGCCGCGATCAGGTCCAGGTCATTCGCCAAGCCCAGATAGTTGTTGGCGCAGAAATTGAGCACCTCCCCCCCAGCGGTCTTGATACGCGCCTGCTGGGGAGACAGCAGAATCCGCTCCTCCTTATAGAGACCCGCCCCGCGAATTTCTTTCAATTCACTTTGGATATGTTTTACCAGGTCGGTGGGCATGGCAGACTTTCCTTCATTGTGGAATATGGTTGCATTTTATTGACTCATAGAACCCAATTAAAAATATATATGAAATACAGAACAAGAGCGGCCACCACACAAAAAGTTGCGACGACCTTGCGAATTTTGAATAAAGTGGTCGGATTTTTTTCGGCGTTCTCTCCATAAAGCCTGGACCCGACCAGATACGCATAACGAATCATAAGAATACCAACAGTTAGCAAGACCAAATAATGTTCCGACGTTCCCATCTTGGGGGATAGGGAAAAAGCAAAAACACATAAGCATATAATCAGACCATCAATAATCCGAATTTTTGGAGTGAACTTGTAAGACATCGAAACCTTCCGAGTTCGTGGGTTAAGGTCCTTAATATTTCAAAATGGTTTTGGGATTGGTTTTGATGGCCTGCTCGAAAGGTTCGCGGTCGAACTGGTGGAAAGGAAACACCGTGCCCTTCCCTTTGTTCAGGATCACTTCCCAGATTTTGTCCTGCAGGTCGTGGCCCTTAGACGTCAAAAGATTGTTCACGATATACCAGGTCTGGAACACCTTGCGCCCGACAATGCCGTGCAGGGACTTGCCGTACATGATGATATCCTCGAAATCGGGAAAGCGGTATTCACCGGACGACACGCCGAACAGGATGACGTCGCCCCCGGCGCGCGTCGACGCGATGGCGGTATTCAGCGCCTGGTTGCTCCCGGACATCTCGAAGGCCACGTCCACGCCCTCACCGAGACAGGTTTTGTGGATCTGATTGACGATTTCCGGGTCGGGTGTCACTGAGTCTTTGCCGGTGGACCCGACGAGGACTTTGAGCGCCTGGTCGATTCCCAGCCGTCCCGCCATCTCCAGATTTTGCGGGTTGGGATCGACGCCGATGATGGTGGTCGCGCCCATCGCCCGCGCCACCAGAACCGCGAACAGGCCGATGGTGCCGCATCCGAAAATAGCCACGGTCTTGCCGCGCAGGTCGACCTTACTGCAGGCATGCACCGCGTTGCCCAGCGGTTCCTGAATCGCCGCCACTTCGGGACGGATGAGATCGGTATCGGTCCGCCACAATTCCTTGGCAGGCAGTTTGACGAGATCGGCGAAACAGCCGTCGGTGGAGATGCCGATGATCAGGTGGTTGGCGCAGATGTGTTCCTCGCCGATTTTACATTGATGGCACAAGCCACAGAAGATATGGGATTCGGCGGAAACGATGTCGCCGGGACGGTAGCCGTAATGGTTGGCGGCGTAGGAGCCGGTCTCGACCACTTCGCCGAGCAGTTCGTGACCGCAGACGCGGTAGGAGTGGCCCTCGTTGTCCAGCGAGTCGAAGATCATGTCCGCAAACGAGTGACGGAACCAGATGCCCTTGTCGGAGCCGCAGAACCCGGTATAGATGGGCTTGATGAGCACCCGCCCGCCGTCGTTAGGAACGTTCGCTTCATCGAGCTTTGGCTCGTCGACGTCGGCGAAGGTCATGCCGGTAGTGGAGTCCCACTCACCGCGTTTGATATCGAGAATCAATGCTTTCATAAAGATTCCATAATTCTAGAGAACTTTGCGTAACAATAGACCTAAAATACTCCTCCCCCTTGTAAAGGGGGCCGGGGGGATTCTTCCTTCTGCTTTTGTAGTTGCTCGATTCATCGAGCGCTTTTAAAACCGCCCCATAAATGGGGCAACTACATTAATAATATTGTAACGCTTATGGAGGTTAGCAACCTTTTCTTTTTATGACGACGGACGCGCCCGCTTGTGAGCCCATTGGCGCAGGTGAGTGATCTTTTCCGACGCCGTTACCGCCAGGGGAACCGTTTCCTTGATGCTTTGCAGGACGTCTTCCGTGGTGAATTCCCGGTTCTCGGCAAAAGCCCGGTACATGGCGGACAAAATGGCCTGCTCGATTTCGGCGCCGCTGAATTGGTCGGCCTCCTTCGCGAGACGATCCACATCATATTTTTTGGAATCTCTTTTTTTCAGGCCGAAGTGAATCTCGAAAATTATTTTCCTCTCGGACGCTGTCGGCAGGTCGATGAAAAATATTTCGTCGAACCGCCCCTTGCGCAACAGCTCCGGCGGCAGGCTTTCGATGTCGTTCGCCGTGGCGATGACGAACACCGGTTTGACCTTCTCCTGCATCCACGTCAGAAAGGTTCCGAACACACGCGAAGTCACGCCGGAGTCGACCGACCCTGAACTTTGAATTCCGGAAAACCCTTTTTCGATTTCGTCCAGCCACAACACGGCGGGGCTCATCGCTTCCGCGAGCGCGATGGCCTTGCGCATATTGGCCTCGGAGTTGCCGATGAAAGAATCGAAAATCTGGCCGACGTCGAGCCGGAGCAAAGGCAGATTCCATTCGGCGGCGATGGCTTTGGCGGCCAAACTTTTCCCACACCCCTGCACCCCCAGCATGAGCAGTCCTTTCGGCTCCGGCAGGCCGTACTCGCGTGCTTTGTTACTGAACGCTCCGCCGCGCTCCTTCAGCCACTCCTTGAGCTTGCCCAGCCCACCCACAACGGACAGCGTGATCGACAGGCCGATGAAATCGAGGATGCCGGACTTACGGATGAGCTGTTTCTTTTCGTTGATAATGCGCGGCAAATCCTCCTTGCTGAATTTGCGGTCGGTGATCAGCGCCTTGGCGTACACGTTCTCCGCCTCGTTACGGGTGAGGCCGAGCGTGGCCTGGATCACTTTTTCCTGCAGGTCCCGGGTCAACTCCACCTTGACCCTTTCGGATTTACGATACGGTTCCAACAGATTGTTCAGCACGGCTCCAAGTTCGTCGGCATCCGGCAATGGCAGATCGTAAACGGTGATGTCCTTTCCCAGCTCCGGCGGAATTTTCAGCACCGGCGACACCAGTAGAATGGTTTTATAACTGCGTTTCAGATTGTGCACCAGGTCGCGCATGTGCCGGAGTATTTTTGGTTCCTCCAGATAGGGATGAAAATCCTTCAGTACGAACACCGCTTTTTTGTCGGAGGCGTCGATATATTTCAATGCTTCATCCGGCTGAGTCGATTTCTTGGCATCGCCCTGCGGTGGATGGAACCCTTTGGAACAGGTCCAGGTGATGACTTCCTTACCTATAGTACGGCCCACTTCTTCCAGCGCCTCTTCGGCACGGGCCTCCTCATTGGTCACGAGATAAATCAATGGGTAACGCGCCCGGATGCTGAGTGACAGTTGCTGTTTTAAATTATTCATGGGTTGTTTCATCCATTAAAGTTCGAGAAACGATGACCGGTCCTCCACCGCGTGCGGCTCGTGAACCAATTGGTGATAATGCAAACTCTGTGAATCCAGAATCGCCATGCGGTTGGCGGTTTCGCTCACCGCAACCGACTGGATTCCCCCGGCCAGCGGGATCCTCCACAACAGATCCCCCGTTGGCACCCGGTAACAGGACAGCATGTCGCCACTGGGCACCAGCTCGAGAACATCCTTTTTATATTGGCCGAACAGGGAATACGAGCTGTGGGCGGTATATTCCCCCAGCTTGCTTCCGTCGTGGCCGCATAACAGCACGTCCCCCTGTTTGTTCCGGAAGACGACCTTTTTTTTTAGAGGTATGATTTCCTGGATCGGTCCCTCCATTTTATGCTGCCATTGCTCCTTGCCGTTCAAATCCAAACCGTAACAGCGGCCCATTCTTCCGCCGGTAAAAATTCCGTCCCGGGTGAGCTCGAGGGCGGTGACGGGTCCGCCCAATAGGGTCCGCTTAAGTTTAAAACTCTTCAGGTCCAGCACGAACAAAATTTTCGGTGATGATTGAAACACCACCCGGCGGGCAAGGTTGTGGATGCGGAGGTTATAAATCTCTTCTTTAAGATTGCGGCTCCATAATTTTTTGCCTTGACCGGAGTAACTGGTCAGCGTCTTGAATTTATCAAACGCCAGAACGCCGGTCCCCGAGGGCGCCAACACCACCTCACTCAACTCCGCGTTGTAAAACGTCAGATGTTTTTCTCTCAGAGTTTGGGTGTCCAACAGAAACAATTCGTTATTGCTCGACAGCACAACCTTCTTGCCGTTCCGGGAAAGCCGGGCACTGGGAAGACGCGTCATGAAATGTTTGATCCACACCAGGCTTCCCGAGGAGTCGTAGAGTTGAAACTCCTTGCCGTCGGCCAGGAGAATAAACCGTCCGTCTCCGGAAATACTCACAGCGACGGGCGACTGGCTGACCTTGTGGACGGGCTGGCTCCAGATTTCCTTGTGATCTCCGAGGTCGTGGAACTGGGTCAACTCCAGAAAGTTTGAGCGTTGCTCCCCTTCCTCCAAAAATTTAAAACAGGTCAGCGTCCCGTTCTTTTCCGCAACGATGACCCGCGTCCCCCGGCGGTCGATCCGGCAATGGGTTGCCGGAGACAATAATTCTTTTTCCCAGACCACGGCAGCGCTTTTGGATGCCATCATAATTTTTCCCAATTGATCCGCTAATAATAAGAACTTGCCATTGCCACTGACATCGACATGAGCGACCGAGCGATCCAGATCAATCTGGCTCAGAGTGCGGTCGATGCCGTTGTAAAGATAGACTCCATTATTAAAACAGGAAATCGCGAATACGTCTCCCGTGTCGCTGATGGCAAACTCGGAAGACAACTCTCGGGACAATTCCATAGGCGAAGGATTGTTGACCAGCCACAGATTCGTTCCGTCGGCTTGGTACAATCCCAGACAAATCTGGTTGTGCACCACCCAGAACTGTTCCTTTTTAGGAACGGCCAAAACCCGCATCCACGGTTGAGGGATGGAATAGTCTCGTACAGTCCTGCCCTTTATGTCCATGCGGCGCGGTTTGCTCTTCCACCCCCACAGCAGAATATCTACGGATTTGCTATCCAACCCAGACCAGAAATCTTTAAATCCTTTTTTCAGCGCCAGCTTGCCGGCAAAATCGACCAGAAACAATTGGCTGTATTCGTTCAGTATCGCGACCTTTTTTTTGCGCGCCAGAATTTTAACGCTTTTCACCGGCTGGCCGACCTCCGCCTCCCAGACCAATTTGCCCTCTGCATCTAAAAAGTGCACCACCCCGTTCTCGAACCCGAGCGCCACCCAATGATGTTCCGGCGATAAATCCACGGAGGTCAACTGGCCGGGAATTTCCCGCTTCCAGAGCTCGATGGCCGATTTTTTCTGCTCGATAACCTGTTGTGCTCCCACAAATGACTTTGGCGGAAAGATGGATAATTACCTGCCTGGTGACAAATACCCCCTTCTTTTATTGTAAAGGAATCACAGGGAATGGTAAGGCCCTAAATCCTTTTTTTTGAACCTTTTCCGGTTTCCAGTTGAACCCCTGACGAGGTTATGAGATGGTTATCCACATTCGTTTTCCCCGAATTCCGGCGTCACTGTTGGATGCGAAGATAACGGTTAATCAGCGCCACTTCCCCTGGGCCAAGCCGGGTCCAGCGTCACGCTGGCCCAAAAAGGATCTTCATGAGCGACGAGCGTTACATAGTCAGTTTTAAAGCGGCCACCGGATTCCACGTGGTTCTGGAATACGGCGGGCTGGAGGAATTGGAAGCGGTTCAAAAGAAAATTGAGAATGCGGGGCTTACCTGCGAGCGATGGAAGGAATATAACGCCCGCTTCGATCAGGCGGATTTATATATGGACATGCGCAGTCCTGAATGCATCGCCCAGTTCGACCTGGACGATTGGATATAAAAATTCAATGGCGGCCCGGGCTCGGGTCATGCTGAAAACTTTTTAAGGTGGTCCGCCAACATGCCAGCCAGGAGATCGAGGTCGGTGGGCCAGGCATAGCGGATATTCAAAGCGGGATGGCGGGCGCGCAGGTCATCCAGAATCTTTGGGATATCGATTTCGGAATGGGACCCGCCGGGCGTGAGCATGGTCGGCACCACCGTGATGTGGCTGACTCCGCGCTTCGCCAGGTCCGCTACGGCATCCTCCACCGTGGGCGCGCAAAATTCGTTGTAGGCCAGCACCAGAGGAGCCCCCTCCAATAACGGTTCCAGGCGTTCCGCCAATTGTTCCAACCCGGCTTTATAGGGATCATTCTCCGGGGTGCGGGGCCATTCGCGAATATGTTTTTCGAGATCCCGCTCCTGCGCGGTCGCCGGTTTGCCGGAAGTTTTGCGTTCCCGCTCCAGTTGCTTGAGTTGCTGAATCATTTCCCTGGGACAGTCCTTCGGCAGGCCGCCATGGCCGACCAGAATCACCGCCCTCTGATTTCCACTCATCTGGTGCGCTCCGGTTAAAAGCTAAAGTTTCAACTTACCATAAGCTTCCGCTCAATTCATCTCAAGACCAAATGATGAAGGGATTTTATTCCTTACATTCAAACACGGTATCGGACACCCAGGTGATTTGTATGTAGTCGGGGAGGCGGGTGTCTCGGTCGAGGTTGGCCAGCTCGAGCTGGTCACAGGTGAGATTGAGGACCTGACTCAGGTCAACTCCACAAAGGTAGGCATCGGTAAAATCGGCGTCTTCCAGGTTGGCGCCGTTGAGGTTGGCTTCGCTGAGGACAGCGCTGTTGAAATCCACTTCACTGAGGTCAGCTCCGGTCAGGTCCGCCTGCATGAGATAGGCATAGCTCAGGTCGGCCCCGCTCAGGTTGGCCCCTTGAAGTTTGGCCTTCATCAGCTTATGATAGCTGAGGTCGGCGCCTTCCAGATCGTCTTTTCTGGCCTCCACTTTTTTCAGAATATCGGCCCATTCTTCCAGCATGGATTTCCCTTTCATCGGGTGACGGCGAAGCCCCCACGTCCTGTTCCGGGGAATTGTTCCAACACTCGCAGGTTTTGTCAATGGTTTCTTGCATGAGGGTTGAACCTGCTGAATACTCAATGAATTTTAATTTTTTCCTCACCGAATCCTAACCATCCGAACCTATCCTTCAACCAACAGAACGATCTCAATGAGATCAATTAAGGTTTTTATGTATCGAGCCAATCAATATCAAAAAGGAGGAGAAATGCCCAAGAAGTTACTCGGTTTATTGTTGATGGTGGGGATTCTGATTTGCGCCCAAGGGGCGTGGGCCAATTCTACAGAAACCGATTTGCGTCTGCTGGCCCTGGAAGAAAAAATCGAGGCGTTGCAAAAAGAGCGGCTGGCTCTTAACGCGAACGGATTGAATCTGGTGAGTAAGGAAGTGACCGCCCAAGCCGCGGAGGATTACATCAAAGTCAAATACAGTTATCCGGGTTTCCAATTAACCACCGCGGACGGATTGTTTTCCACCAAGCTGGTTTGGCGTGCCCAAATGAGATACACCCATCCCAACCGGTCGGACCCTATAAGTTTAGGCAACTTTACTACCCGGAAGGATGTCAGCAACTTTGAAGCCCGGCGGCTCCGAATGAAAATAGGCGGTCATGGGTATAAAAAGTGGATCAAATACTATTTTGAAGTGGATCTGCAATCCTCAAGGAGCGTCGATGATTCCTCTGCCGCATCCTCAACAAGAGTCATCGATTATAGAATCGACGTACAGCCCATCGATGAAATCGGGTTTCGGGTGGGCCAATGGAAAATCAACTACAACCGTGAGCGGGTGGATTCCTCCGGCCGCCAGACGTTTGTCGAACGGTCGATTGTTAATCGCGTATTCACCATCGACCGCCAGCTCGGTGCCATGCTGCAGGGCCGCCTGTTCAAGGAAACGCCCGCGGACCTGAGATATTACGCCGGTATCTTCAACGGCGAAGGCCGCTCGGTCAATAACGATGACGGGGAGAATATGTACATGGGCCGCCTGCAATGGAACTTCCTGGGTCGCGATTTGAAATGGTGGCAGTCGGATGTCTCCTATCATGAAAAGCCGACAGGACAGCTGGCCTTTGCCTACGCGACCAACAACGGACGGTGTACCCGGTGGAATTCTTCCGGTTGCGGCAACTTGTCCGCGTTTCCGTCTGCTACCAATGCCACACCCGCGCAATTCCGAAGAGACCAATGGGTGCAGGAATTTGCCTTCAAGTATAAGGGGCTGGCCATTCAGCAGGAATACCATGAAATGGAAGTTGAGGATAAAAGCACCCTGCTCACGCATGATTATCAAGGACTGTATGCCCAGATCGGATACACCAACCACGGCGCATTAGCTCCGCTTCCCGAAGGAGTTGAACTGGCCTTTCGTTATGCCTATGTGATTGAGTCGCGGTCCCAGACCGATAACATTAATAGAAACCGACGAGAGGAATATACCGTGGGCCTGAACTACTTCATCGCAGGCCACAACAATAAAGTCACCATTGATTACTCCTATCTGACCTTAAAGGATTTTGCCTCCATGAGGGATGTTTCCGACAACCGGGTCCGGTTGCAATGGGATATTTCCTTCTAGCAACAATTCATCTCAAACCAGGTTAAAAAAAAGCTAAATTTTCTTACCTCCTCCAAACCCGTTCGGTCTTCGCAAGGACCGGGCGGGTTTTCTTTTTCTTAAAAGCTCTCACCTCTCCCCAGAAAACCGGCAACTTCTCAGCAGACCACATCTCAACACTTGACAAATCGATATATTCTTGTATATATAACGCTATCAATCCTCGTACCCTGGATCTTATTGGATGAGATGCAACAAGAGAAAAATCTGGCGGCTGGCTTTTTTATTGCTCCTGATCCCCGCCACATCCTTAGCGAAACACTCTGCTTTTAAAGACGACGACCCCTCTCCCAAGCCTTATGTGTACAAAGACAAGATAATTGCTAATACCAAGCCGAGGTTCACTCTCAACCAAAGCGGGGCGTTGCCGGACTGGCTGTCCCTCGCCGTGCAACACCGAACCCGATACGAGACATTGAACAGCCAATTCCGCTCCGGCACCACGGGAAGCGATCAGGCTTTATCTCTGCGCACTCTGGCCCAAGCCACGGTACACCTCCACCCAAGCTTTAAAATCCAGTTGGAACTTCAGGACTCGCGTGCAGAGTTGGCAGATTCGGGGACGGGAATAACCACCGGGCTTGTCAACGCTGCAGAACTGCTGGAAGCCAATCTACAGTGGTTGGCGAAAGGACTTTTCCAGGAGAACAGCCGAAGCCTCCTGCGAGGTGGGCGCTTGACCATGGACATTGGCAAGCGCCGCCTGGTGTCACGCAATCGGTTCCGCAACGCAATAAATGCTTTCACCGGCGTGGACTGGATCTGGAAAGCGAAAAGCGAGGACACCGTTCGCGCCTTTTTCACACTGCCGGTGAACCGCCGTCCCACCTCCCAGGCGGAGCTTTTGGAAAACGACGCCGCGTTTGACGAAGAAACCCTGGATCGTATTTTTTGGGGGGTGCTCTTCACCACCCCGAATCTTCCCTGGGGCGACAAGGCAGAGCTTTATTTATTCGGACTGCACGAAAAAGACGGCCCGGACTTTCTCACCCGTAATCGTCAATTGTATACGCCGGGGTTTCGGCTATACCGCCCGCCACAAAAAAGCCGGATCGACTATGAATGGGAGTCGATCTTTCAATTCGGTACATCGCGCGCTTCCACCGCCACCACTGACACGCGCGATCTGGATCATCTCGCCCATTTTCACCATGTGGAAGTGGGCTATAGTTTCTCTGCCCCCTGGTCCCCCCGGCTGATTCTGGCATACGATTATGCCAGCGGAGACGGTGATCCCAATGATGAGGCTCAAGGAAGATTCGATCCTCTATTCGGCGCAACGGTGTTCGATTTCAGCCCAACTGGAATTCACACGCCGTTTATCCGGTCCAACATCACCGGCCCCGGTGTGATTATTTCAATTCATCCACATAGGCTAGTCAGTACGTACATCCATTACCGCGCGTACTGGCTGGCTTCAGATACTGACATGTGGGCCGGAAATTCAGGCCTGCAGGATCCGACCGGAGGTTCAGGTTCCTTCCTGGGTCAACAATGGTTTGTGCGGGCCAAATGGCAGGTGCTCGCAAACGTACAGTTGGAGGGAGGTATTGCGTACCGGATCGATGGAGATTTTCAGAAGACCGCCCCCAATTCGCCGCGCGAAGGCAATACCGTGTATTCTTATATTCAGACCACCCTCTCATTTTAAGGATTCCAATTTATTTGGAGCCCTTAAAACCCTTCGATAAAACCCTGGGAATTATTCAATTAAACACATATTTCTTATTTAAAAAGAGATATGCCGACTATAATGACCCGGGGCAAGCTCTGGATTTCCTACAATAAAAAGGAAACCCTCATTGGATGAGATTTGCATTTCCAATTTGATGCAAGGTGAATACAGGATTAGGGGTTTACTGTGAAGGACTAACCTTTGTGCCAGGATTCTGAATGCAAACCCATGATTTTTTTCTTTATCTGCTTATTATACTTTTAACCGCGAGAATCTTTGCTGAACTGGCAGCGCGGCTCAAAGCACCTTCGGTAATAGGCGAGTTAATGGCGGGAGTCCTACTCGGACCGAGTCTGCTCGGCTGGATCGAGCCCATCGAAGCCATCAAGCTCATGGCGGAAATCGGTATTATCCTGCTTCTATTCGAAGTGGGTCTGGAGACCGACCCCAAGCAATTGGCGAAGTCAGGTTTAAAATCCATTGTTGTGGCCCTCGCCGGTTTCATTTTCCCGCTTCTGTTGGGATTCGGGGTGGGGTATTGGCTATTCGATCTCTCCTTACTGATATCCCTGTTTATTGGAGGAACTCTCACTGCAACCAGCATTGGAATCACCGCCCGCGTGCTTACTGACCTGAAACGGCACAACGCCCCGGAGGGTCAAATAATTTTGGGAGCAGCAATTCTGGACGATGTGATGGGTGTCATCCTACTGGCCCTACTTTATGAATTCTCCATCGGTGGAGGTGTCACCCTGGGCAACGCAAGCAAAGTAATTATGTTCGTGGGAGCCTTCTTTGTTCTGGCCCCGGTGGCGGCCAAGTTGATGTCCGCTATCATCAAACACGTCAACACGACCACAGAGATTCCCGGCCTGGTTCCCACTACGATCGTCTCCCTGGTATTATTCTTCGCCTGGCTGGCTCATTCCATGGGGGCTCCGGAGCTTCTTGGAGGCTTTGCGGCAGGGCTGGCTTTATCAAGACGTTTCTTTTTACCCTTTGGTACAGCATTACATGCTGACCCCCCTTTTGCCGAACACATCGAAACGGAAATGAAACCGATCATTCACTTGTTCACACCGATTTTTTTTGTCATGGTTGGGCTGTCATTGAACCTGCGCGAGATCGATTGGACTTCCCCCTTTATTTGGGCCTTTTCTATGGCGTTTATGATTGCTGCAATAGTCGGCAAAATGGTAGGCCCCTGGCTCATCCGGGAACCCTGGCCGGCCCGCTGGATCATTGGTACCGCCATGATTCCGCGCGGTGAAGTAGGCCTCATATTTGCTGAATTGGGACGGGAAAGCGGTATCCTCAACAATGAGATTTATGCCGGCATGGTAATTGTAATCGCGGTGACCACCGTATTGTCTCCCTTCGCGATGAAGGGGCTGTACAGTCGCTTTAATGATCACATGCTACCCGCCAATACCACTTGATTGATAAGATCGAATTGATTTCTGATGCAGTCTGTTTGACAATAGGTAATACAGCTATCGATTTTATTTGCAATTGAAAGCATATAGCGGAGGTTACAACAACGATGAGTATGCCATCAGACACACCGGAAATTCCAAGAGGGAACCTTGCTGGGTTTAAAGCCTATTCCAAACAAGATATCCTCTCGGGATTTTTAGTTTTTCTTATTGCCTTGCCACTGTGTTTGGGGATTTCTCTGGCTTCTGGATATCCTGCGATTGCCGGCATCTTTACAGCAATTGTTGGCGGCATAATTTGTTTCTATAGCAATTCCGAGCTTACAATAAAAGGGCCAGCGGCTGGGTTGATTGTCATTGCCCTTGGTTGTGTCACGGAATTCGGGTTTACCGGAGGGGAAGATCTAACAAAGGATTTTCAAGCGTATCGTTTAGCTCTGGGTGTTGGGGTTGCTGCAGGCATTATCCAAATCTTATTCGGGGTTTTTCGCATAGGAATCCTTGGGGAATTTTTCCCGAGCGCGGCGATTCATGGTTTGCTGGCTTCCATTGGAATTATCATTATCGCGAAACAGTTTCCTGTACTGATGGGTTTACAACCAGAAGGCTCTCCCGTGGAATTACTGGCCGGCATTCCTTCTTTTATTGTAAACATGAATCCGAAGATTGGGTTTATTGGCATTTTAAGCTTATTGATCGTCCTTGGTCTAAATTGGATAAAAAATCCAAAATTTAAAGTAATTCCTGCGCCCATGGTGATGTTGTTAATAATGGTTCCAATGGGAATATTTTTAGGAATTGGCCAGGATACAACTTACAGTTTCAATAACCATATTTTCCAATTGGGTGAAAAGTTTTTAGTCAATGTCCCAAATAATATGTTCAATGCTATTACCTTTCCGGATTTTTCAGGATTGGCCACCGCAACAGGAATAAAGTATGTAATTTTATTTGCGCTGATTGGAAGTTTGGAAAGTTTGCTAAGTGCCAAGGCAATCGATGAGATCGATCCATGGCATCGAAAATCGAATATGGACCGAGACATGCTGGCAGTTGGGATGGGAAATACCCTGTCGGCTTTAGTTGGTGGACTGCCCATGATTTCAGAAATTGTTCGAAGTAGAGCTAATATTGATAATGGAGCAAGAACCCGGTTTGCTAATTTTTACCACGGGATGTTTTTATTATTCTGCGTCGCCTTGATACCATCGGTGATTAATCATATTCCCTTGGCGGCTTTGGGAGCATTATTGGTATTTACAGGATATCGCCTGGCATCTCCTAAAGAGTTTATACATATGTATCACTTGGGAAAGGACCAATTCATTGTTTTTCTATCCACAATAATAGGGGTTTTAGAAACTGATCTTTTGAAGGGAATTGCTATTGGAATTGGAGTCAGTATTATCCTCCATATCTTCTACAGGGTTCCAATTCGTTCATTTTTTAAATTGAATGCTCAGGTCGAACAGAGTGGTGATAATTCCGCCACTATTCTAATTCGGGATTCCGCTATTTTTTGTACATGGATTGCTTTACGAAAGCATCTTTTTCATTTCTTTGAGGAGGGGAGGAAGGTCACTCTGGATCTTAGTGAAACGCGGCTTGTGGACTATACTGTCATGTCCAGGATCGAAGAATGGAAAAAGGAATTCAAAGAAAAAGGTCTTGAACTGACAGTGAGGGGCTTGGATCAGCATAGATCTATGTCTCATTCAAAGGTTGCAACTCATATTAAATCGAAAAAACTATAGAATAGGACTGTATCATGCTGATTCTTCGAGATTGCATGTCATCCCCCGTCATCAGTGTTCCCGAGAACGCGACCGTGCAGGAAGCTGCTCAGGTCATGACTGACAAGGGAATCAGTTCCATATTTGTTCAAGGCCCCGAAGATTATGCCGGTATCTTCACCGCCACCGATCTGGTAAAATGGGTGGTTGCTAAGGGATTGGACCCGAAAACCACTTCGGCAATCTCGGTTGCCACTGCCCCTATTTTGGCGATTGACATGTTCCTTACCCCGGAAGAGGCCAACGAAAAAATGCTTCACCATAAGGTCAAGCGGTTGGCAGTAACGAAGGGAAAGAAAATCGCAGGTATCATTTCCAGGAAAGATATTGTCCAGCTCTAAGGCTACCGTAGGACATCATTGGATTTAAGTATGAGACACTTTTTTATATTCCTTTGATGATAATATTTCAAGTTAAGCGACCCTGGGGTTGAGGTTTTGCTTTTTCCTCAATGGCAGGGTTTTTCTTTTTGATGGCATTGCAGATGGCAGTCTCCGCTTCACTTTTTGTTGGATTGTTTTTCATTATGAGTTAACCCAAACTGAGGAATAATCACTTGACCTACCGGTAATTCTTGGTATAAATGGTAAAAAATATTGATCTTTTTCAGGTCAAGACTAGACTTCTGCTTTCTTTTTGTTTCAAACTTGTATCAAACAGAAATGAATAGGCATTCTAGGTTGCGGTTGGCCTTGTGTGTGTCTGAGACAGGAATAAGTCGCTCTATATGAGTACTATTTCAGCGAAGTCCCTTTCCCCCGAAGATCGTGATCAAGTTCGGCAAATTGTATTGAACGCCAGTGAACCAATTGCGCCGTTTTGGCCCATGCGGACCATGGTTGCGCAGAATCCCATTCATGGATTAGAATATCTGCCGTTTGATCAGGCTGTTCGAAAAGGCAAGGACCTCCTTGGTGGAAATGGGTATCTCGCGAATGAGGAGTATCGTCAATTTTACCGAAATGGCCGTATTATCAAAGAAAGTTTTAAGCGCGCTTTTACCAGGGTTGGGCCTCACCCAGATGGGCAAGTTTCTATTGAAGTTGGAAGTCGAAAGGTTACCCCAAAAGATGTTTGGCAATTACACGTACTTTTTGGCTTCGAGGAATTGCCACTACCCCTCCTGGAATGGGAGTTAAGCGGTGGTGGAGCTACAAAACAGTTTCGGCAAGATCTTCCCGAGGAATCCCGGAAACAAATTATTGAACAAACCATCAAAAAATTTGAGCAGTGTCGGGAGTATCCAGAAGAGGCCTACCTGACGAATTTATGGAAGAGTGTGTTAGCCACCATCGGGCTATCTGATTTTCATGCGTCATCTCAAATATCTGAGGATTCGCATTCGCAAACGTCTGCACCCATTTCCTTGCCGCCTCAACGGACCCTTAGCGATTGGGTTGATTGTTTGACTGGGGGTGGGGTGGTCGACCAAATTAATAATCAACTCATCAAATGGGTGACGGCGTTTCTCGATGAAGGATTGGCTGGCTGGGAAATGCCTGGCCGAGAAGAAGGTTTCTACCAAGTATGGCGGAACCTGGCGCAGAATGATTTTTCGGGGCAGTTTCTCGGGATTACAGATTTCGCCAAAAAAGTTCATAATCTTCCTGAAGCTCCAGAGGACGCGATCCGTTCCATCTTACACCAACTCGAAATTCCCCAAGAACAATGGAAAGATTATCTCTCAAGGCAACTATCATTATTGCCAGGCTGGACGCGATACATACGATGGCTTGGGGAACACCCAACATACCATGCGCAACACAAACATCCCATTGACACCACACAATATCTAGCTGTGCGTTTATTCTATGAAGTGGAGTTGGCCAACATTCAGTGCCAAAAAGAATGGGGAATTGATGGGACGGTTTCTTCCCTGACTGCATATTGGAATGATCGATCCAAAGAATACCACCAACAAATTGGGCATGGAGGGCAATCTGGGGATCCAACCCAACAGATGAAATGTCGACATGCTTGGCGACTATTCCATTTGGCACAGTTTCTTGAGTTATCTCCAAAAGAAATTCACGATCTCTCGCTTACTGATGCCCAGATGGTGTTGCAATGGTTAGATCAATTTCCTGTTGATCAGCATGGACGGGTATGGATTGAGGCGTACGAAGATTCCTTTCGAGAGAAGTTGCTGAGAAATATTTCAGCGCATCACGGAACTGTAGCAGAATTGGAAACTCGTCCCTATGCACAACTAGTCTTTTGTATCGACGTACGTTCAGAATCATTTCGTCGCCATATTGAAGCCCAAGGTCCCTATGAAACATTTGGGTTTGCAGGGTTTTTTGGAATTCCCATTAGCCATCAACCTTTTGATAGCAATCAACGTGCCACTTTATGTCCGGTGTTATTGACTCCCAACCATGCGGTGACGGAAACACCTCGGTCAAGAGAAAGAGCGGCGTTAGAAAAATATTCTTCTGGTACTCGCTGGAGCCAACTGGGGCACCATCTTTTTCACGATCTGAAGCATCATCCTATTGGGTCGATGATGGTGATTGATGTATTGGGGTTCTTTTTTAGTCTGGGGTTGGTGGGCAAAACCTTGTTCCAAAAAACATTTCGCGCAATGACCTCCACTATCCAGAGTTGGTTGACGCATAGGGTTCCAACCCAGATCTCAATTTCCACGCCATCTAATCCTCAAAATCCCAGGATCGGAGAAGTGAATGCGGAAGGGATTCCTGACGGGCTTTCTCCGGGATTTTCTCTTTCGGAGCGGGCGACATTTATCGAAAATGGTTTGCGTGGTATGGGGCTCACCAAAAATTTTGCGCGGTTGGTGTGCCTCTGTGGCCATGGGAGTGAGACGGACAACAATCCCTATTATGGGGCGTTGGATTGCGGGGCTTGCGGGGGAGCACCGGGCGATGCAAATGCGCGAGTTTTTGCCGCGATGGCGAATGAACCTGAAGTTCGTCGCATTCTCAAGGAAAAAGGATTGCCGATTCCCGATGACACCTGGTTTCTTCCGGGAAAACATATCACGACGACTGATCGGGTCGAGTTTTACGATCTGGAGGAATTGCCTGATTCGCATAAAGAAGATTTGCAGGCGTTGAACAAGGATCTCGAAGAAGCTGGTACGAAGCAGGCTCTTGAGCGATGCCATCGCCTTCCCGGTGCTCCGACTGAAATTTCTCCAGAGCAGGCTTTTGCTCATGTAGACGAACGCAGTTGCGATTGGGCGAGTACTCGACCGGAATGGGGATTAGCGGGCAATGCCGCGTTTCTCATTGGAAGACGAAAACTGACCAAAGGATTAGATTTAGGCGGTCGGGTTTTCTTGCATTCTTATGATCCTATTGCTGATCCTCAAGGTGCCATCATCGAAAAAATCATGACCGCGCCATTAATTGTCGGCGAGTGGATTAATACGGGTTATTATTTTTCTGCAGTTGATCCATACGCGTATGGAAGTGGGAGTAAGGTGTTACACAATGTCGTTGGGGGTGTTGGGATGATGCTGGGAACTCAAAGTGATTTGCAAATGGGATTCCCCTTACAAACAGTCAATAACGGGAGCACTCACTATCATGAACCGATGCGACTCTTAGCGATCATTGAACAGACGCCGAGTGTAATCTCATCTGTCATTCAAAAACACTCGATCCTTCAACAGTTGTTTCATAATCAGTGGCTTAATCTTGTGGCCTTGGATCCCCATACGTTTGAATTTCATCGGTACAATCCGAATGCGACGTGGGAAACGATTCAAGTTCCGTAATTAGGCATATATTGAAGATAGGCTCTTGGACTTTTACAAGAGTATAGATGTTTCATTATAAGTCTCCGGCTGATTTTTTATAGGAAAAATCGAATAATACTGATACTCTGCCGTCAAACTTGTATCTGATAATTTTATGGCAACTCGATCTAGACCAATATCATCAGAATTCCTGTTTTTAAAAGCCATGGCACTGTTTGTGTTTTGGGTTTTGTTGTCTGCCAGCTTTGAATGGATTCATCTTGGCTTGGGGCTTATTTGTTCCTTCGCCGTGGCCTGGATCAACTCTGGCCATTCACCTTTTGTTCCGAAATTTCGTTTGTGGCTCAGAATCCTCCTTTACCTTCCATGGCTTTTTTATAAAATCGTTGAAAGTGGCCTTCATTTGTCCAAGCTTATTTTGCATCCTGCGCTTCCCATTGCTCCTCAGTTGATTTCTGTGGAATCAAAACTACGTCATCGCGCAGCCGTTGTTCTTCTCGGTAATTCCATTACATTAACCCCTGGAACGATTACCGCAGAGGTTGACCGTAACAACCTCATTGTTCACGCGATGGATAAAGTTTTAAGCGAAGATGTTGCAAGCAAACAGATCGAATTGAAAATTGCTGATATTTTTAAGGACGAAGAGCCGGATTTATGAAAACTTTTCTTTTCTGCGTTTTGGTGTTACTGGCTATTCTCATTGCTGCATACCTGTACCGTGTCCTGCGCGGTCCCACAATTTTTGATCGTGTGTTGGGTCTCAACGGCATTTCCACCAAGGCAATTATTTTACTTATTGTCATTGGAGTTTATTTTGAACGGGTCGATATGTTTATTGATATCTCGACTGGGTATGCCCTGCTCAATTTAGTCGGAGCGCTTGCCGTGGCCAAATATTTGGAACAAAAGGGACTTCCGTAGCATGGACATACTTTCCATTATTTTTATAGTAGCGGGTTTATTTTTTCTGATTGTTGCTGCGATTGGCGTGATTCGATTGCCCGATGTGTTTAGTCGTTCTCATGCCGTATCATTAACAGACTCCTTAGGGGCCTTTTTAATGCTAGTTGGAATCGCCTTGCATGAGGGACTGGGCAAAAATATGCTGAAAATTCTAGTGGTGTTGGCCTTGCTGTACATTCTAAATCCAGCCATTACACATGCCACGGTTCGCGCGGCTCTCCGGTCTGGCTTAAAACCTTGGCAAAAGGAAAACTCATGATCTTTTCATATGAAATTCCTTTACTCCTTCTTCTGCTTGTTACTGCCGCAGGTGCCATCCTGGTTAAGGATTTGATGAGTGCCGTTCTGCTCTTGGGCTCTTATAGTTTTTTCCTGGCGTTGGTATGGGCATGGTTCGGAGCTGTGGATGTCGCCTTCGTGGAAGCCGTCGTAGGAGCAGGATTGGCTACGGTTCTGTTTCTATTAACTCTATTCGGTACTGCTCCCAAAGACACTCGGCTTCGGCGCCCTCCTCCTTCTCTGACAACGTTAATTGTTTTTCCTCTCTTGGGAGTTCTTTTGCTCTATGCCGCGGAGGATCTTCCTGGATTTGGGGACCCGAATTCTCCAGCGAGTGTTCATATTTCGCCGACCTATCTCGAGCAGAGCTATCAGGATACCCACACTCCGAATGTTGTGACTGCGGTACTGATGGACTATCGATCGCTTGATACGATGATCGAAACCGTAGTGATTTTTGCGGCGGGCATTGCTTGTGCTTTACTGCTTAGGAGACAGGCATAATGATACGCCGACACGACAGCATTATCGTACAGGCTTTAGGACGCTTTCTCATCCCGGTGGTCCAAATGTTTGGTTTATACGTGTTGTTTTTTGGGCAATACGGACCCGGGGGAGGCTTTGTGGGTGGGGTGATTTTAGGCACGGGGTTGATCTTATCAGTTTTGATTTTTGGTCATGACGCTTCCCGGAGTCGAATTGCCCAAAAGGTTTTACATGGTGATGGGGTCGGGATGCTGATCTACGCGGGGGTAGGTGGCTTGTGTATGATTGGAGGTGGAGAGTTTCTCAATTATGCGAATTTGGAAATTCCAGGTCTTGAAACTGCTTCTCGAAGATCTTTGGGAATCGTACTCACGCAAATCGGTGTGGCTGTAGATGTTGCGGTAACAGCCATTTCTATTGTGTTCAGCTTATCTGCTGAAGAAATTGTCGAGGATTCAATAAATGGTTGATGCATTTATCGCAGTTTTTCAGCGACCCAATTTTTTGACTTTTGTCATCATTTTCCTGTGGGGCTTTTATATCATGGTTACGCGATACAATCTCGTAAAGAAACTCATAGGGATGTATTTGGTGCAAACCAGCGTGATTTTTTTCCTGGTGTCTATTAGCGCGAAGAAGGGCGCGACGGTTCCCGTGCTCTTGTCAACCACGGAGCCGGTGCAAGCGGCCAGTTACGCGAATCCGTTACCTCATGTCTTGACGCTCACTGCTATTGTGGTTGGCGTAGCGACCCTGGGCGTGGGATTAGCCCTGTGCGCGGCGATCTATCGACAATATGGAAGCCTTGACGAACAAGAAATTCTTGAAAAATTAGAATGAGTCACCAACTTCCCGCAATCCTATTCCTTCTCCCATTGTTTGCCGCTATTTCCATGCCAGTGGTTTGTCTAAAACACCGTCATTGGAGCCAGCCAATTTCTGTGGCAATTCTCGCGGCTATGGTGCTGGTCTCTATTTTGAACCTCCATAACGTCATTCATCATGGAGAGGTGCGGTATATGTTTAGTGGGTGGACTGCGCCCCTCGGTATTGAGTGGGTGGCTGATGGATTAGCGAGTGTCATCTTACTTTTATTGAGTATTTTGGGTTTACTGGGTGTGGTGTTTACTGGACCCACTTCCCCAAAGGCTCTAGGTGGCCGAATTGTCCATTATTACACGTTGATTATGTTATTGGTATCCGCCTTGACCGGCATTGTTTTCGCTGGGGATTTATTCAATCTGTTCGTGTTTTTAGAGGTTGCAGCTATCTCGAGTTACGCACTTGTGGGTGTCGCTGGCGGAAGAGCGCTATTTGCAGCCTTTCGGTATCTTATATTGGGAACCATTGGTGCTTCCCTTTATCTTTTAGGGGTGAGTTATCTCTATGCGGTAACTGGCACACTGAATATGGCTGATATAGCCGACAAACTTCCCTTGCTACTAAACTCTAAAGCTCTAGTGGGTGGACTGCTTTTTATGTTTATTGGCTTGGGGATCAAGATGGCCTTAGTCCCGTTTCATGCCTGGATGCCCGAGGCCTATACCTATGCTCCTGAGTCTATTTCCCCTATCTTGGCTCCACTCCTCACGAAAGTAGTGCTATTGGCGTGGGTCAGAATAATCTATTGGGTCTTAAATGCGTCAATTGTTATTTATGATATTCCGATTTTGCTACTGGTCGCAGTTCTTGGAGTATTAGCGGCGGTCATAGGCGCAAGTCTGGCCTTGGCCCAGCGGGATATTAAAATGATGTTCGCTTATGGAGGGATTTCGCACATCGGCATCATTCTCATTGGAATCGGTCAAGGCAACCCAACTGGGTTTGTCGGAGGAGTTTTTTATTTATTGAACGATGCCGTTATGCAAGCTGGCCTGTTTTTTATAGCAGGCGTGGCGTTTTGTCAGTATGGGGTCCGAACAATAGACGACCTAGGGCGTGTTGGGAGACAAGCCCCCTGGCTTACTGGGTCTTTAATTGTTATGGCCTTAGGCATGATTGGCCTGCCTCCGACGGGTGGATTTTTTGGCAAATGGTACATCATTCTGGGAGCGTTAGAAGCAGGCAATTATGTTTCGGTCGCTGCGGTAGTGCTCTCCACGCTCTTGACGCTTGCCTATTTCGTTAAACTGTTTGAGGGCATTTTCCGCCAAACATCAACTCGATCGGACGTTCAGTTTGGTGAAATTCCACTCTCTTTTAAACTGACTCTGGGAGTCACGTCCGCAGCCGTCATGATTCTTGGTATATTCAGTGCTCCCATTGTTCAACTGTTGTTGAACCAGACTCTGCCACCAGGTCTTTGATGGAAATTATGGCAATTTACGTCCTCATTCCTTTGCTTCCCCTTCTGGCTTCTCTCATCCTTTTGCTTGGAGGTCGTCGTTGGGGTGAAAACAGTCACCGGATTGGGATTCCTGCCATCGGTTTTTCCTTTGGGTTATCAATTGCCGCTTTCATTGAAGTGTTGAGAAATGGACCATTTTCTCTTTCTCTTTATCGCTTCTTTCAATCGGGTTCCTTGACCATTGATTTAACTCTGTTCGTTGACCAACTGACGGTTCTGCTTTTGCTCTTGGTCACAGGAGTAAGTGGGGTTGTGCATGTGTATTCCTCTCGTTACATGATAGGAGAGTCACGATATAATCGTTTTTTCGCCGTCATTGCCTTGTTTACTTTTTCTATGATTTTGTTGGTCATGAGTGGCAACCTTTTGATAACATTGATTAGTTGGGAAGTCATGGGGATTTGCTCCTATCTGTTAATTTCTCACGCAGCAAAACGACCTTCAGCTTGCCGGGCAGCCACCAAAGCTTTTCTCGTTAATGCAATCGCGGATGTCGGATTCAGTTTTGGCATCATTCTAACCTTTTTTACTTTTGGTACACTCGATATCCAGACTATTCTTGTTC
Organism: Nitrospinaceae bacterium; assembly: GCA_965237905.1. Lineage (GTDB taxonomy): Bacteria > Nitrospinota > Nitrospinia > Nitrospinales > Nitrospinaceae > SZUA-226. Next base: position 2,426,628 of record OZ250172.1, on the reverse strand, counting down.
AGGCTGAAGGCATGCAGGACCATACCATCAATATCTTAGGGTGGATGGGCTTGGATCTTCATATCTATCCTGTGACGCTCATCCCCTTCTTCCTCTTTATGGGGGCCATGGGAAAATCAGCACAAATACCGTTTCACGTGTGGTTACCCGGGGCGATGGAAGCTCCGACTCCGGTCTCGGCACTTATTCATGCGGCTACTATGGTGAATGCGGGTCCTTTTTTGTTAGTGCGATTGAGTCCGTTGATTATCCTTTCTCCGTACGCCATGACGTTCATTGCCATTATTGGTGCCACTACCGCGGTATTTGCCGGGATAGTTTCCTTGACTCAATCGGACATCAAAAAGATTTTGGCCTATTCCACTATTAGTCAAATCGGGTTCATGGTTATGGCCTGTGGTTTGGGCGCGTTTGCAGTTGCGATTTTCCATCTTCTTGCCCATGGGTGCTACAAAGCGTTCTTTTTCCTATCTACCGGCAATGCGTTGCGATCAGTGGAACGGGACCTTGGGCATGGTGACCATGAACACCATGTCTCTGAGGGCATGGGGGTCTTATATGGCGGGGCCTTGTTGTTGGCGTTACTCCCGCCGTTAGTGCTGTTTTCCGGATCGTATGAATATTTGTGGGGGGTCACGGGGTTTGTTTCTGCCTCGATCGGATTCAAAATCATTGGCTTGATCACGGTATTTGTGGCTTCTCAATATCTTTTTAAAGGCGTCACCTCGCTTTTCGCTCACGGTCCAAAGACGTATTGGCCTGCTTCAGGACAGCATAGTCTGGAGACGCAATCTGTTCGACCACAGTTTTTAAATGGCTCCATTTTAGCCGGTCTTTTTTTGGCTACGGTTTTTGCAGGTGGGCTATTGACTCTGTTTTGGAGTTGGTTCGCCAACTTTCTTGCTCCGGCTTTGGCCTTTTCAGGAGTCGCGTTGGGCGAAGGTGCAGTCGAGCATGGCTTTCCTTTTTGGCTTGTGGTTTCTCTTGGCATGGCAGTGGCGGGGTGGGTCTATGCCTACTCAACACAGATTCGATCTCAACATCAGGTCTCCAGAGCAAATGCGAGAAGCAATCGATTGTATGTCCTATTTTGGAATAAAGGATATTTTGATGAAATCTATGATGCCTATCTGGTAACCCCAACCATTCGGTTCGCACACTGGTTGTGGCGAAATGTTGATATAAAGGTTATAGATCGTTTCATCCATTCTATCGCGACTTATTCTGTGTATTTTGCCGGGCGGTTGTGGCGAATTGTTGATATTCGTTGGTTGGATCGGAAAGTGGGAAAAGTAGCAGAACAAGTTGCTGCGGGGCAATTACTGCAAGAGATGGAACCCCGCACCATCCAACATCAATTATTAGTAATGATATTTTGGTTAGTGGCGATGACTGGACTATTGTATTTCTTGGTTTAATGAGTTCCCGATTTGTATCCCTATTATAAAAAATGGATCTGGTTGCGAATGGCCTTACGTTATTTTTCTTGTGCTAACCTGAAAAGCCGGGAGTTTGCTTCTTTCGTAGGCAGGAGGATTCTTAAATGGCTCTATTGATGGATCATCTGATTAGCTGGATTGTTGCCGTTCCTTTTTTAGGAATCGTCATTCTGGCATTTGTGCGTAATGAAGAATGGATTCGACGCATTGCCTTTGGAATCACAATGGTGGTGTTTTTCCTTTCGCTGATACTATGGAAGAATTTTGATTCCACCCTGCCAGACATGCAGTTCGTGGAACGCGTGGAATGGATGACCACGTTTAATATTCAGTATGCGGTTGGTGTTGATGGCATCAGTATTCTTATGGTGATTCTCACAGCCCTTCTTTGTCCACTCTGTGTCCTTTGTTCGTGGACGGGAATTAAAACACGAGTACGAGCCTATCTCTCGCTGATCTTGTTAGTTGAAGGCGCCATGCTTGTGGTCTTTACCGCCCTGGATCTTTTCCTGTTTTTCATGTTGTGGGAACTTACAATGATTCCCATGTATTTCATGATTATTCTCTGGGGGGGGCCGAATCGTGTTGCTGCTGGGCTTAAATTCGTTTTGTACAGTCTAACAGGAAGCTTACTGCTACTGGTGGGAATATTGGGCGTTTATCTTAATGGGGGACATACCTACGATCTGTTGGTGTTATCTGAACAAACTTATTCTTCCAGCACACAATTCTGGTTATTCCTGGCGTTCTTCCTGGCTTTTGCGATAAAAATGCCAATGTTTCCCTTTCATACGTGGCTCCCTGACGCGCACTCCGAAGCCCCTACGGCTGGCAGTGTGATTCTGGCTGGGGTGCTGTTGAAAATGGGGGGATATGGGTTTTTGCGTTTTTGTTTGCCGATGTTTCCAGAGGCTTCGGCGAATTTCGCCCCATATATTTTGTGGTTATCGGTCATAGCCATTATCTATGGCGGGTATATGGCCTTGGCGCAGTCAGATCTTAAAAAGCTCGTGGCCTATTCCTCAGTTTCCCACATGGGTTTTGTTACTCTCGGAATTTTTGTGTTCAATAGCCAAGGTATCCAGGGGGCCGTCTTGCAAATGTTTAATCACGGGATTACTACTGCAGCCTTATTTATTTGTGTTGGACAATTATACGACCGCACTCACAGTCGAGAGATTTCTGACTACGGCGGCTTGCATAAACCCATGCCAAGATTTGTTGCATTGTTCTTTTTGTTTTCAGTCGCCGCCTTTGGGTTACCAGGCACCTGTAATTTCGTTGGCGAATTTTTAGTCTTAGTAGGGACTTCCTATGTCAGCTTTGCCATGGTTATTCTCTCTATGGGCGGTATTGTTTTAGCCGCCGCCTATATGTTGTGGATGCTCCAAAGGGTGGCGTTGGGAGAACCATCGACAGAAGCCGCCAAAGTGCTCCCAGATTTATCGAATCGGGAATTGGCTACGCTGATTCCATTGGCTATCCTCGTATTGTGTATTGGATTGTATCCCGGACCATTGATGGAGATGATGGATGCGAGTGTGATTCACCTCATCCAACAAACCACAGGGCTGCAAGTAGATGAAGTGTCTCAACTTCAGCTTTGGCCCTAAACAAACCTTTATCCTTTTTGGAGAATTAGTGGGGATGCAAAACGGGTTGCGCCTTCAACACTTCTTCCGGGGCCGGCTCATCCTGACAGCATTCCATGACTCTCAGAACCTGCGGCAGGATTTCGATAAATTTGTTCACCAGAACCGGATCAAAGTGAATGCCGGAATTATCTTTTAACTCTTGAACAGCCTTTTCCACCGACCATTGTTTTTTATAAGGACGCTCGGAAGTAAGCGCGTCAAACACGTCGCAAACAGCCACAATACGTCCTTCCAAAGGAATGTCCTCACCTTTCAATCCTTGAGGATATCCCGAACCATCCCATTTCTCATGATGGGTGCGGGCGATGCTTTCAGCCATTTGCATCAGATTGGAATCGGAACCGGAAAGAATTTTTCCTCCGATTTCGGTATGGCTTTTCATAATTTTCCATTCCTCTGCATCCAGCTTACCGGGTTTCAGCAAAATGCTGTCGGGAATTCCGATTTTACCGATGTCGTGCATCGGGCTGGCGTGCTGTAACAGCTCACATTGATTGATGGACAGCCCTACCGCTTCTGCCAAAAGATAGGAATAACGGCTCATACGAATGACGTGCATGCCGGTTTCATTATCCCGACATTCCGCGGCGCGGCTCAGTCGCTGGGCGACTTCTAACCGGGTATCGGACAACTCCTGGGTCCTCTCCCGGATTTTCTGATCCAAAATTTTATTCTGATGATTGATGCGATTGTGAAGCAGGCGGATATTCAATATATTTTTGATACGCGCCACCACTTCCACCGCATTGAAGGGCTTGGCAAGAAAATCCAACGCTCCCGAATCCAAACAACGGATCTTGGCTTCATCATTATTGTTTGCAGTAATAATTACAATGGAGGGATACGTTTCTGTTTCGATTCCATAAAGTTTTTCCATGACCTCAACACCATCCATATGAGGCATATTGAGGTCCAGAAGAACTAAATCCGGACGAAATTCCAGATAAAGTTGTACTACATCGCGCGGGTCGGTAGTCGAGCGTACCGAACGATATCCGTTCCGGAGGAGCAAATACTCCAATAGCTTGACGTTGATTTCTTCGTCGTCGACGACAAGAATCTTACAGTCCAGGACATCCTCAAAGGATCTTTTCGGAAAATTGGGATAATTCATTAGCAAGTCTCCAATTGATTATCCCGGTTTAACCCTGGGAACTTTGATGATCCAATTCCAAGTTGGTCGGAAATTCCACATCCAATTTGGCCTTAACCCATGCCGGTACGGGTTTCGTTCCAGAGGTATTGAGGCCGATCTCTCCTTCGATCTTTTCAAAATTTTCCCAATGCTTGTCACTCAATTCAGTACGGGAAATCTGTTTTTTCAACGTGCCATCTGCTTTGTATATCCGGACTTCATAAAACATGCCTGCCTCCTAAGGTAAGTTTAAGAATGATCCATTCATTAATTTCATTGACTTCTATACACATGAATAGCAATTTATATGCCATACACCGATAATAAATAAGCTATTGTTTTATTTAGCTTTATTAAACAGCGAGTCGAATGGATGCCACTGCTGACATACGAAATCCCGGATATGAAACACTTTGCGTCGCGGGGTTCGCACAGACTGTTTCAGAACGGGAAACATCACAACGCTGGGTGGGACGGTGGAAGGAGTTCCTGAAGGAGGACGAGACTTTTTATCTCATCCGCTTTTTGGGGGGCCGATATGCTGACTTATGACTTTAAATATTTCCCCCAAGCCAGAGGGCTTGATGATGATATCATTTGCTCCCAGAATAAGAGCTTCTTTGGAGGCTTTGGAAGAAGGGTATCCGGTAATGATGATAACGGGCGTCTCCGGAGAAATTCTTTTAATTTCTCTCAGCACTCCGAAACCGTCCACTTCATCCATCATCAGATCACTGATCACCAAGTCAAACTCTCCTGCCTTGAATTGGCGGAGTCCTTCGGTGCCGTTGTTAGCTTGGACCACATTGAATCCTGCCTCTCTCAGGTCGTCGCCAACGGTTTCGAGGATAATCACCTCATCATCTACCAATAATATTTTCCCCTGTTTCATTCTGTCTTCTGCTTGGAAGGAAGTTTTACGATAAACGTGGCACCTTGATTCGGTTGACTCTTTGCGGTGATCTGTCCTTTATGGTGCGTAACTATTTTATGGCAAATTGCCAGCCCCATTCCCGTCCCCCCATATTCACTATGGCCATGAAGGCGTTCAAAGGGACGAAAAATCCGATCCAGATGTTTTTCATCAAACCCTTTTCCATTATCTTCGATATAAATTTCTTCAAGGTTCTTATCGAACCCGGCATATTTGATTTTGATCACAGGAGCCTCTTCATCACGATGGTACTTGAGGCCGTTGGAAATCAGGTTTTGGAATAATTGGCGTATTTGAAACTGTTCCCCTTGAATACTGGGAAGGGTATCCACCTCCACCCGCCCCTTGGTTCTTTCAATCTGGACTTCCAGGTCCGCCAACACTTCCGATATCGCCTCGTTCAAATCAATTTCCTGAAAAGGGGTTGAATGCATGGTGACCTTGGAAAAATGAAGGAGACCATCGATCAAACCCTTCATGCGAATCGCAGATTTTTGCATTCGATCAATATAATCCTTGCCCGTATCGTTTAAAACCGAGCCGAACTTTCCGGCAAGCCGGTCTCCGAACGTGATGATCTTCCTTAACGGTTCCTGAAGATCGTGAGACGCGATATAGGCGAAGTTTGCCAATTCTTCTGTGGATCTTTCCAGCTCCGCTGTTCGCACCTGAACTTGATCCTCCAATATCTGATTATGCTTTTGAACTTCTTGATGCAAGAATCGCATCTCCAAAAGATTCTTGATGCGCAAGCTCGCTTCTGTCAGATCGAAGGGTTTACTCAAAAAGTCCTTGGCTCCCGACCTCAAGGCGCGCAACTTCGTTTCCTCGTCTTTCAAAGCAGTCAACACCAAAATGGGAACCAGCGATTCCGGGTCCGCTTTCTTCAACTGCTCCATAACCTCGAAACCATCCATCTGCGGCATATTCAAATCCAGCAATACTAAATCCGGCTGGACCTCGGTAAACAATCCAAGGGACTGTGTAGAATCAGAGGTACTGTGAAGACGGTCGTATCCCTCCTGGATCATCATTTGTTCCAGAAGAAGGACGTTGCCTGGCTCGTCGTCCACAATCAGTATTTTAGATTTCAGATAAGCTTTTAGATTCAACATAGATTCCCATAATTATGAAGAAGAATTTAAAGAAGCTCCTTTTTTCTGTACTAACAACCGGTCCACCACTTCCATAAACCGGGCAATATTAATAGGTTTGGTAATATAAGAATCAAAACCTGCCTCCAATCCATGATCAATATCATCTTGCATGGCATTGGCACTTACTGCAATAACGGGGATGGAACGGATTCCCCGATAGGCCCGTAGAGCCTTCAATGCGGTAAAGCCATCCATACCCGGGAGGTTAATATCCATTAAAATCAAGTCCGGGTGATGCGCCAAGGCAAGCTCAATCCCCGTCCTGCTGTCCCTTGAAAAAATCAAACGAATATTCGGCCGGGTTTTCAAAACCTGCCTGATCAAAATCAGATTATCCGGGTTATCCTCGATATATAAAAGAGTATAGTTCTCATTCGGGTTCAGTGATTGTTGCGAAAACTCAACTCTGGCATCTTCTGGATCCCTCTCTACTTCCTGGGCCGCCCCGGCTGGAAGTTCCAGGGTAAAACAACTGCCTTTATCCAGAGTACTTTTAACGGAGATGTCCCCACTCATTTGTTCGACCAAGCGTCGGGTTATGGTAAGTCCGATGCCGGTTCCCTCGACTTCCGAGCTATCGGCATCCAGCCTTGCAAAGGGCTCAAACAAATCATTGATTTTATCTTTAGAAACCCCAATGCCCGAATCTTCGATACTGATCCGGATTTTTCCTTCGGAAGTTTTTCTATAATAAATAGAAATAATGCCATTTTCGATATTGTACTTGACCGCATTGGACAATAAATTCAAGAAAACTTGTCTCAAGCGAATCCGGTCCCCAAAGACCACCAGACTGGGAATGGAAACCATATTTACAATTTTGATTTTTCTATCTTTCGACATCGGCATAATCAAAACCAGCACTTCTTTCATAAGAGGAACGACATCCACATTTTCCATGGTCACAGTCATTTTACCCGATTCAATACGAGCCAGATCCAATATCTCATTGATCAGTTCCAGCAAATGATCTCCAGCCTTCCGAACTTGGCTGACCCAGGGTTTTTGCCGAGTCGTCAGACGATCGATTTTATCCATTTCGAGAATTTGCGCAAAGCCCAGGATGGAATTCATGGGAGTCCTCAATTCGTGACTCATCCGGGATAAAAAATCCGATTTGGCCCGGTTGGCACGCTCCGCCTCTTCTTTCGCCTGGACCAGCGCCTCCTCCACCCGCTTCCTTCTTAAAATGTCACGAAACGTGACCACTGCCCCTACAATTTTTTCATCCTCATAAATAGGAGCGCATATATATTCCGCCAACAAGGCGGAACCCTCTTTTGTCCAAAACACTTCTTCATCTTTAGATTGAGTCTGACCTTCCTTGAATACCTGATACAGAGGATAGTCTTGACTAAGAGGCGATTTCTCCTCATGAGGAAGACTCAGGACCTCGTGCAAAGATTTTCCCACCAACTCGTTTTCATCAAACCGGGTCATTTTTAAAGCAGAGGGATTATAAAATGTGATCTCACCTTCCAGGTTCATCCCAAATATTCCATCTCCAACGGATTTAAGAATCAACTCGTTTTGCCGGGTCAGACGATCCAAAGACCATTGAGCCTGCTTCTTCTCTGTAATATCCTGAACGACGCCGGTATACGCCCTCCGCTCGCCGATATAAAATTCATTAATGGCCAACTCCATGGGAAAAACCGAGCCATCTTTCCTTAAGCCCCAGACTTCCCGTTTCAACCCGAGGATCTTGGCCTCTCCGGTTTCATGGTAGCTTTGCATATAGCCATCATGCTCGCCTTGATAAGGTTGAGGCATCAACATGCTGATATTTTCACCAATCACTTCCTTTGCCGAATATCCAAAAATTTCCTCGGCAGTGGGGTTGAACAACTCAATGGTTCCCTCTTCATCAATGGTCACGATACCATCCACCACATTCTCGACAATGGCGCGGATTTGAGCTTCATTATCCCTTAAAGCCCTTTCCATGACTTCCCGCTCGGCAATTTCTTCTCTTAAAACCTCATTAACATCCTTCAATTCCACCGTCCGCTGCTGAACCCGGTCCTCCAGTTCATTTTGAGCCTGCAATCGCACCTGCTCCGCTTTCTTCCGCTCTGTAATATCCTGCACAATAGCCAAAAACAGGGAGCTCCCGTCGATAGCAGTCAACTGCAAACGGACTTCCACCGGGTAACTGGAGCCGTCCTTTCGCGTCTGCTCGGTTTCAAATACAATGCGGGAGGCCGACTCGCGCCGCAGGGGCGTAACCAGTTTTTCTAACCGCTCCGGTCCAAATTCCGGGAAAATATCAAATGGGGTTAATTGCAGGAGCTCTTCCTTTAGGTATCCCAGATTTTCACAAGCGCCTCGATTGACTTCGACGTATTTAAACGTTTTAACGTCAAAGATATAAATCTCATTGAAAGAATCGTCTAGAATACGGCCCATACGATTCGACAAGGCCTCCACCCGTTTTCTCTCCGTAATATCCCGGACCAATCCGATGAATACTCGCTCGTCTTGCAGAAAGATTTCACTGATGGCAATTTCCAAATCAAAAATGGATCCGTCTTTGCGCCGTCCAGGAACCTCCCGCACGGTTCCCAGAATTTTTTTTTCCCCGGTCAGTAAATACTTTTTCAAATACCAGTCATGCTCGCTGAAATACGGTTCAGGCATCAGAAGTTTCACGTTTTTACCGATCACTTCCTCCGCCTTATAACCGAAGATTTTTTCGGCAGCGAGATTGAACGACTGAATCATGCCGTTGGGAAGAATCGTGACAATTCCGTCGAGGGTACTCGATAAAATCAGATCAGCCTTTTTTTCACTGTCTTCCAGTAAACCAGAAACTTTCTTGCGCTCTTTCTCTAATTTACGCTCGCGGGTCGAAACAAACCAGAAGGCTCCAATGGCTACCAACAGCAATGCAAAAAAGGAAACAAATACGCGCTTCATAATGATCAAGGGCGCAAAAGCTTCGTCCACATCGATTTTCGTAGTCAGGCCAAAACCATATTCCTCCATCCAGGTCCAAGCTCCAATCACCCTCACACCCCGGTAATCCGGGTATCCATTAATATCCACCCCGTTTTCACCCTTGAGGGCGCTGCCGACCGCCTGGGTCAAGCGAGGGTTTCTCTTGTTAACGTATTTACCTCGTTCAATCAGCTTCACCGCTAACATGGACATCTGGTCTGGATCGTCCGAAAGAATTCCAATGTCTCTGAGCTGATCATCGAACCGGCTGTTACTGATCAAAAATCCACTTTCATTAAATGCATAGGTTTCCCCTGACTCACCCGTTCTGCCCAATTCCGTGATTCTGGAAAATTCGATTTCCGGTCTCAACCGGAAAGATAGAACGGCCACTACATCGCCAGAATCATCCCGGACCGGAGCAGAAATGAACATGGTCGGCCAATCTTCCTTCCATTGTCCATGAATAGTGGGCAGGGGAGTCTCCGAAAAGAAGGGAAGGGAAACTACCGTTTCCCCTTTCAGAGACCGCCTTATGAAATCCGAATACGCAACCAATTCCCGTTGACCTACGGTTTTGTCTAATAAAGCACCAATCTGCAATCCGGAAGAGTTGAATACAACGAACTCTACATAATTGTGTCGGTTACATACCGGACCCAGAATTTTGCGGAGCTCTTCCAGCTCCTTGCTCTTTAAAAGAGTGTCTGGGGGTACTTTTTCTTGTAGAGTGCGCTGCGACAATGAAAGGATGTTTGCTCTCACATTGGGATTGTTCGCCCAATTTTTTACCTGAGAGCTTTTTTCCTGGTTCCAAATTCCCAAGGTATCCTGATTGGATTGGAGAATGGTTTGCAGTTCGGAGGAAAGGTTTCTTTCAAGCTGTTTTTTAACTGCATTTAAACCGACTAAAACGATGACGGCGAGCCCCAAAAGTGTCAGCAAAAGAAGCTTGCGACCACCCAGAAGAAAACTCAGGAAACCTTTATTCGATTTATTCATCTGCCTACCTTAGTGGTTTCATGAGAATTCCCCGAATCTAATTCAGGTAAAATCAGCGGCAATCCATTGAATTCATTAGGAAGTACACCATTATGCCGTAACCGCATCACATTCCACCACTGTTTCGATATCCAAAATCATTAACAACCGATTATTCAATATTATTGGATGTGGCAACCGGCTGGTTTTTGTAAAAGTCCGGATCGACCCGGCGAATCACATCTTCGACATCCAAGAGATCGGTCACCTTATCCTGGACCACTGTAGAACCCAGCAAACCCTGCCCAACCGATCCCTTTTTAAGGGTCACCGCCTCTTCCACAATATCAATGATTTTGTCTACCACCACACCCACGCTTCGCCCTTGATCGGAATAGACAATGACACGCACGGTATCTTCTTCTTTCCTTGAGGTATCCATACCAAAAACATCGGACAGAAAAATCAAGGGCATGATATTACCCCGATACTGAACCACTTGCTTCCCATCAGAGTTTTCCAGTATGTCTGGATTGAACTCCTCGAGCCGTGCCACCATGGACAAGGGCACCGCCATCCGGGTTTCGTTGCCTGGAGAGAAGACAAGAAGTGTTTGGTAATCGATGCCCTTGGCTTCTTCCTGGTCGTTGACATCCTTACGGACATGATCGCGGCCTTCTTGATCCACAACATGAGCCTTTTGCGCCAGCCCCATGGCATCAAGAATCAGGACCACCTTGCCATCTCCCATGATCGTAGCGCCGGCATAAGTGGTTATTCCATTGAATAGCTTGCCGAGAGGCTTCACCACAATTTCCTCGGAATCGTTGATGCCATCAACCACCAAACCAAACTGGCAGGAACCCGCTTGCAAGATTGCCACATTCACGGCATCAGAGTTGGATGGACCCTCAATCTCCAATGCCTCCTTCAGGTAAACGAGGGGAAGAAGATTGCCGCGGAGCCGATAGACAGGAGACCCTTGAATGGTTTCGATGGCCGATTCACCCTCAACCACCTCCAGCCGAACCAATTCCATAAGGCTCACTTGGGGAATCGCATACCTCAAAGTCCCGCAAGTCACAATCAATGCGGGGATAATTGCCAGGGTCAGGGGAATTTTAACTTTCAGTGTCGTCCCCTGCCCTACCTTTGATTGAATATCGACGGTTCCTCCGATTTTTTCTATATTGGACTTGACCACATCCATGCCAACTCCACGACCGGATAGATGGGATACCGTCTCCACCGTGGAAAACCCCTGAGCAAAGATCAAATTGATGAGTTCACGATCACTCATATGGCTGGCATCCTGAGGAGTGATCAAGTTTTTGCTGAGGGCCTTCGTCTTGATTTTTTCAGGATCAATGCCTCCACCGTCATCAACGATTTCGATATTGACCTGGCCGCCTTCATGGTAAGCTCGGAGAGAGAGACGGCCTTCCGGATTTTTTCCGTTGGCGACTCTTTCATCCGGCATCTCAATTCCATGATCCACAGAATTCCGGATGATGTGAGTCATGGGATCCTTGATCGCCTCGATCAAGGTCTTGTCCAACTCCGTACCCTTTCCTTCCATATCCAAACGAACTTTTTTACCGCACGTCGCGGCAAGGTCGCGGACCACACGAGGAAATTTGTCCCAGATATTGCCAATAGGCTGCATCCGGGTTTTCATCACCCCTTCCTGAAGCTCGGAAGTCAATTGATCTAAATGCTGGGTGGTGGAAAGAAAGGAGGGGTCTGGTTCGGTGGCTGTAAACTGAACCATCTGATTACGCGCCAGGACCAGTTCACCCACCAAATTCATCAGCCTGTCCAGAAGACCTACATCAACGCGAATACTTTCAGATCGGCGGTCACCCCTGGCCCTACGATCTTTGTGCGAGGTCAGAAAAGCTTCTTCAGCTTCCTTATCTCCCGATCTCCGGTCCTCCACATCTCTTCGCACCGATTCTTTCACTTCCGCGATGGCGGCGGCATCGTCACTGGCTGGCACTGGCTCCGCCTGAGCTCTACCTAAGATTTCATCCCGTGTTGACAAGGCGATTTCGCAAGCTTCCTGAACCACATCGGCATGAATATCCATTTCACACAAGGTTTCATTGAAAATCTCCATCATCGCTTCAAAGTGCTGGTCGGCCAAACCCTTGTCCAGCAAAGGCTGGTGAGCTTCTGCCAGAGCTTTACCGGCATACTCGGACTCTCCGCCAAAAGCAAAGGCCCAATAAGATTTTTCCTTATTTCGAAGGCGTTCCGTATCCACACCCTTGAAAAATTTTTTGACCCGTTTATCCGCCAAAACTTTGTCAAAAAATTGATCGATCAGGACATCGATCGTATTCTGTCCACCCATACGTTCAAACAAGGATCCGCTAACGGAATGTGCTGTAGGCTCTTTAACCGAGCGGGACTTTTTCTTCTTGACGGTCTTGGTGGTTTCTATCTTTTTGGATTCTGGATTTCGGCCGGATTGCAGATGGGTGATCAACTCCACCAGATCGGAATAATCAATGTCACCTTCAGAATGGTCGTTTTCAATGTTGGATAAAATTTCACGAACGGCGTCCACCATCGTCAACAAGGAATTGGCAATATCCGGGGTCATGCTCAGTTCCCCGTCCCTCAATTTACTGAGAAGGTTTTCACCGACATGTGCTACGGACTCCAGTTTGGTAAAACCCAAAAAGCCGCAGGTACCCTTGATGGTATGAATTGTCCGGAAAATACTTGCCAGCAGATTTTTCTCTCCTGGGTTGGCTTCCAAATCCACCAGATCCTGATCTAATTGATCCAGATTTTCATAGCTCTCGGTAAGAAACTCGCCGATGATTGGACTCATATCATCCATGGAATGAACCTCCTGGCATTAACAACCCAACGCAAAATTAACGGATTCTCCTTGATTCCCAATATCCAAGCATTCGGAGACTGTTTTCAATTAAAAACGAGATGGAGGCAGATCCATCAAACCAGCTGAATGAGCCCGTTTTTATATCCAAAGTCTTGTTTTATCAGGGAAAAGGCTTAATGCTAGTGTAATTACAGCAGATAGCGATGTAAAGTTATAAAGCCGAGAAAATGAAGACGGGCCGGGAAAGCCCCTTTAAGAATCCCATTTCCAGGCTAACTCCTTATTAAAAAAAGCCTTAGGAAACAAACGACTATCACTGAAAACAAATCATTTTGGGACTACACTCGATGGAGTTCCAAAAAGGTATTTGATACCGGGGACAACCCCTAAGATACGGTCACTGAGTGTGATGACTTGGGAAAATGGTTAAGGAGAGAGAAGCCTACGGAGATTGAAATCAGGAGGTTTCCAAAACTTTTTGGTAGTGCTTTCGGTTTAAACCGTACTTTTGAATTTTGTAATAAAGCGTCTGGCGGGGGATGCCCAAAGCGAGATAGGTGTTTTTAATATCACCATTTTGGCGAATGAGTTCCTGCTCGATAATAGTTTTCTCAAACGCGGTCAATTGATCATTCAGAGTCATCTCTCCGTTTCCAGAGATACTGTTGTCAGGAAAAGGCGCAAAGCACTCGTTTTGTCCTGGAATATCCATGATCAATTGGAGCACATATTTCTCAGCTTCGTTTTTCAATTCACGCACATTGCCTTCCCAAGGTCGCGTCAACAATCTCTGCATAAAATCCCCGGCAGGCAGAGTGAGCACGGACACCTTATACCGCCAACCAATTTCCGAGACGAAATGATTGAACAACAGGGGAATGTCTTCCATCCGCTCACGGATAGGCGGGAGGTACATTTGAAACACATTGAGACGGTAATATAAATCCTTTCGAAATTTATTTTCCTCGAAAGCCTGCTTCAAATCTGTTTTGGTCGCGGCGACGACCCGAATATCGACCGGTACAGGGTCGTTGGAGCCAACCCGGTAAATGACCCGGTCTTGAAGCACATGGAGCAACTTTACCTGAAGGTGGAGAGGCATGCTCTCAATTTCATCCAGGAAAACGGTTCCGCCATGAGCATGCTCGAATTTTCCGATGCGGCGTTGCTCCGCCCCGGTGAAAGAACCCGATTCATGTCCGAAAAGTTCGCTCTCTATAATATTCTCAGGAATCGCGCCACAATTAATGGAAACAAAATTATTTTCTTTCCGGGGGCTGTTTTCATGCAGGCATCGGGCGACCAGATCTTTTCCAGAACCCGTCTCCCCTAAAATAAGAACATCCGGATCGGAACCGGACATGCTGGTGATCGTTTCCCGAAGCCGGGCCATGGCGGGGGATTTGCCGATGATCCTGAAATTGGTTTCCTGCTGGTCGTTGATTTCTTTCCTTAAAACGCGGACCTCCCCGACCAAACGCCGTTTTTCCATGGCCCGGTGAACCACTTCCATCAGAACTTCGCCGGAAAAAGGTTTTTCCAGAAAATCGTAGGCCCCGTCGCGGATGGCTTGAACAGCCGTCAGGATATCCCCTTGCCCGGTGATAAGAATCACCGGCAAATCGGAATCCACTTCCTTAATCCGTTTCATCATGGAGATACCATCCATTCCCGGCATGATCACATCACTGATAATGATTCCGGGCCATCCAAAACTGATCCGGTTCAATGCGGTTTTCGCCGAATCGAAGGTTTCTACTTCGTAATCCCTCCGCTCCAGGGTGTCCTTGTAGCCCAGGCGAATGATCTTTGAATCTTCAACGACGATGACTTTGCCTTGGCTCATATCTTTACTCAATTCCAGGAAGTGGTGGGTGTTAAATAATTATCCGAACGGCGACCCGCCTTTCGGGAAGTTCGTTTAGGGAGCGTGATAATAAATGAGGTGCCCTTGCCCTCAATCCCTTCTTGCACATCGATCCGGCCGCCATGGGCTTTGATGATTCCATAACTGACCGCCAGGCCCAGACCCATGCCTCCGCTATCCTTTTTGGTGGTAAAAAAAGGTTCAAATACCTTTTGCCGCTGGTCTTTCGGGATGCCCTGTCCGTTATCCTTCACAACAATTTTCAATGAAGACTCCAGCGCCCGTGTTCCTACGACAATTTTTCCATCATCATCCGAAATAGCTTCTTCGGCATTGTTCAAAAGGTTCAGTACCACCTGCTTGATCTGATCTTCAATACCGTAAACTTTGAGAAGCTTGGAATCCAGGTCCATCACCAGCTTGATATTCCGCTTTTGCAACCGGGCTTGAGTCAACGTAACCATGTCTTTGATCGCGGAATGCAAATCCATCGGCTCAACGGAATGGGAAGAAGGCCGATGAATATCCTGCATTTTTTCAACCAGGCCCATCGCTCGGTGGCATTCCCGGATCGCCAGTTCCAGCAAATTTTCAGAACCCTGCTTCAGGGAGAATTCTCGCGCGGCTCTTTCCAAAACATTGAGAATTCCAAATAGGGGATTTTTAAATTCATGGGCCAGCGAAGCGGCCAGTTTTCCGGTAGCGGCCCATTTTTCCGATTGCACCAGTTGCTTCTGCAGGCTTTGGGACTCTCCGCTAGCGGGGACGATTAAGGATTCATTCAATTCCTCAAGTTTATTCCGGGTTTCGTTGAGGATTTTCTCTGCATATTTCAGTTTGGAAACGTCCACCAGGGTCGCGACAAATTTCCGGCCTGTTTGTTGAGCCAGTTCACCCACGGACAAATCCAGAAACAGCTTGGACCCATCCTTGTGAAGACCCATAGCCGCCGCTTTTAGGGTACCGGGCTCCTCTTCGCTTCCGTCATCAATTCTTTGGAACGCGTTATGGTTTTGTGAAGGATTCTGTCCGGTGATCAGGTTTTTGATATTTTGGCCAATCAGCGTTTTACCTGAATATCCGAATAATTTAGCTGCCGCCGCATTGAAGGAATCGATCACCCCTCTATCGTTAAACATCACCACGGCTTCTCGACCTTGTTCCACAAAACTTTCAACCTGATCCTCGGCCTGACTTCCGGTGTTTTCCAGGTTTTTATATTCCATAATGGTGCTCAGTAACCGGGTAGCGGACAAAATCCATTTGAGCTCCGTAGAGGAAGGGGACCGGGACTCGCGGTTGTAAAAGGTCAATACTCCCAGCGCCAGCTGATCGGAACTTCGTAATGGAAACGACCACGATGCTCTGAATCCATTAGTTTTCGCCGAGGCGTGACACCGCTCCCAAAGGGGGCTCTTGTTGATATCTTCAATGAGGATCGGTTTGTTTTGAGTGACCGCGGTTCCCCAGGGATTCACCCAACCTCCCAGGCTGACTGATCCGATATCCTGCAACAAGGGTGCGGGTAGATTGGGGCCCGCAATACAATCAAGCTGGGCTCTTTCCGAATTCAACAAGTGAATAGATCCCGATATCTGGTCCGAACAAGATTCCATTTCCGCAATCAACGCATTTAAAATCTCTTTCAACGGTTCTCCCCGAATCAACATCTCCAGGACACGGGTCTGGCCGGACAAAAACTGGGATAGACTCTGATAGGGGTCTTTTCGGCTTTTCGATGCCCGGCGCTCCTCCAAACGGGCGGCCGGCATATCCGTTTCCTTTTCCCGTGCCACGATCAGGGAATCGGATGCTTTCGGGTGGGGCAAAAAGGTAGTAATTTCAGGAGTGTCCAGACAATCCGTAACTTTCTTGAGCATCTCCGCCCAAGTGAACGGTTTGAGCATAAAGTCATGGACGCCAAACCGGGAAGCTTCATCCGAAGTCAACCGTTTGGGATAACCGGTGACCACGATGACGGGAATATGAGGATTGATTTTCTTGATCTTCCTTGACACTTGCAGGCCATCTATACCCTGCAATTTCAAGTCTGTAATCACCAGATCGAAGCTGTCACTCTGGAATTTGCGGAGACCTTCCTCACCGTTGTGGGCGGTGGTGATATGGTAGCCATTGTCCTGAAAGTTGCCTTTCAGCGTCTCAACAACCAGGCTTTCGTCTTCTATTAATAGAATAGAATCGGGGTCCCTCATTCCTCCTCCAAAGGGAAAGCGGGGATCAAGCAGGCTCAGACAACCCTACTGCGTGGCATACTCCGGCTGACAGACCTACTGACCTAAAAAAGTGAATTAACCTCCAACCAAAAGCAAATAAACGTCTAAAGTGACAATTTTATTGTAAGTACTGTGTTTACTTTTGAGCTATGATTGTATGAAATAGGGCTTAAAAGTCAACAAAATAAACCCGGCAAAAATCAAATAAAGCAAAATTTTTCAATGCTTTCGACAACCATGGACCCAAGTTGGGACTGCCCTTTTTCTGACCTTTTGCCTCTCCCCAGACATTTTCCCGGCCTCACTGATTTAAGGGGGAATCATTTCAACAAACCAGCTGTAAATGGAACGTGGTTTGGCGGCCTTCTTCTCACGTTTCATGCCTACACGCAAATTGGATCAAAATACCTAATCCTACAACTGAGTTTCCTCAAACGCTGAAACAGCTAATATTTAAGAGGCCTGGCCAATGTACTATTAAAGTCCCAATTAACCACAGGGTCAAGCATAAAATGAACTTAACTTTCCATGTAATTGAAAATAAAGACCTTGAGTTGGAGACTGGATATGAGGTGGGAAGCAGGCTTTCCCAGTAAAAATAAAAAAAGCCTGACACAAGGTCAGGCTTTTTTACCTGGGGCCATCTTTAGAGAGGAGGTAAACCAGGGTTATTCAGATTTTTATAATGCCTCAAAAAAATTACAGCTCCAAGGCACTTTCCCGTTGCATATCGTTAACGACAATCCATTCGCCGCCGCCTTGCTTGACGCGGGTCTCCCATTCTTTCAAACGGTCGAGATATTCCTGGGGATTCACATTGTCCGTGCGCAACTTGGTGACGTTGAGGGCCCGAACTTTAAATTCGTCCAGTGTAAAATTCATATTCCGGACAAAGCCTTTGGGCAGTTCCTCTTTAAGATCTGAATAAATGAGGATGTGTTTTTCGGCCGCATCCACTTCGTTCAGGTATTCGATCGCCTGCAGGAGACCGCCGGAAATGTCGGTGTATTTACTGCCTCTGACCGATTTCACGAATTTATCTACGGTCTGGGCAAACACCTTCTTTTGATTGTTGGAAACCGAAGGCCTCGCATCAAAAGTCACTTTTGCCACGATATCCTTTTCGCTGAAACTGCCGCTGTCGATCCGCGCCACCACCAGAGAATCGCCCGGTCCCAGTTGCGAACCCATCAAATAGTTGATAATTTGCTGGGCTTTTTTCAATTCCGCAGTGTAGGTGCCGGAAGTATCCAATAGCAGGTAAACTCCACGGCCGCTTCCTGTTTTGGTAGTTCCACTATCCGAACAGGAAGTCATCACCAAGCAAAAACTCATTAATACACAAACAAATAATTTCTTCATTTTGTAACCTCTCCCAGTTTTGTTTCGCTCATTCCTATTCGGGATCCTTCCCCAGGCTGTTTTTTAACCATACGCTCGATCCAAAGAGGCAGAAAAATAAATATGTCATAAACATGGGTCAACCATTGGCCTGCATGGCGGAATCCAATTCCTACCGTACGCAAGGCCATCGCACTGCCTTGGAAAAATATGACCAGCATTTCACCCAAAACGACTCGCGCGGAATGCCCTAAAGACTCCAAAGGTATCGCTACCAAAGCCAGGGCGAAGGGTAAAATAAATCCCAATACCATTTGGCCCAGCATGGGAATCCATTTGTTGATCCCAGCCACTTCAACCACCTGTTGCACGCCGCCAGAGGTGAGAGACTGGCGCAGAGCGCTTAAATCCGCCGCGATATGGTCACGCATGAAAGCCAGGGCCGCTTCGACACAAGCCAGCGTCAACAGAAATGAGAAGGAAATCCAGGCCATGCGGACTCTCAGCTTGTCATCCAAGGCTCCGATCACCGGAAACATGTGCGTAAACCGCAATGCTTCCATCATAAAAATCCCAAGAAATATTTCCACCAGTATGATGACCAGAGCGGCAAATTCGGAAACCTTGAATTCGCCGATCGTCGCCGTGGCACCAACCATTTCGGACATCGGCAGAGCGATCAGATTAAAGTTGATGATGACGCCGCCAATGGCGACCATCACAGCCAGCAGAGAATAGGCAAAATAGATGCCCGCGGACGATTTGAGCGAACGCTCGACCGATTTCGACCCACTGAGAATCTTTTCATATTTATCCATGTGTTTGTCGATTTCAGTGGAACGATCAATCAACCGTCGGACGGTTTTCCCGGTTTCCTCGATCGTGTTGGATAAACGCCGCCAGTAAGGGCGCATCCCTTGCAACAGCCTGTGCCGCTGCGACACCGACTGCCGGAACTCAGTGATCACCTGTTTTTGATGTTTTTCAGAAGCGTTGTGGATACTGCTTAGAATATTGGCTGTGAGAGGATTACTCTTGTGGCTTACTTTAAGTTTGGCCACCGATTCCACGGCTTCCACCCACTCCGGCGGGGGCGGCAATACTTGACCGCTCTTCTTATAGTCATCATCAATATGTGAAATCTGATCGGACATTAACCGTTGGAGGGCGGGATATTTTCCCAGGTCACGTTCCACCATTGCGTTCACGCGGAAGAATTCGCGCTCAATTTTCCCTTCTACTTCTTCCTTACCCAACTGGAGAAGAACATCCCTATTGCGGGCCTTCAGTTTTAGGGCTCCTTGTCCCAGAGACCGGGAGGCAATGCGAAACATCGAATAAATCATTCCCATCAACTGCGTGATTACATAGTGAATGGATGACCGCATCATATACAAGCCTGCCATCAGCAAAATCACCAGGATAAACACGGAAACCCCAGGTTGATTGGGGAAAAACATCCATCCTTTTAAACTTGAGTTCAAGCTGTCCATTTAATAACTCCTGGGGTGGGGGCCAACAGATTCGGGACCTTTCTTTTTGAAATACGGCGTCTCCAAATTTCGGCTATAAGGTTTACAATCAAAAACTCCTCTATTTACCTCAGTTAGACGCAAACCGTGTGCCAACACCTCAGGGTTTATTAAGAAATATAAACCTTTGATATATATCTCCTTACTTATCTGCCCCCCTGACTAGGGTTATTACATAGTCTTTCAATGTTCAAATTTTCATACAGGAGGGCAAAAAAGTTGACTAAATAATGTTAATCCAGTTGTTTTCCAATAGGACTGGGGGGCATCCCCTGATCAAGGCATGAAGGGATGAGAACGGGTTTCGCACCCGTGATTTCCAAGTTACCGATGGGAAATCAAGCCCTCCCCTTCAACATGCCATGCCAGTAGAGAAGGGGTAATATGTAGCGCTTAAGCAGATACATGCTGTGCCGCCGCCAATAATTACAAACTCAAAATGGTTGGATGGAGAAATGGACGGGGTCATAAGGCCCTCCTTTCACACAGGAGCCTTTACATAATTCAGAGTCGTCTATTATTAAGATTGGTTTGAGATAGCGAAAGATTCATTATTCAGGAGAAAAACAAGGGAGGGATGCTCGCCGTAGAAGGGTATTTAGGGCAACAACGGGGGATCGTGCCGTTTGGCGGCCTCCACAGCCAATTCATGCTCAAATCGTTTCAATTCTGTATCCGGAATGCGGACATGGAAGCTGAAATAATTTTCGTGCTGGTTTTTCATGGCTCTCAATATTTCAACATACTTTCCGAACCGTTCGGAAAGTTTTTCCATCACGTCCGACAACCCGGAGCGCCCGCCTTTGATTGCCTTTAAACTGGATGCGGCGGAATAATAATAGGTCTCGCCCTTGTCGAAATAGGCATCTCCCAACAAGTTGGAATCGGAATTCAATAAACCGAGGTTGAGGAGCAGGAAGTCGGCGTTGACCTTGTAAGCCAGATACGTTTTAGCGCGATCGTCAAAACTGACCGCCTCCTGCCCGATATCGGATTCGAGGCTCACCAGGTACTTGTTGATCAAAGGAAGGGTCTGGGGACTCGCCAACTCCGCCAGGGTGAGGGTGATGTACTGGTTCACGTCCTCATCGTATTTCAAATCGTTTTCCTTGATTGCCGACCAGTTTTGATCGTGCCAATCGTTATCCCTCCCCAACTCCAGAATCAGATCGTAGCCTTCGTTCGATTCGTTCCCGCTATCGATGCGGGCACTTAAAAACCGGTCGAAAAAATACGACTCCGTGGTTTCGATGTCTTTCGTATCCAGATGCGCAAACTTCATGGCTCGACTCATTCCAACCTCCCATTCACAGTAAGAACTGACGGGTAAACGCACTCCCTGCAACAATCGATAATATTAGTATAAGGAGTCCAAGGGAGAGGGGAAGTATTTTTTACAACTTTTTTCAAACTTGTTGGCAATCGATTGGAGGGAGTGCCAAGAGCGGTGTCGATCTCCACCCAAATAATATTCAAAATAATTAACGATTCGAATGAGTTTGGACTCGAATATTGCCACGTTTAATCTATAATCCCCTTACTTGAAAATTTCCGCCTCAGGGGGTTCCATCGCGGTCCCACCCACTGAAGAGGCGGGCCAAAGGAATTCCCATGTCAAAACTAAATTTCCAGATTCTTTGTTTAGGGTTTGTTCTGATCCTGGCGGGATGCGAGGGGAGCGTTGAAGATCCCGCAGCCCCCAGTGAAATTACCGATCCTGGAGAGCTGACTCAGCGCGCTTTTCAAAAACAGGAAATCGGCGCATTCGAAGAAGCGGTTGAAATTCTCAACAAGGCCTTGGAAATCGATCCCAAATTTGTTCCGGCTCATTACCGGATGGGATCGGTTTATGAAGAATGGGACCAACGCAAAGAAGCGATTGCGGCCTATCAACAGGCACTGGAAGTAGATCCCAAGCACCTTGACGCCCGGCTGGGGTTGGCCTCTGCTTATGGCAAATCGTTTAAAAATGAGTTGGCCATTCTGGAGTACGAAAAAGCGGCGGCATTGAAACCCACCGATCCCGAGATTCATTTTAAAATTGCCCTGGAGTATTGGTATCTCCAAAAATTACCGGAAACCGCGGAGCATTACCGCAAAGTGATTGCCATGAATCCCGGCCACCTGCAGGCGCACCTCAACCTGGCCAGTGTTTATGAACACATGAAGGAATGGGATAAATCCCTCAAAGAAATTGCCCTCTCCCTGCAACTCGGAAAGCAAACCGGGAACCAGCAGGCCATTTCCATTGCTGAGAACAAACTTCTCTTTTTAAAGGGGAGAATGAACTTGACGGAAGAGGAAATGGAACGCCGGACCAAACCGCCCTTTCATTAGGATTCTACCGGAAATCGTATCCCCCCTCTCCTTAACAACATCGGGTCTCTTTTTCTCATTAGACGATCACAGGATAAAATCTTCGATATTTAATTGATGGCTCAGTTGACCTTCCGGGTATTCTACCCATTTAAAAGGTTCGCGTATCGTCTCCCTGGCGGGAGGCGTTTGCCACTTTGGAAACCAATGATAGAGAAAATGAGAGCGGCATTTCTCTCTAAAAAATTTCTCATGCTCCCACTCCACCTCCGCCATGGTCAACAAATCATCCAGAAATTCGACATGACCCGCCGCGAGGGCAAATTGCGCCGCCTCTTCATATTCTTTTATATTTCGGCTTTCAAGCAACCCCGCCCCATACATAGGGGCAAACCAACCACTCAACGAACACAAATATCCCAGCGTTTTTCCAACCCACCCCATTGCCGTATCCTGATGAACGAACGGAGCTTCTCCAAGAGCGGAAAGTATTTCTCCAACCCGCTCACGATGGTATATTTCCTCCACCTCGATTCGATAAATCATCTGTTTTTCAGCAGGATCATTCACTGATTTTCGATGACCTGTGTAAGCGTTGATGGCTCCCAGCTCTCCGGAATAAGCGTTTTTCAGGGTATGAATCAACTTTCCCCTGGCAATGGCTGGGGACAAATCGCCCGTAACCGGCTCTAATCTGGGTTTCAAGGCCACTAGACCCATGGGGAAGTCATCCCAAACGGGACTTAATACAGGCTGATTGGAATCTCTCATTGGGCCCTCCTTTCATCCTCAATAGGGGAAGTGAAAAAATGCTTCAAATCGGCCGGAAAGGCTTCCTCCCCTTCCTAAATTCAATTCCATTACATACGGAAAGTATTAATCTGATGAATCCATTATAATCAGTTCAAATAGAATTGGAAGTCTTTTTTTGAACATGTTCAAATATTTTAATTGACTATTGATTTATTTGAACTTATAATATGAACGTGTTCAACTTTAAACATGGAAAACCTCATGATTTCTGCCGCTTCTAAAAAAACTGCAAAAGCTCAAAAAACCAAGGAACTCATCTTGAAGGCCGCTCTGGAGCAATTTAGGGTAAAGGGGTACAGCGGAACCACGATGCGGGATATTGCCAAACAGGCGGGGGTTTCCGTAGGGAATGCCTATTATTACTTTCAATCCAAGGAAGAGATGATTCTGGAGGTGTTTGTCCGCTCCCAGCGGGATGCAGAAGTCCGCAATCGGGAGACCTGCAGCCGGACGCGGAGCTTCAAAGCCCGGTTTTTAGACCTCCAGTTTCATCGATTGGACCTTCTATCCGGGCACAGGGAGCTGTTTGTGGTGTTGACCCAAGCCGGGATCCATCCCGACCACCCTCTTTCACCGTTTTCAGCCGAAATGTCTTCCCTGAGAAATGATGCAACGGCCTTGATTGGTGAGGCGGTGGAGGGGAGTGATTTGAGAATAACCTCTTCGCTTCGGCCTTATCTGCCTCGGCTTTTGTGGTTGTTCAATTTGGCGATTATATTGTTCTGGTCTCTGGACGGATCCAGGGATCAGAAAAATACCCGGCGTCTGGTGGAAATCAGTCTCAGCCTGATGGCCCCTTTATTCGGGCTCACACTATTACCCCTGGCGGGCATGTTCAACCGAATGGTCATCGAAATCTATGACCTGCTCAGTTCAATGATCCGGGAGAAACCTTCATCGGCGGGTTCTTCTTAGAGGATAATGAATGACCGCCCATAAAAGGCGGCGAAACTTACAACCGTTTTATTTTCTTCGGTTTCGAGGAAATTTAACATCGCAGGTCAACCCTGCGGGTATCCTGTAGTTGTCGTTCGGAAGTTCCAGACGGACCCCAAAGGTTCCGCTTGCCGAATCGACTACAGGATCGACAATGACAACTTTGGCTGTATAAGATCCTCCCACAGGTTTTTCAGGATACACTTGGACAGCCATTCCATTTTTGATCCTCCCTAACCAATATAAGGGAACAATAACTTCAACATATAAAGGATCCACCCGCGCCAGCTTCAATAAAGGTTGATCCTCCACAAATTCCCCGGGCGATTTATAGCGCTCGACCACCACACCGTCTATAGGGCTGACAATATTTCTCAATTTTAAAATCTCTTCAGCGCGCTTTAATTCCAACTGTGCGATATGATGGCCTTCTGTAGCCAATAAAACTTCCAGCTCTCCCACGACTACAGAAGTTGACGCTTCATCATACTCATTCGAGGGAACAAGTTTTTTCTGATATAACTCTCTGACGCGCTTTAGAGTACGCTTACTCAATTCATATTTTTCGCTGTTAACCTTAATTTCCGTCATACTTTCCGCCCGCGCCTTGGCCAGATTAACACCCGCCTGCTCAACACCGGATTTTAACCGCGCCAGCACCTGGCCTTTTTTAACAGAGTCTCCCCGCTTGACCAAAACTTCTTCCAAAACGCCCTGCACGGAACTGCTGAGCTCGACCGTCATATAGGGCTCGATCACGCAATCCAGATCATCTTTCTTTGCCGTAAACGCAGGAACTGCAAAACATAAAAAAAGAAATACAAAACTCACCGAATACAAAAGAATTCGAATCATATATTCACTCCGATTGACCTGAAAAAGCCAACATCTTATTAACTTGTTGATCCATTTTCAGTAATTGTTTCCGAATCCTCGCGTGATGGCGTTCGGCAAATCTTTGAGTCCAGTATAAAATCATCCTATCGACCCAGGAACTTCCCGTATTCCTGTTAATCCTGAAGACACGAAGCAAACGCATCAGGGCTATAATAGGACCATGGCTCTGCACCAATTCATCTTCCAAAGAAAAAAACAACTCATAGCTTCCCGGATCGCCTTGCCTGCCACAACGGCCGAACAATTGACGGTCAATCCGCCCGGCTTCATGAGGCTCGCTGGCGATGACGTGAAGACCTCCCAGCTTGGCGATTCCTGGGGCCAACTTGATATCGGTTCCCCGCCCGGCCATATTGGTTGCTACAGTGATGCGCTCCGCCTGCCCGGCCTGCTCGACGACTTTCGCTTCGTCCGTATCCTGTCTTGCATTCAAAGTTTGGTGCGGAATTTTTTTTTCAGACAATAAAGAACTGATCAGCTCGGAATCCGAAACGGATCGGGTTCCAATTAAAATCGGGCGCTTTAAGGCATGAATGTGTTCGACTCGGGAAGCAATGGCCGCCCATTTGTCCGCAGCTTTTGAAAAAGATCGCGTGGAAAGAAAAACCCGTTGAGCTTTGCGATTGGTGGGTATTTTCATTACCTTCAGATGGTAGACAGATTCCAACTCCTTCGATGCTTCATCCGCAGTCCCTGTCATACCTGCCAAACGCAGATATCTTCGAAAAAATTGCTGATAGCTGATTTTAGCCAGAGTCTCTCTCAGGCCGGTAACGGGAACGTCTTCTTTTGCCTCAATCATTTGGTGCAGACCCCGTTCCCAAGACCGGTCCGGCATGGCCCGCCCGGTGAACTCATCAATGATTACAATCTTCTCGTCCTGGATAAGATAATGCTTGTCCTTTATAAACAAATGGCGGGCGCTTAAAGCCTGGCTCACCAGTTCTAAACTACGTGATTGTCCTTTCCATAATCCCCCAAGATCCTTCGCCATTTGCAACACGTGGTTTTGGCCGTTTGGGGTGAACTCGATTTTACGGTCTCGCTCCAAAATTAAAAAGTCGCTCCCAAAAATCATTTCTTGGGATAATTGAAGGGCTTGGTGACACATCTGATCGGATATATTGTTGTCGGTAGTCTTTGAAATAATCAGAGGGGTTCGAGCTTCGTCAATCAAAACGCTGTCCGCTTCATCGACAATTCCGAAATGAAGACCTCTTAGAAGAAGTTTACTCATACTCGAAGCATCGTCATTCAATCGGTCAATACTCATCCGGAGATGGCCGCGTTTGTTGCCAAAAACCAAACGGTCTTTCAGGTAATCAAAAGTGAGCTGTTTGTTGGTGCAATAAGTAATATCCGCATTATAACTTTCATTGCGGGTTGGCAAATCCATGCCCTCCAAAATGGTTCCCACTTTCAACCCAAGGGCTCGGTAAACCGGTCCCATCCACTCCGCATCGCGTTGCACCAGATAATCATTGACCGTAATAAGATGAACGGGAATCCCGGCCAGGGCTGCAGTACAGGCGGGAAGAGTTGCTGTCAGGGTTTTGCCCTCTCCGGTTTCCATTTCGGCAATCATACCATTCAGCATGACGTAGCCGCCAATGATCTGTACAGGGTAATGCTGGATTCCAAGAGTTCGACGGGAAACTTCGCGAATCAGAGCAAAACTTTGGACTACGGACTGTGGTTTGAATCCATTTTTATGAAGGTCAGTCCGTATTTTTTTTGAACATAGAGCAATCTGCTTTTCAGAAATGTGTTGGAATTCCTTCCCCGCCCTCTCCACCCTGTGGGCAAACTCATACATCTGTGAGAGGGAAGGCCCTTTCCGGAAATACCGGCTACCCTTTAAAAAAATTCGTTCCAGCAAATTAGGCTCTTCCCACTTTTTTTCCGGGTAAAGCTCCAAATTGGTTCTGGGACGCTCCCACTCAGCGATAAACATTTAAACACTGAACTTTCTTAAAAACAGTTGTCGAAAGAAGTAGTACCACTGTTCCGCCAAGGGAACCCTGCCATGATCGAAACGCACAAAAACCCGCTCTCCAATATATCGTATATTTTTCTGGTCGGATAAAGTCAAATCCAACTGAAAAAACGAGTCAAAGGCTTTAGTCCCTTCTTCATCCCGCGGATCAACGGGGACCTCGCCGCCTCCCGCAAAACCCAAGGCCACACTCGGCAATTTCACTGTAGCCGCGGGAACCTCCCGCAAAACCATCGCTTCAGAAACTTTTCCGATACTTTCTGCCAAGCGAATCTGTATTTTGACCGTTTGTTCCCTTACCAAACCGATATTATCCTGAGGTACTACCACTCGAGCTGTATTCAAGGGAAAATCGACCACATACCCTATCAATTCTCCCTTATGGAGAAAGCGGCCCTTCATATCTTCCAACCGGGGAAGAATCAGTTTTCCTTTAGCCTGGCTACGAATAGTCAACCGGCTTTCCAACTCTTGGATGCGGTCTAATTGCTTTTTAACAGTAACCATTTCCTCTTTTTGAATCAGCGCTTTGGTTCGTTCCGTGTAACGCAAAGATAGATAGCGCGCTTCCAATTCTTGCAGGCGCGCTTCCAGAATGCGTTTTTCGGCATCCAACAAGGGGTCCTCGCTGATCATGATGGTATCTCCCTGTTGAACCCATTGGTTGGACTTCACAAGAATTTCTCGACAAAATCCATCAGTTTCAGCCCGTATCAGGGAATGTTCCGGCGGCCAAATCACTCCTTCCGCCCGAGTTGCATAGGGAAAAGGCGCAAAAAATATAAAACCCAGCAACGATACAACAAAACTTGTGGTGAGCACTATTGCCCGAGCTCGATTCCCGCTAATCAAGGGACTTGAAAATAGGAATTTAAGTCTTTTATAAAGAGGCACCCCGATCATGGTGGTCAACGCCCAGCTGGCTAATAGGATTCCGACAATAAAGAATTTTTCAGCAACGACCAGAGCAATCACCGCAACAATAAACATCCTGTAGAAAAAGGAGGATATTCCATAAGAGAACATCCAAAAACGTTCCCCAGATGTATTTGCCGGAGATTTGGCGTTCCGGACTCCAAAACCATACCGCTGAATCAAATACCCGAGATAATTATTTGAGCGGGAGCCAAGGTTGGGTACTTCAATAGCGTCGGCAAGAAAATAATAACCGTCAAACCGTAATAGAGGGTTGCCGTTGAAAAAAAGAGTGGACACACTGCCAATTAAAATCACATTATAGGCAATGGCATGAACAATCCCGTGCTCCACATTAACCCAAACTACTAAAGCGATTGCCGCCAACAACAACTCCACTACAATCCCAGCGGCATCCACCATCATGCGCCGATGTTTTTCCCGGAATGCGGAGGCACTGGACGCCTCCACATAAGGAACCGGAATGAACACGAGAAGCATGATTCCAATTTCATGGACTTCCCCACCCCAGTTTTTAACAGCAAAGGCGTGTCCAAATTCGTGCACCAACTTTACCAAGGGGTACACGAGCCAAAGCAGTAGCAGGTTTTCCGGAGTAAGAATCCGATCGCTCACATTTTTCGTCAAACCATCCCAGTGCAATCCGGAAAGGTACAAAGCGTATCCTACGACTGCGCACCATATAAAAATTCCGAACCAACCGAAAAATGGTCGAACCCAAGGCAACATTTGATTCAGCAGGCGTTCCGGATCGAAGAAGGGGAAGCGCAAGGAAAGTGGGTTCAGGAACCACTGCTTCCATTTCATTTTCTGATGAGACTCATGACGCTGAAACAACTCGAACGTATCCGGCGGCACATCACACAACAGGGTATCGTTTGAATGAAGCTGGCCCGCTAACCGTATCATCTGATCTTGGGTGGGGGCATCGTCGCCCAAATGCTCAACAGCGCGATCCCAGATCTCCTGAAACGTTCGCGTGCCGTCCATCTGCGAGATAATATAATAAACAGGAGGACTGAACCGGTGATAACTTCCGCTCGAGTGGTCCTGAAGAACAAACCATATTTTTCCACGGTAATGGTGACGGTGAATTTGGGTATGACTGCGTAGGCGGGGTTGTAGATTTGCGACCCGGTACCAGGAAGGGCTGAACATCGCATCAACAGACATAAATCACCCTTTCGATTAAGGCCACCAAGTCCAGATTTTTAATCGGAACCAGTTAATCATTTCACGGGTTAAAATCCAGATTAATTTACGCTCACCGACATTGATTTTACCTACTCCCTCCATGCCTGGCCGCAGATAATCTCGATGTTCCAGTAACTGGGCTTCCACTCTGAAGAAATTGCTTCCCTCCCGGTTTTCCGAGACCGGGGTGATTTTTTTCACTATAAAGGGGAGGTTTTCCTTGACCGCCCCCGTCAATACCAACTCTCCGCGCATCATGGTTTGGATTTCCGCAATATCCTTTTCATCCACTTCCAGAACTACCCGGTACTCATCCAGCGGGGCCAATTGATATAACACTTCGCCCCGTTCCACCGGCGCACCCAGGGATTGGCTCAAATCTCCCGAAACGATAATCCCGTCGAAGGGGGAGTAAATGTGGGTTCGGTTCAATTGCTTCTGGATTAATTCCAGTTTGGCTTCCGCCTGTTTCAATTGAGCCTTCAAAATTTTTATTTCACTTCGGTTGTATTTAGCCAACGCATCCCGGTACTGTCCTTGATACTGATTGATCTGGCTTTCCCATTTAACTCTTTCCACAATCAGGTCTTTATCCTCAAGTTCACAAATCAAGTCACCTTTTTTTACAACGTCCCCCGGTCTCACAAACGTATTCTGGATATATCCTTCCACCGGGGCCACCACGACTCGCTGGACGGCCCCTTCAATTTTGGTGTCTGCCGCAATTCGAAAATCCCACATCGCATAATAAAAGAAAACTACCAGGGCCGTCAAAATGATGAATCCCATCTTACAACCCAAATGCCGGGGTCCCACCAGTTTTCCTAAAAAATTCTTTAGGGAGATTAACACCTTGGTCAATATCCATCGATCCTCTTTGCGCTTAATATGTAAAATGGGACCCACCATGTGGGCGGCGGTTTCACAGAGATGCACATCCTGTTCGCTAAATTGCTTTTTTTTGGTTTTTTCAAAAGTCAACGCGCCAAACACTTTATCTCCCGAACTCAACGGTACCGTACAAACCCCTCCGCCCCCATTTTTGTCGTTTAAGTCGGCATGCAACCGATGGATTAATGGAGTCTGCTCATCCATGGGAGGAAAAATAATCATGGACTTTTGATCGATCGCCTCATCCATGACATGGCCTATATCCCGAATCAAGTTCGACTTTTTGCTGAATTTGGCGCTGTGGGATAACGCGGCAACCTTTACGAATTTCCCTTTGACAAACCCCAGGCTGACGCGCTCGCAATCCAGTTGAACAGCCATATCAGTGACCACTGCGTTGGCAGCTTTTTTAAATTGTTCATTTTCCAAGCCGCTGGCGATTAATTCGAGAACCGTGCTCAGGCGTTTTCGGTCAGGCAACGTGTTTTGGTTAAACTGCCTGCGAATCATCACTTCCATCCAGGAAGTCCCCCACTGCAACTGCCGCATGGCTTGTTGAGTTTCCTTCTCATCGGAGGTATGGGCCTCTACCGCAACCACTCCGTACAAGCTTTCGTCGATTAAAAAGGGATAGGCCATAAATGAATTCTTTTCCCCTTTTCGATTATTTTTCCCATTCTTGGAACCCCCTTCATGCAGCACACCTTTTTTTTGCTCAATCGCAAAATCAGCAACACGGGTTAAATTTAGATTTCCATTGGAGTTCTGTGGCCAAAAAGCGGCAGGCGCATAAGAATCAGTCTTGGGATCTCCCAGCACAACGACTCCACGAAGCACTCCGGGAAGGTAACGGCATTGCAGACTCAACCAATGATGGGCAAACTCGCTGGAAGTTTTGGCGTTGGAAAATTCCTTCCATAACTGGGAATCATTTAGGCCGTTGCTCTTTTCGGGTTTTTCTCCCGATGTAAATTTTGACTTCATAACGTAAACCTTATGGACTGATCAAATATCCTCTTTATAAAAAAAATCCCCGCCCAAGGGCGGGGATGACGAAATCGATGTCCCACCTTTTTTTTAAAAGATGGTTTCGACGGTTCAATTTACTTGGTGTCCCCGTCCAATTTTAAAGTCCCAAAACGGTTTTCATATTCTTTGACAATCCGGGATAACAACACCAGCAGACGTTTCGCGGCATAAGGGTTGAGCACCATACGGTCGCTCAACTGAATGGCCAATTCGCGATCTTCAGAGATGTTCCAGGATTGGTTGGTTCCGAAGAAAATTGAAACCTCTTCCCGGGTGCTCGACGCATTCACCACGTTAGCGTAAGTGGTCTGCATCTTCGAATCATCCCACTTAAGTGTCAGCGAATTTAAAAATTCGTTCGACGTGGTATTTGCTTTCCCCGATTCACTCTTTTCTTTTTGCTCGGCTACTGCCTGAGCTTTTTGCTCTGCCATAAGTTTTCTCCCAAAAAATTTAATAATACTTAAAAAATAATAGGAACTTCAGCTGCTCAAAAAAGCTAAAGGTGAACCTCGTTAAACTCTACAAGGAACTCTCCCAAACACACGTCACGCCCCAAAAGGGGTAACCAAAACTTAAAGATAAGCTTTCTATTTATAACGGATTGAATTGATACACAAATTAGCAAATTCCTTAACAACATGTCAAGGAAATTGGGTTCCGCGAATTTTTTACAAAAAGAAATGTATAGTTAACGTAAATTTATTTAAAAAAATACTTATTATGATTAGATTTAAAGGTCTCTATAAAATCTGATAGAGGCCCGCGAGATTCTTCTGTGTTTTACTTTATCCCGTAAATTGACCATTCCAATTGATTCTGGAATCACTCTGGCCGTTAGTGTCATTCAGGCTCAAGCCGGCCAGCTGGGTGAAATCCTCATCCTCCAGATCCAATAGGGCGTATACATCCTCATCCGGCTCCACATCGCCATTATCGATGTACCATTCATCATCATCACTGGTGGCTTCGGATTCGCTGAACTCACCGGATTCCTCGTCAAAGACCAGCGCCAGAGTCTCCTCTGAGCCATCCTCCTCGTCCTCCGACTCGCCCGTCAAGCCCAACGTCTCTTCCAGGAAGGCTGAACCTGCCGCAAAGAATGCACTGCTCAGAAGGGTATCTTCTCCCATATGCCGGTAGCTGGACTCTTCTCCCACATACCGGGAACCCGACTGCAGGGTATCGCTCATCACCGAGGTATCAGAAGTGGCATCGTCGTGATCCAGTCCCAGATAATGGCCTATCTCATGGCTGACCGCTGTCAGCAGGTCCATCTTGCCATAAGCCGCGCTATTGGGCTTCGCCACCCAACCGTTACTGCTTAATAGGAACTCCTCATTGGCATCCGGTGTCTCATCGACAAACCAGCCGTGACCCGCCGCGTTGGGATCGATAAAGATCCGGTTGCCGGAAGATCGGCCCAGGGCCAATCCGACCATATCGGCAATGTAGAATTCCAGATCATCCAAAGTCGCCAACCGGGCCTGATCGATATACCCAACTCCGGTCCACCGGGTAACCGCCGCGTCGAATATCTTCTCCAGCTGACCGTGCGTCAAGGTCGACGTCGCCACCGACTCACCCGCCGACTGCGCCGCCAGTAGAGCTGCTTCTCCTACTCCGCCAAATGCCGGATCGTCGGTACCGAAAGTCACCGTATCGAAACTTGCTATTCCGTCTTTGGCCAAAAGGCCAAACTCGCCGTCCACTGCAACTGCGTTGAAGGCATGACTGACCACGGTTTGGCCGTTCACCAGGACACTCACCGTGGAACCTTTGACGGTCACATCAACGTCGTAATCCTGATTGTCGTTGATCACCCAGTTGGCGGCCGTATCGATGACCCATCCCTGTCTCGCATAGTGACCGATGATAGCCTGATCATCCGTTGCCGAAATCGCAGCAAATTTAAAATCGGTGGCGCTGTAACGGTCGAACACATATCCCGCAATACCATCGGTGTTCAACACACCTTCCAGCCGGATCAAACTCGACCCGTCCACCGTCAACCCGGCCAGGCTTTGGGCTAACTCGATAGATGTCGCATCCACCTGATAACGATTATTAACGACCTGCCAATCACCCGTAGTCGCCCCGGTGAGCAGCGTCGCCGCAGTGGTAAAATCATCAGTGTCCTCAAACGTGATCTCCGGCGGCAGGACCTGCACCTTGACATTATCAATACGCGCCACTGAATTGAGAGCACCGATACCCACCATGCCGGCGTTCAATCCATAGCTGAACCCGTCCGCATCGACGCGAGGTGCATAAACGTAATTGAAGACATCCTGGTTATCCACCACCAGTGTGACAGCGGTACCATTCAGAGCCAGAAGCAGTTCATAATCCGTGTTCGGTCTGAGCTTCGCAGAGGTTTGCACCAACTCGTGCCAACCGGTGGCATCACGGTATCCCATTTCCATTTTGTCGTTGGAAATATTGACCCCGGCGTATTTGAAATCGGTCTCGCTCTGGTAATCAAAAATCAGATACGCATTCGATTTCAATCCGGCTGTGGGTTTGCCGGCATTGATGGTGGCCTTGAGCTCAAAATAGTTGGGCAGATACTCGTTGACCATATAAACGCTGACCGCATCCGCTCCCAGGATTTCAGGCGCTACTTCAAAACGCCCGCCACTCACCGTCCAAGTGCCACTATCAGCGAAAAAGCTGCTCGCAGTACCCGAATTAAAATCGGCACCTCCCCGAATATCCCGCTTGCCGCCCGGAATATTGCCTGCTTGCGGATCAGCCGGCCCACCGGTCTGATCACCCCAGTCATCATCTTTTTGCAGGACCACACCCAGTTCCCCGTCCGGCTCGCCGTTGCGATTAACCGCATTACCGGTATCCGCCGCGCGTGTTGGATCCGCGCCGTCGCTCTCGGAAAGATCATACAGAAATTCCGCCATTTGTGGCTGCGGAGCTCTACTAACGGTCGGCGGGCCAAAAGGTGCAAAGGGTACGAGGAAACTGTTGAATTCCCCAACCCAGTCGATCAGGCGATCGCCACCGGTATTGGCGATGAGCACATCCCGGCCAGCGCCACCAAAAGCCCGATCTTCGTAACTGTACTCAGGGCCATCGGGAACATCATTCAACCCACTGGCGGTATTGTGGTCGTCATCGGCGTTCATCAGATCGTTGCCACGCCCACCGTACGATGTGTCTCGACCCGTACCGCCCACCAGCCAGTCGTTGCCGAGATCGCCAAAGATCCGGTCATCGCCATCCGTAAACTTGCTCGGGCTGCCTGGAGCTACCGGACCCTCGGTTTCATCAAAGTTGAGGAAGTAATCCAGAAGATCGCCATCCACATTTACCAGAATCTTAGTCCGTGGATTGAATTCATCGTAAGCGGCAAACTCTTCCGCCCTGAGCGCATCGGCGCCCAGAATATTTCCGGAATTGAATGGAGTGTCATAACCGAGGGTGATCACCACGCCGTCGGTGCGTGCATTATCGGTCATGTCGTTGTCCGGGTACACTACTGCCGCAGAAATGGGAAGCGCCTCGGCACCGGAAATCGCGTCGTCTCCCGCACCACCGTGCAGGAAGTCACCACCCAGACCGCCATAAATGATATCGTCGGCATACATCGGATTGAACAAGGCATCCTGCAAACTACTCGGGTCAACGTTAAATGGCGTGAGGTCGACCGTCTTTTTAAGTTGGCCATTCACATTGATGATCGCCTCCTGAATATTGCCCGGCGTGTCGATCTCAACATCCACGGCACTCAAGGCAGCAATCCCGAAAAGCGACTCCCCGAAAATAGTACTGTTTCTGCTCGTATAAATCCGGCCGCCATCGCCCAACACGCCATCGTCACCCGTGCCGCCGGAAATCCATTCTAAGCCCCAGCCACCAATGATGTCGTCATCTTCGCTGTCACCGAACAGGACATCCGAGCCGACCATGCCGTAGATGAAGTCGTCGCCGGATCCACCATGGATCTCATCGCCCGCGCCAATATCTGTGGCCGCACTCGCCATATCGAAATCCGGTCCGCCGAGGGTGTAGTCGAGCAGTTCCACCGCGCGAACGATGATCCGTTGCGCTTCGCGCACCGCATCATAATTAAAATCGAGGAACCCGCCGGTATCTCCCGTGCCTGGAATTGTAGCTTCACCGGGCGGTGTGATGTCGCCAGTGCCCACAATCCTGTAAATATTGGCGTTGTCGCCGGCGATGACATCCGAATCACGAGCATGCACATCATCCAGAACGATTGTGTCTTTGTTCGTATCGGTGATATCGTGATTACGATCGATGCGCTCGCCCGACCCGCCGAAGAGGAAATCCGCTCCGTCGCCATCGGGCCTGAGTGAACTGTCATTCAAAGTGAACAGACTGGAACTGCCGCCGATGATGTCGTCCTGCCCAAGGTTACCGAAGACCGTATCGTTTCCGCCGTTACCTTCGATGTAGTCGTCGCCGTCTTCTGCCGTCTCGAAGGAGGCGGTTATATCGAGGATTTGGTTAACCAAACCGACAAGCTCCGGCGGCAGAATGCTCGTGCCGGCATCAACACGCCGTGCGCCTACTGGATTGAGTCCGGCCTGTGCCGCGGCAACCCGGTTATCTGCGAGGGTCTCCGCACCTACCGCGCTCTCAATACTACCGTCACCCTGAATCACATCGTCGCCGAGCTGACCGAAGATCACGTCGTGGTCTGCGCCACCCGCGATGTAATCGTCGCCGAAGCTGTCCTCAAGCCCGGGTACCATCCCCGCCTCGATGTCAAAGCTGTGGTACAGTTCAACGATCTCGTATTCGTTCCAAGCGGCTACCAGTGTGCCGTCCTGGTGGCGAATATCACGTGATACGCCATCGACCAACACCTCGCCGACGTTACTGCCGTTCAGTTCACCAAACTCTGCCGGGGTGAGTCCCTGCAGGAATGCGGGAATATCGTTACGGGTGTAAATCACCTGCCCTTCCAGTGTCTGGAAGCGTGGATTAGTGATACTGCCGGGTTCTCCGCCAACCACCGTGACATCCGTGTCCCTGCGTTCCAGTCGAACGGCATCACCAAAGATCAGGTCATCGCCTTCATCGCCGTCGATATAGTCGCCGATGCTGTTCCCCCCGGCGCCGCCGATGAGGATGTCGTCGTCCTCGCCGCCTTCGATAATATCCACACCACCGAGGTTCAAGTCGCGAGAAATGACCCAGGTCGGATCGATCACCTGACTGCTAATCACGTCATCGCGGGCGCCGAAGCCGAATACCGCGATCAGTTCGCCGATGCTATTGAGGTACTGCACGCGGCCAAAGTCACCAAAAACGATGTCCTCGTTCTGACCGGCGATGATGTCATCATTGCCGAGGCCGCCGAAAATGATCAGCGGCAACGTGGATTCAGATGCCCGGACTGTGTCATCGTCGCTGGGATCGTCAATCCCGTCACTGAGAGTTGGATCCACAGGCGTGTGTGCTACCTTGGCGCCCATGGTATGCAGTACAAAGAAGCCGTCTTCGGGCTCATCGAATTCATCGAGGACATCGAGGTCGACCGTGACATGGTCATCACCCAGTCCGGTATTGAGCAGTGTGGTGGTGCGTTCTACCGCTTCATCCCGCACATGAGTACCGTCGATGAAAATGGTATCGTCTCCGGAACCCGTCCAGTAAATGATGCCATCGTAAAAATTGGCACTGGCGTCCGCTCCGTAGGTGATATCGCCATAGGCAAGTCCCTTGACCTGGATCTCGGCGGCCGAAGTATCATCAAATGTATCCCCACCCGTTGGCGTCGTGATGATGTCTGAAATCGTGATGTTGGCGTCACCCACGGTGGCCGCTTCATCACTGATCAGCAAACGGTGAGTCCCGGTACCGACATCGAGATTCAAGTTGCCCAACACATCGTCCAGATGCCCGGTCAGGAATTCAAACACGTCGCCATCGTTTATGTTGGCGTGATCGAGATCGGCATTCGAGGAGATAAAGATCTGGTCGTTACCGACGGCGAGGGTGATATTGGTTGCGGCGTGTACGGTATTATCGCGATCCAGCTTGAAACTGCCCGGGCTGGTGCCCTGTACGTTCAGAATGTCGGTACCACTACCCATATTGAGATTGATTTGCTCGATGCCGTAGTAGTTGATGCCGTCCATTCGCGTGCGCACCTCGGCAGAGCCGCTGTCGTTGAACTCATCATCACCGATCACGTTCAAGAGACTGACGCCCTCTCCACCGTCGATCTGACGGGTCACGCCCTGGAAGCCGATGATGTAGACGTTGTCGATCCGTGCAACGGAGAAATCAGACTTGAAGGCTTCACGGGTGCGGCTCAGGTCAGCACCCTCCGCGATACCGTTGAGTTCCCGTGCCAACTCCTGTTGCAGGGCTCTCCGCACCTGCTCAGCACTCGCATCATGAGCCAACTGTTCGGTAAGCAGGGTCTTCTGAACCAACGGGACATACAACTGAAGTTGGAAGAAACCTTGCGAGGCGTTGACGGTCACTACCTGGACGTTATTCAGCCCGGTGTCGAGCCCCGCTTGTATCTCGTTAACCGTCACCGTGCCATCGGTAAGGTTGTCGACGATCATTTCCGGCACGTTTTGCGAGGACAGCTCGCTGACAAACTCGATATTGAATCCACCCGTAATTTCGCTGATGATGACATCACCCGGAACAATGGCCGGTAGCGCCTCGAGTGCGAGCTGGAGTTGCGCGCGAGTTACGTCGAAAGGCAATTCCACAGTAATGTCGTCCGGATCCGTATTATCCGGGAAGGCGAGCGTAAAGGTGCCGCCCGTTGCCGTTATGAGTAACTGCTGGATTTCGTTTTGAGCGGCCGCTGTAATACCATCGAGGCGGGTGGTGGTGAAAAGGTCGCCAGGCACTACTGTTGTTAAGTCTCCTCCCGGAAGCTCCTCGATACGCGTCAGGTTATTGGCCAATTCAACAACCTCAATGGGAGCGACATCCGCGTTGGACAACAGTCCACGGAAGTAGAACACGTAGACATCGTCATTCTGGACGACACGGATGTTATCAATGGGCTCTTCGGGTGTGAGGCTCAAGGCAGTCGCCAGCACCGTTTCCAGTTCCGCCTGCAAAGCCGCCGCAGAAATATCGAAGTTCAGATTGGCAGTCTCGAACGTATCGAGATCCTCATTGGTGTAGCTCAAGCGGAAAGTGCCGCCGGTGGCATCGAGGCGAAGCGTCTGAATCTCGTTGAAGGTGGTTTCCTCAATACCGATATCGCCCATGCCAAGCCCGGTCAACGAGGTATCGGTCAGGATCGCAACCGTGTCCGTGTCGTCTGCGCTGTTGTTGATATTCAACACATCGCCTACGGCCCCGCTCTCCATGGTGAGGCCAAGATGAGCCAGGTCGTTGGGATCCGCAAAATCGTCGATGTCGAGCAGTGCGACATCCTGGTTGCCCATTTCATCCGTAAAAGTAATGCGGTAAACATTGCCGCCCCGCGTGACCAATACGTCCTTGGTGCCCAGTTCTTCATCATCCGGGTCGTCCACCGCCATCAACCCCAAAAGCCATATTGAGGACGAGCTGTAAGGCGTCTTCGAGACCCGTCGCCGAGGCCGCATGATCGAGTGCCGGCGTAAAGTAACGCATACCGTCTATCACGAAGCCGACTTTAAAGGTCCCGTCGGTTGCGTCCACGGTGATCTGCTGAACCTCATCGACACCTTCGACATTAGCAATCAGATCAGGTTCGGAGCCCTTGCCGAGGGTCAATGCAACCGCCTGCGCTACATCCCCGGTCACGGTGAGCAACGCGTTGATGTCTTCGAGCTTGCCGGTGCCATTGTCCACATTGAACACATCCGCGCCCGCCGAACCATTCAGGAACGTGTGGCCGCTGAGACTCTTGACGAAGAAGGTGTCGTCGCCGTCGCCCGCGTTGATGGTCGTTGCGCCGGGCTGGGTATCTTCAATCACAATGCGGTTGTCACCGGAACCCAGATTGATAATCAACTCTTCAAGGCCGGTGTAGCGAATTCCGCCTTCAACCAGTTTGTCGCCGATCATCTGATCGCCGCCCATACCCAGCCCCCGGAGCCGGTCGGCAGTAATGATGAGCTCTGCGGTCGGCAATTCTCCAATGGATGTCACGTTGTCGGTGTCATTCAGGAAGAAGAAATCAGTTTCTTCATTCTCATCGACCAGGAGGTTGCGGTTGACCTTCTCGATGGTAAACTCGCTCAAACCAAGTACCGATGGAACCTCATCCGTCAGGCCGCCTTCCCACGGACGGGATACAGTAAGAATGAGTCCATCAGGTGAGTTATTCGGATCGCTACTTCCAATGATCACGCGGATCTTGTTCTTGCCATCGCCCTGGGTAATCTCGATAGCGAAATCTTTCAGATCATCAGGTCCATCAATGGTCGTACTGAGGTTGGTTTCAAGCGCTTCCTTCACCGTGCGCAGGAGAGTCGACTCGACCACTTCGATCTGGGGCACGTCTTCACCCCCCGGGCCATTGTAGATGATCGTGTAGAAAGGATCATTCGCGTCTTTCACAACCGTCACATCTGTAAAACCAAGAGCTTCGATCGCCTGCGCCAGCTCCGTCTCGGTCACGCTACTGGTAAGAGCCGGGTCTAATATATCAGGCGCGAAAGTCACGCCACCGTCCAGCGACAGACGGAAATCGCCACTGCTGGCGTTGATCGTGAGAGTCTGAACCTCGTCGACCCGCAGATCTTCGTCAAGAACGGTGAGTGGCACAAGCGGATCAGAGTCGAATGTAATGACGTAAACCGATCCGGAACCGGATACGTCGGCGGTGTTTCCGACCAAAACGGCATTGAGCGCGTTCTCAATTACCTGAGCTTGAATGACCGAGGGGTTATCCGGTGAAAAATTGATATCAGCGGTTGCGGGGTTGGCGCCCACCTTCAACTTGAAGCTACCTCCATTGCCGTGAACCGTCAGCACCTGTTCAGTATGATTCGATGGATCGAAATCGACTTCAGTGCCCACGCGAGTTAAAAACTCTGCCGTGCTCACCAACTTGAAATTGTCCACCAGGAGGCCGGAATCGACACCTGTGTCATCCACGTCGATCACCCCCACCCCGATGGTGAAAGTACCTGCCGTGGCAAACGTATGCGTGAACGTATCGAAACCGGTCTCTTCGTTAAAGTCGACAGTCAGAGACCCCAAGAAAAAACTATTCGTGTCCGCCAGTTCGGAGGCAGTGCCCGCAATCGACACAAAAGCAAAATCGTTGAAAGAAAGGGAGCCCGGTGTAAACTCGTCGGTCAAGAAGTTCCAATCAAAGCTAAGCTCGTCCCCGGCCTGTACCGTCACCGTGCGGCGGATGGCCGAACCTTCGGTGGCGTCGCCAGTGTTTAAGCCGTCCAAGCTGCCCGCCGCCAGTCCCAGGAACGTCTCGAGGTCGGTATCACTAGTTGTGGGATTGGTGGTGTCATTGAAGGTCGAGAGCAGGGCCTGGAAGGTTCCCTCCGTTGGGCCGCTGCCAAAGGCTGCCGTCTCGATGCTGGTTGTACCCGTGGTATCCCAACCGCTAAAGGTACCTGTTTCGAAATCGCCGATCGGAGTAACTGGATCGAAAACCTCGAGGAGCGGATGATCGGCCCCAGCAAGGAAGGTGATGACAAAAGAGGTCCCTGAAGCGGTCACATCGACAATCTCGAATCCCGGAAGAGGCTGGAGGGCGTTCTTGATAGCGGTTGCGACGGCTTCCAGATCGGAGGGATCGTAGTTGATGTCGACCGTCTTGTTCGTTCCACCGTCGAGCGATAGTTTGAATTTACCGCTGACTGCGTCGATAGTGAGAATCTGAACTTCTTGCACCAAGGTATCGCCATTGGTGTTAGTCGTCACTCTGGTGACACCGTCCGTGCCACCGTTCACCAGGGTATCGATAATGGTTGCGCCGTCGATGATCTCATCCAGATCTATGGTCAGGGTAAAAGATGGATCTTCACCCGGCGGAGTTGCCTGCACGGTCCCGATAGAGGGTTTGAAGTTGGTTTCGCCGGGCAGAACCACCGGTTCGCGCTCGAGGTCTGCGGAGCGGTCTGCGGAGAGCCCGCCGGTGATCTCGAGCGGACCTTCGATGCTGTTGGCCTGATCGAGCAGGGTCGGGAAGGACTTGGAATCACTGCCGTCCACCCGGTCGTCATCCAACGCTGTGACCGTGACCGCCTGCGGCAGGAACCAGTTGCTCGTGTCGAAAGTCAGGGAATCGCTCGACAGCACGACTTCCTGCTCGAACGCCCGGATACCCAGGAGCCCGGCACCACGCTGGGTACGGGTCAGATCCGCGGACAGGTTAACCTCCACGGTCTCCCCGATCTCTGGCGCCTTGGTCAACACCAACTGGTACGAATCACTGGTCGGAAAATTCGAGAACACCTCATCGGTGCCGAACGTCAAATCCAATGTCAATTTGTTATTGCTAATAAAGCTACCCACAGCCGCCGACGGTGTAACGGTAAAGGTGATTACGCCATCGGCCGCCAGAGTCTCGAGTTGCGCCTTGGTAAAACTGACCTCGGTCGTCGACAGACCACCTTGCGACCCGCCCGAGACAAACAGATTCTGAACAACAATGCCTTCGGCATCGAGCGTGAGAAATTCAGTAAAGAAGTTTAAGTCGGCAATGGCTGAAACCGCGAGCACCCCATCGCCTTGAGGCGTCACCCCACTCACATTAAAATCGAAGGTCAGAGTGTTACCCGTAAATACATTGCCGCTTTGAGGTTGATTTTCGGTAAAGACACCGGTGGGGTACGTCAAATCCAATGTCAGTTCGTTATCGGTGATGAAGCTACCCACAGCCGCAGACGGTGTAACGGTAAAGGTGATCGTGCCGTCGGCGCCCAGAGTCTCAAGCTGTTCTTTTGTCAAATTGACGTCGGTCGTCACCGACCCACCTTGCGACCCACCCGTCACGAACAGATTTTGTACAATGATGCCTTCGGCATCAAGCGTGAGAAATTCAGAACTGAGGTCTAAATCGGCGATGCCCGAAACCGTGAGCACCCCATCTCCCACGGGTGCCAAGCCACTCACATTAAAATCGAATGTCAGAACGTTACCCGTAAATACATTGCCGCTT
The DNA here is from genome assembly GCA_965237905.1 of Nitrospinaceae bacterium. GTDB lineage: Bacteria > Nitrospinota > Nitrospinia > Nitrospinales > Nitrospinaceae > SZUA-226. The sequence continues at coordinate 2,384,471 of OZ250172.1, read as the reverse complement.
TGAGTTTGACTCTCGAGCCCGATGGGGAAGGCAAGCGGATCGATTTCAACGACGTCAGTGGAGTTATCGTTTTCAATAACCATCACGCCCGCCACCTCGTTGTCACCGATATCAACGACGATGGAGGAGGTCGCGTTATAGCCGCCACCGGTGGCGGTCAAGGTCAGCACACCCTTATGGAAACCTTCCGTCAGAGTGTCGTCTGTGCCAAAAACGTAGACGGTCTGCTGGTTTTTCCAGGAGTTAGCTGCAAGGTCGTTATCGTCAAAAACGAGACCCGTTATTTCATCAATAAGCTGGAACTGACCGCCCGCCGTCTCAACCGCGAAGAAAAGTTGCGTATTATCGAACGCATCGTCCGAATCGAAAGTCACCGTGACATCGCTAGTCGGCGCGCTGGTCAGGGATACGGTAATCGTGTCCACCAGTCCCAGCGTGTTGTCATCATCGAGGAAATCAAAGTCTCCATCGACAAAGCCGTGAATCTCCGGTGCTTCGAGCGCAAAGGTTTCTCCACCGGTCTCGCGCAGATCAATTTCTTTACCATCGTCACCGACAATCTCCACCAACGTAGCCGGCAGGACCACACCGGCATAGCGGAGAATCTCGATCCGGCTGGTTACATCCAGCGGCTCAATCCAGGGGTTGGCCACCGTGATCGTGTCGGCGGTATTCTCGATAACGAGGCGCGTCTGGCCGATCCCGGCGCCAGCGATGATCTTGATCGTGGCACCGCGCAAAATGTCGTCGCCCTGCGCCAGAACCCACGGCGGCAATCCACCGACAATCCCGATCGTGCGCTCACCCTTGGTCAGATTGCTGTCATCGACGCTCAGGAAACTGATATCTGTATTCGCGCTGACGCCTATAAACTCGATTTCATATTCGTAATCGAGATCGGTGGCACCCACGTGGGTGACAACCGCTTCGATACCCGCCATCGCATTGAGAGCCGCACTGATGGACTCCCCGACCCGGGTCGCATCGAACGGGATGAACAGCATTTCCTCACTGGTGAGGATCTGTCCCGGATTGTTCGGATCCTCCAGGCTCACGAAGAAAAATCCGTCCGAAGCATCGAAGGAGAGGAACTGCACTTCATTTTCTATCATATCGCCGTCGGTCACCGGCGTCACGGTTGCCATTCCAGCACGTTGCCCGTCAACATCGGAACTTACGAACTTACCGCTGATGGAATCGCCCTCACCGACCACGGAGACGTCGTGAGTGATGAAACCCGCTGAGGTGCCGATAAAATCGTTTGCAGTGAGATTCGTTGTATCCGTTTCCAGTTTATCGACGCCATTGACGAGCGCGTCCGTATTCAGGAAGGTGATGACAAAACTCTTGCCGATCCGCGTCACATCAGCGATGACACCTCCCGAACCCATGATCTTGGCATTCAGCGCACTCTGAATATCCGTACCGAGCATATCAAGGGCGTCTTCTTCGTCATCATCATTCAGATCGCGAATATCAAATGAGATATCCGCCGTAGTGAAATTGATCAAACCGTCGGCATCGCTGTCAGATGAAATGGTGAAAGTACCCTCGGTAGCACCCAGCCCAAGGATTTGAACCGCATCGCTGCCCATGCCCCCCGGCTCGATAACGGTAATCGCCGCATCACCACTTTCGTCGGCAACAAACGAAACCGTCTGGACTGTATTCCAGGTCAAGGCGGTGAATTTAAGCGCTATCGACTTGCCACCATCGCCGACGGTGCCATCTTTATCCGAGGTGAACCGGATTCCACGCGGCGCGAAGGAAGTGACGATTACCTCGGCTCCATTCTCAGGCTTACGCGCCAACACGATCCCATAGGTGTCGAACAGGCCATCGATTTGAGAAACGACCGAGGTGCCATCGGAAATAATCACCCGGATCGCGGGTTCGTCGTTATCGACGACGTTGGCCGAAATCCCTTCCACCTTGATGCCGGCGAAGAAACTGCTTGCCGGGTCAATGAGATCGGTATCGACACTGTGCGAGATCAAGCCACTGTGGCCCAACAGATCGTTACTGACCACATCGGGGGTCGGCCCGTTGCCGAAGAACGTGTCACTGCCCAGCCCGCCGGTAATCTTGGTCAAAATGCCGGCGCTGGTTCCGAGGATGAAGAAACGGTCGTCACCTTCGGCGCCGTCTACTTCCACCGTCTCAACGCGGGTGAACTGAATATTGAGTCCGGCGCCGAAGATACCATCTTCCGTAATCACGAAATCATCGTTGAACTCGGTTCCAATGACAATCACGGTATCGAAGCCGTCGCCGCCATCGATGTTGACCGGAGCGTTAACGGCATAGCGGATCAAGTCGGCACCGGCGCCGCCGCTGACATCGGTACGCTCACGCAGATCTTCCTGCGAGCCGACCAACGCGAATGCGCGGATCAGGAAACTGTCGTCTCCATCATCCCCGTTCAGCACCAGTGGTGCCAGGTTGTGAAAAACGACGAATTCGTCGTTGTTCTTGCCGCCGAAGATGGTCATCGGCGCGGTGATGCCGTTGGACAGGAATCCCCGGGTGGTCTCGATAGTGGTGAACACATCCGCATTCCGCACACCCGCCACCGCATTACGCTGCGACTTGTAAAGCTGGCCGATCTGGAAGAAGTCTTCACCCAAGCCGCCATAGACATTCATGTTGATGCGTGTGTCATCGATACCGAAAGCATCATCGCCGCCCAGGCCAAAGAGATCCAGCGAATCGAGGGAACCGCGATAGTTGATGCGCTCAACGTCGACCGCATCTCCCACAACCGGGGGCTTCAACATCGCGACGAAGGCCAGGCCGTCATCGGCAACCGCGGCACGCAGCAGGAACAGATCGGCAGCATCAGTCCCAAGGATGAGGCCGGAGTCGTCGGTGGATGCTCCGGAATCGAACAGGTTGATCTGTGAGTTGACACCGCCACCGAACAGATAAACCAGGTATTGGTCGCCCTCTTCCCCGCCGTCCAGGGTCAAGAGGTCCATGACACCATTGGCGATCGCCTTCTGCGCGATCTGCTCGTTCAACGGTGTAGGTGGATTATCGAGGATCGGGCCGCCAATGCCGATTTCGACATTGGCATTGAGTTCATCATTATCACCGCCGCCGAGTACGTAGGTCGGCTGATCAATGGATTGGATGCTGATGACGTCATCACCTGCGTTGCCATCCACCAGGAGGCGTGTGTCGAAGACCTGCAGTACCGGCAGATCGCTGAGCTGGCTCGAAAACTTGATCTCGAACGAACGTTTGGCGTCCCCAAACGGCGTCCCCAACAGGTTGACCTCATCAACGAAGTCGAGACCGCCAACCAACCGCAGATCGGCCAACGCTTCTTTGATGAGATTCTCTTGCTGTTCAGCCGTTCCATCAAACTTGTAAGTAAGAACTACGGTTTGCTGAGCGCCGGGTACGGCCTCGTCATCGGAGGGGTCGCTGTCATCCAAACTTCGATCGGCAAACTCCAGCACGAAGAAGCCGATGTCTTCAAATATGTCGAGGCGCACAATCTCCTGCTGGGGGATTGCGCGATCACCATTCTGGATTACCGTGGTGGTCACGTTCGGGCTCGCCTGCTGATTCAACGCCTGGGTCTGCAAGACGCGGATGTCATCTTCGCCCAATCCGCCATCAACGATCGTCATGCCGGAGAAGGTATGGAGGTTCTCTTTGATGCCCACAGAGGAATCAAGCATGAGATCATCGGCAAGACGCAGTACGCTGAGTTTGGTAGTGGTGTTCATCAGCGGATCCGCAGTACCGGCTTGAGAATCGTCATTATCGAGATTGAAAGCCCCGCCCACGGTGAAAATGTCGTTCCCTCCGCCCATCAATACCTGGGCAATCTCAAACCCTTCGAACTCGATCCGGCCGTCCTGTTCCTGCAGTGGATCGAAAATAGGATCGACATCAACGGTATCCTCATCAAAATCGTCCACAACACCATCTTGAACCTTAAATCTCATACCCAGGCCGCTGATCACGCCGACCTCGAAATCATCGGTAAAATTGGTGCTACCTCCCATGTCCACGGGCTCCACTTCACGGGTTTCGAGGAAGGCCGCGATGTTACCGGTATCATTGGACGTATCCTGACTATCGTCGACCACCACCGTGTCGGTACCTGCGCCGCCCACTAGAACCAGGGGACCGAAACCTACGTTGCCATTACCGCCGGGTTGCAGGATCGACTTGATTTCATCGATACCCGCGGCAATACCGCCGACAACGATCTTGTCATCACCCGCGCCACCTTCGACCCGTACCGGTACGGTCAACGAAGTGCTTTCAACCGTTATCAAGTCATCCATACCGAGAGTACGAACGTTGATAACGAGTTGGTCGGTATTGAATACACCTGCGGGAGACACATAGGTAATGGTATCGGGAGTGCCACTACCTGCATCAAGAATAATGGAATCTTCCCTAATGATGACGTCGTCCTGATGACTGGCAAAATTAAAACCGGGTATCAGCACACCGTTTTCATCAAATACATCAAGTACATCGAATTCATCCAGATCGACGATTTCAATCGTGTTCGCCTCAGCCAGCCCTTCACCCTGATCGTCAATCGTCGCCGTGATGGTCGAATTGCCGATCGCGTCACTGGTGATCAGGAAATAATGATCGGCACCGATGCCGCCATCCAGGGTCATCGCATTCGGGGTATCCACAACATAAAAGTTGTCCGAAAATTCGCCGCCTACGATTTTCGCAAACCCGGAAGCATCTTCCACAAAAATCTGGTGTTCGTAGAAGTCGGGAACGTCGTCGGGGATGAGGAAATCAAAAGGATCATTCAAAATATCGTGGACGGCGACGCCTGTCAGCCTTTCGCCGGAACCCACCAGGATGGAACCATCCTTCAGGAATATGTCAAACGAAGTCGGCAACGTAAAACCGCCGCCGAACAGCTCGGTCAGATTCAGCTCCGGAGTGCCCGCATTGCCCTCAATGAATTGCGTGCTTCCCGTATTCAACAGGGTAAACACGTCTGCACCAGCACTTCGGGTGTAAAAATTGTTGCCCACGCCGCCGTCCAGGGTATCCGCGCCCAAGCCGCCGTCCAGCTCATCGTCCCCCGCTTCGCCGAAGAGGAAATCATCGCCGTCGTCACCAAAAAGCATATCGTTTCCAAGGCCGCCGAAGATTTCGTCCTTTCCTTTATTCCCGCGGATCGTATCCCGGCCGCCGCCGCCGATCAGCACATCATCGCCCCAACCGCCGGTGATGACATCATCGCCTTCACCACCCTCGATTTCAGCAACGATACCGGTATCCGTCATTCCACTGAGATCAATGACATCGTTCCCGGCCCCGCCGTCGGCGACGATTTTGGTCACACCGAAGAACGGGCTGATTGAAGCCACCGTCCGGTTCACGTTGAACTGATCGGAATAAACGATGACACCGCCGCCGCCCACCGATTCCACGATCACCGATTCCGAGATATCACTGGTATTGCCGTTCAGCCGTTGTGCGGCGCTCGAACCGATGTTGAGCGTCAAGGTGTCTCCGCTCTGACTGGCCAAAATGGCTGGCCGCTCGAACGGAATATTAAACTCGAACAGGGTCAACCTGAGGAACTCGAAGTTCTTGGTGATCTTGAAGAAACCCAGGTTGAGCGTGACAAAGGCTCGCAGGAAGAACTCGATCATCCCCGAGACATCAAATACCGCAATGGGATTGAAGGAGTTGGCCACCAGATTGGCCGCCAGTTCATCGAAGCGAATCTTGCCATCCTGGTCCAGATCGGCAAAGTTGAAGTTGATGGTCGCGGCTATTCCACCTTCCACCCCGGCTTTAATGAGACCCAGGTCCAGAGCGGCGCCGACGGCGATTTCAGCAAAGAAGCTGATTTCATTCCGGTCGAATCCGGTAGCCGGATCCAGATCATTGATGAAGAACCCGTTGAGCAGAGTCGCCGGGTTGCCGCTGGCCAAAAACTGCGACAAACCGCGCGTATCCAAGCCCACGCCGAAATCAAATTTAGCGCCAATACCCCCTCCAAAGGTTCCCGCCAGCGGGCCCACGATTGGAAAGGTCTGCCGATAGAAGAAGTTGAAACCGAATTCCGGCAGTTCCACCGTAAACAGGGTGACATCCGGCTGACCCAGCAACAACTTGAAGATCGTCTCCGGCTTGAACAGTTCCAGTTGGAAGCTTCCCTCGCCGGTCACTCCGCTGGTAAAGCTCTTGGAAGTCGCCGGAGCCGTAGGACTCAGGTTAATCTCATCAGCGGAGGGTATTTTTATTTTATTGGGATCAAATTTCTTGAGTTGGCTGACATTGGTAATATCCCCGTCGCTTTCATCCTTCAGAAGACTTCTATCACCATTGAACACTCCGATGTATTGGTTGGCGAAAGCATCGCCGCCTGTAACGATGAAATCGCCGAAGTTGAGCATCAATCCATCAGCGTCCCCGGCGGCATCGTCGATCAGATCCACCAGGAAGAACAGTTGTTCCACGACATCCAGGAATTTATTGACTGCGGGAGCATGCTCCGGAGCGAATGCCGGAAGCAGGGTATTTCGAATAGTGACCTTGGTTCCCGCCAGGTCGGAAATCAGAGGAATGCGGAAGTTCAACAAACCATCGGGACCGATCAACCATTCCGTGGGCGCCAGAATATCTTTGACGCCCCTCAGAACGTCACCGGCAATCCCGTCGATAATATCCCCGAGGTCGACGGAAATGTTGGCCAACCCGATATTCGGTTCGCCCACCTGGATTCCGTCGGTTGGATTGTAACCAATGGTGAAGTCAATAATGATATCCGTGCCGATGGACGGCAGGAGCCGGGCCACGTCGTCATTAATAGTGCTGAAATCCACCTGGGCGTGCGCTCTCAGGAGGGCCGCGCCGAACACATTGATCTCAAACGTTTCACCCGACGATTGACTGAACAGCTCCGGAAAGGACAGTTTGCCGTCGCCGCTTAGTTCCACAATATCCAGAGTAGCGGCCAGGGACAACTTACTGAAATCCTCACTGGCAAATTGCGATACGTTGGTCAGGGCATCGGTAACGGTGTCGAATCCATCGCCCATGAGGTCAACACCATCCGAAATCTGAAGCGCCAGGAACAATAGTTGGCCTTCGAGCTCGGCGGGAATGCCGACCGCAAATTGACCCGTGCCGGTGACGGTAATGGTCTGTTGCGTGGATGAAACCCGAGTGACGCTGACGGACGCGCCGCCAAGGTTCACTGCGAGGAACGCATCGTCGAGTTGCACACCATTGAGCAGGTTGACCGTGTACGGTCCGCCGGCGCTTCCAGTCACCATGACGTTACCCTCGCCGATGCCGGGCAGTTTCTCCAACGCCTCCTGCACATCCATCTCCGATGACGTATCGGACAGCGGATTGGACGTGGTGCCGAAGTCCACCGTCACATCGGCAGTAAGCTCCGGAGCGGGATTCCCCATGCTATCTTTATGATCGGCCACGAAGTAAAAACCCAAATCTTCATCGACACCGAACCCGAAGTGCAGGTTGAAGTCGATATTCACCCGCGGGCGCAGACGCGCACTCAATCCAAACGCCGGGATGCCCAGGTCCAGAATGATCTCTTCCGTCTGGAAGGAAAACATCTTGCCGATGTCGAAATCAAACTGCAGGAATTCAGCATCGGTAATACCATCTGCAAGGACACGGGTAGGCGTGCCCCCCATATCAACCGTTTTGAAAAAATTCGCGGTAATGTCTTCTAGTCCCACACCGTTCAGAGCCTGGTCCTTCAAAATATTCAGCCCTGCAGGCCCGAAGCCATCCAGGAACGTGTTCCGTATCAATTCAATCAAACTGTCGAGATTGGCATTGGAGTTGCGCAGGGTATTGGCAAAGGGTTGCAGGACATCCACCCGGAAATCCTCGATAAAGTTGGAGACCGGGTTGTTCTCCAGCAAATCGCCGATCAACGGCAGTTCAAATCCGAAGACCTCACCGTTCAACGTATCCTGCAGGGTCTTCAATATCAGGTTGAGGCCGTCGACCATCATCGCCGGGTCGGCCAGCATGCCGAACAAATCCGGAATGAGAGCGGACAGATCGTTGAAGTTTACATTGGGTAGAGTAAAATCGAAGCCGATTTTCCCGTCCATATTGTTGTCAACATCGAGGATCAATTCGATCAGATCGATATCCACACTCAGAATATTAGGAGTGCCTAAAGGCGCCGGACTGCTTTCGAGACCGAAGAACAACGGCAGGGAGGCATCCGCAGTGGCCGTTAGGATGATGTTGCCTGTATCGACCAGATTGCCGAACACCACAAATTCATCTAAACGGCTCAAATCGGATGCGGCACCGCTGGCGCCCAGAGCAACGATTTCCAAACGCTGATCCCCATCCGGATCCGCCACATCCACAGCGAGAGAGGCACTTAAATTAGCGTCACCGCCTTTCACGAACAATCCCAGCGGCCCCAACATGCCGCTGAAATTCAGATTACTGCCAGACGCCGACGCGGATGCCGTTAAGTTCGTAGCATCGGTGCGAATGAAGAATCCTTTATCATTGCCCAGCAGATCAAGGCCCAGGCCGAGGTTGAATTCCAAATCCGCCGCCACCGCGAGGAGACCCGAAGAGCTCACCCCGAGCAGATTGGTGAATTCCGAAGGCAGGCCGGCATCGGCCAGATCCAGATTGAACGAACGGTTCTCTTCCGCCGAGGCGGAGAAATTGTAATCGAGATTCAGCAGACCGTTCGGAAGATCCAGTGAGAACAGGCTGAACGGACTCAGGTTCACACCAGTGAGCCCGCTGGGATCAAGAGAAATCATCCCACTGGACTCGGTCACCGTCAGCGACCCGCCCACTCCCAGTTCGGCCAAGGCGGCATCCACCTTACCCTGAATTTGACTGACCAGAGCGGCCAGATCGGCGTTGAGCTGGGTTTCTGCGGCGCGCAACTCGACCAGCACTTCATCAACCCCGTTGGATAGACGGAAGGACATATCCTGGGCCAATTGCGCGGCAGTTTCCGTACCAAACGTGAACAACGTATCCAGGCTTTGCGAAACACTGGTCCCCAGTGCCAGCCCCATTCCCAGCGGATCGGCCAACTGTGGCAGGTTCAATGTGTCACGCAATACATTCTCAAGTATCTGCAGGGAACCGGAGGGATTGCTCGATATTTCTTCGACAAAGTCGAGGAACTCGCCGCCGAGATCAATAAGATCGCCCACGCTCTGGTTGATCAACGGAATCTGGAAATCGAACACGTCTTCGGCCAAACCGGCCTCTTGGATCCCGTCCAGGAAGTCGACTATGAATTGTAGAGCGGCGATGATGTCATCAAAACTGAAATCACGGAACTGGGAAAGGATGTCATCGAAATCCGGTCCCATGAAGTCCAATACAATCCGGTTGGCGCGCAGGCTCATGCCGCTGTCGCCGGTGACCGTCAGATTGGAGCCGGTAAGACCTACCGTGATGGCTCCAACCGGGCCGCCTACCTTGTCGGCCAGCCGGGCACGAGCATCATCCACCACACCCTGCAAAACCGCCTGTAATCCCGCCGCGTTTCCGTAATCTCCGGCCTTCAGCAGACCCACCGCCTCGTCCGGATCGGCATTCACTCCGTCATTATTATTGGAAACAACGATACTGACGTTCTCCGTCAAGACACCACTCGACAAGGCCGTGGCCAGTGTTTCCGTATTGGTACCGGTGAACCGGATCGGACTGAGCAAAATTTCATAGGTGGTAGTACCATCCGGGTTGGTGGTCCAGTTGGCGTCGACCGTGGCTACCTTGGAGGTGCCGTCATAGTCCGTGATCCTTCGAGTTTCGCCAACCTTGCCGGTACCGCCGGTAATGCGTATTTTCGAGCCGTTGAAGAAGTCGTCCTGGGTCGTCGACGAAGCCGCCAGTGTAATGGCATTGGCGATTCCCGCCTGGGCCATTCCAGTATTGAGTACTTCCTCGAAACCCAGCGGATCACTTAACAGAGGAGGTGAGATGAGCCAGTTCGGACTTTCCGCTATGAGATCCAGCGACGCGGAAATGCTGGCCGGCAGGCCGCTCAACAAACCATCCGGTTTGATATCGAGGCTCAATCCGATGCCGCCATCGATCGTGCCGTCGACAAATCCAGTCTGCGGGTCTGCATTAGTACCGCCGAAGCCTTCCGCGGCGTCAAAAAAGAGCTTGCCATCCTCGATTGCGTTGGCGATCAGCTTCACCCCGATGCGGGAAGTCCCGTCCAGCGGATTGCGCAGAGCAAAATCCACATCCGCACCAATGAATTCATCGGTTGCATTGAGGGTCGGATCGAGCGTAGCGGTCACACCCAGGAAGCCGACACTGGCGGTGGCTGAAATGTTGTTGGCGAACACACCGAACTCGCCGCTGAACGAAACGTCTTCCAGGAAGAACGTATCCGCCTTGGCTTTCTTGACTTCACTCTGACCGGTTATTGTATCGAGTTGGTCCAGATCAAAACCAAGCTCTGTTAAAGCGCCATTGCTCGGGTTGGATGGATCAATTTTATAAGCAAGCTTGCTGACTCCCTTGCCATCTGCCGCCAAAAACTGAATGCGGTTGCCGTTGGGATCGGCCAGCTTGACTTCAATCGTGTCACCCACAATCCCAGTAATACCCGCGGCGGTCAAAGCGACTGAGTTGGCATTAAGAGCTGTTGTCACAGCCAATTGGATGTCATCCACCAGGTCTTGAATCGTGGTATTGGCCGTGCCGATTGCCCCGTCCGTATTACCCGCCAGAACGGTGACATCCACAGCCACCTCATTGATCTGGAGAGTGATCTCGATGTCGTTGGTAATGATGCCGTCAAAGCGAGTCGGCGAGCTGGCGAGGCCCAATTCGGTGTAAGCGGTATTACCGGTCGCCCCGGGAATATTGATCTGAACGAACCGGTCCACCAGGGTCGACGACACCAGCGGGAAGTTCGGATCCGTCACCCACGTTCCGGTCGACGCACCGGCCACGAAAGCGAGTGCAATGTCATACGTGTTGGCGGTGACATTGGAAATGGTGAATTCCTTGTTGACGATCGACCAGGTTCCGAGTGTGGCGCCGGATACAAACGCCTTTTCAATGTCAAAATTAGTGGCGTCAATAACGGTAACGAGAAAATCGCCGTCAAATTTGTCCGTACCCGTACCCGCAAGCCGGACCACATCGTCGGCAGCCAAGTTGTGAGCGGCTCCCGTGGTCACTGTGGTTTTATTTCCCGGGTCTGCTATGGAATCAGCAAAGGCCGCCACGGAACCCGCCAGGACGCCGGTGATAAAAACCGTTTCCCCGTCGTTCAACCCATGACCCGGGGAGGTCACCGTGGTTTTAACCCCGGGGTCGGTTCCGGAATCCGCAAAGGCGGTGATGTCACCTTCGCTATCCGTGATCGCACCGACCGATTCCGCCGACAACGAAATACGTCCGCCGCCTGCCGAAGCCAACACCAGAGACCGCGTGCTGAGGGTCAGCGTTTGTCCCGCTCCAACACCGCTAGGAGTAAAGGTCAATTTATCACCCGCGCCGTTCTGACCGACCGTGATACCGATTCCGGTTCCGTCCAGGGCCGCAGTGATCACCTCCTGCAATTCACCCACCACATTGCCGATCGAGGGCGTCATCTGTTCAAACAGGAGCTCCAATGGGTCTGATGAGATAACCGAAGTTTGCCTCAGGATGCCTTGAACATCAAAATCATTATCCGAATCCCCTGTATCCTTAAGTTCGATAAGGATTCGGAAATCGTTTTCGGGCTCCAGAATCGTATTGTGCGCAGCCGTTTCAGTATTGTTGACAGCCGTCCAGGACAACGGATTGATACCCAAAGTCTGGCCCGTGGCATTAACGGCATCATCGACCGCCGCCTGCACGTCCTCAGCCAGATCCTGCAACGAAGCATTGTCCAGAGTTTTCGCTTTCAGCACGGTGATGGGCGTGGTCATTGCAAACAGTGCATTGGGCTCACGCATCACTTCACCATTGGGCAAAAACTGCAGTTTGCCCGCACTATCCAGAATCGGCGCACCCAGATTGAAGACCTTTAAATCGAAGGTGGCATCGGTGCTTAGAATTCCGTCATCTGAAACAACCTCAACATCCAGATCGGCCAAAGTGCCCTTAAAGGAGATCGTGTAAACGGGGTTCGATCCGTCTTTTGTAACATCGATAGCGCTGTCCGCAACTCCCCAACCGTTAATCAGAGCTGTCTCGAAATCTGCCGCGTCAGAATCGAAATCAATGGCATCGGACAACAGGAAGTCGCCTGATCCCGGGGTGTTGCGGAACGCCAGCTTAAAGGTCCCCTCAATCGCATTGACAACCACACTCACTTCTTCATCAGTAGTTTCCGGATCTAAAAATTGGCCGCCATCTAAGAGGGTCGTCACATCCACCCGGCCCACTTTGTCCGGAGTAAACGCCGGCGGCACCACGGCGATCTGGGTGTTGGGACTCAGGTCCACGCCAAAGGTCAATCCGGTATCCAGACCCGCCGCCAGATGGAACGACCCGGAAGTTTCGATACTCGCAAAGTCGCCCAGGCTTTCCCCGAAATTGATGGACAAGCCTTCCACAAACGACATGTGCGGAAAATCACTCAGCGGATCGTCGAAGACAATGTTATAAATCCCTTTACCCCAGTGACCGCTGGGATCGTCTTCGGAGAAGGCCTTGGTAATGTCGAAAGTGTCCGGGGTGACATTCGAAATTTCATATTGGCCGTCATAGTTGTCGGTGCCGCCGATAAAAACCACATCCCCGTTGGCCAACCCATGGGCGGTGTCAGTCACTCTGGTTTTCTGCCCAGGACTCACACCAGAATCGGCAAACGCCGCCGTGGTCACCCCACTGGCCTCAGGCGTTACCGTGACGCCAGTGATCTCGGTCAATGCTATCAGCTTGGATTGGATCTTCGAAGCTACGGCGGCATCCGTGTCCGCGAGACTGGTATCAATCGGGTCGGTGAGAATGAGATCACCGGAACTGCTGATGAAGGCCAGGCGGAAATTGGCCACTGTGTTGCGGTCAATTTCCAATTGCTGGTGCTCGCCGGTAATCCCGTCACCATCCGCAATGGTGGTGACCTGTCCATTCCCGATGCCGAAGGCGCGGGCGAAATCTATCGTGAATTTCAGTTCCTTGGTGGTGTCGTCAAAAATGGCGCTGATCGGGGGCAGACCCAGTTTGTCTCCCAGGGTATCCACCAGACCCTGTATACCGGTGAAGTTCAGATCGTCGGCATCGATCGCGTTATCGCCGTTGAAATCGGGATTGGCGGCATCGCCGCTCTTGAACAGCGGATTCAGCACTTCCGTTCTAAAGGTCTCGGCAAAGTTCAGCACATCGCCAATGGTCCTGCCGGTAAACGGAATCTCCTGGTCCAGGAGATCGGTGCCGGTAATGGTGGCAAAGGTATTGGCCGCATCACTCAACAGGCCGAGCAATTCCAGCGGGCTCATGTTGTTGAAACCTTCAAATAAATTGATGGCGCCCAAGTCCAAATCCACCGTGGGGGCCGCGGCCGGGCTGGAAAGATTTCCAAAAATAGAACCGCTGACATTCAGCGTGGCGCTCGCTAACGAAAGATCTTTCGACCAGGTACCGGTGGCGTCATCGGCAACAAACGCCTCGGTAATGTCAAACGTATCCGCCGTAACACTGGGAACCGTATACGTATCGTTGTAACTGGTGGTGCCTTCGATCAAAATCTGATCGCCATTGGACAACCCATGCGCGTTGGAGGTCACCCTGGTTTTATTTCCCAGGTCCGCTGGGGAATCGGCAAACGCGGTGATCGCACCGGCGGCGGTCGAAATACCCGCATTGAGGTTGACCGCGGCGCTGGCGTTATAAGTATCTGTGGTGGGGTTAACGTCAACCAGCTGACCGGCATTCGCGCTGGTGATTTCATTGATATCAATCCGGTCGTCCAAGGCGGTGTTGCCCGGATCCTTCAGAGTCAACTCCAGCACACCCTGATAATCGAGCATGCCGGCTCCTACCATCTCGAGAATCCCGAGATTGATATCCAATCCGGTCAAGTCTGCATCGACATCCAGCGTAAAGGTCAGGGTGCCGTTAGGCAGGAGGAATAACTCCGGGCTGGGCCCGGTGGTCAAACCAATGGTGATGTCTGCATCCACCATCACCGTGGCATCGACGGTAATCGTACCCAGGTCAAGACCCTGGAAGTTGGCGATTTCACCCAGATCCAAGTCAAAGGTGTCCATCACGCTTCCCATTATCCTAAGATCGATCAGCACCTCAAGCGCTTGTCCGTCCATATTGCCCTTGGGACGGTACGCAGTGTCGTGGAAAGACGCGCTAATGTTATCGATGATACCCGGCGTGCCCGCGGAGTTGATGGCATTGATCACATCGGAAAGTTTTGGAGAAGCTGGCAGTGAACCCAAAACATCGGTTCCGTTGATGATGTCCCTCAGATCATCGAAAAATCCGCCTGTGTCGCCCAAGTTAAAGATATCGTTGAGTCCGATGTTTTCGGTAACTTCAGCCACCTGCGTTCCCAGGAAAGGCAGAGTGTTCAGCAACTCCTGGATGCCGCTGGCGGTATCCACCAGCTTATCGGCGAAATCCACCAGATCGTCCAGCCCCTTGGTGAAAGCGTCACGCAGTTCGCCGGCACTCACAGTACCCGGAGCCAAATCACCGGGGTCATTAAAAAGATCAAAGTCGATTTCTTCGGTAATGCCGCCCGGCTGGTCAATCGTGATACTAGGAGTAGGGTTATTATTGGTGATGGTGTTGCCGGACATGGTGAGATCCAACGGATTCGCAAGACCTGTCAGATCCAGATTGTCGTCGCCACCGCCACCTGTAAGTGTGGCATCGCCCGTCCATGTGTTCAGAATGTCAAATTCGGTATTGCCACCCCCGCCAGTCAGATTGGCTTTCTCAATAAAGAACAAGGAAATATTCTTGGTACCCACCTTCAGCTGAGTGTCCGATAAGGTAAAATCAGTATCACCTGATACCATAGCTTCCACCGTGTCACCGGTGATTTCTAAACCGCCGCGCAGATCATAGGTGGCGGAAGCAGTGATGGCATCGAGGGTAATGGTATCGTCCCCAGTGTTCCCTTGGATAGTAAGGGTACGGCTGTAACTTCCAAGATTTTCAATAGTAATCTGATCGTTGCCGGAACCGCCTCGAACGCGCAAATTGCCATCGAAGTCGCCCAACGACTGGATGGTAATGCTATCGTTCCCACCTTCGGCATCAACGGTGACTGTGTCGCCCGGATTGAGCCCACCAAAAGTAATGTCTTCAAAGGTATCACCCGCGACGGTCAGTGTGCCCGTACCGCCCGAGATGGTGATTATATCGGCGCCGTTCGTCGGATCGAAGGGAGCCGTGGTAATGTCTACGATCTTGTTACCAGCCGTGTTGTCTGTCGTGGGCTCCAAACCCACAAAGGTGATCATATCGCCGTCGCGGCTGATGGTGCCCGAGTCGATCCCAGTCGCTGTATAGACAACTGTTTCGTACACCCCATCGGCCAGAATCAGACTGTCGAAACCACCGGCCGCACCATCCGCCAAACCGCTCAGACTGCCGGTGCTGTAAAATATAAAGGTATCCTCGTTGTCGGCCGCGCCGGTCAGATTCTCAATACCGCTGAAGGTAACTCCTGCCACCTCTCCCGAATTGGGACCGTCTATGGTCCACGTGGAATTGGGCGCAGGACCCCTCAGCGTATCTGAACCTGTGCCGCCGATCACGTTGACGACGCTCGATGCACCCGTTGTGCCTGTCGCCGTGTTGTTACCCAGATCAACTGAAACACTCGTCGTGTACGCCGCGTAGCTCAGAACATTACTGCCACCGGTGATGTTACCGGCAAGCGATGCCCCATTCTCGAAGGTATAGGTATTGGTACCGGTACCGCCGATGATGTTCTCGGCACCACTGATACCGTTGACGGTATCCACGCCGTCGGTTACGCTGGTCGTACCATCCGCATGCACTGTGATATTTAAACTGGAAGCAACATTCGAGAAGTCGAGCGTATCCGTGCCGGCACCCGTATCCAACAACACCGCGCTCAACGCACCGATGATGGTATCGTTACCCGCACCGGTCACCACATTTTCGATATCAGAGATCGTACCCGCATAACTCGCCGTGCCGAGACTCAGATCAACTGTCACACCTGCTGTATCGGAGGACAGATCGAGGGTGTCACTGCCACCGCCACCCGCTACGGAGTCCACCGAACTCAGGGCGGCGAACGTGAAACTGTCGGCATCGATACCACCGGCGAGATTCTCGATACCACTGAAACTTGTGCCGCCCACGCTACCGGAGTTCAGTCCCGTAACGTTCCAGGTGTTCGCACTGTCGGCACCCGTCAACGTGTCGTTACCCGTGCCGCCGATCACGTTGACGATATTGGCTGCCGTTCCGGTCACTCCCGTTGCCGTATTGGCATTGAGATTGATGGAGACATTCGTCGTGTAGGCTGAGTAGTTCAGAATGTTACTGCCGCCGGTAATGGTACCGGTGATGGACGCGCCATCCTCAAAGGTATAGGTATTGGTACCCGTACCACCGATGATGTTTTCAGCACCGGCGATATTATTAACCGTATTGACGCCATCGGTCACGCTCAGCGTCCCGGCGGCATGCACCGTAATATTTAAATTGGAAGCAACGTTCGAGAAGTCGAGCGTATCCGTGCCGGCACCCGTGTCGAGCAACACCGCGCTCAACGCACCGATAATCGTATCGTTCCCGGCACCGGTGACAACATCCTCGATACCCGAGATCGTACCCGCATAACTCGCCGTGCCGAGACTCAGATCCACCGTCACACCCGATGTGTCGGAAGACAAATCGAGGGTATCCGATCCGGCATTGCCCGCTACGGAATCCACCGAACTCAGGGCGGCGAACGTGAAACTGTCGGCGCCCGTGCCGCCGGCGAGATTCTCGATACCAGAGAAACTGGTGCTGCCCACCGTACCCGTATTGACACCCGTGATGCTCCAGGCATTCGCCGCATCGGCACCCGTCAACGTGTCATTGCCACTGCCGCCGATCACGTTGACGATATTGGACACCGTACCCGTTACGCCGGTTGTTGTATTCGTATTGAGATTGACGCTGATGCCGGTGGTATTCGCGGAATGATCCAGCACGTTACTGCCGCCGGTGATGTTACCGGCGATCGATGCGCCATCTTCGAAGGTATACGTGTTCGTGCCTGTACCGCCGATGATGTTCTCGGCACCGGCGATGTTGTTGACGGTATCCACACCATCGGTCACGCTGGTCGTACCATCAACATGCACCGTGATATTTAAATTGGAAGCAACATTCGAGAAGTCGAGCGTATCCGTGCCGGCACCCGTGTCGAGCAACACCGCGCTTAACGCGCCGATGATCGTATCGTTCCCGGCACCGGTGACAACATCCTCGATACCCGAGATCGTACCCGCATAACTCGCCGTGCCGAGATTCAGATCCACCGTCACACCGGCCGTGTCGGAGGACAGATCGAGGGTGTCACTGCCACCGCCACCCGCTACGGAGTCCACCGAACTCAGGGCGGCGAACGTAAAGCTGTCGGCGCCCGTGCCGCCTGCGAGATTTTCGACACCACTGAAACTGGTGCCGCCCACACTGCCAGTGTTTGTTCCCGTGACGTTCCAGGTGTTCGCACTGTCGGCACCGGTTAACGTGTCGGAGCCTGCACCACCGATCACGTTCACCACGCTGGAAGCGCCACCCGTGCCCGTCGCGGTATTGGTATTTAGATTGATGGAGACATTCGTCGTGTACGCCGCGTAGCTCAGAACATTACTGCCGCCGGTGATGTTACCGGCGATCGATGCGCCATCTTCGAAGGTATAGGTATTGGTAGCGGTACCGCCGATGATGTTCTCGGCTCCGGCAATGTTATTAACCGAATCAACGCCATCGGTCACGCTCAGCGTCCCGGCGGCATGCACCGTGATATTTAAATTGGAGAGAACGTTCGAGAAGTCGAGCGTATCCGTGCCGGCACCCGTGTCGAGCAGAACCGCGCTTAACGCACCGATGATCGTGTCGTTCCCGGCGGAACTGATCACATTCTCAATGCTGCTGATGCCACCGGTGCCGGTTGCGGTACCATTGGAAAGATCGATGGTGACACCGGCAGAGGTTTCACTGTAGTCGAGGGTGTCTGATCCTGCGCCGCCGGTGAGCGTGCCACTGATGGAACCCAGCGCTTCGAGGATGAAGTCGTCGGCATCACTGCCGCCCTCGATGTTCTCAATCCCGCTGAAGTCGCGGTCGTTCAGTTTGCCGCTGTTACTGCCCTTGATGCGCCAGGTATTCTGTTGGTTGGCTCCCCGTACCCGGTCCAGTCCCGGACCGCCGGTAAAATGTCCCGAGATGAAGCCCGCGACCGCGAACAGAAACTCGTCTTCGTTCGTTCCCCCCACCAGACTTTCGATATCGTAAAACGGCAGAGCGTTCAATGTACCGCTGTCACCCGCGTCCACCGTCCACGTATTGAGTCCGTCCGCGCCAAACAGCTCATCGAACCCAAGACCGCCTGACAATGTTCCGGTCAAACCGCCGCCTACTTGCACCACAAACGTGTCGGCAACCGAACCGCCTTCCAGATTCTCAATGTCGCTAAAATCCGTGCTGCCCACCGAACCCGTATCGAGACCGGAGAGTGTCCATACATTCGAGGCATCCAAACCGCGCAGGGTGTCCGCACCCGAGCTGCCCGTCACCTTGTTGATACCGGTGAAGTTGCTCAGTCCCGTGGCTGAGCCGGTTTCCAGGTTGACCGCAACCCCCGCCACCTGCGACGAGTAATCCAGGGTATTGATGCCGCCCGCGCCGTCGATGGTGCCGCTGATACTGCCGCCATTCAGGAAGCGGAACAGGTCATCTCCGGCACCGCCGGTGAGGTTTTCGATATCCACAAACACCAGCGTGTTCAGCGTTCCCTGATCGGCTCCGGTAATCTCCCACACATTGTCGCTGTCGGAGGCGATCAGCGTGTCATTGCCCGCACCGCCCGAGATCGATCCGGTCAATCCACCGGTCAGAGTCAGCTGGAAGGTGTCATCGAGGGCACCGCCTTCAAGGTGTTCCATTCCGGTGAACGTCGTACCGCTCACATTACCGGCACCTGATCCGTCAATGATCCACGTGTTCGTGCTGTCCGCACCTGTCAGGGTATCCGTACCCAGACCACCGGTAACACTCTCAATGCCACTAAATCCAGCCGTATCCGAGGCCGCAGCCGTTCCCAGGTTGACGTTCACACCCGTCGTTCTTGTGCTGTAGTCTAATGTGTCTGTGCCACCGCCGCCGGTTACCGTACCAATCGACGCACCATCGGCTAACGCGAAGGTGTCATCAAGCGCACCGCCTTCCAGATTTTCCAAACCACTGAAAGAAACGCCACCGACCACACCGGTATGGGTTCCGGTGAGATTCCATATGTTCGCGTCATCCGCACCCGTCAGGGTATCCGTACCCAGTCCACCGGTAATACTTTCAATATCCGCAAAGCCGCCGGTATCCGAAGCTGTAGCCGTTCCCAGGTTGACGTTCACGCCGGTCGTGCGCGTAGCGTAATCCAGTTCATCGGCCCCGCCGCCGCCGGTGACCGTACCGGTAATCCCCGCGCCATCGTCAAAACTGAAGATGTCCGCCGAGTTCCCCCCGATCAGGTTCTCCACTTCACTGAACGCGACGCCATCGACATTCCCCTGATTGCCGGCTGAGATCCGCCAGGCGTTGGCCTTATCCGCACCCCGTACCGTGTCACTGCCCAAACCACCTGCCAGAGAATCCGTGCCACTGCCGCCGAACAACACATCGTGGCCTCCGCCACCGATGAGGACATCATCTCCCGAACCACCGATCAGTGTGTCATGGCCCCCGGCTCCCTCAAGCCTCACATTACCGCTGAACCCTGACGCATCCAGGATGTTATCCCCTGCACCACCGGTCAGACGCGCCGCATCGAATCCCGATACCGTATAACCCAGACCGTTCACCGTCAGCTGGGTACTCGTCAGGTTCATATCGCTGTCCGATAACACCGACAGCGTATCCGTGCCCAATCCCGTAAAGTTGATGTTTTTGCCACCCAGCAGTGTCGCCCAATCCAGGCCCAGCGTGTCGTCTCCGGCACTGCCGTCGATATCAATCACACCATCGCCGCCATCGACGGTACCGGCCGTGATCTGACTGACCACATTGCTGAGGTCGTCGATCAGTTGGTATTCGCTGGCAAGGGAATCATATTGCAGGGTGAGATCGGTCGCGGCGCCGAACGATAAATCCGCCGCCAACAGAACGCGCGGTTCCAGAGTTTCCAATACATGTTGGTTGGCGGGAGGCTTGCGATAACCGCCGGTGGTCCCCTTGGAGGAACGGCGGATAAAAGGAAGTTTGCTTAAAAAAGAAGGAACGTAGCCTTCAGCGGCAGGTGGTGTGCGGGTGTCAAATTGCGCGAACGGATAGGCCACTATTCTCCCCTCAAAAAATAATTAAGACCTTCTTAGCAAATTGAGCTTCTTGTGAGTAGGAATCTAGCCTTCTCAAGTGAGTTGTCAACACCTTTACAACTGCAATTTTAAATGTAATTCATTAGTTAGTTGTTTGATTTGGAGCACTCAATTTAAGATGCAGGGATAAGTATTTGATCTAACTGAATTTGGACGAGTGCCTATTAAGTTCGATGGTGGCTAGAGGTACGGAATTTATTTTTAGTACCCCATAAATACCCCTTTTACAAAGTTTTTCGAAAAATATGTCGAATTGACAAATTGGAGTGGGCTGTCATAATTGGTTTTCAATTTCCATAACCGAACTATTTTCCAGAGAGGGCTCTCTCTCCAAATCATTATGCTTTTTGGAATCAAAGGGTTATCACGTAAAAACAAACACGCCCTCGTTGGGTGGGGAATTGCTCTGACATGGAGTTCGTTCCTTTTTATAGCGATCCCCTTCGCTTGGGGAGCCGAAAAATCTGCCGAAGTCCATTCCGAGGTCCTGCCTCACCGCTGGGCCGCTATTCGGCTCGCCAACGTGAACCAGGGCGCTACTTTGGAAGTAAAGTTGTATCTGAACGGCCAGGCTACAGTGGTTCTGGTGAACGAATCCCAGCTCAAAAGTTATCCGAGGGTGGCCCGACCGCTGTTTCGAACCGAGACCCGCAACCGCGCCATCTTCTCCATCGTCGCGCCCAGAAGTGATAATTATTATTTGATTGTGGACAACAGAAAAAGCGCCACCAAGCGAAAATATTCCCTATCGATCAAGGCCAGGCTGAATCATCAGGAGAATCCTTTACAGGACCAAAAAAGTTTAACAGGCAACGACCCTCTGAAATTGTTGAGCCGAGTGATTCAAACCGCGTTTGTGGTTGATCCGTTAACATTCAAACTGGCCGCTTGCCATCAAGACAATACCTTTATCCGCGGAGAAACTATTTATCTATGCAAGGAGTATTTAACAAAGCTCAAGGACCGGTTCAGGGACAACCGGAAAATCAATGAAGTCATTTTGTTTGCGCTGATGAGGGAGGCGGGGCAGGTGTTGCTGGACCGGTGGGACTATCCCCTGAACACCAACGGGAAGGTGAAAGACGAGTTCGCCACGGTTTTAATGGTCATGTTCGGCCGCCGGCAAACGGTGGAATTTCAGGTGACCTATTTGAACTTACTCGGTCCTGAGGAGGTGAGACGGTCCAGGGTTATCAGTAAATGGTTGGACGATCCCTTTTTTGTCAAAAAGTGGCAGCCCTTTTTGATCCCGAAAATGCAGACGATCTATTTGCGAATCCTGAAGAGGAAGAGACATTCATGGACCTCCCGCAAACTCATAGATCGGGAGCTCATCCGCAGGGAATGAAGCTCTCTTTGCCACAACTCCATACACCCGCGAACCATTAATCCTTCTCTTAGAGAAAATCCAAAGCACACAAATGATCGAAGAAAGCCTGCTTGTTATGCTTGTTTTCTTGCGGAAAAAGACGCATCAACTCACCATAGGCGGCGATTAATTTGTGATGAGAGCTTTGAACCAACGGGTGTTTCGAATAGGTTTTCTTCAAAATATTTTTCTTTGAATTGGGAACCTCCGCCCATTCCTTGAAGAATTGCTTCTGCTCCTGAATCGACTCCAGCACCAATTGATAATGCTTCTGCAACGGAGCCGGAGGGTTTAGCGCTTTCAGTTGCTGGATCAATGGTTCGACTCTCCGGTTGTAGAGAGAATTTCCGGTCTCTCCGTGGCCTTTATAGTAATAAAGAGATTGCAGGTGCTCGACACGGGCGGTCATGGCTTCATCGGTAATGCTAAAAATCTTACCGAGAAAAACCTTATCTCTAGCGGTCGCATTGGACGCATCAAGATTGAATGTCGTTTGCCGATGCGGTATGGCCTCGTAAGCCTCATCTATCGACAACGCATAAAGATCGGGGGCGTAAATGAGAGCCGCCGCAAGAATGCCGGTTAAAAGTTTAAGTTTCATGCCCTGCCCTTCCCTTTTTCCATTAGAACTTTGGGAACCATCGGCAACAACTTTCTCCATAAGTTATCTTTCGGATTGTGACCGGTGCTGTCTGAACGAAGCGTGAATTGCTTGTCAATCAATTGGTAACCTGGAATCAAATCGTAGCTGGCCCTGTTTCTCATATCGGTTGAAGGGATCACCACAAAATGATTATTGGCGCTTTTCATCCCAAAATGCTTGGCCCAACCTTCGGCATCCTTGAGAGTGGGTTGCCCCAGGGTCAGGTCATACAGCAGAAGTTCCACCAGGACAATTCCGTCATCCTCCAAACTCAGTCCGCCGGTATAGGAATTGAAATATCCCTCAAAATCGTCCAATCCCTTTTGTGGAGTTATATTTCCATACGAACCTTTAATATGAGCGCCGGCGAACGACTGGCACGCCGGACAGTTCATGCCGATCGGCTCGATTAAAATGACCTTGCCTTTGAACCGGGCCAGGTTCCATTGTTTTCCATCCTGATCGATCAATTCGAGATCGGGATACTTCTGCCCAATTTGCGGGGGCCAGTTGGCCATATGAGATTTATCCTTCTGGGAAAAACCTTTGCTCATAAAAATTCCTACCATAGCCACAACCAGGACTCCCAGTATCAGGACCTTTGATTTAGTGTTTTTCATGATCCGCCTCCTTGATTAACTTTTGCGCTTCTTGCCATTTCTCGTGCTTGGGAAACCTGCGGACAAACTCTTCCAGTGAAAGCTTGGCCAGATCACCCATTCCAGCACGCATATAACTTTTCCCAAGCCAGAACCGGGCATTGGCATGATCGGGATCCATTTCCAAAACCTTGAGGAACGCCGGAAAGGCCTTCCAGAATTCCCCGTTGTAATAAAAGCCCAGACCCTGAATCATATAATTGCTCATCTCGGGGTGCGCTTCAGGATCGAGGTTGTGAAATGGGGATTTTCGGTTTTTTTCGAATTGCACTGAAATCTTCTTCGCGAATGACCCGCAACTCGATGCCAGGGAATCGACCGGCATACGAATGTCCGTCGATCCAATCAAGCGGGTGGTTTCGGTTTCATAGATAAACATCTGGATTTCGAGGGTCTCTTTTTTCACCCAGAAACTTCCGGTCAGGATGAATTGAGCCGAGGCCAGGCGACCAATTTGAGCCACCCCTTCCCGGCTCATGGATGCCTCATAGACCAATCCCAATTCCTGGGCGAGTGAATTCAAATGACTGCGGTCCAACACCTGAATGGAATCCGAATGCGCAGAGAGGCACGCCATGAGGATATCGGGTATCCCGTTCTCAAGGGATTGATAATCCTGTTGTGCGGACACCGCTTCGAAGGGAAGAATCATCAACGAATTTTTTCCTTGGGGCGGCATTCCCAAGGTCCCCTGCATCAGCAATAAAGTTATTAGAAGGGTCTTCATCTTTTATTTTTTCACCAGTTGATAGACACCGTCGAACCAGGTCCCGATCCAAATGCGGCCTTCCGGGTCGACATCCAGGGAGCTGGGTTTTTCAATAAATCTCTGCGGGGGGTTGTATAACTCATGCTGTTTGCCATCAAAAAATCCCACTCCAAAAGAGCGCGTCTCTCCGTGAGCCACATACCACACACCCAAAAATTTATCTGCGGTCAACGCTCCGATACGGTCATAAGCCACCTTCGAGTTTTTGGTAGAAAACGTTTTCCATTTTCCTTTTTGGTAACGGCTCAACCCTTGCCCCTCCACGGCTGCCCAAAGGTCGCCTTGCGCATCGACCACCAAATCATTCACCCGTCCTTTGAAACTTTTGGCTTTTACTGAGATTTGGTTTTGAACGAAATGGATTTCCCCTTTCCCGGTGCCGACGAAATACTTCCCTTGGCCGTTCTCTGCAATCGCGGTAACAGACGAAGAAAATTGATGCTTCATGACCACACGGTTATTCTTAAATTGGATGAATTGTCCTTGGGTCGTGCCGACCAACAACCCACCATTTTTTTCCGCACACTTGATAACAGTAATGGCACCTTGAGCACCCGGTATTCGGACCCGGGTGGTCTGCAGGGGCACAAAGGATCGTTTCACCCTTGGGTCGACGCCGACTCGGCCTACTTCCGGGTGTTCATGGAAACTTGAGGAGACCCAGGCATGGCTGTCGGAGCAGGGAGCGATGTTTGTAATAAAGTTGTGGAAAAAACCATTGGAAACGTCCTGCAGGGAAAACGCTTCTCCATTCAAGGTCATAAGCCCGCTTTCGATTCCCCACCAGATACGTCCTTTGGGACCAATCGCCAGAGCCGTAACATCTGAAGAAATAAAACGGCGGTGAGCAAAAATCCGATCCCAACGATTGCCGGATGGGTCCTGAGACGTTTCCGTATAAATGATACGGTTTCCAGAATTTCCGGGACTGGTGGTGAAGTTCTTATATTGATAAATTCCTACTCCCCTATCTTTCTTGAGCGCCACCAAATACTTTTCATTCTTAAAGGGAGTGATCGCATACGGCTCCGTCCGGACCCGGCTGACCAGATCGAGTCGGGGTTGATCGACATCCGGATTAAAATGTGCATATTGCAGTCCGTAAAAATTATCCGAAAGTAGCAGGGTCAGCCGCCCGTCGGGCTTTGCGATGAGTTGCATGGAATGGACTTCGTTGGAATACTGCTGACAATGACAGTTCAGGGAATATTCCTTTTTGGACCAGCGGCGGCCTTGGTTGGAACTGTAGACTTGGGCTCGACCGCTGTTCGCAAACAAGGCCAACCGGTAAACCCCCTTCGAGTCCTGAATCAACGAAGGCCCAAACACTGGATTCCCGGTATTGATTTCAGAAATCTTTTTCCAATCCTTCAAATTCGTGGACTGAAGAATCACCACACCCTTCGTCACATAAGAATAATAAGCCAGGACCCATTGCCCCCGGCGGTTTTGAGTCACGGAATATTCCAAGAACCTGGGAATACCCACACGAGAAAATTCCTTAAAATTGCTGTTCTTGGTTTTCGCATCATTGGTGAACAGCGATTTCAACAATCCCTTGACGCTTGATTTGGTCTTCCGCGCCATATGGACGGAAGTCGGTTTCCAGGGTTCAATCGTTTCCAGAGGAACACGGCTGGGATGTGACCATTTGTCATTTGGAGAAAGCTTACTGGTCCAAAGTTCCCAGCCTTGGCCGCGACGTTCGGAAATCCAAAATAGCTGGAGGCTGCCATCCTCTGCAGGCACCAGGTGCGGATTGTATTCCTGACTGGAAGAGTTGATCGGCAACCGAAAGGGAGCTTCCCAGGTTTTTCCGTCTTTGCTTTGGGAAAACCACAGGTCACTTTCCGCATCATCCAAGGCTCCGGAAAGCGTTATCAGGCCGACACGACCGCTCCGGTCCATGGCCATGGACAATTCTTTTTTGGGAATGTAAAAATGATTTTCCCGATTGCTTCCGGAAAATTGTCCGCTGAGAAAGGGGATCGTATTCAAGTGCAGGGCTTCTGGATTTTTTCCAATTTGTGCGGTTAAGGGAGGAGAAGCCTGAGTTTTTCTTCCTCTTTTCTGGATATGGCCCTTGATCTGCCATCCATCTATCTGGGCTCCGGCGGCGCCTACTTCCACCACAATAATTCTCCGGTTTTCACCATGAAAAGTCACTCCCTTCCGCAACGTGGTGGTTTTCAGGGTTTGACCATAAAGGGCTCCCAACCAGGAACTATGGACATCCCTGGCCAGCGGAAAAGGATGCACACGAATTCTGAAATCATCTCCTGACTGGCCTCCCGAAGTTCCTCTCCTGAACACCTTTCCGGTGACTTCCATCTCCACTCCGGTAAATTCATAGCCATTGGGAATGACGATGGCGTAATAGTATTCCTCCCATTCCTGATTGCGGCGTACATCTTTAAAGAAGGCCTGCATGTCCTTCATGCGGGATTTTATAACCGGGTTCTTGGGGTCCATCAGATAGGCCCCGGCCGGAAGGGGCGGCCATTGTTTGCGAGGCAAAACCTCCGTGAGATCAGGATACAGACCGATCATCTGCCTTATGGAATCCCAGTGCAATGTTGAAGCGTGACGCCAACCGAAATAAGAAGAGTTGCGGAGTGCGACACGTTTTTCCAATCCTTTTTTCGAATACTCCTTGTGGAAATCAACAACTTTCTGGAAAGCCCGGTACGCTTCCTGGAAACGACCTTTGTCGGCCAGCAGGCCGCCCAGCCGGAACAACGCTTCGATATTGTGAGGAGTCTGCGGTTTTTTGACGGACAGGGTTTTATAAATTTCTATCGCCTGGCCGGAGTCTTGTAATCGGTTTTCGACCGCCAGGCCGGCAAACATCATTGCATCCTGCGCTTCCACAATGGCCGGAGCTTTTTTGAATAGTTTTTTATAGGTAAGAACCGATTCGCGAACCTGGCTCTGGGCTTCCAACAATCGCCCCATCCACAGGTGAGCTTCCCAATAACTCGGATCGTTTTTAGAAGCGGCGAAAAAGCGTCCAAAGGCATCTGCATATTGCCCGCGGTCAAATAAATCCATACCTGTATAAAAATGTTCCGTAGCTTGAATAGAGTCCGTGGCCACAAAGCGGATTTTTTTGCTTTCTTCCCGGCTTAATTGAATGCCCCGTTTGTTAATCAGATCCAAAGACATCTGTTGGGCCAGTTCCCGTATCTGTTCTAATTTCCCAGACGCCTGGGCCGTTTGTACGATTTCCTGGGAATCCGTTTCCAGTAAAAAAATGTTTAAGCGAATGTCCTTGCCGGATAACGAGTAATTGCCATAGAGGACCTGTTCGACCCGTGCGACTCGTCCCATTCGCAGTGCTTGATTCTTATCGATCAAACCGCTCTGGCTCAACTCCAGTTCGTTCACGAAGGCCTGCATCCGGGTCCGCTCCAGCAGAACAAAGGAATTCACCTGACCCAGGTCTTTGGTGAACAGGTCGGCCAGCCCCTTACTCAACCAGGCTTGGGATTGCCCCTGCAAAGCGGTGAAAGGCATGACCGTCAAGGTGACCGGGCGAGTGTCCGCGTGTCCCCGATGGGGAATTCCCACCAGGAGAACAAAAAGAGCGCCGATGAACCATCGGCGGGTTCGCTTATAGTTCATGGAATGACCTTATTGTGTTCTGGTTTTCAATTTTTCAAGTAAAGCCGGTACCAGTCGTTCGGAAATTTGCGCCGTGGCATTCTGGAGCGCCTTTTTGCCGGCAATTTCCGGTGAAAGGTCGACGGCCACAACAACTGCCCGATCCACCACCAGAATTTTTCCGGTCTGCCGCTCGATGACTTCCACTTCCACCCTTCCCTTACTTGAAACCAAGTTGCCCCTTCGGAGCCCAAACTCACTGAAGGCCTTCCCTCGTATCTGAACATCGGGAAGTTTGACGGAGTTGACAGGGTCAACCAACTGAAAACCCACGCCCTGCATAATGAACTTTAGTTCGGTTTGTGCGGCGGGGTTCATGACTTTTCTATCCATACTCATTTCATAAATCTGAATCGAAATCACTGGAAAGTCGTTGGCATCATAGTTTTTCAGCAACCCTTGCAGTTTTTCGATGGAGCTTTGTTTGTTCTCGACCTTGGCCACCAGGTGGAACCCTTGGCAGTCAGTTTCTCGGCAATCCTTAGGGCTAACAGATTTGCCGCTTCCTGAACGGAACCTCTCCTTGGAATGGAAACGGTATGAGCAAAAACGCGGCTAGTTTCCACGCCAATGACTTTGGCCACAATCACCATTTTGGATTGAACTTGGAACATGCGCCCGGTCACTATGACTTTGGCGCCTGTAATATGTCCGATTTTAGCGGCGGTCGATGGATCCACTACTCCCGATGCGCCCAATTCCATTTCACTGAGAACCTTGTCCAACTCCGTCCGTTCCACCAGGGCAATCCCGTGTGTTTCGGAAAGCTCTTGAGTGAGCAGGAGAGCAAACTCCTCCCCCAGGGTGTCGGGCTTATCCTGCGATCTGCTTTTGACCCGGGACATCAATTCCTTGATCAAACCGGTCTCTTGTCCCTTAACTGCAAAAGGCAGAACCGCCGTGGTTAACTCTCCGCTTTGCGCATTCGCCGGCGAATTCCAACGAGGAAGCAGACCGAACAGGGCCACCAAAAGGGTAACCCACAGAATTCTATTGAATTTTCGAATGAAAAAATAAATCATGATTGCTTTCCTTTATATGTAGGGATTACAAAATCTCCTGAAATATCTTAATGAATTCGTATTGAAATGAAGGATGTGTAGCCAATTGATCCAGGAAAGGCATTTCTACCAGGATCGTTTTCCCTTTAACAAAAATTTTTGGGATCCCTTCAGCCTCTTCCTTAAAAATAATTTCCCCCTCGCCTGCCA
The DNA here is from genome assembly GCA_965237905.1 of Nitrospinaceae bacterium. GTDB lineage: Bacteria > Nitrospinota > Nitrospinia > Nitrospinales > Nitrospinaceae > SZUA-226. Next base: position 2,355,635 of record OZ250172.1, on the reverse strand, counting down.
ATACATGAACCTCCGGCGATTCCAGGGTTTTCCGGCGATTCACAGTAAATGAAATATTCTGTTTTTCGAGGAACCGCTCCAGTTTGCCGTCGGAATCAGCCACGACAAGATCATTCTTCTCGGCCCAGTCGCGTAGAGGGGTCAATATTTGTTGCGGGTAGGCCTGCAATGGAATAATGCCGGAAGCCACCCATCCCTTTTTGGTTAGAGATTCAATTTCCAGGGTAAATTTCGTTTTAGCCCGGACTTTCGGCAAACTGATTTGAAGCGGTTTGGAGCAGTCACTTAAAACCTGGTCTCCGATGGGGGCTTCCATGGCATGGGTCGTTGCATACAATTGCGCCCGAATTTTTCCGCAAGGCTGGACCAGAGTCTTCAAGGACAGGGAAACCGACTGACCGCCAAAATAGTGATGGCCCTCGTAAGCAATAGCCTCTTTCACTGGAAGCACGGAAAGAAAGAGTATCGCCAGCCATTGGCATGCAAACCTGCGACAAGCCGCCATCGAACAAACTCCGGGAAAAACGCCCACGTTTTATATTTTTACCATAACTGTAATTGTACCATTAAATACCTTCCGTTCCGAGCCATTTCCGGCTTCAAAAGCCTTTTTTACCCTTTCAGGCAACTCCCTAAAAAGTGGTAAGCTCTCTAATTTAAAACACTTTTGAAATCAGTGTGTTAGCCATTACACTTAAATAGACATCTATGGCATTTCGAATGAGATAGGCGGTCCCCTTCATCAAAACAAGTCAACTTGCCTTGCATCCGGCAAAAACGAGATGAGCCATGGAAGCACTCAGGACGTATAAACCTGTTCAATTGAGGAGATGGAGATATGACTTTTTACAAGAAAGGTTTTTTCGTTTTAATGATTCTCGTTATGGGATTTTCCGGAGGGGCCTTGGCTCAGCTCTGGTTGGCTCCCACCCAGGCCGAAGCCGCGAATAATAAAGTGTTCCAAGGCAGCCAGATTTTTCTTTATGGACCGGATAGAAAACCAAGGTTGCAACTGGGCACTTATGATGGTTCCTATTCAAAAGCGGAAAAAGGACTTCCACTTGTTGGTTTCTCAGACAATGAGGGGGAATTGCGCCTGCTCTTCCGGCTCGCCGGTGCAAACGAGTCTCCGGTTTTAGTTTTTAAAGATTCTCATCATCGAGACCGAATGGTCATCGGCCTGGGCCTTGATGACGGTGAAGAAGCACCCTTTATCGCATTCATTGACAAATCGGGAAAAACGCATTTGGTTAGATGACAGCGACGAAGCACCCTTTATCGCGACTTTTGACGAATCGGGGAGAAAGCATTTGCTGGCGGGAAAATTTTAGAAATCTATATTACAAAGGATTTATGGCCTGGAAAGAAGGCAGTGCAGTTTAACTCGCTCTCGCTTTTTCCCTTGGGGTTTCTGCAAATATTTCGATGTATTCGTAGTCTTTGAATACTGCGTCGTACAGTTCTTTGGGAATCGGCGGTCTCGTGAAATTAATTTTTTTCATTATTTTAAATATCAGGAAGCCCAGCAGCAGGGCCGGTGGAATATAGACCCAACCGATCATCTCCCCAAAGACCAGCTTGGTGATCCCGACAATCAGAAAAATTCCAGCCAGTGAGGTGGTGAGGGCGCAGGCCAGCCTGCTCCACGGGAAAATGACGTGATGTTCCTGATAATTGAAGTACTTCACTTCTTCCGGCCACCAACCGAACGGCAGGGCCCGTGCAAAAAACCGCCTTCTCACCTCCGGCGGTTCCGGATCGGTCAGGAAGGTCACAGCAATCCACAGGGGCATGACGGTCAGGACACTGATAATCAGTCGGAAAGATTCCTCCTCCAAATACCAGGTGTCTCCGAAAAAATACGCCGAGATGTAATGAAAAATTTTAACGCCGTAGGTCAATTCGAAATCCCATATCCCCTGGAGGGACCACAGCCAGGCCACCAACGCGTCGATGGGGCCGAATCCATGTAACAGGACGTACATCACAAGAGAACCAACCACCCCGGCCAAAATCGAATAGCAATTGATTCTCCAATACCAGAACATAAACACGGTGGGAAGACCGGCTCCCGCCAATAATTCGATCGCAAGCTCCCAACCGGCCAACAGGTTGTCCACGTGCAGTACGTAATAGAGTAAAAGGGAAATTAAAAGAACGATGGCGACTTTCCCGACCACGAATTCTTCAAGGGAAGAGGCTTTCTTTTTTCGGGCGGCCGTCCATAATTCGAGGATATAAGAACCGCCATGAAACAATTGACTGGTCATGGTCGACATATAGGCTCCATAGGCAACAGAAATGAATGCCCCTCCGAAGAACCCCGTCCCAAAAATGAGAAATCCGGCAATGGCGACGCCCGCCTCTCCGTTCAAGTGGACCCCATAGGCATAGATGGACGGAACCAGGAACAGGGATGCTATTCCGAGCACTGTCCAGGGATGATACCTGAGGGCAAATGAGAAGGTGGAATGGAACAGTCCTGCGCCGACCGCGTGGAACTCATTTTTGCAATCCTTGAGTCTTTGGACCGCATATCCGCCGATGAAGGACCCTAAAATAGGCTGGAGACCGAGCAAGGCGAACAGTCCCACCAATGTGTAGACCAACTCGCTGGAGAAGGGGTAATGGAGCATCAAACTTCCCATGGTGTCCGGGTGGGTGACGCGTTGTCCGGTTAGAGAAGCGCATATTTCCGTTTTTTCGATGTTGTGTCTATCGAGTTCCAGAATGTAGGCGTTTATATTCGTTATGTGCTTCGGAGGAAACAACTGTTCATCCAGAAGTCCCGCGGTGATCAGTTGGTCGATCGTTTCCTGATTTTTGAACCGCCCGCGTTTGGGGACAAAGTTCGTTTCCCAAAACCGGTAAAAGGGGTCTTCCGTCACGTAACCGACCGATGACAGGATGATCTCCCGGTTCAGTCCGGTAATATCCGGGCTGAAAACATATTCATCCGGCAAGTGAGAGGTTTCTATAAGAATACCCTCGCGCACCAATTGATCGGGCTTGGCGATACTTCGGTCAAACAGGGATCGGTTGACTTTCACAAGAGAATTTCTGGTTTCTCCGCTGGCGAGTATTTCCTGGCCCTTGTTTACGGTTCCTGCGATTCCGTGATCATTCCATATGTTAATCATGGCTCCAAAAAACATAAGGGCCGCCAGAATAATTTGAGCATTGTCGGCCAGAACCATCCCACGGAAGCCCGAGAAGAGGCTGAACACGACAACGGGCGCGAGCATCACAAAGAAAATAAACGGCTCCGGCGCGAAGGTCAGCGACGCATTGGCAGGGTACGATTCTCCGTGAGGCAGGAAATGCGGAAACAGGTCGATTCCTTCAAACGTAAAGTAAACCCCGGAAACGTTAAACCCCAACAGGACCACCATGACCATTGCTTTGCAAACCGTTCCCATGACCGCATTGTTTCTGGCGAGCAATTCAACCAGGCTTTGCGTTACCATAAGGATTTTCGCCCGCTTGCCTCCAAAACGAAGCAAGGGCAGTGCGGCGTCTGCGTATAATCTCAATCGCACCCATATCTCGGCATAGAGGAATGTTCCGAGTGAAAACGCGATCAATCCGCTTTGCCAGAACCAATTCCAACCCACCCCGCCTCTGGAGCGAATAAAGTCACCCACAACAAAAGGAGTATCACTGGCAAACATGGTAGCAATGATGGCTCCTCCTGCGACGAACCAGGTGAAACGTTTGGTCTCATCGGCAACGGAGTACGATTCATTTTTCGTCTTCTCGCCTATTCTCCAACGGTAATAAGCGTACGCCAACAGGAGGATCACAAAGCAAGCAAAGGTCCACTGTCCTGCAGAGTTCAGGTATACATTGAGTTGGGGGAGTGGGGCTTGAATGTTATTCACGCTAATGATCCATAACCAGGGGGTCGGAGATTTTGATTTGGTTTTCTTTCTTGAGTTTGCCGCAAGGAAGGTCGGCCACCAGGGCGTTTAATGCATCATCCCTAAATAGCTTGAGAGGTTTTTCGTTGCAAACGATAACCCGCTCCTTGACCTCCGAGGTTTTCTGGTAACTCATGACGATGTTTTTATTCTGGTAGGTTCCGCTGTAGCTGAATTGAGTCAGGGGACTCCGGGGATCGGGCTGTATTCTCAAATGGTTCAATTCCGGACGAAACCCGAAGACATACCAAACCAGGATTTTAAGCAGAACATTGGAGCTTCCCGTTTGCCAATCGTTCATGGACTCTCCATCGAGCCCTTGCTCCATATTATGGATGTAGGAATTAGGCATGACGAAAGGCGTGAGATTGTAATTGTTATGTATGGAGGTAAACGGCAACATTTTTTCCAATTGCCGCCACGCCGCCTGGGATTGCCCTGCCTGGAACAACGACCAAATTCCGAACAGGGTCGCGTGATTGTAGGTGGCTCCATTTTCCGCTGTACCGGCAGGAAGTCTGGGTATGCGGCCAAACCAATGTTCCGTTCCCCGGGCGAAGACAGGGTGAAACGTTCTCAATCCGTATTTGTCATCCAATTGTTCATAAGCCGACACAATAGAGGGCAACAGATCGAGGCCCTCTTTCGTTTTTGCATCCTGGTGAATACCACTGATTATCCAGTAAGCGTTACTCGTCAAACCATATCGAGAAACGCCATCAGGATCTTCGGGACCCCCCACGGTATATTTCGCTCCATCTCCAAAACCGTGGGCGATTCGTGTTGCGCTACCCGAACCCAGGATCGCATTGTTTACCAGGCCCGAATAAAGTTTTTCCTTTGTTTTATGATAGAGCCCAACCTCATCCTTGTGGCTATCCTGCAAATCAAGAAAATGCAGTAGCTCAATCATGTCCTTGCAGTTTTGGTACAGTTGCAGGCTTCCCATAACAGTGGTGCCTGTCCCGAATTGCTTGCCTTTTTTATCAGTAAAACCCAAACCGTCCAGGGCATCGTTCCAGTCGCCATACAACGCCATCAACAATTGGGTTTTTGGATTTATATTTTTAATGAGATATTCAAGTATCCTAAACAAGTGCAGGAGCACCGTCTCATGGGTTTCGATGGGCCTGACTGTTCCTATATAGGGGTTGTCCTCCACGATTTCATGGTAACCCGCCTCTTCGGATAGAATGGATTGATCGCCTGTTACCTTGACATACTCGATGATCGTTTTGATCACCCAAAGCCCCTGGTCAATAAATTCTCGCGTGTCTGCAATCGGGCTTCCAGGCAGATATTGCCTCAGGCACCGGCCGCTCAAGCAGGTGTAACCCAGCGCTTCCAGTATTTTTTCTTTGGCTTTTTCCGGGGCGAAATAGAGATAGGCCTCTAAAGCCTGAAACACATCCCTGATACCCACAAGCGATCTTCGGGCCAATTGCATATATCCTTTTATTTTGGAGCAAACGGCTACCTGATGTTGCAGGGTGATCAGAAATGAGAAAAAATCCTGATCATCGAGTTCGCTGTACTTTTTATCAAATGAGCCCTCTATCTTCAGGCAACGCAGATGTCCCGAAGTTTCATCCGCCACTTCCTGAACAGCTTTATCCACAAGCACGGGAACTACCGGCTCACCGGCGAGCTTCTCCAAATCGCTTGGGTTAAACACCCTTTGGTATATATAATCGAGCCGCAGGGCTGAATGGCCCTCTGCCTCCAAAAAAAGCGCATTGGAAAATATGCCTTGATCATTAAAGACCGTTTCAGACCTTTGCTCTGGAAAATGTGGCCTTCCAAAAACAACGGGGTTATTCAGATTCCGGTTATTGCCGCCAACAAACTCTTTGCGCGAGGTGGTACTTTCATAGTCCTGAAATTTGATTCCGGGAGTCAGCGCACAGGACCCCCGGAGAAGCGATTGGTGCGTGAGCGATGTAAATCGATCGGGATCTTCGAAGACGGTTACGGAACAAGGGGGAAACAGGACTCTTGATTTTCCGTCCCGATTGATCTGGTTTGTTGTTTTTGTCGTCAGAAACCAGCGATCTTCATCCGATTTACCCAGCTCGTCTTTTTCATAAGGAGAGCAATAGGTTAACAGGCGGCAATTTTGACGGGGTTTCTGGAATGAAACGAAGAGAGAAAAAAGCAGTTGGTTCGTCGGGCTGGCCGTCACACGTACGGTGGTCGCAATATCCTCCCATTCTGTAAAATAGTAGGTCGCATGGATGGCAGACACCGTGTAGCGTTGCGCACCGTCACCCAGAAAAGGTGTCGGCAGGAGAGAGATCACCTTCCCCCACACGTCGAGAAAAAAGGCGATAGAGGGTTCGTCTCCTTCTTTGGTGGCAGAGAATAGCTGATGCAGGCCATCCGAAGCATAGATATGGCCATCGGCCTGGCACCATAAAGTAAAACCATCAAACCCATAAACGAATCGGCCCCTGGGAGAATTCCCCAAGGTGACGCCACCGCCTTGCTTCAAGAAATAATAGTCTCTGGAAGAGGCGTTTCGAACAACCCGGTCCTGGGTCGCTGCCAATACATCTGCCGGGATAACCGACTTTAATTTTTCCATTTTTTACTTATAAGGTGTCGCCGTCAATCAAAGTTTCCGCTTTGGGGCCGGATGCTGAATATTATCAAAGACATAACTCAGGATAGTCCATTGATACATATTTTTCAAAAGGTTTGGGGGGGACCAGGAGAGGCATGGATTTTCGTTAATCGGGTTTCCTCCTAAACCCATTTTTTTGGGTTATTCGAAAACTAGCCTTTTAAAAATTGCGAATTTGCCCTACAATTATAAGTACTTGTCTTATAAGCCTTAAAGTACTAAAATTAAAGGGTTAATGGCGTGTCATCCCCTAAAGAAGGTAAATCCATGGCAAAAGTGTTGGTCATTGAGGATGACGCCCATATATGGAAGATCATTGAGTATAAATTAAAAAAGGAAAAACATGACCTGACATGGGCCAATGATGGGTTGAAAGCGTTGGAAATATTGAAAACATTCAAACCCGATTTGATTATTTCAGATATTATGGTCCCTTATATGGATGGCATTCAAATTCTCAAAAAAGTCAAAGCGAATGACAAATTAAAAGACATCCCTGTAATCATGCTGACTTCAAAAGCCCAGGAAAAGGATATCATCAAAGGATTGGAACTGGGCGCTCAAGATTATATGTCCAAACCTTTCAGCCCGGCGGAATTAATACTAAGGGTAAATAGGGCTTTAAAGTCAAATTAGTTTCAACACACCTTGCCTGACTTGCCAGGATCAGACTCATGGCAACACTTTTCACCTATTAATAAATTCGTCTCCCTACGATGGACTCTCCCAAATTCTGGGAACTCGACGGTTATCTGAAAATCGACAATTCCTTTTTGCGGTTTATTAACGAGCAGGTTTTCTTTCCCTTTAATAAACACTTCCAGGAATACCCGGTCACGACTGCTCTGATTTTTTCTGTTTTCCTTCTCATTGGGATCACCGTATTCCTTTTCTTATATGTTATCTATCTACGGTTTAAATTCAATCGATACCAAAAATTAAAATCCCGTAAGTTCGTTGTCTGGGAACAAAACTTTCTCCCTTTGATCCTTGACGATGCAGACATCTCAACTTTAATAAAGACCATAAAAAAAAGTGAGTACGAACTGTTTGGGGAATTTATCACCCCTTATTTAAATGACATGAAGGGAGACAGCCTGATAAGAATGACCGACATTTTACGAGAAATCGGAGTAGTCAAAAGGGAGCGTCGTCAGTTAAAACATTCAAATTCCACATGGAGACGGGCCTTGGCCGTTCAAAGGTTGGGAGTATTCAAGGATTCCAACAACATAAAGGATCTTACCAAAGCATTGCATGATAAAGAAATCACGGTTGCCCTGAATGCCGCCGGCGCGTTATTGAAAATGGGGGATCGCCCATTAATGAAAAAGGTGGTCAGCACATTACTCCAAAACGAACTCATTACCGAGGAGCTGTTCGCTGAGGTTCTTCTTAAGTTTAAGAGATCTATAAATCTTGAAACTTTGCTTTGCCAAGAGGTCGATAAATATCCCATACCCGCCAGATTTAAAATCACCAATCTCATCGAACAAATCACCAGAGCGGAAAGCGGGCCCAAGCTGATTAACCGCTTGAAAAATTCAAAGAAGGCTGTCAGCATTATACTGGAAGACGAAGACTTGGCAGAGGAGCTATTGGATGAGATTATTCTTAAATACGAGAATAATGAATCCATCAATCTCGAAGAAGTCCTCAGCAAAAAGGATAAAAAATACCCGGCGCCTGCCAGGATTAAAATGATCGATTTTATTGGATATATCAAAAGGGTGGAAGGAGCGCCCGTGCTGATCGATCTTTTAAAGAATTCAAAAAATGTTGAAGAAACGATTAGCGTGATTAAGGCTTTGGGCCATTTGGAAGCGGAAGAATCGATTCCTCTATTGCTCGATCACCTGAATAGCGGACATCCTGTCATAAGGGCTCAGTCTGCCAAAGCTCTGGGTATTTTCGGGGATGAAAGCACTGCGAGACCCATCTCCCGGTTACTTGAAGATAGGGATTGGTGGTGTCGATTTCACTCCGCATCTGCAATATCCCAAATGGGTGAAGCGGGCAAGAAATGCTTGCAAAACTTTCTTAAAAACACTAGAGACCCTTTCGCCAAGGGTATCATCGCTCAATTTTTATCCAAGCCTCAATGACCTCAATCGATCAAACTGTCTTAGACTTCCTCTATCCTTTTATTCGTTTCAATAATTATTTCATTACCGGTTATTTTGTTTTTATCAATACCGTATATATTTTGATGTTGATGATCGCATTCCGCGCAATCAAGAAATACTCTCATCACGTTCGGTCCCTGGAGATGAAGAATCTTTTCCTCTCACCTTTTGCCAAACCGGTATCATTACTTGTTCCTGCCTATAACGAACAAGCGACTATTGTAGAGAGCCTCAAATCAATACTGCAATTGCAATACCCGGCATATGAAATTATTCTGATCAATGATGGTTCCAGCGATAATACTCTGGAGAAATTATTAAATTCTTTCGATTTGATAAAGACAAAAAATGTTTTCAAAAGAGAGCTCCCTTCCCAGAATATCAGAGGAATTTATGAGTCATCAACTTACTCTAACCTTACCGTGGTTGACAAAGAGAACGGGGGGAAAGCCGATGCCTTGAATGCCGGCATTAATATTTCCAAATATCCATTGATATGCTCCTTAGATGCAGACTCCATTTTGGAACCGGATGTTCTTGTGAAGATCGTCCGTCCTTTTACAGAAGACCACACGACAGTAGCCGCGGGTGGATCCATTCGAATTGCTAATGGGTGTGAGATATTTAACGGAAGAGTAACTAAGATCGGCCTCCCAAAAAGCCTTTTGGGCAAGTTTCAAGTAATGGAATATTTCAGGTCTTTTCTGGCAGGAAGGATGGCTTTTTCGCTAGTCAATGGCTTGATCATCATCTCCGGGGCCTTCGGAATTTTCAAAAAAGATAAAGTGATTGAAATTGGCGGATATAATACAGCCTCTGTGGGGGAAGACATGGAACTGGTTTTGAGACTCCATGCCCGGTTAAGGGAAAAGAAGGAACCCTACAATATTACATTTATCCCCGACCCCGTCTGCTGGACGGAAGCCCCGGAAACCCTTAATGTGCTTGGCCTGCAAAGAAAACGGTGGCAACGGGGATTATTGGAGAGTTTGCTGGGCAACAAAAAAATGTTATTTAATCCGAAGTATGGAATCATAGGCTTGGTGATGTATCCATTTTTTTTGTTTGCTGAAGGTTTAGGTCCCATAATTGAAGTATTTGGATTCTTATTATTTTTTGTGTCCTGGCAGTTAAATATGGTCGCTTACCCCCTTATTTATCTGTTTATTTTAGCCACCATCGTTCTTAATATTTTGCTTTCCATTGGATCCGTTATTTTTGAAGAAATGACCTATCAGCGGTACCCCAACACTTCTATGATAATGAAGCTTATTGCACTCTCGTTTATTGAGGTATTTGTGTACAGGCCTTTGACCGTCTGGTACAGATTGGTGGGCCTTTTCCAATATTTTACAGGCAAAAAAGGTGGCTGGGGAAAAATGGTTCGAAAGGGTTTTTAAAATTCGCAGGAAGACTTAAGCAAAAAAGGGATGCCTCCCAAGATTTTTCCCGCGATTTTCTGATCATTTAATGAGACGATTATTTGTCTAAGGTTTCCTTAAATTTATTATGCGATACCATAAACTTTTAGCTAAAGTTTTCTTATTTCCCAAGCTGATGGATCGTTACCGCCTCATGCTTGCTTTCAGCCTTCTTTCAGTTTCCTGCAACCTGTGCTTTTCAAACCACGTGGCCCACTCTTTTCCATCCAAAATCATTTCCCTGCCCGACTGGGGTGTAAGCCACCCCTCACAGATTGGCCATCTTTCGTTGGGTATCCTGCATAAAAAGGATGGGGATGAAATCGTCCTCTATGATATTCGCGAACACAAGCCAATCCTAAAAACCCCGGCAGGACCCCGTGGCCGCGTTCCTTCCTTTGAGGGGGATTATTTTTTGGTGAGCCATTTTAACCAGGGAAATATCAATCGGCTGGGGGGCTACTTTAACGGGTTTGCAAGACATCCCTCAAAGTCCACTGTGTCCATCACCCAGACTTCGGATGATAGACCCGCGCTGACTTATTATTTTGAGAACCAACCTCCGGGCTTCTCAGGTTTTTGGATTCACCTTTTTGATTTTAAAACGCCTCCTTCCAAGCAGGTTTTTTTGGATGCCACTCCCTTTGCTTATCTGACCTTCTCGTTCCGGGGCGAGCAAGGCAATGAAAAAATCCTGCTCCGGATGGCAGACCGAGCCATGGAGAAAAAGGAAGACTCATTTTTGATAGGAGAGGTCTCCTCCTTTTTACCTCATGGAAAAGCGAAAAAGGATTGGCAAACCGCCTGGGTTCCTCTTTCCCGGTTGAGTGCCCGCATCAACCGAAAAGAACTTGCGAACGTTGTTTTTCAGGTCGCTGGCAACGGTTCGGGGCGGATTTTTATAAAGGACCTGGCTTTTACAAAGAAAAAGGGAGTCGCTATTGCAAGCGCAAGGAATGATCAGGCTCAGTCGTGTTCATCCAATAAGGCCATGTGGTTATGGGAGACGGAAAAAATAATAAAGAATCTGGAAGAACAGAAAACATTTCTGGATTTTTGCAAAAGACACCAGCTCACCGACCTTTTTGTGCAGATCCCCTATGAAGCTGAAAAAAAGGGAACGGGGTGGACGATTTTCTGGGATTCAGCGGGGATGCGTCCCCTGCTTTCCAAGTTAAACCAGGCCGGCATCAGAGTTCACGCCCTTGATGGAGACCCCCGATTTGCTTTAAAAGAATGGCATGGTCGATCCATCGGCCTACTCCAAAAAATCATTCAATACAATCAAACGGTTTCACCCAAGGAGCGCTTTTACGGAATCCGCTATGACAACGAACCCTACCTTTTGCCTCAATTTGGAGGGATCCATAAAGAAAGCGTGCTGAAAGAATATCTTGAGTTGGCGGAGAAATCCCAGGTACTCGCTCAGAAAGCAGGACTCGCCTTTGGCGTCGATATCCCATTTTGGTTTGATGGCTTCAATGAATTTTTTGAGCCTGCGGCAACCCTCGAAGGTCGTCCGGTGAGCGAACGGATTATCGATGTGGTGGATAATGTAGGCATCATGGATTATCGAACGATCGCCTATGGTGCCGATGGAGTGATTGCGCATGGAATCAATGAACTCAGGTATGCCGCCAAAAAAGGCAAAAAAGTTTTCATCGGTCTGGAAACTGTTTGGCTGCCCGATGAAACAATATATGACTTTGGTCCAAAGGGGGGAGGCAGCCAGCTTATGATCAAAGCCATCGATTCACAAAAAATCCGGATTACCTTTATCCCGAAAGGGAAAACCCTTGATGCCCAGGGAGCCCTTTTTTTACACCAGACACGCCGAGTTCCGGTGCCCTCCAGCAAGCTCACCTTCGACCAGAAAAAACTAAAGGATTTAGAAGAGGTCATGCGACACTCGGAAAAAGAGCTTTGCCGGTTTTCCAGCTTTAACGGTTTTGTCATCCATTCATATGAAAGCTATCGACCTTGGTTGGAAAAACAAAAACCATCAATTCGAGTAGAGCAATGAATCAGAAGAATAAAGAAAGCAGCTGGACCCGCCCTATTCTCTTTTTCATCTTCCTGACACTATTGCTTTGTTTGTTCTCTTCCCCTGCATGGGCCATTGAACGCGACACCTTAATGCTTAAAGCACGCGAAACGAGTTGGAAGGGAAATTACGATGAGGCGGCGGCCATTTACCAACAACTGATAAAGGAAAATCCCAAGGATATTGAAGCCTTAACCGGCCTTGCAACGGTCCTGAGCTGGCAAAAGAAATATCAGGAAGCCGGCGCCATCTATCGAAAAGTTGGCGATATACGGCCCGATATCCCGGATGGCGAAATAGGCCTCCTGCGCTTGAGGGCTTGGCAGGGAGAGCACGCCCCCGCTGAAGAGGGCCTCAAGAAACTCCTTTCCAAGTATCCCAAACGTTTTGACGTCCTGTTCCTGCTTGGCCAAGTCACCGCCTGGCAGAGAAAATTCGAAGTGAGCGTGGATTACTTCAAGAAGCTCATCGCTATTTATCCGGACAATATGGAAGCCATTAAGGGATTGGCCACCACATATAAATGGATGCGAAAGACAAAGGAAGGCATTCAGCTGTATTCAAGAATTCTTGAAAAGGATCCCAACAACCTGGAAGCCATTATTGGCACTGGGATTTTATACAGCCACGAAGGAAATCATGAGGATGCCATCAAGTATCTGGAGCGGGCAAGGGACATGGCGCCGGATCGCCAGGACATTCGCGCGATGCTGGGAACACTATACAGTTGGATGGCACGGCTGGATGATTCGGTCACGGAACTTCAAAAATCAATCGCTTTGTTTCGTGGGGATGTTTCCAGCTACATCACTCTGGGACGGGTTTACAGTTGGCAGAAAAACACCGAAGAATCCATAAAACTTTACAACCAGGCGCTGGAAATTGACCCTGAAAACACCGAAGCTCTGGTCGGGCTGGGAAGAACCTATTTTTATGATGATCAGTGGGATGTGTCCGAACGGCTATACCGGAGGGCTCTGAAAATTCAACCTAACGATGTGGAAGCACGGCAAGCCCTCGACCGCCTGCAAAAATTCCAAGCGCCTGCACTGATCACCCGCTTTGACTTTTTTGAGTTTCGGGATAAGCCGGACCCAAGCACGGGTTTGCGCGACGTTGTTTTCAGGGATTTACGTGAAACCGCGGATTATTTTTACAGTTTTTCCGCAAAATCCAAATTACAGTTGCGCTACCAACGCTCAGACCAGAAACAAGTAAATAAAGTGAATAATGCGACCCTTTATAACATCGGCGCAAACATTGGGTCCGTTGGTTTTACACAAAAATTGCCCCAGAATTTTTCATTGCGGTTCAGGGCTGATGTCAGTCAATTCGAAAACAAGGGAAATAACGCCTTCAACCTGAACGGTTCAGAAACCGACCTTGCTGGTTTCTTTCTTGCAACCAAAAGATCCGGAAAGCATTATTTCACTGCGTCCGTTTCAAGAGAATTGTTTATAAATACCTTTTCCAGTTCCGGCAACGCGGAAGTGGATAGTATAAATATTTATTCAGCTTCTTATGATGTCGACATCACCGAACACCTTTCTTTATTGCTGAATCCCTCGTTGCGTGATTTTTCCAGTGTAACGGACACCCGCGAGGATTATGTGATACGTGCGAGATACCTCCTCCCTTTCTATAAAAAGATCCAGTTGGAATACCAGTTCCGACATCTCTCCAAACCAGCCCAAACATTAAACAGCTTTTTTATCAATTTTCAGCACAAAATTAAAGAAAAGTTAAACCTTGAGACGGATTACATCATCACCTATAACTCTTTGGACAAGTCGTTGGAGCATACGACAACCTTATTCTTTACCTGGGAGATTGCGGATTGGATTTCCTGGACGGTTGATGCAAGATTTTCCATTGAAACTCTGAAAGACGATGATATCACACAGACTTATCAGACTTATTTTACGCTGAGGTTATAGTGTTTCAGATCAAACCAATAAAGCAAATCTCCCGAAGTGATAAGAAGAAAATATATTTTTGTCGGCGCCTTCCTCTCGGCCTTTTATGTTTTTTGCAACTTACAATCCTTTTAATATTATCTCAACCCCTCTCAGCTTCCGAGTTTTCCTCCGTAAATCATAAACCTTTAAATGGTTTTGAAACAACTTATAGCCAGACGTCGCGAGGGTTGGGATTTAAAATTATTGGGGAAAGTTTGTTAATCGAAAAGAAGATAAAAAAGGTAAGTCGCGTTCCACTAAAGGTGTCCTCGCCGATTAAAAAAGCTTTCCTTATTTGGTCAGGGGAAGTTAAAGAACAAAATAAAAATGCAGGAAAGATCCATTTCCTTGGACCCAAAAACAAGGAACACCGGATCACCGCTCAACGCATTTGGAAGAAAAACTCCACGGGAATCCTTTATTCGGCACTGGCGGATGTCACCCAGTATGTCACGGGCAATGGCTCGTACGGGGTGAAAAACCTATCCTCGGATGGGGTGAATCCTGGCGGAAAGGACCCTTATTCGGTCGCAGGATGGGCTTTATTGATCGTCACAGAAGATCGGAATAGCGATGAAACCCATTCTGTGATTTTTCTGGCGGGGCTTCAGGTTCTGAAGCCCGGCGAGACCTACGACCTCTCCCTAACATCGCATTTACCAAAGGGTTTCATGAAGCCGAGTTCTATTGGGATTATTGGGGGTCACGGTCGGGCGGGCAATGGATCGGGCAATCTCCTCAATGGCAAGGCTATTTCCGGTAAAGATGATTGGGATGGCTCGGCAGGCAAATTCTGGGATATTGACCTTTTTCGATTGAACCTTGATACTAATAATGTAGCTTTAGAAGGAGAAATGGCGCTCACGATCGACCCCTTATTGCAGTGGTTGTATCCGTTAGGGGTGGTATTGGAATTGAGGCCGCCGAATAAGAAGAAGGAATAACCTATGAAACGTTTATTTGAAAAACCAGTCAATTTTGTTCTTGTGACCGCATTTTTTGGGGCGGTTTTATTTTCAGCCTTGAGCTTGGGGCCCATTGGCATGGTATCGGTTGCCGAGGCACATCATAAGCCTGGGCATACTTGCCAAGGAAACAAATGTGGCCCGCCTCCGACGGTTTCCGAGTTCCCCATTCGATATATGATTCCCGGTGGTTTAGCCCTGATTTTGGTATCAGGGGGTATCGTTTATCTAATACGAAATCGGAATAAGAAACCCGCCCTGAAAGCATGAAGGTTGCTTTAGCCCTGATTCTGCTGGTGGGTGGCGGGTTTGCCTATTTCCAGCCGATGCGCTGGTTGATTGAGTCGTGGATCGTCAATCCCTACTACCAGCATGGCTTCGTCGTCGCTTTAGCGGCGATCGCCATGACGGTACATAGGATTGTAAAATCCAAAGCTACCGAGGGCAAAAACCATCTTTGGATTTATTTCCTGGTAGCCAGTATCGTTTTATATCTCATTGGAATAACGACCGGTCTCAATTACCTGAAAACGGTCCCGATTTTTTTCACCCTGCTCTCTATCGTTTATCTGCTTTCAAACTATATTCCGGCCCATCGCCTGCGCTTCCCGTTGTTGTTCCCGATAATAGCGGTCCCCATTCCTTTTCTGCCGGAACTGACCGCGTTTCTTCAATTTGCCATGACAGCCCTTTCAACCGGTCTTATGAAGATCTTTGGATACCAGATCAGTTCTGAAGGGGCCACGGTATATCTCCCGAATGCCACTTTTTTAATCGGTGAGCCATCGAGTGGTATTCAGTCACTCATTGCTCTTTTGACCCTGATGGTTCCCATCGTCTATTTTACGAAGACTTCATCGTGTAAAAAGATTTATTTATACCTTCTCATCGTCCCAACTGCGATGTTGGGAAACCTGCTTCGAATCGTGACATTGTTCATCGTGGCAAACTCTTACGGAGCCACCGCCGCGCACGATTTCTGGCATGATACGGGCAACATTATATTTTTTATCTTTACTCTTATCTTATTATTTATCCCCTGGTATTTAATCGTCTTTGGATTTAATCGTCCACATGCAAAAGAAGCTTAATAATAAATCGCGTCTTTTCCTTTACCTCTGGTCTTGTTGCCTGTTATTCGCAACGGGAGCTGGCTGTAGCCAATGCAACTCTACGGGGGATGGCGCACACAAAGCGGATTCCTCCATTTCCAAAGTTTATAAGTTCACTTCGGATACCTCCCATTACTTCTCAACGTCGCATGAAGGAAAATTCGTTTCCAATACGGATTATCTTTACAAACCGAACCTGAAAAATATTCCATTTCAACTCGGAGACTGGGGAGGTGAAAATCTGGATTCGAATGATCCCAACATCCTTTACCACCGTTTCTATAAGAATCCTAAAACCAATGCGGCAATTTACTTAATGGCCGTACACGGCACCAACGAGAGCCAGTTTCATACGCCTGAGGTCTGTTATATCGGAGACGGTTGGAAAGTTGAAGAAAGACGGTTTAAATCCATAAGCTTAAGAAATGAAGTTTTCCAAGTACGCTACGCAGTCGTCGAAAAAGAGGACACAAAGCATCTCGTGTTGTACTGGTATTTGTGGCCCGATTCCCGCCGCAATATCACCGATGGCCTGGTCATGCTGCGTTTGTCCGTTATCATTGACCCCTCCCTGGAGGATGCTGAAAAGAGTGCCCTCGATTTTATCAAGCAACTCTCCGAATTGAAGGTGAACCTGAATAAGAGTGAAGTCGCCGAAACATTTACCCCCGTCCTCTCAAAAGTGGATTCGGAAAAAAAATCCGTCCGCACGGAATGGACTCCCTACAAGGAAAAGGCCGTCGCCTGGCTCAAATCGCAGGTCGTTCCGAATAGCATTGTTAAAGAACCCGCTCAGGACCGAAGAAATCTTTTAATCAGCTACAAAGTTCCCAAAGATTCGGAAGTTTATCGCTACGTTTTCAGCAAGGCCTCTCTTTATGACAATGCCTTGGCCGTTATTGCGTTTTCCATGGTTGGGGAATATAGCCTGGCAGAACGGATCATTGAAGCCTCCTCGCGTGTCCTTTCCCCGGATAATGATCTCTGGTTTACCTTTAATACTCATAACTCCTGGCCCAATAAAAACGATCATGCCGGAGCCATCGTGCGTAGCGGAGCCTCTGCCTGGCTGGGTTATGCCATCACCTTTTATTTAAAAACCCGGTTGACAGATAATCCGAATTTGCTTCAGCAGGACAATGAAGCAATGAACCATCTGAGGCTTGCCCAATCGATTGCTGACAAAATCCTTTTGCGACAGATCACGGATCCAACAGATCCCCGATACGGTTTCTTTACAGGCGGGGAAGGCCGATATTCTTATCGATGGAACAAAGAGATCAATACTATTGAGGAATATTTTATTCCCGGCTCCATCCAATGGGCCAGCATAGAGCATAATATTGATATTTACTTTTTACTGCGCGACTTGGCCGTACTGACCGGGGAAAAAAAGTATGCGTCTCCTGCAAATATCCTCAAGCAATCAATGGTTAAAAAATCCTGGAACGAGAAAACCGGTCAGCTCAATAGAGGCCAGCGCCTTGACGGGGCCGACCCTGCCAAGGCACTCGACTGCGCCTCATGGGGAGCGGTATTTCTCCAGGCTGTCGGGGAAGAATCCAAAGCCTTAACATCATTAAATTCCACTGCCGGTTATCTTGTCAAATCCAATCAACATCAAGGCTACAAACCTTACGCCGACCTGCTTCTCTATGAAGACACCGAGTTAAACACCCTCTTTTATCCTGAAGCTCCAGAGAAAAACTGGAATGACCTCCCCATGATTTGGCCTGAAGGCTCTTTAGGGGTCGCCATGGCGTATCTAAAATTGAAAAAAAATGAACAAGCCGTGGAATTAATAAAATCGATGGTAAAACTGCAGGACAGAGAAGGTGGCTTGCCCTATGCCACGGAATATCTTCGTTATCAGTTTTCCAGGAATTCGTCAGTGGCGGGAACTGCGTGGCTGGTGATGGTGATCTCTGCATTGGAAGATGAAAATATTCTCAGGTTATTTTGGCAAGCGTAACACCTGTGTTGTTCTTTAGTCATGCATGATCCCAACCACCGGAATTTTTTCCAATATATCCAAAATCCCTTCAAAATCGTCTTCCTTGACTAAAGCTGAAAGGCGCGTTTCCAGGAGTTTTTCTTTATCACCCAAAGCGCCAAAGTTGGCTAGCTGTTTTTCCAATGCAGAGGAATCACCCTTATCAATACTATCTTTAAATTCCAGGAACATCTTGGCAGGAATATTCATATCAGAAAATTCATTCGATTGAGGCGAAGTTTTCTTTGGACTTTTTTTCTGATCTTTCCGGGCATCTTCATATTCATACTCCACACCCAGGAGATCTTGAATACATTTAAAAATTTGCTCGACTCGAAAAGGCTTACCAATGACAACGCTGCATCCGGCAGTTAACATAACTTCTTGCTCATGGGAAAGTGCAGAGGCCGTAACACCGACGATTTTGAATCGCTCCGCCCCATATTTCTTAGAAATCCTCCTGGTTGCTTCCTCTCCGCTCATGACGGGCATATGTTTGTCCATAAAAATAATATCGGGCTCAAATTCCCTGAGCTTCTCAATCGCCTTTTGCCCATCTTCTGCTTCAATAATATCAACCCCGATGGATCTCAGAATCTTACACAGCATAACTCGGTTTACTTCAACATCATCAACCACCAACGCTTTCAAGTGCACCCCTCCCGCCAGCCTTTTCACTTTGCGGTTTCTTCTCGATCGCGCTGGAACCGGATTTTTTGCAGGCTGTAATTCCAAGGCAAAAGAAAAGTGGGAACCTTTATTAATTTCAGATTCCAGGGAGAGTTCTCCATTCATCAGCTCTGATAGTTTCCAGGCAATCGCCAATCCCAATCCGGTGCCTCCCTTACTGAGCCCTTCATCTCCCTGTTTGAACAGTTCGAAGATATTGACTTGATCCTCGGGGCGGATGCCGTTTCCGGTATCGCTGACGGTAAACCTGAATTTGTTATCCGGCTGGCTTTCCAGAGTCAAAGTCACCTCTCCCTCGCCGGTGAATTTAACCGCATTCCCCAATAGATTAACCAGGATCTGGCGCAGTTTTCCTTCATCCCCATGAACATAAATTGGCTTTTCACCCATTCCCTCCGAGGAGAATCTCAGGTCCTTCGTTTCACATCGATTCCTGAACATCAGCGCAAGTCCATCAATAAGCTCATGAAGGTCAAAGTCGGTTAAGTTTAGTACTGCTTCACCCGCTTCGATTTTGGAGATATCGAGAAGATCGTTAACCAGCTCGAGAAGATGATTCCCGCTGGTTTCTACTTTCCCGACAAAATCCTTTTGCTCTGAATTTAATAAAGGATCTCTTTGCAGGATTTGAGCATATCCCAAAATGACGCTCAGGGGAGTGCGAATCTCATGACTCATGACGGAAAGAAAGATGCTTTTGGATTTATTGGAGGACTCGGCGAATTCCCTCAGGCGGTCGGCCTCCTCCCGGGCTTTGGAAACCTCCTGGAGAGCTTTATAAAAATAACCTTCGATCAGCGCCTGTTCCGTGCTTTCCTTGAAGGTGATGACGGCCCCTATGGCCTGTTCATCCTCCAGAATCGGGGTGACCATATATTCCACACTGAACGTGGAGCCGTTCTTGCGCTGGAACACATCGTCGGTTTCCCTGTAAACCTTTCCATATTGAATAGACGCACTGATAAGGTCTTCTCTTTCAGGATTGGAAGGAAATATCAATTTCTGGGCGGGCTTGCCAACACACTCCTCCTCGGTATACCCGAGAATCAATTGCGCTGAAGGGTTGATGGAAGTGATGGTTCCTTCGGAATCGAGGCCAACAACACCGTCTCCCACAGTGTCCAAAACCAGCTTGTTGTGGCCGTCCAGCTTCCTCAGCTCTTTTTGGACCATCCCGAAACTCTCGACGATCAGTCTCTCGTGCTGGTACGTTTTCAAAATTTCCATCGCCAAGCCTGACAAAGGAAGAAGATATGCGAGGATCTTTGTGAAATGCGCGGCTTTGAAATAAGGGTCGAATAAAATTTGAGAGCCGAAGCCCATATACAACTGAGCGGCCACGTGAGGAATGATACTGATCATAAGAGAGTGCGATACATAGTTCCGTTTCTCCTTATGAAATCGTGGAAACAGCAATACCCCGGCAAACAGATAGACAACCAGAGGTCCCAATTCCCAGGGCCGTGTCATGAACGATTCCGGGAAAAGGGTTTGGGGGATCGAATGGGTGATCGTAGTGATATAAATGGTGCCGTAGGCCAGAAAAGCCAGCACTACAGACATGATGACCACCGCTGGAAGGGCCTTGTTGTAATTTTGATCACGGGTTGACACTAAAAACCCCACCCCCGCAACTAAAATCAACGCGCTCAAGGTTCTGGAAACCACCCAGGTAAAGGGAATATAGGTATGGACATCGGTGATCCACTCGGCGAGGTGATCCACCGCCAATGCTTGAAACGCGTCCGAACACCCCATCAACAACAATGTTATTCCAATGACGGGTGAGACCCTGTCCCCCTTCATGGAATAATGGATAAAAGCCAGCATAGCGGCAAAAGCAGCCAGGCCAAAAGAACTCCACTCCAGCAGAGCATGAGTGGTCCATTCTATTGAAATTTCTTTCGTAATTTTGGTGTGAAGGGGACTCCCCTTGGGTGAGATGTCAATAGAATCAGAAGGAGCTCCAAAATCAACCCCGAGCAGGTTCAGCAAGAATGGTACGGCACAAGTAAAAAGGGTCAGGTGAATCACCCAACCCGGGAAACCTACCCTATTCTCAGCTATGATCTCTCCATTATTTTTCAAAATATGGAACTCCGATTTGTTACCTTTCCTCACGAAATAGACGCAAACAGCTTTCCAGAACGTTTCATTTCTGGTCCCGGCGAGCTTTACTGGCCCCTTAACTAATATAATAACAAAACCTTAAGAACCAAAGGCAAAATCCAAAAAAAAACAAGGCCCTACGGGGCATCCCCCATAGAGCCTTGTATTAAAAAGTGGGCGGCAAACCAAGTCGAAAAATGAAAAAATGCCGCCTGACCGCAACGCTGTCAGACATTGGGCCTAGAGGCCCGCTAGTTAGGGGTCGTAGCGGTAGCCGACGCCGTGAACGTTGCGTCCAGCCGCAGGTTGGTGGGCTGAGCCGACCAGAGCGCAGAATGCCTGCTTAATCCAAAGTTTTCAATAAAATCATATATTTACATAGCTTCTGTATCTATATCTGAAGGCGTGCTCAAGCAAAAATACCTCGAAAATCGCCTCTCGATGAGGGAAATTGCCAAGGAGTTTTCGTGCTCAAAAACCCATATCAGAAGTCTTTTGCTCAAGTATGGAATAGCCGCAAGAACGCCTGGAAAGTTCCATAAAGATCACCATAGGACTTATGGGAAGCGTAAAGCCAATGGCAATTCGATAGATCACAAAGGTGAGCTGGGAACCATTCAAACTGTTAAAGAACTATATGAGCAGGATATTCACCCAACTGCCTTAACAGGGCTTTTAAATACAATGATTTTAAAAAATAATGGGGAACAACTTAGAGAACATTTATGGCCATTTCAATGATTCTCTACTTACTCACAGAAGCCTTCATACTCATTTTCCGAATCTGCTCTTATTGGGTTTTGCGTTCAACACATGGCCCTTCCTTTACACTAGATTGACGCTCTTCTTGCTTCCATATTAAATATGTGCCAACTGGTTAGAAACTGTATAAAAAATCGATTAAGATTTAAACAAATGATACCCTTTTAGGGTTGAACTTTAGCTTTATTATTGCAAAGTCTATTTATAAGGATTTAAATGAATGATCGCAATACACTACAATGCCTCTCAGGTCACTTCGACCTCATTTCCACTATTATAAAATTCCATCCTTACCTGCTTAAAAAAAATCTAAAGTACAATAGAAACTTTTTTTCGATTCTAAAGGCTGCACCAAAGCTCATTGAAGAACTTGATCCCGTGAACCTTCACTTAAGCATTAGCGAAAGTAAGTTTAAAGGCATCAAGTACATCAGTGATACTAATTACTCTTATGACGACAACTTAGTAAATACATTTAAACGTGAACTCACAAACCAAATAGATTTGTTAAAAAAGTATGAACTTGATACTTTTACTAGCATCAAAAATGATATTTTTTGGTTAAAAAAAACCATCTTTTCTCGTTCCACGACTGATCTTACTAAGGCCACAAAAAAGGCATTTTTAGCTCTTATCAAGCTGTCACCATTGACTTATAATTCTGATGGTTCAGCTCATATTTCTAAACTTGATGAACTGGCCACGAAATTTGATAATATTGAAATCGAAGAGCTAGACAATTATTATAGAGACTTTTTTCCTGAATCCTTAGCACCTATATTTATTTCTTTGGCAGACAATAAAGGTTTCGGCCAACTGAATGATATTACTTTATCTATTCTAAATAATTTTATTAAAAGAGATGCTGCCGAAACCTTCAAAATATTCAATACTAGTAAAAAAAGCATAAAGACCCGAGAAATCTATTTTACAGAAGTGCCAAATTCCATCGCTATATTTAGAGGGGTACTTGGAGGAGATTGCTCTTTGATGAGCATTCCCTTTTACCCGATTTTAAACAGCTCTCGCACCTACTGGATTTATAAAGATCAAAATACGAAATCTCCACCAATTGGTTATATTTTTTTTACTGAAATTAATCTGGATGGAAAGACAATCCCATACATTCTCACTATTAATGGGGTTGGCATCACCACAAATATAGCTCATGCCACTATCAAATTCGTAGTATCCATGTATGAAACTGAAGAGTACCTTCTTGCGGGAGATACCATCAGGCCTAATCTCGTAAACTCACAGCAAATTTATGAAGCGTTCAATACTTTTGGCGGTGATTCCGTTTCAGTAGATATGCCCAACGGGTGGGAAACAGTTTCTCTTTTTACTGAACTGAATAGAGACGGATACTCAGATTACTCCAACTACTACTCCACAGAAAATTTACAAATTGCCTTGCAAGTTAAAAATAAATCCTCGGTTTATATTGAGCCATTAAAAACTACCGAAACTTTAACCATCCCATATGACCTACAAAAAACCGAGAATCTTGAAGTTTTTGATCGATCCATGTTAGCAGCATATGCAAATAACACTTATCAAAACGAAACAAAACTTATTCTAAATATTACCAATACAACCAAAGAACAACTTCGTGTATCTGAAGATTACATTACTAACCGGCCTTTCAGTAACTTTTCAAGCTACATAAAGTATTTTGAAGTGTTTAATTTAAACCACAACGACTTGCTGAATTTTGATATTACATTTTTGCTTCCTCTTCTCGAAGAAATTTTTGATTATTATGAGGATAAAGCTCCAGAAGATTTTAAAATAAAATTTGCCAGGAAAGCTAAGATAGCTATCGATCAGGAACTCCTAACAGGTCCCTTTGATAATAGCGACAATCTTTACGGATACAAGCTTTCTCTGCCAGACAGTTACATTCCCAACTACTGGGATGAAATCAAAGAATGTCTTCGCACAAAAGATAAGCGTTTTTATGATTATTACCGAATTAACCGCTATATCAAAAAATTTAAGTCCTACAACTCCATAAAGAAAATTCTATGGACCGTTGAAAATGAAAATGAATTTCTCGAATGCATTGACACAGAAAGTCCCCATTGGATCTCTTTTTTTCAACGAGCCTTGTACTTAGTAGAAGATCAAGATGTCAAAAAGATTATTGATTCTGTTTACCAACCAAAGATTAAAGAGGCTCCTGAAAAATACAAAAAATTATACGAAGAAATTTTTTTAAATAGAGCCTGTAATTAAAAGCGGTCGGCAAACCGAGTCAGGAAATAAAAAACAAAAAAATGCCGCCTGATCGCAACGCTATTAAGCGTTGGGTCCAGCGGCCACGCCCCTTTGCAGGGGGGAGCAGAAGTCCTCCTTAGGCAAAAAAAAGCGGCTGAACATAACGCCTTTCAACGTTGCGTCCAGCCGCACCCTTTACAAGGGAGGAAAAATAAGAAAAAAGAGGCGGAGCATTTCGGCTGACCTATTAATGCCGCCTAAATACGCCGCCCCTCCGGCTAGGAGTGGAGCTGAGGGGGATCGAACCCCTGACCTCTTGAATGCCATTCAAGCGCGCTCCCAGCTGCGCCACAGCCCCAATTTTTCAGTCGTTTTGCGTCCTAAGATTACCGATATTAGCAGATTTCCCTACCGTTTCATATTGAATTTTCAGGCTCCGGCACCCCTTCCCTTCCAGCTTGCCTTCCCCATAAATCGCTATATAATAATTGGATACGCCGATACCACCGCAACGGTTCACCCGGCCCTGAGGCTCGGCTGATAGCGCGCCACACTTAAACCTTAAATCCAATTCACCCACTCAATTGACTATGTTCAGCAACCTCAAACGCCGCCTCCGCAACATTTTCATCACGGGAATCCTGATCACCATTCCGGTGGCCTTCACCCTGTTCATCCTCAATTTCCTGTTTAAAATTCTGGACGATCTGGTCGTTCCCTGGTTCATAAAATGGTTGATCAAAATCGGCACTCCCATTCCGGAAGACTTCCACCTGCCTGGCCTGGGTTTGCTTCTGATCATTCTGCTCATCTTCGTGGTGGGAGTATTGACCCGAAACATTTTTGGCGCCAAGCTGATCCAACTCGGTGAAATGATCGTCGACCGCATCCCCGTGGTGCGAAGCATCTACACCGGCGCCAAGCAGGTGGTGACCACCATCGCCCACGCCGACACCAAAGCCTTCCGCAAAGTCGTTCTGGTGGAGTTTCCGCGCAAAGGAATCTACTCCGTAGGATTTATCACCGGCTACACCGAAGGCGAAGTGCAGGAGTTGACCGACGCCAAACTGGTCAACGTATTTGTGCCGACCACCCCCAATCCCACTTCCGGATTCCTGGTATTCGTGGCCAACGAGGAAATCATCGAGCTCACGATGTCGGTGGAGGAAGGCATTAAGTTCATCATTTCAGTGGGAATCGTGACGCCGGAATACAATCAGAAAAAAGTTCTTGAGCTTAAAAAAGGTTATCAGGCATAAGCTTCTTTCCTTATCCCACCAGATTTACATTTCCCAATCTTTTTGACCGATAAAATTTCTCAAAGTATTTGTCTGTCTAAAACTTTGCCTTTACACTGAGAACATACACTCAACCACTATTCAAGGCGGACTCATGCTTCGGATTTTTAAAATTTTTGTACTTGCACTTTCTTTGGCTGTTGCCTTTCCGGCATACGCGAACCCCGCAAAAAAAGTTGATCCCCAACCCGCTCCTCCCGAGTTGATCGCATTGGAAGACGCCCTGGCTGGACCCAACCTGATAGGATTATTTTATCTCGACGTGGACTACGCCCTGCGCCTTGAGAAGGTTTTTATAGGAGAGGGAGACGCTCTGGCCCTGCCCACCTCCGCGGGTAAGGAAAATAAAGAGGATGATTCTTTTCTCAATTTCCTGCGCCGGTCCACCCCGAATCCGGGCGAATCGGTAGATTACATCCTCGGCGGTTTCCTCGACGGCCTCAAGGGTGGCGGCCAGGTGCAGGTAGCACTTGGAAACTTTCCAGTGGAGTCCATTGAACAAGAATGGCAAAAAGACAAAAACATCAAACAAACACAAGTGAACGGCCGAACCGCCTGGTTGTGGTCCCGCGTCGATAAAGAAACCTGCAAACCCTCTCCACCGGAACTCATGATTGTCGAAAATCATCGTCTGATTGTTGGCGATCCCGAGGCCGTCGCCTGGCTCCTGCCACGCCTGGACCGGCCAAAGGCGGAAAAGGATCTTGGCAAATGGCGTGATTACCGAAAAGGGAAACTTGGCGCCTTCGCGGTACTGGTTCCCAAAAACCTGGAAAATGTTTCACAAAATGGGATGGCCCGCATGTTTGCTCACAGCGCGAAAAAGCAAATAGCTCCGGTCACAAGCATTTACGGCGGCGGCACGATCACATGGAAACCCAAGGGCATCGACCTGGAATTGCTTTTAGAAACCGCAAACGCGGAATGGAATCAGGAACAGCGCCGGAAGTTTCTGGACTGGAAAAAGAAAACCATCAAGGAAATCGCCCCGGAGTTCAAAACCGCTAAAAGTCTGATGAACTATCTGGATTTACAGGCCACGGATCGGCAACTGGTTTTGAAGGCGAAAATCAACGACGCCCTGGTCAAAAATATCGCAAATGTTTTTCAGGAAGGATTGGATTTACTCGCCTCCTCCATTTCATCGTCCATATCCATTTCGAGCGGTGGGAAAAAAGCGGGCGAACAGACCATTCCGTTCAAAGAAGTCAATCAATATAAAAATTCGTTTCAGCCCAAAGACCTCGATCCATTCGACGCTACGGCCAATCCGAGCGAAAGTTTCATCGCCACTACCGGTCCTTTTGGTATCCGGGTCAAAGGGATTTCCATCAACCCGGATCAAACCGGAAACATCGATCTGCATCTGGAAGTCGTAAGTAGTTCGGTTCCAAAAATAGAAATCAATTCCTTTGCGGAGGTGGGCGAAGGAGCCGGTGCCTGGTTACGGGTCACCCACGTGCGCGATGCAAGAGGCCGCGAGTTGTTGTTGGACGAACCCTGCGGCAAGGACCGTAACTCAAAATATGCTGCTCTGCGCAAGGGATTCCGGAATGTGGATGTGAAGCGCGTTAAGAAGACCCGAGTCATTCAAAAGCTGATTCAGGACAAACCCCGGTGGTCCAACCTGACGCTCAACGTTCTTCAGGGAACCAAAACCGTTCACCTGCGCCGGGGAATCATGCTGTCGGACATTACATCCATCGAAGGCGAAATACAGCTTCAACTGCCTTCGGATATCGTCAAGAAACGCGTTCGGATGCCCTTCAAGAATAAAGTCGTACAAACCGGCGGCGTTCGAATCAAATTGAAAGAAACAAAGGACAACGCAGTCAACTTCACCGCCAGCGGCGAAGTGGGCCGCCTGCTCGAGACCCGCGCCCTGAACGGCTCGGGAAAATATCTTCAAAATGCAGGCTCCTCGTCATCCTCCCTTTTCCTCGGGCAGGGGATGAGTAAGAATAAGCGGTTTCGCGGACAACCCAAAACCGTGGAATTCGTATTGGCCAGAAAATCTACCCAGGAAACTTATCCTTTCCAATTCACATTCCAACGCCCCGCTTACCCGGCGGATCAATTTTTTGAACACGTCCGGGTTGATACCCAGTCCCGCCGGGCGTTTCTGCAAAAGCGGCGTTCCAGTCCCAAGCGGGAAGTGTGTTCCAGAAGCTATGCCAAATTCAAATCCGGCGCTTTTTACTTCTGCATGAGTGAAAATCTTTATATGCGGGATAAATGGAAACAAACCGGAAAATATGTTTCGGGTTCTTTTCTGGTGCATTCCCAGGATACAGGGGTCATCACCCACAATCTTTCCGCCGCCGAGATGACGGTTGAGAAAGTGATCGTCCAAGACGGTTCCCCCTCAAAAAAGAAAACCCTGCCAGCGAAGGGTGAAAAATTTTTAGTGATCGACTCCAATTATGCGCCGCCCCTGAAGGGAGCGCAATTCCAGATCGAGGCGGGTCCGGTGGCATCGGATGCCGAACATTTGACTCCGGTGGGTTTTGAAGGTTATCTGACTATCCGCCTGCCGCGCAAACTGGATTCGTTTCGCCTGGACCTTAACGAACTCGGCAACGCCGGAGAAGCGGCCAACGGACTGAAAGCCAAGTTCACGGGTATCGACCAGGACCGGATCCTGATGGAAATCGAAGGACCACGCGAAACGCTGGTCCAGTTTCTACCACTCGACGGTTCCCGGAAACCTTTGAAGCAAAGGAATGTGCGTATCAAAAGGACCGATTCCGAAAAGAAAGTGGTGTGGCAAGCCGAAGTCCGCGTGCCGCCGCAGACTCGTTACATGAAAATCGTGTACGCACCCCGGCAGGATACCTGGCAGGTGCCCTTCCACATTGAAAAATAATCTTTCACTGCCCAGCTCCTGGTACCGTTTTAAAATCGTCCCGGCTTAGAGATTCCTTCACCAGGTCGTCTTTGCGGGTGTGCAGGCCGAGGTCGGTCATCAGCGAAATTAAAACGGGCACGAGGAATAAGGTAAAGATCGTGGAGAACATCAATCCGCCAATCAGGGCGGTGCCCATGCCGCGGTACAATTCCGTGCCCGCGCCTTCGCCAAAAGCGAGAGGGAGCATACCGCTCACTGAGGAAATAACGGTCATCATGATAGGCCGCAGGCGCGTTTCGCAGGATTTCAACAGGGCTTCGCGTTCGTCCATACCGGAACGAATGTTATTCAGCATCTGATGCACGATCAGAATCGCGTTGTTCACCACGATCCCCGCGAGAATGATGATTCCCAACTGCGTCAAAATGTCGAATGTGATCCAGTCCCACCCCTGAAGCATGGCTTCGGGATTAGGCACCTCAAGATCTTCGAGAATGCCTCTGATATTCATTCTTTGCAGAACATTGTTCCCGGCAATACCGAAGAAAGAACCCGAGACCGCCAGGGCCACGGTCAACATGACAATGAAAGGTCGCATGAACGATTTGAACAACGCAACGAGCAATAAATAAATGAATCCGACCGCGTAGATAAAACTATTCAGCAAAGACTTCTCGGTCGATGCCAGGTCATCCGCGGTGCCACCGATGCTCAATCCGTATTCCTCCGACAGGTTCCGCCTTACGGAAACGAGGTACTCTTCTTCCACGCGCTGGATCACCTTCTGCATGGGGTAGGACTTATGCACCTGGACCAGCAGTTTGGCCGCGCGTTCTTTTTCGATATGATCAATACGTGCCGGGCCCGACGCGATTTCGGTATCCACCAGATAACCCAGGTTGGTCATCATGTTTTCATCGGTCCAGACAGGGAGGTTTTTATAATCGTTCAGGCCCAGTTTTTCCGCATCTGCCCGCACCAGAACGAAATCGATGGGTTCGCCGCGGTCATTGAATTCCCCCAGATATTTTCCGGCATTCAACGATTCGATGATGTCGCCGATTTCCGGCACTCCCATTTCGAGGCGAGCGTTGTTCAACCGCCGGGGAATGAAACGCAGTTCGGGATTGCCCGACTTGAACTCCGGCCGAACGGAATGAACGCCCTCACTGCCTGTGATATCTTTGATTAAGCCCATGGCAATCCGTTTCAATTCGGAAATGTCCGGCCCGACAATTTCAATATCAAACGTTTTGGAGGCAGATCGAAAGATGGGGCGTTGCGAAGCAAAAGCGAACCGGTATCCGGGTATCTGGAAAATGCGTCCTCCCATTTCCTTGGATTTCACTGCCATTTTCACTTCGCCGGCCTGGCCCCGGGCCAGTTCGGGTTTGATGATCGCCCCGCCGCCGTTGAAGCGGTTGGAAAACACCAGAAAGTTGTTGCTCACATCTTCCATCTGGGTCATTTTCTTTTCGTAATCGGCGAAGTATTTCATGTTTTGCCTCACCGGCACACCCGCTACCGGGTCTATGAACATGAACACCATATTGCTGTTGCCAGTGGGCAGGTAATCCCGTTCCGGAAGGATCAAAGTGCTCCACACCAACAATCCCGCGATACCGATTATCACTCCAACCTTCACTAACATGTGGCCGGCTCCTGTCCCCAGAACATATTTCATGGTCCGTGAATAACCTGCGGACAGCGCCTCTCCAAAAACAACTAGAGGTCTCAATGGTCCGCGGTGCAGAAAACCCGGCTCGTAGGTCTCGCCCGGCCGCAGATGGATCAACAATGTGGTCAGCGTTGGGATCACGGTGATGGACACCAGCAGGGACAGCGCGATACTGGCGCTGATGGTGATGGCGATATCCTGAAACAACTGCCCGGCTTCCTCCTGGATAAACACGATCGGTAGAAATACGGCCAGCGTGGTCAAGGTTGACGACAGAACCGCCCCCCATACCTCCACCGTGCCATCGTAGGCGGCTTTGAACACGCCCTTCTTCAGGGTGAGATGACGGTAGATATTCTCCAGCACCATGCCTACGGCAAAAGCCATTCCGGCAAGCGAAATGATGTTGATGCTTCGCCCGAGCAATTTCAAAACAATGAAAACAGCCACCAGGCTGACAGGTATGCTGATTGCGATGATCAACACCGACCGCACGGATCCCAAAAATAATAGAAGGACAATAACCGCCAGGGCCGCGCCCAAGGCCAGATTGGTTTTAACCAGAGACATCGCCTCGTCAATGTAATCCACATCCTTGTAGACGATTTTAAGCCGCATCGGAATACCACGGCTGAGGAGTTCGCGGTTTAATTTTTCGATGGCTTCGGTAGCCAGGTTGCAGGTGCTGACCACATTGGCGCCCTGCTCCCGGATAATGCCGAACGCGTTGGATATCCGGCCGTTGATCCGGACCAGTGACGAGGTTCGCTGGTAACCGTCGACCACTTTGGAGAAATCGCGCACCCGGATGGTTTTATCACCGTCGCGCTTGATGACTGTTTTTAAAATATCCTCAGGATTCTTGAACTCCCCCAGGGTACGAACGGTATACTCGCGGTTCGTTTCATCATGAAACCCGGCGCGGGTATTCTGGTTTTCACTGGAAAGTTTCTTGATCACATCCTTGTAGGTGATGTGAAGCCGGGCCATGCTGTAAGGATCGAACTCGACCCGCATCTCCCGGTCTTCGCCGCCGAAATGCCAAACCTCCGAAACCCCTTCCACCCGTTGCAGGAGCGGGACGATCAAGTCCTCCCCTGCTTTGAACATGTAGTTTTGGCTGATGTCCGGCATCTTCGGGTTGGGCTTCTCCACGATCACCCACATGATGGGATTGGAGTTGTCGGTGGAGATAGATTTCAGTACGGGCTTGTCCGCAAGAACCGGAAGGTCCTTCACCTGCTGGAGTTTGTTATTGACGTCGATGGTGGCGATTTTCTTGTCGGTGCCCCATTCAAACTCCAGGGTAATGGAGCTTTCACCATGCTGGCTCCGCGAAGTCATTTTCTTGAGACCCTCCACCGTCTCCAGTTGCTCTTCCAATCGGCGCGTGATATTGCGCTCGACCTCGTTGGGCGAAAGCCCACGGTATTCGGTCCGCACTTCGATCAGCGGTTTGTCTACGGTAGGGGTGAGTTGTCGCGGCAGGGTGTTGTAACAAATGATACCGAGGACAGTGGTCATCACAATGGCCACTGTCACCGTGTGGTAGTTGCGGATGGAGCTATCGACAAGTTTCATCAGGTGCCCCGTGGGCCGCCTTTGGGCCGGGGTTTTCCTTTTTCGACGGCATTGAAAGGAGGATCGGCCTTCGGTTCGGGATTGGTCAGCAACACTTTGACCCCGGGGAAAACCGCACCGGACCCACGCTGGATCAATTGGATGTCCCGATTCAACTGATGGGTGAAGTCATCGATCTCCACCAGTCCGTCTCGTTCCTTGAATGCCCGCACCGGAACCAGCTTGGCATGTTCATTTTCTACAATATAAACCACCGTTCCTTTTTCACCGATCACCAGTGAAATGGACGGTACATGCTTAACTTGGCGGCGGGTATCAAACTGCAGGCGAGCTTCGACGGTCAATCCGGGGAACAAGGTCCTAAGATGGCCGGGCAACTCTATCTGCACTTTGATATTGCCCGAAAAAATGTTGGCATCGGGAATCACGCGCACCTGTTGTTTCAGATTTTCATCCATAATGAAACCAAGACCCAACTCGTTCACCTTGAAATCAATCCGGCTGATTTTCTCCAGTTTGCCGCGATAACTCTGGGGAATTTCCAACACCGCTTTCAGTTTTGAAGATCCAACCATCTCCAGAATAGCCGTACCAGAACCGGCATAGGCACCCACCTCGATTTTTTTGGAGATGATCACACCATCAAAGGGCGCTTTAATGATGGCCTTGGACAGATCCAACTGTGCCATTTCCAGTTTTTTGGTGACTGAGTCCAAGTTGGATTTACTTTTCGAAATATCTTCTTGCCGGGACTTCCCCCCCGCCATCGACGCCGCCTTGCTGGAACGCAGGGTTTCCTGAGCGCGGGCCACCTTGTCGTTGGCTTCATCCAACAACGATTGGGATACCACACCATCCAGCACCAGTTGTTCCATTCTCCTGTGTTCTTTAACCGCGAGATCGAGGGAGCTCTGATCCGCCTGGACCTGGGCCCGGAGTTTTTCCTTGTCTTCAGGGCGGAGGCCGCTTAAAGTTTTTTCGTATTCCTTCCGGACGCTGATCTGCTCGGCTCGCAACTGTTCTACCTGAAGGCGGTAATCCCGGATATCGATGAGTGCCAGCACCTGCCCTTCCTTGACTTTCGATCCCTCGTCAACAAGTAACGATTTAAGGCGCCCTTCCACTTCGGAAGTAATGACCACCCGTTGTTCCGCCACGACATTGCCCACCGAATTGATTTCATCGACGATATCCTTGAAGACCACCTTGCCGATTTGGACCGGGAGGACCAGCTCCCGGTTTTTCTTTTTTGCGGACTCCTCCGTTTTCGTCTGGGAGCAAGCCAACACAAAAGCCAGCACCACGGCGACGGCCCCCAGGGAAAGCCGTTTTCCCACAAGGGTTTTCCAGAATCCCGTATGTCGTGTCCAATGAGCCATAGTCTTCCTAAAAGTGATTGTATTACATTATCTTATATCGGTAATTCGATTACAAACAATAATATAAATAAAAATAACAATAAAAACGTAGGTACTTCTGAGCCCCCTTTTTTTGAGTATGTTTGATCCATTAAATGTTTCATCCTGTTAGATGATAATTTCAGGGCAGAGGATGGGTAAAATATTTATAACACCTTTTTGCATGTTGTCCTTATCGGTAAATCCGTGTTATTAGTAAACCGCCTGCTCGATCGGCCTTCGGAACCCTCTTTTCTGTAAGCAATATGGCTCTCGAATTTTACCAATTCATTAAAACTCACGCCGAAGCCCAACCGGACCATCCCGCTATTATCGATGGCGAAACCACGGTCATGTATGCCCAATTGTTGGATCAGGTGGAGCGCTTTGCCGGAGGGCTCGATTCTCTTGCGCTCAAACCTGACAGCAAATTGGGTCTGTTGTGCCTCAATCAGAAAGAATACCTGATCGCTCTTCTCGGCGCTCTGCTCAAGGGCCTGCCGGTGGTTCCCTACAATTTTATGCTGACACCCGAGGATCTGATCTATATCACCCAGGACGCAGGGGTGGATCATCTGGTGGTCAACCCGGCTTTCATCAAACCGGAGACTGCACCTTTTTTTTCGAAATTTAAAGTGCGCATCACCACTTCTCCGGCTCCGGATTTAGGGTTGCCCGTTGAAGGCACGATCCCGTTCGATGACTTTCTCCAGTCGGCCCAACCGGATAAGGCGCAGTCCCGCCATTCACGCACTGAAGGGATTCCAGACGTCATCATGTACACTTCCGGCACCACCGCAAAACCCAAGGGTGTGATATTGAACGAAAGCATGTTTGACGCCAACTCGAAAGGGGTTGAGGTTCATTTGCCGCTTCAACGCGAAGATCGGGCAATCATGGCTCTCCCCCTGTTCCATTCGTTCGGCAACATGATCGCGCTGTTGATTCTCCGCGTCGGGGGCACATTGATCCTATTGCCTCAGTTTCAACCGAAAGCCATTTTGTCCATCATCGACCGGCATCAGGCTACAGTGCTTCCCCTTGTCCCAACGATCTATTCGTTCCTGGTGCAACTGGTGGCGCGCGGGGAATACAACCTTTCCTCGTTGCGTTATTGCATTTCGGGTGGAGCGGCACTTCCCCACGCCTTGCTCCATAAGGTCGAAGATGTGATGAAGGTCACCGTCCTCGAAGGTTACGGCCTGACGGAAACCTCACCTGTGATTTCCGTCAATACGATAAAGGAGGGAAGCGTGGTGAGCTCCGTCGGCCCGGTACTGCCCAACGTACAGGTGAAAATCGTTGACGAACAGGGACAAGCCGTCCCGCCGGGCGACGTAGGAGAAATTTTTGTCAAGGGGACAACGGTGATGTCGGGTTACTGGAAACTCCCGGAAGAAAGCCGCGAGGCGTTAACCGCAGACGGTTGGTTTAAAACTGGAGACTTGGGGCATCTCGACGAACAGGGCCGTTTGTATATCTCCGCAGGCAGAAAAAAGGATTTGATCATTCGCGCTGGAGAAAACGTCGCGCCCCTGGCCATCGAAAATGTTCTGATCAATCACCCGGCCCTCATGGAAGCCGCAGCGGTGGGAATTCCTCATCAACGGTTGGGGGAACAGGTCGTGGCCTGTGTCGTTTTGAAAGAAGGCCAGCAAGCAACGGAGTCGGAATTAAAACAATACTGCCGCGAGAAACTGCCCCCCTTCAGCGTTCCCGACCATTTCCAATTCTATGAAACCCTGCCCAAAAACACGGTTGGGAAAATTCTAAAGACCCAGCTCCGGGAAGAAGTTCGGGCCGCCCTGAACCCGGCATGAGAGGGCAAACCCAGCTCCTGACCCGTCCCTAAAAATCACGAACTGGAAACGCAGCGGAAGCCGATGGCGTAGTTGCGCATTTTGACCCAGTAAGCGGCCCGGTTGGAACTTCTCAAAAACCCGGCGGTGCTTTCCCAACTGCCGCCCCGAACCACTTTGGCAGTGGTGGGATGCGATCCCGGCGGATTGTCTTTGGGGCTGTTCCGGTAATAATTTTCATTCATCCAATCGTTGGTCCACTCCGCCAGGTTACCAGCCATATCGTACAAGCCGTAGGGGTTAGCGGGAAATTTTCCCGGCGGCGCGGGTCCCGAATAACCATCGCTGATGGATGCGACCCGCGTGTTCAACACACAGCTCTTGTCGCAGAAATTGGCTTCCTTGCCTTTCACGGTATCCCCCCAATAGAAACGGGTGGTGGTTCCGCCGCGGGCGGCATATTCCCATTCGGCTTCCGTAGGCAAACGCTTGCTCAATTTTTTACAATATCGATCCGCCTCGAACCAGGTGGCGCTGTCGACCGGGAACTCCGCTCCGGAATAATGCGAGGGATTGTCCAGCCCCATCACGGATTGAAATTCAGCCTGCGTCACTTCGTACTTGTCCATTTTGAACGGAGACAAGCAGACTTCATGGGCCGGTTGCTCGTCGGGCAACCCCTTGTCATTTCCCATCTTGAAACATCCGCCCTTGAGCACTACCATCTCGGCGGCGCCCCGGCTTCCCTTAGCCGCGATGAGGTGCCGGTTGACCTCCCGGTTCAGTTCCTCAACATGTTCATACACCCGGCGCAGGACACCTTTATACTTGAGGCGCACCACACTTTGCGGCACCAATTCCATCTTGCCCTTCTTTTTGAAAAACAATCGGTAGTGGGGAATCGGCTTGTCGCTTTGGGTATCGAGATAGTTCCTCATGTTGCTATTGATGCGCTGGGGGGAGATCACCAATTCATCCACCAACTCGGCTTCCTGTCCCTGAGATTCTCCTTTATAAAACACCAGGACATCCCGTCCATTGGCCACGGGCATGGCCAGTATCTTATCGATCAAGACTTTTGCCTCTTTGTATTTTTTTAGGGCGACTTTCACCTCCGCCAGGGCGCGCAAAGTTCTGGGGCTTTCGGGGTCGGCCTTCAGGGCTTTGGAATAATGACTCTCCGCCTGGCCATACTTTTGGTCCATGACCGCCTGATCGCCCTTGGCCAGCCACGGCCTCTCATCAGCCCAAAGGGATTGAGGTAAAAACAAACAGACAATCATTAAAAAAGAGGAAACTCTAAATAGGGATAGCATATGTAATTTCATTATAAATCAACCGTTTGACACGGCTCCAAGGATGAAGTGAATGGTTTAAATAGTAGGATTTTCCCGGAAATTATATAATAGGAGAGCAGAATAAACCAAACTTAAAAAACTGTTTTTTGAAGGTGATTCCTCAGAAAGAGAATGAATTTCGGAATGGATTATTTTTTTTTCGGAGGCGGCTTGGGTTTGCGGGTAGCGTCCGGCTTATTCGTTTTTTTGGAATCGTGAAAAATCTTCTGCTTTTTCAATTCCTTCCAGTCCTCATCGACTTTTTTCTTTTTCTGGTAGTTTTCCCGTTCAGGGAAATAATTGATTTCGTCGATCATCAAACCCACCTCGGCTTGGTTTCTGATTCGGGGATGGCTATTATCCAAGACCATTTTGCCAGATTTTCCCGGTTTGGGGGTGGAAATTCCTCAAAATGTAAAAATTACCGCCCGGACTGCTTTTTCCCTACCCTGATTCATGGAAATTGCTTTTATACTAATAAAGGAACAAATGCATCATCGGTCCCCCTGCCCGACGGGTGTACCGACTCCATCTCCGTTGAAGACATGGGGAAATCAGGTTTCCGGATCGAACAACAATAGTACAATCATTTCAATATCAAGGTTTCACCTCAACTCAGGCCCGGCCTCTTTGTCGGGGCGGTATATAGAATGCTTCTGGAACAAATCAAACAGAAACAGGCTCGGATAGGAATTATCGGATTGGGCTATGTGGGCCTGCCGCTGGTGATCGAATTCGGCCGGGCCGGATTCCAGGTGGTGGGACTGGATATCGACCCCGCCAAGGTGGACCAATTGAACCGGGGAGAAAGCTATATCAAACATATCCCATCGAAAACCCTCCGGGAACTGGTGGAGCAGAAGCAATTCAAATCCACCACAGATTTTTCCTCCGTCTCCAGCTTGGAGTGTATTTTGATCTGTGTCCCGACCCCCTTGAATTCCAACCGGGAACCGGACATGAGTTTTATTGTAGCAACGGCCCGGGAGATCGCTCCTCACCTTAAAAAAGACCAGATGGTAATCCTGGAGTCCACCACTTATCCCGGCACCACCCGTGACGTGCTGATTCCGGAACTGGAATCGGGTTCCGGCTTGAAGGCCAATCAGGACTTTTACGTGGCGTACTCTCCAGAGCGGGAAGATCCCAACAATAAAGATTTCTCCACCAGCACCATCCCCAAGGTCATCGGCGCCGATTCCGAATATGCCATGGAATGCGCCAACACACTTTACCTTTCGTTCATCAACAAGACGGTACCCGTTTCCAGCACGCAGGCGGCGGAAGCCACCAAACTGATGGAAAACATCTTCCGGTCCGTCAACATTGCGTTGGTCAATGAATTGAAAGTCATTTTTGACAAGATGGGAATCGACATCTGGGAAGTGATCCAGGCGGCCAGCACGAAACCGTTCGGCTACATGCCTTTTTATCCCGGCCCCGGCCTGGGCGGACATTGCATTCCCATCGATCCATTCTATCTGACGTGGAAGGCGCGGGAATTCGGAATCACTACCCGATTTATCGAGTTGGCCGGTGAAATCAACGTGGCCATGCCGGAATACGTCGTCAATAAAATATTGCTGGCGTTGAATGAAAAAGGAATCAGTGTGAAAGGCAGCCGCATTCTGATTCTCGGGTTTGCCTACAAAAAAAATATTGATGACGACCGCGAATCTCCCAGTTACAAAATCATGGAGCTCCTGCTACAATACGGAGCCGAAGTGGAATTTCATGATCCTTATATTGAATCGATCGGCATCAAACGGGAGTACCCCCAGTTCACCGGCAAAAAACGGGTTTCTCTGGAAAGCATCGGCCAATTTGACATCACCGTCATCCTAACCGATCATTCGGATTACGATTACGAAGCCATCGTCAAACAATCCCGTCTTGTCGTGGATACCCGCAACGCCTGCTCCAAAATCAAGTCGGATAAAATCATCAAAGCCTGAACATTGACAAACCAACCTCCGGCTCTTGCCGGGCATTCCCATTAAGGACTCTATGCAATTTTTACTACACCATACTGTTATCACCCAAGCGATTACCAGCAACGACCACAAAACTTTAGAACAATGCCGGGACAAAAATTCCGCGGGATGGGTTCTGTCGAACTCTCTGGCAGCCATTCATTCGGAGTTGAGCAAAACCCTGAAAATAGATGCGGCTCATTCCTCTATCAATAAAGTCCTTCAGGGAATTGCGGTAGCCTCACTCACCGGGTCCGAGATGCTGGAAACGCCGCCCGCTTCGAAAATGGATTATCTGGATTCCCTGGCAGTGCGCACAGTGGAATTGTTCAAGCTGGACGGGATCATCACTCTGAAGCCGGAAGTCTTCGCCCAATCAGGAATTCGCGCACTGCAACCGGACGAATTACCGCAAGTCCTGAAAGACGATCTCGCAAAAGTAGACAAGGTTCCTTTACTGAATATTCCCGCCACATTCCCACAAATATGGAACGCTGTGGAACAGGAAATGTTCGACGTGGTGCGGTCGGGCTATTTCATCCTGGGTCCCAAGGTGGCCGAACTGGAAAAGCAAGCTGCGGCCTATTGCCAGGTCCCGTATGCGGTCGGCGTCTCCTCCGGCACCGATGCCCTGCTGTTGGCGTTGATGGCGGCGGACATCGGACCCGGAGATGAAGTGATCACCTCAACATATACTTTTTTCGCGACGGCGGGTTCGATCGTGCGAACGGGCGCCAAACCGGTGTTTGTGGATATCGATCCGGTCACCTTCAACATGGATATAGAACAAACGAAGGCGGCTATCACGACCCAAACCAAAGCCATCATGCCGGTCCACCTGTACGGACAATGCGTAGACATGACGCCTCTGCAGGATTTGGCGAAAAAACATAAGCTGTGGGTCATCGAAGATGCTTGTCAGGCGATCGGCTCGGAGTTCAAAGGCCAACGCGCCGGCGGTTTGGGAGACTTCGGCTGTTTCTCTTTTTTTCCGACCAAGAACCTGGGGGGTTTCGGGGATGCTGGAATGGTCACCACCCGCTCCAAAGAACTTTACGAAAAAATGAAAGTGCTTCGGGTACACGGCATGGAACCAAAGTATTATCACAAAATGGTCGGCGGCAATTTCCGCATCGATGCCCTGCAGTCGGCCGTCATTCTCGCCAAGCTTCCCCATCTGGAGGGATGGGTGGATGACCGCCGCACAAACGCCCAACGCTACCAAAAACTCTTCCAGAAGTCTGGACTCACCGACCAGCTGACCCTGCCCAAGGAAATTTTCCCCAGGCATGTTTACAATCAGTACATCGTTCGAGTCGCCGATGGAAAACGGGATGCGTTGCGGGAATACCTGAACGGTCAAAATGTAGC
This sequence comes from Nitrospinaceae bacterium, assembly GCA_965237905.1. Lineage (GTDB taxonomy): Bacteria > Nitrospinota > Nitrospinia > Nitrospinales > Nitrospinaceae > SZUA-226. The sequence continues at coordinate 2,316,410 of OZ250172.1, read as the reverse complement.
TTGTGAGATTTACTATCCGGTTCCCCTGCACCTGCAGGAATGTTTCAAGGACCTCGGCCACAAACAAGGGGATTTTCCGGAAGCTGAAAAAGCGGCGGCGGAAACCCTGGCCCTGCCGGTCGCCAACGAGGTCACAGCCGAACAACAGGAATATGCGGTCGGAAAAGCCAAGTCGTTTTTTTCCTGAGACCCCGCCTTTTCTCATCAAGCAAGCACACGACCGGAACCTCTCCCTGATTAGTACCACCGAAATTTTTGTGCGATGGGATTGCGTCGGCCGGACCCGAAAGCTTTGGCGGTTACCTTGAGGCCGGGGGCGGCCTGGTTGCGTTTGTATTCATTTTGGTCCACTTGGCGCACTACCTGCCGGACCATTTCGGCTTCGTACCCCTCTTTGATCAACCGTTCGACCGACCAGTGCTTCTCCACGTATCCTTCCAGAATGGAATCGAGTACTTCGTAAGGCGGCAGGCTGTCCTGATCGGTTTGATTGGGCTTTAGCTCTGCCGTCGGCGGCCGCTCGATAATAGCGCGTGGAATAATTTCCCTTTTGCGGTTGATCCAATTGGCCAACGCGTACACCTTCATCTTGGGCACGTCGGAAATCACCGATAATCCCCCGGCCATATCTCCATATAAGGTGCAATAGCCCACCGACATCTCACTTTTGTTGCCGGTGGAAAGCACCATGCTTCCCAACTTGTTCGACACGGCCATTAAAATGTTGCCGCGAATGCGCGCCTGGATGTTTTCCTCGGTCACGTCTTCCGCCATACCCGGAAACAACGGGCTCAGCGATTTTTTGTATTCTTCAAACAACTTTTCGATGGGAACGACAGAAAACGTAATACCCAGATTACCGGCCAAGCGTTCCGCATCGGAAATGCTCTGGGAGGCTGTGTACTGGGAGGGCATGCTGATACCCATCACCTGCTCCGCCCCCAATGCTTCCGCGGCGATCGCCGCGACCACGGCGGAATCGATGCCTCCGGAAAGACCCACCACCGCTTTGCTGTAACCGCATTTATTCAGATAATCGCGGACGCCCATCACCAGGCCGCGAAACATTTCATCTTCGTCGCATTCCGGCGTGGGGCGAACATCGCCCTGCCCCTGATCCAGGTCCACGACAACACAATCCTCCTCGAATCCTTTGGCTTGCGCGATGACCTCACCCGTGGCCGACAACGCGAAACTGTGGCCGTCGAACAGCAGGTCGTCATTGCCGCCGACCTGGTTGACCAACACGAAAGGAAGTTTGAACCGGTCCACAATATGCTGTCCCAGTTTCAATCGGGTTTGCCAGCGGCCCACGCGGTAAGGCGAAGCGGAGACATTCAGGATGATATCCGCTCCGGCCTGAGCCAATTCCTCCACCGGATTGGAAAGATAGATATCCTGATCGTAAAAACCGGGAAAGTTCCAGATATCCTCGCAAACAGTGATGCCCAGTTTAATCCCCGATAATTCGTAAATCACCGGGTGCTGCGCCGCTTGAAAATAGCGGGTTTCATCAAAAACATCGTAAGCAGGTAGAAGCACCTTATCGGCCTGAGTCAATACCTGACCGTTCTGGAAAAGCACGGCGGAGTTGGTCAAACCTTTGCCTGCTCCGTTCTCGCGTTTCCCGACATGACCCATCAGGACGGCGGGACCCTGAATACGGGCCACCAGGGACTCCAACGATTTTTGTCCTTCGCAAACCAAATCCGGCTTGTAGAGAAGGTCCCGGGGAGGATAACCCGTGAGAACCAGTTCGGGAAAAACCACGAGGCCGGCCCCCGCCTTCTCGGAATCCTGGCAGGCCTGTATAATTTTCCGGGAGTTCCCCTCAAAATCTCCGATGGTGGGATTCAACTGGGCCAGGGCAATTTTCAATCCGGTGCGCTCCATAAACAAGGTTAAAAGGAATGACTATTTAATTTTAATATAGTTTTTACAGTGCCGGTAATTTAGTTTAAAATACTTTACTGGAGTTTGCCCAACTTTTCGATAGCTTTATCAAACTCTTAAAAGGTCAATCCATCCTCATAATTTAACGGACCCGCAATGACTCAAGTCTATTTAGTAACCGGTGGCGCTGGTTTTATCGGAGGAAATTTCGTTCTGGGTCTCATGGACCGGGGAGATGTCAAGGTCATCAATCTGGACGCGTTGACCTATGCCGGGAATATGGACACCCTGGCCCCGGTCATGGACAACCCCAATCATATTTTTGTGCAGGGAACCATTCTGGACCGGGAACTGGTGAACAGCCTTCTTGGCCAACATCAACCTTCTGCAATCATTAATTTTGCGGCGGAGTCTCATGTCGATCGTTCCATCGATTCCCCCGGCGAGTTCATTCAGACCAACGTGGTTGGCACATTTGAGTTACTGGAAGCGTTTCGAAATTACCATGCCTCGGTTCCGGAGAAAGACCGCGCAGTACTCCGCTTTCTCCACGTTTCCACCGATGAAGTGTACGGCAGTCTCGGCGCGGAAGGTTTCTTTACGGAAGAGACCTCATACGCCCCCAACTCTCCCTATTCGGCCTCGAAAGCGGGGGCGGACCATCTGGTACGGGCGTATCATCATACTTATGGATTGCCGATGTTAACGACGAACTGCTCCAACAACTACGGCCCCTTTCAATTTCCGGAAAAGCTGATTCCCCTGATTATTCAAAAGGCTCTGGCAGGCGAAAAGCTCCCGGTTTACGGAGACGGACTCCAAGTGCGCGACTGGTTGTATGTGGAGGATCATTGCCGCGCTATCCTGAAAGTTCTGGAAGCCGGTCAGGTGGGCGAGGTCTACAACATCGGCGGGCATAATGAAATGGCTAATCTGGATGTGGTGAAAATCATTTGTGGCCTGCTCGACGAAATGGTTCCGGATTCTCCGCACAAACCGCATGCCGCGCTGATCAGTTTCGTGAAAGATCGTCCGGGGCATGACCGCCGTTATGCTATCGACGCAAGTAAACTGCAACGCGAATTGGGATGGCAACCGGAGGAAACCTTTGAAACAGGAATTCGCAAAACCATCCAGTGGTATCTCGACCACCGGGAATGGTCGCAACGCATCAGTTCCGGGGAATACCGGGGTGAGCGTCTGGGATTGGGCAACGAGTGAGGCAAACCAACCATGATCACTAAAGGTATTATACTGGCGGGTGGATCGGGCACCCGGCTGTACCCGCTGACTACGGTGGTCAGCAAGCAATTGCTCCCGCTTTACGACAAACCGATGATCTATTACCCCCTGTCCACCTTGATGCTGTCGGGCATCACCGATATTCTGATCATCACCACTCCGCACGATCAATCTATGTTTCAGGAACTGCTCCAGGACGGGAGCCAGTGGGGTATCAACATCCGTTACGCTCCCCAACCCAAACCGGAAGGGTTGGCCCAGGCATTTATTATCGGAAAAGATTTTATCGGGAACGATGGATGCTGCCTCATCCTGGGCGATAACGTTTTTTATGGGCATGGGTTGGCCGATCTCGTCAAAAAAGCCCGTGAACGGAACAACGGCGCAACGGTGTTCGGTTACTGGGTCAAAAATCCGGAGGAATACGGCGTGGTGGAATTCGATGCCCAGGGTAAAGCGACCCGTCTGGAGGAAAAACCGGAGAAACCCAAATCACATTACGCGGTGACCGGTCTCTATTTTTACGACAACCATGTGGTGGACATTGCCTGCAATCTTAAACCTTCGGCGCGGGGCGAGCTGGAAATCACTGACGTCAATAAAAAATATCTGGAGCAGGAAAACCTCACCGTTGAGATCTTGGGACGCGGCTTCGCCTGGCTCGATACCGGCTCACATTATGCATTAACGGAGGCTACCAATTTTATCGAGACCATTGAAAGACGGCAAGGCCTCAAGATTTCCTGTCCGGAGGAAATCGCTTTCAACAGGGGACTCATCGATGCTGTCCAGCTGGAGAAGCTGGCCGCTCCTCTCAAAAAAAATGGCTACGGCCAATACCTGCTGGAACTGCTCAAACAGGACCGTCCTTTCCATTAACACACTCGTTTCCTCTTTACAGCAATGACCCCATCTTCTGCAAACACATGGAAAATTCTTTTGATCGGCAAAGAGGGTCAGGTCGGCGGAGAACTGTCTTCTCTCCTGCAACCTCTTGGAGAGCTCATCATCTTCGGAGAAGAGGATTTGGATTTGACTCAAGTGGACCGCATTCGTGAAAAACTGCGCGACGTTCAGCCGCATGTCATTGTCAATGCCGCCGCTTATACAGCAGTGGACAAAGCCGAGGAGAAGCCGGATCTCGCCCTGGCCGTCAACGGAACCGCTCCGGCCATCCTCGCTGAAGAAGCCAAAAAATTGGGCGCGGCGTTGGTTCATTATTCCACCGATTATGTATTCGACGGAGAAAAGCAAGAGCCCTATACAGAAGAGGATTCGCCGAACCCGCTGGGCGTTTACGGACAAACCAAGCTGGCCGGTGACGAAGCCATTCAATCCACGGGCCTGCCGCACCTCATTTTCCGGACTGCCTGGGTGTACGGACTGAAGGGGAACAATTTTCTTCTCACCATACAACGATTAGCGAAAGAGCGGGATGAACTGAAAATTGTCGATGACCAAATCGGATCTCCCACCTGGTGCCGGACCATTGCCCAAGCGACCACTAACGTCCTGACGCAAATCCTGCCGCAGAGTTCGCCGGGAGATCTGTCCCATTTTGAACAGGCTTCCGGTCTGTACAACCTGGTGTGTGGCGGACAAACCAGCTGGTTCGGGTTCGCTCAGGCGATTCTGGAGGCGTCTTCATCATCGCAAGATACAAAACTGATCCCCATTCCTACGTCTGAGTATCCCACTCCCGCAAAACGCCCCCAAAACTCTACCCTTTCCACAGAAAAGTTGAAGTCGGCATTCGGCATCGCTCCTCCTGCCTGGGATGTAACGCTCAAATATTGTCTGCGCCGATGACTCCCGGACTTTTTCTAAATTCTTAAACGGCACTCCCAACAAGCAGAAAATAAAAACTGCTTTCCTTAAAAGTTGCCCCTATAATAAAAAGATAGGCATCTCAGGTAATTTGAGGATCAGCCTGCTCCCAGACATCCATTTAAACTGTTTCCTGTCTCCAGACAGTCGTGATTCCATGCCAAAAACTTTGGTTTTTACCGCTACCTACAACGAATCGGACAACGTCGAAAGTATTCTCAACGAAATTTTCCAACATCTGCCGGATGCGGAAATTCTCGTAGTCGACGACAACTCTCCGGACGGAACGGGTGCCCTTTTAGACCGGCTCTCGACTGCCAACCCGGCCATCCATGTGATCCACCGCCCTTCCAAGTTGGGCTTGGGGACGGCCCATCTGTTGGCGATGAAATATGCCATCCACCATAAGTACGATCAGCTCATCACCATGGACGCCGACTTTTCCCATAACCCCAAATACCTTCCGATCATAAAACAACTTTTGGAGGATAATGATTTTGTCATCGGATCGCGCTACGCCAAGGGCGGCCGGTGCGACTACGGATTCGCCCGCACCCTGATAAGCAAAACCGCCAATACCCTGGCGCGGTATCTGCTGGGTGTCCCAACCCACGAAGCCACAACTTCCTACCGCGGTTTTTCTCTTGACCTGCTCAAACAGATGGATTTGGACTCTATTTGGTCGGACGGATATTCATTCTTCATGGAATCCATTTTCATCGTTCGGCTGGCCACGCGTAAATTGGCCGAATTCCCCATTCATTTTGAGGACCGCCGTGCCGGGACGTCCAAAATCTCCAAACGCGAAATCTTCAAGGCGATCTACAATATCGGCCGACTGTTTTACCGGAGATTGTTTGTCATCCCGTTTACCGTTTATCAACCGGATAAAAAAAACACAAAGCCTCAGCCCTGCGAAAATTGCAGATCCATATTTCATATGGAGATGTTTCCGGCAAAGTATGCGGAAAATGAAGATGCCTCCGTTTACCAGTGCACCAGTAGCGGCCATCGAACCCATGGAAGGATTCTGAAATGCCTGCATTGCGGCCTGGTGTTCAACGAAACCCGGCATGATGCAGAAAAACTTCTCAGTTTTTACTCGGATGTGGAAGACCAGGGTTATTTAAAAAACATTGACTCGCGCTTCAAAACATTTCGGTATAATTTTGAAAAAATCAAACCCTATATTCCCGCTTCCGGAAAGTTGCTTGATGTCGGGTCTTATTGCGGTGTCTCTCTTAAAGTTGCGCATGAAAACGGATTTGAAACCCTCGGGGTCGAGCCTTCCAAGTGGGCGGCGCACTATTCAGAAGAAGTGATGGGGGAGCGCGTATTTCAGGGCACCCTCAACGACCTGCCGATGGAGGAAGGACCCTTCGACGTCGTTACCATGTGGGATGTCATGGAACACCTGCCGCATCCCATTGAGGAGATGAAGCTGATCCATTCCCGTTTGAAACCGGGCGGATTCTTCGCATTTTCCACCCTTTCCATCGACAACTGGTATCCGAAAATCATGCAAGAAAGATGGCCCTGGTATATGGATATGCACCTGTTCTATTTTACGCTGGATTCCATGAAACAATTATTGAACAAGGCCGGCCTGGAACTTGTGCACGTTCAAAAATACACTCACATCATTACTCTGGAATACTTCTTCGTCAAACTGGATGCACTGGGCGTTTTCGGAGCCAAGTTTCTGGGAGAAAAGATCGGTGATACGCGCCTCAAGAATATTATGATTCCGTTCAGTTTTGGCGATATTCAACTATTCATTTGCAAACGGATAGAGGATAAACAACCTGGAGCTTGACTCCCGGGAAAACCACCTCTCACCATCCTCCTGACCGATATGAAAAAAGCGTTGATCACAGGAATCACAGGACAAGATGGAAGCTATCTTGCCGAATATCTTCTCGCCCAGGGATATGAGGTTCACGGTCTGATACGCCCGAACGCCGGCACCGAAGAGGACCGTTCCTTTTGGCGAATCCAATCGATTCGGGATAAATTGTTCCTGCATGCAGGCAATCTGGAGGATTACAGCAATCTGGAAGCCATCATCCAAACGGTTCAACCCGATGAATGCTACCACCTCGCGGCCGAGACGTTCGTGTTTAATTCACTGGAGGATGAATCGGCTATTTTGAAAGCCAACACTCAAAGCACCCATCACCTGCTGTTGGGTTTAAAGAACCTTGTACCGGATTGCCGTTTCTTTTTCGCAGGGTCGTCCGAAATGTTCGGGGCGGCCTCGGAAGCACCCCAAGATGAAAATACTCCGTTCAACCCCCGGTCGATTTATGGGGTATCCAAGGTGATCGGACATGACCTGATCCGTTATTACCGGGATCACCTGGGCCTGTTCGCCTGTACCGGGGTTTTATACAACCACGAGTCGCCCCGCCGGGGCACCCGGTTTGTCACCCGTAAAATCACTTCGACTGCGGCGAAAATCAAACTGGGCATGGAAACCGAACTGCGGCTGGGCAATATCGAATCCGAACGGGACTGGGGTTACGCCGGAGACACTGTGACCGCCATGCATGCCATGTTGAACGCCGACCAACCGGATCATTATGTCATCGCTACCGGAACGACGCACACCATCCAAGATTTTCTGGAACAGACTTTCGAGGAACTGGATTTGGATTACGAGGAATATCTGGTGATCGATCCGGAATTTTACCGTCCGAAAGAGGATGTCCCGCTGGTCGGCGATGCGGGCAGGATTCGTTCCCAATTGCAATGGGAGCCGAAAGTTTCATTCGAGGATATGGTGCGGAAAATGGTTCAGTCGGACCTTGAATATTTTCAATCGTTGTTGCAATAATAGGTAAACATACTGATTTCGCTGTTTGTGAACGAACTCTTAAAAATCCTATAGGGAAATGCGTTTATGAAGAAGGCTTTTATTACCGGGGTCACAGGGCAGGACGGTTCCTACCTCTCTGAATTACTTCTTGAGAAGGGTTACGAGGTGCATGGACTGGTACGCCGCTCGTCTTTTTTCAATCGGGGGAGGATCGAGGACATTCGCCAGGAAACTAAAACATCCGGCCAATTTCAACTGCACTACGGAGACATGACCGATTCCTCCAGTCTCAATAAATTGATCGCCACGATTCAACCCGACGAAGTGTACAATCTGGCGGCGCAAAGTCATGTCGCAGTCAGTTTTGCCACACCCGATTACACTGCGCAAGTGGATGCGATGGGAACTCTCCGCGTTCTGGATGCGATCAACAATATGGGGCTCAAAAATAAAACACGTTTTTACCAGGCCTCCACCAGCGAATTGTACGGTCAGGTGGTAGAAACCCCGCAAAAGGAGACGACTCCGTTTTATCCGCGCAGTCCTTACGGCGTCGCCAAACTGTACGCCCATTGGATCACTATCAATTATCGGGAGGCGTATGACCTGTTCGCGTGTAGCGGTATCCTGTTCAACCACGAATCCCCGCGCCGTGGAGAAAATTTTGTGACTCGCAAAATCACCATGACCCTGGCGCAAATCCTTCAGGGAAAAGCGGAAAATTTGTCTTTGGGCAATATGGATGCCAAACGCGACTGGGGCTATGCCAAGGATTACGTCGAAGGCATGTGGATGATGCTTCAACAAGACAAGCCTGAAGATTATGTGCTGGCTACAGGAGAGCAACACACGGTCCGCGAATTCGTTAACCTTGCTTTCGGTTTTTGCGGAATTGAGTTGGACTGGCAGGGTTCGGGGGTGAATGAAAAGGGAGTCGACAAAGCCACCGGTAAGGTTCTGGTGGAAGTGAACCCCAAATATTTCCGGCCGTCAGAGGTGGAAACGTTGCTGGGAGACCCCACCAAGGCGAAGACCCAACTGGGCTGGGCTCCCAAAACATCCTTCAAAGAACTGGTGGAAATGATGATCGAGCACGACCTGAAGCTGGCAGGACTGAACCGTAAGGATGTATTGAAGCGGTCAACCTAGCTGAGTTAGCCACGAACATTAATTTTCATTGCCGGGTGTCAGACACCAAGCCTCAAATTGATGAAACAAGGTGCTCATCCCCATGAGCGCCAGCCGCCAACTCAAAACCGTTCCGAGACTATTGGCGGCGACATCCCATACCTCCCCGCTCCGGGTAGCCGACTGGGATTGCAAAACCTCCATAAGAATCCCCAACGCAATAAAGCCGCCTGCCAACCATCCATACCGGGATTTTGGATGAAGCTGGGCAAACCAGAGCATCAGAACTCCGTAGGCCAAAGCGTGATAAACCTTGTCCGCCCAGAGAAAGTCTACCGGTGAAAGTGATGAAGGGTAAAGTGATAGCACCACCACCAAAACAACCAGGCCGTACCCGATGGCAGTCCAAAGGCGTCTAAATTTCAATGGGACCATTGAAAGATTGTAACACGCCGCCGGGCTCGTAAACTTTCTTCTGCGGAGTCCTTAGGGGAGCAAGGATAAAGAAAGTTTCCGGCGACGTGAATTTTAGTCTCTGATAGGAAGATGCATCCACCCATGGAATGCGATGGCTTCTGCAACACTCAGGCTTTACGTTAAAAGAACCCACCAGAGAATCAGGAACATCAGACCCGGACGGGTGATCTTTCTTCTTAATTGTTTGACCATCTCTCCCCTTTCTGCTGGATCCTGATCCGATTATTACCCTGCCCCAAATGTTCGCGGAACGGATGTGAGGCAATCGAACTCCTGCCCCTAACATGGGTGGAGGGGTTTTTACCCGAAAGCTTGATGGTACCCATTCCCCCTTTACTCAGGGGGATGGCCCCCGTATGCTCGGCAAATACTCCGCCGTTGAACAGGAATGAGGCTACCGCCGTCAGGAAAAAATTAATGGTCCAGAAATTGAGCTTTTTCTTCATAAACCGTAAAACGCTCCGAATAATGGCACCAAGCGCCATTCCCATTCAGGCCCTTTCCATGGATTGATTCTAAATCCCCAATTTAAAAGACTTTTAAAAGGAGGTTTTAATTTACAGTGATCTTTTTCAATCTTAGAGTAGATGTAAGACTATCGATGAAATCGACCCCATACAATACCCCATTAAGGGTATTTTTATGCCTTGTTTGACTTTCTTGCAAATCCTTCCTTCCGATTGGGGATTCCCGGAGAAGTTGAATTTCTATTGGGCTTTTCTCCACTCCCTCCCCCGCCAGTCAACCTCAACTGGACGGGGAGGGGGTTTGCTTTGACATCTTCTCAAAATTAAATTATGATCATGGAAACCAATGGCTTAATAAAATTTTCCTGTAATCCTGAATGCGATTATGAATACAAAAGCCGCGCCTCCACCTATGGCACAATCTGGAAATTTTTCTTTACAGGAAGCGTTTAAAGTTCTGCTGGATTGCAGAAACCGGGAGGAACTCCGTAAAGCGATCAAAGACCATATCTATCCCGCTTTCGAGGACGATTTTCGCCATTTCGTAATTCAGGTATCCGAAACCGAACCTCCGCCCCTAATAGGGTGCTCCACATTAAGTATTCAGGATCAGGAAGTGATTCGGTCCTATCTTAAAGAAGATCCCCTTGCTCAACTCTTATTGCTCCAAAACGAGGTCAGCGAACAAATTTATTTAAGAGATGAAAATGAGGCTCAGACTCTCTTTTCGTTTCTCGCCCACAAAATTAAATCCGTGTCACTGGAAGAGACGTTGGTTAAATCGCAGGCCATGGTGCAGGGCCTGTTAAAATCGCTTTCAGGAATTGCCATAGTATCCGTAATTAATGATACTAAAAAAGTGATTACTGCGAATCAGGCCTTTCGCCAAATTTTTAATATGACTTCCGGGACAGAGCTTCCCCAGAACCTGGTTAAGGTTCTTGAAAGGGAGCAAGCCAATCTGGATACATCCGATCCGGAGGAAGAAGCAGAAGAGCGGGGCCGGGAAGTTTCCTTTTTCACCCTTCCCCAAGGAACCTACAAGTTGAACCTGATTCCTCTGGAGGTCCGGGACCTAAACGATACCGACCTATGGCTTCTTCGCATCCATCCTGCCGCCGATCCGTTCACAAAGTCCAACCGGTTGATTGAAAAGGCGGGCCTCACCTGGCGCGAAATGGAAATCTGCTGTTTGATCCACGATGGTTTGGGACGAAACGAAATTGCCGAACGGCTTTTTATCAGTGCTCACACGGTTAAAACCCACCTGAAAAAAATTCATAAGAAACTGCAAGTCAATTCACGCACGCAATTGGTTGCGTATCTCAACCAGCATGCAGATGAAGCCCATGATGGCGGTTTTGCCTGAGACCTTCAGGACCCGCACCCTCTCTTCGAATTATCTGACTCCCCTTTTCAAAACTTCCATAAAACAAAATTCCGGGAATATTTTCCGGCTTAAAGGGTCCCTATATAGGGTGAGCTTTTCTATTTTAGGACTATTTTAAAATGGGGCCCGTCAGGGTTGAACCTCCCTAGAGAAGCCATTGCCAATGTTGCTTCCATTGACCCTGGCGGGTACCCTTTGTTTTAGTTATATTCTTGAAGATATTACCCGGCCCGGATCGGGCTCATATCTCCTTCCGCTCACCTCTCCAAAAGGCCCCTTTCAAATAATCGCATCGACACCCCTCCAGAATTATTTCCGGCAAAATTTTAAAAATTAATGTCGATACCCACGAGACTGTTCATTCTTTGATATAAGGATACTATTTTTCATCCCTGATACTCTCAAGGGGTATAACAACTGGCGCATTGGATTTTATCTGCTAAAATGAATGAATTAGTGGTGTATTCCTACTTCAGCCACATTCAATCCTAATATCAAAATGCCTAATTCCACGTCATCTATTTCTTCCGACAAAAAAAAGGAAATCCTGAAGACCATCGACGTTCTTAGCTTTTTCCACGAATCTACCCTGGAACGGCTGGCTCAGGAAAGCAAGGAAGTCTCCCTAAAATCCGAAACGGTCGTATTCAATGAAGGGGACCCGGGAAGCGCGATGTACATCGTTCTGGAAGGGGAAATATTGATCTACCAGGGCGATAAGTCCCTTACCAATATGTTGCCGGGAACGTTTTTTGGTGAGATGTCTCTGATTGAGTCCCGCCCGAGAACGGCCGGGGCACGGGCTCTTGTTCCATCGGTGCTGTTAGAAATCAGTGAAACCCAGTTTCAGGAATATTTTGCCACACAGCCCCAGGCCCTTATGGCCATTATGAAAACTCTGTCAGCACGTTCCCGAAAAATTTCAACTGGGCTAGCAGCCTCCACTGATCCTAAAACCAAATCCAATGCAGACGACCCTTTACAGAATGTCATCCCTTCTCTGGACGAATATTACCGGGAGGTTCTGGTCTTTCAACCACAGACGTTTCAGTTTATCAAAGCCAATTCCCTGGCATGCGTGGATACGGGATTCACACCTGAAGAAATAAAGGAAAAAACATTCATTGAGCTGGCGCCCAATCTGGACCCGAAAAAATTGAGCCAGATGTGCGATTCCCTCATAAACAAAATCCGGCCTATGGTTTCATTTGAAACCGCTTTTAAAAGGAAAGATGGGTCCTCCTACCCTGCCGAATGCAAACTCCAACTGGTGGAACCCAAAGATTCCCATTTGGAAATTCTGGTTTGGGTTCAGGATTTGACCGAACGCAAGCAGATGGAAAATACCATCCGGCAAATGGCCTATTACGATTCCCTGACGGGTCTGCCCAACCGGAACCTGCTCAACGACCGGCTCGCGGTGGCTTTGGCCAACGCTTCCCGCAACAACCAGAAAGTGGCCATTCTCTTCCTGGACCTGGACCATTTCAAGACCATCAACGATTCTTTGGGACATGAAGCCGGCGACCAGTTGCTTCAGCAGGTTTCCTTGAGAATCAAGGAAGTCCTGCGCAAACAGGACACCATCGCACGAATGGGGGGAGATGAGTTCATTATCCTCATCCCGGGTTTGACGGATACAGATCACACGGCCCGACTGGCCGAGAAGATTCTCGACGCGGTAATGCCGGTGTTTAAAATTGGAGATAACGAATTGTATGTCGGCTGTAGCATCGGTATCTCCATCTTCCCCGACGACGGTACGGAAATCAAAACACTCCTGAAAAATTCCGATCTGGCCATGTACCGGGCCAAGGAAAAGGGACGGAATACGTTCCAGTTGTATACCCCGGCGATGAATTTCAAAGCGATGGAACGGCTGGCGGTGGAGAAAAATCTACGAAAGGCGTTGGATCGTGAAGAGTTTGAATTGTATTACCAACCCAAAATTAATTTAAAATCAGGCCAAATTGCCGGCATGGAAGCTCTCATACGCTGGGACAGCCCGGAGTTGGGGCTGGTCATGCCTCAACAGTTCATCCCCATTGCCGAAGAAACCCGGCTCATTATTCAACTGGGACATTGGGTTTTGCTCACCGCCTGCCGACAGACCAAAATATGGCAGGAAGCCGGGTTGCCGCAAATTCCCATATCAGTCAACCTGTCGGTGGTTCAATTCACCCATCCCAATCTGGTGTCCGAAATCAGCAAAGTTCTTAAGCAAACGAAAATCTCGCCGCACCATCTGGAGCTGGAAATTACCGAAAGCGTTTTGATGCAGGACACCACCCTGGCGGTTTCCATTTTGAACAAACTCAGTGAACTGGGAATCAAGATTTCGATCGACGACTTCGGAACCGGTTTTTCCTCTCTCAATTATCTTAAAAATCTTCCAATGGATTACCTGAAGATCGATCAAACCTTTATAAAGGATCTTACCCTGCAGACCAACATGGCCATCACCAAAGCCATCGTCACCCTCGCGCAAAGTCTGAATATGAAAACCATCGCCGAAGGCGTGGAAACCGAAGAACAAAGAAAATTTTTAACGGAATTGAATTGCGATGAGGCGCAGGGTTATCTGTTCAGCAAACCCATCTCCAAAAACGAGATGGGTGAACTATTGCGAACCGGGGGGAAATTCTAGGAAAGTTTAAGAGGTAAGTTTTTTAAGGATGTGGTCCCAGTCGGCGTTTTCCGCTTCACGAGGTGTGATCGGACCCATATCCCCGAATTTTTCCTGGTCACTCTGGGTTAAATCCGGGTCCTGTATGAGCATCAACTGTTCCTCTTCCAGATCTGTGGAATCCTCAAAAATCGATTGTAGATCGGAAGCCTCTATGCCGTCGTATCCAGTGATATCAGAGGTCTGGCTCAGCCCTTTAAGCCGACCCATCCAATGTGCCGGAGGTCGGCCTTCTCCAAGCTGGGTGCCCTCACCAATCGATTCCAGATATTCGCGATACAGCCGGTAATGCGTAAACCGGAACGGGCTGATCCGGTTGGCCTGCAATAAATCCTCAGAAGCCAGCCGGTACTGCTTTTGCTGGAGGTAGATCCGGCCACGGTACACACGGGCCAGAAAATGCTTGGGGTAAAGGCTCAGCACCATATTCAAATTCAGCTGGGCCACTGCAAAGTTTTTGTTTTCAATATGTTTGATCGCCTGGTCGAAATGCCGACGGACGGCTGTGCTCAGGTTTTCCCGCAAAATAAACAACGGCTCCAGAGCAGGAAAAAATAATTTCCCCACACCGTATCGCACAAAATAGAAACCCCGCTTTAATTTAGTCATAGCTCCCTGCAATGGCCTGGCACCCGGAGGCAAAGGATTTCCGAACGCACAAGGATCTCTTGAGTCAAAATGGATTGGGCACATTTTAACCAAAGTCCGGCACCTCGTCAAATCTTAATCTCCATTCATCGGCAACCATTTGCAAATAGGGATATAAGAACTGGCTTTAACCGTAATCTATCAGGCATTACCTCTAGGAAAAGGACGGAAAACCGACCTTTTAGTATTAACCGCAACATGGTTTATATTGAAGGAAAGCAACCATGACAACCAAAAGTCCAAATCTAATATGTAGTTATACTGAGAGTGAAATTGGCAGATGAAATACAGTGGAAGAAATAAAATTGTAGTTTGGGTTCTCGGAGCGGTTTTTCTTACTGTGATTGGCTACGTCTCCTACTCCTCAATTTGTCAAACATCTCCAGAGTGTGCCTGTAGGCACGCTGAGCCAGGAGACCCCACGTGCCTGACGAGGAAACAGCTTGAGAAATGGTGCAAAGATCAAAAAAATGGCGAAGACCTTCCTCAATGCGGCTTTCTTGGTGACTAAATTTATTTTCCTTAACCTATTAATGCTCTGCAATCAAGGCTCTGGGCCAAGATTAAAATTATCTAATAATGACCGGCTCCGTCGGAGTGCCCTCCATGAAAGACCTGCTTTCCTTCCTCGCTCTCAAACTCGACCTGAAAGAAGGGGGAAACCTGAAATCCGTCCTTACTTGGAAAAGACCCGCTTGAAGAAAACCTGCATGGCGGACCAGGCGTTCTGGTCGGCTTTTTCATTGTATTCCAGCGCGGAAATATCGAACTTTTTGCTGAACTCGTCGGCCTGCTTGTTGGTGTAGCTGTGCTTGACTCCTTTTAAGCTGACGTATCTGAAATCCTTCGTCGCACCCGCCATCTCCTCTTTAAAGGTTGCCACCGTCTTGGGGTCCAGAAAACCATCGTCCGCACCGTTGATGACCAGCACTGCGGCCTTCACTTGGCCCGGACTCACCGGAGGAGCGAGGGGAAGCGCACTATGAAAGGCGACCACCGCATCCAGATCGGCACCGCCGCGCGCCATGCGCAGGGAGACGGCACCGCCGAAACAAAACCCGATCGCCCCAATGCGTTCCGGGTCGACCGTCGCATGATTTTGCAATAACTTTTTCGCCGCGTTGAATTTCGCCTGGCTTCCCTCCCAATCCTCAAACGCCGCGCTCATGAACTCGCCGGCCTTTTTCGGATGGTCGGCAAATTTGCCGTCTCCATACATATCAACCGCGAACGCGGTATAACCGAGCTCTGCCAGCATGCGGGCGCGATCGCGAGCGTGTTGGTTGTGGCCCCACCATTCGTGGACAACCAGTACACCAGGGCGTTTGCCTTTCACGGAATCGTCCCAGGCCAAAAAACCTTTCAGGGTGGTGCCGCCGGAAGAGTATTCGATCTCTTTCGTTTGAATACCCCCATTCGTCTGAACATCGGAATTGGCACAAGCGATAAAACTGAATATAAAGAAAAAGGCAAGAAGAATTCTCATAACGAAGCTCCTGGATGAATGAAGGAAATTTTGCTCTATTGAAAATAACCCATTTCCCCGACCGGATCAATGGAAGCGGGGAGAATAAAAGTTAAGGAGAGGATGAGGCCATGGCCTCAGGAGAATCAATGAAATAGAGGGAAAAACCTGGCGTCCCCAGCGGGATTCGAACCCGCGTCGCCGGCGTGAAAGGCCGGTGTCCTGGACCAGGCTAGACGATGGGGACTGTGTGTGGTATTTGATGCAGAAAGAAATTGGTGAGCCGCGAAGGATTCGAACCTTCGACCCACGCCTTAAAAGGGCGTTGCTCTACCAACTGAGCTAGCGGCCCGTGATGCACTTGCGTGACACACGTGAAGCGTAAGAAATTATCAGACCCACCTTATCATGTCAATGGGTTTTATTTGGCTTGATTTTACCCCAACCCCCTCATAAAATGGCCCTTTAGCGTAAATTCACCTTCATCAAGGCTCAACGTGGAAAAATCGGAAAAAATCTGGATGGACGGGGCACTGGTCCCCTGGCACGAAGCGAATGTCCACGTCCTCACCCACACCCTGCATTACGGCTACGGTGTGTTCGAGGGCATCCGCTGTTACCGCACGGAGAACGGCAAATCGGCCATTTTCCGCCTGCCGGAGCACGTCCAGCGCCTGTTCAACTCCGCCAAAATACTGGGGATCGACATCCCCTTTTCGCCGGAGGACATCACCAAGGCCATCATTAATGTTGTTTCGGTCAACAAGCTGGAGGAGTGCTACATCCGCCCGATCGTTTTCCTGGGCGACAACAAAATGGGCCTGAACCCGGAGGGCGTCAACGTCCGCGTTGCCATCGCCGCCTGGCCGTGGGGCACGTACCTGGGCGACGACGGACTCAACAAGGGCATCCGCGTCCGCACCTCCTCGTTTACCCGGCACCATGTCAACATCAGCATGACCAAGGCCAAGGCCTGCGGCTATTACATCAACTCCATCTTCGCCAAGGCGGAAGCGGTGCGTGACGGCTACGACGAAGCGATTCTGCTCGATCCCAATGGTTACGTTTCCGAAGGGTCGGGTGAGAATATATTCATCTTATATAAAAACACACTAATGACCCCGCCGCTGTCGAGCAGTTGCCTGGACGGCATCACCCGCGACGCGGTGTTCGGCATCTGTGAAGAACTGAACATCCCGTTGAAGGAAGAAACGCTGACGCGGGATGAGCTGTACCTGGCCGACGAAATTTTCCTGACCGGCACCGCCGCCGAGATCACCCCGATCCGCGAGATCGACAACCGCAGTATCGGCAACGGATCGAAAGGCGACACCACCGACCGCATCCAGAAATCCTTCTTCGACATCGTCGCCGGCAAATCCCCCAAGTTCAAACACTGGCTGACCGAAGTTTAACCGGGCAAGGCCCGGGGCAAATTTTGCCGGAACGTTTGGCGTGAATCAAGGGTTGCTTTCGCCAATCGATTTTTTTGTAACCAGCGGAGGCTCTCCGCCTGGAGTGACACTGGACCCAACTTTTCAAATACCCCCGAAAACTTTTATTGCCGTCTTCGGAATGAAAAACCTGTCACCCTGAGCCTGTCGAAGGGCGGCAGGTTTTCCTGTGCATCCTGCAATCCCATTATTCCTCCGGCCCCATTAAGTTAGTCTGTTTGGTCTTGACTTAATTGTACCCCAGTCCTACACTATTAAGTGAACCCAACACACATTTAAGATGAATCAACTTAAACGGAATCAGACAAAACCCTCCTGGGCGGTCCTTTGGATCGTTATCCTGATTACTTTTATCCATCTGCCCGTATTAGCCGCCCAACCCCAACTCATCAAGGCCATCAATCAGCAGATTACCGCCGCTATACCTCATTCCAAGCCAGCTGAAATAATGACCATTGGCCCGGTGGCTTACTTCCGCGCCAACCACGAGCTCTACGGAAGGGAACTCTGGAAAAGCGATGGCACCGCGGCCGGTACCGTGATGGTGAAGGATATCGGTGCGGGTGTTAATTCTTCCAGTCCTCAATATTTGACTGACGTCAGCGGCACTCTGTTTTTCATAGCTGACGACGGTATCCACGGAAAAGAACTCTGGAAAAGCGATGGCACTGCGGCTGGTACGGTGATGGTGAAGGATATCAATACTGGGAGCAAATCCTCGAAACCTAAAGATCTTACCAACGTCAACGGCACACTGTTTTTTACAGCTGACGACGGTGTCAACGGAAGGGAACTCTGGAAAAGCGATGGCACATCAGCCGGTACTGTATTGGTGAAGGATATTCTGACGGACGGCTATTCAAATCCTGGACCTCTTATCAACATAAACGGCACCTTGTTTTTTGCCGCCTATGACTTTGACCACGGAATCGAGCTGTGGAAAAGTGACGGCACCGCGGCGGGCACGGTAATAGT
This sequence comes from Nitrospinaceae bacterium, assembly GCA_965237905.1. Lineage (GTDB taxonomy): Bacteria > Nitrospinota > Nitrospinia > Nitrospinales > Nitrospinaceae > SZUA-226. The sequence continues at coordinate 2,297,940 of OZ250172.1, read as the reverse complement.
GAAGGATATTCGGGTTGGTCCTGACACTTCCATTCCTATCGGGTATAACAATGCCAACGGCACACTGCTTTTCATGGCTGACGACGGTATCAACGGAAGGGAACTTTGGAAAAGCGACGGTACCGAGGACGGTACTATGATGATTGCAGATATCATCATAAGCGGCAACACGACCCACGTTAACGGCACATTGTTTTTCAGAGCCAATGATGGCACTCACGGAGAAGAGCTGTGGAAAACCGACGGCACACCCGCCGGTACCGTATTGGTGAAGGATATCAATACTGGGAGCAAATCATCGAAGCCTCAAGATCTTACCAATGTCAACGGCACACTTTTTTTCACAGCCGACAACGGCACCCACGGAATCGAACTGTGGAAAAGCGACGGTATGACAGCCGGCACCGTATTGGTGAAGGATATTTGGAAGGACGGCTCTTCCAATCCTTACTATTTAACTAATGTCAATGGTACATTGTTTTTCTCAGCTGACGATGGTATCAACGGAAGGGAACTTTGGAAAAGCAACGGCACGTCATCCGGCACAAAGATGGTGAAAAATGTTGCTGCGTGCGGGAGATCTTCTAATCCCAAATCTTTAATTAACCTAAACGGCACGCTGTTTTTCGCGGCCGAGGACGGCTCCCCCGGAAGGGATCTTTTTGTAAGCAATGGTACGGCGATCGGTACTGTGATGGTTAATGATCCGTCTCTGTCCACCGATTCAGTTTCTTCCATAGCCCAGTTGAGACTATGGTTAATATCAATGATGCCTTGTTTTTGAGCGCCAATGGCGGAATCTACGAAATCGAGCTGAGGAAAAGTAATGAAACGTCGGCCGTGAAGTAGTCGGTAATATAGACGATAGTTGAACTTCTCCCCATACATTGGGGAACTCACAAGTACACCCGCCATCAATTTCCCCCTCCTGGGTGTCAACATCTTCCTGTTATAAATCTAGTAGAGACTCAACTTTTGCCTTAAAATGCGTCAAAATTTATCTTGAAAACTTGCCTTTTCGATGTCGAAATGATAGTTTTTGTAAAGGCGGCTAAATCTGCCAAAAATTTAAGCGCTTTTAGGTTCAATGTTCCCCTTTTTTTGGGGATTTCATATTTCTGGAGTTCTGCGCAATGCCTATTTATGAATACGAATGTGAGAAATGCGGGGGTGTCTTCGAGCTGATCCATGCGGTCAGCGCGCCCCTTCCAAAGAAATGCGAGACCAAGGGATGCAAGGGCAAGCCGCGGCGGATGGTGTCCGCCGGCGGATTTATCCTGAAAGGCGACGGCTGGTACGCCAACGATTATCCCTCGGAGTCCCGCAAAAAAGGTTGGGAAGTTGAAAGCTCGCAGGGCAAACCGGCGGCTCCCGCCGAGTCGAAATCGGAAGGCAATCCGGCACCGGACAAGGCTCCGGCTCCCGCCGCCAAACCCGAACCCAAACCCGCGCCCAAGGCGAACAGTAAAAATCCATACACGGGCGGTAAATCGAAAACTTCCAAAAAGAACAAGGCGTCCAAATAAACGGTAACCGGCATGACGATAAATGGCGACCATCATTTTTTTGAACACATCTTTTCCTCTTTTGTTGACGGGGTGGTTCTAGTGTCTTCAAACAACACGATCGAAAAAGCCAATCCGGCCATTGAGGAGATGTTTCGTTCGTCGATCGAGTCGTTAAAGGACAAACCATTGACAGAGCTTTTTTCTGAGCAATCGGAAATCAACGCGAAAATCCAGGAAACGTTGACGCGCGGGTTTTCGTTTCGCGATGTCCGGGGGCAGGGTTTCCGTAAAACCAGCCACTCGTCCTTCCCGGTCAGCGTCACCGTGTCGCCTTACATGAATAACGGAGTGCCCGCCCAGGGCGCAGTGTTGCACGTGCGCGATATGAGCCTGTTCAAGGAGTTGGAGGAGAGTTCGAAGCGGATGGACGAATTGTCGCACCTCGGTGTGTTGTCCCTGGGCATGGCGCACGAAATTAAAAATCCCCTGGTGGCGATCAGCGGGTCGGCCCAACTGTTGCGCAAGCGTTTGCCGGACCAGCATCACAAGTTCCTCGACGTGGTCATCAAGGAATCGGATCGCATCAACCGCATGATGGAGCGCATGCTGGATTTTGCTCGTCCGATGCAACTGGAACTCAAACTACTCAATATCCATCAGATCCTGGAGGAAATCCTGCTGTTGGAAAAAAAGAACGGGCATGCGGATATCCGGTTTGTTCAGAATTACGACCCCAGCCTGCCGCAGGTGGAGGGCGATGAAGATCAATTGAAGCAGGTGTTCCTCAATCTGGTGCGCAACGCCCTGGAGGCCATGCCCGAAGACGGAACGCTGGAACTCATGACCCGGATTCATTCGAATTACACGGTTAAAACAGAGACCCGCCCCAATTCCCGGCAGGCCATTCTGGTGGAAATCAGGGATTCAGGCCCCGGCATCGGAGCCGAGGATTTGAACAACATATTCACCCCGTTTCACACTACTAAGAGCAAGGGAAGCGGACTGGGCCTGCCGCTGTCCTTGAAAATTGTCGAGAACCATAAAGGCAAAATGAACGTGCAATCGGAAACAGGGAAAGGCACGCGGGTTCAGGTGTTCCTACCCGTGGAGCAAGGATAACCATGACCACTGAAAATAAAATTCTGATCGTCGATGACGAAGAAAACATCCGCTGGGTCTTCGCGCAGGCACTGGAGGAAAGACCCCTGACCGTCCATACCGCCGACAGCGCCGAGGAAGCGCTGGAAAAAATGACGAACCACAATTACCTGCTCATTTTTACCGACATCTTCATGCCGGGGATGGGCGGCATGGACCTGTTGGATCACATTAAAAGCCAGCAGCCGCAAACTCACGTCATCGTCATGACCGCCCAGGACACCATGAACAACACCATTCTGGCCATGCGCAAGGGCGCGTACGACTACATCAGCAAGCCGTTCGATTTTAACGAAATTTATGGATTGATCGACAAGGTAACGGCAAGCTCCCAGGTGACTCCCCCTCAGGAGGCGGTGTCCGTCAGCGGTAGCGATTTTTCGGTGGATGACATCGTCGGCAAAAGCAAAACCATGCAGGACATATTCAAAACCATCGGCAAGGCCGCCGTGACCCAGCTTCCCGTTTTGATCACCGGTGAAAGCGGAACCGGCAAGGAAATGGTGGCGCGGGCGCTTCATTTTTATTCTGACCGCGTCAAGCGTCCTTTCATCTTCATCAACTGTGCCGCTATTTCACGCGAACTGTTGGAGTCCGAACTGTTCGGCCACGAGAAAGGCGCCTTCACCGGAGCGGTGGAAGCCAAAAAAGGAAAATTCGAACTGGCTGACAGCGGAACCATCCTGCTCGATGAAATCGGCGATATGGAAATCGCCCTGCAAGCCAAGATTCTGCGAGTGCTACAGAACAATGAATTTTACCGGGTGGGGGGCAAAGAGCCTCTCCGGGTCAACGTACGGGTGATCGCCGCCACCAACCAGAACCTTCCGGAACTCATGGATGAGAAACGGTTTCGTGAAGATCTGTATCACCGGCTCAATGTCATCAATATTCATTTACCTCCGCTTCGGGAACGGGCGGAAGACGTTCCCCTGCTGGCCAACTTTTTTCTGAAAAAGTTTTCTGGAGAACTGACACGGAGCCAGGTATTTCTGTCCCCTCAGGTAGAACAGGTATTCAAAAATTATCACTGGCCTGGCAACATCCGCGAATTGGAAAACGTGATCAAACGCGGAATGGTGTTGGCGTCGAGCGGTCCCCTGCTTTTGGAACACCTGCCGCTCAACTTGCAGGTCGACCCGCCCGCACCAGAACCGGCAGACATCACGTGGGATGCGGAAATGAATCCGTTGGTGAAAAATTTTCTGAAGGACCATTTTGATAGCGGGAAAGGTCAACTACACGACCTATTGATCGAAACGGTAGAAAAGCATTTGTTCGAGCAGTTACTCGAAAAAAATCGGGGGAACCAGGTTGCCACCGCCAAGGATCTCGGAATTAATCGAAACACTCTCAAGCGGAAAATCGATGCCATGAACATCGAACCGAAAAAAAAGAAAGAAAAGCCTTCTTATTGATTATCTGAATCGATTCAGTCGGAGCCGATCTTGAAAACCCAGACCCTTCTCTCCCGTGCCAGTCCATTGGGCTCATCCCTGAATATAGTCAAACAAACGTTCTCTGCTCATCGAAAGAAACCGGTGCAGCGCGTCTCGTTTGTTTCCGGCCTGCACGGGGACGAGTTGGAAGGCCTGTACCTGTGCCACCGACTGATTCACGCTCTGCGCCAAATCCAGGAGACACAACCGGAGACCTTTCAGGGTGAGGTTCATATTTATCCAGCGGCCAACCCACCGGCACTCAACCACGGCACCCGCTTGTGGCCGTTTTATGGGTCCGATATGAACCGGATGATGGGTCCACATCCCGGAGCGTCCCTCCCCGTTCAAATGTCTCAGGAAATATTTAAGGATTTAAAGGAAAGCTCCGACCTGGTGGTGGACATCCATGCCTCCAACCTTCACCTTAAAGAATTGCCGCAGATAAGGATCATTGAGGAGTTTTCTGAAGAACTGCTTCCTTTGGCCTTGCAAACCCACACCGATATCATCTGGATTCATCCCATGGCAGGAGTGTTCGAATCCACTCTCGGCTACAACCTGAACAAGTTGGATATCCCCACTCTCGTGATCGAAACCGGAATCTGCCTGCGTATTGAACCGGATTTTGTGGACCGCTTGTTCCATGGAATGATGCACCTGCTTCATCACCAGGGAGTGTTGGCGTCCTTACCTTCCGACATTCCATCGGCGCCCGCCCCGCAGGTGGTCTACCCGAGAGGGGTGGCCCAAGCCAGCGCAAAGCACTCCGGCCTGTTTGTCAGCCGGGTGGCATTGGGACAACGGGTGGGAGAAGACGAAATCATCGGCCAGGTTCTGGACCCGGTGGAAGGTGTTGTTCTGGAAGAAGTGACGGCACCGGGCAACGGTCTGCTGTTTACCCTGCGGGAACAACCTGTGGTCCATTCAGGAACTTTGCTCGCCCGGGTGGCGTTGGACCGGGAACCCAAACCGTGAAAGAAGAAATACTCAATATCCCCACTCCTTTCGGAGAACCGCTGATTCTTTACAAAAACCGGTGGGGTCCGGAAAGTGGAGACACCCTGTCCATCGTTAGCGGACTGCAGGGCGACCGGCTGAACGGACTGATGGTGGCGTCTCGTCTATCCCGGTTTCTCAATAATGTCGAGGCCGGAAAAGAAACCGGGTATCAAATTCGGGGGACCATTCAAATCTTCCCGGTCGTCAATTACAAGGCCTGGGAAACCGGGAATCCGATCTGGAATTTCGACAGTCAGGATGTGGATTTGACCTTCCCTGGAATGGAAGTCGGGGAGTTGACGGAAACTATCTGCAATACAGTGATCCGGCATACTGCCGAATCCGACTACGGCATCATCCTGCAAACCGGAGAAAAACATTACGAGGACGCACCGCACGTCAAACTGATCGACCCCAATCGCAAACGACGCACTCTGGCCCGCAGTCTGGGACTTCACATCGGTCGGGAGGTCGCAGAGTCCCCGTCGCTGGTTCTGAATCTGGCGAAGCAGTGGGACCTGATGGGCCTGCATCCCTTTATCCTGTCTGCAGGAAAACCCCAAACCTATCATCCTCAATATTGTGATTTACTGCTGGATGGGATTATAAATTTCATGAAGACCGAGGGATTGTTGAGTCTTAACCGTGAAAAGGCGAGCCAGCGGGAAATGGCATTTTTTGATGCCCCTGACGAATGCCCTGTGCTGACTGAGGAAGCAGGACTATTTTATCCTGAATCGGTCATCGGGACGACGGTGGAAAAAGGAGATAAATTAGGAGAAGTCCGTGATCTGTATGAGGGAGTTATATTGGAAGAAGTGCATGCTCCCGAGGAGGGGACTGTGGTGACGTTAAGGGATCACCCGATGGTACACGAAAAGGAATTGGTGGCCGTTCTGTTGAGGGAGAGAAATCAGCGCTGGTTCTGGCCGTTCGGCTGACAACACCGTTTCTTATTTAATGTTCGTCAGAAAATCCCAAAGACCGTACGCAGCCATGCCACCCCCAATAATGTTGACAATAATACTGCGCCTGTTCCTTTTTCTGACTTCGTCACGCTTCTTCCCATCGGCATCGATATACGCCCATTTCAACTTGGGGTCCCGCATCTTGGCCAATTCCACGCGTTCCACCTTGGCGCACCAAGTCAACAGAGCCGTCCCGGCAAAAAACAGGATGGCGCCAAAAACCTGATCTTCATTAAAAAACTGGCCCAAGAATTCGCCCAAGTGATCACCTGGCGTTAAAGGTTTCGGTGTATTTCAGCTATACATCCTATTAAAAAATTATAGCACAATAAAATCAAAGAGATACCCCTTTTTAGCCGTTTTCGGCGGGTTGCCCGGTTCCAAGGAATGCGTTAGACTTTAATTATAATATTTTTAACCACTTAGGACGGGGAGAGCCCTGATAAGGGACCTAAATGGAAAACCAGATCGCCGAGCAAATCACTATCAGTCAAAATCCAGAGGGCTACCGGTATTCGGTGGAGCCGTTTCTGCTCGCCCACTGGGTCCGACCGGCCGGAGGGTCCAGAATTCTGGATATCGGAACCGGGTGCGGCGTCATTCCCCTGCTCCTGATGAGCCGCCAGGCGGATCTGGAAATCACCGCCGTCGAAATTCAAAAATCCCTGTACCAAAGCGCGATGGATAATGTAGCAACCAACGGTTGGTCCCATCGCATCCGGGTGGTGGAAGGAGATTTCCAGGCCGTCGCCAGCGATTTGGAACCTGAATCGTTCGATTGGATTCTGAGCAATCCGCCTTACCGGAAAGTGAACAGCGGTAAAATAAATCCCTGCCGGGAAAAAGCCCTGGCGCGGCACGAGCTGGCCCTGACGCTGGAGACTGTAACCGCGGTAGGTGCCCCCCTGTTAAAACCGGGAGGCAAAATCGCACTGGCCTATCCTTTCTACCGGCTGGAAGAGGTAATGAAACAACTCCGGAAGGTTCAGTTGAACCCGACCCGGTTTGTCCGGGTGTTCGGTCATGAAGAGGTCGCTCCGAAAATCTGCCTCGTGGAGGCGGTCAAGGGGGAGGCTCCTCAAACACCTTTAGAGCAAACATTGACCATCTATCATCCCGATGGCAGTTACACACAAACCATGCAGGAAATTTATGCTTCCTTTAATTATCCTGAGCGGTCCCACCGCCTCAGGTAAAAGTAAAACTGCGCTAGCCCTGGCGGAGCATCTCGGCACTGAAATTATCAGCGCCGACTCCATGCAGGTCTACAAGCATTTCGATATCGGGACAGCCAAGCCCTCCCAGGCTGAGCGGGAGCGCGTCACCCATCACCTGATTGATATTCTCGAACCCGATGAGGAGTTCACAGCGTTTGAGTTTAAGGAACGGGCATTGGCGCAAATCCGGGAGATCCGAAACCGGAACAAGATTCCGATCATGGTCGGAGGCACCGGTCTCTATTTGAAAACCCTGCTGGAAGACCGAGATTGCGCCATTTCCGTATCTCCAGAGATCCGTCGCCAGGTCCAGGATGAAATCCAGCAGAAAGGAACGCAGAAGATGCACGCAGAGTTGGCAGGTGTCGATCCGGACTATGCCGGGAAAATTCAGCCGACCGATCCATCGCGAATCGAACGCGCGTTATCGGTCCACCGTGAAACGGGCCGGAAGTTCTCCGAATTTCATGCCGAGGAGGCCTCAGCCGATTACGAATTTGAATCGTACCTGTTCGTACTGGAAACCGATCGTCAACATCTCTACGACCAAATCGAGCGCCGGGTGGATATCATGATGGACGCAGGATTGAAAGAGGAAGTCGAATCCTTATTGAACAAGGGTTACGGCTCTCGATTGAAACCGTTTCAAAGCATCGGCTATTCCCAAATGGCGCGACATCTGGAAAGCGACCTGCCGCTGGACCGTGCGGTCTATGAGATCAAACGGGACACCCGCCATTTCGCCAAACGTCAATTGACTTGGTTCAGAAAAATGGCCGCCCGGATCACTCTGCTCCTCGATCCCGGCGAAACAGCGCAACAGATCAAGGAAAAAGTTCTGGCACAGGTACCGCTCGGAGCGACACTCCTGTTGTGCGGCTGGCTTTTCCTGTGGGGTCCCGCGCCTGCTTCTGCCTCCAACGAAGGATGGTTTCAATCCGGAGTTCACGAATATCATTCCGGCCGGTGGGATGAGGCCCAGGGCCTGTTTGAAAAACTCCTTCTCACCGGGGTGGACCCGAAAACACAAAAACGCACGCGCTTTATGCTCGGGAAAATTTACGCCCATCAAGAGAATTATGACCAGGCAAAAACCCAACTGAAAAATGTTCTCTGGGAATATCCCGAAATGGGGGATTACATCCGGCTTGAGCTGGCCCGCATCTACCAGGCCGAAGAAGAATGGCAAGCGGTGTTGAAACAAACTACCCGTCTTTTAAAAAAGCACCCGCTCACCCTCTTGATTCCTGAGGTCCGCCTGCTTCGCGCCGATGCGCATGAGAAACTGGGAAATTTTCAAGAGGCTATTAAAGAATTGAGACAGACGGAAAAACTGATCTCCCGGAAGTTCTCCACCCGGAAATGGAAAGTGCTGGTTCCTGATATCATCAACCACCAAGTCAAGCTGTCCAAACTTTTGAGGGATCATGACCAAGTATACAATCTGTACCGTAAGCTTTATATTCGTCACCCCAAAGTTGCGGCACGCTTTCAGGCCAAAGTTCAAATGGATCGAATGGTCAAAGAACTTTCCCTGACTCCCCGCCCTCTTACTCTAAGAGAAACCCGACGACGCATGCGCGCGTTGTTGAATAGTGTCGACTACACCCCGGTGATCCAGGAGATCAAGGCGATCCAAAAAAAATTGAGGGGCAAACCTCTCCCCGCTGACCTTTACTTTTATTTGGCGGAAGCTCACAAAGGCCTTCGCAAACGGTCCAAAGCCAATATTGTTCTGCGGCAGTTTTTAAGAAAGTATCCCAAACACCGCCGAACCAGCGAAGCGCATTTTCTCATAGCGGGGAACCTGTGGAATCTGGGCAATCCCTCCGGAGCCTTGAGCCACATCAACACCCTTATAAAAACATCCCCGAATTCCAGATGGGTTCCACAGCCCCTGTTTTATCAGGGGCGCATTTATGAGGATATCCAAAAGCACGCAAAAGCTCTCGGAACGTACCGAATCCTGGCGCGGAAATTCGGTCGTGAAATGCAGGGGGAAATGGCGGCATGGAGAAGCGGGTGGATTCATTTTAAAGCCGGACAGTGGCAGAAAGCTTTCGATCAATTCAAAGACAACCTCGACCAATCTCCTAAAGGCAACCTCACGGATAAAAACTTATTCTGGATGGCCAAGGCGGCCGAAAAACTGGACAAAACATCGGCAGCTCAGATCCTGTTTAAGGATTTGGCCCATCGATTTCCCTACACCTATTACGGCTTGGAGGCCATCAATCATTTGGATGAGGTATTCCCCACACCCTTGCAAGGCTTCTCGCCTTTCCGAAAAGCCTCCTATAAGAAGAAACACTCCTTTACTCAACCGGGGCGTCGCTTGTCTGCAAGAGAAAGATTTCATTTCAAACGCGCATCCGAGCTGATCGAGCTGAGAGAATTCACCCAGGCCCGGATCGAGTTGTTGAGATTGGGGAGATCCATTCGAAAAAATCTTTCCGGTGTCATGTGGTTATCTCATTGGTACAATCGCGCGCAAGCCTATGCCGACTCACTGCAAGTCCTTCAATTGTTCAAGGATTTCAAAACCAAACATGGCGAGAAGGAACTGCCCCGGCAATTTTGGATCAACTTTTATCCTTCGGTCTACTCGGAGTATGTAAAAATTGAAGCTGGGAAGTACGATCTGGACCCCTGGTTGGTGAAAAGCCTGATTCGACAGGAAAGCATGTACAACACGAGGTCCCTGTCACCCGCCGGAGCGCGGGGTCTGATGCAGATCATGCCCAAGACTGGCAAACGCCTGTTCGCATGGACCCATCCGAACCAAACCTTTGACACGGATTTCCTGTTCGAGCCGGATATCAACATCCGCCTGGGCGTCCGGTATCTGAGCAATCTCACCCGAAAACACAAAGGCAATGGCGTTTACATTCTGATCACCTACAACGCCGGGCCAAAAGTGTTGCAGGCCTGGCTCAAACGATTCCGCAGTATCAAGGATATGGACGTCTTTGTCGAATCCATCCCCTATCCCGAAACCCGGGGCTACGTCAAACACGTGTTTCGAAACCACGGAATTTATAAAAATCTGTACCCCTCCCACTTGGCACAAACCCCTTCAAATAAGTCCTTTTAATTGGATCGTCGAAATAGGTATAATGCCGAAGCTATATCTTGAGGAGGGGTGGTGCTTGACAACTTCAGGAAGTGGGGGGGGTTCGGAGTTTCGTCAAATTGGATGGAACAACATCCCAGATCCAGACCGATTTCTTTCTTTTTTAGAATATATTTAACTTCCGGATCAATGAAGTTGATGATTTTTTTACCCTCTCTTCGGGTATCCACCAACCCGGAACCCCTCAAAATCGAAAGGTGATGCGAGACCTGTGGCTGAGCCATGCGGAGGGAGCGGACCACTTCGGAAACGCTTTTTTCTCCGTTCAGCAAAAGGCGGACGATTTTCAAGCGCGACTCATCGGCCAGTGATTTTAGTATTTTGGCGCATTGCCCTGCATCGGGTGTCTGGTTCATGGAAGCCAGTATATGAGCTTCGAGAGGTGGAAGTCAACAACAGCAATCTTAGAGTGGGATTATCGTGAAAATGCCGGAAACTCTGAATAGCGATTTGTGGGTGGACCGATACGGTGATATGCTGTATCGATACACTCTGGTCCGGGTGAAAAATCCTGATGCCGCCGAGGAGATCGTACAAGTGACCCTGCTCGCTGCTCTGCAGGCCAAAGGCTCTTTCCAGGGAAGATCTACGGAAAAAAGCTGGTTGTTCGGCATTTTGAAACATAAAATCCTGGACCATTTCAGGGAATTGAAAACCCGGAGAACGTTTGAGCTGACACCGGACGACGGATCCGATCCCTTGGAAAACGCTTACCACCAAGACGGACATTGGGAAAACGCTCCCAAAAACTGGGATACTGATCCCCACAAAGCGGCTGAAAACAAGCAACTTGTGGAAGCCATGGCTCAATGCCTGGACAAATTGTCAGATAAATTCCGTAACATATTTGTTTTAAAGGAGATAGAAGGGTTGGCCTCCGAGGAAATTTGTAAGGAAATGGATATCAACCCGACCAATTTGTGGGTGATTTTACACCGGGCCCGGAACCAACTCCGTAAATGCCTGGAAACGAGTCATTGGGATACGAAGCAGTAATGAAATCAAACTCTATAATGGTAAAATTCATGGGGCGGCTGCTCCAATGGTTCCAAATGACGTGTAGGGACACCACGCCCCTCATTTCGGAGACGATGGATCGCTCCCTACCTTTAGGCAAACGCCTGCGGCTCAAATTTCATCTTGCCATTTGCGACGTTTGTTGCTTTTATAAAAAACAACTGGAAACCATCCGCGCACTCGCCCGGAAACTGGGAAGGGAGGAAGCACCGACGCAACAGCAGGAGGTCCTCAGCGAGCAAGCTAAAACCAAAATCAAAGATTCCCTTAAACAATCAAGTTGATGAATTTATATAATTGGAAAGGAATGTTCAGATGAATGACAGGAGAGCCGGTACTGAAACCGAAACGTGTTCTGAAGTCACCCGCAACGACGTCCGCGATTATTATTCCAAGGCGGCGGTCGCTACCCAGGAAAGTTTGTGTTGCCCGGTCAATTACGATCCCGGTGACCTTTCGCATATTCCTTCCGAGGTGATGGACATTTCCTACGGATGCGGCAGTCCCGTGAACCGGGCCAACATCGCTCCCGGCGAATCCATGATAGACCTCGGCTCCGGCGGCGGCATCGACTGTTTCATCGCCGCAAAAATTGTGGGACCGAAGGGCAAGGTCACCGGCGTGGATATGACGGAGAATATGCTCGCCAATGCCCGCAAAAACGCCGAACAGGTTTCCAAAAACCTGGGGTACAACAATATCGAATTCAAACACGGTTTTCTGGAAGCCATTCCCATGGACGATCAGTCCGTGGATGTGGTCACTTCCAACTGCGTTATCAATCTGTCCACCGACAAGGAAGAAGTCTTCCGCGAAATTCACCGAATCCTGAAACCCGGCGGCCGATTCGTCATCGCCGATATCATTTCGGACAAACCGGTTCCGCAGGAAATGCGCAACAACCGCGAATTGTGGGGCGAATGCGTCTCCGGCGCGCTGACTCTCGATGAGTTCATTAACTATTCGAAACAGACCGATTTCCACGGCTTCACCCTGAAAAAGGATTACTTGTGGAAAACCGTCGAGGGCATCCGGTTCTATTCCTATATCCTGACCGCCTACAAACCCGTACCCGTTGAACAATCCTGTTGTCCCGGAAAGGTGCAGGCGATTTATGCCGGCCCCTTGCATGCGGCCACTTTTCAGAACATCCAGTTTCCCATGGGCGTTCCCGTGGAAGTGGATGAGGATTTCGCAAGCTTGCTCGAATCTCATCCCTATCGGGAGATGTTCAATATCATCGATCCCGATGAAACACCCTCGAACGATGATTCCTGTTGCGACTAACCCGGTCTTGGGTGAACAGCAATGACGCGTTACCAGTTTCTGCGTTGCCTGTTGTTTAGCGTTTTATCCCTGGTGTTTTATCCTTTACGGGCCCTGGCGGCCCGTTTTTCTTTTGGAGAATCCCTGGAGTCCTATTCGATTACTCCTGTCGCGGATATGCAACTCAAGACAACCGTGCCGGCAGGTGCTGTGACGCCCATCACTCCCAATTCTGAATTTTATGTTGAAGACATCCACGGCCCTCCGAAACCCCTGAATACCGAAACCTGGCGTCTGAAAATTACCGGGAAAGTCGACCAACCTCTGACCCTGTCCCTCGATCAAATCCGGAAACGGCCCACTGTCCGGCGAATTATTACCTTGAGCTGTATCGGCAACCCGGTCGGCGGTTACGCCCTGGGTAATGCCGAATGGGAAGGGGTTTCCCTGAGAGAGTTACTGGACGAGGCCGACCCGGACTTTTTTACCAAGACGCTCATCTTTAAAGGGGCCGACGGCTACCACGACAGCATCCCTCTGAGCCGGGGCCGTCACCGTTCTGCTTTGCTGGCCCATACCATGAACGGCGAACCCCTGCCGCGCGAACACGGTTTCCCCCTGAGGTTGCTGGTCCCCGGCCTGTACGGCATCAAGCAGGTCAAATGGATCCGTGAAATAGAAGTGTCCAATGAAACCCATACCGGCTACTGGGAGAAAAGAAACTGGTCCCGCGACGGTAAAGTGAAAATCATCTCACGCATCGACTTCCCCAAAAACGGGTCCCGGGTGCGGGGCTCGAAAACCATCCTGCGAGGGATTGCCTTCGCCGGGGACCGGGGCATTCAATATGTCCAGGTAAGCACCGACGGCGAACGGAGCTGGTCCCTCGCCAAACTGGAAAAACCGTTGTCCCCGTACAGTTGGGTATTCTGGTCCTTTCCCATGGCATTGCCCCGACGTGGCCGCTATTCCGTTGCCGTCCGCGCCGCCGATCAATACAGCGGGATCCAGCGCGATGGCCAGCGCGACCCGTTTCCCTCCGGAACGTCCGGAATTCACCGCATTCAGTTCAACGCTCTGCACGGTTAACCTCCCCTTCTTCAATTTCTTTCGCATGTTCCAAGTTTCCAAAAATCAAAGGTTTTACTGGATTTTGGAGAGGGAGGGCGTTACACTTTTAATTATAAGGTTTACAGTATCTTATGCAGAATATGATAATTCATGGAGGCTTGATCGCATGGCTTATAAAAGCATGGTCAAAAAGGTTAAGATTAAAACCATTATCCGGACCGCTGGAGAAAAAATCGAAGGCGCCGTCCATTGCTTGCCCAACATGCGCCTCCTGGATTTAATGAACAGTGATGTTGACAAATTTGTCGCGGTGTCCAACGCGGCTGTCTATGACGAGGAATCCGGCAAACTCCTTTATCAGGTTCCCTTTATGGCGGTGAACAAAAACCATATCATCGTCATCAGCGAAACCAACGCATCCGTGGAAGAGGGGCTCTAACCCCGCTCAAAATCACCGCTCCCCGCCCTCTCGCTAGAAAAATTATCCTGAAAACCCGTCCTGCTTCATCCTTTAGAACGAAATAAATCCAAGATTTTTTGACCTGAATATGATAAGAAAAGGGCCTTGTACTCGCGACACCAACACGAACCGCTGGATGACGAGACGATTTTCCCATGGAAGCGCCCAAAGCCTCTGGACCGGTATTTACTGAAGACGACTGCATCAACCTCTACTACCTGAACGAGTTGTACGGTAAGGTCGCTGTTTGCGTCGCTTCTCGAATGCGCCAGATACACAACATCGTCGTGCCCATCACCTCCGGCATCTGGGGCGGCACGTACCTGATCGCCGACCCCTTCGGCAAATCGCTCCGGCGAATATGGCGGTTCTACTGCATCGTCAACCTGCCGCAGAACAGCCCGCTCGACAAACATGAAAACATGGAAAAACTGGTGAGCATCTACTTCAAGACGCTCGCGGAAGTGTTCCTGCCCTACGGGCTGGCACTCGATCTCAAAATGTGGGGCGGCCGCCTGCCGCACAGCAACAAAACCCGCCCTACCATCACCATGCACTTGGAAGACGCCAACCGCAAGATCAACTGGCTGAGGCCGATCATCGTCTGGAACCAGGCCGGGTGGGAGCAGTCCATCCTTTACGATTCAGTGCGGCTGGTGAAGGAACTCAAAAACAGTCTGGACATCGAGCGGGGCCCGGTACTGACCGATCCCAAAACGATCAAATACCTGTTACAGGATGTGATCATTACCTACCGCACGCTGGAGAAAGCACACTCGCGGGAGTTTCTGGAACACGCCGAACCCCTCATCGCGGAAATGACCCAGACGTTTCTCGAAGGCTTGTTCGATCCTCTGCAGATACGCGACCTGTACCACAAAATTCTGGAGAACGCGCTGGTGTACGGTTACGAACAAACCCTGGCGGACCATTACTCCAAGTACGGATTGGACGTGGCACAAGTTCAGGACTGGCCGGTCGAAAAAATCAACTGGGTACCGGAGGAATTACAGGCCAAACTCATCCCCCCGATCCAGGACATCTTCGCCACCTTCAAATCCAACCTCCATCCCTCCCCCCAACCCCAGGCGGAATAATTTCAGAAACCGATTTCGATGTGATTGGGGAAAATCTTAAACGCACGCGGAGTACCTCCGCTGGTAACTTTAAAACCTTGACTGGCGAAGGAATATTTTGGGTTCAGCATTACGCTGGCCGGAATGTTTCGATTAACAGTATAGCGCTCCCGCTCAATTCTTTTGTGCGGTATAGACCTGCGTGTCCTTGTGGAACGCATACCAGGCGAACCAGAACCCGACCACGGAAGGCAGTTCTTTTCCCGAAACATCCTTGATCGTCGCCGTCCGTGACTTGGAGTCGTACACGACCCACACGGTTTTCTTTCCCACCTTGTCTTTGAAGGGCGATTTCACCCGCGCCAGTTCGGTGAATGGATATGCTTTGGCCAACCCATCCAACTCTACGCCAATGATTTGTTCCTTGGGGTGGTAGCGAAGGTTCAATTTGCCGGCTGGAAACATGACATCCCGGCTGGTGTAGTAATCTTCGTAAGGATCACGATCGTAATCCCGAAAATACCCGGTCTGAGTGGACAGCACGAAAGTATCCGGATGCTGCTTTTTCCACGCACCCCAAGTGGTTTGGGTCGAAGACAGTAATTGCAGACGGGTTCCGGTCAGCTTGCCGGTCACCGCTTCCTGCTTGATTTGCGACCACAGGCTCTCAGTCTGGCGGTCGTACAACAGCACGTCGCTTTGGTACAACAAACCGGACACGCCGAAATTCAATCGCCTGCCCACCGCGTTCGCGTCGAACACCATGCCGGTGCCGCACAAGGGACAAAACGTCACCACCACACGGCGGCCGCCAATGCTGTCGTTCACGATTTCATGCCAGTTGAGAATTTTGATAGGATAAGCTTTCTTCTTGCCGTTCATCACCAACGCGATGATCCGGTCTCCGTCCTCCAGAAAAGTCCGACTGGCTTTGGAGGCCGGCACAAACTGGGGCCGGTCGATGGCGGGGATGCCGTCCTTACCCGGTCCCCCGCTCAGGATTTCACCCAGCGGGATGCTGTGCTTGGAAAAATCCCAAGCAGACAACCCGATCCACAACAGGATCAAACCGAGCGTCTTGATACCCACGGATTTAAAACAAATTTTCACAGGACTCCAATAACTTTGTTCACGCTTGGAGTTTAGTCGTGTTAGAGGAAGGGTCCTTACAATTCAAAGAAACCTGAAAAGGCCAACGCAACGGCGGGTAACCGCTGAAATGTCAACAGTCCAGGCGGGAGGAAAGGTCTCTAAGGCGGTGGTGGAATACGTCCTGGATTTCTGCCCGTATTTTGGAGGATTCGTATTCGATCATACTGCCCCCATCTTCGATGAAATCAATCTGCTCGTTGACTTTCACGCATGACTTGGGATTGGGTACACCCGTATTCGCCCCGGCGGCAATCATCAATCGGCAAAACTTAGCCGCAGCTTTTATGGTATCCACATATTGCGGGTTGAGTTTGAACTTTCTAACGCGTATCAGGTAATCGCATATTTTTAGATTCTTCTCAAACTGTTCGAGCGCCTTGCCATAGTCGTCATTCAGGACGAACTGAATGGCTTTCATCATAGCCAGACCCTTGTTGCCGACAAAGCCTTCCGGGACGTCGACAAAATAAAGACGCTCGTATTTGTCCAGCAAATACATCGCGCGCGACCGGGCGATATAGGATGAGAGCGGATCGTTGTCGGGGAGATCAGCATTATCCGGGTTGATCTGTTCGGAAATATAAAACCAAATCAGGGTTTTGAGCGCCAAAGGTTCCGACAGAATTTCTTTCTCAAGCGCAGTCTCAATATGACGCAGACCCACCAGGCGCAGGTCGCTCCCGCCCTGCATGATAAAATTGCCCAGCCCGCCCAGACGGGTGTTGCCGTACCGGTAGATCCCCAGCCCTACATGCGCGTCGGCATGACCGGGGTCCAATTTCAAAGCGTCCTCAAGATGATTGTCAGCGCTCAGGCCGTCGATCAAGGCCGAAAATAGATTCCCTTCACCATATTCCAACAGAGCCATATAGCCTTCCGACGCGCCCAGGAAAAAATAAGCATCGGCGTAATCCTCCTTGGAAAGCTCCGGGTTCTCCAGAAGGGTTTCCGCCAGGGCTTTGGCCTTACCGCTGTAATACAGAAAATCCTTTTTGACTTTTTCGATCTTGAACTTGCTGGTAAAGGACAGGACATGGGTCAACTCGCCGTTCAGGCCGGCCATGTAAAAATAAAACCGCATGAGTTCCAATTGGTTGGCGAGGGTTTGAGGACCAGCCTCCAGTTGCTTGATACGGCGTTTGAATCGATGCATCCATGGATCGAAATTATAGTACAAGGTATCGATCAACGCCCGCTCCGCCATTTCCAAGGCGGGTAACGAATCGATCTCTTTCTCAATATCCGTTGGAGTCTCTGCCGCCCCGGCGGTCCCCATACACAAAAACATCAGGAGCACAGCAACCCAGATCCATCCCGCAAAGAATTTATTTATAGTGGAAATACGATTCATCAAACCAGTTGTGTCGTCATCAATTCTCGGACACGCGATACCTTCGGGTAATCCTTGAGTTTTGAAAACAACTTCTCCGCTTTTCTCAAATGAAACAGGGACCGCTCTGAATCCTCCAGCGCGGAGTGATATAAACTGCCCAACAGGTAATGCGCATCCGCAAAATCCGGGCGAAGGCGAACGGTCTCCAGAAATTCATCCCGGGCCAGCTCCAGCCGCTTCGAATCATAATACGCCAACCCCAGCGAAAACCGGGCATGCACCGAATCCGGCGCCAGTGAAACGGCCTTTTCGAGAATGGAAAGCGATTCCTGGACCTTCCCCATCATGCGCATCGCCGTTCCCAGATAATAAAAAATATTGTAATCGTCGGGAGCCAGACGCGCCGAATCCTCCAGCAAATCCACTGCATCCTGAAAATCTCCACGCCGGATATACGAAGCCCCCAAAGCGATATGGGCGTGAACAAAATCGGGTTTCAATCGCACCGCATGTTTCAACGCACCGATGGCCTGATCTATTTTAGGTTGCCCGACATCCTCCAGACTGCCGTACGCGATGCCCATATTGTAATACGCGTCGACAAAATCCGGGTGAAACGTGATGGCTTTCTTATAGGCATCGACCGCACTCTGATACAACCCCAATTGCTGTAACCGCAGACCCTCTTTCAACCAGTCATCAGCGGCCTGCTCCTTGTCAGAGATTTCTGCCAACGGCGTATACAGTTGATGGGCCAGGCCAGCCCGCGTCAGGTCGTTTGCCTGAGTGTATAGCGATTCGGCGGTCTCCAGGTAACTACGGGCCCGCTTGGGATTGCGCAGTTTTTTGAGGTGCAGTTCTCCCAGTTGATAATACGCGTCCGCAAAATCTTCTTTCAATTTTACTGCGTTCTTGAACGCCGAACGCGCATTGGCATTCAGTCCATAATCAAGATAAGCCATGCCCAAAAGGTAATAAGCTTGAGTCAGGCATCGCACTTTTTCGCCTTCTTCCTTTTCCCCCAAGCCATCCGGATCCTGATAACGCCCCAGGTGATCCGAGGCGAAGGTCAGCCAATGATCGGCCACCGCGAAATCCTGATGGACCGCCACCCCTTGTTTCATGGCGGCGTAGGCTTTGTTCTCTTTGCCCATCATCCAGTAAGCGAGCGCCAGATCATAATACACCTGCGGGTAGTCCGGCTTGATCTTGATGGCCTTGCGGTAATAATCCACCTCCATCTTGTATTTGCCCATGCTCCCGCACACGTAACCGAGCAGGTGATACACCGGGTAGGCTTCCGGTTCCACTTCTAGAATCTCGGAAAACTCCCCCAGCGCCCCCAGGTAATGGCCCCGCACGCAATACATCGCTCCCTGATAAAACTGTTCGGAGTCCTGCCAGTCGTAAGGCATGAGGTCGTGTACCGTATCCACCAGCCGCCGGACCACCGGGTCAGAACCCTGCAGGCGCGCGAACTTCTCCGCCATCTCCGGATATTTCAGGCGGAGCTCCTCTCCCAAGGTCGACAACGCCTCGTCGCCGGTCGAAAACACAAATTCGTCTTTGCGGTTTTTCTGTCGCTTCATCTCTGAACCTTGATTCACCGTTTGATGGATATCACCGAAATTATAGGCCCTTCGCCCACCCTTTTAAAGGGGATAATCCCAGCATCTTTAACTCCAGTCCCCCTCCTTGAAAAGGAGGGGCTAGGGGTGGTTAATATCAACCCCTCCCAGCCTCCCCTTGAAAAGGGGAGGAGTATTTAGTTTTCATCCGTGTTTATCTGTATTCCCTTCGATAGACTCAAGGTGACAAATTGCCGCGGGTAATTTAAAAACTCTGAGTTGCGGACAGAGATCATCGAATGCCGTAAACCATCAGCCAGTCCCCTCCCCCGGTAGGGGTCGTTGGCAGGGAGTCTGCGCTCAATGGCGAAAATAACTTTTAGGCCGCGCTGTAACGCCTCAGCTAAATTAGCTCCGGGGCTACCCCGGGCGTTGGCAGGGTTTGTGGCAGACGGTTTTTTCGTCGACGCAGATCACATCTTCCGCCACGCGCTCGGCCTGATCGACGTTGTGCGTCACCAGCACGAGGGTGTGCCGATCCTTCAGGGATAGAATCAAATCCTCGATAGCGCGGGAGGATTTGGGATCGAGCGCCGAAGTGGGTTCGTCCATCAGCAGGATTTCGGGATCGACTGCCAAGGTGCGCGCCATAGCCAACCGCTGTTGCTGGCCCTGCGACAAGGTGTGCGCCGGATCGTGCAGGCGGTCCTTCACTTCGTCCCACAAAAACACATCGCGCAGGGCCTGCTCCGACCGTTCGGCAAAACTCGCACCATTTGGGGAAGCGTGAAACCTGAGACCGAAGATGACGTTCTCGACAATCGATTTGGGAAACACGCAGGGTTTTTGGAACACCATCCCCACCCGCTTGCGCAGTTCATACACGTTGATCCCCGGATCATAAATATCCCGTCCCAGCACCGTCACGTTTCCCTCTACCTGAAATCCCGGGATGCGGTCGTTCATCCGGCACAAGGTTCTCAGCAAGGTGGACTTGCCGCTTCCCGACGGACCCACCACCGCCGTCACCGCATTTTTGCGAACGGTGCAGGAGGCGGCCTCGATCACCGCCTTGCCGGAATAACTGAGTTTGACTTGTTCCAGTTGAATGGCATTTTCGGTCATCGTTCCGCCTCCATTTCCAAACCAGATCGAATCCAGAGCGTCGCTGTGATCAAAATAAACACCAACGTCAAAAGCACGAGCCCCGCTCCCCAGGCATTCGTAAGCGCCACCGGATTGGCCGCTTCCTGCGCCAGCACCAGAATATGCGTTTGCAGAGTAGTCACCGGTTCGGTCCACGACTGCGGCAGGCGCACGCCGGAAAACGCGGTGGCGGTAAACATGATGGCCGCCGTCTCCCCCGCCGCCCGCGCCAGTCCCAACAGGGTTCCCGTCACGATGCCGTGCAGGCTTTGCGGTAGAATGACGGCGCGCATCTGTTGCCCCGGTGACAACCCCAACGCCAGGCCCGCTTCCCGGTAATGTTTTGGAATCGACTCCACCGCCTCGTGAATGCTGACGTGCAGAGTCGGTAGAATCATTACCGCCAGAATCAAGATACCCGTCACCCACGACACCCCAGCTTCGAGAAATATGCCGAAGAACAGATAACCGATCAATCCGAAAATAATGGTGGGCACGGCGTTGAGCGAATAGATGAGCAGACGAAAGTTTTTTTTGAGTTGCGGGGAATGCAAAAACTCGGTTTGAAACAGGACCGATCCTAAAGCCACCGGCAGGCATACGAGGGCCGCGCCCGTCATCAAAATCAAGGTGCCTGCAATCTGATAAAGGATACCACCCTCCAACCCGAAATTGCGCGACTCTTCGAAGAGAAAGGAGCTGCCGATGGCGGGGGCTCCCTTGGTAAAAACCGTCGCCAGAATGACGGCCAGCACCAGACAGCCACAACCGGTAAAACCGTACAGCGTAAACAGGATCGTCCGCTCTTTGAAGAGGCGTTGGTTCATCGGGCTCTCCTCAACAAAAGATTTCCGGCCGAGGTCAACGTCATCACCATCACGAACAACACCAGTCCCAGCGCGATGAGGGCGCTCCATTGCACGTCGAAGCCGAGCGCTTCGGCGGCCTCGCGTCCAATCTTGGAGGGAATACTTTGCCCGGGTGCGAACAGGTTAAACCAGGGTTGCGGAATGCGGTCGATGCCACCGATCACCAGCATCACGGCGATGGTCTCGCCCATGGCGCGTCCCAGTCCCAGAAACACCGCCCCGGCCAATCCGGGTAACGCCTGCGGCACCACCACTTTCAGAACCATCTCCATCCGGGTCAACCCCAGGCTCAATGCCGTGTCGCGGAATTCACCGGGCACCGCACGCAGGGCATCTTCTGAAAGGGTCATGACCGTCGGTAGAATCATCACCGCCAACAACAGTCCCGCCGTAAATAAGGTGTTGCCGTCGATGAGGCCGAACACATCGCGCACCCACACGGTCAACAGCGCGATGCCCATTAATCCGTAAATAATGCCGGGCACGCCCGCCAGCAACTCCATCGCGGCTTTGACTATCAGGCGTAAACGGCCGTTGAGAAATTCAGAGGTCAGGACTGCGCTCCCCAGCGCGAAGGGGAGCACCATCACCACTGCGAGACCGGTGACCATCAACGAACCGAAAATCATCGGCAAGGCACCGTACGCCTCGCCCGCGAACCAGTCCGTTCCCCACAGAAACGAGACTCCCTGCTTTTTAAAAACGGGAATGCTTTCGATCACCAGACTGACAAACAGAATGAAAATGGTTCCGGAGGCTATGAGTGCCGTGAAACCGGTCCACCAAAACGCCGGTCCCCTTTCGGCAAACAGTTTTGAGAATTTATCTGTCATTGAGTCAGTTGGCCCGCTACCTTGGAGACGGCTTGCGGGGAGTGAATGGGAATATACCCGCTGGCCTCAACGATGGCCTGGCCTTCCTGACTCAGCAGGTAATCGACAAATTGTTTGACCACGCCTTTGGGTTTACCGGCGGTTATAAGATTCAGATTACGGGCGATAGGAAAATGTCCGGTGCGCACGTTGTCCAAGGTGGGTTCTATGACCTGACGGCCTTCGCGGATACCGATGCCGACCACATCGTCATTGATCCAGGCAATGGAGAGCATGCCGATGGCGGAATCGCTTTGCGCGATTTTGGCCTGCTCCTCGTTGTTGGAGCCGGTGACCAGCCGCGCGCCCGGTGCCCGTGCGTTTGATTTTCCGAACAGGTATTGCATGAACACATGGCGGGTGCCGCGGTGCGTTTCCTTGTCGATAACGATGATCGGACGATCCGGTCCGCCGACCTGTTGCCAGTTAGTGATTTGTCCGAGATAAATGTCGCCGATCTGTTGTTTGGAAAGCGAATGCACCCCGCCGTGAAATATTTCGGAAGACACCACGCAGGCCACGGCGTCGCGTCCGATGACGGTCGTGTTGAGTTGGGAGGCAGCGTAACGATTATTTTCTTTGGGAGTGATTTCACGGGACGCGAAGCCGATATCCAACCGTCGGGTACCCGCTCCATGAATGCCGACACCGGAGCCGCCAGCATTGACGGTGATCTTGACCGAGGTGTGGCGGGTCTGGAACCGCTCCGCCGCGCGGGATACAATGGGCAATACTGTGGTGGACCCGGCGACCCGGATCACCGCAGAATCCTGAGCCAGAACGTGGGTCCAGCCTCCCGGCCACATTTGTGCAGAAATCCCGGCTCCCAACAGGATCAGAGCCGTACCCAGAATTAATTTCATCGAAAAGCGTCTTGGCATTGAAAATACCTTTAAAATTAACCCTCAATCAGAACATATTCACCTATCTACATATATCAATGCAACTAGTTTTATTGGTCGTGAGGATACAACAGACCTTACAGCCAATCCGCTCCTGCTTTTTCAGTCATTTAGGCTATAATAACCGCCTGCAGAACTTCTCCCGCTTCAGCGTGAGAAAACAAATAATATTTAATAAGTCAATAGGTTACGATTGAAAAAGGTCAAGCCTTATTTCCCAGAAGATTCGCCCTTTTTGAAGGAGGACAGCCGGAGCAAGCGCTGGGCTATTCCTTATCATTACGAATGTTTGAACGGCCGCGTGGACACCCTGCTGGCCCGCCATGCGGACGTGATCCGGGATTGCCAGGTGCTGGATTTGGCCTCGCATATGGGAACCCTCTCCTACGCCGCTTTACAGTTGGGTGCGCAGCATGTTCACGGCGTGGACACCGAGGAAGCCATGGTCCGGAAAGGGGAGGATTTGTTCCGCCGAATGCAGATATCTCCCGATTCTTACCGGTTTGAAGTGAAAGACGTTTTCGAATTTCTGGAAGCCTGCGAACCTGATAGCTTCGATACGGTCCTCTGTTTCGGACTGCTGTATTATGTTATGGAACCCTTTCGCCTGCTCCAACTGATGGAGCGGGTGACGCGTAAGTGTATTCTACTCGATACCTTCACCGCCCGGTATGCCGCCCTGCAGGGTAAGGACGCGCTCCAGTATTATTCTCATTTGAAGGATGAAACGTTCGAGAGCCCCCTCCTGCTGACCTCGTTGACGCAGTCGGAGAAAAAAGATTACCGGCTTCCCAATGCCTTCCCCTATAAAGGAAAGGAGCTCGTCTTGACCACCTTCCCCAGCCGCGCCCTGCTGGAAATCTGGTTCCAGGTTCTGGGCCTGGAGTTTCGGTTTCTGAAGTGGGACGACTACATCCAGAAACCCTGCCATTGGCGGGACCTGTGGACCCCGGAGCAAAAACAAGCCTCCCACTGGGCGGACGTTTATGCCAGCGAGGTGCGCGTTTCCTATCGGCTGACCCCTCCAAGTGACCCAATTGGGTGAACTTTAAAATCTCCGCTTCTACAGAGACTCCAGCTAATTCAAGTAGTTAAATACCATCCCAATTAAATTTACAATTACATTCCAAAATAATGTTTGCCAAGCGCCCTTTCCTTACTTATCCTGAGATTAGGTCAATAAAAACGGAAATTTGGGAAACGAGTGGCCATGCCCGATGTTTTCCCCATCTAAGGAAAGAGGGTTATGAAATTTCGATACCGCGCTACTGTCATCCTTTTGATTTGTGTTCTTTCATTGAGTAACAACCTTGCCGCCGCTCCAAGTGGAAATACGGATCTGTTTCACGATCTTAAGGAATACACACGGTATCTGGAAAGTTCTACAAGTCTGTACAACGAATTGACAGAAATTTTCACCCAAACCTCGGCCATCGACGATTTGAGCCAAGCGGTATTGATGGAAACCATTGGAGAAGAGAACGCGCTTCAGAAAAAACGCCAGATGTCGGTCATCATTGAGGAAAAGTTCAAAACCGCCAACAAAAAACTGGACACCCTCTACCAACCCGACTTTAAAACTGAGCGGTTCCGTCCCCAAGTGAAAGAATTCAACGGGTACCTCAAAGAATATACCCAGATCATCCGTCAATCGCTCGACGACACTTATAATCTGTTTGAGGCAAGTTTGACCCGGGACCTGTCGGTGGTCAACCAGTTTGACCTGCAGTCACGGAGAACCATCATCCGTGCCTTGGAAGGCGAGAATCAGTTGTTAAAACTGCGGATGGGCCAGTTGGAACAGGACAATCCGTCATATTACCTGTTCAAATCCATTGTCCATTCCAACCAGAGCCTGGTCTACCTCATCAAAGCCCGTGTCTCCGAGATGGAGGGACCGGAAGTGACCGGGGTTTCCAATTACGTTCCGGAGAACGGAACCTCTTTCGTTAAAATCGCCAATATTGAGCTGGGCGCTTCCAAAAAGGCGGTTGAACAAGGAGCCGACACTTTAAAAAACTGGGCGCAGACCAACAAGCACAAATTTTCCATTTCGCAGGGTTTCAAGGATATCTTCCAGTCCCTGGTCCTGTCGTTTGAAAACAGTTTCCACACGGAACTGAAAATCAACGATTCTTTCCAGACGTTACTGAGAGAATATCCCGGCGATGAAAGTTTTGATCAGGTCAACGTGCAGATCGACACCCTGATCGACAAGCGTATGAGCTTGCAGTCGGACAGGATTCAATTGGTGGCGGAGATATCCAATCTGGGTAAATCCATGACCTCCTCCAAACAATAGACCCGGCATTTTCCAAGGACCGTCTATTTCGGTTTGTAGACCCAGTTGGCCTCCACGGCGATCTTATCGTGGAGGTAAACCAGCACCCACCGCTTTCCGGCTTCCCGCGTAAGGATCAGCGCCGCATCCTTAAACAAAATACCCGGATGTCCCTTTTTAAATGCTTTGTAAATGAGGGCGGAATATTTAACTGCTGTTCCAACCTTGTATTTACGCGCCAGATCAACCAACTGGTTTTCCAGCGCCCAGTTCGTGGCGTCCTTCACCTTCAGCAGATGGGATAGGCGGAGTTTGAGCATTTTGTTGACGACCGGTTTAGTGTTGAGGTTCACGACCTGCTCCGCAAACCGCGAGAAACCGATCAGCAAATCATATAACCGCGCCTCATACAGAGGCCGCTCCGCCTGCGGATGATGGACGCGGGCAATCTCTTTCACCAAGCCATCATAGCGTTGGCGCGCATCCTGCCAGCTCATCGCACCCAGATGAAACAAAAGGGCGTTACGCGAGGCATCGACTCGCTCTTTAACCTCTCCTGTCAACCCGGTTTCCTGAAATTCCTTTTGATCCGGCAGGGCATCCATATCTTCCAGCAGTTCTTCCGGAGAAATCTCTTCATCCTTTTCCCGGTCACTGTAAACCCGAATGGCGGTTTCTCCCACCAGCAAATACCACCGGATGAGAAAAACTTTAAACACGATGTCGTATAAAAAGAACACCGTCATTTTCAAGGACCAGAAAACCAGATCCAGCGAACGCAGGGCCGTGTAAATCCACTTAACGATTGGAATCAGTTTGAAACGGCGCACGGTCTTGACGGTGGGGGTTTGCTCCCATTGGGTCTTACGCGCCCACGCTTCCGACAACCATACCAGGTGGCGCAGTCGAAACCGGGTCCATTCCCGAATGCCTCGCAGGCGGGTCAACTGCAGGATGTGCGTTTTCATTTCAAGAAAGGCGTTCAGAATTTTTTCGATCCGGGCTTCGGCGAGGGGTTGGTCGGATTGGGGATAATGAAGTTCCGCGATCTCCCGGACCAGGCACCGCGTATTTTCGATCAAGGCTAAATCCGGTTCGCCGAGCACCCAGCGACCGCGCAGGGCTTCGCAACGTGCCGTGATCGCATTTAGGGAGGCACGTTCGATCGGATCGGAGGTGGCGGATGCCCGTTGCTGAAGGTTGCGCAAACGGGAGATGTTCAACCACCGCACCTGCAATATCCCATAGCCTTTGACGATCAACACTGCGAGCACGCAAAGCAAAAACGTCCCGACGGCGAAGGCTATCCAATAGAAGTTGATTTCCATGAGCGCAATGGTCCCTTATCCAATCGGTTTGAATATCCGGGAGGGGTTGTTCTGGCAGAAACCCTTTAATGGTGTTATCATTTTTAATAGTCTCACTGACGACCTATTTTCCGCCAAACCCTATAAAAAAGGCCTCTCGTGCCCTCCATCCGAACTCTTTTAACCCTGTGCCTGCTCAGTGTACTGGCTTTGATTTTACCGCAATGCTCGGACAAAAACAGCGACGATTATTACAAGGAAGGACTGTCCCATATCGAATCACAAGATTATGAGGGCGCGGAACAGGCGTTTCAAAATGCCATCGACAAAAATCCCAAAAACCCGAACGGGTACTATGGGCTGGGAGGAATTCACAATTACCGGAAAAAATATGACTTGGCTGAAAAGGCATTCCAAACCGCTCTGCGTCTCGACCCGACCTTTGTAGATGCCCATTACAGTCTGGGCTACACTTACGAACAGATGGGTCAAAAGAAAAAAGCGGATAGGGAATACGCCATCTACCGCCGTTTGAAAAAGAAGATGGATCAATACATGAAAGAGGAGGCAGAAACGCAGTGAAGTTTGCAGGTATCCTGTTGTTGACGGTGCTTTTTGTTTCAGGCTGTGCGACTTCCTCCGATAAGCGGACCCGTTCTCACCAGCGGACCCAACACGGAACCCTATTTCCTGAAACCAAACATCAGCCAGGCAAAACCGTCCCTGCACCCACTCCCAAACAATCCAAGCCAAAAGCGACGGTTCAATATACCCGGCCCACGATCAGACCCGCACCCACTTCGAAAATTCCCAGAACATTCCGCCTGCCGACTGTGATCCATCACAAGGATCAATCGATACTGGTCCGGGTTCCGTCCGGGTCTTACTGGGTTCCCTCGGAAAATGTGTCCTCATTTCAAGTGGGGCAAAACCGGCGACTCGAACACAAAACCGTGCCGGAGTTTTTGATCGACCGGGCAGAAATCACGGTGGCGCAATACAAGCAATTCAACCCGGACTACGATGAAACACTCTACACCGGCGGCGAGGCATGTCCGCAGTGTCCGGCTATGGCGGTCAACTGGTTCAATGCCCAACGGTATTGCCAATGGGCAGGAAAACGTCTGCCGACGGAAAACGAATGGGAAGCGGCCGCCCGCGGAACCTCGGAGCATTTATTGCCCTGGGGAGATCAACCCTTGGAGGGATTCGGAAATATCCAGGGAGATCAAGACGGGTTCGTGAATGCCGCACCGCCCGGCTCCTTGCCAAAGGGTGCCAGCCCGTTCGGGGCGTTGGATATGATCGGCAATGTGTGGGAATGGGTGAGCACACCGGTGATGCTTTCATCGCTTGCGGAATCCCAACCGGGATTGCAAAGCAATTCTCTGTATCTGGCTAAAGGAGGTGGCTGGAGGAGTCCGCCGGAGATGGCCACCATTTCTTACCGCAACCTGGCCGATCCCAACATCAACAATCCGACCTTCGGTTTCCGTTGCGCCAAATCGGTCAATCCCGAAACTGATTTCCAAACAGAAAACCCGCTTCAGGACTGAAGCGGGTTTCAAATAAGAAAAGGCCAGATCCTTACTTTGGCAGGGTAAATAAGGATCTGGCCCTTAAGCCACGATGCTCCGGACGATTCGGAGGGGATTAACTTATGAACACCCGGACGTTGCACCGCAGGACAAACATTTCAAGCAGGTGCCGTTTCGGACCAGGGTGAGTTGACCGCACTCACCGCACGGGTCACCTTCGTAACCTTTCAACTTGGCTAACGCGGAGCCGTTTTTCGTACTGCGGTTGGTGAGAACCACGGTTCCCAGGGCCTGAACGGCCATACCGCCGTTGGTGCCTCCATTGGATCCACCGTTGGATTTTCCATGACCGTTGCCATTCCCGTCAACCGGATGAGGCTCTGATGTTTCGGTCGGCGAGTCCGTCGGTTCTTCTTCGACTCCCAAGTCCAGCTCTATGATCTTGCCCTCGTCTCCTGCTTCCTGTCCTTTTTGATCTCCTGGCGACATCTCTTCGTTTTTCTGAAGTGCGTCGGAGCGCAGGTCTTCAGGAGTTACCTGGGCCAGATCGTTCCGACCCAGGTAATTGATGGCAAGCTCCCGGAAAATATAATCAATCGTCGAAGTCGACATGGAAATTCGGTCATTGCCGGTCACGATGCCGTTGGGCTCGAACCGGGTAAAGACGAACGCATCGACAAATTCTTCAAGCGGCACGCCGTGTTGCAGGCCGAGGGAAATGGCGATGGCGAAGCAGTTCATCAAACTTCTGTAGGCCGCGCCTTCCTTGTGCATGTCGATGAAAATTTCACCCAACGTGCCGTCGTGGTATTCACCTGTGCGCAGATACACCTTGTGTCCGCCAACCACCGCTTTTTGCGTGTAGCCTTTCCGGCGGTGAGGCAGGGTATGGCGCTTCATGACCTGTTGCACCATTTCCTCCGCCACCTTGAGAGGCGTTTTTTCCTCTTCATCCTCCAGCGTGGACAGCTTGAAGTCGTCTGCCGCCACACTGTTGAGCGGCTGGCTGAGTTTGGACCCATCGCGATAAACCGCCGTTCCTTTGAGCATCAATTTCCACGATTGCATGTGAGCGGTTTCCACCTCCTTGACCGAGGAGCTGTTGGGCATGTTGATGGTCTTGGAGATCGCGCCGGAAATAAACGGCTGGGCGGCGGCCATTTTATGAATATGCGCTTCGTGACGGATAAACCGCTTGCCGTACTTGCCGCACTTGTTGGCGCAGTCGAAGATCGGGTAATGTTTTTCATCCAAGTGCGGCGCGCCTTCAATAGTCATGGTGCCGCACACCGCGTCGTTGGCCATGCAGATGTCGTCATCGGAGAATCCCAAATACTTGAGCATGTTGAATCTGAAATCGTCCAACAACTCTTCTTTGATGCCTAGAGTCTCCTTGCAGAAGGTCTCCCCGATAACATGTCTGTTGAAGGCAAACGTTATGTCGAACGCTTTCGGTAATTCTTTTTCTACCTTCTCCAGCACCTCGTCGGTAAAGCCTTTGGACCTCAACGATTCGTGGTTGATGATCGGGGACATGGCGAGACTACCCGAACCCACGCAATAGCTGACGATATCATTGATCTCCGGTTCCAGATATCCCAGCTTCCTCAGCGCCATGGGCACCGATTGGTTGATGATCTTAAAGTAACCCCCACCTGCCAGTTTCTTATACTTGACCAGTGCGAAGTCGGGCTCGATGCCTGTGGTGTCGCAATCCATCAACAAGCCGATGGTGCCGGTCGGGGCGATACAGGTGGTCTGTGCATTGCGGTAGCCGTGACGAACACCCAACTCCAGAGCGCGGTCCCACGACTCTACCGCCGCGGTCCGGAGATATTCGGGACAATACGCGGCGTCGATGCCCTGCGGGAAGGTGGTGAGGCCTTCGTACTCGTAGGAATCGCAGTTGTAAGCGGCGCGGCGATGGTTACGGATCACCCGCAACATGTGTTTCTTGTTGGCCTCGTACCGTGAGAACGGCCCCAGCTCGGCCGCCATTTCGGCGGACATGGCGTACGAGGTACCCGTCATCAATGCCGTGATCGCACCGGTGATGGCCAGCGCTTCTTTCGAATCGTAAGCAATCCCCTGAACCATCAGCAGGGTTCCGAGGTTAGCGTAACCGAGACCCAGAGTGCGGTACTCATAACTTTTCTGCGCGATGGCCTTGTTCGGAAACTGCGCCATGGCCACGGAAATTTCAAGCGTCAGCGTCCACAACCGGCAGGCTTCGATGAACCGGGGCACGTCGAATTGTCCGCTCTCCTCGTTATAAAACTGGATCAGGTTGATCGAAGCGAGGTTGCACGCGGTGTCGTCCAAAAACATGTATTCCGAGCAGGGATTGGACGCGTTGATGCGGCCGCCTTCCGGACAGGTATGCCACTCGTTGACCGTGGTGTCGAACTGCACGCCGGGATCTGCAGAGGCCCAGGACGATTCGTTGACCTTCTCCCACAAATCGCGGGCTTTTACGGTTTTAACCGCTTTGCCGCTGGTGCGGGAGGTGAGGTCCCACGTCCTGTCGTTTTCGACCGCCTTCAAAAAATCGTTGGTCAGGCGCACCGAGTTGTTGGAGTTCTGGCCCGATACCGTCTGGTAGGCTTCCGAGGTCCAATTGGTGTCGTATTCCTCGAACTCGACGTCGCGCACGCCCTGCGTCCCCAACTGGATGATGCGGTACAGATAGTTTTCCGGAATGAAATCGCGCACCGCTGCCCGCACTGCCTTGCGCAGTTTCTTATTGGAGTGAATGTTGAACCGGTTCTCTTCGTCATTCCAGTCCCAGCAGGACTGCAAAACGTTCTTGAGATGCTTGCGGCACAACTTGCTCCCCACCGCCAGTGCGGCGACTTTGCGCTCTTCCTTAACTTTCCATTCGATGAACTCTTCGATATCGGGGTGGTCGATGTCGAGGGTAACCATCTTGGCGGCGCGGCGTGTGGTGCCGCCGGATTTGATGGCGCCTGCCGCGCGGTCACCGATCTTCAGAAAACTCATCAGGCCGGACGATTGGCCACCGCCGGACAAGGATTCTCCCGCTCCGCGCAGTTTCGAAAAATTGGTGCCAGTACCGGACCCGTATTTGAATAGACGCGCTTCCTGTTGCCACAGGTCCATGATGCCGCCTTCGTTCACCAAGTCATCGCTGACGGAAAGAATGAAGCAGGCATGCGGTTGCGGCCGTTCGTAGGCGGTTTTCGATTTTTCGGGCAGGCCGGTTTCCGGATTGGTGAAGTAATGGCCCTGCGCCGGTCCTTCAACTCCGTAAGCCCAGTTCAATCCGGTGTTGAACCACTGCGGGGAATTGGGCGCGGCATACTGGTGGGCCAACATGTAACGCATATCGTCATAATAAGCGCGGGCGGCATCTTCATTGCTGAAGCATCCGCTCTTCCATCCCCAGTAGGTCCAGCACCCGGCCAGCCGGCGAAACACTTGGCGCGAATCAGTCTCGCTTCCAAACCGTTCCCCTTCGGGCAGTTGGGAAAGAGCTTCGATATCCGCTTCGGAAGGACACAGCCATTCGGGAACACCCGCTTCATATCGCTTTTTGGTGCGTGCCGGAACACCGGCTTTGCGGAAATATTTCTGGGCCATGATGTCCACCGCCATCTGTGACCACATACTGGGCACACCTACATTATCGATCTCAGAAACTACCGAACCGTCGGCGTTGATAATTCTCGAGGTCCGTTCTTCAAAAGTGAGGCCACTGTAGGCATCGTCTAAACCCTGGGTAAAAGCGCGGTGAATATGCATGAATCTCTCCAAAAAGTAGCTTAAATAAAGTTTCTAATTCCTCGATAGTTTCCCTATCGAGGAATTTTTTTATACTTTTAATGTCGTAACTTTATGCTTATTAAAGATCTAGAGCTAATTGAATTCAGTTCAGTCACATTTTATTGACATAGGCTTTATGCTGGAACTGCTTACGCAGTTCCAGCATAAAGCCTATGTCAATACCAAACTTGGTATCTTGTTGATAAACATACCACTATATATTGTGGTGTCAACTGAAATTTACCCATAAATTGCGTCGACTTTTCAACCCTTTTAGCCATAAGGGTTTATAAATTTAGCTCTTTTTTACTTAAAGCTAGAAATAGGTAAAAATCTAAATTAATTAATTATTAACTTGGTTTCTTGGGGTTTGAGAAGGGGTTATATTGATGGAGAGCCTAAGTTGGGCTTGGTAAGTTTCTCTTTATGATTTACCAAATAAAAAACAGAGGGAAAAGTTAGGAAGGGGGCTAATTCCCTTAATTTCTGCCTTAGTAAACTGTGGAAAGTTTTTTAAAAATTGGAACTATCAATTTTTCAATATATTAAAAATCTAAAAAATCATATAGGGAAATTAAATATAGCACCACAACATATGGGGCTACCTGTTGCTCCAATTCCCAACAATCAACATTTTAAACAATTGCAAAGTATTAATTTTGAATGTACACAGAATTGATAATCTTAAAATATAAAACTCCGTCAGTGGACGTAAATTCTGGAAAAACATCTCGATAATTTATAGTTCCACAAGAACAGCGGATTTCTCCAGGAATACCTGAGGGTTCAAAATTATTAATATTTTCATTCCAACAACCATCACAAATCGTTCTAACTTTTACAGTAGTTACCTGCCTGTACATAAACCCTCCGTTTAACAAATAATTTTAAAAAAATTTGACAGAGGACCAACAAATTTTGTAAAAGGCAGTGGGCTGTCCTTCTGTCAAACCAAGATAAATAGGATGTGCCAACTCAATCCCTATAGAGTCCGTACCCTCCAAAGTACCAAACTCTATAGGGATTTTTTTTGGCGACGCTAGTAAGCCGAATATCAAACATATCACTATATATTGGGGTGTCAACTCAAAAACCGTCTACTCAATGTGGCGTGTTTTAAATCCCTTTGAATTTAGGTAGTTACGTTATAGCTCCTTTTAAATCTGATAGATAGGGAAAATTAAAGCAGCTGTGGAAGGTGCGTAATTCACAGAGATAACAGGGTTTTCCGGGGGTGTCGAGCGCTTTCAGCATATCAAATAAGCTTGAAAAGCATGCCTACCGTTTATTCTCCCATGAAATGAGGATAACCAGCCTATAGCCCTTTTAAACCACCTCATTTAGACATTGGAAGCCTGTGGATAAATTTTGGGTGGTCGGTTTTCGTATAAAATGCAAGGGATTGCGGGAGGGATGCTACTGCTCTAACAGCTCAATATTAACCTGGCCGATGAATTCCATCAGCTTCAGCGCCCCGGCGTAATTGCCTTCGGAGAGCTTGATGTGGGTGGCGTCCACATGATGCTGGCCCAGGGTGGGGTCCAGCGCCCGCCATTCGCCGACCCAGACTTCCGGCCAGGCATGGTAGAGGAATCCTTTGAACTCCTGGGAGTACACCAATCCATTGACGACCTTGGTGGGAATGCCTGCCGCCCGCGCCAGCGCGGTGAACAGGTTGGTGTGGGACTGGCATTCGCCGCGCCGGTCGTGCAGGGCATCCAGCGCAGTGAAGGAATCCACCAGCACTTTGTCGAGGTTGTCATAGACCCAGGTGCTGATGAGCTTGGCGGCTTGCCAGGCATCCTTCTGCCCCGCCACCAGATCCTGTGCCAGGGTTTGGATCATAGGATGCTGGACCTGGATTTCAGGTGCGTCCTTCAAGTAATCCCTATACCGGCTCGTGGGGACCGGCAGAGACACCAGTTTGACCGGCGCCCTCGGCTCCCGCTCGATCAGCAGGGTGGTGGTGTAGGACTCCTCCCCTTTTTTTTCGGTTTTGAGGACCTTCTGCCGATGGTCCTGCGGAATGGACTTGGGTCCGTGCACATTGGAAAGTTTCAGTTTCAGCCTTCCCTTATTATCCGATGAGGTGATGGGTTTTTTGATTTTAACCAGGCTGAGCGTGATGAAACTGCTGACCGACATCGGCTGGTCGTCCATGCGGATCGCTACTTCTTTCGTCTCCTTGATCGACTCGAAATCATTGAGCGACAGTTCCCGAAGCACATGGCCCTGGGCATTGGCCCACAGCGTAGTGGTCATTCCGGAAAATTTCTGCTGAACGACGAAGGTCTCTACCTTCTTGCCGTCAAATTGGATCGTCTCTTTTCTCAAAATCTCATAGGTCATGGGCATAACCATCCGAAACGCTTCGAGGAACAGCTTGAGCTTGCCTTTCTTGCCGACCTCAAGCCCGTTTTTCATGATAGTCAGCCAAACGGTGGCCGAGGGGTGAATACCCGGGGGGAAGTCGATCGACTGTTCTCTATGGAACCCGCGGCCGCTGACTTCCACAATCAGCTTGGAGCCTTCGACCCGTCCCACTACCTCCTGCCGTTTGCCCATGATTTCCTGGAGCAGGACGAAATGTTTCAAGCGCAAATCCGGAGTCAGCGTGGTGTCCTGGGTTAATATCGTCGATTGGTCCTGCTTGCCCGATTTCAGCCGGAAATACATTTTGGTATGGACATCGATGTTGCCCGGCCGCACCTCGACCCGGCCATGATTGAAACCGATTTTGTTACCCTTGTAATAGGTACCGGACCAATCATCGGTATCCGTAATCGGCACCGCGTAGGCCCCGCTGGCCCAGCACAACGCCATTCCTACGACCAAAATTTGGAATAGAGATTTAAGTTTCATAGATAATCAGGTTAACACACTCCTGCCCTGAGGGGCCAGCGTAACGCTGGACCCAGTTTGCCCTACGATTTGCGCCCAGTGACATTCTCTCGGAGGAAACGGTCAGCATATTCCCCCTCCGGGCAGGAAACGGGTAAGAGAAAAATAATGTGAAATCGGACAGGGAGGCGTGATAGAATTACTTTTTGTGAACAGGTGCGGACCTTTTGTACCGGATTCGCCCCCCTTCCCACACACAAATGGCAACGAAAGAACCGGAAACCTACCTCACATTTGACGATGTATTGCTCCTGCCGGCCTACTCCAAGGTGCTTCCCGCAGATGTCGATCTGAGCACCCGTCTGACCCAGAAAATCAAATTGAACTGCCCGCTGTTGAGCGCGCCGATGGACACGGTCACCGAGGCCAGCATGGCGATCGCTCTGGCGCAGGAGGGCGGTATCGGTATCATCCACCGCAACTTGGCGCCCAACCAGCAACGCAAGATGATCGATCGCGTCAAGCGCGCCGTCAGCGTGGTCATCGACGACCCCATCACTCTGGGACCGGACCAAACGCTGGGCGAAGCGCTCGAGATCATGGACAAATACAGCATCACCGGTATCCCCATCACACAGAGCAAAAAACTGGTGGGCATTCTCACCAACCGGGATATCCGTTTCGAAACCCAGCACAGCAAAAAACTGTCCACCCTGATGACCAAGGACAAACTGGTCACCATCAAAGAAGGCCTCTCGCTGGACCAATCCAAAAAACTTCTGCACGATCACCGCATCGAAAAATTGCCCGTGGTCGATGCCAAAGGCAACCTGAAGGGTTTACTCACCCTCAAAGATATTTTGAAATCGACCGAGTACCCGAACTCCGCGAAGGATGACAAAGGCCGTCTGCTGGTGGGTGCGGCCTTGGGTGTTTCGTCCGACTATATGGAACACATCGGCGAAATGGCCGAGGTAGGCCTCGACGTGCTGGTGATCGACAGCGCCCACGGACATTCGGACAAGGTGCTGAAGACGATTGAGGCCATCAAAAAGACATTTCCGAAACTGCAACTCATCGGCGGTAACGTCGCCACCGTGGAGGGCACCGAAGCATTGATCAAAGCCGGGGCGGACGCGGTAAAGGTGGGTATCGGGCCGGGATCAATCTGCACCACCCGCGTGGTGACGGGCGTCGGCGTGCCGCAGATCACCGCTGTTAAAAAATGCGTCGAGGTGGCGGAAGCGAAAGACATTCCTATCATCTCCGACGGCGGTATCCGTCATTCGGGAGACATCACCAAAGCCATCGCCGCCGGAGCATCGAGCGTGATGATCGGGTCCCTGTTCGCCGGAACCGAGGAGAGCCCGGGAGAAAAAATTCTGTATCAGGGGCGAAGTTACAAAGAGTACCGCGGCATGGGATCGATCGCGGCGATGTCCGACGGTAGTAGCGACCGCTACTTCCAGGAACGGGGGCTCAACGAAAGCAAGCTGGTGCCGGAAGGTGTCGAAGCGCGCATCCCCTACCGGGGATCGGTGGAGTTCACCGTCCACCAACTGCTGGGCGGGCTGAGGGCCGGCATGGGATATTGCGGATGCAAAGATATTCAGGAGTTGCGCACCCAGTCCACGTTTATCAAGATCACGCCGTCCGGCCTGCGGGAAAGCCACGTGCACGACGTGATCGTCACCAAGGAAGCCCCCAATTACAATATTGAATAACTGCTCGGCGCAGGGCCAATACGCCGAGGCTTGAGGGCGCGATTGAAAAAATCTTTCGCCATGATGTTCATTGGCGGAACATCTAGAGTGCAAAAGTAATAAGTTGTCAGCTTCAAACCAACGGTCCGGTTGGTTTTTTTATTTTAATAATTCGGTGTCATGCTGAGCCTGTCGAAGTATGACACCGTGCCGCCCTTCGACAAGCTCAGGGTGACACGGTTCCGTAAATATTTATTGAGAAGAAAAATATATCTTATATGAGCAAAACCAACGACATCCACGAGCAAAAAGTCCTGATCCTCGATTTCGGATCGCAGTACACACAGAACATCGCCCGCAAGGTGCGCGAATGCGAGGTGTATTGCGAAATCCATCCTTGCACGGTCGATTTCTCAACCATCGAGGCGTTCAATCCGAAAGGTATCATCTTGTCGGGCGGACCTGCCAGCGTGATGGAAGACGACTCGCCGCTGGTCGACCCCAAACTGTTCAAGATGGGAGTACCGGTACTCGGCATCTGCTACGGCATGCAGTTGATCACCCGCCTGTTGGAGGGCGAGGTCGATCCCGCAAAGGAACGTGAGTTCGGCCGGGCCGAGTTGATGGTCAAAGCGTTCTCCCACCTCTTCAAAGATATCCACAGCAAATCGGTGGTGTGGATGAGCCATGGCGACCGTATCTCCAAATTGCCGAAAGGGTTCCAGACCACGGCATTTACCGACAACTCCCCGGTAGCGGCCATGGAGAACAACATCGACAAAATTTACGGCCTGCAGTTTCACCCGGAGGTGGTCCACACCCAGGAAGGCATCAAAATAATCCGGAACTTTCTTTTTAATATCTGCAAATGCAAACCGCTGTGGAAAGTGGAATCGTTCGCCGATTATGCGATCAAAGGTATTCAGGACCAGGTAGGAAAAGGCAAGGTGCTGTTAGGGCTGAGCGGCGGGGTCGATTCTTCCGTCGTCGCCGTGCTACTGCACAAGGCGATCGGCAACAGGCTGATCTGTATCTTCGTTGACAACGGGCTGTTGCGCTCCGGGGAGCGTACCAAGGTGGAAGAAACCTTCCGCGAACATTTTCACATGAACCTGAAGGTCGTCGACGCATCGCAGAGGTTTCTGAAAAAGCTGAAGGGCGTGACCGATCCGGAAGAAAAACGCAAGATCATCGGCAACACGTTCATTCACGTCTTCGAGGAGGAAGCCAAGAAAGCGGGCGACTTCAAGTTCCTCGCGCAGGGCACACTGTACCCGGACGTGATCGAGTCGGTCTCCTTCAAAGGTCCGTCGGCGGTGATCAAGTCGCACCACAACGTCGGCGGCTTGCCGGAGAACATGAAAATGGAACTGGTGGAACCTCTGCGCGAGTTGTTCAAAGACGAAGTGCGCGCGCTGGGACGCGAGATGGGCATGCCTGACGAGATCATCTCCCGCCAACCGTTTCCCGGACCGGGACTGGCCATCCGTATCATCGACAACGTAACGCCGGAGCGGATCACCATCGTGCAGGAGGCGGATAAGATTATTCTGGATGAAATCAAAGCGGCGGGACTGTACAAAAAAATCTGGCAATCGTTCGGAGTACTCTTGCCGGTCAAAACGGTGGGCGTGATGGGCGACGCGCGGACCTATGAAAACGTCGTCGCCCTGCGCGCGGTGAACAGCACCGACGGCATGACCGCCGACTGGGTGCCCCTTCCCTACGAACTCCTGGGTAAAATTTCCAACCGCATCATCAACGAAGTCAAAGGCGTCAACCGCGTCGTTTATGACATCAGCTCCAAACCCCCCGGCACCATCGAGTGGGAATAAAACAGCGGCACGTTTCCGGAGAAACAGTGCCGCTGTTTGGAGCAATCTTTATGCGGGTGGGTTAACCCTGAGACTTGATGAGGCGTCCTTGTTTATCGGTGAATTTGCCACAGACGATCATTATAAAATCGACCAGAGTCCAGATTCCGAGACCGCCGAGAGTCAACAACTGTAGAATTCCGGTACCGATTTTCCCTACCCAGAAACGATGGACGCCGATTCCACCGAGAAAAAAACAAATCAAAATGGCGGGCACGTACCCTTTGTCACTGATTTGCCCCTGCTGAGACATGGTTCCTGATGGATGTTCAGTAGCTACCTGATTCATATTCTCCTCCTATTGAAATTAAATAACATTTTCGGGACGGATTTTCTGGCCGGGGTACATCACCAACCGGCCTTCTCCATCCTCGTATTCTCCGGCCAAGAGTTTTACCAACACGTAAATCGAATGCACTAAATCGATCAAAAATAAAATCATTCCAACTATGATGGCTTCGGTAGATCCGCCCAGGAAAATAAATGCGAAGGCGCCGACCGATAAACCCAAATCGAAAAATCCCAGCAGATATCGGCCCAGATAGAAATGCTGGATTCCCAAGAGACCGAACACACCCGCAAAACTGACCGCGGTGCCGTAGGATTTTTCTGATCGCTGGATCATGGCGAATTACCCGAAAGTCCCAAACAGGTTCCCCGAATGTATGAGAAACTCAAGTTACTTAAATTACATTATAAGTGATTGTTTTTATAAATACCACCTGCTTTGCCCGGGACCTCCCGTTCAACCCCCTCTTAAAGCCTATTTATCAATCATTTATAGTATACTATTGAATCGGTGCCCGCGCTCTTGGTAGACTTTTAAGTATGAACTTACATCGTATTATCGGCTTGATTCTTATGGTGTTACTCGGCACCCCGTCAACTTGCCTTACCCAGACGATACTTTCGATGTTGTAGTCTCGATGGGTGTTCTTGAGCATGTAAGAGAACTTGGAGGCGAGGAAATAAAGAGTTTATTGGAAATTCTTGGGTGAAGTTTTCCTATTTCGTTTTTTATATTTATTCGTTGATGGGGAAATGAAAAGGGCAAGGGTGCGAGTTCTGTAAAAGCCGAATTGATTACCATTCAACCGAGTCATTTATTTAATATCAGTCGTGCTGGGAAAAACCGAGTAGCTCATAACTTTTCAAATAAGTAGCTCTTCCCCACGCCAGGAAAAGACCCATAATCAGTTCTTAACTACCTATTAAGACTTAAGACGAGAAAGCCGCTAACTTGGGCATCAACACGCTTGTGAAGTATGAGCACAGCGGCGAAGAAACGAACTACGTGCTTTTCCGCATAGAGCAAAATGCAACGAAGAGTCTATTCTGTTGCTGTCAGTCGAAAGAAAAAGACAGCGATGGACGCTATAGCCAATGTATTGAAAGGCGTGTTTCTGTAGTTTACAATGGTGGGTTTACGACTTACATTTTCGGTAAATGATTGATTTTCGGATGAAAAATATGGTGTCTCAGAAGAAATTTTTGTTAGGTTTGGGTTGTCAAAAATGTGGTACAACTTGGTTGTCTGAATATCTGAGGCAACATAAAAACTACGATGGCGGATTTGCTAAGGAATACCATATTGGGGATGGGTTAGATTTACCTCCGCTCAGACGCAATTTAATAGGAAAAGTTCCACTAAAAGAGAAGTTATTTGCAAACAAAGCAATACTTCTTAGACATCGAATGCAGACAGAAGAAAATTTTTACTTCGATTATTTTGACTCCTTGTTTGTAGACGGTGTTTCCGTTTCGGCTGATATAACCCCTTCATACAGCGGTTTGAGTGAAAAACGTTTGAAATTTATTCATAGTCAATTTCAAAATAGGGAAGTTGATTGTAAGGCGGTAATTCTGATTCGAAATCCTTTAAATAGGGTTAAGAGTGCAGTCAGATTTAACTTGGATAGGGGTAATTACAATGAGGGAATAGAGAGTGGTGAGAAAAACTTTTTTAATGCTTTGAGGCAATACTACGCATCTGAGCATTGTAAATTCAGAACTAATTATCACATTACAATTGAGCGAGCCCTCAGTGTTTTTGGCGAAAGTGGTGTTTATGTAGGAATTTACGAGAATTTGTTTAACGCTGAAGAAATAGAGAGATTGCCAGATTTCTGCCAAGTTCAAGTAAAAGCGGAATATGGAGCAGTTAGAGTCAATAAAACAAGAAATAAAACTGAACAAGATGATGAATTAGAAAGTGAAGTCAAATCGTTCTACAAAGATGTTTATGAATATTGCTACGAAAAGTTCCCTATCACAAAGCAATTGTGGTGTTAACTTCGGAACCTCTTATCACTTGCTTAAATTGAGTTTTGTTTTCTTATCTGTTTGTGGCGCCGTATCCGCCCCGTCAAATGTGCTTGTTCGAAGTAAAAAACCTAATCGAATATATTGGCAAAAAACGAAAGCATTAGCAATTTAAGAAACGTGTTAATACAATTGTGCGGTGCGGACAGCGAACAGGGAATCCCCTTTGCCGACAAACCCAATCTAAAACACTATCATCCCTTTAAAAACGAAACCAACAAAGCCTCGTTAATCGCCTCTTATTTTTCCTCTTTTAAATGCCTGCTTATCAGTCCTTTCTTTAGAATGTGTTGAATCGGTGCCCGCGTCCTTGGTAGACTTTAAGTATGAACTTACATCGTCTTGCCAGCTGGATTATCATCGTGTCGCTCGGTACGCCCGCTATCGCATCTGCCTCATCGATGGTGATGATACCGGAAGGACCGTTCACTATGGGCCAGGGGAAACAACCTCCCCACGGACCGGAACGGCGCCTATTCCTCAAGTCTTTCCTGATCGACCAGAGCGAGGTCACCAATGAGGAATTCAAGGAGCAGTTTCCCAACTACCGTTTCCGCAAAGGCGCGGCCCAACATCCGATGACGAAAGTCACCTGGTACCAGGCCAAAGAATATTGTGAAAAAATTGGAGGCCGATTGCCCACCGAGCCGGAATGGGAAAAAGCGGCGCGGGGAGAGAGTGGCTTCATCTACCCCTGGGGCGACCGCAAACCTAGAAAACGTCCGCATCCGTTTTACTCCGGAGTCGTCAAAAAAAATGTAGCGTCCAATAAGCAGGATGTCTCCGCCTACGGTATTCACGACATGGCGGGGTCGGTCTGGGAATGGACCGCCGACGCCCAGGGCCAATTGAGAATCATTCGTGGCGGGTTGTGGAACAAGCACCTCGATTTCGAATATAGCAAGGCCTTCGAAAAAGCCACCATCCCTCCGGGGGAACGGCTCAGCTTTCTGGGATTCCGATGCGTCCATTCGACGGATTAAGCCGACGATCGTTTCTGGTCCGCACGTTCGCATTCTGCGCGGCATTCGTGCAGGGCTGGTGGAGCCGACCGGGTTCCGCACGGGCCGAGCCGGATTATTTTACGGGAACCGACTTCGTCGGCAAAACCCGTGTGGGCAAATTCAAACAGTTCTATATCAATTACTGGAAACCCCTGAGACGCATTAAAGCCGAAGACTGGACGCTGGAGGTCGGCGGCCTGTGCGAGAATCCGAAAACCTTCACGCTGGATCAACTCAAAAACCTGGAGCCGATCACGCAAACCTCGCGGCTGAAGTGCGTCGAGTGCTGGTCCGCCAAGGCGGAATGGACCGGCTTCCGTTTTTCCGAATTGATGAAACTCTGTCCGCCGAAACCGGAGGCCACCGGTGTGGTCTTCCACTGTGGCGACGTTTATACCGAACACCTGTCACTCGAAGACCTGAACCATCCCCACACTCTTGGGGTCACTCAAATGAACGGCGCCCCCTTGTCCGATGAACACGGGTTTCCCCTGCGTGTCATCGTGCCTTTCAAATACGGCTACAAAAATCCCAAAGCGATTGTGAAGATCGAATATGTGAGCGAACTGCAGTACGGCACCTGGAGTAAGATCGGTCCGTACTCTCCCGACGGCACCATCCTCCCCGGCACAGACCACCCGCTTGATTTAGGCAAAACCCCGCACCGCATCTCCGGCGGCGAAATCACCTACTAGCCGTAGGGGCAGATTGCGGCACGCTGACGCGGGCCGCTAACTTCTACTTTTCCATCCTTCCTGTTCCGGCAGTGTAAGGATTGGGGTAGAATAACGACTAATAAGGCGATGTTTGATTATCCATTTGTTCCGGTTCATCTATTTCTATGGCGAAGAAAGATTACAACATTATCGTGATCGGCGCGGGCTCGGCAGGACTGGTGTCGGCTTATATCGGTTCGGTCGTCAAGGCCAAGGTCGCACTGATCGAAAAACACCTGATGGGCGGCGACTGCCTGAACACCGGGTGCGTGCCCAGCAAAGCGCTCATTCGCTCGGCTAAAATTCTCTCTTACATCAAACGGTCGCAGGACTTCGGGCTGAAATCAGCGCAGGTGGATTTCGAGTTTCCCGACATCATGGAGCGCGTGCACAACGTCATCAAAAAAGTGGAGCCGCACGACAGCATTGAGCGTTACACGAAGCTGGGTGTGGACTGCTTCACCGGCTCCGCGAAGATCCTCTCCCCGCACGAGGTCGAGGTGAATGGCAAAACGCTAACCACGAAAAACATCATCATTGCCACCGGCGCGCGGCCGGCAGTACCCCCGATTCCCGGCCTCGATCAGGT
This sequence comes from Nitrospinaceae bacterium, assembly GCA_965237905.1. Taxonomy (GTDB): domain Bacteria; phylum Nitrospinota; class Nitrospinia; order Nitrospinales; family Nitrospinaceae; genus SZUA-226. The sequence goes on along the minus strand of OZ250172.1, from coordinate 2,254,825 downwards.
GGACTACCTGACGACGGACACGATCTGGAACCTGAGCAAGTTACCGAAGAAACTGATGGTGATGGGCGGCGGACCTATCGGGTGTGAACTGGCGCAATGTTTCGCACGGTTGGGGAGCGAAGTGACCCTCGTGGAAATGCTCCCCGACATTCTGATCCGCGAAGACGAGGAAGCGAGCCGCATGGTGCGCCAGAAATTTCTCGCCGATGGCGTCGACGTGCGCGTCAATTCCAAATGCAAGGAAGTGGTGGTGCAGGACGGTAAGAATTATATGCTGGTGGAAAAAGAAGGCGGGACCGACCGGGTAGAATTCGATCAATTGTTGGTCGCGGTCGGCCGCGCCGCCAACGCCAAAGGCTTCGGTCTGGAAGACATCGGCGTGAAACTGGGACCGCGCGGCACGGTGGAGGTCGATCAATATCTGCGAACCACCACGCACAAAAATATTTACGCCTGCGGCGACGTGGCGGGTCCGTTCCAGTTCACCCACACCGCCGCGCATCAGGCCTGGTACTGCGCGGTCAACGCGTTGTTCAGCCCCTTCAAGAAATTCAAGGTGGATTACAGGGTCATTCCCTGGGCCACGTTCACCGATCCGGAAGTGGCGCGCGTCGGCCTCAACGAAAAAGAGGCGAAGGAACAGGGCATCCCTTATGACGTGGCGACGTATGGTATTGACGACCTCGACCGCGCCATCGCCGATAGCGAGGACACAGGCTATGTGAAAGTATTGACACCGCCCGGCAAGGACAAGATTCTGGGGGTCACCATTGTCGGCTACCACGCCGGGGATTTGATCACCGAATACGTGCTGGCCATGAAGCACGGCCTCGGACTGAACCAGATTCTGGGAACCATCCACATTTATCCGACGATGGCGGAAGCCAACAAATACGCCGCCGGCATCTGGAAAAAAAATCATGCGCCCACAGGCCTGCTGAATTTCATCCAAAAGTTTCACGCGTGGCGGCGGTAACCTGTGTCACAAACTGTAAGCAGGTACCCGACTGCTGACCCTGACCGATCGCGAATCTAACGCGACCCTCCTTAAGCAGGTCCATTCTGACATCATTCCATAAACCTCCCAAAAAAAATTCAAAAAGTTTTCCACAGTCGTGAATAAAATCTGTCTTCAATCATCAGGATTTCAATTCATTTTCCCTACAATGATTTAACCGAATTTTTCCACAAAGTTTCCACATTGTTTCAACAAATTATCCACAACTTGTTGCGATGATAGACAGGTATTGAACGGGTTTTAAACTTGATGCCCGAACCATTATCTGTGACTATTGCATGACAAATACTGTTTATGTAATAGTAAATTTGATCAATCGTTTCATATATCTTCGGGGAGAAGAAATGAACAACCCTTATTATGTAACAGCGTTTATTGATGAACAGGGACAACGGCGCCCCTTCAGCGTGAAGATCGAGGGCCCGTTTGCCACCTTTGAGAACAGGAATTTTTATTGCCGTATCGAATCTCCGGAATTGCTGGGTAAAGATTTCAACATTTATGGAGATAGTGGAAGCCAAACCAAAGAACTGGCTCTCAAATTGGTTGAAATCTGCCTCAGAGGTAAAAAGATCTACGATGCGGAAGGCAATGCTCTAGTTTTGGAGACGTGGGAATAAGCGCTCTCTTCCAAATACCGCCTACTTGCTTCGACGGGCCCTGCGTTTGACCTTATAAAGGCGGAAGGTACCCCCTTCCTTTTTGTGGTAATAGAGGACTTTCTCGTCCGGCGTGATGGTCGAGCCCTCGACCACTCCGGTGATCGCCTTGATCCACCGGGGTTTGCGGAATGGCTCCTCGGTGGAATGCCGGCTCGCTATTAGAATGCGGCTGACCATCCCCCGTAGTTTCCCATCCTTGATGTTAATCCTGGCGCGTGTGAACGAAAGTGTGAGTTGGTCTGCGGAGAGTGAGGGCGCATACTCCAGCTCTTCGGTATTGATGTTGCGAAAAATGGCGTCGGAATCGTTCATTCGTTCGAACCGGCCTCCGACCCATTGCGCCGCCTGCAGATCCGATGTCTTGGGGACATTGAAATCCGTATTCCACTGATTCACGGTGTAAACCAACGTCTTGCCGTCGGCGCTGATCTCGGCGTCCATATTGAGCCAGCCGGGTTTGTTGGGAGAGATATCCCCGTTCACAAGACCCACGTTTGTTGCTTCTCCATTTTTAAAGATTCCCGTATGAATCGTTGAGCGCTTTTCTTGATAGGCGCGCGGGGAAATGAAAAACAATCGGTTGTTTTGATCGAGCGAAGGAGCGCCATCGACCATGCTCGAATTGGCTCCCCGGATTTCTCCCAGGTACCGGAAGGTATGATCGTTGATCCGTTGGGCGTGATGGAGGTCGGGCTCGCCCTTTGTACCATCGGTGTTGTGGGCCGCGTTTCCATTGTTGAACAAAAGATACTGCCCGTCACGGGTGATGAAGGGCTCCATAATACCCTTCGACGCGTCATAACCGAGAACCTTAACCGGTTGCGGATCATTGTAGAGATCGGTCGCCGGTTCGCTGAACTCGTGCGGGGCGCTCTTCCCGGATTGAAGCGTCGCGAGGGCCTGATCCAAAAGGGCCTCGCCCCTCATCACATCTCCCTTTTCAAAACGGCCGCCAGCGGCCTCCAGGGTTGCCAGAACCCCGCTGACATCTTCCCCGGACTGCGCCCTTTGCCGGATCAACCCCTTCGCAGTTTCGGCCTTCTGTTCAATGCGGGATCGCGTTTCCTCGGAAGCAGAGGATCCACGAAAACAACCGGCTGACACCAACAGCGCCAAGCCCAGCGCAAGAAATAAAAGAAAATATAAATATCGCATTGCCATAGGATCACCTTTATCCAAGGTAATTATATCTCGATATACAAGCCTTCGTCCTTGACGATAACGCGGTATGTGGGAATCGACTGGGTGCGGTCGAATTTGAAGAGGCCGGTTTTGATATGCCAGGCATGCTGTTCCCGGGCGCACAGAGCGTACATGCCGTTCAATTTCCCTTGCGCAAGGCTGGAATTGCATTTCTTGCAGGTATCGGTGACCACTAAATAGCGGCCTTTGGCGAAATACACCCCCAGGGCATAAGGAAATTCGGTAAAAGGGTGATTGAACTCGACCCGTTTACCCTGCCCCTCCTCCGGAGCATCGGCCAAGTCTAATATGTGGACTTCAGACATCTCGGTTTCTGGGAATTCATTCTATGGGAAGGTAAGGGCCGAAATGATCGCGGAAATATTTTTCCAGATCCCATCGGAACCGGCCCTTCAAATGAGGCAATTGTTCCGCCACCTCGTGGTCGAATTTCACATAGTCCTCGGTCAGCTTCTGCACCTCTTCTTCGCGCTTGATCTTGGGATCCAGATAGGATTCCCCCATGGCGGACGTGCCAACCACCAAATCCCGGCCCCGCCGGATCCATCGGGCCAAAAGCGTTTGTTCCTCCTCAGACCCCGGTTCGATAACAGCCATCGTATTCAATTCCTCAATAATACAGGTTTAACGGTTTTTCTTTGAAGGTCGTCATTTAAAATCATTTTTCGTCCGGGGTCAAGGGGTCTCCCGTATTTTCCGGTCCGACAGAGCGGATTATGGCCCTCGGAGGTTGCAATTGGCCTTTGAACTGGGTAGCATATGGCCATTCTCAAAACACATTTTTTTGAACTTTTGAATCTTTTTCATAGAAGGATGACCCGATGACTACCGAGTCGACAACGCCCCAAAGCGCCGAGGGCTGGTTCCAAAAGGGAGTGACGCTGGGCCGCGCTGGGGACAACGAAGGCGCCATCGCCGCTTATGAACAATCCGTGGTTTTGGACCCCGAACACTTCCGGGCCTGGTTCAACCTGGCAAGCCGGTACGGCAAACTCCAGCAAAACGCCAAGGCCCTGCCCTGCTACCAAAAAGCAGTGGAACTGAAACCGAACGACGTCATGGCCCATTACAGTCTGGCGTTTATTTGCAACTTGCTGAACATGATCGAGGACTCGGTCAAGCATTACCAAGAGGCGCTCAAGATCAACCCCAACTTCGCCCGAGCCCACAGCAACCTGGCAACGGTGCATTATTCCGTCAAGCAAGGGAAAGAAGCCGTCCACCACCTGCGCATCGCCAAAAAACTGTTCGAAGAACAGGGAGAGCTGCACATGGTGGAAACGGCGGGTAGCTTGCTCACGGAATGCTATAAAGAGTTCAACCTGTCGCCGGAAGATTTCGAGTAACGCGCCGGACCCCACTAACTCTTCACCCAGACCCATTTCATGGACTACGATGTCATCGTCATCGGCGGCGGCTCCGGCGGTTACGCGGCGGCAGATACGGCGCAATCGGCAGGCGCGAAAGTGGCAATCGTCGATCCCGGTCCGCTCGGCGGACTGTGCATCCTGCGTGGGTGCATGCCCACCAAAACCATTTTGCGCTCGTCAGACATCATGGCCCTCATGCAACGAGCCGGGGAGTTCGGACTGTCCGCAACGGGTGTCCAAGCCGATCTGGCCGCCATCATCGATCGCAAAAACAAGCTCATCCGCGAATTTGCGGACTACCGTATCGGGCAACTCAAAAATCCACGCTTCACCTTGATACAAGACAAAGCCGCCTTCGTATCGCCCAATGAAATCGAAGCCGGAGGACAACGGCTGTCCGCCAAATCGTTCATCATCGCCACCGGATCGGTCATTGATCAAGTTCCCGTTCCCGGCCTGGAGGAAACGGGGTATCTAACCAGCGACGACGTGCTGGAGTTGAAAGAGTGGCCGGAGTCGATGATCGTGCTGGGCGCCGGGCCGGTCGCGGTTGAGCTGGCGCAATTTTATCAACGCATCGGCACGCGGGTGACGCTCATCCAGCGAAGCCGACACATCCTGTCGTTCACTGATGAAGATCTGGCGCGGCCCGTCGAAGCGCGGTTCCGTGAGGAGGGCATGACCGTTTATACCGGCACACAGTTGCAACAGGTGTCAGCCGAAGGAAATCATAAAACCGTCCGTTTCATGCACGAGGGGAAGGAGAAATCGGTGTCCGCCGCGTGTATCCTGGATGCGCTGGGACGCCGTCCGAATACCAACGGGCTGAACCTTGACGCGGCGGGAGTGGAGATGGGCGAGTGGGGCATCGGCGTCGATTGCGCCATGCGGACCAGCCAGCCGCACATCTTTGCGGTGGGGGACGTCAACGGCCTGCACGAGGTGGTGCACATCGCCATCCAGCAGGGCGAAGTTGCGGCTTGGAACGCAACGCATCTGGATCAAACTCCGCGGGAGGTCGACGAACGGCTCACCACCAACGTCGTGTTCACCGACCCGCAGGTGGCGAGCGTCGGACTCACTGAAAAAGATTGCGCGAAGAAAAAAATCGATTATCTTGCCGCGTCGTACCCGTTCGACGATCATGGTAAATCGTTATGCTTGGGGGAAACGCACGGTCATGTGAAATTGCTGTGCCATCCCAAAAGCGGAGAAATCCTCGGAGGCCATATCACCGGCCCCGAAGGGGGCGAGCTGATTCATCAATTGATTGCTGTCATGTACTATAAAGGAACTGTGAAAGACCTGCTCACCATGCCGCATTACCATCCGACTCTGTCCGAAATCCTCACCTACCCTGCCGAAGAACTGACAGGCAAAATCAAATAAGTTCCGCAGAAATTTTTTTTAACAGAATGGGTACTGGCAACAACAAGAATAAAGAGGAGAGATTATACAACAAGCTCAAGGCGATAAATCACCTTGAGCCTGCTGTGTAATTTTTGTTGGGGTGCTGCGGTGTAACGGGGTACGGTCACACCATGTCTTTCAGGGCTTTCAGCGGCTGAACCTTGACTACCTTGCGGGCGGGCTTTGCCTTGAAGATGGCTTCTTCGCCGGTAAAAGGATTGATGCCTTTTCTCTCTTTGGTAGCCGGTTTCTTGACCACTTTGATTTTCATCATTCCCACTACGTTGAACAGGCCGGGACCGCGCGACGAGAGCGATTTGCTAATCATCCCTCCAAGAGATTCGAATACGGCGCCGACTTCTTTGCGGGTTAATCCTGTTTCCGAGGCGATGTGATTAAATACTTCTGACTTGGTGGGTGGTTTGTTTCCATTCGAGGCTGCCATGCGTATGATCTCCTTTACACGGTTAAGGTCTTAAATGACCGGATCGAATACCACTGGGACGTGGTCGATCCTTTAAATGATAATCGAAATTTACGGTTTGTACATCAAAAAACCCTCTTTTCCCCGAAAGTTTTTCAATTTCATTGAAGATGGCGGTCCTACCAAACCCGTCGGTGGGGAGGGCTCCGGTCCAGATTCCTCTCGATCTGTTTTAGATTTACAAGGAACCCAGTTGGTCGGCGAAGTGGTCAAGGCTCTCCAGAGAGTTCATTTCGGTGGCGCAGAGGAGTAGACAATTACCCAGCTCAGGGTAAAAATGTCCCAAGGGCAAACCGGCGACGATATTAGCTTCCAACAGTTTGGCATGAAGTTCCGGCGCCGGTCCGGGGCATTCCAACACGAATTCATTATAGGTATCGGACAGGAACCGCAGGCCAAAGCCCTTTAGATGTTGTAGTTTATTCTTGAGCGCGTCGGCGGTCTTCAGGTTCTGGAGCGCGACATCGCGCACTCCCTGCTTGCCCATTGCCGCCAGCCAAATCGTCGCCGCCAACGCGCATAGGCCCTGATTGGTACAAATGTTGGACGTCGCCTTTTCGCGGCGGATGTGCTGTTCGCGTGTCGCCAGGGTCAGCGCGTAGGAACGTTGGCCGGCGCGGTCGACCGTCTCGCCCACAATGCGCCCCGGAATCTGTCTGAAAAACGGTTCCTTGGTTGCGAAAAATCCGACATGGGGTCCGCCATAGGATACCGGCAATCCCCAACCCTGCCCTTCTCCGGCGACGATGTCTGCTCCCCGTTCGCCGGGCGGTTTCAAAATGCCAAGAGACGTCGCCTCCGCCACCACGACGATCAACAGGGTTTCCTTTTCCTTCAGAAATTCTCCCAACTCGGCGTACTGTTCCACGATGCCGAAAAAATTAGGCGACTGGATCACCACCGAACTGATGTCATCGGTTACGTGCTGTTTGATAAAATCAAGATCCGTCTGGCCGTTTTCCTGATACGGCACTTCGGTAATTTTGAAATCGATGCCCCGCGTATACGTCTCCACCACCTGCCGGTATTCGGGATGGACGGTGCGGGCCATCAACACCTCGTTGCGGTTGTTGACGCGGTGCGCCATGAGCACCGCTTCCGCCAATGAAGACGCACCGTCATAAATCGATGCGTTGGCGATCTCCATGCCGGTGAGCATGGAGACGAAGCTTTGAAACTCGAAAATGGCCTGCAAGGTGCCCTGGCTGACTTCCGGTTGATAAGGCGTGTAGCTGGTCAGAAACTCGCCGCGCAGAATGAGGTGATTCACGACTGACGGCGTGAAATGCCGGTACGCCCCCGCACCGAGAAACACGGAGCATTCTTCAAGGTTCACATTCCGGCTCGCCAGTTGGTTCAGGGCTTGTGTGAGGTCCGCCTCGGGAAGTGCAGGGGGCAGGTCCAGAGGAGCCTCCAGACGCAACGCCTCCGGGATGCTGTGGAACAGCTCCCCTATCTCCTTGATGCCGATGGCCGAGAGCATTTCCCGAATATCGGTTTCCGTGTGCGGGATATAGCGCATGAGTCAGTTGGATGCGGGATGCAAATTATCCCTGCTGTTCCTTGATGAAGGCTTCGTAATCTGCCGCCGAAAGCAAGCCCTCAGACTCACCGGAATCGGACAGTTCTATTTCGATCATCCAGCCTTTGCCGTAGGGATCCTTGTTGACCAGTTCAGGGTTGGCTTCCAGGTCTTTGTTGACGGCGACTACCTTGCCGGCGACCGGGGAATACAAATCGGATACGGTTTTGACCGACTCCACCACCCCAAAGGTATTCTCCGCGGCCAACTCCGTTCCCACAGCGGGCACCTCGACGAATACCACGTCGCCCAACTGGTCCTGAGCGAAATGGGTAATACCGACCACTCCTTTGGCCCCATCCACTTTCAGCCATTCATGTTCACGTGTATACCGAAAATCTTTCGGGACCTCCATCCTTTCCTCCTTATTATTGTTCTCGTTCGATGGAAAAATATAATCCGAACCCCGGCATTTCGAAGCATCCGGGGTTCAGGGGTTTTATTTCTTTTTCACCCGGCTGGGAACGAAAGGCAGGGACGTCACCTCTCCCGCAACCGTCGAGTTGCGGATGGCGATGTCCAGCCGCGTGCCGGGTTTTGATAATTCCGTGGGTACATTACACAAGGCTACTCCGGTATTCAAGGTCGGTGAAAATGTACCGCTAGTCACCTCGCCCACTGAGGTTCCGTCATTCAACACCGGGTAATGGGAACGGGGCACGCCACGGTCCACCAATTTGACCCCGACCAGCTTTTGCGACAACCCTTTATCCTTTTGATTCATAAGAGGTTTCTGCCCCACAAAGGCGTCGGTTTTCTTGAGTTTGATGACCCAACCCAAGCCCGCTTCCAGAGGTGAATGGTCGGCATCGATCTCCTGTCCGTAAAGCGGGTAGCCCATTTCCAGGCGCAGGGTATCGCGCGCGCCCAAGCCGATCGGTTGCAGATCAAATTCCTTACCCGTCTCCAACAAGGATTCGAACACCGGAACCGCTGAACTCGCATCCATATAAATTTCAAACCCATCCTCGCCGGTATAACCGGTGCGGGCGATGATGGCTTCTTCGTCACTCACCCAGCCCTTCTGAAAACGATAGTAAGCCAGATCGCCCAGCGAAATATCGGTCAGCTTCTGAAGCAGGGACTCGGCACGCGGACCCTGAATCGCCAGCTGGGCGGTGCGGTCGCTGATGTTATCCACCTGCACGTCAAATTCTCCGGCCAGTCCACGGGCCCACTCAAAATCCTTGTCCGTATTGGAGGCGTTGACGCACAGGAAATAATGATCCTGCTCGAACCGGTGCACCAGCAAATCATCCACCACGCCCCCATTCTCATAGCACATCAGCGAATACAGGATGCCGCCATTATCCAGCTTGTCCATATCGTTGGTCAGTAATTTCTGGAGAAACGGTTTGGCCTCGCGGCCTCGGATGTCCAGTTCCCCCATATGGCTGACATCGAACACCCCCACCCCTTCGCGCACGGTCCGATGTTCCTCGATCACCCCGGCATACTGGATGGGCATATTCCACCCGGCAAAGGGCACTATCTTCCCGTTCAGTTTTTTGTGGATTTCAAAAAGCGGCGTGGTTTTTAACGGTGTGTTGGCAGACATGAAATGAAGGGTTCCCGGTGGAGCGGTTAAAGATGAATACTGTGTATAATCAAATTCCCGAGGGAGATCAAGGCCCAAAATCGCTCTCCGGCAAAAAAACCGCCTTGATTTATAGGCCTTTTAAGAGAATGGCCCAATTTCGCATTTTGATAATTATTTCCGGTTTTAATATTATATAATTGAGTGTTATTCAGGACAGAATCCAGCAGGGGCGTGGCCATGGAATTCAAACAATACGATGCCCTATTGGTCGCTGGGGAGGGCAAAGACAGCTACAAGGTGTACCATCAGCACAAAGCCTTCCTGCCGATCGAGGGAAAATGTGTGATCAGCTATGTGATTGAAGCATTGCAGGGGGCGGAGTCCGTCCGCAGCATCACCATCACAGGCCCGCGCGACGCCCTTTTGAGACACCTGGACGCAGACGGCATCAACAGGGTCAGCCCAAAACCCATCCACGTTCTGGAACAAAAGCGGAATCTCTATGAGAATGTCTGGCACAGCTTTCTGCACACCCTGCCGGAAGAGGTGCCAGAAAACAAACTGGAGAATTCTCCCTACCGGGACCGGGCGGTTCTGGTGGTTCCCTGCGATTCACCATTGATCACGTCGCACGAAATTGATTATTTCGTTCAAAACAGCGACCTGAAAAATAATGACCTGCTGTTGGGTTTGACTCCGGAAGAAAACCTCCGGGCCTTTTATCCAGAACCGGGGAAACCGGGAGTCGAAATGGCGTATCTTCATCTTAAAGAACGTCGGTACCGGATCAACAATTTGCATCTGGTCAAACCCATCCGAATAGGAAACCGTCATTATGTACAACAGATGTACCACTACCGGTACCAGCGCAATTTTAAAAACGTGATACTCTTCGGGTGGAAACTCATCGGCAAAGACAAGAAGAGCCGCTACCGGTATTACATCGGATTACTGCTGGGCCTGTTTTTTTCATGGATGAACCTCAAACCCCTGGTGCGGGTTTTCCGGTCATGGGTTCCCAAACAGGGACTGGAGGAATGCATCTCTAATATTATGGACACGCGATTCATGGGATTGGAATCCCCGCTTCCCGGAGCCGCGTTGGATATCGACAATGCCGAGGATTACGAAGCAATCAAACTCCGGTTTAATGATTGGCAGGCCTATCTACACCGTTTGTCCGATCTCTACCCCCTGCCATTGGCTCGACGGCAAACCACGCAATGGACCGTTAAAACTTCCTCACGGAAATCGTCCCCGGGGATATCGATTCCCCAGGTGGATGCCGGCACCACGTAGGCCCGGTTTCCGGCGGGCCTTTCCGGCTGACTCCCGCCTCCCATCAACCCAGTCCTTTCGCGGATTGAAACGACTTATCATTGATTTGAAGACCAACACGAAATTTTCATGCCATTAAAAAACATACGCAATTTTTCCATCATCGCCCACATCGACCACGGCAAGTCCACGCTGGCGGACAAACTGATTCTCGAAACCGGCGGCCTGCAGGAAAGAGAGATGAAGGAGCAGGTTCTGGACAGCATGGACCTGGAACGCGAGCGCGGCATCACCATCAAGGCACAGACCGTGCGCCTCCACTATAAGGCGGATGACGGAGAGAATTACATCTTCAACATGATCGATACCCCCGGCCATGTCGATTTCACCTACGAAGTGTCGCGGAGCCTGGCGGCCTGCGAGGGCGTTCTATTGGTGGTCGACGCTTCGCAGGGCATTCAGGCGCAAACCATCGCCAACGTCAACCTGGCGATGCAACACAATCTGTATATCCTTCCCGTCATCAACAAAATCGACCTGCCCAGCGCCAATCCGGAAGCGGTGATGGAGCAACTGGAGGACGTTTTGCAGATCGATTCGTCGGACGCGATTCTGGCCAGCGCCAAGGAGGGCATTGGCATCAAAGAAATCCTGGAAGCGGTGGTTCGCCTGATTCCTCCACCATCGGGCAAGACCAAAGATCCTGTTAAAAGCCTGCTGTTCGATTCCTGGTACGACTCCTACCGGGGCGTGATCACCCTGACCCGGGTGATGGATGGCACGATCACAGAGGGCATGAACATACGGATGATAGCGACGGGCAATCAGTTCGAGGTGGAGGAGCTGGGCACTTTTACCCCCGCCCCCTGCCGGGTCAAACAATTGAGCGCGGGCGAGGTGGGATACATCATCGCCGGCATCAAGCAACTCGACCAGACCCATATCGGCGATACCATCACCGAAGTGGGCCGTCCGTGCGAAAAACCGCTGACAGGGTACAAGGAGGTCAAACCCATGGTGTTCAGTGGTCTCTATCCCATTCAGGGCGACCACTACGAACCGCTCCGCGACGCGCTCAAGAAACTCCGGTTGAACGACTCCTCGTTCACTTACGAACCGGAAACCTCGGCGGCGCTGGGATTCGGGTTCCGTTGCGGATTTCTGGGACTCCTGCATATGGAGATTGTGCGCGAACGGCTGGAGCGGGAATACCGGGTGGAACTCTTAACCACGGCACCCACCGTTATCTACCGGCTGATTCACGAAAACGGGAAAGAGGAAATGATCGACAACCCGGTGAACCTGATCAGACAAACGCGGGCCGACCGGATTGAGGAACCGTACGTGACGGGAACCATCATCGTACCGGAGGAATATGTGGGCACCATCATGTCCCTCACGCGTGACCGCCGCGGCATTCAAACCAAAATGGAATACCTGACCCCCAAAACCGTGCTCCTGCAATACGATATGCCGTTCAGTGAAATCGTTCTCGATTTTTACGACCAGCTCAAGTCCTCGACCAAAGGATACGCTTCGTTCGATTATGATTTTATAGATTTTCGGGAATCAAATCTGGTAAAGTTGGACATCCTGTTCAATGGGGAGCTGGTGGACGCGCTTTCGATGATCTCTCACAAAGACAAAGCGTACCATCGGGGTCGGGAGCTGGTTAAAAAACTCAAGGAGCAAATTCCCCGGCAAATGTTCGAGGTGGCCATCCAGGCCTCGGTCGGCGGTAAAGTCATCGCCAAGGAGGCCGTCAAAGCCCTCCGTAAAAACGTGCTGGCCAAATGCTACGGCGGTGACATCACCCGAAAACGAAAATTGCTGGAGAAACAAAAAGCCGGCAAAAAGAAAATGAAACTCATCGGCAAAGTGGAAATTCCGCAGGAAGCATTTCTGGCGGTACTGAGAACGGATGTCAAATAAACCTGAAAATACTGAAGAATCGGCAGAAGTACTGAAGGCCGGGAAACCGCAGAAAACCGTTGTCCGGGAATACGCGGAAGCGCTGATCATTGCACTGATCCTGGCCTTGCTGATTCGGACCTTCATCATTCAGGCGTTCAAAATTCCGTCAGGGTCGATGGAGCCAACCTTGCTGATAGGGGACCATCTTTTGGTTTCCAAATTCAGCTACAGCATCCATGTTCCCAACGAAATCCCGTTTACCAGTATCCAACTGTTTCCGGACTATCATTTTTTTTCCAGCGTTCCGGAACGTGGAAATATTGTCGTTTTCAAATTTCCCATGGAACCGGACAAAGATTTTATCAAGCGGGTGGTCGGCCTGCCGGGTGAAACCATTCAGGTGATCAATCAAAGGGTCTATATCAACGACAAATTGCTAAAAGAACCCTATGCGCATCACTCGGAACCCCCGTCTTCACTGGTCCCCAGGGACAACATGGCTCCTCTGCGCATCCCGGAAGAACATATATTTGTCATGGGAGACAACCGCGAAAACAGTCATGACAGCCGGATGTGGGGAGTTTTGGACCTGAAAAATTTACGCGGCAAGGCACAATGGATCTACTGGTCCTGGGACAGCAAAGATACCAGCTGGTGGAAGGTGCGCAATGACCGCCTCGGAGATTCTGTTTATCGTTGAATCAATTCCTTTATCCCTTCTCACCATTATGAGCGAAACCGGTTCCCCGGAAAGAAGTCACAAATTGAAGGCACTGCTGGACCAGCGCGCAGGCGTCATTCTCGATTTCGACGGCTTGATCGCCGATTCAGAGCCGTTCCATTACCGCGCCTACAACGAAGTTTTTGAACGGTATGGGCACAGCATCGATCCGGATGAGTACTGGGTGGAGTTCACCTCCAAAGGCAAGGGCATTCAGGGAGAGATAGAGCGCTACAACTTAAAGCTGGACGTAAAGCCGGAAGAGATGCGGCAACAGAAATTCGAAATCTACTCCCGGTTCTGCCAGAGCGGAGACATCAAGTTGTTTCCCGAAGCCAAACAATTTATCCAGAAATTAAATGGCCGGTTCAAGGTGGCGATCGCTTCCGGTTCGTGGGCTCACGACATCCGCGCCATTCTCAAAAACGAAAATGCGGATTCGCTGATTCAAACCATTCTAGGCAAAGACCCGCCCCGGCCGGAAAAACCCTCTCCCGATATTTTCCTGGAGGCGGCACGGGAACTGGACCTGCCGGCGGCACAATGCGTGGTGGTGGAAGACGCGTTGAAGGGCCTCACCGCCGCCCGTGAGGCAGGCATGGCCTGCATCATTGTCAGAAACCGCCTCAATCAAAACATTGATTTTCCCGGCGCGGACATCATCCTGGAAAGCCTATCGGAATTCCTGACCCTGTCCGATTCCCGGTAAGCCGGTTTCAGGCAAAAAAAACGCGGACCTTTTCAGGCCCGCGCGTCTTGAATCAAACAAGATTACTGTCTATGTTGGTACGTCTCTTTGATACCCATTTTTACGAGTTGTTCGTCAGTCATCCCGCCGCTACTTGAGACACTGGGTGCCCCACCACCGCCGCCTGTCGTTTCACAACCAACGAGGATCAAAATAAAGAATACTGCTAAAACTCTACACAAAATGTTCATGGCCATCTCCCATTTGATTTATTTTTACTTTACAAAAACAACTACGGAATCGGTAACCGGGGGATCGTAAGGAACGTGGTTGCCTTTGGCAAATAGAGCCTTAATGGTATACATCTTCCCCTTGGCTAATTCAATTGTTTTGCAACTGGACCCGTCACCCATATGGATGTGCTGTGCATCTTTGGGTACCGGTTGACTGAGATCGGGCAGGTCCGCATCGATAATCAAGTGATGGTGCCCTTTCCCTGCGTTGACGCCATTTTTAGCAGGCTCAACGGTATAGCCCTTGGTTTCCATACAAATTTCGACGGGACTGGCCACGTCGGCCATTGCTGCCGGTTTGGTGATGGTCACACCCATATCCATGGATTTCATCTGGACTTCGCCACCGGAACCCTCTGCTTTCTTGGAAGCCGCGTCATCGCCTCCACCCTGAGAGGCACATCCTACCAGCAGAACCATCAAAAAAACAGACCCAAATCGCACCAATAAGCTCATGTATACACCTTTTTCTTAGGATTTAATATCAGAGAATGTAAAATTCCGAAGTCAGGATCTTAAATTAGCAAAAGACTTCTCATAATGAATCATTATTCAATGATACATTTAAAGTTAATCTATTATAAACAAATTCTTACCGTAATCAACCGGTGGTTGCACAATTTCACCATGTTTGGCACTTTCCTTCCCCTACTGGAGCGAAAAACAACATAAACGAATTCATGAATTTACGCCTGATCTGCATCGAATTCCTGATATAATCAGCCCTGAAGTCTTGAGCTTGGCCATCTTGGAGCTCCCGTTGTCTTGTTGGCTGAAATCACCCTTAAGATTTTAAAAGGCGAACCCATGACTCAAAGAATCTTCACCTGCCTGGCCCTTATTGTAGCGGCTCTGGCAGGCCTCGGGCTCCTTTCCCAAGACCCCGCCGCCCAAAACAAATCGAAACAGAAACCGTGGATTCAATTGGAACCAGGGCTGGAATTTGGGGCCTTTATTTCGCCTGATAAATCCCCCGTAGGCGACAATCTGATCCGAATATTGAAGATCGACCCCAATCGGTTTCAATTCCGGCTCCTGAATGCCTCGGCATCGCCCGGGGGCAAACGCCTGTCGGCCAAACAGTGGGCCCGGAAAAACGGAATGGTTGCGGCCATCAACGCCAGCATGTACCAGGCCGACAAACTCACCAGCGTCTCCCTGATGAAAACCTTCGGCCACGTCAACAACCCCTGGTACTCCAAAGATCGCGCATTGCTGGTCTTTGATCCCAAAAAGAAGTCTCTGTCACGCACCCAAATTCTGGACCGGGATTGCCAGAGCGTGGACCAATTACGGAAGCTGTACCACACGTTGATCCAAAGCATCCGCATGATTTCCTGCAACGGTAAAAACGTCTGGGAACAGCAGGATAAAAAATGGAGCACTGCGGCCATCGGGATGAATCAAAAAGGAGACATTCTGTTTATCCATGTGCGCTCCCCATTCAGCACGCACGACCTGATCGACAATCTACTGAAACTGCCTATCCAATTGAAACGAGCCATGTATGTGGAAGGCGGTTCCGAAGCCCAGATGTTTATTCACTCAGGAAAAAACGAACTGGAATTCGTGGGCAGTTATTCGACCGGAGCCAGTGAAACCGACGCCAATTCCCTGGCCTGGCCGATTCCGAATGTGGTGGGCATCACCCGCCTGCCCCCTCCCAAAAAGTAAAGAGAGCTCCTTGGCTGGATCCAAACAACCCAAATTCACCTGCCGTCCCCGTATCCGCATCAAGGCCGGAAAAGATATCGCCCTGGGCCCAGGTAAAGTGGACCTGCTGGAGGCTATCGAGCGCACCGGGTCCATCTCCGCCGGAGCACGCGAGCTGGGACTCAGCTACCGCCGGGCGTGGGACCTGGTCGATACCATGAACCACTGCTTCAAACATCCGCTGGTGGCACGGGTTAAAGGCGGGAAAGGCGGAGGCGGCGCGCAACTGACCGTCGAAGGCCGGGATCTGCTGGATCTCTACCGCACCATGGAAACCAAAGCCCTTAAAGCCATCGGCCCCGAATGGAAAACCATCCAAAAATCACTAAAGTCCCACAACAGAAAATAAGAGTGCCACCCCTCAAATTATCCAGAGGGGTACCGGTGTCGCAAAAATCGGAATACTTTATTAACTCTCTGGGTTTCTTGCCTCCTTTCTCCCTTCTCTGTAAATTCTCCGGTGCCGGGAAAAATGAATCCCAAAAGTGGTATACATCTGAAATTTGACTGCACAGGCCAACCGATATATATTAGGCCATCCTGTTCAAAAAGAGATTGTTACGTATGAAATCCTACCCGAAGATCGCCATTATTTGCTCTCAGCACCTACTGATTCTTAGCCTTCTGTTAGGAACTCAAGCCTGCTCCAAGGCTGATCCATATAATGAAGGAGCAGCAGCGTTTCAAGCAGGCGACTATAAGAAGGCTCTTGAAAAACTTGAACCTCTTGCCAAACAGGGAGATTCTAATGCCCAAACCTACCTTGGGGTAATGTACGTGGGAGGCAGCGGTGTCCCTCAGGATTACACGGAGGCGGCAAAATGGTACCGCAAGGCAGCAGAGCAGGGAAATGCTTATGCCCAGACAAACCTTGGATTTCTGTATTCCCAAGGCAATGGTGTCCCACAAAATTATGCCGAGACGGTCAAGTGGTTTCGTAAAGCAGCGGAGCAGGGAAATGCCGACAGTCAGAATTCCCTTGGATTGATGTATGCGAATGGCAAGGGCGTCCCGAGGAATTATGTTGAGGCGATCAAGTGGTTTCGTAAAGCAGCAGAGCAGGGAAATGTCGCTGGTCAGGTCAATCTTGGGAATAGGTATCTCAATGGCGAAGGCGTGCCACAGGATTATGTTAAAGCTGAAAAACTATACCGACAAGCTGCGGAGCAGGGAAACGCCCAATCCCAAAACAACTTGGGAGAAATGTATAAGCTTGGGGAAGCGGGCCTTCCGCAGGATTATGCAGAAGCGATTTCGTGGTACCGCAAAGCCGCAGACCAGGGAGATGTTTTTGCTCAAACCAACCTTGGATTTATGTATCGCAAAGGTTCAGGCGTCCCGCGGGATTATGCCGAGGCGATCAAGTGGTTTCGTAAAGCAGCGGAGAGGGGGGAGTACTCAGCCCAATACAACTTGGGAGAAATGTATGCGGATGGCAAGGGGGTTCCGCAAGATTATGTTCTGGCTTATATGTGGTACATCTTATCTACCCCCAACTCACAAAAGCATAAGGAAGGTTATGAAGAAGCCATTCGCAGTCGAGATATTATTGGGAAGAAAATGACTCCTGCCCAAGTCGTCAAGGCTAAGAAACTGGCCGACGAATGGAAGCCAAAAACATAGAATGAATTGTGATAGGAACACGTCCCTTAATTTTTATTTCCTTCCCTTCGACCGGCCCAGGGTTACAGGAAGTTTTTTATCATAAGTTTTTCTGCGCGAGGATTTCGAAGCCAAGGAATTTGATCGGCAGGTCGTCGCCGGGATAATGGCTGTAGGCGTCAGTCTCGTCGTGGTACTCGTGAAAATCAAAATTGCGGACGGTATAGCCCATTTCACGAATATCATCCACCAGGTTGTGACAAAACCGGTCTTCTATTTTCACCAACGTTTCGAGATACCCCGGTATCAGTTTGTTGGAGTAATCCAGATCGTCGGCTTCGCTCAAGATCCGGTTCTCAAGATCGGTGTCGATGATGGACAACTGCCCGCCGGACGTCAACTGGTTTTGCGCCCAGCGCAAAAACTGTTGACGTTCGTCTCTTTGCAGATGGTGCAGGAACTTACTGATGTGAATGGTCCCAAACTTATAAGAAACACCGGGACTCTCTGGAAATTCCGCTTGGAGGATTTCCACATTCCGCCTTTCCAGCAGATTCTTAAAATGAGTGAGTCCCTCCACGATGAACGGCATGCTGTCGGCCAGCACCAGAAGGGGATGCGACGCGGGCCAGTCATGTATGAGGCTGAAGCCCGTTAACCCCGTCGCCACATCCAGAACCGGCGCGGTGCCCGGCGGAATCTGGTCCTTGAGCGGATCTTCCCACGGAAAGTTTTGGGTTAACGCCATATAATAACTGTAACTCTCCGCCAGCATGCGAACCACCACCGGGTCCTCCCGCAACGTCTTGCCATTTTTGAGCGTCTCGGCCAGCTCTCGGAATTCGGCTTCCATGTCCGGGCCGAAATCTTCAATAGCTTTTGAAGGCTGAGGCGGATCGGGATCGGCGTTGCGGTTCATTTTGATATGATCCTGATTCAAAAATACCATTGGGCGTTCGTGCTGGACATACACCCGGTCCGCCAGATCGATCATCAGCTCGGGATACGCGTACCGGAGCATCAGGTTAAACGAGGCCTGGTGACGTTTCCCCTCATCGGTCGCTACAAACCCTAAACGCGTATTGAGATGTTCCAACAACTCCCGCAGACGGACACTCATCTCCGGTGAGGAAGAACGGTCCAACCCCTGCCAGGCACGGCCGACGTCCGACAGCAAAGGCAGACGTTCCTTATCATCTGTAAAAATTGGAGAATTCATTGATTGATAGGATGGCTCAAAAATAAGGTTGATTACAAGAGAGGTCCGGAGGTTTTTTCGACGGCCTTTAATATTTCATCATTATCAATGAGGGCGGCGACGGTTGCAATATCCGGCGCCAGCTCCCGATCGCGCTTCATATGTTTGATGTGGCGGCGGATCACTTTGTAAGCAGCGAGCGATCCTTTTCCCGGCTTCAGGTTGGTGAACAAATCCAACGCCTGTGCCGCGCACAACAATTCGATGGCCGCCACCTGCTTGACATTCTCCAACACCTGACCCGCCTTGCGTGCGGCAATCGTCCCCATGCTCACATGATCTTCCTTGTTGGCGGACGTCGGGATCGAATCGACGGAAGCCGGATGTGCCAGCACCTTGTTTTCCGACACCAACGCCGCGGCGGTGTATTGGACGATCATGAAGCCGGAGTTCACTCCGCCTTCCTCAATCAGGAATGATGGCAGTCCGCTCAGCATGGGATTGACCATCCGTTCCACGCGCCTTTCGGAAATACTGGCAAATTCCGCCAGCGCAATGGCCAGAAAATCCATCACCAGCGCCACCGGCTGGCCGTGAAAGTTTCCGCCGGACATCACCTGCCCGTTGGGAAACACCAGTGGATTTTCGGTGGCGGAATTCATTTCCGTTTCGACAACCCGCTTGACGTGAGCCAAAGTATCGCGGCTGGCGCCATGCACCTGCGGCACGCACCGTAGGGAATAGGCATCCTGCACGCGCCCGCAATCCTTGTGTGAAGAAATAATCTCACTGCCATCGGTGATGCGCCGCATGTTGGCGGCGGAATCGATCTGCCCCGGATGCGGTCGTAGGTGATGAATGCGTTTGTGGAATTGCTTGTTGCTTCCCAGTAATACTTCGAGACTCATCGAAGCGGCGATGTCCAGGACCTTGGCCAATTGGATGGCCCGGTGCAAGTTGAGTACGCCGATGGCTGTCATGACCTGAGTCCCGTTGATGAGGGCCAGGCCCTCCCCTTCCGCCAACTCGACGGGAGCGATGCCGGCGCGTTTGAGCGCCTGCGCTCCCGAAAGCGTCCGACCCTGGTAACGCGCCTGGCCCCGTCCGATCAGCACCAACGACAGGTGTGCCAAAGGCGCGAGGTCGCCACTGGCCCCCACCGATCCCTGTTCCGGAACGACAGGAACCACCTTTTTATTGAATAACCCGATTAATGTGTCCAGGGTTTTAGGACGCAGGCCGGAATGCCCCTTGGCTTTACTGTTGATCATCAACAGCAAAGCACAGCGAACCATATCATCTGCTAAAGGATTCCCCACACCTGCGGCATGGCTCATGAGAATATTTTTTTGAAGCTGTTTTCCCTGGGCGCGGGAAATAGTCACATCACTGAACGCGCCGAACCCGGTGGTGATGCCATAGATCACCTTTTTCTCGCGGACGGCCGCATCGATATGCAACCGCGCCGCCTTCACCCTTTGTTTAGCCTCAGACGATATTTTGACGGAGGCCCCGCCGCGTAAGGCGGAGACCGCGTCATCCAAAGTCAGTTGGTCGCCGTTCAATACCAAAGGCTTCATCGCAAGTTATCCAGAGTCGTTAAACAGTTCAAGGCCAGTTCCAGAGCGCCCGCCCAAACAGATAAAAACTGATAAGGGTTGTGGGTAACACATAGGGAACCAGTGGAAACGCCGTTCCCATTACAAGCGTATACGAAGAAAACAGAATACGCCCGGCATAAAACGCCGCTAACACCAACACCAGCTTCCGGGAACCCCGGTATATAAAAACGGACAACCCCCCGATAAAAATCACCAAAAAAACCAGATATCCTGCGGCCTTGGCAGGAGTAATATCAAAGGAAGGCACCTTCCAATAACTCAGAATCAGATAGGCTACGTTCAACAACACAAAACCGATGGCGGCCTGATGGTATTTTTTCAGGCGCGCGGATAGAGGTTGGGATTCTGACATGATGAACTCATTGAGTGAATGATAAAAGCCGGCAAACCGCTTGACGGTCTTTCTTCCCAAACCGATTGCAGTTTGCAAGGGGGTATGATAGCTTTCCCCTTTTAGTGACCATCCTTTCCCACGAAGCCATGGCCTCCGTCCAAGAACAACTTAAAATCATCAAACGCGGCACGTCGGAAATTATAGACGAAAAAGACCTGGCCCGCGCTTTGGAGAAATCCATTAAAACAGGCAAGCCC
The DNA here is from genome assembly GCA_965237905.1 of Nitrospinaceae bacterium. GTDB lineage: Bacteria > Nitrospinota > Nitrospinia > Nitrospinales > Nitrospinaceae > SZUA-226. The sequence goes on along the minus strand of OZ250172.1, from coordinate 2,233,936 downwards.
CTGCGAGTCAAGGCCGGCTTCGATCCCACGGCTCCAGATCTGCACCTCGGCCATACGGTGCTTCTGCAAAAGATGAAACAGTTCCAGGAGCTGGGCCACGAAGTGGTGTTTCTGATTGGCGATTTCACGGGGATGATCGGCGACCCGACCGGCAAATCCGAAACCCGCAAAAGCCTGACGCCGGAAGAAGTCAAGGTCAATGCCCAAACCTATCTGGAGCAGGTGTATAAAATCCTCGATAAAAACAAAACCACTGTCATGTTCAACAGTGAGTGGATGAACAAGTTCTCCTCGACAGACATGATCAATCTCGCCGCTCGATACACCGTCGCCCGCATGATCGAACGCGACGATTTTCAAAAACGCCTGGCCAACAATCAACCCGTCTCTATTCACGAACTGTTGTATCCGTTGATTCAGGGATACGATTCGGTGGCCATGAAATCGGAGGTGGAATTGGGAGGTACCGATCAAAAATTCAATCTGCTGGTGGGAAGGGATCTGCAACGAGCCTACAAGATCGAGCCGCAGAACATCATCACCATGCCCTTGCTGGAAGGAACGGATGGCGTTCAGAAAATGAGCAAAAGCCTGGGCAACAGTATCGGCGTGATGGACCCGCCGGGAGAAATGTTCGGGAAAATCATGTCGATCTCTGACGATCTCATGTGGCGTTATTTTGAATTGTTGAGCGATATCGCGGCGAGCGATTTAAAGACACTTCAAGATAAAACTGTGAATGGAGGGATGAATCCGAAGCATGTTAAGGTGCAACTGGGTAAGGAGTTGGTGGCACGTTACCATTCCGAAGAAGCCGCAGAACAAGCCACCCAGGAATTTGAGAATGTATTCAAGGATAAAAACATCCCCAAGGATATTCCCACACTGAAAACCTGGGGAGCGGAACCGCGCTGGATTGGAAAAGTGCTATCCGATGCCAAGGTCTGCCCCAGCACCTCGGATGCCAAACGCATGATCAAGCAAGGCGCCGTATCGGTCGATGGGGAAAAGGTCACTGATGAAAACCTGACCCTGAACGGAGATCAGGAATACCTGATCAAGGTGGGGAAAAAACGGTTTCTGAAAATCACGACCTGAGTCTTCAGCGTTTGCTTCGGACCTTGTGACCCGGGATGATCGGTTCGGTAACATTCAGAATGACCCCCGTGGCTGTATCTTCCTGAAGGGAAATAACAGCGATTTCACCGATAACTTCAGGATTGATATCATCTTCATCTTCATCGATGGTCAGAGGATACGCATAAATCTCGAAACGATCTCCCACATCCACCCCATCTTCTTCCCCCTGATCGAGAAACACCACATCATTCATGGTGAACATCAGATTGTTGCCACGGTTACCGAGAATATATCCCTGGATATCCTTTTTCGGAGGAATATAATTCAGGGCTATCATGGGGGGACGCCTTTCAGGAAAGGGGACGATGAGGTCATCAACGTGGATCGGATTAAAGGCCTGCTCAACAACCGCTTTGGAAGTAATGCTCGCCGTCTCTGTGACCCGGATCACTCCTTTGACCAGGATTTGACTCCCAACTACATCAGTCTGGGGAGCAAACGTATTATAATAGAAATCGCCCTCGTAGGGGCCGTCCAGCAAATCAATTTCCCTTTCAAAGGTGACGAGAAAGGTTTGCAGAGGATGGAGGATTTCGTAGTACTGTGAATACACAATGAAGCGGTCTCCCACCTCAACATCATCTTCCTGCCCAATATCCATGTAAATAAAGTCCGTCACCGTCATGGCATCAATGGAAATCAAGCCCCCGTAGGATCTTGTCGCCCGGACGCCTAAAATACCGCCTACCGGATCCATTTCCTCTCCCACATATCCCGCGGTGAAAAACTGGGAATAAGGAATCAATGTTTTGGCATCGTCCCCCAGATCTCCAGTCGTTGAAAGCACCTCTTTGGCTTGAATACCTTCGGTCCTTTTGAATCTTTTCTTGCCTTCTTCTGAAGTCTCTATGAACGGTTTCTCTTCTTCCCCGCCCAGGGTTCCTTTCCCCTCATCGAGAGTATCCAGTCCGGGTACGTTTTGCGCCACTTGATATATTTGTTTCTCAGACGATTCCGCGAAAACCGGATTTCCGGACAGGATCAAGCCTGTTAAAGCCATTAAGGTGTATCCAGGGATTGTGTTCCAACGAGCCATAACCAAGCTCCTTCTTCAAATGGGTCGGCGACAGTGAAAACTCCACTTAGGCCTTTTTTTTTAAACAATTAGGATAAACTTATGATAGCAAATTCACCCTTGATGTAAATAGAAATATTTGTGGAACTGTCTGAAAATACGATTAGTAATTCATTTCCTACGGAAAAGCCGCAAAGGACGACTGCCTCTCTGAGCACGCCAGAAAACTTCCCTTGACAAGCGTCAGGCCGGATGAAATAATCGATGCTGATTTCCTGCACCATTTTCCTAAAATCAATTAACTCTTTTGAAATCAATTAGTTATAGCTAATTGCGGTCTGGGGCATTGTATGAAACGAACGTATCAACCCAAAAATTTACGCAGAAAACGGACCCATGGGTTCCGCGCCCGTAGTGCCACTGTAGGAGGGCGCCGGGTATTGGCCAACCGACGGCGAAAAGGACGCAAACGGCTGGCGGTCTGAGTCATGGTGAACCAGTCGTTTACCAAGGATGAACGGTTGCTGGCCCGCTCCGATTTCAAAAAGGTAATGACCCAGGGCCGGAAAAAAACGGTGGATCGCACCTGCACTTTGTTTTTTCTCCCCAACCCATTAGGCCGGAAACGGTTAGGAATCATCGCTTCACGAAAAATCGGCAATGCGGTGGACCGGAACCGGGCTAAACGGAAAATCAGGGAAATCTTCCGGCGCCATAAAAACCTGGGGGGACAAGACATGGATATCGTGGTGGTCTCCGCGAGAAAACTGGTCAACCTGCCTTATGCCCTCCTGGAACAAAAACTGACACAAACACTTCAGGCCGCGCAATAAAGTAATCCTTGAAACCCGTTATCACCTCATTGTTTCCCTCAAGAATAGTTGAACCATGTTGAACCGGATTTTTAAATTAGCGATTCGCTTTTATCAAAGATGGATTTCGCCCATGCTGATGCCCGCATGCCGCTTTCATCCCTCCTGCTCGGAATATTCCTGCCAGGCCCTGGAACGGTTTTCGCTGTTCAAAGCCGCAGGGTTGATTGTGGCCCGGCTGATGAAATGCCACCCCTGGCATGAAGGGGGACACGATCCGCTCAAATAATGACAGGAGATTGAACGTTGGAAAATAGAGCGATGATCGCTTTCGGGCTGTCACTGGTGGTCTTCATTTTTTGGGGAGTGTTTCTGTCAAAAATTTCGCCGCCACCGCCACAGGAAGCAACCGGCGAGATCGAGCAACCCGCGCAAGGGCCAAAAAGTGCCCCGTTACCCGGCACTCCGGAAGTCCCTGCTCTGCCGTCACAACCGCTACCGTCCCAATCTCTGCCCTCGGGTGAAACCGAGCCAACGGTGCCCGAGTCGCAACAATCCGCGCCCTCTACACAGGTTCCGGAAACGCATGCAGAAATTCTGGTGAACGTCACCAAAGGCCAAACCACGTTGATCTTTTCCAGCCGTGGCGGCGTGCTCAAACATGTCGAAATGCACCAATACACCAATCTCGAGGGAGACGGACCCATCGACCTGATCCCGCAGGTTCCAGGCGCCAAATACCCGCTGACTCTGGAGACAGAGCACGCGACGGTCAATCAGGTGCTGGCGAACGGTCATTTTCAACCGTCAAAACAATTCATCGAAATCAACGAGTTTAATCCCTCATCCGACCTGGTGTTCCATTTGCAACACCCCTCCGGTTTCGAGGTAACGCGCACCTTTCATTTCGAATGGGACAACGCCTTGATTTCCGTAGACACCCAAATCAAAGCCCCCAACATGATCGCGGAAAACCTGCAGTACTCCGTCCTCTGGGGACCCGGCCTGGGCGGAGCGGTGGAAATGAAGGCCGACTTCATCTCGTTCAACGGACCCACCACGTTCGCGAACAACGAACGGGAGGAAACCCGGCCCGAGGATATGGAGAAATCATCCATCACTTATCGCGGGGACATTGAATGGACTTCGTTCCAGAACAAATATTTCGCCGCGGCACTGATTCCCGATAAAGGCATCAAGTCTGCCCGGGTCGTCAAAAAGAGCGAAGACCAGGTTTACGTCGGGCTCAATTTCGAGTCGGTGCAATCGTCCGCCTCGGCCACGCATTTGCTGTACGTCGGCACCAAAAATCTGGAAACGCTGGAGAACTCTGGCCACAAACTGTTCCGCCTGATCGACTACGGCTGGCTGGGCAACAAGTTCGCCTTCCTGGTGAAACCCATGCTGAAAGCCCTCAGCTTTTTTTACGGGATCATCGGCAACTACGGCTGGGCCATTATCTGCCTCACCATCGTCATCAAAATGATTCTGTTCCCGCTGACGCACAAAAGCTTCAAGTCGATGAAGGGCATGCAGAAAATCGCACCGTACATCAAAGTCATTCAGGAGCGGCACAAGGGCGACCGGCAGAAAATCAACGAGGAGATGATGGGCCTCTACAAAAAATACAAGGTCAACCCGCTCGGCGGCTGTCTGCCCATGCTGTTGCAGATTCCGGTCTTCATCTCGCTCTATCACGCCCTGTTCTTTTCCATCGAACTGCGCGGCGCGCCGTTCATGCTGTGGATTCAGGACCTCTCCGCACAGGACCCCTATTACGTCACCCCCGTGCTGATGGGCGCCACCATGTTCCTGCAACAGAAAATGACGCCCTCCACCGCCGACCCGATGCAGCAGAAGATTTTCATGTTCATGCCCATCATCTTCACCTTTCTGTTCATCACCTTCCCCTCCGGACTGGTCATCTACTGGACCGTCAACAACCTGTTGACCATCGCCCAGCAATACTATATCTACCATGTAGCAAAAGACTAGTCCCTACCGGGACGGGGAACTGGCTGACAGTTGCTCGCACACAATAATCACTGGGCGCAATTCCCTTATTGTCATCCTGAGCGTGAGCGAAGGATCTAGGTTGTATATTACCAGCGGAGGTCCTCCGCCTCCCCCTTCTCCGAAGGGGGCCGGGGGGCTTATTCCTTCTGCCTTTTGTATAAATAAAAATCGGTTATCTTCATTATGAACGATACAGTCGCCGCCATTGCCACACCCATCGGTGAAGGCGGCATCAACATCATCCGCATCAGCGGCCCCGAAGCCGTGCCCATCGCCTCGGCCCTGTTCCAACCGCAAGGCGGAGGTAAGGTAACCGACCTCGAACCGCAGAGGGTGGTTTACGGCAACCTGATCGACCCCGCCAACGGCCAGGCAGTCGACGAGGTTCTGCTGATCCGCTTCCGCGCGCCGCACAGTTATACCGGCGAAGACGTGATCGAAATTCACGGCCACGGCGGCACCTATGTCTCCTCGAAAATTTTGCAACTCGTGCTCGACCAGGGAGCGCGTGCCGCCGAACCCGGCGAGTTCACACGCCGCGCGTTTCTCAATGGCAGGCTCGACCTGTCGCAGGCGGAAGCGGTGGCCGACGTCATTCACGCCGCGTCGGACAAAGCCCTGGCGTCCGCCCTCGCCCAACTCAAGGGCCAACTCTCGGACAAACTCAACGCACTGTACGATGCGCTGGTGCAGGTCCTCGCGCAGTTGGAGGCGGCGATCGACTTCCCGGAAGAAGGACTCGAGTTCACCCAGAAACAACAACTCGATAAAAATATCCAGGGGACACACGCGGAAATCAAAAAGCTGGTCGACTCCTACCGCCAGGGCAGGATTTACCGCGAAGGCTTAAGGGTCGCGCTGGTCGGCAAACCGAATGTCGGCAAATCGTCACTGCTCAACGCGCTGTTGCAGGAAGACCGCGCCATCGTCACCCCCCACCCCGGCACCACGCGCGACACACTCGAAGAACGCGTGCGCATCCGGGACATCCACATTACGATTGTCGATACCGCCGGACTCCGCCACCAGCCGGGCACAATCGAAGAGCACGGCATCGAGCGCACAAGGCACGCGCTGGCGCAGGCGGATCTCGCGCTGGTGATCTTCGACGGATCGCAGGCACTCGACACCAACGACGCCATGCTGATTAAAGAAGTGGCCGATAAAAAGAAACTCGTCCTCCTCAACAAAAGCGATCTGCCGCAGAAACTGGATGGCGCCGATCTGGAAAAGCTGGCTGAGGGCCCCGCCCTCCTGGCGCTGTCGGCGACGACGGGGGATGGAATGGACGCCTTAAAAGATGCCCTGTATCAGTCCGCGCTGGGGGGAAGAACGTCGGGCGAAGCGGTGGTGATCACACGCGAACGACACCGGCAGGCGCTGGCGCTGGCGCAGGAAGCGCTGGGGCGCGTGTCGCAATCCCTGCAGGAAGACCGGTCTGAAGACCTCATCGCCGTCGACCTCAACATCGCCCTCGAGCACCTCGGCGGCATCCTCGGCAAAACCTTCGTCGACGACCTCCTCGACCAGATCTTTGTCGATTTCTGTATTGGTAAGTGATTTTGTCCCCCCTTCTCCGAAGGGGGCTAGGGGGCTTTGGGGGGCCGGGGGGATTTGGTGCCGCGGGAAACTTTCAGGGATGGATTCCTTCAAAATCTTCGTAAAACAGTAGACAAGTACTCTACCCTTCCTGATAATTAAAATATGAAAGGTTATCCGACATACTTAGCCTGCGGCATCCTGGGACTGGCACTTTTGGCCGGAGTGGGGTGTGATTCCGCACCCGATCCTGAGGTATTGGAGCCCTACGAGACCATCCTCAAGGAGCGACTGGCAATGCGGGAGGAAATCATAGTGATTCTGAACAGCATTGTCGATGAGGCCTCTGCGGATGATGCGATCGATCCGGTTTTGGAAATCCGAGCACGTCAAAAATTGAAGCGGGCGGAAAAGGAGGCTTTGGGTCCCACCCCGAATGATGTTAAAAAGTATCTTTGGGATAAATACTCGGAACAGCAAGCGGACCTCAAAAAACGGGAAGATTCTGCGGCTGGACGCGCGGCGGCGGTCCCCGGCAGTGCCAACTTTTTCAAGGAAGCTCCATTTTTTAAATTTAAGATGATTCCAAAAAGACGCTGATACAACCACAGCGCAAGGCTGGTGCATTTAAGGGACCAGCGAAGGGCCAATGTTTGTGTTGCATGAACGAGCAGGAATGCGATTAACCGTACCGGCCAAAAATGTAGTATATTCTTGTTTAGATTTACCCTTGTAGAGTGGTGGCTTTTGTAAGCTTCCTTTTATCTAAATTTACTGCATTAATAGGAGGGGAGGTAATGAAACGATTACTTGTGATGGCTGTCTTTGCTTTGGCTTTTATCACGACATCTGCTCAGGCCGCAGATAAGGGAATGTATGTGTCGGGGCTTGCGGGAGTAAGTTTTTTAATGGATTCTGATGATGAATACCCAAGTATTCCCGGGAGTGCTTTTGAAACCAGTTATGATCCGGGATTCAATATTGCCGGGGCGATAGGATATGATTATGGCAATATCAGAGCAGAGGGTGAAATTGCATACCGTAGCAATGATGTTGATGAATCCTCGCTACCAGGCGTTGTGACAAACGCCGATGGTGAAATTTCAGCTTTAAGTTTCATGGTAAATGGATATTATGATTTTCATACACCAAACTTCTCTTTGGTACCTTATTTAGGCGGAGGAATCGGGGTGGCCCATGTCAATACGGACTTTTCTGTTTCTGGTGTTCCGTTTTCACCATTTGTAGATGATAGCGCAACTGTTTTCGCTTACCAGTTTATGGCCGGTTTTGGTGTTAAGGTTAGTCCAACCATAACCTTAACCGGGGGTTATCGATACTTTGCGACAACTGAACCTGAATATGAAGGGGCCGCTTTAGTTTAATAACTATTGGCAGGTTTTATGAGTGGCTCTTGCCAGATTCTTTTATATCCCTTTGACTCGAAATCACCAAGACATTGAGATTCCTCCATAAGCGTCTCAAAAGGGCCGCATTGAACAATCTTGCCAGTAGTGGGATGTTCAAGCATAACAGTCTGGGGCGCGGCGCACCCCGCCAGCAATCCCACTACCCATAGAATTACAAAATATCGCATCTCTCCCTCCTAATTGTTCGCATAACTCAAGGATAGTTCTGAAGTTCCCCCTTGTAAAGGGGGTCAGGGGGATTCCTCCTCTTGCTGTCTTGGATGAATAGGGTTTGCCTTCCCCCTGTTCCTTTTTCCCTGTTCCCTTGGTTCTTGACGACCTCCTCGACCAGATCTTCAACGATTTTTGTATTGGAAAATAAAAGAGAAGGCTGTTAGGTCCACACTGGTAGGCCTTTGGTCTCTGGTTTTTTAAACTCAAATGAGGTAGATTGACAAAAGCTGAGAAATTCCATCTAACAGCAGCCATTTGTGGGAGGTAAACAATGACTAAGATAAGAGGGAACAACGATGGACCGGGTGGTCGTAATGAAACCTACAAAATCGGACCCAGAAAAAATGTCCCCCGTACTCAAGTTGTCAAAGAAGTGGAAGAAGGCAAGCACCCGGGGGCGCATGTAGTAAAGATAAATAATAGAAAATATGTCCGCGATAATCCTGATTCGTCGAAAAGAGATAATGTAAATCGAAAAGGCACAAATAGTACCGGACCAAAACCGAGCCGTAAAAAACGATGAAATTCAAAGAAATTCAAGATGAATATTACAATTATTCAAAAAAAACCAGTGATGTTGTAAGAAATTTGGGTTTTGCTGGGATTGCCTTGATCTGGGTTTTTCGAACCGAAATCAACGGGACCTTAACCATCTCTCCTGATTTGTATTGGGCAGGGGGCCTCCTTGTCGTGGGGTTAAGTTTAGATTTGCTTCATTGCATTGTTCCAACGGCGATCTGGGGTATTTATAAGGAAAGATTGAGAGACGCGGGAGTAAGTGAAGAAGAAGAAATTTACCCGCCTCGTCAAATAAATTGGCCAGCAAATATTTTTTTCTGGGGGAAAATAATAGCCATAGTTTGTGCCTATTACGTTTTACTTGAGTTTTTGTGGGAGCGTTTAATTTAACCCAAAAACCCTCGCCTCCAGGGAAATATTATGGGTCAAGAAATAGGCGGGAGTAACTTTTTTATACGATCATCTAATCTTTTAAGTGTTATATGGCAGGACAGAATCACTTCTTTATTTTCTTCAGAGGTTAGAATTTCTTCTACAAAGTCAATGTCCTCTTCCGATCCGATTTCAGAAAGAGCCATAACAGCTTCATGCCGAACCAAAACACTCTCATCATCAATAATTGCAGATTTTAGAACGTTTTTTGATATTTCATCTCCTACCCAACCCAGAGAAAAAGCCGCCTCATGTCTAACTACGTCATTAAAATCTGAAATTAAAACCGTTTCAAGAAAAGCGCGTGAAACATCATTGTCAACCTTAGATAAACTATTAACAATAAAAAATTTATCTGAATCCTCTAAGGTAATAAATTTCTTGAATAACCTGTCTGCCTTATCCCTAGTAACAAACCTTCCACGCAAACTGTTTATTGCGGATTTGATATCTAGATAAAGGTTCCAGGCAAATTTTGCCCTATAATGGTTTTCTTTGGATGAATATTTTTGGTCTTTTGATAAAGGCATCTTAGTCATAAATTCATTCCGGCTTGTCATGGTTTCCAAATTCATCTTTGGAAAAATAATTATATATGGTTAATTCGCGACCATGTTTTACGGAGTATTTTTTTAGTTTGATAAGTTTTGAATTTGCACGGTTATCCTTGATTGGTTTAGCAAAACTTTCCTCACAAAGAATGTGGTTTTGTTCCCCTAAACTCATTGTCCTTTCGGCATCAACTATTCCCCAACCACATAAATTTATTTTTTTATTTAAATCAAGATGGACAAAGCATGGGCCTTTATTAATGCCTATCCTTAAAGGAAAAGTTTCCTCTTTCATTCTAATCGAAATTTCTTGAGAGAATCTTAATGCCTCTTCATCATCAACAAAGTTTGGTTCAAATCCTATGGCGTAGCCATCCCCCGTCGGAATCAAAATGGCCCCATTTTCGCTACCTTCAGTGTCCCATTTAACTTTTACCAAAATATCCGAAAGAGCATTCTGAAGTGTTCTAAAGGCATTTCTCATTTTCTGGTTGTCATTTTTACTTACCCCAACAATATCCATAAACATAACGGTAATCTTCCCAACGTCCAAAAATTGGCCCGGGATTTTTAGTTTGTCATTGTTGTAGTCAAAAGCACTACTCATGGAAATACCTCTTGGGATCATGGGAAGCCTAATTATCCTAAAAATAAAACACTGGTCAAGATTTTAATTTAATCACAAGACTATTATTTTATAGTCGAACCAATTTATTACTACCAGCAAATGTCTTGAAATAAAATGACTTGCACATTCTTTGACTCCTAAACCCCTCCTCCGCCCCCCCCCCAAAGCCCCCTGCATATTCATAAAAGCAAAAGGAGGAATCCCCCATCCCCCTTTACAAGGGGGAGGTAGAGAACGGGCAATAACGGCTATCTGAGAGGGTTGTTTTCTGATGGAGGGGGGGAGTAAATCCGTCTAACGGGGGAACCATCCTTGTTTATTGCGTTCGGGTAACGCAATATCTTTGCTCTTCATATGCGCAACGAATTGAGCCTCAAGTCCGGGGGGAAAGCCCTCCCAATTGGTTTTAAAGCAGGAATTGCAGAGGATCATTGCATAGTGTTCAATATACTTCCCCTTATACCGGCCGGGTCCGAACTGAAACAAGCGATCACACATATCGCACTTTGTCTTAACTTCTTTCATCTTTTTAGTATACACCCATAACTGCCCTCCGTCCCCCTTTCCTTCGACAAGCTCAGGACAGGCTTTCAAACAAGGGGGAGCAAACCACCTCCTTACCAAGGAGGGGATACAGGGGAGGTTGTGACAACTCCACCCCTCACCTTAATCCTCTCCCCATGAGAGGAGAGGAGACTTTTAGAATTCTGTATCCTGGCCCCCTTTCCTTCGACAGGCTCAGGACAGGCTTTCATAAAGGGAGAGGTTTTAAATTTCCCCCAGGCGTGGCCTGGCAAAAAATCCGACATATTTTCGACAAAAATTTGACATGCTGACCTAAGTTGTTGTAAAGTATTGAAATATGGGCATCAAGCTACAGACGGATTTTTACCATCTCATTGGTAAAAGCGACGGGATACTACAGGTCTTCGACTTGGTGGAGCGCGCGGCGGATTCGGACAGCACGGTGATCCTCACCGGCGAGAGCGGCACGGGCAAGGAGCTGATCGCCCGCGCCCTGCACCACAACAGCAGACGCGACGCGAAAGGCTTCGTCCCGGTCAACTGCGGCGCCATCCCCAACGAACTGCTGGAGACGGAACTGTTCGGCCACGAAAAGGGCGCCTTCACCGGCGCCACCCAGACGCGCATCGGGCGCATGGAGCTGGCCGACAACGGCACCATCTTCCTCGACGAGATCGGCGACATGCCGATGACCCTCCAGGTCAAACTCCTGCGCGTGCTGGCGGAAAGCGAAATCGACCGCGTCGGCGGCAGTAAGCCGATCAAGATCAATGTCCGGGTCATCACCGCCACGCACAGCAATCTGGAAGAGGCGATCCAGAACGGCAAGTTCCGCGAGGATCTGTTCTACCGCCTCAACGTGATTCCCATCGACATTCCGCCCCTGCGCGAACGGAGGTCGGACATCCCGCTCCTCGTCAATCACTACCTGAAGCACTTCAACGAGCAGAAGGGGAAATCGATCACCGGCATCAGTGATGCGGCGGTGGAGATCCTCTGCAATTACCAGTGGCCGGGCAACATCCGCGAGCTGGCGAACTTCATGGAGCGCATGGTGGTGCTGAGCACCGACAAGGCCCTCACCCCGCGCGATCTGCCGGAGAAGGTGTTGAACGACGTGCCGAAAGAAACCTGGCAACCGCTGGTGCAGGCGGAGAGCGACCAGACCCCGGCGGAGTTCATCCGCAAGTCCCGCAATCATGCCCACTACATCGGCATGCCGGAGGAAGGGGTCAACCTGAAACAGATGGTGGAAGAGTTTGAGAAGGAATTGATCATCGAAGCGCTGGAGAAAACCAACGGCGTCAAGAACCAGGCGGCCACGCTTCTGGGACTGAACCGCACCACCCTGGTGGAAAAACTCAAGAAAATGAACATCCGGCGCTAAGCCTGCGCGGCTGGCGAATTTGCTGACTCCCCTGACGGGGAGGGGAAACTTGCTGACCGCTGATTGCTGATTGCTGACAATAATGGTGGGGCGCAATTGGAAATCAGCTCCGGGCCTTGCCCGGTTGGGTCCAGCGTCACGCTGGCCGGCGAAGCGCCGGTGCCAACTTTTTCCCTCCTTATAAAGGAGGGGATACAGTGGAGGTTATGACAACTCCACCCCTCACCTTAATCCTCTCACCATGAGGGGAGAGGAGATTGTTTTATTTGGCCCCGGCACCTGGTCTGCCCTACCCGCCAGTCATTTTCCCCGATTAAAAATATGGAAAACCCGAGTGGAAATTATTCGATCCGGGCGTTGGCCAATTCCTGGGCCACTTTGATGATATCCTCGACGAATTTCTTGTAGGCCATATCGGTATCTTTATGCTGAGTCTGCTTGATAATCTTCTCGCCGTTGGCGTCGATCACCAGGTCCAGGACGTTGATCCCCGGGGTGACGTGGTGCTTGCGGATTTCCAACTTGATGGTATTCACTTCCATTTCAGTATCTCCAAAAACGGTTGGGCTGTGGTTAAACGTGCTGTAGAAGGCCTTTTTTCTATCATTTCGCGGGGGGAGGGTCAAGGCCAACTTTCCCAGGCTCGCTCCCCGCCTAACGGCGGCGAGAAATTTACATAGCCGTGTCACCCTGAGCTTGTCGAAAGGCGACACGGTGTCACACTGCGACAGACTCCAAGTGCTACACATTTCCCCTCCTTTTCAAGGAGGGGATACAGGGGAGGTTAATTCCGACCTCAACTATCCCTTTAATTTCAATAGCTTAAAAATCACAAAAAACCTCAAAAAAACACTTAAGTCTCAGGAAATGCGGCCGATAAGGATATCAGGAATGCTGTTCCCTGAGTCGGAAGCCGCTTTCCCCGGCGCTTCGGCCCTCTTTAAAAGCCTTTGTTTTCGGGCTTTTAAAATTTTTGATTCCGCCGACTTTAAAGGAGCGCATCCAACTCTTGCAGGTTATCGGCGGAAAAGGGACAGACTTTAACGTTTTTTTAAATTTATTGTTCGACGGATCTCGGGCGCTCTCAATACAACTTCCTAATTGAGGCAATAACCCGGCAAGCGAACGGGTAAGCTAAAACGGAAAAATTTATGCCGCATCTTGAAGAACAATTTCCGCCGATCAATCCGCTGGTTCTGCTGAGGCCGGATGCGTTGGATCCTCCCGATCGGGAAGAAGAGGAGGAAACCCGCCCGGTCGAGAACCGGATCGAAGATGAAGCACCGATCCCCGGCTCCCTCGCCAACGGCATCGACCGCGTCACCATTTCAGCCAACGCGCGGGTCATCGTGCCTGTCCAACCGCTGGAAGAAACCGTCCCGTTACCGATAGACCTCATACCGGGGGAAAATGTGGTGAATCCTGCCACCCCCAATCTCCTGAATTTGGAAACGCAACGCCGCGAGATCGGGACTCCCGACCGGACAGTCATCGAAACTCCGGCGATATCGACTCTGCAAAATTTTGCCAACAGGTTGGAAGAAAATCGCGCCTCGAACGAGGCAGCCACCCTCCCGGACCGGAACCCGGCGGAACCGCCGAATGCGCCGGGACTCAATCCTGCGATCCCGCTCGTCCAAAATGCGGAACGTGAAACGCGTGAGCAAACGACAGCGAGAATCGAAAACAGTATTGCGTCGGAACCGCCACCCGTTCCGATAGCGGCCCCGGAAGCGCCGCCCGTGGCCGAGATCGAACTGGAGCAGGATAACCAAGCGGCACCCCGCAACGAAAACCGATTTGTTCCCGTGGCTCTACCGCCCCGCGGTCCGTTCTCTGTTGGAACTGACGATGGGGCCATTCCAGAACCTGCGGAAGACGCACCGGCAGAAAACACCGTGGGACTTCGAGGAAATACTCCTGTACCTCGCACGGAAGGACGGGTGAATGTTCTCACACCTCCCAACGTTGGGGAGGATCCGCCCGGACCCAATATTCAGGAAACCCGGAATTTCGGCGAAGGCCGGGCTTTGAGCCTGGACCTGGAAACGGCAGGCAATGAAAATAGCTTTATTTCTCTGGCTACCGTGGATCAAGTGTTGGAAGAAGCGGGCGCCATTCCCAGACCCGGTACATCCGAACCGCAGGCAGAAATAGTGCCTCCTCCCGCCGCGCCGCTTGGGGTGAACGTGGCGCCGGCAACGGCTGAAGTGACGGCAAACGCACAGGATACTGATTTCAGTCCCGTGCTTCCCGATCTGCGTGTTGCGCAACGCGATCCGGCCGACAATCCCGGTCCCGTAGCCCCTGGAACTGCGGTCTCATCCCTGATCGACAGCAGGCAGGTTCTCGAGGAGGATCAGGAAACCCAGGCCGTGCAACCCCCGGCCTTTCCCGAGCTGGACCCGGATGAACCGTTTGTTCGCAATCTGGAACTGGAAGCACGGGAAGAAGATATTCCTGCCGTGGATCAGGCTCCGCTCAACGTTTCTCCTCCCGCATTCGAGAACGCTGTGCCGGTAGCGCCACCGGTACCGGGTAACGTGGAGGTACTCAATGAAAATCCGCAGGCTTTGCGCCGCAACAATCTGGGCACCGACCCCGCTCTCCGGAGCAATCGTGAATTGCGGAATTTTTTGCAGGAGTTCAATAACCGTATCGAATCTCCGGAGGAAGTCACCGAAGCCGCCGGTGGGCCGGTCACCGAAGTCCAAAACAACGCACCGCCACCGCCAGCCGTATTTGAAAACCTGGAAGCCGTCAGTGCGGAACTCCTCAACGATCTGAGAGAACAGGAAACAACCGAAGGGGTGACGCGGCCCGAAGAGGAACGCGCCGCACCGCCGGAACCGCGCACTCCGGAATTCTTACTGACGGAACGGGGCCAAAACATCGACCGGTTCATCTAATGAAAACCCGGAGACCCACATGACGACGTTTGGCATCTCAAGCAATCTCATTCCGCCGCTGTTCCCGAAATCCGACAGGCTGGATGGCATCACGCTGAACGATTTCCGTGCGCAGATCAACCAGTTCGGCGCGGACCGCCCGACGCCCGCCGATTTGCTGTTCGACTCCTTTGTGTTCGTCTCCAACCGCGTGCCGCAGGTGGACGACCTGAGAGGCACGCTCTCGGCATTCCGCGTCAACGCCGCCGGGCGTTTTGTGACCGACCGGTTTCAGCTCAGCCATTTCCCGATCGTCGACGAAGTCGGTGCATCGCGCCTCACCAGCCGGCAAACCGACGACATCGGCAACCTCCAAATCCGCCTGCAGGCGCTGTTGGACAAGGTGGAAGAATTGCGTCTCGGCAACGCGTTCAATTTATTGACCGCCAAATCGTCCGACTCCGGCGCGCTCCGCGTTTTTGCAGACAGTACTGCCGGGGAAGCGAAATTTGAAGTCACCCTTAACGCCGTCGCCTCGCGCAGTGTGCTGGCCTCCGACGTACAGGGCACTGGCGCGCTGGGGTTGAGCGGCAGTTTCCGCATCAACGGCGTGGAAATCACCGTCATCGCCACCGACACCCTGGCAGACATCCAGAACAAGATCAACCGGGGCGAAGACGTCAACGGCAACGGCGTGCTCGACGAAGCGGAGGACGTCAACGGCAACGGCATCATCGAAACCATCCAGGTAAGCGGCAGTCAATACGGTTCCGGCATTTTCATCATCGAAGACCAGAACGGCAACGGCGTGCTGGACCCGGCGGAGGACGTGAACGGCAACGAACGCCTGGACGGCGGCACGCAGGACCATCAGGTCACCGCCACCATTCAAGACAACCGCCTGTTGCTCACCAGCCAGACCGGCGACAACTCCGCCATCACCTTGAGCGACCCCGACGCCGTGCTGTTCAATCTGGGGTTTCTCGAACTGGACGCCAACGGGGAGTTGATCCAAAATGAAGTGCAGATAAACGCCTCCGGCACCAATCTGGTAGTCAGCGGGAACGATGCGGAAATCACCATCGACAGCGAAACTTTTACCAGCGCCACCAATATTTTCTCGGATATTTTTGAGGGAATCACACTGGAGGTCCGGAGTGGCATAGGCGAAACCGTTCGCGTCACTGTGGAAACCGACGCCAGCGCCGCGGTCAATCAGATTCAATCGTTGTTCCTGCGGCTCAACGACGCAATCACCGCTCTCAACGATTCCCTGGCGTTTGCCAAAACCTTCGCGAACGACTTCGAACTGCAATCGGTTCGCGAGGAATTGACGGAAAATTCACAAACGGGCATCCGCACCAACGAAAGCCGTGATGCCAGCCGGGAAGCGGTCGACCCTTTCAACAGTCTGCCGCCGTCGTTGGGACTCAACAGTGTAAACACCGACAAATTTTCAACCACGGAATTGGGAATCACTCGAACCGCGCAGGCCATCCGCGACGGACTGGGGGCGCTGTTTGCCAACCGCGGCAGTGAATTGTTCAAAAAACTGTCTTCGGTGGGGATTAAAACCGAAAGCGATGATACAATCAGTGTGAATGTTCCGGCGCTGACCCTGGCGCTGGAATCGCAACCGGACAACGTGCTGAAATTGTTCAACGATACCGAAACCGGAATTCTACCGCGCCTGCAAGCCCAGCTGGAATCACTCTTGAACGAGGACGTGGGCCGCCTCGATTTTAAATCGGCGCGCCTCGAAGCCTTGTCGGAACTGGATACCGGAGCGGAAGAATCCTTTCAACGCGCGTTTGAAAAATTATTGCTGGAAACCAGCACACGCAACCTCATCGCCATAGCCTGATGCCGCAAACCCCGTCCGCGATCAACCGTATGATTGAATGCTTGAAAAAGCAGAAGGACTGTTACGTCCAACTGTTGGCGGTGGCGCGACGACAGCAAAAAGCGATCGATGAGAAAAACGACCCGGACCTCTTGAAAGCCGTGCAGGATAAAAACCCACTCCTGCAAACCCTGCAAGCGTTGGATGAAGAAATGCAACCGGTCCTTAAAAACATGTCCGACCCGGATCGGAAACTGATGATCCAAAAAGGCCAGGCGTTGAAGGATGAAGCGGCGCAGACTCTGGAGGAATTGATAGCGATAGAGGACGCCTGCGCGAAAATCCTCAAAGATAAAAAAGAAGAAACCGCTGAGCAAATGAAAGTCTTCCAGGAACGCAAACAAGGTCTAAAAGGCTACGGCGAGTCCGGCGGCAAATCCTCCCGGTTCTCGCAGGAAGGCTAACCGGCATGATGCCAGAGCCCAGCGTAACGCTGGACCCAATTGGCTGGAGCGTTCACTGCCAACATTAATCCTTGAGCGCATTTCCATGTTTTCCATATTACCGGCGGAGGTACTCCGCCCAGCGTGCCGCTGGACCCAACTGGCCCAGGCAGATTGGCGCGATTGAAAAGTTTTCTTCGCAGACCAGGATTTATATTACCCGCGAAATACCTCCACACGTAAATTAAAACCCTTGAAACGCGCTCAGGGATTCTCGGTTGCCGACAACTGTCAGTCAGTTCCCCCTCCGGGCAGGAGTGGATTTTCTTTCCTGCATGAGGCATAATCCGGGTCGCTCATCACTAACCCTTCTGGTCCCTCTTTGACACGCTCAGGGTGACACCCTAAACCCCTCCCCTTACCAAGGGGAGGCTGGGAGGGGTTGATATTAACCACCCCTAACCCCTCCTTGAAAAGGAGGGGAATATATTATGATCTGTGTTCCCATTGTCGGTCCCACGATGGACCGCGCCCGCAAAGACCTCGACGCCTGCCAGAAGCTGGCCGATATTATCGAACTGCGCCTGGACCTGATCGAGAACTTCGACCTGCCGTTGTTGCTGAAGGAAGCGGGTAAGCCCTGCATTGTCACCAACCGATGCAAGATGGATGGGGGTCAGTTCGCAGGACCGGAGGAAGAACGCGTCGACCTATTGCGCAAGGCGATCGATTTTGGGGTGGATTATATCGACATCGAAACCTCCACGCCCGGACCGCTTCTCAAATCCATTCTCGAAAACAAGGGGAAGGTGAAGGTTATCCTCTCGCACCACGACTTCACGCGCACACCGGACGATCTCAATCCCCTGTACGATCTAATGAGCCAGTTGCCGGCTGATATTTTGAAGATCATCACCTACGCGACCGACATCAACGACAACCTGCTCCTGTTTCGTTTGCTGGCGCGCGCCAAAAAAGATGGAAAACAAATGATCGCCTTCTGCATGGGCGAGAAGGGAGAGGTCAGCCGCATCCTGACTGTTCAACAGGGTGGATGGCTTACGTTCGGGTCGCTGGAAACAGGCAAGGAAAGCGCACCGGGACAAATCCCTGCAAAAACTTTGAGACATATTTACCGCGTCAACGATCTGAAACCGGAATCCAAAGTGTATGGCGTCATCGGCGACCCGGTGTCGAAGAGCATGGGTTACCTGATCCACAACAAAGCGTTTCAGGACACTGGACTGCCGCATGTGTACGTGCCGCTTCTGGTGCAAAACGTGAAGCGATTCTTCAGCGCGTTTGAACCGTATCTGGGCGGGTTGAGCGTGACCATGCCGCACAAGGAAACCATCATGAAATCCCTCAGCCGAATCGATTCCGCCGCCGAGCGCATCGGCGCCGTCAATACCGTGGTGCCGGACAGCAACGGATGGGCCGGTTACAACACGGATTACTCGGGGGCACTGAAGGCTCTTGAACCGCACGGGCCGCTCAAGGACAAAAATGTTTTGATCATCGGCGCGGGCGGTACCGCAAAAGCCATCGGCCAGAGTGTGGCGGACGAGGGTGCGCACCTCACCCTCACCTACAACCGCAATAAGGAAAAAGCGCAGGAGCTGGCGGATCAATTGAAAGGTAAACTCATCAGCATCCGCGATGTGGATCAGGTGGCAGTGGATATCGTCATCAATTGCTCGCCGGTCGGCATGGCTCCGAATACGAACGACGCCCCCTTCCCCGCACGCCTGCTGAAACCCGGCATGGTGGTGTTCGATTCCGTGTACAACCCGATGGAAACCCGCCTCCTCAAAGATGCTGAGGCGGCCGGATGCGCTACCGTCTCCGGCGTGGAGTTGTTCGTCAACCAGGCGGCAGGACAGTTCGAATTATGGACCGGCAAAATCGCCCCTATCGACCTCATGCGCCAGATCGCGGAAGAAAAATTGTCTGCACAGGAATAAACCCAAAAAAGTTAATGCCGACAGAGGTTGGCGGGAATGCTCCAATCGGGCGGGGTTCCCGGATTTTGCCAACCTCCCCGGTGCAGAGTAAACCATCGTTCCTCTCCCGGCTCGCAATCCAGCTGGTTCTGATCCAGATAAGCCACGTAATCGCGAACCCGCTGACCCACTTTCAAATCGGTTTTGTAGAGAACATTACCATTGGTGTTGATAGTTAACACCAACGCCGCCAGCGCCCAATGGGTTTTCCGGAAAACACTGGAGAGTTGGTACAGGCGAAACAAAGCGGCCATCAACATCATTAAAAAAGTGATGCGGGGAAGATAGGTATACCGGGGACTGCCGTTGATCAGGTGGTAATAATTACCGAGCTCCCGGCCCAGCAGGGCAACCGCTAAACTCGTCAAAATAAAATAAGCCGAAATTGCATAGAACCATTTCTCTTTCCTTTCCATTTTCTTCCAGGAAAATCCGACCATGCAACCTACAAACGCAATCATTAGAAAACCAAAAATCAGAGAACTTTCCAGATATTGGAGCCAAGTCCGGTTCAGGGGACCCACCACGGTTTCGGTGACCACGCGGCCGAGCAGGTTGGACGGGAAATACCGCAGAGAATCCCAATTCAGAGGGTGGTGGCTGATTGTTAATCCAAAATAAACAAATATCGAAAGGATAAAAAGACCATATACCCATCGATTGTTTTTCTGAAACGCAAGTTTGTATAAATAAACCGGTAATATCAGGATGCAATAGGGGTGACTCCAAATCAGGATATTAGTGGCAAAAAGATAAAAGGCTTTCCCTAAAAAATTTTTAGGGATCGGCAAAAAAGTAACGACACCTAAAATGATAACGCCATTCCAGACCTGGAACATCAGAGTTCCGACCAGCTTATGACTGGCCAGGGGCAAGGCAGTAAGAATAAGAACCGAATAAAGAGCAAACCAAGGAGAACGAAACAGACGGTTTAATAAAGGAAAAAACAGCGAATAAGCCAACGCGCTGAATGAAAGCGCAAACAGACTGTACAAGGAAGGGATCCAGGTAACCGGTAAAAAATGAAGCATATACCCCGCCAACCTGGGCAATACCTGATAATAACTTGAGTAGCTGGTAAAAATATTCTTAATGGAATGATCATTATAAAAAAGACCGAAAATATTTCTTCCGTCCTCATTGTACAACAGAGGGTAAAAGACATCGGCGAGATCATTCTTTAAAGCGAGGATCAAAAAGGAAAAAGCGAAGGCCCAACCCCAACTGGGTCGAAAAACGAAATGCTCTTTAATATCCTGTATGCGGGTTTTCGGAAATTCTGTTTCTTGCAAGGCGTTTTCGGTCATGAATTCAGTATAAGACCTGGTGGCCGAATCAACAATTGATTACAAGAGAAATACTTAGGTGGGGAAACCGTCAGGAAGACCGCCATTCATCAAACTGTTTCCAGGCCTGATCGAAGTGTTCGATGTCGAACGCTTTGCGTTCTGCTGAAACATCTTTTCCAGGCGACCGGAACACCACGATCTCTTTATCTTTCACATTGCTGGATTCCACGAAAATGGAACACCCCGCCGCCATCACCGCCCCGGTGCCCTGCAACAGCTCGTCTCGTATTGCGCGAGGAGAGTTCATCACCTCGATTCCCAGCTTATTCATTATCTCCATAGCACTCTGCCTGACCCGATCATTAAAAGGATGCGCGATACCTGCGGATGGAGGGGTCCACCAACTGCGACCAGGCATCGATGCCCCCCGCCAGGTTGGTCACATTTTTAAATCCGGCTTCCTTCAACAACAGGCCCGCCTGATAGGAGCGCTGGCCAAAATGACAATACACCACAATGTCATCCTCAAAAGCCAGCTCCTGAAGGCGATCCACCAACTCGGCCAGCGGGATATGGGTCGAATCCGCGATCGCCGCCATGGAATGTTCCCAATCCTCCCGGACATCCAACAGCAGCCCCACCTGTCCGGAATCCAGCCGTTCCTTGAGTTGCACAGGATTTATCTGTTGAACTGAATCGGTCATCGTTGCTCCATTTTTAAGCCGGGTACCCGGTCGATGGCTTATAGGTATGTTGCATATTTGTTACACATTTAAAAATCCACTGTTTCAAAAACGTAATTGTGAAAGAAAAATCAGACTCCGCTGCAAAAACCGTTTACGCCTTAACTTCTATAACGCCTTAAGAAACAAGGGATTGCCCAATCAAAACAGATCCGCCGAATTTGGCATGTCTCTTGCTTTTATTTTATAGATGTAACTCACGGACCGTGGGTTATCTCTTTTCTCTCAGAATGAGGCTTTTTTGTTGGCAGGTTAGCGAAAAAAGGAAGTCACGCACTTTTTTTCCGAGTTGGGCCAACCCTCCCGGCCCTTCTCGGGCCTGCCTTCCAGCCTTTTCTTTTCATCACTTACCTATTGAAATCCCATCCAGGGCCAGAATACAAATAGCAAAATCAGAAAACAGATCATACCCAACAGGCTGAGCAGAGTTCCTGAAAATATCATTTCCCGAAGCGAAATGTGACGGGATGCGAAGGCCAAGGCGGAAGCGGGTGTGGCAATCGGCAGTATAAAGGCAAAGTTACTGGGTAAAATCACCGTCATCGTCGCCACCACCGGGGATATTCCGTAATCGGGGCATAAGCTCAAGGCCGGTGGTAATAAAATAGCGATCACCGCTGAATTACTCATAAACGTGGTGAACAAGGTGGACAGTACCGCCACCGTCAACAGAAATCCCGTCGGTGTGGCGATCGATCCCTGAAACGCTTTCTGTGCCAGCCATAGCGCCGCGCCGGAAGAAGCCATCACCTGCCCGAGGCAGATCGCCCCGCCATACATGAGAATAATCGCCCAGTTCACATGCGGCTCCACCGTTTTCCAGGTAATCAGGTTCAGGGCAAACAACAGCACGATTGCCATGATGGAGATGTTGGCGATCCCCAACTGTTCGCCGAAACCGAACCAGAAAACCAAAGTCAGGCCCATCACCGCGCCGACGCCCATTTCCTGATAGGTCACTTTTCCCTGAGCCAGAGATTTTGCATGTAGATTTTCCAGGGCGGGTTTTACGTTCTCGATTTCGGGCTTAAACAATAAATTGAGCAGAGCCCATCCGCACCCCAGCAAAAGCACGATCATCGGAAAGGTGAGCTGGGTGTATTGCAGAATCCCGAGCGTACTTTGAGTTCCCTGTTCCAACATCTCGACCGCCAGAGGCACTCGTCCTCCACCCAGCACCGTGGTGGCGCCACCGATGATGCATCCCCACGCCAGAGCAAAATACAGTGACTTGGCAAAAGCGGACTTACCTTGCGGAAGTTTCAGGGCGGAGACGATTTCCGTGACAATGGGAAACAACATGGCCGCCACGGCATGCTCGGACATGAAACAGGAACTGACCGCTCCGAAAAAATAGATGGACGTCATCAGCGTGCGCGGCCGATGGCCCCATTTTTCGATAACCCATAAGGACATCCGCCCGCTCAATCCACAGGCGATCATCGACCCCGAAAGCACAAACGCTCCCAGAATGAAAAACACCGCCCGGTTGCCGAAAAAGGAATACACCTGGGAGGCATCCATGATACCCATCAGCGGCACCGCACCGATTACCAACAGGCTGGTCGCAGACAGGGGAATCACGTTGCTCGACCACAGGCAGACGCACAGGAAAAACAGGCACAATACCTTGTAGCCCTCGACAGATAGTCCCTCCGGCGCTTCCCGGCCCAGCAGGATGAAAAAGCCGATCAGGAGTACCGTCACCACGATGCCCCGCCGCATGCGGTCGAAGACCACGATCCACAGGGGGCGGCGGTCAAAGACTACTTTATTAGAATCATCCTTTTCGGGTTCGTTGCCAGATATCATTGGATTAAATTCAATAGTTTAAAGGGATTCAACCTACCTTAATCGCGGATTCGTTTCAATATTATAACGGCCACTCACGGGTGGGAAGCTATCTCTGGACTCAATTCCGTGTGGAAACCGGCCGATTTAGCGATATAATCCACTTTTTTTAATTTTTTGTTCGCACGGAAACCTTAAAATGTTAATTTAGTATTACACTTGAGGACTTTTCGTCTGACCGCCTCGAAAACTGAATCGCAACCCCCTCCCTACGGAGATTGTATATGGGAATGACCATTACCGAAAAAATCCTGGCAAACCACGCCGGTAAAACATCCGTCGCTCCCGGCGACAACGTCTGGGTCGATGTCGACGTATTGATGACCCACGACGTCTGCGGGCCGGGCACCATCGGCATCTTCAAAAAACAATTTGGCCAAAACGCCAAGGTCTGGGATCCGGAAAAGGTCGTGATCATCCCCGATCATTATATTTTCACCGCCGATCCCCACGCCAACCGCAACATCGATATCATTCGCGAATTCGCGAAGGAGCAAAAGCTTCCTTATTATTATGATGTCGGAACCGAGAATTACAAGGGCGTTTGTCATATCGCCCTGGCGCAGGAGGGTCATAACCGCCCCGGCGAAGTCCTGTTCGGTACCGATTCGCATACCTGCACCTCCGGCGCGTTCGGCATGTTCTCCACCGGCATCGGCAACACCGACGCCGCGTTCATCCTCGGCACCGGCAAACTGTGGGTGAAGATTCCCGAAACCATGCGCTTCGAGTGGACCGGCACCTTTCCGCCCTACATCATGGCGAAGGATATTCTTCTGCACGTGATCGGCGACATCGGGTGCGACGGCGCCACCTACCGCACCATGGAATGGGCGGGCGACGCGGTGTACCAATTCTCCATGGAAGAACGCATGACCCTGTGCAACATGGCCATCGAAGCGGGAGGCAAAAACGCCGTGATCGAAGCGGACAACGTCACCTTCGACTACCTGAAGGGCCGCACCGACAAACAGGGCACGGTCCATCATTCCGACGCGGACGCCAAATACTGTTTCAATAAAACTTACAAGGCCGACGAGTTGGAGCCAATAGTGGCCCAGCCACATTCACCGGACAACCGTGCGCTGGCCCGCGAATGTTCGGACGTCAAGCTGGACCGGGCGTATATCGGCTCGTGTACCGGCGGCAAGATCACCGACTTCATCGCCGCCGCTGAAATATTGAACGGCGAAAAGGTGAAGATCGATACCTACATCGTACCCGCCACCGTCGACGTTGAACAAGACTTGCACAAGGAAACCATCGACGGCAAAACGCTGGCGCAGATTTTTGAAGATGCTGGCGCGCGCATCGGCGAGCCGTCCTGCGCCGCCTGTCTCGGCGGACCCAAAGACACGTTCGGCCGGACCCACGGTACGGAAGTAGTGATCTCCACCACCAACCGGAATTTTCCGGGACGCATGGGATCGAAGCAGTCATCCGTTTACCTCGCGTCGCCCTACACCGCCGCGGCATCGGCGCTGACCGGGTACGTGACCGATCCGCGGGAATTTATTGCCGCCCGTGTATAATCCTCATCAAAGTTTTTTTGAAGGGAACATTGATTTATGAAAAAGAAGATCCAAGGACGCGCCTTTGTATTGGGCAACAACATCGATACCGACCAGATCATTCCCGCCGAGCATCTGGTCTACAGTTTGAGCGATCCGGAAGAAAGCAAGAACTACGGAAAATTCGCGTTGTCCGGCGTCCCCACGGAAGGCTCCGGCCTGCCGAAGGGAAAGATTCCGTTTGTGGAGGAAGGACAATATCAGTCCCAATTCAAAATCGTGATCGGCGGGTCCAATTTCGGGTGCGGCTCCTCGCGCGAACACGCCCCCGCCTGCATGGAAATCGCCGGTGTCCAGGCGGTGGTGGCCGAAAGCTATGCCCGCATCTTTTATCGCAACTCCATTGATGGCGGATTCTTCATCCCACTGGAAGCGAAGCAAAAATTGGCGAAAGAAATTGAAACCGGAGACGAGATCGCCATCGATCTGGAAGCCTATACCCTCACCAACGAGACGCAGAACAAAACCTATTCCCTGAATTCCCTGGGCGAAGTCATCGATATCATCGAAGCCGGAAATATTTTCGAATATGCCAGGAAATCGGGACTGATCCCAACCTAGGGTGGAACCTTATGAAAGGAGCCATCGGGATTTTTCTGCTTCTAATCGTTCCCTTCCCACTGGGGGCCACGCCGCCCATCCAAACCATGGAAATGATCACCATCGCTCCCGGCGAATTCATCATGGGAAGCTCCGAAAAAGATATCGAGTGGGCGGCAAGCACATTTTTCTCCGAGTCCCTGGACTATTACCGCGACGAAACTCCGGCTCATACCGTTAAGTTACGGGCTTACAAGATCGACATCACCGAAGTGACCGTGGGTCAATACCGATTGTACATGGAGCAAACCGGTGTGCCGGCTCCCAAGTTCATGGACAACGAACGGTTCAATCAGAACAGCCAGCCGGTGGTGGGTGTGACCTGGCAGGAAGCGGCAGACTACTGCGCAACGATAGGGAAACGGCTCCCCACCGAGGCGGAGTGGGAAAAGGCCGCACGGGGAAGCGACGGCCGTTACTATCCCTGGGGCAACAAACCTGATAAAACCAAGGCCAATATCCGCGGCAAACAAGACGGCTACCGTTATTCCGCGCCGGTCGGCTTGACAAAGTATGGCGCCAGTCCTTATGGAGTTCGCGATATGGCCGGCAATGTCTGGGAATGGACGGCGAACTGGTATCAACCGCATCCGGGGAATACCTATCCCAACGATTTTTACGGAAAACAATTCAGGGTGATCAAGGGCGGCTCGTGGTTTTCCAACATGGATCTGGCACGAATTACGGTGCGAGGCAAAAGCCTGCCGGATCGGCGCAACAATTATCTCGGCTTCCGGTGCGCAAAATAGTTTATAGTGGCGAGATCAAACAACCGAACCCATAAAGGTAACATCATGACGAAACTCTGCAAAAACTTCGGTCTGCTCGTATTGTCGCTTGGCCTGCTCCTGCCCGCCTGCCGCTCCGGCCACGATGGCGTAACGGGGGCCAGCGCCAAGGCCATGGACATCCCCAAACTCATCGAGTCGGGCACCAGTGAAGACGGCACGGGTGTCAGCCTGCAAAACAAAAGAATCGGCGTCAAAGGGATCCGCATCCTGGCCAATACTGAAAAAGTTAAAAACGTCCGGTCCCTGGCTTTGAAAACGAACAAGCTGGGAGATGAGGGCGTAGCCATCCTGGCGGGATCGCCGACGTTTCAACATGTCGAAAAACTATTTCTATGGGACAACCAGATCACCGCCGATGGCATTAAAAGCCTAGTCGGGTCGGCCCACCTCAAAAATCTCACGGAACTCAACCTGATGAAAAACCAGTTGGGAGACGAGGGCGTGACGCTTCTGGTGCAATCCGAAAAGGTGGGACAAATCACTCTGCTGGACCTGGGGGGAAATGAAGTCGGTGATGCAGGCGCCATCGCCATTGCCAGTTCACCGCATCTTAAAAACCTCAAGCGGCTGGACCTGTACCGCAATAAAATCAGTCCGAAAGGAATCGAAGCCCTGATCCGTTCCAAACATCTGCCGAACCTGGAACACCTGGACCTCACGGCCAACGCGGTGGACCATGAACAGATTCCGGCACTGGAAAAAATGGCGGACCTGCCCAGTTTAAAGGTTCTGATTATCCAATAGGGAATGCCCGGATCAGAAGCGGATGTGAATCCCCAGCGTGATAACCGGGTAGAATTTAAATTCGCTCAAATCATCTTCGAGTTGAGCCTGTTCCGCCGCTAAATCCGCCGCGGGCACCAAACCTGTACTGTCCGTTAACAAAACATTCGGACTGCCCTGGTAAAAAGCACCAATATCCAACGAAAATCCTACAGCGATAGGCAAGTCGAGCGTATTATCATCCGCCGCATTACCCCAGCCGATCCCAATGTAGGGAGCAAATTCCTTGGACCAGGAGACATTGGCGTTCAACGTTGCGGTTCCCAGACCTGTTCCCAAGCCGACTGTACTGGCATCCACGGTGGATGATAAGTCTATTTCGTTCTTGTTGTAAAACACACCACCGGTGATCCGGAAGCCCCCGTGAAACGGATGGAGGTCCAAAAGAATGGGAACGGATTCAAGATGCAGGTCAGCTTTGTATTTGATCCCCGCTTCGGTGGTGGAAGGACGTAATTCTCCAAAGTTGTAACCGCCTCTTAAATTCAGCCAATTGCTGACCAGAGGCACGGTCACGTCGCCGCCCAGTCCGGTCGTGCCCCCTTTGGCGGTCACCCCAACCACGGCTTGCGCCTGGATGGGAAGTATTAAAAACATCATCCCGATTACAAGTTGCAATCCAAATCTTCGGATTCCCCCGATTGTTTGCCTGGCCACCATTGGATTTTCCTCCCAACAGAAAAGGTTGATTGGTTGAATTGCCGGAATTTGAAGAAATAAAAATTTTGATCAGTATCGATTTATAATTCAATAGCTTAGTCTACCCCAATCCCGGATAAAAATAAATAAAATAACATACACAGTTAATTTGATTTTCATTGAAAAATCGTGTTTAATACTTGGATCACCCTTTTGCAGATGGACGGCGTTTATTCGATCGAAAGGAAGGCCTCAATGGCGGAGCCCAAACAGTTCTGTACCTTTTACGTGAACGATGTCCTGCTCGGCATCGAGGTGCTTGATGTGCAGGAGGTGTTGAGATATCAGGAGATGACCGAAGTTCCGTTGGCCCCCTCGGAAATTCAGGGATTGATCAATCTGCGCGGGCAAATCATCACCGCGATCAACCTCCGCAGCCGCATGAACCTCCCGCCTCACAAGAACGATAATAAATCCATGAATGTGGTCACCCGGATCAATAACGAAATCATCAGTTTTCTGGTGGATTCTGTTGGCGAGGTACTGGAAGTGGAGGACGAAAGTTTCGAGCCCGTGCCGAGTACGGTCGATGCCGCCACCCGCGAGCTGGTTTCCGGGGTCTACAAACTCGATGGAAAACGATTGCTGATGGCCCTCGACACGATCAAAGCCGCCAACCTATCCGATTTAAAAGGAGCTACCTAACCCGGCTTCACTTGGAGGACAGGGTTACCCGGCATTTGTTCTCACATCCTCCCAGCCGGCCCAGTCGGCCCTCTTTGAGTACCGCATAAATTTCAAATGAGCGCTCTCCCGGTGCCCATGTGCGGGTATCCAACACCATACTCCATTGCGATTTGAGAACGGCCTCGGCCCCATACTTGCGAGCGATATCCGGACGAGGGACCTGCTGGGAAACAAATAACTGGCTCGCTTTCCCTTCATGAACCACCATCATTTTTTTTACCGGTGTTCGAGTTTCCGGGTCCACTGCCCATCCCCCAACAAGAATCAGCTGTTTGGGTCCCCCGGACCTGGGAGTGACCACCTCAACAAACCCAGCGGCCGGGGCAATGACCTGTGAAGGTTTAAACAAGTTTTTCCCGGCGTAGCCAAGGGGATCGGTAAGAACCAATTGTTGCAGAGTTCCCCACTGATCGGCAGAAACCTGTTTCTTCAGCTTTTGAAAATACGGCTCCAGATTGAAAAAAACCTCTCCACCGCTTGAGCTGACCCAGGGTAGGGCTTCTAAGATCTCAGACAAGCGGCTTATCATATCCTCTCCACCATCCACATAACCCCTGCGATCCAGGTAAATTCCCTTAAATCCTGCAATCGCTACTATATCCACCAGTCCCTGCACCGGTAGATGAGAAACGCTTTGTTGCCAAGCCTGCGTCCCCCGGCCATTGAGGGCGCCATAGCTCCACCTCACTTTCCGGGTATGAAGATAACCTCGGATATGATTATAAGGGCCCATCCGGTTTAACGGTTCACTGATGGGAAAAGTGACATAAGGCAATTGAAACACCATCGCGCCCTCGGGCAAGGCTTGCTCGATCCGGGTAAAAAATGCGGAATCCTCAGCAAACTGCTTTTGGATGGTGGGATAAGGAGTTTTAAAAGACGTGGGTATTTGGTCCAACAGACCGATCACCAATATCATCCCGCACATTGCATAACCGATCAAGTGTGACACCCGCGCTTTCAGCAATTTCTCGTAGGCATGGGCCAGTAATAGTACCAAGGCGAAGATCGCGAAAAATTCGATAAAAATGCTGATCCGGTTGTACGCTCGGAGTTGCGAGCTGATCAAATAAGCAAAGAGAGCGCTGAATCCGCCTACCGTACCCAGCAACACGGCGCCTATGTTCAATCTCGCCAGAGGCCATTCCAAATTCTCTGATGGTTCATCACCCCTCCTGCAGAACAACCCAATGAGGAGGGCAAGGAATCCTACCGAACCCGCCAACCCGAGGGAGGCAAAACGGTTTTCGTTACTCAGGGGAGCGGTGCGATCATACCACTCCCGAAGTTGCGCCAACGAAGAGACCCGGTGACCCTGAACCGGCAGGAGTAATTGCGCGATTTTCATCCCATATTTTTCAGTTTCCATGGGCGCAAATTGGGTCACCAGTGGATTCTGCCCATGCTTCATTTTGTAAATCCAGGAAGGAGCCATTTGCAGGGCCACCCCGGTACAGATCACTCCAATCAAAATCCAGGAAGCGAATAATGCCGCTGTATTGCGCTGGTTGAGGAAAGCCATTCCTCCCGCAATGACCAGGAAAAAGCATGAAAAGAAAGCATAGTAGACCCCAAAACCGGAAACTAAAATGGCGATCAGAATACTTGCCAGCGAAATTCCCGACCGGACGTTGAACCGCCACCGCCCGGAATCGGCATCACGGAAAACGATCACCCGCTTCCCGCTCACAATCCAAAGTAAAACCAAAGTCACCAGTGGAACAAAAAAGTAATTGGTATAAACAATATGTAGCAAACGAAGAAAGTGATAGGGGGCAAACGCGAAAAGCAAGCTTCCGGTTATGGCCACGGGTGAAGCAATTTTAAAATGACGAAATACGACCAAAGCGGAAACGGCGGCCAAAGGAAACGTAACCACATAAAACAGATTCAGCGCCTGCGCCCAGTCCGAGGTAAACAGGGCAATACATTTGATCATCAGGAAATGAACATTAGGCACACCGGAATAGTCATAGATCGCTAAAGTTCCCGGCGCACCCAGGCTGGGATTGTTCAGATACCAGCCATGGTCCAAAACCCCTTTGACGCTCGCGCTGAAATATAAATAATCGTAATGGTAAAGGTAGGGGACACCGAAGTCGGTCCATCCCAGTCCAAGCAGAAGGGATTCCAACCCCAGACAGAACAAAACCACGAATCCGTAAGGTATCCAACGAGAGGCCAGGGGACGGGTCAGGATTTTTTCTTTAAGGTGGGTGATGTTCATCAAGAGGGCCGGTTGCAATTTCCTGAGCCGCCCAAAACGGCCCCGGGGCTCGGGACATAGTTTAAAATCAAAGGCTTGTCCAAGTTCCCTATTTCCATGTATAAAAAGTATAATCCCTCTCAGCCAAATTAAAAGCAGATTGTTCACGGGTGTGCGGGCATGTTGTTGATAATGGCCCAGCTATAGCCCCCAGTCGCCCCTGCGTCCGCTAGCTAACCAATAACTCATTTGGATACAGTAAGATGTAAAACTCCTCCTCGATCCCCCTCTACAAAGCTTCGGAATATTAAAAAAACTAGTTCCGATTTGCCATATACACTCAGAGAGATATGGCTTATCCTATATGGACAGCTTCCTTTATCAGGTAGGCTAGGAAGCTCGATCAATCGAACAGACAGGGAACCCGAGGGGGCTGGGGAAAGCTAATGTTAAAAGAGAAACAACAATCCGATCGTCGGCTGGCCGAGATGAATAAGAGAAACCTGGCCCGTGCCAACCTGACCCGGCAAAAACTGGGCGGGGCCAACCTCTGCGAAGCCAACCTCTGCGAAGCCAATTTGAGTCACGCCAGTATGGTCGACGTCAAACTATTGCGCGCCGCACTCAACGGCGCCGACTTCACCCAAGCGGACGTCACCGGTGCCGATTTCCGCAATACCGATCTCAGCACCGTCAAGGGCCTGACCCTGCAGCAACTCTCCACCGCCAAAGTCAACGAAAACACCCGACTCCCCCGCGCCTTCAAATAAAAAATACGCAACATCGCTTTATAACCTCCCCCTTTGTGAAGGGGGAGAAAACCTTACCCTAAAACCCCCCATCCCTCTTCAGAAAAGAGGGCGTGGGAGTTAGAGGGGGATGTTCTTATCGGTGTCCCCTTCGAAAGGCTCAGGACAAGTTTTAAAAAGAGAGAACTTTAACCACCCCTCACCTTAATCCTCTCCCCGTGAGGGGGGAGGTTCAGATATTATCGGTGTTCATCTGTGTTCCCGGCAAGCTTAGGATGGCATTTGCTCCCACCCCTCCTGGCCTCCTCTCGGGCAGGGGAGGGATAAACGGCAAGTGGTGGAGAAAATTATCACCGGCGATTCGCCGGCCCGGCCCTTAAAATCACCCCCCGCCCTCTTCACAAAGAGGGAGCAAATCACCCCAACCTAAATCCCCCCCCGGCCCCCTTCAAGAAGGGGGAGTTATTTAGAGGGGCTTTTTATTTCGCTTTCCAGGTGCTGGCGAGTTGCTGGGCTTCAACCACTTGCGCGGGGTTCATGTGTTTGGTGACGCTCTCGCGATTCTTAACGGCGCGGTCCTTCTGTTTGCCGTCTTCCAATTGCGTGGCCGCGAGGCTGTACCACATGTGCGCCTTCACTAAATCCTGCGCGACGCCTTTCCCCTGGTGATACAAGGTGCCGAGTGAGACTTGCGCCAGGCCATAGCCCTGGTCGGCGGCTTTCTGATACCACTCGCCGGCCTTTACGTAATCCTGCGTGACCCCTTCTCCGAGTTGATACATGCTGGCGAGGTTGTACTGCGCCAGCGCCAGCCCGCCCTCGGCGGCTTTCTGATACCACTGGGCGGCGGCGGGCAGATTCTTGGTGACGCCTTTGCCCTGATCGAACATCAACCCGAGCACGTTCTGCGATGAGGTATGGCCCTCTCCGGGGCCTTCAAGTGCCAGCTCATGGCCATGGCATAGTTTTGATCGGTTCCCTGACCATAAAAGTACATGGTGGCGAGGTTGTACTGCGCCAGTTTGTGTCCCTGATCGGCGGCTTTGGAGTACCACTTGACGGCCATCTTCATATCTTTCGAAATGCCTTGCCCTCTGTCGTACATATGACCGAGACTGTTCTGCGCGCTGGCATGCCCCTGTTCGGCGGCTTTAGCGTACCACTCGACGGCCTGCTTGTGATCCTGCCCGACGCCCTGGCCAAAATCGTGCATATTGCCAATGTTGAACTGCGCGCGCGGCAGGCCCTGCTCGGCGGCTTTTTTATACCACTTGGCGGCTTCTTCCAAATTCTTTGTGACGCCCTCACCAGTGTCGTACATATTGCCCAGCTTGAACTGGGCCTTGGCGTGACCCTGCTCGGCGGCCCTGAGAAACCATTTTGCGGCCTGGATCGGATCCTTGGAAACACCCTCGCCCACCTTGTACATGTATCCCAGGTCAAACTGTGCCTTGTCGTATCCCTGTTCGGCGGCCTTTTGGTACCACTCGACAGCTTCTCCAGGGTCCGGGCGGACGCCCTTGCCCCGGCTGTACATGACGCCGAGGTAGTGCTGAGCCTTTGGGTATCCCTTCTCCGCGGCACGGGTGTACCACTTCTTCGCTTCATCATAATTCTGCGGGATGCCCTGGCCGACATCGTACATGTTGCCGAGGTTGTACTGGGCGATTTGGTGATCCTGCTCGGCGGCTTTTTGATACCACTGTGCGGCCTGGTTCAAATCCTGCTCAATCCCCATGCCGACATCGTACATGTTGCCGAGATTATTCTGTGCGCGGGGATTGCCCTGCTCGGCTAAACTCTTGTATATCTTAAAAGCCGTTTTATAGTCTTTCTTGCTATAAGCTTCCAACGCATCATTAAACGATTCGGCCCCGGCCGTGGCAGGCAGGACAAACAACAGGGCCGCCATTACATAAGCGGTCAAAACGGATTTTGGCAATTGCCGTAGGCTCCTCATAATCAATGTATCCTGACGAATGAAGGTGAACGATATATTTAATTACATTTACTATTTATTATAATGTGTAATTTTCAAAAGGGTGCCCCCTTCCCCAAAACCGCTCTAATGGGGCTATTTTCAAAGGAAAAAATTGAGCCGGCGGACCCATTTTACTTCGCTGCTAGGATATCCAAGGGAGACAAGTGTCGGGAATTTTTAGTCGGGCAGGACGTCGCTTCGCGGGAAGCAATGAAAGACCGGAATAAAACGAAGAACGTACGGAAGTACCGTGCGGCCTCTGCTGTGACAACTCAAAAACAAATCCTGACGGAAAGACTCAGAGGGAGTGGGTGGACATGTTGCGTTTGGGTAGGAAATGGTGCCGGGGGACGGAATCGAACCGCCGACACGGGGATTTTCAGTCCCCTGCTCTACCGACTGAGCTACCCCGGCTTATTGTTTCTGGCTGATATTCGACTTGATGCAAGCGAAGTTAGCGAAATTAGCACAAAGGCCCTACCCTGTCAATTGGATTCCCCCGGACCGCATTTCACCTGAAATCCTTGATTTTTTTGATATAATTCCCAAGACAACGCTTGTTCGTACCCACCTCTCACCGACGGCCACAACCATGCTGGTGCTCACCCGAAAAATCGGCGAAAGCCTCGCCATCAACGAAAACATTCGCATCACCGTGCTTGAGGTGAAAGGGAAAACCGTGCGCCTGGGCATCGAAGCACCCGACGACATCAAGGTGTACCGGCAGGAAGTGCTGGTTAAAATTCTGGAGGAAAACCGGCAGGCCGCTTCCGCCGGAAAATTTGATCCTTCCCAGGTGGGCCGATGGGCCAAGGACCAGTTGCAATCATGAAATACCAATCCACCCGTTTCGGCGAATTTGAAGTGACGGACAATGAAATCCTGAATTGTCCCGACGGACTGTACGGATTCGAGCAGGAAACGCAATTCGCCCTGCTCCCGTTCGATGCCACTATCGACTCGCCCCTAGAGTGGCTCCAGTCGCTCACCACGCCGGAGCTGGCGTTCGTCGTCACCGATCCCGCTCCTTTTGTGCCGGACTACGAAGTGACGCTGACGGCAGAAGACCGGCGTGCCATTGGTCTGGGCGAAGATGAGGAGTTTCAAATCCGCGTCATCGTGACCGTGCCGGAAGATACCGCCGGATGACGGGCAACCTGCTCGCGCCGCTGGTCATTCATCCCCGTATGAACACCGGCAAACAAGTCGTGCTGACGCGACCGGATTACAACACCCGGCATCCGCTCCTCCCCAACGCCGCCCGCGAAAACTGACGAATCTACAACCTTCCTGATTTTGCAATCCACAATAACGAAATGATGTGCTAACGCACCGGGTCGGATCGGGAGAGACCGAAGCGGAACAGGTACTCTGTCATTTCTTGCGGGGAGCTGTGGACGTCGACATAGAGATAGGTGTGGCGCACCTTGGAATTGAGCGCGAAGTTCACCCGGCCGAGTTGGGTGCCTTCGATGAACATGATATTGTTTAATGGACGCTCCGCGCGATATTTGCGATGCTTCCGGACAAACGCGATGAAATTCTTAAACCCTTGAGCGCAATCGGCAGAGTGCAAACCTTCCAGGTCACACACGGCGCGCAGGCCGGTGGAATTGTTCTTGGTCCGCTTCTCCAGTTTTTCGGCAAGGGTGACACTGATCTGAATTTGGGACTGATCGGGTTTTTTGGAAAACATCCGTATGATTTCCACAGGAGTGAGATCGTACCGGAACACGTCATTATGATCGCTTTTAATAAGCGTGTTGTATTTGTGGACCGTCACCGTGCCCCATAGTTTTTTCTGCAAACCCGGATCCTTCGCCGCTTCATGAAAATTTTTCGCTCCCTCGAGACATTCCTCTTGAACCAAACTGTTGTCGCAGAAAAAATTAGGCAACTGCAGAGCCTTAAACCCCTGGCCGTAATGTTTCTTAATTTCCGTGTAAATCTTTTTCTGACGCTTCCACTCCTCGGCGGCGGGATTGTGCGTCATCCTTTGGGTTATCGTCTCCGGCGCATCGTCGAATTTCAGGGTCAACACGGTACGATCTTTTTCCGGCAGATGCGTATCGGTGACGGCAACCGCCGCCCAGGACATGCGGCTCATTCTGCGGTCCGGCTCCACTTGTGCCAGCGTTTGATAACCCTGCAGGCACTGTTCATTGGATATCTTGAAGGTGCAATACAGTTCGCGGATGTGCAAACCGGACTGAATCTGTTTTTTCAGTTGATGGACCCTGGCGATAAATTGTTTCTGTTCCTCCACGGAAGGCGTATCACGCAAAACCCGAATCATGTCCTCTTGCGTAGAGTTCCACGGCACCAGCAGAGTATGAAAACCGCCACTGCGCAGGAACCGGGTGCTGATCCCCACGGTGCGCAGACCGGCATTCGGGACTTCCTTTAAAGCGGAAGCCAACATCATCACCCCGACCTGGCATTGCCGAACCCGTTCCGCTTCGTCGGAGTTGGAACCTATATTAATAAGGAAAGGAAAGCATTCGAGATTGGCGATACCGTAGCGTTGCTCCAGTTCCATTTTTGACAAGGACAGAGCGTTGAACACGTTGGCGGCCCCAGCCGGTTTTGAGAGAAGAAGAAGCACGGGAAGGAGCCATAAAATGGATACTAAACGGAAACCGCGCATAGGACCTCGAAGTTCAAGTGGTGTCTTTATAGTGTCAAATTTAAAGAGGCAGGACAAGAGGAAAGGGAGAGGGGGAAAATCGGGTGGAACCGGTCAAATTCTTTAAAAATCAGGGTGAATTCCCTAAAGATCAACTGCCTATCCGCTGTTGGATTTCGGTGCGGGTTTTCTGGAAGACCTCGGCCAGCGGACCCCCCAATTGGATCGCTTGGTTGATGACTTCCAAGGCCTCCCCCTGACGGTCCAACTCCATGAGAACGTGCGCCAGGTTGTTGTAGGCCGCACCCGACTGGGGAGCCGCATCAACGGCGGAACGAAACGCCTGCTCGGCCCCTGCTAGATTTTTCAGCGCATAGCGGCTATTGCCGAGACCTATCCAGGCCGTCTCGTTGTGCGGCCAGCGGTCAGCTGCCTGGGCATAGGCCTGCCGGGCTTCGGTCCAGCGTTCGGTCTGCTCCAATCCTATAACGGCTTTGAGATAAACCTCTTCCCTCGCCGTTACGGGAAACTTCTGCGAAGAAAGGGTGAGCAGTCCCCAATGCCCCCAAGGTTGCCAGGTATTCGCAAATTCATCGATAGGTAGAACCTCTCTTGCTTCCACACCGGAGTGAAGAATAATTTCGCGTTGATCCAGGTCGTAACCGATGACCACTGCATAGTGCCAACTGGCCTGGAAAAAAGACCTCAACCGTTGCAACACAATGACGGGATGGCCACCAGCCACTTCCTTTAATATATCCTCAATGCGATGAACCGGGTACGCGACACGGCCATGACGGCGAGCCGCACCGATCATATCCGGAGGCAGGCTTCCCTGGCGGCTGGGGGTATACACTTCCGGTTTCAGTTGATCGGGAGTAATCTCCACGCCGGACCATTCCAACGTCATGGCAAGGGATGCGGGACCGCACTGATATTCACCTTGGGGGTAGAACGGAACTTCCGTTAATTCAATGTTACGGGGAATGTCGAGGGAGGCGGGCAACTCCACTCTCGGCGGAGCGGTGGCGCACCCCGCCCACACCAGGCAGGCCAGCCCGGTCCAAATCAAAAGCCGAAGGTTCGATGCCACCCGCTTTTTCATAAGGATTACTCAGATAAAGAGGAGCCAACAAGCCGCCAGACAACCCATGACGAGTAAAGCTATAATAATAGTGAAAATATAACCCGCGTCACTCTCTCCAGAAGCTCTCCAGAGTGGATCCCCCGCGGCGACGTACTCTTCGATTTGATCAATCATGGAGGCCACTTCATCATCGGTCATACTGTTGACACGGTTCATCGATTCGGTTCTGGACACGCCGTATTCCTGCAGTTGTACCTGCACCTCCTTGCGGCGGACCATGGCGGTGAGCCACTCTCGTTTTTCAGCATTATTGCTTAAGGATTGGAGCGTTTTCTGGGTACTCAGCATTTCTGCCTGGGCAATGGTGGGCACCCAGAGCATGATCGCCGCCAACAGATACACTCCACAGAACCGGATTGCTTTTTTGAATGGCATATATGAATTCCTTAAGAGGTGGGATTCATCCGGTGGCCAGAGTCACCCACCGGCAGTGTAGGCTATTTTGTTTTAACCCGAATCCACCCAAAAAGCAACCGATCACTGGGTTCCCGCTTCGTGGGGCACGACCGGTTTTAAATTGAATGTTTTACAGAATATTAAAATTGAAGCAAAGATGAGTGGATGGGTAATTCCGTAGCCAACAAGGATTTCAAGGGAAGGTAGAAGGATGGAGAAGGCTACTAGCTCACTCCATTTTTGCAGCAAGAAACATGGATTGACCGAGAGTTTTGAAAAACTTCTGATACATCTCGGGGTCCTCGACGGCTCTGATATTGTATTGCACACTAACCCGCACTAATGACCGGGTCTTTTCCTTGGGGCGCACGGTTATCGTCATGCGGGTCAGGTCATTTCGATAATTAAACGGTCCCCAGCTTCTAAAGTTGGTATTGAATATGATCAATTCATCGGTTTTATACAGGTAATACGTTGGATGGTCCGCCCAGGAGCTCCCATGATTGAACCATTTTTTACCCGATACAACCCCCAGTTCCTCATCCAGCACATCGATATCAAAAAAGAGGTCCTGCATGGTCGCCACGGCAACTCGTAAAATTTTGGCTCGATCCGTGGTATCGAACACCCGGCTCTGGATAGCCCGCAGTTTGACCTGGCTGTCTTCCGACATCAGGATCTGGCTTCGGGAACTCCATTGGATTTCCGCCCCCCATTGCATGGCGCATCCCTGGAACATCAGACTCACGAGCAGTACCAAGGCAAAACGACCGAAAGGTTTTTTAGATAATAACGAGAGTTTCATTTTTCTCCGGCAGTGTCTTATAGGTCCGTCTTATCCTCGTGTAATAAACAAGGAACGTTCCACTGCAATGAAAAAGTTTTGGTAAATTTTCGGATCTTCAATGGGCTTGGTATTGAACAGGGCGTTGACCCGAACCTCGGTCTGCTCTTTCCCCTTGGCCCGTACGACAACGGTTAATTCCACAAATCCACGGCCATTGGGTCCGAACTTTCCCGCAGTAACCAATCCCATGGGGCCGTTGGCCCGTTCGACGATGAATCCCAGATCCTGCAAGGAAGCCACCACACCTCTCAAAACTTTGTTCTGATCTTTGACATCAAAGGCCCGGGTCTGAAAGCTCCGTATTTTCATCTGGGCCTCGTTGAGAGCCAGTAACTCTTTCGGTGCTTTTTGAGGCCCTCCCACACAAGCCTGTAAAAGAAAAGCCAAACCTAATGCGAATAAACTAATTCGGGCGTTCACATTCATCCTCCCTCAGATTTTATGAGCTTCGAGAAATACGCTCTTGGACAGTTTTGCGAAAAACTGCTGATAGATTTTAGCGTCGACGATCATTTCCAGGCTTTGTTGTCCGGGCGGAATATGCTGGTCGCCGGTATTGCCATCCCCCTTCCAAATCGATCGATGAAAAAGGATTCGAACCGAGTAACGGGATGAATCAGTCTCCGACCGGCGGGTCACCAGGGTGGCATTGATCTGTTGATGCACATCCACCGGTACAATAACGGCTCTTTGGCCAAAAATACTCAGTATAAAAATGAGACTTTGCATTATTTCCTGTCCGTATTCCCGGGCACCCCGTTCCTTGGCGGCACGCAGCATGCCCACTTCCGTCGAACTCTCCTCGACCTGGAAACCCAGGTCCTGCAGGACGGCGGCCGAGGCGGACAGCAGTTCCTTTTCATTGGACGTCTCAAACATACGGGTCTGCAGAGCCCGGTGCTGGGTACTTTGCGGAGTCAATTTAAAAAATTCCGCCGGCTTGGGCATCGCCCCCACACATCCCGATAACAAGCCGCCCGCAATTGGAAGCAGCAACCACCGGGATATCCGCCTTCTCATGGAAAGGATTTTAGAATTGGGTGTAGTTGTAAGCAAAGTCTCTCACTCTTTTCATCTCATCAAATTTAATGATAATCGTCAAAGTCTTTTGAGTACTGGTGCTTTCTGCCTGGCGGGTACTGCCCCCCAGGATAATAATACCTCCCCCGAAGGAGTTTCGTGTGTCCACACGGTTGGAAGAGACTTTATCGTAAATCCAGACTTCTCGGCGTTTTTCATCGGTGGTCACAATATTGGGCGACCCCAGAATGGCCGCAACATCGGAGGCGGGCATGCCTTCCTTAATTTCGCCCTGAACTTTACCGACCGTCAAATTGGTCGCGTTGCCATCCCGGCCTGCATTGGTTGGATGACTGAAACAGGCGGGTAAGGATATCAGGACGAATCCCAACGAGACAATCCATAAAAATTTAGCTTTCATCATTCTTCTCCCAATTCAGAAAATTCAACTATTCGATATTTGATAGGATAACCGGGATTCCAAAAATTGAAACCCTTTTTTATCAATAATGTACGACCCAACGACTCAGCAAGAACGAACGGGTTACCCTTTCAACCCTTGGATCATCAAGTCCACAACCTCTTTCGCTTCTTGCTCCAGCTCTTCCAAAGTTATGTTCTTGATGAAGTGCGGCAGACGGAATTTGGTGGTCATGGCATAAATCGCATTGGCGGTCTGAGCCACATCGGCGACTTTGAATGCACCAGCACGGTTGCCTTCGGAAAGGATTTCGGACATGAGAGCATTCTGAACATCCCGGTGGCGTTCCACCAAGTCCCAACGTTCATCCAGGATGTAGTTGACCAGGTCCTGCACATTAGACTGGTCGATGATATGACTGTGCATGAACTTCAGTTTTTCCAGAACAAAAGCCTCCAACCGCTGGGCAGGCTTCAGGCCCGGCCGCTGGAGCACGTCGCTTAGAATTTTCTCGGCTTTGGAAATATATTGCTGGGCCACTCCCACGCCGATATCGAATTTGCTTTCGAAATACCGGTACAGATTGCCGGCGGACATACCGCAGTCCTTGGCTATTTCCACCATGGTGGTTTTTCCAAATCCGTACCGGATAAAGCGGTCTATGGCCTTCTCCAAAATCAAGCTTTTGATATCTTCAGCTGTCAAATCGCCTGTGCTCATTTTGGAGTGTCCCATAGGTTAGTTAGTGAATAATAAATGAAATATTCATTCGTTGTCAAACCTTTTCCTTATTCCTTCTGCAACTCAACCTGTTTTGCGCCATATTTTAAATAGGTTTCCACCAAATGCTCGTGGCAGGAAAGGATGATCACCTGCCGGTCCCGGGCAAAATCCCGCAAAATGTCCAGAACATGTTCACGCCGGGTGTCGTCAAAATTGACGAACACATCGTCCATCACAATGGGTAACGGCTCGGCGCGGGTTTCATAATCCTCGATCAAACCGAAGCGCATGGACAAATACAACTGTTCCCGGGTGCCCCGGCTGAGTTGCACCGGGCTTTTGAATCCCCCGTTCCCTTGCACAATCCGGAATTCATCGCTCTCCAGAGGTTTTTCCACCCCCTGATAATTGCCGTCGGTGATCTGGGAAAACATTCGGCCCGCCGCCTGGAACACCTGAGGTTGCCGGGTTTTCTCATATCGCGCCTTGGCTTGATCGAGCATGTCCAGCGCCAATGTCAACGTCGCCCATTCGCGGGCTCCATTCATCAATTGCTCTTTTTTGGATTCCAATTCATTGTGCAGGCGAACCAGATCTTCCCGCGAAGCCAGCTGCGCGGCTTCGCCCCGGAATTGCCCGATCTCCTGGTTCACCCGGTTCTGCTCTTCATGAACACTATTCAACCGTGACAACACATCCGCCAACTCCTGCTCCAATTGTTCGGGATCGGTATCCTGCATGGATTCCATGAACCTCTGATACGCCTCTCCCAGCCCCACCCGCGTTTGAATTCTCGTTTGAATTTCCCGAATGGATTTTCCCAGCGCACTTTTTTCCTGTGCCTTATCCCACTGAAGGAGAAAACTCTCCTCACTGTCTACTTTTGCCGACTGAAGTAAATGACCCAACAACTCCTGCTGGCTTTCCAGTTGAGCAGCGATTCCTTCTATGCGCCCGGTCTGCTCATTGATTTGGCCATCCAGGTCTTTGCATTTACCGAAATCCTCCCGGGCTTCATCAAAGTGTTTGGACAACACATCGATATTGACCAACACATCTTTCGTCAAGTACACCTCGCTGACACATTCTGAAAGAGCGGCAACCAATGCCTCCGCCTCCTCTTCCTTTTTTCTCATCCGCTCAATACGTTCATCCAGATTCTGTTTCTGGTGCACCCACTCCTTGACGGCGCGCACGCGGATTTGAATCTCCTTGAATAGAGCGATGGATGTCTCCGGGTCGAGCCCCTTGTCTTCCACCCATTGCCTCCAGACCTCCTGCTCCGCTTCCAGATCATTTTCCGCTTTTTCCAATTTGCCCCGCAAAAGATTGTCCAGCAGATCCTCCTTTTCGCCCTCCGGACGGCTGAAGGATGCCCAGGCATAAAGACCGATCCCGGCGGCCAGCATCAGCCCCATAAAAATCCCCAGTTCCATATTGGCCGAGAACAAAGCAAAGCCGGCACCCAGCACTCCTATTCCCATCAAAAACCAGGAAGACACACGGATGCCCTGCGGAAAATCATTCGGCTGGGCGTTGTCCGTAACGAGTTGTTCCTGATGAAGCTCCAGCCGATTCTTGACATTCTCAACAAATTGTTCCGAATGCAATAAAGCTTGTTCCTGTTTTTCAACGAACTGCTTTTCAGCATCGACCCATTCCAGGGCAAGAGCATGGCCTTCATCCCAATCCCGGTTAATGCCATCAATTTCCGAACGGATTTTTTCTTTCAGTTGATCCCGTTCCTGTAAGACCTCATGTTTGTCCACCTGCGCGGACCGAACCACCCCAGTGAGTTGACGCAGTTGCATGACCTCGGTTTCCCGGTCGAGCAGGGATTGGTTAACGATAATAGGATCCCGCCTGAGTTTCAGTTGATGAAGCTTGCCCTTCTCCTCTTCCAACCGTGGGTTCAAGTCCTCAATTTTGGTCTGGACCTTTTCAAATACCAGCATGCTCTCTTCTTCCATTGCGGGAACCCCGGCCAGTTCTTTCTGTCGCGTGGTCTGGTCCTGGAGGTCGATAAAATCGACGAACACTTCGCGTCTCACCTCCAGAGTCCGCCGGCGCGATTCCAACTGTTCACTATCAGATTCCCCTTTCTTACGAGTCTGCTCCAGAGCCTCGATCTTTTTATTCAACTCATCATACTGATCCACTTCGTTGAACCGGGAGCGAAGTTCTTCCTCCCGCTTTTTGATTTCCCGGTACCCTTGATTCATGACGGGGTTGGAGCCCCGGAGTTTAAACATCTCATCCCGTTGTTCGCGAATCTCTTTCTCTACTTCGTTCAGCGACACCTGGCCCAGGCCCATCCCGGCGCCCAGGATTTTGTTTTTGATCTCTTCTTCCATGAGTGAATCCAAATCCTGCAACTCATCCAACGCGAAGGCGTAAATATTTTTGAATATTTTTCGAGACGCATGCCCGAGAAACGATTCGAGGTGAGCCTGACCCGCACCCTCCCGGTCCGCCGCCTGAACTGTCACCTGGCCTTCCAGAGTGCCTCCGGTGCGCGAAATAAAAATCCGCTCCCCATTGACCATTTCACACATCAGCTTTCCCGAATGCTCGCCACCGGTCACCGGCGCGTAGGAATTCATTCCCTTCCGCTTTTTTTCGAACCCGAATAATACCCAGCGTATGAATTCCAACAAGGTGGTCTTGCCGAACTCGTTCCTGCCGTAAACCACGTTCAGCCCCGGCGATACCGGAACCACACGGCAGTGCGAAAATTTACCAAAACGCTCTATATGGATTTCTCGAATTTGCATGAAGTCTTCAGGTCGGTTGCAAAATTAACATTCAGTCACGGTTCACCAACATATCAAGAGTCAGGTTGCGGGCCTGGAATAAAATCTCCCGTAGTTCGTCATCGGTCAATTCCGAAAGCAGGTAACCGCCTTCCCAGGATCGAAACAGTGTTTTAAGAGATTCCGGGCATTCCGGGAGAGCCCCTGGAGCCGTCTTATCGTCATACAGGGCAATCAAATCCGCGATAAAGTCCTTGCCCTGTTTCAGGGCGTCGACATCGTACGCCCCGCGGGTTTGCAGACGGAACTCCAGCCACAGGCCGGCGCCCCGGTCTGAAAAACTTTGGAACGCTTCTTCCCGCAAACTTTCCAATGTCCCCCCCTTGCGCAGAAGCGTATGAACTTCCGTGCGTCCGATCAAAGTCTGGCGGACCACCAGGCTCCGGCCTTCGGCCTGATCCAAAAGTGTTTGACACTGGCGGACAATCTCCTCCACCACGGCGTCCAGCGAGGCACAAGAGGACACGTCCACGGCGCTTTCGACAAAACGGATGGTATCGGTCGCCAGAAACTGGATATCGGGTAACGCGCCCTCCTTCAAAGTCACCAGGCAACAGCCTCGAGGACCGGATTCCTTGAAGTGCCGGCCCTGCGAATTGCCGCAGTACACGATCGCCGGATGGCTCTCGCGCAACACCTCGCGCAGATGGATATGA
The DNA here is from genome assembly GCA_965237905.1 of Nitrospinaceae bacterium. Taxonomy (GTDB): domain Bacteria; phylum Nitrospinota; class Nitrospinia; order Nitrospinales; family Nitrospinaceae; genus SZUA-226. The sequence goes on along the minus strand of OZ250172.1, from coordinate 2,189,953 downwards.
CCCAGCGCCCAGTAATCCATTCCCCGCGCCACCAGATCGTCCACCGAACAAGGCGCGTAAGGATCATGGTCCGGATGACCTCCCACGTTGGCATGCAAAACCGCCACCGCGAAACCCGAATCCTGTTGTCGCTCGAACTGTAGCGTCAGGTTGTCAAACACATCCCGTTCGGGAAAACTGGTGCCATAAATGTGCGCCAACGTTTGGCCCTCTTTCATTACCGGAACGGATTGCACACCGGAGCCGGGAAACACCGTCACTCCCTCCGGCCATTGCAAAGTGGTGGACCAGGTGTTGAGCGGGTCGTGATTGCCGTGCGCGATAAAAGAAGGGATGCCGTGATCGGACAGCCTTTGCAGTCCGCGCCGGAACTTGAACTGCGCCTGCAGACTTTTGTCCTCGCCGTCAAATACGTCGCCCGCAATGATGACGGCGTCCACCTGTTCCCGAACCGCCAGGTCGACGATATTCAAAAACGATTGCAGGGGCGCCTCGCGCAGACGCAGGGCCCACTCCGGATGAATCGCGGAGAATCCCTTGAACGGGCTGTCGATATGCAGATCGGAACAATGGATGAAACGAAAGGACGACATTTTCACTTGGCCCCGGCCGCTTTCAGCAGTTGAGCAATGTCTTTGGTTTTCGCCATACCAAGCGCTGTTTTACCAAATGTGGCACGATGATTGACCTCGGCACCGTGAGCCAGCAACATCTTAACCACAGCCAAGTACCCTCGTGAAGAGGCCATCATCAAGGCCGTCTGGTCAAGTTGGCCCTGATGGTTGATCTCAGCACCTTGGGCCAACAGTATCTTCACCACCGCCTCATGTCCGCTGAAACACGCTTGAAATAAAGCCATATCGCCACGTTTATCTTGATGGTTGATATCGGCACCTTGGGCCAACAGTATCTTCACCACCTCGGTATGCCCATTTCTAGAAGCATTATGCAAGGCCGTATAATTATCCTTGTTATTATGATTAACCTCGGCACCATGAGCCAGCAACATCTTCACCACCGCCGTATGCCCCGACCAAGACGCTCTCATCAAGGCGTTCCCGCCACTTTTAGCAATACGATTAATCTCAGCACCCTGATCCAGCAACATCTTCAACACCGCCGTATGCCCCTCCGAGGAAGCCACCATCAAGGCCGTCCCGCCGTATTTGTTTTGAAGGTTAACTTTAGCCTTCTCTGCCAGCAATAACTTGACCATCTCCTCATGACCATATAATGACGCCTCCATTAGTGGCGTCATGCCATCATCTAGTCGCATCATGCCATCATCTCCTCGAAGGTCAATCTCGGCACCTTGTGCCAGCAGTATCTTCGCCACCTCCACATGGCCTTTCCGAGCCGCATACCTCAAGGCACTCCAGACGCCTCTCTTTAGATAATTGACCTCAGCTCCCTCAGCCAGTAGTATTTTCACCACAGCCACATACCCATTCCAGGCCGCCTTTCCCAAAGCCCTTTCGCCAAAAACCGTTTGATAATTAACATCGGCGCCTTGGGCCAGCAGAGATTTCACACGGGCCGCGTCGCCATTGGATGCTGCATCGATCAGCGCCTGACCTTTTGACGGCTTCTCGGTCTTCGTCTGACCTTTCTCCTCAGAGTCTACTTGCGATGAACACGCAGAGGTCACAACCCAAGCCAACACGATGAATGGAAGAATTGAAAGTTTTAAACTGGGAAACCAGAGCGGTTTCATAAGTTCTCTTCCTTTCATCTTAAGAGAGGTTTGCATAGGAAAACGAAAGGTGCTCAAGATGATTCCTTACAGAAATGGCGGAAGAACTAAAAATAATCCAACTGAAACAGTCAGGTGGGATCAGGTTACAGAGGCTAGAGTACTATGATTTCATTGGCTTTTCCAACCCTCTTTCCGGCACACTACCCGCGGTGATTGACGGCAATCCCTTTCTTCCCTAGCATGGTAAAATCAATTCTTTTGAACGCTTGGCGGAACTCATGACCCGACTCTCTTCTGAAATATCGACTCGCCCCACACCCAAACATCCGCCGATGGAGTACCGGCGGTTCGGCAAAACGGTGGAGATGATTTCGGTCCTCACCCTGGGAGGCATGCGGTTCAAGTACGGCTGGACTCCGCCGCGGACCTGGCTTCCCAAAGCGGCGCTTCAAAATTGCCTGGAAACCACCCGTCTGGCTTTCGAGGTGGGCATCAACCATATTGAAACCGCCTACGGCTATGTCAAAAGCGAGCACCTGTATGGCAAGGTTCTGAAGGAACTGGGAACCCCGCGCGATCAGTTCAAAATGATGACCAAGGGCTCACCCATGACCGGCGACGAAACCCGCGCGCTGGTGGAACAACAACTGGAAGCCCTGCAACTGGACCACATCGATTTTTACGGCTGGCACGGTATTAATAATGAAGAGCGTTTGCAAGCGGCGGTGGCAACCGGCGGCCCGGTGGAAACCCTGCACCGCCTGCGGGAGGAAGGCTTGATCCGCCATATCGGGTTCTCCACCCACGCCCCTTTGTCCATCATTGAAAAGGCCATCCGCACGGACCTGTTCAGTTTCGTCAATCTGCATTACTATTATTTTTTCCAACGGAACCGGCCTGCAATAGAGTTGGCAGAGGAAAAAGACCTGGGCATCCTCATCATTTCTCCCAACGACAAGGGCGGACAGTTGTGGAACCCGTCCGACAAGCTAAAGGAGCTGAGCCATCCCCTGACCGCCGTTCAGTTCAACGGGCGCTTCTGCCTGAGTCATCCGCAGGTCACCACCCTAACTCTGGGCATGCACGCGCCGGAACATTTCGATCAGAACCTTGCCATGCTGAATGGCGACGATTATTTTTCCCAGGAGGATGCGGGGGTAAAGGCCACCCTGGATAACGCCGCCCATTCCATTACGGATTTTTGCACATACTGCAGTGAGTGCCTGCCCTGTTCGGAGAACATCAACATCCCCGAGGTGCTCCGGTTTCGCAACCTGCTGGAGGGCTATGACATGCAGACTTACGGGAAGTACCGCTACAATATGCTGGGCGGCAAGGGCCACTGGTTCCCTGGAAACTTCGCTTCGGCCTGTACCGAGTGCGGTGATTGTCTGCCCAAATGCCCTGAAAAATTAGAAATTCCGAAATTACTGTTCGAGACCCACGATAAACTATTCGATACCCGATCCTATTGGCGTTCCAAGCTAGAGGCGTTTCTGGTCAATAGTTATCGGGCAGTTAAAAGTATGTTTTTAAGGCTCACCTCATAAACCCCCTCATAAACTGTTGAAATCAGCTAATTTTTAAAACCTCCCTTGGTTAATTTTTGCCTCCCATAAATCACTGTTTTTAGGGGGGTTTAAGGGGGTTGAATCAACGTCTCAAATATCCCTAAGTGCGCTAAAAATTTAACTAATTGAGTTTATTGAACTAACATCCAACAGGATTGACGAGGTGTGATTTTTCGATTAGCATGAATCATCACATTGAGATTCATGGTAATTTTTATCTTGGGTGAGTTGCTCGAGAAATTATTACAGCTTTATTAATCGCTGGCCCGATCAGTTTATGATTTCCTCGTTATCCCGAGACGCTAAATTCACCGATGCCAAGATCTTGATCGTTGATGATGAGCAGGGCAACATCCACATCCTGGAAAGGATGTTGAATGCTGTCGGTTATCAGAACATCACTTCCACTACAGACAGCCGCTCGACCCCGAAAATCTATCAATCCATGCGCCCGGACCTGATTCTTCTGGATATCAAAATGCCCGGATTCAGCGGATTCGATGTCATGAATGCCCTCAGAACCATGGAAAAGGAAAGCTACCTTCCGATTCTGGTGCTCACGGCACAATTGGACAGCGAAACCCGGTTGAAAGCGATCCAGGCGGGCGCCAAGGATTTTGTCAACAAGCCCTTTATCATGGAAGAAATGCTGGCCCGGATCAACAATCTCCTGGAAGTCCGGATGTTGCACAACTGCCTTCACGATGATAAAAAATCACTCGAAACTCAGGTCGTGGAGAGCTCCCAGGAACTGCGCCAATACCAGGTGGAAATCATCCACCGTCTGGCCCGGGCGGCGGAATACCGCGACAACGAAACCGGCATGCACGTTATACGTATCAGCAAACTGTGCGAGCGCCTGGCCCGGGGCCTGGGACTGAGCGATCATGAATGCCACCTCATTCGTCATGCCAGCCCCATGCACGACATTGGGAAAATCGGCATTCCCGACCATATCCTCCTTAAACCCGGGAAGCTTACCTTGAAAGAATGGGCTGTCATGAAAACCCATGCGGATATCGGCGCGCTGATTTTATCGGGAAGTGAATCGGAGTTCCTGCAAATGGCGGAAATCATCGCCGGCTCCCACCACGAACGATGGGACGGTAGCGGCTACCCCAGGGGCCTGAAGGAAGAGGAAATTCCCCTGGTATCACGGATTGTGACGGTGTGTGATGTCTTCGACGCCCTGACCAGCGACCGGCCTTATAAAGAAGCCTGGTCGGTTGAAAATACGGTTGCGGAAATGGAAAATCAGAGCGGAAAATTATTTGATCCCCATATTCTTCTTGTTTTTATGACTCTGCTTCCGGAGATGGTCGCCATCACACAACAATTCTCCGATTCCTCCCAACAAGTCGCTCAAACCCGCCGCAAAATCTCCTGACACTACGGCCATCCAAGGCCTCTCATCAAGGCAACGGTACGCTCTCCTCTATATTTCTCTGACAATGGTCCATCAATTTTTGCGCCTTAGGATAAGTATCGTCCGTTTTCAGAATTTTTTCGAGGTAGGGGACTGCCTTCTGGCAATTCAAAGTTTTCACGTAAATTTCCGCCATGATGAATTGAAAATGGATATCGCCGGGATTCACCATTTCATAACGGATAGCGGCTCCGATCACTTCCCGCGGATCACCCCGGCCCCGGTAACTGAACAGCGCGCTTTTCAATGCTTCTTCATTCATGGGATCGTTTTCCAGAACCCGGTTGGAATATTCGAGGGACTTCCCGTAATCATTCTTCATATTGTAAAACTGTGCCAGGGCATTCAACAGATCCAGGTCTTCCGGTTTCTCCCTTGCCTTGCCTCTCAGTTCGATCAAGGCGATCTCGCGCATAATCGTCCGTAACTGGCGCGGATCGTTTTTGGCCGCCGTTTCAAGCCTCTCCCGCGCCTCGCTCCACCGCTCCAGTTCCATCAGGTTGTATCCTAAATACAATTGGGCGACTCCCTGCCTGGGCTCCCGCGCCAGCCCCTGCTCCAGATATTCCGCACTGCGGGCATACTCCCCTATTTGATAAAACGCGTGACCCAGATTCAGCAGAAGATCGAGGTTGTCGGGCTCCTGTTTATGCTGAGCCAGCAGGCGTTCGATCAGGTCCCTCCCCGCCTGCAGGTGATAGCGGGGCAAATCGCTGTTGCCGGACAACCGAACGGCCTCCAACAACAGTCCCCGGTTGGAATACATGACCCCGCGCTGGTATAAACCCATCGCCCGGTACTGCTGTTTGAACCGCTTTTGATCCTCATATTCCATGCCCGAAATGCGCCGGAGGACCTCTCCCACCGGCGTCCGGTTGAACACCAGCCGTTCCAGTCCGGCGGACCCGATGACCTTTCCATAATTGAGATAAAACTCGATGCGCGGCCGGTTGTCAGTGATTAAAGGCCGGCCTTCTGCCAGCCGTTGCATTTCCTTTTCCAGAAACCAGATGTTGCTGAGCAGACTATAGACATCAGGAATATAAATATCCCGCAGAGCTTGCGCCACGGCAGGCTCTGCCATCCGTTCCTTTAATTTTTTAAAATCGATGGTGATTGGCTGGTCGGACCCGATGATCAATATCTCATTGGCGACGGACATCCACGCGATAGCATGAGGAAACACCGACAGGAAGGTTTTGAAGTGCATGTCCACTTCCTCCGCACTCTGGCTGTGCAGAGGAATCCATTGCGCCATGATGCCGCCTGGCTTGAGCCGGCTCAACGCCGCCTCGTAAAAATCCTTCGTGTATAAATTCACAGTAAAAGCCGTGCGCGGCGGAGGCGGCTCGCCAGTGATCACGTCGTACTGCTTTTGCGTGGTCAAAAGAAAATTACGCCCGTCCTGCACAACAAAATTGACCTTCGGGTTATCCATCACGTCATGGTTCTCGATATGGAACGAGGACGCGGCGTTGAGAACGCTCGGTGACAACTCGAGACTGTCCACCTGCCCGACGCGCGGATGAATGCCCGCCGCCCCGGTGGTCTGCCCCGTTCCAAAACAGATTACCATCACGTCTTTCGGGTTCTCCGACAGCAGAATCGGAACATGTGCAAACAGTTTCATGTAGCGCGTGGCAATCACGTTGGAGGCAGACATGGAAATACCGTTGGTGATCAGCCGCTTGGCGGTGGGATCGAGGATGCCGTATTCATCCTCGAACACCGCCACCGTATCTGTCAGCCCCTCTTCGAAATACAACAGTCTGCTCAAGTCCCGCTTGCCGGCGCTGTCGCGCATGAAGAACCGGTCGAGCAGGTCCCCGGGCAGGAGCATGTTTAACGCGAGCACCGCCGCCACAGTCACCCCCGCCACTCCCCTGCGCAACATGGGCGTCGCATAATTGCCGGTGCCGAACAACAGCGGCACCATCAACAAATTGAGCGTCGCCACCACGATCAGGCTTTTTTCCGTTCCCAGCCAGGGCAGGAGCACAAACCCGGCCACGAGGGAACCGAAGATGGCGCCCAGCGTGTTCGCCGAATAAATCTGGCCGGTGCCGCGACCGACATGCTCGTGTCCCCCTGCCGCCAGTTTGATGAGCACCGGGAAATTCATCCCGAACAGCAACGCCGGCAATAGCATCAACGTCGCTGAGTCTTTAAAATAATGGAGAAAGGTTTTGCCGGGATTTGTCAGATTGTAACTGTTCCACGGGGCGGACAGCAGACTCTCCATCGAAAATAACGTGAACAGCACATAAACACCGATGCCCGCCTGCAGAGCAATCAATACAGTTCGTAAAGAAGAGACACGCGCCATCAGCGGCACCACCACCAGACTGCCGATGCCAATGCCGAGCAGGAACACCGCCAGCATCAGGCTGAAGGAGTACACCGTGCTGGCGATACTGAACACGAGCAAGCGCGTCCACAACACTTCATACGCTAGTGCGGTAAAACCACAGACAAAACTGATGCCCATCCACTTTTTTTGTTCGGCACTCAGTGTCATCGAAGGCCACTCAATTTTAGGCAGACGCCACGGCACTTTTTCACCGGGATGTTCTTCCTGGTAAATGCGGATACAGCCGATACCGATGATGAGGTTGACGCAGGATGCGAACAACGCCGTCTGTAGAACCCCGAACGTGGAAATGAATATAAAGCCGGTCAACACGCATCCCACCGCCGCGCCCAGGGTGTTGATGGAATACAAATATCCGATCTGCGTGCCGAGGCGGGTGTTGTCGGTCACGTAATATTTGCTGATGATCGGCAGGGTCGCACCCATAAATGTCGTTGGGATGAACATCAGAAGAAACGCCAGTACCGCCTTGACGGCGTTGAACAGCGCCGGCGATTCCGGCAACCAGCGGTGCATCCACGCGTACACCACATGAAATTCCGAGAAGATCAGCGACAACACGGCGCTGGCCGCAAAAATGAGGATTTCGATCCTCCCATACACGAGCAAGGGGGGAGTCTCCTCCTGCTTCGCCACCGCCCGGTCGATCATGTGGCCCCAGACGTAACTGCCGAACCCCAGCCCCGCCATAAACGCTGATAGAACAATGGATACCGAGTATACTGTGTGCCCGAACACCAGCGTCAGCTGGCGCGTCCAGATGATCTCGTAGACCAGTGCGGTGATCCCGGAAATGAAGAAATAGAGGTAAACCAGCCGTGAGGGCTGGGCAGGAGTCGTCACGTTCAAAAATCCCTTAAATGGATTGACATTAAACCGGTGTTTCAGTAGTTTTATGGACAGGGAAAGCCTGACCAACCATAAATCAAAATGCGGGGTTTGCCAAGCCCGAACCGGAAGGAATTGCAGTATGGCCGAGGATTATACCGCACACGAAAAGGAAATCGCCGAATCGGACCGCGTCGACCATCCCTACGCCGACGAAATGGGCGTGGAGTGGACCGTCGAGGCCTGGGAGCGGGTCAAGCACGCGCCGGAATTCGTGAGGCCCGGCATCCGCAAGGTCATGGTCCAGCGCGCGGTCAAGCGCAACTTCAAATACATCACCTCCGACTTCCTTACGGAAATCCGCAACGAGTCGATGATGCTGGTCTCCAAGCGCGTCAAGCAGTTTGGCTTCGAGGAGCTGTCGATGGGCGCGTTCGACGTCGCCAAACAGAAAATGGCTGAGAGCCCGCGCAAGGTGGAGGTCATCGAGGAAATTCAGGACTTCCTCTCCCTGCGCACCGAGAAGAAGGAAGACATCGTTGACAAGTTCAAAAATTATATGGAAACCGCCCCGACCAGCGGCATGCCGTGGTCCCAGGAAGCCATGGAGAAAATGGAGAAGGTGCCGCCGTTTGTGCTCGGCATGGCCAAGCAGACCATCGAAGGCCGCGCCCGTCAGCGGGGCGATAAAATGATCACCCCCGATATCATCGATGAAGTGTTCAGCAACGTCATGCCCGCCTCCGCGAAAGAAGCGATGGGCATGGAAGTGACGGAAGAAGACAAGCAGAGGGACGTCGATTACGATGCACAGCAGGACGAGGAGCCGGATTTCGAATTGACCTGGCAGGACGACGCCAAGGCCAAGGTCATGAAAATCCCCATCCCCTTCATCCGGGAGATGGCCATCAAACGCATCGAGGCCGAAGTCAAAAAAGAAGACGTCACCGTAGTCTCGATGGAACTGTTCGACAAATACCGGTTTAGCTTCTAATCCTCTCTCTACAAAATTCAATTATCTCCGTTTTACTTTGGGGAATACCTTCGTCTTTTTCAAACATTCGACTCTGCCTGCACTAGTTTTGAACACTCCTCTGCTCGATAGCCTTTCGGTACCACTTTGCAGCTTTATTCTTGTCTTTAGGAACGCCGCGTCCCTCTTTATACATCTCTGCAAGGATGAGTTGGGCAAGAGCATTTCCTTGCTCGGCAGCCTTCCTGTACCATTTCGCAGCTTCCTTATTATTTTGAGGGACACCGCGACCCTCTTTATACATCGTTGCAAGGGTGAGTTGGGAAAGAGCATTTCCTTGCTCGGCAGCCTTGAGGTACCACTTCACCGCTTCTCTTTTATCCTCAGCAACACCTTCGCCTTCGTCATACATAAAAGCAAGATGAAATTGGGAAGGAATATTCCCTTGCTCGGCAGCCTTCCGAAACCACTTAAAGGCTTTCTTGTGATCCCCGGCAATACCTTCTCCTCCGTAATACAACACCCCAAGATTGTTTTGGGCAACAGCATGTCCCTGCTCTGCTGCTTTGTGGTACCATTTCAACGTTTCCTTGAAATCCTGAGCAACTCCTTCGCCATCTTGATACATAACTCCAAGATTGTATTGACTTGAGACATGCCCTTTCTCTCCAGCTTTGCGATACCACTTTGCTGCTTCTTTGAAATCCTGAGCAACTCCTTCGCCACCATCATACATAACTCCCAGTTCGAATTGCGATGTGGTATTTCCCTTTTCTGCCAGTACCTTGGTCATTTTAAATACCTTTGAGAAATCCTTATCCAAGTGAGCTTCTATTGCATCGTCATTAGAATCAGGTTGCACAAAGTGGTTAACGCCCAATGCAACCGCACTGGCCAATAGAATAAATATTATCCCGATAAAAAATTTCTTCATAAAATTCTCCTTTGTATGCACTCAGGATAAAAGGAGGAAGACCGGATGACAACTTATTATTTCGCCCCAGCTGGGCAATGTTTTAGCGATGAAAAACAACTGGAAAAAGGGAAAATAGGGTGGTTAAAAAAAGAGGCGTGACTCTGTTCTTCCTTTTCAGAAGTCAGAGGGCAACGGAGAATCCAGATTCTGGGAAGGAATATTTTCACAAACCTGTCGGGTAATCGAGGAATTCAGTCTCAAGGCCAAACTGTTGTTCGAGGTGTTTGCCGACGGCTTGCACGCCGCCGGTCTCCGTCGCATAGTGGACGGCGAATATGCTCAAACCCATGCAGTTATTTTTTATGCGCCGGAAAATCAAAAGACCACGGACACTCATCTCAGAAAACACCCACAACGCGCTTAAAAAACATCTCTGTTATTTTTAAAAAACCGGTCAAATATTTTAGAATAGCATTGAGCTAAAGCATGATGAGCGTCATAAAATTCCTCAGGAACACATCCATACTCCTCAGACTTTCCGGCATCAATAAATCTTATCTTATTCAACGACGCCAAACGATTGATCTCTTTTTTATAATTTTCCAGGTACTTGCCCGCCGCGCTTTTTAATATTATGTTTTCCGCATTAGGCATTAGCGGTGGGGAAACCATTATCAACCCCCCTGACCGGCTCATTAATATATCGTTGATTATCCTAAGATGCTTTAAATAATTCTCGTTCACTTCTTCTCCTGATTGCTCCAGCTTGTTGATATACCAACTCAAACCATTTTCGCTTAATCGACGTTTCCATTGCGCTTGATTCATCCTACGGTAATTGAAAGTCGCGCTCCCATCATAGCGAAGTCCGTTACACCGGCGGGGCGCCAGGACAGCTCCGAAGTCTCCACCCATTCCGTCATTTTCAGGGCATGAGTATCCCCTTTTGCCTGAAAATAGATCCGCCCGAATATTTTTTAATGTGATCTTCAGCCGGGACAGGGTAATCGCATCAGCAAAAATATCACTAAAAGAAACCTCTTCATCTTCCACATCAGCATTATATTTTACTATTTTAAAATCCTCGAACACCATTCCTAAACTAAAATCCAGCCCTATAATAACCCACTTAACATTATCGTATCGCCCTACAAAATAGTAAGCTTCTCCAATGGTCTTCTTTAGAGGATTAAAATTCTTGCTATAGTTATATACCTTCAAACCTTTCGGAAATATTTCATCACGAATACCCATCATGGTAGAAGACCCAAGCACTAAAGTGTTGACATTATTTTTATCAAGATAAATCCGCCCCGACAAAATCTTGAATGCAGTCATTTTCTTGCTTGATAACCCAACCGTTCCTTTGGTGAGCGACTGCCAATGAACGGCCTTATCGATAAGCGCGTGACCGTCTTTATAATCATCTGTTATTTGAATAATAGAAAAAACCACGGCCGACAGCACCGCAAAACTCATAACAAATACGAGGGCGTTGTATTTTGCGTATTCTCTTGAGGATGCGGCTGTTTGCATTTACACGTTCTCAAATAAAATTTAAAATTGAAAATACAGAAACTCGGAATAGCCTTTTACATGAAAGAAGCTGACGCAGAACATTGTTGCTATCAAAACGGCATGTTTAAAGGTTGGCTTCCAGACAAAAGTGTTTCTTGGACCCCCCAGTACATATTCGGCACTGTTGGGTGCATACCATGCAATTAAAAATAGAACCAGGATCATGCCAATCCCTAACAGTGGATCAGCAAGGACATTGTTTAAAAACATCCCATCAAAAGAAATGCCGTTCCCTCCAAACATTGCTGACAGTATATTAATCGACCCATCGAAGGTCTCCGCCCTGAAAAACACCCAACCGATAACGATCGCGGTAAAAGTGACGATCTGAGCCGTTCCACGCCCGAACCGCGATGTTCTTTTCAGATCATGTCCCAGACTTCGACGTAAAGCATGCCAACCATGGTTTATTAAAAGATACAATCCATGCAAAGCCCCCCATACGACAAACGTCCATCCAGCGCCATGCCACAGCCCTCCCAGAAGCATCGTTATCATTATATTGGTATATCGTCTTACTGTTCCTTTTCTATTCCCGCCAAGGGGAATGTAAAGATAATCCTTCAGGAAGCGGGACAGTGTCATATGCCAACACCGCCAGAATTCTATAATATTTTTGGCTTTATACGGCGAATTGAAATTCAACGGCAACCGAATTCCAAACATTCTACCCAACCCGATGGCCATATCGGAGTAGCCGGAGAAATCAAAATAGAGCTGGAAAGTATAGGCCAGTGCTCCAATCCATGCTTCGAAGAAAGTGAGCGCAGTTCCCACCTCTGCCGCATTAAAAACAGGCGTCGCATACGCCGCAATGCCATCTGCAAGAACAACTTTCTTGAACAGCCCGATAATGAAAATAGTAACCCCGGTAGCCAGATACTCCTGGTTCGGGGAATAGATACGATCCTTCGCATACTGGGGAATCATTTCTTTATGATGAACAATCGGACCCGCAATAAGCTGAGGGAAAAAGGTCACAAACAAACAATATCGAAGGAAGTCAGGTTCCTGGGTTTCTCTCTTATACGAATCCACAAGATAGGTGATTTGCTGGAAGGTGAAAAAGGAGATGGCGAGTGGAAGAATGATGGTCTCTAAATGAAAGTCCGTGCCAATGGCTGAGTTCAAATTGTTGACGAAAAAATTCGCATACTTGAAATATCCCAGCACTCCAAGGTTGGCCGCAATACCAAAAACCAGTAGCCCTGTTTTTGAGGATTCCCTCCCATGATTACTTAAGGCCACACCGATTGCGTAATTGAAGAGCATGGAACCCAGGATCAAACCGAGATAGGCAGGATTCCACCAGCCATAAAAAAAGAGAGAAGCCCCCACCAGCCATGAGATGGCGATTTTATGGTGTCCGCGCTTGCCAATGGCAAAGAAAACTATCAGCGTCACTGGCAAAAAAAGGAAGATAAAAATATGTGAGTTAAAAAGCAATCGATTCTCTTTCTTTATTACGAGTATTGATTTCGCAGAAAATCAGCTTATGAAAAAATTTGATTGCTCTCTGAGGAGACGCTTATAGTCTAAGCCAACATCAGCACAAAGAGGCCGTTTTTCTTATCTCTTCCATCCTGCAATCTTGGCTAAAAAATAGTTTTTAGAGACCCGTCGGGTAATCGAGGAATTCGGTAGCGAGGCCGAATTGTTGTTCGAGGTGTTTGCCGACGGCTTGGACGCCGCCAGTCTCGGTTGCGTAGTGGCCGGCGAACATGAGCACGCATCCGCCTTCGATCGCTTCGTGATACTGATGATTCTCACCCTCGCCGGTGATGTAGCAGTCGAGCCCCTCCTTCACCGCCTGGCCGACGATATCCCCCGCGCCGCCGGTGACCAGCCCGACCCGCTCCACGTCGCCGTCGCCGATCACTTTCACCGGAGCGCCCAATTGTTTTTCGAGGGTCTGTCCCAGTTTCTTTGCGGATTGCCGCTTCACCTTGCCTTTGAGGCCGATGAGTTGGCCTTCGTATTCGCCAAACACTTCCGCATGTTCGAGGCCGATCTTGTCCGCCAACGCGCGGTTGTTGCCGAGGACAGGGTGCATGTCCAGTGGCAGGTGGGCTGAGTACAGCCCCAGGTCGGCCCGGATCATCGCCGACAGTTTGTCGTAATGCGGTCCCTGCACGGGTTGCAGGCCGCCCCAGAAAATCCCGTGATGAACGAACATCATCTGGCAGTCGCGCTTGATGGCCATTTCGATTGTCGCCTGGCACGCATCCACCGCCAGGCCCACCTTGCGGATGGCTCCTTTATTCTGCACCTGCAGGCCATTCACTGCGCGGGGCGAGTCCTTGATGTTTTCGATATCCAATAGCTGGTCGAGGTAGCGGGCGATCTGTATAATGTCCATGCGACGAATTATAGCAGAACCCATACGGAAGAAACCAATCCATGACCGCATTTCTGGTACGCAACATAGGCCAACGGCTGATCCTGCTGGTGTTCATCTCGATCATCGCGCATTCGGTGGTCCACCTCGCGCCCGGCGACCCCAGCCTGGTGGACCCGTCCAACCCGCGCATGAAACCGGAGGACATCGCCCGCATCCGCGCCGCATTCCATCTGGACGATCCCCTGTACGCACAATACGCCTACTGGATGCGGGACCTGTTCACCGGCCAACTCAAATCGTTCAAAGACAACCAGCCCGTCCTCGAAAAAATATGGGGCCGGTTTCTCAACTCCCTGCCGCTGTTTCTGGTGACCACCCTGATCACCTGGTGCATCGCGTTTCCTATTGGAATCCAATCAGCGTTGCGGCGCGGCTCGCTGTTAGACCGGGGAGGCACATTACTCTCCTACATCTTTATTTCTTTTCCGGGATTTTTCCTGGCATATATTTGCATCATTGGGGTGGTGAAGGTATTCGACGTTCCGGTGATCGGCATAAGCACTTTCGGACTGGAAGACGCGGGTCCGTGGTTTCAATCGATGGACCGCATCTGGCACCTCACGATTCCTGCACTGATCTTCGCGTCTGGGATGATCGCTGTGCTGTCCCGCTATGTTCGGTCGCAGATGCTGGAAGTCATTCACATGGATTACATCCGCACCGCCCGCGCCAAGGGATTGTCGGAGGAAGTGGTGATTTACAAACATGGCCTGCGCAATGCGCTATTGCCCTTCATCACCATGTTCGGCCTGATGATTCCCGGCCTCATCGGAGGGTCCGTGATCATTGAGCAAATTTTCTCCTGGCCGGGATTGGGACGACTGGGATTCGAGGCTATTCTCAACCGGGATTTTCCCGTCATCTTAACTCTGAACTTCATCACCGCCATTCTGACTTTGATCGGAACTTTTGTATCGGACATTTTGTACGCGGTGGCGGACCCGAGAATCAAATTGCAGTAGTGAGGAACCTATGGAACTAGTGGAACAAAGCGGCGGACCTTTGACGGAACTGCAGATCAGCCCGTTTCGCGAAAAGTGGAATCTCTTTCGAAAGAACCGGGGCGCCGTGTTCAGTCTGTGGTTTCTGGTTTTTCTGTTGATTCTATCCATTGCCGCAGTACTTCTGACTCAATACAGCCCGCCTTTCAATCCGGCCACCGTGCGTCTGTCGGAAAAGTTCCTACAGCCCATGACGCCGTTTAAAAGTGATCTCGTCCAACCGGAAGACGCGCCTCCCTTCGGCATCTACCTGTTGGGCACCGATGAGCTGGGGCGCGATGTGTTTTCGCGTATGCTGGAGGGCACCCCGGTGTCCCTCACCATCGGTTTCGTGGCCGTGGGCATTTCGGTTTTCGTCGGCATTCTGCTGGGCGGACTGGCGGGGTTTTACGGCCGCATCCGGTTGGGACTCATTACTGTCGACACATTGATCATGCGGTTCGTCGACCTCATGCTGTGCTTCCCCACCTTCTTTTTGATTTTAACGGTGGTTGCGTTATTACCGCCCAGCATCTATAACATTATGATCGTTATCGGCCTCACCAGCTGGATGGGCACCGCGCGTCTGGTGCGCGCCGAGTTTTTGTCCCTGCGCGAACAGGATTATGTGATGGCCGCACGCAGTCAGGCCATCCCGGAAATGCGCATCATCTTTCAACACATCGTGCCCAACGCCATCGCGCCGGTGCTGGTGTCCGCCACCATCGGCGTGGCAACGGCGATCCTGACCGAGTCGGCCCTCAGTTTTCTCGGCTTCGGCGTGCAACCGCCGGACGCAACGTGGGGAAATATTCTGTCCGACGGCAAAGGTTACATCTTTGATGCGCCGTGGCTGACGTTCATTCCGGGCTTCACCATCCTGTTCGTGGTGCTGGCGTTCAACCTGTGCGGCGAGGGATTGCGCGAAGCCTATAACCCCAAACTCCGCCAACAGCGGTGATCGGTTTGTTCACTCCATGATTTATCTGCAGAATCTCAAAAAACAATTCGGCCCCAAGGTGCTGTTCGACGACATCACTTTTCACCTGAGGCCGAAGGAGCGCATCGGCCTGATCGGCGAAAACGGTATGGGCAAAACCACGCTCTTCCGCGCCATTGTGAATCAGGAAGAACTGGACGGGGGCAAAATCGTTCTGCGCAAGGGCGCCCGCACCGCCATGCTGGCGCAGGAACTCCAATTGGCCAGAGGTACGGTGCTGGATCGCGTGGTCCACGGCGACTCCCACTTCAGTGACGTCCAACAGGAAATGAACCAATTGGAAAACGACTCGGAATATCATGAGCGCGCGCCGGAGGAATGGAGCAAACGCTACGGTCGCCTGCAACACGAGTTTGAACGGCTGGGCGGTTACGAACGCGAATCCCGCGCCAAAACAATCCTTCTGGGACTGTCCTTCAAGATCGATCAATTGGATCAACCGCTCGAAAAGTTTTCCGGTGGCTGGCGCATGCGGGCGGAACTGGCGCGGCTGTTGTTGCAGAACCCGGATGTACTCCTGCTCGACGAACCGACCAACCACCTCGACCTGCAATCCGTCATCTGGCTGGAATCGTTTCTTAAAAATTATGATGGAAGCATTCTGCTCATCTCTCATGACCGGCGTTTTCTGAATGCGCTGGTGGGCCGCATCATCGAACTCGACCGCGGCAAGCTGGGTGTTTACACGGGTACTTACGACACCTACGAAAGATTAAAGGCGGAACGCATCGCTCAACTGGAAGCCGAGGCCGCCAACCAGACCCGGCGCGTCGATCAGGTGGAGAAGTTCATCGAACGCTTTCGCGCCAAAAACTCCAAGGCCACCCAGGTAAAAAGTAAAATCAAGATGCTGGAGAAAATGGATAAAGTCGAGACTTTCCAGAAATCGAAGACGATTCAGTTCCGTTTTCCGCAACCGAAGCGCACCGGCCGCCTTGTGGCGGAGGTCAAGAACGTGTGCAAAAGTTACGGAGACGTGACGGTGTACCGTGATTTCTCCATCCTGGTAGAACGTGGGTTCAAGGTGGCACTGGTCGGGGAAAACGGCGCGGGCAAATCCACCTTGCTGAAATTGCTGGCGGGAGTGATCGAGTATGAAAAGGGCGATATCATACTGGGGACAAATGTCACCCGCGCCTATTTCGCGCAACACCAGATCGAGACTCTGGACGGCAATCATACCGTCCTCGAATCGCTGGAAGAAGTGTCGGGCAATATGCCACGCACCCGCAAGCAGAGTATCCTCGGCGCGTTTCTGTTTTCCGGCGATGACGTTCAGAAAAAAGTTTCGGTGCTTTCCGGCGGGGAGCGATCGCGCCTGTCGCTGGCACGCATGCTCGCTTCCCCCGCCCCGTTCCTGTTACTGGATGAGCCCACCAACCACCTCGACATGCGATCCTGCGAAATGCTGGCGGCGGCGCTGACGGATTACGAGGGGACACTGGTCACCATCTCGCATGACCGGTATTTTCTGGACGGCATCATCGACCGCGTGTGGGAAGTGAACGCTGGAAACATCAAAGAATACGTCGGCAGTTACAGCGATTACGAATGGGCCAAGTCGCGTGAGGCGGAAACGGTTGCCGCTACAGAACTGGAATCCGCCGCTCCGAAGAAAACGAGTTTCTCGAAAAAAGACAAGCAACGCAAACGGCAGGAAGCCGAAGCGCGCAATCAACGTTACCGCCAGCTCAAGCCCCTCCAAGATCAACTGAAGCAAGTCGAAAAGAAACTGGAAGCAATCATGCAGGAAAAACAAACCGCCGAAACAAAACTGGCCGATTCTTCTTTGTATGAAGACAACCAGAAAAGCGACCTGACGGCAACACTGGAACAGCAAAAAGACCTGGCGTGGAAAGAAGGCAAACTCACGAAGGAATGGGATCTATTATCCGAGCAAATCGAGGACATCCAAAACACCCCGGCCTCTTAATTTATGACCACCACTTTGATTTCCATTTTTGCCATCGGAGCCGCATTGCTGTTAGCGGTGATGGTGATCGGTCCGGCACTGTTCGGTTCGCCGTGGCATCCGATCTCCCGCAGGGATTTGAAACGCGCGCTGGATTTCTGCGAAACGCAGGCGGGAGAACATATTGTCGATCTGGGTTCGGGCGACGGACGGGTGTTGATCACCGCCGCAAAGGATTATGGTCTGCTGGGAACGGGAATCGAAATCGATCCGATCAAGGTGTGGCTGGCAAACTTAAGGGTGCGCTTTGCGGGAGTGCCGGACAAGGTAAAGATCGTGCGCGCCAACATCTTCGACACCAACTATCGGGAGGCCGACATCCTGTTCATCTACCTCACCCACCAGGCCATCGACAAGTTATTCCCGGACATTCTCGATCAATTGAAACCTACGGTCAAAATTCTCTGTTACCGGTTCTGCATTCAGGGCATGACTCCGGATAAAGTCAGCGCCGACAAAACACTGTTTCTGTACACGCTGAACAAGGGAACGCGGGTGAATCAATTCCGCTAATCATCCGGCAGTTCTTTGACGAGCCCTTCCCACACGTAGGCAAGTTCCCCCTCTTTTTTAATCACGATCCAGGGTTTGCTGTAGAACATCACGTCCGTCCGGCGAACGAAGAGCAGTCGCTCGCCCTGGGTAACTTTCCCCACCACCGGGAACTGGGTGCTGGGTCCTTTGCGGAGCCGGACACCGCGGCCCGTCACTTCTACATATTTTTCTATGAGAGCCGGGGGTTCGGTTGCGGGGGCAAGCGCTGTTTCTTCCTGGGTTGGAAGCGGCACGGCACTATCCTTGACCGGAGAGGCCGGTGGAGGATCAGGCGCGGGGAGCGCATCCGTCGTTGCCGAAGCCACTTCTGTTTTCTGGCTGTGTCCGGAATTAAAGAAGATGGGATTGGAAACCAGTTGGTTGTGGGCGTCAACCTCCACCAACAACCGGTAATACCCCCGATGCGGAGGTAAGGCATCCTGCCACACGCCCTCATACGGCAGGCTGAGCAAACCCTGTTTCACCACCTGACCATTGCGGATGAGGCGGATATGAGCGCGGGCATTGGATTCACCGTCCGTCATATTTATTTTGAGTTCTATGTCCGGTGGGCCCGCGGTTTTAAGTTCTTCCCCCATCACCGCCCGGTTGCCGGTTGCAGAGTCTATTAACTCAAACGAATCCAGAGACAGGCGATTCTTGCCCTCTCCCTGTTTCACTGCGTACATGCGTCCTGCTCCAAGAGCTTTCACTAAGGCGGGCCGACTTTTCTGCTTCGCCAGCACCACGGTCCGCACTCCGCCCAAGAGATCCCCATCCTTCCCTCTGCAACGAAAATCGTTGGGACCGTAACCCCACACCGGGCGGTCCCGCTTGCCGTCGAGATACTGCATGAGCACCTGATCCCATTCCTTTCCGGGTTCAACGGCGGATACCTGGGAAGTACTCATCGCCTGGAATCCGGTGTAACGGCGCGTCAGCAACAGGTCCTCGGGATGACTGTCCGTCCGGGTTTTCACTTGGATCAGATCGCCGTGGAGTTCGTCACTCACCGGTGTTTCCAGATGATTCCAAAACACCAGCGCCCCTTTGGAGTCCGCGTAATCGATCAAGTATTGATAAGGCTCGACTCCCTGGTCACCATGATACTGATCGAAAGGAGAACTTTTAAAAGGGTGCGTATTGGCGGCCAGCAAGGCCATGACCAGAGCAAACATAAAAGAGATGCCGCGCCGGCGCTTGCCCATAAAACCGTAAAGACCGATCAGCGCCGCGATACAAAATATCAGGAAAAGAAGATAACCGTCTCCCAGGTAACGGGTGGTGAAACTGCTGTTCAACGTGGGCAGTTCTTCATAATCCCGGGAATTAGGAAGGCCGATGATCAGCAGGTGCTTGTCCCAGTTGTGGGCAACGAGGTTTTTGTCCAGCGGGTTGCCTGTCCAATAGTAAAACGGTGCGCTTTCCACCCCCGGCACCAGAACCAGGGTGTCATCCGTTTGGTCGATCTGGTTGATCTCGCTCAGGTAAGTGGTCGCGCCGTTGTCCAATAAGGAAGGACTGCCCATTTTGATACGGAGGATTCTCTCCACATACGGGACCCCGTATTGAATGGATTTGCGGTCGTGGTCGCCAAACAAGAGGCTGTCCAATCCCCTGGCTTCTGCCTGGGTCATCAGTTCCTGAACCGAGGAACACCCGGTGCTGAAGCGTGACTTGACGTCGGCCGCCAGATCCCATTGCGGGTATTCCGCCTGCACCCCCTGTGGCCAGAGGGCCAGAACCACTAGAAAGGCCGCTACCCGTCGGGCCCAACGGTCCCAAACCGTTTTCTCGGTACTCTTTCCAATTGGGAGATTCTGCTTGAGCATTGTCCACATCATACGAATTTCCATTCCAATTATGTTACCACTCCGCTTATCCAGCGAGGCAAAAAACCAGGGACTTTGAGAGCCTTCCCTACATTGCCCGCCGAAGAAGGCTTGTGTTATACTTTTTAAGTAGTTAGCAGACTTCCTGCCCGTTTCTTAATAGCGATTCGACTATTCTCAAACGGTTTCGATACCCGTTCCAGAATAAGGGATGTTTTCCATGAGTGCAAAAATACTGGTAGCCGACGAAAGCCCCACCATCCACAAAATCGTGGCCATGGCATTTGAAGATGAGGGCATTACGGTGGAAGGCATCAGCCGAGGCGAACACGTCCTGGAGTATATGTGGGAATTTCAACCCGATATCGTTCTCGCAGACATTCATTTGCCGGGGATCGACGGATATGAACTCTGCCGGCAGATCAAAAATTCCCCATCCTTTGGAGCCGTCCGGGTGATTCTACTCACCAGCGATTTTGAGGATATCGACCAGGTGGAACTGGAAATTTCGCGGGCGGATGATTTTATTTCCAAACCCTTTAAAACTGAAGAAATCCTCAAAAAAGTCAAATCGCAATTAAAAATACCCGAACCGGGAAAAGAAGCGCAGGCAAAGAGAACCGAATCCCCTCAGGAACCAGAGAACAGCGAGGTGATCCTAAACGAGTTCAAGGATATCGTCAATAAGCCAAAAGAATCCACTTCCGACCCGGTCAAACAATTATTCGCTGAAGACAAAGATTCCAAACCCTCTATAGAGGAAATCGATTTAGAGACCGATGCTCCCTCTGTACTAAAAATTGAGAAGTCCCGGGAAGAAAGGCCTCGACCTGCGGAAAAAACCAGAGAGGATAAAAAACTGCCCCAGGATAATCCGAAAATAAAAGTAACTCCAGGGATCACTGCGGACATCTCGGAGGAAACTCTCCGTGCGGAAACTCGTCCCGTTAAAGTAAAGATGGGTGATTTAAACTCGATGTTTCAATCGGTCCTCTCATCCCCCAAATCCGAGTTGAAAGACGCCCCGAAACGGAAACCCGGCTCCAAACCGAACCTGATCGAAGAAACGCTTTCTTTCATGGCCAGCCATCCGGTTGAGGAAGAACTGAAAATCACCCCCATTTCGAAAACGGAGGCCGAGAAAGGCCCCGCGCCTACAAGGGACGCCGCCGGCTCCTCCCTGGCGAACCGCATCATCGATGAGCATCTGGATTACATATCAGGCCAGATTCCAGAAGATGCGAGGCACGATACTCCGGCTTCCTTCGAAAAAACCGTGCGGCAGGTACTGAGAGAGGTAGCGCCAAAAATCATCCGGAAGGTCATCCAGGAAGAAATCGAAACGATCAAAAAAATGAAAGATGCCTGAAACAGGATTCCCGCTCCCTGGATTTTGTGATAACATCCCTCCTTTCCCGCAAGCGCAACCCCTCCGATATTTTTTTTGAATACCCCGAAAAATGCCTTGAGGCTCGGTGGGATTTTTATTGAAGCAGGATTAACAGAAGACAGTCTATGATCCAGTTGGACAAACAATATCAACCGCATGATGTCGAAAAGCGGTGGCTCGAGTATTGGGCCAAGCTCCGTCTGGCGCATGCCGATGAAGCGCGTGACGGTGAAACATTTTCCATGGCCATCCCGCCGCCTAACATTACCGGATCCCTGCACATGGGCCATGCGTTCAACAATACCCTGCAGGACATCATGGCGCGCTGGAAAAGAATGCTCGGCATCAACACCCTGTGGCAACCGGGCACCGACCACGCCGGCATCGCCACGCAGAACGTGGTCGAACGCCAGCTCCAGGCCGAAGGCACCAATCGCCAGGAAGTCGGGCGCGAAAAATTTATCGAGCGCGTCTGGCAATGGAAAAAGGAATCCGGCGGCAACATCACTCATCAACTGGTGCAATTGGGCTGTTCGCTGGACTGGGAACGCGACCGGTTCACGATGGATGAAGGGTTGTCGCGTGCGGTGCGTGAGGTGTTCGTTTCTCTTTATGACGAAGGATTGATCTATAAAGGCGACTACATCATCAACTGCTGTCCCCGGTGCCACACCGCGTTGTCCGACCTCGAAGTCGAGCACCAGGAAAAACCGGGACATTTGTACCATATCAAATATCCGTTGAAGGACGGAAGCGGCGCATTGATCGTCGCCACCACGCGTCCCGAAACCATGCTGGGCGATACGGCGGTGGCCATCAACCCGGAAGACCCGCGGCACAAGGGTCAGGGCGGAAAAAAAGTCATCCTGCCTCTGCTGAAACGGGAACTGCCGGTGATCGAAGACAGTTACGTCGATACCGAATTCGGCACCGGCGCATTGAAGGTCACTCCGGCACACGATCCCAACGACTTTGAAATTGGCCAACGCCATAAATTGGAATCGATCAACGTCATGGACACGGATGCGCGCATGAACGATAAGGCCGGGCCTTATAAAGGACAGGATCGGTTCGAGGCGCGGAAAGCCATTGTCGAAGATTTGAAAACACAGGATTTGCTGGTCAAGATCGAAGACCATACGCATAAGGTCGGCCATTGCTACCGGTGCAAGACGGTGGTCGAACCGTATCTGTCCAAACAATGGTTCGTGAAAACCAAACCCCTGGCGAAACCGGCGATCGAGGTGGTGCGTAACGGGACTATCCAAATCGTTCCAAAATTCTGGGAGAACACGTATTTTGAATGGATGGAGAACATCCGCGACTGGTGCATCTCCCGGCAAATCTGGTGGGGCCACCAGATACCGGCCTGGACCTGTGGAAAATGCAACGAGTTCACTGTGGCACGCGAAACACCGTCGGCCTGCAAACATTGCGGCGGGTCCGACCTCGTGCAGGAAACCGACGTACTGGACACCTGGTTCAGCTCCGCCCTGTGGCCGTTTTCCACTCTCGGCTGGCCGGATCAAACCGAGTCATTGAAAAGATTCTACCCCACCTCCGTACTGTGTACCGGGTTCGACATCCTGTTCTTTTGGGTGGCGCGCATGATCATGATGGGACTGAAGTTCATGGACGACATCCCGTTTCACCATGTTTATATCCACGCCCTGATCCGCGATGCCGAAGGACAAAAGATGAGTAAGACCAAGGGCAACGTCATCGACCCTTTGGCGGTGATGGATCAATACGGAACGGACGCGCTCCGGTTCACGCTGGCGGCATTTGCCGCGCAGGGACGCGACATCAAGCTGGACGAGGAACGCATCGACGGCTACCGCAACTTCTGCAACAAGCTGTGGAACGCATCGCGGTTCGCTTTTATGAATCTGGAAGATTACCAGGGCACCTGCGCACTGGAAGCCAGCAAGCACCAGAGCTTGGCGGATCGTTGGATCCTCAGCCGCCTCAACCGCACCGCGCAGGACGTCCAGGTGGCCCTGGAAGCGTTTCGGTTCAACGATGCCGCGACGGCTCTCTACAAATTTATCTGGAATGAGTTTTGTGACTGGTATATCGAGCTTTCGAAATCGCGCCTGAATTCGAATAATACGGACGAAAAACATGCTACCCAGAATGTCCTGGTTCATGCATTGGAAGCGACATTGAAATTACTGCATCCGTTCATGCCGTTCATCACCGAGGAGATCTGGCAGAAATTGCCGAAGGACGGGGACAGCATAATGGTTGCACCGTTCCCCGAATTTGATCCGAAACGTGAGGATGCCGAAGCAGAAACACATTTACAGTGGGTCATGGAAATCATTAATGCCGCCCGCAATATCCGTGGCGAGATGAACCTGAAACCCAGCCTCAAAATCCCTCTTCGAATTAGAACGAACGACTCCGAAAAGGAGCTAATCACCAATACTTCTGCACATTACGTCATAGAGCTGGCACGGCTGGAGGACCTGGAGGTCGGCCCTTCGGTGGTCAAACCAAAGGTCTCTGCCTCTTCGATTTTGAGCGGCGCGGAGGTCATCGTACCTTTGGAAGGTTTGATGGATTTTGGAGAGGAAAAAAAGCGTATCGAAAAAGAGTTGAAAAAAGTTGAAAAAGAGATCATATTTTTAAGTAAGAAGCTTTCCAACCCCAATTTCGTAGATAAGGCGCCTCCGGACGTTATCGAAAAGGACCGGCAGAAACACAAGGACCTGTCGGAAAAGCAAACCAAACTTCAAGTTCATTTGAAAACTATCGAGCAGGCCTTGGCCTGACCCCTCTTACTGAAGTTGGTTGAGTACTTTCCCCCAATCACTGGGTTTAAGTTTTAATACATGGAAGCAATCGCAGAACTCACAACCCGAGACTCCATCCCGGCGAATGGCACGTGGGATTTGGACGGCCTGTACGCATCGGCCGAAACCTGGCAGGCGGATTTCCAATCTCTGGAATCGCAGATGCAACAGTATGTATCGTTCCAGGGAACGTTGGGAGAATCCGCCGACAAGCTCAAAGCCTGTCTGGAATTCGATATGGCGTTTTCCCGGACCTTGGAGAAGGTGCACACCTTCGCCCACCTGCGCAACGATGAAGATAAAACCAACAACCTCCATCAGGGCAACTATGAAAAGGTCACCCGCTTGCTGACCCAATATCAGCAGGCGCGGAGTTTTATCAATTCGGAGATCATGGAAATCCCGGAAGCGACGATGCAGGGATTTCTCGACCACCCGGACTTGGAGCTGTATCGACTGTATCTCGAACGGCAGTTGCGCTACCGTAAACATACGCTTTCAAAAAAAGAAGAGGCCCTGCTGGCGGCATCATCGGAAATCGCGCGCGCGCCGCAAAATGCGTTCGGTATGCTGGACAATGCTGATCTGAAACTGGGCACGGTGAAAGACGAAGAAGGAAAAGAGATTGCCATCACCCAGGGCAACCTGCAAAGTCTCCTGCAAAAGCAAGACCGGCGGGTCCGGAAGGAAGCCTTCGAAACGTTCTACAAGGCTTACGAAGATCATAAGTTCACCTACTCGACCTTGCTGTCCGGCAGTCTCAAAAAAGATATTTTTTACGCGCAGGCGAGAAACTATCCTTCCGTCCGCGAAATGAACCTGTTCTACGAAAATATTCCCATCGAGGTGTACGACAATTTGATACAAACCGTGCGCAATCATCTGGGCCCGCTCTATCAGTATTTCGATATACGAAAACGAATGCTGGGTCTGGACGAACTGCACGCCTACGACAACAGTGTTCCTCTGGTGAAGGACATCCAATGGAACATGCCTTACGAGGAGGCGGTGGATAAGATATGCGAAGCGCTGGCCCCTCTGGGAAGCGATTACGTCGGCACCATGAAAGAGGGATTGCTCGATAAGCGCTGGGTAGACCGTTATGAAAACAAGGGCAAGCGAAGCGGCGCCTACTCCTCCGGCTGTTACGATTCCAATCCGTTCATCCTGATGAACTATCTGGACGACAACATCAACAGCGTCTACACCCTCGCGCATGAAGCGGGCCATTCCATGCATTCGCACTCTTCAAATAAAAATCAACCTTATATCTACGCCGACTACACCATTTTCGTTGCAGAGGTCGCTTCCACCTTCAACGAGGCGCTGTTGACACGATACTTTTTGAGTCAGGACATCAACCGCGATATGCGCATTTACCTGATCTGCCGGGAGATCGACAATTTCCGCGGCACGCTGATCCGGCAGACCATGTTCGCCGAGTTCGAACATCAAATTTACCAGGCCGCCGAAGTGGGGCAACCGATGACGGTGGACGCCTTCCAGGACATTTACAGAAAACTGATGGAAACCTATTTCGGCGACGGCGTGGTGCTGGACCCCTGCCTGTCACTCGAGTGTTTCCGCATCCCGCATTTTTATTTCGGGTTTTACGTTTACAAATACGCCACCGGTATTTCCGCCGCTTATGCGCTGGCGAACAAAGTCCTCAACGGCGGCGAAAAGGAACTGAGTGCTTACCTCAACTTTTTAAAGTCGGGAGGTTCCAAATTCCCCATCGATCTTTTGAAGGGTGCGGGAGTGGACATGAGCTCTCCCAAGCCGATCGAAACCGCATTGGGAAAATTCGGGGAGCTGGTCGGCGAATTACAGACTTTAACTGCATAAGAGCCGTTTAGTTTTCATTTTTATATTTTATAAAGGAATTTATTTTGAGAAATCCAGGTCAATCCAATTCTTCACAACGCCGGGGCCAGAAGAACCGCAGACCCACCGGTAAAAACGATCAGCGGGGCGGCAACGGTCAGAAAACCTCCTCCTCCAATAGCCAGCGCAACGGACAGGGATCCGCCAACGGCCAGCGCAATTCCTCGTCCCGTAGCAAAAGCCGAAACGAAATCTCCCAGGCCTGGGCTTCGGACACCAGCACCTTGAGTTCCCATATGCCAACGGTTAAAAGAAACCAGTGGGATCCAAAAGCAAAGAAGAACGAAAACAAAAGTGGCGCCGGCTCGCGCGGAAAGAACAAACCGTCTAACAGCAAAAACCGATCAGGCAAACCCAACCGAAATCAAACGCGGAACAAACCCCATTCCCGTCCCAACAACGATGCTGCCGTCCAAAAGACGGCCCCAACCCAGAGTAATTCGGCTCCCCGCGAGAGCGGCAAGCAGGTCGGCAACATTGATCCGTTCGAGTTGTTCTGTGCTTATCATCTGGGCATCACCACGGATAAAGGATACCGCACGGCCAACATCAACGAAGTGGCGAAGCGTTTTCGTTCCGAACCGGGAATGGTCAAGCAGGCATTAAAGGAGTACGACATGGATCCCGAGTCCCTGCTGAACCGGGATTTTGATATGGGGCTGGCGCAGTTGGACATCCAGGTGGCACCGGAAGGGGTGGACCGGCTGGAGTTGGCCCGGGGAATTTATCAGGATTTTCAGGATGCGCCGCGCATCAAACGCGACTGGAACAAAATACTCGAGGAAGACCGGAAAGAAAATCAGAAAATTTTTAGGGACTAATCCTGCGTCAGAATTCCCCCGCCAAACTGAATCTGGGGCTCCTCTTCTTCAGCGCTTTCCTCCCGCTGAAATTTCAAAGCCATCTCCATAATCTCATCTTGCAGTTTCATCGCCTTGCCGTTGGAACACTTCACATCGTTCAACAGAATCGAAAACGCGAACCGTTCGCCGTCCTGTGATTGAAAGTATCCGGACAACGCGCTGACGTGGTTGAGTGTTCCCGTTTTCACGCGAATCTTCTGGGCTTCCTTCTTGTGGTCCATGCGGTCGATCACACTGCCATCGAGGCCCATCACACCCAGCGCGGAAATAAACTCGGGGAAAATACTGAGATCGGAGTGCGCGTCTTCCAACAGCGCGATCACCTGATCGGGAGTGACCAGGTTGGTCTTGGATAGGCCGGAGCCATCGACCATACGGTACTGATCGGGGGTGAAGCCGAGTTCCTGCATGTAGTCCTGCAGTAACAGGACGCCATTTTCCGTGGTTCCCGGTTCGCTGATAAATTGAGCCGCCAGAGTTTTAAGAATCTGCTCGGCGATGAAGTTGTTGCTGAACTTGTTGAGGCCGCGCAAAATCTGCCCTAGCGGCGGCGATTCGTGGTCCAACACCATCCTGGCGCCTTCGGGCACCAGGCCCTTCTTCACTTTACCAGTCACCCGCACCCCAGCTTGATGGAGAAACCTTTTGAAGGCCAGCGCCGTGTACCTCTGCGGATCGGTGACGTTCAGATAAAATTTCTTGCGGGCCACATTTTTGGGAAGCCGTCCCTTGATGACGATCTCGTCATGATTTTTGCGTTCCAGGCGGTTAACGATCAATTTCCTCCGGCTCCGTTTGTTCACGGTGGTTACCGCTTTATTTCTGACGCGGAAATATTCGATATCCGGGTCCACCACCACGCGTGGCCTGTTCCCCGGTTTTTTCCCCGGCTCCACATAAACCGTCACGGTATTGAAGTTGAACGACAACGCCCCGGTCGGCGCGAGGTAGGCCTCGGGACCCTTGTAGGAGGTCCAGGTTTTCAACTTGCCCTGCCCGTCGAAATAACTGTTGTCCGCTATGATGTTCCCTTCGATTTTGGTGATGGACAAATTCTTCAACTCGTTTACCAGAATCCACATCTGCTCCGTTACCAGGCTGGGATCGCCAAAGCCTTTGATGTATAAATCGCCCTTGAGTGTCGTCCCCTGAATTCTGCCGTTGGTGTACAGACGGGTATGAAAACGGTAATCCGGCCCCACTTTTTTGAGCGCCATGGCGGAGGTGAACATTTTCATGTTGGACGCAGGCGTGAACAGGCTGTCGCTGTTGCGGGCGTAGATCACCTGCTGGCGATCCAGCGAATAGAACTTGGCACCGACGCGCAGTCCCCTGTGACAGGACTGCGTTAAAATCGAATCGACCGCGTTACGAAAATTTTCGATAGCGGGGTCGGCGTCCGTCTCATAATCCTCGGCCAGCCCGAACCCCGGCGTCAAAAATAACGCCAAAGCGAGAACAGAGAGGAAGAGTTGTTTTTTAATCGAAGTGAAGTGCATCTTTAAATTGTACAAGCGTAACAATTTCAATGCAATTGACAATTTCCGTCACACGCCGTATCCTTTCGTCACTACTCTTGACCAAGATGTCCTGACGGAGCTATTTTTATAAGGTCAGGAAACTTTTAAATCACCCTTTCTCAATACTGGAAATACTTATGAGCTACGATCTGGTGGGTATCGGCAACGCGCTGGTGGATATCGAAGTGCAGGTCTCGGACGACCTGGTACGCACTCTGGAAGTCACCAAGGGCGGCATGACCTTGTCCACCAAGGAAAATCAGGACCAGATTCTGTCGCAAATTTCCAACCACACGCAGAAGATCGCCTCCGGCGGGTCCGCCGCCAACACCATCCACGGCTTCTCCGCACTCGGCGGCAAAGGGTATTACCTGGGACGTGTCGCCGACGACTCCTTCGGCAAACATTACACGGACGACATGAAAGACTGCGGCGTCGGGTTTCCCGGTCCGGACGCGAAGACCGATGGCACCGGCACCTGCCTGATCCTCATTACCCCGGATAGCGAACGCACCATGCTCACACACCTCGGTATCTCGTCACAACTGCATCCCGACAACGTGGACGATACCATCGTCAAGGAAGCACGAACCGTATACATCGAAGGCTACCTGTGGACGGGTGACGAAACCCGCGACGCCGCACTCAAAATGGCCGATGCCGCGCGCCAGGCCGGTGTGCCCGTCGCTTTTACTTTGAGCGACGCGTTCGTCGTCAACACCTACAAGGAATCATTGATCGATTTCATTCGCTGGAAGGTGGACATCCTGTTCTGCAACAACATTGAAGCGCGAGCCATGACCGGCGAGGAAAAAGACGAGGAGGCCTTCGCCGAATTGAAGGGAATGGTCGATACCCTGTTCATGACGCGCGGTGCCGAAGGATCATGGGCCGCCAACTCGCAACACGCCAAAATTCATATCGACCCGTTTACAGTGAAGGCGGTCGACACCACCGGCGCGGGCGATCTCTATGCCGCCGGATCTCTACACGGACTCATCCACAATCATGGTCTGAAAAAATCGGCAATTCTCGGTTCCTACTGCGCGGCGCAGGTGGTGACCCATCTCGGCGGCCGCATGCCCGCCCATTTCCAAACCCACGTCCCAACCATCCTCGAGCTTTATCACGGCTCTTAACCCTTACTTCTTTTCTACAATAACGAAAACCATCAGGACCGCCCACTCACTCTAAAAGGGCAATCGTGAAGCTTTTTTACTTCTTTTGGGACGGATTTTTCTTTGTGGAACTATTTTAAAATAGATAAATACCGCAGCAGAGCGGTTATACTATTTCATATCGTTAATCGAACAGGATCCGTATTTTGCACATCAACATGGATGAACAGGATTACGCATGACTCCTTTTTTTATACGAATTCTATTGCTGGCAATCCTCTCTTTGTATTTGTCGGGCTGTGCCAGCATTAGCAAGGGCATCGCCGAATCAATATTCGAAAGAGAGGACAATAAAAAAGATACCCGGGCCTGCGATGTCAATGGACCCGCGTTTCGGGGACTGGAATCCTTTATGAAGAATCAGGGAGAACTCATTTCTCCTGCAGATAGATCAAAGGATCGCCCCACAACGAAAATTTTAATGATCCATGGCATTGGGCATCATCTCCCGGGTTATTCAACCCGGTTTTCCACCCATCTGACACGCAGGCTTCAATTGAATGTCACTGAGGAAATAGTCAAAGAAATTAACCTGGCGGACCCGGCCTTTGGCAATGAACCTTTGGGTCATCTGGCGGTGCACCGATTTTTCAACAAAAATCGAACCCGGGAATTGCTTTTCTATGAGCTCACCTGGTCTGAAATCAGCCAGGCGGAAAAACGGGAAATTGAATACGACGGCTCAGAGAAGTACAGCTACAAAAGAGCGGACATTAACAAAATCATGAAGGAGTTTATCAACTCCCATGTACCCGACCCTATGATCTATCAGGGAAACAGCCGTTCTAAAATTATTGCCTCGGTCGTTCAATCCTTTTGCTGGATGTTTCATGGCGATTGGAGAGATCTCCAGCCGCGTCAGAAAAAATTTTGCAATTCCAGAGTCCGATCGTTGCACAAAGAAATTCAGGAAGATGATTACGCGGTAGTGACTCACAGCCTGGGAAGCCGAATCATTATTGATTCCCTGCAGGAGATTGCAGGAGAAACCTCGAATGAGGGCGAATTCAATGAACCCCCGCAAGTGGTGAACATGCTGAAAGCGCTCAAGAATAAAAAGATCCCGATCATCATGCTGGCCAACCAATTACCCCTTCTGCAATTGGGACGGGACAAACCGAAAGTGACGGGTCAGATCAACCAGTATTGCCGACCTGACGGTAACAAACACAACGACCGGCTATTCAAGGAACTGCATATTTTAGCCTTCAGCGACCCGAACGACCTCTTGAGTTATGAGATCCCCCCCAAGTTTGCGCGGGAAAAAATGGATCCCCGAATCTGCCCGAAAATGACGAATATCAGCATCAACGTGGCCAAAGTCGTCTCTGTGCTGGGACTGGGAGATATCGCCAGCCCCGGCGAGGCACATAACGGCTATGATAATGATCAAAGAGTCATACAGTTGATTGCCCATGGCATCGGGCATCTGGGAACTTCTGCGTTAGTCCGGAAAAGATGTTCCTGGCTCGAAACGACCAATTAACCATTCAAGCAAATGAAACTCTTTAAAGAGTTCTATGTTTTATTGTCCCCAATCCTATGGGCACTCCTTTTAGTACCCCTTTATCTTTTTAAGTCTGTCTTTGATGCAATAACTGGGCTCGTTTTCATACTCCTCGCGATGTTTCTTTTGGGCATCCCTCTGCTATTCAGCCGTGATGAAAGCCCAAGAAAAGTTTTAAATAGAGTCAGGATAGGTGTGGCGGGACTGCTTTATCTCGGAGAGGCGGCTTTTTTTGCTTTGGGCTCTGCAGGTTAATTATTTATTCTTATAATGAAGGTTTAATAGGATATGAATTGTTCGGAAACCATAAAACTTTACTCCACACTCTCATTGGAAATACAAATACGCTTTCTGGTCCTATTGAGCTACGAGCTGACAATAATGGGGCGGGATACTTACGAAGCTGATTCAAATGAGATTGCTTACGGAGAAAAAATGCGCGGTATTAATGAAATCCAGCATGCAGTATCCCAAACAATACTAAAATTATTGGAAAATGATCCTAAGCGATGGCCTGATAGTACCGTGATAAAAATCATTTATGAAACAGGAGACACCTACCATGTTTCCTCTTATATAAACTATTCTGTAGAACACGCATTTAAGTTTTGCGTTTAACTTTTTATCTTTATGTGGGACATTTTCGAAATTGCAGAAGAAATCGTTCCAGTAGGCTACAACCGGCCCTCCTCCACATCATAGACGTCGAACCAGACATAAACGGGTGGGTGCGACGGAAGGTATTCCAGGATATATCCCTCCAGATATTCCTGCCCCTCGTTCGACATTTCGCTCAACCGCATGCCCCGCATTTTATTGTTCCAGCGGATGACCTCCATAGGGTCTTTGATTTTGGATTGCTCCCTGAACCATTCCGCGACTTCTTCATCGGTCACTCCCGTTGCCACAAATTCTTTCATGAGATCGTGGTCGACTCCGGAAAATTGTTCCAGCTGATCGCACAACGAGCAGTACCAGTAATTGTATTCCCCATTCATTCCCAATAGGAACGCGCGGCATTTGTCCAGACAGCGGGCGAGAATGACGTAGCCGCCCAAAACTTCTCTCGGACTTCGCGGGGGCCCCTTTCTTAAATCCTTGGCGAGTGGTTCCAGTTTTTCCTTATTCATAAACAGATCCTTTTTATTAGGATTAAATACCGGGCGACCGGAACACAATCATTTTTTCTTCGGTCATCTCCTCCATCGTCGGCAGGATGCCGCCTACCCCCAAGCCCGAGGTATTGCGTCCCGCGAACGGCATCCAGTCCACCCGAAAGGCGGTGTGATCGTTCACCATCACGGCGGCGGCGTTTAAACGTTTCGCGGAGTCCAGAGCGGTATCGATATTTTTTGTAAACACGGCGGCTTGAAACGAGTAGGGAATTTGATTGGCGCGCTCGATCGCCTCCAAGCGATCCTTGAACGCATAGACGCAAACGACAGGACCGAAAATTTCCTCGCGCGACACTTTCACTTGATCGGGAGGGTTCAGCAAAACCGTCGGCGCATAACAGGTGCTCCCGATTTTTTTGCCGCCGGTCAACACTTTCGCGCCGGCAGACCGCGCCTCCTCCACCCATTCGGCCACACGGTCTACTTCCCGTTCCAAGATGAGAGGGCCCACTTCCGTGGCCGCATCGGTTGGATCACCCACCACCAGTTTTTTGGCGAGGTCGGTCAGTCCACCGGCCACGGCCTCGACGATGGATTCATGCGCAAACACGCGTTGCACGGACACACAAACCTGCCCGGCATGATAGAAGCCGCCCTTCGCCAGCAACGGCAACGCGTCTTTCACATCCGCGTCTTCATCCATAATGACAGGAGCCGCGCCGCCGTGTTCCAAAGTGCAACGGGTTCCGGGCGCCAGTTTGGAACGCAGATGCCAACCGACCTTTGCGGAGCCGATGAAAGAAAAAAATGCGGTGCGGGAATCGGTCACTAATTTTTCCGCAATCACCCTATCGCTCACCAGAATCTGACACCATTCTTTGGGAAGCCCGGCTGCGTACAGGCAGTTGACGAGATTGAAACACGAGAGCGGCGTGGTCGTCGCCGGTTTCACAATGACCGGGCACCCCACCGCTACGGCCGGGACCACTTGATGCACAATCAGGTTGAACGGATGATTGAACGCGCTCACCGCCGCCACCACGCCGATCGGTTCGCGCCGGGTAGTGGCCATCCGGTTTATCGACGAGGCGGTCAGGTTCATGGGAATCTCGCGGCCCGCCAGTTGGTTGATGGAGCGCGCCGCCTCCCGAATGCCCTGCACTGCACGGTCCAGCTCGACGCGCGAATCGATCAGCGGCTTGCCGCCTTCTTCCGCGGCTTGCCGGGCAAATTCTTCAGCTTTGGCTTCGACAAGATTCGCAGTCTTTTCAAGAATGTCGGTGCGTTGGGGAATTGGGATCGTGTGGTCCGGATTTTGCGTCAACCGATAGGCCGCGGTAAGCATGCGCTCCAGCTTTTTGGCGTCGTCCCATTCGACTTCCGAAATCAGGTGACCGTCGAACGGGGAAAGGATTTTGAGTTTATCGGACATTAAAGCTCCTCGCGGGAATGTACATTAATTTATAAGATACAGGTTTTCGCTTTCAGCTCTTCGATCAACACCCGTTCGTTTTCGGAATAGTCGACGGGAACTTCTACGAGATGCACCCCCGGAGCATCGAGACATTTTTGCAGGCAACTGGCAAGTTGTTCGGTGGATTCCAAACGGTGTCCCTCAGCACCATAAGCCTGGGCGTATTTTACGAAATCGGGATTGCCGTAATCCAGACCGAAATCCTTAAATCCCATTCCCGCCTGTTTCCATTTGATCATCCCGTAAGCGTTGTCACGCAGGATGAGAACAACGAGGTCCAGTTTCAACCGGACCGCCGTTTCCATTTCCTGGGAGTTCATCATAAACCCGCCATCGCCGCAAATGGCCATGACTTTTCTATTGGGGTGAACGATTTTGGCGGCCATCGCCGAGGGCAGTCCCGCCCCCATGGTGGCCAACGCATTATCCAGCAGAACCGTATTGGTGGAATAGGCTTTGTAGTTCCGGGCGAACCAAATCTTGTAAACGCCGTTGTCGAGGGTGATGATTCCGTCGTCCGGCATGGCGTTCCGCACTTGTGCCACCAGGTGTTGGGGGATAATGGGATAGCGCGCGTCCTTGCTTCGTTCCTCTACGTGAAGCTCAATCTCTTTCTTGACCCGCTCAAAATAATCGAAATCCCAGTGCTTCATTTTTTTGAGTTGGGTGGCGAGGCGCTCGACGCTGCCAGCGATATCTCCCACCACTTCCACTTGCGGAAAATACACTTCATCGACCTGCGCCGAAAAATAATTGATGTGAATGACTTTCGATCCCCCTTCCTCCATGAAGAACGGTGGCTTTTCAATCACGTCATGGCCGACATTGATAATCAGGTCGGCGCGGTCGATCGCGCAGTGCAGATAATCCTGATTGGAAAGTGCCGCCGTTCCGAGGAAATGAGGATGCCTCTCATCGACCACGCCCTTGCCCATTTGCGTATTAAAAAAGTAAATCCCCATATTGTCGACCAATTGACGCAAGGCGCGGCACGTCCGGTTGCGGTTGGCTCCGGCACCGATGAGCAGGAGGGGACGTTTTGCAGCACCGATCATGGCGACCGCTTGATGGATCACCGCTTCATCCGCTTGTGCCCGCCGGGCATGCATGACTTCATACGGCGTGGTGGTACATTCCTCAGCGGCAATATCTTCCGGCAATTCCAGATGGACGGCACCCGGCCGCTCTTCTTGAGCCATGCGCACCGCTTCCCGGACCAGCACCGGGATACTGTTGCCATGCACGATCTGTTTGGTAAATTTGGTAATCGGTTTCATCATCTCCACCACATCGATGATCTGAAATCGACCCTGTTTGCTTTTCAAGATGGGTTTCTGTCCGGAGATCATCAGGATCGGCATGGCGCCCAGTTGCGCGTACGCCCCGGCCGTCACCAGGTTGGTCGCCCCCGGTCCCAGCGTGGCCAAACAAACCCCCACCTTGCCCGTCAGGCGGCCGCAGGTCGCGGCCATGAAACCCGCACCCTGTTCATGACGCGTCAGGATCAACTGGATTTTTGAAGTGCGCAATGATTCCAGCAAATCCAGGTTCTCCTCCCCCGGAACGCCAAAAATATATTCCACACCTTCCTGCTCAAGAGACCGGACAAAAAGATCAGACGCTTTCATGGCAACACCTTTCCTGCTCAATGCAATAGAGGAACCCACTGGAAACCGATAATATTACGTGTGTATTGTATAGGAAACGTTTAAAACCTTACAAATAATACCAATCCTCGTAAAACTGAACGGACTACGGCCAGAGGCAATATAAACCCAGATTCTTCACTGCGTTCAGAATGACAATACAATATTATTTGTCATCCTGAGTGAAACAAAGGATCTGGGTTGATATCTGAAATAATTGGTAGCTAACACTCCACCCCTCACCTTAATCCTCTCCCCTAAGGGGAGAGGAGATTTTTGAAATCCTGTTTATCCTACTGATCCCGTTATTCGTTCCTCCAGGATGTTGATGGTTATCACCTGTTTGGGAGGACCTGTCTGCCTTTGGTTTTCTCTGTGCCCTCTGCGTCCTCTGCAGTGAAAGTTGCCTGCCTTGTCCGGTTAGGGGGCTTTATGGGTACGATGAAAAGCGGTCCAGGTGTCGCAGTGGCCGCGGGCGAAGGCCTCGAATCCCATTAGCCGGGGTTTCCATTCCGGTTTCAACAGACGATAACACTCCTCCGCCACCGCCTCGTAGTATTCCCCCATCTTGCGCTCGATATCTTTCGATTGCGACTTCTGCATCACCTCACGAATATTGACCCGTCGCATCGCCTCGGCGTTGGCACGCTTGGAGGCCAGGTAATACTTCAGCACCTCCTCCATTTCACTGCGCTTGCCGGGACGGTACAAATGCCCGGCGACATAGGTTTCGAAATCCAACTGCAAAGCCCGTTTCAATCCCACGATCTGGCTGTAGATATCGACTGTTCCAAAATTTTTGAACGGCACCGATTTCGGCGTGGCCACATCGACGAACATGAGTATCTTTTTCTGCGGCAGGTAGATCATGATGTTGCCCTTGCCGTGCCCGTCGCCGGGATAAATCAAATCGACCCGTACACCGCCCAACTCGATGACCGACTTTTCGCCAAAAGTGATTTGCGGCACCGGGCGCGCCGGATCCTTGTACCGCTGTAGCAGCAATTGCGTTTCCTTGTGCGCGATAATCTTCGCCCCCTCGGCAAACAGGGAGGCATCGCCGATGTGATCCAGATGCGGATGGGTATAAATCATGATTTTTATGGGAAACGTCGTCACCTCCCCCATGGCTTTCTTCAACAGAGGACCGGCACCGCGAATGGGATCGGTGAGGATGATCCCCTCCGAGGTCACGATGAACAGGTTGTTGTAGACACCATTCGAAAAAAAGTAAACGTCCTTCGCCAGCTCTTTGAGCAGGTATCCCTTTTTCGGTAAAGGAGGAATAGGCTCGATGTAGCCGTCGGGTACCGCCATTTCGGGGACAGCGGGTTCCACGGCTTTCGGAGAAACAGCATTATCGTGCTCCGAAGGATCCGGGCCGGAAACACATCCGGCGCTTGCCCAGAGGAATAAAACCAATAAAATCAGTGTATAAAAATGTCGTGCCGGAAGAGTTGTGGAGAGGTTACACATTTGCATTCCAATTTGTTAAACTTAGGCCGCCTCCTGCCCGGAGGGGGAACTGGCTGACCATTGCCCCAAAAAAATGTCACTGGGCGCAGTTCATAATTTAGGTCCAGCGTTGCGCTGGCCCGGCGGGCGGACCAACTTTTATTCTTTTACAGGTTTGAGAAATAATATTCAATCCCTATCCATGGAGGTTTGGCATGAAGCGTTGCGTTCTCCTCTTTTCCGCATTGTTCATCACGCTGTTTCTGGCCGGTTGCGGATCGACGGGCAAAAATTTCCCCGTGGTCCATGTTGATGAAATCCAAAATGGCGTCACCACCCAATTGCAAATCCTCGATTGGTTCGGCGTGGCCTTCAAGGAAGGCGTGCGTAACGGCAATCCCATGTGGACGTATCAATTTGATACCTGGCAATCGATCGGCAAGGATAAGTCCAAGGAACTGGTGGTCCTGTTCGATAAAGATAATGTCGTCCGGGCCTACCGGTACGCCTCCAACATGGATTAAGCGGAACCCGAGTCCGGTTGAATTTCTGGTGACGTTGATCTTATGACTTCCTTCCAATTGTTTGTGTTCGATTTCGACGGCACGCTGGTCGATACCAAAAAAGATATCGTCGACTCGGTCAATCGGACCCTGAAGGAACTGGAACTGCGAACACTCGACCGGGAAAGACTGTACACCTTCATCGGCAAAGGCGTGAACCACCTGATGACCCGGTCGCTGGAAGGGACGGGATACGACGACCTGCCCCGCGCCATCGACGCTTTCATGCGGCACTATGAAGAACACCTGATGGACCAGACCGATCTGTTCCCGAACTGCCGCGAGATCCTCGAGCATTTTGCCCATAAAGAGAATACCATCCTGTCCAACAAGCCCACCCGTTTTATCACCCAGATTCTGGACGCGCTGGACTGCCGTGATCCCTTTTCGACCATCATCGGCGGTGATCTGATGGCAGAAAAAAAGCCCGACCCCGGAGGACTGCACCACATTCTGGAACAACATGGGGTGCGCCCGGAAGATACCCTCATGATCGGCGACAGCCTGGTGGACGTCGAAACCGGCAAGCGGGCGGGCGTCCGGACCTGCGGCGTCACCTACGGTCATGCCGGACGCGAATCCCTCGAATCCGCCCAACCCGACTGGATCATCGACGACCTCTCGGAACTGAAACAATTCGCCCGCTGATCCCGCAGACCTCATTTGACTTTAATCCAGGTAAAACCTACAATTGCCGATTCCTATGAATCCCAAAGAGATTAAAAACATATACATCATTGCCATTTGCGGAACCGGTATGGCCTCCCTCGCCGGGCTCCTGAAAGGGGCGGGATACCGGGTGACCGGATCGGATACCAACATCTATCCCCCAATGAGCACCCTGCTGGAAAACATCGGGATCGAAATCAAGCCCGGCTACAAAAAAGAAAACATCACCGGCAAGATCGACTTGGTGGTCGTCGGCAACGCGGTGTCCAAGGACAATGAGGAAGTGCTGGCGGTGCAGGCGGCGGACATCCCGTATATATCCATGCCGCAGGCGCTGTCGCGGTTTTTCCTGGAGGGGCGGAAATCGCTGGTGGTTACCGGCACCCACGGCAAAACCACCACCTCCGCCATGCTGAGTTGGGTGTTCGAGGCCTGCGGGCAGAAACCCGGCTTCATGGTGGGCGGCTGGCTCAAGAATTTCGACACCAACCACAAACTCCCGCAGGGCGACTGGTTCATCACCGAAGGCGACGAATACGACACCGCCTTTTTCGACAAGGGACCCAAGTTTCTCCATTACCGGCCCTACGCGGCGATTCTGACGAGCATCGAATTCGATCACGCCGATATTTTCCGAGATCTGGACCATATCAAAGAGTCGTTTCGGAAATTTATGGAAATAATCGACCCCAAAGGTTTTCTTTTGGTTGAATTTTCCGATAAAAACACGAAAGATGTGATCAATAAGGCACAATGCGAAGTGGAGACCTATGGGTTTTCGGACCAGGCCGACTGGCAGGTTGCCGATTACCGTTTCGAGGACGGGCACGGTCAGTTCACCCTGAACCATCACGGTAAAAAGGTGGGCCGTTTCCATCTGCCGATGATCGGGCGGCACAACATACTCAACTCTGCGGCAGTGACGGCCCTGGCCCTCAAGTGCGGCCTGTCGGCCGATGCGGTCGCTGACGGACTCAAAAATTTTAAAGGGATCAAGCGCCGCCAGGAAGTGATCGGAGAAAAAAACGGGGTGACGGTGATCGACGATTTCGCGCATCATCCCACCGCGATCCACCTGACGCTGGAAGGGGCGAAAGACGCCTGGCCGGGGCATCGGATTTGGGCGGTGTTCGAGCCGCGTTCCGCCACCTCGCGCCGCAAAACGTTCGAGGAGTCTTTGCCGGAAAGTTTCCGGCTGGCGGACCAAACGATCATCGCTGATCTGTTCGCGCCGGATAAATTGCAAGCGGAGGAACGGCTCGACCCGAAAAAGGTAGTGGCAACGATCCGGGCCCAAGGACGCGAGGCTCAATTCTTACCGACGGTGGAAGCAATCATCGATTTTATCGTCGAACATCAACAGCCGGGTGATGTGGTGATGATCATGTCCTCCGGCGGATTCGACGGCATTCACCAGAAACTGCTGGACCGTTTATAGCATGAACACACTGGGACAACTCAAACTGGAACTTCTGCACCGGGGCGTCGCCTTTGCCCAAAACGTGCGGAGCCACGACCTCGTCGCGCCGGGAATTTTTCCGGAAGGCGACGGGCAGAGTATCGTTTTGTCGCTGGCGGAGGATTTTTTCGTACGCGCGCGGGTGAATCCGGATAAGAGTTCAGCCACCCTGATCGACGTTCAGGATGACAAAGTGGTTCTGAACCTGGAAAAAGGTCCGCTGGAAGTCGGCGTGATTCCTGCGCCCCAATTTTTAAAGGATCCGCAAGCATCCCGCAACCCGGCATCCGCATTGATTCAACTCGACGGGTACTGCCTCAATGTCAACCTGAGCCTGGAAGACAACACGCGCCAGTTGAACCTGAGCCTGGAAGATACGGTGAGTCTCATCCGCACCGCTTTTCAGGAAGGCGTGGCGGACCTGGTGCAACTCAACATGAAACATTGCGCAGAAAAGGACCGGGGGTTTTCGCGACTCGCGCCGTTGGTGCAAAGCATCAAGAAAAATTTCCGGACGTTTGTCGCCCTGCGCGGATTCCCGCCGGATGACCTCGGGATCATCGATTCATTTTACGCGGCGGGGGTGGATTTGATCGCGTTCCCGCTGGAGCAATACGCAGAGGATGGATCGCCGCAACCGGCTTTCCCTGTCAAACAGGGAACGAAGGGCCTCGAATATGCGGCAGGCATGTTCGGTCCCGGTACCGTCACCACCGAACTGGTGCTGGACCTCAAGCATCCGCAACCATTATTGGAAAAGATCACCGCCCTATCGAAACAGGGCATTCTGCCTCTGATTAAAATTCCCGGGCAAGGCCTGCATCTGAAAGACGACCTGCAGGAAATGCGACAGGTGGCGGATCATCTCCATAAAACCGCGCAGAAGGAAAAACTGAATTTGAAGTGGCTGTACCCCGCCAGTGGCTGGATCAGCCCGCTGGACGCGCCCTTTTATACCGACAAGCCAAAGACCGCCCGCCTCGCCCAACGGCCGGTGTATCAATCCACTCTCGGCAAAACCGCCTCCGAGGGATTCGCCGCCCTGCGCCGCAAACTGCGCATCAAAAATATCAGCGACTCCTACGAATCCGCCGGACTGTAACCCGGTTTTTCTGTAAGTTTTCTGCCTCACAACCGACCAAGATTCAACAGATTTTCCCCTCTAATAGTGTTACAGGTTGAACATTAAATACCACTTCTGTTAGGCTGAACCCATGAATCTTGCGCCGCATATACCGATACCGGAAAAGAAACCTGAGATCGCGAAAATTCCCGAAGTGCCGATGGCGGGTCTCGATACCTTGTGGCTTCAGGTCGGGGGCACGGTGTGCAACCTGACCTGCACGCACTGCTTCATCAGCTGCACTCCGCAAAATACCAATCATCCGCTGATGACCCTGGCGCAGGTCCGAAAGCATCTGGAGGAATCGAAGCATCTCGGCATTCAAGATTATTACATCACCGGCGGCGAG
The DNA here is from genome assembly GCA_965237905.1 of Nitrospinaceae bacterium. Classification (GTDB taxonomy): domain Bacteria; phylum Nitrospinota; class Nitrospinia; order Nitrospinales; family Nitrospinaceae; genus SZUA-226. The sequence goes on along the minus strand of OZ250172.1, from coordinate 2,148,879 downwards.
GTGTTTCTCAATCCGGAACTGCTCGAGATTTACGAAGCGATTCTCGAATACGGTCCCTGCACCTCGCTGACCAACGGGATGCTCATCAGCAAAGAGAAAGCGCAACGCCTGGCAGAACTCCAGGCCCGCTCCAAAAACAAATTACAATTCAGAGTCAGCCTCGACAGCCTGGACGAAAAAGAGAACGACGCGATTCGCGGCAGAAACTGCTTCAAGCTGGCTCTGCGCGGCATCCGCTACCTGGCGGAAGCCGGATTCTCCGCACACCTGACCATGGTGCGCAGTTGGGACGAGGAGGAGGACCCCGCAATGGAAAGGAAAGCTCTGACGTTCATGCGGGGACACGACGTTCCCAATCCGCAGGTCAAATTCCTGCCCGGGTTTCTGATGGGAGAACTGGCAGTGAACGAACGCGAGTATCACGCCAACGAGCGCGTCACCGAGAAATGTTTCGAGAGCTTTCCCATCACCAACCTGCAGTGCGCCAGCTCGCGGATGGTGACGGCCAAGGGTGTGTACGTGTGCCCGATCCTGATCGAAGAAGAACCCGCGCGCATGGGCGACACCATCGAAGAGACCCTGCACCCCTTCCCTCTTTATCATTCTGCGTGTTATACTTGTAGAGTGTCCGGCATGAGCTGTAAAAGCTAACAGTCTCCGGCTCAGGGAACGTTTTTGTAAATAACTTAAATTCAATCTTCGACAGGCTCGAGCGATAGGGGACTTTCGATCATGGCAGAGCATTCCACAATGGTGCCGTTGGGCACCCCGGCGCCCGATTTCAATCTGCCCGGCACCGACGGTAAAACGTATTCCCTGATGAACTTTGGGGACAAAAAGATCCTGGTCATCATTTTCATGTGCAACCACTGCCCCTACGTGAAAGCCGTGCTGAGGCGATTGATCAACCTGCAAAACGAATACGCGGAGCAGTCCGTGCGGTTGGTGGGCATCAATGTGAATGACGTGGAAAAATATCCCGATGACTCCCCGGAAAACATGAAAGCCCTGGCCGAGAAAAAACAGCTCCCCTTTCCCTACCTGTTCGATGCTTCCCAGGAATCCGCGAAGGCCTATGATGCGGTATGCACGCCGGATATCTATGTTTACGGAATCGAGCGAACTCTGAAATACCGGGGCCGTGTCGACGACAACTGGCAGCACCCGGATGAAATCACCCGCCACGATTTGAAAGACGCCATCGAAGCCCTCCTCACGGACCAAGAGGTCAACGACGACCAAGTCTCGTCCGTGGGTTGTTCCATCAAATGGAAAGAATAAACCGTTAAGGCGGGAGTCAGCCGTTCAGACTTCTTTCGTTTCGCTTCCGAACAGGTTGAGTTGGATCGGTTGGGTTCCTTTGCCGTCCACCGGCACCACGTAATTGCCATCAAAGCAGGCCGCGCAGTAAGTGGACTTCTCACTATCCATGGTGTCCATCATGTTGTCGATGTCGATGTACTCCAGCGTATCGGCGGTAACATAACGGCGGGTCTCCTCCAGGGTATGCTTGGAAGCGATAAGTTGTTCGCGATCCGGAGTATCGATCCCGTAAAAGCAGGGATACAGGGTAGGTGGTGAACTGATACGGACATGCACCTCTTTGGCTCCCGCCGCCCGCACCATCTTGACAATTTTCCGGCTGGTCGTTCCCCTCACAATCGAATCGTCGATGATGATCACCCGCTTGCCTTTGATGATTTCCTTCACCGCGTTCAGCTTCACCTTCACGCCGAAATGCCGGATCTGTGATTTCGGCTCGATAAAAGTCCGCCCCACATAATGGTTACGGATCAGCCCCATTTCAAAAGGAATGCCCGACTCTTCCGAGTAACCGAGTGCGGAGATATTGCCTGAGTCAGGAACCGGCACCACGATATCGGCCGCTACCGGCGACTGCCGGGCCAACGCTATGCCCATGCGCTTGCGCACAGCGTACACATTCTCGCCGAACAGGAAACTGTCCGGGCGCGCAAAATAGATATGCTCAAAGATACAACGCTTGACTTCCATCTTCCGGAACGGGAAAAACGATTTCAAACCATCCTTATTGATCAGCAACACCTCGCCAGGTTCTATTTCACGAATAAACTCCGCTTCGATCAGATCCATGACACAGGATTCCGACGCGACGATATATCCCCCGTCCAGTTTACCCAGACACAGCGGACGAAACCCGAAGGGATCGCGCGCGGCGACGATTTCGGTATCGGTCATCAACGCCAGCGAGTACGCCCCGTTGACCGCCAGCAGGGCCTCCACCACTCGTTCGACAAACGTTTCGGAATGCGAATGGGCGATCAGATGAACGATCACTTCGCTGTCGTTGGTGGATTGGGAAATTGCGCCTTCTTCCACGAGGGCTTCGCGGATCGTGTTCGCGTTGACGAGATTCCCGTTGTGCGCCAGAGCCAGCGAGCCCTTGGCGTAATTGATCAGGCAGGGTTGGGCGTTCATGATTTTGCTGTCCCCTGCGGTGGAATACCGGTTGTGGGCCAGCGCCATGTTGCCGGGCAGACGCTTGATGCGCTTGGTGTTGAAAATATCCGCCACCAATCCCATGCCGACTTCCCGGTACATCTGGCCGCGGTCACAGGACGTGATTCCGGCGCTTTCCTGCCCCCGGTGCTGAAGGGCGTACAACCCTAGATAGGCCAGGTTGGCCGCTTCCTTATGGCCGTAGACAGCCACCACGCCGCACTCTTCATGAAACTTGTCGTTATCAGGCAACTCGATTTCCATAACGGCCCAGGGAGTTTTTCCAAATATCCTCAAGTGTGAGAATATTCTGGTTAATGGATTCCTTCTGATTGATCTTGATTTGAAAATCCTGGCCACCCATCAATCCCAAAACGGAAAATGGAATGCCTGCTTTCTGTGCCAGGGCTTCGATCTCAGGCAACGTATCTTCCGAAAATGAAATGACGATTCGCGACTGGGATTCTCCGAACAGCAGGGCATCGGCGCGCATGTCTCCATTCAATTCAATGGCCGCTCCCACAGGCTTCGGTCCGGTGATACAAGACTCGGCCAAGGCCACCGCCAATCCACCCTCGGAACAATCATGCGCCGAGCGGATCAACTGTTTGCGAATCAAACCCAGACAAACCTGATGAACCGATTGCTCTGTTTTCGGGTCCAAGAGCGGCGGCTTGCCGCGGCACTCGTTCCAGAACAGCTTCTGATACTCACTGCCGCCCAACTCCTCCAAGGTTGACCCCAGCAGGCCAATCACATGCCCTTCCTGCTTGAAACCCTGGGTGCAGTGGAGCGAACGGTCTTCCATCAACCCGACCACCGCAATGGTCGGTGTGGGATAAATTGCTTCGCCTTTCGTTTCATTATAGAGACTGACATTGCCACTGACCACCGGAATATCCAGGAAACGACACAAATCGCCTAACCCACGCACCGCTTCCTGAAACTGCCACATGATTTCCGGGTTTTCCGGGTTGCCAAAGTTGAGACAATTGGTCACGCCGATCGGTTCCGCGCCCGCGCACACCACATTTCGGCAGGCCTCGGCCACGGCAATCTGCGCACCCCTATAAGGGTCGAGATAACCGTAACGCGGGTTGCAATCCACGGACAGGGCCAGCGCCTTGTCGGTTTCCGGAACACGGAGCACTGCCGCATCCGACCCCGGCAAAACCAGCGTGTTCAGCCGCACCATGTGGTCATATTGCTCGTACACAAACTGCTTGGAAGCGATGGTGGGCGAAGCCAAAAGCTGCTTCAAAACATCCCCGCAGTCAGCTGGAACCTCACGGGACGATAAATCGAGCGTTCCCATCTCCTCCAGATAAGCCGGCTTGCGCGTGGGGCGATCGCATTTCAGCGCGCCCGTCACCACAGTTTCGATGGGCAGGTTCACCACCTCCACTCCGTTTTCCTTTGCGCGGAAAATGCCGTCGTCGGTCACCCGCCCGATCACTGCCACATCCAGGTCCCATTTTCTGAAAATGTCGAGGGCCTCGGATTCGTGGCCCTTTTCCACCACGAACAGCATACGTTCCTGCGATTCGGACAGCATGAGCTCGTACGCGTTCATGCCCTCTTCGCGCCGGGGTACAGCGTCCAAATCGAGTTCCATTCCCATGCCGGCGCGTTCCGCCATTTCAAACGAGGACGACGACAAACCCGCCGCGCCCATATCCTGCACGCCGACCACCCAGTCTTTTTTCATGATTTCGAGACAGGCTTCCAATAATAACTTTTCGGTAAACGGGTCGCCCACCTGAACCGTCGGGCGCTTTTCTTCGGTGGCATCGTCGAACTCGGCCGAGGCCATGCTGGCTCCGTGGATGCCATCGCGTCCGGTCTTCGAGCCGACGTACAACAGCGCATTGCCGACGCCGGATGCACTGCCGAGAAAAATCCGGTCGGCTTTGGCAAGCCCCAGGCAAAATGCATTAACGAGAATGTTGCCATTGTAACAGGCGTCGAAATAAATATCGCCGCCGACGGTCGGCACACCCATGCAGTTGCCGTAATCGGCGATGCCTTTGACCACGCCATTCAACAGGTAGCGGGTTTTTTCGTGCTCGGGATCGCCGAAGCGGAGCGAATTGAGTGATGCAATAGGACGCGCACCCATGGTGAATATGTCGCGCATGATGCCGCCCACTCCCGTTGCCGCGCCCTGATAGGGTTCGATGAACGATGGATGATTGTGGCTTTCGATCTTGAACACCGCCGCCAGTCCGTCGCCGATGTCCATCACCCCGGCGTTCTCCCCCGGACCCTGGATGACGCGCGGACCTTCGGTCGGAAGCGTCTTGAGATGCGGACGCGAGCTCTTGTAACTGCAATGCTCACTCCACATTGCCGAAAAAATTCCCAGCTCGACCAGGTTGGGATCGCGATTCAACAACTCCTGAATGCGGGCGTACTCTTCCGGAGACAGGCCGTGCTCGGCCACGATGTCCGGCGTGATCGGAATGGGAGTGGAAGCGGTCATGAATGCGCCAAACTCGATTCGATGAGGGATTTGAATATCAATTGGCCGTCCACTTCCGGCCACAGGGGATCGGCACAGCGTTCGGGATGCGGCATCATGCCCATCACGTTTTTAGTTGCGTTGGCCACTCCGGCGATATGATCCAGCGAGCCGTTGGGATTGGCTTCGTCCGGTATGCCGCCTTCCGCATCGCAATAACGGAATAGGACCTGATCGTTGTCCTGCAGGCGTTTCAACGTATCGTCATCGGTAAAATAGCGGCCCTGGCCGTGATTGATTGGTATTTTCAACACGCTGCCGGGCGTGTATTCGGAAGTGAACGGCGTCTCGTTGTTGTCCACGCGGATAGTTAGGTTTTTGCAAATGAAGCGTTGGCCTGCGTTATCCATCAGCACGCCGGGGAGCAGGCCAGATTCCACCAGAATCTGGAAACCGTTGCAGATGCCCAGCACGCGGCCGCCCTGGTTGGCGTAATCGATCACCGATTTCATGATGGGCGAGAAGCGGGCGATGGCGCCGGGGCGCAGGTAGTCGCCGTAGGAAAATCCGCCGGGAAGAACAATGAAGTCGAAGGAACTCAGGGCTTCGTCCTTGTGCCAGATCCAGTCGGTCTCCAGCTGGAGAACATGCTTGAGGATGTGGTAGCAATCATGGTCGCAGTTGGAACCGGGGAAAACGACGATACCGCACTTCATGGTTGCCTCCTGGGGCGAACGGTCATTCCGCGGGCTCCAGCGTGAAACGGTAGGATTCGATCACGGTATTGGCCAGCAGTTTCTCGCACATTTCCGTGACGCGGGTCTGCGCTTCCTTTTCGGAAATGCCTTTCAGCGCAATCTCCATGTACTTGCCCAGGTGCACGTCCTGTACCTCGGAGTAACCGAGATCGTTGAGGGCGTGATGCACCGCCTTGCCCTGGGAGTCGAGTACCCCGTTTTTTAAGGTAACGTGAATTTTAGCGAGCATGCGCCTGAGGCATCAAGGTGACGAGAAAACCGGCCCGGAGCGGGCTTCGGAAGGGCCATAGTACCGCCACGGCCCGGATAAAACGCTAGGGTTGCCATTCACGCTCAACATATCATAGAACCCCGCCCAATTCCAGCGTGACGCCCGGCCGCTCCGCGAGGTCTGATTATGGACGGGGCGAACTTTAATATTCCCCCCTCCTTATCAAGAAGGGGAACGGGCAAGGCCCGGAGCCGATTAGCCTGTCCTGAACTTACCGAAGGAAAGGGTGACATTAATACCTCCCCCTTTACGAAGAGGGCTGGAGGGATTTGGGTACGGCTTTTTCAGGGGAGGTACGGAGGCGCGTGATGCTTATTCCGCCCAGGGAAGTGTCACTTCTAGTTCTCGGTGTATTTTCCGTATTCATCCCTTAAATAATCCCGCGTGCCCTTCCGGTCGTCAAATTGGATTCCGAGCCATTTCTTAACACCTTGATCGAAATCCTTCTGCGAGGAAGAATAAACCCGGGGGATTTTTTTCGGGAAAATCTTTTGCAACTTCGTGGCGCCGGAGGTAGCGAAGTAATGCTTGCCCGGCAAATTCTTTATGAAGGCAGGGTTGTATACGATTTTTCCCTCAGCCTTTTTCTTGTAATACTGGAGTTGCTCATCGGCTTGCTTTTGGGTGAGGCCACCCTTTCCGACGGATTCATCAATTCCCTGCTTGATATGCGGCCACTCGTCTTCGAAAATGAAAATGAGCTCGAGATGTTTCATTTCTCTCGCAATACTCGGGTTGTTCAGAAACCGGACCAGCTTTTTCGAATAGGGGCACCAGGTGGCCAACGCAAATAGTACGGTGTTGTCCCTGACGATGATGGGCATTCGCTGACCCAGGTTATTAAACGCGTAAAATTTGTCCGACCCCTCACCTTCGATAGAGGCCGAGCCAGCCGGGGAGTCCTGGGTTTCTGATGGGAGAGTTTTGTAAACAGGCTTGCCGTGTTCTTTTCGGTATTTCAGCGGGATTTTGGAAGGCTGGTCCGTGAAATGGAGTTTCCCGTTATCGTCCTTCCATTTGTAAATGGCCGCGCCTGAGGCTTGGGGAAACGCCAGCCCGATGATCAACAACGCAGCACATCCAACTAAAGTCGGCCCGACAAATCGATGGGTGGAGGGTATCATCCGTTCGCTTCCTCATGATCCGGGTTGAATACTTAAAGTATAACTCCCGATCAGGTATTGTCAATTCAGGCAAGAATGGCCGTTTCACTTCATTGCATCAATGGCTTTCAAATAATGCTCACAGGATTGAAGCTTTTTTGTATCGCCCTGGTGTTCATCGACACAGTCCTGGTACTTCTTCAAAATTTTCAACCGTTCCTCTTTAAAATCAGCATCCGCTTCAGCGGCTCGTTCAGCTCCTGTCGTACAGCCTGCCAAACCGCTCAGTGCCAAAATGAAAATGATGGAAATTAATTTCCGCATGATTTTCTCCTATAAAGATTATTCAATAGAAGCACCCCATCAGACCGGAGCCGTGCCCTGATTATCAACTCTCTACCCTATCAGGTTAATGCCCGAAAGCGGGGCTGACAACAGGTTTTCCACCGAAGAGTGACTCTCTTTAATATAAGCGGCCCATTCATAGAAGGTTTCAATAACGCTCGATGAATCGAGCAACTACAAAACATGGACTCCACCCCTCATCTTAATCCTCTCCCCATGAGGGGAGAGGAGATGTTTGGAATCCTGTTCATCCCGTTATCCTGTCTGCTTAAGGTTTTCTCTGTGGGCTCTGTGCCCTCTGTGGTACCAAATCCCCCCAGCCCCTTTACAAGGGGGAGCATTTAATCTTCTTTATTCTCCTGCGTGGATTTGTTATTTTCATTAAATGGAGAATCGCTGGGACGACAAGGAAGCCAACAAAGCCATCAAGTATTATTCCGATGTTTCAGAGGATGTGGCCCTCCGGGTCTACACTTCCCGTCTGATCGGGGTCGAGTCGGCACTAGTTCTGCACGGCGGCGGCAACACCTCGGTGAAATCGCGCACCAAAAACCGGCTGGGCGAGGAAGTCGAAGTCCTGTACGTCAAGGGCAGTGGCTGGGACCTGGACACGCTGGAGCCGCCCGGCCTGCCGGGGGTCCAACTCGATTACCTGAAGCAGTTGCGAACCCTTCCCTCGCTGTCCGACGAAGCCATGGTCAACGACCAGCGCACGCACCTGTTGGACGCGTCATCGCCCAATCCTTCGGTGGAAACATTGCTGCACGCTTTTCTGCCGCACAAGTTCGTCGACCATTCGCATGCCGATGTCATTCTGGTGATCGCCAACCAGCCCAACGCCGAAAAAATCTGCAAGGAAATCTACGGCGACGAGCTGGGCGTGGTGCCGTACATCATGCCGGGATTCGATCTGGCCAAAGCCGCGGCGGAAGCGTACGAGGAAAACCCGCAGGTTGTGGGACTGGTATTGATCAACCACGGCCTGTTCACCTTCGGCGAAACGGCGCAAGAGAGTTATAACGCCCACATCAAAGCGGTCACCCAGGCGGAAACCTTTATCCAGAATCAACCGCGCCAGCCGCTGACCCCTGCCAACGATTCCGGGTCAACCAACGACCCTGAAATTTTAAAAGCCCTCGCCCCGGTCCTGCGCGGCCTGTACCGGGAGCAATCCGGTAGCTCATGGGTAGTGCACCACCGCAAAAGCGGGCCGGCGCGCGAGTTCGCCTCCAGCAAAGAGTGCAAAAAATGGTCGCAGATCGGCACCGCTACGCCCGACCACGTCATCCGCACCAAACAGAAACCCCTCCTGCTGAACCCGAAACATCTGGACGACCCGGAACGCCTGCGCTCCGAACTGGAGGAAGCGTTGGCACGCTACGAGAAGGCCTATCACAAATACTTCGTCACCAACCAGGCGAAGAAGGACGTCGACCTGAAAGAGCTGGACCCTCTGCCGCGCGTCATTCTGGTGGCGGGTCTGGGGCTGGTGACGATGGGCAAAACCGTGAAGGAAACAAAAATTGCCGCCGACCTCTACGAACACACCATCGAAATCATTCAAAGCGCGTTCGACATCGGCACCTACCAGCCGCTGAGCGACGCCGATCTGTTCGATATGGAATACTGGTCACTGGAGCAGGCCAAAATGGGGAAAGCCCAGCCGCCGCTCCTGCAGGGTCAGGTCGCGTACATTACTGGAGCGGCATCGGGCATCGGCCGCGCCACGGCGCACCTGTTCGCGCAACAAGGCGCCAATGTGGTTCTGGTGGACCTGAACGGCGAAGCCCTGGAGGAAGCCGGTACCGCTTTACAAAAAGAGAGCAAGGCAGGCGTCACCTGGCGGGCGGTGGATTTAACGGATGAAGACGCAGTGGCGGCCTCGTTCGACGACGCCGTACAAACCTACGGCGGGGTGGACATTCTCATCTCCAACGCGGGCAATGCCTTGCAAGGCCGTATCGGAGACGTCGACAGCGCAACCCTGCGGGGCAGTTTCGATCTCAATTTTTTCGCGCACCAGACAGTCGCGGCGCAGGCGGTTCATATTTTCCTGAAACAGAAAACCGGCGGCATCCTCCTGTTCAACGCATCGAAAGCCGCCTTCAATCCCGGCAAGGGTTTCGGTCCTTATGCCCTGCCGAAAGCGGCCGTGATCGCGCTCACCAAACAATACGCGCTGGACTACGGCAAGGAAGGTATTCGCTCCAACGCCATCAACGCCGACCGCATCCGTACCAGCATGTTCACCGACAGCTTCATCGCCGAACGTTCCAAAGCGCGCGGCCTGGAACCGGAAGAATATTTTCGGCAGAACCTGTTGGGGCGGGAAGTGCTGGACATCGACGTGGCGAAGGCATTTCTACACCTGGCGGTATCCGAGAAAACCACCGGAAGCGTGTTCACCGTCGACGGCGGCAACATCGCCGCCAGCCCACGATAACTCCTCTAGCGAGGAGGCGGAGTACCTCCGCAGGTATTTTTTAAAAGCTATGGAATGCGAGGTTAAAGTTACCATCACTCACTAACGCCCCAGCAAAATTTGCCCCGGCGCTACGCCGGTTATATCTTCCAACCTCTTGCCGAACAGAGTTTCATGAGTGCGGGAAGCAGGGTGATGGAGGTGATCATACAACTGCCCACCCCCAGAGCGAGAACCAGGCCGACGCTGTACACTCCTTGATGGTCCGCCACCATCAGGCTTCCGAATCCGATCATGGTGGTCAACGAAGTCAGAATCACCGCCTGGCCGGTACTTTTCGATATGACGTTCTTCCCACACTCCGGCTCTTCACGATACCGATGCAGGATGTGCACACCATCGACCACTCCGATGCCAATGATCAGGGGTAGAATCACCAGATTGGCGAGGTTGAACTGGACGTCGGTCAGGCGCATGAGCCCCAGCGTCAAAATAGCGCCCGCCAGTGTGGGAAGCAGGACCAGCGCGGTCGTCATGACATTGCGGAGCGTCAGTATCAGGTACAGGGCAATAGCCGCTAACGCGTAAAAACCGGCTTGAATGTAACCGTCGATCATCAAGCGGGTCGACTCAAACATATGGACCGCGCTGCCGGTGACATTGGGATCGATCCGCCGCATTTCGTACAGGAACTTTTCCATCTCCTCCCGTTCCCAGATGTTGATGCGGGGATACACCAACAGCAGATACTTGCCGTCGGTGCTGACGAACCGGTCTCTCAGGTCCTGCGGCAGTTCTTCCACTTTGACGGGAGTGGGATGGACGGAACGTTTGAGGTCGGCGATCTTTTTCCGGTAATCGGCAAACAGGGTTCGCGAAAATTCCTTCAAGCGAGTCGCGGCGGTTTCGGGATCGGTGTTCTGAAGAGCTTCATCCAACTGCCTCGCCTGGCGGGAAGCTTCATACACATCATCCTGCGTGCCCTCCTTTTCCTTTTTACGAAGCTTGAACCGGACTTTTTTCATCGTGGCCTGGATGGCCCGCAGGGAAAACGGCTCGTCTTCCGGTTCCACTTGGAAAGGATCGATGAGAGGAGCGAGCGTTGTCACTTTCCGGATGCGAGCTTCCTGGTTTTCCGGTATCGCCGTCAACAGGCTTTCCACTTTACCAACGGAGGGCATGTCTTTGAGAACCCGGTACTTTGCCTTCGCGTCCTCAATATTGTCCGCCACCAGAGCGGCGTTCCAGGAAGCACGCTTGGCATTTTCGATAATCTTCATTTCATACTGCACCGCCTCGGTCCCCTTGGCCTGCATGTTGAGCAGGTTGTAGTCGAAATACAAATCCTTGGAAACGTAACCGCAACCAATCAGGAGACCCAGCGACACGAAGATGATGAGGTAATAATGCGAGTACATTTTCTCGAACAATGCGTCACGTTTTTCAACCCGTTCCGGCAGAGTGTACACCGGTTTCCGCCAGCGTTCCTCTATGCTGATCAAGGCGGGTAGCAACAGCACCATGCCGAGCAGACACAGCACGATGCCTCCGGCGGCGATAATCCCCAGCTCGACGATTCCCACAAAGTCGGTAAACACCATGGCCCCGAACGCGATGGCGGTGGTAACGGCCCCGGCCAGATTGCCGCGCCCGGTTTGTTGCAGGGTGTTGCGCATGGCCAGGTAGGCCTCGTTTCCCATGCGCCGCTCCTCCCGGTAACGGCAAAGAATGTGGATTCCAAAATCGATGCCCAGTCCGATCAGGATGGTGGTGAATACAACGGAAATGATATTGAGATGGCCGACGGCCAGGGTCGTGTACCCCATCGCCCAGGCAATGGAAACCAGCAAAGTGAACACCGCGAGAAGCGGTTCGGTGACGCGCCGGTAAAAAATAATGAACAGCAGGGCCACGCCGGTCAGGGCATACTTCGAGGCGTTTTTAACATCGGAATGGGTGGTGAACATTTCATCCGACGAGATCACTTCGCCCCCTGTCATCCCCACTTTGACTTTAGGAAAACCAGGCGCCAGGTCTCTGACGATCGCCCGAATGCCCTCGATCGCATTTTTGGACCCGGCGAAGTCGCCTTCGGTCTCCTGCGGATTAAGCAGAATGAACAGCAAGCTCTCGTCATCGGACACCAGATACCCCTCTTCCCGCAAGGGATGGTTCTGTTCCGCCAGGAAGGTCCCCCAAGGCGAGCGGTACCCGGTATCGCCCTCCACATGCCGGGTCATTTGCCCAAGCAGGGAGATCAGCAAACCGAGGTCTGCGGCACCGCCCTTCTCTTCTTCCTCATCCTCCGTGCCGAGCAAATCGGTGAGCAGAGTATCGACCACCCCGGCGCTGATTTCGCGGTTGAGACTTGTGAGAAGCGTGTTGAGTCCGGGGGAGGCATTCACCTGCTCCAGAAAGTCCTGGTGTGATCTCAGCTTGTCTTCCAACTGCTCCAGGGCGTCCGGCTCCAGGAACAACAGGGACTTATCATTGAAATAACCCGTATCGACTTTGTAATAAATCTCGGAAGATATCTCAGACTGGCTTTGTAACCGCTCCACCAATTGATCGGCAAATTGTTTCATGGCGTCGGGTTGTTCACCTTCGACGACGACAATCATGCCGTCAAAATCCTTGAAGCGCTCCCGGTATTGCTGGTACACCACATCGAACTTTATGTCCCTGGAGATCAGATCCTCCCGGAGAGTGTTGAACTGGAGGTGCGTGGCCGTAAACCATAAACTGAGAGCCGCCAGAATCAGGGAAACCGATAGGACCCACCACGGATGGTAATACGCCAGGGTCTCAAAGGCGTTAAATACCCTGTCCAGTGGGCCGGGTTTGGAAGATGGGGTTGGCTTTTTTGGTGGAACAGTTGAGCTCATAAAAGTACGAAAAATAATCAAACGCCCGAATGGAGTTTTATGGAAAGCATTGTAAAAAACAGTATAACAGGTCGGATGAAGGAGGCAGAAAATTTTTGCCTGCGATCGCAGATACCGCGCAAACTAAAAACTGAAACCCAGGCTGAACACGTGGGCGTTGAGGCCGATGTTAGGACTCTTGACGTTGGAGTTGGACAAGTGCCAGAGGCGGTAATTGAAATTCAGGGAGGTTCCGTTGTCAAAGAAATATTCGATCCCTGCGCCTCCCTGCAAAGTAAATTCGAACGCGGTGGAGATTTCCCTGGTTTCCTGAAACCATTCACCCCAGGACCCTCCGATCCCGGCAAACAGAAAAGGCGCCCAGGATCGGTTGGGATTGAGGAATTTGTATTCCAATTGCGCAGGCACCAGACCAAACAGAAAATTGGGAGCGTCATCCGCCACCCGGCCATTTCTCGTGGGATCTTCTACGGTAGCCGCCAATTGGACCTCGATCACCCAATACAAGGCGCCCCGGTAGACGGATTTCCCTACAAGCCCGGTCAGATTGTATTTGAAGTTGGGGGAAAAGTGAGCGAATCGAATCCGCGTCCGCTCGTCGGAAGCGGCATCGACAGGAGGAATGTTGACGGTAAACCCGTACCCCAGACTGAAACCAAATTCATATTGTTTCTTGGCAAAGCGGCTTTCAAAATTGGGAAATGAAGTACTGTGTTCAGCCACCGGATCCCCTGATTCCGGCAATGCCTGTGCCACCTGAATTTCATCGGCAGGGGACAGAGTCCATGACCCCGTACTGCCCTTGATTTCGGAAGAAAAAAGTTGGGCGAATGCCCTTTCCGAATCCAGCGGAATCAGCGCCAAAACCAAAATAAAGGCCCAACAAGACTTGATCATCATTTATTAGTTATTAAGGTTGCCAACGTTCCATCACAAAAGAGTCGGAATTATAGCACAAACCTTTCAGCCGTTTTCCGAGGGAGCCACCGGGTGCAGAAAACCGGGACTCAACATTCCATGGGCATCGTACAACTCATCCCCACGCAAAGGCTATTTCCATAACTTATTATATTTAAAGCATTAATTCTGAATCTCAACTTACCCTTGAGAGCGCCCCATTTGTACTCTCCCGGTTGGGATGCTAGAATTCATAATGGTTTTCCCATAATATTGTTCAAGGCTTCCGAGGCTTGAAAATTCTGAAAATCAGAACCGTTTCTGCTTCCAGAGCATCTAAAAACTGATCGATTTTAAACCCTAATTATTTCAGCGGGTCGGCCAGGCACTGGACGCAGAACACCATTCAAAGGGATCTGACGCACCAATGCCGACTCAGGAAGAAAAAGCGCAGGATGAGATGCTCGTCCGGGATATGAAGGCCGGGCACATGGAAGCGTTCGACAAAATTTTCGAACTCTACCAGCGGAAAATTTATGCCCTGTCGTTCAACATGACGCGCAACCAGATGGATACGCAAGATGTGACCCAGGAAGTGCTTCTGACGATTTATCGAAAAATCGACACGTTTCAGGGGAAGTCGGCTTTCTCCAGCTGGGTGTATCGCATCACTCTGAACGCGACCTACATGAAGCTGAGGAATAAGAAAAAGGAGCAGTACGTATCATTGGACGAAAGCTTGCCCAATTTCAACCATGCCGGATTCCAAAACGAAAAAGTTTCCGATTGGTCGAAAAGTACAGATTCGTTGCTGTTTTCAAACGAGACCAAGGGAGTGATTGAAAAAGCCGTTGAACTGCTCCCGGAGAAAGAAAAGGTCGTTTTTATGTTGAGAGATGTTGAGGGATTATCAACAGAAAAAGTGGGGGATATTCTGGATTTGACCATTCCCGCGGTCAAATCCCGATTGCATCGGGCACGTCTTTTTCTCCGGAAAAAGCTGTCCAACTATTTTGATGAATATCAAACCCGGAGCTCAAAGAAATGATTTGTTGCAAAGAATGTATAGATCTGTTGTGTGATTATTTTGAAGGAACCTTGAATCCGGACATAGCAGCCTCTCTGGAAGATCACTTTAAAGACTGCCCTCCCTGCGTCTCCTTTCTGGAAACTTACCGCCAAACCTCGGACCTTTGCAGAAAAACCCTCACCCCCGTTGAAATCCCCGAACCGGTACAGATAAAGCTTCGGGACTTCGTAAAAAACCACATCCAAAGCCGTTGAAATCGGACCCGCTAAAAACCTCCATGAATTCCCTCAAAAAGGCTTTGAATTGCGACATTGACAAACATTTTATTTATTGCTTAACTATAGAAAACCCAACAGGTTTCCCGTATGATTCTGGGTCCGGGTCACCCCAAAATTCCTAAATCTGGCAAAGGAACGATTCATGGTTGAAATGAAAGTGGAAGGTCTAACGCTGGACCCCCTGACCAATATGCCCATTATCATTCTGAAGGATTTGGAAGGTAACCGGGCATTGCCGATCTGGGTCGGTTTTTTTGAGGCCAACGCCATCGCTCTGGAAATCGAGAAAATTGCCACCCCCCGTCCCATGACCCATGATTT
This sequence comes from Nitrospinaceae bacterium, assembly GCA_965237905.1. GTDB lineage: Bacteria > Nitrospinota > Nitrospinia > Nitrospinales > Nitrospinaceae > SZUA-226. Next base: position 2,133,630 of record OZ250172.1, on the reverse strand, counting down.
GATGAGAAACGTCATTTCCGACATGAAAGGGAAAATCAATCATATTCTGGTCAGCGAACTGAAGGACAACACCTTTTACGCTGTTATTTCCATGATGTCCGGCGGGAGTACTCTGAAAATCGATTCCCGACCCAGCGACGCCATTGCCCTGGCCCTGCGCGCCAAAGCCCCGATTTATGTCAATGAAACCGTTATCGAGGCGGCCAAAAGCCTGGATCTCCCCGACACCTCCAAGGCCAATACGGAGGACAAGGATCAGTGGAAAAGATGGCTGGACAACATCAAACCGCAGGACTTCGGTAATCTCTAGCCCTCCGCTCCTCCGTAATTTGATCTCCTCTTAAAACCCCCTGCATTCAACTTGCCCTTGGCACCACCGTTCTTTTTCTTTATTATTCCTATAGGACAACTGAACCTGCAACCACCCGGGATGCGACCGTGGATACCATCAAAAAGATCGGCATTTTCAGTAAACAAAAACCCGACATCAGCCGGAAAGTTCTTCTGGAGCTCACCTCGTGGCTGAAGGAGAGGAATTACGACATCCTGATGGCGCAGGAAACTGCCGGGATCATTGATGAAACCCCCGGCCTCAAAAAAGAAGAAATCCCTTCCAAAGCTGACCTGATCATCGTGCTGGGGGGAGATGGCACCCTGCTGAGTGTGGCGAGGCTGACGCATCCGTTCGACGTCCCTATCCTCGCTATCAACCTGGGAAGCCTGGGCTTCCTGACGGAGGTGGCCCTGCCCGATATGTACAACACCCTCGAACAGGTGTTGAAGGGGGAATCCGTCATCGAGCAGCGCATGCTGTTGAATGTGTTCCTCAAACGGAACGGACAAATCGTCCACAACGATTTCGCCCTGAACGACGTGGTGATCAACAAAAACGCCGCTCGCATCGTCAACCTCGAGGTACACGTCAACAGCCAATACATGACTTCGTACCGCGCCGATGGATTGATCATTGCCACGCCCACGGGATCGACCGCGTATTCGCTTTCCGCCGGGGGACCGATCATCCACCCCAGTATGAATGCGCTGGTGCTGAGTCCCATTTGTCCATTTACGCTGACCAACCGGCCTATCGTGATTCCCAGTCAGTCTACCCTGCAGGTGCAGCTCGCCACTGAAACTGAGGAGGAAGTGCAGGTGACTTTGGATGGACAAACCGGGTATCCCATGTCCCGCGATGACGTGCTGGAGGTCAAACAGGGGCCGACACCGGTCAGCCTGATCCAGGCCAAGGGCAAAAACTATTACCAGACACTCCGCCGAAAACTGCACTGGGGCCGGCCGGCGGATGACCCAAAATCGGACTCATGAGCTGGATGACGGTCCTCCCCCACTCACCTTTCCTTGCCTACTTTCTATGACAACCAACCAGAATATTGTGGCGTGCGGGTACACCGTGGATATCGAAACGCCGGTGGTACTGTGGCACCACTCCAAGAGTTACACCTGTCCTCACCCAAGAGGACGGCGCCACTGTTCGCAACACGATCCGCAACTGAACGGCGCGCCCACACGCGAGTATTCCAAATACGAAATCAATGATCTGGAAACGGCTTACGAGGAACTCCAACAATCCGTTCACCAGTTCGTCCTGCATTATGATGTCTGTTACAGCTCCCATCACTGCCACCAAATTTTGCAGGACAGCACGTTCAAAGGCAGCCATTTTTATCTGGACCTCGACGGTACCATTTACCAGACCTGCGACCTGTACTGGAAAACCAATACCGCCCCGGCAGACGACCGGCAAGGCAACGAACGCGCCGTGCACATCGAAATTGCCAACCTCTCCTGGCAAGCCCTGGCCGAAGAATCGGACCTGTATCATGCCCCAAAAGACCTCTACCGCAAGGTGAACGGACGCTGGCGGTTCGATATTCCGGAAAAGTATCAAAAAAAATTGCGGACGCCGGACTTCAAAGCCTTCGCTTCACGTGCCTACGGCGAACGCGGTTACTTCAGTCGCCAGATCAACGGACGAACGGTACGCATGTGGGATTTCACCGAAGAACAGTATCAGGCCCTCATCCGTTTATGCCTCGGGATCAACCAACTGCTACCGAACATATCCCTCAAAGTGCCCTTTGATAAAGAAAAACAGCGCACTCCTCTCGGCAAAATCAAAAATTTTTCCACCTTCAAAGGAATTCTCGGGCATGCCCATGTCCAGGGAGGAACTGGCGAGGGCGTCAAAAAAAAGTACGACCCCGGATCGGCGTTCAACTGGGGCCGCCTCCGCCGCTCCCTAGCAGGAGGAGCGAAGGGCTGACCCTCTACCGAGGGGGAGATTTGCTGACGGTTAACGGCCAGAAAAAATCATTGGGCGCACATCGAACTCTTCCATCTATGTCAAACTGGGCCCAGCGTCACGCTGGTCGCCGGTAAAAAGATATTGACCTCATCGCTGGTTTGACGGTAGTTTGGGGCCACACTCAAATTGAAATAGGAACCCTTGCAATGAAGACAGGAATTTTCAGAGACGAGCTCCCGGGAGAACGCAAAAGCATTATCAACCTGCTCATGACCGGGTACCTGGTAGTTGTTTCCATTCTCGGATACATGGCATTTTACCTGTCTATCCAAATGGGGCAGATCGACCGGGTGATCCATCAAATGCAACCGGCCTCGATGACGGCAGACGAAATCAATGTGATCAAGGAACGATTATCCATGACCACCAACCGGCTGAGCAATGAAGCAACGTGGATTGCGATTCTGGGAGGCCTGTTTTCAATTATCGGCGGGATTTACACTTATAATCTGGTCATCCGTCCCTTGCGGAAACTGGTGACCTACGCAGAAACCGGCGAGGGCGAACTGCCGGAGATCAAAACCAACAACGAGATCAAACAATTGATGACCGCCATCACAGGCGGACCCACCGAACAGCCCGAAAAGCAAAACACCGACAACTCCTGAAAATCCCGGATTAAAATCCGTTGAAGTCGCGCGTCATGCCTTCCAGTTTTTCCGTCACGGTGAACAACTCGGAATCGGAAATGCCGATATCCTCCAACAAGCGGACAAAATAATAATAGTTCATCCCCTTTTTCAGTTTGCCCAAAGCACGGTGAACGGAGGGTGTGTCATGACTGAGGGATACCATTTCCCGGCATAAACTTCCGGGACTGACATTCGCGATGCGCGATTGCGCCAAGCGGGCGGCGCCGTGCAGGGACCCTTTGACGTGGCGGCGCTGGCGGTAGTCTTCCAATTCCTGATTCAAATAGCGGACGCACCGGTCGCGGAGGATCAACGACTTCTGCCAGGGCGTCGCTTGCTCCCAATGCACGCGCAGTAGAGCAGAGTCCTGTTTTCGGCGGTATTGTTCCAACTCCTGCTTCTGATCATCGTATTTCCTGGCCTGCGACTTTTTAATGTGTTCCCGGGCTTCCGCTTTTTGACGCAACATGCTTTGCCGGAATTCCCCGCTGGTTGCCCACTGTTGTTTCCAGCGCTGGTACCGCTCCCGGTGCAACTCGGCAAGGCTGATTTCCTGCAACGCAGCGTACTGATTCCAGGCATTGATCCAATGCAGGCGTGACGCTGCGTCAACCATCTGCTCGTAACGGTAAAGGTCCTTATCCCGTAATTGATGCAGGACCGGTTTTTGCCATTCATATACAGCGGCCGCGGCCACAGCAAGCACCAAAAGAACGGTCAGCGCCTGTGGCACCACCTTTCCGAGTCTGTGCAATAGAGTGAGCCAACGTTCCATGAGCCGTAGGAGTTCCTTGATGATTCAATGAGATTGTAATCAGTGTACCATTCGAACCGTCAAAACACATCTGGTGCGAGACGCCGCGTTCTTTATTATTGTCGGATCAATGGCTGAAAAAGTTGATGGCAGGGAAGGGGAATTGCAGAGGTTCCTGGGGAATCAGTGCTTGAAGTGGCGAATGCCGGTGAACACCATGGCGATCTTGTGCTCATCCGCCGCCTGAATGACCTCCTCGTCGCGGATGGAACCACCGGGTTGGATGATGGCGCGGATTCCCCGTTCGGCGGCAGCATCAATCGAATCGCGGAACGGGAAGAACGCGTCGGAGGCCATCACGCATCCCTTCACTTCCTTATTGGCTTTCTCGATAGCCAGCCGTGCCGAATCGACCCGGCTCATCTGCCCGGCGCCGATGCCCACCGTCTCGGTGCCTCGCGCATACACAATGGCGTTGGATTTGACGTGCTTGGCCACCTTCCAGGCGAATTTGAGTTCTTCCAGCGTGGCGTCGTCCGGCTGAACTTTGCTGACGACTTTGAGTTTTTCCGGGTCCAGGGTCAACTCGTCCGCATCCTGAAGCAGAAGGCCGCCGCCGATGCGTTTCATATCCATCCGGCTCCGCTCCGTCACACCCTCGATGGTGGACATCTGCATAACGCGCACGTTCTTCTTTTTGGCGAACAACTCCAACGCCGCCGGTTCGTAACCGGGCGCGATGATCACCTCAACAAAATTCTTCACGATTTCTTCAGCGGTGGTCAGGGTGACAGCCCGGTTGAATCCCAACACGCCGCCGAACGCGGAAACCGGATCGGTCTCACGCGCCTGGATGAATACTGCCGTTTGCTCTTTGCCGCTGGCGGTGCCGCAGGGGTTGGTGTGTTTGATGATGACGGCGGTGGATTCTTCAAATTCGAGGGCACACTCCCAGGCGGCATTCATATCGATATAATTATTGAAGGAGAGTTCTTTACCCTGCAACTGCTCAGCCTGCACAGCGTCTGTTTTCAACGGTTGCGCTTCTTTGTAGAGGGCCGCCGCCTGGTGTGGGTTCTCCCCATAACGCAAATCCTGCACCTTGAGCAGTCCGGTTTGATAACCGGGCGGAAATTTTGAAGCCTCTCCGATCTGGCCGGACAGATATCCGGAAATCATCGAATCGTAGCGGGCAGTCATGGTAAACGCATCGCGGCTGAGACGCTGGCGGGTTTCCAGAGTCACCGCTCCGTTGTTCTCGTCCATTTCCTTCAGGACCCGTTCATAATCCGCAGGGTTCACCACAATGGCGACATCGTTATAATTTTTGGAGGCCGACCGCACCATGGCGGGTCCGCCGATGTCGATATTTTCGATGGCGTCCGCCAGCGTACACCCTGCCTTGGCGATGGTGGCCTCGAAGGGATACAGGTTGATCACCACCATGTCGATGGGTTGGATGGCGTGTTGCTTCATGGCTTCCATGTGGGCCGGCACGTCGCGCCGTCCGAGAATGCCGCCGTGCACTTTCGGATGGAGGGTTTTGATGCGCCCGTCCATCATTTCAGGGAAACCTGTGTAGTCAGAGATGAGCGTTACCGGCACGCCGTTTTTCTTCATCAGCTCCGCCGTGCCGCCGGTGGACAGGATTTCTACGCCTCGCTGATGGAGCTGTTTGGCAAATTCGGCGATATCGGTTTTGTCGGACACACTGACGAGTGCCCGTTTGATTGGCCTCATGGGATGATCTTAGATCCGATAGTCTTTCTTTTTGGGTGGGGTTTTGCTGACCAGACAGCTGGGAGTAATCAGTTGAATCAACCGCAACAGCCAAACGGGAAAAGACCCGTAGTTTTCCAGGATACCGGGTTCTCCGCCTGCAGTCTCCGGGGTCTTGTTGGGATCTTCTCTGGTTTCAGGGCTCTCTGCCATGCTTACCTCAATACAAGTTTAAATTGCTTAAAAAGGATGTCGTGCTTGGGCGGAGTGAGACTATATCACCCTTTTGAATTGATATGAAAATAAAAATTTACAGTACGGCAGAACTCTGGCCGGGACACCGTCAACAATCGGAAAACTCTTTCTATTTCAGGAGCAAACCCCGGGTAAACTGCCACTCGATTTTCCTGGAAGAGTCCAACCGGCCAAACTGGGTTTGAAGCGTATGAACACATTCCTGCAACAAGTGGTCGAGCCGCTCTTTGTCCTCCGGAATCCAGGCGAGGGAGGTTTCAAACAGGCGCTTCCGGAACGCCTGCAAAATATCGTCATTGACGACTTTCGATTCGTCCTGGTAAATCCCCACATGAAAAATCGCCTGTAAAAACGACCGGGCTCCCTCAGGCAACAGAGGCTGGCATTCGATCTTCTTAAACAGAGTGAACCGCGCCAGCGCGGTGAGCGTCAGGACCTTCACATCCAAATCCTCCTTGTTGGCCGGGAAACGGGCTTCTTCCAGGAATTGTTGGATCTTTTCCAGCGACAAATCCAGACTTTGCCGGGCGAACCGGACATAAAACCGGTCCAGGTTCAAAAAGTTTTCGAGAACTTGAATGTCCTGCAGGGACTCCAGATTTCTCCACTGAATGTTGGTTTCAACTTCCTCCGTCTCTTCTGCCTGCATAACCCCGATTTTGGGAAACCGTGCCATGGAAGCGGCCAGATGATCCATGTAGCCCGGCGTGAGTAAATATTCCAGCAGAAGACCGTGTTCCTTGACCAGCTTTTCGCCCTCCCACTTGAGGCGCATGATCCCCGCGTAACCCACCTGGAACAGCGGCTGTATCCAAGTCTGATTCAACAGCGACTCCCCTTTGGCGATATCGCCGCCCGCTCCCAATTCCAACCCGATATTGATATAGCCCAGCACCTTGCGCATGGTCTCGTGGTGGGAATCCAGGTTGCCGAATTCCTGCTGGTCGGCCACCATCACCTTGTTGGCGAGATACATCAGCTCCCAGCAGATGGCGTTCACCCGTTCATGATTCTTCATCATGGCCAGACACTGCCCGAAAAAGGTCGAGGGATTGGTATCCGTCAGAGGATGCACCGGAGCCACCGCATAAGGCGACTCCGGGTCGACAAACACTTCATGCGAAGGCGCGTCCAGCTTCAGGGCATCCACATCCAGCAGGCTGTACACCCCAATCGCATCTTCATAAGGGACGATCCCCTTTTCTTCGACACGGGAACGCTGCCAGCGGTAGGCCGTTTCCACCGTAGGAGTGATGGGGTACCAGATCACCGCCTCCATCAGCGCATAAAACACTTTCTGGTCTTCGCTGTAAAGAAGCTTGAACAGGTTTTTAAGCAGGGGAGCGGCGTCGGGCACTTTCAAAAATATGTCGAACACCCCATCAAGGGTGAAATGTTCCAAACTTTCGACACCTTCGTACTGATCGGTCATTTCATCCTTCTTGAAGACCTTGATGAGGGATTGCAGAACCATCACCTTTTGATCGAAGTCCTCGGTCAGAAGCCAGTGAAGCAGTTGCCGGTCGTTGGCCTTCTCCATCCACAGCAACCAATCCATGGCTTTTTGCGGCAGAAACTTGTCGCCCCGCCACCATTCCATATCAAACAGATACTGTACCTGCTTTTCGGAAATGATCGCCAATACCGGCAGGGCATCCTCCTCGCCCACTTCCTTAACCATAAAATAAATATCTTCTTCGGGAAGCAGGCGCGCCACCGGCACCGCCTGGCTGGACAATGTCAACAGGTCCATCTGGTCCTTGCCCCGCAGTGATTGAACACACCGCACCTGCTCCGGTATCGACATCCGGGACAACGCTTCCTCCACCTTTTGTGGGTTGGATTTGATCCACTCCAGCGGAAACGGAAACTTTTCCAAAGGTGGAATCGGATTAATATCTTTTTTCCCAGTCATCCTGATCCTGTGTCATCCCTATGGGGCAATAAAATTGGTTTAAAAAGTTGAAAATACCCCGTTTTGGGTACTTCAAAAAATCTCTCTAGTCCATAATACATTATTTTTAAAGGGTTTATCCCATCCCATTTAGATTTTGATTTGCGTATACTTTAGAATACTATAGTATTTGAAGCAAATCTTCCCAACCCAATTGATTATTCAATGCCTACATTATTAATAAAATAATGATTGATACCAAACTCCAAAGCAAGAATAAGGGCGAACTGCTTGAAGAAATTGAGGCTCTCCGCCGTGAGCTTTCCCAGTGGAAATTGGAAGCGGTGGACTGGAAGCTGAAAGAAGAGGAATTATGCCAGAAAAAAGCCGCACTCCAAAATATATTAGAGAGTCCTTCCGCCGTTTCCATCCTTGGGACGGATTTTGAGGGCAACATTATTTTCTGGAACAAGGGCGCTGAAAATATGCTGGGTTATACCGCCGAGGAAATGGTCGGTAAGGAAAAAATACTCAAGCTTTATCCCGAGGGCGGAGACAGCCGCAAAACTATCCAGGAGGTGCATCAGCACATTCTCAAGGAAAAAAAGGGAATGACCTGCGAGGTGGAGGAATTCACCAAGGATGGGCAAAAACTTTGGGTTCAGTTGACTTTGTCTCCCCGGTTTGATGAAGCGGGAAAAGTGATCGGGATTTTAGGCGTTGGCGAAAACATTACCGAACGCAGGAAAGCCGAGGCGGCTTTGGCCGAGCGGATGTTCCTGGGAGAATTCGGTGCTGAAATTGGTGCGGCGTTGGCAGGGAGTACCTCTTTACATGAGGTTTTGGATCAATGTGTGGAATCCTTTAAAAATTTTTTCGATGCCGCACTGGTCCGGATCTGGATTTTCTATCCCCATGATGAAATGTTGGAAGTTCACGCTTGCGCCGGCAGTAAGGATTTGACGAACCTCCCGGTAGATCCCGTTTCCCTGGGAAAAGGAATCATAGGAGAGCTCGCGCAAAAACGAAAACCCTATGTCACTCACACCCCCAGCGAGGACCCTGCCTTGGCCAATGAGAAAAAATGGATGCAAAAGGCCGGGGTATGTTCTTATTATGCCCACCCATTGGTCATCAACCAGCAATTGCTGGGAGCTTTTGAGTTATTTTCCCGCAATCCTCTGACCAAAACGATGCAATATGGCCTGTCCAAGGCGGCGGACGAAATATCCCTGGGCATCGACCGGGCCCGGAACTTCGACGCCCTGCAATACAGCGAAGAACAAATCCGGTCCATTTTGGTCAACGCCCTGGAAGGGATTATCACGTTTGATAGATTCGGGGCCATCACGTCTGTCAACCCGGCGGCGGAGTCTATCTTCGGTTATCAATCCAAGACGGCCGTCAGCAAAAACATCCTATTATTGATTCCGAATTTGTGCCGGGAAGGCGACCTGCGCAAGGGCAACTTCCTGACCAGTCAACGCAACCTGATCGGGAAAATCACCGAAATGACCGGAGAGCATAAAAATGGAACGTTGTTTCCCATCGACCTCTCCATCAGCGAAATCCAAATGCCCGAGCGGCGGCGAACCCCCCGCTCCGATCAAAGCCCCCGTCCCACTTTATACCTGGGCATGGTGCGGGACATTACCCAGCGCAAACGTTTTGAGGAAGCGTTACGAAACGAAAGGGATTATACCGCCCGCGTCATCGAACGCACTCCCGCTTTAGTAGTGGGGTTGTCTCCAGATGGAATCACCCGTTTCACCAACCCGGCAGTGGAAAAAACCACCGGTTACTCTTCCGACGAACTGATCGGGAAAAACTGGTGGAGCACGCTGTTTCCGGAAAAATCCGACAAACAGGTCGAACAGTTACGCCAGCTCAAATCCAAAGGCCCCGCCCGAAATGTGGAACTGGAGTTGTTCACCCGTTCCGGCGAAACCCGGGTGGTCGCCTGGAGCAATATTCACCGGTTCAACGAAAGCGGGCAATTGGTGGAGACAATCGGATTTGGCACCGATATCACCGAGCAGAAAAAAGTGGAGCTGAACCTGAAGCTGGCGGCGAAAAAAGCCGAGGAATCCAACCGTTTGAAATCAGATTTTTTAAGCGTCATTTCTCACGAACTGCGTACCCCGCTGACCGTCATGCTGGGCAACACACCGCTTTTAACTCAGGGACACGAACTCCCGGAACAGAACGAAATCGCATCCATTGCCCTGGATATCGAAAATTCCGGCAAGCATCTATTGTCCTTGATCGACGATCTTCTCGATTTTTCCAAAATCGAGGCCAATAAAATGGAGTTGTATCCGGAATGGTTCTCCGTCAAAAATCTGGTGGAGGACGTGGTTTCCGGTTACCAAATTATCGCCAAGCAAAAGGGACTTCCCATCGTGCTGGAAATGGACAATATTGAAATATGTGCTGATAAAATTCGGATCAAACAAATTATATTCAATCTGCTCAGCAATGCTGTTAAATTTACTGATCAGGGCCGTATCAAAATCAAGGTCGCCGGAGAGGATTCTCAGGCGGTATTCAGTATTCAGGACACTGGCGTGGGTTTATCCCAGGATGACATCACGGTGATCTTTGATTTGTTTCGTCAGGTGGACGAATCTCCGACACGGGCCGCATCCGGCACCGGTCTGGGACTGGCCATCGCCAAAAAACTGGTGGAAATGCATGGTGGACAGATTTCCGTCCAAAGCACCCTTGGACAAGGAAGCCTTTTCACTTTCTCAATACCCTTAGAACCACAATCAGGAGCCAAGAATGAGCACCATATTGATCGTTGAAGACCATGAGTTAACCCGAAAAACCTTGAATCGGCGCCTTGCCAAGGCGGGGCATTCGGTCCTTGAAGCCGTGAACGGCAATTCGGGAATCGAAATGTTGCAATCGAACCCGGTGGACCTTGTCCTCATGGATTTCATGATGAAAAACATGAACGGGATGCAGACCTTCGAGCGTATGAGAGAAGTGAAACCTGAAATCCCCTGTGCCATGATTACCGCCTATTCCAATTCTGAATTGATCAAACAGTTCATTGCCGAGGGGGGTGCGGATTTCATGGTGAAACCCATTGGAGAAGATTTCGAAAAACGGGTGGACGCCATTCTCACCAAGACCGACAGCTAAAAACGGCAGACCCCCTGCCTCTCAAACCTGGGCGGGTTCCTCACGGAGCATCGCCAGACTGACGATCCTGCCAGTCGTCCCTTCCTTACGGTAAGAAAACCATCGGTCGTTGTTGCAGGCGGTGCACTCACCCGATCGATGGATATTTTCTTTTAGGATTCCCGCCCCCACACCATCCATTGCGTTGGCTTTCAGGAGATCCAACATGAAACGGCTTTGAGAATTAGAGGTCACAAAGTCTTCCCATCCCCGATAATTTTCCCGGAACGGTACGATACAGGAATCCTCCACCTCGTAACAGCAGCCCCCAATCGCCGGCCCCAGAGCCATCACCACATCTTCGGGGCGGGACCCGTAAATCTTGGATAACATTGATATAGTTTTTGAAACAATGCTCATTTGGGTGCCCTTCCGTCCGGCATGGATCACCCCGGTAACATGCTTTTCAGGGTCATACAGAATGACTGGAACGCAATCGGCGGTCAGCACCGCTATCGGCTTATCAGTCAGGTGAGTGATCAAGCCATCTGCCTCTTCCTGCTCCACTTGATCGGCTGACTTTTGAGGATCATCCAAAACAAAAACCCGATCGCCATGAACCTGCTTCACAAAAAAAAGTTCTTTTGAGTCGATGTTTAAATTTTCAAGTAACCACTGACGATGCTGTGGAGAGGATCTTGGATCAGTCTTTCGACCCAGCAATAATTCCTCACGGACCCCTTTCTCCCTCTCGAAACTTCTCGGACTGAAGGCATGAACGAGACGGGGGAAATATGAAAAACCGTCAATCGAATGGGTTTTAAGAGGAAATTTCATAAAATATTTCAAAAAAAATGAAAAAAAAATGAAAAAAAAATGAAAAAAAATGAAAAAAAATTTTGGCCGGAGAAAATCCCCAATCAAGCAAAATCTGATAACAATTTTTCTTAAAAAAATTTTCGATCCCCGTGATTAACCAGTATTGGCAAGGGTTTCCCGCCGTCTTCGTTTTTCAGCTTAACAAATGCACAGGTGGAACACAAATCATCCGAACCGGCATCGAATCGCCGAAACCCTTTTTGAATCAATATGCTCTTGACATTAGTGGTGTATAGAATAAAATAACTTTAAATATTTGGGCGCTGAAACTTTACCAAATATTTTCAACGAAAGGAGTTCTTGATGGCAACCAAGAAGAAAGCACCAAAACGTAAAGCAAAAAGAAAAGCACCAAAACGTAAAGCAGCAAAAAAAGCAACCAAGAAAAAAGCACCAAAACGTAAAGCTAAAAGGAAAGCAGCAAAGAAAAAAGCACCAAAACGTAGAAGGAAAGCCAAGAAAAAATCAGCGTAGATTAATTAGCGGAATTTTTCTCGGTTCGAACTTTTGTTCACTATATTCAGTAGTAACATTGGGATTTAATGGTACTGGTTTCAGCGCCCACAATACCCTCTTCCCAGAAGAAACCCAGAATACCCTTCTCAAAACCCCTTCTCGACTAGCAAGTACCCCAAACCCCTAAAATTGACAATAAATGGCTTTCAGGTAGGCCCCCTCTTTGAAGGTCACCGGATGGTCCAGAGGATGTCCTGTTTTCAGTATTATTTGATAGGACCTCCCAGTCGCCCGGATTCCCAGATCCACCGCCCGGTAAAATTCGTCCGCCCGCACCTGTGAAGAGCAGGAAGCCGCCAATAGGAGACCGCCTTCCCGGGTACACTGCGTCCCGGCTTTGGCAAGCCGCAGATACGCCTGCAGGGCATTTGGCTTGTTTTGTTTGCGACTGGCAAAAGCCGGCGGATCCAGAATCACCAGATCAAACTGCTCTCCCTGCCGGTTCAACGAAGCCAATTGCTCAAACGCATCCCCTTTGACTTGGCGCAACCGATCCTTTTGATTTCCATCGGAACCGAAATTCAGTTCCCAATTTTTCAACGCCGCCGCTTGAGCCTGGGCATTGATGTCGATTTCCAAAACGGACCGCGCGCCTCCCGCTAACGCGTAAACGGAAAAAGCTCCGGTATAGCTGAACACATTCAACACCGACCGCCCTTCCGCCCACTCGCGTACCTTCTGCCGATTTTCTCTCTGATCAAGGAAGAACCCCGTTTTTTGACCGTGCAACAAATCCGCTTCAAATGACAAACCGTTTTCCCGGAACCGCACCGGCCCCTCCAGATCGGGACCCAACAACACCTGGTTGTTCTGGTAACCGTTTTCGCTGACGCGTTGTACATGACGGCTCAATTGTAACAGGATCCGCCCCACTCCTGTCATTTCCTCCAGGAGACCCACCAGCATCTTCAGATAAGGAAACCAGGCGGAGGTATAGACTTTGACCACCAGGGTGTCGGTGTAACGGTCCACCACCATTCCGGGAAATCCATCGCTTTCGCCATTGACTATCCGGTACGCAGTGGTTTTCTGTGAATTCATAGGACTCCGCAATTCGATGGCCTGTTGCAACCGTTCCCGAAAAAAGGTTTCGTCGATCTCTCGGGGATTTCGGGTTTGCAGAATTCTCAAACGAATGTCTGAAAAGGGATCGAACAATCCGACCGCCAGAAAGCGGTTGCCGGAATCGTAAACCACTCCCAAATCACCGGCCTTCCCGGAAATTTTCCGGTTGTTCAACTGATAGTAGTAGACCCAGGGAAACCCTTTGCGGATTTTGTTCTGAAGACTCTTGGATACTTTGATTTTGATGTGGCCCGGATTCAATGGCTCCCCCCCCTCAACACTTCGCCATTAGATGGCAGGTAGCTTCACTTTTCTCATGCTCAGGAGGATCTGGCCCTGACGCTTTTCAATCCAGCGTTGGTATCCGACTTTGGACCAGGCTCTGGGATTGGGCAGAATGGCGGCCATCCACGCCGCATCTTCCTTGGTAATCCACCGCGCGGAATGCTGAAAATATTTTTGTGAGGAGCTCTCACAACCAAACACACCGTCGCCCCACTCAATCACATTCAGATACACTTCCAGAATGCGTTGTTTGCTCCAGAACGCTTCGATAAGAAAGGTAAAGTAAGCTTCCAGCCCTTTCCGAAGCCAATTGCGTTTCTGCCATAAAAAGACGTTACGCGCCGTCTGCATGGATATGGTGCTGGCGCCGATTTTTCGTTTCGTTGTTAGATTTACCTCTAAGGCGTTGACCGCCGCTTCCCAATCGAAACCATTGTGCATGAAAAATTTCTGATCCTCGGACGAAATCACCGCACGCACCAGGCGGGGGGAAATTTCATTCAGCGGGCGCCAACCTTTGGTGAACAGGGGATAATGTTTTCCGGAGTCGCTCTCCATCCAGCGAATCCACATCAGGGGAGTGGTCGGTGGGTCGACCACGGTATACAACAGTACCGGCAGGATAGTGATTGCCAAAAACAACAGGGCGAACCGGAGGCTCCATTTAAACCACCACCTTTTGAATAAAGGCTTCTTCATGAACCTGTCTTTTTTTGGCCACCACATGAAATAAAGCGCACTTTCCCTGTCAGAAGGATTTCCCACGCCCGCCCGGCATCTGCCATGTATCCGGAATCGGATTTAACCGGCTTGCAGAAGCGAGTCGTAAAGGCGGATTGCCTTTTCAAAATCCTTGCGATGTTGATTGGATATCGTTCGGCTATATTTCTTATGATATTTGAAGATGAAGGGATTATAAACCGTTTTCTTTCGATCCCGGCTCTTGATCTCATAATGCAGGTGAGGGGCATAACTCCGACCAGTATTGCCGGAATGCCCGATTTTGATGCCCTGCCCTACCCACTGGCCGGGGCGCACCAACACCTTGTCCAAATGCAGGTACAGGGTTTTGACGCCTTTGTCCGGGTGGTCGACTTCGATACAGTACCCGTTCTTCCGGGTGTTCCAGTTCGTGCGCGTCACCCGACCTGGAAAACTTGCAAAGATGAGGGTCCCCACCTCCGCCTTGAAATCGGTTCCAGCATGCCCGCTTAAATGTCCGTGGCGCATTTCTCCCGGCAGAGCGGTAATCTCAGAATAATTGCGGATGGGTGTGGTTTGGGAATCCAGGCGGGAAATCATCTCTTTTCCTTGGCGGTCGAAATAGCTTCCATAATTCATCTCAGGGGTTTTGAAAAAATTCATTCCCAGTTTTTTCTTGAGATACCCGCTGTAATATTCCATTTTCCATATTTTCAGACCCAACTCATCGGGCAGGTTTTCATAAATCAAAGCCACCTTGTCTCCCTTGCGGATATCCTTGTTCACGTCCAGAAACCAGGATAGCTTGCGGGCGATGCGGGCGGCCAACGCCCGGCATTGGTCCTCTGCAACGATGCGGCACACGGAAAAGGTCAGGGAACTTTGAACCGTCAGACGCAGAGTTCGCACCTCTTTTCCCTCCAGGTATCCGCCCGTCAATTTAAACTTATCACCGGACGGTAGGAAAGAAACATTGGAAGCCGCAACCGAACCGCGGGCGCCGTCAACTTTCCTGGCGGACTGTAAAGGGACAAACGTCGGCCCTTCGTCCGGCTCAGGAGCACTCAGACTGTTGTTGGCCTCGGTCTGGCTGGAGGAAACACTAAAGGCGATAAAAGCGGCATTGAAGATCATGAGCAGTAAGAACAAGCCCATCCCCATGCGGCTTTTGCGGCGCGGTTTTTTATCCGGCCAGTTTTGTTTGTCGAGAACCGTAGGACGATGCATGCAGGCTAAGCGATCCATCCAGAATTTGAAGGTTGGAGTTTTCACCCGTCCGGTGGTGCGGCGGCGGATGCTCTCTTCATTGGGCCTTGGAGAGCCGGGTCGGTAAATGGTTTCCAGACCCCTTAAAAGCCTGTATATTATTGCAGAACCGCCAGGCTTTGACAATAGGCTTGATCCAAATAACCTCAATTTTTTCAAATAGGTATGACTTATCAGCCGGAAATCATCTATATCGAGGAGGGCGCGGGTGACTATGATTTGACCCGCCGGGTGCTGGAAAACTTCCCGGACGTGCCCACCCGCCACCAGCCGGACTTGCCGGAGGTGATGGATGAACTGCAGCAATCCTCGGTCGATGTTTTCGGCGCGGGGAAAAAGCGTCTTTTGCTTTCGCGGTTCAAAGGATCGTTTCTCAGAAAATGCCCCGGTATCAGCCCCGGCATGGTGTGTTGCAATTATTATGTGGTCAATCTTATCAAAAACTGCGTTTACGATTGCTCGTATTGTTTCCTCCAGGACTTCCTGCAGAACAATCCGCTCCTGACCGCCTTCGTCAACCTGGAAGACCTACTGGGAGAGTTGGATGAAGTGTTCTCGACCCAGCCTAACCACACCTTCCGGGTGGGTACGGGGGAATTGACCGATAGCCTCGCGCTCGACGATTTCCTCCCCTATTCGGAAACGCTGATTCCCTTTTTCAACCAGAGGAGCAACGCCGTTCTGGAGTTGAAAACCAAATCCGACCGTGTTGAAAACCTGCTGGAGCAGAACGATGCGTCCAATATCATCATCTCCTGGTCCATCAACCCACCGGAAATCGCCGAACGCGAAGAAAAAGGCACTCCCGGCACCGCACAACGGCTGAACGCCGCCCGGTTGTGTGCGGACAAGGGCTACCGCATCGGATTTCATTTCGATCCTGTCATCCTCTTTCCCGGCTGGGAAACAGCCTATGCCGACCTGATCGACCTGATGTTCCAAAACGTGCGGCCGGAACAGATCGAGTGGATCAGCATCGGCGGATTCCGTTACCGTCCCAACCTGAAAAAGGTCATTAAGGAACGCCATGAGGGCACCCAATTATTCACCCAGGAACAATTACCGGGCGAGGACGGCAAATTCCGGTACCTCAGGCCGCTCCGCAATCGGGCATTTGAAACCCTGCGCCGGATGGTGAAAGACCGTTTCGGTGATGTAAATGTTTATCTGTGTATGGAAACGAAGGAAATCTGGGAGGGAGTGACAGGTAAAATGCCGCGCAGTGACAAAAAGCTGGATCAGTTCTTCGATCTATAACCGCATCGGCATTACGATACTCTGGTAATCCTTGTCCTTGCCGGTGGTCAACAGGCAGGAATAGTTCTGGTCCTTGAGGTTGAGGATGACCTCATCCTCCTCGACCACGCTCAACACATCGAGAATGTATTTGGCGTTGAGGCCAATGCGTACCTCTTCCCCTTTATAGGAAATCTCCACCTCCTCCTGGGCACCTCCCAACTCGGTGTGATCGGACACCAGCGTCAGCGAGCCTTCCTTAATTTCAAAACGAACCATTTTGGACTTTTCATCAGCCAGCAGAGCCACCCGTGTCAAGGCCTGGACCAATGCCTGGGTGTTGACAGCCACCTTCAAATTGTTGTCGGTCGGAATGACCTGCTGGTAATTGGGGAATTTACCGTCGATTTTCCGCGAAACAATGACCTCGCGATCGTGAATAAAAGCCAGTTGATTGTCTTTCACTGAGAACGCGTAGGTGGCGCCCTCGTCGTTTTCCATCAGCTTCAAAAGTTCGGTCAGCACTTTCTTGGGCAGGAGGAAACTGGTCTCGTCGCTCTTGGCGTTGGACTTTAACAGCGGCCGCCGGATGTACGATAAACGATGCCCGTCGGTACCCACCAGATTGACATGATCCTTGTCCTGTTCCAGCAATAGGCCGTTGAGCGCTTGCCGACTCTCGTCGGGGGAAATGGCAAAATAGGTTTTGCGGATCATTTCCTTCAGCTTCGGTCCGCTGAACTCCATGAGGGCGGTTTCACTGTACTCCGGCAGTTTGGGAAAATCTGCGGCGGGCAAACCGGGAAGCCGGAATTTGGATTTGCCGCATTTCAGAGACACCCAGTCGTTTTCCTCACGGGTCAGGTGAACTTCCAAATCGGGTAACGCCCGCAGAATGTCGAACAATTTGCGCGCGTTGACGGTGATGGAACCCTTGGAAATCACTTTGGCGGGATAGAAACCTTTGATGCCTATTTCCAGATCGGTCGCCTGCATGACGATGCCATCCTTCTCGGTACTGATCAGGACATGCGCGAGGATGGGCATGGCTCCTTTACTCTCAACGATCCCCTGAACCTTGTGCATACCGTTCAGAAAGTCGTCTCTGCCGATCTTGATTTCCATGATTCCTCCGCAAAAGGTGGGCCGGGAAAAGGTACCGGGGGCTTTTAATTATCATAGTTTGGCTCGGCCTGTCAAAACAATAATCCCCGGCCCGCGAAAGCCCTGAAAATAGCCGGAAACCAGCGATAGATAAGGACGGATTTACCACAGAGGACCGGCGAAGCGCCGGAGCTGATTTTACAAACCTTAGACAGGATAACGGGATGGCAGGATGAACAGGATTTTGAGCCCCTCTTGTAAAGAGGGGCCTATTGGGTCCAGCGTCACGCTGGTTGACTTTGTTCGATTCTGCGTGATAACTTCAATGCAAGTTTATAGAAACCTGAGGTTTGTAACATGATCATCGTTATCGGGCCCGACGCCACCGAAGAGCAGAAACAGGCAGTCAAAGACAAAATCATCGAGCTGGATTACACCCCCCACGAAATCGTCGGTGTGGAACGCCAGGTGATCGGCGCCGTTGGTGAGGATCATGGCAAGGACCACCTGATGGAGGTGCTGGAATCCATGCCCGGCGTGGAATCGGTCATCCCCATTTTAAAACCGTACAAACTGGCGGGACGCGAAATCAAATCCGCCAACTCCGAGGTGAATTGCGGCGGGGTAATCGTCGGTGGGCCACAAATCGCTATCATGGCAGGACCCTGCTCGGTGGAAAGCCGTGAACAGTTGTGTACCACTGCGGAAGCGGTCAAGAAATCCGGCGCCAACATGTTGCGGGGCGGCGCGTTCAAACCCCGGACCTCGCCCTACAGTTTCCAGGGGCTGGAGGAAGACGGCCTCAAACTGCTGAAAGAGGCGAAGGATTTGACGGGACTGCCTATCGTCACCGAAGTGATGAACCCGCGGGAAGCGGAGCTGGTGGCCCGCTACGCCGATGTCCTGCAGGTAGGCGCGCGCAACGTGCAAAACTTTTCCCTGCTCAAGGAATTGGGCAACATACCCAAACCCATTCTCCTCAAACGCGGCATGATGACCACCATCAAGGAATTTCTCATGTCGGCGGAGTATATTCTCTCCGAGGGCAACAAGGATGTGATTCTTTGCGAACGGGGCATCCGCACCTTTGAGACCGCCACCCGCAACACACTGGACCTCAGCTGTATCCCGGTGCTGAAAAAGGAAACCCATTTGCCGATCGTCATCGATCCCAGCCACGGTACCGGACACTGGGACCTGGTGGAACCGATGGCCCGCGCCGCCATTGCCGCGGGCGCCGACGGACTGATGATCGAAGTCCATCCGGACCCCATCAACGCCTACTCCGACGGCCCGCAATCGCTGAAACCCGTCAAATTCGCCCACCTGATGGACAACATCCGTCCGTTCATCAAATTAATGAACCGCACCTTGTAAACCACCAGAGCTTTGCATAAGTCTCCGGTTCAAACGCCAGGATAACGTGCTTGATATTTCCTCACCCCAGGGGGAGAGGATTAAGGTGAGGGGGCTTTCACAACCAAACAATTTCAAGGGCATGAAACAGACCACCCCTCACCCTGCCTGTCACCCTGTGGGTGCTCCCCATGAGGATAGAGGGGTGTTTGAGGTCGACTTAAACTTAGATGGCCGGGTTATGCTAAGGTCTCGCAAGTCATTCCGCCAGCCGCACTGCCCAGTTCACTTCCTGATTCGTCGCAAGCTTCCTCTTTAGTGGTGTGGTGTTGAAAACCCTCATCATTTGATATATTCTTTTAATTGTTAGGCTGTAACTCCAAGCGAATAAACTCTCTTTTGCAAGAGGCACAACCGTGAGTCACAACGTGCTATGACAGACTTATACCAATCCAACCGGACGCAGGCGCAGAAGTATCTCCGTCAGATTCAGTCCGCCCTCGACCCGCTGACCCAACTTGAAACCTTTTCTTCCTTTGACGACGATAGACTGCAAACGTTTTATCTCGAATTTAAAAAGAAAATTACACCCTGGGTCGAGAAGGAAACAGCACAGCAAAAGAAGGAGCTGGAACATTCGGACAACAGCCACCTTTTACTTTTAAAACGAACGGCACTGGTGGACGCGGTGTTGATTGCCAGTTACCGGACAGCGTTAGGCCTGTTCAACCGCAACCGCGAAACTCCTCTGAAGGAAAACGACGTTCCCATCGCCATTGTCGCTCGCGGAGGTTACGGCCGGGAAGAGATGTACTTCAGCTCGGATGTCGATCTCCAAATGGTCCTGCGGTCGGGCGCATCCGAAGCCGAAAAAGAAATCGGACGCCAGGTCATCCATTATTTCGAATACCTGTTTGTCTATCAGAATATCTTTCCGACCTCCAGCAGTGCCGGATTTTCTGAAATCGATACGGAGGACCAAGCCCTCAATGAGATCCTTCTGCCCTCTTTCCATTCCCTGCTGGAACACCGGTTCGTGGTGGGAAATCTGGTGGTATACAACGAATTCAAAAGTTCCATCAAAACTGCCAGCTTGATTCATAATGAAGAAATACTCAAAGAATGCTTCAAGCACAAAACCTATTTTGAAATCCAGAACACGGTGTTCCAACAGGAACCTAATATCAAGGAAGAATTACGGCGTCTGTACTGGGCGACCAGCCTGGTCCGCATTCGCGAATCGTTTGAACAAATCAACCAGTTCGAACTGCTCTCGGAACTGCATGCCAAACAGAAATTGAGCACCCCGGCATTCAAGAACATGCAAAACGCTCTCAATTTTCTGTCACGCATGCGCATGTTTCTCCATTGCTTGCAGAAAGGGTCCCAAAAAGATGTCATGCGATTCGAAGTCAGAGACAAGATGGCCGAATCGATGGGATTCAAAAAAAAGGTGAATGAGTTTTTTCAGGAATACTTTTTCAACGCGGTACTGCCGATGAAACGAAATTGCCGCAATCTGTTCTGGGAAACCGTCACCTTCGCGACGGATGGCAAAATCAAAAAGCTGTCCGAGAATTTTGTCCTGAACTCCGAGAACCAGATCATCTTTGCCGAGGGACACGAAAATTTTCAATGGAGCTCTCCGATTGAAATATTCCACCTGTTCGTCCTGGTAGCGCGGAAAAATTATTTTATTGCGTATCCCGTCATCCGCTCCATCGAAGCGAATATCAGCCAGTTGACTCCTATCTTTCAAAACGGATCGGAACCGGGAAAAGCCGAGGAATACTTCCGGAGCATGATCCGGAGTAAATATTTTGCCAAGGCCGTTCGTTACCTCCACGAATTCGGCCTGCTGGAATCCTTCTTCATTCCGGAATTCAAAAACCTCACGGGGTTGTTGCAGGACATTTATGTCCACATGTTTCCGACGGATATCCATATCCTGGCGGCGCTTGATGAACTCAACAAATTCGAAACCGACCCGGAAGCCGATCCCTTTCTGGTCGAGCTGTATCATTCCCTTAGAGACAAGACCACCATGAAGATGGCGGTTCTTCTGCATGACATCGGCAAGGGGCTTAAATCCGAGGGAGAAAACGAGGAGTTGGTCGGAGCGCGGGAAGTGCCCCGTATTCTGAGCGCGTTGGGCTACGAAAAAAACAAACGGATGATCAGCGATATCGCCTTTCTGGTGGAACGGCACTTGATGATGTACGACCTCATGCTGTTGGACCCGGACGAAGACGAAACTTTTGATATGGTCTGGGACCTGGTGCACAAGGATGTCGAACGGTTCAAAATGCTGATCCTGCTCACCTATGCCGACCGGGCCGGCACTAAAATGAAAATGTCACAAAGCCAGATCGCCCAGCTCAAATATTTCTACCAGAACACCCTGCACCACAAAAAGCAGCAAGGCGTGTCCATCCCGATTAAAAGGGAGTTTTTCAAAATGATCCGCCTGCCGCGCGACATGAATTCGCAACTGCAGATTTACAGCGAGTTCCGGAAATCGCAGGAGCAGTTTGCATCTGAGATATTTTTTAAAGCAGAACAACTTTCGGAACTGGTGGTCTGTTGCAAAGACCAGTCCGGCCTGCTGTATAAAATCGCCACGGTGCTGGCTTTCAACCATCTCAGCATTATGGAAGCGAACATCCATACTCTGGACGACAATGTATTCGATGTGTTCAAGATCGGCGACATCGCGGGGAATCCCATCGAGTTTTCCAATTTCTTCTACCTGCAAAAGCAGATCAATGAAGACCTGCGCCAGATTTTCGTCGGCGGCATGCCCTTGTCGACCCTTTACAAGGGCCGGTCCCTCACCACGGAATTGGAAATGGAAAAATTCAAAGACATCAAACTCAAGGTTTCCATTATCGGCCGAGCCGTCAAAGTGGAAACGCATGATATTATGGGAACGATCATGATGGAAACCAAGGTCTTCTCCGAGCTCAACATGGAAATCCAGCGCGCGGTTCTGCATTCCAATTATGGAACCTCCTCGAACGTATTTTATTTGAGGCCGGAGGACGTCCATCAAATCATCAAACAGGAAACTAAATTTAAAAAACAGCTTGAGAAAGCGCTGAAGCCCCTCATCCGTTCCGAACCCGTGTTCCCGGGACAATCGGCGGAAGTGGCCTGAACTGGAAAGAACCCATGCGTAAACTGGTGATCCATATCATTGTTGGGCTTTGGGTTCTCGGACTCGGACCGCACACCCTGCTTGCCGGGAATGCCCCCCTGCAGGAGGCCCTGAAGCTGGACCGGCAGGGTTTCATAGCCGAGTCGATTCCGGAATGGAAAAAGTTCCTGCAAACCCGGCCCGAAAAGAAACTCCACGTTTACGCGCAAATCAAAATAATCATCGCTTACTCCAGGACAGGCAATGTCGGTGAGGCGCTGAAATCCGCGAAGGCCTTGGCCGCCTCGCATCCCGATCATTACGACGTCCAGTTTAACCTTGGCAACATGCTGAGCACCACGCATCAGTATGCCGGAGCGGCTCAGGCGTATCTGAAAGCAACGACGATGAGGCCCGACGAGGGGCTGGCCTTTGTCGGCTACGGAATCTGCCTGTTTGGCGATCAGAAGCCGGATGAGGCCGTCCAGGTACTGCACAAGGTACGAAAGCTGTTCAAGTCACAAAAGAACATTGGCTGGTACCAGCATGTCCGAATCATGATCGGCCAGATCAAAGGCTTCGCGATGTACCCTCCGGATTTTTCCAACCTGTGGCGGACCAACAATCTCAAAAAAGTGCGTGAAACCTACGAGTCCTCCGTTTTCACCGTCTTCGAAAAAGAGTTGAACCTGTAACGCCCTCCTACCCGGAGGGGGAGCTGGCTAACCGGTAACGGCAAGCGAAAACTCCTAAGCGCAATTCAGAATTTCGGACCAGCGTTATGCTGGCCTGTGCCTGACGCCCCAGCGAAACTAGTTCCAGGCCTTGCCCGGTTCGTTTTGTTAAACTTACCTTTTCATTTCCCAGGGTCACTTTCTATCTAATCGATTCCTGCCATCCAAGCGAAACCAAATCTCCTTATCTCTCATCTAATATAAAAGATCATTGTTTGGAGTTCGATATGAAGCCTAGTGTTTTAATGTGCGCTCCGGAATATTTTGGGGTCCGCTACGCGATCAACCCTTGGATGGAAGGCCAGATCGGCCAGGTCGATTCCGCCGTCGCCATGCGGCAATGGACCGAGTTTTACCACGCCCTCGGGCACCAGGCCGAAATCCATTTGATCGATCCGCAAACACACGTTCCCGACCTGGTGTTTACCGCTAACGCCGGATTGATGATCGACGGCCATTTCATTCCCAGCCGGTTCAAGCATGAGGAGCGCCGTCGGGAGGAACCGCTCTTCCGGGAATGGTTTGAAACCCGCTCCGCCCGCATCACCGGTCTTCCCAAAAACCTGTTTTTTGAGGGCGCGGGCGACGCCCTGTTACAACCCGGCCGGAAACTATTGTGGGCCGGTTACGGCTTCCGCACCGACCGGGAAACCCATCAATTTCTGGCCGAACAATTGGACTTGGAAGTGGTGTCCCTGCACCTGATCCATCCCAGTTTCTATCATCTCGACACCTGCTTCTGTCCTCTGCTGGACGATCAGGTCATGTATTATCCCGCCGCTTTCGACGCGGCATCCCTGAAAACCATCGAAGCCCATGTCCGGCCGAAAAACCGGATCATCGTTTCTGAAGAAGACGCCATCCATTTTGCATGCAACGCAGTGCTGGTCGATCGGGTCCTATTCCTGAATCAAGCCGGTCCGGAGCTCCTACAACTACTTGAAAAAAAAGGATACACACCCATCATCCAACCCGTCTCCGAATTCCTGAAAGCGGGCGGCGCCAACAAATGCCTCACCCTGGCCCTTACCTGAAGGCTGGCAAACCCCTAAATTTCCTTGGTTTTTCCTTCTCACGGATGGTCCTGAACGGTTATATCGTGTAAAATAACTTTTTTTAGCGATCCCTCGGCGGGCCTCTTGGCCCAAATTTACCTATGAAAAAAGATTTTATCGCATTAACGGATTTTTCCTCGGCGGAGTTGACGGGCATGCTGGATCTGGCGGACCGGATCAAACAATCCCCGCAGGAGTTCGATCGCGCGCTCAAGGGAAAAACCCTGGGCATGATCTTCAATAAAAAGTCCACCCGCACCCGGATTTCCTTCCAAGTCGGCATTTTTCAACTGGGCGGAATGGGTTTGTTCCTAGGTCCGGAGGATATGCAGTTGGCGCGGGGCGAAACCATCAGCGATACCGGCAAGGTGCTCTCCCGGTTTCTGGATGGCATTATGATCCGTACCTTTTCCCACAGCGATGTCTTGGACCTCGCCAAGTACTCTTCGGTACCCGTCATCAATGGCCTCACGGATTTCAATCATCCCTGTCAGGCGTTGGCGGATATGATGACGATCCGGGAAAAATTCGGCAAACTCGAAGGCCTCAAACTGGCGTATGCGGGAGACAGCAACAACGTCGCCGTTTCCCTCTTGTTCGCTTGCGTCAAATTCGGCCTGCACATTTCGCTGGTGAGTCCCAAGGGATACACGATCACCAAGGAAGCGCTCGATATGAGCCGGGAAGAAGCCGAATCGAAAAACCTGAACGTCGTTTTAACGGAAAATGTTCAGGAAGGCGTAGCCGGAGCGGATATCGTGTATACCGACGTGTGGACCAGTATGGGACAGGAAAAAGAACAACAGAAACGGCTGAACGATTTGTCCGGCTATACCGTTAACGAACAAATGATGCGAGCAGCCGAGCCGTCAGCCGTGTTCATGCATTGCCTGCCCGCGCACCGCGGCGAGGAAGTCAGCGCGTCGGTCATCGACGGTCCGGCGTCTATCGTCTTCGATCAAGCGGAAAACAGACTTCACCTGCAGAAAGCGGTCATGGTTTCGCTGATGCAATAACCGGGTCGCCCATTCTCCATAAACGGAGCGAGACCCTAGATTGGACAATACATGAGTCAACAGAACTCCTACAACATGGTATGGATGGACCTCGAAATGACCGGACTGGAACCGGATATCGAGGTGATTATTGAAATTGCCACCATCATTACCGACAGCCATTTGAATATCATTGAAGAGGGACCCTCCCTGGTCATTCATCAGGACGATGAAATCCTGAGCCGGATGGATGAATGGAACCAGCGGACTCACAGCGCCTCGGGCCTGGTTCAGAAAGTCAAGGATTCCAAAATAACCGTCGAAGAAGCGGAGAAAGCCACTCTCGATTTCATCAAAAAATACGTTCCCTACAAAGCGGCGCCTTTGTGCGGCAACTCGGTCGGGCAAGACCGGCGGTTTCTATACAAATACATGCCGAAGATGAGTGAATACCTGCATTACCGGAACGTCGACGTCACCTCCATCAAAGAGGTGATCCGGCGCTGGTATCCCAGTGGACGCAAACTTCCTAAAAAAAGCGACGAACACAAAGCGTTGATCGATATCCAGGAATCCATCGAAGAGTTGATTTTTTACCGGGATCATTTCTTCATCGAACCCACTTCATTAGTCTCCGAAATGAATCCCGGGACTCAGGAGGAATCGTGAAAAAAGGCACGGTCCTGACTATCGTCTTTCTGGGAGTAATCGGTTACCTGTCCATTTCGCTGATCTGGACCGGCAGTACACACCAATGCAACGTGTGCATCACCTATAACGGGATCGAAGTTTGCCAGGATGTCGAGGGAATGGATAAGAACGACATGATCCAAAACGGCGTCAGCACTGCCTGCGCCGGCGCCGCGAATGGGCGGACCGAATCCATGGAATGCGGTATGATGCAACCCACCAAAGTGACCTGCAAGGAATTGTAGCCAGCGTGACGCTGGACCCAACCGGGCCACGCCCGGAGGAAATCAAAAATCCTCTCCCCGCATGGGGAGCACCCACAGGATGACGGATTAAAGTGAGGGGTGGTTTTTGATTTCGCTCCCCCTTGTAAAGGGGGCCGGGGGGATCCCTCCTTTATGTCATCCTGAGCTTGTCGAAGGGTGACCTCGATAAAATAGACACTGAGGGGGGGTTATGAAAACTTGTAAAAATCTTTACGGTTGTCTTAAGCACCTTAGAGTATTTCTGATTTTTGGAGGTGCGCTTCTCCTATCTGGTTGCCCAAACACCTATCAACTCAACCACAATTCGGACACCCAACCGCTCGCTCAGCCGATCAACTTCAATCGCCCTGGGCCTCTCCTTCATGAAGCGTCAGGTTTGAATTTTTCCGAGGTGTACGGTAACTTTCAGAGATCGTCTGCCATGATTTTCGACATAGCCGGCTTGGATGTGGGCTTCAACTACAACGATCATTGGTCTAACTGTAAAATAATCGCGACCTTTTACGTATACCCAACTCCCCGAATGAGCTTTATTGGAGCACCAAGAGACGTAGTCACATCAGTCAGCCAAGGGTGGCTCAACGATGAGTTTGATCGAACGAAAACCGTAACTAAACAAGTTCATACTTCAATGCAATCGGAGGTCGTAGGTTCTGTCACCACCCCGGCTCAAGGCACGATCCTGAACGGTAACTCGTTTTCCTATCGAGAGGCTGGCAATATCTCGGAACTGCGACTTTTTATTTACGATTTGAAGTGGTTTCTGAAGTACCGTTTCACATACCCAAAGTCGTGCCAAATCGAAGCAGGTCCCAGGCTCGAGGCACTGATCCAACAGCTTCCCTGGGCCACCACTCATTAAAGTCGCCTGCAAGGAATTATAAAACTGGGGAATTGTTGATGGAACTTAGGCATCACCGCAGATGAGGTGGTAGACTTCCTGGTATTTCTCCTCCACTTGTCCCAGATTGAACCGGAAGCGATCCTTGTCCATCTTCTCACCGGTTTCCCAATGCCAGAACCGGCACCCGTCCGGACTGATCTCGTCGCCCAACAGCACTTCGCCCTTGTGACGGCCGAACTCCAGCTTGAAATCCACCAGCCGGATGCTCCTCTGCTTGAAAAACTCGAACAACAGCTCGTTGATCAGGAAGCCCTGTTTTCTCAGGATTTCAATTTCCTCTGCCGTAGCGAGGCCGAATTCTTTAATGTGGTACTCGTTGATCATCGGATCGCCCAGATCGTCGTCCTTGTAATAAAACTCCAGGATCGGCGCCTTCATCGCCGTGCCTTCCGCCAGGCCCATGCGCTTGGCCAGGCTTCCTGCCACCACGTTGCGCAACACCACTTCTACCGGGATGATCTCCAGCCGCTTCACCAGCATTTCGCGGTCGTTCAGTTCCTCCACCATGTGGGTACGCACACCCTTCTCTTCCAGATATTTGAATATCGTGGTGGAGACATGGTTGTTGATGACGCCCTTGTCCACGATGGTGCCCTTCTTGATGCCGTTGAACGCCGAGGCGTCGTCCTTGAAGTACTGGATCACCAGATTCGGGTCATCGGTGGCATAGATGATCTTCGCTTTGCCTTCGTAAAGCTGTTCCTGTCGTTTCATGGTTTCTTTAGTCATTATTTAAATACCCGGTTAAAGATTTTGTTTACGTTTTTAAGATGGTTTTTCATGTCGAACGCTTTGTCGATTTCTTTGTCGCTCAAATGCTGTTTGATGTCCTGGTCCTGTTTCAGCAACGCCGGAAAATCCCCGCCCTGCTCCCACACCTGCATGGCGTTGCGTTGCACCATGCGGTACGCCTGATCCCGCACCACGCCTTTACGCGTCAACGCCAGCAGCACATGCTCGGAAAAGATCAGGCCGCCGGTCTGTTCCAGATTCTTTTTCATATTTTTGGGATAGACCAGTAACTGATCGACCAGCCGCGTCATCTTGGTCAGCATGTAATGGACGAGGATGGTGCTGTCCGGTCCGATCACCCGCTCGACCGACGAATGGCTGATGTCGCGCTCGTGCCACAGCGGCATGTTCTCCATGGCCGCCAAAGCGTTGCCCCGCACCAGCCGCGCCAGACCGGACATCTGCTCTGAGACCACCGGATTGCGCTTGTGCGGCATGGCCGACGACCCCTTCTGGCCTTTCGAGAAAAATTCCTCCGCTTCCAAAACTTCCGTGCGTTGCAGGTGACGAATTTCCACGGCGAATTTGTCCAGTGTGCCCGCTATGATCGCCAGCGTGGTGAAATACTCCGCGTGTCGATCCCGCTGAATGATCTGGCTGGACACCGGCGCGGGTTTCAGTTTCAGTTTTTTACACACATAGGCTTCGACCGCAGGATCGATACTGGCGAACACCCCGACCGCGCCGGAGATTTGCCCGACGCTGATGCTCTTTCGCGCCTGTTCCATCCGCTCAATGTTGCGCCCCACCTCTTCGTACCAGTTAGCCAGTTTCAGGCCGAAGCTGGTCGGCTCGGCATGAATGCCGTGCGAGCGCCCGACGGTCGGCGTATTCTGGTACCGCTTGGCCTGCTTCTTCAACACCGCGCGGAATTTTTTCAACTGGTCCAGGATCAAGTCCGCCGCTTCCTGCAACTGCACCGCCAGCGCGGTATCCAGAACATCGGAAGACGTCATCCCCAAATGCATGTACCGCGCGGCATCCCCCACATGCTCCGCCACCGAAGTCAGAAAAGCGATCACGTCATGCTTCACTTCTTTCTCGATGACGTCGATGCGTTTGATATTGAACCCGGCCTTCTTCTTGATAGTGTTCACCGCCGACTGGGGGATCTCCTTGCGCTTCGCCAGAGCTTCACAGGCCGCGACTTCAATATCCAGCCAGATGCGGAACTTGTTTTGCGGCGACCAGATGGCCGCCATTTCGGGAAGTGTATAACGTTCGATCAACGGTCAGTCTCTTTTTTGGTGAATTTTAGCCCAAAATTGCAGGTTGATAGTGGGCAGGACGGTATCATAGAATAAGTGAAACCCAGAGCGATTCCGGCGACGCAAACCCGGTCCCGGCCACCCTGAGCAAATACGCAGGGGCAATCTTAAACGGAAATCGTTCCTAAATCAATTTATACTATGACCGCTCCAAAACCCTTTCAAATCTGCTTCGTCTGCCTGGGAAACATCTGCCGCTCACCTTTGGCGGAGGGCGTGTTTCAGGCTTTAATAAACGAAAAATGCCTTGAAAATCAAATAGTTATCTATTCCGCGGGAACCGGGAACTGGCACGTCGGTGCCTCGCCGGATGCCCGTATGCAGGCCACCGCCCGTAAAAAAGGGGTCCAACTGACCTCGCGTGCCCAGCAGATTCAGGCGGGGGACATCCGCCGGTTCGATCTCATTCTCGCCATGGACCAGTCGAATCTGGAAGCGATGGAATACCTGTGTTCTCCGGAAATGGCCGCGAAAAAAATCCGATTGTTCCGGTCCTTTGACCCGGAGGCCGACGGCGACCTGGATGTACCCGATCCTTATTACGGAGGGGATGACGGATTCGAACACGTGTTTCAAATCGTGCACCGGACCTGCCCTCCGATTCTTGAATACGTCCGATCGCAAATGGAATAATCCATGAACAACCAAGTCCGAGACCTGCTGGAAACCGTATACGCCCAACCCGTACGTATTGAGTCCCGCCGGTCCATCGGCGGGGGATGCATCAACCAGACGCTGGCCCTGACCCTCTCCAACGGTGAGACGGTTTTTCTGAAGCATAACGATCACCCGCCCCACGGCATGTTTGAAAAAGAAGCGCGGGGATTGAACCTGCTACGCGAGGCGAAAAACGGTCCGCGCATTCCCAAAGTGGTCGCCCTGCCCGACGATCCGAATCCGCAATTTCTCGTCATCGAATACATCGAAGCAGGAAACCCCGGCAACGGTTATTACGAACACTTCGGACAAGCCCTCGCGTCCATGCACCGCACCACGCAGGATCACTACGGACTGGATCACGACAACTTCATCGGCTCCACCGAGCAAATCAATACGCCGGCAACGGACGGCCTGGAATTTTTTCGCGAACACCGGCTGGGCTTCCAGCAGAAACTGGCGCGGGAAAAGGGATTGCTCCCGGTGGCTACCGATAAAAAAATTGATCGACTCTGCGATCAATTGGATCAACGGCTCGATCTGTCCGGCGAACAACCGGCGCTGGTCCACGGCGATTTGTGGTCGGGCAACACCTTCGCCGACAGCGCGGGACGCCCCTGTCTGGTGGACCCGGCGGTGCACTTCGGCCTGCGCGAAACCGACCTGGCCATGACGGAACTGTTTGGCCGCCTTCCCCAATCATTCTATGACGCCTACCGGGAAGCGTTTCCCAAAAATCCCGGTTACGAGGAGAGAAAACAAATATACAACCTCTACCACTTGCTCAATCATCTCAACTTATTTGGAGGTTCGTATCTGGCATCCGTGGAATCCACGGTCAACCCTTTTGTCCGTTAACCGGACTTACCGGTAACCGGATTTATTGGAGATTCTTATGACTTCCCGAAAACCCGCTCTTCTCAAATTAATATTCATTTCCCTATTTCTATCGGTAGCAGGATTGTCCGACGCTCCGGCGGCTACGGTCAAGGAAGGGGCCTATGGTTTCCTCAAAAATCAGGGGGAGTCGTATTTCCAAAAAGGATCGTTTGCCAAAGCTCACGAAGTGTTCTTGAAGGCGCAGAAACTCGATCTGTCACCACCGGACAAGCGATGGGTCGATTTCCGGGTCGCGGATACGCTGTGGCGGTCGCAGGCAGGCACGAACAATCCCGACCGCTCCAAACTGGAGCAGGCCCGGGGGAAACTCCAGAAAATGATCCGCGATCAAGTGCGAACCGAGCAACAGGACCGCCTCTGGGTGGAGATTCAGGAATCCTTGGGCGACTCGTGGTGGTTTCCGCGCAATTCCCGCAACTGGAGCGCCGCGTGGGCGCATTACCAGAAAGCGCTGGACTGGTGGGGTGGCGCGGCGGATATCGACCTGGCCCGCCAACGGTACCTCAAACTCATATGGAACGCCGCTACCCCGCCCAACCGGGAACGCTATTTTTATTACGGGTACTACGGAAACTATATTCCCGTTAATTTTTTAGAGAACGCGCTTAAAATCGCAAAAACGAAATCCGACCGTGTCCACGCCCATTACCTGATCGCCATGGCCCTGAGGCGTCAGGGCAACCTCTATCAACAGCAACGCGTTCCGGAATCTTTTGAAGCCGTGATTGGATCGGGGAAGTCCAGCGAATGGTACGACGACGCGCTTTACTATTACGCCGAATGGCTGTCCGGCTCCGGTGAAATCATCATTATGGCCAACGGACAACAACGCCGGGAACAGAACTACAAGAAGGCCCTGAAGTATTTTCGGCGCATCCTCAACGATTTCAAAAAAGGCGAGACCCGGCACTACGACAGCGCCAGAAACAACGTCAAAAATATTATCAAAGCCACGCTCAATTTGAACGCTTCCAGCTTCTTTCTGCCCGATTCACTGATCCGGGTCAACCTGAACTGGCGCAATATCGACAAGGTGCGTTTGTCTTTATACAAGATAAACCTTTCGAAGGATGTCGATTTCCCCAACAAAAAAAATGTCAGCTCGTGGCTGTACGGAATCAATCTGTTCAAAGTCAAAAAAGTGAAATCCTGGCACGAAGATCTCGAGAACAAAAAAGAATATCATCCCGGGTCGAAAGTTTTGGAGCTCGACAAGAAACTGCCGCTGGGAGCCTACCTCCTGGAGGCCACCGGGGGTGGCGAGAAAACGCGGGAGATCGTTCTGGTCACCGAGTCGGCGCTGGTCCTCAAAACCTCCGGCAAACGAGCGTTGGTTTATTTCGCCGATTCCCGGAACGGAGCGCCTTTGGCCAACGCCCGGATCCATCTGCACGAGCGGCACTACAGCGGACGCAAATGGGTGTGGGACGATCAAACGGCTAAAACAAACAAAGACGGCCTCGCGGTGTTCAATCTGGAAGGCGAGCGTAACAATTCCGAATTGTTTGTGGGCGCGGCTCTCAAAGACCAGCAGGCGTTCGTCAGCGGATACAACCAGAGATATTATCATCAGAAGGCTTCCTGGAAACTTTATGTGACCACCGACCGGCCCGCCTATCGCCCCAACGAGACCCCACAATGGAAACTGACCGCCCGCACCTACAACGGCTCAGTATATAAAACGCCCTCCAATGCAACGCTGGAATATGAAATCACCGATCCGCGCGGTTCCAAGCTCAAGAAAGGCAAACTGAAGCTCAACGAATTTGGTAGCGCGTGGGATGCTCTCAAGCTTTCAGAAAAAACTCCATTGGGCGAATATCGCGTCACCTTCTGGACGAAAGGACGGAAAAAACATATCGGCAACGCGGTCTTGTTTCGGCTGGAAGAATACAAACTGCCGGAGTTCAAAGTATCGGTTCAGACCCCGGAGGAGAACGGCAAAAAGAAAACCTTTCAGCTGGGCGATATGGTGGAAGTCGACATCAACGCCGAGTATTATTTCGGCGGTCCGGTGGCCAATGCTAATGTCGAGGTCGTCGTTTATCAAAGGCCGTTTTATCATAGCTGGCATCCCCAGCCGAAGTTTCCCTGGTATTACCAGGATATGTTCTCCCGCTCCCAACGCTATTGGGGTCAGGGCCAGCAGATCAAACGTGAAGTGATCAAAACCGATGCGGAGGGCAACGCCCATCTCACCTTCCAGAGCCAGCGGCAGAATCAGGATTTGCAGTACACCATTGAGGCGCGGGTGACCGACCTGTCACGCCGCGAAGTCATCTCCCGGGGAACCGTACAGGTGACGCGCCAGCCCTATTACGTCTACCTCAACAACGAACACAACCTGTACCGTCCGCAGGACAAGGTGCAAGTCAACATCAAGGCGCTGGATGCCAACAGCCAGCCGGTTGAGACGAAAGGCACCGTGCACGTCACACGCGACGTCTGGTACGAAATCTGGCTCGATCCCAATGGCAGGGAAGTGCAGGGCAAAGCACTCGAGCGATTGCGCCGGGATAAAGCCATCTTTCCCCCACCGCCGACACAACCCGGCGGTCCCGGCTGGAAACTCAAGTTCAGGGGATACCAGCACGATGACATCCTGACACGGACCGTGAAAACCGATGCCCAGGGCGAAGCGGCGTTGACCTTTACGGCGGCCAACCAGGGGTATTACCGCATCGCCTGGACCTCCCAAACGGACAAGAAATCCCTGCCCGTTAAAGGCGAAACCACCGTCTGGGTCGCCGACAACGCCACGACGGAACTGGGATACCGCCACGGCGGCCTCGAGATCATCGTCGACAAGGACACCTTCCGCGCCGGGCAAAAAGCACCGGTGATGATCGTTGCGCCGACGAACGACCGCTATGTCCTGTTCAGCGTGGAGGCGGACGATCTGTACAGTTATCAACTGGTGCACCTGACGGGTACGGTGAAACTGATTCAATTGGATATTGAGGAGAAACACGTTCCCAACGTTTTTCTGAACGGGGTGATGGTGAGCGACCACCAAATTTTCAGCGACCGCAAGCAGGTGATAGTCCCGCCGATTAAAAATTTCCTCAACGTTTCGGTGAAGCTCGACCGCGACCAATACCAGCCGCGCGAGGAAGGTACTTTGACCGTCACCGCACGCAATCACAAAGGCAAACCTGTATCCACCGAGGTGGCGGTAGGACTGGTCGATGAAGCGGTCTATTACATCCAGAAGGAGCTGGCCCCGGACCCGCGGCAATTCTTCTACGGCCAAAAGCGTGCCCAGCGCATTCGCCTACAAAGCTCATTCCAAATGAAGCGCCTGGCAAAACTTGAAAAGAGAAAAGATGGCGTCCTGGGAGGGGGCTTCTCGGGAGGTAAAGGTGATTTAGGTGGAGCTATGGATAGCTCGAGAGGAAATTACCTATATAGCGCTCGCGCTAAAAAATCCCTGAGTGCCAACGCACCCATGGCCTCTTCGGAAGTACGGGCCGAAGAATCCTTTGCCGACAACAAAGAAGGATATTCCAAACGCGAAGGCGGGAGACAATCTCCAGCTCCGGGGCAGGAGGAACCGGCCGTGCAGGTGCGATCGGATTTCCGCAGTACCATTCTATGGAAACCGAGTATCAAAACCGGGAAGGACGGCAAAGCCACGGTCAAGATCCAGTTCGCCGATTCCTTGACCCAGTGGCGCGCCACCGCGAGGGCGGTCTCCAGGACCAACCAGTTCGGCATCGACACCGCCAAGGTCCGCACGCAGAACCCGTTGATCGTCCGTCTGCAGGCACCGCGTTTCTTCGTGGTGGGGGATCACCTGACCCTGTCCGCCATCATCAACAACAATACCGATAATGAAATGATCGTCCGTCCTTCCCTGAACGCGCAGGGATTGAATGTCCTCGGTCACCTCGACCGCTCCGGCAAGTCTGTAAAGGGGAAGATCGGCCCGACCAAGGTTCCAGCGCATGGCGAGCGGCGAGTGGATTGGCTGGTATCCGTTGCGCAAGCGGGTCACGCCAAAATCCGCGTTTCAGCGAAATCGTCCAAACAGGGCGACGCCATGGAGAAGAGTTTTATCATCCATGAACACGGCATCGAAAAATTCCTCGCCGCCTCCGGTAAAATGCGCGGGAGTGATGTGACTGTCAAACTCAACATTCCGAAAGAACGCAAAAAGGATTCGACCCGGGTCAGCGTTCAGGTCACACCCAGCCTGGCAGTGACGATGCTCGACGCCCTGCCCTATCTGATCGATTATCCCTACGGGTGTACCGAGCAGACGCTCAGCCGGTTCCTACCGGCGGTGATCGTGACCAAAACGCTGATGGATCAGGGACTCAAGCCCGGCTCTATCCGGGACAAGGTGTTCGGCGGCATCGAAACCCAGCACAGCGGCAAAACCCATCCCAAAGGCAAAAAGAACATTGCCGAGCTGGATGCCATGACCCGGAGCGGTCTTGACCGCCTGTATGATTTTCAACACAGCGACGGCGGCTGGGGCTGGTGGAAGAAAGGCGAGAGCGATCATTTCATGTCCGCGTATGTACTATGGGGACTGAGCCTGGCTCGGCAATCGGGGATTGGAGTCGACCGCAACGTTCTCAAACGCGCCTACCGGTTTCTCAACAAGGAGCTGGTGGAAGCGGAGGAGCAACACGATCTGCAGGCGTGGGTACTCCACGCACTTTCGGTGTATCACTCCACCGCCAGACTCAAACGCGTTGACAAGTTCCAGAGCAAGGCGTTCGGTAACCTGTGGAAACATAAAAGCCGCCTCAACGCCTATACCCGCTCCCTGCTGGCCCTGGCGGCGCATCATTATGGAGATAAGAGACGGGCCAAAACGCTGATCGAGAATCTGGAGAACGGAGTCATTGTCGATAAAACGCCGGACACCTCCATCATCCAGCGCGGCTTGAAAAAATCCCAACAAGGGGTGATGGCGACGGCACATTGGGGAGAGGACGGTATCTTTTACCGGTGGTCGAATGGCGGAGTGGAAGCGACAGCGTTTGCCTTGCGCGCCCTGCTCACCATCGATCCCAAAAACAAGCTGGTGGAACCGGTCATGAACTGGCTCATCAAGAACCGGCGTGGCGCCAACTGGAGCAACACGCGTGACACCGCCATTGTGGTGCTGGCGATGAACCAATACCTCAAAACCAGTGGCGAGCTGAAAGGCGGCATCGAATACGAATTACAGGTCAACGGCAAGACCGTCACCACGCAGAAAGTGAAGGACGTGCTACGCGCGCCCAGCCGGTTTGAGATCGACTCCAAGCGGATCAAAGACGGCGTCAATACCATCCGCCTGATCCGGAAAAGCGGGGAGGGTCCGTTGTACTTTGCCGCGAATGCTGAATTTTTCAGCCTGGAGGAACCCATCAACGCGGCGGGTAATGAAGTTTTCGTCCGGCGGCAGTATTACAAACTGGTGGGGCGTCCGACCCTGCTCAAAGGCTACATTTACGACAAGGTGCCGCTCAATGACGGGGAGACGGTAACGAGCGGCGAGCGCATCGAAACGGTTCTTACAATTGAGGCCAAAAACCATTACGAATATCTGATCTTTGAAGATTTGAAACCGGCAGGGCTGGAGGCGGTACAGATCAAAAGCGGCGAAACACTCTACGCGCAGGAATTGAAACAGTCGGCCGTGAAACGGACTTTACGAGATTCGCAGAATTCTACTCTCCCGGGCGGAAAATCCTCGCCAACGAGAAGCATGAGGTCTATTCCCATCCCGGTGCCTCCCACTCCCAACTCGGATTACACGGGGCGGAACCGGTGGGTGTACCAGGAATTGCGCGACCGTAAAGTGGCGCTATTCATCGATAAACTGCCGCAGGGGGTCTGGCAGATTCGGTACACCCTGCGCGCTGAAACGCCGGGCCGGTTCCACGCGCTCCCGGTTCTGGGACACGCCATGTACATTCCTGAAATCCGGGCGAACAGGGCAGAAATACGAATCCAGGTTAGCGATAACAAAGAGAAATAGCGCGGGGCAAAAAAAACGCCCCGTTTCCGGGGCGTGGAGCTAAACAGGGAGAGAACTATGACGTTCATGATTAAGATACTCCTAATCACAAAAAGTTCCAGAAAAAGTTGCAGAAACCTTAAAACCCGCCTGCAATTTTCTTGAGAAAGATTTGAATTTCCTTTTTTGCCGGGCCGTCCATATTTTTTTCTTCATTTGACAGGGTGATCAGGATAGAGGTGCCGTATCCCATCTCCAGTCCAGCCGCGATACTCACCAGAATGCGTGACCCGTAGTGAATCGCCAGCCCGTGTTCCTCTGCGGCGCGGAAAGCCATTTCGGGTCCGGCGAGCATACCCCAAGTCTTGACAAAGGCCACCTCGGTCGCTTCACGGGCTTGAATATTTTCCACACCTCCCATGTAGGGGCCGGGACCGATTTCCCCGCTCTCATACCGCGCGATCAGCTGATTGAGGTTTTCTTCCTCCGAATCCAACCGGTCGAGAATAGCCTCAAAAATTTTGCCTTCGATTTCTTTGAGTTTTCCAATATTCCAAATGCAGTGGAACTCGCTGGCAGTAGCAGCATGATTGGGATGGATTTCTTTTTTGATTTTATGGATACAAGCCGGGCATCGTTTGCCGGCATCGTGACTGAACTCGTTGCCGCAGGGGCACGCGGCGAGGTAGTTCTGAACCGCTAAAGCCAGGGGCTCACCTTCCAGCTTCAGGAGGCGCCGGAGTGTCATTCGCACAGGGTCGGACTTCCCGATCCGGACCCATTTGACACAGGAGGTGCAATGGATATCGTAGAACGCTTTGTCTTCTTGCGGTTCAATAACGGGACTGAAACGTTCCTGACATAAGACACAATCTACTTCTTTGGCAAAGGTATCGACCATACTCCCTATCCTATAAGTCCTGGAAAACTCGGATAACACTTTTCCGGTTTACCCGTTTCAGGTGAAAAAAAAATAACCCATGGCGTATAAGCCATGGGTTAGAGATTTCATGAAGGAGCTTATCCTGAATACGCCTGACCCAGTCCGGCAGTTTCGCCTTCCTTGGCACCCATAATGATCTCACCCGTGACCTGGTTAACCGGATGCATGGAAATGGCATTGTGAGTACTACAGACCACCTTACAGAGATCGCACCCTTTACAGCGGGGAATCACTACTTCCGCTTTCATGGTTTCGGTGTTCAGCATAATGGTATCCGCCTCGGGGCAGTACATAATACAGAGCCGACAACCTTTTTCGGCAATACACTTATCGTCATGGACGTACGCTACGTTGTACACTCTGAATAGCTCCTTCTTGTTTTAAATTAAAGTCTACCGTCGACCTTTAAGCTGTTTCATAGACAGCGGGAGCATAGGACGATGTTTTGCCCCACTCTTCGCTCATCTCAAAGGCTTTTTTAATCGTATTGTTATTTGCCTCAAGCAACTGCTCTTTTTTCGCATACTTCTTTTTAATCGCTTCATCGAGAGTGGCGGTACCGCCGGATGCGACATATCGCTTACCAAACCGGTCCTGTACAGCGGCCTCCAGAGCGGGCAGGTCAACCACATGGGTCATGCCGGCGCAAGCACCGATCATCGCCATATTGGTGGACAATTCAGTCTTACCGATTTCCAGCGCCAAGGTGGTCGCATCAAAATTATAAACCACCACATTTTTATCCGCCAAACGCTTGTGGTCCTCATCACCCAGAAGATCCTGGTCGGTATTAATAATGATTAGCCCTCCCGGTTTAATACCGGAATAGAACGGAGCCGTATAGCTCTTCTGCATGGTGATGACCTGCGGATGAAAAATCATGATCACTTCAGGATAAACGAGCTCGCCCCGGTCATAAATTTTTTCCGGGCCGATGCGTGCATAACTTTCAGCAGGAGCCATCCGTTTTTCCGCTCCAAAAAATGGATTGGAAATGGAATATTTGCCCATCTTGTTGGCCGCCATGGCCAACAGGTGAGCCGCCGTAACCGCCCCCTGGCCACCCAGACCGGAGATGCGGATATTCATCCGTTTCATTACTGGTTCAGACATTTCAACAATCTCCTCTATGGATTAGGCCGTGACGGCAGCCGCTTTAGCCGCTTTTTCCCGGGCTTTCTGCTCGGCATTTTTTTCCTTCAAGAACTCCCGGACTTCGTCCGTCATAAATTCCTTCATAACAAACCGTCCACCAATGGCTTCGGAATCCTTCATTTCGTCCAGACCTTCCATACTCTGTTTTCCGATTTCCAGAATACAGGGCGTGTACAGCTGAACATACGTCGGACCGAATTCCCGCGATACATAAATAGCGTTGCGGATGACTTGTTCCACACGGTTGGGCTTGCTCACCGTCAAACAGGCGACATAGTGACAGCCTGATTCAAAAGCGATTTCCGGCAAACGGACTTTTTCGAACTTTTTGCCGGTGGGAGCCATTTTGGCAACGAACCCTTTCTGCATCAATCCGCTTTCCTGGCCGCCGGTGTTGGCATACAGCTCGTTGTCAAAACAAATGGTGGTGAATTTTTCCTGACGGAACCAAGACTGCATGGTCATATCGAGACCAATGTCCACGGTAGCACCGTCACCCGCCAGCACGATCACGTCTTTGTAAACATCCGGGAAACGGAGTTTCAAAGCCCGTTGAAGGCCGGACGCAATAGCGTTCTGGTTTCCAAACAGGGAGTGAATATTCTGCACGCCCACATGCGGGAATACGAGACTGGTACAGCCGGTGGATCCGACAAATACGGAATCTTCCGGCGCAGGAATACTGGCCAGGATAAACCGGAACGCAATCGACTCCGGACAGCCGGCGCACAGTGAATGCTGTTCGATCAATTCCTTGGAGGTTCCGATATCTTTCCAGCTCCGGTCCTCATTACCGAAAGTTGCCGTGGCCACCATCTCCTGATACTCCGAAGGCATGATGTCCGCCAGACTTTCGCTGAGTTGTATTTTTTCCTTGCTCATATATAACTTCCTCTCGAAAGATTTTTATATTTTCAAATACTTAATTAAAATCATCTAAAAGAGATCTTGCGACCAAACTAACCGCGGGCCTTCATTGTCGTTCCGCCAACACCCAGCACTTTTTTGATTTCGTCGACGATTACTTCCGAAGGCAAAGTCATACCACCCGCAACATGCGGTCCGGCAATCACGCGCTCATTGTTCGGCAGGATCGATTTGACTTCACGTGCTAACCAACCCTTGATGTTGAACTCCGGAATGAAGATCGTCTTGGCATTGGCAGTCGCTTCCCGTACTTCCTCTGTCGGGAAAGGACGAATGGATTTGATTTTCACCAGACCCACTTTAATGCCTTCTTCCTCTTCCAGAAGGCGAATCGCTTCGCGTCCCTGAGAGACCGCTGTACCCGAAGCAACAATCAGAATATCCCGGTCCAGATTCTCCGTTTCGATCAGGGAACCGTTCATGATCGGTAAAGTGTGCTTGCGCGACCGTTCGACCGCCGCATGGATTTCCTGCTGCCAGGACGCATGCGTCGCATAACTGATGTAATTGGATTTCATAATGAAAGGATCGCGCATCATGCGGAAGGGAGGACATTCCATATCCATGCACGGTACCGGCGAGCGGTACGGGTCGTAACGCGGTATACAATACTCGTCGGATTGCAACATAACCGTGTCTTTGGTGTGGGTCACAAAGAACCCGTCACAACACAACGCCAGCGGCAGATGCACGTCCGGCTGTTCGGAGACCATGAATCCGCCGAGAATCCAGTCATACAGATCCTGTGCAGTTTCCGCGTGCCAAACCAGCATCCCCGTTTCCAGCAGATAGTACATTTCCAAGGTGTCCGGCTGAATACTCAGGGGAGAGTTGATGCCCCGGCAGGTTACGCAGACTTGAATCGGTAAACGAGACCCGGCCCACATGGGAAAGTTCTCCATGGCGCGCAGGGTTCCCGGTCCGGCAGTGGTGGTGAACACCCGTGCTCCACCGAAAGCGGCACCGGCACATTCACCCATAACGGCAAATTCGTTCTCGCCACGGAAATATTCACGAACATAGCCTTCGGCATACAATTCACCAATCAACGCCGCCGCTTCACTCTGCGGGGTGATCGGATAGGCTACGGAGACATCCAAATTGGCCCGCTTGATGGCGGCACGAATGACCTCAGAACCGGTCAGAAAGCTCGCCTCTCGCTCCATTTCGTTGAACAGAACATTCGGGTCTGTAACGGTCTGGCCTTTTTCGGTTTTCTCACCCAACTCCACAGTCTCGGAAAGCAGTATTCTTCTATCCTGAGGCTCCACCTTTTTATTCATAAAAGTACTCCCTCATACTTGAGTCAATTTTAAGTAACTTCGGTTTATATAAAAAAAGTAAAAACTTGATCGAATATAATGAACCCGTATGGAGTACGGGGCGCCTGCTTTACCCTTCTATCCTACCGGCGCGGGTCATTTTGAACTGTTTGAACGGTTCGGCCTGGCTTTCAACACCTTCCTTTTTCAATCTTTCCACGGTGGCCGTGAACTTGTGAATTTTTTCCAGGGAGATATCGCGAAACGACAAACAGGCATCCTCATGACCGGCCTGGGCGCACATGGCGATCGTGTAACAATCGGTTCCCCCCCGTATGATTTTCAAGGCCAGGTTCGCCTGATGGCAATGCACGCCGACAAAAATACACACGTCAATCTTGTTATGCCAGATGGTCAGGTTGGGATGGTTCGGATTGATCTCTACTTCCGCATCGATCTTCGGATACTTGGGACGATAATCCGCCATTGGGATTAACCGGGCAGGAAGAGCTTCAGACAATTCACGAATAGCCTGGGCTTTTTTGGCGGCCTTTTCGTTCCATTTCCACAAGACCAGCGGTCCAGGAAAAAGGGTCGGCACTTTGGCGCCTAAAAGTTTTCGCGCAGCATGCTCATAAGCTTCTTCTTCATCAACAATCCGGCCCTCGACATGGGCTTCACCCGGATCCGGCAGTACAATTCCCATGCTGGCTGCGGAAGGCGGCAAAAAAGCCTCCGGCCCAGGCACTACTTGATACTGTTCCATCCCTCTAATCCTTTTATTTTAAAGGTTTAATTTTCTTTGGATTCCATTTGCGAGGCACAACTATAAAACACTCTCTGGGGCCTTGTCAAACCTTTTCCATTCAATTAATTATTGTTGATTGTACTTACTTTTCCGCCAGTTCCAACTAAATACTGGACGTACTCCCCATTTCTCTCCAGAGCCAGCTTTCACTGTAAACCTGAAAAATTGAGGCCTCAACTCTACCCATCGGCAAATACCAAAAAATACTTTTGAAAACAAAGCGTTAATGGTCCTGGGAACCCGAAAAATTTATTTTTTTGCCTTTTTCGGCTTCTAGAGCAACCCATTGACAGCATCATTCCTGCACCTGACCATGCATCGGGAAGGGCAAATATTCACCTTTCCATAGGAAGCCCTTCCGGTACCCAACCGATCGATTTCTCGCCTCTCAAATGGTTAAAACGGCACCTTCCTTTCATTAAAAAATGCCTCAAGCAGTATAACATTGTGCTGGCCTCCGATGGTATTCAACGACCCCTTTCAGAGTGAAAATTTTTCACTCATCTTAATTTCCAGCCGAGAGTATGTTATATTAAATTCTTCGTTATGTTTTTAAAATCAATCAATTACATTATTTTCAGCAACCTTTGCCCCTTATGGAAAAAGTTAAGATTTATACCGATGGTGCCTGTAAAGGCAATCCTGGCCCCGGGGGGTACGGTTGTATTATCGTCCGGAACGGGAAGACCCGTGAGCTTAAAGGCGGCGAGAGAGAAACCACCAACAACATCATGGAAATGACCGCCGCCATCGTCGCCCTGCAACAGCTGGACAAACCCAGTGAAGTGGAACTGACCACCGACTCGCAATACCTGGTCAAAGGGATGACGGAATGGATCAACGGCTGGGTTCGCAAAAACTGGGTCACCGCCTCCAAACAACCGGTCAAGAACAAGGACCAGTGGCAGGAGTTATTGCGACTGAGCGAACATCATAAAATTAAATGGATCTGGGTGCGGGGACATAACGGGCATCCGGAAAATGAACGCGCCGACGCCCTCGCTAACGAAGGCTTGGCCGAACTTTTTTAATGATCATGCACGCCATCAAATTCTTTCAACGCAAACAATTCTACGCTCTGGGACAATGGGTTTTATGCGGAGGGCTCTGTGTTCTGCTGGGGGCCTGCTCCACACTGGGACTGGCCAGCCACAACAAAGGGAGAACTTCATCGACTCCACCTTCAAAACTTGCGGACCCTTCTGTGGCCAATGAGGAAACCCGTTCCCAGACCATCCATGCTTCCTATCGCCCACCCTCTCAAAGAAACCCGGTTATTGATCTGCCTGATGCCTTCGATTATTCGGTCGATAAAAACCGTCAATGGGTGGACGAATTGAAAACGGCACCTGAATGGAGGCGGACCCCGGAAGAACTCATCCCGTCCCCTTACCAGATCCGGCCTTCTGCACCGCCAGAGCCGGATGATTCTTCCCAGGAAATCGCCCAACCGCTTCCGCCTCCCACACTGGAAAAGCCGGACGAATCTGTTGAAGAAGCCGCCCTACCGTGGGTAGACGACATGAGCCGGGCCTCCCTCAAGGAAGCGATCCAAAAACAGTTGCGCGTCATGGAACAAACCGATCTGACCCAGCGCGTCCGGATCGGCCCACGCCAGGTGACCCGCCAGCAACTGGTCAATAGTTTACACGCCTTCATGGATTTGCTGGAACAGGATATATCCGAAGAGGAGTTCAACCGCCGCCTCAACGAACAGTTTGAAGTGATCACCGCGGGCTATCCCCGGGCAGGACGGCCGGTGGTATTTACCGGTTACTACACACCGATCATTCCGGCACGGCGGGAAAAAACGCAGGACTTTGTTTTTCCGCTGTATCAGAAACCGGAGTGGTACCCCGAGACACAGGCGGCGTTGAGCCAACGGGAAACGCCCCACCTCAACCCGGGCTATCATTTGACCCGGGTCCGCGACCGGCCTCTATTGACGCGGGAAGACATCGACGGCGATCAGGCGCTCAGCGATCAGCAGTTGGAGCTGGCCTGGCTCAAGGATGATCTCGAACGCTATTTTCTGCACATCCAAGGATCGGGTTATCTGGCGTTTCCGGACGGCACTCTGCAGGCGGTCCAGTACATGGGTTCCAACCACTTTCCGTACCACAGTGTTGGCAGGCAGATGATCCAGGACGGCGTCATCGAACCTGCCCAGGGATCGATGCAGGGGATGAAACAATACTTCCGCGAACATCCGGAGAACATCGACAAGTATCTGTTCCGCAACAACCGTTACATCTTTTTCCAGATGTCCGATAGTGCACCGCGCGGATCCGGCGGCGCCGAGCTGGTAGCGGGGCGTTCCATCGCCACCGACAAGTCGTGGTACCCGGCGGGCGGGCTGGCATACATCACCGTGGAAAAACCGGTATTGAACGACGAGTTGGAAATCACCGGATGGCAAAAGGTGTCGCGGTTCGTAGTGGATCAGGATACCGGGTCAGCCATCAAGGGACTGGGACGGGTGGATTTATACTTCGGTGTTGGCGAACCCGCCGGTGCGGGGGCGGGCCACTACAAGCGCTCCGGAAACATGATTTACCTTCTCAAAAAATAATGTTCATCCGGCAACACTCTCAGCAATAACCCCTGATAAATATAAAAAAAGGCGCTCCCACACGGGAACGCCTTTTTTAAAATCATTAATTAATCAACGAATCCAGCTGCTACCGCCTCTACTGCCCCCGCCTCGGCTTTTATGGCCCCCGCCGCCGCGTTTGCCAATATGGGAGCCGCCTCCGCCTCGGTGTTTACTGATATAAGGTCCCCTGCGATAGCCTTTATATCCGCCGCCCCGGTGTTTGTGCCCGCCGTACCAGGGGGTGTAGTAATAATTACGGTTGTAGGCGTAGTGCCGGTTGCGGGGGTAGTAGTACCCCGACCAGATGGAGAAACCGGGGGCATAATAATAACTGGGATAATAAAACCCCGCACTAAAGGTACTGGGGTAATAATAATTGTAACCGTAGCTGCCTTGATAATAATTGCTGGCTGTTACTCCAGCGCCAGAGACGCACCGGTTGAAGCCGTCGTTCCATCCCTGCTGATACACGTCGTCGGTATCGAAGCGGTTTGTGTCTTTTTTAAAGAGAAAGGAATTGTCGCCTGCGGAAAGGCGTCCGCTGTCGCAACCCTGCATAAAGCCCACTTTGTAGGCCGCCGGTTGTTGC
This sequence comes from Nitrospinaceae bacterium, assembly GCA_965237905.1. Taxonomy (GTDB): domain Bacteria; phylum Nitrospinota; class Nitrospinia; order Nitrospinales; family Nitrospinaceae; genus SZUA-226. Next base: position 2,088,876 of record OZ250172.1, on the reverse strand, counting down.
GCGCCAACCATGGTATCCACCTGCGTCATGGTGGTGGTCTGTAGAGACGGCGGCCCCTGATACCTTTGATACCTGCCTTGGGAATGCACGATACACCCGGACAGGAACAACGCTAGAATCACGATCATCCATCGCATAACCCGGTCCTCCAATTGGTTGGGCTCACATTATAATATAGGAATCTATGGCAAACGGTGCCAATCCCTTTGCTGTCTGCCATTAGATTACCCCCGTTCGGGGAGCAAAAGAAACCCCCTAAAATAGCTTTGATTCTAAAGGGTTTATAAAGAAAGAGGCTTACTCCGGTTCGGAGTAGAGAGCGACAAGGCGTTTGTCGATGAGGTCGGAGCGTTCGGTGCGCACCCATTGCTGTTCCTTGTCGCGGCTTCCCGCGACGGCGGAGAAATCGAGATTGTTGGGGTTGCGCTTGATCATGCAGGCGTAGGTGATGGACTCCGGTTTGTCTTCTATGTCCAGCTGGTCCACGGCGTTCATGAAATGGGTGCCGGTGGTGACGATGTCGTCGACGATCAACCAATGGGTATCGGCAGGCAGGGAAGGGACGCCCAACTGTTCAAGCTCGGTGCGTTTGTGCGGCATGATGTAAAATGGCAGGTTCATCATCTGCGCCAGGCGATAACCGATGCGGATGCCTTCGGTTTCGATCCCCACGATCACGTTGAACTTGCCGTGCTGTTTCTGCCAACCCTCCAGCTTGCGGTGAAGTTGGGAGCAGTAGGCGTCGTTCATCGTGTCGGACAGGCATGCGTAATCATAATCGTAGGTGGACCGGATACCCGGCCCGAATACAAACTCACCTTCTTTTTTGATTCTGGAAAACACCGTCTTCGTCTCCTGGATTCACTTCTTGTCTCTTATCAATGACCCTGGCCGCTCGGATTTATTCCCCTTCCGGCACGCCGTATTTGCCGATCAACGGGACGAAAAAGCAGTCGCCCATGCGCTTCATACTGAGGCGTTTGCCGCGCTTGGTATAGACCCTCAGTTCCTGGCCCTGGTCATCGCCGATGGGGGCGACAATGCGTCCGCCGTCTTTCACCTGTTCGATCAGAGCCTGCGGCACTTCGGGACCGGCGGCGGTGACCAGCACTGCGTCGTACGGACCCAGCTCCTGCCAGCCGTAGGTGCCGTCGAATATTTTGTAATTGATGTGAGTATACCCCAACTTGTCCAGCAATTGCTTCGCCTGCTGGCCGAGCGATTTCACCCGCTCGATGGTGAACACCTGCGCCGCCAACTCGGAGAGTATGGCGGTCTGGTAACCCGAGCCGGTACCGATCTCCAGCACCCGTTCTTCGCCGGTCAACTGCAATGCCCCGGACATGGCGGCAACCACGTAAGGTTGTGAGATGGTCTGGCTTTCGCCGATGGGAAGCGGATGATCGCCATAGGCTTTATGCTGAAACGAATCGCGCACAAACAGATGGCGCGGTACCCGGTTCATCGCCTCGATCACTCGCAGGTCCTTGATGCCACGGTTGATGATCTCCTCGATCATCTTTTGACGGTGGCCGCCGAATTTTTGAGAGGTGTGGGTGGGCAAGTTCATGATCTACGAGTGGTTTGCGTTACCCGTCAGCCGGGGTTTGCGGAGCGGGTTCATGATTTCCAGAGCGTTTGCCTGTTTAATGAATCGGAAAGGACGGCCGGGTCTCGCCTCCCCCGGGAAAAAACTTGGAAGACGGCTTGACCTCCAGTTCCAGAGGTTGTATTTCTTTGATGCGGCGCGGATCCTGATAAAAAATCAAGTCCCACGCATCTTGACGGCCATCGTATTTCAGGAGGTAAATATTTTCATCGTCGGCGATGACCTTGAAGTAGTCCGCGGTCTCGCCGAACCAGCGGTCGATGACTTCCCGGACCTTGAACGAACGCGTATAATCACACTCGTTAATGGTAAAAGCCACCGGCCGTTCGTTTACTCTGTAACCTGAATAGCATTCCACCTTGACCATGCAGGTATCTTAGGCCTATAACCGTTGATTGTAAACCCTTTTTATCCTACATTTAAAGGGTGAAACGTCCAAATCGTCATTTCCAACAAGAGAGCCCTGATGCCGCAACCCGATAACGTAAACGTCCTGAGACACTTGGAAACTCTGGTGGGGGAACGCAACCCGTTCAGCACGCCGGGGCCTCTGGAACAGGCCGCCGGCTACATCGCCCACCAGTTTCAATCGGCGGGTCTGGCCGTGTCGCGTGAGGAGGTGCCGTTTGAGGGAACGGCATCGCACAATATTTTCGGATTGAAGGACGGAACGGATCCTTCAGCAGGAACATTCATCCTCGGGGCGCATTATGATTCGGTGCAGGGCACTCCCGGAGCGGACGACAACGCCAGCGCCGTCGCGGCATTGCTGGAAGTGGCGCGGTGTTTGGAGGGAACGTCCGTGAAGGGCCCGATCCTGTTTACCGCCTTCACGTTGGAGGAATACGGCTTCATCGGAAGCCGCCAGATGGCGGCCCGCGTCAAAGAGTCCGGAGAACCCATCTCCGGCATGATCTCTCTAGAAATGCTGGGCTATCGCACCCGCGAACCCGGTTCGCAAACCTATCCGCCTTACGTCCCTGCCGACCAGTACCCGGATACGGGAGACTTCATCGCGGTGGTGGGCAACGAACCGTCGCAGTCCTTGGCACTCGGCCTGGCAAAAGCCTTGAAGCAGACCACGCCTGAACTGGGAGTGGAAACGTTGGTGCTTCCCGGACGCGCCGACCAGTTTGTGGAAGTGCGGTTGAGCGATCACTGCGCGTTTTGGGAACAGGATTTTAAAGCCGCGATGCTGACCGATACCGCGTTTTTCCGGAACCCGCATTACCACCAGGCGACCGACACATTGGAGACGCTGGATATCGATTTCATCCGCGACATCTGCGCCGGACTGGTTGAATACCTTAGATATCCCGTCACCTGAACGATGCCGGGCACCCCTTTCCCCAACGGAAAACTTTCAACTGCAATGCTAAAGGGAACGATTTGGTTTTTCTGGAGTTCTCAAACGGGGATTTAAAAAAATTACTTTTTGTCGAGCAATTTATCGAGTTTTTTCTTCAGGTTCTTTTTGTCGCGTTCGACGGACTTGGATATGTTGTCGGAAATTTTGTTCATTTCTTTTTTAAACGTATCGACCGCCTTACGTCCGTCCGATTTTTGTGTGGCAGGTTCTTGGGGTTTTTCTTCAGTTGGCTTGGGAGCTTCCTTTTGGACCTTTTCGGTATTGTTGTCCCAACTAAACCATTCCTGAGCTTTCCGCTTGATCGTCTCAAAAAATGATTCTTCTTTTTGTACTTGTGGGACGGGAGTTTCTTCAGCAGCCCATAAGGGTTGGGCCAACATAAGCGAAAATGCGGTCACTGCCAGGAAGAGCGGCCACACTTGTTTTAAAGGAATTGCTTTCACCAGGAGAGCTTTCTCGTTAGGATGGAAATTATTCTTGCACTGCTTTTTTCTTGTCGGTAACCAGGTTTTTAAAGGATTCCTTGAGGACATTTTTACCTTTTTTAGCACCCGCGTAGTTTTGCTTCACTCGTCCTTCCTGCTCTTCCTCTTCTTCTACGTATTTCTTTGCCGTGAGTTTTCTGGGTTTGGCGGGAGCGGATGTTTTCTTAACCGTATTTTTCGCCTTGGTCTGTTTCTTGGCGGTTTTTATTTTTCCAGCCGGTTTGTCTGTCTTGGCGGATTTAGAATCGCCGCCATCATCACTAACGGCCCCCACCCCGATCAGCTTTTCAAAGGAGTCTTTGAGGGTTTTTTTGGTTTCCGATTTGGCAGTCTTGGATGGCTCCTCCCCTTTCTTTTGGATCGTGCTTCCGGTCGGAGCAGTATTGATAGAACTCAGGGACTTTTTTTTGGTCGTCTGTTCTTTCTTCTTATCCTTATCGTCACCCACCAGCGTTTTCAGAGTTTTGGTGAGAAACCCCTCTTCTTTCTTCTCAGGCTCAGACTTTTTCGCAGCCGTTTTTTGCGGTTGGGACTTAGGGGCGGCTTTCTTCTTATCCTTATCGTCACCCACCAGCGTTTTCAGAGTTTTGGTGAGAAACCCCTCTTCTTTCTTCTCAGGCTCAGACTTTTTCGCAGCCGTTTTTTGCGGTTGGGACTTAGGGGCGGCTTTCTTCTTGTCGTCATCGTCCCCTATCAGTTGTTTGAAGGTTTTGGTGAGCAGACCCTCATCGTTCTTCGCAGTCTCAGGCTTTTTCCCAGAGGTTTTTTGCAGTAGGGACTTGGAGGCGGCGTCCTTCTTGGCGTCATCGCTCCCTATCAGTTGTTTGAAGGTTTTGGTGAGGAAGCCCTCTTCTTCTACCGGTTTTTTTGCCGGAGCTTTTTTGACTTTAGCCTTTTTTACTTTTTTCTCTTTTGGTTTAGAGGCCTTCTTAGGGTTAGGGGGGGTTGCTTTCGGTTTTTCGACCGCAGGCTTTTCAAGTTGTACCTTTTCGGGGAATTTCTCCGGAGACATATCCAGAGGAATCGCGCTACCCCCCATTACCGCTAATTGAAAAGACCCATCAAGCCCGCGGGTCTGCTTATTCATGGAAAATTCCGACGCAGTGGGATACGCGGCCAGGGCTGTTTGACTCCCCATGAAACCCAGGAGCGCCAGGACCGCGAATAGTGTTCCAAGAAACCTAGAATGCGACATCGGATTTTCTCCTTCCAAAAATTACGCTACTTCTTATTTATTAATAGTATAAGCGCTGGGAAGCATTTTAGCACTCAAAAATTGTCAAAATTTCCCTTGAAATACAAGGGTTTAGGTGGGATCGTGCTATCCGTTATAGGAAAAAACGAAATATCTTGAAATCAAACGCTATTTTGTACACAATGACCTCTCTCAAAATTTTCCAGGAAAATCATGCTCGCTTTTGCCAAAGACATCACCCAAAAAGAACCGAATCATCCCGAGGAAGGCCAAAACGCCAAACTCAAGGAGTACATGGACTACCAGCGGAAGATCCACCACGAAAAATTGATCTACCATTCCCTGGACCATGCCAAAAGCTACCTGCAGAAAACCATCAATGATATGCGGGGGGATGAAAATAAATTAAAAGGATACCTGGAACAAGCGTTCCCGGTTGCCCACCGTTATGCCGACTCCGATACGGTGATGCTGATGTTGAGAAAGTTGTTGAACGCTCACAACGCCACCAACAACTGGTATCGCCTCAACCGCTTTTACTCTGGCCTGGTGTACGATGCCATGAGCCGGTTCATCCAGATTTACAATCGCCTGGTCAGTGAAGCTCCGGAAAAAAGCGAGGAGTACGGGATCACCGACACATTGGAAATCGATTTCGACGACTGGGTCCGGTTGTATTTCCATGATCTGGATTTTTTGATCGAACAGCCGCTTCCTTACGTACACTTTACTTTCCGCAAGCGCAACCGCACCATCGAAAATTCCATTCAAAAGGGAATCGATTCAGGAAAATCCCGCAAAGAGGCGATTGCAGAGGTGGCCAAGCAATTCAATATCGAAGAAGACGCGGTTACCATTTTGTCAAACAAAACTGTTGACCAGAAAGATATGGAATTGTTTTACACTTCAGCGGAAAACCCCATCTACGAATTTCTTTACGACACCGCCTCCGAGGAAGGATTTCTGGATGGCGAATGTCTGATCGATCATTCCTATTTTCTCGCTCACCAGCTCAAGGGTTTGTCCGAACAGGAAGCCGAGGAGGTGGTCAGTGAAATCGAAAAGCTTTCAAAGCATTAAAAGCGTGTTAAACTATGGCCGCTTGATCCAGGAGGCGAACACATCTCTTGGCAACTTTTACTGGGTTATGAATTCATGAACGATAAAAACGACATGTCCTGGGATGACATTGAGGATCCAGGGCCACCGCGGGACCGCAATCCGGGCCGAGGCAAAGGTGGACGGGGCGGCGGACCGGGCGGCGGCGGACAGGGTCCCCAGTTCGAAATGCCTCCGATCAAAATCCCGCAGTTGAACCGATCCACCATTCTGGTGGGTGTCATTATTCTTCTCGTCGTCTGGATTGTGCCGAGCGTCTTTTATACTGTGGATCAGGATCAAGAAGGCGTCGTCACACGATTCGGAGAATATGTGCGGACCACCCCGCCAGGATTGCATTTCAAACTCCCCTCACCCATCGAACATGTTGCAACACCAAGGGTCCGGGAGATCAAGGCCACCCGAGTGGGTTTTCGCCAACAAGGAAATCAGAAACAAGATGTGCCGGGTGAATCCCAGATGTTGACCGGTGACACGAATCTGGTCAATATCGATCTGGTGGTGCAGTATCACATCATCGATGCTAAGAACTACCTGTTCAATATCAAAGACCAGCGCCAGGCAGTACACGACGTGGCGGAAACTGCCCTGCGCGGCACCATCGGCAACCGGCCGATCGACGACGCCATAACCAACGCCAAAGCGGAAATCCAGATTCAGGTGAAAGAATCCATGCAGGCGATTCTCGACAAATACGCATCGGGAATCGAAATATTAAATACCCAACTCAGCGACGTCAGTCCGCCGCAACCGGTAGATTTTGCTTTTAAAGACGTGAAAAGCGCCGAGGAAGACAGAGACCGTCTGATCAATGAAGCCAAGGGCTACCGTAATTCGATCATTCCGGAAGCCCGCGGTAAGTCGGCTCAAATCATTGCCAAGGCCGAGGGCTATCGGGAAGAGGTGATCAACAAGGCTGAGGGTGATGCCCACCGGTTCCTGGCTCAGTATAAAGAATACAGAAAGGCGCCGGAAGTCACCAAAAAACGGATTTACCTGGAAACCATGGAAGAAATTTATCCCGGCATGAAAAAGGTGATCACGTCCGGCAACAAAAGCGGCGTGCTTCCCATTCTTCCGCTGAACCAAGGCCTGGGGGAAGCGCTATCCTCCGGCTCCAAAAAATAAATAAACACAGGAAGCGATGATGAAACCTATTAATTTAATTATTCTGGCGGCTCTGCTCCTCGCCCTTTACGGATCCATGTTTACCGTCAGCATGACCCAGAACGCCATTGTCCTGCGGTTCCAGGAACACAAACAGACCGTCACCGAACCGGGATTGTATTTCAAGATTCCGTTTTTTGATGAGGTTCAGTATTTCACCAAAATGCTGTTGGTGCTCGATGCCCCCCCGGCCGATGTCATCACCGGAGACAAACAGACCATGCTGATCGATAATTACAGCATGTGGCGCATCCGGGACCCGCTGTTGTTCCTCCAGACCCTGCGTACGGAACGCGCGGGCGCATCGCGACTGGACGATATCATTAAATCGGAACTGCGGGTGGAACTGGGCACCCATGACTTGATCGACGTGGTGACCAAAACCCGCGAGGAAATCACGGCAAAGGTCACCAAAGAAACCAATGTCAAAGCCGCTCAATATGGCATTGAAGTGGTGGACGTTCGCATCAAAAGGGCCGACCTGCCGGAGGCGAACGCTCAGAAAGTATTCGGCCGCATGCGTGCCGAGCGTGAACGGGACGCCAAAAAACACCGCTCGGAAGGTGCGGAAGCAGCCACCAAAATCCGGGCGACAACCGATAAAGAAAAAGTCATTTTGATTGCGCAAGCGTACAAAAAGGAACAGGAAATCCGCGGTGACGGCGACGCCCGCGCCACTAAGATTTATGCGGATGCCTTCAATCGGGACCGGGAGTTTTACGCGTTCATGCGGTCGATGGAGGCGTACAAAAATTCCCTGAAAACCGACACCACTGTTATTCTTTCGGAGAAATCCGATTTCCTGAAATACCTGAACAAATCCCGCTAAACCGGGTCATTCCATCGTTATGGTCCCGACCTCCAGCCCAGCCACATACCTATGAATATTCTCATTGTCGGCGCCGGCATTGTGGGCTTCAACCTGGCTCAGGAACTTTCCCACGAAGGCCACGATATTTCGATCATCGATGCCGATGCCGAAAAAATCCAACGGATCAACGAAAAGCTGGATGTGCTCGCCGTCCGCGGTAACGGTTGTTTGCCCAGTACGCTGATCCAAGGACGCGTCCGTGATGCGGAAATGGTTATCGCCGTCACCGACAAGGATGAGATCAACCTGATGATCTGCTTTTTGGCTCATAAGTTTGAGATGAAAGAAACCTTCGCCCGCCTGCGCAGTATGGAACTCACCAGCGAGAGCCAGGTCTTCAAACCGGAGGAACTGTTTGTCGACCACGCCATCAACCCGGCGGAGATCATCATCGACTCCATCCTCAAGATCATCAAAACACCGGGCGCGGTCAATGTCGCCGAGTTTGCCAACGGCCAGATTTTTTTCCGTGGGTTCGATGTGCCGGAGGATGCTCCGCTGGCCGGAAAAACCATCGAAGAAATCCGCGAAGTGAGCGAGCTCAACGCCTTTCTGGTGGTGGCGATCGTACGCGAAGGCAAAATGATCATTCCAAAATACGAAAACCGGATTCTGGGGGGAGACAAAATTTACATTCTGGTCGACCATGATTTTCTACCGCTGGTTCTCCCCATGCTCAACAAGCAGGTGGATGAAATCCAGAAAATTATCATCCTGGGAGCCAGCCGGGTGGCCATCAACCTGGCGCGGGAACTGGATGAGTTTATCGATGACGTCTCCATCATCGAGCCTTCACTGGAAACAGCCAACGAAGCGGCGGATGCTCTGGAACACACCACTGTCCTGCACGGCAGTGGCACGGACCCGGATTTGTTCAACGACATCAATATGAAAGACGCGGACCTGTATCTCGCCCTGTCGAATGATGATGAAATGAACATCCTCTCGGCTCTGCTGGCCAAGAAGCACGGTGCCAAGCGGGCCGTCGTCATCACCAACGATCCGGATTACCTGCCCATTCTGGATTCCATCGGCATGGACGTCACCATCAACCCCCGGCTGATCACCGTTTCGGAAATCCTGAAACATCTGCGCAAAGGGCAGGTCGTCAACCTGTACAAACTGATCGAAGGCGAGGCCGAGGTGCTGGAAATCGCTCCCACTGCGGAAAGTGCGGCAGTCGGCAAGCGCATCAATCAACTGAATATGCCGGAGCAATCCATCATCGGCGCCGTCTTGAGAAAGGATGGCGAAATGGTGGTGCCGGGCGGGTCCACCGAAATCCTCGAAGGAGACACGGTGATTGTCGTGACCCTGCCAGACTGCATCGGTAAAATCGAAAAAATATTCGGCAAAAAATCCTCGTTCCTCTCCTGATGAACCTTAAAGCGATTTTCAATGTCGTCGGCATTCTGCTGATTCTGCTTTCCGGCATCCTGCTGGTTCCGTTAGCTGTTTCCCTGTTCTATGCCGACCCTGCCCTGCCCGGTCACCGAACGCCACTGACCGCCTTTCTCGGTTCCTGTATTGCCTCCGGTGTTACCGGTTTCTTTCTCTGGAAATTCCTGCCGTCTGGCATCGAGAAATTGCGGGAACGCGAAGGATTCGTCATCGTCGGCGTGGCCTGGATCATCATCACCTTTTTCGGCGCCCTGCCGTTTTACCTGACAGGCGTCTGTCCCGAATTCGTCGATGCCTATTTCGAAAGCATGAGCGGCTTCACCACCACCGGCGCCTCGATTCTCACCGACATCGACGCACTGCCCCACGGCATTCTGTTCTGGCGCAACCTGATGCAATGGTTGGGAGGCATGGGAATCATCATCCTATCGTTAGCCATCTTTCCGGCACTGGGTATCGGCAGTTTCCAGTTATTCAAGGCAGAGATACCGGGCGGCGCGACGGTGGAACGCATGAAACCGCGCCTCGCGGAAACAGCGAAAGTCTTGTGGAAAACTTATCTGGTGCTGACCTTGGTGGAAATCGCCCTGCTGAAGGTGGGAGGGATGGGACTGTTCGACGCGGTCTGTCATACCTTCTCGACAGTGGCAACAGGAGGGTTTTCCCCGCACCAGGCCAGTGTCGGCCACTTCAACAACCTCTACTTTGAAACCGTCATCATGCTGTTCATGTTTCTGGGCGGGATGAACTTCGCGCTTCATTACCATCTCATCCAGGGAAATTTAAAAATCGTCTTTCAAAATCCGGAATTTCGCTTTTACGTAACCATGATTGTGATCGCAGTGGCGGTGACCACCTTGGGCTTGGCCTATGCCAACGGTGACAGTCTGGGGCATGCCTTCCGGCGGGCGGCGTTTAATGTCGTGTCCATCAATAGCACCACCGGTTACACCACCGACGACTTCAACCTGTGGCCCGATTACCTGAGAATTCTGATGGTGGTCATCATGATGGTGGGCGGCTGTTCCGGTTCCACCAGTGGATCGTTTAAAATCATCCGCGTCATCATCCTGTTTAAAGTCATCCTCCGCGAACTCCAGAAATTAATTCATCCGCGCGCGGTGGTCCGTATCAAAGTAGGACAAAAACCCCTACCGCCGGATTACGTGATGAACGTGGTGGCGTTGGCGGGAATGTTTCTCGGTTTGACCGGGTTGGGTTTCATCGCGTTGGCATTCATGGGAGTGGATCTGACCACAGCCCTCAGCGCGTCCATCGCCTGCCTGTTTAATATTGGCCCCGGCATGGGACAGGTGGGACCCGCCGCCAATTATGCGGGCCTGCCGGAAGGGGGCAAATGGATCATGATTCTATGGATGTTAATGGGCCGCCTGGAAATTTTCGGTATCCTCCTGCTGTTTCTGCCCATGACCTGGCGAAAATAGACCACTATTTCATTGATTTTAACCCTTCAATTGATTAGTATTCTCCTGTTTCCTTGCAGGAGAATAATTCGGGCAGAATGACGTACCTCGATACGATTTTTCATTTTCCCAATGCATGGTTTGATTTTTTCAATTCCTCAATTAGAGCCAAAAACGGTATTTTAAGCAATCAGGATTCCCCCACGATGGGGAACCTTTATCATAAGGATTGACTCGGAATGGACACGGCATCAAATCCCCTTAAAATTACGGAAGTGGTTTTAAGAGACGCCCATCAGTCGCTGTTAGCCACTCGCATGAAAACGGAGGACATGCTCCCAATTGCGGAAAAGCTGGATGCTGTCGGCTTCTTTTCGCTGGAGATGTGGGGCGGGGCCACCTTCGACACTTGTATCCGTTTTTTGAACGAAGATCCATGGGAGCGTTCCCGGCAACTCAAAAAGAAAATGCCCAATACCCCGTTCCAGATGCTGCTACGTGGACAGAACTGTGTGGGCTATCGGCATTACGCTGACGATATCGTCGAGCGGTTTGTCAAACAATCCGCCGATGTAGGAATCGATATCTTCCGGATTTTCGATGCGCTCAATGACCTGCGGAATATCGAAGTCGCGGTCAAAACCGCCAAAAAATGCGGCGGCATCGTGGAAGGCTGCATCAGTTACACTGTCAGCCCGATGCACAACATGGAGCTGTACCTCAAGATGGCCAAGGATTTGGTGAATGTCGGCTCGGATATCCTGTGTATCAAGGACATGGCGGGCCTGCTAACCCCGCAGGTGACCACTCCCCTGATCCGTGAGCTCAAGAAAACCATCAAGATTCCGATTCATTTGCACACCCACTCGACTACAGGACTGGCGGGAATGAATATCCAGTGCGCCATTGATGAAGGTCTGGACATGGTTGATACCGCCATCTCCACCCTGTCCATGGGAACGTCACACTATGCCACCGAGTGCGTGGTCGCCTCTCTGCAGGGGACGGATCGTGATACCGGACTGGACATGCATCTGCTGGCGGAAATCGCCGAATACTTCAAGGAAGTGCGCAAACATTACGCCCGGTTCGAAAGCAACTTCGTCGGAGTGGATATCAAAATTCTCGAATCGCAAATACCCGGTGGCATGATTTCCAATATGGAAAACCAGCTGAAGGAGCAAAACTCCCACGACAAAATGGATGAAGTGCTCAAAGAAGTGCCCCGCGTGCGAAAAGACCTGGGCTATCCGCCGCTGGTCACCCCCACCAGCCAGATTGTCGGCTCGCAGGCCACATTGAACGTGCTGACCGGCGAGCGCTACAAAATCATCACTAAAGAAACACGCGAATGCGTGCTGGGAAAATACGGAAAACTGCCCGGGGAAATCGACCCGGAGTTGTTGGAGAAAGTGGCGAAGGACCAGAAAGTCATCGACTGCCGTCCCGCCGACCTGTTGGTGCCGGAATGGGATACCATTGTCGAAGAAGCGGGGGATGACGCCAAGAACGATGAAGACCGATTGACCTATGCCATGTTTCCAAAGGTGGCGTTGAACTTTTTCAAAACCCGCGGCAAACCGTTGCCTGAACCTGCGCAACCGGTTCCCGCACCTGTGGCTCAACAAACGGCTCCCGCTCCTCAGGCCCAATCCGCAGCGGCTCCCGCGCCAGCGGCGGGCGGTTCGGCTGTCTATTCGGTAACGGTGAATGGGAAACAATATTCGGTGCAAGTCGGTACTGGCGCAGGAGCACCGGCTCCTGTAGCCGCCCCGTCACCTGCGGCGGCTCCCGCTCCTTCTTCGAACGGATCCAACAAAGCCGTCACCTCCCCCCTGCCCGGCTCAGTGTTTGCGCTGAAATGCAAAGTGGGCGATCAGGTGAATGAAGGGGATACAGTAATGATTTTGGAATCCATGAAAATGGAGACCGAGATAAACTCCCCTCACAGCGGAACCGTCAACTCCATCCTGGTGCAAGAAGGCGCGAACGTCCAGACCGGCGATGAACTCATTCATATTTCATAATGGATTTTAGTTTTCAGGATGCGGTCAGTAAAATTTTCCACTCCACCGGGTTTATTGCTATCGAGCCCGGTCAGGGAGTAATGATTCTTATTGCGTTTGTTTTGACCTACCTCGCCATTTGGAAAAAGTTCGAGCCCTTGCTCCTGCTTCCCATCGGTTTCGGTTGTTTGCTGGCCAACCTGCCACTCAGTATGCTGGCCAATACGGATGACGGCGGATTGTTCAACTTTTTCTATTTCGGGGTGAGGCATGAAATTCTGCCCCCGTTGATATTCCTGGGTGTCGGGGCGTTGACCGATTTCGGTCCCCTGCTGGCTAACCCGAAAACCTTGTGTCTGGGTGCGGCGGCACAGATCGGAGTTTATACGACACTCATCGGGGCGTTTGCGCTGGGATTCAACATGCAGGAAGCCGCCGCTATCGGTATTATCGGTGGTGCGGACGGGCCGACGTCGATTTTCCTGGCGGCTAAACTGGCGCCCCATTTATTGGGTCCCATTGCGGTAGCGGCTTATTCCTACATGTCGCTGGTACCGCTTATTCAACCGCCCATCATGCGCTTCCTCACCACGGAAAAAGAACGCGCGGTCAAGATGGAGCAATTGAAACCCATTTCGCAGACGGTTAAAATCATTTTCCCCATCGCCGCGACCGTGATCGTGGTGTTGATGCTTCCCGGCGTCGCCCCTTTACTGGGCATGCTGATGCTGGGCAATCTGTTTCGGGAATCGGGAGTGACGGCGCGCCTGCATGAAACCTCACAGACCCATTTGATCAATATCGTCACCATTCTGCTGGCACTGGCGGTGGGTTCGTCGATGACGGCGGAATCGTTTTTAACCCTGAGTACCATCAAGATCATCATCCTCGGACTGCTGGCGTTCTGCATGGCCACCGCTGGTGGGGTGTTGTTCGGCAAGCTCATGTACATCGTTTCCAAGGGGAAGATCAATCCACTGATCGGTTCGGCAGGTGTGTCGGCCGTGCCCATGGCCGCGCGGGTGTCACAAAAGGTGGGTCAGGAAGCCGATAAATCCAATTTTCTGCTCATGCATGCCATGGGCCCCAATGTGGCGGGAGTGATCGGAAGCGCGGTGGCGGCGGGGGTGTTTTTATCCCTGTACGGGTCGGGCGATGCCAGCACCGGACATGCCGCTGTCGAAACCCTCCAAACAATTACCACATCGCTGGGGCAGTAAATCATGCCATCCCTCATTGAGCCGATCCAAGTTTCCATTCTGGCCATGGCGGTCATTTTCCTGGTGCTGGGAATTTTGATCGGCGTGATTAGGGTGCTGGTCCACTTCCTGCCCTACACGGCTCCACCCGCCCCTCCACCCAGAGCTCAAGCCCCTGCGGCGGCGGGATATTCTCAAGACGAAGACCATATCGCCGCCATTCATGCCGCTCTCGCTCATCATCTGGGCAAGGCCCCACAGGATATTCAGATCGTCAACATCACTTCGCTCTAGTTTATTTCAAGAATGTAAAACCAATATTACTCAGTGACAGGTTCCTGACTGGAAAAGAGTTCGCTTGGGGCGATGATGACCCCTTCCAGGGTGCCCAATACTTTTTCGCTGATGGATTTAAAGGGAACCGATTCGACTTTGGGATCGTTGAAGGGACCTTCGACTTTATAATAGGTCGTGATCAGGCTCCCTTCTTTGCCACCGGTCATAATGGGGCCCAAGATGGGAATCTGTTTTATAATGCGGCCCACCCGGCGAAAAGGAGCGACCCCCACCACGGTACCCATTCGACTGGTATTGAGATCAAAGGCTCCGACCAGGGACAAGCGTTCTCCCTTTTCCTCGTACAAAAATTTTTCCGTATGCGCCACGCCATTTAATATGGAAAAATTCCCGAAAATCTGCATATAGCCGTTATTAGGTTTTCCGGCTCTCTCGGCCACCGTCCTTGGGTCGACGGAAATTCCAAACAGTTTCACCGCGCCATTTAACAATCTTCCGGTATGAATACGACCGTCCTTCAAGTTGAAGGATAACCGACCCTCCAAACTTTGGGTGATTTTTTTTAGATCTCCGCCCCGTCCATGGATGTGAGCCTTTAACCAAACCGTATTCCCAGTCAACGACGCATGAAACGTATCTCCAAACATGGCAAACAGTTTGTCGATCGGAACACCGCGAGAGATCAGAACCGTATCAAAGGAGGGATTTTGAATATCGGCAAGAGACAATTCACCCATAAGCATAACCTTATCAATCTTGGCCTGGCCGAGAGTCAGGTTCTTGGTTTGCAGGATCTGATCCTTGAAAGTGAGTTTGCCGGTTACCTCAGGCAGAGTCCAGAATTTATGGGCAAACCGGTTGAGTTTGATTTCAATTTCCCCCGACCCTTTGGAAAACACCCGGGTTTCGCCCAACCAGTGTAAAAACCCCTTTGAAGGTTTTCCTTCTTTGGAGACCATTTGATTCAAATCCAGGCCCGGTCCCACCAGCTTGAGTGTTACATGAGGAGCTTCTCCCCCTTGATAATCCCCACCAAAAAATATCTTGGAACCTTTCGCCTCCAGCTTTCCATTACGAATTTGGAAATGTTTATTCTTGAATTTCATATCCGCATTGAGCTTGATGGGAACGAGAAAATCATCGGGCTTGTACTCGATCCCCTTCAAACGAACGCTTCCTTGAAGCACCGCCTCTTCCAGATTTCTGAAGTTGCCTTGCGCCGAAATATGAAAATGGGCATGGCCTCCCAACGATCCTTGAAGAGGGCGGATGTATTGCGAAGCGGGCCAGGTTTTGAAATGGTCCGATCCAAACTGGATGGAAAACTGCGGGTCGTCCATGCTTTTCAAAAACCCTTTTCCGGTCACCTGGCTTCCCTCCAACTCGAAGACCACTTTCTTAAAATCAACTTTCCCTTCTGAATCCAGCGTGGCGGAGATTGCGATGGAGTTTGAAACGTTTTCAGGTTTGATGATAAAATTTTCGTACCGGTACGAAACCCGGGTCAGGTCCACCTTCTTTTTCAGCTTTATGAACTTATCGGTGCAGTGGAATTTCAAATCCACTTTTGCAGGACCCTGGTACTCGAGGGTTTCCAGAAAGGGGATCCCGGCAAAGTCCTGTCTCAAAAAATCCGTGGAACGGGCTGTCAAAACCAGCTCCGGATCGTCCTTGGAATAGTTTTTGAATTGACCCTTGAGCTCAAGGGGGGAATCGCCATACCAACCCCCGGTCGTTTCCAGGTCAATGTTGTGGTCGTCAAACAACACTGTGGCGTTCAGGTTCTTCAGTGGGCGGAATCCTTTGGAATGTTTCAGATACAGTTTTTTGATTTCCAGAGAACCCCGGTTTTGAGACTGTTGATTTCCCGGGCCGGGCCCTGTGTTTTGGAAATTAAAATCAACCTCTCCGCTTTCAAGCAGAACATGCTTGAGAAACGATTTGATTCTGCCTTCAAACGGTGTGGAAATCACCTGCTCGGCCTTCAGCGCGCCCAGCTGAATTTTGCCCCGCACCTTCTTCACCGGGACACCGTTTTCTATCAAAGATTCCGCGTTGATCTCCCTGAAATAATGGCTTCCAAGTTCCCCGTTAAAATTTTCAAACCGGAGGGTCCAGACAGGTCCCGGTTTTGCATTTTTTATCGAATCGGTGGCCGGTGAGATCATCCTGGTGAAAAGAACATTACCATTGATATTGTGAACCGGGGCGGGTAATCCCTTTGTGATAAACCCGGCATGTTCGAGGGAAACGTTTCCCGACCACTTGATTTTTCCCATTTTATGGAGCGGGCCCTGGATGACGAGTTTGCCGTGACTGACTCCTTGAATACGTTTGAGATCTTTTAGAAAGGACAATCGCGGAGGCAATGTCCACTTTTTCTCAATCAAAAGAGCCACGGGCGCCAAAGCTCCTTCTACCTCCAGAGTTCCTGTGACCCAAGGATCCGTCAATGGGTGCGTGATGGTACCCACCAAATTTTTTATCGCGACATGTTCATAATGCGCTTCCTGCACCTCTACGTTCACAACCCCGTCCTTAAACTGAATACCCCCCGTCACACCTTTCAAGGGCAACGCATCCGCTCCCAAATCCACCTGGCGCAGGATGATCGAACCCGAATCGTAGGCTTCGATTTCCGCATTGGGCCTGCCTTCAAAAATAGTCCGCGGTCCTTTAATATTAAAGGAGACGAATTCCATTTCACCTTTTTTTAAAAAGCCGTGTAGTCGGTCGTGAATTTCCCTGCTGAATACTTTCAAGGGGAGATATTCTGTGCTGTTTTGGATTTTGAAGGGAGCCGATTTCAAGGTAGCCGTCAGCCAGGCTTTGTCAGAAAGAAAACGGGCATAGGTTCCATGAATCATCAGGAAAAAATCCTCTGACCGGTAATCCAATTGCTTGAACTCCACAGTGTCCTGGCTGAAAATAAAGTTATAGTCGAGGCTTCCGTGAACGGGCGAGGATATTTTGGAAGGACCCGGTTGGAGGGTCGGCACCCGCGGCGTATGCTTCAGAGAGCCGGACAACTGGATGTGACCATCCAACGTGCCTGCAAATCGGGTGTCGAGAGTAACGAGATGCTCTCCCGGGTGTTGCTCGAACACCTTTGCCAGATAGGGTTGAAACGGCTCGGTACCCACATCCTTGAACTGCAGGGCTCCTTCCACGGCCACTTGAGAAAGGCTGGACCAATCTTCGGGCACCTCTAGTTTTCCGTCCAGCTTGACTCTTCCGCTTTCCTGCTTTGTGAAAGGAACATCGCCATCCAAATGCATCCGGAGCGACGACTTCATAAAGTGTTTGTTGAGAGAAAGGGAAAAGTTTTTGATCTTGGTGATCAAAGGCTTGGAACCGGAAAAAATAGAATGATCCACAAACCACAACTCACTCTTCCGGACCAACACACTGTGCAACATGGCCGCCCGGATCAAATCGGGAAAAGTGGCACTGGAATGGTTTGCCTCCACGGCAGAAAGTTCACCAAAATTAAAGGCTCCCTGGTCGTCGCGGGTGACTTGTACCGTCAGGCCTTCAAAAATGAGTTTTTGGATTTTGATCTCCCCTTTCAACAGAGGAGGCAGGTGCAACAGTACCAGAACTTTTTTACAGACAAAATCTGATTGCTGTACGGAAGAACCCTTAAGCGTCACCTCACCCAACTGCAACCCGATGCCTTCCGTAAAATCCAGTTGTGCGGAACTAATTTGCACGTCCCTCTGGGTTTCCGCGTGGATTTGCTCAACCACTGCGTCACGCAGAGCTTCAAAGTCCTTTAACTGGATGTAAAACACTGTAATTACCAGAAGGCCCAAGAACACCAGCGTGGCAAAAATCGGATAAATCAGTTTTCTTTTGGAAATAGCCATTTAATTTTAGGGAAACAGGGGATACACGCTTCAAGATCCTTGAAATCTCTCAGTTAGAAGACCACATTTTGGAAGGATTGTGGTAATTTCTTACCGACCGGCAAGCTTGGATACGAGAGAATTTCGTTAACTTTCACTATATCATTAAGTTTCAATTGCCTGCAAGCCTGTTTGGGGTACTGCGCCAGATTTAAATTCACCAGCCATCGAAACCCATGAGTGAAAAAAAGAAGCAAGAAATGGTTTACGGCGTTCACCCTCTCCAGCAGGCTCTGGCGCTGGGGAAACGGGAATGCTACAAAATCGTCCTGGAAAAAGGGAAACCTCCAGCTCGGCTGGCGTCTCTCCTGGAATTGGCAGAAACCCACCAAACCCGTGTGGAGACCCTGCCACCCGAGGCATTCCGCAAAAAATATGGAAAGCTCACTCATCAGGGCATCGTCGGTTATTTTTCTCCACTCCAAACCCTTGAGCTGGAAACATTGATCGAACAGGCTTATCAGTCCTGCTCCCATCCGGCTCTGGTGCTGGCGGACGAAATTCAGGATCCGCAAAACCTGGGGGCCCTGATCCGGTCGGCGTGGGTGCTGGGATTGCAGGGACTGGTATTGCCGAAGCACCGGTCGGCACCTCTCAACGAAACCGTCGCGAAATGCTCCGCCGGGGCGATCGAATCGCTTCCCATCGCCTGTGTTGCCAACCTGAATCAGGGGGCGGAAACTTTAAAGGAAAAAGGATTCTGGATTGTCGGGGTGGATATGGAAGGGGACCGAGCCTGTTATGAATTTGATTTCAACACACCGGTGGCCCTGATCATCGGTGGTGAAGAAAAAGGCGTGCGGCCGATACTGAAAAAAGCCTGCGACTTCACTGTGTCCATTCCCATGGCCGGAGAGTTGGATTCCTTAAATTTATCGACTGCCGCGGCCATCGTGTTCTACGAAATACACAAGCAACGGGCGGGGTCCGGTTCGAACCCAAAGCCATAAAAAAAACGGCGGAGGGAAACCCTCTGCCGTTGGATCGTTCAGCCTGATTCCAAGTTAAGAAAAACTGCGGCGCATGGCCGATTTTCTTTTCTTTTTGGCTTCTTTCTGTTTGCGCTTCTTTTTGACCGAAGGTTTTTCGTAAAACCGGCGCCGCTTCAATTCCTTCAACAAGCCTTCCTTGGTCATTTGCCGCTTGAGCGCTTTTAATGCTTTATCAACCTGATTTTGATGTACGGTAACTTCCAAAAGTAAAACAACCCCTTTCAAGAGCGTTTAAAATGAAATCCCCTATGGAACCCCCTTTTATAAAGGGTATCACATTGGGAAATGGCACGAATCTGGTATTATTGACTATGTCCGATTTGATGTCAAGCCATCCTTTTCCTGATGAGGAGTTCTCCCTAAACCTTTGATATCATGATTTAATGACCTGAATACTCGTTCAATTTCGGAGGCCGCGCTAAAACCCCATGAAAACGATCCCACTGACAGGCATCCTTCTGGTCCTAATGGCCGGATTCTTTGCCCCCGCCGGGGCGGAGGAATACGCAGTCCCCAATCAGGGTTCTCCCTATAGGAATTTGGACAAACTGAAAGCAGGAGAAATTCTGCACCTGCCGACCGGATTGACCGTTTCGGTGGAGCAGATGATCGATACCGTCTCCGGGTCACGCGTTATCTATATCGGTGAAACGCACGACAATCTCGAAGCGCACCGGATTCAACTGGAAATCATTCGCCGCCTGCAGGAAAAATTTCCAGGCCAAATTTCTGTGGGCATGGAAATGTTCCGCCGCTCCGCTCAGGACGATCTGAACCGCTGGCACCGGGGACATTTGACCGATAAACAATTCCGCAAACTGTTCCGAAAGAACTGGGGCCGGGGCTACGGACTGTACCAGCCCATCTTCGAGTACCTAAAAGAAAAATCCATCCCGTTGATCGGATTGAAATCCTCGCGCGCCCTGGAGCAAAAATTCCGTGACGGCGGACCCAGCCAGGAAGGCCTGCCGGAAATCGATACGGAAGATGAATATCACCAGGCCTATTCGATGTCCTTATTCGGCGGCAACGACACGCATACCGAGGCGGTCTCCAAACCGTACCAGATGCTCCTGCTGTGGGAGGAGTCGATGGCTGAAACCGTAGCGAATTTTTTGAAGAGCGAAACGAATAAGAACCGCAAACTGATTGTGTTGGCCGGGGGGTTTCATGTGCAGTACGGTTACGGCATTCCCAAGCGTGCCTTTCGGCGCGTGCCGCATGCTTATTCAATCATCCTGCCCGCGGTCACGGAAATTCCCAAGGCATTGAAGAACCGTGAAATGAAAATGAAAAACGTGTCTATTCCATTGTATGCGTCGGACTTCGGTTGGAAAGTGTCCTACATCGTGCCGCCGCCCAATCGTATCCGGCTCGGAGTTTTTCTGGAGGAATTGAAGAACGGGCTCAAGGTCCTGAAAGTGGAGAAAGGGTCCAACGCAGAAAGAATGAACCTGCACAAAGATGACGTGTTATTGGCGCTGGACGGAAACGAACTGACCGACGTGGAGGATTTAGCCGCTCAACTGCAAAAACGTAATTTCGGCGACACGGTGCGCCTCAAAATCAAGCGCGGCAATTCTAAACAAGATGCATCAGGAATTTTACGGGAAGCACCCAAGACTGAATAACCCCCCCCTTCCTGAAGGGGGCCGGGGGGATTTGGCACCGCAGAGGGCGCAGAGAACGCGGAGCAAATATTAAAGTTGTTTCATTTATGGGGCGGTCAAAATAAGAAGAGTTTTGACCTCTTTTCAACGATAGGGCTGGTTTTTGACAGGGCTTCCACCAATTGCTAAACTGATATTCAGGCTTTCATTGAGACCCGGCCTCCTATTCCTTGAGTTACAGATCCCGGGTTTTCCTTAACCACAAGGTGGATCACGACCCCTTAAAACAAAAAATGAAAATGATAAATTTCTATAAAGGTGCTAGGCTCACAGGATTCTTTTTTATTTTCATCTCAGGACTTCTGGCTCACCCGGCCTGGGGGAACAACGATTGTCTATTTGATCCGAAATCCACGGAACGGGTAAGCGCCAAGGAGTTTGCCTCATGGGGAGTGACCCTGATTTTTGGCGGCCGGATCACACGTACCTCGGGGTTCTCAACGGGAAAAGGGCAATGCAATTTATGCCATCAATTCGAACCAAGTAATATCAAAGCCCGCGGACCCAACCTGTTTGGCATTGAAGAAAGAAGCCATCAACGCATCAAAGAATGGAGATACATGACCTTCCCGATAACCGTCGGCAAACTGGACACCTCTACTGGTATCAGAAAAGGAGCTAATACAGGTGAGGAATATTTACGGGAATCCTTGAAATGCCCCAGTTGCTATATCGTGGAGGGTTATGAAAGCAAAAAAAATCCCATGCAGTCC
The DNA here is from genome assembly GCA_965237905.1 of Nitrospinaceae bacterium. Taxonomy (GTDB): domain Bacteria; phylum Nitrospinota; class Nitrospinia; order Nitrospinales; family Nitrospinaceae; genus SZUA-226. The sequence continues at coordinate 2,067,451 of OZ250172.1, read as the reverse complement.
ATCTGCCCGGTGGCCCATCTTTCTCCGATTCAATTATCCGACATGGAAATCAATGCGGTGATTGCATTATTACAGTCCCTTTCCAAACCAAGGGATTATTCCAAGGTAACGGTCGAACTGCCATTAAGACGGGATGCGATTCAACGGAGGTCCTTCGGACATCCCTGTTATTCAATTCAATGAATCCTTCCGGGAGTGCATAATTTTTTAGCTTTTTAGCGCACAAAATCTAACTTAGAAAAAAAAGAGTCCAGTCTCTTCTTAACACCATAAGGTTTTGAGTGCGACATCTTGTTTCGCGCATTTCTTAAATTTTTTTGGGGATTGTTGGAGCAGGAATTTTCTGGCACTATCCACTCATGAGGCGGGTGAAGCAGCGGCCATCATGCCGCTCAACTGTTCCAGGTGCGTGTCGCCGGTCAGCTCCAGGAAAATATCTTCCAGATGCTCATGATCTTGATCCGCCTGTTTCCGCAAATCGCCCAGAGTCCCCAGCGCGATGACTTCGCCTTTTTGGATGATGCCGATGCGATCACACATCGCCTGTGCGATGCCGAGAGAATGGGTGGACATAAAAATGCACGTCCCCTTTTGGCACAAGTCGCGGAACAACTGCTTGACCTGCCGCGCGCCCTTGGGGTCCAATCCCACCATCGGTTCATCGACCACCACCAATTTCGGATCGTGCAGCAAGGCGCCGGATATGATCAGCTTCTGTTTCATCCCGTGTGAATACCCTTCGACCAGTTTGTCCCCGGCCTCGGTGAGATCGAAAAAATCCAGGTACTTCTGGATCCGTTCAGCGGCGTCGGCGGCATCCATGTTATAAAGATCGGCGATGAACGCCAGGTATTCACGGCCGGTCAGCTTTTCGTAAATGAAAGGACGGTCTGGAATATATCCCAAAATGGATTTGGCCTCGGAGGATTGACTGCCGATATCAAACCCTCCGATGGAAATGGTCCCGGAGGTGGGCTTGAGCAGTCCCACGATCATTTTGATGGTGGTGGTTTTGCCTGCACCGTTGGGTCCCAAAAATCCGAAGACCTCGCCCTCGGGAACCTTCAGGTTGATGCCTTTTACGGCTTCCAAATTCTGATAACTTTTGACCAAATTTTGAATATGTAACATGACTCCCTTTCTATCGAATATCAAAAGAGCTCAGGCCTTCGGCCTCGATCCAGCTCAGATCCATATTGGAAACCGCCGCCGAGGGAGGACCCTGCCGGCACCATGCAACCAACTCTTCCAATTTTTCCTTGTTGCCTTCGGCACGTATTTCCACCGATCCGTCGCGGCAATTTTTCACCCAGCCGGTCAACCCCAGACCTTCCGCCATTTTTTGCGTGCTGGCCCGGTAAAACACACCCTGCACGCGACCGTGAACGAACATATGAACTGCCGCGGCATCACTCATGGACGACTACTCCCCGCGGTTGGCCTGATCGAAGAGGTTTTGCACTTCCCGGTAAATGCCGAATGTGGAACCCTCGCCGATTTTCCCACCGTATTTTCCGAGATCGCGCATGATCCTCTGAAATTCCGAGGTTGCTCCGGTAAAGTTGTCGATCAAGGGACGGAAAGACACCTGCTCCTCCGGGTCCAACCGGTCGCAGATGATTCGTAACCGGTCTTTTAAGGGTTCGAAGTTTTTCTCCATGATTAACAGGGTAGCTTCCCCCCAATCCCTTTGCAACGAATTTTCCCAAATCGGAACTCATCGAACGCCCGGACCAAGCTATGGAATCGCCTGCTTAAAGGTATATTTCCCTTCAGACCTTCATTTTTAGGTTTGACCTATCGATATGCTTTGTGGTATATATCGATGCATACGGCACCTCCCACTCGAACCTTGTTCCGGAACAGGAAACATGACGGTTTTAATTTTTAAACGATGGATGATGGGCTCGACCTTCGCATTCATGATCTTTTGCGGACCTTCCGTATTTGCCGGGGAGGTGACGGTGGCGGTGGCTTCCAATTTTCTGAACCCATTCAAACAGTTGGTCCCGGTATTTCAAGAGCAGAGCGGGCATACCGTGCGCACGGTATCTGGATCAACGGGGAAACTGTACGCCCAAATCATACACGGCGCACCGTTCGAAGTTTTTCTCGCGGCGGACAGTGAACGTCCCCGGCTTTTGGAAAAAAACGGACAGGCAGTAGCCGCAACGCGATTTACGTATGCCCAGGGTAAAATTGTTTTATGGAGCGCCGATCCGAGGCGAATCGCCGTTGACGGCAAAAGCATTTTACATCGCCGAAATTTTAAACACCTGGCCCTGGCCAATCCCAAAACCGCGCCTTACGGAAAAGCCGCCTACACGGCGCTCATACGATTGAACCTGTGGGAATCGGTATCGCCCACCCTGGTTCAAGGTGAAAACATCGGCCAAACGTTTCAATTTGTTGCCACCGGTAACGCGGAGGTCGGGTTTGTCGCTTTGTCCCAGATTATGGATCCACGTTTGAAGATTCAGGGAAGCCGGTGGATCGTTCCGGAACACCTTTACGATGCCATCGATCAGGACGCGGTGCTTTTAACCCGGGGTCAATCACAGCCGGCGGCGAGGGCACTCCTGCAATTTTTAAAATCGGACACGGCACGGAAAATGATTCAATCCTATGGCTACGGCCTGAAATAAATTAAGGAACTGTGCGATGGACCCTTCCACAATGGACTGGCAACCGATCTGGATTACGCTGAAGCTGGCGGCCACGACGGTCAGCGTTTTGCTGTTGATCGGAACACCTGTCGCCTGGTGGCTGGCGCACACGCCCTCGCGCGCACGGGTCTGGGTGGAGGCGGTGGTCGCTCTGCCTCTCGTCTTACCGCCGACGGTGCTTGGGTTTTATCTGCTGATCGCTCTTGGCGCCAACGGCGTGATCGGCGGACCGCTTCAGTCCATTACCGGTTCTTCCCTCGCGTTTTCCTTTGCCGGTCTGGTGATCGCTTCCACGCTCTATTCGTTTCCGTTTGTCGTACAACCGTTGCAGGGAGCCTTTGAAGCGTCCGGTAAAACTTACCTGGAAGCGGCCTGGTCATTACGCGCGTCGAAGTGGGATGCCTTTCTCAGTGTCGCCTCTCCCATGGCAATGCGGGGGTATCTCACGGCAATCGTCCTGGGCTTTGCCCATACGCTGGGAGAGTTTGGAGTGGTGTTGATGGTGGGCGGCAACATTCCCGGCAAAACCAAAGTGATGTCCATCGCCATTTACGACCACGTCGAAGCTCTCGAATACTCGCAAGCGCATCTACTCTCGGGCGGCCTCTTGCTGTTTTCTTTTGCGGTGTTGTTGATTGTTTATGCGTTCAACCGCCGTCTGCCGGTACACGTCTCATGAGTACGATCCTCTCCCGGTTCCGGGTTCAATACAAACAATTTCGCCTGGACACCGAACTGGAGTTTCCGGATGAAGGGGTAACGGTCATCTTCGGACGATCCGGTTCCGGAAAAACCACCCTTCTGCGTTGTCTGGCCGGTTTGGAACGGTCGCCCACCGGGGACATGAGATTTGGTGACCACGTGTGGCAGGACGAATCGCACAACACATTCGTTCCCGTTCACCGCCGACCCATCGGAATGGTCTTTCAGGAAGCCCGATTGTTTCCTCATTTAACCGTGCGGGACAACCTGAGTTACGGATACCGTCGGATCGCTCCCGAACAGAGACAAATCACATTCGAGCAGGTGACCGATTTGATGGACCTACACCCTCTGCTGGATCGGCGGCCGCAGAAACTTTCCGGAGGCGAACAGCAACGCGTGGCGATCGGACGGGCCTTGTTGACCAGCCCGCGGTTGCTGTTGATGGATGAACCGCTGGCTAACCTCGATGCACAACGCAAGCAGGACATTCTGCCTTTCTTGATCCGCCTGCGCCAGGAAATGAAACTGCCGATCGTTTACGTGACCCATTCCCTGGGCGAAGTACTGCAACTGGTCGACACGTTGATTTTGCTTCAAGACGGGAAAAGTGTCGCGACGGGTCCGGCCAACGAAGTCTTGTCGCGTCTCGATCTGGCGGGAAAAACCGGACCCTCAACCGTGGGATCCGTTTTAACCACCACCGTCGCCGACCATGAAACCGAGTTTGGTCTTACACGCGTGCAGTACCGGGACCAGTCGCTTTACATCCCCGAGCAATCCCTTGAGGTGGGCAGTCCTTTGCGTGTGCATTTGCTGGCGCAGGATATCAGCATCGCGCTGGGAAAACCCGAAACCCCGACCAGTGTGTTGAATAGTCTCCCCGCCACTGTCCTGGAAATCGGCCCGACGGATCCGAAGGGAAGTTCGGTGAATCTTAAACTGGACGTCGGGGAGCCCATTCTCGCCACCATCACCCGCAAATCACTGGCCCACTTGCAATTGAAACCCGGCATGCAAGTCTATGCCACCGTGAAGGCGGTAAAAATGGTGCACGAAATAGAGGAATATTGATTAACGGTTGGAAACGAAAAACGATGGGAGGGTTGCCGGTAGATCAACTCATTTTTTGCTCAATTTGCGGATCGATTTTGATGGCCAGTTGATAGTGTTTCTGTGCCGCATCTTCATTGCCCACCAGTTCATTAATCAGACACAAATTGTAATGCGCCTTGGCCATTTTGGGATTGACCCGGATGGCCTGGTTGAAGGGAGTCAGGGCATCATGATAATGCTGGGCCTTGTAATGCGCTTCCCCCAGCATGAAATAGAGTTCCGCGTCTCTCGGCTGGAGCTTGACCGCTTTTGTTAAAGGTTCAATGGCATCCTGATGACGACTGGCTTTGAACGCCACTTTCGCCATCTTGAGCATGCTTTTAACATCCTTCGGATTTTTGGCGATGACCTGCCGCAACCGTTCAATCTCTTTATCCTCGGCAGTAATCACCCTGGGTCGGGGTGGCGGGGTGGATGCGGTGGGCCGCGGTGATGCGAACGCCGGCGATGATGGCGCCGGACTTGCCGTAGACGCCGCAGACGCTTTCGGCACAGATAGTAATTTCGTTTCCAAATCTTTCACCTGCGCTTCGAGTCTGGCTTTATCGGCCTTTAAAGCTTGCTTGGACTTGCGGATCTCGTTCAACTCTGCCTTAACGGCTCTCATGGCGGCAGGATCCTCGGTTGTTTTTTTGGCCTCCGCCAGTTGGGATTGCAGTTCCCTGACCTTGCCTTCAAGAAGAGTCTTGTCTTCTGCCAGATGGACTTTTGCTTCCTGCAATTGGTCACGGGTCTTTTTGGCTTCGTCCAGTTCATTTTGAAGAGCCTTGGTTTCAGCACCGACTTGACCGTGCTGATTTTGTGCCGCTGTCAGTTGAGACTGTGCCTCACTCAATTGAGCTTCCAGATTCGCTTTTTCCTGCTTAAGTGCTTCCTGGGATTGGAGAAGAGTCGTCATTTCCTGTTCCAACGCCTCAGTCTCGACGGAACCTTGAACCTGATTGCCTAAAGTCTCTTCCAATTTCGACTGAGTCTCTTGGAGAGCCGCCTCCGCCTTTTCACGCCGGGCGATTTCTTTTTGATGTTCGGCCTCGGGTATGCCGCCCCCGCCGCTGGCATTGCCTCTAAGTTCTGCCTCCACTTTCGTGCGGGCCTGGGTTTCGGCAAGCAGCTTTTTGTTGACCTCGAGCAACTCAGCGGTCCGCCCTGCCAGGTCTTTTTCTACTCGGGCCCGCTTTTCAATTTCCTGAGTCAACTCGGCTGAAGAAGCCCCCTGGCCGTTTGAGGAACCCTCGCTCATTTGTTTTTTGAGTTTGGAAATCTCAGCTTTAGCTTCCTTGAACAGTTTTTCGGCCTCGGCTCGCTTTTCTTTCTCCGCGTCCAATTCAACGGTAAAGTCCCCTCCCTGGCCACCGGACAGAGACGCAATTTTCTTATTCGCCGCGTCCAACGCCTTGGTCTTCTCCTTCAACTGTGTTTGAAGGTTGTTCAGAACATCCTGAAGCGTTTGGGCAATCCCTTTGGATGGAGCGTTGGCCATTAAATTGATCCAAAATCAAAAATTGAGTGGGTCATGCGGCCCCTTATTAAATACAAAATGAGGCCAAAGAAAAGTCCGTTGATTTCACCGTAGGAAGATAGAGATGGCTAGTATACCCCAAATTAGGTATATAAACGATGAAATCTCAACGCAATTTCCCTGCATACTACCTTTTTTATACAAACAGGTATAAAAAATTTTAACGCATATTACTGAGGAGTCAACTTGTTTAATTACTTAAAAAATATTGAGTTGCTCGGATTAATAAAGAGCTTGGGGGACCGGGTTTGAAGCAAAAAATTCCCGAACCAAAAGGTCTGAAATTGGCTAATTTATATATGAGCCACTTTCCACAATCCTGATTTTCCCTTTTTTATTTCCAAAATTAGTTTTCTTCCCATATCCGAATTTATTGGCAAAATCTCTTCCAAGGTTTCATATTAGATACAGACAATTGCTCGAAAACTTTGCCATTAACTAATTGACTTTAAAAGCTTCACTCTTCGAACTGAAGAAATAAACAACCTGATTCAAGAGCTGAAAGCAAACGGAAAGGAGGCTCATATGCTTCGGGTACGACTTCATGGTCGCGGGGGGCAGGGGATTAAAACCGCCAACCAGATTCTGGGTACGGCGGCACACTTGGCCGGCTATCAGGCCCGGGATTTTCCTTTATACGGTGCGGAGCGACGGGGAGCCCCAATCGTCGCGTATGCACGGTTCAGCAAAAATATATTATTGGAGCAGGGTCCTATCGCCCATCCGGATATCCTTCTGCTTGGCGATGAAACATTGTTGTCCGACCCCCTAGCTACCGTTACTCAGGACACCGATGCTTCCACCCTTATCTTCATCAATTCCCGACACACGTCGCACGATCTCAAGAAACATTTTCGATTGAAATCGCTTCCGGTTCAGTTGAATATTTCCGAGCTGTGCCAGGAGTACATCCAGAAACCGATGATTCTCAGCACGGCGCTCGCGGCCGTGGGCGCGCGTTTGATGGGCCATATCAATCTACACCATCTGCTTCAGGCGATTCGGGATGAGTTGAGACAGGGACAACGCTTCGGCCCCGAAAAAATCTCTGCCAACCTCAAACTAGCCGAAGAGGCCTTTCAGAAAGTGCCTTCGTTCGATTTGGAATTCAACGAATCTAACAACAGATTATCGGCCAACCGATGGGTTACTCCGGAGCGCTGGCCGCTGGGATTGATATCCCCTTCTTAATTCAATTTGTTGAAACGGGTGGGGGAGAACATTCCTTCTTAAGGGAAGGGCCGGTCCTTTTATCCTGCAAAATCAGGATTGAGGCGACCGGCCTCTTTTTTATGAAATTCCGATTGGTCGGTGAAACCGGTCAGCTTGTACACCAGACTGAGAACGCGGTGGGCCTCGGCATAATCCGGCTTCACTTTAACTGCTTCCTTGAACGGCTCAAGGGCATCTTCATACAGACCCACCACCATGTACCCCAATCCCAGATTGTAATGAGCTTCCGGCCAATCGGGTTTGAGCCAGCAGGCTTCCTTGAAGGCGTCCAGCATCTCTTCATACCGCTGGAGGGCATCGAAAGTCTTGGCCAGACCAAAATAAGCTTCAGCGTTGTCCGGTTGCAGGCGCGCCGCCTTTTGAAAGGCCTCTAGCGCTTCGGTGCCGTTAAACTCCTTGAGCAAGGCGTTGCCTAATTTCAGATGGGCCTGTACGTCCTTCGGGTTCCTGGCAACGAGATCTTTAAGATGGTTTATGGATTCGGTATCTGCCGGGTCATTCATTGAGTTCTCTTATATGTTCAGATAGATAGCCGCCCTTTCCGCCGCAACCAAAGGACGCCTACTGAGAGTCAAACGCGCACGGCGACCCATATATTAACAAATAATAAATAAAAATAGGGAGGACAAATTAAGTGGGCGGTGGGAAATGTTTGGATAACGGCAATACATTGGGCGCTCAAACCAAAAAAAATCCCCGTTTCCGGGGATTACTCTACATTAAAAATCTAAGGAACGATTTTTAATCCAGTTTCGGGCCCAACCCGGATAAGGAAGGGCTCACCAGAAGGTTCTCTACATCAGAAGATTAACGACGATCAACCGTTATAATTCAACATATCCGAATAGGTTTCCGGATACTCGACATCCAGCTTCTGCTTGACCCAGGTCGGAACCTGTTGTTTGGAAGCCGTTACCAATCCGATTTCCTCTTCGCTCTTCTGAAAATTTTCCCAATGCCTACGGTTTAATTTCTGTTCGGAAACTACTTTCTTCACAGTACCATCTGGTCTTTTGATGCGAACTTGGTAAAACATGCTTTACCTCCTCAGGTTGCTCGTTTAATTTCACAGTACGCTGCAATTAAACCGGTTCGAGAAAACCCCTCTAAAAGTTGGGGGGGAAGTAAAGAAGGGTTCTCTCGAAACCCCGGTAATTTTCTTACTTAATGGATGTTATTAATAAAGCAATCCTTGTGCCATTTTTACAAAATGTTTGATATTCGCTTAAACCCTTTGTTAACAGCTTGTTAAAAAAATTCAAAAATTTTCAGTTAGTGTAACTGTACTAAATCTTGGTCAAACGAAACAAATAGTTATATGAAAATCCATATATTTGCTCCACAAATTATTCAATTTCGCATCTTTAGGAGAAATGACCCAGAATTGTAATCAATATGGAGCCAGGTGACGATTTTTGACAGTTTTTGAGAATTATTGTAATTCGGATATTAATAGGACAGGGGTTAAATTGGGGGTATTGGAGGGCTGGATTGGTCCTGGCACCCACTTGCGAATGCCGGGTTAGGAAAAGTTTTAGGCTTCCTGCATTAAATCTTCAAAATCTTCCAGGTAATCTCCCAGACGGTCCAGAGCGTGTTGTCTTTGATGCGGTTGCATGAGGGCATCGGCCCGGTAAAAGACATCTTTCCATTCTTCCCATTTTGCGTCCAGCCGTTGTTTGAAATCGGGGTCCCAACGGGTTTCGGGCTGGATCACCCGTTCCATCAGCCACCGGTAAACAGCTCCCTCCTGAGGTTGATTCTTCAAGAATTGCGCAAAATCCTTTTGAAATGCGTTACGGTGCTCCAGCCGGATGCCAATCCATTCCGCATCGGGCTGAACCCACGCCGCGATCTGCCGACGCTGGTCGTCAGTCAATTCCCCGTACCAGTCCTCCAGAAGGCCATACAGCCATTCCAAAATGTCTGCTTTCAGCTCTTTGTCGGTCATTTGGGTTTGCTCGACGAGAAAATCGTTACGTTCGGCCATGGATTGCTGAAGGTGGGCCACTTGTTCCGGCTGGACCGTGGCCAGAAAGTGGGCGAAATCGGGCACACCGTGCTCGACAAACCTTCTCCAGAAACCGGATTGGGTGTCATCGATCCAATCAATATCTTCGCGGCTCAACCCATCCTGGAAACGGGTTTGTAATTCGCGAAGAGCATCCACCAACAGGGGAAGTTCCTGTTGCCGGTGCCAGGTATGGAGAACCGTTATTTTCTGTTCAAGGTAGGTTTCCTGAGAGGACGTTAAAGTAAAAAAATGATCGATTCGCTTGAGCAGGAACCAATCGAAATGGTTGTAGGCCATCTGCGTGCGACTGCATCCCGACGCAAACACAATCCCTATACCCATTATGCTGACGAATACAGCCAACAGTAAGCGTTTAAGCATCACCATGCCTTCCCTTTTCGGGTGGCCGTCAACCGGTCGGACCGATTACCTCAATCCTTGAGAATCTTTCCGGCGAGGCGGGATAAGACCCATCTGCCGGAACTTGTCGCCCTTGCCATAAAGAAACCAAGGGTCAGGATTTTTATCGAAGTAGGATGGATGAGGTGAATGAGAATGCCGTAGGACCTGCTGTACTCCTTTTCTTTCCAGCGCTTTTCTTAGCGGACTGACCCCAAAACCTTGATTGTAAGATTTTGTCAGCGGACTGTAAAATGGCTTGTTCTGCAGGGGACCCGGTTTGCTATGGATGACTCCGTGCTCAATCCTCGGTAATCGACGCGATTGCGGTGAAACCGACCCGCGGTGCTGATGGCCTCTACCGGATCGCATGTGGGAAGGCTTGCTAAAATGAGGCTTCGAGTGGCCGGAACTCCGGTAGCCCGAGCTACTACTGGCCTTCGGACCATGAGCCCAAGTTATGGAAATGGACCCCACAACAAACAGAAAACTTGCCGATACGATTAAAAGCTTGTTCATCATTTCCCCCGTTTTTTCTCATAAATATGCGCCCACGCGGCAAGTATATCAAGGGAAAAACCGAATCACCGGCTTGCCCAGCGCCATTACTTCACCTCTCAGCCCGGAAGAAATCCCCAAAACTCTCTTTAAATCAATAACTTTTTCAGGTTTACTTTTTAACCTCTATCACCGGCTTTTTACCTGTTTTTTCCTCCGGCGTTTTGACCATCTCGCCCACCGGATTCAATCTCCCTGATTCCTTCAAAGCGGTGAGGCGCTTTTGCGCTTCCTCATTGTCCGGGTCCAGGGCAGCGGCCTGGGTATAGTGAGACGCGGCCAGGTCATATTGTTCCAGATTCTCATAGGTCCGGCCCAACCCGAACTGGGCCGGAGTATGCTTTGGATTAACCTTTAGCACCGTCTTGAATGCTTGCTCCGCCTGAGCATATTTTTTATTATTGAAGTAAAACCATCCTAAATTGTTGGCGTGCTCCGGTACCTTGGAAGGCCCAATCACTGGAGGTCCCGCCGGTTTGTTAGGGTCTGGTTTAGCGACAGGCGCCGCATCAATTTTTAAGGCCACCTCAACAGCTTTTTTATATTGCTCCTCTGCTTTGTCATACTTTCCCCATCGCAGGTAATATTTCCCAAATTGGGCCACAGGATCGGGATCCTTCGGACTTTTCCTGATGGCCTGTTTATACTTTCGAATTCCCTTTGCCATTTCACTTTTTTCGGAAAGCATATCATCGAGTTCCCGCTTATATTTCGGATTCCTCTCATCCAACTTCATCGCTTTTTCTAAATGTTTCTCTGCTTTCTCATATTCACTTTTGTATCTATGATAAAAAGCCAATCCTAAATGCGCTTCGGGATCTGAATCGTTGTTTGAAACCGCTTGTTGGTAATAACGTCCGCCCTCTTCCCTTTTTTTCAATCCATAAAAATAGGTATCACCCAACTTGAGATGTATCCAGTGAGTTTGCGGGCTCATGGCCAATGCTTTTTCCAGGGACTCCGCCGCTTCTTCATACAGGTCCATGTCATAAAACATTTGACCCAGCTTCCCATAAACGTCTGCACTTTCCGGATTCAAATTGAAAGCCTTTTTAAGAGGAGCCTGAGCTTTGGAGTATTCCTTCTTCAGGAAAAAAATGCGGCCTAACTCGTAGTCGCCTTTATAAAAACCGGTGTCTATCCGAGCGGCTTGCTTGAAGTAAGACCGGGCCATGGTCGGACTCTTGCTCTCGTAGGTATAACCCAAATAGATAAACATATGGGCCCTCACCCTTTTGCTGTCCGACTTCGCCATGATCCCCTGGTTGGCCTGTTGAACCACTTGATTCGTATCACCCTTGAACCAATAATGGGCCGCAAGAATCAAATAGTCCTCCATCATCCGTTTGGCTGGAGAAAGTTGTTCTGCTCTTTGAACCAGCTTTAAAGCCTGATCCAGATTCGCTGAATCGCTCTCCCCCTTTTCTGCGTATCGAAGAACAACTGTGCGGTCGGCCGGAGAATAGGGGATTGCATTGACCCTATCGGTAGGGTTTGAAGACCCGCCGGGTGCAAGAGAGGCCGCCTTGTCCGTAGCACTTCCTGGCATCCCTTCCCCAGAACTATGAAGTTTATCGGTCTCCGGCGTACTGGAGCATCCGGTCATACTTCCCATTAAAACCAAAAGGATCAAAACTCCATATCCCCATAACCACGATCTTGGATGAACACTTTTTTCAGAGAACATAGCGGCTCCTAAGCAGTACCTTTGAAGATTCATTTATTAACATTTAATGTAGTTGTAATTTATAATAACACATATTTTTAAGGTGTTTTACCCTCAGGGATATTAAATGGAGGTGTCGTTTCTCCCGGGCCGGGGGTCATGGCGAAAACGAATGAGTTCAGGGGAGTTAGGACGATTCAGGCGCGCTTCATCAAATCATAAAAAATTCCTGGAGAACCCGATATCGGTACCGGATTTCAGGCCAGAGACCATTCGAAAGTTCCTAACAGGTCGCTGTGCAGGGTAACCCGGTCACCCGGTTGTAAAGGCCCGACTCCCGACGGTGTGCCGGTGAATATCAAATCCCCTTCCTTGAGTTCCCAGATACCGCTCAAGTAATGGATCAAATGAGGAATCGGAAACATCATCTCGAAACTGTTGCCGGTTTGGCGCACGGCACCATTGACCGAACACTGAAACGGAATGTCATCAAGTGGAAGGGTGTCGCTATAGGGCGTCAATGTTCCGAGAGGGGCACTCTGGTCGAAGGCTTTGGAAATTTCCCACGGCCAGCCTTTCTTTTTCAGGTCCGACTGCACATCCCGCAGGGTCAAATCCAGACCCAGTGTCAGCCCTGCAATATGGGATGCGGCGTCGGACTCGGGAATATTCTTTCCCGGTGTCCCGATCAACACGACCACTTCCACCTCGTGGTGCAGGTTGTTGCCATGCGTCGGCATCGGAATCGTCTGTCCGGGAGACACCAAGCAAGACACCGGTTTCATAAATACGACCGGTTGGCCGGGGACACGGCCGCCCAGCTCTTTGACATGCTCCGCATAATTCCTGCCGATACAGAAAATGCGTTGCGGGGAATAGTGTTGAGAACCCAGTTGGAGGGTCATACGAACTCCTATATCCAAAGATGGATGCGCTTATGATATTACCTACAAATTATATAAGGAAATGACAGATGGCGGATGCATCAATTTTCGGATTGGGAGTCGTCCTGCAACCCTGAGTTGAGAACACAAAGGTCCTGACAATGCGCAATTTTAACCCACTTCGCCACCCCCAAAAAACGAATAACCCCATTAAATTCAATGTAATAGTGATATTGAAATTCGGATATTAGGAGCCGGCAAAAAATCCACCCTTTTTTGTCGGGTCTCCACTGGGAAAAAAACCGACTTGTGTTAGGATGTGCTTTCAATTTACATTTTGGGGGAGATTTCGCCATGGCAGAGGGAAAAGTGAAATGGTTCAACAATAGCAAAGGGTATGGTTTTATCGAGACGGATGAAGGCAAAGATGTTTTTGTTCATTTCTCTCAGATTCAGCAGGAAGGGTTCAAGACGTTGAAGCAGGGCCAGTCCGTTGAATATGAAATGAACGTTGGGGATAAAGGACCCCAAGCCCACAACGTGATGCCCAAGTAGTTGAATCCTTTTCCCGCTCCGGTTGGAGTGTTGGGTGTTTGATCCAACACTGGGTACCAGCCTTAATCCCGGCCAGGTTAAATAGCCCGCCGGATTAACATAGGAAATGTTTATTTAAAAGCAGGCGGTTTCCCCCAACGGGAACCGCCTTTTTTATTTCCTAAGGTGTTCAGTCGACTCGAAAGACTTTTTAGATGTTAGGAAGTATTAGACTTTGGCAGGTTGATTTGATGGAGCTTCACTTATTTCAATTATCTCTTTTCTAAAACTGGAGATTTTTTTTCCCTCTCTTTGAACTTCAAAACTTAAAATTAGGGTGCCTGGGAAAGGGATAAGGAGAGGAGACAACAGATCAATTGTCACAATCTTCCCCATATTGCTAGATAGTCCACCTTGAAAGTCTGCAATTTTGACTTCCTCAGTCTTTTTATTTGAACTAGGTTTAACGGAAACACTCCCCTTAAAACCATCCAAGCCAGCAGGATCACCATCCTCCAAAATAATATTAAAATAAATACCTAATTGTTTTGGGGTTGGCCAATTGGGTTGTTCCGGATCTGTATAAAATATTAATTGATTTGAATATACGCCTACAAGGGTTCGCTTATTCCCTATCTCGCGTCTAATATCATCACAAACAATGATATCGCTAAATTTCATATTTTGACATCTCCCTCAAGAATCTCAAATTCTATTTCCGTTGCATGTGGCATTTCCCCTGCGATTGTTCGCTTAGGCATTGCATTCGGGTTTTCCATTGCAATTATTTCTCTATCCACAACAAGTGATGCAGTTATAGTGAATGCACCCTGCGGTGTAAACCATGCCGCCTTCAAATGTTTATTCTGAGATGTATTAACGGAATTAATTTCATCAGGGTTACGAATGGTCTCTTGAATAATAGGAAAGGCCTGACGAACAAGCTCTTCTTTAGAAAATCTTTCATCAAAATCTTTTTCTGCCACGCACAAAATCCAAGGGAAAGTCTTTATGATTCTCATTAATGCCATACCAGAAGCGGAAACCCCCTTTGACTTCCACCTTGAAACAGTTCTTTGTGGCAATCTTAAGGATCGCTCAACAAATGCCATTTTCAAATTATGTTGAGAAAGATAATCCGTGATCGATTCTAAAGATCGATTGTTATTTTCTTGAAGTGCGGCCAAATATCTTTCATGATTTTCTTTAATGATACTTCTCGAAAAGACTCCCCTTTCACCACAATTTTCACAAATGTGAATTTCCTTTTCATAATCAAATTTGTCCCCACCCGGCAATGATATCTGATCAGTTTCCCAATCAACCCTAATCTTATCGGAATCACACTCGGGGCAAAACAATGGTTTTTTCATATTATAACCCTTGGTTTTTAAAGTAATTTTTCTGGTCCTTTTTTAGCTTTAATGTGCATTTTTTGGTCATGCTCTTTAAATGATTTTAATCTCCAAACTTTCTTTTTTGCTAGATATGCTATAGATATGTATCCCTTAACACTTCCTGACTCAAAAAGATAGGAATACGCTAAACACGGTTGTTCATTGGCTGGGGCATATCTAAAAGGCTCAGTTTTTTGGAATAAAGGCTTCTCCAAGCCACCATTGCCAATAAAGCGAATTACTTCTTCCTCTGTGTCTAAATTTAAAAATTTCTTAGAAGCTCCGGACGACCCCCCACAAATTCGGGAGTTCAGGCTTATTTCCTGATTATCGTCCTTGCAAGCTTCTACAAAATCAACAAGGAGCTTATTTCCGTCTTCGGCATTCAAATTTCATATCGCCATAAAAATGTTAATTCATTAGCGAGATGTATTAGAATGATACATAAATGTCTATAAAGTGTAGTATTACATATCATTATATGCTCGCATTGGTCAACCGAAATCACAACATAAAATTCGCGGAAGTTCTTATTTCATATGATTTTTCACATAAAATGTGCCAAAACAATACTTTTTTTATTGGAAAACCGTAATTATCCGACAAATTTAGCTACTGTCAAGCCCCCCCGGCAAATTCTGGCCGCCTCCTTTCTTCTAGGCCAATCCCTCACTCAACAAATCCTCTTCATGGGCAGGTTACCTCTATATATAGCCTAAAAATATGGTCTTTCAAAACAATAAGGACCTCTTTTCTATAAAGTTATTCAATAATTCTATTATCAGAACTCCTTTAATTACTTGGGGTTACCCTCTACATTGGCGATTATCAGGGCTACCAGGCAGTCGAATTTATGGCTATCCGGGTAGGAGGTATTGAGTGAGGTTAAAACAGTAGCGGCAACTGAAATTCAGACTGCTCGATAATGCGCTTGGGGATGGTGCGAGGGGCGGGAATCGAACCCGCACGAAGTTATCCTCAGTGGAGGATTCTTTCATCAGGAGTCACTCCACTACGAATAGCACGCGTTATTTTCCCACATTTGTAGGTTGAGGCCGGAGCCGTTGTCTCGGCTGGACCTGAGTTCGTGGCGGCATGCCCGCTTGCGGCCGGCTGGGCATTGTAGCCAGTTCCGGTTGCGGCTTGGCAATCAATGCTATAAATAAAACGAGGGTTGCCCCCAACGGATAAGAAACAATGATGCTCCACGGGTCCTGCCCCGCCGCTTCGGTGAACCAGATCGAGGGATATTTCACGGCCAAGTCTTCTCCCTCGGTATGAATCCATCCGGCTTCACTTTGATTTACAAATCAGGATATCGCCCGATCGGTTCATTTACAAGGAACTCTGGGCCTCCTTCTTCACCCGAAAACGTAAACCTTTAAAACACAAACAGGTAAAAACAGAGAGTTTTTGCCGCAGGGTATTTTTTATTTTACGTTGAAGCGAACTTTTGACAGGGTTAAGGGCTGGGGGCTGTCGGTCAGAACTGTAGCGTGAAGTTGATGCGTACCGCGCTCGACGGGCCAGAGGTAGCGGCCTCCACGGGTGCGGGCGACCGGTTTTCCGTTCAGCATCCATTCCACCTGCTCGGTTTCTTTCACCCCTCCAATCACGAACTCGAACGCTTCGTGAGCATCCGGGATGCGTGGATCCATTGCCAACTGCAAACCAGGCGTCGGTTGCACCCATTGCAACTTGGGGTCGGCTCCAAGGGTTTTATTACGGTCAGCCGCTTCCGGTTCCGTACCAGGCAGGAACCATTCGGAATAGGGTCGGCAGGGTTGAGAGTCGGTGGCAACTGAACAGACTTCTTTTTGCACAAGCCGAGGACTCAGGTACAGGGGATGAGTTTCGCGGTAGCGGTTGAGTTCCGCAAACACGCCCCGCAGAAGCAGGCCGGGTCCGGTCGACCCGGTCACCTTGTCCATCGCCCGTTGGTCGAGGTTGCCCATCCACACGCCGACCACATAACGGTCGTTGAACCCGACCGCCCAGGCATCGTGGTAATCCGTCGACGTCCCGGTTTTCACGACGGTCTGCACGGGCAGGTTGAGCACACTGCCGCCCCCAAACTCCAGCCGCCGCGCCTCGGGATCAGACAAAATATGAGCGATCAACGATGCGGACTCCGGCGACAGGACTTGCCGGGAAGCGTGGGACGAGGGATCGTCCAGCAATGTTTTAAGGGGAGCGAAGGTGCCCCGGTTAGCCAGTGTGGTGTAGCCCTGCACCAATTCGAGCAGCGTCACCTCACCGTTACCGAGGGCCAGTCCGTCGCCGTAAAAATCGGGGTGTCGGTTGAGTGAGCGGAATCCCAATGTGCGCAGAAATTTCAGATAGGAATCGGTGCCGACGAACTGCGCGGTTTTGACAGCGGGGATGTTGAGCGAATTGCCCAGCGCCTTGCGCAGGGACACCGGACCGTAAAAGGTTCTGCTGTAATTGCGGTAATTGTGCAGGCCATGGCCGACGGATTGTACCAGCGGCGAGTCGTCGATTTCCGTCGCGGCAGTCCACCCGCTCTCCAGCGCCAACGCGTACAAAAAGGGTTTCATGGACGAGCCCGGTTGGCGCGGGGTGGTGACGGCATCGATAAAACTTCCCGGCATGTCTTCGTTCATTTGACCCGCCACGGTCCAGGCATGGATTTCACGCGTGTTATGATTCACCACCAGCACGGCGCCGTTACGCACTTTCCGGGATTTCAAATCCTCGAGGCGGCGGTCCAGCAAAGATTGCACGGTGTTTTGCAGGTCGGCATCCAAGGTACTGCGAATTTTGCTATGAGGGTATCCCGGTACGAGTTTATTCCTTACCTGCTGCGCAAAGTGGAAGGCTTGCGCGCGAGATTTCGGCTTTTCGAGTTTGAGCCGATGACTCAGGATATTCTCGTGCTCAACTTTGGAAAGTATTCCCCTGTCCACCAGCGCCCGGGCCAGACGGTGGATGGATGTTTCCACCCTCCGTGTATCCCGGTACAGATCGAAACGTGACGGCGCCCGCACCAGCACCACGAGGGCGAGCATTTCTTTTTTATTGAGCGTATCGAGATCGCGGTTGAAATAATGCCGCGCCGCCTGGATGAGTCCCCGCCTGTTGGAGGCGTAAGGCACCTGGTTGAGATAGAACTCCAAAATATCCGCCTTACTGGCATGATGTTCGAGGTCCTGCGCTTCCCAACCTTCGAGCCAGCGCGACCACACCGTGCGCGAACGGGGATGGTTGATGCGTACCACCTGCTCGGTGAGTGTGCTTGCGCCGCGCACGGCCTTCATCGCTTTCACGTTTTGCCAGAGCGCATGAAATCGTGCACGCCAGTCGATACCGTCATGTTCGTAAAACCGTTTGTCCTCCGAGAGCACAAACGCCATCTGAAGAAACTCGGGAACACTGTGCAGGAGCACCGTATCGTGCAGATTCCAGTCCGTGTGAGCGCTTACCAAAAGAGGTGCGCCGTGGCGATCCAGAACACGCACCTGCTCGCCCTTGACATGAATGGATTGCAATATCCTTGAGGTGGACGAAAGATTCATCAGCGTCACAAAAGTGAACACCACGCCAACTATCATGCCGCCTCCAGCGAAGGCGGACCAGAGACGCTCTCTTTTTGAAATCCCGTTCAGCACGTTCTTAATCCTTCACGACCAGTTTCGAGGGGACGCCTTTGCCGAAGACGTCGGGATCGTACATCTCTTCAGCGTGTACGGGCATCTTCGCGAAGTTGCCGGGTGCGATCGCTTGCGCCGTGTAAGACAACACATAGTTGCCCGCCGGGAGGTAGTCCGAATAAAACCGCACCGAGTCGTGGCGCAGTTCCTTATGGTAGAAACTCCAGCGCGAGGCATTGAAGTAATGCCAGTCGGGATACTGGAACCACCAGGAACTGCCGGCGGCTTTGAAATTTCCTTTGTCGGCGTCAACGATGGAGGCGGTGGCGAGATCGCGATTAACGGGTTCCAGTCCGCCGGGCACGGGATCGTCCACCACCACGAAGTTGCGCGCGGTGGGGATCGATACAAAAATATCGACGCGCACCAGTTCGCCGCGCCGGATTTCCGACCGGTTTTTCAACAAAGTCCATTTTTTGTCACGCTCGACACTGTACTCCTTGCGGATTTCGATGCCGGCGTTGACACGGTTGGCGTGCTCTTCCAGCGGTGTGTAGCTGACGCGGGTTGAATAGTACATGCGGCCCGGCCCTTTTTTCTCGATCACCATTTTGGTTTTGCGTCCGGGATCGCTTTTCCCGATAGGCCGCTCGAACGTGGTCGGCTTATCGCGCCGGTCGTTAAACTTCACCTTGCCCAGAGTCTTCCTATCCATCATCGCCTTGACGACCATCCGTGGCTGGGTATTTTCGTAGGCTTTATTGTAATCGACCAGAGCGTTCATGCAGAACATGTTCTCCTGCGTGTTTTCCCAATGGTCGCGGTTGCCGCGCGTCTGGGTAATGGCGCGCACCATTTTGAATGGAATATCTTTGATCAGGGACGTCACCTCCGCACGGTTCATGCCCTGCGTCCAAGTGGACAGAATGGCGCAGTTAGTGCGCAGCGGTGTCGCGAGAATGCGCGAATAACTGTCATCGAGCGTTTCATTGAACATGAACTTGCCGCCGGTCTGGCTGGAGTGGGCCAGGATCATTTCGGTGGTTTCCTTCGCAATGGCTGCAGTGCCTTTTAATTTGAGCGCTGCTTGCAGATAATGGGTTTTGCCGAACAAGTCCATGAAGGGGACATGCCGCCGGTAGCGTTCGAGATCCGCCTTGCCAATGCGTCCCGTCTCCGCCAGCGCCGCCAGCGCCACCGCTCGGATGGTGGACGACATGCCCTTGTTGTAAAACGTCGGGAACACGTCGCGCTTCAGAAGATTTTCCAAATAGGCGTGCAATTTCTGTTCGACTGCCTGCGGTACCTCGTGCCCACTGGCTTTGAGCCAGTTGAATGCCAGCGCGGTGTAGGCGCTGAGGTAGGGGCTGACGTACCGGTCTTGCGGCACGAAGTACACCATGCCGCCGTTCGGTGCCTGAAAACTGGCCGCCGACTCCAATGTGTTCTTCACAAGTTCCACGGCGGCTTCCCATTGGAAATCATCGGACACATATCCTTTCAAGTTGATGTAGTGCGACGCCATGACGCCTTTGCTCAAAATCTGTTCCCAGCAGGTGTAGGGGTAGTCGCGCATGTACTTGAACGCACCCTCGACATTGGCGATGACCGAAGGCGATACGACCACGCTGACACTGCCGACATCGGTATGAATATTTTTTGGAAAGAGGATGGAATCCTCCACTTTCGATTTGGTTGTGCTGCCGTAGTTGGCGGCGGTGTCGAGCGACCGCCGTTTATTTATGGGAAGAGAATGAATCAACCCGTCCTTATCCACTTTATCCACGGCCGTGACTTTGAATTGGACCCGGCCCGCAGGATGATTACGGTCTTTTTTCACCGTACGGGTTTTAATGGGCATCCAGACGGTGGTGCGTTTATAAGGTTTTAGAGAGACTGTCTTCGTTTCCTTTGAGGAGCCGCCTTTGATATCACCTTCGGCATAGATGGTGACTGTAACGTTACGCGGTCCGCCGGTACGGTTCATGACACTGAAACCTGCGACAAAGTCATCGCCTTCCGTCACCTGATTCGGCATGACCGGGCGCACCTCTGTGGCGCGATTGACTTTGAAGTTGCCCTCGCCCAATCCCATGCGGTCACCGGGTGTGACGGCGAGGACCAGAACGCGCCATCCGGTCAAATTGTCCGGAACTTCGAATTCGATATTTGCTTTGCCGGAGGCATCGGTTTTGATAGATGGATTCCAGTAGCTGACGAACTTGAATAGCGAACGCATGGCCACACCGGAATCATCACCACCGCCGCCAGGATTGGCACCTTTCTTTTCGAATTTCTGACGGCCGACCAGTCCCATGAGAATATTAAAGTTGCTGAGATCAAGTCTACTGAGTTTATAAAATCCCTTGTACGGATCGAAGTAGGAACTACCGCCCTGAATCAGATCGAACACCGACTCGTCGAGCACCGCCACAGCGAGTTCGATCGGTTCTTTTTTGCCAGGGTGACGGGGCTTGGCACGCAAAGAGACTTTGACCGTGTCGCGGGGACGGTACGTTTCCTTTTCCGCTTTGGCAGTAACCACGATTTCCTTATACGGGTCTTTGACGGGCACGGAGACATACCCCATGCGGAAGGCCGGCTTGCCGAGGTCCACATTGCCCTCGCCCAGTGGTTTGTCGACACGGGGCGACAGCACCACGACGGACAAATAAAATCCGGGAACGTAATCGGCTTTCACCGGAAACTCGATGACCGGTGTGCTGGTTTTTAAAGTCTCCACCCAGCTGTGCAGGACTCCATAACGTTCTATCGTGACCAGCGCCTGGGCGCCGGGGAAGGGATTCTTGACCAGATAGCGGGCGGTGTCGCCAACTTTGTATCCCTCTTCTTCCGGGATGATCTGCAGGCTGTTGTTGTTCGGTTCGCTCCATAGGACGCGGCCTTTGCCGATCACCCATGCGTGAATTTCCGATTGATGCGACCGCCCCTCGGTATCCTTGATGCTGGCAGTCATGCGGTACGAGCCCGGTTCCTTCGGTGTGAACCGGCAGGTGGAAGGTTTGGCACCCGGTGACCCGGAACACTGGCCGGCAGCAACCCATTCTTCGGTGAACTGGGTCAGATAGGCGTTGCCCGCACCCTTGACGCGCGACGCTTTGGTGACCCTGCGTTCGATCTGGATGCCAACCTTGGTGCCGCCGACGGGAACACCGCGTTCGTTGACTACTATGTAATTGATTTTTGCGGGCTCGTCTTCTTTATAGAGCCAGTGGGTATTTTTAAGTCCGACGAACCGATCCAACCCGATAAATTTTGCGGAGGTGGAGGAGGCGACGTATTTGCCGCGGTCGTCACGCACGGCGCTTTCCACCATCAGGGTTCCGTACAAAATATTCGAGTTGGTGATTGCGAATGAGCTGAGAAGATTACCCTTGTCATCAACCTTGTCTGTTTTATTGAAAACACTGGTGGAATAATGGGAAGAGTACCCTTTTCTGAAATTAAAATCTTTGGCAACAGGATGTTTGGAAACAAAGGCCTGTTGCTTCAACTGGGCTGTCACCCGGGTGGAGGCGTCGGTGTAAGGTCCACCGGCGTGCATGCGTGCCATGGTAGTGACGGTGACGGGTTGCCCCGGTTGAAACAATTTACCGTTCAGTTCGTTGGTGACGCGGAAAGGCGACGGGGTAAAGTCACTCACCAGCACACGCATGGGGTTCCAGCTCAAATGCGTAAAGTTTGAGGTCAGGCGGAACCAGTACCATCCAACCGCACCGGTTTTCGGGACGGTGAATTCTCCGTCGTAAGCGCCAAACTCGGAAAGAGTGACGTCCTTAATCTCGTGAACCTTTTTACCCGTCGGATCTTTGATTTCCAGGTGGTAACCTGTCAATGGCGGCGGGACCAGCGTGCGGTTGTCCTGATTGCGGACATACAGCTTGTATTGGATGGTGTCACCTGCCTTGTAAACGCCCTGCGCGGTGGTGCCCCAGGTTTTTATGTGTCCGTATTTCTTTTGCGGAACGGAATACACCGCGTAGTCCGACACCGAGGAGGCGCTGACGGAGAACCGTGATTCGTCGAGCGGCAACAACGCCATGTCCCCGCCCTTGTCCACGCGGACGAACAAGCGGTCGACGTCATCGCTGTACCAACCGTAACCAAAAGTATCCAGTTGGGGGTCCATGGTCCTGGTGCCCGCCAGGGTCGCCAGGCCGTGTTTGTCGGTGGTGCCCTGTGCCAGCGTTTTGGAATTCTTTGACAGGTCGATCAGGCGGTTTTTATAAATCTGTACCGTGGCGCCGGGCACGGGTTTGCCGGTGGCGAGCTCGGTGACCCAGACCAGTGAGTTGAAGTGCCCCAGCTTGACATGAACCGCGTAGGGGGTGACCTGGGCGAACAGGGCATTTTCATAATCGGATTTTTTGACATGGGGATTGGAAGAGAGTCTCCCGTAGAGCGCACCGGTTTGGCCACCCAGGGCTTCGCGGATACCCAGAGGAATACCAAATGCGACATCTTCCGCTTCCGGTATTTTGGCTTGTAGGGAAAGCTGGGTCCTGCGGTCTTTAGGGGTGAGCCGCTTGTAATTGAGGGTCACGCTTTTCATGTTGGTGACGTACAGGGGCACTTCGGTCTTTTCCTTTTTTTCAAGAACCGCGGTCCGGTGAATCAGGTCGTAGTCGGGTTGACGGTGATCGGTGGCGAATATCATTTGCACCGGTTTCTCCAAAATGCGGCCAAACTCGCCCTGCAGGGTGCCGGGCTTTATGCGTAAAAAATACTTCTGAGCGGCTTTCAGGTTTTCGGGAAGATAAACGTTATAAGTCCTGCCGTCGTGGTGAGGTGAATTGAGGTGGGAGTATTCATAAACATTGGCCCAGGGGTCATAATCGGTGCGGCCTCCTGCGAGATCGGGGACCAATTTCATATGTTTCTTAACCTGGGAGGGCAGCACCGGGGCGCTGAACGTCAGGGCCACTCTCGCCAAAGGGTTACATTTCTGCGGAAGTGTGGAGAAAGCGCCGGTAATCAGAATATCCCGTTTGCTGTTGGTCTGACAACTCACGCCGAGGAATTTTAATTCCGGGAACGTGTAGAATTCGAGCAGGTCGCGGGAGGTGATGCCTTTTTCCGGTCCCTCCGCGGACAACAAACCCGGCTCGACTTTCAATTTGAACTTGGTGTTCAGGGGCAATTCCTTTTTGGGCAATACCAGCCAGATGCGGCGGGCTTCGACGCCTTGACTCTTTTTTAATTGGTCGTCACTTTTTTGTTTGAGAGGTTTGCCAAAATCCAGGGCATAGGATTCACCGGGCACCGGCAGGATTTGGGGCGCGGTGCGGTCGTTGGGATCAGGCTCGGCTTGAATCGGAATCCGATCGGTAATTATGATGCCCGTCATTAAATAGATGTGCTGTTCCACGGAAGTTTGAAAGACCGGCTGGTTAAAGGTGACGCGGATGACGGGGGTTCCGGGGCTTCTCCAAGTGCTGAACCTTGAATATGTCACTCGTGGTCGCTGGGTGATGAACTGGTGAAGATAGGTTTTGGGAATAGTGGCGCCATCTTCTGCCTGGATGCCGGGGTTGATGGTGATCCTGTATTTGTGCGCGGGTTGCAGAGCGTCTTTTTCGCCAAGCTGGCAGGCGAGAGCGCTGGTATTGATCCATCGCCACTGACAGTTGAGTTTTGGAACGACGGAGATGGGAAGCTCGTCAGCTCTACGCTCCATTCGGCCGAGTGGGACGACGGCGCGGTTGAACTGGATGACGATCTGGCGGCCCGCCGGGACGTCGTTTCCTTTGGGAGTGACCCTTAAAATGTTTAACGGTTGTGCGGCTTTCGTGCTTCCAACAAGAAAGGTCGAAAATCCCTGCAGAATAAAGAGAAAAGCCAATGAAAGGAAAAGCACCCCAAAACGCTTCATAAAGGCTCCCGGTTCGTTAAGGTTTGTATTGGATTTAGTATAACAAAGGAATTGGGTCCGGCAAGGATGGCAATTGTCGGTGGAAATTCTTCCTGGGGGTGGGTTTTTCCGTCACAATGATACGTAAGACAAGACAAAAAAGTGGGGTTAAAGCCTGGTGGCTTCAACCCCATATTTATTTGGAGTGAAAAAAGTAGAACTGGACCCGAAACAGATTACCCCTCATACCTTGAGGCACATATAATAACTACTTGGTCTAGGCGGGGGTTGACCTGCCCACAGTTAAGCAGATTTCGGGGCATAAAACCTTAATCATGGTGGAAAGGTATTGCCATCAAAATGGGGAACACATACAAGCGGCAATGGATAAATTACAAGGTCGACTTAATAAAGTTATTTAATGAGGGAATAAATGGAAGAGCCAGAGATACCATCTAGGATTGAGAAGGAACTTTTTGATCCAAAATCTTTGCACCAATTGCTATACGATCATCAATCCCAAGATTTCAAGAAATCTAGAAGAAATCTAATGGTTATAACTTTTATAATTCTGTCAGTGGGTTTTTTAGGGCTTGATTTAGCTAATGTAAAGATCTTTGGACTCAGTCTCGATGAAGCCTCAAACAAAAGCAATATCTCTCTTTTAGGAATATCTCTTATAATTTATTGGTGGTGGATGTTTGAATTTTACAGATCACGAGACAAAGAAATACACATCCGACATCAAGATATAGTTCTTAGAAAAATTAATCTATTGAAAAATGAAACCCCCAAGCTTCGAGAGGACTATGAATATATTACCGGACGATCCCCAGATACACCGATACCTCCAGATGATCCTATTAATATACGAAGCCTACTTCAAGAAATCAAAGATAGAGAATATGCCATTAGTTTATTTAATGAATTGACTAACCTTAATAAATCTGCCCTTAAATTGGTTCTTGATGTAGAAAAATTCGAACTATATCTACCAAGAGTGTTTGCTGTTTATTCTTTTATTTTATTAATCTTTTGGTTATTTTTCTGACACAATTACACAAGAATTACACATAAGGCGATATCAATAGAAAAGGGGTTAAAGCTTCAAGGCTCTAACCCCTTTATTTATTTGGTGCGAGGGGCGGGAATCGAACCCGCACGAGGTTACCCTCACAGGATTTTAAGTCCTGGGCGTCTACCAGTTCCGCCACCCTCGCTCGCAATGTCTTGAAGAAATCCTTAGATAGATAGCCAAGTCACCCTTCGACAGGCTCAGGATGACAGTAATGATTCCCCTCCTTACCAAGGAGGGGATAAAAGGGGAGGTTTTTATTAACCCCACCTCAGTCCTCCCCTTACCAAGGGGAGGCCAGGCTCAGCCTGGAGCAAATTTCATCCGGGCGTTGCCCGGTTAGCTCCGGCGCTACGCCGGGCGTTACGCTAACTGAGGAAATGTATCAGGTTTTCAGTGAAAATCCAAACTCGGCGGTTAGCGGGCTTGAATCCATTGTGCGGTAGCCTGCATCTAAGTATGAAGCGCCTCAAAACCGGTCCTTCCCGTAAACCCCCGGATCGGCTACTCTATATATAATAAATACTTGTAAGGAAACTGATGGAAGCTCAGAAACGAAAGTTCATGGTCGTGGCAACGGAACCGACTCCCAATCCCGCGGCCTTGAAATTCAACCTCAATACCCAGGCGATCGCCCACGGCTCACGTTCCTTCAACGATGATATAGAGGCCGAAGGCGACCCGTTTGCCGAAACGATGTTCAGCTTCGGCGTGGTCTCCGCCCTGCTCATCCAGGACCGCTTCGTGTCCGTCACCCTCGTCTCCGCCGAAGAGTGGGAACTGCTGATCGACCCCATCATCCAGACCATCGAGGAATCACTGGTCTATTACGACAATGCGGAGGAAGCGGGCGAAAAGAAAAGCACTCTCCTCGACGAAATTGACCTTAAAGATTTCGATACGTTCAGCGACGCCGTCAAGGCGGAAGTCATTGACGCCTACATGGATGAAAACATCCGGCCCCTCTTGGCGGCGGACGGTGGCAATATATTAGTCGAGGACTTCGAAAACAGCGTCCTGCGTATCCGTTACCAGGGCGCCTGCGGCAGTTGCTCGAAGGCAGAGTCCGGTACGCTGGCGGCTATCCAGAGCATCCTGCGAAAGAATCTTTCCCCCGATCTATCCGTTCTCATCGAGCGAGGTAGTATATAATCGTTGCCATCCGATAGACTTTTGAAATCCGTAGGTCAAACGCCTCACGGAGTAATTTCGTATGCGCGACCCCAAACGTATTCTCAAAAAAATTCTGAGTGATGGCACCGACCTGACGCCGTTCGAGCAGTCAGGAGAGCCGTTGGACCTGCTGGTCGCAACCCTGCGCGAGGTGCACCGCATCCGCAAAGGACGGCAATGGCTGATCGACCAGTCCGGCATCGATCCCGCCTTGTCGCCGAAAGCATTCCACTCTCTACTGGATATGCCGGAGATCAATTACACGGAAGAGGCCGACCGCAACCTTGACGTGGTTCAACATTCGCTCAAGGACACGCGCCAACCCGATGACCCGGTGAGCATCGCCCACCTCAACACCTGCCTGCGGGAACTGTACAAGGACCTGTCGGGATTGAACGAACTCAAAAAAAAGGAACATTCCGAATTGTGCCTGGCGCCCTTCATAACCGGCGATCTGGTCGACCGGGTGACGAGCCACGTACAACAACTGCGACTGCTCGACTGGCGGGGCGTGGGATATCTGTTGACGGGATGGCGGGCGCGATCGGTTGAAAAAGATTTCCAAGCACTATTCCCGGAGGCGCGGCAGGCGCATCCGTTACGTAAAAATCTGAACGCGATTCAACTGGAGTTGGGGTTTTATCACCGGT
This sequence comes from Nitrospinaceae bacterium, assembly GCA_965237905.1. Classification (GTDB taxonomy): domain Bacteria; phylum Nitrospinota; class Nitrospinia; order Nitrospinales; family Nitrospinaceae; genus SZUA-226. The sequence continues at coordinate 2,040,382 of OZ250172.1, read as the reverse complement.
GCCTGGAGATCAACATCAAGTGGGCGGTAACAGGATTGGACTTGTTCGGCGTTCTGCGGCAGGATTTGCTCAGCCAGACCATCGACAATCTGTCCGAACTGGGCAACGGATTGTGGAATCTCGTGTATAACAGCACTCAAATACCTATCACCCTGGAACTCGCCGGCATCCGCTTCAGCGACATCACCACCCTGTTCGACCCCGATCAAGTCCCCCTCACAGTAGTATAATTAGAGTATGAAAATAATTGTTACCGATAAAGGCGAAGAGGAGCTGACCCGCTTAGGTTTTGACATTCACTCCTCAATCAAAAAAATACTCAACCCGGTACCGGGAAAAGATCTTCTCCAGTTGTCCCATATATCCATCACAGATGTTCCTAGCCAAAAAGATTCGCGCCGGACGGGAGCATTGGGGGTCTATAAAAGAAAATGGAAGAACTATCAGGCTTGCATTGAAATTTCTTTAAAAAATATTTTCCCGGGTTCAAACAAAAACACTTTCAATAAATTGCTTTTACTAAAAGAATTGGGTTTAGCCCGGGTCCTGTATCACGAAATCGGGCATCATGTTGAAAAAACTCTGTCTCATGGCATCAAAAAAACTCAAAGGGAGAAGTTCGCGGAAGATTACATGACTAAGCTTTTTAAGTTATTTCTTTTAGAAAACAAGGCAACGCTTAAAGAATTCTTTAATGTTTTAAAGGATAATCACGAGAAAATAGGACTTACGCTGGAAGAACTGAACGAAATGAAAACCCTTTTACCCTTTATAACGAATAAAAGCAGTTAATTTTATCTATCCAACCGGGGATCAGCGGGCTGAGGCGCTCTGGTCCGACGGACAGGGGCCGGGCGTCATGTACATGAGATAATTGCCCATGCCGTACTGCTCTCGTTTATCATCGTGGGCTTTATGGTGCACCATGGTCATCTCGTATTCGTCGCGCGAGTTGACAGAGAACCCGACCGCATCCTGATATACCTGATGCTGTTGAAACGCCTTGAAGGCTCCGTCCGGGGCAACATCGGGAACCGTGCGGAGCAGGGTTTTGCCGGTGGTTTTGTTATCCAGCGCGATCAGCAGGAGTTGATCATGGCCGTGGGGGATAGGCGAATTTCGTACATCCATCCATGCTGAATTTCAGGGGAGCGGTGCGCACATCCACACCGGGACGGATCAGCATGCCTTCATCGGTTTCGTCCTTGGCGCGTTTGCCGAACTTGCTGAAGCAGACGATGTTGACACCCACCTGATAAACATCCATCGGCTCCACGCGGGACCCTTTGGGAGCGATCTGCATGGTGAAGCTGGCCATCACATCCTTGGTGGGGGGCACTTTATGGTAGAAGGCCACCAGCGCCATCAGCTTGTGACCCTTCCCCAACTTGACGCCGTAACCTTTGGGAAAACGGGCCTCAGTCATTTCCATACCGGCACCGGCAAAGAACAGGGGTTCTCCCGGACACGAAACGCTTTTCGTATTATTATCCATCATCAGAATGTGGTGGAGATATTGCTGTGGCAGTGGTGTGCCGTCCTTCAGGAACACGTCAGCTTTATAACCCACCATGTACATATCCTCCGGCAATTCAAACGTATGCTTGGGCATGCTCGCCGCCAGATCGCCGGAGTGGCCTACTGGCAGGTCGATCGGTCCGAAGGTTATCGTGACGGTTTGATCGGTGACGGTTACAACCGTTTTCGCCTTGCCCGACAGGGTCGGCAGGTCATGATGATGGCCTCCACCGGCTAAAACAGGGCCGATCCATAGGAGCATCAATAACGCGGTGATGGTTAAATGTTTCACAATTCTCCCTTACGGAATTTAACTTAAGATAGAAACGGTAATGAAGGTTGAAACGCTATTTATCCAACTGGACAGTCTCTTTTGGGGTTTGGCGAACCCAGAGATAATCCCCGCCAAATTTTTTCGGCGGAATGTTGTCATGATCTCCCATCCGGGGATACCACCAAACTCCTTCGGCCTGAGTCCCGTCCTCGGAAAGCAGAACCTCGAAACCCCCTTCACGATCATTGCCGGTCTGATGCCAAGAGCCCTTCCATCTCCTGTCGATAAATTCAGTCGTCTTCATGGTGCCATTTTCCCAGGTATAGGTGCCGTTCCCCTGCTGGTCGAGGGTGGCTATATAGGATTTATCCTCCTCCTGAATTTCCCACAAGCCTTCCAACTTGGGTCCAGTGGCGCAGGCAGTCATCATGAAGAAGAGGATCCCGATCAGCACAATTCGTTTGAATGGCGCAACCGGCTCAAGGTTAGGTCTGATATTCAGGGATAGTAGGTGGTTCATAAGATTTGAATGGCGAAATTTGAGTAACGAAGAGGAAGGACGGGACGAACACGAATAAACTCAATTACTTAAAGATACCATTATTTGGTTCCCTGTCAACTACAGGATACTACCTCGCAATCGGTATTCCAAAATTTTTTAGAACCCAAAACTGTAAGTTGCGTATTTTCATTTGATTTCCGTATTCCATTTTTCCTGCTCCGACCATCAATCTCCCGTGAGAGTGGACCAGGCCATGCTTCGGTTGGAGCCGCCGACGTGACCTTGGCGGCTGATGATCAACAGGCCGATGTCTTGCAAATCCTCAAACCAGCCGAGCGCGGTATTCAATGCCTCTTGCGGCGCGATGCCCCGTCCCAGCATTTCGTAGGTCCGGTAAGCGGTGAGGTTGAGGGTGATCGATTCGCCGTGCCCGGTCGCGCACACCACGCCATGTTCCCCGGCGTACAATCCACAGCCGATGAGCGGCACGTCGCCTACCCGGCCGGGACGCGACCCGCCGGTGCCGCCGGTGCTGAGCGCGGCGGCGAACTGTGTGCCATCGAACACCACGGCGCCCACGGTATCGGTGCCGGGCGCATTGGATTCAATCCGGGTCATGTCCACTTTTTCGAATCCGAGTTCGACGGCGTATTGATGCGCATCGTCCCCGGTCAATAACCGGTACTCGGAGTTCGCCACACCGCGGGCGACGTGTATGGGATTTTTGATGTGCTGAATCGCCGCAACCGCCCCGAAGCGATGATGGCTGTCCATGCAGGCGGCGTCCATTCGCACCGACCCGTCAGTGCGCTTGCGCGATCCCGTTCCGGCGTTGAAGCGGGGATCGTCTTCCAGGATGGCCACCGTCCGGCAGGCCGCTTCCAGAACGGGAGTTCGAGCCTGCATCAACTCCAGGCCGATTTGACAGGCGCGGTCGGTACCGTCGGAGTGGGCGTTGTCGGACCCGGCTCCGCCGTGGGCCAGTATGATGAGTTGTTTCCCGGGCATGCTCTTCCTTTCCACTTTGGCTTGATGGCTGGATGGGGTATGATGTCGCCATCCAATCACTCCATTGCCGGATTCGAGATTATGGTCAAATTTTGTTTGCAGTGCAAGAACGCGTTCTGGGGCGGCCAGTTTTGCCCTAAATGCGAGGGCGAGGTGGAACTGCTCGACGCCGCCATGCCGGAAAACCAGAAATACCTGAGCGAGCTCAATATCGACGTCCGGCCCAAGTACTACGCCCGAAGCTCCATGTTACTCACCTGCTTCGGATTCATCATGGCCCTGCCTTTGGGAATGTTCATCTTTATAAGAGGGATGGGGGAATCCGGGAATGTCGGCCTGTGGGCGGGCATCGGCATCGCCACCATCGTTCTGATCTCCTGGGGTTCCTGGGCTCTCTCCGCCAAACTGTTCAACAAGCAGATGGAAGTAGTGAAGGACATCAAAGAACCGCAGTTGGACTGAACTCCCACCATTATTTTTTTAAATATTGTTACCCGGCGAAGTTATTCATAAGTTCCCCGGATCGGATAGTCGTTCTCCTGAATCCATTCTACCGTTTCGACCAACTCACCCAAATCGGATCGGTTGAACGGGGTATTGGATATATCAATCAACTGAACTTTGCCTTCCGCATTCACGGCGAACATTCCAGGCTCAGCAAAAGGCCGGTCCGTTTCCTGCGGGGAACGTGGATGAGAAATATAAAGCCCCAATTCCTTCATCTGCTCGATAGACAGCCCATAAGCAACGGGAAATGACAGTCCATTAGACTCCACCATGGCCATAGCTTTGCCTTCAGAATCACCGGACACAGCGACAAGCTCTGTGCCTGTGGCAAGAAATTTGTCTTTCAGGCTTTCCAGTTTAGTCAGATATTGTTTGCAGACCGGACAATGCAGGCCTCGATAAACGAAAACCAACTGCCAGTTACCCTTCTTCTGAGTTTTTCCCAAAGTAACCGTTCCACTTCCAACCAGCGAAAGGGTGAATTCGGGGAGTCGGCTTCCTGAGGAAAGCTTTTTTGTTGCCATAATAATTTCCTTTGAGCTAGAGGGCTTTTTGGCCGATGTCTTTGCGAAAGTGGGCACCCTGCCACTGGATTTTGCCGACCGCCTGGTAAGCCTTTTCAATCGCCTGTTGGACATTGCCGCCCAACGCGGTGACGCCCAGCACCCTTCCGCCGCTGGTAACGATGTCTTCTCCCTGCTGTTTCGTTCCGGCATGGAACACCATGACCCCCGATAGCAAGTCGGCCTGATCGAGACCGCGGATCGGCCGGCCTTTTTCATACGAACCGGGATAACCCTCCGACGCCATCACCACGCACACCGCCGCCTCCGGTTTCCATTCCAGCGAACACGTTTCCAGGGTACCGTCGGCACAGGCTTCCATGATGGGTACGATGTCACTTTGCATCCGCATCATCAGTGGTTGCGTTTCCGGGTCGCCGAACCGCGCATTGAATTCCAGCGTCTTCGGACCGTTGGGGGTGATCATCAACCCCGCATACAAAACGCCCTGATAAGGAATGCCATCCGCCTGCATACCGTTGACCGCCGGGACCATGATCTGGTCGATCACCTGTTGTTTGAGTTCGGGAGTGAAAATCGGAGCGGGGGAATAAGCGCCCATGCCTCCGGTGTTAGGTCCGGTATCGCCGTCGAACGCGGCCTTATGATCCTGCGCGGCTTCCATCGGAAGCACGGTGGTGCCGTCGGTGAACGCCAGCAGCGAAACTTCCTGCCCCTCCAGACGTTCCTCAATAATGATGCGGTTGCCCGACTCTCCGAATATTTTATCGTTCATGATCTGACCGATAGCATCCACCGCTTCGGCTTCGTTGGCACACACAAAAACGCCTTTGCCGGCCGCCAACCCGTCGGCCTTCACCACTTGCGGACCTTTGCCTTTAAGATAAGCGCGCGCTTCGTCGGCATCATCAAAGGCCGCGTAGTGGGCGGTCGGGATGCCATATTTCTGCATCAAGTCTTTGGAAAACGCCTTGCTTCCCTCCAGTTGCGCCGCCTTGGCAGAGGGACCGAACACTTTCAAGCCATTATCTTGGAACCAGTCGGCGAGACCCAGCACGAGCGGTTGCTCCGGACCGACTACCGTCAGGTCGATGGACTGGTCGAGCGCAAATTGCAAGAGGCTGTCGATGTCGTCTGCCGGGATGTCGAGGTTGGTGGCCACCGATGCCGTTCCAGGGTTGCCCGGCGCGCAAAACAGGGCGGTCACTTTCGGGCTTTGCGCAATTTTCCAGGCAAGGGCATGCTCGCGCCCGCCGCCACCGATAATGAGAATTTTCATGGTATCCTCCGGGTTGAGGGTCTCATCCGGCCGGTTAAAAAGGATGACTGTATATAAAACCGGGGCGGGACACAAGCGCAAACCGGTTGATTTCGTGAGCCCACAGTCGAAGGAGACAGCAGCGCTCCGTGGGACCTGAAAATTTTTCTGAAATTTTTAACCCCTTGCTTTACAATGGATTATATTAAAACACGGGAGCCTGGGAGGGCCTTGTCCCTGCCTTTCTTCGTTTAGCTCCTGTTCGTCAATATTGAAATTTTGTTAATGTCACTCATGGAAGGATCGACCATGAAAAAAATATCTTTTCGAAACCGATGGTGGATTATCGGATTTTCGCTGGTGTTGATTTTGGGAGCCGGAAAAACGGTTCAGGCCTCGGGAATTACCGAAGGACTTAAGGCCACCATCGATCAGGTGATCAATGTGGTGTCCGATCCACAATACAAAAATGACCGCATGACCCGCCGCGCCAAAATGAAAGGCATCATCTTTCCCAAATTCAACTTCCTGGAAATGGGCAAACGCTCTCTGGGGAAAAAGCACTGGAAGCAAATAACTCCTGAGGAACGAAAAGCTTTTGTCGATGTGTTCGGCAAACTTTTGGAAAATTCCTACGCCAACAAACTTGAAAACTACTCGGACGAAAAAATCAATTACGTCGACGAAATCGTCAAAGGCAAATACGCCATGGTTAAAACCGAGGTGGTGCGCAAAAACGGTTCGATCAACGTCGATTACAAATTAATCGAAGGCCCGAGCGAGTGGCGGGTGTACGATATTACTGTAGAAGGGGTAAGTTTGATCAAGAATTACAGGTCCCAGTTCGGCAAGGTTATACATAATGATTCCTTCGATGCGTTGATGAAGAAATTGAACGCCAAAGTAAAGAAACTGGAAGCTGGCAATGACGTTAAAAAAGACGATAAAGAAGACAATAAAGATAAAATCTGATCTGTTCCCACCCATCCTTTGAGAAAACATGATCCGAAGCTCGGCTCCCACGCGAATCGATCTGGCCGGCGGTACGCTGGACCTATGGCCGCTCCATCTTTTTTTCGATAACCCGCCGACCCTGAACGCGGCGATTGATTTATACGCCACGGTGGAATTGACCGCCCGGCGGGATAAAACCATCGTCGTCGAATCCCGCGATCTGGGCCGCAAAGCAAAGTTCCGCAACCTCGCCGCTCTGCCCGAGAGGCACCCCCTGGTATTACTCATCAAGCTGATTCGGTTTTACCAACCGAAAACCGGCTTGCATCTGGTCACGGACTGTCAGGCCCCGGCGGGATCCGGTATCGGCGGTTCCTCGGCGCTGAACATCGCCTTGAACGGTGCCCTCAACCGTTTCACGAAGAGACGTTACAACCGCGAACAGATGATCGAAATCGCCCGCAATATTGAAACCCAGGTCATCGACGTGCCCGCCGGAACCCAGGATTACTATTCAGCCATGTACGGCGGGGTGCAGTCCATCCAACCGGGAATGGTGAAAACCGAACGGCGGCATCTGCCGATCGACCTCAAAGACCTCAACCAACGGTTCGTCCTGTGCTACACGGGCCAGCCGCACCACTCCGGCATCAACAACTGGTCGGTGTACAAGAAAGTTATCGACGGCAACCCGAAAGCGCATAAAAACCTGTCCCGCATCGCCGAGGTGGCACGCCGAATGGAAAAACAGTTAGCGCAAGGCAAGTTGACCCGATTCGAGCACTGGTTCAACGAGGAATGGAAAGCCCGCAAAGCGCTGGCACTGGGCATCAGCACCGCATCCATGGACCGCATGATCCTCGCCGCAAAAAAGAAAGGCGCCCTGGCCGCGAAAGTATGTGGGGCGGGCGGTGGCGGGTGTGTCGCATTTTTCATCCCTCCCCGGAAACAGGAAGAAGTTGCCCACGCCCTGCAGGACCACGGCGGCAACGTATTGGATTTCAAGTTTGTAGCGAGAGGATTACGGGTCAATCGTTCCTGACATACCTGGAATCCGAATGATTAATTGATCCCTCTGAATCGGACTGGAGTATAATTAAGCAGTAACTGTGGATGCGGCGGTTCTCTATTTTTCAAATAGTCCACTTCGGTCTCATGAAAAAATTCTGGAACAAAAAAGGGTTGATGCTGTTGGCGGGATTCGCCCTGCTGGTAGTCTTACCGTTTCTAATCATCAGCGAAAAACGTCTGCCGATGCTAACGGAAAACACCATCAACCCTTATCCCGAACCGAAAGACATCGCCGCCTCCTACATCCAAAAAGCATCGGAAAATTATTTCTACCGGGAATTCTCCCAGGCGGCGGAAAATTATCACAAGGCGCTCGCCATTTACGAAGAGCGCAAGGATATTCATCGCGTCGCCACCACTTATAATGCGTTGGCTGACTTATATGTCTGGGCCCGGGAACCGGAAAAAGCGGAAAAGCATTATCTGCTTGCCGCCCGGTATCATGCCCAGATTGCAAACCGGCTGGAACAGGCCGACTCCATCAAGGAACTGGCTGATCTTCATACGAAGCTGGAACACTTCGAGGAAGCCGAAAAAAGGTATTCCCAGTCCCTGGACTTGTTGAAAGACGGCGAACCCAACCGGGTTTTGGGAAGCGTCCATGAGAGCATGGGACACATGTACTGGAAGGCGAATCGAATTCCCATGGCGATCGATTCCTTTACGCATGCGCGGAACACGTTTGCGACTTTACATTATAGTCTGGGAGTGCACCATATGACGAGTGTTCTCAACCGCTTGAACAACGTACCGAATACCCGACACGGTCACACCCTGCGTGGATCTCCTGCTCCAGAAGACTATGCCATCAATTAATCCCCTGCGTCCATTCATCAATAACGTTGTGACTCTGCGAATCCTATCCATCCTGTTGCTTCTGGCGGGGCTCCCTGTGGCTGGGAGTGTTGCCGAGGTGAACGTGCCTTCCTATACCTTGAAGCTGGTAAAAAACCTGGCCGACCCGCAAACAGCCAGCGAATTTGATTGCCGGGAACGGGTCTATCTGATGACCACATGGTTCAAGGTATACGGCGAACACCGCATCACTGCGCGTTGGTTCAATCCTGAAGGAACTTTACAAGATCAAGGTCATCTGGACTTTGTGGGGCAACACAAGGAAACCAACGGCTGGCTGGCTCTGGAGTTTTTAAATGTGGAAACCCAGGCGGCGTCCACTCATCTCAACGCCGAGGTGGCAAAGTTTTACGGTAAGTGGAAGGTGCGGGTTTTTCTGGATAACAACTTTCTGGAAGAACGGGAATTTTTTGTCCGGTGCAAATGAGTGGGGCAGGCAATCAATCCGAATCCGACTCGCTAAACGTATCCGAAAAACGGTCCTTCATTTTACCCAGGTCTTTTTTATTCCTTTGGACTTTCTTCAAAAGAGACCGCATCTCCTGCTCCGGAAACAATTCATTGAGATCGGTCTCCTCTCCCGGAAACAAATGATTCAGATCGATCTCTTCCTCCGCTTCGGTTGAGGGGTCCGCGTCCAAGCCTTCGGGTGCGGGGATTTCCGCCTTCAGGGATTCTTCAGGTGCAGGTTGGGGTGGGGTCGATTCTTGTTCTGTCATCGCAATACTCCGGTTAACAATTTCAGACCATACTACTTAAAATCGAATATCAGCACAAGCCACTTTCCCGGCGAAGTCAACGAACGGATCGTGCTATTCCGCTCCTGCTAAATTAATACCGGGCCAGGTAGATGCCCATGAAAATAGCGAAAACAATGGTGCCCAATGTGATGCCGCCCAGATATTTCATTTTCTCCAGCGTGGGGCGGACCCATTCACGGTTTTCCGGCCGCAGGTCCAAGTGCGCAATTTTGGAACGCAGGCCGAAGGTTTGGTACAGGCTCAACAAAAATGCCACCACCACAAAGATCAGTTTGATGCCAAGGATATTATAATACCCTTCCTTCAAATTGACCTGCTCGGTGTAATTTTCCATCATGTAATAGACGCCGGACCCGATCAACAACAACAGGCAGGTAAAAACGGTTGGTGCCAACAGATCAATTATTTTATAAGGAACGGAATTCTCATCCAGCGTTTCGTCCTTCTTTGAGCTGAAGATGCGGGGCCACAACAGGACCAGGCCGAAAACACTGCTTCCCGCCGCCACCGCCGCGGCCATCAGGTGGACGAACATGATGATCGTATCGGTCATGGATCAGAGGTTTTTCAGGTAATCGATGAGCAGGCGCACACCGTAGGCGGATCCGCCCTTTGGAACGTACGGCTTTTCATTGGAAGTCCAGGCGGTCCCCGCGATATCAAGATGTACCCAGGGGAAGTCACCGGTGAACGGTTTCAAAAACGCCGCGCCGGTGATCGTGCCCGCGCCAACACCTTTGGAAGTAATGTTTTTGAGATCGGCAATGTCGCTCTTCGTGGCCTTTTCGAATTCTTCGTACAAAGGCAGTTCCCACAAACGTTCGCCGGTGGCGTCTCCACTTGCAATCAATGTTTGAATCAGTTTCGGATCCGTGCCCACGGCCGCCGCGGCTTGATGTCCCAGCGCCATGATCACCGCGCCGGTCAAGGTGGCCAGATCGATCAACGCTCTCGGTTTGTACCGTTGCGCGTACACCAGTGCGTCGGCAAGGATCAACCGCCCTTCCGCGTCGGTGTTCAACACTTCGATGGTCTTTCCGTTGGACGCGGTGAGAATATCCCCCGGTTTGATGGCCGAGCCACCCGGCATGTTTTCCGTTGCAGGGACAAGTCCCACGACGTTGACCTTGAGTTTCAGGCTGGCCGCCGCCTGCAGGGTACCGATAGTGACCGCACCGCCGGACATGTCGAACTTCATCTCGTCCATGCCGCCGCCGGGTTTGAGCGAGATCCCTCCGGTATCAAATGTGACGCCCTTGCCGACAATCACCACCGGTTTGTCCTTCGCTTTACCGCCTTTGTATTCCATGACAATGAACTTGGGCGGTTCATGACTGCCCCGGGCCACCCCCAGCAAAGACCCCATCTTCAGTTTTTCCATGTCCTTTTTCTCAAGGATCTTACAGGTGATCTTGTGCTTGCGCGCCATCGTTTGCGCGGCTTTCGCAAGAAACGTAGGTGTGGCGGTGTTGCTGGGATGGTGCATGAGATCGCGCGTGGCGAGCACCGCCTCGCACAACTTCTCCGCCTGATCGACGCCCTTTTGGCAATCCTTCACTTTGGATTTGGAAGAGGCAAGAACTGTGATCTCCTGGATGCGGGACGGCGGATCGTCCTTATCCTGGCTCTTGTACTGATCGAAATGGTACAGCCCGAGTTGGGCTCCCTCCACCAATGCCGCGGACACGGGACTGCCTGTTTGATTTTTTTTGGATTTTGCGGGTTTACCCGCATCTTTCTCATCCAGGAAAATCGCAATCTTGTTGTGGCGCGATTTTTCAGCCGCCTTGGCGCCGGTGCCGGATGCCTGCCGGATTTGCTCTTCTTTGGCGTCCTTCGATTTGCCCAGTCCTACGACAATAATGGAGTCCGCGCCCATCAACCCGCGCACGCTTTGCTGGAAAGTCTGGTTGAGTTTGCCCTCGAAGCGTTTCGACTTGAATGCGGCCGTCAGCGCGCCATTCAGCAGGCTGTCGATCTGTTTCAGAAGTCCCGCCGGTTTTATTTCCGGGCTGAACAGAATCAGGCAATCGGTTTTATGTTTAAGAACGTCGTCGGCTTTAACGGAAGTTTTGATCATGGATGATTTTCAGGGGTTAGGATTTATTTAATGAAAACCCTAAAATTCTATTGGAATCCAACAGAGGACACAAGGACAAACTCGTATCAATGGGGATTAAAGTCTAATGGAAGAAACAACTTGATGGATCAAACAACCGGGGAGCCGAAGCGGGTGCGCCAGCGGCGGATGGTATAGTGCCACATCAATCCTGCCTGGAGCAACGGGGGCAATACCGCGTAGGCAAAATGCACTGTTCCATTGGGTAGAAACACGGAATTCAGCGCATCCATCCAGATCACACCCAGCAACAGGGGAATCAGCAGGTAGAGGACAATCCAGTAAACAAAGGCGGTCGCCAGTGCACGTTGCGGTTTTTCGGAAAAATAGAAATACAGGAGAAGAGCGATATCCCGCATCAAAAAGAACATCGCGGCAATCACAAATCCATAAAGATTAAAAACATCTCCACCTTCGGGACGGAGCCTCGACCCAGTCAAAACCTGCATCATCATGAGACCGGACGGGAGTTCCTCCCCGTACATCGCCTGAACCATGATCAGCCCGACCGCGATGGCCCATGTCAAAATCAAGCCCACCAGCCAGCGGGGAATTTCATGTAATGCGTCACGAATGCGATTGATATTCCACAAATGGAACAAACGGCGTACATCCACCCCGTCGGCCCGCTCCCACCATAAAATCAAATAGGTCAGGCTGGTCATCAAAACCCATCCGGAAAACAACCGAAACACCCAGAGATCTACCTCACTGGAGATGGCACTTCCCTTACCTTGAAAAAATCCCATGGCATAACCCACCAGGAATACCATAAATGCCGCCCAAACCCAGGGTGGGTTGGATACCTGAAGTTCCCGCCGCATCTGCATATAAATTCCGGTCATCAGCCATCCCAAAAATATATATATCGACGCCAGCCCGAACCAGAACTGATTGAACTCCCATTGATACCAATGCAAACCATAAGGCACGCCTACCGGATGAAAGGATGAACTAATTATGCCGGGCAGAAAAATAATACTTATGATGGAGGCGAGACCGGATTTTCGTTTGCTCTTGGATGTCTTATTTTGCAAATGATACATCCCCATCAGAAAACCCCAGGCCTGAAACCATAATGTGAGTCCGGCTGTGAACAGGATTGCAGGCCCTATTCCGTGAGACAACAGGACCCACTTTTTACCCGGAGTGGAAAACAGAAAAATTTCCGGTGTCAGAAGCCACGTCAAAACAAATACCAGCAGACTCCACAACCCGGCATACCAGGAAAACAGGGTACTGCCGAATAGTTTCCCCCAGGTCATGGCCCAGGGATTGATGGAAGTCAGGCGTTGTAGCGGCCAGGTTTTGTTTTGAATTTCAGTCACCACCGAGTTCTCTGCCTGGTAAGCTCCCCATAACCCGGTCAACAGGACGAATACCCACAAGGAAGTCATCAGCAGGGCTAATTCGTTATGGTCGTCCGAAAACAAAATCAGGTAGTAAATCGCACCCAAAATGAGAGGTGTCACGACAAGCCGATGGGGCGTGATCTCCAGCCAGAGATTTCTTTGGAATTCAGGATTACGGCGCATGGGGATGGGCTCCAAACTTTTCGAGATAGGTTTCCTGCAGGTTTTTTTCTCTGATGGCAAAAGCACACACCGGCCAGTTATTGCTTAAGAGTTGTTTGAGCAATTGATGCTGGTCTTCATCCGTTCCCTCAAACATAAATTCAATTGAGGTCCCATTGGCCTGAATCTGGCTGACGCGCTCCATCTGGCTCAAAGCTTCCGCCAAACCTTCAGCAGGCCGGGAAAGGGTGAGGAGCAGGGTTCTGAGGTTTTGGGTTTTCTGGTCGCGGATCGCCGTATTGTCTTCCAGTTTGCCGTCATGAATCACCATCATGTGAGTGGAGTAGTCCTCCAGTTCCGTCAAAATGTGAGAAGACACCATCAGTGTTTTACCCTCATCACGCAGTTCGAGAAGCAGTTCGGACAACTGCTGGCGGGCTTTCGGGTCCAGTCCCGACGCCGGTTCATCCAGCAGGATGATTTTCGGATCGTGAATAATCGCCTGGCCGATCGCCAACCTCTGCCGTAAACCGCGCGACAGGTCTCCCACCTTGCTTTTCAGCCGGTCTAAAAGATGCACTCTTTGCACAGTCAGCTGAATGGTTTTATCTATCGTTTCAGGCGCAATGTCTTGCGCCAATGCCATATACTCCAGGCATTGCCGGACTGTCAGGTCATCATAAAGGCCATAGAAATCAGGTAAATACCCGATCAAGCGGTGGCACTCCCTGGGGTTATCCAGTACGGAAACCTCATCCAGACGAATATGTCCGGAAACCGGCCGGGCCAGCGCGGCCAGACAGTTCATCAGGGTGGTTTTACCCGCTCCATTGGGGCCTACCAGAGCAGTCACGGAGCCGGATTCTATGGAAAAGGAAACCTTGTCCAAAGCCTTTTTCCCTGGATATTCGAATGTTAGGTCTTTGACCTCAATAAGGGACATGGTGTTCCAACAATTATTTGTAAAATGTTGTTTCCACTTAGAGTAAGGCCATTTACCGCAAATAAGAATAAAAAACGAGCCTTTATTTATACCCACTTTGGGTTAATGGTATATTATACTAAGTACTTAGGAAATCATTGATAACTAAAGGTTAAAGTGCCGTGGTAAAGCAATGGCTCGGAAAATTGCATTTTGTTTTGTTGGTGGGCGGATGTTTTCTGGCCGTTTCGTCCTATGCGTTTGGGGATATTGTTTTGGAATACCACACCCCGACACCAGACAGCAGTCCTGCGGATCTGGCCTTTGACGCTGAAGGCAACCTATGGTTTACAGAACTGAATGCCAACCGGATCGGCAAGCTGGATCCTTCCAAAGCGCAGTCTTTAACCTCCCAGGGAATTACCGAATACGAACTGCCCAACCCTAATAGCAAACCCCATTACCTCACCATTGCTAAAAATGGCATGATCTGGTTCACAGAAGGAGCAAACCGCATCGGAAGTCTGGACCCCAAAACCGGAGCCATTAAGGAATATGACATCCCATCTCCCCACAGCGAGCCTCATCAAATAGTAGAGGCTCCGGACGGCTCGATCTGGTTCCTGGAGTTTCAGACCAATAAGGTAGGTGAATTGGATCCCAAGACCGGCAAGATCACTGAATTCCCTATCGGACCCGGTAACCCACACGCCCTAGTCCTGGTGGGGAACAAGCTATGGTACACACAGGGGGGCATGTTCTGGGTCAATACTTTCTTTAATAAGCTGGGTTCGCTGGACCTCTTAACCGGAGAGGTAGAGGAAATTATAATCCCTCCAGAAAAATCCGTTCCGCATGGTATGACCGTATCCCGGAGCAGCACAATTTGGTTGACTGAAATGTTTGCCAGCAAACTGGCGAAACTGGATTTGAACCGGAAAAAACCGAAAATTGTGGAGTATTTTCTGGGCAAGGGGCGCAATCCGCACGATGTCTATGTCGATGAGAAGCGGGGGTACGTCTGGTTCACCGCCGCTAATCCGGATGCCATCGGCCGGCTCGACTTGTCCAAAGCCAGGCCAGGGACCCGTAAAGGCTTGAGATACTATAAACTGCCTACTCCCGACAGTCACCCCACACAAATCACCTTGGATAAGGAAGGCAATATCTGGTTTACGGAGATGGGAAACTACTTCCAAGGCCAATACAACAACAAGATCGGATTACTAGTCCCGTGTGAAGGAAAGCTTTGTATACGCAACAGGGTTAAATAAACCGAAGGGCATTAACCCTGTTGGAGCCCCCATTTGCCTCTTTCGGCCATAACGCCTGCAAGTCCCGGGTGTTGCACAATCTGCCAGCAACCCATCCGGGGAAAACGGCTCTGAGCTCTATTTCTCGTTAAATTTCTTCGGATGAGAGTGATATACTTGAGGTTAAAGGGTGAAGATTGAGGAGGTTTCGGCACTGGATACCTGAATTGCCCATTGGACCTCTTTTCTCGACTTGTAAGAGAGCGTATTTTCTTTCATTTCAACGATCAGGCCCGGAGACTTTTCCATACATCCATGCCGGATTTTATGGAAATTCCTTGGAACCTGTGCGAATTTATATTATTATCTGCATCTTCCTGTTTACCCTCCCCTGGAGGATGAACGGCTATTAAGAAACTTAAATTCAATGATTATATAGAGTCATAGGAGAAGCCCCATGGAAGCTGTGGCGGAACAGGCCAAAGCCTCAAGCACGAAAAAAGACACGGTTAAAATCACCGTGTGCAAAAGCCTGAGCGGTATCGCAGAAGGTGCGGAACTGGTCTATCAGGAATTCGAAAAACAAATCGAAGAGCACAAGGCCGCCGCCGAAATCATGGAAAAGGGCGGTTGCTCTCTGGGTCAGGTCGGTTGCCGCGGTTATTGCAGTCGCGACGTTCTGGTGGATGTCTATGTTCCCGGCCAGCCGCGCGTCACCTATGAACGCGTCAAGCCGGACATGGTGGCCAAGATCATGACGGATCACATCATCGGCGGCAAACCCGTCGCCAAAGGCGCGGCCAAACCGGATTATTACGAAAAGCTCGATAAGCAGACGCGCGTGGCCCTGGCGCACGGCGGCAATATCGATCCCGAAAACATCGACGAATACATTGCAGTCGGCGGTTACGAAGCGCTCAAAAAAGTATTGACCACCATGAAGCCGGCGGAAGTCATCGCTGAAATCAAGAAATCCAATCTGCGCGGTAAAGGCGGCGGCGGTTTTATCACGGGTGAAAAATGGGGAAAAGCCGCCAACCAGCAGGCCGAAAAACGCTTCATCATGGTCAACGGTGACGAAGGCAACCCGTCTTCCTACATGGACCGCAGTGTTATGGAAGGCTCTCCCCATCAGGTTCTGGAAGGTTTATTGATCGGTGCCTATGCCATTCAGGCGACCGAGGCGATCATCTACACCCGTTCCGATTACGGCATTGCGGTGCGGCGCCTGAACATGGCGCTGGAGCAGGCCCGCGAACGCGGTTTTCTCGGCAACAACATCATGGGAACCGACTTCAGCATCGATGGTTACGTGCATGAAGGCATGGAAGCGTTTATCGGCGGCGAGTCCACCGCGCTGATGGAGTCGGTCGAAGGCAAACGGCCGTTCCCGAAAGCCCAGCCTCCGCATTCATCGGAGAAAGGGTTGTTCGGTTACCCCACCAGTCTCAACAACGCCGAAACGTATGCGACGGTACCTTTTATCATTAGTAAAGGCGCCGACTGGCACCGTTCCATGGGACCGGACAACGCGCATGGATGTAAAACCTGGGCGTTGGCGGGCAACATCAAGTACAACGGGCTCATGGAATTCGATATGAACACCACCGTCCGGGAGATCGTCGAGGATTATTGCGGCGGCATCCTCAAGAAAAAAGAGTTGAAGGTAGTGCATATCGGCGGCGTGACCGGCGGGTTTTTACCCCCGGATAAAATCGACATCAAAACCGATTACGAAAGCCTTCTCGAGGCCGGCGCCCTCATGGGCCAGGCCAGCCTGTCGGCTTATGACGAGTCCGCCTGCGTGGTCGACCTGACCCGATTTTCCATCGGCTTCAACGAAGCGGAAACCTGCGGCAAGTGCACCCCCTGCCGTATTGGGTTGACCCTCATCAAAAACATGCTGGACGATATCGCCGAAGGCCGCGGCAAAATTGAATATCTCGACAAACTGCAGGCCATGTGTGAAGAAATCAATGTCACTTCACTGTGCGGCTTAGGCGAAACCGCCGTTTATTCGGTGCTGACCGGGCTCAAGTATTTCCGCAAAGTATACGAGCGCCATATTGTCGATCAGGTATGCGATGCGGCCATGTGTACCGGTCTCTACATATACTTTGTGAAAGAAGACGATTGTGTGGCCTGTGGCGCGTGCATCAAACCATGCCCCACTGGGGCTATTACCGGCGGCACCAAAAAGGTCGCGGCCCACATCGATATGGACCTGTGCATCAACTGCAACGCCTGCTACCAAGCCTGTAATTTCCTGGCGATTGCCTGATCCACCATCACCTGAAGATTAAGCAGCCCCCGAATAAGAATCCCCGGAACTTTGGTTCCGGGGATTTTTTTGCTTGTTTTTAGCCTGCTTCCAGCCGTTCTCTGGTTTTTTTTTGATTTAACATCCCATATTTTAAAGACTGCGATATAATAGAAATACACTTATATAAGGCATTACAACGTTTTTTCGAGGATTTACATCAATGCTGAAGAAAGTCATGCGCAATCTATTGGTTATTCTGGTGGTCCTGTTGCTTCAAGCAGGCACGGTCCTGGCAGGGGATAATATACCCAAAACGGGGGCCCCGGCTTGGGATACCCTGTCACAGGTCAAAAAGGACTGGATGCTGAAGCTCTATGACATCGTTGTGGTGGACCGTCCGGAATTGAA
The DNA here is from genome assembly GCA_965237905.1 of Nitrospinaceae bacterium. Taxonomy (GTDB): domain Bacteria; phylum Nitrospinota; class Nitrospinia; order Nitrospinales; family Nitrospinaceae; genus SZUA-226. The sequence continues at coordinate 2,022,671 of OZ250172.1, read as the reverse complement.
ACCGGTCGCTGACGACAGTATTGAATGGCGTATGAAAGAGATGGAATACGACACCAAAAAGTTTCAATACATGTCCGACAAGCACCCGGATTTGATCATCCGGGATAAAGGGTTGCACGCTTTTGCCAATCTGGACTGGTTCCCCGAGTTTTCTGAAGAGCTGTCCCGCAAGGATCCCGCGTTTGCAGAGCTTGAAAAGAAAATAAAGATCCTGAAGGAAGAATTATCCAAAAGTAAAAACTTAAAAACGTTGGAAGAGTTCATCAATAATTTGAACAAAGACGAAAAGCACAAAGAAAAGTTCGAGCAGTTTACTTCCGAGCTGGCTAGAGTCCAAAAAATCCTGGCTTCGAGTGAAGTCGAAATGACCCGCAAAAACCAGTAAGGCCCTCCCCTCCTTTCAGTTTTCCTGTATGAAATCAGAATCGGAATTCTTGCAATGCCTTGAACTTCGGGGAATGGGTAAAGTGCACGAAGGTATTGACGTTGAACCGATTGTTTCTGAGATCCAACTTTTGAAGGCTGGACAATTTATCCGATTCGGCCAGCGCCTGAATGCCTTTGGGACCGATCTGGTTGTTGCAGACTTTCAACTCATGCAACCGGGTCAAATAGGGGGAATAGGCGATGGCCCGCAAACCTTCATCACCGATATGGGTGTTCCACAGAAACAGGCGCTGAAGTTGGACCAATAATTCGGAAGCGGCCAGAATGCGGGCGCCGCGGTCTCCGAGATCGTTGTGACTGACATTCAGTTCTTCAAGCGCGGAAAGTTTTTTGGAAACCGCCAGCGCCAGAATTCCGGAAGAGGTTAATTCGGTACGCTCCAGATTCAAACGCCGCAATCCATCAAACGAAGCCGACTCGACCATCCCCACCACTCCTTTATTGCCGATCGGGTTATCCATCACATTCAGCACTTTCAGAGCTTTGAGATGGGGAGATGCCACCAGAGCGATCAAACCTTTGTGATCGAAATGGTTATTGCGCAAGGATAACGTTTCCACCTTGGCCAGTTCCGGACACCGGGCCAGGGCTTCCAAACCGCTGTTGTTCAGCCGCTTGCCATTGATGCTTAGAGTCGTCCCCTCCAGATGCTTCCGAATCAATTGCCGGATATGCATATCGTTGAGTGCAATTTTTCCATCCTGATTGAAATCGTTGTCATGCATGAACAATTCGCGGATGTTGGGGAGGTTTTTGGACTGCGCCAGGGCGTTCGCACCCTCTGTGTTGACGTGATTCGAGTTCAATAACAGCGTCTCCAGCTGAGCGATGGTCGGGGAATGGGCCAACAGTTTAGCGCCGGCATCGTCAATCTGGTTCCAACCCAGGTTCAAATGTGTCAGCGGCGCAAATGCTCCCGTCTGCACCCAGTCCTCCAGAGTCCCACTGCTGATTTGATTGCTCCTTAAGTTCAGCCATTTCAAACAAGCGTTGGCCGCACCATCCGGAAACCGGCTTAACCGGCTCGATCCAACCTGATTGAGTTCCAATTCCAGAAACTCCAGATTCGGCAGTTGTGCCGATTTGATCAGGGCCAAAGCGCCTGCGTCACTCACCCGATTGTTGGTCAGGTTGATCAATTTCACACGACCCAGGTACGCGGAATCCGCCAGGACCTGAGCCCCCGCGTCGCCGATCCGGTTGGAATCCAAATGCAGGTGAGTCAAATTGGTCAGAGTCGTGCATGCCGCCAGAGCCCGCAGTCCGGCATCCGAAATCTCGTTCCAGCTCAGGTTCAACACCCGCACGTGGGATAAGTTGTTCTTCCGCGCGAGAAACGTCACACCCACATCTCCCAATCGCTCGTAACTCAAATCCAGATTCGGCAATTGCCAGCCGAGTTTTTCTTGGATTACGTCGAGGATGTGTTGATCGTCGTTTTGGGATTGCAGGCTATCAGTCATCTTCTTGGGGAGCGTCCGATTTAAATGTTTCCAATTGCTTGAGGCGCGGGGAGGCCGCCAATAATTCGAGTCCGTCGGGCTCCATCCGGTTGTAGGTCAGATTGAGGGTCGTGAGGTTGCGCAGGCCGGAACATTCGGCCAGAGCCGCCATGCCTGCGGCACCGATGCCGTTGGCATCCAGATGCAGAACTTTGAGCCGGTTCAGATGTTTGGATTGGGCCAGTGCGGCCGCCCCTTCATCGCCCACCTTGTTGAACGACAGGTCGAGCGTTTCCAGCCGGGACAGATGCGGAGATTCCGCCAGCGCGACCGCCCCCTCGGGTCCGATTTTGTTCGAATAAAGGCTCAAATAGTGCAGATTTTCGAACTTTTCCGATTCGGCGATATACCGGACTCCTTCACTACCAATGCTGTTCTCATACATCCAGAGCTCCTTCACGGGAGCGAACAGGTCGGATACGGCCAATTCCTCCATATAGGGGTCCTTCAGCCAACAGCCGTGCATGTACAGGATCTCGATTCCCGGGACCGCCATACCTTCAGCCACTTCAATCGCAATTTGCAAATTGAAGCGGCGGTTGGACAAATCCAGGGTCTTTTTATCCTTGCTCAAGCCTTTTTTGACCCAGCGGCGAATCCACGTCAGGTCTTCAAAGTTTACTTTGGGTGCCATAATTGCTCGAAAATTTGGGAAACGTTGATTTTATCGAGTCCCATGAAAAAGTAAAGCAATTAAATCGATATTTTAAAACCCGTTGGGACTCGCCCAAGTCAATGATATCCTTGGGCTCAATGAAGACGATCCCGAATATCGGCAAACCTCTCCTCCACCGGGGAATGGGGATCTTGGCCCTGGTAAGCGCCTTGTGGCTAGCGGGTTGTTCCGGCGAACCCTCTGCCGTGGAGGACAAGACCCTGCGCATCGCGGTGACCACCGAACCGCCCACGCTCGACTGGTCCCTGGCCACCGACGGCGTATCCTTCAACGTGTTGACCAATATCATGGAGGGTTTGACCCAGTACAACGATCGACTGGAACCGGTTCCCGCTATCGCCAAGCGTTGGGAATTTTCCGAAGGCGGGCGCGTGATTACCTTTTATCTGCGCGATGATGTGAAGTGGACGGACGGCCAGCCGGTCACTGCCCAGCAATTCGAGTACTCTTGGAAGCGACTGCTCAATCCCGATACCGCCGCTCAATACGCTTATTTTCTATTCGATGTCGAAAACGCCGCCGAATACAATTCCGGTAAAATTAAAGACGCCGGACAAGTGGGCGTGAAGGCCCTTTCTCCAACCATCCTGCAGGTGCGCCTCAAGCGACCGGTCATTTATTTTCCCAGTCTCACCACCTTCATGGTCACCTTTCCGCAACGCCGGGATGTGATCGAACAACACGGCGACCGCTGGACCGACCCGGAGCATATCGTCACCAACGGTCCTTTCACCCTCGACCAGTGGTACCACGAATACAAACTGGTGCTCCAATCGAATCCGAATTATTATGACGCCCAACCGGCACTGAACCGGATCATCATGTATGTGGTCCGCAACCCAACTACGGAATTGACCCTGTATGAAACGGGAGAATTGGATATGGTGGGACTCCCGCCGGTGGCGATTCCTCATTACAAGACCCACGCCGAGTATAAAAATCTTCCGTTGCTTCGCGGTTACTACTACGGCTTTAACGTGACCAAACACCCGTTCGACAAAGTACGAGTGCGGCGGGCACTTGCCCACGCCATCGACCGGTCACAGATTCCCATCATTTTAAAAGGCGGCGAATGGCCGACGTCCTCCTGGATCCCCAAGGGCATGTTCGGGTACAACTCCAAAATCGGTCCTGCATTCGATCTCGAAAAAGCACGGGCATTACTTGCGGAAGCCGGATACCCCGCAGGAAAGAAATTTCCATCGTTCAGCATTGCTTATAATACCGATCCCACCCACCGCCTCATCGCCCAGTTCGTGCAGGCGCAATGGAAAAAGCACTTGGGACTGGAGGTGGGTCTGGAAGATCAGGAATGGAAGGTTTATTTGAAAAAGCTGGATGTCGATCCGCCTGCAGTGTTCCGGCTGGGTTGGGGAGCCGATTTTCCGGACCCCGACAATTTCATGAACCTGTTCATCTCCACCAGCGGTAACAATCGCCTTCAGTGGAAAAATGAACGTTATGATCGTTTGATCGCCCAGGGAGCGGCCGAGCAGGACCCCGAGACCCGGCAAACCATTTATAATGAAGCACAAATTTTGTTGACCGAGACCGACTCTGCTATCATCTCTCTTTTCGTTGCCGCTCAAAACGTGCTGGTGAAACCTCATGTACAGAACCTGGGCCTCAACGCCATGGAATGGCTGTATTTGAAACGGGTCCGGTTGGCCGAAAACAAACCTTCCCCAATAGAAACTCAATGACCGATCCCAACTCAGGCACATTGGAATTATCCATCATCGTGGTCACGTACAATTCACGAAGACACGTGCGTGACTGCCTGGAATCGGTCCAGCGAGCCGCCGGGGGCATCGACCACGAGGTGATCGTGGTGGACAATGCCTCGCAGGATGGGACGCCGGATATCATTCGCAACGAATTCCCGAATGCACGTTTGATCGCCAATCCGGAAAACCTGGGATTCGCGCGTGGCAACAATCAGGGAATCTCTCAATCGCAGGGGCGGTCTATTCTGCTGTTGAATCCGGATACTGTAGTCCTGCCGAAAACCCTCACCACTCTGCTGAAGGAAATGGATCAGTCTCCCGAAACGGGGCTCCTGGGGTGCCGGTTACTGAATGCCGACCGCAGTCTTCAGCAATCCTTTGGTTACGAGGTGAGCATTCGAAACGAAGTGATTCGCAAAATTTTCTTCAACCTTTGGGAGAACCACCGTTTCCCTCCCGTTGGCTGGGTGTTGCGTTCCCTGCATTCCCGCGAAAGGGAAGTGGACTGGGTGAAGGGGGCCTGCATGCTATCGCGCCGGCAGGCCCTATTAGAAGCAAAATTGATGGACGAAACTTTTTTCATGTATCTGGAAGATGCCGATCTGTGCCAGCGCATCCGTCAGTCAGGCTGGCAGGTGCGCTATACCCCCGAAGCGGAAGTGATTCATTTCGGCGGCGGAAGCGTCCGGTCTAATCCGGAACAAAGCGCGCTGGAATACCGCAGAAGCCAGCTTCATTACTTTAAAAAACACTTGGAAGAAACCGACCTTAAACTGTTAAAAATTTATCTGGGTTTCAAGATGAGGAAAAATATTCTGGCGGTGAATTTCAGGCAGTGGATTGGTTGGGGCGCTCCAGGACCACTGGCGGAGCGGAAACGATATCTTCGGGAAACTCTTTCTCTGGTACGGAGCTTTCAATAAAAGCAGGCTTGGGAATTTTCAGGCTTAATGCGGCTTGCAGCACTTCCCAAACCTCAGCCACCGAAATGGCCTGCATGCACTGGTTATCGTTACACGCCGGAAACTCCCCGTACGAATAACAGGGAGAACATTCGATCTCCTTGAAAAATGGAGTGTGGTGCAAAACCGGATCGCCATAGCGTTTGGGATTGGTCGGACCCCACAGGGAGTACGTCGGTATACTCATCGCTGTGGCCATATGTATGGGAGCGCTATCATTGCCAACCAACAGGCGGCACCGCCGTAGGATCGAGGCCTTTTCACCGAAACTCAAGGTGCGCGTATCAATGCACTGCGGGTACCGGGCAAGAATGGGTTGAATCACCGGGCCGTCGTCCGGTCCGGCGATCAGCACGATCCGGTAAGAGCCCGTCTGCAAGATATTGCCGAGCAGTTCCATATAACGGTCGACCGGCCACAGGCGGGTCAGCATGGTTTGTTTGATGTTCCTGCCGCCTCCGGGAGCCAATGCGATCAATTGTTCTTCGGCACCCATCCGGTGTTCCTCGACAAACGTTTCCAGAAAACGGTCTTCCTTTTCCGAAAGATAGTAATGGCTTTTCTGGTAGCGGACCGACACCCCAAAAATCCTTAATAAATTCAGATAGGCTTCCCGGTTATTTTGATTTTCGTCAGGCCGCACCCGGTGCGTCAAAAACAGCCTTCCCCATTTCCGCTTGAACCCCACGCGAACCGGAATACCGCACATCAATGCCAGCAAATTGAATTGCCAGGCCCAGTGCAATACGAAAACCATGTCGAAGCGCTCCTTCCGCAATAATGAAATCAAGCGAAATACTTCCCGTAACCGCGCAAACCAACCGCCTTTGTAAAGCGCATCGGAGTCGGCAGGAATGAATCGATCGATATGGGGGTTTGCTTTTACCGTATGGAACAGCTGATCCGAAACCAGGTGAAAAATCCGGGCCTGCGGGAAGTTCTGCCGTACCGCCTCAAAAAGAGACGAGGCCATGATCAGGTCTCCCACGGCCCCCATCTTGATCAGCAGAATTTTTTTGGCCGCAGGCAAAGAAGGTGAGATGGCTTTATGCATCGTTTACGGATTTCCAAACTCATTAAACAATGGCTATCACCAAAACATAATTGCACGGTATAGCCACGAGGTGGGATTTTTAATCAAATACGAAAGGGAGCGATTCTCTACTGAATTCTGAACTCAAGGATACTTTCCGGGTTTAATTGTCCCCGGGATCCTGATCGAACATTTCGTTGTAATCTTCCGACGCTTCAATGCCCGACAAATCCGAACGACACCAGTCATCGCTGGGAGTGGTATCGACATCTTCTTCATCCAGATCAAAGGCCCCGGCTTCTTCTGCATCTTCGTAGAGAATTGACTTGGAAATTGCTTGTATGTTGAAGCTCCCGCACCGGCAGGCGGTCTTGCCTTTTTCGAACAGGGTGTCCTTCAACAGACACATTACAAAACCGCAATCATCACACCGGTGTTCATTATACGTCTGGTCGAAATCAGGCTGTATCAACCTCGTTCGGCACTGGTTGCAAACCGTCGCCTGTTCGGGGGTGTATTCGGAAAACATATTCTCCACCCCGCAATCCGAACACTCGATCAGTAAATCATGAGGATTTTCAATCGCCATAATTCGTCTCTCAAAAATAAAAGGTTCTATAATTCAGGATTTGGAATGGTCGTCGTCCATCGTGGACTGGGACATATCAAAACCCATTCCCTCCAAGTCGCTGCGGGAAAAAGGACACTTACCGGCCGCCAGTCTCTCGCCACCGTTTTGAGGAGTGGACTCTTCTTTCTCAAGGTCTCCAGACTCCGCCATGACCATCCAGGACAACGTGTCGATTTTCTGTTGCTTGTCGTCGGCGTATTCTTTCAACGTTTGTTTCGTTTCCTCGTGAACCGCATTGTCCATGGCGATGATATATAAATCTAGGGCCTGTTGTTCAAGCTCAACAGCCTGCTTTAACGCTTCGATGGAACTGGGCATAAATAAAAGTCTCCTTATAGAGATGGCCGGGGGATAATATGAGTAGAAATATATCAAAAAGAGAGTGTGGATGACAAGAAAAACACCACGGGACCGAAATTCAGGGATATTCCCGCAGTTGCCGGCCGGGAAAGAGAGCGAACCCTATTGCTCTGACAGAGGTTTACTTTCCCCCAAAACCGTTCTATAAATGGATATTATGACCGACGACCCCAAATTGGCAGATATCATTCACCCCGGGCAGGAGGGGAGTGTGGTCCTCCTGGGATTCCCCTATGACACCGGCGTGGAGATCAACGGGGGGCGGCCCGGAGCCCGCCTCGGACCCGAAAAGTTCCGCTCCTGGATTCGGCGCTATGGCACCGCCGACAACCCGGAAATGGATATCGATCTGTCCGGCATCACCCTCGCCGATGCCGGGGACATCCCAGCCGGCCTGCCTCTGGACCAATCGCATACCGCTCTTACCCAGCAGACAGCCTCCATCATCCAAAAAGGCGGCATCCCCTTCGTCGTCGGTGGCGGCAACGATCAGTCCTACCCCAACGCCCGGGCGCTACTCGACTCGAAACCGGAGACCCCGGTCGGCGTGATCAATATCGACGCGCACCTGGACGTGCGTCCCCTGAAAGACGGTCAGGCCCATAGCGGGTCTCCCTTCCGCCTCCTTTTGGAAGACTCCCGTTTCGCCGGAGAGCATTTCATCGAATTCGCCGCTCAGGGCAGCCAGGTCAGCCGCGAGCACACCCGCTACGTCCAGGAAAAAGAAGCCACTATCATCTGGTATTCGGAAGTGTCCCGTGGCGACTCGGCGGCACAAGCATTCCGCAACGCCCTGGGCCGCCTGGCCTGGGAATGCGATTCTCTGTTCGTCAGCTTCGATCTCGATTCGATCCGCGCCGCCGATGCACCCGGCGTGTCCTGCCCCGGCATCATGGGCCTGCGCGCTAAAGAAGCGCTTGAAATGGCCTTCACTGCCGGCGCCCATCCCAAAGTGGACCTGTTCGACCTTTCGGAATACAACCCTCTGATCGAAGAGGAACGCACCGGCCTCCTCGCCGTCGGCATCTACTACTATTTCTGTCTGGGGGTTGCCTCACGCAAAGGGGCCTAATGAAAAAGAAATCATCCGCAAGTACCCCCGGTACGCGTCCCATGGCCATGAACCGGCGTCCCAAAAAAGCGCCGCGCGCGTCCACCTCCCTGAAACGGAGTTGTTGCGACTGGGATACCGAAGCGGCCCTGCGCATGCTCCAGAACAACCTCGACGAGCGCGTCGCGCTCGACTGGAAACAACTCATCGTTTATGGCGGGACCGGCCGCGCCGCCCGCAACTGGCAGGAATACCACCGCATCGTCGCCGAACTCAAACGCCTGAAGTCCGACCAAACCCTGTGCGTGCAATCCGGCAAACCAGTGTACATCGCCCCGACGCACCCGGACGCCCCGCGTGTCATCATTGCCAACTCCAACCTCGTGCCCAGCCATGCCACGCAGGAACATTTCGATCACCTCGACCAACTCGGACTCATGATGTACGGCCAGATGACCGCCGGAAGCTGGATCTACATCGGCACCCAAGGCATCCTGCAGGGCACTTACGAAACCTTCGGCGCCTGTGGGCAGATCGATTTCAAATCGCATAGCTTGCAAGGCAAATGGATCTACACCGCCGGACTCGGCAACATGGGTAGCGCACAACCGCTGGCGGGCACCATGAACGAAGCCTGCATTCTGGTCGCCGAGGTCAACCCGGCGCAAATCGAACGCCGCATCAGGGAAGGTTACCTCGACCGCTCGGCGGGCACTCTGCATGAAGCGTTGGCCATCATCGACGAGGGATTAGCCAGCGGACAAGCCGTCAGTGTCGGCCTGCTGTCCAACGGCGCCACCATTGCCCGGCAACTGCTCGACCTGAAACGCATCCCGGATATCGTCACCGACCAGACCCCCGCGCACAACTTGATGGACTACGTGCCGGAAGGCAACGACTACAAAACGATCATGAAACTCAAAACGCAGGAGCCTGACGAATACCGCAAACAATCGCTTGCCACCACGGTCAAGCATACCCAGGCGCTAATCGATCTGCAAAACAAAGGTGCGGTGGTGTTCGACTACGGCAACAACCTGCGCGGCCAGGCGGAACTGGGCGGCCTCCAGGTGCGACAACCGGACGGTTCGTTTATCTATCCCGGCTTCGTTCCGGCCTACGTCCGCCCGCTGTTCTGCGAGGGACAAGGCCCCTTCCGCTGGGCTTTGCTCTCCGGCAAGAAAAAAGATTTGTGGACCGTCGATCAGGCGGTGATCGACACCTTTCCCAAAAAGAAGGCGTTGCATCGCTGGATCGAAAAGGCGCAGGCCCAAGTGCCGATACTGGGACTGCCGACGCGCGTGTGCTGGCTGGGGTACGGCGAACGCGCGAAGATGGGCCAGGTCATGAACGACCTGGTAAAAAAGAAAAAAGTGGCCGCGCCGATTGTGATCGGACGCGACCATCTCGACTGCGGGAGCGTCGCCTCGCCCAACCGCGAAACCGAAGCCATGAGAGATGGCAGTGACGCCGTGGCCGACTGGCCCTTGCTCAATTTCGCGGTCAATGCCGTCTCCGGCGCAAGCTGGGTCAGCTTTCACCACGGCGGCGGCGTGGGTATCGGCAACTCCCTGCACGCCGGGATGGTCATCGTCGCCGACGGCACAAAACAAAAGTCGGCGCGGCTGGAACGGGTGCTCACCAACGATCCGGGACTGGGGGTTGCCCGTCACGTCGATGCAGGGTACGATACCGCCAGAAAGGTCGCACGGAAGAGAAAAGTTTCACTCCCCAAACCCTGACCGGGCGGCGAACCGCCGCAGGTAATTTTAAACCCTCTCCCCTCATGGGGAGCACCCACAGGGTGACGGGCTTTTGATTTGGCTCCCCCTTCTCCGAAGGGGGCTGGGGGGCTTCTTCCTTCAGCCTGTGTAGTTGCTCCATTTATGAGGCGAATTTCAAAACCGCTCGATAAATCTAGCAACTACTTGAAAAACCTAGCTGAAAAGGTAACCTCATGAGCGGTACTCTCTGTTTCCGCAACATCGGCCAACTGGTGCAGGCTGACGCCTCCACCCAACCGGGCATCCGCCTCCGCAAAAACTGCGCTCTGCTGGTCGAAGACGGACGCATCCTCAAAATCCTGAAAAACCCGGAAATCAAATCCTCGAAAAGCTATGCCAAGGTGGTGGATTGCCAGGGCCGGGCGGTGGTGCCGGGCTTCGTCGATTGTCACACGCACCTCATCTACGCCGGCGAACGCAAGGATGAAATGGTCGACCGCATGCGCGGCGTCCCCTACATGGAAATCCTGGGCAACGGCGGCGGTATTCTGAACACCGTGCAGGCCACGAGCCGCGCGACGGAAAAAGAATTGTTCGACGCCGCTAAAAAACGCATGAAGCGTATGATGGCCCTCGGCACCACGGCGTTCGAAATCAAATCCGGCTACGGACTGACCTTTAAATCCGAGATGAAAATGCTGACGGTCGGCAGGAAACTGCGCACCACGCTCAAAGTACCGGTCACCCTCACCTACCTCGGCGCGCACACCGTGCCGACAGGCGAGGACCGGGAGGAATATCTGGAGGAAATTATTGAAAACCTGCCGCGGTTCAGGAGCCTGGCGGACGGCGTTGACATCTTCTGCGAAAAAGACGTGTTCACCGTCGCGGACTTGCGGCGTCTGTTTCTACAGGCGAAACTGCTGGGATTCGACCTGCGCGCGCACGTCGAGGAGTTTTCGCACCAGGGCGGGTGCACCGAAGCGGCCAAGCTGGGGGCGTTGTCGTGCGACCATCTCGAATACGCCACCCCGAATGATATCCAGGCCATGCGCGCGGCGGGCACCACGGCGGTACTCATGCCGGGCGTCACGCTGTTCCTCGGCGGGGACAAACACCCGCTCGTCCATTCCATGCTCGACGCCGGAGTGACCTTGGCGCTGGCAACGGACTGCAATCCTGGAAGCTCGCCGACCTATAATATGCAAACCGTGTTGACCCTGGCGGCATCGATGTACCGCCTCACTCCCGAGCAGGCGCTGGCGGCGGGAACTTATGGTTCCGCGAAAGCACTGGGCGCGGAAAAGGATTACGGAGGACTGCTTCCCAAACAACGCGCCGACTTCAACCTGCTCAAAACGAACGACTACCGCGATCTATTCTATTACTTCGGCGAAAATTTTGTCGATGCCACCTACACTGCCGGCAAAAAATTCAAAGCCCCCAAAGACCCGGCAACCTGATCACCACAGAGGACACAGAGAAAACCAATTGACCACAGATGAACACAGATGAACACAGATGGACACAGATGGACACCGATTAGGACAAAAATAATAAGATGAAATTTTAGACAGGATAACAGGATTTTTCAGGAAAAATTCACCGCGGAGGACACGAAGGAAAAATGAAGGAAGTAAGATAAAATAGGGGTGATTTTAAAATCATTAGGAGAGGAGAAAGTTCATGCTTAAACGCAATTTCAAGAACACTCATCTAATATTTAGGTTATTTGGTTTAACGGCTCTCTTGGCCTTGGGCGGTTGTGCGACGATTTTTTCCGACGGGCAGGACGTGATCACGTTCAATTCCAATGTCGATAAAACGAAAGTCTTTTTGGATGGAAGCAAGATCGGAGAAACCCCTCTGACCCTCGCAATCGACAGAAGGCTTCAAAACAGAACACTCAAATTCACCAAAGAGGGCTATCAAACCCAGGAAATGATGCTGGCGAAAACATTTAACGACAATACCGCTATGATTCTGGACATCACCGGAACCTTTACTTTTTTGACCCCGATGGCCGTGGATGCGTTATCCGGAAACATGATCAAGTACTCCCCGACCAATTATCACATCGAAATGGTTCCGGAAAAAACCGGCGATCTCAAAATGTTCCGTCAACGGGTGACGTCCATGCGGTTTGCCGCGCACAACTTCCCCGACATTCAACGGGATATGGTTACCGGAGAGGGAGAGTATCTGGAGGGCCTGAAAGCCAGCTTTCAATACCGCCGGCACATAAGGAAGCATTTAAGAAAGTCCTGCAGGCGAATCTGGATAAACTGATCACCGCCGACAACGGCCTGGAGTTTTGGAACCACCTGAACCAATTGGTAAAAGAACACCCACAATTGAAAAATTACCACTTGGGTTAATCACCGCACTTCGACACGCTCAGGGTGACACATTCGGTTATTTTTTGTGTTCAGGGCCGAGGGGGCGGAATTGAACGATCAGGAGCGGGAGTAGAAACAAATTCCCCAGCAGGGCGAGGATCATTGCCAAACCCGTCAACAAACCGAAATAAATGGTCGGAATGAAATTCGATAGGGTCAAGATGGAAAATCCAACAGTCACAGTAATCGACGTGTAGTAAATGGCGCGGCCGATACTGCCGTGACAGCGTATCAGGCTCTCCCGGTAGCTGGCGTCCAGGCCGAACTCACGCTGGTAGCGGTGGATGTAATGGATGGTGTCGTCGACGCCGATACCGATGGTAATTGCGGCGATGGTGATGGTCATCATATCCAGCGGGATGTCCATCCATCCCATGAACCCCAGAATAAACATCGCCGAGAACACGTTGGGAATAATCGCCAGCACCGCCAGCAACACCCGCCGGAACAGAAAAATGAACATGATGAGAATGGCCACGAAGACCAGGCTCAGGGTTTGTATCTGTGAGGTGTACAAACTGAGCAACATGTTATTGAACATCACGGCCATACCGGTGATGCGGATACGGTCTTCGGCGATGCCCATGTTATCGACCAGGTGTCGTTTGATATTTTCCATCAACTCACCGCGGTTGAGACGCGGGTCGGTCTCCTCAATGCGCAGGGTGATGCGCACCTGGTTGGCATCCTTGGACAAATACGGATCGAGAAAACTCTTCCTCGCGTTTTCCGGGAGCACCTTGCGGTAAACGGCGAGGTCGTAATCCTCCGGCACCTCGTCTCCGTTCAGGAAGCGGACGATCTTGAGTGTCGTTCCCATGGACAGGACCTTGCCGATTTCCGGCAGGCTTTCCAGATAATCGTGAATTTTTTCCACCTCCAACAGTTTGTTGGGATGGAACCAGTAATTTTCATCCTGCGTGTCCTCATGCTCGGCGAACGGGTCGTCGATCTCGAACTCATCCATTTCTGTTTCCAGCATCTTCAGGTAATCATAAAAATTCTGGTCGGCGTCGATGAGAATCTCCAACGGCGTGGTGCCACCCAATTGTTTGTCGATGACGCTCATGCCGCGGTAGATTTCGGTGGTGTCCTTAAAATAATCTATGAAGCGGTTGTCGACGCCCATCTTGTTCAACCCAATGCCGCTGACCACCGCCAGGATTGCGAACAGGCCGAGGATTTTATTTTTGTGCTGGAGTGCAACGAGAGCAATACCGTTGGTCATCCGCTTGGTGATATCGTGGGCGGAGACCGAGGGTTTCGGCGACATCATTTTCAAAAACGAAGGGAAAAAAATAAAGGAAACCACAAACGCCAGGGAAATGCCGAGGGTCATGATCCATCCGAAATCGATCACCGGGCGGATATCGCTGACCACCAGCGAGCAGAACGCCACGATGGTGGTGATTGCCGTAAAGAAACAGGGCTGGAACATGAGGCGCACGGTGTCGCTCACCAGGTCGGTCTGTTTGGCGTCGGGATTCTCCGCGTACAACTCGCCGTAGCGGACGATCAGATGAATGGTCAGCGAAATGGTGATGATGATTAATATGGAAACGAAATTGGAGGAAATGACGGTCACCCGCCAGTCCAGCCAGCCGAGCGCGCCGACCATCATCCACACCGAGATGGCGCAAGTCAGCATGGGGAGCAGGACCCATCGCTTGCTCCGGAAGAACAGCCACATGACGAGAATCATTAGAGCCGTCACTGCGATGCCGAAAATCGAAAGATCGCTTTCGATATAGGCGATCATGTCGCTGGTGATCATCGGCACGCCACCCAGGAAGATGTCGGCGCGGTCGCGGTATTTATCGAGAATATCGCGCACCTGCTGAACCTCCCGGGCTTGCCGATCCAGTACTTCCGCCAGGTATTGCTTGAACTCGAAGGAAACTTTCTTCAAAGTGACGGCTTCCTTCTCCGTTAATTTCGAATCCCATTTTTTCTCGCGTAGGTCGTTACGCGTTTCAAGCAGGTTGAAATATTTGGCATCGCGTTTGTACACGGCGAGGAGAGCGGTGGTTTTGCCGTCGGCGCTGACGAGGAGCTTGCTGTAGATCGGGCTTTCGGCGAATTCGCGGGCGGCCAGTTTCTTATCGAGGCCTTCCGTTTTGAGGGTGCGGACGTTTTCGCTCAATTCGGAAAGCGTGATGCGCGGACTGTTGAACAGCGGTACGTCAAGAATGCTAATCACTTTTTCGACGCGGTCCACTTTCAGCAGATCGTCTTTCAAGCTTTGCAAGCCATTCAGGGATTCATCGGACAACAGAGCCGTCTTCGGCGTCCAGGTGATGACGAGGAAATCGTCACTGCCATACGCCTTGTTGACTGCGCGGGAATACTTCAGGTCCTCGTCGTTTTCCAGCACCAGCGAATCGGACGAGGCATCCAGCTTGAAATTGGGAACGGTGAACCCGAACCCCAGCAAGGCAAGGGCAATTATCCCCAGCCAGATGCGGGGCTTTTCAAGAACCCATTGGTTGTATAGACGAATCAGAAAGGAACCCATGCAATTTTTCAAAAATTCAAATAGGGAGCTATTATTCAGATACTTGTAGGCCTATGATTATACCTATCCATGATAATCGATAAATTCCAAAAATGGATATTTCATTACCAGTCTCTTCCGACGGAAAACCTCCGGTTTTTTTCCAGGGAATTTCATTTATAATGGGAATCGGTTCGCTTGCAGGTCGATGGCGAGCCACCTTCTTTTTCTGAAAATAGGCCGGCGTAGCTCAGTTGGTAGAGCAACTGATTTGTAATCAGTGGGTCGGGGGTTCAATTCCTCTCGCCGGCTCCATTCTTTCTGTCAGTCATAAAATTTCCGCTTAAAAGATATTCCGCATCGTGGTGATTTAAAAATCCAGGTGTTGAAAGCGAATAAAACACCTTACCAACCTGAATCAACGCATACTCTTTGAACAGGAGGTCCCAGGTTATGGGTGCTATGGAATTTTCCATTCCGTTCGGACAAGTGATTGCTTGTATGTTTTTGAGCACGTTTTGCTTCTTTTTCAGAAAAGACAAATTGGGATTAATGATCAACTTTGTTTATGTTTTCAATTGGGGGTTCCTGTACGGCAGTGAAAGCTTCGTAGATACGGTGGGTAGACCGACCATATGGTTATTTGTTTATCTGGCTTCCGGGATTACGTTGGCTGTAGTGATCGTGGCGGGGTTTTTTCGTGAAAAATGACCTTTCCAAAAAATACCGGTCCAGAGTGTTACCCATCGTCGCATTCATGGGCTGGCATTCCAGCCAGCGGTTTCAGCCAAACATGCCTCCCTTCCTGTCCCGTCAAAAGGGATTTCGCGGCCTTTTATCAGGAAATGTTAGAACCACTCCAGAATTTGGATTTCCGAAAGTAAAATCTTTTTTTCGCTGGATCCAAGTCCACAC
The DNA here is from genome assembly GCA_965237905.1 of Nitrospinaceae bacterium. GTDB lineage: Bacteria > Nitrospinota > Nitrospinia > Nitrospinales > Nitrospinaceae > SZUA-226. The sequence goes on along the minus strand of OZ250172.1, from coordinate 2,006,750 downwards.
TTCCCTCCTTCGCCAGCAGGATAATAGCCGTCTAAGAATCAATCAGTTGTAAAAATCCGCTCATTCATTGGATTTGAGATGGCCGTAAATCCTTTAATTTTCAAGAGTAAGATGATGCACGTAGCCCTTGACAAATGGATCAATACTTTTACAATTATAAGGTATGTAAATTATAGGAGCAGCCAATATGGCCTTGCCACCGGCAACAAAAAGCACTAGAGATTCCAAGACAACGAGAAATAATAGGGATTCCGATTTTTCGGGAGAAGATATAGGGGGTGGCGTTTACCGAATACAAAGTTATTTTCGACACAACCTTAACGATATTGTCATTCTAATTATTTTATCCGGCTTGACTGCTGTCAACTTCTTCGGTGAACCCAAACTGTCTTCCCTCAATTTTTTCTATATTGTGATATTGATCACAGGCTATTCCCTGGGGAAAAGGTTCGCGGTCCTGTCAGCCTTTCTTACCATCCTCATCGTGTGGGCGTTTATTCTTGCCGACAACAGCCCCTATTTGGCACACAATACCAGAGGAGAGTTGAATTTTCATATGACCGTTTGGGGCGGCTTTTTGATACTGACGGGGTGGCTGGGAAGTGTTCTTGCCAAAATCTTTCATAAAGACACCTCCGATGAGTTGTTCATTAGCCCTACAGCTCATCCCAAGAAATCTGTTGATGAAACCCCGAAGCGGTAACCGCATAGGGGACCCTCCCGTCGACTCCATTTTTTCCTCTTCACCACGTTCTTAAAACCCGTTTTTCCTCAGTAAATAATTCTGCCCCCGTTCATTTTGAGCTTTCTTTTTCCTGCACGGTCTTCAAATTAAAGCAGTTACCGCTTTTTACGGAAGCCCGGAGCGGCTTCATTTTGTAGGTGCATTTGGAGCATTGTTATGGGTAGTCTGGGGGACGCATAGAGAAACCACCCACTTCACTTTGGAGGAAGCCATGCGCAAACTTTTCGTACTACTGGCTCTGTTGGCCGTAGCATCATGTTCCAAGAATGCCGCGCCACCGGAAGTCAGCCAAGCCCCTCAAGACCAAAAACAAAACCTGCCTGCTACACAATCATCCCAGGATACTTCAACCGATCAACTGCTGCTGGAGCGAGATTTAAACGAGCTATCGCTGTTGGAAATGGAAGTGACGAGCAAAGCGGAACCGAGGGCGGAAGCGGTAACGGAAAACTGGGGATTGTCGAAAGAAAGCGTTCCGAAGCGTAAGCCACCCTTGAGGCGCTTTGACAGACACGATTGGAAAATTGATGCGGGTAGCGGGAAAACCTATCAATCCGATTATCATATGGATAAAGTCCTTCCCGGCACTTATATCGAACCGGGATTGGGACAGCCCCAAGGAACGGAACGGGGAATCGGTGCTGTTATGGGTGCGCCCGTGCGTCAAAAATCAAAGACCCATCTGGCCAAGCGTCTCCAGCGGGGTATGGTGTACTGGAAAGCGCATTCGCCGCGTCCCCAGCCCGAGTTCAATACCGAAGCCTACGATCACATCACCGAAAACACTTTCCGCAACGTTCTGAATCATCCCTTATCGACCTTCTCGGTGGACGTCGATTCCGCTTCCTACGCCAACATGAGACGCTTCATCAATAACGGTCAACTGCCGCCGAAGGACAGTGTGCGCATCGAAGAGCTGGTCAATTACTTTCCTTACCATTATGAGTTCTCCAATGAAAACGAGCATCCGTTTGCGGTCAATGTCGAAACGGCGCAGGCGTTCTGGGAACCCGATCATCAGCTGGTGCGTATCGGCATCAAGGGTAAGGACATCGACTGGAGCCAGCGACCGGACTCGAACCTGGTGTTTCTGATCGACGTGTCCGGCTCCATGCGAATGGCCAACAAACTGACTCTGGTGAAAAAGTCATTAAAACTGCTGGCGGAAAACCTGGGAGAAAACGACCGGGTGGCAATGGTGGTCTACGCAGGCGCCTCCGGATTGGCACTTCCCTCGACCACAGGCGACCGCAAATCTGACATCCTCGAAGCCATAGAAGGGTTGGAAGCAGGCGGCTCGACCAACGGCGGTGCGGGTATCCGGCTGGCTTACCAGGTGGCGAAGAAGCATTTCATTAAGGGAGGGGTTAACCGGGTGATTCTGGCGACGGATGGCGACTTCAACGTCGGCACCACCAATCAGGGCGAGCTGGTCGACCTCATCCAAACCAACGCCAAGAGCAACGTGTTCCTCACCGTCCTCGGTTATGGGATGGGCAATTACAAGGACTCGACTCTGGAGAAACTGGCGGACAAGGGCAACGGCAACTATGCCTACATCGATACCCTGCGCGAGGCCAAAAAGGTGCTGGTCGAGCAAATCGGCGGCACAATGATGACGATCGCCAAGGATGTGAAAATCCAGATCGAGTTCAATCCGCTCAAGGTGGCCTCCTACCGGCTCATCGGTTATGAAAACCGTATGCTGAACAAAGAGGATTTCAACGATGACAAAAAGGATGCGGGTGAAATCGGCGCCGGACACACGGTGACCGCTCTGTACGAGATTGTCCCGGCGGGCCTGACGAAGAAAGGCGGCGATGTCGATGCCTTGAAATACACTCACAAAACTTCTTTGTCGGAGGAGGCGTTTTCCGACGAGCTGTTAACGGTGAAGCTCCGCTACAAGGAGCCGGAAGGGAGCAGGAGTCGGCTCATCGCCTTTCCGGTTACCATGAAGCATCAAAAATTTGCCAGGGCCTCCGGCGATTTCAAATTCGCGGCGGCGGTGGCCTCGTTCGGCATGATGCTCCGCGAGTCCGAGCACAAGGGCCACACCAGCTTCGGCAAAGTTCTTAAAATTGTGGATGATCCCCAACAGAGGACCGATCCCTATCGGCGGGAGTTTGTCGACCTGGTGCGCAAAGCCTTCACCCTGTCGGACGAACCCCAGATCACCCAGTTGAACTGATCCGATCCTCTAGCCATCTGGCAACAGGGGTTAGATCAAAACCACAAGACCCATTCCCGGCCTGACCGGGGATGGGTCTTTTTATTGAATCAGGCTTCGGGAAGGCCAAAACCCGCCGCAAATAAATAGAAATTATATGTAAATGTATTGCTACCTCATTGAGTTTATTGTACCTTGAGATATACACCGGTTTAACCCAACGAGGAGGCACTCCGTGAAAATTTCCACAACCCGTCTCGGCACTGCTCTAATATTGACACTGTTTGCCTTTATGAATATTCATTGTGGCGGAAAAGCCGTTGATCCCAACGCGCCCCGGATCCTCAAGGAATTCTCAGCCCAGGGGGAGTCCAGCACCAAGGAAACCGATGATGACCCTGGCCAAATTACTGTGGCCGCCGAATGCGACGATGACTATCCCGTGCTTTTCCAATGTAAAAAGTGGTGGGCAGAATCGGGCACAGCCGGTGACGATCCCTTTAAAATGAAGGGACCGGATGGCGCCAAAAAGAGCAAGACTGAAAATGCCTGCGTGTGTGAGGGTCGGCATGGTCCGAAATCCAAGGATTTTTTTGGCATCAACAACCATTACATCAAATGCGGGGTGACCGCCGTCTGCGCCAGCAAATAGTTTCAAGATCAACTTCATTGCATCCCTGCCGGCCCCTCTTCTGTTAAAGAGCCGGTGGGGACGATTTTTTCGACCCCTTTCCGAGTTCATCCCGGAATACCCAACCATTCTTTTGCTCTCTCATTTCGACTGGAAAACGATTGCCAAAAGGGGATTTTTCCGTAAAAATGAAGTATCGGTTTTCATATTGATCAGGGAGAGTTGTCTTGGGAAAAAAGGGCGCTTTGAAAGCGGTGATCAATTCGTTCGACCTCATATCGGGACGTAAAATAGCCGGGAAGTATGAGATCCTCTCCCTGCTGGGTGCGGGCTGGGAGGGCGAGGTCTACAAGATCCGCGAAATTCGCACGGGCATCGAACGGGCGGCCAAACTGTTTTTTCCGCAGAGAAACCTCGGCAACAAAACTGCCAAAATCTATGCCCAGAAACTGCATAAGCTCCGCCAGGTTCCTATCCTAATCCAGTATCACACCGAAGAAATCCTGCTGGTCCGGAAAATCCCGATCACCGTTTTGATCTCGGATTATGTGGAAGGGGATTTGTTATCGGAATTTTTGAAGAAATTTCCGGGACAAAGGCTTCACCCGTATCAGGCGCTCCACCTGTTGTATGCATTGGCTTGCGGGATTGAAGAAATCCATCTGCTGAACGAGACCCATGGCGATCTGCATACCGACAATATTATCGTCAACCGGTTCGGGCTGGCATTCGAGATCAAGCTGTTGGACCTGTTCAACGGCCCCATCGCGAAAAAGGAAACACGGCAACAGGATATTTGCGAATTGATCCGGATATTTTACGATTGCCTGGGGGGAGCCAAAAGATATTCCAACATGCCCGGCACAGTGAAGGAAATTTGCTGTGGACTCAAGCGGTCGCTGATTCTGGACCGTTTTCGGACCATCTCCCATTTGCGGGAACACCTGGAGAGCCTGGACTGGTCATCGGATATTTATTAACCGGAGACCTCCAACCGGTCCGTCTCACTGGACAACTCTTCAGAGCGGAAATCGATGCCGCAAGCCAAACATTTTCTCAGAAGCAAGAAAAGTCTCCCCTCTTTTAATTCAGATATTTATATATCTCTTGTCTAAGGAAATTTTTCCTTCTACAATTAAATAGTATGCTTTCCGGTCGCCTCCAGAAACATACCCACAACCGGAATCTAAATGAAACTTACTGATTTTTAATCAAGGACCTTCATGAAAATTTCACAAACTCAATCAGCCCCTCAAAAAGTAAACTGCGATCAACGGGAAGCACGGTTTCAACAAAAAGGCACTATTGTATGGCTTACCGGTTTATCCGGTGCTGGGAAAACCACTGTGTCCATCGCTTTGGAGAACGCTCTTTTCGAGCAGAAAGCGTTGGTTACTATTTTGGATGGGGATGTGGTCCGCAGTGGACTGAATCAGGATCTCGGGTTTTCTGCAGAAGACCGGAAAGAGAATATCCGTAGAATCGGCGAAGTGGCAAAATTGCTCGCCAATCAGGCATTCGTGGTGATCGTAGCTTTCATTTCACCGTTCCGGGAAGATCGGGATTGGGTGCGGCAATCCATGGACGATGGCCGATTCATTGAGGTCTTTGTCGACTGCCCTCTGGCGGTTTGCGAAGAACGGGATACCAAAGGACTTTACAAAAAAGCGCGTAAGGGAGAGATCAACGATTTCACCGGCATATCCTCTCCTTATGAGCCACCTGTGTCGCCGGAAATTCATATCAAAACCTCCGAACATTCGGTGGAGGATTGTACCGGGCAAATTATCCAATACCTTGATCAAGCCAGGGTTTTTAAAGTTTAAAAAAACCGGCCAGCTCCCCATGTCATACTCTCTTTTTTGATCACGACCTTCATGATAAAAAATCCACGCATCCTCATTGCAGTTACATTTGAATTAAACTAATGCTGTTTAATTCGTATCCTTTCATTATATTTTTCGTTCCCATCGCTTTATTCGTTTTTTTCAGGATAGGCGCCTGGGGCCATCATCGTATCGCCATTTCCTGGCTGGTGGCCGCTTCCCTTTTCTTTTATGGGTGGTGGAACCCGGCTTATCTGGGTCTTTTGATCGGATCGGTCCTGTTCAATTACAGCGTTGGCGTCGGCCTCGCCATGGGTTCTTCCGACTCTACATTGGGGAAAAAAGGATTGCTAGTGGCGGGCATCGCGGGCAACCTGGCGGCCATAGGATATTTCAAGTACGCCAATTTTTTTGTAATCGCCGTGAACCAGGGGTTCGACACGGAATTTCATCTCGCCCCCATCATCCTGCCGCTGGCGATTTCATTTTTTACGTTCCAGCAAATTGCTTACCTAGTGGACGTTTACCTGGGTGAAACCCGCGAGCATAATTTTCTTCAATATTGCCTGTTCGTCACTTTTTTCCCTCAACTGATCGCAGGCCCCATCGTCCACCACAAGGAGATGCTGCACCAATTCGCCAGGGATTCTCTCTACAAATTCAAGCATGAGGACTTTTCGATAGGCATTACCATTTTCTTTATCGGCCTGTTCAAGAAAGTCATGATTGCCGATACCGTCGCGCAATTTTCAACGCCCGTGTTCAATGCCGCCGCAACAGGGGCGGACATCACTTTTTTTGAAGGTTGGGCGGCGGCGCTGGCTTACACCTTCCAGTTGTATTTCGATTTCTCGGGGTACTCCGACATGGCCATCGGCCTGGGCCGGATGTTCGGGGTACGCCTGCCGCTCAACTTTAATTCGCCGTATAAAGCTACGAACATCATTGACTTCTGGCGGCGCTGGCACATGACGCTCTCCCGATTCATGTTGGATTACTTATACATCCCGCTGGGGGGCAACCAGAAGGGTCCTGCACGTCAATACGTTAACTTGATAATTACCATGCTGTTGGGCGGGCTATGGCACGGCGCGGGGTGGACGTTTGTGATCTGGGGTGGACTGCATGGTGCTTATCTTTTTATCAACCATGCCTGGCAGGCCATCCGCAGTGCCTTGAGCTGGAGTTTTCAGGGATGGCTTTATCGGCACGCCTCCCGCATGTTGACTTTTATCGTCGTGGTGATCGCCTGGGTAATCTTTCGTGCGGATAATCTGGATGCGGCCATGAGAATGTATGAGGGAATGGTGGGGTACAACGGTTTCCCCATCAATGAGGCATGGATGGCCAAAATGCACCGCATCGGTCCCTTGCTGAAAGACTGGGGGGTGGAAACCGGGATTCTGGCGATCCACATCAACCGTGCTCTTCTGTATTGGACTCTTCCTCTGTTACTGGCGTGCTGGCTATTACCCAACACCCAGCAGATCATGCGGAAGTTTGGACCGGCCATCAATTTTATTGAAGATCCCAAAGAAACTCATTTCATTCAATGGAAACCCAACCGAGGCTGGTCCCTGGCGGTTTTGATCATTGCCATTGTGTGCCTGTTCAACATGACCGGTATCAGTGAATTCTTATACTTTCAGTTTTAACCTATGAATTATCGAGATTACAACCTGATTATTGTTGTCCCATTGTCGATTCTATTTATCGTCTTTGTTGCTTTGGGAGTGGGCATGCAGCCTCTGAGCGGAGACTTGACCCGGCTGGACGGCTATACCGAAAACGACTTCGGCTGGAATGCTCCCCAAGAGATATTCGAAACCACACTGTATGACTATGAATCCGGCTCTGCATATAAGCGGTATTATGACATCATTGTTCTAGGCGATTCGTTCTCGCACCATTTTCCGCTTTCCCAGTGGCAGAATTATCTAGTGCAACTCACCGGCCTGACAATCGTCAGCTATCATTTAGACTGGGTTGACCTTGATGAGTTTTTTAAAAGCCCGGCTCTCAGGAAGACCCCTCCGAAAATCATCATCCTGGAAACTTCGGAACGCACCTTTACCGCCTGGGGAAAACGAATCGGCCTGAAGGAAGACTGCCGGCGACTGCCCAACCCTGATTTTTCCCGCAACCCTCTTACTATTAAACCTTTGCACCACTCGATTAACACATACGAACGGGAGGCTCCTTTCGGCCTCCTTCACCCCAATATCAGCACCGGAGTCCATTATTTAAAACACAATATTAAAATCATGATCAACAAAAAGTCCACACGCGCTTTCAAATTTTCCCTGAAACAAAATACTTTTTTTTCCAACCGAATGAGCGATTACCTTCTGGTTTATCGAGATGACGTGTTAAAGCTGAATACAAAAGAGGAGGAGGTGAAAAAGGCGGTTTGCAAGTTTACGGCCTTACAGAATACCATCCAAAAAAACCGGAAAACCTTACTCGTAACCTTGCTGGCTCCCGACAAATTAACGGCCTATTCAAGCTTTCTGGAATCTGATAAATATAAAAATAACAGCTGGTACGATCTGATCAAATCCGCGAACGCTTTAAACATTCCACCTTTGAAGGCTGCGATTGAATCTGCTATCAACAATAAGGTACAGGACGTTTATTTGCCTAACGACACCCATTGGGGTTCCGCCGGACAAAAGATCACCGCAGAGACGCTGTACGAATATTTGTTGGAACACGGGGTCATCATCCGCTGAAAAAACTACCCAGATATCTGATCGAGTATCTGACACAAAAGAAAGCCCTTTCCGCCCGACCCTGAGCGTTCGGGCAGAGGGAAATCAAGCCAGGGCCCCATAGGACTTGGGCTATCAAGTATTTGTTGTTATAATGGTTTTTAGTTTCGATGCTTAACGCATACCCTGTTCCAGGTTACATTCGGGTACGCCCGGAATCCTTGGGCCGCCGTATTCAAGGGGTGTCTATTGACCGTTGAATAAAGGGGAACTGTTTTTGAAATTTTCATTGAGTGGGTTTCAGTTTAGGCCGGGGCGCATCGCTCTTTTTGCATTTGACATCGCTCTAGGGTGTCTCTCTTTATATCTTGCCTACTGGTTGAGATACGAAGGCACCATTCCATCGGAAATCCTGGTAATTTATTTCAGCCTGATTCCCTTAGTGCTGATCTCCCGTGCCGCCGCCTATTTCTATTTCGGGTTCTACACCCGTTTCTGGAAATATTCCAGCATGGAAGACCTGATTCAGATTCTCAAGGCAGTGGTCACGGGCACACTCCTGGTTCTTTTTACCTCCTTCTTATACAACCGTTCACTTTTAATCCCACGGTCGGTCATCATCATCGATATGATCCTGCTCATCATGATGCTGGGTGGATCGCGGTTGGGATGGAGAATATTCCGGGAACGATTTATTCAACAAAACAATATGGATGAGGGCCACCGTATGCCGGTTCTGATTCTGGGCGCGGGTGATACGGGAGCCCATCTGCTCAGATATATCCAGAGGTTTTCACCACAATATAAAGTGCTCGGGTTCCTCGATGACGATCCGAAAAAATCCCATAACTCCTTAATGGGGATTAAAGTATTGGGCAACCGGCAGGAAATCCCCGATCTGGCCGAAGAACTGGGCATTAAGGAACTGCTGATCGCGATCAATACCCTCTCCACCGAAAGCCTGGGAGAAGTTATCGATATCTGTACCCGATGCAGAGTCAAATATAAAATTGCCACCTCCATCACCGACTTGGGCACCAAGGAAGTTCATATTTCGAAAATCAAAAATATTGATATTCAGGATTTGCTGAGCAGGGATCAGGTGTCACTGGATTTGGCTTCCCTCCGGAGTTTGATACAGGGCAAGCGGGTACTGGTGACCGGCGCGGGGGGATCGATCGGGTCCGAATTGTGCCGTCAGATTCTGGAGTACGACCCCAGCATCCTGATAATGGTGGACCGGTGTGAAAATTATCTTTACGAATTGAGATCAGGGCTCCCCATCGGCCATCAGGACACGCGCCTGCATTTCGTTTTCAGCTCAATTACCAATAAAGAAAAAATCCAGACTATTTTCTCGGACCATCAACCTCAATTGGTGTTTCACGCGGCGGCGCACAAACACGTGCCCTTGATGGAGGACAATCCGGACGAAGCGGTGATCAACAACGTCATCGGCACCCGTATCGTAGCCGAAACTTCCGAAAAGTATGCTGTGGAAAAATTTGTCCTGGTCTCAACCGACAAGGTGGTTCGGCCTTCCAGTGTGATGGGCATGACCAAGCGGGTGGCGGAAAAATTTATTCAGCATATTGGACGAAACAGTAAAACCCGGTTTATGATCGTTCGTTTCGGAAATGTGCTGGGAAGCAACGGCAGTGTCGTCCCCCTGTTCAAAAAGCAGATCAGCGAAGGGCGGGCAGTCACCGTCACCCATCCTGAGATGGAGCGCTATTTCATGCTCATTCCAGAAGCCGCCCAGCTGATTTTGCAGGCCGCGGCGATTGGAGATAGAGGCAAGGTATTCCTGCTGGAAATGGGCAAGCCGGTCAAAATCGTCGACCTCGCCCGAAAGATGATCCAGATCGCCGGGTATGTTCCGGATCAGGACATTGAAATCAAATTTACCGGGATCCGGCCCGGGGAAAAGCTACAGGAGGAGCTCATCAATCTCGATGAAACCGCCGTACCAACGTTCCACACAAAGATTAAAATCCTGAACACCCAAGCCCCCGAGATCTCCGATTTTGAAACAAAACTGGACGCCCTATACCGCATCGCGAAAAATAGCAACCATGACGATACGATTAAAGCTCTCTGGTCACTCGGCACGGGGGAGGAGCAGGATGCCGATGCCATGAATTCCAATGCCTGGAGCCTCAAAAAACCCTCAATCCCCACCTGATTGCTTGATCCGCTTCAAAAATCTGATAAAATGCTAAAATTGGTTTTTTTGAATCAATTAAAAATATTTTTCCGCCAAAACTTTTTCTTTGCACCTAAAGCGCTCCTCCATCAGTTAAAACAATTATGACACTCCACCATCTAAACACAATCTTGTACCGCGCCTACGCTGAAATCCGGGCAGAAGTGTCTGAGGGCTTCCTGGGAATATCTTTGTGGATTCTGGAACCGGCAGTTTATATGGGAGCCTTTTATCTTGTTTTTGAGGTGCTCGGGTTCCGCGGCGGCGCAGATGCTGTTCCTTTTCTTCTTCCAGGATTGGTTATATGGAAATGGTTTGCCAGTTCAGTTCATAGGGGTGGGAGCTCTATTATTTTAAGTTCGCATATCATACAACAGATTTATGTTCCAAAACATGTTTTCATTGCAGCAGTTTTGCTATCAAGCTTTTATCAGTTCTTAATTGCATTCGGATTACTACTCCTCTTCCTGATGATTTATGGGATAGACCCTGGTGGGGTTTGGTGGGGGCTGGTTCCGGTTATATTCGTTCAATTTGTATTAACTGCCGGGGTTGCTGGTATTTTCGCAGTTTTTATACCATTCGTCCCAGAATTGAAATTAGTGATAAACAACGGATTGACACTGGTATTTATTCTCTCCGGGATTTTTTTTGATATCAGCTCTGGACCCGAGGTTTTCCAGAAAATTTTATACTTAAATCCAATGGCAACTCTGGTTGAAGCCCATCGATCCATTTTTCTTCATCAGGTAAACCCGGATTGGTCTGCTTTAGGGAATGTTCTGATATTCTCAGTAGCACTCCTGGCCATTGTATTCTTTTTAATCAGAAAATGGGATCGTGAATACCCCAGGGTGGCGTCACAGTGAGCGATATGGATCAACATATAGCGATGCGCATCTGTAATGTCGGTGTGCGGTACCGGCTGAAAACGGGATTTTTTAGTTCCAGCAATTATTGGGCTCTTAGGAATATTTCTTTTGAAGTCAGAAAAGGGGAGACGCTCGGCGTTGTGGGCCGCAATGGTGTAGGCAAAACCTCTCTATTGCAAGTGATGGCTGGGATTATAAATCCGGATTGCGGCTCGGTAGAGTCATTCGGGAACAGCGTTTCCCTGCTGGGTCTATTTGTTGGGTTACACCACAAATTATCCGGTCGGCACAATGCGGTTATGAACGCCATGCTGCAGGGAGTGAGTCAAAAGGCGATAGAAGCTAAGCTTTCTTATATTCAGGAGTTCACCGAGTTGGGAGAATTTTTTGATCAGCCGGCGCGAACCTATTCTGCCGGGATGAGGGCCAGATTACGATTTGCGGTGTCTATACAAACCAACCCTGACATTCTGCTGATTGATGAGGTTCTCGGGATCGGAGACGCAACCTTTAGGCAAAAGTCAACGGAGATAGTGAAGGAGCGTATTCTTTCCGATAAGACCGTACTTATTGTTTCGCATCACATGGACACGTTACGCGACCTTTGCGACCGTGTGGTCTGGCTTGAAGGTTCGGAGACGAAAATGATTGGTTCGACCGAGGAAGTACTGGCTTGCTACGAACAGGCCGGGGCCGAAAAAAAGGGATAGGCTGGTGTGGCCATTCGGTAGAAGAAAGAGTGGGGGAAAATTGCTTAGAGACCTGACCGTATTAGATCAATTCTTGTACCAATGTACCTGATCGCGCAGAATTTCATGATGGCCAAAAACAACGATCTAAAATATCAAATCAATGCTGAAGAAAAGCTTTTAGTGAGTTGCCCCGGTGTTTTCGGCGGCCTTTTATATATCGATGACAATCAATGCTCCATCCTCTCCGTCGGTGCCTCTACCGGGATAGTAGGCTTCAAGTGTGTGGCAGAGGTTGCGCTTTTGAATAATCCTTCGCAAGAGATTACAATAACTTGAATAAAGAGAACGGAAAACGCATCATCGTCGTACTTGGTATGCACCGCAGTGGTACCAGTGCTATCGCCCGCAGTTTGCAGTTGTTAGGCGTGGAGCTTGGGAGCTCGCTATTATCCGCAAATCCGGACAATATAAAAGGTTTTTGGGAAGACGCAGAGATAAATGCGTTCAACGCTGAACTATTGCAGTCCGTTGGCGCTGACTGGCATTCCCTTGCGCCTGTTACCACTGAAAAACTTTTAAATATACTCAACACGGGCTTTTTTGGACGTGCGCTTGAGTTATTGCGAGAGAAAACGAAACAGATTTCCATTTTCGGCATTAAAGATCCCCGAATGTCTCGGTTATTATTATTTTGGCAACGTGTTTTTGAGCAGGGTGACTATAATGTTAGTTACGTCATCGCCCTACGTAACCCCCTCAGTGTTGCTCAATCCCTGCGAAACCGGGATGGTTTTGAGCCAGAGAAAAGTTTCTACTTGTGGTTGGAACATGTCGTGCCGGCGATTGTTGGCACAAAAGACTTCAAGCGCGTGGTGGTTGATTACGACCGCCTGCTTGACGATCCTGGGTTGGAATTAGCGTGTGTTGCCAATGCGCTTGGGTTGTCCGAGCCGGATCCTTCCGCTCTTGCTGCTTATAAGAATGAGTTTCTGGAGGAAGGACTACGTCACACACGATACGAAACTCGGGATTTGCGCCTTGACGCATCTGTGCCAGCACCGGTTATATCCGCTTATGAGCTTCTGGAGCAATTGGCTAATGACAAGATCGCGCTGGATTCGCCCCAAGTCGAAGATGTGTTTGACGATCTTTCAAAAGAGCTGTCACGCCTTGCCCCTGCCTTACACTACTTGACGCGTCAGGAGCAAAAAATCGGAGCTCCCTACCAACAACAGATCGCCAGCCTCAACCAGGAGCTTCTTCAAATTCAAAAAAGTCAGTCATGGAAAATAACGAGACCCTTAAGATATATTTCCAGTTTGATAAAGAGAAATTTCCATAAAAGATAACGATCGTGAGGTGCAGGCAATGGAATTAATTAGAGAACGGCTTGTATCCAAAAATCAAAGGATGGTTCAAAGACACTTTGCCTTCTGCGCCAATTAAGAAACTGGCCTTACTCCGGCTGGATGGAGATCTGTATGAATCCACAATCCAGCCATTGGAAGCTTTGTATGACAAGCTTTCCGTGGGTGGTTACGTGATCGTCGACGATTACCATGTTGTGGAGGGATGTAAGAAAGCTGTGCACGATTTTTGTTCCATGAGAGGGTTTTCTCCGAAGCTTATAGAAATAGATGGTGTCGGCGTTTACTGGAGAAAAACTATCCCGTGAGCTTTGCCCACTCAGGAGCTATCATTAAAAATGTATCTATCTGGAATGAAAGTAAAGCGTGGAAGAAGAAAATCGCCATAATTACGAATACGAAGTTGATTTGAATGGAGATACCGCTCCGGCAAGAGTGGTGCGCATGATCGGACAAGGCAAGCGTGTGCTGGAAATCGGCGCGGGGCCGGGATCTATTACCCGGCATTTGAAGGAAACGGGCAACTGCACAGTCACCGCACTTGAGGTTGACGAAGAGGCCATCAAAAAATTATCGCCGTTTTGTGAAAAGGTCTATTCAGTCGATTTGAACGACCCCGTCTGGCCGGAATTGCTCTCTGATGAAGGTAAATTTGAAATTGTCCTCGCCGCGGATGTACTCGAACATCTTTATGATCCATGGGCAACCCTTGAGGCGATGAAAAACCTGATCACGGATGATGTGGACATATTATTATTTCATTGCCGCATATTGCCCACAGCGCAGTTGTCGCTTGCTTGCTGGATGAGGACTTTGACTATCGTGACTGGGGACTTCTTGACCGGACCCATACCCACTTTTTCGGGCTTAAGAATATGCAGGCGCTTGTTGAAGGCGCGGGGCTGAAAATCGAGGAGGCTCAGTTTATGGTCGTTCCACCGCAGGATACCGAGTTTGCAAATCGCTGGCGGAAGCTTCCATCCAGGATACGTGAGGCGCTTTTAACCAATCAATATCAACTGGTGTATCAGGTGGTGATCAAGGCCGGGCCCAGGGAGCGCCCCGGGCAGAGCGTTGACCTTATGACTCTGCCGGTTGATGTGCGCAGGGGGGTTGGTAAAAGACTGAAGTCCGCTTTGCGGCCTTTCCTGTCTACAGCAATGCGAGCGAAACTCCGCGGTATTGCTCGTTCACTGGGAATACGTTGAATGCCAGTTGTGGTGTCATTCGCCCAATCGTGGGAGTAATCTCATATTGCGGGTATCTACAATACATATAAAATTCCCTGGGGGGGCATGTTTAAAACCGTTTCAACAAATAGTGATAAATCAGATTTGAAGCTGATCGCCATGTATTTTCCGCAATTCCATGCCATTCCGGAAAACGACGAATGGTGGGGCAAAGGTTTTACGGACTGGGTCAACGTTAAGAAGGCTGGCCCACAATTTGAAGGACACTATCAGCCCAGGAAACCCCTCAACGGTAATTATTATGATCAGTCACATGTAGAGACGCTTCGCTGGCAGATTGATCTGGCAAAGCAACATGGTTTATATGGGTTCTGTCACTACCATTATTGGTTTGATGGCAAGCAATTACTGGAAACTCCGACTGGCCTCATGCTGGACAATAAGGATTTGGATTTCCCCTTTTGCCTTTCATGGGCCAACGAGACCTGGTCAAAAAGATGGGATGGGCGGAACCATCATATTCTGATCAAGCAAAAGCACCCTCCAACCCGATCCAGTTGGCAGAAACATTTCGACTATCTTATTCGTGCCTGGATCGATGAGCGCGCAATAAAAATCGACGGCAAGCCCGTCTTTGTGATTTACAGACCCCACCGCATTCCTGAAAGCGAAAGGATGTTGGATTTCTGGAGAGAGAAGGCCCTGGAACATGGGTTAAAGGGTGTTTATTTTATTGCACAGAAACAGCACGAATTCCCCTCAAGAGACTGCTTGAAAGGCTTTGATGCTATTTTCAAATTTCAACCTTTTGAGGCCATCAATTCATCCATCCTTCGTCAGTCCGAAAGAAAAACCAGATGGTTCCATGTGGTTCGTGGCCTGCCTGAGCCGATTCTGGAAATGCTTCGGAGCCTTCGAGCTTCGTTTGTGACAAAGTCGACTTTTTACGAATACGATACTGTGTGGAAAACCATTCTTGAAGAACGCCCAGACCCTGAGTTGACAACATTTTCCGGTGCCTTTGTTGATTGGGATAATACCGCACGCTATAAGCAACGGGCCACTATCTTCAGAGGGGCCAATCCGGAGCGGTTTCAATATTGGTTTGATCAATTGGCCGAGCAAGTCACTGCCAGCGCACAAAAAGAAAAAATGATTTTTCTGAATGCATGGAACGAATGGGCTGAGAGCACATATCTTGAACCTGATGAGCGTTATGGCTATGGCTATCTGGAAGCCATAAGAAAAGTGATAAGCAAACCGAGTTTGAAGAGAGAGTAACCGATGATTTTCGCCCGCATTCACATTTTACTTCGCAGAGTTTTGCAGGTACATCACAATGCCTGTAGATACGGATTTGGATTTGACAGTGAATGATGAGAGAGAATCCTATTTTCGTTATTTGAACCGCAGGTCTCGGTTGGGGTGGATATACCGCGTTTACCGGTTGTATCCTCGATTGAACTCCAGGCTGGAAGGAAAAGTTCTGGATTTTGGCTGTGGCATCGGAGACTTTCTTGCCTTTCGTGATAATACGATAGGGGTGGATATCAATGAATTTAATGTGGATTATTGTGTATCCAAAGGTCTGCCCGCTCATTTAATTGAGAACAATAAAATTCCATTTCCTGATGGTTATTTTTCCGGGGTGGTTCTGGATAACGTAATCGAACATTTAAGTCAGGATGAAATTGGACCCGCCATGAATGAAGTTTTAAGGGTCGTGCGGCCTGGGGGACAAATCATTGCCGGAGTTCCCGGGATAAAGGGTTATAGGGCAGACTCAGATCACAAAACATTTTATACTCAGGATGCATTGATCCAGTTATTTGCAAGCCAAAGTTGCAGAACCGTTGACATGATGTATATGCCCATTAAATGCAGTGGGTTAAGCAAAATTTTAAGCTCTTATTGTGTGTATGGAATATTTGAAGCGCCTCTCCAGCCTTGAACCTGTGGAATCCGGTCCATGAACAGCTCTCAGTCGATTTCTGCAATTAAGGTGATTTCCTGAGCTTCTTCAAACGGGCGTTCTCATGCTCCATTGCCTTCAAACGCTTATCCTGATCCACTGTCCGGCCGCCGTACTTCGACTTCCCCTTGTAATATGATCAGCCATTGTCTTGCAGATATTCGCAATATTGATGCTGGAGAAAAATAATCAATAAAGGATTAAATAACCATGCTGTTTAATTCGCATGAATTCATTTTTTTATTTCTTCCCGTAACACTATTCACATTTTATTTTCTTGGCAAACGTTGCGGGCATGAAATAGCCATTGTATCGTTGGTTTTAGCCTCTCTCTTTTTCTATGCCTGGTGGAATCCAGTATACATTTGGCTGATTCTACTATCCATGCTGTTTAATTATGGGATAGGTTTGGCTTTGTCTGCCAAGAGCGGAAGAAAAGGCTGGCTGGCTATTGGCGTTGCGGCTAACCTGGCACTGTTGGGGTATTACAAATACGCAAATTTCTTCGTGAATACTGCAAATGATCTAACCGGCATATCGTTTAATCTGAACAATATTATTCTTCCTCTTGCTATTTCTTTCTTCACATTTCAGCAGATTGCCTATCTTGTAGATGCCTATCAGCGTAAAACCGAAGAACATAGCTTTTTGCATTATGCGCTTTTTGTAACCTTCTTTCCCCAGTTGATAGCGGGACCGATTGTGCATCATGGTGAAATGATGCGTCAGTTCTCAAAACCGGAAACGTTCAGCTTTAATTCCGGAAAAATGGAACTGGGGCTGACTATTTTCAGCCTCGGACTTTTCAAGAAAGTGCTGATTGCAGATGGAGTTGCCAGATATTCGACACCAGTTTTTCAAGCCGCTTATGATGAAAAAACGATTACTGTTATCGAAGCGTGGATAGGGGCTCTGGGGTATTCCTTTCAGCTTTATTTTGATTTTTCAGCTTATTCCGATATGGCCATTGGAATAGCGTTGATGTTCGGAATTTGTTTGCCGATCAATTTCATGTCACCTTACAAGGCAGTCAATATCATTGATTTCTGGCGTAGATGGCACATGACGCTTTCAAGATTCTTGCGGGATTATCTTTATTTTCCCCTGGGTGGTAATCGTAAGGGAAAAGTTCGTCGTTTTACGAACCTGATGATAACCATGTTGCTGGGGGGTCTGTGGCATGGCGCTAGTTGGACTTTTGTCTTTTGGGGAGGATTGCATGGTGGCTATCTTATCGTAAATCATGTTTGGCGCCACATGCGCAGATTAATGGGCCATGATTTAGAAAAAAGTACTTTGAGGGGACGAATATTGGCCAGAGGGGTCACTTTTCTGGCGATTGTTGTCGGTTGGGTTTACTTTCGCGCAGAGAGTTTTGAATCAGCTAATCTTATTTTATCTACAATGTTTGGCTTTCAACATGATTCAATATTGGGGTCCACACTGTTTTCCAGGAGAATGTTACAACAAGTATTTATCTGGTTCATTGCTTTGCCCGCACTGATTTGGCTGATGCCAAATGTGCTACAGTGGACCGGTTATATTGAGGATCAGCAGGAATGGCAAAGTAGGCGGGTTCCACAGAAGTTGAAGGCTTTGCTTCAATTTCGCACAACAACAATGTGGGCAATTGTTTGTTCTGCATTAATGATTTTCTCGATTTTAAGGCTAACACAGGTCAGTGAATTCCTTTACTTTCAGTTTTAGGTGAAATGTGAGTAGATATCTTAAAGTATATATCAGCGCTTTTGCGATGCTTCTCTTATTACCGTTATTCAATGCTGTTGTTGATCCGTATGGCCTGTATCCTTTGGTGAAAATTGATGGAGTCAACTGGCCGAAACCCGAAATGATGACCACTGTGACGATACATAAATCATTTAAAGTCGCGCAGTTTGAACCTGAGGTGGTCGTTCTGGGAACATCGCGGGCTGGATTTGGAATAGACCCTGAGAATGACGCCTGGCCCGATGCTTTTCAGCCCCGTTATAATCTTTCGATTTTAGGTGCAAATACTTTTGTTACACGTCGTGTTCTTGAGCACGCTCAGACACTTCATCCCTTGAAACAGGCAGTATTCGGCCTGGATTTTTTTACCTTTAATGTGTATTTCCAGCAAGTTCCGGATTATCGAGGTGATTTCATGATCATCGATGACGATGGCCGTCTTAATCGGCATTTCGACATGAAAATCATGGTGGCTTCCCTGCTTTCAAAAGATGCTTTGCAGGCGTCCTATAAAACCATCACTTCCAAAAAAAAACATAAAGCTACGATCGGTGAAAATGGGATGTTTTTTGGTCCGATAAGGAAAGACAAATTGCGTCAAGGCTTTATGAAGATGGAGAAACTTTATTTTCAAACTGTATACCTTGCTGGCATGAGGAGAAAGTATGCATTCAATAGGCTGGACACAGGAGCATCCAGTCTGGAGGAATTTCGCAAGCTTGTAGTTTATTGCAGGGAGAACCAGATTGATCTTGAATTGTTTATATCCCCACCGCATGCCCGGCATCAGGAGATTATTCGGGTTTTGGGCATTTGGCCTTTATTTGAACAATGGAAGAGGGAGCTGGTTCGAATACTGCAGGAAGAGAACCATACTTCTCCGTTATGGGATTTCAGTGGTTATAATTCGATGACAACCGATGATATATCAAAAGAAGGCAAACATTACTATATTGATTCATCTCATTATCATCCCGTTTTGGGCAATATGATATTGTCGCGTCTGTTTCATTACAATGACAAGAGTGTGCCAACGGACTTTGGCCGTGTGCTGACTTCAGATAATATCGAAGAGAATCTGCTGATGATCCGCACTGAACAAAAAAAATATCGGGCTGATTATCCGGACGATGTAATGGAAATCAATTCACTGGCAGAAAAGTATAATTTTGATGTGCAGCAGGATCTGGTTCTCAGGATGGACGGAATTCACAGCAAGGCGAGATTGTTCCGAGCTGCATTCAGAGATGACCCTGTTTCCAAAGCGCTCAGAGATTACGAGCGGGGAATGCCGTTAGCGGAACTTTATGCGAAGCATGGTATCACTGAAGAAATATTCAGCAACTGGAAAAAGAAGCATGATCTTCATATGTGATTGTGACCAGTGAATACGTCTGTTGATGACAAAACATTATAGGGAGTATCGATTTCCGTCCTTTCCGATCAGAAACAAAATCTCGAGGAAATGATTTGAGACCACAAATAACCCTATCTATCGTCAGTCATTTGCAGGCAAAACTTATAGTTTCTTTGGTTTCTGATCTTGCGCACTATTGCAGTGACGATAAAATAGAAGTTCTTTTGACCCTTAATGTGCCGGAAGATCTTCCCTTCACGCTGAAGGATTACCCTTTTCCATTGAGAGTACTGAAAAATTCCTCCCCTTTGGGTTTTGGCGCCAACCACAACAAGGCGTTCGCGGAGGCAGAGGGCGAGTTTTTCTGTGTTCTCAATCCGGATATTCGTCTCAGCCGGAGTCCATATCCGATACTGTTGCCTTTTTTGGATAATCCAGGCATCGGCGTGATTGCGCCGCAGGTTGTCAATTCGGCCGGCGATTTGGAAGACAGCTCAAGATGTTTTCCTACACCCTTTGAAATCGTTGGCAAAATATTCGGGCGAACCTCTGCAACGCATGAACCCACCGACGAGGATGTATCATTTCCAGATTGGGTAGCGGGAATGTTCATGCTATTCCCCAGAGAGGTGTTTCGAGAAATGGGCGGATTTGACACACACTATTTCCTGTATTATGAAGATGTGGATTTATGCGCCAGACTCACACTGAAAGGATATCGCGTCGCCCTTTGCCAGAATGTCTCTGTGGTTCATGATGCACGGCGAGCGAGTCACAACAACTTCCGCTATTTAAAATGGCATCTGGCAAGTCTCCTTCGGTTTTTCCGATCGCCTGTCTACCAGCAGTTGCGGCAACGTGGCCTCATCGCCAAATAGAGGTCATCAGAATGTTCAAACGTGCTTGTGCTGACACCGTAGGACCAATTCTTGACTGGACGCTTACTCCACTAATCAGGAGAATAGGATGAGATTTAAGCAAGCTCACGCCCCGGTTAACGCGGCCCAGAGTTTGCGGGTCAACAACTTCGATCTATTGCGATTTTTATTTGCGGCGATTGTTTTTCTCGTGCATGGATACTTCCTTTCAAAAAGCGAAGATCTGGCTTGGCTTGCATGGATTCTTTCCTCTGATATTGCGGTGAAATCATTTTTTGTGGTTAGCGGATTTCTTATTTTCATGAGCTATGAAAATTCGGGTAGCATCAGCAGTTATTTTTCCAAACGAGTACGGCGTATTTATCCAGCCTATGCTTCTATTATTATCCTGTGCGCTTTTGCAGGGGTTTTACTCACAAATGTTTCATGGAATGAATATTTTTCGACCGAATGGCTGAAATACTTGACCGCCAACTTGCTATTTCTAAACTTCCTGCAACATGAATTACCAGGGCTTTTTTCTGAAAACCCTATTCACGCAGTGGATGGCGCGTTGTGGACTTTAAAAATAGAAGTGATGTTTTATCTATGTGTCCCTCTGTTTGCCATTGCCATGCGAAAATGGGGACGATGGCCTGTTCTATTGGGAACCTATATGCTGTCGCTTATCTATACCGTAGCGATTGAGGAATGGGGAGTGCGAACGGGTTCTAATATTTATCTTCAATTACAACGACAGTTGCCGGGACAGCTCACATTTTTTGTTTCCGGGGCCGCTCTTTATTATTATTTAGATATTTTCAAACAGCGGTGGCTTTGGCTGTTATTGCCATCTATTGGGGTATTCGCCATTAAGCCTTGGATTCCTGTCGCATGGGTGGAACCTATGGCTCTGGCCGCTGTGGTCATTTACTTTGCTTGTATTTCCCCCTGGCTCGGAAACTTTGGGAAATACGGCGACTTTTCATATGGAATCTACATTACACATTTCCCCATCCTACAGGTTTTGATCTCAGCGGGTGCTTTTGGTTACAATCCATATTTTGGTTTGGCGGTGGCTGGTGTATTGGTATTTATCACAGCTTATGTGTTTTGGCATTTTATTGAAAAGCCTTTTCTGAAAAAATCCTCGCATTATGTGGACGCCAATCGTGGATAAGAAAATATCTCTGGTGACAGGGAGTACCGGTATGTTGGGGAGACCTCTGTGCCACACATTGCATTCCCATGGATGGCGAGTGATCGCCGTGACCCGGAAGCAGGAAGCGGGCCCATGGGATGAAAGTATTCAGGCTGATCTTGCCTCGCAGGAAACCTTCTCGATGCCTTCAGATATCGATGTGGTCTTTCACCTTGCGGGAAAAGCGCATGCGCTGAGCGAAACGAAACAAGACGAAAAAGAATATTTTCGGATCAATACCGAAGGCACGCGCCGAGTTCTGGAAGCGGCACAGGCTTCCGGCGTTCGCCGTTTCGTGTTCTTCAGCAGCGTCAAAGCCATCAATGAAGGCGGTACCGAGTGTCTGGATGAAGCCTCACCCTGCCTGCCAGTCACACCCTACGGAAAGAGCAAGCTGGAGGCCGAGCGGTTGGTATTGGAAGGGAACTATGTTCCCGAACCAGTGGTCCTGCGCTTGAGTATGGTCTACGGCCCTTCCCCGAAAGGTAATTTGCCGCGCATGATTGAAGCAGTAGCGAAAGGACGTTTCCCCCCTATTCCCGAGTTTGGCAACCGGCGGTCCATGGTGCATGTCGAGGATGTCGTCCAGGCCGCTATCCTGGCGGCGGAAAGGTCTGAGGCCATCGGGCAAACCTATCTCGTAACCGACGGACAGCCCTACTCCACCCGGGAGTTGTATGAGTGGATTTGCCAGGCGTTGGGCAAGCCGATACCGGGTTGGCGGATTCCGAAAATTGTATTTCGCGGATTGGCGAAGGTGGGAGATATAATCGGAGGGGTGCGGGGCCGGCGGTTCATGTTTGACAGCGATACCCTGGAAAAGCTGGCAGGCTCCGCATGTTATTCATCCCAGAAGATTGAACAGGAACTGGGCTTTCGGGCCCACCATCATTTGCGTGAATCATTACCGGATATCATTTAAATGCCTTAAAATGGATATTCTCCGGTTTGAATTATTTACTTTTTCCAGGGTCTAGATCATGCCTCGCTGGGTTCATTGTTGCTTAGCCATCCTACTCCTACCCGTTTTCTTCATTCCAATTTTATTGATCACGTTACTGGTAAAAATCACTTCTACCGGACCCGCCATTCACTGGTCCACCCGGATCGGCAGAAATAACACCTTGTTTCAAATGCCGAAATTTCGTACGATGCGAACCGACGCCCCGGATGTCGCCACACATTTATTGACCGATTCCGATCGATACATCACCCCGGTAGGAAAAATTCTAAGAAAGACCAGCTTGGACGAACTTCCCCAGCTATGGAGCATACTCAAAGGCGATATGGTTTTTGTCGGACCCCGGCCCGCCTTGCACAATCAGGACGACCTCGTTGCGCTTAGAACCCAGAATAATCTTCATCGTCTGACTCCGGGGATTACGGGGTGGGCGCAAATCAACGGGAGAGATGAACTGTCCATTCCCGATAAGGTTGAGCTTGAAGTTTATTACTTAAACCACCGCTCATTCTGGTTCGATCTGAAAATTCTCTGGAAAACTCTTTTTTCAGTAGGAAAAAGGAAGGGGATTTCCCATTGACTTCAAAACAAACGCCCGCCATTACCTCGAAAACCTCCAGCACAATATTACGGATTGCGAATGCACTATTGACCTTCTGTTTTATTCTATTCACTCTGGCTTACACCTTTTCTATCAGTATCACCCAAGCCGCCGCCTATGCCGGGGTCGCCGCATGGTTGGTCCAGACACATCTCACCCATTCCTGGAACAAAACAAGATTTATTCTGATCTGGCCGATAGCACTGTTCTTTCTGGCTGGTGTGTTATCGGTAGTGACCGCAGTTGATTCTGAACTCAGTCTTTCGGGCCTGAAAAAACTCCTCAAGGCGATTGTTTTTTTCTGGGTAATGAATGCGCTGGCCTTGACACGACCCATGGACTTCCTCACTGACTTGTCGCAACGATTAAAAATTCCAAAGATACGGAATTTCATTGAAACCCGAATCCGTTTCCTAAAAAACGTCAGCTCACTGAATTTTCTTGTGGATATTATGATTGCAGCAGGCATTGTGTCGGCGGCTTACGGAATTTTTCAGGGACTCACTCACCCAGAAGGTATCTGGAGTCGTATTGGCGTCCATGGTTCTTTAAGCAATATCATGACCTATTCCGTGATAATTATGTTGACCGCCTCGCTGGTCCTGGCCCGGATTCTTTTCGATTCCCGAGCTTCCAAAACTTTTTTGATTGGAGCTTTAGTGTTTTTGGGAGGAGCGATGGTTCTGACCCTGATCCGGCAAGCCTGGCTCGGTTTATTTGTGGCGGCGATCTTTCTTTTATTTATAAGGAAAAAAGTGCTTGTTCTGGTTCCTATTTTACTGGTCGGCTTGATTTTTATTTTTGGTCCCCACACTCTTGCGGAACGCTTAAAAAGCATAACCAACTTTCAGGAAACTTCCAATAGTGAGCGTATTATGCTGTTGAAAGCCGGGTGGGATGTTTTCAAAGATTATCCACTAACAGGGTGTGGATTCAAATGTTTGTTTGTCGTCGCCGATCAATATCCGGAACATCCGATACTCCAAAAATACAAGCACCTGCACAACAATATCGAACAAATTGCCGTAGATACCGGGGCCATCGGCTTATGCGCCTGGCTTTCTATTTGGGTGGTTTACTTTGTGCAGTTGATTCGGCGATCCAGGCAAATCCCACCTGACGCAAACGAACGTTGGGTGGTCTTCGGATCGGCCGCGGCAGTCATTGCATTCCTGGTGGCAGGAATGTTTGAAAATAATTTTTACGATTCGGAAACCATTATTCTCATGTATTTCATCATGGCTCTGCCGTTTGCTTCCCTCAATCCGTCTCAATCAGCCTCTTCCGAATCTGCCGCCCCTCTCCATTAAGGAAACAACTCTCCCCAGCAAAACTAACTGAAAAAATCCCTGATGGCTTGGGCCACTCGGTCCACCTCTTTTTCCTGTATGCCGTAAAATAAGGGGAGCCGGATTACCCTCCGACTCATATCATCCGTTACCGTCATCTTTCCTGAGACCTTTCCATACTTTTTACCGGCTTTCGAGGAGTGGAGTGGAACATAATGGGTAATGGCATCAATGTTTTTCGATCTGAGGTGCTCGAGCAGGCGGCGGCTTTGTTCGACATCTGAGCCCACAATGAAAAAAATGTGCGCATTGCCATCCGTTCCCTCCTGCAGGCGGGGCAGTTGAATACATCCTTTGTCCTGGAGATCTTTTAAACCTTCATAATAAATAAAAAACACCTTGGAACGTTTTGAAATTATAGACGCCGCCTTTTCCAGCTGTGCATAGAGGAAGGCGCTGACCAATTCGCTTGGAAGATAGGAAGACCCGATATCCTGCCATGAGTATTTATCTACTTCTCCTCGAAGGAACTGGTTGCGATCGGTTCCTTTTTCCCAGATGATTTCAGCCCGATCCATCAACCGTTCATCGTTAATCAACAGAGCTCCACCTTCTCCGCTGATAATATTTTTGGTCTCATGAAAACTGAGACATCCCAGGTGACCCAGGGTTCCCAAGGACCGGCCTTTGTACCGGGACAAATAAGCTTGAGCGGCATCTTCTATCACCAACAATTTATTTTTCTCGGCGATACCCAGGATTTCATCTATCGCACAGGGGATACCCGCGTAATGTACCGGAACGACGGCCTTTGTTTTAGCAGTGATGGAGGAGGCAATCCGCTCTTCATTCAAGTTCAAAGTATCGGGACGGATATCGACAAACACAGGCACCCCTCCACGCAGAACAAAAGCATTGGCGGTGGAAACAAAAGTGAAGGAAGGCATAATCACTTCATCCCCCGGTTGGATATCACACAAAATTGCGGCCATTTCCAATGCTGCCGTACAAGAATGGGTGAGCAATGCTTTAGGACAACCCAGGTTTTGCTCCAACCACGTCTGGCATTTTTTGGTAAATGGACCGTTGCCGGAAATATGGCCGTGCTCCATCACCGCTTGCGAGATATACTCTAGCTCCTTACCGACGATAAAAGGCCGATTGTATGGAATCTTACTGTCTTCAGTCATAGTTTTTATTCTTTATTCCCACGCAAAGGAGAGAGCCCCCACCTGGAAAACCCAGGCCCACCTGAATTAAAACCCGCTCGATATCCATTATTTTTTCCAGTACCCGATTGATGAATTTTGGCATTGAAAATTCCCGCATGGGATCAAAATCATTTTTGGATGTGTTTTTTAAACGTGACAATAACATCGCAGGCAGCAGGAGAGACATAAAAGAGATCGTTTCTATAATTTCGAAACCGGCCTCTTTCATTTTGCCAACCAACTCTTTTCTCGTGTATCGTCTCTTGTGATGGGAAAAGACATCCACTTCACTCCACAGCCAGGGATGTTGGGGCACTGTAATGACCACCCCACCTCCTGGCTTGCATGCGTTATAAATTTGACCCAACACCTTTTCGTCTTCTTCAATATGCTCAATCACATCAAAAGCACCAATCACATCAAATTCTTCTTTAAATGGAATTTGCCGGGCGTCCATTTGAAATATGTCGGCGCTCTGCACTTTTTGACGTACGAATGGAAGACCGGCGGAGTCGATTTCACTGGCGCTCAAGCTCACTTCAGAAAAAGCGGAAGCCACTCCCGACAAGACAAATCCGGTTCCACATCCAATCTCCAGAAAATTTTCCATATTTTGAAAGTGACGTTTTAGAACCCAGAGAACCAATTTGTTTCTGGAACGGAACCAGAAATTATCGGACTCATGCTTGGCCAATAAAGGATATCTTTCTGGAGGAAAACCTTTGTACTCTTCCACCAAGTCGGGAGCAAACAACACAAATCCATCTTTATGGAGAGGCTGATAGTGGCAGGAAGGACACCTCCAGTTTTCCGCCAACGGACTCTGTTGGCACTGCGGGCAAACCCTCATCCCTGGCTACTCAAAGCAATGCCGCCCATTATCAACAAAACACCCACTGTCTTCTGCCAATTCATGGGCTCGTCAAAGAAAACTCCGCTCAATATCAGAACCAGTATAAAAGTTAATCCCATAAACGGATAGGCATAAGAAAGGTGGAGTTTGGTCATTGCGGCCATCCAAGCCATACCCGCCAGAAGGGCAGCCGCCATTGCGCTTATCACCCAAGGATTGATCAACAGTTTACTCAGGAATAGAATCTTTTCCCAGTTGGAAGCGGGAAGGGCGCCGGCCAGACTGACCTGCCATTTCACCACCAGCTGTCCGTAGACCGTCAAAACAATGGTAATCAAAATATAAAGGTAATGCATGCCCAACCTCTTTCCGGTTAATGGTTTTGCTCGAGAACCGCCAGCCCGAACCCCGTTTTCCCATAGCCGTTTCCATTATAGAGCATGTACCGTTGCCCTCTATGATCAAAGATAAACGGGTATTCCACCGATTCGCTGTCCCATCCCTCAGAGGAGACATCGATCCCCACAAGTTCGTCCTTTCGAATCCATTGAACTCCATCTGAAGACTCTGCATAACCAATGCGATAAGCCTCTCCCCGGTAGGAATACCACATTTTGTAAATTCCCTCTTCCTTGATCACATAAGGCCGGGACATGGCATATTCCTGATCGTTTTTAAAGTTGAGCGCGATGCTTCCATCGCGTTTCCAATCAATCCCGTCGTTCGATTCGGCATATTTTATGACATGCGCCATCTCCTTTTGATCTTTCCCCCAAGCCAAGTTGGACCCGTACCACATCCGGTATACACCCCCGTCTTTCATGACAAATGGATACGATATCGAATAGGGATCCACCTCACACCGGTCCAGCAGTGGCGCCTTTCCATATTTTCCGTATTCACCCGACTGTTCCTTATAAACAGCCAAACCGATGCTGTTTCTCCAGGGAACCGTTACCCCCAGATTCCATCCCAGGTAATACATGAATTTTTTACCACTGACGGTTGTAATACACGAAAGGGATACCCCGCTGTCATCGAACAACCCTGCCTCTCCCCGGACCAAAACCGGCTTCTCGGAAATTCTTTTAACTTTAAAGGGAGGGTTGATATTCACGTCGATGGATCCGATACTGGATCGATTTTTTTCATCCCGGCAACTGAAATAGACTCGAAACAAGTCGTCCGCCAAATGCTCGGCAACGGTATTGGCGGCATGGGTTCGCATCCAGGGATGGTGGTTATCGGGCACAAACACCTGACCCAGCTTCTTCCATCTCATCCTTGCTGTCTCTGTTTGATTTTTTGATAACGAAGCTGTCTCCATTCAACGATGCTGGAAGGAACCTGACTGTCATAACCCAGCAATCGATTGAGAAAGGGGTCTTCACTAAACTTTCCCTTCAACATGGCGGGGAAATCATATTGTTGCTTCATAATGGGAACAGAAAAAATATGATTCACACCTCGGCGGATATTTTCAGATGAATTGTATCCAGCCTTGTGCAACAACATCGAATCGAAAATCACTACCGAACCCGCAGGACAATGGAGCATAACCTTATGCTTGTTTATATATTCCTCAGAAGGAATACTGTCCATTCGATGCGTAAACGGAACAAGTTCCGTTCCCCCAGTCTTCTCAGAAAATTCGTCAATGCAATAAAATACGTTTAGGGCAATGGGATTACTGATGACAAAATTTTGATAAGGCAAATCCCGATGCCAGGCACTTTGGTGATGTTCCTGATCCGGCAAACTAATGATGGCATTCTGAAGATTGATAATAAAATAATTACCTAATATTTTTTCAACGATTCCCAAAGTGTTGTCATGCGTCACAAGCCTTAAAAAATAATCATCATAAGCCAACAAAGCCCGCGCTATATGTAATTCATTAATTTCAGTCAGGTAATCGCGCCCTAATTCTTCCTCCTGCCGGCGATAAACTTCATCAATCTTGCTTCTGTATTTCTTTAATTCGCTTTCGGGCGTAACCTTTCCAAGAACGGAATACCCAACCGCCTTGATTTCCTCTACACAACGCTCCATCTCATCATGGACTTCAGCTTGGCGAGTATTTCCATAAAATTTATTTTTGGGTGTCATCACATCGCCTTACAACTTATATTTTTTTTAACCGATTGCTGGGAACCCGGGAACGTTCTCCCGCTGTACCTAAATACACGCCATTTTCTTCCGTGTCTTGAAGGATCAGAGCTCCTGCGCCGATAACGCAGTTCCGCCCCAAAGTAATATGATCACGCAAAGTGACGTTCACTCCCAGGAAACAATTTTCTTCAATCGTCACGCCCCCCGATACGACCACATGGGATGCGATAAAACAATTATCCTGGATACAGGAGTGATGCCCAATGTGATTTCCGCTCCACAACGTCACATTGTTTCCAATAGTGACAAACGGTTGAATGGTATTGTCCTCCAGAATAAAACAGTTTTCTCCCACCTTAAGTCCTGGCCAGACCGTCGCCTTACTACTGACATAACTGACCACTTGATAACCTTTGGCTTTAACCGCCTGATACTTTTCCGCTCGGAGGGCGTTGACTTTAGAGTAACTCAGCGCCACAAACATTTGATGGTCCGCCGGTGGATAATGCGTGTCAATTTCCTCGAAGGGAACCACCGGCAGACCGCAAATTTGGTCGCTTTCCAGATAGTCCCGGTCCACACAAAATGCAGAAATATGGTGATCGCTATCGTGCTTGAAGTAAAAATGCGCGATTTCCGCGATCTCTCCTGCTCCAAATATTACAATATTTGCCATTAAGTGTCCTTCCTGACGAGGATGGAAAACTCATATAAAGGATAATCATGCAATAGCGCGACATGGGAAGAGAAATTTCTTTTGCAATAATCAAAATAAAAACAGGGATCGGAATAATAAAGATTATCTTTCATATACTCCTTGTCCGAATAGCGAGTCAGAGCATTAAAAGAAAACCCTTTATGGCTGGCCTGGTTGATTTTATCCAGAACGCCGAGAATATATTCCCCCCAATCCTTAGGATCAACATCCATCTTGACATTGAACAGCCCGCAGGCTGTGGTGTAATCCGCCTTCTCAAGGACATCGCTTTGATCAAAACGACCGTTTTCTCCTTCTCCGTATAGAGATCGGGCCTTTTCAATCATGGCTTCTGACAGATCATATCCATGATATTCGAAATCATACCCTCGTTCGGCCATATAACCATACAAGGCACCATAACCACATCCCAAATCGTTGATAGAAAATGGCTTTGAGAAATCACAAACCTTTAACAATTGCTCAAAACGGATTTCATGGGATTCCTTGGAATTCCAATCCACGCCTTGGGAAGTAGCGCCCCATTGATTCAATTTTTCCGTATAATATTCGGAAACTTTAATTTTAATTTCTGTCGATTTCATCAATTGATTATCTGAAAAACAGGATTTTTGATATTTTAAAATCAAATAAGGTCTTACTCCTTTACCTTTCCTATCCCGAGCATGGTCAAACCCAGGTTGGTATTATAAAAAAGTCGCTGCAAAATAAATAACGGGTAAAGGGTTACGCGGTTCAGGATAATTTTAAAAAAGGAAGGGAACACCGTTTTGAAAGGAATTCCCCGGATACCGCTGGCTTCCGTCTGCTGGCGGGTTGACCATTTCAGCTTTTTCCTATCGTCACTTCTTTTGATAATAAAATTTCCAATGCCATACAATAAATTAACAACGGGAACCCCTACTGACAGGATTTCCACTTGGGCCAATCCACCCTTTTCCATAACCTGCTTCAAATCGCCGTTGTCGTAACGCCTGAGATGCCCCACTGTTTCGTCCTCGTAACCCCAATGGTCTTTTCTGCCAGGAACCGCAAGCAGGCAATACCCTCCAGGCTTCACTAACCGCAACAGGTTTTCTATGAAAAGGTCTTCATCTTTAACATGCTCCATTACCATCATGCTGAACACCAGGTCGGCCTGGTGATTCCATTCAACCAACTCGTTTTCCTTCATAAAATCCGCTTGGGTTAATTGATATTGCCCCGACGCAATAAACTGACTGAGATTTTCCTTCGCAATTTCGATGGCTTGAATCGAAAAATCAATCCCCACACCCCGCAAGCCCTTTTCACATAGAATTTTGGATAATCCGCCACCACCACACCCCACCTCTATAAAATGAACATCGGGATCCCAACCACCCAGCTTCCTTTGCAGGATATCCAATACCGCTTCATTAAAACAAAAGGCTCCAGGAGGATCAATCTTCACGAATTCCATAGGGTGTCCAAAATTCAAACAAAAATAAGCAAAAACTCAGGGCTGTCGTGCCTGGGAAGATTGAGAAATTACAGGATGCCTTCATTCAACCCATATAATTTTTTGATCACAGTGTAAGGCCGATGCTTGGATTCAATAAAAATTTTGGATAAATATATCCCAATAACTCCCAGTACAAAAATTATCAACCCGCCAAAAAAGAAAATCGAGACAATCACCGAGGTCCACCCCTCCAACCCGACACCATACACTCCTCTGTCAATTAATAATTTTAAAATAAAAACCGAGGAGATCAAAGTTATTCCCAAACCCAAATAAAATATAATCCATAGTGGCCTTATGGTGGAAGAAGTGAGGGCATTAACCAGAATTGAAAATTTCATAAGAAGTGAATATGTGGAAGGGCTACCGCTATCCTTTTCAATCGCCACAGCTTTTTGTTCGAACCCGGTCAACTCGGTCAAGGTACTAAAATTAATTTCACGTTCTTTGCAACGAATGAGGTTTTCATTATATCTGGCAGTCATTAATCGAACCGTCAGGAAATTTCTGGGTATTTTAATATCACTGAGCAAATTAATGAATCCGTAGAAAATAGAACCGGAAATCTTTTCAAACCACCCGCCTTTTCGTTTTCCCTGAACCCCGAAAACCATATCCAGATCTTTTGAACTCTGAATTTCCTCCCAAAAGGATTTCAGGGTTTCTGGAGGCTCTTCCAAATCGCTGTCAATCAGAAATACATAATCCGATTGCGCATAGGAAAGACCCGTCATGATGGCTTTATGATGTCCAAAATTTCGGGATAAGTCGACGACCTTCACTCGCTGGTCTTTTTCATGGAGAGAAATGGCTAATTCAAGGGAGTTGTCCGGCGAACCGTCATTAACCAGGATCAACTCATAGTCGTGCGTGATATCCTGCGCGCACTTGCTGATCCGATCGTAAAACTCCTGGAGGTGGGATTCAGAATTGTATAAAGTAGTTACAAGGGAAAGAC
Source organism: Nitrospinaceae bacterium (assembly GCA_965237905.1). GTDB lineage: Bacteria > Nitrospinota > Nitrospinia > Nitrospinales > Nitrospinaceae > SZUA-226. The sequence continues at coordinate 1,975,039 of OZ250172.1, read as the reverse complement.
GCATGATCGCAATCAAAAACTCTTCATAAAGGTTTTCGCATCGGAGCCTTCGTTAAATAAAAGATCCAGAACTGACACCCCATGCTCAAACGGGGGGAATAATTGACGGTACTCCGGATAATTCGAATAATCCATCCATTCCACCTCGATGCCCTCCTGCCGAAAAACGGATTCATCCAAATACTCCTTAGCGGCAGGCCCTGAAATATATTTCGTCGCCCCTGCTTCCCGGCATATCGAAATCAACCGCTCATTTTTTCCTTCCGGTAGTTTAAAATCACTGGACCAGCGGATCGCGGTCTTGATGTCCAACACCTGGTTGACCGCCTCAAGAAAACGAAGATTGACCCGGCTTAAAAATTCCTCATTACAAGTGAGGTACAATTCCTCGAATAACTCCCGGTAATCCTTAAAAAACTCGGCCTTCGAATAGCTGTGGCGAATGGCTTCCCAGTGTTTCCTGGCCCAACGTGGGTCGCTAATACGCGTATCCATGATTTTCTGGGTATATTTCCCCTTCACTTCAACCGGAACTGTTAACCACTTCAACCCCCCCTGGGTTTTGATTCGGTTTCGGTTTCGCCAATCCCCTTTGGTAAACTGAACGTCATCATACAAAACCAGTTCGTCAACCGAATGAATGACATCAAAATACCCCTTCCAGGGAATATAATTGGATTGAGTAATAGCAATTGTTTTCAGATCTGACACAATCTCCATTGTAACAATACGTTAACCCTTTATCAATTTAAAGCTGGAGCGTACGCCAAGGTGTCCAAAGGGCATTGGCCTGCCTCTCCAGAGTCCGCTTGACCGTTAAATAAATTTTATTGTTTCAGAAACTCGTCAAGGAGGGTGAAGAAGCGGTCTATTTCCTCTTCGGTGTTGTAGAAGTGCGGGGACAGGCGCACAAAATTGTCGCGCACGGAAACGATGACCTTCCGCTCCCTTAAATACGGGGCCAGTTTTTTATAGTCCATGTCTCCCGCGAAACAGACACTGCCGGAACGTTCGCCCGGTTCGGTGGAACTGAGGATTTTGAACTTGCCGTGGCGCAGGTATTCAAGAATGCAGTCGCCCAGATGCAGGACGCGTTTCTCGATGTGATCGATGCCCTCTTCTTCCAAAAGTGCCAGCGCGGCACCGAAGGCGTAGATGCTTAGAGTGTTGAACGATCCTTCCTCAAAGCGGCTGGCATCCGGCTTCAGCGTAAAGTCATAGTTGCCGTAATCGGCGGAATTGACGACGCTGTCCCATCCCACTACGGCGGGATGGATGTCGTCCAGTACCCGTTTGGAAATGTAGAACCCGCCCAACCCTTCGACGCTCAGCATCCATTTGTGGCCGTCAGCCGCCAGGAAATCAATATTACACTCCTTCACGTCCATGGGGATCACGCCGAGCGATTGTATGGCATCGACGCAGAAGTAAATATTTTTTTCCTTGCAGAATTCGCCGATACGTTTGAGGTCGTTACGAAAACCACTATTGAACTCGACCGAACTGATCGAGAGGACGCGCGTCCGGGAATTGACCTGGGCGGTGATCTGCTCGAACGGCACGCGACCGCGCACGGCCTTTACGAAGCGGACTCCCACGCCCCGGCGTTTCAGGTTCATCCACGGGTAGACGTTGGCGGGAAACTCGATGTCCGGGATCACCACGTTGTCGCCTTCTTTCCAATCGATGCCGTTGGCGACGATGGAGAGTCCTTCCGACGTATTCTTGACGAACGCCACTTCCCCCGGCTCGGCGTTGATGAGCTTCGCGAAGCGGGCGCGGACGATTTCCACTTCCTTCAACCATTCACCGTAATGCGCCGTGCCCTGCTCGCACGCTTCCTCGGCGAAAGCGGTAATAGCCGCCTGCACCGGCCGCGGCAATGGCGCGACGCGAGCGTGATCCATGAACAGCCGATGATCCGTCACCGGAAACTCTTTGCGTATTTTTTCTATGTCCATAATTAATTGATAACGCTCGATCCTCTTAAGATGGAACGGAAACCGTATTTGTCGCGGATGCGGTCGATGCCCTGATACAGTTTCTGCCACTGCTCGGCGTCTAGGTTTTCGAACAACTCCATCTGCGGCGACGTGCCGGAGGTGAGCGACGTGAGCGCCACGCCGACCAACCGCACGCGCGTCTTTTGCGTGAACAATTTGCGGAACAAGCCTGCTACCGTATCAAAGATGACGTGGTCTTCGCAAGCGGCTTCGTTCAACGTGTGCGAGCGGGTGACCGTCTTGAAATTCGAGTCGCGTAGTTTCAGCGACACGCACCGGGCGCGGAGGCCTTCCTCGCGCAGTTGCGACGCCGCCTTCTCCACCAGCCAGCTGAGCGTCGATTCCAGAAACGCCGGGTCGGTTGAGTCCTCGTCCAGCGTCGTCTCGCGACTGATCGAGCGGGTGTCGTCGCGCTTCATCACCGGCGAATGACTGATGCCGCGCGCTTTTTCATAAAGACGGTGCCCCCATTCGCCATGTGCCTCCTCCAGTAACTCCAGCGGAAGTGCTGAAAGATCGCGCACGGTATGAATGCCCATGCGCTTGAACTCCTCAACGCTTTTGGGTCCGATGCCCGGAATGCGCCCGATAGAAAGCGGCGCCAGGAACGCCGCCTCGTGGCCCGGCAGGATGCGCAGGAGTCCGTCGGGCTTCGACATTCCGGAGGCGATCTTCGCCATCAGCTTGTTGGCCGCCATGCCGACCGAAGCATTGATACCCACCTGGTTTTTGATCTCGTCATGCATCCGCACCGCCGTTTCGGTGATGGGACCGTGCAGGCGCTCGCACCCGGTCAAGTCGACGTACGCCTCGTCGAGGGACATCGGTTCTACCAGCGGCGAGTAGCGATCGAGGATGGCGAAGATGCGCGCCGAAAATTCGCTGTAGAGTCCATGCGTCCCACGCAGGAAGATGGCATGAGGACACAACCGTTTGGCGCGGGTAACGGGCATCGCGGAATGGATGCCATACTTGCGCGCTTCATAGGATGCGGCCGCGACCACGCCGCGTCCTCCGTCCGGATCGCCACCGACGATCACCGGCTTGCCTTTGAGGGACGGATCGCGTACCTGTTCCACCGAAACAAAAAACGCGTCCATGTCGATATGTAAAATATTTCTAACCATAAACCCCATTAATCAAACCCTATTAACCACAGATGAACACAGATGGGAAATCATAAAACCATTCTTTTGATGCCCATGCGTGACGTTCCGAAATTGAGAATCAATCCCACTCGCATTTGTGTCGCTTTCAGATAATTTAAAAGTTGGGCTTGATGGGATTCATCAATTGCCTTTAGTGCTTTCACTTCAATTATGACCTGATCATTGACTAAAACATCTGCAAAGTAATCGCCAACCACCGTACCTTCATACATGACTGCGATTTTCTTTTGTTGCTCCGCTTTTAACCCAGCCTTATTCAATTCCAAAACCAATGCGTTTTCATAAACCTTTTCCAAAAAACCCGCATCCAAAGTGTTGCTCACCTTCATACCGCAACTGATGATTGATTCCGTGACCTTATCTGTGTGCATCTGTGTTCATCTGTGGTTAATTAAATGGTTTAGAATTTTCGGAGGACGCCGATGACCACGCCCTGGATTTTGAAGTCACCTTCTTTCACAATGATGGGTTCCATATCCGCATTGGCGGGTTGCAGGCGGATGTGATCCTTCTCCCGGTAAAAGCGTTTGAGTGTGGCCGATTCGTTATTAAGCAGAGCAACAACGGTCTCGCCGTTTTCCGCCTGGTCGCGCCGTTCAACGATAACGTAATCACCGTCCTGGATATGGTCGTCGATCATCGACTGACCCTTGACCTTCAGCACGAAGATGTCCTTACCCGACGGGTCGGGCATGAGCGACATCATCTCGCGCGCCTCGATCACCTCGATCGGTTTACCCGCCATGATGTGTCCGAGCAGTTGAAACTCCGGCAGGGCCGCCGCTGTCTCTTCCACCAATTCGATGGCGCGGCTCAGGTTCTGCTCGCGGCGGATGAGCCCTTTCTCCTCGATATGGCTGAGGTGCTTGTGCACCGTGGCCGGTGACGACAGGTTGAACTTCGCGCAGATCTCCATGATGCTCGGCGCGTAGCCCATCGACTGGATATGCTCCTTGAGAAACTGGTAAATCTCCTTCTGGCGTTTGGTCAGATACATAGTCCTCCGCCTATAAATGGGTTGCTAGAATTGTCGGCCCATCATAGGCGAGTCCTGCGCGGACGGCGGACATTGGGGTCGCTGGGACTCCGCAGTTACCCACCTGATTCAGGGTCGATTCAATTGCGCTTATCATAGGCGAAAATATAGCAAAAATCAAGCGGCAAACCGCCTTCTGGAGGCTTATGTTACACTTGATAGGTCATGGCTGATAAGCTCAAAATATTGTTTTTATGTACGGGGAATTCGTGCCGGAGCCAGATGGCGGAGGGCTGGGCGCAGGCGTTGAAGGGCGACGTGATCGAACCGCATTCGGCGGGTATCAATCCGCACGGGATGAACACGCGCGCCATCAAAGTCATGGATGAAGCGGGCATCGATATTTCTAAACACACGTCCAAGCACGTCGATGACGTGATGTACGTGCCATTCGACTATGTGGTCACCGTGTGCGGTCACGCTGACGAGACCTGCCCGGTGTTCCCCGGCAAAACGCGCGTGGTGCATGTGGGATTCGACGACCCACCGAAACTGGCACAGGGAGCCGCGACGGAAGATGAAGCATTGTCCCATTACCGGCGGGTGCGGGACGAGATCCAAGTATTTGTATCGGGACTGCCCGACAATATTGAACCGGAGACGGCGGCGTGATCCGGAAGATTTTTATATGGACGAGCCCCCTGCCCCTGCTGATGTTCTGGGGATTGTCGATCTACATCAGGCAATTCGATGCGTGGGGTCGATCAGCCGGAGCCGTTCTTTTTCTCGGTCCCTTTCTGCTCAGCCTGCTGATGGGAATCCTGGGCCTGGTGTTAATCGTAGACGCTAAAAAGAAAAAAGAGCCGGTGAACAACCTGTGGTTCAGCACCCTGATCGCGGGATCGATGGGTCTGTACATTCTGGCCAAAGGGATCGTTATCGAATTAACCAAAAGTTTCGGATAACGTCATGCGAATATTTATTCTATTAATTTCTATTTTATTGTTCCTCTCCTCTGGGCGCGCACGAGGCCAAATCCATCAAGACGGTATTCGATCCATTTGAAATCCGAAGATAAACCAAAGACACAGAAAATATGGAAAAATCATGACGGAGTCTCCACAAATCCAACATAAGCAGAATTCACCTCCAGCCAAACCCACCAAACGCTGGCATCTGTTTTTAACTAACGCCGGATTATTGGTTGTGGCTATTGGGATGGGCCTAATGGTGATTTATGGTCTTTATTCGTATAAAGCATACAAAATTCCCGCGGCTAGCATGGAACCCGCTTTGCTCATAGGTGATCACATCATTACGCTTAGGTTTTTCGCCGACCAAAAACCTGATAGAGGAGATATCGTTGTTTTTCCGTATCCGGACGACAGGCAAAAGGAATTCGTTAAACGTGTGGTGGGGTTGCCGGGAGAGAAACTGAAAATCCGCAAACAAAAAGTTTATATCAATGACAAAACCTTGGACGAACCCTATGCCCAACACACAGAACCACCGAAAGCTACACCTGTGTTCCCTCGGGATGACTTTGGTCCTGTGATGATTCCCGATGAATATTTTTTTGTGCTCGGAGACAATCGTGAAAACAGTATCGACAGCAGGCTGTTTGGTCCTTTGGAAGTAAAAGATATAGTGCGGGAGGTTAAAATTATTTACTGGTCGTGGAACAATGAGGAAAGCACCATTCGCTGGGAGCGCATTGGCAAAATTCCGGAATAGTCGTATTCAATCCGTTTGAAATTATGCGGTAGGTCAAATGAGCGCCTTACTTTTCTTTCAGGAAGGCATCAACTTCGTCGATCATCACTTTCACATCGGCGGCGGATGTATCGAGCGCTTTCTTTTCGTCCGGGGTCAGGTTCAGTTCGATGATTTTGTCGATGCCCAACGCACCCAACTCCACCGGCACCCCGAAGAAAATATTACTCCAACCGTATTCCCCATCCAGATACGCGGTGCACGGCAGGATTCTTCGCTTGTCTTGCAGGATCGCTTCGATCATCTTGACCGCCGAGGCACCGGGCGCAGAGAAGGCGCTCCCGTTTTTCAGGAGGCCGACGATTTCCGCGCCGCCTTTACGCGTGCGCTCCACCAGCCGGTCGATTTGCTCCTGCGTCATCAGGTCGGTGATGGAAATACCGGAGACGGTGGTGTAGCGCGGCATCGGGACCATGGAATCGCCGTGCCCGCCCAGGACCATGGCATCGACATCCACCAGGGAACAGGACAGCTCCAGCGACACAAAGGTGCGGAACCGCGCGGAGTCCAAAACGCCCGCCATACCGAGGACATGATTTCTCGACAGGCCGGAAACTTGTTTGGCGAGATACACCATGGCATCGAGCGGATTCGACACCACAATGATAATGGGATCGGTGGAATACTTCATGATCTGCTCGGTCACGCTCTTTACAATTTTGGCGTTGATGCGGAGCAAATCGGACCGGTCCTGCCCCGGTTTTCTGGGCAAACCCGCAGTGATCACCACGATATCTGAATTGGCCGTGTCCTTGTAGTCATTGGTGCCGGTGACAATACTGTCAAACGCCTGCAGACAACCGGACTGCTGGAGGTCGAGGGCTTTCCCCTGGGGAACCCCTTCAACAATATCCACCAGCACAATGTTACCTAGATTCTTGTAGGCCACCAACTGAGCCACCGTGGTACCGACCTGACCCGCGCCGACTATGGTGATCTTCTTTCGCATAAGTCCCATTCGCGTCCTCGCAAAGTAAAAAGATCAAACAGAAGAAATGAGCTCTCGATTATTTGAATAATCGTAATGATATAAATTGGTATTCAAACCGGCAAGCATTTTGGTGATAATCAACTGTGAGAAAAAGTAACGTATAAGATTAACCCCCGTTTTGTCAAGCAAATTTGGCCGGATTCACTCCGGGGAACAGGAAAACGGCCACCTCCAAAAAAGGTCTGAATCCCGGTTCCGGCCCGGACAATTAAACCTTCCATATTCTTTTGTTTTCCTTAAAATACAGGATTCAATTAGCAGAACCCAATACACACCCATAAATTGTCTTTTTTTGAGATCCCATCACGAACTATGAGTCCCAAAGCTCTCTTCCATCAGTTCGACCCCGATTTCTCTTCGGTCCGGCAGATTCCGGCGGATCCCAAGGTGCGCCTGGACTATTTCCACAAATTCAAGGACCTGATCCAGCAGGAGCACGAAAAAATAAAAGATTGGCACCGGGCCGGCGCTGGAGGAAGAGAAGTCATCCAGGCGCTGACCGGGCTTATGGATGAGGTCATCCGGCATGTGGTCACGACGCTCTCCGAATTGGAAGAGTATCAAAACAAAAATCTACCGGATAAGTTCGCGTTGGTAGCGGTGGGAGGATACGGTCGGGGGGAACTCAACCCCGGCTCCGATATCGACCTGTTGTTTCTCCTGCAGAAAAAAATGGACAAGACCCTGGACCGGTTCATTCAGGATATTATTTCCGTCCTGTGGGGCATCGGACTGGAAATTGGACAGAGTTGCCGAACGATCAAGGAGTGCCAACTGTTGGCGCTGGACGACCCCACCATCCGTACGTCTATGATCGAAACCCGGTTCCTGACCGGCACCTACCCGCTCTACCAGAAGCTATGGAACTCGGTCCGCAAAAACGTCCTTAAGAAGAGAGCCAAAGAGTTTCTCAACGAAAATCTAAAAATAATTTTTGAGTCTTCGGAAACCCGCGAAGGCGTGACCAGCCATCCGGAACCGGACATCAAAAACGGTCCGGGAGGTTTGCGGGATTACCATGCGGCGCTGTGGGCGGTGGCGGTGTCCTTCGACGGCATCTCTCTTCAGGAAATTCAACGGACCGATGTGGTCACCCCGGAGGAGCTGAATCAACTGGGGGAATCGGTGGATTTTCTACTGAGGGTCCGCAACGAGTTGCATTACCAGAAAGGCAAGAAGTCCGATGTGCTGGAGATGGGCATTCAAAAGGAACTGGCGGCACACCTGGGTTACCGCGGGGAAGAGGGTGAAGGCGATGCCGAATCCCTCATGCGCAATTATTTCATGCACACCACCCGGATACGGCATATAAGCGCAGATATATTCCACCGATGCCTCGAAGTCAAACCGACGCTCCAAAATATCCTGACGCAACTGCAACAGACCAACCTGGAAAACGGATTCATTATCAAAAAAAACAAACTGTCCGCGCAGGATTTGAATGAGGACTTGTTTAAAAACGATCTGTCGTTATTTCTCAAAGCATTCCAACTGTGCCAGCAGTATGGATTGCAACCGGACACGCAACTGAATCGCCTGATTCGCCAAAACGTGGATCTCGTGGATTCCCATTACATTGCAAGCCCCAAGGTGGCGGAATTTCTATTCGACATTCTGGATCATCCACACTCGGAAAATGTTTTGGACCTGATGCACGAGGTCAACCTGCTGGCCCTGCTGGTTCCCGAATTCGGTCAATCGCAGTACCGGATCAGTTACGATTTCTATCACCGCTCCACCGCAGACGAACATGCCCTGCGCATGGTCCATTTTCTGGAAAACCTACCTGACCGGCCGGACGAGGGTCTGAAAAAATTTCAGGAACTGTACGACGCAACGGATCACCGGGTGATTCTCAAACTGGCGTGTCTTCTGCATTCTCTGGAAAAGGAAGGAGAGGAATCAACAACTGCACAAACCCGCGAATCGCTATCCCGCGTGTTCAAGGATTTAACGTTGACCCCGGAACAACGTGAGCTTCTGGTTTTTCTGATCAGTGAATTGCACACCCTGAATGAAATTGCCTTTCATGAGGACATTCATAATCCAACGATCATCCGCAAACTGGGTCAAATCGCCGAAACGCCGCAGAAACTCGGCCTCCTGCTGCTGTTGAGTTACGCTGAGCTGAACGCGGTGGCGCCGGGAACCTGGACCTCCTGGAAAAAAATCCTACTGACCGAGGCGTACCAACGCACCCACAACTATCTGGTGCGGCCGGAATCTTTAGACGAAAAACCCCAGACCACCCGTCAGGCGGTCTATTCCAAACTGGCCGATCAACTATCTAAAGAAGCCATCGACCAGCATCTGGAGACCATGCCGGACGATTATCTGCATACCGCGGACTCCAGCGATATCGTGGACCACATCCGACTGGTGGAGAAAAAAGGAGACGAGGACTTTGCAATTCAATTCGTCGACCATCCCTCTGGGGAATTTTTCGATTTGACCCTGTGCGGCCAAAGCAATGCCGGCCTGTTCAAGGACCTGGTGGGCACCCTGACCGCGCGGGCATTGAACATTCTCTCCGCGCAAATTTTTTCGAGGCAGGATGGCCTCGTCATCATCGTCGTTCAGGTGGGCAGTCAGAAGGCTATCAATATTTTTGGCAGTGTCGAAAACGTGTGGAAGGAAATTGAAAGCAATCTCAAAGACCTGTTGGACCAAACCAAAACCCTGGGCGCTTTGCTTAAGGAACGTACCCGGCTGTTGAACGAGACACTCGGTGAGGCGGCCATCGAACCTCAAATCCAGGTCGAAAACTACTCGGAAAACCCCTTTACCCTGATCCGCATCGAAGCGTGCGACCATCCCGGCATGCTGTATAAAATTGCCCACACGTTCCGGAACTTCGGCATCCGGCCCCACCGCGCCAAAATCGCCACCCGGGGCGGTCGAGGCATCGATGTATTTTCGGTGTCACTGGATGGACGCAAACTGAACTTTCCGCCGCTGATTCAGCGGGTGAAAGAACGCCTGATCAACACCCTCCTGGTCAAAAAACTGGAGGATTTGGAGTGATCAGCCCAGAAAAAGAAAAACCAGGCTGTTTTTGAGGCCCAATTTCCCCGTGGAGAGCCAAAAAATTGATGAGTTTTGTCTTAACTTAGGCTATATTATGCGCAATTTGGAAAACTAAATTTAGCGACTTTCAATGAGTTCGGCTGTCGGGCTGATTGATACATTGTATATTCTTAAGTAATTTTTCACTACTATATGGGGAAAAACCATGTCAGAACAACTAGATATCATTTATACGAAAGTTGATGAAGCACCTGAACTTGCAAGCGGATCTTTTCTTCCGATCATTCAATCGTTCACGCAAGTGGCAGACCTTAATGTGGGTACCAGGGATATTTCGCTTGCAGGCAGAATCATTGCGCAATTTCCCGACAGGCTGACCAAGGAACAACAGCAACCGGATGATCTGGCGTTGCTGGGTGAAATCGTAATGAAGCCGGAAGCCAATATCATCAAGCTTCCGAATATCAGCGCGTCCCTTCCGCAAATACAAGCGGCCGTCGCAGAATTGCAATCCCAGGGCTACAATATTCCCGACTACCCGGAAGATCCCAAAACTGACGAGGAAAAGGACATCCAAGCCAGGTTCGGCAAGGTCATGGGAAGCGCAGTCAACCCCGTTTTGCGACAGGGCAACTCGGATCGCCGGGCCGCCGTTTCGGTCAAAAATTACGCTAAGAGCAATCCGCACAAAATGGGCAAATGGTCCAAAGACTCCAAAACAAATGTAGCGGCCATGAAAAGCGGCGATTTTCGCTCCAACGAAAAATCCGCGACCATTACCGAGCCGTCAGCCGGGAAAGCCAGAATTGAATTTGTCGGCGCGGACGGAAGCACGAAGGTACTGAAGGACGGCATCAAACTGGACGCAGGCGACGTGTTCGACGCCACCAAGATGAGCCGTAGTGCCTTACGCAAATTCATCAAGGAACAAATGCCGGAAGCCAAGAAGCAGGGGGTATTATTGTCTCTGCACATGAAGGCCACCATGATGAAAGTTTCCGACCCGATCATCTTTGGTCATGGCGTGACCGTTTATTTCGAAGACGCTTTCAAGAAGCATGAAAAAGTGTTTAAGGAATTAGGCGTTAACGCCAACAACGGCATAGGCGACGTCTATGCCAAAATTGGAGGTCTGCCCGCCGCGCAACAGGATGAGATCAAAGCCGATATTGAAGCCTGCCTGAAAAATGGGCCGGAGCTCGCGATGGTGGACTCCGACAAAGGGATCACCAATCTGCATGTTCCGAGCGATATCATTATCGATGCCTCCATGGCGGCCTCCATTCGTACCTCCGGCAAAATGTGGGGCACGGACGGCAAGGAGCATGACACTCTGGCGATGATCCCGGACAGCAGTTATGCCGGTATTTATCAGTCGGCCATCGATTTTTGCCGGGAGAACGGCGAATTTGATCCGACCACGATGGGTACGGTTCCCAATGTCGGCCTGATGGCGCAAAAAGCGGAGGAATACGGTTCCCACGACAAAACGTTTGAAGCGCCCGGCAAAGGTTCTATCCGGGTGATTGATGGCGCCGGGAATACTTTGCATGAACTTGATGTGGAAGAAGGAGACATCTTCCGCGCCTGCCAAGTCAAAGACATCCCGATCCAGGATTGGGTGAAGCTGGCGGTCAATCGAGCTCGATTATCTTCAACTCCGGTTGTTTTCTGGTTGGATAAAAACAGAGCGCATGACGCGCAGATCATTGAAAAGGTAAACCGTTATTTGAAGGATCACGATACGAACGGTCTGGATATCCAGATCATGGCGCCGGTGGATGCCATGAATCACTCACTGAAACGTGCCAAAGCGGGTCAGGACACGATCTCCGCGACCGGCAATGTTCTGCGTGATTACCTGACCGATCTGTTCCCGATCCTGGAACTGGGCACCAGCGCCAAAATGCTGTCTATCGTACCGCTGATTGCAGGGGGTGGCCTTTTTGAAACCGGAGCAGGGGGTTCAGCACCCAAGCATGTTCAGCAGTTTGTCAAAGAAGGACATTTGCGATGGGAGTCTCTGGGTGAATTTTTAGCGCTTTCGGAATCGTTGGCGCATTTGGCCCGGACCCGCAACAATGCCAAAGCTCAAGTCCTGGCAGACACCCTTGAACGGGCCAGCGGCAAGTTGATGGAAAACAAAAAGTCCCCCGGCCGTGAGGTCGGTCAGTTGGATAATGCCGGAACCCATGTTTACCTGGCGCTTTACTGGGCACAGGAGTTGGCCGCACAAAGTGATGATCAGGCTCTCAAAGATCATTTCACTCCAGTCGCCAAAGATCTGGAGGCTAAACTGGATGTGATTCTTGGAGAGCTGACCGCCGCTAAGGGAAAGTCGGTTGATTTGGGCGGTTATTATCACCCGGACCCGGAAAAGGTGAAGGCGGGGATGCGTCCCAGCGCTACACTCAACTCCATATTGGGCAGTTTGGCTCCCGTCGCTTGACCGCATAACAAGTAACCTGCGGTTTAAAAGGCGGAAGTATAGATCACGCTCTATTAATTGAAAGCCCCATGCCAGCAGGCGTGGGGCTTTTGTTATAAAGTCGAAGGGAAATGCAGGGAAGGTTTTAATGTCCGCCAAACCATCTTGTCGGCGGAGCTTTGCCTCCCAACGGCCCGCCTTTTCCGCCGCCGCTTCCCATAAAGAAAAACAGCAGGAATCCCAGCACACCAAGGGTCATCAACAATTTGTAAAGTTTAGGCGTAGTTGGATCAAATACAAAATAGAGCCCCAGAGCGACCATTCCCACAAAAAGGGTGAATCGGCTCCAAAAGCGCAGCCGCTTTGACACATCGGGTTTAGGCATACCCCCATTATACTCCTAATTTTTGCTACCCCTTCCGGCTTGGCCCCTTTATCCTATAAAGGAACTTCCACAACTCTTACATCGGTTAATATTGAGGGATTTACTGTGATGGATTTGATGAATAAAAATGAATTTTTGGATAAGTGCCGCTTTCCAAAAGAGTGGCAGGAATGGGATATGCTTCCAGACGCAATGCTGGAGGAATTATACAAATTCTATGAAACGGCTGCCGATGAGGGAAGTTACAGGAATTTCAGACTGGATGCCTTTTTCTATTGGCTGGAAGGGAGTTTAACCGAAGTACAAATAAAAAAATTGTTCCAGTTGTCTTTATTTGAAAAGTCCGGGAAATACATGAGAAGCTCGATTAACCGGCACAAGGACTGCACGGAATCTCTTAGAATGGAACTCTTCGGCTACACCAAACATGAAATTCCGAAGTTCACTAAAAACAGATTGGCGGAACTATTGCATTTCCCGAAAGAATGGCTGGCATGGGGTCTGTATCCGGATGAGATGTTTTTAGCGCATAGAAAGCTATTCCAACCGGGAAACGAGTCCGACTCCGAAAACGAAAGAAACGAAACATTTCATTATTGGTTATCTAGGGAACTCACCGAAGACCAATTCATCAAACTGGTCAAGTTATCCTTTCTGGACCCGGACCCCATCATGGCGGAGAATATTCGGGACCATATCAGAAAACATAAAGCCTGCCCGCAAAAGGTTAAAAAGTCACTGCAGAAATAGGAATTGACATATCACTCAAGCAATGTTATTACTAATGTAATAACATTTGGAGAGCATGATGTTGGATTTGAAAGTCAGGAAAGTCGGCAACTCACTGGGGGTGACACTGCCCCGGGAAGTGCTTAAACGTCTGCATTTAAAGGACGGGGATAAGATTTTTCTGGTCGAGACCCCGGATGGCAGTTACCGGATCACCCCTTACGACCCCGAATTTGAAAAACAGATGCGGTTGGCCGAAGAAGGCATGAGTCATTACCGCAACACCTTGCGCGCCTTGGCCGAATGAAGGAACCCGTCTGGGTCCTGCGCGAGGTGGTGTTGACCCTGCACGATGTCCTGCTGGCGGAATTCGGCGGCCCTGCCGGCATCCGGGACGAAGCGCTGCTCGATTCTGCCTTGTCCCGGCCCCAACAAATATTCCATTACGAAGACCCCGATCTCTTCACCTTGGCGACAGTCTACATCTACGGCATCCTCAAAAACCATCCCTTTGTCGACGGCAACAAGCGCACCGCCTTCATGACCGGTTTCGTATTCCTGACCCGCAACGGAAAATTGATGAACGCCCCCGAAGCCGAAACCACCCAGGCCATCCTCGACCTCACCGCCGGAAAAATGACCGAAGCTGAATTCGCCCATTGGCTGAAAAAGAGTTGTGGATCAAAATAAACGCCGGTGAACGGCCGACCAGGCAAGGCCCGTAGCAAATTTTCTCCGTGTTCCCTCCTCCCTGCTCCGGGTTTCATCGGTGTCTATCTGTGTTCATCTGTGGTTAAATTTGTTTTAAGTATTCAACTTCTTCCCCAGTTTGGCTTCGACGGAGGCCATTTTCGATTCGAGCCGGCCGCTTTTCCCCTTGCGGTAATCGATCTTGATGGAACAGGTAATGCGATCACAGTCTGAACTCATCTTATCCAGACATTGCTTGATGACGCCCATGACCTCGTCCCATTCCCCTTCCAGGCAGGTGCCCATAGGACCCAGGCGGTACGGCACCCCGCTGTTCGAGATGATATCCAAAGACCGGCTGACGTACGGGCTGACGCTTTCGCCCTTGTCCATCGGTGACATGCTGAATTCCAGAAGAATCATGATTTCCCCCTCATAAAGTTTAAAAACAAGCGGTTGGCTTTAATTAGTGCTTGCATTCTAGGGCCAACCTATGGAATGATCAACCTTATCCATTGAAAACCTAACGGTTTTTCGGAAATCCTACGAAAGGGCGGTACCTTTTGCATTGCCAAAAATTGATGAGATTCGCGACCAGATCGACAAGATAGACGAAAAATTACTGCAACTGTTCAACCGGCGCGCCAATCTGGCCATCCAAATCGGCCAGGAAAAATCCAAAAAAAACGACTCGAACCATTTCCACGTTCCGCATCGTGAGCGGGAGATCATCGAGCGCATGAAGCAGGCCAATCCGGGTCCCCTTCCCGAAGAGGCGGTGGAATGTATTTTCCGTGAGATTTTCTCCGCCACCCTCGCCCTGGAAAAACCGCTCAACATCGCTTATCTCGGTCCGGAAACCACCTTCTCACATCAGGCGGCGATCAAGCAGTTCGGCCATTCCTCCGTCTTCGTTCCAACCAGCGGCATTGAATCCATTTTTTACGAAGTCGAGCAGGGCCATGCCGATTACGGTGTGGTGCCTATTGAAAATTCCACCGAAGGCGTGGTCAACCTGACGCTGGATTGTTTCGTCGATTCGCCCCTGGTGATTTGCGATGAGGTGAAATTGGGGATCTCCCTTTATTATTTATCCAGGTCCGGCGACCCTAAAAAGGTCCGCCAGATTTATTCGCATCCGCAACCGCTCGCCCAGTGCCGCAACTGGCTCAACCAGAACGCGGCCGGCATCGAACAGGTGACCACCTCCAGCACGGCGGTGGCGGCGGCACTCGCCAGCAAAGACGACCAGGCCGCGGCGGTGGCCGGGAAACTGGCGGCGGAATGTTATGACCTCAAAATCATCGCCGAAAGAATAGAGGACCGCTCGAAAAACACCACCCGCTTTCTCGTCATCAGCCGGGAAAAAGCGAAGAAAGCCAAACGCAATAAAACGTCGGTCATGTTCTCCATCGAGGACGAAGCCGGTTCGCTCCTGAAGGTTCTGCAGTTGTTCGCGCGCAACCAGATCAACCTGACCAAAATACAATCCCGACCGCTGAGAAATCGGTCGTGGGAATACCTGTTCTTTGTAGATTTCGAGGGCCATATGGATGACCCTCATATTGATAAAGTGATTCGCTCGGTGGGCAAACGTTGCATTTTCCTCCGGGTGCTGGGATCGTACCCCAACCACGATTAGACGATATGAAACCGTTTCAACAAATGACTATCCTGGGCGTGGGGCTGATCGGCGCGTCGCTGGCGCAATCCTGCCGGCAACGCAAGCTGGTGAAAAAGATTGTCGGGTTCGGTAGAAATGCCGACAACCTCAAGCAAGCGCAGAAGAAGAACGTCATCGATTCCGGATCGACGGATCTGAAAACCGCCGTCGCAGGTTCCGATCTCATCGTCCTGTGCACACCAGTGGGCGTTCTGGCGGAGCGTGTCCGGGAGATGATTCCGTTTCTCCAGGACGGATGCATCATTACCGACGCCGGGTCGGTCAAGGGCCGGTTGGTCGAGGAAGTCGATGCCCTGATGCCCGATTCTATTTATTACGTGGGGGCGCACCCGATCGCAGGCGGAGAACAATCCGGCCTGGAAGCCGCCAGCGCGGACTTGCTGACCGGCGCGAAATGCATCATTACGCCCACCGCGAACACCCAGACCGAAGCCCTTCAGCGGGTGACCGAATTGTGGACCGAGGTGGGGATGCAAACCCTGACGATGGACGCTCATGAACATGACACAGTATTCGGAGCGCTCAGCCATTTGCCGCATGTCGTGGCGTATGCACTCATGAACACGGTAGCGAACGTTAAAACCGAAAGTTACGGAGATATTCTCTCGATGTCGGGCGGAGGGTTGAAGGACATTACCCGCATTGCTTCCAGCGATCCGGTGATGTGGCGTGATATTTGTCTGGCAAACAAGCTTCCGGTTGTTAAACTGATAGATCAATTCCAAGATGCGCTGGAAAACATTAAAACTCTGATCGAACAGGATCAGGCCGATGCCTTGCAGGAAACCTTCGCCAATGCGAACGTTCACCGGGGCAAGCTGGTGGAAACCAATACATGATCATCGCCATTGACGGGCCGGCGGGGAGCGGCAAAAGCACCGTAGCCCGGCTCATCGCCTCGCGCCTGAATTTTAAATATATTGAAACCGGCTCGATGTACCGTGCGGTGGCGTGGAAATCTCAACAGGCAGGAATCGATCCAGGAGACGCGGAGCGGATCGCCGAGGTGGCCCGTAACATTTCTCTCGAGTTTCAACCGGGAACCGAGCGCCAAAAGGTGATGGTCGACGGAGAGGATTTGACTCCGGTCCTGAAGACGGAAACCATCGGGCAGCTGGCCGCTATCGTCGCCGCGAACAAAGCGGTGCGCGAGGTCATGGTCGCGCAACAACAGGATATGGGACGCAACGGCAACGTGGTCATGGACGGCCGGGATATCGGGACAGTGGTCTTTCCCGATGCAGATAAAAAGTTTTTTCTGGTCGCCGACCAGAAAGAGCGGGCCCAACGGCGCCACGAAGAAATCAAAGCCAAGTCTCCTGAAGTGACATTTGAAAAAATTTACGAGCAATTGCAACAACGGGATTATGAAGATGAGAATCGGGAAGTATCGCCATTGGTACCGGCGAAGGACTCGATTCGGCTGGACACCACCCAAATGAACATCGACGACGTGGTGGCTTATATGATCGAAATGATCGGTCCGGTCCATTCACAGTGAAGTTAATTTTATTAACCTTAACCTGAAATATGAAGGAGAAGTAACGTGGTAAAAGCAGTTTTTGATCTTGACGACACAATGGAAATGGAAGAGGAATTAACGAAGGAAGAAAAAGCCGCGCATGCGGAAATGGAGGCGTATTTCGACAAGAGCCTCAAGAATTTCCGGGGAGGCGAAATCATCATAGGCAAAGTATTGGGGCTGTCCAAGGGATTGGTCACCGTCGACGTCGGCTTTAAATCCGAGGGCATGATCAGCCACAGCGAATTCCCCGAAGCGGAAAAGGATCTAAAAGTCGGGGATGAGATAGAAGTCTTTCTCGAGCGCGTAGAAGACAACAACGGCATTGTCGTTCTGTCCAAAGAAAAAGCCAACAAGATCAAAATCTGGGAAAAACTGGTCACGGCCTTCGAGGCGGAGGAAATTATCGAAGGCATCGTGGTGGCCAAAGCCAAAGGCGGCTTGACGGTCGACATTGGACTCAAATCATTTCTACCCGGCTCGCAAATCGATCTGCGCCCGGTACGCAACCTGGAAAAACTGATCGGCGAAAAGTTCCAGATGAAAATCATCAAGATGAACAAAAAGCGCGGCAACATCGTGCTTTCGCGCCGTATCCTGCTCGAGGAGGAACGCAAACAGGCTCGCGCCGGTACCCTGACCAAGATGGAAGAAGGCAACCAAGTGGAGGGCATCGTCAAGAACATCACCGATTACGGAGTGTTCATCGACTTGGGCGGCATCGACGGCCTGCTTCACATCACCGACATGTCCTGGGGACGCGTCAACCATCCCTCCGAAATGTTCGCTATCGGCGACAAGGTGACGGTAATGGTCCTCAAATACGACAAGGAAAAAGAGCGCGTCTCCCTGGGCCTCAAACAAATCACTCCGGACCCATGGGTGGACGTGGACAACAAGTACCCGGTCAAAACCCGCATCTCCGGCAAAGTGGTGAGCATCACCGACTACGGCGCTTTCGTGGAGTTGGAAAAAGGCATCGAGGGCCTGGTCCACGTTTCCGAAATGTCATGGAGCCGCCATGTCAAACATCCCAGCAAGATGGTGAGCATCGGCGATACGGTGGAAGCGGTGGTGCTGACGCTGGACAAAGAAAAGAAACGGATTTCCCTGGGCATGAAGCAGATCGAGCCCAACCCGTGGGACAGTATCGAACAGAAATATCCCATCGGTACCGAGGTCGAAGGGCTGGTACGGAACCTGACCGATTTCGGTGCGTTTATCGAGCTGGAAGACGGAGTGGACGGATTGATCCACATCTCCGACTTGTCCTGGAACAAGAAGATCAAGCATCCTTCTGAAGTACTCAAGAAGAAGGATAAAGTCACCGCCGCAGTGCTGAACATCGATAAGGACGCCTGCCGCATTTCCCTGGGCATCAAGCAACTCGAAGCCGATCCCTGGGAAAATATTCCCGATCAGTATCCTATTGGGAAAGAAGTCACCGGCATCATTATCAAGGTTACCGGTTTTGGAGCCTTCGCGGAGTTCGACGACGGCCTGGAAGGTTTGATCCACGTCTCCCAACTGAGTTCTGAAAAAGTGACACATCCGGAGAAAGTGGTCAAGGTGGGAGACGAAATCACGGCCAAGGTGATCAAGGTCGATACCACCAGCAAAAAAATCGGCCTCAGCATTAAAGCTTACAAAGAGAACCTGGATCCTTCACAGATCGATCTGGAAGAGGTACAATTAGATATCCCTTCAGAGGATGAGGAGGAAACTAAAACCGAAGAATAAACTCAGAGGTTCTGAATGCAACCCATACCGCCTGTAGAAAAACCGAAAAAATCGTTTGGCCGTACCTTGCTTTATTTCACATTAGGTCTGGTCGCCCTACTGGTTTTATCCTCAGTATTCGGCCGTTATCTTTCGGACGGAGGATTCGACGACGGCAAGGAAAAAATCGCTTTGGTGGAAATCAGTGGACAAATCATGGACTCCAGGAACATCGTTCGCCAGCTTTCCAAATACCGCCGCGACGATGAAATCAAGGCCATCATTTTGAGGATTGATTCGCCGGGAGGTGCCGTGGGACCCTCACAGGAAATTTACGACGAGGTCCTCAGGGTCCGGGCGGATAATAAGAAAATCTACGCGTCCATGGGCAGTCTCGCCGCTTCCGGCGGTTATTACATCGCGGTGGCGGCCGACCGGATTTTTGCCAACCCCGGCACCCTGACCGGCAGTATCGGTGTGATTATGGCGTTCGGTAACGCTGAGAAATTGATGGAAAAAATCGGGTTGGAGCCGCAGGTGGTCAAAAGCGGGAAGTATAAGGATGTCGGCTCGCCCGCCCGTAAAATGACCGCCGCAGAACGGGTCTACCTGCAACGCGTGGTGGATGATGTTCACCAGCAATTTGTTGATGCCGTCGCTCAAGGCCGCAACATCACCACCAAGGAAGCCCGAAAACTGGCCGATGGCCGGGTATTCACCGGACGACAAGCCCTTGAATTGAAGATGGTTGATGAAATGGGTGGACTCGAAGACGTGATTGCCAAATTGGGAGAAGCCGTGGGCATCGAAGGCCGACCCAAGGTGATGTGGGAAGAGCCCCCTAAAGGATTCATGGAATGGTTCATGGGGAGTTCCCTCCCCAAAGAGTTCAAGGCCAATTGGATGCCGTCGCAGTTTCCTTCCCTGCAATTTCTTTGGTTGCCAAGTTAGACCATTTTTTTCAATAAAATTCCTATACCGACGATTTTCTGGCTCAGGAGTTTTACCTTTGAAAACCTCTTTGAGGTTTGCCACAACTCCATAAACCGTAAAAATTCAAAAAATTAGGGCCCTTGATCGCCGGAATTTCACTTGGTGTTTCCTATCCGAACAGGTCACAAATGCACCGTCCCAAATCTTCAAAACGCTTGACTTGCATAGAGTTAATGATATACTCGCCCAAACTTTTCTAAGGGGGGGACTCACTTAAATGACCAAAGCGGAATTGGTAGAAAAGGTTGCGGGGCAGATCAACCTGACCAAAAAGCAGGCTGAGGTTGTGGTCAATACTGTCTTTCAAAGTATTACCGAGTCTCTGGCGCAAGGAAAAAAGGTTGAATTGAGGGGGTTTGGCAGTTTTCGAGTCCGAAGCAGAAATGCACGCATCGGAAGGAACCCAAAATCCGGAGATCGGGTGGATGTCCCCGCCAAAAGGGTGCCCTTTTTTAAAGCGGGCAAGGAACTGCGGGAGTTGGTGGACGGTGAACTGGAAATCTCCGCCGATTAAAACCCTTTTCAAATAAAGGTTTTTCTCGGGTTTCCCGGAAATTCCGGAGCGCCGAACAAGCAGGGTTTCCCCTGCTTTTTTTATTTCCTGGCCCATTCTTAACCGGTTGATTTCTATCTCCTTCCCGCCGGTTGGTGAACGTCTGTTGTTACACCCCTTACTCAAAATATCGTCATGCCCGGCAACACATTTGGACAATTATTCAGAATAACCACCTGGGGCGAATCGCATGGCCCTGGCATCGGTGTCGTGGTGGACGGCTGTCCCGCCGGCCTGCCCCTTTCCGAAAAAGATATTCAAGTCGAGCTCGACCGCCGCCGTACCGGACAAAGCAAAGTCACCACCACCCGTAAAGAACCGGATCAAATTCGATTCCTGTCCGGAATCTTCAACGGTAAAACCACCGGCACCCCGCTGGCCATGATGGTGGAAAACTCGGACGCCGATTCCTCCAAATACGAATTGATCAAGCACCTGTACCGGCCCGGTCATGCTGATTTCACCTATGACCAGAAATACGGCTTCCGCGATTACCGCGGCGGAGGACGCTCCAGTGCGCGCGAAACGGTGGGCCGTGTGGCCGCCGGAGCTGTCGCCAAAAAGCTTCTGGCCCGGCACAAAATCAAGGTCTTCGCCTTCACCCGCCAGATCGGCGAATACGTCGCGCAAACCTTCAGCCAGAAAGAAATTGAAAAAAATATCGTCCGTTGCCCGGATAAAAAAGTGGCGGAGCAGATGGTGGAGGCCATCATGCAGGCCAGGAAAGAAGGCGATTCGCTGGGTGGAGTGATCGAAGTGGTGGCACAGGGAGTTCCGTCCGGACTCGGCGAGCCGGTGTTCGACCGGCTGGACGCCGACCTCGCCAAAGCCCTGATGTGCCTACCGGCCGTCAAGGGCGTGGAAGTCGGTATCGGATTCGAAGCCGCGCGGCTTAAAGGATCGGAATGCAACGACGTCTTCACCACCAAAGGTAAAAAGATCACCACGAAAACCAACAACGCCGGCGGCATCCTCGGCGGTATTTCGAACGGCAACGATGTCGTGGTACGCATGGTGGTGAAACCCACATCCTCCATCAACCGCGAGCAGGACACCGTCACCCAGAAAGGCAAAAAAACCAAAATCCGGGTCGAAGGACGGCACGATCCCTGCGTCGCGCCCCGCGCCGTGCCCATGGCCGAAGCCATGGTCGCGCTGGTTCTGATCGACCACCTGCTCCGCAACCAGAACTCTCGTCTCTGACCAAACCCCTCTCACCACAGAGGGCACAGAAAAACCATTGACAGGATAACAGGATAAAATCTGATAATAATTCCTCTTCTCTCTTAGAGAAAATACAGATTCTTCGCTCCATTCCATTCCGCTCAGAATGACAAAACACATTCAATTTATCATCCTGAACCCTTCGGCAGGCTCAAGATAAACTCCGTGAAGGATCTTTGTTTGCCCTGATTCTTTTCCCGATTTTATCCTGTGATCCTGTCTAAATAGGTTTGCCCGGTGTTTCTGTTGTACAATAAACTATGTTATCCAATATCAAAGTAGGTTTTGTCCAAACCAACCCTGAATTCGGGGCCATGGAGGCGAACCTCAGCCATGCGAAAAAACTCTGGGGAGAACGCAAGGCCGACCTGCTGGTCCTCCCCGAATTATTCAATACCGGTTACCAGTTTAAGTCCCTGAACGAAGCGCAGAATCTTTCCGAATCCATCCCCGACGGACCCACCACCCGGTTTCTGATGGACTGGGGCCGTGATACGGGGATGGTGATGGTTGCTGGGCTGGCGGAACGGGATAGCGAAACCCTCTATAATTCAGCAGTGATCGTAGGCCCCAAAGGTTTCATCGGGAAATTCCGGAAAGCTCACATTTTCGATTCCGAAAATAATTTCTTTCAACCGGGAGATCTACCGTTCACTGTGTTCGATGCCGGGTTCGCGAAGATCGGGATCATGATCTGCTTCGACTGGCGGTTCCCGGAAACAGCCCGCACACTGGCCCTGCAGGGGGCGGATATCATCGCCCACCCGGCCAACCTGGTGCTCCCCCACTGCCCGCAGGCCATGATCACCCGGTGCCTGGAAAACCGGGTATACGCCGTAACCTCCGACCGTGTGGGCACTGAAAAACGCATTCCTGGAGAATCCCTGAAATTTATCGGCCAGAGCCAGGTGGTCGACCCGGACGGCACGGTTCTGGTCCGCGCCTCTGAGGACCGGGAGGAAGCCCACGTGGTGGAAATCGACCTCGCAAAGGCCCGGAACAAGCGAATCAACGGGCACAACGACCTGTTTGCCGACCGGCGGGAAGACCTTTACAGGGTCGGCGGGAAAGGTTAAGATAGCCCTCCACAATCCTATTAAAAATATCCGTCCGGCGGTGTCTGTCAGCTGGGCGTTTTATTATTGCAAGTGAGACGATCATGGAAAAACCCAAATCACGTTTTATCAAAACCGACGACAACACCATATACGATTCCCTGACCAGCCTCATGTGGATGGCCAACGATTCCCGCCTGGACAAGGACAAGGAGTTGTCCTGGGATGAAGCCAATGAGTATGCAAAGGAAATGAACGAGAAAAAATTCGCAGGACATTCGGACTGGCGACTGCCGACCATCCACGAAGCCTCTTCCCTGTACGACGAGCAAAAACTGAACAAGGATTTCAAGGGGGGAGATATCAAGATCGATGCGGTGTTTCCACCGGGAGCGGGCAACTGCTCCTGGACCAGCGACGAACGCGGCTCCGAAGGCCAGATCGTTTTTTACCTCAACGGTTGTCCCTACTGGTACGACAAAAACGATAAAACCATTTCCCACGCCGCCCGTCTCGTCCGACGGGGATAATCATAAGAAGGAAATCCAACGTGCCGGGGCGCCGTCAATTTTTTAGTCCCCGCTGGACCAGTTTGCCGATGGTCAATCCCTGAACGAGGATGGAAAACACGACCACCACATAGGTCATCATTAAAATCAGTTCGCGTTCGGGAGATGCGGGCAGCGATAACGCCAGCGCCACGGAAATACCTCCCCGCAGCCCGCCCCACGTCAACACCTTGATGGCGTTCGGACTGAACTCACGCTTGAATTTCATGAGCCAGATGGGCAGGCTCACCCCGATCAACCGCGCCAGCAGGACAACGGGTATCGCTATCACAGCGGCCTTGAAACTGGACAGGTCGAACGTCACGATCAACAGCTCAAATCCCAACAGAACAAACAATATCCCATTTAAAATTTCATCCACCAGCTCCCAGAACATATCGACATGTTCGATGGTTTTCTCGGACATGGCCAGCGTCCGGCCGTGGTTGCCGATCAGCAATCCCGCCGCCACCGCCGCGATGGGTGCAGAGACGTGTATCGCCTCCGCCGCGGCATAGCTGGCAAACACCAGCGCGATTGTGATCAAGACCTCGACCTGATAATTGTCCACCGTGCGCAACATACGGTATGCTCCGTAACCCGCCGCCAGACCGAACAACGCGCCGCCCACTGCTTCCTTCAAAAACAAAACCGTGATCGAAACAAACGACGGCTCGTGGGTACCGATGGCAATATCCAGAAGCACGATGAAGATCACCACCGCCACGCCATCATTGAACAACGACTCGCCGGCGATTTTAGTTTCCAACGCCTTGGGCGCGCCAACGGTTTTTAAAATGGCCATCACTGCGATGGGATCGGTCGGCGAGATCAACGCGCCAAACACGAGACAATAGATGAAGGGGATGCCAATGCCCAGCCATCCCAACACAAAGTACATCAACCCGGCGACGATGGTCGTCGACAACACCACGCCGACGGATGCCAGCAGGGTGATGATCCATTTCTGTTTCGCCAGATCTTCCAGATTGATGTGCAAGGCGCCGGCAAACAGAAGCGCCCCCAAAATCCCGTGCAGAACCAGTTGGTTGAAGTCAATGGACTCCAACAGCGCCCGCGCGGAATCCTCCAGCCCGGGAATCCATTTTAATTCTCCCAGCGCGAGCAAGATCATCGAAAACACGAGGGCAATCGCCATCAGCCCGATGCTGGTGGGAAACTTGAGGAAACGGTGGTTGAGGTAACTGAACCCGGCGGTGATGAACATCAGCCAGGCGATGAGGTCGAGAGTGGTCATCCGGTTATTGTATGAGTTTGAGGTTGGGGAGCATTGGGACATCGGTTCCAAAATCAGATTGTCAGCACCATCTTAACAGCGCTTCTCTGCCAGTGCCAGAAAATGAGTCGGGATGCTTTAATTATCCGATTGACCCTTCAGCCCTACCTATTACACTATTACTATTGGAACAATTTCATTTTATTAGGAGCAACGTATCATGAAGTGGCGCATCAAAATCCTGATCGGCCTGCTGTGCACCACCCTCACCGGAACCGCCTGGGCCGGTTGGAATGATTACGATCCTGCAACCCTGGCGGACATCACCGCAAAGCACGCAAGCCCTCTCAGCAACCGCAAAGTTCCCAAGGGCGTGGTGGCCATCAATCTCCATCCCAAGGGAGACCCCCTTCGATCTACCGCTCTATTTCTGGGGAAGGTGCGCAATATGAAGCGGGACCGTCGCTCTTTCATCAAAATGTGGGGCGAAGCAGCGAAAAAAGATACCGCCCTGCTGGCCAAGACCTACAAAAAGGAAATCAAGGTGAGGGAGAAAGGCCAGACCTATTGGCTTCCCATTCAGGAAATCCTGGTCGCCCATCTCAAAAGAGACGTCAAAAAGAATGGCGAGGTCATGCTGTTTATGGTGTATATCGGCACGACAGGGAAAACCCCGATTTTTCTGGTCAAGGAGTTTCGCGCTTTCTAAGTTGAGGCCGGAGGACTCACCTCACTCGGTCACTTTCTTCGCGTTCTTCGGTGTCAGCCCAAAGTAAGGCACGGTTTCATCCTGCACCGAAAATTTGCGGTACAAGGCATGAAACTCCTCATCGCCCAACGCAGGATTCATCAACTGCTTGACCTGCTCCTGCGTCACCAACTGCTGGGACGGTTCATCAAACGTCGTGGTGCCGATACCGATCCAGTGTGTGTGCAGAAACGTCTGGTTGACGAGGCTCTCAATACCGCTGGTGTACTTCAACGCCTTCGCCATCACATGACGCGCAATGTAAGCCGGAACGCAGCGCCCGATACCGATCACCTTGGCGGTCTTCCCCATGGGAAACGGACGGATCGCCGCTCGCGTGTATCCCATTTCCTTGAACTCCTTGATGATCGCCCGCTTCTGCCGCTTGAATTTTTTCGAGATATAGCCCTCGACCTTGACCCCCTTCGTCTCCACCGGCTCGCACGGCTTGGGCGCTTCCGCCGCCTGGGCGGTCCCCGCCACCCCTAACATCAGGCCAACAGCGACCCCCTTCATCCATCCAGATTTATACGTCACAAGGCTTCCTTTCCTGGTTCCAGCCTCCCGCTCCCGGCGTCCCGGGCCCGCTTCGGCGTCCTCCCGGGCCCGTTTCGGCGGCTCCCGCCCCAACCGGGTTTGCCTGCGGGTTATGGTACAATATGGGTAAATGTGGGGCTTTTCGGACCGATCTCATACGGTGCTGTGCCATTTCCGGTATTCAGCGGCGCATTTTTCACTGCAAAAAAAATGGTCCCTGCCGCCAATGGTGGCCCGGATCGCTTCCGTCTCCGGAATGTAGATCTCGCAATTGGGGTCCATGACCATCTCCGTGGAAGAAGGCCCGTCGCCTTTTTCTTTAGAGGCCTTCTGGGACCAGCGGTACAGTAAAATCGCCCCTACCAGGAGTATTATAAAAATATCTATTCGCATGCCGCCATTGTACTTTGTATAAGAGCGACATTCAACGGCTCCTATTCCCTCAAATATGGGTGCGGAATCGGCTAAATGGACAAATGGTTGATTATGAACGAGCCTTTAAAGCATAAATCGGAACTCCAGGAAGCAGACGATTCCCATCCCGGTGACGAGGAGGAGAAACCTCTCCCGCTGGAACCGGAAGTGCTGGACGACGAACTCGACGACGAGAGCCCAGAGGAGGAGGATTCTCGTTCCCTGCCCGTCCTGCGTGGATCGGACGCGCTGGCGCCGCTCGACCCGCTGACCGCCTACATCAACGAAATCCGGCAATACACGGAACTGTCCGAGGACGAGGAAAAAGAACTCGCCCTCCACTATCAGGAAACCGGCGACGCCCAGGCCGCCTACAAACTCATCACCAACAACCTCATGCTGGTGGTCAAAATCGCCATGACCTTCCGGCGCGAATGGCAGAACGTGATGGACCTCATCCAGGAGGGCAACGTCGGCCTCATGAAAGCGGTGAAGAACTTCGACCCGTTCCGCGGCGTGCGCCTGCCCGCCTACGCCAGCTGGTGGATCAAGGCCTATATCCTGAAATACATCCTCGACAACTGGCGGCTGGTGCGCGTCGGCACCACCAACGCCCGCCGCAAGCTGCTCTATAATTTACAAAAGGAAAAAGCCAAGCTGGAGGAGCAGGGCTTCACCGCTTCGCCCAAGAAACTCGCCGAGCATTTTGGCGTCGCGGAAAAAGACGTCATCGACGTGCAGGCCAGCCTCGGCGCCTACGACGTCTCGATGGATACCCCCAGCCACCCGGACAGCGATATGACCCCCGGCGCATCACTGAGCGACGGCAAGAACCCGGCCCAGGCCATCGAAAAAAGCCAGTTCCATGAAGCCCTCCACGAGAAAATCGAGGCCTTCCTCGAAGACCTGAAACCCATTGAAAAAGAACTGTTTGCCACCCGCATCCTGTCCGAGGACCCAACCTCGTTGAAAGAAATCGGCGAACACTATAACATTACCCGCGAAGCCGTCCGACAGACGGAACAACGCTTGCTCAAAAAATTCAAAACGTATATAACAGAACACTTACCGGAAGCGGAACACTATTTCATGCGTTAACCAGCCTGAGGCTGGACCCAATTTTGCTCCGGGCCTTGCCCGAACCAAAGGCAGACAGGTCCTCCCAAACAGGTGATAACCATCAACGTCTTGGAGGAACGAATAACAGGATGATAGGGTTAACAGGATAAATTTGCCACCGGCGGCTCGCCGGTCATCCTGAGCGCCAGCGAAGGATCTCGGTTTCATCGGTGTTTATCTGTGTTCATCTGTGGTTAAAATACAGATTCTAATTTTTCAATATCATCGTTCAGAGGGGAACAATTATGAAATACCGGATGGAATCGGACAGCATGGGGGAGATCAAGGTTCCCGCCGATAAATATTACGGCGCACAGACCGCGCGGTCGCTCATCAATTTCAACATCGGATGGGAAACCATGCCGCGCGAGATCATCCGGGCCATGGGCATCCTCAAAAAAGCCGCCGCCATCGTCAACGCCGACCTTCACGTATTACCCGCCGACAAAAAAGACCTCATCGTCCAGGCGGCGGACGAAGTGATCTCCGGCACCCTCGATTTGCATTTCCCCTTGTACGTGTGGCAGACCGGCTCCGGCACCCAGACCAACATGAACACCAACGAAGTCATCGCCAACCGCGCCATCGAAATCGCCGGCGGCGAACTGGGAAGCAAGCAACCGATCCATCCCAACGACGACGTCAACAAAGGCCAGTCCTCCAACGACACTTTCCCCACGGCCATGCACATCTCGGCGGTCGAGCAGATTCATAACCGGCTCATCCCCGACGTCTCCGCCCTGCGCGACACGCTGAAAAAGAAATCGGAGGAATTCAAAAGCATTATCAAGATCGGCAGGACGCATTTGATGGACGCCACCCCGCTCACGCTGGGGCAGGAGTTCAGCGGTTACGCCGCGCAACTCGACAACGCCATCCAGCGCATCGACTCCTGTCTGCCGCGCCTGTACCAGATCGCCCTCGGCGGCACCGCCGTCGGCACCGGCATCAACACGCATGCGGATTTCCCGGTGAAAGTGGCGAAGGAAATCGCGAATATCACCAAACACCCGTTCATCACCGCGCCTAACAAGTTCGAGGCGCTGGCGGCGCACGACGCCATCGTCGAAGCCAGCGGCGTCATGAAAACCATCGCCTGCTCGCTCATGAAGATCGGCAACGACATCCGCTGGCTGGGGTCAGGACCGCGCTGTGGCATCGGCGAGCTCGCCCTGCCCGCCAACGAACCCGGCTCGTCCATCATGCCCGGCAAGGTGAACCCGACTCAATGCGAAGCGCTCACCATGGTCGCGGCGCAAGTGATCGGTAACGACACCGCCGTCAACGTCGGCGGCGCGTCCGGCAACTTCGAGCTTAATGTATTTAAGCCAGTGATGATCTACAACCTCCTGCAATCCATCCGCCTCCTGGCCGACGCCTGCAAATCGTTCAACGAACACTGCGCCGTCGGTATCCAACCCAACAAGGAAAATATCGAAAAGAACCTCAAGAACTCATTGATGCTGGTCACCGCGCTCAACCCGCACATCGGTTACGACAACGCCGCCAAAGTCGCCAAGAAAGCCTTCGAAGACCACAGCACACTCAAAGAAGCCGCCGTGGCCCTCGGCCTGCTCACTGCCGAAGAATTCGACCAGAAAGTCCAACCGAAAAACATGATCGGCCCGGCGTAGCGCCGGGCGGAAAATACTTGCTATAAATCCTTGAATTTGCTTATACTGGGCCTATATTACACCGATAGAGAGTTGCGACCCCTTTTCCGGGAGTGAGAGTACTGTGATTCGCAGATTCACAAATAACCGTCCGGCGCTGACTTTTATGTTCGTCCTGCTATGGACGTTCCACTTCAGTTTCGGGATGTTCTATCATTATCATCCCGAATACGTCCACGCGCACGACGGCGAACTGCAGGCGCACCAGCACAGCGGGCATTTCCATTCGCTGGAGTTGGATACCCTGCTGGCGCGCTTTATCGAGCCCGACCATCAGCCCCTGCGCCCCGGTGAGACGCATCACCACTCCGAAAATATGCCGGGCAGCGATGCCGCAACGGTGCAATACGATTTCAACCAATCCGGCGTCACCAAGGTCATCAAGCTGGCGTTGGAGTTCCACCCCGCTGCCACAGTGGTTTCCTCTATCCCGGTGCAATTGGAATCCTCTCATTCTCAGCAAATTTCACCCGACGCCAACCGAATTCTCCTGTGTCCGCAAAACCATTCCGAACGATCGCCGCCCCTGCGCGCGTAATCCCGTCTCCACCCATTTAAAAACTTAAAATAAATCCATTCGGAATCGCGGAGCCTGTTCCGCCGTTCCGGTGACTCAAACACTATGAAACCCGTTATCAAACGACTTGTCCTGGTGGCATTGTTGATACTATTGCCTTCAATCTCCTTCGGGGCGAACCCAAAAATTCCGATAAAGAAATCCACCGGCCCGTCCGGAGAGATCACCCTGCAGAAGCCAGCTGGCGGAGTGCTGACCCTGCGGGAAGTGATCGCGCAGGTCCTGCTCCACAATCCGGAGCTGGAAGCGTTCTCGCTGGAAGTGCGTGCACGCGAGGCGCGGGCTCTACAGGCCGGCCTGTATAAAAATCCCAACCTCCTATTTGACGTGCAGGATGTGTTCGGCTCCGGCGGCTTCAGGGATGTCCAGCAGTCGCAGTCCACCCTCGTGCTCAGCCAGGTGATCGAACTAGGCGGCAAGCGCACCAAGCGGGAGAAAGAAGCGTTGTCGCACAAAGACCTCGCGTTCTGGGATTACGAAACCGCGCGGATGGATATTCTGACGCGGGTGGCGAAGGCGTACACCGACGCCCTGACCGCCCAGGAAAAGCTGAGCCTGGCGCGGGAGCTGGTGCAACTTTCCAAAAATTCCTACAACGCAGTCAAAGCGCGGGTGACTGCGGGCAAGGTATCTCCCATCCACGAGGTCAAAGCACAGGTCGCGCTGTCCACCACGCAGATTCAATTCCAGCAGTCCAAGAATAATCTGATGGCGGCGTACCGGCGGCTGGCTTCGTTCTGGGCCAGCATGACGCCGCACTTCAAAAGAGTGACGGGACGCCTTTACCTGATCAGGTCCGTGCCGCCGTTTAACACTCTGGCGGAACGGATGCAAAGCAACCCCGATCTCGCCCGCTGGGCCACGGAGATGGCGCAACGCACAGCCGCAGTTGATCTGGAACAAGCCAACGCCGTTCCCAACCTCAGAGTCGGTGCCGGGGCGCGCTGGTTCGAGGAGACCAACGACAACTCCTTCATTGTTGAATTCTCGATTCCCATTCAACTGTTCGACCGCAACCAGGGCGCTATCGCCGAAGCGCGGCACCGTCTCGCAAAGGCCAAGGCTGAGCGAAGGGCGGTCGCATTGAAACTGAACGCGGCGCTGGCCACCGGGTACACCCGCCTGGCCAACGCCCACAGCCAGGTGACATCGCTCAAAACCAAAATCCTGCCGGGCGCGCGAACCGCGTTTGAAGCGGTCAACGAGGGATACCGCTTCGGCAAATTCGGTTATCTCGAAGTGCTGGACAGCCAGCGGACCTGGTTCAACGCGCGGTCGCAGTTTCTCGATGCACTGGCGGAATACCATAAAGCGGTCGCCGACGTGGAGCGGTTGACCGGGCAGGCGGTGTCTCCTTTACCCGAGCCCCGCCCTCAGCCGAAACAAAGGGAGAAACGACGATGAACCGTAAATCCTTATCCATCCTGATCATCCTGGCGGTAGGCGCCGTGCTGGCGGTCATGATTCTGCAAACCGAGCCCCCGGGAATCCACGATCAACATGGACATGACGAACCCGCCGGTCATATGGAGGAAGGAGAACAGGGCCACTCCGAAGGCGAGGAAACCGCAGGCGAAGAACATGCAGAAGACAAAGGACCGCACGGCGGCCGCATATTTTCCAAGGACGATTTGAATTTGGAGGTCACCATTTACGAACGCAACGTGCCGCCGCAATTCCGCATCTACGCAACGGACGCGGAGGGTAACAATATCTTGCTCGATCATATCAAACTGAACATCGACCTGCACCGGCTGGAGCGCGTGGACACTATCAAATTCCGCCCTTCCGGCGATTACCTGTTGGGTGACCGGATCGTGGTCGAACCGCATTCTTTCGACGTAAAAATAAAAGCCGGATGGCATGGGAAAAATTATCAGTGGGAATACTCGCAGATAGAAGCGCGCGCCCAGATTTCCGAAGAAGCGGCGAAGAACGCCGGCATCGAAACCACGCGGGCCGGACCCGCCGAAATTCATCAGGTCGTGCAACTCAACGGCGAGATCGGCCTGCATGAAAAGCGCGTGGCGCACGTCGTGCCGCGGCTGGATGCCATGGTCACCCGCGTTCACAAGGATCTGGGTGACCCAGTGAAAAAAGGCGACATTCTGGCGATTCTGGATTCACGCGAGTTGGCCGACGCCAAAACCGAATATTTAACGGCTGTCAAGCAGGCCGAACCGGTGCGCGTCGAACTCGAACGGCAGAAACTGATCAACAAAAATAACCGGGTCATGCTCGACCTTCTGCAACAGGGATTGGACCTGGATACGCTTTACGAAAAGATCAACGCACTGGTACTGGGTGAATCGCGCGCGCAGATCGTTCCGGCTTATGGACGACTGATTCGGTCCAAGGCCGTTTA
Source organism: Nitrospinaceae bacterium (assembly GCA_965237905.1). GTDB lineage: Bacteria > Nitrospinota > Nitrospinia > Nitrospinales > Nitrospinaceae > SZUA-226. The sequence goes on along the minus strand of OZ250172.1, from coordinate 1,942,900 downwards.
TGAACGTGAGCTCTCGCTGTACCAAAAGAAAATTTCCTCCCGGTCGGAATACCTGCTGGCGATGGAGGAATATAAAAGCGCCGAGGCCAGGTACATTTCTCTGCGTGAAAAAATCGCGTATGGCAACAAACTGGCTCTGCTCGAAAAACAAAAGAACGTGGAACAGGCCAACCTTGAAATCAAAACCCTGGCGCAGAAACTGCGAGCATTGGGGTTGACCTCACGGGAAGTCAATAATTTGTCTCATGAGCAGAAGCGGCGATTCACTCGATTCGAATTGCGCTCTGAAATTAACGGGGAAGTGATTCAAAAGCACATCGCCGTTGGGGAGTCGGTTAAAAAAGATTTCGATGTGTTCGTGCTGGCTGACTTGTCCGAAGTCTGGGTCAATATCGCCGTTCCGGCCAAGCACCTGAACGTGGTGCGACTGGGCCAGCAAGTCACCGTCCGGGCTGACAAGCTGGGCCTGGAGGCCAAAGGGAAACTCACTTACCTGGGAGCATTGATCGATAAGAAGAGCCGTACCGTGACCGGGCGGGTGGTCATTCCCAACAAACAACGCCTGTGGCGGCCCGGCATGTACGTTACGGTGAAACTGGTTCAGGCCTCGCGGAAGGTGCCGCTGGCAGTGCCGGTGGACGCGATTCAGACGATACGCGACTGGTCGGTGGTGTTCATTAAGGTCGATAACCGTTACGAAGCCCGCCCGCTGGAGCTGGGCGAAAACGACGGCGTCCATGTGGAAGTGCTCAGCGGCATCGAACCGGGAAGCGAGTACGTGCACAAAAACAGTTTTGTGGTGAAGGCGGAGATCGGCAAATCCGCAGCCACGCACGACCATTAAGGGAGAAGCGGAACCGTGCTTGAGCGCATTATTCATTTTTCAATCCGGCAGAGACTGTTCGTCCTGCTCGCCACCCTCGGCCTGATCGGTCTCGGCGTCTATAGTTTTCAACGCCTGCCGATCGACGCCCTGCCGGACATCACCAACGTTCAGGTGCAGATCAACTCCGAGGCGCCCGGCTATTCTCCGCTGGAAGTGGAACAGCGCATCACCTACCTGGTGGAAACCTCACTGGCCGGACTGCCGGCCCTGCTCGAAACCCGATCCCTTTCCCGTTATGGATTGTCCCAGGTCACCGTCATTTTTGAAGAGGGCACCGATATTTATTTCGCGCGCCAGCTGATCAACTCCCGCCTGCAGGAAGTGAAGGAACAATTGCCGGTCGGGATTCAACCCATCATGGGACCCATCGCCACCGGGCTGGGAGAAATTTTCATGTGGTCGCTGGAATGGGATGAGAATCATCCTCGTCTCAAGGATCCGTTTGACGCGGCAGTGGAACTGCGAACGGTGCAGGACTGGATCATTCGGCCACAACTGCGCACCGTTCCCGGCGTGGCAGAGGTCAACAGCATCGGCGGGTACGTCAAGCAATACCAGGTGGCCCCCGATCCGGAAAAGTTGATGGCGTTCGATATCACTTTCCGCGATGTCATGACCGCGCTGGCTAAAAACAACGCGAATGTGGGAGCGGGCTATCTGGAACATAAAGGGGAACAGTATCTCATCCGCGCACCGGGACAAGTGGTTTCTGAAGAGGAGATCGCCAATATCGTGATCGGCACCCACCGCGGCGTCCCCATCCACATTCACGACGTGGCAGAGGTACAAATCGCCAAGGAACTGCGTACCGGTGCGGCGACCAAAAACGGACGGGAAACCGTTCTCGGTACAGTGTTCATGTTGAAAGGAGAAAACAGCCGAACGGTTTCGTTGCGCGTGGCGGAGAAGATGAAAGAAATTAACCGCACCCTGCCCGAAGGCATCCATGCCAATGTCGTGTACGACCGCACCAAGCTGGTCAACGCCACTCTCAAAACCGTGCGCGATAATCTTTCAGAAGGGGCTTTGTTCGTTATTCTCGTGCTGTTTCTACTACTGGGCAATTTCCGCGCGGCTCTCATTACGGCGTTGGTGATCCCCTTGTCTATGCTGTTCGCCATCAGCGGCATGGTGTCGAATAAAATCAGCGGCAACTTGCTCAGCCTGGGTGCCATCGATTTCGGTATCATTATCGACAGCGCCGTCATCATCGTTGAAAACTGTATCCGGCGCATGGCCCTCGAACAAACCCGCCTGCAACGCGAACTCAAGCCGGAAGAACGGCACTTCATCGTTCAGGAAGCGGCGGTGGAAGTCTCACGTCCCAGTATCTTCGGAGTGTTCATCATCATGATCGTCTACCTGCCGATCCTGACCCTGACCGGCATTGAGGGCAAAATGTTTCAGCCCATGGCGTTCACGGTACTGGCGGCGTTGACCGGCGCGTTGATTTTGTCACTGACGTTTGTACCCGCGATGGTGGCACAATTCACTACGGGCCGCATCTCTGAAAAGAAAAACTTTTTTCTGGAACTGGCTAGAAAAATTTACGCCCCACTGCTCAAAGTCGCACTGAACAACCGGGCCGCCGTCGTCACCCTGGCCGGAGTGCTGGTCGTGTTGAGCCTTCTGATAGGAACGCGCCTGGGAGCCGAGTTCATTCCCACATTGGATGAACAGGACATGGCTGTGCATGCCCTGCGCATTCCCGGAACCGGATTGGACCAGGCCGCTTCCATGCAACACACCCTGGAGAAAAAAATCAACGAGTTTCCAGAAGTAGATTATGTATTCGCTAAAATCGGCACGGCGGAAATTGCCACCGACCCCATGCCGCCCAGCGTGGCCGATGTGTTTGTGATGACCCACCCACGCTCCCAATGGCCCAACCCAAAAAAGTCGCGCACGGAGCTTGTGGAAGAAATGGAACGAAAACTGGTGACCCTGCCCGGCAACAAATATGAATTCACCCAGCCCATTCAGATGCGCTTCAACGAACTGATCGCCGGGGTGCGAAGCGACGTCGCCGTCAAAGTATTTGGAGACGATCTCGACATTCTCCTGAATGAAGCGGAACGGATTTCCAGCGTGTTGGCGACGGTGCCGGGTGCCACCGACGTTCGGGTGGAACAGGTGACCGGATTGCCGGTACTCACCATTCAATTGAACCGGAACGAAATGGCGCGGCTGGGTCTGAATGTTTCGGACGTTCAGGATGTTATCGAAATCGCCATCGGCGGTAAACAGGCGGGTCAGGTATTTCAGGGTGATCGGCGGTTCGATTTGATTGTCCGTTTGCCGGACAGCACGCGAAAAAATATTTCATTGCTCAAGCGTATTCCCCTGCCCTATCCCGAAGGTTTGGCTGGAACCGCACGCCCGGTAGCAGGCCCTGCCTCCGCGCCGGGAAAACCGCTTTCGGCATTTATTACTTTGGGAACGGTAGCAGATTTTAAAGTGATCAAAGGCCCCAATCAGATCAGCCGCGAAAACGGCAAACGGCGCGTCGTGGTGACGGCGAACGTGCGCGGGCGGGATCTCGGATCGTTTGTCGAACAGGCGCAGGAGAGGATTCGCAGTAAACTCACTCTCCCTTCCGGTTACTGGATATCCTGGGGCGGCACCTTCGAACATTTGATCTCCGCCACTCAGCGGTTGTGGGTTGTCGTTCCGGTGGCGCTCTTGTTGATCTTTCTGATGTTGTTCGCGGCGTTCGGGTCGACCCAACAGGCGCTGATCATATTCACCGGCGTGCCGCTGGCGTGGACCGGAGGCATCGTTTCACTGTGGATGAGAGGGATCCCGCTATCCATATCCGCGGCGGTGGGATTCATCGCCTTGTCCGGCGTGGCGGTGTTGAACGGCGTGGTGATGATCTCCTTCATCAACAAACTGCGCGAGGAAGGGATGGATTTAAACCCAGCCGTGGTGGAAGGATCGCTCACGCGTCTCCGGCCGGTGCTGATGACCGCCTTGGTGGCATCGCTGGGATTTTTGCCGATGGCGCTGGCCACCGGTACTGGAGCGGAAGTGCAACGGCCGCTGGCTACGGTGGTGATCGGCGGCATCCTGTCCTCCACCGCCCTCACCCTTTTTGTACTCCCCGCACTGTATCAGGGATTTCATAAATCCAGAAAAAATTAGAGGGCGTTCAGGAAGAGATTTGTTCCGTGTATTCGAACATGCGTTCGACACAACGCAGCGCGTTCTGCCGGACTTCAGGGGAAAGCTCAATGATCTGATCCGGACGCGGATTCTCCAAGGCTTGCAAAACATCCTGCAGGGAATTGGACTTCATGTATTTGCACATGGTACAGGAACCCACGAACCGCTTTTCGGGAAACTCGGATTGTAAAATACCGGTCAGCCCGCACTCCGTAAGCAGGAAAAACGTATCGCCACTGGATTCGCGAACGTGGTTGAGCATACTCGTGGTACTCCCCACGAAATCCGCCTTCTGGACCACTGCGGGATGGCATTCCGGATGCACCAGCACATCGACATTCGGATTGCCGGTGCGGACAAAGTCGATGGCGTCGGGCGCGTATTCCTCGTGCACATAACAGGTGCCGTCGTACCAGGAAATATTTTTTTTGATTCCCCGATCCTGCAAATAATGAACCACATTCATGGCCATCAACTTGTCGGGCAGAAAATAGATATTGTCATTATCGATGGTTTCCACAATGTGATACACATTGGAGGACGTCACGCACACGTCACACAAAGCCTTTACTTCGGCGGTGGTGTTGATATAGCAGACAAAGGTGTGATCGGGAAATTCCTTCCGCAGGCGCCGGACATCGGCGGCGGTAATACCATCCGCCAGGGAACAACCGCCGTCGGGATTGGGATCGAGGACCGTTTTATTGGGATTTAAAATTTTTGCGGTTTCCGCCATGAACCGCACGGCGGGAAAGACGATCACTTCCGCATCGGAATCGCGGGCGATCTTGGCCAGGCCGTAGGAATCTCCAGTGTGGTCGGCGACTCCATACAAAATTTCCGGCGCGACATAATTGTGCGCCAGGATGATGGCGTTCTTCTTCCGCTTGAGTTCTTCGATGCGGCTGATGATGGGATAAATCCGCTGACAATGCTCGAGCGTAAATTCGCACAGGGGACTGCCGACCTTAATCGGTTTTAGTTTTTCATATAATTGTTCGACTGTGATCATGCGATTAACCGGGAGGCCACTTCATGGGCCTTCCGCCCAACAGATGAAAATGAATATGAAACACCGACTGCCCGGCGCCCGACCCGCAATTGAGCACCAAACGGAAGCCGGATGCCTCCAGATCGTTTTCCTGGGCCAGGAATTTGGCCAAGGTACACACGGACCCCATCAGCTCCTTGTCCGAATCCTCAATATCCATGAGAGTTCCAAAATGCTTTTTAGGAATGATCAACAGATGCGTTGGGGCCTGCGGATTGATGTCTTTAATAGCTATCAAATTCCCATCATTATAAACTGTTTCGGAATCCATCTTTCCACTGGCAATTTTGCAAAACAGACAATTGTCCTCCAAAGCACCCTCCTTACAAGATGAATAAAAAAATCACTCCCATTTGCTTTAATATACTCCTGCCTCCCAACGAAGCCAACCAAAAACCCACTGCGTGAAACGACACCCTGTGGACCGGATAACCGTTTGGTAGCAAGGGGAAAATCAATCAGTCCGATAGTCCGTTTTTAACTAAAATAATTTTTACCGCCGAAGGGGTCCTGCAAATCCATACTTCGCAGGTAGTCTTGAATTTCTTTTTTGTAGGAAATGAAGGGGTCCAGCATAAGGAAGGGTTCTTCTTTATTCAGGCGGAAACCGATCCAGTCGATCAGATAACCGGTCTGGCATTCCAATAATGTTTTTACCAATTCGCCGCGACCGTCGGCGCGGGTGCCCTTGGGTGCGTTGGACTGCGCGAACAGGATGGCTTCATCGGAGGTTTTGCGATGGGCGTCTCCGTTTTCTTCCAGTCCCCAATACAGTCCGTGCGCTTTATTGAGATTATGAAACTCCAGGTCGAGACTTTTAATCCAGGGATCCTGCCATCCCACATTTTCCGACTTCATGAATTCGGTGAGCATCCAGTATTTGCTGGCCCAGTCCACCCGTCCGATGAGCGCTTCCGGTCCTTTGGGCATATCGGTCAGCACCGATTCCCAAGCTCCCAACACCCAATCAGCGTCACTCGAAGATCCCGCCAGGTATTTTTTCCCAACCTGCATCATTTCCCATTGCAACTCCAGCGCGGTGCTTTGGTTACCGTCCCGCAGAGTGATTTCCCACTTGAACTCCTGATCCCGGGAGATATCCCGCATGGCATTCACGGAATCGGATAGAATCCATGCCGGGTCCGCCACTCCCAACTCGATCAGCTCCATCATCAGGGACGTGGTGCCCATCTTGAGGGCGCAGGCGAAATCACTCATGTTGGAATCACCGACCAACAAATGAATGCGCCGGTACTTGCTGGGATCGGACAACGGTTCGTCGCGGGTGTTGACGATGGCGCGGTTGTATTGCACCCATCGGTAAAACTCGTTGGGGATATGATCCGCACGCTGGGATATCTGGAAATTGACCTCTTCGGTATCTTTACGCGTCTGGTGAACATCATCCCAATCGCGGAACGGTTGCGGGTTGCAGGCACCGGTTCGTCCGGTGCCGGCATAAATCTGCCGGGTTACCAGAAACGACGCCAGAAGCCGCAGGTTTTCGCGGTTATCAAACTGGAACGCGCGGCTGACCAGATAATTCTCATGGCACCCGAAGGTGGCGTTGGTTTCCAGATCGACATTGTTTTTAATAAACGCCACCTGGTCCGCCCAACCCAATTCCTCCAGTGCTTTTTGCACAATATTGTCCCCGGCGCGGTCGAACGTGACCAGGTCCACCAGATTGGAACATTCCGGCGAGGCGTATTCGAGATGGCCCATGTCGAGATAAATCCGGCCGCCGTTGGCGAGGAATCCACCGTTGCCGGGCGGCTCGTCGTTGGCGCGGTAATGCAAATCGAGCACACCCTGCTTCTGGTCGAAGATATGATTTTTGATGCGAACCGCGACGTCAATGGGACCGTATTTGAAATCATCCTCCTTGATCAAGAGGCCGTACTCCGTTTCAATCCCGTATATTCTGCGTTTCATATTTATTTGGCCGCCGCTTTCAAGGGTTCAATTTCATCCGGAGTCAGCACCCGGTACAAGGCCTTACGCTCTGTTTTGGTGGAGAGCACCGCTGCCTCCAGTGTCCACCGGTCGAACGCCTCGGACAGGGTCATCGGTTGTTCCTCGGCGTCTTCAGATTCGGGCGAAGCTTGCTTCTTGCCCTCTTCCCACAGGCGGCACGCTTCCTTCAATGCTTGCTTCAGCGAAAGCGAGGCAAAATCGGTCTGCTCAATTTGTTTTTGAATCCATTTCGATTCCTTATCGTTGCCGGAAATCACCGCTCCCTTTTTGAACATCTCCCAGTGCCCGTCGTAATTGAGCCGGAAGAATAACGGTCGGTTATCGAAATCGATTTCGGCGAACAACAGTTTGACCAGATACGGCGCCCGCATCACTTCTTCAAAGTTCTGTTTCATGGCGGGAGCGATGCCGAACTGGAGGAGCCGGGCAATGGTCACATCTTTGTCCGACCGGTTGAATCCTTCCACGTGCGCCATGTCCAAGAGAGTCATGCGCAGACGTTCGACGTCGGCAGGATGTCCGAGACTACCCAGCGCGATGCGGTCATACACTTCAAAAATTTTTCCGGGCTGGGCGGTAAATCCCATCACCAGCGAGCCTTCTTTATAAGGCACCGCAAGCACCGGCTGGCCTTTTTTCAGTTTCTCCTGGACGTAACTGTGGCGGGTGGAAATGGCCTCCATCCAGCGAAACGGTTCATCAAACATGGTTATTTCCTTTTAGTGGATTCCTGAAACAGTCCCGCCAGTTCCTCTTCCGGCATGAATTGGTAACCTTGATCGGTAACGCTGGCAATAATCGGATAAATTTTGTCTTCGGGACGGGCCTGCCCGGTGGCGCTGTCGAACTGCCCGGCAGTTTGCAAAAGCCGTATGGCCAGTTTGGCGGCTCCCTTCATATCCCTTTGCACCAGCTTTTGAGTTCCCCAGAGATCTTCGTATTCGAGGATACCGCGAATCACCGGCGACCCGGAACCGGTGGCGGTGTGGGTCTGAATTTCAAACTGCGCTCCCAGAAGATCGTAATAATAAAGATAGGGCTTATCTTCTTTTTTGTCGTAGGACGCAAAGAGGGGGCTGACCGCGCCGACACCCTGCAGGGCGAGTCCCATGTTGTCCTTCAAAAGTTTGGACAGGGCGCGGATTTTGCCTTCGGTGCTTAAGGGTTGCAGTTGCGACCGGCGGTAATATTCGAAGTTGTGCGAAAGGACGCGGGCCATCTCGAACGCCGTGGCGGGAACCCCGGCGATGGCCATCAGGGAATAGTCGTCGATGGGAATCACCTTGTCGCACCGCTCGTACATAATGGCATTGCCCGCGGTGGCACGGCGGTCTCCGGCAACGATCACGCCATCCTTGAAATGAAAAGCCAGCACGGTGGTGCCCTGGGGCAGACTGGCCTTGTCGATGGCGGTCAAACCTGCAATCGCTTTGGGCCAGGAATAACCCGACCGCTCCAGGAGATCGATAAAATCTCCCGGCCCATTAAAATTATCCGGTTTATCGCTCATTGACCCGTTCGCTGTTTGTATTTTTCAGATTGCTTGGGGTCGACTTTTTTCATTCGCTTGAGAAGATCATCGCGCCCCGGCCGATTCACATCGGGTTTGGAAGGACCACTGTCCTTCCTGTCCGGGGTGGACTCTTTCTTCTCTTCCCGCCGCAAGGGATCATTCATTTCCATGCAAACTGCTCCTTGTGTGAATCCAGGACCTGAACGACATCTTCTTTAGTGATGAGTCCGGACAGATCTAAATACTCACCATTGTTGAATTCGATTCCCGTCCAATGGATGTTTTTAATATGGTCACGCTCCCGCTCGACCGCCTGCCCTCGAATCCGGGCCCGTGTATCCTGCGGGGCCTGGTGGACGGCAGCGTCGATTTTGTTTTGCTCGATCAACCCGGCCACACTGCCTTGGTCGCGCAAACTGTAATACAGCCCACGTTCCGGGTTAAGGTTATGATACTCCAAATCGAGACTTTGTAAAATCGGGTCTTCCCATTGCAAGCCTTCCGCTTCCATAAAATCCTTGAAAAGGCTTTCTTTGATCGCCCAATCGATACGGTCGGCCAGGTTTTCCCGGTGATGCCTCAGGTCGTTCAACGTCCGTCCCCACTCGCGGGTGACCCAGTCCCATTCTTCCGTATCGCCGGAAAGACCGGTTTGCTTGAGCGCCTGCTCCAGATACCATTCCTGGATTTCCAGCGGGGTGACAGTTTTCCCCGATTGCAATTTCAGGGGAATCTTGCCGGTAGTATCCCGCGACACACGCTGGACGTCCGCCACCGGGTCCGCCAATTCAAACGGCGAGTCCATTTTCTGGGCGCCGATCAAGGTTAACACCAATCGGGTAGTCCCCACCTTCAACGCCGTCGCGTAGGGCGACATGTTGGCGTCCCCCAATATCAAATGCAGACGTCGGTAATCCTGAGTCGCATGCGGCTCATCGCGGGTGTTGATGATGGGCCGCTGGGTCATGGTTTCGATACTGAGAACGCAGTCGATAAAATCGGCGCGTTGCGCCAGCTGGAGACCGGTGAACCCGTCTTCGTTTTTTCGTTCCGCGCCGACTTTTCCCGCCCCAGCGTACAATTGCCGCGTCACCAGAAACGGGACCAGATGCTGGACCCAGACATCGAACGGCAGTTTGCGCGGAATCAGATAATTGTCATGCGTGCCGTAACTGTGGCCGCTGTAATCCGTGTTGTTTTTAAACAACTGCAAATAGTCGCCGCCCAAATCCTGGTTGCGGAGGCGGACACATTCACCGACGATGGTTTCGCCGGCCAGATCGTGTGCGACCAGATCGAACACGGTTCGGCATTCCGGGGTGCTGTATTCCGGGTGCGTGTGATCGTTGTAAAAACGCGCACCGTTGGTCAGCACCCGGTCGCTTTTCATTTCCCAATACGAATAGGGCCGCTGGCGGTCCTGTTCGCAAAATTCGTCTTCCTCTTCATCCTGCGCCAGCCGGGACACCTGAAACCCGCGCATATCCTGATGCGTGCGCTCGCGGTTATAAGCCCAGGCCTTGAAAACACTTTTCGCTTCACAGCGGGCCAGCAGGCGCATCGACTCTTCGACCGGGTCAGATTCCCCTTGATCTTCCCGGATGATACCGTATTCCGTTTCGATCCCCAGCAGAGGTACAATTTCGTTCATATGATCGACCGGCTAAGGGTATCGGATGCGGCCTGATCGGAATCGTTGGGCCGCCGTACCCGTGCCACGTTCTTCGGGTCAAAGTCGAGCAGCCGGAGCCAGTCTTCCATATTGGAATCGGCCGGCAGAACGCTGTTCTCGGTGAACTCGTTGTGCAGAGCCTGCGTCATGTCGTCACTCTTGATCTGCAATTCTTCTCCGGTAATGGCCCGCTCGATGGCGCGCTCCTTGGCACGCAAAACGATGCCCTCCAGAATAGCGCCGGAAATGAAATCTTTCCAATACAGTTTTTTGAACCCGCCGCTACGGAGTGTCAAAACCAGCGCTTCCTGCTCCGGTGTCCTCTTGAACAGTTGATCAAGGAACGGGTTGATCAGGTCGCCTTCGGTCGGGAGTTCCAGCTTGAGGTACACTTTTAAAATGGCTTCGCAATCTTCACGGCTGGGCCGTCCCACTTTAATTTTGCGGTCGATGCGTCCCGGTCTTAAAATCGCGGGGTCCATCAAATCGGGCCGGTTGGTTGCGAGGATCACCACCATTTCGCGCACCGACTGAATGCCGTCCATCTCCGCGCAGAACATCGGGACCAGGGTATTGGAAATATTGTTGCCACGCATGGCCTGGCGCGTACCGAGTACGGATTCGGCTTCGTCGATGAAGATGAAAGGGAGTTTCCCCTTTTCTTTATACTCGCGCGCCCGTTTGAAAATTTCGCGGACTTTGCGTTCCGATTCACCGAGCCACATGTTGAGAATTTCCGGACCCTTGACGTGGATAAACCGGCCTTCCAAATTCCTACTGCCTTCATCCTTGGACTTGAGCTGGGAAACCACGTCGGACAGGATCGCCTTGCCGATCAGCGTTTTGCCGCAACCGGGCGGGCCGTAAAACAGGAACCCCTTGGGCATGCGGTATTCCATCTTATTAAGAATCTCTTCGTGTAGAATGGGGTACTCGATGACCTTGCGGACTTCTTTGATTACTTTCTCCTGTCCCCCGACCTGCTTCCAGGTAACCGGAACGTAATCGTCCTCCACCAGCGATTTGGACTGGCGTTTGGGGAGGCGCTTCATAATCACCTTCTGTGTGGGATCGAGAACGACTTCATCCCCTTCCTTAAAGGTTTCCTGTTCCAACTCGGTGCAGGGAATCACCATGGATTCGGAAGTGTTGGCGCCGCCGCCGACCAGCCAATGGCCATCGTCCAAACGTGACACAATGCGGGATATCGGGCCTCTTTCGGGCCGGGGAAGTTTGGCGATCGCGACAAATCCTTCGTTGACCGCAACTTGATCCCCTACCTGCAATTCTCCGTCTTCGAGAATCTCGGGAGAGACGGCCGCCTGGTAGTCGGTCCCGCCCACATTCAGGCGGTACAAGTCGTCTTGTCCCTTGCCGAGAATGGTTCCGATGCGATGGGCCGGCAGTTTGAGCTGGCGAATGGTTTCTTCCAGCGTTTTGATTTTAAGATTATACTGTTGAGCAGACTGCTGGGCCTGCAGAAGGGCGTCGCGCAGATCGAATATTTTCTCCTGAAGGTCCGGCCTATCCGCCGTTTCCTCCAGCATTTGATCGATCAATTCTATAATATGGGTTGGGTCTCCCATGCGGCACCTTGATGAGGGGTATTTACTAATTGTATGAATAATAAACTCAATAAATCAAGTCATTTCGCAGAGTTGGGAGGTTGGCCGGTGAGCTGGAAAACCCGCATTTAAACGCCTTTCGAAAGAAAGCTTAAAGGAGCCACTGCGGCCCTGTAGCATGAGGTTTAACTAACTATTTGATTTCAAACAAAAATTGGTAGAAATGGGGTTAGTTTTTAAATTACAATAACTTAAAAGATTCAAAATTTCTCAGGGAGATATCTCGGCGGACCTCGCTCAGGAGGCACATTTGCGGGTTCCCGAAACAAGCCATGTTCCGCGTCAATAACAAACCAGTAATCGATAAGTGCATCGTCAGCTTCAGCCACAACTGTTACGAAAGCCGGAGCTTGGCGGACAAATTCGCCCTGGAAAAAGCGCGGCGGGAAATTGCCCAGAAGAAAAAAGGTGTGAGCCACCTCATCCTGCGAGCCGCGGGGGAGGAAATCGACCGTCTCAAATTTCTGTTTCTGGTCCGGGGCATCCCCATCATGTGCTACGCCCTCGGCAACCTGCTGATGTCGAGCCTGAAAGAAATCGTCGTGGTGGGTTCGACCGAAGTGAAAATCATTCTGGAGCATTTTCTGGATGTAATCGACACCCGCGGCAAAAAAGTGATGTTCGTCCACGAAGACCCGGACAACCTGATGCTGATCAACACGATGATCCTCGGGCGCAACCAACTCTCCCTCGCCGCCAATGAACTGGTGTTGTTCCAACCGGGCGACCTGCCTTTCATGTACGACCTGGAAAACGTGTTGCGGGATGCAGACCTCAAACATCACAACCTGATTCTCTGGGTGAATTCACGCCAAGCCATGTTCCCGCATTTCAAGGAAAACCCCGACAGCGAATTCGTAATACGCAATTACCATTACCGTGTCATCGCTGAAAAGGCCAAACAGCTTCACGATGTGAAAGAGCCTAACGTCTACCCCATCAATTTGTCAGCGATCGAGGAAGATATTATTGAACTCCTGCACCAAACCCGTAAGGACGGAAAAATCCTCAACGCGGGATTGAGCAAGGCCTTGCGTTCGCCGGCCCGCATGTTGATGCTGTTACCGGTTCTGGCGAAACACTTCCGGCACTTTGATTCAGATTTGAAACAATTCCGCCTGGACGACGATTTCAAATTCGGAGCCCATCTCAAGAATTTCAACCAGGGGGCCTCGATTCTTCTGGATACCCCGTTTCTCGCCAAATTCAACGACGACCCGGCGTTTGTTTCGGATGTGGACGCGCTGGAGGATTGGGAGGATTTCGAATCGCTGGTGCATTGTGCGGAGGAGCGGCACGGCAGTGACGGGCTTGCGGCCATTCATCCCTTCGGCAGAGAGTTGTTGCGGTTTAAAGAACAGGCCATGCCCAAGCTGAAAAAACTTATTCCGATGTACGCCGATTTTCAGGGTTACCTCAACCAGCTTTATCGTTCGATGGAAATGCAGTATGTGCCCTTCGATGAAGCGGGCCGGTACGACACCCCCAACCTGCACACCCCGCAAATCGAAACAGCGTACCGCTGGTACGCGGATAAAACCCTGCATTTTGCCCAAAGAATAGCTTGACCGGGCAAAACCTGGGTGGCGAACCGCCACGGGTAATTTAAAACCTTTGTGGCAAAATAACTCAAGGATTGCACCCTGACGCCCAGCCCTATCTCTCTCCGACAGGACCTACCCTACCTCACTGGTCATAATTAAGCCCACAAATTTCAATCCTTTTCCTGCTGTTGAAACTTCGCAGAGTTTTTATTTGCTCCCGGTGGGAGGGATGCTATACAGTGGAGAGAGGGCAATACGGCCCCATTTTAATCTATGAAGGATGCTTGGCCCCCCGCACATCGCTGGGTCAAGGATATTGAGGTTATGTCGATCGATCGGTTTGAAATTCTGGAGGCCCCACCGCTCAAGTGGTTTGTGCTTCTTTCCGTGTGCCTTCATATCACCGTCATGGTGGCCCAGGGGTTGATGCCGGATGAAAAGAAAACCGCGACCAAATTGCCTGCGGTGAAAGTCAAATACTTGCCGCCGGAGAAAAAACCACCTCCTCAAAAAGTTCCGACCCTTGCGGAAATTCCAAAACCGCGTAAGGTGGAAACGCCTAAAAGTTCCGAGCTGATTGCGCGTTACGACAGCCGGGCGCACTCCAATCGAAAAATCCAAAAGGACCCGCGTCATCAGGGCAAAAAAACGGTGATCCCCAAAACCAAAAAGTCCGTTTCTAAAAGACCGCAACCCACTCCCAAAAAGAAAACGGCACCGCAATCCAACTCTACAGCAATTAAAAAACCGTTTCGTCCGTATGAAAAGGGATTTGCTCTTCCCAAAAACAAAGGAGAAGTTTCCAACAACTCGTCACCGAAAAAAATTACTGGAGGAACGCTGGCGCTTCTGGATGGATTCGATGCTGAAAAATACGCCGCAATGGATACGGAATCCGACACCGTTGAGGATGATGGCGAAGCGATTCCCCTGGATACACGAGAATCCAAGTATGCTTCCTATTTTGCGCGTATCAAGCGACAGATCGAACTGGCGTGGAATTACCCGAACGAAGCCCAGCGCAAGGGAATTACCGGACAACTGACACTCCGTTTTCAGATTTCCAGGGACGGCAACCTGATGAATGTCAAGTTGATCAATGGTTCCGGGTACAACGTTCTGGATGAGGCGGCGCTCCAGGCGGTTAAATCTGCCGCTCCTTACTATCCCTTTCCTGTCACCATCGACCGGGAAGCCCTGCCGATTCTAGCGAATTTTATCTACAGCCCCAGGCCAAGCGCTCAGTATTTTCGACGCCGTTAAGCCACCTCTCGGGATGGTAATGTCACATCGAGTAAGTGAAGAGAATCTTTGCATGACTATTTCCTAGTGACTATCGGGCAAGTCGGCTAATTCAAATTCGGCAGCATGAATTTCGATACAATCTTCAGCTTTGGTCTCTTGTGCGCGCTCGAAAGCCGCCCTGGCTTCTTCGTAACGCTTCTCCATTTTATAAAACATTCCTGTATAGAAATTCGATTGGCATTTTTTGGTCCGTTCTCTTTTTCTGGGAATACTTTTTAAACGGTCTGCTTTTATCTCTCCAGTAAATAGTAAAAATAGAGAATCCGGCCAATGACTCATCGTCAATTCGCTGCGGATGGATTTTATATAAGCTTGACCTGATTTATCTTGCTTCTCTCTGGCTAAAAATATCCAAAGTTTTTTATATAAATCGTCTGGCTCCCATTTGCCGCTATCGATCTCTGTCGCCTTGTTTAAATCTGATTCGGCAAGGTCGTATTGATCCAGATAATAGTGAGCGATGCCTCGATAGAAATATGGATAGGAATGGTCCTTTTTGAGTTCAATGGAGTGATCAAAGTTTTTAACCGCTTCGGTAAACTCCCCATTCAACAAATGGCCCTGGCCTTGAACCGTGTAATAGGGACTCTTCCATAAAGGCGTCCATTCGAGAATTTTTTGGGTGTTGTGGTGAAACGTTGGTTTGATCTGAAATGTGGTCAGATCCTTGCAGATATTAAGGTAAAGCCCAAGGGAAAAAAATATCAATACAATAACCGCCATAACGGTAGCGGCGTATTGATGATGGACGCGCCCTGGATTTTTGTCATATTCGCCATATTCCAGACGTTGAGAATATTTCTCCATGGCCATTGTCGGGATTAAATAAGTAACACAAGACATCATCATAACGAAGAACATGGCTGGATTGTCCAGATATTGATTTTCGTAATACATGTCAAAACCAAGCCCAAGAGGCTCATGGTCCAAAAATAGATTAAACATATAAGTAAAAATCGTGAAGCTGAAGAAAACAACTCCGGCTCTCAGGTAGGGGGCCAACGGTCCTAATGTTTTTTTTAATAAAGTTCCGCATTGAACGCAAGGAAACGGTTTGAATCTTTTAGGCCGTACAAAGTTCGATATCCCGCGTTCTGTAGCTGATGGCTTGTAATCCGTCAGATCAGGGTAATCCTGTTTGCATTGAGGGCAGACCAAAACACCCTGAAATTCCTTTTCCTCCGGAAAAACGGCAGATTGAGAGTGCTTAAAATATTCTGCATACTCCGGGGCCTGATCAAATCGCACCCAGTTTTTTTTGTTGGTTGAAAATTGATCGGTAGCGAATATATTCCCTATTTTTATCAAAGATTTGAGGTGGGACCTTTGGACCGGTCTTATTATTTCATTCCGGCGAAGATAGACGAACGGAAATAAATTCATAGGCCTCCGTTATTTGATGAATCCATAGTGGTTTTATTATTAGTGAGATCAGCCAATTCAAACCCGGCGGCATGCAGTTCAAAGCAACCTGAAGCATGAGTTTCTTTGGCGCGTTCGAATTCAATCCGAGCCTTTTTATCATGGCCTTTCATTTTTAAATAGACTGCGGAATAGAAAAATATTTTGCATTTTTTAATTTTATCTTTCTTTCCGAAAGTTTTTTGAAGTTCTTGCGGGTCTGTTTTTCCAAGAAACAACAGGAGAAGTGAATCAGGCCATTGGCCCGGTTTTAAATCGTTCTGGAGGGTCTCAAGATATTCCTGCCCCGACCCATTTTTTCTCTCCCTGGCCAGGTAAACCCACAACCTTTTATACATATCATCCGGTTCCCACTTCCCGGTATTTATTTTGATTGCGGTGTTTAAATCGACTTCGGCTTGATCGTAATTTTTTGAATACAGGTGTGCAATTCCACGGTAAAAATAAGGGTACGAATGATCCTGTATGGTTTCGATTCCCAGATCAAAGTTTTTTATTGCCGCGTCAAAATCAGCGTTCAATAAATAACCCTGACCATGCATGACATAAAAGGGGCCCTTCCATAGCGGAGTGTATTTCAGGATATATTCAATTCTCTTTTGGTATTCTGGTTTTGACGAGGAGGCGACGAAATCTTTGATCAAATTTAATGAAATAACCAAAAAATATGCAGAGATAAAGATCGCTATAATCCCTACACCAAAAACGGAATGCATGATTTGAGTCCTTATAAACTTTTGATCATACTTTTCCAGGCGTTGGTAGGGCCTCTCAAGTAATATGGCCAGTAATACTAGAATAAGAGGAGGAAGCACAAGCGAAATCACCATTCCGTAAGAATCAAGATATTGCCCTGCATAAAATTGATTTACTCCAAATCCAAGAGGCGCATTTCCAGCATAATAACTAAGTATATAAGCAAAAATTATGCAACCAGGAATAATTGCCAGTCCTGAAAGATATGTTAGCCACAGCGGCAAGGTTTTCTTGAGCATCGTTCCGCATTTGACGCATTGGAATTTTACAAACCGGTTGGGCCCTTTGTTTTGAGCCAGGGGGTCATTTTGATCGGGGACCATTTTGTAATTTGCCAGGTCAGGGTAATCGTGGTTGCATTGCGGGCAGAGCAGAACACCCTGGTATTTATCCATTTGGGGCGAGGTGCTTGATTGACGTTGTTTGTCTATCATTCTTTCAAGTCTCTATTCATAGGAGGCTTGAATACCCCGGATGGCGGGTAGTCTCCAATGTCACGAAAACTTGAAGTAAAACGGTGATCAAACCATACAGCAGGGCGGATGACTGCGGGTGGGAAACCATGACGGATATAGGGATTCTTGATAGTACTCATACCCTATGGTCGCACAATTAGTTACTTAATGACAATACTTGGAAATAGAAGGGGTGTTAATGTGTGGCAGAGGAAGTGCGAAGCAGGCTGGTAAAATGCTTACTGATGTCCACCCGATCCTGCTCTCCAAAGTGCAGAAACGTGGCGCCCACATCATAAGAGGAACCCGACGGCTGTAAACGGGTCACCCGCCCCACCATCACCAACGGTTTATCACGGGAGGAGAGAGGCACCTCCACTTGAATGCGGCTTCCCATATCCAGGGGTTTCTGCGATTCAAACAACACACCCGAAAGACTGAGATCTTTGATGCGGCCCAACGAAGGCAATTGACTGGTTTTCATTCCAAGTTCCTGAACTTTGATGGGACCGATCAAACCCATTCGATAGTTGTGGCGTTTGTCTTCCGAAAACAGGACGATCTGGTTCCGACCCTGGCTTTTGGCCCGATACAGGGCCCGGTCGGCACACTCCACCATTTCCGTTTCGATATCGGTATCCAGCGGAAATGTGGCGATTCCACCGGTAACTGTAACTTCCATCTTCTCCCCTTCAAAATTCAAATTCATATATTCGATTTTATGCCGGATGCGCTCGGCAATAATCAAAGCATTGTATTTTGGAGTTCCGGGAAGAATCAGGATGATTTCCTCTCCGCCGAAACGGGCCGCAATGTCCTCGGTTCGTTTTTCTGATTGAATCAGTTTGGCGACGGATTTTAAAACCATATCCCCGGCCTGGTGGCCAAAAGTATCGTTGATTGTTTTGAAGTGATCGAGATCAAAAAAAGCGAGTGAAAATTCCGTTTGATAACGTTTGCACCGTGACGCCTCGCTCTTGAGAGCCTCCTCAAAATACGATCGGTTATAAAGACCGGTCAGGCGGTCGCATTTGCAATAATGGCTGGTTTCTTCAAACAGATTCAACTCCACCACTTTGGGATGGATCAACTCTCGGCGAACGGTCAACATATAATCGCAAATGGCCGTGGTGAGGTTGACCGGCCGACCCATGGAGTCCATCATCTGTTGTCGATGCTGAACCATGTCCTGCCAAATGGATTGGGCTTCGTCATCCTTAAAATCCAACTGGCTGAAGATATTCAGCAGAACGGGGTAAATTTTTTCGCCCTGGGTTCCTGCCAGGTAATCCACATGGCGCAAAAATTCATCCTCATTCTGTGAATAAGCACTGAGTTGTTGAATCAGGGAAGCCCTTAAAGTTTCCCTTGAGTGGTCCTGCAATATATTCATGACCGTGAGTTGACCTCCAGCGGTTGTAAATTGGGTTCCTCTTTTATTTAAAGCAAAATGAGTGCCAAACAAAATCGAGGTGAACTCATAAACCCATTAAAATCAATTTTTTATTACAGTTAGGGGATTAGTTTGAAGTTCGAGCTGGGTTGGCTGGTGTGAAAGAGTCAAAAAACTTGGACCCGACGACGGAGTTTTTGACGGATACCGGTACAAGTGTATAGTGGCTATTGGATTGAAATTGGAATAGAGTCCTGAGAATCCGGCTGGATTCAGGATACAGGCATCACCTTCAGAAAGGAGCTCAGCTCTCTGCGGTCGGCCCCTTGCAATTGAACAAAGCTAACGCCGATATCGTAGTGATCCTCGAAAACTTCCACGCGCGCCACGGTTCCGACCAGAATAATAGGGTTGTCCTTACTGGGGATGGGGACTTCCAACTGAATCTTGGTTCCCATTTCAATGGGATTTTCAGATTCAAACAAGATGCCCGAAAGGCTGAGATCCCTGCCTTTGGCAAAGATCTGACTCTGGCCGACCCATTTTCCCAAAGGCTGAACCTTGATTTCACCGGCGAAATCAATACGTACGTACTGGCGCTTGTCGATGGAGAATAAACAAATCCGGTTTTTACCTTCCGCTTTGGCGCGGTATAAAGCCTGGTCGGCGCAATGGATCAGTTTATCGGCTTCTACCGCATCCTGCGGAAAGGTCGCGATCCCGCCACTCACTGAAATCTTAATTTCCTTGCCGTCGAAAACGAGAGGCATATCCTGAATTTTCTTTCGTATCCGCTCGGCCTTGATGATCGTGTTGACTTTGTGGGTCTCGGGCAGAATAACCACCAATTCCTCGCCACCGTAACGGACGACCACGTCCTCTTCCCGCTTCTCATTGATGATGAGATTCGCCACTTTCTTGAGTACAAAATCTCCGGCGAGATGTCCCATGGTGTCATTCACTTTTTTGAAATCATCCAGATCCAGGAACAGAATGGAAAATTCCGTATCGTAGCGTCGTGCCCGGGAAATTTCGCCGCTCAGGGCGTCTTCGAAGTAACCCCGGTTGTACAGGCCGGTTAACGAATCACATTTGGAGAAATGGTTGGCCTCCTCAAAGACCTTGAGCTCGACCACCTTGGGGTAATTAAAGGATTTTTTAACGGTCAAAAAATAATCGCAAATCGCGGTCAGCAAATTGACCTGCCGCTTGAAAGAATCGCTCATTTCCTTGCGGTGCTTCAATATGCCTCCCCAGATTTCCTTGGCCTCGTCCTGGCTGAAGTCCAGCTGAGTAAAAACATTCAGCAACACCGGGAACATTAAATCTCCTTCCGACTGTGCAATGTGCTCCAGTTCCTGCAAAAATTTTTCTTCATCCTCCCCATGGTTTTTCATGAACCCAATAATGGATTCCCGCAGGGGCTGGATATTTTCGACGTGCTGAACAGTTTTATCTATCATAAGGAAAGTGGTTCACTCGAAAATTGCAAACAAGAATTAGAAATACTATTGATCCATTCAGGCTGGCTTAAATTCTGAATATCCAAAAATAATGCCGCGAGCTGGTGTCCTGACCCTCCATGATGCACCTTGCTCTTAGATGGTCATCACTCGAATCAGGTGTAACAGAATTGGAGTATATAGAATAACGCACCCAATAATAAATACCCCTAGTGGGGTATTTATTACACTAACTCCAGCGTTTTTAATTTAGGGAAATTGGGGGAATATCGAAGCGCATCTTCCCCTGCGGCCGTCAGCTTGTTTCCAATTACATTGAGAAAGGCCAACTTAGTCAGAACCTTCGAATCCGCCAAATAATGCGCCCCCTCATCTCCAATCTGATTCAAGCCCAGAACCAGAGTCTGCAGGCTGGATAAGGCGGTGGATTCCGCTATGGCCTTCGCTCCCTGCGCGTGAATCCAATTGTCCTGCTCCAGATGCAACTCTTCCATCTGCGTCAGAGTCTTGCTGTAAGCGAGAGCCTTCACCCCTTGGTCAGCAATGTTGTTGTCGTTTAAACGGAGATATTTGAGCCGGGTCAGGTATGGGCTTTGGGCGATGGCCTCGGCACCCTCTGCATTCAATTGGTTTTCACCGAGATCAAGCCGCTCCAGGTGCTGGCTATTTTCCGATTGCGCCAGCGCGGCCGTGCCTTCGGCTCGGAGATCGTTATTGTTGAGATCCAGCGAGATAAGCCGGGTAAGTGTTTTCGATTGCGCAATGGATAGTGCGCTGTCCGTCGTCAATCCGTTGCACTTCAAATTCAGCACTTCCAGCTGAACACTCAGGTTGGATTCGGCCAGGGCATAGACCCCGTCGTCTCCCACATGATTACTATCGAGATTGAGGTTCTTTAAATTGGGGAAGACCTCGGAGCGCGCCAAAGCTTCAAGCCCCTGGTCCGTCAGGTGATTGTCCGAAAGGTTGAGGGATTCCAATTGTGGCATCGGCGTTCCCTCGGCGATTTTCTGGAGGCCCTCGTCGCCGATTCCAGTGTCGGTCAAATTCAACCCTTTTAAACGCGATCCAAAATCGGAGCCAGCCAGCGCCTTGATCCCGATCGCCTCCACCCGGTTATAAGACACGTCCAGGTGTTCGAGCCCGGTTAACGTCTGGCTGAGCGCCAGCGCTTTCAGTCCCACCGGACCGATCTCGTTGCTGACGACACTCAGTTTTTTGAGTTGGCTGAACGTTTTGACTTTGGAGATGAAGAACAACCCGTCGTCATCCACGTTGTTGTTGTCGATGATGAACTCGTCGAGGCCGGTCAGATGAGGCGACATGCATAAATGTTGCAGGCCGCTGGTGGTGAGGCTGGTTTCCCTTAAATTGAGCACCTTCAAGCGTGCGAGCGGGGCCAGGTCGGCCAACAGCTTGCAATCGTCCTCGGACAATTCATGACGGATCAGGTCCAGCATTTCGGAGTTTTGCTCCATCTTGTGCTGAATCACGCTCAACAGGTCTTCCGACTCCGTGTATTTCTCAAAATACCGGAGAAACTCCAGACTGTCGTTGATATCCTTCGCTTCTGCCATAGCAGTACCAGAGCCTCGGGCTGATTGGGATGAGGCGCATTATAGCATTGTCTGAGAGGGAGGGAACCGCGGAAAAGGAACTAATTAGGTTCTTTTGAGGGGAGTTGTTCAGTCGGAGAATCAGCAAAGGGTTGGATTATTTTCTGGTAGGGCCCCCGCCATTGTTTTTCCTCAATCGGCGGATAGCCGAATAATTGATCGATATCCGAGCTTTCAATAAATTTAATTAAATTTTCTGAAGTATCTGTAATATAAACCTCGGTCTTTTTTCGACTTTTAATTGTTCCTTGAAGAGTGCCATCCTTAATTTTATCCGCTACTTCTTCAGGCGACATCATACGTATAAAAAGTTCATCGTTACCATTGATTTCATATTCTGCCAGGACATAGGAAGGAACATCTTCTTTAGTATCATAATGGCCTATCTGCAAAATTCTGATATTCATAAATCGGTGATTCCCAATGGGAGTGGTAATCACATCGAAAATATAAAAACCAAATCTCCCATCCACACCATAAGAAACTAAGGCTAATCCTCTTTTCCCATCTTTCTCAGACGAGAAATGAAAATATAGTTCTTCTTTATCCGCTTTTAATAACCATATGCTTGTAAGCCGGGGATCAGGCTCATGCTCTTCGAGTTGCGAAAGGGGAAACCGTGAGGTCACCGCGCAGGACGACAGGAAAAGACTAATAAAAAGCAGAAAAGGAATCACTGCGTTACGCATAAACACTCCATTTACAATGGATCTACAGATAGAGAGAGGAACTAAATAAGCTTACCGCGTTAGGCCGCTTGGTTCAAGTGGACGGAGACGACTTTGGAGACGCCGCGTTCTTCCATGGTCACGCCATACAGGGTGTCGGCGAAGGACATGGTTTTCTGGTTGTGGGTGATGAGGATGAACTGGGTTTTGTCGGACATCTCTTTCAGCATTTCCTGAAAGCGGACGACGTTGGCCTCGTCCAGTGGTGCGTCGACTTCATCCAGCAGGCAGAACGGGCTGGGCCGGACTTTGAGGATGGCAAACATGAGGGCGATGGCGGTCATCGTTTTTTCGCCGCCGGAAAGTAGAGTGATGTTGTGCATACTCTTGCCCAGCGGGCTGGCAGTGATATCGATCCCCGATTCCAGAATATTGTCCGGGTCGGTCAGGGACAACTCCGCCTTACCGCCCAGGAACAGGCGCTTGAAGTTGTCCTGGAAATGCTCGTTCACCTGCTCGAAGGTTTCCTTGAATAATTTGCGGGTGGTCTGGTCGATTTTCTCAATGGTTTCGTGCAGGGCGCGAATGGAGTCCGCCAGATCTTCCTGCTGCTTTTGTAAAAAGGTAAACCGCTCGCTGGCTTGCTGATATTCGGACAAAGCCGCCAGATTCACTTCTCCGAGTTTGGCGACTTTTTCTTTCAGTTCATTCAATTCCCCGGTCACCGCTTCCTCGTCGACCTCGCCGTCGTATTGATTCAACATTTCCTGCAAGCTGACGTTGAAATCTTCGAACACCTTTTCTTCGATATGGCTGATCTGGATTTTCACCTCGGAGCGCTTCAACTCCACGGCGGAAACCTCCTCGGTCATCTCCTGAATCCGGTGAACCAGTTCGCGGCTTTCGCGATTCTTGGCTTCCTGCGTTTCTTCTTTCTCCCGCAGGCCCTCTTCCTCGCGAACCACTTCCTCGGACAAACGATCCTTCTCTCTCACCTTGTCGAGGATGCCTTGTTCGATCTCCGTAATCGCTTTTTGATTTTCGCCAATCTTCTCGGAATTAATCCGGCTGTCTTCACTGCGTTGCGCGATGCGCTGGTTCAGGTTTTCTTCCTGCAGGTCCAGCCGTTTGATTTCCAGCCGGACATTGTCGCGCCGGCCTTTCATGGAAGCGATTTTCACATTCACTTCATTGATCCACCCGGCCATCACTTCGATTTCCTGGCGTTGGTCCCGAAGCGTGACGCGCAGGTCTTCGACGACCGCCTCGGTCTGCTCTTTTTCTTCCTCGCCGGTTCGGATCTCATGGGTCAGAGAGTCAAATCCCTGCGTCAGCTCTTCCAGCTCGCGCGCTCCCGAGGACAATTCATGTTCGAGGTGAGACTGTTTTTGCTCCAACCGTTCCAATTCTTTTTGGGCCTGCTCCAGATTGTTCCGGCATTGCGTTTGTTCGATGTCCACCTGATGAACCGACACCCCGGCGGCCCGATGGCTCTCTTCCACTGCCGAAAATTCATTCTCTGCGTTACGATTGGCTTCCTCAAGCTGCTCCAAATCTTTTTGGAGGTCCGCCACCTGCCCACCCAACTCTTCCATTTCGCGGGTCTGCGACAGCAACCCACCGGGGTCTTCCCCGTTCCGACCGCCGGTGACAAGGCCCTGCGCATCAATCACCTCGCCGTCGAGGGTCACCACCGTTCCCTCAAATTCGCTGTTCCCATGCAGTTTGAGAGCGGTTTCCAGATCGCGCACCAGCACCACATTGTTCAGCAGATGATCAAAAACAGATTTGTACTCCTCACGGGTCTCCACCAGATCGGCCAGTTTGCCGACCACGCCCGTGTCTCCATTCAGATACACCGGCTTGAGGGGAATGGATTTCGGATTCAGCGGAATGAACGAGCCGCGCCCGGAGTGATGTTCGTTCATGTAACGAATGACACCCAAAGTATCCGAGTAGGAATTGACGATCATGCTCTGCAGTTTTTCACCCAGCACCGCTTCCACCGCTTTTTCATATTCGGCGGGAGTTTGAATGACGTCCACCACCACTTCGCGCAAACCATCGGGCCGGGAATTCTGGCTCATCAGGGAGCGGACGCCCTGCCCAAAACCTTCATATTGATTGCGCAATTCCTTGAGGGAGCCCAACAGCGAGGCCTTGGACAGGTAAACCTCCTTGGCGGCATGAGCCTTCTCTTCTCCGTCCTTGAGTTGCTCCTTACACTCGCCCAACCGTTCCTGAAGCCTGAGGTGCTCCTGCTTGCGGGTCTCCAGATCCTGATTTTTTTGATCGTGTTGGGATTGGGCTTCGCCGACTGCGGCTTGAGCCGACTCCATCTGCCCGCGTGTTTCCTCCCGCTCGCGGGCCAGCTTTTCTCCCTGATCATTCAGGAATTTTCGCCGGGCTTCCAACTCCGTCAGTGAATTCTTTTTCCCGGACAGGTGGTGCAATAAATCGAGAACCCGGCTTTCCCGGTCCTGAAGCTCCTTTTCCAAAGTCCGCATCAACCCTCTGCTGTGTTCGCATTCCCGGGTCTTTTCCTCACATTCCAGTTCCTGCTCACGGATTTTTTCATCTGCGGCTTCCAACTCACTGCGATGCGTTTCCCGCTCCTCGCTGTGGGATCCGATTTCGTCCTGCATCTGCTGAATTTCCCGCGCCGCGGCTTCCTTATCCGACTGCGCCTGCTGGATCTGGGAATTCCTCAATTCGATATTGTGCTCACTATGGCTGATCTCCGCCGTCAGCTGATGCAGGGTTTCGCGCTTCTGATTGAGGGTGGTGGTCAACTCGTCGATTTCAATTTTCATCAGGCTGATTTCGTTTTCCAGAGTCGACGACCGGGCGGCCCATTGCGTTTTCTGCTCCGCTTTCTCCTTGTAAGCCGCTTCCAATTCATCGAACTGTACTTTCAGGCCGCGGATTTTTTTCGAAAACAGGCCGAGCGACAACTCCTTGATCTCCCCCTGGAATGCTTTATAGCGCTCCGCCTTGGCGGCCTGCCGCTTCAGGGATCCCACCTGCCGCTCCAACTCATGCACGATGTCGGAAATACGGTCCAGGTTCTGGCCGGAGGCGTCAAGCTTGCGCAGGGCTTCCGCTTTGCGGACCTTGAACTTCAACACGCCGGCCGCTTCTTCAATCCAGATGCGGCGCTCCTCCGGCTTGGAGCTGATCATGTCCTGAATATGGCCCTGCTCGATAACCGTCAGCACCTTGGGGCTGATGCCGATGTCGAGAAACAGATCGGTGATGTCCTTCAGTCTGCAGGGAATCTTATTGATGTAAAATTCGCTGTCGCCGGAACGGTGGTAACAGCGGGTGACTTTGATCTCATCCGACAGGTTGGGAACACTGGCCACCCTGAGACCCTCCGGCACATCGCTCAGGGTCAGGGAAATTTCCGTGCGGTTGACCGGCTTGCGGGCCGCGGAACCGTTGAAAATCAGATCGGTGATGCGGGTGCCGCGCAGGGCTTTGGAGCTCTGCTCGCCGATGATCCAGCGGATGGCGTCAGAAATATTGCTTTTGCCGCACCCGTTGGGGCCCACCACGGCGGTGAATCCGTTGGTGAAATCGAGGCGGGTGGTATCGACGAAGGATTTGAAACCGGCAAGCTCAAGCTGTTTGAGAATCATTGAAACTCCAATAGGCCTTTTAAAAAGAACCGTTTAAGGCATAATCACACTTCTTCGCAGATTATAACATCCAGAAAAGGATGTAAAGTAATTTTTATACAATTTATGGGGTAAACCTGATTAAAATCCACTACATATTGTGGTTTATGAAAAGAATCTATTTTTGGACAGGATCACAGGATGAACCAGGAATTGATGGGTAAAGTTACCAATATGCAGCCAAGAAGAGACCTGACCCATTTTTTAATGCCCTAATTCTTTTCTCCTCTCTTCAATAATTTTTTCAACTTTTTCAATGATGCTGAAATCTCCTTGAAGAAAACTTTGCGCATGAATTCGAACATTATCCGCAAAGTGGGTCAACACTCTCCTTAATTCTTTTGGTTCGGGATTCTCAAAATTCTTTACATTCGGTTCAACAAATTCCACTCCTTTGACATTCAAAAGATCAATAATATCCATCCAGCCGCTCCCCTCATATGGGGGAATTTTATGATCTTTAAGCTTGAAAACCATAACGAAGACCCCTCCATCCAACCTCTCAAAACTGACGCGTAGCCCTGCTACTTCATTGGTATAGGTAATATAAGCTCCATTGTTATCAATTTCTTCTTTTGCAATGGCGCACCCCAATTCCGAGCATAAGAAATTGAAATGTTTTTTGATTTCTTCAGCTGTTTCTGAGTAATGAGCCATCAATCAAATTTTCAACCTAAAAGTGTCTGCTGAAAAACGCATTCGCTTTGCCGCTAAATTCTGCGATTAATTCCATCTTTAAGATAATCGATATGGGTCCAAATTGGCAATACCCTGGCTTGGGTTTCAATTCTCAAAGCTCCCGGCAACGAAATTATAAAAATTTGTCCCGGGAGGGGGTTTTTCGATATGATCTTCCTTATTATTAAGCCCTCATCATAAATTGCTGACAGACACATTGATTGGCTGCCATACTTCGACAGGCTCAGCATGACAGCCTGTCACGAGGAGAAACAAAATATGAAATTTTACGGATACAATAAATGCAGTACCTGCAGAAAGGCGCAGAAATTTTTGGACGGCAAAAAGGTGACGTACCAATCCATCGACATCACGGAAACGCCGCCACCCAAGACGGTGCTGAAAAAAGCGCTCAAGTCGCGCGAGCTTAAAAAACTGTTCAACACCAGTGGCGTGCAATACAAGGAACTCAATATCAAAGACAAGCTGAAGGGGATGACGGAAGCGCAGGCGCTCGACCTGCTGGCCTCCAACGGGCGGCTGGTGAAACGTCCCATTGCGGTGGACGGCGATCGCATCACCGTTGGATTCGATGAAGATGAATACAAACAGGTCTGGGCGGCGAACCGCCGCAGGTAATTTTAAACCCCGGCTTTCGGCTGGGGGCCGGCGAATCGCCAGTGGATAACTTTGAGTCCAGCGTGACGCTGGCCTGCCCGGAGGGGGAGCTGGCTGACCGGTAACGGCAAACGAAAATCATTGGACGCAATTTTAGTTTGCTCCGGGCCTAGCCCGGCCAGCGTCACGCTAGACTCAATTTCTCCTCTCCCCTCATGGGGAGAGGATTAAGGTGAGGGGTGGAGTTGTCATAACCCCACCTGTATCCTCCCCTTGGTGAGGGGAGGAATATTTTATTATCTGCGTTACGCAAAGGTCTCTGTGACCACAACCCGAATTATGGATCTCAATTTACTAGCCGACCGGTTGCGATCCGAGTGCCCGTTACCAGAAGCTCCGTTGCCGGAAAATAAGAAATCCTCCGCGGTGCTGGTCGTCCTCTACACCCGACACCGCCAGCCGCACGTCCTGTTGATCCAGCGGTCTGAACAGTTGCGCCTGCATGCCGGGGAAATCTCCTTTCCCGGCGGCTTCTTTGAGGAACAGGACGGCACCCTGCTGACCACGGCTCTGCGCGAAACCCGGGAAGAGCTGGACCTGGATATACCGGCGTCTCAGGTGCTGGGTCTACTTCCAGCTGTCACAACCCTTACAGGATTTGATATTGCGCCTTTTATCACGATTCTCGATAAACTGCCGCAATACCGCAAAAATCCGAGTGAGGTGCAAAAAGTGTTGGAAACTCCTCTCCTACCTCTGCTGTCCACCCACCACCCGGAAATGGGCTATCCCCCACAAAAACAAATGGTTGCATATTGGTACTTGGAGCACCATATTTGGGGGGCCACGGCTAAAATCCTACACCAAATCAGAAGACTGGATTCGAGGCCATAAACATCCCCTCCCAGATAAACGAATTCCATTGAAACTTGCGCACTAAAGTCAATCAGGGGAGGTCGGGGTTTACAATCCTTCTGCCGGGATTTATCATTAATTAAATTCACTTTACTTTCTATGAAAATCTTACCCAATACTTTTGCATGAGGAGACGAGGTATGAAAAGGCCCCTGGCTTGGATCGCAAGTATTTTTTTCGTCCTGGGCATCGTTGGCAATGCTACCGCTGTAAACCTGAGCACCCTAATATTAAAGGATTACGTGGTGTCCGACGCTACGGGAACCTACAACAAGGGCGTCCAGCAAGCGCAGGACGGGAATTACAAGAGAGCGCAACAATTGTTCGAGCAGGCAGTGCGGCAGGATCCCAAACACGTGGGCGCTCTCAGTTATTTGAGTATGGTCTATGCCAATACCGGACACTACAGCAGTGCTATCAAAACGGCTAAAAAGGCATTGAAGCTGGACCCCACTAATGAAGAGGCGAACCAGACCCTGGTGCGGATTTATGAAATCCGGGGTTCCTGGAAACAAATGGTCGGGCCTTTGAAATCTCTGACACAAAATTATGGAAGCAACTCCCGATACTTTGCCAAGCTGGGTGAGGCGCATTACCGACTCAAACACTATAAAAGCGCGTTGGATCCCCTGCAGCAGGCAGTCAATTTGAATTCCTCGGACTACCTGACCGCCTATCGCCTGGGCGAAGTGCAGGCCCGTACGGGAGATTATGAGAACGCGGTAGGCAATCTGGAACAGTCCCTGAGTTCCGCTCCTTCCCGGACCGTGAAATATTACAACATGGGTCTGGTCTATGGTTACCTGGAACGTCATGACGATGCCATCCGTTATTTCGAGCTGGCCCTCAATGAAAAACCGGGACTCGCTTCGGCTTACTATAATATCGGCGCCATGCACCAGAACTCCGAGCAACTGGAGTCAGCCATGGAGAGTTATGAGAAGGCTTTGAAGTTTGATCCGAGGCTTAAGGAGGCGTCCAGCAATCTGAAATACCTGAAGGGTTACCTCGAACGTCAGAAAAAACAGCAGGAAGCCGCCGGTCAAATGACTCTGGAAAAAACACCGGAAGAAACATTCGAGCCCGCTGTAGAGGAAACACCAGCTATCGATGAAACTCCGGTAGAAGAAACTCCTCCGATGGAAGAGTCCTTTGACGCTGTTCAGGAGGAAGCTCCTGCGATGGAAGAGTCTTTTGACGCCGTTCAGGAAGAGGCTCCCGCAGTAGAAGAGTCCTTTGATGCTGTTCAGGAGGAAACTCCTGCGGTCGAAGAGTCTTTTGATGCCGTGCAGGAAGAAATTCCTGCGGAAGCACCTGCTATGGAAACCGCTGAGGAAACTCCAGTTGAAGAACCCACCATGGAGACTGCCGAGGAAACTCCTGTAGAAGAGTCTTTCGATACGGCTGAAGAGGCTCCGGCTGAGGGAACTCCTTTTATAGATCCTTTCGCGACTGCAGAAGAGACTCCTGCGGAGGCACCCGCCATGGAGACTGCCGAGGAAACTCCAGCTGAAGAACCCATGATGGAGACGGCTGAAGAGGCTCCGGCGGAAGAACCTGCCATGGAGACTGCAGAGGAAGCCCCGGCTGTCGAAGAGTCTTTTGGCACTGCCGAGGAAACTCCTGCGGAAGCACCTGCCATGGAGACCGCTGAGGAAACTCCTGTAGAAGAACCTGCCATGGAAACTGCAGAAGAAACTCCGGCTGAGGAATCCTTTGAAAACGCCGGGGAATCTGGTGTAGAATCATCAGACGGTTCGGAATCTCCCGAAGTGACCCCCGTGGGCACCACGGAGGAAAATCCGGAAGTCACTCCGATCGGCACGTCCGAGGATTCGTTTGAAACGAACACCGGTGGCGAAGCGATGGTTGAAGAACCGGCTCCCGAGGAAACCACGGACGAATCATCGGACGATGGAGCAGTCGATGCTAACGATTACTCGTTCAGAAACTTCTGATGATTAATACATGATTGGTCTCAATGACCCAAAATCCCGCCTCATCTTCGCCCTGGACGTTCCGGGGGTGGATGAGGCGGTTTCTTTTGTCCAAAAGCTGGACGGTTGCGTGGGCATGTTTAAAGTGGGATTGGAACTGTTCATCAAAGAAGGACCTGCCGTTCTCACCGCCATCAAGGACCACAGCGACGCCGAAATATTTCTCGATCTCAAACTGCACGATATCCCCGCCACCGTTGAAAGAGCCGTCCAATCCGCCGCCGCCCACAAAGTCCGTTTCCTGACCGTGCATTGTGCAGGAGGCGAGGCGATGTTAAAAACCGCGGTGCAGGGTGCCGGCGACTCCGGCTTGCAGATTCTGGGAGTCACCGTGCTCACCAGTATAGGAACGGAACACCTGACGAAAGAAATAGGCTTCCGCGAGGGCATAAACATTACTGAATTGATTGCGGAGTATGCCCGGCGGGCTAAAAATGCAGGGTGCGCTGGCGTGGTCTGCTCCGGAACCGAGGCACACATGATACGCAATCAACTGGGCGAAGCGTTTCTTACAGTCACGCCGGGAATCCGTCCTTCTGAGAGTGCTGTAAAGAAGGATGATCAAAGCCGCATAACTACTCCCACGCAGGCCATCCAGTCCGGCGCCGATTATCTGGTGGTGGGGCGTCCCATTCGCGACGCGGCCGATCCCAAAGCGGCGGCGCAACGCATCGTACAGGAAATTTCCGAAGCTCTCGCCAGCGCAAAATAATTCTACCTCCTCCCGCCATCCTTCGTTATGATGAAGTGCCATGGAGACCCTGATCCATTTCATACATTTACTCAGTCTCGTAATGTGGATGGGAAGTATTATTTTCTTCTCCTTCTTCACCGCGCCGGCCGTGTTTCGCCTGCTCGACCGGGAGAAAGCCGGGGAAGTGGTGGGCGCGATTTTCCCGAAATACTACGCCATCGGATACATCTGCAGTGTTCTGGCCGCCGCCACGCTGATGCTGAGCCCTCGTGGAATGGCAGGTCCGCCTCTGATATTTCTCACCGTCATGGCGGCCTGTACGTTTTATGCGGGTCTGATCATCAACCCGCAGGCGCGTGTCCTGAAGCAACAGATGCAGGAGCAACCGGAAAACCGCGAAGCTCTGGAACCGCAATTCCGATCCCTGCATGGATGGTCGGTCCGTCTCAACGCCACCGTATTGATCTTCGGGCTGGGCCTGCTGTGGACCACCGCCATGCGCTTAACGTAAACCCCTCAACAGATAAATACAGCTCCTCGGAGGCGCGCGTTTGCGCAAAAAAATAACCGGGCCGGGTACCTGATACGGTTCCACGGGCCGGTCTATTTTTGTATGGTGCTTGGGACAGGAACATATAATCGGTGTTATGCTGAGCCTGTCGAAGTATGACACCGTGTCCCCCTTCGGCAAGCTCAGGCTGACACAAAGGTCTCCTTACCAGAGCGGCAACGCTTCCTTCGGTTGACGTGCCGGCTCTGGCTCCACCTGCGTGTTTTGAGCCATCACCTTGGGTTCATACTTGGGCGCAAAACCGTATTTGGGATCATTTGTCCAGCCCATCCATTCTGACTTGTCGTATTCAGGCTTTTCCGGCGGCGCGATCTGGTTCATATATTTGGTGAACTGCCGGGATGATTCAGGCACGTTTTTAACCTTGCCATCAATCATGATTTCTTCCGGCGTCAGTTTTGCATTGTAATGCGCCTCGTTGTAGCCCACATTTTGCTTGATAATGGTTCCTTTTAAAGACACTCCGCCAAAAAGACCCTTACTGCGGGAATACGAATACATGTCACCCTGCAATAAAATATCGACACCCAGCTCAGCGTGGCGGCCCACCGGACCGGCTGCGATGGCAATATCTCCACCCAAGGTGAAGTTGTTGTGCAGAAGGCCCTTGATACCCTTCTCAGTCATGACGATTAAAATCAGGTCCACCGCCTGAGCTCCGAATTGGAGACCAAAACTGCCGCCCAGAGTGGTAATGAACGACGGCGGTCCCCATTGGCCGGTTTTGGAATTCCTAACCGTTGCAACCCCCTTGCCGTACCGGGCACCGATAAAAAATCCACCTTTGAACATGGCGGGAAATATGATGACCGCTTGCGCCCTGGACATGAGACCGGAAGGAATCCCCAGATCCGGCGTGTTCATGATTTCTTCCACCACGGACTTGGAGTCCTTCAACAATTCCTGCTGGGAGGTTTCATCAGCGGCATAGGCGTTGGAAGTGAAAAGGAACGCCAATAGCAGAAAAGATGAGAGGATTTTCATGGGTGAGACTCCTTCGAATGAAAAGGTTTGGGGGGTGGGTATTAAGATATTGATTGTTTAGGACTTATCTCACTGAAAACAACTGCAATAATCTTACAATTTAAAAAAAGCAAATTCAATCGATAAATCCCTTTTTTATTGGCTTAACTTCCATAAGTTCAATGAGTTAAATAGAAGATTCGGGGCCTTCAACTGAAAAACCCTGCAAAAGGCCTATTCAATGGAGTCGGCAAAGCTTAGCGATTCCAATTTCAAAGGACGTCCACAACTAACAACAATTTTTCATCCAACGGGTCCGCGAGTTAAATATATCTTTACGCACCCCTTAATCCCACATACCATGCGAGGTTATGAATGTCGCCGAAATCAAAACTTATTTCGAAAGCGGCGGAGTACTGTCGCAAAAACTGAGCTCTTTTGAATTCCGCCCTCAACAACTGGAAATGGCCCGTGGAGTGACCGCCGCTCTGGAGGAAGGCCATCACCTGATGGTCGAAGCCGGGACCGGAACCGGGAAAAGCCTGGCCTATCTGATCCCGGCGGTCTTGTGGGCTCTGCAAAACGAAACCCGCGTCATCATATCGACCTACACCAAAACCCTGCAGGAACAGATTGTGAATCAGGACATTCCCTTTCTGCGCGATGTGCTGGGGCTACCGTTCAAATACTCACTGTGTCTGGGAAGCGAAAACTACCTGTCCCTGCGGCGGATGAAACGGGCCAGCCAGACCCGCCTGTTCGGCAATGTGGCAGAAGACGAACAGCTGAACAAAATTTTTCATTGGGCCGGCCTTACGGAATCCGGTTTCCGCAACGATCTGCCGTTCGAGCCCTCGCCTTCCGTCTGGGAAGAAGTCGGACGGCAGAAAGATTTGTGCATGGGCAAACAGTGCGAAACCTTCAATTCGTGTTTTTATTTTAAAGAACGGCGCAAATGGTTCGGGGCGCATATCCTGATCGTCAACCACCACCTGTTCTTTGCCAATGTGGCGAACAGCGGCGCGGTGCTTCCCCGTTACGACGCGGTCATTTTCGATGAAGCGCAGAATCTGGAAGAGGCCGCCACTTCTTTTCTGGGACTGGATATTTCCAACTCTGGCTTGTTCTATTTTCTCGACCGTCTCTACAACGCCAAAACGAAACGTGGTACGCTGGGCCGAATGCGTGAGGACTTGACGGTGGAAATCCGGCACAAGATAAGCAAGGTTCGGATCGCTGTGGAAGGATTTTTTGCGAACCTGTTTGACGAATTCGGGCGAAAGGAACGCACCCTGCGCTTTTACAGTCCGCCCACTTTGAACAATACGCTGTTCATTCCTTTACAGGATTTGCACGAAGCGTTGAAATCCCTTGAGCACCGGGTAACTTCGGAAGAGGAGCAACTGGAGGTTTCGGCCGCAGCCACCCGCGTGTTTGAATACAACAATACAATCTCCGCTTTGCTGAATCAGAACATGAAAGAGTACGTCTACTGGCTGGAGGTCACGCCTAAAAAAAGGTTCACCCGCGCCACCCTGCGGGGGATGCCCATCAACATCAATGAAGAACTGCACGAACAGGTGTTCTCCAAGGTTGACCGGGCGGTCCTGACCTCCGCCACCTTAACCACCAACCGCAATTTCGAGCACATTAAAGAACGTCTTGGGTGTACGCCTAAAGAGGAAACGACTCTGGATTCGCCCTTCGATTACGCCAGCCAGGCTCTGCTGTACCTGCCTCGGGACATGCCGGAGCCGGGAGAAGATGTCGCCAGGTACGTCACCGCGCTGGCTGATCGGACGTTGGACCTGATTCACGCTACCGGTGGAAAAACGTTCGTTCTGTTTACCAGTTACGACATCCTCAACCGTGTGCACCAGATTCTTGATCCCAAGCTCCACCAATATCAAATATTAAAGCAAGGGGACCTGGCACCCAGCCGGATGATTCAGCGCTTCAAGGAAAAACCTTCAGTCATTTTTGGAACCAGTTCGTTCTGGCAGGGGGTGGATATTCCCGGTGATGCGTTGTCGAGTGTCATCATTACCAAATTACCGTTCGATGTGCCGACAGAACCGTTGGTTGAAGCGCGCATTGAAGATATGAAAAAACGGTCGCTCAATCCATTCAAGCACTACCAGGTACCGCGGGCGATCATTCAACTGCGCCAGGGATTTGGCCGCCTCATCCGCAAACGCACTGACAAGGGGGTGGTGGCAATTCTGGATTCGCGCATGACCCAACGCAGTTACGGCAAGCAGTTTTTAAATTCACTCCCCGAGTGCACACAGACGCAAAACCTGGAGGATGTGAAAAAGTTTCTTTCCAATGGGACCGGTGTACCCAAGACGTGAGGGGTAGAACGGCAAGATGATCATTTGGGTTGGGATAAGGGTTACGCGTTGGCAGGTTTGGTTGACTTGTTGGGGGAAGGGGCGGGTGCATTGTCACTGGTAGGCATGGCGATTCCGTTCTCAACCTCTTCCTGCCCCTCTTTCGGTTGTTCTGAATCGGGCACCAGTTTTTTAAACCAATTGGATTCACGCACCGAGGCAAACAGGGTTTCCCCAGTAAGCACATCGGCATCGGGGAGAACATTGTGTTCCTGGCACCGTTGCAGCCATTGACGGCACCCTGTTTCGTTCGCCAATTGAGCCTGGAGTCTCGCCATGTTATAACACCCGGCGCCGGGTTGGTATTCTTCAGCTTTTTGAAGCACCCCTTTCGCTTCGGCCAACAGAGGATGCGCATTGATACCCCGTTTGCTTTTGGCTTGGGCGATTAAAGCTTCTCCCATCATGTTGAGCGCTTCCGGATTGTTCTCCCGAATCTCAATGGCGGTCTGAAAGGAATCAACCGCTTTATTCAACAAGGGACCTGCCTTGTCCGGATCTTCCCTTTTGGCTCGTTTCAACAGGATCGAACCAAAATTACTCAAGGCGGTGGCATCATTGGGATGAATTTTCAGGGCCTGCGCATATTTCTTCTCAGCTTGGTTATAGAGATCCTCTCCCGTGTCGCCCGACTTGAGAGTTGCCAACCGGAATAGTGCATTTCCCCACAACATGATAGCCCGGCTGTAGTCAGGTTTGATCTTAAGAACATCCTGATATTTCTCGATGGAAGCTTGAACCAGGTTTTCCGCTTCCTTGTCTTTTTTAAGCATGGAAATATGGTAATAAATTTCACCCACTTGGGAGATAACTTTATAATTTTTCGGTTGTAGCTTTAGCAGGTCATGGAAATGATTCACGGTTTGGGAATAGAGCTTCTCCGCATTAGAACCTTTATGTTTGTTCGCTAACTCAAAGTACACGCGTCCCAGGCGACTCAGGATTTCAATACTTTTGGGATTGCGTTGGAGGGCTTTTTTAAATTTTGCCGCCGCATCCTTGAGCAAACCGACAGCTTCGTCACCGGATTTTTTCATCGCCATATTGTATTGCCCCACGGCCCATCGGAAATTCACGCGCGGCATATCCGGCTTGAGATTCAAAACTTCCTGGTATTTTTCGAACGCTTTGTTGAAGAACCGGTCAGAAGTCGCGTCATTTTTCAATGTCGCGCGTTCCATCAAAACGTCGGCCCACCCGAACTGAGCCTCTGCCAGTGTGGAATCCAGTTGTATGGCTTGCTGGAATTTTTCTTCGGCCATCATCAGAAACCGATCGGCGTCTTCCCCTTTTTTGGTTTTGGAAAGAATAAAGAGCGATTGCCCCATTTCCACCATTGCCTCCCTTTTGTCTGGGTTGCCATGCAAGGCGATTTTAAACATTTCCACCGCTTGGGTGTATAGCCGTACGGCATCCGCGCCTTTCTTGCGGCGCCCTTGAGAAAACATCACATGGCCGGCCCCATAAGCGGCCTCGGGATGATTGGGTTGGACGCGTAGGCTCTCTTGAAATTGTTTTGCGGCCGTCTCGTATAACTGATCCGATTCCGGGTCGGTTTTGGTGCCGGCTAATTCTGTAAGCACCATCGCCAACTCGTAATTGGCTTCATAAAAATCAGGATTCAATTCGAGAGCCTTTTTGAATTGTTCAGAGCCCTGCTCCAGCAGATCGGCAGTATTGTCATCGGATTGAATTTTGGCCTGCTCAACCAGCAACCGGCCCAATTTGAAATAGGTGTGAGGAGCGTCCGGCCTGATCTGAAGGGCCATTTCATAATGAGGCTGGGCCTCTTTTAATTTTTTCAAGGCTTTTGGGCCGAACAGTTTATTGGCTTCCTCAACAGCGGAGTCTCCTTCTACCTGGTAGGCCCAATTCAAAAGATGACCTAATTGAACGGAAGGGGTCTCTTCAAACTGCTTGTGCTGCTCGATCACTTTCTTCGGGTTCCCCGCCATCAAACCGGTGCGCGCCGCCTGAATGGCTTTCAACAATTCCGGGTCATCCACCCCGCCTGCCGCTTCTTCTTCATCTCCGATATCGCTACCCCGTTCTGGACCTTCATACTGCTGGATAGCCGCTTTCGTCTGTTTGAGGGAAATATCCGCTATATTCAGCCCATCCTTCTGACCGGGCGCAGGGTAGGCGCCCACTTTATTCAGCCATTGGCCCAAAAACGTAAATGGGTAACCGATGAGTTCGGGGATGCCGATCTTCATCATGCGAATCAGCGAAACCAGAAAAACGTCCGGATCCTCGGAATGGGTGTAATGATTGTTCGCTTTGGAAAAAACCTGCTCCTGCAGAAACCGCGCCGGAGGCTGGCTTCCCGAAAATACCCAGAGCAATCCTTTACTGATGTTATCGAGCCAGGCGACCTGTTCGTAAACCGGGTCTTTGGAATCGGGGTTATATCCCAGTACCAACCAGGGGCCGCTGCGTCCCGCGCTGGAAAGTACGCCCTCCAGAGAACCGGGCTTCGCACCCAGAGTCTGGCCCTTCAGATGAATGATCGATTTTGGGGGTATCAACTCCGGTTTGGTGATCGCTCCTACCGTACAGTCGTAAACGGTTGGGAACTCTCCCACCAAAGTACAGGCCCTCTCCAAAAGAGGGTCGGGGCAGGTGGTATACACCCGGTTCAAAAATCCCTCTTTCATGAGCAGGGCTATACATAAATGCGCCCAACTGACTTTCGATTTTCGCAGATAAAAACTGAATAGTTCGAATTTCTGAGTGGCCGCTAATTCCGCCGCGCAATGCTGGAGGTCTTTGGTTCGGGCTTTTTCGTAGGCCTTGGGGTAACTTTTTTTGATCGCCGCAACCCATTCAGATGCCGTAGGCATCCCGGAGCGCAGTGAGCACTCCTCGCCCATCAACAGGATAACCCCGTTTTTCTCCATCTTGGATTCAAACAGGCGATCGACGAACTTATTTATGGAACCTGAAGACTGCATAAAACTCGAAAAAAAATGATAAGGTTAATCGACTCTTCCTGAGACCCTTCAGGAAGTTTTGCGTTTTTTTAAACAATGCATCCCGCAAATATATTGAAACCCACCGCCGTAACCACACTCACGCCCATCCACCATCGGCGCACCCAGACAACGGCCCTCGTTGGATTTT
The DNA here is from genome assembly GCA_965237905.1 of Nitrospinaceae bacterium. GTDB lineage: Bacteria > Nitrospinota > Nitrospinia > Nitrospinales > Nitrospinaceae > SZUA-226. The sequence continues at coordinate 1,904,757 of OZ250172.1, read as the reverse complement.
CCCGAGGAGAATTCGCCTGTTCACGCACTGTCAAAGACCCTTACGGGGGTTGTTTTAACTTAGAATATTATCAGGATAACAGGAACCATATTAATATCAAGCGGTTATATAATTCCGGATGGAAAGCAACCCTTGGTAAATAGAGGCCTTGAGACTTTCCTGGATCCAGAAAGCCCCGTAAATTCAGCCACTCTGCTTCTATTCCCGGGAGGACCCCGCCCAGGCCTTTCGGAAACCCGCTATTATCCGCATTCGGATAGCTAGGCTATTGGAGGAAATCTGTGGTTCCAAAAAAGATATTCCCAATTCCCCCCCTGTAACCGATCGGGAAAATACTCACCAAAATCCTAATGAGGAGCTACAGGGGTGAACCCAAGGAGGGTTCACCTCTCAGGGTGAGGAACAGGGCTGGATTGCTCTTGGGTTTCAAGTATAATTGAATGAAATCATCCCGTAACCGGAAGGCCAACAGAATTACCATGCCACAGGATAAAATTCTCAAACTCCTGGAATTGACCAAATCTTCCAACGACGCCGAGGCGCTGAACGCCATCCGCAAGGCCAACGAGATCCGTGAGAAAGCCGGCCTGCAATGGGAAGAAATATTCGCCAAGGCCATCAAGACTTACAAACCGTCCAACCTGCCACCCATTTTCGGCAGGCATCCGCGACAACCTCAGTTTTTGACCGTCGAAACCATGTTCCGTGAAATCCTGCGCCGCGACCTCAGCGACCTCCTCCGCTCCAAAATCGAACAATTGAAATACGTCTACGAATGGACCCAGTCACTCGATGGCGACGAAGTCAGCACCCTCATCAACACCTACAACCGCAACTGTGACTAAAAAGCACTAGCATCTCGCCCGTTTTGCCTTACCCTGAATAGAAGAAATCTATCGGGAGTTTTTCAATGGGATACTTATTGCTCTGGCTGGAAGCGATGGCCTCGGCTCTACTGATGGTGGCGGTGGTGTTTGCTTGTTCCGGACGGCTGAAAAAATGGCCGGCCCTGTGGCCCATCCTGATGGCGTTGCTACTCGGCGGACTAGGCATTGCCGCAACTGTCTTCGCGGGATTTTTACTTTACTTTAACGTCCGTCCACAATGGTTATTCCCTTACACATTGCTCTGGACCCTACTCTTCATCTCCGGGAGTTGGATTCTAATTAAGTGGGGCCGTCAACCCACCGGCGCAATCCCAAGGGCGGCTCACTGGTCCCGCTCCAAATTGTCAGGAGTTTTGTTCATCGTCCTCGTCTTCCAATGGTTCACGATGACGGTCCTGGACAACACTGCCAGGCTAGAGGCAATCGCCGCCCAAACCTCGGCCTTGAACAAAGTCCAGACCCTGTTACAGGCTCCCCCTGCGCATGACCAAAACGCTGCCGAACTGTATGACCAAGCCGCCCAGGAGTTGGGGGACGTCCCCGATTGGCTTAAGAAGGAGACAGCTAACCCGGCCTTTGACCCCAAATCGGATAAAGCCCAAAACCTGCTACGGGAGAAAAAAAGAGCTCTGGCTTTATTCAAAGAAGCGTCTCAAAAACCCAATTACTACCAACCCTTGAGATTATCGTTCGATTTTATTCTCGAACCGATTACTCCCTTGAGAAACGCCACCCGACTACTGGGACTGGAGGCCCGCACCTATGCTTTGAGCGGACAGATGGCCGCCGCATTGGAAAATATATCTTACATGAACAAAATTGCGGAACATCTGGAGCAAACACCTCATTTGATCAATATCCTGATAGCAAACGCGATCCGTGCGAAATCCAAGCAAGCTTTGGAAACGATACTTGCCGAACAACCCGGCAAGTCAAAGATCAAAATCCATCTGCCGGTCAAACCCCACGATCACATTGCGCAGGCTTTCCACAAAAGTATGATCTTTGAAGAGGCCGTGCAAACTTTCATTATAGCTGACATTTTACTGCATCGTCCTTCAACCAATATCTTGGAACATTATGCTTTGGCACCCCTGGAACCCAATAGTCTCCCCACATTGTTTTCATTTGGCATCCTGTACCGGATATTCCTTTACCATGACGACGTGGTGAGTCATAAAAGATACTGGGAAAAAATTCACAAGTTCACACAAAAACCATATCACAAATCCGGACCGGAATTTAAAGAATGGGATACCGAGCCAAGCGATAACCCCGAATTTGGACTTTTAACAACAATAGCCTTTTCCGAGATTTCGAACTACTTTGAGCGAGTGGCCCATAGCCAAACCCATAGACTTCTGACCCAACTGGGATTGGCTGCCGCCGCGTACCATTCCGATCACGGGAGATATCCGAAAAAATTGGACGCTCTGGTGCCGAAATACATCACGGAAATTCCCATAGACCCGTTCAGCGGCGAACCGCTTAAAATGAAGGCGATGGATAATGGAATGATTCTATACGGCGTCGGCCCCGACCTTACGGATGATCAAGGTGCTGTTTTTGACAGTGAGACAGATGAAGGCGACATCGCCCTCTACCTCGGCTCCGCCTACACCGAGTACCGTCTCAAGCCGGCCCTTGAAAATCAGCGTCAATAAGAGAAAAAAAATGGAAATTGAATCCGCTTCACATGATATTATCCATCTCGAGGATGCGCTTATAAACTTTAGGGGGGGTACCATCCGATGAAACAAATGACCCGTACTTTCTGGAAATGTTTTCTGTTGGTTGCGATATCAAGCCTGGCATGCCAGGCATGCTCGATACTGCCTGTCTCAAAAATCGACACTGCCGCCCGGAATGGTTCGGATGCAGAGGTCGAACGACTCATACAAGCAGGCGCCGACGTCAACTCTAATGCTGGCAGATGGGGCAGAACGCCGCTTCACACTGCGGCTTTTTACGGTCACACTAAAACAGCCCAACTACTCCTGCAAAAAGGCGCCTACGTCAATGGCAGAGACGGGTCAAGAAACACGCCGCTTCACATGACGGTCGATAAGGGTAAGGATAAGAGTAAGGGTCACCCTGAGACGGCCGAACTACTCATTAAAAACGGCGCCGACGTCAATGCCAGAAACGCATATGGAGGCACGTCGCTTATGTGGGCGTCCTCTTTTGGCTATTATGAGGTCGCCCAATTGCTGATCCAAAATGGCGCCGACCTCAATACCGCAAACGAGAGAGGCACGGCGCTTGACAGAGCACTCCAAAGGAACAATAAAAAAATGGCCGACCTGCTCAGAAAACACGGAGCTTCGGAATCCGGCTCTGCCGCTCGCGCCCACGCCAACAATAGAGGTTCGTACGGAGTTTCGGACTCCAGATTTGCCTTTCTCGACGACGTCTACCATAGAGATCAATTTGGACAAACACCGCTTTTCATGGCGGTTTTTGGCGGCTCCGTTACGGAGGTTGAACGACTCCTCCAAAAAGGCGCCGACGTCAATGCCAAAGCCGACAATGGCCAAACGCCGCTGATGTGGGCGGCACGTCATGGCCGCGATCAGGTGGCTCAACTCCTCATCCAAAAAGGTGCCGATGTCCATGCTAAAGACAATAAAGGACACACACCGCTTTTCTGGGCGGCCGGTGAGGGACCCGGTGAGGGTCGCTATAAGACGGCCCAACTACTCATCCAAAACGGTGCCGACGTCAACGTTAAAGCCGGCAAATACGGCTCAACGCCGCTTCACAGTGCGGTTTTTTTCGGTTACACCAAGATGGTTCAATTGCTCATCCAAAATGGTGCCGACGTCAATGCCAAAGACATTAAAAGCAGAACGCCGCTTCAAAGGGCAATCCTTGGGAAGAAGGAAAAAGTAGCCGACCTTCTCAGGAAACACGGGGCTAAAGAATGACCGCCTCTGTCACTTTCTCCCGTTATCCCGGCGATGGAGTGTTCAGATCGGCCTTATTGCGATAGACTGAGGCTATGGAATCTAAACTCGTCACCGTCGCTTCGTTCAACATGCCTTACCAGGCCCACCTCGCCAAATCGCGCCTGGAGGCGGCGGATATTCCCGTCTTCATCCAAGACGAACATCTCATCAGCATCAACCAACTCTATTCCCCGGCACTCGGTGGAGTCAAAGTGCAGGTGCCGAGCGTCAATCTCAAAGAGGCGCAGGAAATTCTGGACTCGGTGCCCGACGTGGAACTGCAGGATGAGGAAGCATTATCAGCCACGATGCCCGAAGAACACGGCCCGAGACCTCCGGAGTCGATCGAATGCCCGCACTGCGGCAGCGAAGGATTCGCAGAGGAACTCCACTATCCCATCGAACGATTTCTCAATGGATTGCTGTTGGGATTGCCCTACTTATGGATTGGACGCCCCCTGCACTGCCGCGCCTGCGATCACACCTTCCGGGCACAGTAAACACTCCCTTCAACCGCGTTCCTTTTTGTCATACACTGACGGTATGGAAAACCGATTCGTGACCATCGCCAGCTTTCAAATGCCGCACGAGGCCGAGATGGCCGCGTCCTTCCTCGAGGAAAAAGGCATCTCAACTGTGATTCGGGACGACAACACCAACCCCATGCAGGGCGGGTACGTGGAAATTCGCCTGCAGGTGCCGGAACAGGACGCTGACGACGCGCTCGACATTCTGGACCTGATGATGGAGGAGGGGGTCGATCTTCTGGAAGACATCGAAGAGGATTATGAAATGGAAATAAAGGAGGAGGAAACCGCGTCATCCTGGAAAGATATCCCGGAGGGCACCAAACCCGTGATCTGCCCGCGGTGCCTCAGCATCAATGCCCACAAAACCCTGCCCGGTCCCGTACCCCTGTGGCTGAACATGCTGCTGCTTGGCCTCCCCGGCCTGTTCTTCCCCGCCCAACTTCAATGCCGCGGATGCGGCGCCGTCTTCAAATAATAAAATTTTAAGTCGTGTATTCAGCGTTGATGCGGACGTAATCGTAGGACAAATCGCAGGTGTAGGTCTCGGCATGAGCTTTGCCCATGTGCAGGCCGATGACGATTTCAATTTCCTTGCTCTTCATTTTTTTCTTCAGCGCGGACGCGGACACGCCTTTGACATGCTCGCCGTTTTTGACCAGCGATGTCCCGTTCAAAACGACCTCCAGCTTCTCGGGTTTGATCAGCACCCCGGCGCTTCCCACAGCGGAGATAATCCGCCCCCAGTTCGGGTCCTCCCCGAACAGCGCCGTTTTCACTAACAGGGAATTGGCCAGCCGTTTACCAATCTGCTCCGCCTGCTTGGTCGTTTTCGCGCCGTTCACTTTTAAGGTGACGAACTTGGTGGCGCCTTCTCCGTCTTCCACGATTTTAAACGCCAGCGTTTTGCACACATGCGTCAGCGCGATTACAAAACCCTTGTACGCTTTCGATCCCGCTTTCACCGATGAGTTACCCGCCTGGCCGTTGGCCAGTAACAGCACCATATCGTTGGTACTGGTTTCGCCGTCGACGGTGATGCAGTTGAACGTCGGGTCCACCGCCGCTTTCAGTGCTTTTTGTAATGTTCGCTTGTCGATCCGGATGTTGCTGGCGAGGAACGCCAGCATGGTCGCCATGTTCGGCTGGATCATGCCCGATCCTTTGGAAATGCCGCCCACGATAATATCTCCATACTGCACGGCGCAGGTTTTGGACACCAGGTCGGTGGTCATGATGCCTTCGGCGGCTTGACTCCATCCCTTCGGGGACAGCTGATTCACCAGTTTGGGAATACCCGCTTCAATTGTTTTCACCGCCAGGGGAACGCTGATGACACCGGTGGATGCGGTCAGCACCTCTTGCGCCGGAATATCCAGGGCCTTCGCGGTTGCCGCCACCACCGCTTGGCAATCTTTCACTCCCTGCGGCCCGGTGAAGGCGTTGGCGTTGCCGCTGTTGGCGATAATGGCGCGAATGGTCTGGGAGGCCTTGAGCGCTTTCCGGCTGATCGGTACTGTCGGAGACACCATCTGGTTTTGCGTGAACATCCCCGCCGCCGTCGCCGGCACTTCGGAGACAATCAGGGTGAGGTCCTTGACGCCCTTCTTCTTGAGACCGCACGCGATGCCTCCGGCCAGAAAACCGGGCACCTGAAACTGTTTCAACTCTTTCAATTTCATTTTGAATTATGGAAACAGGGGAGGCGCATCGAGCCCGGTGGTCTCGTCGATCCCCAGCATGAGGTTCATATTCTGGATCGCCTGGCTGGAGGCGCCTTTCATCAAATTATCGATCGCACTGGTGACGATGGCGCGTTGGTTGCGCGTGTCCACCTGCACGCCGATGTCGCAGAAATTCGATCCGGCGACATGGGCGGTGTTGGCATACTGCCCCGCCTCGAGCACCCGTACAAACCGCTCATTCTTATAGAATTTTGCAAAATGATCGTGCAACTCGTCGCGGGCTACGGTTTTCTTCAAATTGACATAAGCGGTGGTGAGCATGCCGCGCGTCATCGGCATCAGGTGCGGCGAAAACGATACGGTGATGCTCTGTTCCGCGAGACCGCTCAACTCCTGCTCGATCTCCGGCGTGTGACGGTGTTCGCCCAGGCCGTAAGCGGCGACCGATTCGTTGGCTTCGCAAAACTGCGTCGTCTGGCTGAGTTTGCGTCCGGCACCCGAAACACCGGATTTGGAATCGATGATGATCGATTCCCGGTCCGCCCAGTCCTGCTGCATGAACGGAGCCAGTGCTAGTATCGCACTCGTCGGGTAGCATCCCGGATTCGCCACCAGTTGCGCTTTTTTGATTGCCTTCCGGTGCAACTCCGGCAATCCGTAAACCGCCTGACTCAACAACTCCGGATTGAGGTGCGACGTCTGGTACCACTGGTCGTACACCTCAGCCTCATGCAGGCGGTAGTCGGCACTGAGGTCGATGATCTTGCAGTCGCTTTGCAACAACTCCGGCACATGCTTCATCGAAGTGGTGTGCGGCAATGCGAGGAACAACACATCACACTCCTGCGCCACCGCCGGCGACAGCTTGACCAGCGTCTGATCGGCCCAACCCTTCAACGAAGGGGCCACGGTGGCGATATTTTTTCCGGCATGCGACTCGGCGGTGAGGGAACCTATCTCTACCTCTGGATGTTTCACCAGAAGGCGGAGTAGTTCGATACCCGTGTACCCGGTCGCGCCTGCAATACTGATTTTTTTCATAACAGATCCTTGTGCCATGGACTCCGATAAAAGAGAGTCGCACGGTCCGGCAAACGGCAAACGTTTGCCACAATCGCTAACAGAGATTAATTATACAGGGAAATGCGGAGTACCTCCGCAGGTAATTTTAAGCGGGCCACGCCCGCAGGGGATATTTAAAAACCTTTTGATGCGAAAGAAACGGAAGAAAACTCCGCAACGCCCCAAGCCAAGCTGGGTCCAGCGTTACGCTGGCAGGCGCTTCGCCGGTGGTTAACGCTTGGAGAACTGGAAACGTTTACGAGCCCCGGCACGTCCATATTTTTTACGTTCGACTTCGCGGGGATCACGGGTGAGGAACCCGGCTTTTTTCAGAGGAGGCCTGAGTTCGGGATTGGATACGATCAGGGCTCGGGAAATACCCAATCGGAGCGCTCCGGCCTGGCCGGATAATCCACCGCCCAAAACGGTGGCTTTGATATCGAGAGATTTAAGATTGTCGGTGAGGACCAGTGGTTGATGCACGATCATATCAGCGGTTTTCCGTCCGAAGTAGGCACTGAGTTCTTTGCCATTGACGATGATGCTGCCTTCGCCGGCCTGAATCCAGACCTTGGCGGTCGCTTCTTTTCTTCTGCCAGTTGCGTAATATCTATCTTCCACTGAGTGTGCTCCATACCGGGGATTGCCCCGGTCCTTCAAAGATGATTACTTAAACGGAAACCACTTCGGGTTTTTGTCCGCTGTGAGGATGTTCTGCGTTATCATAAATCCGGTAATTACTGCGTAGCGTCCGCCCCAGCCGAGTCTTCGGCAACATGCCGTTGATCGCTTTCTTGAGCAGTTCGCGCGGATTCTTTTCCATAATCTGCTTCGCGCTGGCGGATCGCAAATGCCCGATGTAACCGGTGTGATGATGATAAATTTTATTGCCCCACTTGTTCCCGGTCAGTTTGACCTGCGCGGCATTGATGATAATGACATTGTCGCCGGTATCCACATGCGGGGTGTAAATGGGCTTGGTCTTGCCGCGGACAATCGCCGCCACCTTGCTGGCGACCCGGCCCAGTGCCTGGTCCGCCGCATCGATCACGACCCAGTTTTTGACGACGTCCTGTGGCTTGGCTGAAAACGTTTTCATAAAAAAATCAGATATTTATGTAAGGGTTTAAAACCAGTCATAATAAGAAATTCCGGCCAGTCTGTCAACAGGGAAAGCGACCCCTTTATGACTATTTGTAAATTTCCGTTTCTTGATTATAATGAGGGAAGGTCACTGATATTTGAACCCTCTATCAGGACTGTCACCCCGTCCCAGGACATCCCGGACCGGAACCACAGCCACCCACTTAGTTTTTCCAGGTGATTCATGCCCGAGCAAAAACCTGAAACCGTTGAAAAATCAGCATCACCCTTGGGTTCTCCGGTACCCAAGGCAAAGACGGAGTCACCCCTGGACAGGGCGATTGACCGGGCGAAGGATTACCTGTTCTCCCTCCAGCATCCGGACGGGTACTGGGTGGCCGAGCTGGAATCCAACGCCACCATGGTCGCGGAATATGTGTTTTTCATGCATTTTATGGGGATCTGGAACCCGGAGCGGGTGGAGAAGTGCAAGAATACCCTGCTGAAAACCCAGCAGTCGGACGGCGGATGGCCCCTGTATTACGGAGAGACCAGCGATATCAGCACCACGGTAGAGTCCTACGTTGCGCTCCGCATGGCGGGGATGGACCTCAACGCGCCGGAGATGGCCCGCGCCCTCAAATGCATCTTCACCCGGGGCGGGGTACGCAAGGCCCGGGTCTTCACCAAAGTCTTTCTGGCCATGCTGGGGCAAAGTTCGTGGGACGACGTGCCCGCCATGCCGGTGGAAATCATCCTGCTCCCCAAAAGTTTCTACTTCAATATTTACGAGATGTCGAGCTGGTCGCGCGGTACCGTGGTGCCGCTGACTATCGTCGCCGCCCACAAACCGGTGTGGCCGCTGAAAGCCGAGCAGTCGGTGCAGGAGATATTCACCAGTGCCGACCAGGACTTGTCCCTCCAATCCAAAAAAAGCGGATTGAACTGGCCGAACTTTTTTTTGAAAGTCGACCGGTTCCTTAAGTTCCTCGGCAAATCACCCATCAAGCCGTTCCGGGGTTGGGCCTTGAGGCGCGCCTTGCAGTGGACGCTCGACCATCAGGAGCCGGAAGGCGACTTCGCCGGTATCCAGCCGGCCATGTTGAATTCGATGATGGCGTTGAAACTAATGGGATACGAAAACGATGACCCACTCATGGTCAAAGGCTACGAGGCCATCGACCGGTTCATCATCGACCGCGGGAACCAACTGATTTCCCAGGCCTGCGTCTCGCCGCTGTGGGACACCTCGCTCTCCTGCAACGCGTTGATGGATGCCGGGGTGCCGGGCGATCATCCCGCCATCGTCAAGGCCGGAGAATGGATGCTGAGAAAACAGGTGACGCGTCCCGGTGACTGGATGGTTAAAAATCCGAAAACCCCGGCAGGTGGCTGGGCGTTCGAGTTTTACAACGAACCGTACCCGGACTGCGACGACACCGCGGAAATTCTGATGGCGTTGGACCGCACCGCTATTCCCGACACGATATGGAAGGGCAAGGAAATGCAGCGCGCCCTCACCTGGCTGTTCAGCATGCAAAGCAAAAACGGCGGGTGGGCGGCGTTCGACCAGGACAACGACCACGAACTGTTTAATAAGATTCCTTTCGCCGACCACGGTGCCATGCTCGACCCGCCGACGGTCGACGTGACGGGCCGCATTCTGTGGATGCTCGGGCGCATCAATCACGACATCGACGACCCGATGGTGCAACGCGCCTTACAGTTCATCAAGAGCGAGCAGGAAGCCGACGGGTGCTGGTTCGGTCGATGGGGAGTGAATTATATTTACGGGACGTGGCTGGTGTTGAGCGGCTTGCGGTCGATCGGCGAAGACCCCAGCCAGTCCTACATCCGCCGTGCCGCTGAATGGTTGAAGGAACATCAGAACGAGGACGGCGGCTGGGGCGAAACTTGTCGGAGTTATGAAATGTCCAATCTCCGCGGGAAAGGTAAAAGCACGAACTCACAAACCGCCTGGGCGGTGATGGGACTGATCGAAGCCGACGCCGCCGAAAGCCCCGCCGCCAAGCGTGGCATTCAATACCTCGGTAAACATCAGAAAAAGAATGGCAGCTGGTACGAACATGAATTCACCGGCACCGGTTTCCCGCGCCATTTTTATATCAAGTACCACCTGTACCAGATCTTCTTCCCCCTCATGGCCCTCGCCCGATATAGGAACAAAATCAGATAATTAAAATAGAGTTTGGTTTTTAATAGTGCCGCAGGAGTTCGACGGCGGAGCGGGTGCGGATGAGTTGTTCGGAGGCGGAGGCGATGACTTCGCCGCTGGCGATATCCACCAACGCGATGTGCACGTCGATGTTCGCGCCGATATCCAGCAGTTTGCCCATCACCAGTGCCTGGGCGTTCATTGCCTTGCCGAGGCGTTGAATGTCCTCGCTGGTGTATTTGAAGGAATGTTTCAGGTCCAGCCGGTTCAGCGTTTCTTCGACCTCGCCGCGCTGGGCCACCCGGAACGTCTTGTTGCGCGTCATGGCTTCCACCACCCGGTTGGACATGTACTGGCCGAGGATGGGCACCTTGTCCTTGTCGTCCACCAGATCCAGCACCACGATCTTGTTGATCTCGTACTCCTCCACGTCGCGGGTGATGGTGTCCACCAGATCCTCGGATTTGTCCTGGTAATACTCGGTATCGGTTTCGGGCTTGAACCATTTATCCCAGAAATTGGACGGACCGAACTTGACCTCACAACCGGCCAGAAAACTGACTGCCATAAAAAGAGCAACGAGCCGGATCGACTTGGACTTGAGAGTGGTCATACGCTGGAGCTTCCTTTTAAAGTATTGTTTTTTCTATGATTATGCAAAACCCATACCGGGGTTGTCAAGCCCTCTCTGGAACACCGGGTTAATTGTCCAACCCCTTATATCAAATAGGGTTCAGGAGTTTCGCCTTCATCTGTATTTCTCGGCGATAGTGGGAAAACTTTGCCCCTGTGATCCTTTTTTACCTGCATAGCAACACCCTCCTTATCGGTCCACGCGGCAACGAAACTTTAATCGAACCCACGTCTCTTTTTCGTACCCTGATCCTGCCCAACCTTTAAAAATTCTTCAGCGAAAAAACCATGTAGCGATCTATTTTTCAATCAATTGGGTGCCTGGGCCCTAATCCGTGCCGGGTTTATCGGGTCTTCGAGTAGCGTGGGCCCGGCTTTTCCTGTAAAATTAATAGATAATGAGACATTCGCTTTGGGACGGGGGGAGCGCACTCTATAAAAAGGGGTGGCTTCTTTGGCTGAATGTGAACCGGTCGCCGGTACCCGGCGGTCCTTAAAGTGAGGTGTCACATGCGAATTTTTATCATCACTGTGGTCTGTTTGGCGCTGGCTTCACCGGCGTTTGCGGGCTTGTACAAGTGGACGGATAAGGACGGTAAAATTCATTTTACCGACAGTCTCAGCAAGGTGCCGCTGGATCAGCGGAACAAAAAACACATAAAAAAAATGAAATCCAGCAAAGGAAATGCAGGCAACCTCCCGGTGGCGGCGCCCGCTCCAGCACGGAAACATCTTGGAGCTAAAAAAGAAGGTTCTGGAAGCAAGGACACGGGTGTTGACAAACAAAGAGTGAAGGACCTGTTGAAGCTCAATCAAAAGAAGCACTACACCCATTAATAAAATATATAAGGATGAAAAAAAGATTTTTATGTTGAAAGCAGGGGTGGGGGGAATCGCTTTATTACTATTGACCGCTTGCGGTTCGGACCAGTCGGCAGAAGAACCTCTGCGCCTGCCGGAAAGGGAAAAAACCTGGGTCAAAACCGAGCAGGTGGATATCACCAAAGACGCCGCCCTGGCGCCCAAAAGCGGAACCGCGATCCACATCCCCATCAATCAGGATCTGTATGACACACTGATGCGCACCAGCGGACCCGCTCCAAAATCCCCGGTTAAAGATACCGCCTCCTGCCTGGCCCTGCTCGATCCACTGGACAAAACGCGCAAATACGTTCAGCGGGAAGGCGGCGCCTGGAGTATGTTCGAGCGGTCGGCACTGATCAGGCCCCATTCCAACAACGGGATGCAAATCGACAGCAACATGAACACACTGGTGTTCTCCCTGCGGCATTTATGCCGGACTGCCCAAGGTGTGCCGCAGAATGATCTGGCCGTCAAGGTTAACGGAGTCATCGATCAAATGGGAAAAGAAAAAGCGCGCGAACATTTTACCGAAGTGGTGGGCGAAGCGCCGGCGGATGTCGATCTGTGGCTGAAGCACGCCGAGTTTTCGAGGAAAAACGCGACTCGCAAGGTGCCCTATTCTGAAATTCAGGAGCTGATCCTGAAAACCCAACCGTTGATTGATCTCTATAAAGGTTTGTGGGACCGCAAGGTGGACGAATCCAATAAAGATGCCTTCCTGTCCGACAGCGTCACCCTGTTGGCCGTCATCAAAAACCGTATGGCCAACGAGCCGCGCGTGGTCATGGCCATGAAGGAAGACACCGAAGCCCCCCTCCCATCCCGCTGGGAAATGTAGCCGAACAGGTTTAGCAATAAGAACCATATAAAAAAGTTGCCAAAACACTTTTCCTTGAAAGCGGGTAATCCCTTTTAAAGTATCAGGTTACAACTTTCGATCCCTGATAAATTAAATATATATGAAGGGAATAAATATAAGGTTTAACAAATTAATCTATTTGTCAAAATTTGACAAATTGTTAAATTGAAGATAAATTGATATTAGAAAAGAAAATATGAAAAGGTTCCTCCCTTGCGAAAAGAACCCATGGGGTTCTTCCTCTTGAAGGATAGCTCGGGAGGTCATTTTTTTAGTAGTAATTACTAGTTCCAGTCCTGAAAATATCAAATTCGCTCTTGATCCCACCCTTGATCAAATCGTATGACCGGGTATCGTTTCTTTCCCATTTCCTGAAAATCGCCCAATTGCAATAATCTGCGACTTGGAGTTCCATGCTGGATTTTGACGAATGGTGCATGATCCGGTATTGAGTTTTCTGCGGTAGTGATTTTAAGTAATATTTGATGGCTTTTTCGACCACCGCTTTTTTCCTTTTGACCGGAATAGCGTCCGTAACGATAATCACCTCGTCAAAATCTTCCGCTCTATATTTCCCAAAAACCTGATGGGTCAAAGGATATTTTAATAAATATCCAAGCATTCTTGGATAAAATTGGGCTTCGCTTGTTAAAGCGGGACCGGTTTTCCTTTTTTCGACAATTAGGGAATCGATTTGAATATGATTCAAATGATTTTTTATAATGTCAAAAATCTTATCTCTCACCTTTTGTTTATCCTCTGAAGCGTGAAAATATTCAATTTCCAATCCCAATTCGATTAAATCGTATTTCAATTCATCCAGCGGGTCGGCCATATGAAAGGGACGGATCATGGTCACACTGGTCAGAGTAAAATACTTTGTTCCGGAAGCTGAAAAATCCAAGTTGCCGCCTTCGTCTAAAAACAAATATAAGTGTCCCGGCATATTTAAATTCCCAAAAATTAATTCCTATTTCACTTTTTATTGCCGAATTCTTTTTGGTAGAGGACCATGGCGGCGGCGATGGTTTCGAGGGCTTCCTTTTTGCCGAAGAAGTCTTCGACCACGACTTTTTTGTCCTCCAACTCCTTGTAATCCTCGAAGAACCGTTTCACTTCCATCATGCGATGCGGCGGCAGTTCGCTCATCAGTTCATAATGCGCATACTCTGGATCGTCAGCGTGCACGGCAATGATCTTGTCGTCGGCCTCACCGTGATCGATCATTTTCATCAGACCGATAGGCTTCGCCCGCATGATGGAAAGCGGCACCACCGGTTCCTGTCCGAGCACAAGAACGTCGAGCGGATCGTGATCTTCGCAATAGGTGCGGGGAATAAAGCCGTAGTTGGCGGGGTACTGCACGGAGCTGTATAGGATACGGTCGACGCGGATCATGCCGGTCGCCTTGTCCAGTTCGTATTTGGTCTTGGAGCCTTTGGGGACTTCGATGATGCCGGGAAAATTTCCGGGCGGTCATTACCCAACTCCACATCATGCCAGGGACTTAACATTAGTAATCAATCCGATTAGAGGGTTAAGAATTCTTTTAGCAAATGAGAGTGCTAATTCAAGTGAGAGACGGAGGGGCGGCGTGTGGTACTCGTTTTGCTCGGCTTTGCGGTTTTTAGGGCGGCCTTCTTCGTTTTCTCGAGGCTGAACTTCTGCTTGAAACTGTGCTTGATCACTTCGTCCATCGATTCCACTGCGATGAACTTGATCTTCTTGCGAACGTTCTCCGGAATTTCCGACACGTCTTTTTCGTTGTCCTTCGGGATGATGATGTTTGCAATCTTCACACGGTGCGCCGCCAGGGCTTTCTCTTTCAGACCGCCGATAGGCAAAACCTTGCCGGTCAGAGTCACCTCACCCGTCATGGTAATATCCCGGCGCACCGGATTCCCCGTCAACGCGGAGATGATCGCCACAGCGATGGTGATGCCCGCCGAGGGGCCATCTTTTGGGATGGCGCCTTCGGGAATGTGCATGTGCAGGTCCACCTTCTGATAAAAGTTTTTGGGCAAGCCCAACTCCGCCGACCGCTGACGCACATAACTGAGCGCGGCCTGAGCCGACTCTTTCATGACGTCACCGAGTTTGCCGGTCAATGACACCTTGCCCGTGCCGGGAGTGGTGATGACTTCTATGTTGAGCAATTCGCCACCGAACTCCGTCCACGCCAGGCCAGTGGCCACACCCACTTCCGATTCCGCGCGTTCCGCATTTTTCGAAAACTTGGAAACGCCCAGATACTTGTTCAGTCTGGCCGGTTTTAAATCGATGGACGTTTTCTTGCCTTTCTCAACCACCTGGGTCGCAGTTTTCCGACAGAGTGTGCCGATTTCGCGTTCGAGACTGCGCACCCCTGCCTCCCGCGTGTATTCTTGGATGACTGCCTGAAGAATGGTTTTGCCAATCTTCAGGTTGCGAGTGGTGAGGCCGTGTTCCTTCAGTTTTTTGGGCACCAGAAATTTAGTGGCGATGGACAGTTTTTCCTCCTCGGTGTAACCGGGTAGGCGGATGATCTCCATGCGATCCTGTAATGGCTGTGGGATGGTGTGCAGGACATTGGCGGTGCAGATGAATAACACCTGCGACAGATCGTAGTCGATTTCCAGAAAATGATCGTTGAAGTTGCTGTTCTGTTCCGGATCGAGCACCTCGAGCAGAGCCGAAGAGGGATCGCCGCGGAAGTCCATACTCATCTTGTCCACTTCGTCGAGCAGGAACACCGGGTTGAGCGTTCCGGCTTTTTTCATGCCCTGGATAATTTTTCCGGGCAGGGCGCCGATGTAAGTGCGGCGATGACCGCGGATTTCCGCTTCGTCGCGCACGCCGCCCAGGGAGATGCGCACGAACTTGCGCCCTGTCGCGCGGGCGACGGATTTGCCCAGAGAGGTTTTACCCACACCCGGAGGACCCACCAGACACAGAATGGGTCCTTTCATGTTTTTTACCAGTTTCATGACAGCCAAATGTTCGACGATGCGTTCTTTGACTTTTTCCAGACCGTAATGGTCGTCGTCCAGAATTTTTTGCGCCTGCTTCAGGTTAACCTTGTCGGAACCAGGGCCTTTCTTCCAAGGCAGATCGACCAACCAGTCGATGTAATTACGAACGACCGTTGCTTCAGCGGACATGGGTTGCATGCCTTCGAGACGCCGCAATTCCTTATCCGCCTTTTCGTTGACATCTTTCGGCATCTTGGCTTTTTTGATTTTCGCCGTCAGCTCGTCGATGTCGGACTTGAATTCGTCGCGCTTGCCCAGTTCCTTCTGGATGGCCTTCATCTGCTCATTCAGATAAAACTCTTTCTGACTGCGCTCCATCTGCTTGCGCACACGACCGTGCACCCGCTTTTCGATCTTGAGAATTTCCATTTCCGATTTCAGGCTGGTGATGATTTTGTTCAGGCGGTCTTCGGGACTGAACGTGTCCAGCATGTCCTGCTTCTCGCCGGTTTGAAACACCATGTAGGATGCGATGGTGTCGGCGAAACGGTGCGGCTCGGTGATATTGGAGATAGCCGTAATGGATTCCAGAGGGATTTTCTGGTTGAGCTTGGCGTATTGCTCGAACTGGCCTTCGATACTGCGCATCAGCGCTTTGAGCTCCGGAGTGACCTGGACGTTTTCCTCAATACGGGCGACTTCCACTTCATAGTAATTGGAGTTTTCCTCGAACCCAATGATACGCCCTCTCTGCATCCCTTCCACCAGCACCTTCATGGTGCCATCGGTGAGTTTCAGAATTTGCAGAATATTCGCGAAGGTTCCCGTTTCATAAATGTCGCTGGGTTTGGGATCGTTCGTATTGGCATGGCGTTGGGCGGAAAGAAAAACGCTTTTCTGCTCCGCCATGGCTTTTTCCAACGCGCGGACGGACTTCTCCCGTCCGACAAACAAAGGAATGACCATGAAAGGGAACACCACGATATCCCGGAGCGGGACGAGGGGAAGCACCAGACGTTCTGCACTCATAATCAGCTCGCTTGTTGCTGGTTGGCGTAGACCAGGAGCGGTTGTTCTCTCTTGTTGATGACCTCTTCGTTGATGGCGACTTCCTCGACATCTTCACTCGAGGGCAGGTCGTACATGATATCCAGCATGATATCTTCGAGGATGGATCGGAGACCGCGCGCACCGGTTTTGCGCTTGAAGGCTTTTTCGGCGACTGCGCGGATAGCACCGTCAGTAAATTTCAACTTCACGTTTTCAAATTCGAACAGCTTCTTGTACTGCTTGACCAGCGCGTTCTTCGGTTCCGTCAGCACTTTCACCAAGCCCTCCACGTCGAGTTCGCTCAAGGTGGCGGTGATGGAAAGGCGTCCCACGAATTCCGGGATGAGTCCGTATTTGAGCAGATCTTCCGGCTCCACCTGTGCCAGAGTTTCAGATATATCCTTGGATTCCTTGGTAACCAGCTCCTGTCCGAATCCCAGCATTTTTTTACCGATACGGTTGCGGATGATTTTATCCAGGCCCACGAAAGCGCCGCCGCAGACGAACAGGATGTTGGTGGTATTGACCTGCAGGAACTCCTGATGTGGATGTTTGCGGCCGCCTTGCGGAGGCACACTCGCCTGGGTGCCTTCGATGATCTTCAGTAAGGCTTGTTGCACACCCTCGCCGGACACGTCGCGGGTGATCGACGGATTTTCAGATTTTCTGCTGATCTTATCCACTTCATCGATATAGATGATGCCGCGCTCGGCCTTCTCCACATCGTAATCCGCCGCCTGCAGAAGTTTGAGAATGATGTTTTCGACATCTTCACCCACATAACCGGCTTCAGTCAGCGTGGTGGCATCGACGATGGTAAACGGCACGTCGAGGATTTTGGCCAGGGTTTGAGCCATCAGCGTTTTCCCGGAACCGGTGGGGCCAATCAGCAGAACATTGCTTTTCTGCAGTTCGACATCTTCCAGGTCGACATTGGAATCGACCCGCTTGAAATGGTTGTGAACGGCAACAGATAAAATCTTTTTGCACCGCTCCTGGCTGATGATGTACTGGTCGAGGTGCTTGAAAATCTCCTTGGGTTTGAGCAGGTGTTTGAAGTCTTCGCTCTTTTCCTGAGCCCACTCCTCCACCATGATTTCATTACACAGCTCGATACACTCGTCACAGATGTAAACCGTGGGGCCCGCGATCAGCTTTTTAACTTCCTCCTGGCTTTTGCCACAGAAAGAACAACGGTAATTTCCAGAAGCAGAACTTTTCTTTGCCATTCAGTCCTCCAATTGTATTGGGATGTCCCGTCCAATCGGTTGATGGATTTTATTTTTTATCTTTCTTGTCTTTACTACCCTTGTGCGCTTCGATACGGTTAGCGATCACACTATCGATGAGACCGTATTCTTTGGCTTCTTCGCCGGTCATGAAATTATCCCGTTCCGTATCCACACGGACCTTGTCCTTGGACTGACCGGTATGCTTGGACAAGATGTCATCCAGTCTCTCCCGTATCATTAAAATTTCCTTGGCCTGGATCTGGATATCGGTACTTTGGCCCTGAAATCCGCCGGACGGTTGGTGAATCATGATTCGCGAATTGGGCAGGGTATAGCGTTTCCCCTTGGCACCGGCGGCCAGCAACAGAGCGCCCATACTGGCGGCCTGCCCCAGGCAGATGGTCTGCACATCCGGCTTGATATACTGCATGGTATCATAAATCGCCAGCCCGGAAGAAACGTGCCCGCCGGGGCTATTGATGTAAAGATAAATGTCCTGATCCGGTTCGTCAGATTCCAGAAACAGCAATTGTGCGATGATCAGGTTGGCCATGTGGTCTTCCACCTGCGTTCCTATGAAAATAATGCGGTCCTTCAGCAGGCGGGAATAGATATCGTAAGATCGTTCGCCGCGGCTGGTCTGCTCGACCACGATCGGTACCAGTTGGTTCGTAATCGAATTGTAAGTCTCGCTACTTGTCATCTAATTGTTCGCTTTCTGTAAAGGATGGTAGGATCAGATTGGGCCTGTTCAAAAATCCGGCACCACGCACCGGAAACAGGTGGTATGGCAAGCCTGGCTAGCCGGTCGATAAATCGGTATCTTCTTTAATTATTGACTTCCAACTCACTTCTGTCAACCATTTCTTCGGTGACCTTCACCTGATCGATCAACCGGTCCAGGGTTTTCTCGCGCCGCATCCGGGAATGCAATCTCAACAGGGCTCCGGACTCGGACCATTCCTTTTTCAGCTTCTTCAGGTCGCTTCCCATAATCTGCGCAAAGCTTGCCATCTCCCGGTTGAGATCCTGTTCGCTGACTTCCATGTTGAAATCGTCGGACAACTGCCCGATGACCAGCTCCTGCTGGAGAATTTTGATGGCTGCCTCGCGGTGCTTTTTCTCATCTTCAGGAGTGATCGTGTCCGCAGTCTGGGCGCCTTCCGCTGAAGTATCCACCGGATTGCCGGTGGCGGCCTGTTGCTCCTTGTTCACCATGAAGGCAATCTGCTCCTTCACCAGCTTTTCCGGAATATTGATGGGATTGGCCTCGCCCAGCTTCTCCTCCATTTCCTTGCGGGAGGCTTTTTTGGCCTGAGTGCGCTCGTAGGCCAACAAATCGTCGCGAATGCCCTGGCGCATTTCCTCGACATTGTTATAGACCTTCTTCGGGTCGGCGGTCTGAGCGAACTCGTCGTTCACCTCCGGCAACTCCTTGATCTGAATTCCTGTCAGGAGTACCTTGAACTCGACTTCCTTACCACCGATGGCGGCATTGGGGTGGTCCTTCGGCATGGCTAGCTGAAAGGTCCGCTCCTCGTCCAATTGCATGCCGGTGACCTGTTCGTCAAATCCCTCGACCAGATTCTTGGCACCGATTTGGATAACGTAATCCTTGGCGGAACCCTCCTCGATGGGCTGGCCGTCGACGGAGCAATCGAAATTGATTTTGATGAGGTCATCCTTCTGCGAGGCACGGTCGGTCACTTGGACGGATTCTGCCTTCTGCTGGCGGTAGGCCTCGATCATCTTGTCGACATCCTCATCGGTGATTTTGGGAATTTTCAGGCTGACTTCCAAATCTTTGTAATCATTGATCTCTATATCTGGAAGGACCTCGACGTTGGCGGTCACATTGATGTCCGTACCCTCTTCGGCATTGATCTCGACGATGGACGGGTCGCCCATTGCCCGCAATTTGTTGTCCTGGATGCCCTGGCTGATACTGTCCGAAACCATCTGCGTCAGCACCTCCTGTTTGACCTCCGGCCCGAAGCGCTTTTCCATGATAGACGCCGGCACCTTGCCGGGGCGGAATCCGGGAACCTTCACCTCGCGGCCCAGCTTTTGATAGTAGGCCTTGAGCTTGGACTGGTAATCGCCCAGCGGAATTTCGATCTTCAGCTTGCGGTTGCAGGCGTCAATTTCCTCGACTTCACATTTCATAAGTATTTGTATTTTATAGGTTTAATTTGCCTATGCGAAGGGGGGGATTCGAACCCCCACGGTTGCCCACTGGTTCCTAAAACCAGCGCGTCTGCCAGTTCCGCCACCCTCGCGTATATTGAGGCATCGATTAAATCACCTTTTATCAGGCGTGTCAAACCGTGAGCCCGCGCAGAAAACTTTGAAAATAGGCTTGCTAAAATAGAGGGGCAAAATAGTCGTTGCCAAACACGTAGGATTGATTCATTATTCGATCGTCCTTCCAGATAGAGCTGTTCGTCTCATGCCTTATAACCTGAATGAAGGGGGGTATTGTATGACCAACAAGTTCGTTTCATTCGTAATTCTACTAGGTTTTGTCATGGGTTTAGGGGTCACGCCTGCGTGGTCCGGTGAAGACGAAGCCGTCGCCAATGAGCTCACCACTCTACTCAAAGCATCCCGCGCGGTTTTGGTTCAAAACAAACCTCTGATTAAGAATCCCAAGGGAGCCGGTATCGACGTCGATAAGTTTCTGTCGATCACTTACAACAACTACGAAAAAGCCACCGGCAAAAAGTTCAAGAAGGGTAGTGGCAATGTAGGCAAGGCCCAGGATCAGCTGATCAAGGCCATCGAACAGGTAGTTGGTGACGTGGTCAGCGGCAAAGACACGGCGCTGGACCCGCAGGGGCGTTTTCTACCGGCTATCTTTGCCCGGAAAGCGGCGGCCAAGTTCGGCCAGGTTTCGGGAGGCCACATGACCCTGAAACTCACCACACGCGATGAATACCTGGTGAACGCTTCCAACAAAGCCGATGCCTGGGAAAAAGGCGTTATCGATGGGAAATTTCTGAAAAAAGGCTGGAAAAAGGGGAAATCTTTCTCCCAGGTGTCCAAGCACAATGGCAAAAAAGCGTTCCGCTTGATTTCGCCTGAGTATTACAAGAAGGGTTGTATGGGTTGCCACGGAGGTAAAGCCGGCGCCAAGATTCACGCCAGCAAGATGCCCGGCTTGGAAGGCCAACTGGGCGGCGCCATCAGCGTATCGATTTACAAGTAAAACAACGAGAGAGAAAATTCTTTGGACGAACCACAGGTTGAACTCTCATACACTTAACACTCCCGAACCTCATCAACCTTGGTCCCATCTGGAACGATCATTTAGAAACCGGAGCCTTTTAAAAAAGGCTCCGGTATTTTTTTGCGGGTCTCGGGGTGTCCGTAATGGATCGGGAAATGCCTTATTGCTTTCTCGGTTTGATTTTGCGGTCGGCCGGGGCGAAGCGGGTTTGCGGGGGATAATAACCTTTGGGTACGGTGAAATTGGGATACACCCAGGACTCCTTGCCCAACAGCACTGCCGGGGACAACACGGCGTTGCATCCGACTTCCACATAATCGCCCAACACCGCGCCGAACTTGGAACGCCCGGTATGGATTTCCTTGCCTTCCACCTCCATCAGAATGCGCGGGAAGAGCATGTCTTTTTTATCCGCAAGTAACCGGAACTCCAGATTGGCGAGGCGCGACCCGGCGCCGAGATTGACGTAACTGCCGATGATACTGTCGCCGATATAATTGAAATGTCCGGCCTCGCTATGGTTCATGAGGATACTGTTCTTGATCTCGGTGTTGTGCCCGATGACGCAATGATCGCCGACGACGACATTGCCGCGCAGGTACGCGCCCTGGCGAATCTCGCATCCCTTGCCGATGAGGGCCGGCCCTTTGATGATCGCCGAAGGCTCCAGCACGGTTCCTTTATCCAGAAAAATATCCAGCGGTTTTAGAAACACGGGCTCCTCAATTTCCACCCACCTCTCGACATAACATGCCGGCTCGTTTAACCGGGGCAGTGAATCGTTCTTTGCAAACGTCAATCCGTCGAGAGATTGCACCTGCCGGACATCCGACAAACCGGCCACGGCATCGCTCACGCATTGCTTCAGCGTATCCAGCGGTTGCCAGGGCGTTTCGATGCCCTCAAACCATTGCCTGTAGGTAAATTCGTCGAGGTGATCGTAAAAGCTATGAAGGTCCATCGTATTCAGACTGTGGGTGGTTTTTAAAATGCGACGGCATTACTCCGGCGCACTGGTAATATACCATGTTCCCAGAGGGGTCAACCGCCAGCCCCCGGCGGACGGTCGTACCAGCTTCTGTTTCGCCATCTCCATCAATACCCGCTGGGCTGAACCAGGAACCTGGGCCTCCTTCAGGGGCTGGGCCGCGATGCGGCTGAGCAGGTCCAATTCCACTTTATAATGATGGCTATTCTGGTTTTTAAGGGTTGTAAAGAGAATGCGAACTGCCTGCTCGCCGATCGCTTTTAATGAGGCGGCGTCGCCTTTTGTTCCGCGCAGGTTGACGCTGATCTTGTTTTCCGTCCCGGAGTTGCGGACGAATACCCCGGCCTGATTCCCCTTTGACGAAGCCAGAGAGATATACAACATATCCTTGTCCTCCTGGAACGGGATGATCCGGCCCCGGTAACCGCGTTCGCGTCCAGCCTTCAAAATACATTTGCGAACCCGGTGCCAGACGGCGGAGCCATTAGAAAATTTTTCCTGATGAATATAATAGACATAACGGGTGCCCTTGAATCCCGGAGCAAACGGATGCTCCAGCCTCGCATAATATTTTGCCACCGGCTTGTCTGCCAGCAGAAACTGGGATGCCGCAAACGTATTGAGGGCGCTTTTCAAACCATTGCCGCAGAATACGGGCATGCCTTCTTCCTGTCCCCCATCCATCCAACCCAACGTAATATTGTGACCCGTCTCTTCGCTTCCCACCGCGAAGGGAAAATCCCTGAATCCATGGTCACCGATGTGCGCGCAATCGATTTGTGCCTCCAGTTTCTGTAGAGCCGACACATCCAGCGCATCGGATTTTTTCAATCGCGCCAGCCGTTTTTTCAGTACTGCCGCTTTGGCGCCTTTGAAGCCTTTCAACCGCGTTTCAATAATCAACAAAGCGATGCGCAGGAGCACCCATTTGTCGCCGACGGGAGACAACTGTGGTTTGAATCCCAGCCGTTCCACCGCTCGCGAGGTATTGAGATCGCTTTCGACGGTATTGATATAAACCGTACCTTTGTATTTTGCGGGATCGCGCTTCATCAGGTACTCTGCCTGCAAATACGCCGTTTCGTCGCCACTCAACACCAGCAAGCAGTCCTTGTTGGGATGATAGTCCAGCCGGTAAAAACGGTCCCCGTCCGCATCGAACACCGCCCCGCTGAGGCGGAGTTTTCCCGAGCGCAATGCGCTTTTATGCTTCCTACCCAGATCGAACAATTTCAGGATGGCGGTGTGTCTTGCAAAGAGACCGGAACCTTTGACCGTCATCTCGCGGGAGATGGTTTTATACCCTTCCAGGTCGGCCACGCCGCTTCGCAGGTTGACATCGCCGTTCAACCGGTTATTCAGTTCGATGACCTTGCCGAATCCGGCCCTTTTGAATACCTCCGCCGCAATGCCGGTGAGCGATCCGCGTGCCGGGTCCACCACTAGGATAATGTCCTGAAATGAGACATCCCGGCTCCAGGAATTCTCCTCGTCCAGTGAAAAGCGCCGAAACAAATCGAGCGCTTCTCGCCTTTTGTCGATACGCTTGCCTCTTAGGGGTTTGTTGCGGATGGAGCCGAGAGACAAGAGGGTGCGGGTCAAGGTGATATCGTTTTCCGGCAGGAGCTTCATTCCCCGGTAAGCGAGGAAGATTTTGATCCCGTTCTGGTCTTTCGGGTTGTGCGAGGCGGTGACCATGAAAGCCCCTCCAGCCCGCTTATACAGCATGTATATGGGCGCCAGGGGTGTTGGCACCACCCCCAGCACCAGGGCGTTTATCCCGGCTTTACGGACTCCCCGGACCGCCGCCCCGGTGTATTTTCCCTTGATGTCGCGGGGGTCCCAACCCACGACACAGGAATCGCCACGCTTGAGTTGCCGGTCGTGGATCAGCGAAATCGCATGGGCATAGACGTAGCGCTCCATGAACTCGTCGGTCATCACTCCCTGGTCCAAAAAAGCCTGGATCGGGGACAGGCCCTTCAACGAAGGGTCAGCCGCTGGACACACCTCCCGGCGAATACCATCCGTGCCTTGCAAACGGAATCGACGAGGAATTGGAGGCTTTGGGGGAGTCATGAATTTAAGTGAACGGTCAGGAAAATCAAGGAAGGACAGAGATCATTAATGCTGGAATTGTAACATAAAAGGCCCAAACTGATAAACAGTCTGGGCCTTCAGACAGGCAATACTCGCCAGCCTTTATATGGGAAGTCACTTTGTATTCTTGCGCCAGGGAGCAGAATCACTTCCGGTAAAACTTTATGTAAAACGCCTCACTGCTCAATTCTTGCAGAAGCCGTACGCTCGAATCAATTGCTTGGAAAGTACCCCTTGGGATAAATCCACTTCCTTATTGGTGTAAGGAGCAGCAGCGGTCTCTCCCTCCAAAAACACCGCCATGGAATCTTCCGGGGCGTCCTCTGATTCATCCAGCTTTTGGGGTTCATCCAATAACTTCTCGACCAGCTTTTTGCCGTCCAGAATGTAGTCGTGCTTGCAGAGAAAATCCAACATGTCCATCTGCTTCAAAATCTTGAGGCAATTACGAACGCTGTTCGAGTTGATGATGGCCCGGTTGATTTCCAGCCATAAAAATTCTGCCAGTTCTTTTTTATTTCGCTCTTTCATTTCTTACACCTCTTCCTTCTTCCCAAATTCTAAATCGTGGTATAACCTTTCTCCTCATATCAGAACTAGTTTAAATATCCGATATCACAACAAAGTCATCGTTATGTCACAAGTTTGTAACACTTAATACCGCAATATTCTAAATATAGAAGGTAAATGTAAATATTATAATAAAAATTATTGTTTTACGCCTGGTTACAAAACAAATCGGAATTGATTGAACTCTATTATCATAATTCCCCAGATACCATCAGAAAAAGCAAAAGGCTTTTGCTAGTGAAACTTTTTCTTCAATAATTCGACGGGACTTTCATATTTGACGCAAGCCACGACCGCCTCCTGCGAGTCCAGCTGGGAACCATTATTCAGAGTCACGCTCTGGCTGAATATAGGCTCCACACCACAACTTTTTCTTTCATGCGTACAGAAATCACACATGTTTAAAGTTTGCAAAATTGTTTCCATCTCGTTTCCTTAACTCATATGCGTTATTTAACTTGATATTCAGAGTAAAGGCCTGCCTCGCTTTTGTAAATTACTAAAACGCCTTGCGCAAACATTGGAAATCTGAAGCTTTTTACTTGCGAAAATTCAATCATTAAGCCGGGGTTTGGCTCTGGGTCAGCTGGAAATTTTTTTCATATTCCGCATCTACGAGCGAGAGCCCGGTGTGAGGCGAGTTCTCGCTGTCAGGAACTATTTGAAATAGAGGGTCATAGGGGGATTCTTTTAACGAAAAGGTTTTCAGGGCGGCCAGATCGGGGCTGATTGGATCGCGCCGCAGGAGGGACAGGGTCGTCCGATCAAGGCCATACTGTTTTCCAGCTTGTTCCAGGGCGGCCAGAGGCCCCTCTCCCTCGGCCATACGCTCCTTAACGAAATCTTCCACCTGCTGGACCCGCTCCATCAGCCGGGTATGGGCGAAATCGGGTTTGGACAGAATCATGAACTCCAGATGCGGCCAATAGTTGTTGATGAAATCTTCAAAGTTCACCTCCGCTCCCTGGCTCAACTGAATATCCCGGGCGTGCGTGGGGTCTGCGCTCAGCAGTTCATTATAGACCTTCACAATATTCCGGGTGGTGTCGTACAACACGGTCCAATGATAGGTATTGCCCTTCTCATACGTGCGGAAGGAATCCATCGCCTTGATCAATAGGACCAGCAGGGAATGCATATCCTCCATTTCCATGAACGACCCCGACCAGGGAAACTGCTGGCGGTACCATTCGGGGATGTCGGACGGATAATCGTCGCGCATCGAGTCTTCCGGTTTTTGGTGATCGTTGTCGATATAGTTCAGGATATCGTCCAGCTCCTTGTACGCCAGGTCCAATCCTGCCCGGATGACCGTATAGGGAAACAGCTTGCGCTGGTATTCCATATACTCGCGCAACGCCGGGTTTTCGGCCTCCCGGCTGTGATTATGATCCCGTTCCCCAATGTCTTTCGCGAAAATCAGCATACACGTTTCCTATCGATTCAGGTTCCTGGCAGCGGCACACCCGTGCTTATTTGCCTTTAAAGGGATTGCTAAATTGCGACATCATTTTAAGTATATTTTTCTTTTCCTCGTCACTCATGTTCGCGACGCGATTTTTAATCTCCGCCAATTGCTCCGGAGTCATTTTGGCCATCGCGTCCTTGGCCATGGCCGGCAGATCACCCAGCTTGCTCCACCAGGACGAGTCATCTACACCGGAATCCTCCTTCGGAGCGGCCTCCCTGGCCTGGACCGCTTCCGCGGCTTTCTCCGGGGAGCGGAACACGATGTAATCGCCTTCCATCGACCCGAGGATGCTCTCCCCCTTTAAATGGTCCAGAATGTCGGCCAGCGCGGTGCCGTTCTTCTTGCAACTGTCGTAGACCGGCTTGAACGGCAGGCGTACCACCTTCCCCGGAAACCCGCTTTTGGTAATCGAATGCCTGATACTGTCTGCAACCGGGTTCGATGTGCTCATGGTCATTTCTTAAAAGAATTTCAACCGATGAAAATATTCAGGATTTATAGTGATGAAGCTGATTCTAATATAAACATCGGACTCTCCCAAATGAAATCCGACCTTTAAAGCGATTAACTTCTCTCCAACCTTCATGCAGGGCTTCCGCGTATAGCCCGCTGAATGGATTTATGCTAAAATTTGCTCAATCAATCCGAAAATAGAGTGTTTTATAGCTCAATCGCTAACTTTATAAGTCCTGAAGCAACAGGCGGAGGCGGGATATGAAAAAGAAAATCGGAGTCGTGCTCTCCGGATGCGGCGTGTACGACGGCGCGGAAATCCATGAATCGGTCATCACTCTGCTGGCAATCGACCGGGCGGGTGCGGAGGCGGTCTGCATGGCCCCCAACACGGATCAACTGCACGTCATCAACCACCTCACCGGCGAGGAAGTGAAAGGCGAAACACGCAACGTGCTGGTGGAATCGGCGCGCATCGCGCGTGGCAACATCAAAGACATCGCTGAAGTGAAGGCGGACGATCTCGACGCGCTGATCTTCCCCGGCGGGTTCGGCGCGGCCAAGAACCTGTGCGACTTCGCGGTGAAGGGTGAAAATTGCGAGGTTCACCCGGAAGTCAAACGGCTGGTCAAGGAATTCGAACAGAAGCAGAAGCCGCAGGCAGTGTGTTGCATCGCCCCGGCAATGATGGCGAAAATTTATGAGGATTCGGATGCCCACCCAACGTTGACCATCGGCAACGATCCGGACACCAGCGCCAAAATGGAAGCAATGGGGACCCAACACCAGAACGCCGTGGTCACCGAAGCAGTGGTGGACGCTCCCAACCGGATCGTCAGCACTCCGGCTTACATGCTGGGGCAAAACATCGGTGAAGTGGCGCAGGGCATCGAGAAGGCGGTTAAAGAACTGGTGAAGATGATTTGACTAGGACCAAAAATTTGACAGGTCCTCCCAAACAGGTGATAACCATCAACATCCTGGAGGAACGAATAACAGGATGAAATCTGAAAAATCTAAACACAGATTCTTCGTCGCTAACGCTCCTCAGAATGACAATACGTAAATCTCTGTCATTCTGAGCGAAACGAAGTAAAGCGAAGAATCCATGTTTGGCTTTTCTCTTTTTTGCCCTTCTTTCTTTTTCAGATTTTATCCTGTTATCCTGTCTAATAGTTTTTCGGGATAAGGCGGATCAATTGCCGCGGTTGGCCTGCAGGATTTTGTCGACAGTGCTGGAGGTGGACAGGCCTTTGACGATGGGGATGAGCGCCACCCGCGCGCCGTAACCCTCGACGATTTCCCGCCCGACCACATCTTCCAGTTTGTAGTCGTCACCTTTCACCAGAACATCGGGCCGGATTTCGCGGATCAGGCTTTCGGGCGTTTCTTCATTAAAGATGGTGATGTAATCGACATCCTGCAAGGCGGATAGGATATTGGCCCGCTCTCCCTGGGATTTGATGGGCCGTCCGTCGCCCTTGATGGCGCGGACCGATTCGTCGCTGTTGATCCCGAGGATCAGGATATCGCCCTGCTTTTTAGCCTGCTGTAAAAACTCGATGTGTCCGCCGTGGATCAAATCGAAACAGCCGTTGGTGAACACGATCGACTTGCCGACGCTTTTGGCCAGACTCACGACTTGTTTGATTTCGTTCAACTCCAGCACGGTGCTGGAGGTGCGGAGCATTTCCTCTTTCAGAAACTCGTTGATCTCTTCCAGCGTGACCACGGCGGTTCCGATTTTGCCGACAACGATGCCCGCCGACATGTTGGCCAGCCACGCCGCTTCTTCGTAACTGAAACCGCTGAACAGGGACATTCCGAACACGCTGATGACGGTATCGCCCGCTCCGGTCACATCGTACACTTCCTTGGCCACCGTTGAGATTTCGAAGGGCTTGTCTTTTTTGTGATAAAAAATCATCCCGTCTTTGCCGCGCGTGACGAGAATACCTTCCGACTTGGTCAGGGTGAGCAGGTACTCCGCCGCCCGGTCCAAATCCTCCCGGCTGTTGATCTTGATGGGCGCCACCCGTTCCACTTCGTTCTGGTTGGGGGTGATGACCGTGGCGCCATTGTACTTGTGGAAATCGGTTCCCTTGGGATCCACCACCACCTGCTTCTTGGATTTTTTGGCGCGGTGCATGATGGCGTTGGCGATCTTCTCTGAAAGAATACCCTTGTGGTAGTCGGAGCAAATCACACCGTCCATTTCCGGAATGATGGCGTTGAGGTATTTGATGAATTTGTTTTCCGTTTCTTCGGTGATGGGTCGGTCGTCTTCCTTATCGATCCTCAGAATCTGCTGGTTGTTTGCAATGACACGCACCTTGGAGGTAGTGGGCCGATGCACAAACCGGTAAACGCCGTCGGTGTGAATGGAGCGGTTCTTGATCAGTTCGAGCAGTTTATCGCCTTTTTCGTCGCGTCCGATGCCGCCGGCAATGTACACGTCGCAACCCAACGCCACCAGGTTGTTGGCGACGTTGGCGGCTCCGCCCAGCGACAGGTTTTCCGATTTGGATTCCAGTACCGGCACTGGTGCCTCTGGAGAGATGCGGTTGACCGATCCCCAGATATATTCATCGAGAATCAGGTCGCCTACCACCAGAATCTTGGGACGTTTTTTATTGTCGAAGAAGTGTTTGAACTTGGCTTTCATTTAGTCAAAATCCTCATCGAGTATTTCACAGATGATATGCCCGATGGTGATATGCGCTTCCTGAATGCGGGCAGTATTTGAAGATGGGACCACAATGGCCAGATCAACCTTATCCTTTAATTTTCCGCCCTGATTGCCCAAAAGTCCAATGGTTTTAGCACCTATTTCGCGGGCCTTGTCGACCCCCTGGATGACGTTTTCCGAGTTACCGCTGGTGCTGATGGCGATGACGATATCCTCTTTTTTGGCTAATCCTTCGACCTGGCGTGAAAATACGGCATCATACCCGTAATCATTACCGACACAGGTCAGAATGGACGAGTCCACCGTCAGGGCGATGGCGGCTACCGGCCGGCGCTCTTTTTTATACCGTCCGATGAATTCGGCGGCGATATGCTGGGCGTCGGCCGCGCTCCCTCCATTGCCCATGAGCAGCATCTTGCCGCCGTTTTGATAACTGGTTCGGGCCATAGAGATCGCTTCGTTAATTGTGCCCGCCAGCGTATCCGCAACGGCTTTTTTCACCTCTGCGCTTTCATAAAGAAACTTTTTGATTCGATCCATATTTAAATCATCCCTTCGTCGGCAAAACTGTAAAACTCCGTTCCGCCGATTATGATGTGGTCCAACAATTTGATTCCAATGATTTCTCCGGCCTTACTCACCCGGTGGGTGACTTCGATATCCGCCTGACTGGGTGACGGGTTGCCACTGGGATGGTTATGGACCAGAACAATTTTGGTGGCCGATTCTTTGATCGCGGGAATCATCACTTCCCGCGGATGCACAATGCTGGAATTGACACTGCCTTCCGATATGACAAAATCCTTGATGATATGAAGTTTGTTATCCAACAAGGCGACTTTGACGACTTCCTTTCTGAGGCCTTTCATGAAGGGCGCAAAGTATTCCACGAGTGCCCGGCTGGTGGTCATTTTTGAGGTATTTCCGGACCGGGTGGAGGCCATTCGCTTGCCCACCTCCAACGCGGCCTTGATTTGAGTCGCCTTCGCCAACCCGATGCCTTTCACCTGACAGAGCTCATGAATCGAAGCGCGGTCCAGATTACTCAGGTTATCAAACGCCTTGAGAAGGTCCCGGCAGATATCAACGGCGTTTTTGTTGGCGCCGCTGGTCCCCGAGCCAATCAGAATGGCCCGCAATTGAGCATCGGAAAGTGCGTCTCCTCCAAATTTGACCAGCCGTTCGCGAGGACGTTCATCTTCGGGCCAATGCTTGATTGAAGAAGCGTCCTCTTTTCCCATAAGCTCACGGCCCGGCTTTGTGCCCGTCGATACTCTTTCGGAAATAGTCCAATGTGTCCCGCAACCCTTCTTCCAGCTTGACCTTCGGTTCCCATCCCAACAGCTCTCGCGCCAGGCTGATGTCCGGTTGTCTCACCTTGGGGTCGTCCTCGGGCAATGGTTTGAAGACGATTTTACTCCGGCTCCCGGTCACTTGCAAAATTTTCTCCGCCATCTCAAGCAGGCTCATTTCAATAGGATTCCCTATATTGACCGGATCAGGGTGCCCGGATTTTAGAAGCCGGACAAGGCCCTCAATGAGATCGGACACATAGCAAAAACTGCGGGTCTGTGATCCGTCGCCATACACAGTGAGATCCTCCCCCTTCAACGCCTGACAGAGAAAATTGGGGATAGCGCGTCCGTCGTTGATCGCCATGCGCGGTCCGTAGGTATTAAAGATGCGGACGATGCGTGTATCGACCCCGTGGGTGCGACGATAAGCCATGGTCAGGGCTTCGGAAAAACGTTTGGGCTCGTCGTACACACTGCGCGGACCGATGGGATTGACGTTGCCCCAGTACGTTTCTTTCTGCGGATGCTCCAATGGGTCGCCGTACACTTCCGAAGTGGATGCCATGAAAAATACCGCTCCTTTTTCGCGGGCCAACTCCAAAGTGTTGTAAGTACCAAACGATCCCACCTTGAGCGTTTCTACGGGATAGGCATAGTAGTCCACAGGGCTGGCGGGAGACGCCAGGTTCATGATGTTATCCAGAGATCCCACTACCGTGAAAGGTTGAGAAATATCCTGTTTTACAAAGTGAAACCGGTCACTTTGGATATGGGTAATGTTGTCCATACTCCCGGTGATCAGGTTATCCATGCAAATGACTTCATGGCCTGCGCTCAACAGAGTGTCGCACAAATGAGAACCCAGGAAACCCGCGCCGCCTGTCACCAATGTTCTTGCCATAGTATTTTTCCTTTAAACGGAAGCCCCGGAAACGTCAAATCGTTCACCGGGTTCCACCGCATGCCCCTGCAAATAACTTTTGACGGTCATCCTCTTTTTACCTTCCGGTTGAATTTCGGTCACGATGATCCTGTCTTTCAGGGTTCCGATTTCAATTCCATAATCCGACACACGCATCACCACTCCCGGCGCATCGTCCTTCGTTCCCGGAGCGGTTTCCACTGTGCAGAAACGCAGACGCTTTCCTTTTAAAAATCCAAATGCTCCCGGCCAGGGTTCCATGCCGCGGACCCGGTTGCGGATCGCTTCGGCCTCCTGATCCCAATGCACACAACCGTCTTCTTTTTTCAGTTTTGAAGCATAGGTAGACTCGGCATCATTTTGGGGAATGAACTTCAACTGGTTCTTTTCCAATTGGTCGATCGTTTCCAAAGCCAACGCCCCTCCCGCTTCTGATAATTTATCGTGCAGGTGTTGAGCGGTATCGTCATTTTCAATCGCGACCTTTTGCATGAGCAGGATATCGCCGGTATCCAGTCCTTTGTCCATTTTCATGGTGGTGACGCCGGTTTCCTTATCACCGTTGATGATGGCCCAGTTGATCGGTGCCGCTCCCCGGTATTGGGGTAGCAGGGACGCATGAACGTTCATGCAAAAATACTGCGGCAGTGATAAAAGATTTTCCCGCAGGATTTGACCGTAGGCAATCACCACAATCAGGTCGGGTTTCAATGCTACAAGTTCCGCAACAAATTCGGGTGCGCTGGCCTTCTCGGGCTGATACACCTTAAGACCCTTCTCCAAAGCATACTGCTTAACCGGGGAAGCCTGCATTGCCTGTCCACGACCTTTGGGCCGGTCCGGTTGAGTCACCACCGCTAGAACGGAATGCCGGGAAGTGTGGAGCGTCTTCAGAGTCGGCACGGCAAAATCCGGTGTACCCATGAAAACGAGATTCATTCCTGCATCTCTTTCAGTATTTTTTTAAACTTCCGCTTCAACATGTCCCGCTTGACCTTGCCTAGCATATCCCAGAACAACTTTCCCTCGAGGTGGTCCATTTCATGTTGGAACGCGCGTGCCAGAAAACCTTTCGCCTCCAGACGAACGTCCTTGCCGTCCAGGTCCACACCCTTGACCTCCACCTGTTGGAATCGTTTGACATCCGCATAAACCTCGGGAATGCTCAAGCAGCCCTCTTGTCCCATTTGCTCTTCCTCTGAGGCGGTGATGACGGGGTTGACGATAATCAGAGGCTCATGCTTTTCTTCTTTAAACCCCAAATCTACGACGATCAATCTCGAAGCAATACCGACCTGATTGGCGGCCAAACCCGCTCCCGTGGCGGCATACATGGTTTCGATCATGTCTTCGGACAAAGTCACGAGACCCTGATTGATATTTTGGATCAAGTCGCACTTTTTACGAAGAACGGGATCGAGACAATTCTTGATGGTTAAAACAGACATGAAAATCCGGGGCGCTCTGATCGGGGCCGGCATCTCTCCAACGGAACCCGAGAGACAGGGGCTCCCGCTGGATGCACTGCGGCTCGATAAATTAGTATTACTATAACTCGTCTATTATAAGGCATTTAACAGGGGAGATCAGCAAATAGGAGGGGAAAATATAGAGGAAATCCAGCTTTGTTTTTAGCCACCGGACAAGGCGGCGGGTTTCTCCTGCTTGACCGGAAGCAAAACAGTAAAGGTGGTTCCACGTCCCGGCAGGCTGTCTACCAGAATTTCCCCGTTGTGTTTTTTGATGATGCCATAGGTCACGGAAAGCCCCAGTCCCGTGCCCTTGACACTGGGTTTGGTGGTAAAGAACGGGTCAAAAATATTCTTCATCACTTGGGTGGAAATCCCTGTTCCGGTATCCTTGATTTGAATCTGCGCCTTCCCGTTTGCGGCAGAGGTGGTCAGGGTAACCCGACCCCCACCCTCGGGGATCGCCTCTTCGGCGTTTTGTAAAATATTTAAAATAATCTGCTTGAACTGATCCCGGACAGCTTCAATGTGTGGCATGTCTGCCGCATATTCTTTGATCAGACGGATATCGCGCATACTGAATGTCTTCTGGATCAAAAGAATCATGTCGTCGATGGATTCATGAACATCAATCCATTCTGTTTCATCCGTTGACGGACTGTGAAAATCGAGAATTTTCCGGATCAGTATCGTTACCCGGTCACACTCCTGTATAGCTAATTGGACAAAGCGTTTGTTGTTGTCCTCCATTTGGACCCGCCTCAATATTTTTTCAAGAATATTACGAATGCCATAGATGGGATTGTTGAATTCATGAGCCATGGAAGCGGCCATCTTGCCGGTGGCGGACAATTTTTCGGCGTGTAGCAGTTGCAAATGCGTCGATTCCAGGTCGGCCGTTCTTTGCATGACCAGCTCTTCAAGATGATGACGGTGTACGGCTAACTCTTCTTCAGTCTTTTTCTTTTCGGTGATGTCCTGAACGATAGCCACGAACACCGGCCACACCTCGGCTCGTGAAAGTTGAAGTCTCACCTCCACCGGGTAAAAAGTTCCATCTTTACGCTGGTGCCGGGCCTGGATAACCACCAGATCATCTGTTCCATAGCGTAGCGGTTTAAGAATCGTTTCAATATCCTTTCGCGTGAAATTCGGTTCCAGATCCGTGGGCGTTAAGGACTGTAGCTCTTCCAACGTATAACCCAGATTCTCCTGGGCTCCCCGGTTGACTAGAATGAACTTGAGAGTTTTCGCGTCGAACAAATAAATTTCATTGGAGGATTCGTCCAGCACGCGACCCAACCGGACCGATTGTGTGTGAGCGGTCTCCGCTTCAGTTGCCGCCGCAGATAGAATCAGCGTCATGATCGTCAGGACCAACAGATACGATTGCAACAAGGCAAACGATTCTTCCAAAGAAACCAGTGTGAACGGCCCTCTCCCCCCCATCGTTCCCCAGACCGCCGCCGTGGAAACCATCAGGATCACAATTACGGTACCGGGATGGCTGAACCGGTACGCGGCCCAAACGAGGCACGGGGCCAGCAGGTAGACCAAGGGGTAATGGTTGTATTGCAACCAATCCCCAAACACCACCTGGCTGGTGATGTAAAATATCAATAATAATATGCCGGCCTCAATCCTGCGGGCAGGGGTCCACCTATAACTTAAAGGCTGACGAAATACAAAAAACAGGGGGGTGATCAGGAGAACCCCCATGACATCCCCCAGCCACCAGGTGATCCCTTCCTGAACAGATTTCTCCCAGGGCAGATGACCGCCCCAACCCAGAATCGATATACATATAGAACTACTGATGGCACATCCCACCGCCGCCACAAGGAATATGAAAATCAGGACATCTTTCGTCCGGTTCAACGGGTTGGGTGAACTGACAAATCGGTTAAACAGAAAGGCCCCCACAAGCGCTTGGGCGACGGCCGCCAAAGCCATTGCGGAACTTGTCAACAGCATGGCAACAACCGGCAAATCCGAAGCAGGATCCCTGGCATTCATGAACCAGAAGTTAAACGCCAAGCCTCCTAAAAAAATCCCCGGCCACAATCGAACCCCGCAACAGATCAACGCTCCCAACGCCACCCCGGCCGCAGGATAAATGGGTAAACTAAAGTCGTCTGGCAGGCCTAAAATACTGACACTCCAGGCCGTAACAAAATACATCACGGCCAGAGCAATTATTTTCAATACCTGATGATGAGTCGTCATATTGAATCTGCCGTATCGGACAACACATATAACCGAAGGATCTCCCTGTTCGCCTTTGAGTATAAGGCCCGCACTGACGCGACTCCAGACCTTTTTCGAGGGTTTCGGAAAACCTTCGAGTCCCCCATTTTTAGAGTGGATGCGGCAACGGATTATCCACAATTCACCCCAAATCAATGGGATTCTCTCAACCCACAGAGAATCAGGGGTTTTTATTTTGGAATATGGACTGGAAAATTTCCGGTTTCATTTATCAAAAGGCGTCCTTTGAGTTAGAATAGAATGTCACCTTACCCAAGTAATTTCAGTACTATAAAAGGATTTCAGGACATGCAGTCGGAGTCACTGGTTTGCCAGGCGCGCGAGCTACTCAAAAAAGGAGATTTTGTCGGGGTCTATGATGTGGCCTGCAAAGCCCTCGAGGACCAGGAGAATGCCGACCCAACGTTGGCTCATTTGGCGGTCCTCAGTCTGGCCAGAAGCGGCGCGACGACCCAGGCGGAACATTTCTACCGGAAAGTGAAAGACATACTGCCTCCAACCGAGGATAATCTTTCGCTGGAAGCACGATTGTACAAAGATCAATTTTTGAAAGCAAAGGATCCCGGAAACAAAACATCGTTGGGGAAAAAAGCCCGGGACCTTTATCTCAAAGCATATCGGATCAACCATAATTACTATCCCGCCATCAATGCCGCGACCTTGTCGTTGATCATTGGCGATAAAAGCTCCTGCCGTCGTTTGGCAAAGGAAGTTTTGAAACTTTGCAATCAAAGTTCCTCCACCTATGGCGGTGAAGATTATTATCTCGACGTAACGCGTGCCGAAGCGAATCTTCTTTTGGAAAACGATAACGAAATAGCCCCGATTCTATCTCATGCCTATCGGGGTCATTCTCATGATTATGGTAAACTGAGCACCACCTGGAAACAGTTGTCTCTGATCTGCGAACAACGGGAGATCTCAACCGATTGCATCGAAGCCATCCAGCCTCCCACGGTGATCGCTTTCATGGGCCAAACCATTCATGGTATGGGGAAATCGCCCGGCATCGATCCTGCGGACGAAGAGATGCTCCGCGAACAGATTCGTAACCTTCTGGAAAAACATAAAGTCAAAATCGCGTTCGGGGCGCTGGCCTGTGGCGCAGATTTAATGATTGCTGAGGAAATATTGAAACAACCGGACGGGGAATTGAACGTGATTTTGCCATTCTCCCGGGAGGAATTCAAACGCACCTCGGTCTCCCCGGCGGGTCCGGACTGGGAGGAAAAATTTGACCGGGCGTTGGAACGCGCGGCCTCGGTGTATGAAATCGTGGAGGACGCCTACACCGGCTACGACCTGCTGTACGAGGCGTGTTCCCTGCAGATCATGGGACTGGCTTATCTGCGATCACAAACTCTGGGGTCGCAGGCCTACCAGGTGGCGTTGTGGAACGGTCAACCTTCCGCCAGCCCCGGTGGCACTGCCTCTGCCATGGAACGTTGGGAAACTTTGGGACAAAAAAACCTGGTCATCCCGGTGCCGGAGCCCCGCTCCAAAGGGGTGGCCCCGTTACCGGTTTCTTCATCCCAAAAAATAGAGCTGAAGCGACACATGAAGGCCATGATTTTTGCAGATGTCAAAGGCTACAGCAGTCTCAAGGAAAAACAACTACCGCAATTTATTTCCAGGTGGTTCCACCACTTGGAACAGATTTTCAATAACCATTCCAAGCAAATTCTGTTTGCCAATACGTGGGGAGATGCGATTTATCTGGTCATGGATTCCGTTTCTTCCGCGGCCCGGGTTTCGCTGGAGCTGACCCGGATTTTCTCCGACAAAGAGCTAGCCGAACTGAATTTGCCTGAGGATCTGGGGTTACGGGTGGCAACACACGTGGGGCCGATTTTTGAGGGGTACAATCCACTCACCCGTAAAAAAGAATATTTCGGGACGCATGTCAACAAAACCGCCCGGCTGGAGCCCTGCACTCCGGTGGGATCGGTCTATGTGACTGAACCCTTTGCGGCGCTTATTTCAATTGAGGCGCCAGGGGTTTATCGGTGTGAATATGTAGGCAATCATCCCCTGCCCAAGAATTTTGGAAGAATCCGCATGTACCACCTGGGAGAAAATTGAAATGGCACGACGGCATTTGATCTATTTATGGGCACTGGCCTTGCTCTGGAGTGTGGTATTTCCAGGAACCGCGGTTTCCCAACAAAGAACCCCCATTCAATTTCTGTCGGTGGCACCGGATGCCGATACCAAGCTGGCCGACCAGAAACTTCTGGATTATTTGCGTCACAAAGTCCCCGTGACCTTTGAAAAACAGGAAATGGAATATGAATTGGCAATCAAAACCCTGGTGGACTGGGATCCGGAAAAACAAGGTCCGCTGTTGGCCCGGGTCGCCCCTTACGCCTTTGTCGTCGCGGAAATGCTGGGGGCGAATATGGAGATTGTGGGAACGTATTCAAACAAAAAATACCATAGAGTTACCAGTGGCAGTTACTTCGTTGTCCACAAAGATTTCGGCTATGAAAAAACCGAGGCCCTGGAAGATTTTGCCCGCCACCTGGGCAATCAGAAAGCCCAGATAAAGGATTTCATCAACATTCTAAAACAGAGGGAAACACCCGCGCGTTTCGTCTATCACAGCAAGTTCAGCACCATGAGCCATTTTCTTCCTTCTTTATATTTCAAGAGGCAAGGCATCTTTTCTCTGTTCACGCAACCTAAAGGCAAACAGAAGTTCATCACGATTCACAGTCTGGCACCGGATGGCATTACTACCTCTTCGGATTTGATTCCCATAATCAAGGGCAGGCAGGCAGATTTCGCGGCAGTTCGTGAAAGCGTCAAAAACAAGTTCGACACCGATACGGATCTCAAATTCATCCGACTGCCTTACTCGACTCCCAACGACCTCCTGGTGATGGTCAAACCGTTTAATAAACTCATCAAGCAGATCGAGGACCAGATTCTCGAAACCATCCGGAAGATGGAGGCGACCGACATCAGTGAAGGAGACATATTGAAGTGGGAAGATTTCAACGCCAGCCCGAAGGCGCGGAAGTCACTGGCCACCCTGCGTCACCTGGCTAAAACCACGCCCCATCCCGTGGTGGTCAATATTCGAAAATCTCAAAAGGAAAACTCCGGAATCGATGAAAAACATTTGGAGGCGGCCCGCCAGGCGGTGCGCTTTTCCGGAACGGAAATGAAACTCTTCGATGAAGACTACCACAGCGCATTTGACGTTCTCTGGACGCTGGAAACCCGGCATGACCACTCGATCCTGCTGACCAGTACGATCATGGATTCCGGTCTGACTCAGGAATTCTCCGTAAGCTACCGCATAGGGGATATGGAAAGCCTGGCGTCGCGCATCAGTTGGGTGATCGATCATAAAATGCACCGCATCCGTTATATCTGGCCGTTTGATGACGAAACCGCGCGGGTACTGCGGGATGTCGATTTTCAAATTCTTGTGGGCCAACAGCTGAAAGTCCAAAAAATCACGTGGAGCGATTTCAATACCAACGAATACACCGTAGACACGCCTTTTAACGTAGAAGTCACACAATCGGATTTTCATTCCTTCCAACTGAAGGGCAAGGGTTTTCCGCAAAAGGAGGACGGCAAGTTCGGGTTCGAGCCTCTGGGCAATGTGGCCTACCGGGTGTTTCTGGAGCGAACCCCAAATGCCGGGGACACATACAAAATAACAACCAAAATTTTGATTGGGCTGTTCGGCTTGGCCGCCTTGTTCACTTTGGTCGAGGTGATCATTAAACCCAAACCGCCGAAGCCTCGTAAAGAAAAATCATGAATCATCGAATTTTAAATAATCGCCTGGGATTGATCTTCATTCTACTCGCGCTGTTCATCGTGAACTCTATCCAGACCCAGATGAAGACGAACCTGAAGAACCCTGCACAGTATGAAACGGGTTATAAAATCGCCCAGGCGTTTATGGAATTGGAGGGAAATCTGGATTTCTCCCAGTTTGCGGGCCTCGGGAAAGGGGCCGCGATAGCCCATTCCATTTCCTATTACATTTTGTTTCCCGTGCTGTTGCTGATGGTGATTGCCGGTCTTCTTTTCCGCAGAGAAATCACTCCATTCCGCGTGATGACCTTGGGACTCGCAATCAGTTATTTGATCTCCCTATGCTTCTTTATCTTTTTCCCGGTTCCGGAACGGTGGGCTTTCCCGCCGGCCAATGCCACATTGCTATCCGATATGTGGTCCACCGGCTGGATTGAGTTTTACAGATCGTTCCGAGCGTTGGACAACTCATTCCCCAGTCTGCCGGTTGCGTTTACTCTGGTGATGATTTTTGTCTGTTACCGTTACCGGTTTAAATTCAAAAATCCCATTTGCCTGCTGGGAATCATGGTGATTCTTTCTTCATTCACCCTGGGCATCCACTGGGTGCCGGATCTGATCATGGGCGGATTTTTAGGCGTCTTCAGTGCGTCTCTGGCCGTTCTGTGGGATCACCGGATTGTGGATAAAATTAAAAAGGTGCAACCGGAACTGGCGACCCAGGGCGCCACCGTAATGGGAATGAAACTGCCGGAGAAAAAAACGACCTTCATCAGTTATCGCAGGGAGACCGGTTCCATCATGGCCCGCATCGTTCAATCGGAATTGAAAAAAAGGGGGCATCTGTCATTTCTGGATGTGGACGATCTCGGGCCGAAGCAGTTCGGTGAGCGGTTATTGCGGGAAATCGAATCGGTTCCCAATTTCGTGGTGGTCTTGTCGCCCGGCTCTATGGACCGGTGCACGGACCATGACGACTGGTTGCGGAGGGAAATCTCCCATGCCATCACCACTCACAGGAATATTGTTCCTCTCATGGTGGATGAATTTCAATACCCTCCCAAGAAAAAGATTCCGGACGAGCTGGAGGAACTCTTGCATCACAATGGCGTCAATTATTCCCACGAATACTTCGCCGCCACCTTTGACAAGCTCTCCGACTTTCTGCAAAAAACCTAGCGGAGTACCTCCGCTGGTAACTTTAAAACCCCGATTGGCGAAGATAACTATTCTAGCGCCCCTTACTCCCCTGCGAAATCTGCCCCGGCGCTACGCCGGCTCACCTTGACCGTCACTCTGGAGGAGAGGAAAAATTGGGTCCAGCGTCACGCTGGTCGATGAGTCGAAGCTGCTAATCCTCATTGATTTGACAATCGTATTCGCTGTCGTTGATCCAGTTGATTTTCATATAGGCCGGGAGCCGTGTCGTGGCATCGATGATTGCGGAACGGAGTTGATCGCAGGTCAGATTCTCAGCCCCACGCAGGTCGGCTCCTATCAAATTCGCGCCGGTCAAGTCAGCCGACCTCAGCTTGGCGCCCTGCAGGCTGGCCTTGGATAAATCGGCGCCGGCAAAATTAGCATCCATCAGAATCGATCCGTGACCAATATCCGCGCCGGTGAATTTGGCTCCTTCCGCATTCACCTCGGTAAAATCCACCTTGGCCAGGTTGGCTTCCTGAAAACAGGCATTGCTGATATCAGCGTCGAAAAAGGTGGTGCCGCCCAGATTGGCCCGGGTAAGATTAGCCTCCATCAAATCCGCCTGAGAGAAAACCGTGCCGATCAAAAGTGCGTCTTCCAGATTGGCTCCGCACAAATCGACATAGGCCATATCCACCCCGCATAAATCCACGCTGGATAAATGCATGTGGGCCATGGAAGGAAGACTGAGCTGATTCGACAACAGTGTTAGGATGGCTTCCCCCTTTTTCAAAACAGTCTCCGTTTCTGTCTGCTCTCTGTTATCTTCGAGAAACGCGACTAAGCTCTCTTCAGAAAAATCATTCATCGGTATTTTCCTTCTAATCTGTGGGCAAGTTCGCCAAAAAGGGTATCAAAACCTGGAGAGGAATGGAATTAAATCCAACATAATTCTGGCCGCTTTTTACCGCTCGTATCAGGGAATCAGGTGCTTGCCGGGAATGAGGTATTGGTTGACGTAATCGCTGACAGCATCTTCCAGGGAGAGCGTGGGGCGGTCATACCCCGCGCGCCGAATTTCATCCATCTCCGCGCAGGTGTGGTATTGGTACTGGTCCCGTATGGAGTCGGGCATCTCGATGTATTCGATCACCGGCTCCCGGCTCATGGCGCCGAAGAGCGCCCCCGCCAGATCGTTCCAGCAACGCGCCTGCCCGGACCCTACGTTGAACAGTCCGTTGATCTC
Source organism: Nitrospinaceae bacterium (assembly GCA_965237905.1). Classification (GTDB taxonomy): domain Bacteria; phylum Nitrospinota; class Nitrospinia; order Nitrospinales; family Nitrospinaceae; genus SZUA-226. The sequence continues at coordinate 1,863,180 of OZ250172.1, read as the reverse complement.
CGGGTGGTCCTGGAAAAACAGGGTCATCGCCACCGCGTCCTGAACGTAAATAAAATCCCGCACCTGCTGCCCGTCGCCATACTCGTTGCGATAGGACTTGAACAGGCGGATCTTGCCCGTGTCGCGAATCTGCTCGTACCCTTTCAGCACCATGCTTCGCATGTCTTCCTTATGATACTCGTTGGGCCCGAAGACGTTAAAATATTTGAGGCCCACCATCCGGTCCAACACTCCTTCCTGCTGGGCCCATACGTCAAAATCCTGTTTGCTCTGACCGTACGGATTGAGAGGTTTTAACGTTGCCAAACGGGAAACGTCATCTGAATACCCTTGCTGACCATCACCATAGGTGGCCGCACTGGAAGCGTAGATGAACCGGATGCCCCGATCCAAACAGTACCGCGCCAAATGCTGGGTAAACTGAAAATTATTTCGGTTGAGAAAGTCAACGTCCGTTTCCGTGGTTGAGGAACAAGCGCCCAGGTGAAACAAGGTGTCCATTCCTTTCAAGGACCCGGCAAGCACCTGTTCAAGGAATGTGTCCGGGCTAACGAGACGCGCAAATTTCAGCGGGGCCAGATTATTCTTCTTTTCTGGATGATCCTCAATATCGACGACACAAATATCGGTGCATCCGCGCCGATTGAGGGCATGAACGAGGGCACTTCCTATAAAACCCGCCCCGCCGGTAACGACGATCATGAAGACTCCGAGAAGTATTTAGAAGATGAAACCTGATTCTTTTGATTCTTTCGTTTCCCGGTGCATGCTTTTCCAGTCAAAACCGGGGAGAAGAGGCTTGGGTTTCGTGGTAGAGGCTTCCGCCATTTTTTTGAGGATTTCAACACGGTCCTCGCCTGCGGGATGGGTGGACAAATATTTCATCCACTCTGGAGTTTTTGACGCTTCACTATCTTTATCCTTATCCTTATCCTTCGGCGCTTCCTTTTTGGAATCTTTCTTAGGCGAATCTTCTTCTTTAGGATCAATACCTTCCGATTTTTTTTCGAGCGCTTCCAGTTGCCGATGTTGTTCTCGTTCCAAATGCTCAAACATCCGGACCATCCCCTGGGGATCGATCTGGGCGGCCACCATCATCTTCATCCCCTCGGCATCTGCCTCCGACTCCAACTTTCGGCTGTAACGTAAAAATTCCATCATGCCGCCCGCCTGTAAAATAACATTCATCATGGAGTCGCCGGAAACAACGGTTGCAAATATATTGATCGCCTCAGACCGAATAATACCGCGCGTGGAGTGACGCTTTAATACATGCTGAAACTCATGCGCCAACACCCCCGCCAACTCTTCCGGTGTTTCCGTGATATTGATAAGCCCCTGAAACACCACAACAGTTCCACCCGGCAAGGCCAGGGCGTTGACCATTTTGGACGGATGCACATAAATCCTAAAATGATAAGGTTGATCCGGAACCGCCGTAAGCAATCGCTTGGAAATGGTATCCAGTGCTTTTTGTACTTTGGGATCCGGTTCCTTCAAGGATTCTTTAAATAAAACCTGAAAGTAATCTTGGCCCAACTTCTCTTCCCATTCCGTCGGAATTTGATCGGCAACCGCATCGGTCATTGCCGGGATGGCATACACCCAAATCGCAAAAACAAAAGGAGGAAGGATTACCAACGCCAGAATCATCAACACATATCTCAACTTCCTTTTATGGGGTTGGTTCCAAACGGTTCCCAACGCTCCCGGGGCCACTCGGTGTGCTTCATGAAGAAAATCCGGATCTTCGATAACTACGGATTCAGGGATTACATTCGGGTTGGAAGTGGAACGTTCCAGGCGAGCAGGGCTTGTGGCGCTCGTCTTGGATAATTTCAGGTTAGGATAGAGCCAGGAAATCCGGCGGCCGTCCGGGAAAACAAGTTCCACCTGGGCCTTGGTCAGGAAAAGCTTGACCGGGTATTTGTTGGCGCTTCTCCCGTCATAAAAGGTACCCGAGAACTCGGATTTCGTGGCGCTCATATTTTATGGGGAAACAGGGGTTCGAATCGGTCAAATTCCAATGTCGATGTCCATATCAAAACCATCAGCCACGCCTTCACCTAGGGCACTGCTCTTTTGCGCTTCCTGGACAACCTGGGACAACTGCATGTTGCCGGCCACTGCCAGGTGATCCGCCAAAAACTGGCGGGACCGGACAGTAGCCCATGGAATGCCAAAGCCCAGTGTAAATACAACGATAAGTAAATTGGTAAAGCTCAAAAAGAACCATTGCCAGGCCGTTGCATCATAGTTGAACCTGCCGCCGGCAAATTGGGTTTTGGACCAGTGATATCGATCCATGTAAACAGTATAATACAGGAAGCCTATCATCAAAGGAATCCACATGACTGGTAAAATGATCTTGACCAGCTTTTGGTCAATCCCCGGAAACAGCGTTGGCAACGCAACCGAAACGCCTATGGTCACGATATACAATAAAATCATCAAAAGAAAAGCTTTGAAAATATCTCCACCTTTTCCATCATAATTAAAAGACTGGCTGCCAAAATAGGACTCACTTCTCCAGAATTTCTGGATCTTGACAATAAAGAACGGCCAGTAAAAATAGAAGGTTAAAATCATCAATATACATCCCTTGATATAGAGCCATAGAGCACTTTTACGCTTGCCCCGAAATGAAAATCGAATGCCCCGCCACGCCGTCCGCGATAGTCGGTACCGAAAAGCGCCGACCATGATTACTGGCAAAAGGAGTAGAATAAGAAAGGCTCCACAGATTTCCGCTATCCCCTGAGCCTGCACCCCCCAAACCTGGCCTACGGAGTAGACCCCCAGATTGAACAAGCCAAACATTGCACCAAAAATCATAGCTCCCTTAAACAGCTCACCTCCGGTGCCATGATAATAAAACCGATCCCGCACAAAGGAGGATTGCTCGCACAAATAACGGCGAACTTTGGTTTTCCCCCAAAAAGAATAAATTCCCAAAGTGAGAATCGTCAAGATCCAGTTGACCAGCATGATTTTGAACAGTCCGCCCCCGCTGCCATGAAAGCCGATGGACAACCCATTCGAACCCGATGGAGGGGTACCTGGGGCGGCGGCGCGTGAGGTGGATGCCGCGGTCGTTTGAGGTTGAGGGGCTTTATTTTGTGGCTCTTCTTCGAGAGTGACCGACTCGGCAATCGGGTCCACCCCCTCCTGCTCTCCAGATCGCTCGACTTGAAAACCGATGGCTCTCAGATAGTTTTCCGCAACGGAGGCCTGCTTGTCCGAGACTCTTGTCGGGGCCTGCCACGCCTGACCCTTCGCAACCTTCTCAATAATGGCGTTCGCTTGCTGAGGCGTCATGCGAAACATCAACGCTAGTTTTTTCGCGGCGGCGTCCTTGTCACCACCGGCAAAAGCGCTCAGAATAAGGAAATAGCTCATAATGGAAATCGAATTTGAAAGAAGTTAATAGAAAGCCACCAGTCAACCAACCAATGCGTTTAACGTTTTTTCTTGAACAAACCTTTGATCTTGCCAAAAAGACCCGGTTTGCTTTCGCTGAAGTCACCCATCGACATGCCTATACCCATGCCATCATCCATCATCACGGGAATGCGTTCCACTTCAAAACCCAGGCTCTGCAGGTAGGGTTCCGCAACCTCAGATTGCCGGTCAGAAACCTGATGGTCGAACTGCCAGGGATTGCCGTGGGCCAGGTTATCAACAACAGCATCCGCTTCCTCAGGATCCATACGAAACACACGGGCCATTTTTTCCGTAGCATGCATTTGATCGTCGCCGGACCAATTATTAATCATTAAGAAACAGCTCATGATGCCTCCCAATACTTACAGTTATTGTTAATGTGTTATGTCTAAACAGTATCCGTTATAACCTCAAAAATTTAAAGTAAAATTTTTACCCCACAAGTGATTGTTCTATAAGGTTATAAGAGCGTTGTGCCAGCTGGTCCGTTGGGATGTGTTTTCAGGAGAAACCGTGAGCGGTTGGAAAGCGGAAGATAGGAGAAGGCCTAATAAAAGTCGTAGGCTACTTGCTGTTGGGTCCAACCCAGAAAACCGTCCTGCAGGGGATCTCCGGTAAATTTGTCGGCATTTTGCACCCATGTCTCGGGAGCATCCCAATTATCGCCAAAATGATACAGGTACATCTTTTGTCGAACCTCCCGGGGCAGGGTCATCAACTCCTGATAGGAGGCGTGCACTCCGCCTTGAAACAACTGGCAATCATGAAACATCGCCTCCGCTTCCTCGCTGAAGCGCTCCGGATATTCCCGGTCAAACATGGTGTCCCCGGAAATCCATACCTTTTTGTTGATAAACACCCCCGAGCACCATTGGGATTCATCCACATTGAGGGCACTGTCCGGGAAATGACGGGTTCGTGTAATCAACAACTCGATCGGTCCGTATTGAAGCACCCAGCATTTCCGGCCATAGGCTTCGATTGGATTAGGCCGAAGAATATCAAAGAAATCGATTATTTGGAGAGACCGACCCTGATCGACTTCACAGTATTCCGCACCGCCCGACAAACTTTTACTCCACAGCAGATCCTGGTAATCCCGCAGAATAACCAGCTTCGGTTGCCGCGGGGATGGGCTGTACCGGTTCATCAGCATGATTTCCTCAAAACCACCAATATGGTCGGCATGACTGTGGGTCGGAAGATAACAAGTCACATCCTGCACGCTCAAGCCGATATCATTCAGTGCCAAAGGCCCCTGGGTACCGCAATCAATCAGTATATGGTGGTCCCCCTGGATCACCAGGATGTTGGATTGACGCCGCCTTTTGGCAAATGCAGACCCCACGCCGATAAAAACCACGCGCAAATGGCCGTCCGTCTTCAAGGAAAGGGGTTTCCCCTGCTCGCATATTTTGTTAACTTCGTACATAGATAAACGGCCAGCTAAGGAGATTTGCAGCTATTGGCTTCAGATGATTGGATGATTTCCATTTTATACCTTGCTACAATTAGAAACGATTCAATTAAAATACGCTACAAAAAAAATCACTGCACTATAAGTCGAAGTATTATGGGACAGGAGGTTCTCTCAGCCCTTCCTGAAAAACCATTGTAAAACCCACGTTCCTATAATAGGAAATGATCCTGTTGGCATTTTGTCCGACCCCGACAGAAAACAATAATCTTCTCCTGGACTTAAACTCATGAAGCGGACTTCGGATTTATCGAACAAAACCAAAGCCGAATTAACAGCGCTGGCCCGGCGCAAAAAAATTCCGGTGACGTCCGGAATGCTCAAGGATGAATTGATCAAAGCCATCAAAAAAGGTCTCCGGAAAATCGAAGCACAAAAAAAATCCAAGACGGCCACCGCAAAAACCCGTAAACGAACCCCCGTTTCCAAAACAGCCAAAAAGACCTCGAAAAAGAAAGGCTCGAAGATATCCAAGGCTAAAATGGCGCGGAAACCCAAATCCACCTCGCGTAAAACTGCTTCTACTAAACGGAAACAAACTCCGACTAAAAAGAAGGCGATGCTCAAAAAAAGTCCTGCAAAAGGAAAAGTAAAAAAAGCTCCCGCGAAAAAGTCCGTCACGCGCAAATCCCAAACGGCCCGCTCTCCCGAAACGATTGAAAGCCAGGCGCTCTCTAAATCTGTGGAAATCCCATCAGACCTGCCCGAACGCTATGGCGATCATCGTCTGGCGGTGTTGGCGCGCGATCCCAACTGGGCCTATGCCTATTGGGATCTTGATGCGGCACAAGTGCGGGATCTATTGAAAAGAACGGGCCAATCCGCTACCGATGCCCGCTGGGTATTGCGGGTGTATTCCGCCGCGCTCCACCCGGTGGAGGACAAGGGCCACTATTTTGATATCGATATCAACGTAAAAACCGGTAGCTATTACTTGGACCTTTCGCGTCCGGGCGCGCGGTTCACTGTAGAGATCGGAGTGATGGATACTTCCGGCATGTTCCGGGCCACCGCCCAATCGAATCCCGTCATTCTGCCTCTGGACCATCCCTCGGAAACAATCGCCCCAGAGGGAACCGCTCCTTCGGAAACGCCGGCCTCTCCCAGCGGATCCGGCTTCACCAAACCGCCGTCTTCCCAGTCCGAATAATATGACCCAAGGTTATCTGTCGCTGGTCCTGCATGCCCACCTGCCTTTCGTCCGGCACCCGGAGCACCCGGAATTTTTAGAAGAGGACTGGTTGTTCCAGGCCATCACCGAAACCTATATTCCCCTGATTCAAGTATTCCACGGACTGGTGCAGGATGGTGTGCCCTTTAAGTTGACGATGTCCCTAACACCGACTCTGTTGTCGATGTTGAGCGACGACCTGCTGCAGCGGCGCACCATCCGGTTTCTGGACCGCTCGCTGGAACTTGCGGAAAAGGAAATCGAGCGCACCCGCAACCAGCCGGAGATTCAGCCGCTGGCCCGGATGTATTTTGATAAGCTGAATCAGGCGCGGGATCTGTTCGTCGACCGCTACCACCACAACCTCGTGCAGGCTTTCAAGGATTTCATGGAGGAGGGACATCTCGAGATCATCACCTGTGCGGCCACGCATGGCTATCTGCCTCTGATGAATCTGGTGCCCAACGCGGTGCGCGCCCAAATCCAAGTCGCGGTGCAGACGCATGAGCATTTCCTGGGCATCAAACCTTCCGGCATCTGGCTGCCCGAATGCGCTTACGTACCGGGCATCGAAACTTATCTGGCGGAGGCGGGATTCGGCTATTTCTTTCTGGAAACCCACGGACTGCTGTTCGCCCAGCCGCGACCCCAGCATGGCGTGCACACCCCCATCTTCTGCCCCAACGGCGTGGCGGCCTTCGGACGCGACGCGAAATCGTCCAAACAGGTGTGGAGTTCTGAGGAAGGCTATCCCGGCGATGTCGACTACCGGGATTTTTACCGTGATATCGGGTACGACCTCGATCACGATTACATCCGGCCCTACATCGCCGCCACCGGCGAACGCAAAATGACCGGCTTCAAGTACCACCGCATCACGGGAACAACCGATCACAAGGAACCGTATCAACCGCAACACGCGCGAAGCAAGGCGGCGTCCCATGCCAGCGATTTTCTGTTCAACCGGCAGAGGCAGATCAATCTTCTGGCGAGAGTGATGGACCGGCCACCCCTCGTGGTGGCCCCGTACGATGCGGAACTGTTCGGCCACTGGTGGTACGAGGGACCGGACTGGCTCAACTTTCTGTTACGCAAGGTCGCTTTGGATCAGGAGGTGGTTACTTTGATCACACCCGCCGAATATCTGAAACGGCATCCGAGGAATCCCTGCGCCACCCCGGCCGCCTCCAGCTGGGGCTACAACGGGTATCACGAACACTGGTTGAGCAACAAGAACGACTGGGTCTACCGCCACCTGCATAAAGCGGCAGGACGGATGGTGGAGCTGGCGCAAAAGTATCCGCAAGCATCCGGATTGAAGGAACGCGCCCTCAACCAGGCGGCGCGGGAATTGTTATTGGCACAGGCGAGCGATTGGGCGTTCATCATGTACGCCCAGACAATGGTCGACTATGCCGTGAAACGCACCAAAGATCACCTCGTCCGCTTCACCCGCCTGTATAAAGATATTCGTAAAGGTAAGATTAACGAAACCTGGCTGGCTGATATCGAATCGAAGGACAACATCTTTTCCCACATCGATTACCGGGTTTACTCGTAGGAAAGATAGTTATGGTCAAGAAGAGACTTGACCTTTTTTTCTACTCTGAACCCTTGAAAATTATAAATCATACTGAAGATGTATACTCTTTGGAACTGGAATGAGTGCAAATAAATCTATCGCTATTATTGGAGGGGGCGCTGCGGGATTTTTTTCGGCAATCAATGCGGCGCAGCTAGCCAAACAAAAAGGTTTGTCCTTGGATATCCGAATTCTTGAATCATCGGGACACTACTTGAAGAAAGTCAAAATTTCAGGCGGGGGTCGCTGTAATGTGACTCATCATGGCTTTGACGTTAAACTATTTTGCCAGAATTATCCAAGGGGATCCCGCGAACTGCTTTCCCCGATGCAAAAGTTTCAGGCCAAAGACACCGTAGAGTGGTTTAAAAAAGCGGGCGTCCGGCTGGTTACGGAAGCGGATGGCCGAATGTTTCCCGATACCAACAGCTCGGCAACCATTGTCGATTGTTATCTTAGTTTAGCAAAACAATTTCAAATCAAACTGATGCCGAATAGCACTGTAAAAGCGATTGAACCCCTGGCGCCTCACCAGCTGAAACTGCACATTCGCAATAAAGAATCGTTTACGGCAAACGCAGTTCTTGTGACGACAGGAAGCGCTCCCTCCGGCTACCGCCTTGCAGAATCTTTGGGACATACCATTTCAGAATTAGCTCCGTCCTTATTCAGCTTTAAAATCAAGGACTCTTTGATTTCAGGGTTACAAGGCTTGAGTTTTTCAGATACAACACTCAAGCTCGCGCTTGCCGGCAAAAAAATATTCAAGCAAACAGGTCCTGTTCTGATCACCCACTGGGGCTTGAGTGGTCCCGCCATTCTAAAACTTTCCGCCTGGGCGGCGCGGGAAATGAAACAAGCAAAATATAGCGGAACTCTGATTGTCAATTGGATGGGAACGGAGAAACCAAGTGATGTCGAAAACCAATTGAAGCTCCTGAAGGAAGAAAATTCAAAAAGTTATTTGAAAAACATCTATCCCGAGAACCTGCCTAAACGTTTCTGGCTGAATCTGTTAGATAAATATTCTATTGATCGAGACAAGCAGTGGGCCAAAATCTCAAAAAAGGAACTTTCCAAAATTTGCCATGCTCTGGTAGCTTCACCGCTGAACATCTCGGGACAGAATCGATATAAAGACGAATTTGTGGAATGCGGAGGAGTCGCCCTTTCTGAAGTAGACTTCAAAACCATGCAGAGCAAAGTGTGCCCGGGACTTTATTTTGCAGGAGAAATATTGGACGTGGACGGCGTCACAGGAGGCTTTAACTTTCAACATGCCTGGACAACCGGATGGATCGCCGCTCAGCATATGGCGAGTCAGCCCGCCACTCACCCAGCCTCCTTCACCGATGGAGCTCCAACAGATATCACGAACACTGGTTGAGCGACAAGAACAATTGATTACCGAATATATCTACCATAAAATCTAAATCGGAAGGCAACACTTAAACTAAATAGGATTTTCTGTGGAACTTTCAGACACCACTAAAGAAATTCTTCCAGAGGCAAAAACAGGAGAATCTCCTTTTCGGCTCAATCATCTCAAAAATTTATACACACATCCTCGCCAATTTTTTGCTTCTGACCTTTCTTTTGAAAAAAACAGCAGTTTCTTATTAGCCGTGACCATATTTGGAATGGCTCTTTGTCTGGAAACCAATATCGCAGAAGAAGATGATGAAGAAGGTGATGGAAATATACTGCATTCACTGGCCAAGTTTTTTGTTAAGAGCTATCCCATAGATGAATATGGCCTGATTGGTAGTTTTTTTGAAAGCTGGTTTTTTTATTGGATTCTAGTAATAAGTATAGGATTTGTCTTTGGAGGAATTACCTGTTTCATAGGGGGCCTATGGTACGACATACGAGTCTCTTGGTCAGGCGCTCAAAAAACAGATGATGCAAAAACCCGTCTTGTTTATCTGTATGTTTCTTTGGCTTGGGCACTACCCACCGTGTTGATAGGGTTGATTGATAGCTTGATCTATCCTCTATATTCTGAGACGTTTACCGTGAGCCAATTCTGGCTTTGGACACCAGTCTTTGTTATTTTTCCAATTTGGTCCATAGTTGTCAGTTACCGTGCTGTTACCGGATTGTTTGATTTGAAGAAAACCAGAGCGATGATCTGGTTTTTAATTCTTCCCTGTCTTTATCCTTTATCTCAACTCAGCTATATCCTTGATTGGTCTTTTCAGAACTAAGGCTTTGCTCCTTTAACAAGTTGAGCCTTATTGCTGCCTCTTCTCAAAAATATGAGGTTTTTCAAGCCTTTGGTCATGGAATTCCATCCAAATTACGATATAATTCATTAAGCACCCCGTTCACAAACCTGAGCCGATCCTAAGACTATGAAATATATGGTACTACTGTGCAATGGGCTGACCGATCAGCCTATTGCCGAAAAAGATAATCAGACGCCCCTGCAATTGGCCGACACGCCGAACCTGGACCGGTTGACGGCCAAGGGCCGGTGCGGGTCGGTCCAGACGATACCGGAGGACCTGCCGGCGGAGAACGGGACTTCGTATCTCTCCCTGCTGGGCTATGACCCGGCGGAGTACAACCTCGGCCCGGCGCGTTTCGAGGCCGAGGCTCTGGGAGTGGAGCTGAAGGACGATGAACTGCCGTTGTGCTGTGATTTCATCATGCTCCAATCCAGCCACAACGATATGATTCTTAAGGATTTTACCGCCGGACAGTTGTCCACAGATAATAGCCAACTACTGTTGGGCGCTCTGCAGGAACAGATTCCGGACGAGGTGACGTTTCATCCCGGGGCTGGCTACCACAACCTGATGGTGATAAAGAATACCGCTTTGTCGGACCGCCTGATGCCGCCGCACGAGTTGGTGGGCGAGGGCATCCGCAAGCACATGCCGCAGGGTGAGGCGTCCCGGAAACTGGTCTATCTGATGAACCAGGCGCAGATTATTCTTCACAATCATCCGTTCAACCAGGCGCGCGCCAAAAACGGCGAGGACGTCGTCAACAGCGTCTGGTTCTGGGGCAACGGTAACGGCAAGCGGAATCGGCCACCGGCATTTTCCGGCCGGTTCGGAAAACAGGCGTCGGTCATCACCGCTTCCCTGTTGATGAAAGGCATCGCCCAGGCCGCCGGGATGCACACGCCGGAGGTTGCGGGCGCAACCGGTTTCCCCGATACGGATTACCAGGCCAAGGTGTCAGCCGCCTTGAACGCACTGGAGAATAACGACGTAGTGGTTCTGCATGTCGCCGCCGCGGAAACTCCTTCACTGCTTGGCAGTATTGACGACAAAATATTAGCGATCGAAGATGTCGACCGCGAAGTGGTCGCCCCGCTGATGGATGCAGTGGATCAACAAAAAGACGTCACCCTGCTGTTGGTGGAAAACCACATGACCTCGGTGAACCTGATGCGGTATGCAAAAGACCCCGTTCCTTTCGTGGCCTATCCTTCGGCTCAGGGGGCTGACAAGGTGGAACGGTTCAACGAAGAGATGGTGCTGAGCGGGTCGGAGCATTTCAAATCCGGTTCCGCTTTGATCGAAGCGTACCTGCAAGGAAAATTATGAGTAGCAACCTGATCGTACAAAAATACGGCGGCACCTCCGTCGCCTCAGTGGAAAAAATCCGAGGTGTGGCCCGGCGGATCAAGAAAAGCCGCGATGCCGGCAAGGACGTGCTGGTGGTAGTCTCCGCCATGGCGGGGGAGACCGACAAGCTGTTGGCTATGGCACACGAGTTGTCCGATCTTCCGGAACGGCGGGAGACCGACCTCCTGTTGTCCTCGGGCGAACGCATCTCCAGCGCCCTGTTGTCCATCGCCCTGCACGGCATGGGCTGTCCGGCGGTGGCATTGACGGGTCGGCAAATGGGCCTGGTCACCGACGATACCCACACCCGCGCCCGGATCAAGACAATCAATGCCAGCCGTGCGACCGACATCCTCAAGACAAATCACGTCGTGGTCTGCGCCGGGTTCCAGGGTGTCAACGATATGGGGGATGTGACTACTCTCGGCCGGGGCGGGTCCGACACCTCCGCTGTGGCTTTGGCAGTGGCATTGGGCGCCGATTTATGCGAAATTTATACCGATGTCAAAGGGGTCTATACCGCCGACCCGCGTATGGTGCCCAACGCCCGCAAACTGAATATGGTATCCTTTGAAGAGATGCTGGAAATGGCCAGCCTGGGCGCCAAGGTACTGCAGATTCGATGCGTCGAGTTTGCCAATAATTTTAATATGCCGCTTGTGGTCCGCTCCACCTTCGATGAGGCGGATGAGGGGACCCGGGTGTGTCAGGAGAATTCCGATATGGAACAGCCGGTCGTGTCCGGAGTGATGTACGACAAGGATCAATCGAAAGTCACGATCAAGGGTGTGCCGGATCAACCGGGCATCGCCGCCAAAATTTTTAACGCGCTGGCGGAGACTTCCATTTCGGTGGACATGATCATCCAAAACGTGAGTGCCGAGGGCCATACGGATATTTCGTTCACTCTGCACACCACGAATTTGAAGGAAGCCATGTCAATCATGGAGAAAAAAGGCACGGAAGTACAAGCCGAAAGCGTTTCATCCGATTCGAAGATTTCTAAAATCTCCGTCGTCGGCGCGGGCATGCGCAGTCATTCCGGCGTGGCGGCGCGAATTTTCAGTACGCTGTTCAACGAAGGCATTAATATCATGATGATCAGCACGTCGGAAATCCGCGTGTCCTGTATCATCGATACAAAAAGCACCGAGCAGGCCGTGCGCGCCTTGCATGACGAATTCAAACTGGACGAGGAACCGGAGCGGGTGTCGCAACCGGCCACCGACGCCTCGCCCACAACTTGATTAGAAAACACGTTTATTGATATGAAAACGATTAAAATATACGACACAACCTTACGAGACGGTTCTCAGGCGGAAGAAATCGCCTTCACCGTAGAGGATAAAATCCGCATCGCTCACAAGCTGGACGATAACGGCATCCACTACATCGAAGGCGGCTGGCCGGGATCGAATCCCAAGGACATCGAATTTTTCGAGAAGATCAAAAAGGAATCCTTTCAGCAAGGAAAGCTGGTTGCGTTCGGCAGTACCCGTTCGCCCAAACACAAGACAGAAAATGACCCGAACCTGAAACGTCTGCTGGAAGCGGAAACCCCGGTGGTCACCATCTTCGGGAAGAGCTGGGACATGCATGTGAGCGAAGCCCTGTCCACCAATCTCGATGAAAATCTGCGCATGGTATCCGACAGCCTGTCCTTCCTGAAAAAATATGTCAAGGAAGTAATGTTCGACGCCGAGCATTTTTTTGACGGCTATAAGAATAACCCGGAATACGCTCTCAAAGTATTGAAAGAAGCCGAATCGGCGGGGGCCGACTGGCTGGTGCTGTGCGACACCAACGGTGGCACGATGCCCTGGGAAATCAAAACCATTTTCGAAGAGGTACGCAAAGCCTGCAAGACCCCGCTCGGCATTCATACACACAACGATTCTGAAATGGGCGTTGCCAACGCTTTGACCGCAGTCGAAGCCGGTGCCGGACAGGTGCAGGGCACCATCAACGGTTACGGCGAGCGGTGCGGCAACTGCAATCTGGTTTCCGTCATTCCCAATCTGAAATTGAAAATGGGAATGGACTGCATCTCCAACGAGCAAATGACAGGACTGAAAAATTTATCCGCATTCGTGGACGAGCTAGCCAACAAGGCGCACTGGAACCATCAACCTTATGTCGGGAAAAGCGCGTTCGCGCACAAGGGCGGCATCCACGTCAGCGCCATGCAGAAAAATCGCGAGACCTATGAGCACGTCGACCCTTCAATCGTGGGTAACCAGACACGCATCCTGGTGTCCGACTTGTCGGGTAAAAGCAGTATCCTTCAAAAAGCCAAGGAATTCGGCATGGACATCGACTCGAAGGATCCCAAAATCCAGGAAGTGCTGAACCAGCTGAAGGAATCTGAAAAACTCGGCTACCAGTACGAAGGCGCCGAAGCCTCGTTTGAACTGCTGATGCGCGACGCGATGGGCGAGCGGGAACAGCATTTCGAGTTTATCGGGTTCCGCGTGATCGTAGAGAAACGGCAGGAGGACGAAGCGCCGCTCGCGGAGGCCTCGGTGAAAATCCGCGTCAACGGAGTGCAGGAGGTGACCGCCGCCGAAGGGCACGGTCCCGTCAACGCCCTCGACAAAGCCATCCGCAAAGCGCTGACCAAGTTCTATCCGGAACTGGAAGAGGTGAGCCTGTTCGACTACAAGGTCCGCATCCTCGACGAGAAAAGCGGCACCACGGCGAAAATCCGCGTGCTGGTGGAATCTGGCGACCACGATTCCAAATGGGGTACCGTCGGCGTTTCCGAGGATATCATCGAAGCCAGCTGGCAGGCGTTGATCGACAGCATCCTCTACAAACTGAGCGCCGTTCCCAAAAACAAAACCACTCTGGCCTGACTCCTCCCCGGAGGGGGAACTGGCTAACCGGTAACGGTAACCGAGAATCCCTGAGCGCAATTTGAAGTTTTAATTACCTGCGGCGGTTCGCCGCCTCCTCCCCGGAGGGGGAACTGGCTAACCGGTAACGGTAACCGGGAATCCCTGAGCGCAATTTGAAGTTTTAATTACCTGCGGCGGTTCGCCGCCTCCTCCCCGGAGGGGGGACGGGTTAACCGGTAACGGTAACCGAGAATCTCTGAGCGCAATTTGAAGTTTTAATTACCTGCGGCGGTTCGCCGCCTCCTCCCCGGAGGGGGAACGGGTTAACCGGTAACGGTAACCGAGAATCTCTGAGCGCAATTTGAAGTTTTTAATTACCTGCGGCGGTTCGCCGCCTCCTCCCCGGAGGAGGAACGGGTTAACCGGTAACGGTAACCGAGAATCTCTGAGCGCAATTCAGAATTTAGGTCTAGCGGACCGCCGTATCTGTTTGCTAAAGAGACGTACGGAGCAGGATATCCAGGTTGGCTTTGTAAAAATTTCTGACGTCCTGGGTGGTCTTTTTATAATCTTCCATAAATGCCTGAGCCTCTTCTGAGGAACCCGAATAACCCAACAGCCTGGCCAGAACGGCCAATTCCTGCTCATCCCTCGGCAAATGGCTGGAATATTGTTCTGACATCAAGCGCAGAGCGCACTCCACGTTTCTCAAAAAATGATAGTGCTTCCCCAGGTTCGTAGCCTGGCGATGATCCAGTATGCCGTAGTTCGATAACAATTGAATGTTCTCGAAAGTGTTGCCATTTCTTAATTTTGGGTTTCGGTAACCGTGCATCAACTGCAAGACCTGAACCGAGAACTCGATATCCGCCAATCCGCCCGCCCCCAGTTTCACATTGATTCCTTTCTTCGACTCCTGCGCCAATTCCGTTTCCATGCGATCCCGCAAGCGCGAAATTTCGATCAGCGAACCGTATTCCAGCTTGGACCGGTAGGTGAAGTTGTGAGCCAGTTGGATGAATTTTTTACCCACTTCAGGAGACCCGGCGATGAAGCGGGCCCGCGTCATGGCCTGTTGCTCCCATATTTTTCCCCGTGTATTGAAATAATCCTCGTAGCCTTGAAGGGACAGCACCAGCGCTCCCCGACTTCCTTCGGGGCGCAAATCGGTATCAATTTCGTAGGGCGGAGGCACCGGAGCCATCATGGAAGTTAATTGAAAAATCTTCTGCGCGAGGGATACATAAATGGAAATCAAATCTTCTGAATGCGACGCTTCCTTTTCGGCAGTGTCTTCCTGATATACGAAGACCAGATCCAAGTCCGAACCGAAGTTGATTTCCTGTCCGCCCAGTTTTCCCAGTCCGATAATGGCAAATTTGTCCGGCAGATTGACGTGACCCTCAGGCTGCCCTATTTCCTCCCGCGCCAGTTGATAAACGGTTTGCAGATAAATATCGGCCAAGTGCGACAAATCCGCCAGCGTACCCGGTACATCCGTTTCATGAATCATGAACCTTAATCCAATGCGAAGCTCCTCGCTCTGCTTGAATTGCCGGAGGCAGATATTTTTTTCGGAGTGTTCCGAAACCGCCGATAGGCGGGCATTTAATTCCTCCAACATCATCGCCGGAGTTTTATAAAGATACAGCGATTCCTGGTTGGAAATGACATCGATCAGGTTCGGCTGTTTGATCAGCAAAGTGGACAACACCTTGCTGGAGCCGAACAGAATTAGAAGAATCTCCAGAAATTTATGATTGTCATGAAAAATGGTCAAATAGGTTTCGCGGGCGTGACTGGCCTCGATAAAGCGCACCAGATAATCCACCGCGGCATCCGGGTCGGGAACCTTGCGGCACAGGTCCAGCAGTGTGGGTAAAACCGCATAAAAGGTTTGGATACTTTTTTCGCTGGCGTGAGACAACTCCGGTCCATCACGGAGCGTTTTAAAAAATTTGAAGGTACGTTTGGAATTCCTGAAAGGATATGCTTTCAGGGTATCTTCCGAAAACCGTCCCTCCAGCTCCCGTTGGGTGGCCCATTGCCGGGCGGTATGACCCGCCGCCTGTTGATCTTCGTCTTCGGAAAAGAGGTTGGCGTACATATTTCCCACAAATTGCGTATGCCGCTCGAACTCCTGGTTCAACTGCTCGACCAATTCCGGATAGGTGTCCCCCTGAAATCCCATTTTTCTCGCCAGGATCGCGAGGTTCTTTTCGTCCTTCGGCAGGTGATAGGTTTGCAGGCCAAAAGAAATCTGTACCCGGTTTTCCAAGTTACGCAGGAAGATGTAGGCGTCGCGGAGCTTTTCATATTCCTCATCCGTCAGAAATTCGCGGTCTCTCAATTTTTTTATCAAAGATGAGGTATTGGGATCCCGCAAACTCTGGTCGCGGCCGCCGAACAACAATTGATAGGACTGTACAATGAATTCCACTTCCCGGATGCCGCCAAAACCCAATTTGATGTGTCCCTTCTCCAATTGATTCTGTTTTAAATGAAGGTCCACTTTTTTTTTCAGCGACTTGACTTCCTCGATGGCGTTGAAGTCCAGGCTTCTGCGGTAAACAAACGGCCGGATCATGGTTAAAAATTCCGTGCCCAGAGCCTGGCTTCCGGCAGAAACCCGCGCTTTAATGAGCGCCTGCCGCTCCCAGGTGCGCCCCCAGGACTCGTAATACGTCTCGCAACTGGTCAGGGAGTTGACTAGATCCCCGCTTTTCCCATCCGGCCGGAGATCGAGATCGACGCGAAACACATTGCCGTCCGAGGTGATGTCGTGGAGAGTTTTGGTAATCGATTGTCCCAGCTTGGTGTGGAATTCATGATTGCTGAGGGTGGTCTGCCCGTTGCCCGTCTGGGTCTCTCCCACGCTGGAGGTGTAGATGTAGATCAAGTCGATATCGGAGCTGTAGTTGAGTTCCCGTCCGCCCAGCTTGCCCATGGACAGGATGGCAAATTCCGATTCGCGGATCTGGTCGGCCGCGTCGGTAAACATGGGCGTGCCGTATCTCTCTTTGAGGATTTTAATCGAATATTCGTAAGCCACCTGCAGGCAAACATCGGCCAAGTCCGACAGGCCCTCGACATTTTCGCGCAAACTCACCAGGCTCATCAAATCCCTCAAACCCAGTCGGATGTATTCCCGTTTTTTAAATTTTCTCAGGAGGGACGGGGTTTGATCGGTCAACTCATGCGTACCCGCCAGCTCGTAAAAATCACGGTACAATACATCCCGGGTTTTCTGTTTGGTCAGGGTATCCGGATCGCTCAACCAATCCACATAAGAAGGATTGCTTAGAAGAGCGTCGGTCAACATCTGGCTCCCGGAGAAGAGCACGGTCAGCGCTTTTAACAGGAAGGGCGAGCCGGACAATTGGGAATACAGATGATCCTTGTCCAGAATTTCCTGGGTCAGCCGCTCAAAATTATTGAGCGCAATATCCGCGTTGTACGATTGAGACAAATCATTTAAAAAAGAAGAAAAAAACTGTGGATACAATTTAACGAAATCGCTCTGCCGGCTTAACGCGATTAAAATCCGCCAGGCATTTCCCGGCTGTTCAAAGCCGCCCTCGGCCAATGCGGCTTCAATCTCATCATTCCAGGGCTTGTTTTTGAACAGCCACGATTCTAATTTATTTGAATCATTCATTCGGGGTCATTGTTCAGGGTGACTCATTTTCGCCAATCTAACATAAAAAAACCCCCTGGAAAAATCCAGGGGGTTGATCAATTGAAAAATATTTACAACGTTAAACTCGGGAGATTCCCTGCTGTCATTAAATGTCGTAGTACAGGTGAAACTCATAGGGATGGGGCCGCAATCGCATTTGGTCGATTTCGTTCTCCCGCTTGTAGGAAATCCAGCGGTCGACCACATCCTGAGTGAATACATCCCCTTTCAACAGGAACTGGTGATCCTCTTCCAAACAATTCAGCGCTTCGTCCAGAGATCCGGGAAGCCGTGGAATGTTGGCCAGCTCTTCCGGCCCGAGAGCGTAAATATCTTTATCCAAAGGTTCACCCGGATCGATTTTATTTTCGATGCCGTCCAGTCCTGCCATCAGCATGGCTGAGAAAGCAAGGTAGCCGTTGCAGGAAGGATCCGGAAATCGGCATTCCAGACGCTTGGCTTTCGGGCTGGAGGAGTACATGGGAATCCTCACCGCGGCGCTCCGGTTCCGGCTGGAATACGCCAGATTAACGGGAGCCTCAAATCCGGGAACCAACCGCTTGTACGAGTTCATGGTCGGCGCGACAAAAGCCGCCAACGCCCGGGCGTGTTTCAGAATACCGCCGATGTAATGCATCCCCATTTCACTGAACCCGGCATAGCCGTTACCGGCAAACAACGGCTTGCCGCCTTTCCAAATACTTTGATGAACGTGCATGCCTGAACCGTTATCTCCAAAAATAGGTTTGGGCATAAAGGTAGCGGTTTTATTGTACCGGTACGCAACGTTCTTGACGATGTATTTGTACCACATCAGATTGTCGGCACATTTCACCAGAGGGGAGAACCGCATGTCGATTTCACACTGCCCGCCCGAAGCCACTTCATGATGGTGGCATTCCATCTGGATGCCTACCTGCTCCATCAACATAGTCATTTCGGTTCGCATATCATTCAAGCTGTCGCTGGGAGAAACCGGGAAGTACCCTTCCTTATAGCGTGGCTTGTAACCGAGATTGGGCCCTTCATCACGCCCAGTGTTCCAGTTGCCCTCGCGCGAGTCTACATAATAGGCGGCATGGTTGACATCCGACTCGTAGCGAACATCATCAAACACAAAGAATTCCGGTTCAGGACCGAAATAAACCGTGTCACCGAGTCCCGTCGATTGGAGATAGGCTTCCGCCTTCATCGCGATGTTTCTGGGATCGCGAGAGTACTTTTCCTTGGTGATGGGATCCACGATGTTACAGATCATGCTCAAAGTCGGCACTTTGGTAAAAGGATCCATCACCCCGGTGATGGGATCGGGGATTACCAGCATGTCGCTGGCGTTGATGGCTTGCCATCCGCGGATACTGGACCCGTCAAAGCCCAACCCTTCTTCAAACATGTGATCTTCCAACTCGCTGATAGGAACGGTGAAATGCTGCCACGTTCCCAGGAGATCCATAAATTTCAGATCCACCATCCCGGTGTTGTTCTTCTTCGCAAAATCGATTACCTCTTTCGGTGTCATTAGGCTTGCTCCTCGCTCGACAAAAAAAATTTTTAAAAATTAATCCAATATAAATTCAAATATTCAGAAACAAAAAATTTATCCGATACGAAAAATCAAATATTTTATATGGCGTCTTCGCCGCGCTCGCCGGTTCTAATCCGGATGGTGTCTTCTAGGTGGGTGACGAAAATTTTTCCATCCCCGATCCGTCCGGTTTGAGCGCTTTTAATAATCGCGCTTACAACCTCATCCAATTGGTTGTCGGCGATAACAATTTCCAATTTGATCTTGGGAAGAAAATCGACCACATACTCGGCACCACGGTACAGCTCGGTATGTCCTTTTTGCCGGCCGAAACCCTTGACTTCGCTGACCGTAATTCCCTTAATACCGATTTCGTTCAACTTGTCTTTGACTTCATCAAGTTTGAACGGCTTAATCACGGCTTCCACTTTTTTCATTGGAAATCCTCTCAACTTAAAAAATTAATTATTTGTTGCCTGGGTGCTTGTTTCCAGGCTCCCTCCGAAGCCCCGCCCCTATTCAATCCAGAAAAGGGCGCATTCTACTGAATTTTTTATGATGAAGCAGGAACCTTAACTTATTTCCTGCTCAAGAACCACAAAATTTTTTATCTCAAGCGACCAGCACCGGACCGGGTTCTATAATAGTTTCAAGTTTCATGCCATTCAGAGGGCTCCACCCTGAAAAGGCGGATGCCAAAATCTCATTTAAAATCAAATATTTAAGATGCTCTTGGAAGCGGAGAAATGAGACTTTGAAACAGGGCAGGAAAAATACTGCTTCTTAAATAAACATCAGGGGAGGGAATGACTAAAAAATATGCACTTAAGGCCGCTCACATGCTTCCGTGATTTGGTTCAGGAGATCGGTCAACTCGTCCTGTTTTTGTCGAATGGTTGCCGTGTCCGCGTCCGGCGACACGGTCATGGAAGGACCAAAATTGAGGGTCACTTTTGAAAATGGGAGAGGCAGGATAAAGCGGTCCCAGCTGGAGAACTCGTATTTGGGGTGGGCGCTATAGGTCAAGGTGTATATCGGAGCGCCGGTGATGCGCGCCAATTGCACCGATCCCGCCTGGGCCTGGTGGCGGGGACCGCGGGAACCGTCAGCGATAAGTCCCACTTTTAAATCTTGTTTTAAAAGACCAATGCACTCGCGGGTTCCAGGTACGGTATTTTTGTATGAAGATCCCCGAACCACTTTGTAACCAAACATCTTTCCAACATTGGCGATCAGGTCTCCGTCCTTACTGGGGCTGACCAAAATGTGAAGGTCGCGCATTCCCCGAAAATGATACGTAAGGTAAAACAGGTGGGAATGCCATAACGTCAAAACGCCTTTCCCAAGCTTGGTCCGGATTTTATTATTTATTTCTGGATTTAAAACTTTTTTTCTGAGAGTCATGCACCAAAGGTGGATGACCAGCCATAAAATGGGGGGCAGGATATATTTAAACAGAAAAGCTCTCATTGTGAATCGGGAGAAAGATTCATGGAACCCGCCATACTGCGTGCGATGCGTGTAACCACCCCTGGTGTCCCAAGAGATTCACGGACTTTCTGCAGTCGTTCCCTCACCGCGCGAGCTTGGTCCGGATCTTTTAAAACCTTCAGAGTTTCGGCGGCGATCCGTTCCGGCGTCACCTGTTCATTCAACAATTCAGGCACCACTTCCTCTTCCGCCACGATGTTGACCAGGCCAAAGTGGGTGATGTGGGTGAAAAATCGGGCGATGAAATAGGTGAGAGGATGGACCTTGTAAATAATCACCATGGGAACGGTGAACAGTCCCGCTTCCAGCGTCGATGAACCGGAAGCCATGATGAGCGCGTCACTGCAATTCATCACATCATAATTCCTCTCGGTCAGCACCCGGATGCCCAGGGGATTTTCTCCCAGCCGTTTCCGGATCAATTCGGGATCGATGCTATCCGCCACCGGTAGCAGGAACTGGCATTGCTCCAATTCTTTTTGAATGATCCGGGCGGCTCCCACCATATCATCCAGAAGGTAATTGATCTCGCTCATGCGGCTTCCCGGAAGCAGACCCACGGTTTTGACGGCAGGGTTTAATCCGAATTCCTTCAACGCCCCTTCACGGGAAACCTGCGGCTGGACAATATCGATAAAAGGGTGGCCCAGGTATTCGACATCGACCTGGGCTTCGCGGAAAATTGCTTCCTCAAAAGGCAGGATGACGTACATTTTGCTCACGGTTTCGCGAATGGTCTTCACCCGGCCTTTGCGTGAAGCCCACACCTGCGGGCTGATATAAAACAGCGCCGGGCAATTCCATTGATTGCATACTTTGGCGAGTTTTAAATTGAAAAAAGGATAATTGATCAGAATGGCGGCGCGGTATTTTCCCTTGGCGATTTCGCGTGATAGCCTGCGGTAGATCTCTAGGTGGTGCCACAGGCCGTTCACAAATTCGAACAAGCCCATACCCCCCATGCGGCTGATGTCATACAGTGTGCTCACGCCGGCTTCCTGCATGTGTTTTCCGCCGACGCCTTCGAACTGAAGTTGAGGATGTTGGGCCTTCAGAGCTCGTACCAGATGGCCGCCATGCAGATCGCCGGACGCTTCTCCGGCAACGATCAGAATTTGATCCGAATCTGAACTGACCAATGGGATTCCTCAACGGCTAAAGATTTTTTTCAACGGATGCGTATATATAATCGGTGTCATGCTGAGTCCTTCGTCAGGCTCTGTCGAAGTATGACACCGTGCCGCCCTTCGACAAGCTCAGGGTGACACAGTTGTGCAAAGGTTTCCTTAGGGCTCGGACGAATACTCCAGTCAGATGCACACGATGGAAATGCCTGCCCGGTCGGCCTGCTCCACCACCTTGTCGCGTTCCACGATCATGATTCTCCCGGCCTCTACCGCCACCACCGATGCTTTGCCCTGGATCATTCGCTCCAGGGTTCGGGGTCCGATGCCGGGACTGTCGAAGCGGTAATCCTGATTGGTCCGGCTGACCTTGATCACCGCACATCCTCCCTGGCCGAGGTCACATCCCCGTTCAATGGTCTGATCTGTACCTTCCACCGCTTCCACCGCAATGACCGTTTGATTCTTGACCACGATGGTTTGCCCGATTTCCTGATCCGCCATGTGGCGGGCGATGGGAAAACCAAACTCGATGTCCGCCATTTCCTTTTCCGAGGGTTGCCGGCGGGTCAACACCCCTTTCCCCGGATAGAGCTCTTTCATGTACTCCATCTGGTCCAGCACCTTAAAACCCCGGCTCTCGATTTCTTCAATGATCTTCAACATCACAGTTTTGTCCTGGTGGGTCCGGAACGATAGGATCAGTTTGAGGGTTTCCAGATCGAACAGCTGGGGCTTGAAAATCATTTTCTTTTCCACTTTGCCGATGATCAAAATATCCTTGATATTTTCCTGTTCCAGGGTCTTTAAAATTTTTCCGCTTTTAGCGAGACTGATAGAATAATTTTTTTCGACGAAAGGTTTCAGGCGGGCGTCTATTTCATCGGTGAAAGCGACGGACACGATGCGAATCCCATCCTCATGGGCTTTCTTAGCGAAGTAAACGGGGATTTCTCCGGCCCCGGCAATCAGGCCGATACGTTGCACAGCCAGGGTGTTCATAAAATGAAATTACCAGGAAAGATATTCTTAAATGAGTGCAGCGAGTTCAACCCCGGCTCTTGTCTGCCGGTCCGCACGGGTGGAACGGGTTCATCGCACTTCTGTCTTAATGGGGGATTCCGTTTTGCTCGTAGAATTGCTCGACAATTCCCAAGGCAATTTCCAGGGAATACAATTCATTATCGACCGCCACTTTCCGTGGAGTTCCGTTTTTAACACAGTCGAGAAAATGCTGGATTTCCAGTTTCAGCGGGTTGTCCTTATGCACAAAAATTCGCTCGATCAGGGATTCCTGTTTGTAGCGGAGTGAATCCTTGGTCAGCATGTAATCCGATGAAGATTGTCGATGGACGTAAATTTCCTGATCGGTATAATCCAAAATGACGTAGGAATCCTTCTGGGTAATGGACAGGGTGCGTTCCTTGTTTTGAGAGGCGCGACTAGCGAGAATAATGGCGATACAGCCGTTTTCAAATGCCAGCTGAACACTGACCACATCGTCTTTTTCCGAAAAGATCGATCTGCCCATCACATTGATCCGAGCCACTTTCGAGTCGATAAGATTCAGAATAATATCGATATCATGGATCATGGTATCCAGAACCACACTGTCGTCTTTCATGCGCTCGACAAAAGGTCCCATCCGTTTGCACTCGACCAGAATGGGCTCATCCACCAGTTTGTGGAGTTCCTGAACGGCTCCGTTGAACCGCTCGACATGGCCGATATGCAAGATGAGGTTTTTGGAATCGGCCAGACTGAACAATTCGCGGGCATGTTCCAGATTATCGGAGCAGGGTTTTTCCAACAGCACGTGGATGCCGGCATTCAGAACTTCCATGCCGATTTGATAGTGGAGTTTGGTGGGAACCGCAACCACCGCCACGTCCACCTGCTTTAGCATTTCGTTGAAATCTTTAAAATAAGGAACGTCGTACCGCTCGCTGATCACGCGGCCGCGTTCTTCGCTGGCATCGGAAATACCCTTCAATTCCACATCGCGGTTTTCGGACAGAATACCCACATGGTATTCGCCCATTTTACCGACGCCTAATACTCCTGCTTTAATCCGGCTCATTTATTTACTGAATCCTCTCTTTGAATTCCTTACAAAGTCAGTAAGGTATCGGATTTCATCGCTCATTTCAATTTCGCCTTCAATTTTCTCAATGGCCTGAGTGGTATTCAGCTCGGGATTTTTGAGAATTTTAAAGGCATTTTTGATGGCCGTTCGCACCTTGGGGCCAAAGTCGCGCCGCCGCAAGCCGACCGAATTGAGGCTCACCAGTTTTGCCGGCCAGCCTCCCACCAGAGCATAGGGCAAAACATCCTGGCTGATCCCGCTCATTCCCTGAATCATGGAATGGGAACCGATGCGGGCGTATTGATGGACGGCCACAAAACCCGAGATAAATGCGTAATCTTCAACCACAATATGACCGGACAATCCGGTCGAATTCACCACAACCACATGATTGCCAATTTCACAATCATGCGCAACGTGCACGTAATTCATCAGCATGCAATGATCGCCGATTTTGGTTACGCCGTTCTCCTCACCGGAACGTTGAATCGTAACAAATTCGCGAATGGTGGTATTGTTCCCAATATGAACGAATGAAGGAACATCTTCAAACCCGACGATCTGGGGATCGCCCCCCAATGAGGCACCGTGATAGATCTTGCAGTTTTTTCCAATCACCGTCCCTTTGTCAATCAGGACGTTCGGTCCCACTACGGTTCCTTCCCCAATTTTAACACCCGCCCCGATGGTGGTGTAGGGGTCGATGGTTACATTGTCCCCCAAGACCGCAGAAGGGTCAATGGTGGCATTTTCTGAAATATTCACAAGGAGACCCACCTGACTGCAATATTATTTCTGGAATCCATTTGTACAACAATGGGGAAGGCAAATGCTGGCACCGAGCCATGCCACAAGACCTTACTTACCAAGTTTAAACGGGTAAGGGGAGAGATTTCAACTTTTTCCAAGAACCGCCTGAAGGCTTCCCTGAGTGACGACCTGTTCCTCCACCAGGGCTTTTCCATCAAAACGAAACAGTTCGCCCCTTTGTTTGGTCTTGGTCAATTCCAGGCGAAGCACATCTCCGGGAACCACGGGTTTCCGGAATTTGACACCATCGATGCCTGTAAAAAATACGGAAGAATGTCCCTCTTTCTTGAGAACACGCATCGCCAAAATGCAGGCCACTTGCGCCATCGCCTCAACAATCAGGACACCGGGCATGACCGGGAATTCGGGAAAATGACCCTGGAAAAACGGTTCATTCATGGTGACGGATTTAATGCCCACAATCTGCGAATCATCATCGCACTCAATTATTTTGTCGACCAGCAAAAAGGGATATCGATGAGGAATGATTTTTTTGATTTCATTAATGTCTAACATTAAGAATCCTCAATAGATCAATTTGTAGTTTGCGGGGAAAAGATATCCTGGCGCCGGCTCTGAGCCTGCCGGAAGAAATCAGGGATACAACTTGTCGTATGTTTTAGTCGCCAGACTGGTCAGCTCCAGGGTGGAATCGCTGTAAAAAACTGCTTTCTTTTCGAGCACCATCGTCAATTTTTTTTGCTTGCCCAATTGCTTCAACACCTTAAGCATTTTTTTGGAGATCTTATCGAGCGCAATTTTTTCTTTACGTGCAAATTCCTCTTCGCGATCCTGAACGTACCGCTCAAAATCTTTTTTTTCCCTTAGAAAGCTTTCCTCTTTCTTCTTTTTTAATGATGGATTGAGAACATTGGCCTGCTTATTTAATTCAATAAGCATGCTTTCCACCTTTTTCTTGCGCGCATCAATGATGCCTTTTTCCTTCTGGAGCTCCACCCTAAACTTCATTTGGGATTTCTTAAATTGTTTGGTCTCGACAATAGCTTTTTGAATATCCACAAAACCAATTCTGACATCCCCAGCGGTGGCTTCGGCAACAGCACTAATCAGCCCAAACATCGCAAGCAAGATTGCCCATCCCAGCACACGATACTTCTTCAAGTTTTTCTTTAACGAAAACATGTCACCTCATTATTATGTAGTTAAACCTTTAAAAAGCATTTCCTGCTGAAAAATGAAATTCCCCGGAAGACTCTCCCGTTCTTTGGTCCAGCTTAAAACCATAGGCCAGGGAAATGGGACCGAAGGGACTGAAAAATCGTATTCCGCCACCCACACTTTCACGCATCTTGCTCAGGTTGAAACTGGTATCGGTGGAAGCAATATTGTCCCCACTCCCGTATACATTGCCCCGATCATAAAACGCGAACAAACGGAACCCCTCGGTAAGAGGATACTGGAGTTCCAGATTCAATAAAAGCGATTGTTCTCCTCCCAGAGGATCTGCCAAATTGGTCAAGGGGCCGACTTGGCGAATGGTAAATCCTCTCAGGGAATTGGCGCCGCCCATAAAATATCTTTCAAACGAGGGCAATTCCTCGTCGTTGTATCCTTCTGCGAACTTGATGTCTCCATGAACGGCGCCCACCAGCTTGCCAATCAACTTGCGGTAATAGGTGATCTCGTACCCGGTCTTGTAAAAATCGGCCCCGCCCAGAATACTTCCGGCGAACTCCAATCGTACCACATGCCTCCAACCCTGTGTAGGGTTTATGAAATTATCGCGGGAATCATTGATAAATGTAGCCCCGATCCGGCTGGTGTTGCGGGTTTCATTCTTGAGTGTCTGCGTGGGATTGACGACATCAGAGACTTTTACTCTGGAGTAACGGTAATTCAACCCGGCCCAATCGGTTTCTGAAAGGTTTTTGCCAAAGCTCAGCCCGCCCCCCTGGGAGCGGGTATCGAAGCTGAAGAAATTGGACCGGCTGTTGAAAAGACTAACTCCGCCAGAAACATCGCTGTCGAAAATGCGGGGCTCGGTCAATTGAATACTGAAATTGCTTCTACGCGCGGAAATATCGGCGGAAAGGTTTGCCTTCCGGCCGGTTCCAAATATATTATCCTGGGCGATCGAAGCATTGAAAATAACCTTATCGACCGAACTGAACCCGGCTCCGAAAGAAATAGAGCCGGTCGGCCTTTCGGTTACCGTCGCGTCGACATCAATCACCTCCGGCGTGTCTCCGCGGTGGGTATCAATTTTAACGTTTTCAAAAAAACCGAG
Organism: Nitrospinaceae bacterium; assembly: GCA_965237905.1. Classification (GTDB taxonomy): domain Bacteria; phylum Nitrospinota; class Nitrospinia; order Nitrospinales; family Nitrospinaceae; genus SZUA-226. The sequence goes on along the minus strand of OZ250172.1, from coordinate 1,836,125 downwards.
ATTATTGATCCGTTGTTTACTTCGCTTCAACTTTTTACTGTTGAATAATTCACCTTCTTTGAAACGAAACTCCCGGCGAACGACGTTGTCCCGGGTTCGGGTGTTACCGATCACATTGATCTTCCCAACATAAACCTTTCGTCCTGGGTCGATCTGAACATTCAGGTCGACTGTCCTCGTTTGGTCATCAATGGCGGCTTTGGGATTAACATCGGCATACGCAAAACCCTTCTCCGAAAATTTTTCAGTCACATTGAGTATGTCTGCCCGAAGCAGTGATATATTGTATACCGCCCCCGGTTGGGATTTAAGATCCACCAGAAGGTCCTGTCCGCTGAATTCCTCAACATCTTGAACGGTAATTTTGCCGAATTTATATTGCAGACCCTCCTCAATTTTTATTTCAATATAAATTTCCTTATCCTCGCGATTCACCTCAATCGTGGGTTTATGCACACGCACCCGGATATAACCGTTGTCCTGATAAAAAGCTTCCAGCCGCAGGACATCCACTTTCAGCACATCCTTTTTGTAAATTCCGGATTCATCGATGAATGAAAACAACCATGTTTCCTCCGTCTCCATGACATCTTTCAGATCGCCATCATCGAAAGCCTTATTGCCGATGAACCGGATTTCATCAATCTTTATCTTTTCCTCTTCGGCAATATTGATGGTGATGTCTACCAGACCGTTGGCATTGATAGCGGTATCCACTTTTACCTGCACCAGAAAAAACGCTTTTTCATGATAATGGGCTGTTAATTTCTGAATGGTATCGTTAACGAGGTGTTCTTTGAAAGTGACTCCGCGTTTGATGGAAATCACATCTCTTAAATCCGCAGTGTCCAGGGTGTCGTTTCCGACGAAGGTGACATCTCCCACGGAAGGAATTTCCTTGACCACAAAGACCACTACCACGCCGCCATCTTTGCCGGGCCGGGTATTCACCTGGATATCAGTAAACTGTCCGAGGCTATAGATTTGTTCGATATCTTTTCGGATGAGGGCTCGAGAAAGAGGTTTCCCCACTTCCGTTTTGATGTAATAGAAAATAGTGGAAGAATCGACCCGGTTGTTACCCTGGATTTTGATCGCGCTGATCGTTGTCCCTTCGTCCTGGGCATAGAGGGGCGAACCTAACAGTCCCATGAGAAAGAAGAGAAGGCACAGCAATGCCCACCCACGCCTAAACGGCGCAGGAACACACCAATCCCATATTGATGACGAAGCCAACAGGGGGTTTCTCCCAGGAAAGCTGGTGAATGAGGACAAAGAAAAAGTACTAAGCTTTACGGCAAACAATACCATAAAACTTAATACTTTTTCGAATGGAAATAACTAAAGAATGACCCGGAAAACCTTGCCTTTAGGGAACTGGATTGAGCGCCCCGGATTTCTCCGTAAACACGAGGTCCTCGCCTACCAAACCGACCTCAATTACCCCAGCGGATTTGAACCGGCCTTTCAGCATTTCATCGGACAAAACATCCTCCAGATGCTTCTGAATGGCTCGTCTCAACGGCCGGGCGCCGAAATTCTTGTCGTACCCCTTTTCGGCCAGCCACTTCTTGGCCTCATCCGTCATATCCAGGGTTAATCCTTGCTGAATCAACTGTTCGTTGAGTTGATTGAGCTGGATATCGAGAATTTCAGTGACGTTCTCCAGCGTCAACGGCTTGAACACAATCATTTCGCTCAACCGATTCAAAAACTCCGGATTAAAGGATTTCCTGAGATCCTGCTTGAGATCCTTCTCCATTTTATCAAAACTCATGTCTGCGTCGTTGTCGTGGAAACCCAACGATCCCTTGTCCAACGCTTTGGAACTGATATTGGAAGTCAGGATGATCACCGTATTTTTGAAATCGATGTTCCGTCCATAGCTGTCCGTAAGGCGCCCATCGTCCATGATCTGCAACAACAGATGGAACACATCGGGATTGGCCTTTTCAATTTCGTCGAACAGCACCACCGAGTACGGCTTGCGGCGCACTTTTTCCGTCAACTGGCCGCCCTCTTCATACCCAACATAGCCGGGAGGCGCTCCGGTCAACCGGGAAACATTGAATTTTTCCATATATTCGGACATATCCAGCCGGATCAGCGCATCGCGATGACCAAACAGGAATTCCGCCAGCGCTCCAGCCAACTCGGTTTTACCGACACCTGTCGGACCCATGAACATAAAGGTCCCAATGGGACGGCGCATATCCTTGAGTCCGGACCGGGAACGGCGGATCGCCTTGGAGATCGCTTCCACAGCCTCTTTCTGCCCGACAATCTTCTGACCCAATTCATCAGCCATATTGAGCAGGCGGGCAGACTCTTTCTCTTCGATCCGGTTCAGAGGAATCCCCGTCATGCTGGATACCACCTCGGCGATATCCTCTTCGGTGACGCTCGGTTCGTTGATGGAGTTTTCCTGATCCCACTTTTCCTTTTCGCCTTCCAGTTTAGAGCGCAACTCTTCTTCGTTGTCGCGCAACTCCACCGCTTTTTCGAACTCCTGATTTTCGATACGGATCTTCTTCTCGCGGACCAACGCATCGATTTCGCGCTGAATCTCCTTCATTTCAGGAGACTGCGAAGACTTTCGTAACCGTACGCGGGAACCTGCTTCGTCGATCACGTCGATCGCCTTGTCCGGCAGGAACCGGTCGTTGATGTAACGGTCGGCAAACCGGACAGCCGTAATAATTGCCTCGTCACTGATTTTCGCTTTGTGGTGCACTTCGTAAGGTACTTTCAATCCGCGAATAATTTCGATAGTCTCTTCAACCGTCGGCGGGTTGACGAGAACCGGCTGGAACCGCCTTTCGAGCGCACCGTTCTTCTCAATGTATTTACGATATTCTTCCAACGTCGTTGCACCGATACACTGGATTTCACCGCGTGACAATGCCGGTTTCAGCATGTTCGAAGCGTCCACGGAACCTTCCGCCGCGCCCGCGCCAACCAGCGTATGCAATTCGTCTATAAACAGAATAACGCTCTCATTCTGAATGATTTCTTTCATGATGCCCTTCAAACGGGCTTCAAACTGACCGCGGTACTTGGTCCCGGCGATCAATGATCCGAGATCGAGGGAAACCACCCGCTTTTCAAACAGTGTGTCGGGAACTTCGCGTTCGATGATCAACTGGGCCAAGCCTTCAACGATCGCGGTTTTACCCACACCAGGCTCGCCGATCAATACCGGATTGTTTTTCGTCCGCCGGCTGAGAATCTGAATGACCCGCTCGATTTCCTTGCTCCGGCCGATGATGGGATCCAGCTTGCCGGCCACCGCCATCGCCGTCAGGTCACGGCTGAATTCATCCAGCGTCGGCGTTTTGCCCGTTTCACGTGTCGATTCGGTCGGCTCCTTGAACATGTCAACGAGCTTCTCTTTGACGTCGTCAAAATAAGTTCCAAAACTATTCAATACCCGGCACGCCACGCCTTCCTTCTCCTTGAGTAAACCCAAGAGAAGATGCTCAGTGCCGATGTAGTTATGATTCAGGGAACGCGCTTCTTCTACGGCAAACTCCAGAACCTTTTTAGCACGCGACGTAAAGGGAATGTCGCCGATCACCAGGGAATTGGAACTCCGGGGAAGGTTCTTTTCAAGCTCGGCTTTGATCTGACTTAGGTCAGCGCCGGACTTCTGGAGAAGCGCAATCGCGATACCCCCTCCATCTTTAATGACCCCTTGCAGAATATGCTCGGTGCCCAAGTACTCATGTCGGTAAAGCTCTGCTTCTTCGCGCGCCAGGATAATAACTCGTCTCGCTCTTTCAGTGAATCGCTTAAACATGATTTAAACTTTCGATAAGAGGGTGCATAGAAGGTGACTAACCTGTTGTTTCAATGAACTCCGCGCCTTACGAGCACAGGGAGGCGAAAAGTTCAAAATATAATCTGGTTCCACAACTAATCATTCTAGCAAACAGAACCTATATTACAAGCCTTTATTTGAACGGTTTAGCTCGACAACAACTGCTTGTTTTATAAACTCCAATACCATCCGAAAAAATAAAATTTGCCCTGATAGGCGTTAATATCAGAGGCTCGTTAAGCATCTGTTTTGCTTGGTATTATCAGGGTAACGAGTTTTGACACGCAAAATCCACTTTTATTTTTTAATTGAAAAAACCTCGCTTAAAAATAGCCTGCGTCCGGGTGAAAACACACCACCGCCGCCGTGGTGCTGGGCGGATCGAACTCGTTGCCGGAGGTCAAAGTAATCCCCAAGTCCTCGGATTTCAATAGATCGTAAATCACTCTGTTATTAGCCAAATCCACCAGCGCGGGATAGCCCGGACTGTATCGCTGACCCAATTGATCTTTTTTCCGGCCGGTGCGTTGACCCATCAATCCGTGGATATATTCGGCGAAATCCTCCGCCACCCGATCACCCAGCCCCTGCAGATACAGAGCCGACTCGGAGTCATGTTCGGTCTTGAACCCGGCAATCACTTCCTCCATATTGCGGCCCGCCGTGGTGATCTGCAGGCCCACAACGTCCATGATCCCGGAGGCTTTGGGATGAAAATACTGCGCGACGGAAAATACGTCCTTGGTCCCGTTTTTGCCTTTGCCAACTACCGCAGTCCACCGGATACGGCCCAGCTCCTGTTCAAGATTCTCCGGGTTATAAATAATCAGTTCGTCCCCCTCCGACTGCGCCGGCAAGAGCGCAAACCGGGCCTTGGGAGTGATCCAGTGTTGGGCATCGGCCTTCTTCAACCATTCCTCCCGCAACTTTTTCAAGTGCTCTGAGGTAATGCCTTTCTTTTTCCACGAAGACTGCTTTCCGAATTTCCAGTTCAGGGAAAACAGGCTTTTGGAATCGATCATGTTCTTCAGCTTGTCCAGCTTGAATTCCACCTTGTGAACGCCGTAACCGTTTTGCATCACCTCGTGTTTTTTGAAACTCACCTTGCGGCGGTCCAGGGTCGCCAACAGTTTTTCCTTGTTCTCCGCCATCCCCTTGGCACGTTCGTAATTGCGCTTCAGTTTTTCCCGGTTGGCGGACAGCAATTCCTCCAGTTGACCACGGTCCATCAACGCGTTCATGGTGTTGACGCCGTCCATGCCGCTTTCGCAGTAAAATACGTTGGATAAAATGTGCCCGGTGTCGTCCTGCCCGAACATCGCCACATACCCGGCGTGACGGTCGTTGACGGGTGCGCCGCCGATCAATACAGGAATACTGTAGTCCTCTTCCTTCAGCATGCGCGCGATGGTGATCATATGATTCGAGGTCTGCACCAACAGAGCGCTCAGGCCGATGGCATCGGCGTTTTCCGCCCGGGCGGTTTCGATAAATTTTTCCAGAGGCACCTGCACGCCGAGGTCGATGGTCCGGTACCCGTAATTATCAAGCAGTGTTTTGGCGAGATCTTTGCCAATACTGTGCACGTCCTGATAGACGGTGCCGATAACCACCACGCCCTTGTAGTCGATGGCCGCGCCCGGCTCGACGCCGCTGGTGTGGCGCATCCACGCCTCCAGAAACCCCATGACGTTGCGCATGACGTCTGCGCTTTTGAGCAGATGCGGCAGGCTCACTTCGCCGCGTCCGAATCCATCGCCCAACTCCCGCATGGACTTCATCAAGTAATTGCTGATGAAATCCAACGGCTCGTGTTTGTCCAGGGCCTCGGCGGCTTGCAGGACGATCTGGTCCTTGTATTCATAGGTCCAGCCGTCTCTCTCCAGCGTCCCGACGGTCTTCTCCTTGTAACCGTCCATGATCTTGAGGCAGATGCTTTCTTCCAGCGACAGGTCGGCGTAGTTGTGTTTTTTGGCGACGGCGCCGGTTTTCTTTTTGACCGCCACCGCTTCGAGGCGTTCGAACGCATCCATGTCGTGATCGAGGATGATCTTGCGGCCCAAATCCACATCCTCCGGCGGCAGGCTTTCCACCGGAACATAATGGTTGGGATTGAGAATGGCGCAGTCCAGCCCTCTCTGCCGCGCCTCGTCGAGGAACACACTGGTCAGCACCTTCCGCATGTATGGCTTCTGCCCGAGGCCCGCCGTCAGGTTGCCGACGCCGATGCTGGTTTTCAAATCCGGATGAATCGCCTTGATGCGCGGCAGACTGTCCAACGCTTCTTTGCTGAAATTCATCCCTTCCTGCGACTCACTGCCGATGGGATAAGCGTTGATGTCGATCAAAATCTGATCGGGCGTCACCCCGTATTTCTCTCCCGCCTGTTTGACGATCTCCGCCGCCAGATTGTATTTTTCATCGGCGGTGATGGCAGGACCCTCCGGTCCGTTCACCAGCGCGATGTAAATCGGGTGATGTTCGTGGCTCATCTTCAACACCGCATCGAGCTTGCTCACGCCGGGCGCGTATTCTTCCAGGCTGATGGAATTGACGATCGGCCGTCCGGGGTAAACTTCCAGCCCCTTCTCCAGGGCCTCCACCGAAAACGAGTCGATACACATCGCGCCTTTGAAATCGCTGGTCACGCCGTGAATCACTTCCGGCAGAACTTTCTCAGTCTCGACGATATTGCTGTCCAGGCACACGTCGATGACTTCAATGCCGAGATCGTCGACCTGTGCATGCGCTACTTCCTCCAGCACCTCCATCCGCACGCCGTCCTCGGTCTCCACTGCGTCGCGTACTTTTTTACTGCCGCGCACATTGAGCATTTCGCCGATGCGGACCAGTCCCTCGGAACTGTCCAACGCCGCGACCTCCTGCGGTCCGGAGATGTAAACATGTGGATCGGTTTCCCGCTGGAGAGGTTTAGCGTCCTTGAACTTGTCGCGCAGAACCCGGATATGATCCGGCCGCGTGCCGCAACAACCGCCTATGATGGACACGCCGTACTCTTTAACGAACGGCTCCATGATCTCGCCCATCGCTTCCGGCTCCAGCTTGTAACAGGTAACGCCGTCTTCGGAGACGGGCTGACCGGCGTTGGGCACGATCGATATGGGATGCTTGCAGAAATGGCTGAGATGCTTCACCGTGGTTGCCATTTCCGCCGGACCGACGTTGCAGTTGATGCCGAACACGCTGATGCCCATGCCCGCGACGGCGGTATACGCCGCGTGAATATCGGTATTGAAAATCTGCATTTTGGAGAAGGTGTCGACCGTTACCTGCGCGATGATCGGCAAGCGCTTGCCTTTTTTATCGAAGGCACGGTTGGCGCCGATGATCGAGGCCTTGAGTTCCAGAATGTCCTGCTGGGTTTCGAACAACAATACGTCCGCCCCGCCGTCGATCAACCCTTCCACCTGCACCCGGTTGTTGTCGACGATCACATCGAAGGTTGTCTTCTGCAAATTGGCCTGAGTGCTCGACAACACATTGTTGGACGGACCGATGGACCCGGCGACGAACAAGGGACGCCCATCATACTCCGGCAGGCTTTTGTAACGCTCCACCGCCTTGCGTGCCAGGCGACAGCCTTCGACGTTCAGATGATGGGCGATGGTTTCCAGGTGGCCGCCCATCAGCGTCAATCCTTCGGGAACCGTGTGCATGTCCGAGGTGTCGATCTTCGCCCAGTCGAATTCCTTGAGGCGCAAAGGCGACGCGCCGAAGGTGTTGGTCTCGATAATGTTCGCGCCCGCCTGCAGATACTGAAAATGGATATCCTCCAATTCATCCGGCCGGGCGAACACGAGCAAATCCGTCAGCATGCGGAACAGCGACCCGCCGAAGGTGGCGTCGGTCACGTCCAGCGCCTGCACCATGGTGCCCATGGCGCCGTCCAAAATAAGAATATGATTTTTTAAAGCGTCTTCAAAGTTCATCTGGTTTCAATTCAGGCCCGCGACCGCACCGCCGACGAGGGCTTTCTTACCTTTGGATTCAACGATTTACGGGTAAGGAGCATGTGGGTAGGAATATTATTCTCGCGTCATGCCATCTATTATATAAAATATGCGGGGGGAATGCATCTCCGCATCTTCAAGAAATAACACGAAACCGGGGAGGATTCACTATGAACCTTGAGCGCCTGCAAAATTCCAGTTTCCGAAGCATCCCGGTCCGCACCCGAAGGGGTGTGGGCGTCTGGTTGATTTGGATGCTTTTTATCGCGCCCGGTTGCGGCTGGGCGGGGAATGCGTCTGATTTGAAGTTGAATGTCCCGGACGGTGTCCGCCTCACCGTGTTCGCCGACAAGGTCCCCAAGGCCCGGCACATGGCGTTCGACGATCAGGGCATCCTGTTCCTGAGCCGGGCACGCGACGGCGCAGTGGTCGCCCTGCCCGATGACAATCAAGACGGCATAGCCGATGCCGTCATTCCCATACTCGATAACCGCGACGTGCCGCACGGCCTGGCGTTCGCGCAACTGGATTCCGGTTACTACCTGTACGTGGCGGAGGAGGATCAGGTGGTCCGCCTCAAACGCACCGCCAAGCCCTTCACTTACGGAAAACCCGAGGTGCTGGTTCGGGGCATCCCCAGCGGCGGCCATTCCACACGCACCATTAAAATAAAGAGCAAGAAGATGTACGTCTCAATCGGCTCGTCTTGCAATGTGTGCCTCGAGGACACCCCGCTTCGCGCCGCTGTCTGGCAATACGATCTTGATGGTAAGAATGGAAAATTGTTCGCGGCGGGACTGCGCAACTCGGTGGGCATCGAGTTCTCACCTTATTCCGGCGATTTGTGGGGCGTCAACAACGGCCGCGACTGGCTGGGGGACGATCATCCCAGGGAAGAACTCAATATCATCAAGCAGGGCAAACATTACGGCTGGCCGTACTGCTGGGAAAACCGGACCCCGGACCCCGATTTCGGCGGCCAGTACGACTGCACCAAAACCGAGCCTCCGGCTTATACCTTCACCGCTCACCAGGCACCCCTCGGCCTCGAGTTTTATCAGAAGGGCAACCTTCCTGAAAAATACAATAATAGCCTGTTCATTTCCTTTCACGGATCGTGGAACCGCTCCGTCCCCGCCGGGTACAAAGTCGTGCGCGTCGTCCTCAACGGCAAAGGCGAAATCCAGTCGCACGAAGACTTCATCACCGGCTGGCTATTGCCCGACGGCAGTAAACAGGGCCGCCCGGTGGATGTGCAACTGTCACCCGCAGGCGACCTCTACCTGTCCGACGATTCCCTCGGCGTGGTCTACAAAATCACAGGAAAATGAATTTCCTGCATTTATTCCCCGCCTAGCCCGGCTTGCTGGGGAAATCCTTTCCTCTTAAATGATATACCCCTTTAAAATTAGATAGTTATATTGTGTTTACAAATTACGCCCTTATTTCACTATACCGCAATTATATAGTGAAATTTATCAATTTTTTCGATATATAATATATATATGTAGATAAATCTAATATTTTTCGATATATTAATTTCAAATATCGCAATTTTCCATTCAGGTAATCATATGCCCTACAATTCAGCTGAACCTTTTGAAGTACCCCCTCTGCCCCCCAGGGAGGACCTTGAAACCGCTTCCATCCTCAAAGCTTTGGTTAAAGCAAGTCGGCAAACTGGAGAATTAAATGGATATTGCGCCAGTGTTCCCAATCCGATGCTTTTAATGTCATTGGCAATGACCAAGGAATCTGTGGAGAGTTCCCGTATCGAAGACATTGTCACGACGGTGGAAAGTGTTTTGGAAGGTCAGGTTTTGCCAGAATCGGAGGTCAAAGGTCCCGATAAGGAAGTTTTGAGATACCGGGAAGCTATGTATTGGGGGATGGCAAACCTTAAGCAATACTCCATATCTACACGGTTGATCCAGGGTATCCACAAAAAACTGATTCCCAGTTCGTCGGGTTACCGGAAACAACAGAACGCCATCATGAACCAAAGGACAGAGGAAGTCATTTATACACCCCCTCCAGCAACAGAAATCAACCAGCTGTTACAGAATTGGGAAAACTTTGTGAACGCAACAGACGCGACCCCTCCCCTTGACCCTCTCATCCGGTGCGCGCTGGCCCACTATCAGTTTGAAGCCATTCACCCCTTCATGGATGGCAACGGCAGAACCGGCCGAATCCTTCTGGTATTGCAACTGGTTCAAGAAGGGCTTCTAGAGCATCCCGTACTTTACATCAGCGGATTTTTAAACAAACGCCGCTCAGATTATTATAAGAATTTACTGGATGTCACCCGCAACAGGAATTGGGAACATTTTATATTATTTATGTTGGAGGGTTTTGAACTCCAAGCCCTTAAGACAGAACATAAACTGCTTGAGATGATGCTCGTCTACAAGGAACTAAAAAAAGCCATTAGAGACAACCACAGCAAAATGAAAGCGGAGGAAGTCACGAACCACCTATTTTCCAATCTGGTAACGAATCCTGCTAAATTTGGGCGTGCGCTAGGCATCCATCATCAAACCGCAAGCCGGCATTTGGCCGAACTCAGAGATGCCCAATTGCTCAAGGACTTCTGGATGGGGAAAAATCATTTCTATTTCCATCCTGACCTAGTGAAACTGACAGGGAAATAACCTTCCACCTGCGTGACGCTGGACCCCGTAGCGCTCGAGAACAAATTCACTTACCTTCTTTTTTCTCGAACCACCGTTGATACAGGCTGGGTTTGTCCTGGGCGCAGCGGAAGCCGACGTCGATGGCGTGTGCAATGGGTTTCATTTTCTGCCGGTAGGAGACACGCGATTTGAGCGCCATCACTTTGGTGTATTGCTTCTTTGGAAAATGGCCGACGCCGAGAAACGACATGCCGCGCACCACCACCCGTTTGCCCCGATAATGTTCGGCCTGCCAGATGTTCCCGGGATACGGCTGGTAGTAATCCCACACCCATTCCCACACGTTGCCGATCATGTCCTCCGCCCCATACGGACTGGCCCCCTGCGGAAATGAGCCGACGGGTTGGAGTCCCTGACCCCTTTTGGCCATCGGCGACCGGCTGAGGTTGGCTTTCGAAAAATCGAACTCGGTGCCCCACGGATACCGAAAATCATTGGGCCCGCGCGCGGCCTTCTCCCATTCCTGCTCTGTGGGCAGGCGCTTGCCCGCCCACTTGGCATAGGCGTTGGCATCGAAAAACGTGACGTCGGTGACCGGCAGGTTCTCCCAGCCCTCGGGATATTTCTGCCCGCGCCAGGACCGCGGCGGCTTGTGATCGGTCGCCTGCGTGAAAATGTAATATTGCTGATTGGTCACTTCATATTTGTCGATATAGAAATCGGGCAGGTGCAGGCGTCTCTGCGGCGACTCGTCGGCGTACCAGGGTTTGTCGAGTCCGAGGGATAGCGCGTGACCTGCGTCATCGAACTCGTCCGTCCCCATAAGGAAATACCCGGCAGGCACCAGCACCATCCCCTCCGGCGGTGGCGGATCGCAGGCGGTTAAAAACACCGCGCATCCCAGAATAATGACCAGTTTTCTAAATAGCATTTTTTTTCCAAAGACCATAAGATGTCCCCTGATCCTGTCTAAAACCAAAGCGTTGAACGCCTGAACTATACACTCTCATGACCGCAACATCCAAAAATCAAATCCAGTGGATTCCGTTGACGGACATCGGGGAGGAAAGCCTCACGCAATTCTCCATGGACCCGCCTCCCGAAACGCTGGTGCATTCCATTAGGGAACTGGGGATCACCCATCCGGTTCTGCTGGCCCCCCACGGCAAGCATTACCAGATCGTGTGCGGTCATCGTCGCGTCGAGTGCGCGCGCCTGCTGAAGCTGGAGACTGTGCCTGCTTTGATACTCGAAGATGCACCCGCGCCCGCCGCGATGCTGAAACAGAACCTCTTGGAGAACCGGGGGCATCGGACCTACAGTGACATCGAAAAAGGATGGACCGTCCACAAACTGAAGGAAGCCGGAATCCCGGAGGCGGACATTATCAAGCAATACCTGCCCCTCCTCGATCTGGAGCGCAGTAAAAAACTGTTTGCGGATCTCAACCAGTGCGCCACGTTTTCCGAAAGTCTGAGCGCCCTGATCCATGGCCTGAACCTGCCGCTCCGGGTGTTTTCAATATTGTTTCGCTGGGATGCAGACAGCCGGGCCGCCGCCAAAACCCTGCTGGACACACTGCGCCCCGGCGTCAACAAATGCCGTGAGCTGTTGGAGTTGACCGACGAGACGGCGGTGAAAGAAAGCACATCGCCGCATGAAATCTTGAACAGAAAAGAAATCCAAACGCCGCTGAATAATGCCGACCTGCCCATCAACGAAAAATACGAGGCTGTGCATAAGCAACTGCGCCTGTGGCGCTACCCGGTGCTCACCGACCTCCAGAAGCAGGTTTACCGGGCCATCGACCAAATGAAGTTCGACGGCAAAATCAAATTGCGCACGCCGGAGAATTTCGAGAACGACCAGTTCAAAATCGAACTGAATTTTTCCAGCCGGGACGAATTGCTCAAGCAGGTCGAGCAGTTGTTCCGTGTGACCGATTCCGAAGCCCTCGACGAGTTGATCCGCATATTTAAGGAACTCAGATGACCCACCTCTTTTCACCGAGACCTTTACATAAGGGCTTGATTTGTAGTTACCTCATTTATAGGGCTCCCTTCAAAAATGCTCGATAAATCGAGCAACTACAAAACTCCACCCCTCACCTTAATCCTCTCCCCATGAGGGGAGAGGAGATTTTTGAAATCCTGTGCATCCTGTCATCCCGTTATTCGTTCCTCCAAGACGTTGATGGTTATCACCTGTTTGGGAGGACCTGTCTGCTTAAAGATTTCTCTGCGGACTCTGCGCCCTCTGCGGTAAATCCTATCTTTTCATCTTGTCCGCTTCACTCCCATCGGATCAGAAAAATCTTGCACTCCAGCAGACGAAAGTCCATAATGCTCCATCCCATAAACCCTGTATTTTAAATGGTTAACTGGCCCGGGAGGCCGTTTTGGATCTCAAAGAAGCGCGTTCCTATCTCAATTATTTGTTGACCCTGAACATCCGCGGGGAAGAGGCGTTCGGCCCGATGGCCCTGGCCTTCATCAAGGACAACGACTTGGGCGGCATCGGCCTCGAACCGGAGGAACAGTTCGGCCTGTTGATGGCGACGGTGCAATCGTTGGCGGACGAGCCGAAACGCTTCAGCCAGAAACTGGAGATGCTCCAGAAGACCAAGGCCCTGCTCTCCCAGACGCGCTACTCGAACACGGATCTTTCGCGGCAACTGGATTACGACATCAAGAAAACCGAATCGGAATTGGCAATTTACAACGACGCCATGCGTCCTGCGCCGCGCAGTGACACGACGGAGGTCCAGCAACTCGTCGTCCAGACCGATATCCCCGACTATTTTCTGGACGTCGCCCAGAAGCGCGCCTCGGAGTATTACCAGAACAAATTCAGCCTCACCAAACAGGCCAAGACTGCCCAGAACTTCACCGGCGGACCGCGCAAGTTCGAGCCGGACAACAAGAGCGTGCACCGCGAGTTTCCCGGCGCCTGCGCGCCGTTCATGAATTCGCGCACCAACGCGTTCCACATGATGCTGCCGTTCGACCTCAAGATCAGCAAAAAGCCGGACGACCCGCTGGACGCGGGCTCGCGTATCTTCTACACCAAGTTTGGTTACTCGTTCCCGCTGGCCTACGAGATGGATAAGCTGATCAGCTATCAGGACGGGCAGGTGCTGGACGTAGCCTTGGACGATCCCAACATTTTGTTCGTATCGTTCTCCCGCGTGAAGGAGAAGGATTTCAAATTTCAGGGCGACAAGCCGAACGTGCCGCCGGAATACGCGTATCCCGCAACCGTGCTGGAACGGCTGGGAACCCTTGGCACATACGTTCAAATCGTCTCGAATTTTAAAGTATGGTTCGACTCGGCGCAGGTCTCCGTGCTGGTGACCGGCGCACCGGATTTGTACGAGTACGGCCTGCAGGGCGGCTCCGGCCTGATGACCCGCAGTCACGCGTCCGACAAGATTCCGGCTTATGCCGAGTCCACCAAGGAACCCTGGCAGGAGGGACTCAGCTTCAACTTCGTCAACATCCACCTGACGCTCAACCCCGGCACCGACACCGCCGTGGTCCCGTACAACACGCCGCTGTTCACCGTCTACCCCGTCCACAACCGGCAGAATTTTAAATTTGTCGACAAGTACAAGATGAAATAAGTCTGGCCCAACCTCCCGCAAAGCTTTAAAATCATTGAAGTTTTTGATCTAAGAGTACAATTTCTCCCAAAAATTCAAAATTTCTGCTCTATATTATTAAGGTAGCGTTTTTCGAAGAACATCCGATTCCTCCATTCAACATAGGAACATCATGGCGGCCATGAACAAACATCGTTTGCCGTTTGCCATCCAGGATTTGATCCGCATGCTGGAGGAGGCGAAGGACCTCACTCCGCGTAAGGCGCGCGAACTCCTGCTTTCGGCCAACCTGCAGACGGAGGACCTGGAACCCTGGTCCGAACTCGAACACCCCATCCGCGACAGCTATGGACGCAAACTGGTTTTTGACGGCGGCTATTTCGAAATGATGGTCATGTCGTGGACGCCGGGGGATTTTTCCGCCATTCACGATCACGGCTATACCGAGTGGGGCGCGGTGCAGGTGTTCGGTCCGGCGGAGCACTCGGTGTTCCTGGTGCAGGACGGCGACATCACCACCCTGTCGCGTGCCGAGGTGAAACCGGGCGAGGTGATGTCGGTGGGGAATCAACTGGTGCATCAGCTGGGCAATCCGTCCAACACAAATTTCATGAGCTTTCACATGTACGGTTGTTACGGCCGCTCCAAAGGCGGCGTCACCGCGGACGCGCGTATTTTCGACCTCGAAGAAAACACCATACAGCGCACCGACGGCGGGGTGTTCTTCGCCATGCCGGAGAACCAGATCAAACGCCGCGAGCCGGGACCGCATCCCGATTACCTGACATGGCTCCGCAACGTCATCGAACTGAAAAACCGCATCGACCGCGTCCAACGCCACATGGAGTTACCCGCCGATCTGGAACAACGCGACCAGGAGCTTGTCCAGAAATTGTGTGACACGTCCAACTGGCAGAGATTTGTAAACGATCTGTTCCCGCACGTCGATCAGAAATCCGGCCACATGACGGACATGGGCTACTGGCGGTTACTGCGCAACGAACTCATCGCCGCCGCCAAGGTGCAGAAGGCGTTACTCTTTCCCGACGACCAGGGCGATCCGTTTTACACCTACGCCGAGTTGTACGACGACGTCATCGGCCAGCCCTGCCTCGATGAGTTCATCGCTGAGTATTTAAAATTCGTTTTTGAAAAATATAAGATCGAACGGGACAAGGTGAAGTTTCTGTCCATCGGTTGCGGTACCGGTATTGTGGAGGAATATTTAATCAAACAGCTGGGGGTGCCGGGCGATCGCCTGTTGGGTATCGACAAATCGGAGGCGATGGTGCAGGTGGCGTCGCGCCGCATCACCGCCAAGGCGGAAGACATACTGGCATTGGGCGATCAGACCTGGGACGTCACTTACTGCGGGCTGAACGTGTTTCAGTATTTGTCGCCGGAGCAGTTGGACGAGGCGTTGGCGGTCACGGCGCAAATCACCAAGCCCGGCGGATACTTTTTCGGCGACTTCATCACACCGGACCACATCCGGACGTATCCGCACGTGATCCGGTCGAAGACGGGCAACGTTATCTCCCTGCGCAATCCAGTGCTGATCGAGGAAGGCAACCGAACGTTCCAGCAGAGCGAGATTTTGAACGTCAGCCGCAACAACGACCGGTTACTGATCACCAACGAAGGCAAGCATTTGAGATTCCTGCCGCCGATGTGGCGTTTGCGTCAGGAATTCGCAAAAGCGTTCAAAGGCAAAGTGGATATCTATGATGCCGTGACTCTCCAACCCATCGGCGACAAAGCCGATACCTGCCCCTCCACCCGCTACCTCCTCGTTGCGCAAAAGGGTAAATAAAAAATAGAAACTTTAGATGTGTCTAAGTAGGAAGGGTCTCTGGCTGTGAGCTTAAATATCTTCCCATCAACCTGAACCTCTATTTTTCCTCTGGCAATGGATGATTTTTAATATCTTTAATTGCCTCGAGTAATTTAATCGTAGCATTACTATCCAAATTTTCCCCTTCATACCTTACTTCGTATAGTCCCTGAAGGTTGGATGGCAAATCCACACCATCTTCTACTAATAAAATAAATCTTTTACCATAAAGAGCCATGGCGGCACCGATCTCAATCAAAACATTGGAATTAACAATTTTAATTTTTTCGTCTTCTTTTTTTCCGATCGAATCCGTATCAACATGAACTATGGCCGCTCCGCAACTTCTCATATCATTGATTACCTTATCGGGAACAGGTTGAGATACGGACTGTTTTTCTGTAGAAACCACGGGTTCCATTTCACCAAAATCTAACAGCTTTTTAATTGGTTCAATAAAATGCTTTTTCTTTCCATGGGTAATAAACACTCGTTTTTTTCTTTTTAAGTTTTTTTGTTTATCTTGAGAGATGGTTTCTTCATTTTCATCCTTAATGACTTCCTCTACAGGAGGATTCTCAAGCGTTTGTGCGGTTTCACTTTCAGCAAGCTCTTCCTGCTCGTCCTCAGCTGTTGAAATTCCAGAAGACTCTAAATTTACATATTGCTTTCCCTTTATTTCAGTAATTATTTTTACTGCTTCGGCGCTTTCTAAAATTAATTGGTATGTTTTATCAGTTTTATCTCTCGGAACACCAAATTCCTCTAAAACATTTAAAGCAATATTTTCTTTTGGCAAAGGAGAACCATCATATTGTTTAAGAAATTCATTTAAAACTCGCGGCTTTAGAACGGCCTCCCTTTTAGCAATCAAATCATCACCCTCTTCAGTTGGAGTAACAATTCTAGTGCCTAGGTTAGTTAGAGAAATTTGGTCCGCATTATAGCCTCCTTCGGTTAAACCATAGGCTATAGCGGCACCACATAGTTGCCTAAAGGGCCCCGAGGTGGGAGACATATCTAAAGCTTGAGCTATCATTAAGGGTTTAGTTGGATGTTTCGCAAAATTGTCATTTAAAGCCTGTGAAACTTTTAATGCTTTTTCTAAAGAGACACCAGGCACATCCGTTTGACTTAAATATTTTCTTGAGGCTGATATAGGGGCAGCTTTTGGGCTTTTCTTGGGTCCAGCTTTGGGTTTTCGGGATGCCTTTGGTTTATTTACCATTTGAGTTCACCTAATTAAATTGGATACGGGGAATAATTTGGACTGCCTATCTTTATACTCCTGCAAATATTTTCTTTCCAGATTAAAATGTCAAATAGGGCTAAACATTATTAAATCCTTTAAATTCAAACGCTTATTGATTTAATAACTTTCTCTGCTATAGATTTTGTAATGCCGGGGAGTTTCTGCAATTCTTCCAGTGTGGCGTTTTTGATGTTCTCGATACTGCCGAATTCTTTCAGCAGCATGAGCCGGCGTTTTTTGCCGATGCCGGGGATGCCTTCCAGCGGGGAGGACAGCGATCCCTTGCCTCTCAGTTTGCGGTGGTAGTCGATGGCAAACCGGTGCGCCTCGTCGCGCACGCGCTGAAGCAGAAACCGCGACGGCGAATTCTCTTTGAACCACACCGGGTCTTTCTTCCCTGCCAGGAAGACTTCGTCGGTTTCGAGATTGCTCCGAAACTTGCCCTTGGCGATGCAGGCGAGATCGATCCGCCCTTCCAGTTCCAGACTCTCCAGCGCCTTATATCCGGTATTGAGATGCCCCTTGCCGCCGTCGATCAAAATTAAATCGGGTAACGGCTTGCCTTCGTCGAGCAGGCGGGCGTAGCGGCGGATCATCACTTCGGTGATCATCGCGTAATCATCAATACCCGCCACCGTCTTGATTTTGAAACGGCGGTATTTTTCCTTTGCAGATTTAGCATTCTCGAAAACTACCATCGAGCCCACCGCGTTGGTGCCGGAAATGTTGGAGATATCGAAGCCTTCGATCACGCGCGGAAAATTTTTGAGCGATAACGTTTCCTGCAGTTCTTCCAGGCTCCGGGTCGCCACGTCTTCCTTGTCCAACTCAGTGCGCATGGCGAATCGCGCATTCTCCTCCGCCATTTTAACGAGATCGCGCTTCTTACCCTTCTGCGGTACTTCGAGATGCACCTTGCCTTGCTTTTTTTCGGTCAACCACTGTTCGATCAATTCCGCATCTTCAATGACATGAGACAAGAGAATCTCCGACGGCAGAGCCAGCTCGTCGGCGTAATACTGCTTGAGGAACGACGCCAGCGTTTCGCTGTCGTCTTCCTGATTGAGGTTTTTCATCTTGTAGATTTTCTCGGCGATCATCTTGCCGCCCCGCACCGCGAGCAGTTGCACCATCGACCAACCGCGGTCGCTGGTACAGGCGATGACGTCCTGATCGATCTGCGACGTGGAAATAATTTTCTGTTTGTCGACCACGGTTTTGATCGCTTCAACCTTGTCGCGGTACACCGCCGCTTCCTCGTAACGCTGATGGGTGGAAGCCTCATTCATTTTTTCTTTCAGACTCTTCACCAGCTCGGTGTTCTTGCCTTTCAGAAACAGCACCACATCGTTGACCACCTTGGCGTAGTCCTCCGGCGACACCAGCCCGGCGCACGGTGCGAGACAACGCTTCATCTGGTAATTGAGGCAGGGACGGCGCTTGGGATTACCGTCCAGTTCGTCGTTGCTCTGTCTCAGCGGAAAAATTTTGTAGATGAGGCGGATGGTATCGCGCACCTCCCGCACCATGGTGTACGGACCAAAATAAGTGGCGCCGTCTTTTTTGACGCGCCGCACCACTTCGAGGCGGGGAAACGTTTCCTGCGTCGTCATGCGGATGTAGGGATAATGCTTGTCGTCCTTCAACAGGACGTTGTAGCGCGGCTGGTGCTTCTTGATGAAATTGCTTTCGAGGATGAGCGCTTCCTGCTCGGTCTTCGTGGTGAGGAACTTGATGTCCTTTACCTTACGCACGAAGATGCGCGTGCGCGGGGCCTGGTCCGCCGCATCGGAAAAATACGACCGCACGCGATGGAACAGCGACTTGGCCTTCCCGATATAAAGCATTTCCCCCTTCCCGTCTTTCATGATATATATTCCGGGAAGTTTGGGTATGGGCTCGAGAATTTCTTTCAGACGGTCTTTCGGGTTCACGTCAACTTTTCCTCCGGCAGTTCCTGCCTATGAATCATTCGGCTGTTTTGATTATAGCGGAGTACCTCCGCAGGTAATTTAAAACCTCTACTGGCGAAAGTCACCCTTCAATTTGGCCCTGACACCCTATAAAATTTCCTCCGGGCGTTGCCTGGCGAGCGTCACGCTGGTTGCCCACTGAATAACCTATCTTTCAATATCTTGCCCCCAATCGCGTAGGCCGGTATACTAAATCTCCATGACTGAACCGAACCACAAACGAGGACTCTGGGCCACCCGAATGGGTTTCATTATGGCCGCATCCGGTTCCGCCGTCGGCCTGGGCAACATCTGGAGATTTCCCTACATCACCGGACAAAACGGCGGTGGCGCGTTTGTTCTGGTTTATCTGATCTGCATCGCCGTGGTGGGCTTGCCCATCATGCTGGCCGAGTTTACCGTTGGACGCAAAACCAGCCTCAATCCCGTTGGCGCTTTCCGACAACTCAAGCCCAGCACACCCTGGGTGGGGATCGGATTTATGGGAGTGCTCGCGGGCTTCCTGATTCTGTCTTTTTACGGGGTGGTCGGGGGATGGACGATCGCTTACATGGTCAAAGCCCTGACGCATTCGCTGGACCAGTTCACCGACCCCGCCGAGGCGGGAAAATTCTTCGCAGGCTTCATCGCCAACACCGGTGAGGTGATGTTCTACCATGCAGTGTTCATGGGGTTAACCATTGCCATTGTCATCAAAGGTGTGCATGGCGGTATCGAAAAAGCCTGCGATATTCTGATGCCGACACTGGTGGTGATGCTGGTGATTCTCATGATTCGGGCGTTGACGCTGGACGGTGCCATGGAAGGACTCAAATTTTACCTGTATCCCGACTTCAGCAAACTGAGCGGCCATGCGGTTTTGCTGGCAATGGGCCAGGCGTTTTTCTCGCTCAGTCTCGGCATGGGTGCCATGATCACTTACGGAAGCTACCTGCCCGCCAAAGAGAACCTGACTTCCGCGACCCTCTACGTGGTTTTATTCGATACCCTGATCGCCCTGTTGGTGGGCCTGGTGATCTTCCCCGCCGTGTTCGCCATGGGGCTGGAACCGACCGAAGGTCCCGGCCTGGTGTTCAGCGTGCTCCCGGCTGTGTTCACCGGCATGCCTTTCGGATGGGTGGTGTCCATCATATTTTTCGCGTTGTTGGCCATTGCCGCGTTGACCTCGGCCATTTCCCTGCTGGAAGTGGTGGTGGCTTATTTTATTGACCAGAAAGGTTGGGGGCGCAAAAAATCCGTCCTCACAATGGGACTGGTGATTTTTGTGATTGGTATTCCCTCTGGATTGTCGGCCGGTCTGCTTAAGGATTTTAAACTGTTTGGCATGAACTTCTTCGACAACGTTGACAATCTCGCTTCCAATTATCTGCTTCCCATAGGCGGAATGCTAACCGCCATTTTTGTCGGCTGGGTGTGGGGCACCAAAGAAGCTCACAAAGAAATCGAGCGACACGAAACCACATTCCACTGGGCGGCCTACTGGGAATTCGTCGTGCGATATATCGCCCCCGTAGCCGTGGCGATTGTCTTCCTCGCCAAGTTTTTTCCTACTGAATAAAATTGTTCTCTCTTCCGAACCGAATTTTTTTGAAACAAAGACCTACAAAAAATGTTATAGAAAATTTAAGCGCTGGCTTATAATAATAAAAAGCGTATCAATTTTAATTGTGGACTGAATATGCCGAATCCCATCCCGGATGAATCTGAAAATCACACAGAAAAACACTGGGAAGATATTATCATCCTCCTCACGTTACTCAGTGCGGCGGCAATTCATTACTTCATCTATTCCAAAGTCGCTTTCCTGGATGTGTTCTATCTTTTGATCGTGCTGGGCGGTTACTACGTGGGCAAGCGGCTGGCCATTCTAGGAGCTTTTTTTGCCATCATCATGGTTTGGGCTTTTGTATTGGTGAACGAAAACCCTTATCTCGAGCCCGACAACCCATTGAATACCCATCTGGATCTAACCGTGTGGGGAGGGTTTTTGATTTTGGCCGCCTGGCTGGTCGGTACTCTATCGGAAAAGAGAAAGCATGAGCTGGAAGAAAGCAACCGGCTCCGCAAGGAACTGGAATTATCCTACCAACGCTTGAATGAACGTAACCTCCAATTGGAAGAAGAGTTAAAGCGCGTCTTAAGAACCTGAAGTGGATCCTCTCAGGCCCTGATCCAACCACGCCCATAACAAGAGCCACCCTCTTCCTCGTCCAGTTTCCCCCTAAAAGCTGATTTTTCAATTCCTTTCAATTCCCTCTCCCAAATTAAGGTATAAGCTGATTCAATATATTCCTGAAAAACCCTGAAAAGTCATTCTTATTAGGGACTTATACCTTATACTATTTTTTACAATCAATTCTAATGTAATCAAGTGGACTCTCTGAAAAAATATCTACTGAAACATGGCCAAGATGCCATTGTCCTTTCCATATTGGCGGGAGCGATTTTCGTCAATTACTTTGTCTACACCAAAATCGCCTTTCTGGATTTCTTTTACCTTCTGATCGTGCTGGCGGGATACTACATCGGCAAGCGGTTTGCCGTCCTGGGTGCGTTTTTTGCCATCCTTATCGTCTGGATATTCATCCTGGCGGACCAAAAGGAATATTACACCGTCAGCAGTTCCTTCCAGGCCAACCTCAATCTTACAGTATGGGGAGGATTTCTGATCCTGGCGGCATGGCTGATCGGCACCTTGTCCGAAAAATTGCAGCTCGAGTTGAAACACACCGAACGGCTCCGTGAAGATCTGGACCACGAACGCGAATTGTTAAGCATCTCCAACCGCCAGTTGCGAAACTACAGCATCCGTCTGGAAGAACGGGTCGAGGAAAGAACCCAGGAGTTAAAACGAAGCAACCAGGAGCTGATGGATTTTGCCGCCGTCGCCTCGCATGATCTGCAGGAACCTTTACGCAAGATCGTAATGTTCGGCGACCGGCTGGAAGAACATGTTCCTAAAGAGGAAACCAAAAACCGGGATTACCTGGATCGCCTGCGAAAATCTGCACGTCGAATGCAGGGCTTTATTGAGGCTCTGTTAAAACTGGCCAGCGTTTCTTCCAGTGCCCAGTCATTCCAGCCCGTGAACCTGCACACACTGACTCTGGAAGTGATTGATGATCTGGAAGCCCGGATCACCCATTCGAAGGCCCAATTGAAAATCGACAAAAAATTACCAACGTTGGAAGCGGACCCCACACAGATGCGACAGATGGTTCAAAACTTGATCAGCAACGCCCTCAAATATCATCAGAAAGGCGTCTCACCGGTAGTGGAGATCACCAGCCGCCCGTTGCGTGACGGGTTCTGGGAAATCATAGTCAAGGACAACGGCATCGGCATTGAGGACCACCAGATCAACCTGGTCTTTCATCCCTTTGAAAGAACCAGTAGCGGCACTCAATTTGAAGGCACGGGTATGGGACTCGCCATCTGCAAAAAAATCGTGGATCGTCATGGTGGATCCATTCACGTGGTCAGCCAACCTGGCAAAGGCACCTCGTTTATCATTATGCTTCCAGAAAAAAATAAAGAAAGAAGAAGTAACCCGACGGAACCTCCAGAATTCACCGACATTCACCCCGAATGATCGACCCCAAAATTCATAAGGGCCTTCAAAGCCGGAACGAGCCGTCCCTGTTATCCTTCGATGGATTCAGGGCAATAAAATATTTATGAGATAAACCCCGAACCGGAGCTTTTGAGGTTTTTGGAGGGGATGAACACTTCTTTACCGGTCCAGGGTTCCACCTGGCCGATGCCGTGGCAGGAGATGCCATATTCTTTGCAGATGGAGTGAACTTGATCGGCGTCGTTGGCGTGGTCGACGATCACGCAGAAGCCGGTGCCCATGTTGAACACTTCGTACATCTCCGCATCGCTGATCCCGCCCGCTTCCTGAATCAACTCGTACACGGGTAGCAGGTCAGGTAGGGGGTCGATCACAAAACGGATATTGTTGGTTTGCACGCGGGTGAGGTTGGTGAGTCCGCCGCCTGTGATGTGAATCATGGCACGGATATCGATGCCTGCCTCCAGCATTTTCATTACCGGCTGGACGTAAATTTTTGTCGGCTCCAGCAATTCCGCGCCGAGCGTACGGCCCAGCGATTCTTCATATTGGTTAATCTTTTCCTTTTGCTCCTCCAACGTTTCGCCCAATAGAACTTTACGCGCCAGGGTCAAGCCGTTGGAATGCACCCCACTGGCGGCGAGTCCCAGGATCAAGTTGCCGGGTTTTATATTCTGTCCGGTATTGATTTGATCGAGTTTCACATGGCCGATGGCGGCGCCGATGAGATCGATGCCGTTGATGATTTCTTTCACCTGCGAAATCTCCCCGCCGGAAATGCTGATCTGCGCCTGTTTCGCCCCTTCGGCGAGGCCGCGTCCCAATTCCTCGAACACTTTCGGGTCGGTGTGCGAACAGCCGATGTAGTCCACCATACTCACCGGCCGCGCGCCGACGCAGATGAGATCATTGACGTTCATCGCGATGCAGTCGATGCCAAGGGTGTCGTACTGGTTCATCAACTCCGCGACGATCACCTTGGTGCCCACGCCGTCGGTGCAGAAGGCGATGCCCTCGCCGTTGCCCAGGTCGATGACGTTGGCGAAGTAACCGATATCGGCTTTCAGTGGATAGCGTTCACTGAACTTGCGGGTCGGCAGAATGTGTTTGAGTATGCCGTCCAGCGCGGATTCCGCGCCGCTCTGGCTGACGCCGCTGGCTTCATATTGCGATGTTTTTCCGGTTGGGCTGGACATGATCGACTCGAGGATAGGACAAGGGTTTCTGACGTTACTATATCACTATTGAGCCGGGCCTTGAAGCTTTTTGGAGGGGAGGAAAATGGTGCTTACCCAAGGCTTAAGGATACACGCCGCGTTCCTGGAAGCTGAGGGCGATTTTTTCAATGGCGATGGCCATGGCGGCGATGCGGTAGGACTCAATTTTGTCGTGGGACCAGTAACGGTCGCGGATCTGCTGGAAGGCCGTCCGCATGGTGTCGTCCAGGCCGGAGCGGACCAGATCCAACTCGTTCGGGCCATGACACAGTTTCTCGGCAAGTTCAGTCGGGATTTTATGGCCGTTGGATTCGATGGCCTTGAGCAGAAGATCGTTCTGGCTGACCTCATGGCGGCGGGTAAGACGGCCGAAGCGGATGTGCGACAGATTCTTGATCCATTCGAAATACGAGACGATCACCCCGCCCGCGTTGAGATAGATATCGGGAATCATCACCACACCCTTTTGCCTTAAAATGGCGTCGGCGCCGAAAGTGACGGGTCCGTTGGCTGCCTCGGCGATCAGTTTCGCTTTGATACGCGGGGCGTTTTCCATATGGATAACCCCTTCCATCGCCGCCGGTATCAGAAGATCGCATTCTTCTTCCAGAATCGCGTCGCCATTCTCAAAATACTGAGCGTCGGGATAGCCTTTCACTCCGCCGTGTTTCTTATTATAGGTGTTTACTTCTTCCACGCTGAGGCCGTTGCGGTCCATCAACGCGCCGTCGTGTTCGATGACGCCGATGATTTTTGCGCCGTCTTCAGATTCGAGAATTTTGGCAGTGTGGTAGCCGACGTTGCCCAGTCCCTGGATGATCACAGTTTTGCCTTCGAGCGTGCCTTCGAAACCGGCTTTCTTTGTATCTTCCGGGTGACGGAAGAATTCGCGGATGCCATAAACCACACCGCGCCCGGTCGCTTCGGTGCGTCCGGGAATGCCCCCCAGGCTGACGGGCTTACCAGTGACACAGCCGAGACCGTTGATGTCTTCCGAGCGGTGCTGCATGTAAGTGTCGGCGATCCAGGCCATTTCGCGGGGACCGGTGCCCATGTCCGGCGCGGGCACGCTGGTGGCGGGATTGATGTAATCTTTTTTGATCAACTCAAAGGCAAAACGCCGGGTGACGCGCTCCATGACGGCATCGTCATATTTCTTGGGATCGACCACCAACCCACCCTTGGCTCCGCCGAACGGGACGTCGACCAACGCGCATTTGTAGGACATGAGCGCGGCCAAGGCTTCCACTTCATCCTGGGTCACCAGGGGAGAATAACGAATGCCGCCTTTGGTGGGGAGCTTATGCTCGCTGTGGACAGCGCGCCAGCCGATAAAACTTTCGACCTTGCCGTTGATTTTGACGGGGAAGCGAACCTGGTAAACGTTGTAGGCTCCTTTAAGGACGTATGCCAAGCCATCGTTGATTTCAAGGGTGGCGGCCGCGATATCAAATACGAGATTGACGTTTTCGCGAAAACTTTTTTCCTGATAAACGGTTGTTTTCATACATCACCCCGAGAAAAAACGGTACTCTATTAGCTCAATGCCCATACCTCTATGCTAAACCAAATCCGAATGAGAGAGGTAATATTAAATTCGGCCTTCCTCCCGGATTTATCCACCTTTTTTACGGAGGATGGCTGGATTTTGTCCGCGTTCCTATATATGATCGGATAAATTTCGCAAAGGGTGAGGTATGAAACAGGCGACGCACGAGATATCAATCAAAACCAAGGCGCGGGGACTGCACAACATCAATGATGCTATCGTCTCCTGGGCGCACGCGCAGGGGATGACCACGGGACTGCTCACGGTGTTCATCCGGCACACTTCGGCTTCGCTGGTGATTCAGGAGAATGCTGACCCGGATGTGCTGACCGATCTGAACGCGTTTTTGAATCGGATGGTGCCGGACGGTGACCCGCAATACCGGCACTCCGCAGAAGGGGACGATGACATGCCAGCGCACATCCGTTCGGCCCTCACCCAGACGCAGATTTGCGTACCGCTGGTCAACGGGAGTCTCACCCTCGGTACCTGGCAGGATATCTACCTGTTCGAGCACCGGACGGCTCCCCATCGCCGGCAGGTGGTTCTACACCTATCGGGAGAATGAAGATTACGCTTCAATCGCGCCGCTCCTGCCCGGAGGGGGAGCAGGTTGACCGATGACGGCTCTCGATGCTCACCCTGCACAATTCAGAATTCAGGTCCAGCGTCACCCTGGCTTTACAATTGCTGATTCCACTTCTAGAATGAAGAAGTATCTATAGTTCGACTTTGGAGTGGGCATGCCACGCCCGGGAATCGACAAATACAAGGATATTTACCAGCCCGAGGACATCCCTTCGTCCAAACCGCCGCCGGAACCTTCCCGTAACAAATTTCTCAGGGCGGGCGCCCTGGTGATTCTCGCCGTCCTGCTCATTGGAGGCCCCGCTTACTATTATATCAGCCAGCACGGGATCTATTGGTTCACGGATTATGAAAATTCTATTCAGGTAGAGAAGGGCAAGGAAGTTGTCGCCGTTCATCAATTGGTGAAGGAGGGCAAACTGGTGCGTGCGTTGGATGTGATTCAAACACTGTACAAACTGCATCCCGATAACGCGGAGTATGTATCGACCGGCGCCTGGGTCCATTTCAAGATGGAGAATTACCGGCGTGCGTTGGAATTATCCGAGGCGGCAGTGAAGCTCGATTCCGGCAGGGCCAGGGATCATGCGGTATTGGGGGCCTCCCGTCTTTTTTTCAAACAATACAAACCGGCCCTTGAAACGTCTTTGAAAGCCATTCAGCTGGACCCGGATCAATCGTTGGCCTATCTCACCATAGGAGAGATTTATTTAAAGGAAAACGACCCCGAGCGCGCCTTACCTGCGCTCAAGCAGGCCGGGCGTCTGGATTCAGACAATGGACGAGTGTGGACCCGGTTGAGTTCGGCCTTCATCAAACTCGAACAATGGGACAAGGCGCAACTCTCCGCTGAAAGGGCGCTGGAGCTAAAACCGGATGCCCCCGGCGTGCATTTCAACCTGGCCATGATATATTACAAGAAGCAACAGGGACCGAAGGCTGTGGAGTACATGCAACGGGCGGAAGATTTGTATCAACAGGCCGGTCAACTCGAATGGGCGGGAAAGGCCCGGCAAAACAAGGAACTTATCATTCGGCAATTCAAACTGCGACCGGAAGATATTATTCCCTGAAGTAAAGATTACCATCCACATTTTCAATTGAGCCATTGACTGCTATGAGCGACAGAGAATTTGAACTCAGGTTGACGTCCAAACCCCCTCCGACCGATCCTGCGGAAATCCATTTTAAAAATGCCTGGCAACATCGAAAATTTAAACGGTATCGGGAGGCCGTTGACGAATTTCTAAAATCCCTGGAGCATAATCCGGATAAAGGCGCAACCCACTTCAATCTGGGCCTGGTATACGATCAATTGAACGAGGGGCGCCCGGCATTGGCCCATGTTCAAAAAGCGCTGGCACTGTTTGAAACGGAACAAAGCACCTCCAACAATGCCGCTGCCCAAAGCCTGCTCAAAAAACTGCTCAAAAAATACCCAGATTCAGCCCCGGACACTCAAAAAAAATAACCTCCACTCAGGAACCCTATTTCCCCCCTCCAAACCTGCCCGACGGTGGCCGCACCTCTGAAAATCCATAAGTTACATAGGCTTATACGATTATTCTGCAGAGGGTAATCACTCGCCTCCAATAAAAACACATTATTTGTAAATGTACTTTAAACCCATTTAGGGTATACTTGAGAACTACCTTAAAATAATGAAATCACGTCTTTAGTTTCCTGAAGCATCCTTACCGGGGGAGGTAAGAATTAATGGAAAAGCTCAAGCGGTACGTATTCGACCATTTCGAAAGTCACTTCATATTCACGATTTTGATCAGCGTTGTTCTGATCAATTTCTTCGTTTATTCCAAAATTGCATTCCTCAATTTTTACTATCTCCCGATTATGCTCGCGGGTTATTACCTGGGACGGCGCACAGCGGTGCTGGGTGCGTTTTTAACCGTTCTCATGGTCTGGGTGTTTGTGCTGGCCGATTTGGACAACTACTATTACGACTACGCCCTTGAAGAAAAATTTCACCTGTACTTCCACCTCACGATTTGGGCCGGATTCCTGATTCTAGCGGGATGGATTATCGGAGGGTTGAAGGAAAAACTCCGCTTCACCGACAAACTGCGGGAAGAGCTGGCACAGGAAAAACAACTGTTGGATATCAGCAACAAACGGTTGAATGATTACAGCTCCCAACTGGAAACAAGGGTTTCTGAAAGGACTCAGGAACTAGAGCGGTCGCAGGGAAATGTCGAATCCTTAAAAACCCGTGTGGAAGAAGCTTTATTCTCTGTAATGGACTCCAAAGTAGCACGGTTGATGATCGAAGGCAAACTGCGCAACGAAAAACGGCGGATCTCCGTTTTGTTTACCGATCTCAAGGACTTTACCGTTTATTCCGAGCAGAATCCGCCGGAACAGGTGATCAACGAATTGAATGCTTATCTCGGTGAAATGGAGGATTGTATCACCCAGTGCTACGGCCATATCGACAAGTACATTGGCGACGGGATCATGGTGGAATTTGGAGCACCTGTTAAATATAAAAATCATGCGGTTCTGGCAGTTCTGGCGGGCCTCACCATGCAGGAAAGAATGCAGAAAACCCATCCTCAATGGAAAATGCGGGTGGGCATTGCCACTGGGGCGTCCGTGGTGGGTCTTTTGGGGTCGAAGCGCAAAAGTTACTCCTGTATCGGCAATACCGCGAACCTGGCCGCCCGCCTTGAAGAGTTATGCGAGCCCGGCGAAGTGTACATCGACCACAATACTTATATGATTGTTCAGCAATTTTTTCACGTCAGCCGGATTCGTTCCGTTTATGGCAAACGGGAAGCGGACAAGATTGTGGAAGCTGAAGTTCGATCCCTCGAAGATCTTCTGAATCAAAATCCCAACGACCTGCAGATGCTGTACGCTCTGGGGCAAGCCTTCTTTAAAAAGCGGGCTGCCAGCGCCGCTATAGAAGTTTTTCAAAAAATATTGAAAATCGACCCGAACCATGTAGAAGCCCGCGAGGCCTACGTTGAGGCAGAGAAAAAGCAGGATGAGTACGAAAAAATAGCTATCCGCGGGAAAAAGGAGCGTGTGTCGATTTACCGGGTCCTCGGACTAAAGGATCCTTTTATGGATCGCAACAAAATTCCCCGGGACTTCTTTGACAAGTATGCTTCGGTCACTGCCAATATCAAATTACCGATGGAACTGATTCATGCGTCCGAGGCGGTCGATGGCACCCTGGGTCACGGCAAAACAGTGGCGCTTCTTTCATACGCGCTGGCTGAAAAACTGGGTTTATCCCACAGGGAAAAAGAAGAACTTTTGATCGCCGGATATTTGCATGATTTGGGCAAGATCATTATCCCGCACGAAATCCGGGGCACCAACCGGCCCTTGTCCAAATACGAGCAGGCCTTGGTCCACCAACATTCAATAGAAAGCACCCGGATGATCAAACAGTTGGGGTACACTTCGACAATACTCCACAATTATGTGAAGAGCCATCACGAACATTATGATGGGTCGGGTTATCCGGATAAATTAAAGGGAGGGGAAATTCCTCTGGGTTCGCGCATATTGAGTATCGCCAACGATTTTGATGTCCTGACCAGCAACAGTAGGAATCAGGTGGCTTTAAATTATCAAACCGCCATTAAGGAATTACAAAAGAAAACCAAGGCAGGCAAATATGATCCGCAGTGCCTCGCCGCGTTCATTCAGTTATTTAATTTGCAAACAACTCCAACCCGTATGCTCGCCTTCCCGTTAAAGACTATGCCTCGTTCTTGAGTAAAAAGCGCGAGACTCGCATTTGCAAAACCGGTGAATCCGTTGGCAGCAGGTTTGGGGTTTAACCCTGCTCTCTGTGCTTGAACTGGAATCTGCGAACCATTACCGCGAAAACAATAACGGCAACCATTCCTGCGGACAGGATCAGTCCATCAACAATCAAAACCAGGGAAATGGGAATATTAATGAGGAGCCACTCCATAACCTGGTGAAGACCCACCCAGGCATCCGGATTTTGCATCCAGGCGCCGAACGCAGTGCCATCAAAAAGAAAAGTGAACACCATCATGAGAGGCATGGCATTCCATACACCGTCCTGCAACCAAACCACGGTCTGGTATCCCAAAAGGCCAAAGCCTGAAAGGAATACTGCAAAACACAACAACAATCCTAGCAAACAGAGATTACCAAATACATAATCCAGCGCGGTAAACCGCTTGAATAAAAACTTCAGCTCCTGCCGGGTGGCTTCATAGGCGGAAACCAAACCCTTTTCGAAAACAAAGCGGCACGTCTGCAGGGCGTCCAAAGCAAACAGACGAGCGGCCTCCATAGTCCCCAACATTTCCCCAACACGTTTGGAATCGTCGTAAGTTTTATCGGTCTGTACCATGATTTCTCCTTCTCGGCTCTGAACCCTCAAATACCCGTTTTACGAAACCTGAAAAACAAGGGTTTATTACTCAAGCCTACCCCCGGCGGTAGGGATAAGTCAAATACTCTCTCATCTTTGGGATGAAACGGGGAGGGGATCGGATTCTTTAATTTTTGAGTGAGCTAAATCCCCATAAATTAACCACATCGGGAATTTACAATGCGGGCCAAATGCAGTAATTTGGAGCTAATTTTCAGTTTTTCCCGCTGGGACGCTTCAATATTGATTTCAAACCGAACCTTGCCGCTCTTCAGGTAAAAATTGATGACTCCGCATCGCTCGGCAAAACCTGCCATATCCCCGATGGTCAGGATACCGGTACCCTTGAGAGTGCGGAGAATGGACCCCACCCGTCTATCTTCGGAAGGGTTCACAAAAATAACATGGTACTGGCTAACCGTATTTAAGTTTCGAATCCTGGAAACTTCCAAGGACCTTTTCTGAACTTTTTTCCCGTTCAAATTCATCAAAGGATTATCAATGGGCCCCTTACCTAGAATACCGATCCGCAATGGGGAGTCTTCTGCTTCAAACACTGCAGAGGGCCAATCAATGAATTGGGTGAAATTATGAATGAACGCCGCCTTGACTTCATATTCCACTGCGGCGGCATAGGCGGACTCCACCGCCAGAGCCTGGCTCGCTAGTGGCGCGCACCAACCCCAGAGGAGTAACCCAACCACAATTAAATGTCGCCGCAGTCTATTCTTCAAAACACACCTAAATAAAAAATGTCCCATTAAAAACGTAAAGTGAATTTTCCATAAACACTGCGCGGCACCCGCTTCTCCTTTCGTTAAATTCCAGTTCTCGGAAGTGCTAGAAAAGAGCGCGGATGGGGCAATTGGTTCTGATGTCAACAAACGGTTATCTTTAAAACTTTAAAACCAACTTGCCAAAAACCGAACGTTCTACCAGATTGCGGTCATTCGTTTGAATGCGGTCGTCGCCCCATTCCTGATGCTGGCTATCCAGCAGATTCTGGCCAACGATACTGACTTCGATATTTTGGGTAGGACGCCATCCCACCCGCAGGTCCAGCCGGAAATAGCTCCGCACTTGCTGACTCTTGAGGGCGTCCACGTAATACAACGTCTGATCGAATTCCCAATTCGAAGGCAGATCCATGTGCGAACGCAGGTTCCATTGAAACTCGGGATCGTTGCCTTCGAAACCCACGACATTTTGATCGGTACTGATCGGATCCTTTCGTAAATCCACCTGGAGCCAGGTGAAAGCACCGTTCAACCGCCACCAGTCCGCCACATCCCAGGTAGCCGCCAACTCCACACCGTAAGTTTCTCCATCAAGGCGATTGCGGGAAACGATAGGCACTTCCACAAATCCCGCGGGATTAGGAAAAGGGGTTTCCACTTCAAAGCTATGGCTATCCCGGTAAACATTCACGAACGCCGCTACATCAAAGAATAATTTGTCATGCGGACGCAAACGGTAGCCCAGCTCAGTGGCCAGTAGATTTTCAGATTCAAAATCCTTTTGCCCCTGAATCACAACCACCGCAGGGGTCGGGCCCGGCAGGATAGTAGTGGCGGCATTAAAACGCCCTGAATCTCCGGAGCGGGACGGGGTACGTACCGCGCGGGAAACCGCCGCCCACACGGTATGCCGGTCGTTGGGAGTCCACGCCAGGCGCGCGTTGGGTTGGAATTCAAACCCAGTAAAGTTGTTGATCGAAAATTTGGAACCGAGGGTGAGATACAGCTGGTCGTGGATCAGGGTAATTTTGTCCTGCACAAACGCGTTGGAAATATAGTTGAGATTGCTGTCCGGGAAATAGCTGATGCCGATGCTGTTTTCAAACGAATCCTTAATAAAACGGTGCCCCAACCCCCACAGCATTTCATGCCGATCTCCCAATTGAAAGCGATGCTGAAAATCGAGATCATAAGTATCAACTAACAGTTCTTGCAACACCCGGCTTTCCCGATGGTCACGGTTGTAATAAAACTGCAGGTCCATATTAGAAGTGTCCGAAAAGCGGTGTTTCCATCGAGTGATGAAATTAGCCGTCCGGACCTGCGAGTCCTGCACGATATCGGTCGTGGTCGGTACAGGCGACAGAGAGTTGACGGCGTTGGAGGTCTTACCGGCGAACTCGCCGACCATCACGTCGCCCTGGAAGGTGAAAGAATTCGATTCCGAAGCGTCCCAGTCCAACCGCATGCCGCCGCGGCCCGTTTCGAATTCATCCGGCGCGGAGTTGCCCTGCAAATCGTCCAGGTTGTTGCGGTTATAATATTTCCCCCAAACCCGGACCGCGGCGTTGTCGCCGATTTTTTCTCCATACCGGATAGATCCGATGAAGCGGTCCAAATTACCTCCACCGGCGCTGACTTGACCACCGGTGGTTTTGTGCGCATTCTTGGTGATGATGTTGATAACGCCGTTCACTGCGTTGGCGCCCCACAAGGTACCGCCAGGTCCGCGGATCACTTCGATACGTTCAACATCTTCCAACACCATGTCCTGCTCGTCCCAGAATACCCCGGCAAATACATGGGTATACACGGAACGACCGTCGATCAGAACCAACAGCTTGTTGGCAAAACGGGAGTTGAAACCGCGAGCGGTTATCGCCCAAGTGCTGGAATCGATCTGGGACACCTGCACGCCGGGCACCATGCGCAGAGCTTCGGGAATAGTGTTGGCGCCGGAGCGGCGCAAATCTTCCTGGGTGATCACAAAAATCGCGGAGGGGGCTTTGGAAAAATCCTCCTCACCTTTAGAGACCGAAGTCACTTGAATGTCCATCAACTCTTCAAGCGTCAACCGGGTCAGGTCGCCAGGCACACCCGGCGGCTTCCCCGCATAAGAAAGAGCAGGGGCAAATACCTTGAACATCATTCCGCTGAAAGCTCCGAAAAAACACAGCAGAACTCCAAACTCTTTAATCCGTTTTATCAAAGAGATCATATAAATCCTGAAAATGTTTGAAAAAAGCCTGAATTTGCGGGCACTCCCCACAAGTCTAGCATCACCAATATTGTTCAAAAACTCAACTAAAATTGGAAAAAAATAGCGTGGAGACCCCTTTTTTTTGAATCACAGCTTATAATGTTTTCTGCCGATCTCCGGAACCGGCGGAGAGAGTACCAGGGGGATCCAATTTTCAATTTCAAGTGGGAGGTTCAGTGACACGATACCTTAATCTAATGCGGAATATTTCCAATTGGAGCCTTTATCTGGGCATCAAATTCGGGCTCACCCGGCCGGATCCCATACATTTCATCACCCGCACCGGCGTAGTGGTCGAAGTTCCCCGGCGCCTGTTGCAAACCTTCAAGGAAGTGTTCATGGATGAGTGTTACATCAATGGACTCCAGAGAAGTATCCCAAAAGGGGGATCTGTGATCGATATCGGGGCCAATGCGGGGTTCTTTTCCCTGTTCGCCGCCTCCAGATTCGACCACCCGCGCATTTTCAGTTACGAACCCATCCCGGCAAATTTCAAGCAACTGGAACAGAACCGCCAATTGAATGCAAAATACGACATTCATCCCCACCAAAACGCGGTGGCTGGAAAAGCGGGAGAAATTACCCTGACCTTCGATCCCAGTGATTCCTTCACCACCAGCGCCTCAATGACCCGAAAACAGGAAGGTGAGGAAATCCGGGTCAACTGCGTCACCCTGCAGGATATTTTTGAGACGTACGGATTGGAACGGTGTGATTTTTTAAAAATGGATTGCGAAGGAGCGGAATACGATATTTTCTATAACTGCTCTGAAGACATCCTGTCACGCATCGATCAAATCGCTATGGAAGTTCACAAAGGGCCGGAACCGAAGCACGATATGGATTCAATGGAACAGTTTTTCAAACATCATGGGTTCAGGACCCAGCGCCGTCCCGTCGACATGCTCTGGGCCTGGAAAGCCAATTGACGGTATTCTTATGGTTCGACTGGAAGGCATCTCCAAATCGTTTGGCCCGAAGAGAGTGCTGGAGGATTGTTCTCTGGCGATCGAAGAAGGCGAGCGATTCGTTTTGCTGGGCCAAAGCGGATGCGGCAAAACCACTTTGCTCCGCATGATCGCCGGTTTCGATCAACCGGACCGTGGCCGTATTTTTATTGAGGGACAGGAGGTCGGCGCGCTTCCCGTCGAGCAACGTCCGGTGGGATTCATCTTTCAGCGGCACGCGTTGTTTCCTCACATGAACGTTTACGACAATATCGCCGTCGGCCCCAGAGTGCGGGGCATCCCAGAATCAGAAATCGCGAATCAGATCGACGCCCTGCTGGAAGTCACCCGCCTCACCGAATTGCGCTATGCCTGGCCGGGTCAACTGAGCGGCGGAGAATCCCAACGTGTGGCGCTGGCACGCGCTGTCATCAACAAACCCAAAGTGCTTTTATTGGACGAACCGTTGTCCTCGCTGGATGAAAGTCTGCGCCAGAACCTGCGCGAGGAGTTGATGGACATGCAACGCGCTTTCGGGATTACGTTCCTGTTCGTCACCCACGATCAGGAAGAGGCGATGAGCCTGGCTGACCGTATGAGCATTCTGGAAGGCGGTAGTCTTCTACAGGTGGGTACGCCGCAGGCGCTTTACGATCAACCGGCAGACCCTTTCACCGCCTCGTTTCTGGGAGAAATCAACCGGCTGGAAGGCACCGTTATCCAGCAAGCGGGGAATCAGGTCACGCTTTCACTCCATGAAGCGGGAACCTTGATCGCTTTATCCGATATCACCTACGCTGAAAATACTCAGTTGAGTTGTTACCTGCGGCCGGAACGTCTATTGCTGAAGGACCGGGGAGTCGGCGAAGAAATCAACCGCCTCGATGGTGAAGTGATACAGAAACTGTTTTTCGGCAACCGTATCCAATACCGGGTACGATTGAAAAACGAAAGCATCTTGAATGTGCACGTGCCCTATGGCGAAAGCGCAGTCTGGGAAAAAGGGGATTCCCTGTCGGTGACCTTCGCGTACCGGGACGTGTACTTGTTCACTCCATAACCGGGAATCTATTTTATGTCTCGAACCCAACCACATTCCATTGTATTGTTTTTATTATTCCTGATTCTTCTGCCAGGATTATTTCCAGCCTGCGGTCCGGATTCCGGGAGCGTTCCCAAAAAA
Organism: Nitrospinaceae bacterium; assembly: GCA_965237905.1. Classification (GTDB taxonomy): domain Bacteria; phylum Nitrospinota; class Nitrospinia; order Nitrospinales; family Nitrospinaceae; genus SZUA-226. The sequence goes on along the minus strand of OZ250172.1, from coordinate 1,800,602 downwards.
ATAAGAGTCGCAACCGATGCCACTCTGGTTCCCATGTCGTTTATGAACGACCAGAATCAGATCGACGGATTCGACTGGGCCTTGATGGAAGCCATCGCCAAAGAGGCTGGTCTCGAACTGGAAATGGTCAACGTGGAGTGGGCGGGTCTCTTGGGCGGACTGACCACCGGAAAGTACGATGCCGCCATCAGCTCCATCACTATTCTGGAGGAGCGCCAAAAGAAAATGGGGTTCAGCACGCCTTACCTGAAAAGCGGCCTGGCTATCGTCGTGCTCAGAAAAACGCAAGGGGTAGCTACGCTGGACGACCTGCAAAACAAAAATATGATAGTGGGTGCGCAACGCGGGACGACCGCTTATTTTTTACTGAAGGATCATCCCGCCATCCGCAACGTGGGTTATGAATCGTATGGGCACGCCGTGCAGGATTTGATCAATGGAGAACTCGACGCGGTGCTGGGTGAGAGCACCGGAACGTTGTATTACAAAAACAAGGACAAACCGGTGTTCGACAAAATCAAGATGGTGGGAGAAATCCTGACGAACGAATATTACGGTATCGCCGTACGCAAGGACAATCCGGCTTTACTACAAGCCCTCGACAAGGCACTGAAAACCCTGTTGGCCAATGGCACGGTGGAACGATTGCATCAGCAATGGGACCTCGGCCAGGCGGCGGTGATTCCTTCTGCCAACGAAACATCGCCGACAGGATGAGCCGGGCAAGGCCCGGAGCTAATATTCTCCTCTCCCCTCATGGGGAGCACCCACAGGGTGACGGATTAAGGTGAGCCAGCGTAACGCTGGACCTAATATCTCCTCCCCTTACCAAGGGGAGGACTGAGGAGGGGATGGACCACTGTATTGAACAATCAGTTACTTCCGCAAAGCTCTCTCCGAGGAGGAGGAATGAAGTCAAACTCAGAAATCTGGACTTACGCAAGTATCTCCGGCGACCTATAATTCATGAAAACACCCGCTCACACCAACGCAATGACCCATTGGGGCTGGAACGTGGCGGTGGTGTTCAGCTTCGTATTCCTGGTCTACCTGCCCGCGCAGGAAATTTTTCTGGAACGGGAAATCGAAGGCGGCTACCTGGCACTACTTAAACTACTGCCTATGGGAATCGCCTATACCTTAGGCGTGACGTTGATGGGAAGCACGGCGGCGATTGCCGTGGGCTTGCTGGTGGGCCTCGCCAAACTATCGCGCAACAAAGCAGTATTGGTGACCGCATCGCTTTATACTGAAATTCTGCGCGGCATTCCCCTGCTGGTCCTGTTGTTTTATATTTATTACGCGCTGGGAGAATTTTTCAGTATCCACAAACTGGCAGCAGCGGTATTGGGATTCGGGTTCTGCTACGGCGCCTACATGGCGGATGTGATCCGCGCCGGAGTGGAGGCCATTGCGAAGGAGCAAGGTGAAGCGGCACGCAGTTTGGGCATGAACGAACGCCAGGCCATGTTCCAGATCATTCTGCCGCAGGCAATGCGGACCATCGTCCCCGCCGTCGGCAACCAGACGCTGGGCATGCTGAAGGATACCAGCCTGGTCTCGGTGCTGGCCATTTCGGATATTCTGCGCGTGGCCAACGAATACGCCACACGCCACTTCAATTACTTTGAGACCTACACCTATATCGCCCTGACCTACCTGCTGCTGACCCTCCTCTTATCCAAAGGCGTCACTTGGCTGGAAAACCGATCACAAATCCATTAAACCGAAAACCGAATATTCCCCTTAAGCCGCCTGATCCATATGGACATCCATTTGCGGGAATGGAATGGAAACGCCATTTTCATCAAAGGTTAATTTGATTTTTTCAGTAAACTCAAATTTGACGGCCCAATAGTCCGCGGCATTGACCCAGGGCCGCACCACAAAATTCACACTGCTGTCCGCCAGTTCCGCAAGGGCGACCATAGGTGCCGGGTCCTTCAATATTCGCTCATCAGACTCCATGGCTTTCATCAGAATATCTTTGGCTTTTTTAATGTCGTCTCCATAACCAATGCCAAATACCATGTCGATCCGCCGGGTATCGCGTGCCGATATATTGGTGATGGTTCCGCCGTAAACAGCACCATTGGGGACGATGATTTCCCGGTTATCCGGAGTCAGCATGATGGTGTTGAAAATGGTGATTTTTTCGACCGTGCCGGCGATTCCTCCCGCTTCAATAAAATTGCCTACCTGGAAGGGGCGAAATATAATCAACAGGACACCAGAGGCAAAGTTCTGCAACGAGCCCTGAAGCGCCAGTCCCACCGCCAAACCCGCCGCGCCTAACATGGCGATCAGTGAAGTGGTATTGACGCCCAGCATATCCAGCGAGGCGATAATGACAAAGAGAAACAACGCGGCACTGGCAATCGATCCGATGAACTCAACCAGCATAGAGTCCACTTTCGCTCTGACAAGAAGCCGCTCAAGCACCTTAACCAGGCCTTTGGCGATTAACCGCCCCACAATAAAAACGACGATTGCCAACGCGATATTGATGAACCAGGGAACCACATAAATCGTTACCATTTTTTCGATATCAAGCCCTGAAAACATGATGACCTCCGTTTGGGTGATTGACCACTTCGCTATTATTTCGCCTGTAAATGAAGGGCTAATTTACCATAAATGCTTTGCAAACGATAAACCCTGATTTTTGAAGGGGAATAAAATGTGCCGTAATCCGGTCTTAGAATTATATTAGGATTAGGGGAAAATTCTATGACGACAACTGTGGAAAGGGGGAATCAATAATGTATAAATTCTTACATAACAACCGGATCCATTTTGCGCCTGGATTCCATGAGGCGAGGTGGCAAACGGAATTTGTCCTGCCGGAGGGGATCAACCCGATCGATCATTTCATCGTTCGCATTTGGCATTGGGACGAGACGGAAAAAGACCACTCCATCGAGGTTTTCGATGCACCGGGACATCAGGTGTTCAAAGAGTATGATGACGCGCTGACTTGTTTTAATGCTCTTGCAACCGATTATCCGGAGGAAGCCGCAGAGGAGATCAAACTGGAGTTGATTCAGTACCACCGGGGAAAGATCAGCACTTTGTATTCGAAAATTCTATTTCCGCCCGTGCTGGCAAGAGAGCCATAACGCATTGTTTTAAAAAGATTAATGGATAGGAGTCTTTTCACTTGCGCCTGCCATCCATTTTCATTACTATCCATGCGTTAAGTCTGCATTCCGGGCCACCGGATGATGGTCATCGTAGGGGGGGACCACATGTACAAATATTCTTTTAAGGGACAGGTCCATACGGCGCAGGATATTTATGAAGCCCGCTATAAAGCTGGCTTGCCTCTGTCTGATACTTTCCAGTCCGTCAGCCATTACGTAGTGCGCCTCTGGCAATGGGACGATGCGGGGCGGGATTATGCAGTCGAAATCCTCAACACTCCCGGGCATCAAATCTTCAATGCCTATGATGAGGCGCTGGTCTGTTACAACACGCTGGTGGAATTTTTCCCGGATGAAATTACGAATGATATCAAGCTGGAGTTGGTTCATTCTCATCTGGGTGAAACCTATGAACTGGAGTCCACCATTCTGTATCCCCCCGTCCACACTTGGCAATGGTAGTTTTGGTAAAATTATAGATATCATCCCGACTGAAAAGTTTCTTCCCCCTCTCCCTCCACGAATAGAGAAACTCCTTTAGATTAAACGCTTTAGACGATTCCCCCGAAGCTGATAGGCATTGGAATTCCCTGGCGGGGATGTTATATTATAGATAGGAACTCACTCCTCACACACCTCAATTTTGGGGGCGATCTGGATTCGACGGGAGTATTGAGATCAAAGTTGCATGCACGGGATGCCGTTGGCCCGTAAAAAAACGGCACAAACCATAATCGCCAATGATTATGACTATGCAGTAGCCGCGTAAACTCGTTTTACTTGGTTACCGTTCTCTATTCTTTTGTTCGTGAGGTTTAGAAGAACGTCACTTTAGCGAACGAGCTTCGTACCCAGTGTCTCGGGGGTATGCGGTGATTGAGAGACTGGTTCGGGTGAAATCCTGTTCGCTGGAGTAGCTCGAACGAGACCCAAAGAGCGAAATAAGCATGTAGACGCTTTGCGTTGACGACTTTCGGACGGGGGTTCGATTCCCCCCGCCTCCACCACTCTTCCGCAGAGGGCGAGCTCCTACGCGGAGGGCGAAATTGGCTGACACTTGGTTGAGCAAACCAGCCTTTATCTCCGCCATTAAAGTGTATATTACCTGCGGAGGTTCTCCGCCTCCTACGCGGAGGGCGAGCTTGCTCACGACGGGCAAAGTTGCTTGAGTTTCATTCAAACTGCGTGTGGAGGCACTCCACCCGGCGTGCCGCTGTACTTCTCTCCACTCTGGTTTTATACTGCCAATATGAGCAAATTTAAATTCCGGTATCTGGTTTACCCGCTGGCTTTGAGTGCCCTTACCTGGCGGGCGTCTTACATTTGGTTAAGGCAGATGCCCGATGGTGGGGGTTTTGCGGCTCTGTACATCCTTCCCGCCGCGATTTTACTGGGTCTGGTCTGCGGCATCGTGGTGGCGTGGATTCAGAAAAAGTATCCCCGCATAGCCATGCTCTTTCTGGTAATTTACATTGGTTATTTTGGCGGTTATATCGCTTATCACGGACCATTTCAAAACATCAAAGCTTCTTGCGCCAACCGTGTTCTCTCGGAATTCAAGAAAAGCCGGGATGTGGATCTCATGGATTCCTGGTGTATCGACAAATACCAGACCGGGAGGTTTTTAAGCATCGCGGAATCCCTTCACGACGCCGAAACCCTTACTGCCGTCGTGGAAAAATCCAGCGGCTTTCATCGCAATCTGAAATGCTCCTATTTGAAAATCGCCGTGGCGACGGGCGATCTGAAATCGATCGAGCGATATATGGACAAAGGAGTCTCTCCACTGTGCGAATCCAATCGCGTTTCTCCCTATTCTTATTTGAGAGCGGAAACCGGACGCCTTAAGGGAAACCCGAAGCTTCAACAAGAGGTACTCAATCAACTTTCCAGAAACTTGGATGATCAGGTTGTCATCAAGGGGGATGAAAAGCCCTTCATTGTGGAGACGCTCATTAAAAAGGGCTCACCGGTCACTCTTAATTCCGTTTTAACCGCAATTCGATCTAAAAACTACCAAGTCCTTGAAATGCTTCTCAGGCATTTCAATGTCAATAAGGAAAGCGGTGGTGTTCATGATCCACTGGCTTTCGCGATCAATATGAAGGATGCATCGGCCGTCCGTCTTTTGTTGCAATACGGCGCAGATAAGAATCGCTACATAGCAGATAGAGGATATCTAGTCAAAAAAAATATTTACGCATTGAGGCGCAATTGCAGCCATCAATTACAAATAAAACATTTTATAGCTATAGAACGGGGTTCGGTAGCTGCCAGTTCTCTTCCCACACATTGGCGCAGACTAAAAAAATCCAATGGACCGAAGGGGGGAAGAGCCCGGTCGCTTAACAAAGAATGGCGCTCCCTTATCGAGATTTTAAGAATGCTGGGCGGAGCGCCGCAGATAAACGATTGTTTTGGTCAGTATGACAGTGACAACGATCGCTACTGGAGACAGTTTTTCTTCAATGAATCCACTAACCTATGGAAATTGTCTGAAAGCAAATAGATGTGGTGGGCGGGGCAACGCTTGTTCAAGGAAAATATGGGCTATTTTGATGGCGTGACAGATGCAATTTTTAAGAAAGATGCATCGGGAAACACATTGTTTTATCCGTGGGGAATCTTTGGGTCAGGGTTCATCATTGATTCCGAAGACCGGAAGGACCAGATCCGTGGATTGATCAAAACAATATATATCATTATGATCCCCGCTATCGTTATCATCCAAGTGACTGTCGGGGCCTGGCTGAATCTTGTACTGTTGCCTGTTTTTATTGTCTGGTATTGTTTCACAGTCAAGAAACTTACCAAAGGCTTGCAGAAAACCGAAGAAAAACTGCGAGTGTCCGAAGCGTACAAGAATTCGGCGAAATCCCATAATCTTCCCACCCTCATTATCCTTGAATTCACATCCCTTGGTTTCGTTGGGCTGGGGATTTGGATTCTTCTTAAAGGGAAAAATCCTCTGATAGCCTATGCTGCCATTGGGCTTTTTGGTTTATGCAGCGTCGCCATTGGTTATATGATTATCGCCAAGATAAGGCAAAAAAAGATGACAGAGTAACAACTCCTTCGCGGAGGGCGAGCTTGGCAGAAGCCGCACAAGGTCCAGAGCTGATTTCGCCAGGCCATTCTTTTCCATTGTAAAAGGCTGAATTGCCGACTCGTTGAGCCTCTTGTCTCGAATTTGTTTTCCTGCCTGTTATACTGATTCTATGAAATCGAAGAAAAGCCTAATCGTTACAATTGTTTTGGGTCTCTTGTTGTTTGGGGGTGTGGGGGTGAGTTTGTATATGAAGGACTCCAAAACGGTGCCTCAGTCCAAGCATTCTCCAACGGTTCAGCAGGCCAAGGGTTACAAAAAGGATTCCGTAACGGTGCAGGAGGCCAAGATCGTAAGGGCTTATATTGTCAACTTTTGTATGGAGTACGCCCGCTATCCTAAGCACGAAGAGTTTACAAAAAAATTCCCCAAACTGGCCGCCGATCCCGACTGGTCTTACTCGCCCGGGAAGGATTTGAAAAGCGGCGCCTTTCAGTACCCGGCTCCCCTGTTCTCCGTCTCCGGGGATTCCAACACGGTAAGTAATCCCTGCCAGGTATTCAACACGGAAGTTTTTTAAGCCGATCAAATAATAGAGGTTTTCCGCAATCCGGAATGGATTCACTGCCTCCCGCTTTTTTCATCCCAGGCCTGCCCCGCCTACATTTACCCGTGATAAAATTTATATGTTAGTTTTGGCGGATATCCTTTAACCTATTGATATGTCACGACTCGAAAAGCGGCTCCACGATTGGGTGTCGAACAATATCATCAGCCGGGAACAGGCGGAAGGAATTCGTCAATACGAAGCCAATGCGCCCGGCAGTTCCTGGGTACTGTACAGTTTTCTGATTCTGGGCGCCACCATCATCAGCATTGGGTTCATTTCACTCATCGCCGCCAATTGGGATGACATTCCAGATGCCGTTAAGCTGGGGCTCGATTTCCTGTTGCTGATCGGTTTAGCGATTGGAATCCATCATACCTGGGAGAAAAAAAATCTATTCAGTTCGAAGTGTTGCTGGTTTGTTTTCTGTTTCTTTGCCTGGCATCCATCGGCTTGATTTCACAAATCTACCATACGGGTGGCAAACTGTATCAAGCCCTGATGCTTTGGTCGCTGATCACCGCGGGAATTCCAATCATATCCAAAAGATCTTTCGGTCCCTTTCTTTGGGTATCCGGTTTTTTCATCGCACTCATTTGCACTGCATTAACCAGCCCAGCTTTTCAACCCCTATATCAAAAAGATTATTCCGGCGTTTTTATGGCTGTTCCTCTTTTGAGTGGCGTTTTGGCCATGCTCAGCAGAAAATATCTGGGCGAAGTTGGGCTGACGCGAGCCTTCACCGTATGGGCTTTAATTGGAATCATTATGGCCCTGTTTGTTGTCGAGGGCTGGTTTATTGGTTATGCAGGCTGTTACGGTCAACCCGAATCAGGGTTTCTGACTTACTTTCCAAATTATATTTTGGCCGTCACTGCAGTTTTGGGTATCTGGTCAAATTCAGCATATACCCATCCACAGAAAATACTCCTGATGATCTTCCTCGCTTTTTATTTCTTGCCCTTCCATCTGATTTATGTCATTAAGGACGGCGAAATCATATTCGCCTTATGCACCCTGATTATTTTGGGTTTGCTGGCTATTTTCCTGGCCAGTCTTAAACGGCGAAAACTCTTCCAGCTTTTAATTTTTCTCATCGGCGTCCGATTTTTAATACTTTACTTTCAGGCTTTTGGCGGACTTGCTGTGACGGGATTTGGATTGATTCTATCAGGGGGTCTCATCATTGGTATGGTGGTTTACTGGAACAAATATCGTTTGCAGATGGCCACATGGTCGGAGGGACTTTTAAAATGAACCGGCCTAAGATAATTTTGATTAGTGCGTTACTGTTCCCCATTGTAGCTCTGGGTTTTTTAACAGGATACAAACACTATAGGGTAACTTATGGGCAGGAAGTCACTCTTCCTATTGAAGGCTATGATCCCAGGGACCTCCTTTCCGGCCACTATCTAATTTATCGGGTGGATTACGGCGTGAAAGACCTTTGCCAGCCACCCAAAAAAAGATCGCATGCAGTTGTAACTGGATACGTCTGCCTCAAACCCAAACAATTTTCGCACAGCAAACCGGAAAGTTGTGAAGTCGTAATTAAAGGGACTTGTAGGGGCAACCAATTTAAAGCGGGGATCGAACGGTTTTATATCCCGGAAGACCAAGCGGAGAAATTGGATAAAGATGTGAGGTCCAAAAAGGGAAGTATCGTCATTTCTGTTATGACCGACGGTAAAGCTCAGATTAAAGATTTGCTGATCGACGGCAAACCCTGGAACTCCAAATAATTCAGCGTTAAAAGAAAAATCCTATCATTCCAAATTCTCGGAATTCGCCTACGCCGTAAGCGATCCCTGCCAGACATTCTCCAGAGAAATCTTTTAAGCGGTCCCCATCATTAATTTTACGTGTAAAACCGATCCTCAAATTCAGGATCGGGCAAGCGGCAAGTGTCGTATTTTCCAAACCAGCGGTAGCGGTTTTTGGCGACAATATCATAAATGAAATCGCGAATAAAGCGGGGGACGACGAGCGCGATCATGCACAGTGGCCACGCCCCACCCAGATATTTGGAAATCCGGATCATGGCGGTGGATTTCGTGGTCAACCGCGTGCCCTCCAGCAAAATCATGGAATCCATCGGATCGGATTTTATTTCATGCGATGCTAAAACCTGGCGGCCATAATCCGACTGCAAGGACGCCAATTTCAGCTGCCCTTTCCGATCGACTCGTAAAATGAAATTCATACTCCCGTTGCAGAGTTTGCACACCCCATCAAACAACATCACCGGAGGAGAGGTCGTATCGTCTTTCTGGAAGAAATGGCTGGACATAAAATGATTATACCCTTACTCCCGCCATCTTTCCGGATTCTGGCTTCAAAATTTGTGTTATTTTTCCACTAAATCCTTTAACCTGATGGAGTATTGATTTGTCAATATTTGAAAAGGAGAGAGCATGAAAAATAAAGTACAGGGAATCGTCATGCTGGCGGCAGGAGGGGTTCTGCTGTTCTGGGGCTACAATATTACCCAATCGGTTTCCTCCAAACTCAATCAGGCGCTGAACGGCGCCCCGCCCGATAAAGCCATGGTGATGCTGGTCCTCGGCGGCCTGTGCGCGGCCTTTGGATTTTTCAAACTTTTCAAAATGCGATAGATAATTTCCATTCAACTCTCCAGCCAACCCGGCATAAGTTGGACAATTACTGATTCCCCGCCTCATTCAAGTCTGGTACTATAATCCCAATAATTGCGTAGATTTCAAGTCAAACCCTAATGATCCTTACAATTATTCAAGGAAACGCTATGCCCGAATTTATTGATTCGCCTAAAATTATTGAAGCGCCGGGGAATATACCGAAAATCATCAAGGAGTTCATCGGCTGCGTGAACAGCGGTACGAAAGGGATCAGCATTGCCAAGATGGAGAGTCCGGCGGGTTGGAAGGAGCCGGGGCAAACGCCGGAGTTTGATGAATACACGGTAGTGCTCAAGGGAACTCTATTCGTGGAAACGCAGGCAAAAGTTTTTGAAGTTAATGCGGGGCAGGCGATCACCGTGCATAAAGGGGAATGGGTGCGCTACAGCACACCGGGCGGAGCGGAATACATCGCGGTATGCCTTCCCGCGTTCACACCGGATACGGTCAACCGCGACGCGGAGTAATCGTTAGCCGATCGGTTGCTTATTGCCGAGGGAATAACGGACCACGTCCACAAAGTCGATCACCAGGGACAACCCATTAACGGCCAGGACAGAGATCAGCCAGTATTGGAACCACCCCGCCGTGTCTCCGACCACCTGGACGTACCAGACGACCTGCGGCATCCAGGCAATCAGATGCCCCAGCCCTAACAAGCGGACGAATCCCTTTTTGACATAAATACCCCACATAATCAAAAAGGCCGCCATCATGCAGACCAAAGCCAACTGGCCTTCCATCGTGCGGATGTAAAACAGGCCACCCCCGACGTTAACCAGACCCAGCAACCCTAACCACAGGTTCCAGGGGAATTTCATCCCCAAAATCTTTTTATTAAACTCAATGAAAGATTTCATAGAACTCCCTGTTTCATATTCCGGTTGTTTGGTCTCCAGTACTGCATTCATCTTACAGGAAAACCCATCGTGACATTTATCTGATTTCTGTATAAAATATGGCTTCTCATTATACAGAGCAACGGATTATGAAAAAACGATGCGAATGGGTCGGCTCTAAAAATCCCTTGATGGTTGCTTATCACGACAAGGAGTGGGGCAAGCCCGTAAAAAAAGACCGCAAATTGTTCGAATTCCTTATCCTCGAAGGAGCGCAGGCGGGACTCTCGTGGGAAACCATCCTCAACCGCCGCGAAAACTACCGCAAAATATTTAAGCAGTTCGATCCTGAGAAACTGTCCCGCCTGACCGATAAGCAACTGGAAAAGATTTTGAAAGATCCGGGAATTATCCGCAACCGGCTCAAGGTCTATTCCGTCCGGATTAACTCCCGCGCTTACCTGAAAGTCTGCAAAGAGTTCGGCACCTTCAGTAAATATTGTTGGTCCTTTGTCGGCGGTAAGACCATTCGGAATAAATGGAAAAAACTTTCTGAGATCCCCGCCAACACGCCCGAAAGCGACGCCATGAGCAAGGACATGAAAAAACGGGGATTCAAATTCGTCGGCAGTACTATCTGCTACGCCTTCATGCAGGCCACGGGAATGGTGAACGATCACACAGTCGATTGTTTCCGATACACAATAAAATAGGTCATCTGCCCATAGTAAATTTTTTAACTCTACCTCTTCACAACCGGGTTTCTCTTGTTGTATTATAGTGCTGAAAATTTTGCCCTTACTAGGGTTATCAATCACCCGCCCGCTTCGCGGCCCGTTTTTACAAATACGCAAACCCATGAATCCAAACACTATTTTCAAATCGCTCAGCCGTTTTCAATTCAACATAAGAAAAACCCTAACAATTAGTATAGTTGTATTGTGCGCATCATTGATCTCTTCCTGTGGGAATTCCGATGCAGAGCTTCAAGTCAAAAAATTCTGCGCCCAGGTTAAAGTTGGGGAATCGATTATGAAGGTTGTCGCCCGCGCAGGGAAGGTGGATTTCGACAAGTACTGGTTGGAAAAATTGAACAACGCACCTCCCAAGGGTGAGATCATCGGCATCATCCGACCCCGTGACCTTGAAAAGAAAACTGAAAAGTTGAAAAAATTGAAGGACCCTAAAACCTGGGATTACGGCCAGTTCAATGCCATGATTCAAGAATTCGGCTATTCCCGCCATGTCTGCTCGGTTGATTTTGCCAGGGACAAAGTTCTCAAGAAAAAGGTCCGTTCCGTTGATTAGCAGGAAACTTAAACTATCGATTTAAAAGGATAATATGGACTGCAGGGGTTCTCTGGGGCAGCCTGAGACATCGTTTCGAAGGAATTCATCGTATTCACTCGTCGATAAGGCCCTAAACTATCTTTAAATCACTATTTTTTAAGTGCTTTACCCTTGTTTTAGGTAATGAGTAGCCTCTCATTTTTATCCTCTGTAAATGGCGCTAATTCAATTCTTTTGAAGCAAAATATTGAGTTGTCCTAAAATCTGTCTAACACCCCGTTTGAGAGTGACTACGCCTCCGGTATAAACGTAAATTTTTGGAAAATAAGGGTTTTCATTTTAAAAATGAGCATTAGAATGTAATAGACACCCCTTTAATAGATCCAGTTGTTCCAAGACTTCTTTTTTTTTGGATGCGCGTATGACGACTACACTAAATGGATTGCACCCTATTTTGATTGCTGAGGATGACGAGGACGATTATCTGTTGACTATGGAGGCGTTAAAAGAAGCCGGAGTCGACACGCAAATCAAGTGGGTGAAGGATGGTGAAGAGCTCATGAATTATCTTGAGCCCGTCGGAACCACGATAAAGAACTCCTCTCCCGATTTTCCCAGTTTGATTCTACTGGACTTGAATATGCCCCGGAAAGATGGGCGCGAAGTGTTGGATGAAATCAAAAAAAATATTACGCTTCGCAAAATACCCGTTGTTGTTCTGACCACATCCAAGGCAGAAACGGACATCAACCATGCTTATGATCTGGGAGTTAATTCCTCTATTCAAAAGCCGGTTCGGTTTAATGAGTTTGTAGAAGTCATAAAAGTATTATCTCACTATTGGTTCCAAATCGTTAAACTGCCAGATTAAATTTTTGTCCCACGTCTATGAATAAAGAGGGCATTAAAATTCTTCTAGTTGAAGATGATGAGGATGATGCTTTCTTTATCAAAGATTTGATTTCCGAAAGAGAGCTCGATCCCCGTCCGATCATTAAGCACGCGCTTAATCCCCAATCCGCTCTGGATTTTCTTAATCACACTTATTTTGATGTTTGCCTTTTTGACTTCCGTTTAGGCGAAATGGATGGTATCGACCTGCTTCGAATGGTCCGTCAAAAAGATATCACGACTCCTATTATTTTCCTGACCAGTCAGGGAGATCAGGAAATTGCCGTGGAAGCCATGAAAAGCGGCGCTACAGACTACCGCACCAAAGGAAGCCTGACATCCGAATCCCTCTTCCAATCCATTCGATTCGCTATTCAGCTGAGAAAAGAAGAAGAGCGCCGCCAACAGGCGGAAGAACAACTGAAAAAATACAACGAGGAATTGACCCGGGCCAATAGTGACTTGCAAGTTTCTATGAAGAAACTTCAAACCGCTCAGGACCAGATTTTGAGATCTGAAAAGCTGGCCAGTATTGGCCGTTTGGCGGCAGGGGTGTGCCATGAGCTTCTCAACCCTCTAAATATCATTTCAGGCCATGTTCAGGCTTTGCTGTTGGAGCGAGAACAAGATGAAGGCCTGAACAGTGATTTGGAATCGATCATGGAGGAAATCGGAAGAATCGAAAAAATTGTCGGCGGCCTTCTGAAGTTCTCCCGGAAAGAGGATATGGAGTTGACTTATGTTGACATCAATGAAGAGTTGGAGTCTGTTCTTTCTATTATGGAAAAGAATATGGAGATCGACAATGTTCGAGTGGTGCGTAATTTCAGTTCCAATCTGCCGACGATCAAAATTGATGCCAACCGCATGCGTCAAGTATTTTTGAACCTCACGAACAATGCACGCCACGCGATGGAAAGAGGCGGCAACTTGACAGTGACCACAGAAACCTATGTCAAGAAACAAAAGCAAAATCGGCGGAAAACGGACCTCAATACGCCCCCGGATGCGATACCTGTTATTCAGGAAAATTTTATTCGAATTAAATTCGCCGATACCGGAACCGGTATCAAGGAAGAGGATATGGTAAAACTATTCGATCCCTTTTTTACCACCAAGCCGGAGGATCAGGGAACGGGATTGGGGCTTTCCGTGTGCTACACCATCGTTGAAAAACATTCCGGTACCATTGAAGTGGAAAGCAAACATGGAGAAGGAGCTGCTTTCATCATTGATCTTCCCTGTGCCACCCGGCGCGAAGGCGATCAAAAATCCATGATGAATAGAGCTCAACACAGTTCTGGATAAGCACAAGTTATCGCAGGAAATCCAATAAGCTTGGCTGAAGAACCCGCGCGGTGGTGTTCAGGGTAGCCTCCAGAGCCAACTGCAAGGCCGCAACATCGGACGCGTCCTTGACAAAATCCGAGTCCTCCACTTCTGATAATTGGGCGGTTTCGCTCACTTCATCCGCACTGTGTCCGATTTCCAGAGTGTCCATGGTCCGGACCAGGGCGCCATATTCCGCCCGAGCTTGCAATACCGTGTCCAGCGCCTCGTTCAGGTTTGCGAAGGAAGCCGAAATCCCGTTGGTATCATTCCTCTCTAAAGCCTCCCTCAATGCATCCAGAGCGGTAAATACATTGCCGCCGCCTATTCCCAGGAGGAAAGCTGTATCGCCTCCCGCTACTTCGTTAATGACGGCGGTGGTCGTCAGATCATTGGAAACGACTTGCAGGGCATTGCCCTGACTATTGATATTGGCTGTGACATTCGCGAGGGAACCAGTGATCGCCGCCAAAACATCGCCTACAGTTGTCGCGCCGCTCAAATCAACCGTGTCTGAAAGTGCACCGTTGACAATATCAATTTGCCCCAGCGTCAATCCACTACCCCCGTTTAAATCGGTAATTAAAGTAGCGGTCGTTAGAATGGGATTCAAATCCGAACCGACGATATCTCCATCGTTGACCTTCAGAATACCCAGATCTGCCGCCGTGGTACTGCCGGCTTCGGTAACGGTGAGAGATTGCAAAATGGTTCCACTGCTATCTGTGAGCTGTAGACCCGTTTGACTCGCATTCAAGGATGCCGTGACATTAGGCGCAACATTGATGGCCGCAATGAGAGCGTTGACCGTCATTCCCGCAACCACAGTGATAGGCGTAGTAATACCACCGCGATTAGTAACATCGAAGCTTCCCAGAGCCACCCCGGCACCGCCATTCAAATCCGATAGCAGAGTGTTGCCGTTTACCGCCGGATTCATATCGGTCCCGAAGACTTCAGAACCTGGGCGGGTAATTGGGATGGTCAGGGTTGACCCAACCTCTACTTCCAGAGTATCGGAGTTTCCAGAATAAGTAGCTCCCAGCCCAATTCCGTTGGCTTGGTAGGGGGCATTCAACAAATCCGTTCCGCCAAAAATAAAATGCCCTTTCACCTGCGTGTTCGCCTCCTGGATCGCTTGGTCGAGGATGGATTGTATTTCCAATGCAACCAGGGAGCGCGTTTGCGCATCGCTGGTGGCCCCCAGGCTTCCCTGAGCCAACTCGAGGGCGCGGGTAATCCCCAGACCTACCGAATCCAGCGCCGTATCGGCGGTATTCAGGAACAGTCGGTTATTGTCTATGTTCCTGCTGAATTGCTGAATCTGCGCGATCGAACTACGGAGTGTCAGCGTGTCCTGTATTCCTAAAGGATCATCGGAGGGTTTGTTGATTCTTTTTCCCGTAGCTATACGCTGGTTGGCCGCAAATAAATCCTCTGTAATCCGGAATATATTCTGGAGCGAGTTGCTCTGTTGAATCTGATTGGTGATTCGCATTACCATAACCATCTCCTGCTCTTTATTTAAACTTCAAAATGAACTTAAATTCTTTGTAAGACGTCAAACATTTCCTCAATAACGGTTATCATTCGGGCCGAAGCCGCATATGCCTGCTGAAATTTAATGAGATTAACCATTTCCTCATCCAAAGAAACGCCTGAAATACTCTCGCGTTGGGTATTCAATTGGAGCATAACCCCTTCCTGCTGTCTCAGGATCGTTTGCGACGATCGGGACCCGGCTCCCAAACCGCTGACTATGGAATTATAAAAATCATCAAAGGTCGAGGTTCCCGCTCCGGGGGTAAAGGCCCCCGAGCTGAATACCAGACTGTTCTGAAGATTCGAAATATTAAGTGCGTTCTGACCGTCTCCGGTGCCGGACAATCCGGCGGCAATTTTATCAGTATTATTCAAAACTGTGCTGGAAAGAGCCATATTCAGCGCCGCATCTTCTGAAATTGAAATATCAGCAGTATCTCCAGCAACGGGAGCACCTGTGATCGTTACTGCCAAACCATTGGCGATGTTCAAGGGTATGCCTGCAACAAATCCAAAAGAACCCGTCACCTGGTTCGTAGTCAAATTAAATAGATCAAAAGTGCCTGCACCCGTAAACTGAATCTGAAACTTGTCTACAGTGACAGTCGATGGACTGGCATTGGTGGCTGTGACCACTGCAGTACCCAAATTTTGACTTCCGATGTTAACCGTGGGAGTTAATGTTTCAAAGAATAGATTCCCCGAACTGCCGTCAAGGCCCAAACCCTGCAAATGAACGCCGTTGACTTGTTCCATCAATCCCGCCGCAAGGCGATCCAACTGATCAATAAGGCCCAGTGTTTCGACGTCTCTCATATCCAGCAAACCACGCATTTCACCGCCTTGGATCTCTGCGGTCACATTGGTTGTTCCACCCATACCATCGTCCACAAAGATATCCTTGAAACCTCGGTTATCCAGATTGGCTGTGGCGCTGAGCTTGAATACCGTGGTTCCCACCACCAGAGGAGTACCGCCGGAAAGCGTCAAGGTGGTGTTATTGTCATTGGTATCGATGAGCTGGACATCCATTTTTTCAGATAACTGCTTGATCAAAAGGTCACGTTGGTCCCGCAAATCATTAGCGGGCGTATTGCCATTCTCAAGTTTTATAATGGACCGGTTAAACTCGGCAATCTCATCGAGCATGCCATTGATTTCAGTCACCTCTGCGGTAACCGCATTATCCAGGTTGATGCGCTGTTGGAGTAGTGATGAGCCCAACTGGTTGAACACCGTCGCCAGTGTTCCCGCCGCAGAAAGTACTGCAGTGCGTGCGGCCAGATTGGTCGGATTGGATGCAAGATCATCAAAAGCGGTGAAAAATTCACTCATCGCGTTGTTCAGGCTTGTCCCTGAACTTTCGTTCATAATCGTTTCCAGCCTTTGGAAAAATGTGTTGCGGATATCAAAGTTTCCCAGTGTACTGCTTTCGCCTAAAATCTGATTGAATAAAAACTGGTCAAAATCGCGGGTTACATTGGTCGCTCTAACCCCCGTACCTAAGAAGGCTAAGCCAACCCGACGCGGCCGGTTGACTTCCAACGTCACTTCCTGTCGGGAAAAACCCTCGGTCTGTACATTCGCGATGTTGTGACCCGTAACTTCAATCGCCGTCTGGTTGGTCTGCAGCCCTAACTTTGCCGTATTCAATGCACTGAAAATATTTGCTGTCATAACTCACACCATCCAATTAAAGGCTTTTAATTCTAAACATCCGTATTCACTACTCGGCTTTCCATAGTCGGTTCACTTAACTGCCCGTTGGAATAATAGGGCGTGTATGCCATATCCACCTCGTATAACCATGACATGGACTTTTTCATCGTCAGAGATGACCGATTGATCAATTGTTTATTTTCCGAGTTCATTTCATTGATTGTATTAATTTGCTCACGGATTTTTTTCCGACACGCGGCCATACGATTCCCCCATGGGTTGTCTTTCAATCCGATAATAGTTTTGAGGGTCACTTCCGATTGCACGCGCCCCAGCTTTTGGGCAAAGGCTTGAACAATCTCTTCTCTCTTATGGTTCACCTCGTGGACTTTAGCCAGCAGTGATGATTTTCGTTCCAGAGCATTCTCCAGCTTTTCCCGGGAGTATTCGGAAATGCTGGTCCATTCTTCTTTCATCACTCCTATCAGTTCATTGTATATTCCAATTTTTTGAACCAAGACTTTGTCCAATGTATGGTATAGATCACTCATGTTGGTCGACCCCCAGGAGTTTATTGGAAATTGTGGCTTTCTGGTTGGAGGCCTCCTCCAACCGGCTCAATTGGTAAAACAAACTATCTGCAAGACCGATCCCTTTATGTTTTACCATTTCATTGGCAATTTCTTCATCCATCATGGATTCATATTGTTCCAGGGAGAAACTATTCAATAAATCCGATTTATTGACGGTTTTCCGCATGGCTTTCAGCATTTGATGAACCAGTATGGCTTCAAATTTCTTAGCCACTTCCATCAACTCTTTATTTTCATTACTGGGAGTGGTTGAAGCCTCCTGCCCCCTATTTAATGAATGTGTCTCATTCGATTTATGGCCCTCAAGACGATGCTGTGCCCCTACCAATTGCCTGGCTTTGTCGGCCAGTTCCTTCACCTGGAAAGACTTGCTTTGTAGGGCCAGAGAAGCGCCAGAATTAAATGTGGAAATCGGTTCCATTGAATTGATTCACTCCTGAGTTATGAAACTATCCATGCGAATTATATTTAGTTTTGCAAGGGTGGTGCCAAATAGAGAAGGAATGCAAGGCCTGAAACCCTTTGTTTTATTGAACTTTAGGGGGTCTTCACTACGAGAAAACCATCATGGGAGTTCTGGGAGGGGAAAAAGGAAATTTTTGCCTAGCAGAGGGTAGGTACTTTCCTCCCGGCAATTTGATGAGGGGGGGGAATGCCTGGGCTATATAATCTCCAGCTCCGCGTGCAGGGAACCGGACGCTTTGATGGCCTGTAGAATGGCAATTAAATCCCTGGGCGTCACACCGATGGCATTCAAGGCATTCACCACTTCACCGATACCAACGCCTTTGGGAACAATTAAAAGATGCTCTTCCTCTTCCTCGACAGTTATTTCGGTTCGTGGAACAACCACCGTTTGTCCGGTTGATAAAGGTGCGGGTTGCGATACTTCCGGCGATTCCGTTATCTGTACAAACAGATTGCCATGCGCCACCGCCACAGTTGAAATGCGAACCTTCTCACCCATCACCACCGTTCCAGTTCTTTCATCGATGATGACCTTGGCAACGGTATCCGGTTCCACTTCCAGAGTCTCGATTTTGGTGACAAACCCGGAGACGTTGTTAATATAAAATTTAGGAACCTTGACGCGGATGGTCCTGCCGTCGATCGGTTCGGCAAAAACATCTTTCATTTTAAAATTGATGGCCTTGGCAATTCTTGACCCAGTGGTAAAATCGGTATTTTTTAAGGAAAGAGAGATTTCCTTCTTGCTGTTGAAAAAGTCAGAGAGCTCTTTTTCAACGATGCCTCCGCCGGTAATCCTGCCCACAGTGGGATGATTTTTCTGTACACCCTGCGACAAGCCTTGAACCGAAAATCCTCCAATGGAAACCGGCCCTTGCGCTACCGCATAGGTAATGGAATCCGCGCCTTTCACCGGGGTCATTAACAAGGTGCCCCCCTGAAGACTACGGGAATCGCCTAATGAAGAGACCACAACATCAATTCGGTCCCCCTGGCGCGCAAACGCTGGCAATTCCGTCGTCACCATTACGGTCGCCGCGTTTCTGAATTGCAGCTGATTTATCCGGTCCTGAGGAATGGTGACTCCCAATTTCTGGAGCATGTTGACCATGGTTTGAATAGAGAAAAAGACATTAGTGGCCTGGTCACCCGTGTTGGCTAAACCAATGACCAAACCAAATCCGATCAGTTTGTTGGCCCGTACTCCATTAACATTGACCAAGTCTTTAATTCGCGCCGCTTCGGACGATGCCGTCCAAATCGTAGCGAATATAAAAATAGTGATCAATAGGATAAAAAAACCTTTGCGCATTCCGTTATCTCCAAAATACCAAATAGAACAAAATATTTAAAATGGCCATACCCAGGCAAAAAACCGCATTAGCCAACCCACATTCTGCTCGTCAGAGATCACTCCCTTGCCGGTATAAACTATATTTGCGTCGGCAATTTGCTGGGAGGAAATAATATTGGCGAATCCAATGTCCACCCGTCGAATTAAACCGGTCAAGACCATCATTTGATCTTCATTATTCACGGTTACTGTGCGCCGACCTTCTATGCGAAAAACTCCATTGGGCAACTCCTCCTTGATCACCGCCGCCAAGGTACCGGTCATACTCCCTCCACGGGTCGTCGTTCCCGCGCCATTGGTCGATCTTGAGCTTTGAGCTTGCACGTTGGGATCAAAGGAATTGTTGAGTCCCAGGAAATTGGTCATTCCATAATCGTTAGGTAGCCCCAGAACGGTACTAACCCCCAAATCAATTTCGGAGTCTTTGCTAACTCCTGTAGTGGCGGAATGGGTCGATTCAAAATTTTCTTCCAGTTGGACCGTCACGATATCTCCTATCTGTTTAGCCTTGGTATCGGCAAACAAAAGATTCTCCGAAGTCTCGCCCGGCCACAAAGATCCATCCAAAGGGACATATTTCTCCGTATCTTCAAATATAGGTTGAGTCAGTACTTCCTCAGATGGGTTTCCTAAATTCGCGCAACCCATGCATGACACAAGTGAAACAGCGAGGAATGCATAGCCCAAAACTGGAAAAAAAATTTCATGAATGATTTATACCGATTAGAAGTTAATCTGCACGGTCCGGGAATCTAAAACCGTGCCTAAAATGATTTTCCTACTTTGCATATTTTCAACCCTTACCGTATCGTTCTTGAATCCGTTTTGCCGGACCACCCCCGGCGCCGTTACGCGTAAAGAACCTTTGTGGGCAATGATGAGAATGCGGTCACCATTTTTAACCAAAGGCACCTTTTGAATCATGTGCGCCAGGATTGTTTCGCCTTCCTCAAGATTTCTTATTAATCGGTGACCCATAATATCCGCTTCATCGGAAATTATGTTTCTCAGAATATGGTCCGATTTCAATCGAGTGAGTTCAACATCTCCCGGTTGAATTACATGGCCCATTTTCAATGATCGAATGGGACGGTAAACGTCATAGGCGACTTTGACATCGGCATAGAGGCGCAACCTTTTTTTGGTGCTTCCCGGTAATTTTATCAGGCACAAAAAATGAACCCGACCCACCTGCCTTTTTCCACCGGGTAATTTACAGTCAAACGTTACATCCCCCTGTGGCAGCAGGATCTGTTTCCCATCATAGATGACCTTTATCTCCAATCGATCTTTGTCCCATTGGAGAGTATCAAGCATAAAATCCATACCGAATTTTTCGATGGTCGCCACCTTCAAGATTTGACTCGCGGCCCATATCGGATTCCCCATTGAACCTAAATTCAAAAAAACAGCCATTATGATGGATATGATCAAATAGCCAGGCTTAAATGTTTTATTAGTTTTCATAAATTATCGCTTCAGGTTACTGGTTATTTGCAGCATTTCATCTGCTGTCTGAACCGTACGGGAATTGATTTCGTATGCCCGTTGCGCGGTAATCAAATTGACCAACTCTTCAACCACACTGACGTTGGACAATTCTAAAAATCCCTGCCTCAGTGTTCCCCGGTCTTGCAGGCTTGGGAGTCCGATAATGGGGGGCCCGGAAGACCCGGTTTGCTCGAACAGGTTATTGCCAATCGCTTGCAGACCCGCCTGGTTTTGAAAAGTAACCAACTGTAGATTACCCACAATAGCCGGTTGCGTTGATCCCGGTTGGGTAACAGAAACCGCTCCCGAGGGTTCGATGGATATGTTTATAGCGTTAATCGGGATGGTTACTGACGGTTGTAATAATTGACCCTCGGAAGTGACAATGCGACCCAAATTATCCAATTTAAATGTTCCTGCCCGGGTATAGGCAAAGTTTCCATTGGGTTGCTGAATTTGAAAAAATCCCTTGCCTTCAATTGCTATATCCAGTGGGTTCTGAGTTTGAGCAAAATCCCCCTGGAGAAATATTTTTTGAATGGCCGCGGGCTTGACTCCCAAGCCCACTTGAATTCCCGTTGGAATTCGATTTCCTGAGTTGGACAACGTTCCCATTAAACGCAGATTTTGGTACAGCAAATCTTCGAAATCCGCACGGCTTCTTTTGAATCCCGCTGTATTTACGTTTGCCAGATTGTTGGCGATAACACTGACATTCAGATCTTGAGCGCGCATTCCCGTGGATGCGATATACAATGAACGAAGCATTTTTTATCCTTTAGTAGTGGCTCTTATTGATCCAGTTAAGCGACCCGTCCCAGACTATTGACCGATTGATCGTCTGCTTCATCAATCGACTGGATGATTTTCTGATACGCCTCAAGCTGTCTTACCGTTTCAATCATTTGAGTCATCTCATGGATGACATTGGCATTGCTACTTTCTGTAAATCCCTGGAGTACCTTAGCGTCATTTACCAGAATCTCTTTAACTGAAGAATCCGAAATTTTATAAAGCCCTTCCCCTTCTTTTGTCAGGGACTGAAGATTATTGAAATTTACTATTTTTAACTGGCCCAATACCTCCTGGTCAACCTCAGTGCCACCAAATATTGATCCATCCTGATCTATAGTGATTTGCTTGGTACCAAATGGGATCAGAATAGGTTCTTCACTCCGGGTCATTATTGCGTTGCCCTTCTGGTCCACCAGTTGCCCCAATCCATCCAAGTGAAAGTTACCATTCCGGGTATATCGGATTCCTGTGGGAGTATTGATAGCAAAAAATCCTTCGCCCTCAATGGCCACATTCAAGGGATTGTCGGTTTTGATTAAAGAACCTTGCGTAAAGTCTGTAAGAGATTGCGTCACCTGCACATAGGAGACCGCCGGATCAGACCCGTGAAACGGATTAAGGTTTATCGCATCGGACCCACTCAAAGGACCCTGCTGGAATGGAGGTTTCTTCTCCGCATAAACCAACATATCCCTTTTAAATCCCTGGGTACTGATGTTGGCGATATTGTTACTTAAAATATCCAACTTCTTCAGTTGCTTGGTTCCCCCGGAAGCCGCGATATATAATCCTTCAATCATTGTGACCTTACAATTAGGGTTTTTATCAAGTTTTGCATATTCCATACCAAATCTAATTGATTGTTTTTATTATATTTATTTCTCCCTAACCCTTTTAAAATAAACATTTAGAGTTCCCCTATTTTTCATTAATTTTTGAATCCAGAGTAGGAGCTCATTTCCCCCGGCAGAATTTTCCTGGGATTTAGAAAAGAGAGAGGATTTTTCCTATCCAATTCCTTATGTTCTGGGATTTATGACAACCATGATATAATTCGAAATATTTTTACTGCCTAAGAGAGGAGTGCCATGGAGAAGATCAGTATAGATAAATTGCACGATTCGATTCCTGATATGGGAGAGGGAGTTTTGATTCTGGACGTACGAACCCCGGCGGAATTTTCTGAGGGACATATACCGGGAGCCAGAAATCAGGATCACGAAACTGTCGGTTCTATTGCAGATGAGTTAAAAAATTATAAAACGGTGTACGTTCATTGCAAAATGGGAGGAAGAGCTCAAAAGGCGGCTGCAGACTTGGAAATGGCTGGGTTGACCAACATAGTTTGTGTCAGTCAGGGCGGAATGCACCGTTGGATGGAAATGGGCTGGGAAACGGAATAGAGTTTTATTAGACCCTTACGCAAAGAAAAAACCCGGAAGATGGGAAACCATCTTCCGGGTTTAACTTTTAAGAAAGGTTTAAAAGCTTAGTATTGCAGAGTTTGCCACTGCGTTACAGCTTTTTGACCATTTCTCTCTTTGTTCTGACCATTCCAGATAGCAATAGCCATCGAAGCTTTACTTCCGGTGAACTGGGTGTCGTTGGAGTCTTTGGTTTTCAAAGCACGTTTGAAAACTACGGTCCAGCGATTGTTGTTCCAGTTCCCTTTACCATCAACGTCCTGATGAGCCTGAGTGGTCAGGGTGCTAAAACCCTCAGCATTCAGGTCCTCAACTGGAGAACGTCTCATGGTATTGTCGGACAGGATGTTATGGGTAGCAATACCGGGGTTGTAAACACCTTCGTTTTTACCCATACCGAAGTCTACCATACTGCCACGCTTGCTGATGTTGCCGGCACCTTGAGAACCAGACCCACCTTTACTGCGGCTGTCTTTACTACCAGTTCTTCCGGAACCCAATTCAGATTTCATCTGCAATTTGCCACCCGGCTCATACATGTAGTATCCACCGGAACCCAGGGCCATGAAATCGTACTGATCTTCCAGATCCTGCATCGCTTCATTACCGGCATCTCCAGCACCCTCTTTATCCCAGGTCGCTTTCCACTGCCAGATATTGACGCGCTCTCCGGCACCACCCATGGTAAAGGGAGGCTCTTCGCCGGATTGTTTTACAGGAAACATAATGGCCACTTGGTCCTTATATTGCTGGGACGTAACCATAATGTCATTACGCGTGGCGTCATTCCACTCCAAATGAACAGCAATTTCCTTACCATTCGTTGCGGCTTTCACAAACACATATTTCGTTTGCGGATTGGGCCACATCGGATTGGTAATCATTTGGGGATCCATATCGATAATAACGTGCTTCAGAGCCGTTGGGCCATAACGCTCGGACCAGAACAGGCTTGAAGGATCGGTAGGAATGTTCCCCTTGACCTTAACCGCCTTAATGGTAGCCGCGCCAGCTGTCATCGTCACACCGAGAACGAAAGCGGCCACCATGGCGAAAATGATGCTTTTTTTGGTTTTCACAGTTTTCCTCCTGTTTAGCAGTTATCGGGTTGTCAGATCTAACCCAAGTACATTCAGCCAAGCGAACTGACCTCCGGAGCGGGAAACCCGCTCCGGAAGCAGAGAATATCGCTCAAGCTTAAATTGCGCCTGGATGTTCTTCAGGTCTGACGTAGAAGGGTTCCTCAACCGTAACACGGATGATTTCTTTACCCTTCCGGTTAAACCCGATGATCGTGTCATTGTACATCTCAAACTTCTTACCGTGAATGTTGGTCTCGAAAATTTTCGGACCGGGCTCACGTTTCCATTTGAAGATGATCCTCTGCGTGGTTCGGAACAACTGCAGGATACCCAGCAGATCTCGATCGGGAACCATGTACTGGTCGATCGAATGATCCACGCCAGGGCCAAACATCTGTTGCGAGTACGCACGAGGAACGTGCCGTGACGGTACATAGTAACCGTTCGGCTCCGTACCAAACTGCGGATACAGCGGCAGAGCTACTTTCCGGTCCCGAATCAGATAGTACTGGGGGTTATCCGGATCGTGTGCCCATTGGCCGTTGGAACCGACTTTTACCAGACCCTGCAGACGAATCTTACCTACGCAGGCCGCCATACAGCGGGTTTCCATCTGGTCACCTTCAGTCAAGGGATCCAGTCCCTCGATCCGCGGGTAACATGCGATACATTTCTCGGAAATCCGAGTCGTACCACGGAACATCGGCTTTTTGTAAGGACACTGCTCAACGCATTTTTTATAACCACGGCACCGAGACTGATCGATCAGCACGATACCATCCTCTTGGCGCTTATAAATCGCCTTACGAGGACATGCTGCCAAACAGCCAGGATATGTACAATGGTTACAAATCCGTTGCAGATAGAAAAACCAGATTTTATGCTCAGGCAACACAGACTTACAGCCGTTGTCGCCACCGAACGTACCTTCGCGAGACTGAGTAAACTCACGACCATGAGCAGTATCTTCACCAAAGTTCGGGAAGCGCCACTCTTCGTCGGTCGGAACATAGCCGATTGCCTGTTGGTTCAAACCAATCTTGGCAGGCGCTTCGAAGATGGTGACACCTTCATAAACACCGTGAATCGCTTTGTTCGACGTCTTACGAACGTTCCATACGTTTTGCCCGGGATTGGATTGTTCCAGCATTTTCAGAATTTTCCAGTCCCAGAACTGAGGATATCCACCGTAAGGTTTCGTTTCAACATTGTTCCACCACATGTACTCCTGACCTTTGGAGAACGTCCAGGTGGATTTATGAGCCATCGTACACGTTTGACACGCAATACAACGATTCGTATTGAAAACGAAGGTAAACTGCTCCTTCGGGTGTTTCTCCTCGTACACATAGGTCGCCATACGACCCAACTGCCAGTTATATACTTCAGGCATTTTTTAACCTCCGTAAAAACCGGAACCTCAAAGGCACCGATTCTGGTTGCTAATATGTGTCAAGAAAAACCGCAATAGGTATGCGGACCCCGAAGGGCCCGCGTTCCCAAACGCTTAGATCTTAACGCGAGTGTATTGCCCCGCGAGATACATCTCAGCAAAGCGATCTTTCAACGGAGACTCAGGAGTGTAACCCGTTCGAACAGGTTCCCAAAGTCCCTTACCATGCAGACCACCATCCTCCGCCTTGGAGAACTTAACCAAGGTTTCTTTTGGAGTCGCGTTAACGGCATGGTTGTCTGCTTCGTACCCATGCTTGAACTTCATCTTGGTTTTTGCTTTATGGAACAGACTGTCCGTCTGATGCATCGGCATCAACCAAGATCGCGTGATGGACTGCTGACCACCATACCGGAAGTTTGATTGGTATGGAGTCGTCATGGACATCGCGCGTCCGTCCGGCCGTTCTTCGTGCGCTTTAACCGTACGCTCAGTACCAATCCACGTTGCATGTTTCATCATCGTGGTGTGATACGGATACGCAGGGTTGTACTTCGCGCGCAACATGAGGCGGCCAACCTTGTATCGAGGATCAGACGGCTTCCAACCCATATAAGGCCTGTCGGCCGGGTTGGCGTCACAATAAATGTAGTCGCCATCGTTGATACCAAGGTCTTTACACAGGAACGGGTTCATGTGTACTTGCCATTCACCAACGCCCGGAGATCGCTTATCCATGCGGTAAGGATCGCCGAAGTTGTTGTTCCAGATCATGTTCCAGTCAGTCGTCGCCCAGGACGAATGCGCGGTATGTCTGGATTTAGGCGTTACACAGTAGAACCGATACCCCTTCTCCCACAAGAAGTTCTTGGTCGTACGTACAGAAGACCAAGGTTTCTTGATGTTTCGAACGTGACGGAGATCCGGATCTTGCTCTTCTTCCGGAATACCGTAATCGTCAGGTCGGATGTAGGGGTTGGTGGATACGATAACGTTCGGCAGGTAAGGCGTTGCTTCTGGGCCTTCTCTGTGAACGATGAAGTTTTCACCGTATTCGATCGCTTCCGGCTCGTCATTATAGAACTGGATACGACCGTTCGGAGTGTAGTAAGGCTTGGACTCAGTGAACATTTCCCAGAACGGAGACCGCGGGTATGTTCTGAACAGCATCAAACAACATCCCGGCTCACCATACTTGCCGTTGATGATGTCGTCGATGTTGTAACCCATACCAGTGGTCGACGTCGTGAACAGCCGGCGAATCATCGCCTTCGTTCGGTTGGGAGCTGCACCTTCGTACACTTTGAAGAAGTCCGCAAACCGTTTGTCGCCGGTCACCTGAGACATTCTCTTGGCGAATTCCCGATGGATCAGGTTATCGTCGATCGTGTCAAAGATGGGTTTAATACCGGTGCCACCCCAAATCTGGTGGAACGGGTTGGAACATGCGGAAGTGATCTCGTAACTCTCGAATTCCGCCCAAGAGTTCGGGGCAAGAACGATATCGGAATACTCACAGGAACCCGTGAACTCGATATCCTGAGCGACGATCATGTCTACGTTGTTGTTGGTGTTGAACACCAGCTCGTAGAACCACTTCGCATTATTGATAACGTTAACATTAACGTACCAACACAGCTTGGTCGGAGTCGGCATATGAGTACGACCCGTGAACACCTTACGTCCATACCGTGGGGTATTAACGATCAAGGCTTTATCACGATGCGCCCAGTAGCTGACTTCCTCACCCTTCAGGTAACCCTTAACGTTTTTCCAGTCAACGTTCTTGGCTGGATCCAGAATCGGGTTGAAGGGATCTTCCGCAACCATCGCCGCGAAACCAGGTCCGGACCAATGCGATCCTTGGTAGTTACCAGCTTTGTAGTTACCCGCCCAAGTGTGGGAGCCGGAACCTTTCGGTCCAACATTACCCGTCAGCATGAGGGGAACATACGATGCACGGTTGTGCATGGTTGCATGGAAGTAATGGTTGATACCTTCACCGTAGTGAATCTCAACCGGTTTGATGGTACCCATGTCGCGAGCGACACGAACGATCAAGTCTTTCGGAGCGTGACTGATCTGGTTAACGGTATCCAGGTCATAATCTTTCAAATGAACTTTGTACATTTCGTACAAAGGCATGACCGTGATGGTTTTGCCGTTAACCAACTTGATGTCAAATACACCATCAAGTGCTGGATCAATCTTCTTCTTCAGCATCTTGGCGCCGATGTCTTCACGCGTAATAGCTACCGGCTTGTTGGTATTCATATCCCATACTGCATAGTCAGGCATTTTGCTGCGATTGAAGTTCTTCATCCACTTGGTGGTGAAGCCATCTTTCGGAAGCGCCTGAACCTTGTATCCCGGAATGTAATCATCCGGATGCAGACGGGTCAGATTGTCGGTTCTTACCAGAAGCGGCATATCGGTGTATTCCTTAACGTAAGGCACATCAACCAGACCTTCGTCCATGATGATCTTAGCTGCGCCGAGGAATACAGAAATGTCCGACAAACCGGCACGACAGGGAATCCAGTAGTCCGCTTTCGTTGAAGGCGGGTTGTACTCAGGACATACGGTAACGAGTGTGCCACCGCGTTCCATGATTTCCGTGTACCAATGAGCTTCCGGCATTTTGTTTTCAATGAGGTTTTTACCCCACTGAATGGTCAACTTTGCATAACGATGGTCAGCAAAGTCGATATCAGAAGTCTGCATACCATGCGTCCAGGAATGTCCCGGAGCCTGGTCACCATGCCAGGTGTAGTTGGACCATGCGCGTCCACCCAATACCTGACCGGGGCCACGACCACGAATGATCGCGTCTAGCAAACCAACCATGTTGGCGAGGCGGTAAATACCATACTTACCGATAACGCCCAACAGACCCATACCACCGCGATACTTAAAAGTACGGGGGCCGGATCCGCCCATCGCTTCGATCATTTCAGGCTGGTAGCCTTCATTCTTCAAGCGCTGAGCACCGCGGGCGCCGCTGTAAGCTTTCGCTACGGCAACATGACCCTTCGCCAAATAGGTGAAGGTCTGATCCCATGACAAACGAACAAATTCGTCCGTGCCACGGCTGGTAAACTTATACTTTTCACGATTTTCCTTATCCAGATACGGGAACCCGTCATCCGCCCACTGTTTCCAGCCAACGCGGATCATCGGATATTTGTTCCGGTAAGGACCGTATGCACGTCGCGGATAAGTCATGCCGCGCAAACACATACGGGGGTTCCATGCGGCGTCCGCCTGGTTACCGTACAGATCTTTGACCTTATGATGGTCATAGTTCTGCTCGATACGCATTAGGATGCCATTACGTACAAATCCCCGAACACGACACTGATGGGTGTCATTCGGGGAGCAACAATACGTAAAGGAACGCTCGTACTTATATTGATCGCGGTAAACTTCTTCCCAACGACGATCAGGATAGGAATCCAGAGGATTGCCTACCTTAACTACGGGCTTTAACTGAGCACCGACTCTCTTACTTGAAAGTGCCATAGCCGAAGCTACACCAGCACTGACCTGCAAGAATTTTCTTCGATTTAAACGCATAAAGTAAAACCTCCCTTAGGTTAAAGTGGGTTTTAAACCGAAACATCTACTCTTGAAAAATTGTCTAATTGATCCCTCTAAAAGCCGGGATCCTTCAAAGTTTCTCCTTTCAATTTTTTTTGAATTTTTAAAATTCGAGCGATTAATAATATTTACCTGAAATTAAACCATGTCCAAGGGTTCACCTTGGATAAACAAACAACTCAAAAAAATTTTAATTTTAGTCCGAAACCAAAAAACCAATCACCCGTTTCAAGCTTGTTTAAAACCTCAAAACAGGAATACGACAGAACAAAAACTTCTTCCAAAATTTCTCGAGCACTTTAAAAAAACACAGATTTTGGAATCCATTTTTTGGTCAATTTGGCTTCTGGGTATTCTAGTTGCCCCTCTTATACTTCAATCAGAAAATCTTGTCAAACCCTTTTTCGACGGGGAAAATCAATTTTTTTGGGGGTATTTTTGACCTCAGAAAAGACTCAAATTTATCCTCTTTAAAAATTGCTTT
This sequence comes from Nitrospinaceae bacterium, assembly GCA_965237905.1. Taxonomy (GTDB): domain Bacteria; phylum Nitrospinota; class Nitrospinia; order Nitrospinales; family Nitrospinaceae; genus SZUA-226. Next base: position 1,770,915 of record OZ250172.1, on the reverse strand, counting down.
ACACCCAATTAAGTGGATGTAAATGTACACCATAAGTCTTGAATTTTCAACAATTTTTGGGAATATTCCCATTTTTTTTGTTTTATTTGAGAAATGGCAAATCAGGGTATTTGTTGATATTTCAAAGATATTTGAAAGCCCTTATAGATAAATGATTTAGGCTTTAATAACTGAGGTATGTCTCTTCTCAAAAGTGGCGATTTTCGCAGGTTTGGGGACCGACAGTATGTGGAATTTCTAAAAACAAAATCAAAATCACCCTAAAAAGGGTGATAACCTCTCGAGGTAATGGCACTTTTTAAGAAATATTCCTCAAATTCACCCAAAATTAGTCCCCGTAGATGAGAGTAATTTCCACCTTATAAGGTAGCTTTTTTGAAAAAGACTCAAAAAACCTTAAAATTCTGCTTTTTGGGCCTTTCGCGGCTCTCCATTTGAAGTTATAATCCCCCTCTTTAAAAAAGCCATGAATACTAAAAGAACAGCCATTTATCCGGGAACTTTTGATCCCATTACCTTCGGCCACCTGGACATCATGCGGCGTGCCCTGAGCTTGTGCGACCGGCTGATCGTGGCCGTCGCGTTGAATCCCAAAAAAAACCCTCTGTTTGACAGCGATGACAGGGTGAGGTTTATCACGCAATCCGTCCAAGACCTTAAAGGAATTGAAGTGTTACCTTTTGATACGCTCCTGACCGGTTTCGCCGAGTTGCATAAGGCCAACATTATTATTAAAGGATTGCGGGCTGTTTCCGATTTTGAATATGAACTGCAAATGGGACTGATGAACCGCAATCTGAATGCCAATCTGGAAACTGTTTTTATGATTCCCAGTCAGGAGTATTCGTTTCTCAGTTCCAGTTTTGTAAAAGAGATCGCCAAGCACGGAGGCGACGTCAGCAAAATGGTTCCCAAGTGTGTCCAGGAAGGTATCTCTAAAATCTCCTCATGAAGTTTGCGCAACGCATTCAAAATATCCAGCCGTCTATGACGATGGCCATTTCCGCCAAGGCCCAAGCTCTAAGAGAGCAGGGGATTGATGTGATCGGATTTGGCGCAGGTGAACCCGACTTTGCCACTCCGGAAAATATTAAACAGGCGGCGATCAATGCGATCCAAAATAATGATACACATTACACCATCGTCAGCGGCACCCATGCACTCAAGGATGCCATCATCGAAAAGTTTGATCGCGATAATGGATTGGCTTACGACCGTAAACAGATTGTGGTTTCCTGTGGAGCGAAACATTCCTTTTACAATCTAGCGCAAGTGCTTTGGGATGCAGGTGACGAAATCATTATTCCCGCTCCGTATTGGGTGTCGTATCCGGACATGGTCATTCTGGCCAACGCCACACCCGTGATCCTGAACACTGATGAATCGTCGGGATTTAAAATCACCGCGGAACAACTGCAACAAGCCGTCACAAAAAAAACGCGCGCGCTGGTTTTGAACAGTCCTTCCAATCCCACCGGATCGGCTTACACTAAAAAAGAATTGGAAGCGCTTGCGGAAGTGGTTTTAAAAAATAAGCTGATGGTGATCTCTGATGAGATCTATGAAAAAATCATATTCGACGGGTTCGAGCATTTCAGTATCGCGTCTTTGAGCGAAGAGTTAAAACAAAGCACCGTCGTTATCAATGGCGCTTCCAAATGTTTTGCGATGACGGGTTGGCGTATCGGCTACCTGGCGGCGGAAGCGGACATCGCGTCTGCCGTATCCAAACTGCAGGGACAATCCACTTCCAATCCCACATCTATTTCCCAAGCCGCTTGTGTGGAAGCGTTGATCGGCGAGAAAACTCCCGGCGAAATAAAAAGGATGGTGACGGAGTTTAAAAAACGGCGCGACACTCTCATGGACCGCTACGCAAAAATAGAAGGTATCTCCTGCCCTAAACCGGTCGGTTCTTTTTACACGTTCCCGGATTTTTCCGGAGTGTTCGGTAAGCAATGGAATGGTAAAACAATCAAAGGATCTCTCGACGTCGCAGAGTTTTTAATCGAAGAAGCCCAAGTCGCACTGGTACCTGGCATCGCCTTCGGTGCCGACAACAACCTGCGCTTATCCTTCGCCACCTCTATGGAAAATATCAATGAGGGATTGAACCGGATTGAATCCGCATTGCGTACACTGCACGCCTAATCGAACCCACCCGGCCTCGCAAGGCGGTTGCTTCCATTTGTTGTTTAAGGGATAATCTTAAAAGTAGGGAGGGTGGTAACGGTATCGCCAACCAGGAGTTAGGCCTTGGCCTTGGATGGGGACGCTTCCTTGCCGGCAGTGTCCAGGGATTCCTTGTAGGCTTGCAGTGTAGCTTCAATTTTGGGTCGGCATCGCTTGGCTTTGCAATTACCGGTACCTACGCGGATGGCCCGTCGCAGGGCTTCAAAGGATAGACTGCCTTCCCGAATGGCTTTCATGATGGTGCCTCCGGTCACGCTCCGGCAAATACATACCTTTTTGAAGTTGTTGATGACTTGTTTTTGAGTACTCAACCCAGCTTTCCTTATTAATATAGGGTAAGGATCGCAACCCTAATACTATATCTGATATCGAGAACATTACCTAACACTAATCCCCCTCCCCTATGAAGGATTACCTGAAAGCGATCATCAGCGGCCTCCTTTTGGCCTTCGCCTTTCCCAGATTTAATCTGGAATTTCTCGCCTGGTTCGCCCTTGTACCTTTACTTTTCGCTACTTATAGCGGAAATGCGCGGCGGGCGCTGAAGCTCGGTTTCGTAGCCGGACTGGTTTTTTACTTCATCACCTTGAGCTGGGTGATCAACACTCTCGTCAATTACGGAAACATCCCCATGGTGGTGAGCTGGCTGATCCTGAGCCTGCTGGTGGCTTATTTGAGTTTGTACATGGGCCTGTTCGCTTATCTGGTCAACCGCTTCAGCAAGAGCCATCCCGTTAATATTTTTCTGCTGGCGCCGGTTACCTGGACAGCCTTGGAGTATCTTCGATCCACGCATTCCATATACGGATTTTCCTGGCAGGGCCTGGGCTATTCCCAGTTTCAATCACTTCCGGTCATTCAAATGGCGTCGATCACCGGAGTCTATGGAATCACCGCGTTGATCGTTTTGGTGAACGCTGGATTATTCGTCCTCATCCATCCCGCTTTTGGAAAGTATCCCGCCTGGAAGAGTTACAGAAAGCGGATCGGCGTTTCCACCTTACTTCTTTTATTGCTCTGCGTGGGATACGGGGGGTGGACCTTACAGCGGGAACCCGTCTACAGCACCCCGCCGGTGCGGGTGGGTCTCATTCAGGGCAATATTCCGCAGAAGATGAAATGGGACCCGGCCTACCGCACTGAAGTCCTCCGCCGTTACCGGAACCTGACTCTTAAAGCGGCGGTGTTCAAACCGGATCTGATGGTATGGCCGGAGGCGGTCACACCTTTTTTCTTCGGCCGCGACTTTGCAGGAACTCAATATGTCGTCGATACCGTGCGCCAGGCGCAGACTCCTATAGTCCTGGGAAGCCCCGCCGTTAAAGAACCCGCAGAGGAACTTGCCCTGGGCAAAAGTCAACCCCTCCAACTGTATAACAGCGCATATTTTCTTTCCGGTCATGGAGCACAGTTGGGGCGTTACAATAAAATTCACCTGGTGCCATTCGGTGAGTTTGTTCCATTCCGTTCCATTCTGTTCTTTATCGACAAAATGGTGGCAAACATCGGGGATTTCGAGCGGGGCGAGGAAGCAAAAGTATTTCAACTGGGAGATCACGGATTTGCCGTGTCCATCTGCTTCGAAATCATATTTCCGGACTTGGTGCGCCAGCCCGTAAAACAAGGCGCCGGCTATCTGGTCAACATCACCAACGACGCCTGGTTCGGTAAAAGCGCCGCTTCGTATCAACACATGAGCATGGTTGCCATGAGGGCTGTCGAAAATCGTGTCCCCATTGTACGCGCCGCCAATACCGGAATTTCGGGAACCGTAGACGCTTATGGCCGGATTGTCGATGCCACTGAAATTTTTGAGGAGGACTGGATCATCGCCAAAATTCATCCACAAACCTCAGAGCCCGGATTTTACTCCACTTACGGCGATATCTTCAGTCAGATATGCCTGGTGCTGGTACCCATTTTCGCGTTTGTGGGAAGCCGGTCGCGGCCTCCCGATACCTTCGGCTGGGTGTGATGACAGCCAGATCCGCTGGATGCGCCTGAGGCCCTAAATATTTCATTGCCATTAAGGAACATTCTGGTCAAAATAATGGGACATGCATTATAGGAGTCATAGGAATGAACGAAAAAGGCACCCCACCGCCGCAAAAGCGTCCGGTAGCTTTCAAAAGTAAAAAACAGATGAAGGAAGAATGGGCCAAGCTCGATCTACCCGATCTTGATAAGACCAAAGTACCCTCCGAAGAACATTCCGCCCTCGACGAAATTTACCATGATGATGTCCACGACCTGGGGAATGAATAATAGTTTTCTCCTGCTTTAAACCCTCCAATACTTTGTTGGAGAGACCCTTGAAACCACCTCCCGTCTTTTCCTTTATATTGCTATCCATCGCGCTCCTGTTTTTCTTTTATCTATGGAACATTGCCGTCGCGATTTCTGCTCCCCTGCAGGAACCCGGGATGGTGCGGATACCCGCGGGAATATTGGGGCTTGATAAAGATAAAAGGAAAATTCCAATCGATGCCTTTTTAATCGGTCGGTACGAAGTCACCCAGGAACAATATGAAAAGGTAATAGGAGAGAATCCATCCTTCTTCAAAGGAAGCAACCGTCCTGTTGAAAAAGTGACTTGGGAACAGGCCGACACTTACTGCCGCAAAGTCGGCAAACGCCTGCCTACGGAATGGGAATGGGAACACGCCGCGCGCGCCGGATCGACCTCCGCCTACTATTGGGGAGATACAATGGACAACGCCTACGCCTGGTACAAAGTGAACTCCAATAAGCAAACGCATCCCGTCGGTGAAAAAAAACTGAATGCCTTCGGACTGTACGATATGTCAGGCAATGTGTGGGAATGGACGGCGAGTGATCACGAACACGGTGGCAAAGTCCAGCGCGGCGGGTCGTGGCGCAATAACGCCATCAGCCAGCGCTCCAGCCACCGCATCCTGAGCAATCCTATCTACCGCTACCACTACGTCGGCTTCCGTTGCGCCTCCTCCCCGGAGGGGGAACTTGTTGACCGTTAACTGCAAACGTTGATCCCTGAGCACAATTCCCCTAAATAGTTATAATACTTTTTTTAGCTAGTTATAATCCATATACAGGTGGTTATAAATGGATAAACCCCTATGTAAGGTAGTTATAAAGTGAATTTTGGGTAGTTATAAAAGAGTCAGGAGCCATGATGAAGCGGGAAAACGTTGCTCACCCACCAATCACATGATTCAAAACGAGTCTCACATTTTTGGCGTCGGCGTGAGTTTCGAGTGTGCCTTCGATATCGCCTGGTGCGGGGCTGGCGTTGCCGTCCTGGTCGAGCCGCACGGTCAGCGTAATCGGACCGTCAAATTCCGCACCGGGTATCATGGTGTCGGACTGGCCGATAGTAAAGGAATGCGGCAATTGGGTGGCGAAGATGCGTTTCACCGCCAGGGGCGGGCCGCGTTTGACTCCCTTGGGACGGGCGAACAGGAACAGAATTTTATTGGCGGGCAGTCGAGCCTTGAGCTTGGGGTCCAATGAAATGGTGCCGGTGACTTTTTTGCCGGTCTCCTCGATCACCTGACTCAGCACCAGAGTCACGCCCTTTTGTCCGGTCGTCACGTCCAGCGATCCGGTAATATCTCCCGCACCGGCACGGGCATTGCCGTCGCGGTCCAGCCGGGCGGTCAGGGTCAGCGGTCCGTCGAACCCGTCCTGCGTCATCACCGCGTCGGCAGGGCTGATGGAGAATTCCTGCGGCAGTTGGAAGAAGGTCATTTTCCTCACCGCCACCGGCGGGCCGGAATTGACTCCCTGAGCTCGCGCATAGATAAACAGCACCGACCCCTCGGGAATACCGGCCTTTATTTTGGGGTCCAAAGTGACGCTCCCGGTCACGGCCTTGGCCAGCAGAGCCGGGTCGTTCTGCATTTCCAGCTTCTTGACCACAGCCGGGTGGCCCTTATGCTCCTTGAGTTCACTGTCGCATCCGCCGATAAGGAAAAAAAGCCCAAAAATCATTGAAAAACGTGCCCAATGGTTCAAAATCATCCTCCAAATAGCTAAAATATAGAGTATTTATGAATCCTTATATGTTATCCTGCATCTCATTTGTAAGGGAAACGTATCATTATATACCTATTAAGGACAAGTAGATTGTAACGGCCCTGGGGGCCGTTTCCTGGCTTGTTTTTCCGGTAGGGTAGGAAAGCGAGGAGGCAAAACATGTTTTATCCGGTAAAAATCACAGACAAAAAGGGGAAGATCAAAAAAGTACTGCCCAGCAAAAAACTGAGCAAGGATTACTGGGACAACTACTTTGGCGGACTCAAGAAAAAGGTTCCCCTGAACCTGAAAAACAAAGGCCAGAAGGCTAAAGGTGAGCCGAATCTGAACAATGACGGGTTGGGCGGATCTGCGGACAAAGACGAGTATTCTCTGGATTAAATCTCAGGTGACAGACCCTGATTTCAAATAAGTAAGGCGAAGGTTTTTATAACCCTCGCCTTTTTCTTTTCCTCCTGCCCGACCCTCTGCGGTGCCAAATTTGCTCTGTTCTATTTCTTTTTGCGTGATCGGGCGGGGGCGGTCTCCTTGCCCTGCATCTCCTGCCGGTAGTCGATGCCTTCCAGCTTGATAAATCGGCACATTTCCGCCAGCCGTGAGTAAATCCGCTCTCCCACTTTGTCCTGCAAAGTCTCTTCCGATACCAAAGCCTCTCGGCCGTTACCCGAACGGAATTCTTTATGCGTATCGTTTTTCTCACCCTTTTTTGGATTGGGTGACTGGTCCGAGTAGTTGGTCGTAAACAAAGTGATCTTGTCGGCGGCGTTGTAACGGCTGGAAATGATCTGATCGAGCATGGTCAATTCCCATTCGGTATTGCGGCCTTTGGCCAACTCGTCGATCAACAGAATCGGCGCGGCGACATAGGGATTGATGATGGCCTGTTCGGAAAGGTCCTGGGAATAACCGAAACGAATGTCCGACAACAGTTGAAAGAAATCTACAAATTTGCAATCCGCTCTTTTGTCCAGAATCAGCATCTTGATAACGGATACCGCCAGATGCGTTTTGCCCAGCCCCGGCCGTCCCATAAACAACAGGCCCTGCTGTGAGGTTCCGAAGTCTTTCACAAAATCCTGTGCCTGTCGTAATGCGAATTTTTGGGAATCGTGTATCGGGTGGTAGGTTCCCAGTTTTGTCGATGCGAATTTCCCAGGGATGCCGGCCTCTCCCACTTTCTTCAATCGATGCACCAACCCTGCACAGGCGCATTCGCGCAGGGATGAGATACCGGTTTCGTCCTCTATATAGATGTGGCCGCGGCCTTCGCATTCGGGGCAATTAAAACAGGCGCACAACTCACCCTGAACGTAGCCTTCATGATTAGTCAGGAGGTAATGGGAACCGCGGCACTGGGTACAGATTTCAGTACCCGTTTTATTCCTGGCTTCAATGGAGATCTCTTTCGGGTCAGACGAGGTTTTGCCTTTGGTAGTCGTCATCGTGGGGCCCCCTGCAACTCCTGTTCGATGAAATCCTGGAGCCGGGTCAGCGAACATTTCGGGTTGGGCGATCGTTCCTGCTTGCTCGCCTTCTCGTAACCCGATTCAATGGCGCGGCACAGTCGCTCGACCGGTATTCCGCGTTCCTCCCATTGGCCGATCAAATGGGTATCGTTGGCGGAAAGGTGGAGGCCCGAATCCTTGAGCGACAGGAAAAACTGTTCCACAGTCGTCAGGTAATTCAAATTCTTTTTTTCAATCAGGCTCATCGGAATGTTTTCTGAAACAACGGGTGGGTGAGTGGGACGATCTTACTTTTTGCCGGGCGGCTTTTCAACCTTTAAAACGGAGTGCTTGAAAAGCGGCTGATTTTTGCAGTTTAAGAAGAAACTGGAAGAAAAGGACCGTTTGCTTCTTCAACCGGGGTTTTTGCATCGGAGGATGAAGCGACTTGGACCAGGTTGCGGATCATCGCCGTTTCGTCGCAGTGATCCTGCTTTCGGCATCCCTGGCAATCTTTCCAGATTTTATCGGGCAGTTGATCCATGCTGATGACGCGAAATCCGAGTTTATCAAATAGAGGTATAGCGTAGGTTAAAACAAAGATGCGTTCGCACTCCGCCAGCGTGGCCTGCACAATGCACGCGTTGACCAGGGCGGTGCCGATACCCTGCCGATAGTAGTCGGGAAGCACGGCCAACGACCGGACCTCGACCAGTGGCCCCGGACCAAAACTGAGTCCGCAGGCACCGGCAATGTGTCCGTCCTTTTCCGCAATCAGGAAATCCCGGATATGGGCACACACATCCTCCCGGCTCCGGAACAGCATTTGGCCTATTTCCGCGTGGACATTGATCAAATGCACAATGGCATCGGCATCTTTTAATGTAGCTTTTCGAATCTTCATACGGTCAGTGCGCTGTCCTTCTGCCCTTTAGCCTTTTCCAAGGCGTCCGAAGCCGCCGCCAATAGATCGGCCGGAGACTCGATGCCCTTGCCGGAGGTGGCAGTCACTCCAAAAATAATCCTCACGCAATCGTTTTCCAGTTCCGGAAACATGTGGGTTATCAACATTTTTCGGATTCGCTGAGCGATTTGCCCGGCACCCTGTTCCGACGTATCCGGCAGTAAAATCAGGAAATCCCCCTCACCGGCGCTGATCATAATATCGCCCCCACGGCTGTTCTCCGCAAGCACTTTGCCGGCCTCCTGCAAGACCTTCTTGATGCGTGATTTCCCATAAGTATTCACGAGTTCCTCAAAAGAGTCAATGTGCATTTTAATGAGAGACAGGCTTTTACCGTAGCATTGAGCCCAGCCGAATTCGCGGCGCAGAACGGGATCGAGATAAACCTCATTGTAAAGCCCCGTCTTGGAATCCAGCACCGGCTGGTTTTTCATGAGATCGAGTAGCAGCACGTTTTCGATGGCAATGCCCAGTTTGTCGGCGGTGCGTTCCAGAAGATCAGTACGCAATCCTTTGTGGAAATGGTTCGGATTTTCGCTTCCTAACGCCATGGCTCCGATCAAATTGCCGTGCAGTATGATCGGGATCAACGCTTCCGATTGAATGTTCAATTCTGGAGTGGCGCCACAAATTTCCGAGCCCTCCGTTATCTCCGCCCGGAGAACAGGCTTGAGATCGGCACCAAACCAGCCGGTGACGGTATTCGTGTCGACAAATTGCAAACCATCGATCGCATTTTTGTCCAAACGTTCCTTCAAACACCGCTCCATCAAGTGCTCGTCGCCATCCATCAAAATAATCTGGACTCCCGGAATTTTGAAGCGCGTGATGATTTCCTCACGCAGTTGGCCGATCATCTGGGAAAAGTTGAGGCTGTACATGATGATGCGGTCGATCGCGAACAGGTTCTCCTGAATTTTGTCGTTAGCCTGGCTGATTTCCATGAAGCTGACCAGCTGGTTTTTCATGTGCTCCTTATCAGCCTGCGCCCGCTTCAAAATGCGGTCGGCGATGTTCAGGGTTTTGACCGGCTTGAGAGGCATGTCCTCCGGGGCGATGGATTGAATCCGGTCCAGCAGTTCCGGGTACTGGTTGAAAAATTCAGGATGATCGTTCAGATAGAGGGCAATTTGGTCATTGTTCATGGCGAGAGTCCTTAACCTATTGTTAATTAAGGTTTATATTGATATCAGAAAAGAAGCAGGTGCCGGGGAGAATCCCGGAAATCCTTTTTTGCCATGTAATACATGTAAAATCAATAAGTTACATGGGCCTTTAGATTTATAACATACGCCGGGCCAAAGACGCCACAAAAAATGTGGATATATTATTGATATTAAAGGAGTAAGGCTGGTATAACTATGCCAATGCGTTCAAAGATTATCGTTGCCCGTCAAAGCTTCAGCCAGTTGGGTCCAGCGTCACGCTGGTCAGCGGCGGGTGCCGCTGGGACAGATGGAAGGAAATAGGATGGATATTTCTTGAACTAAGCATACCTCACAAACTTTTTCAGTGCGGACACATAGACGATTTGCACCTGTTCTTCAGGCCATTGGGCACTATAAGTCAAAGTGGTATTTTTATCCTGGGACAAAATATGATTTTTAAGTTCTTCAGGTTCGATATTATTGTCACTGGCAGAATCATTAATCCAGTCATCCTGCAAATCCTCGTAGCGCAGTTTTATAAATTTAAGATTTCCGCCGTATTTTAATTGACCCTTGAAAAAACCCAGTATTAGCGCTTTTCTGCGAATATTCCCCTCATGAACCAATACCTCCTCCAAGTCTTTCTGATACAAATACCAGACATCTTCCCAAAGTTTCCTGCCTTTTGAAGAAGTGATGGCCAAGGAACCATTATAACCGCCTCTTACGCCCTCTAACCGGAATGTAAGGTAATCCAGTTGCCCGTCGCCGTCCACATCTGCGGCCAGTTTTCCGGTGGTGGGAATACTGCTACGTGCCGAACTTTGGTGTTGGGGAGACAAGATCAAAAGGAACATCACCGATAAAAGTATGAGGTTTTTCATAGCACCGGACCCGAATGACTAAAATCTGCTGGAGCAATCAGAGTACCTCATATTTTCCGGTACTTGCGTCAAATTTCACAAGAAAGCACCCGAATATACGGTTAATATCACAAATTCAATGATTCTTTGATCAGTCTGGCCATCAACGTTTCAGCCAATTGGGTCCAGCGTCACGCTGGGCGGAGTACCTCCGCTGGCACAATAAATTTAGAATGCGAAGATATAGGGGCAATTAAGCTATAACGCCTGTGCCAATTTGCTCCGGGCCTTGCCCGGCGGGGGAGGGGGATTCCTGTTTCGGTTCATCATCCGGGGGCACAGGCGGGCCCTTCTTACCGCAATCGGCGAGGCCGAGGGACAACAGCGTAATTATAATGAGAGGAAGCCAGGGGGATTTCATAATAGTCCTCATTTCCAGATTTTGCTCAGGCGCGTGATCTGTTCCTGCACCCGGTTGGGTGCGGTGCCGCCATACACATTCTTCCGTTTCACGGACTGCTCCACGGACAGATAACCGAACACATCTTTCTTAATCTTCTTCGAAATTTTCTGTAGCTCCGCAAGCGTCAACTGCTCAAGGATCTTACCGGTTAGGATGCAGTGGGCGACGGTTTTACCGGTGATCTCGTGCGCGTCCCTAAACGGCACGTTCTGCAATACGAGATAATCAGCCAGATCGGTGGCGGTGAGAAAACCGCTGGCGGCCAAAGATTCCGGTTTCGTCTTTGCGAACGTGGCTGTCTTCAACATACCTGCGAACACTTCCAGCGACGTTCGCACGGTATCCACCGTGTCGAACAGCGGTTCCTTGTCCTCCTGCAAATCCTTGTTGTAGGCCAGCGGCTGGCCTTTCATCAGGGTGAGGAGTCCCATGAGGTGACCGTAAATTCTTCCCGTCTTGCCCCGGATGAGTTCGGCGGCGTCGGGGTTTTTCTTCTGCGGCATGATACTGCTGCCCGTGGTGAACGCATCGGATAGTTCCATGAACGCGAACTCGCTGGTCGACCAGATCACAATTTCTTCACAGAACCGGCTGAGGTGCATCATCAGAATCGACGCGGCGGAGCAGAACTCGACGATGAAATCCCGATCGCTGACTGCGTCCATACTGTTGTGCGTCACTGCCGGAAAGCCGAGTAACTTGGCGGTGTGGTGGCGATCGATTGGAAAATTAGTCCCCGCCAGCGCGGCCGATCCCAGCGGCATGACGTTCACCCGTGTGAGGGCGTCGGCCAGCCGGTCCCGGTCCCGCCCGAACATTTCCAGATAAGCGAGTAAGTGATGCGCCAGTGATACCGGTTGCGCTCTCTGCAAATGGGTATAACCGGGGATGAGGGTGTTGACGTGCTTCCTGGCCTGACCGAGTACGGTTTTGGCCAACTGGTGCAGACTCTTCTGAATGACATCAATTTCATCGCGCAGGTACAGCCGGATATCGAGCGCCACCTGGTCGTTCCGGCTCCGCCCGGTGTGGAGTTTGCCGCCAACCGGGCCAACCAAGTCGATCAGCCGCTTTTCGATATTCATGTGAATATCTTCCAGGTTTTCCTTAACCTTGAATTTTCCCTGATCGAACTCTTTGAGGATTTTGCCCAGGCCGGTGATGATTTTTTTAGCTTCGGCAGGTTTCAGGATTTTGCATTTCTGCAGGGTCCGGCAATGCGCGATACTGCCTTCGATGTCGTAAGCATACAGCCGTTTGTCGAAGAAGATGGAGGATGAAAACCTCAGCATCAACGCGTCCGTGGATTCCTTGAATCTGCCGCCCCAGGGTTGTTTCATGATCGTTTCCGAAAAAAAGTAAAGACTTGAAATTATAGCGGATAAACGGCCCGAAACCCAGCGGCGAATCGCCGCCTCCTCCCCGGAGGGGGAAATTGTTGACCGTTAACAGCTGTCATTAATTCCCCGGCACAATTGGGAGTTTAATATTATCAGCGGCGAATCGCCGGCGGAGTACCTCCGCTGGTATTTTTAAAATCTTTTAATTGTGCAGGAAATCTATCGGATGCCGATAACGGTCAACAATTTCCCCCTCCGGGGAGGAGTCAAGTGGATTTGACCCACTTGTCTTTCTGGACGATGTTGACGTGGGTGCCGAGGGGGAGGATATTGGCCAGGAAATCCAGATACCATTCCTGGATATTGGGGCATCCGGCACTGCCGCTACGCCAGTCGAAGTTCTTTTTGAAAAACTCATTGGACTTGCTGAGATTGACCCCGTGAATCCCGTAACTGCCATGGACCTCGGGACCCAGCTTTTTGAGCCCCAGCCACCAGTGGCCGATCTCATGATCTGCATCGCCGAAGGGGATGGGGCGGACGATCGGTTTACCGTTGATGATTTCCTTTTTGTACCAGGTGGGTTGGTAGAGCCGGTTTTTGATCTCGTATTCGCCCAGCGGGGTTTCTTCTCCCTTGCGGCCGAAAATGGCTTCGATTTCCATGATCTCTTCGTTATCGTAAAACACTTTCAGCCTACCGGTATCCAGAATACCCAGGAGGTACCACATTTCAGGATCGGTTTCGTAGCGGGCGATCCGTTTATTTGCAAATTCCAGGTCTATGGTGTTGGTGGTTTTGGTGTAGATGGTTCGGGGGTCGTTATAAATGTGCTTGACGATATGCTTGAAATTTTCGGCGACCTTGTTGTTCGCAATCAAGCGGGCCACCATTTTCTCCAGCTCTTCTTTTTTCTTTTGAGTTTTTACCAGTGTGGCTTCCGTCTGGTGCAGACTATTTTCCACCATGGCCATTTCTTCCTGGGATGCCAGACCCAGTTTGCTCAAACCGGCATAATAGGCCAGGTCCACTTGTTTCTGGGTTTCTGCGCTGAGGAAGAAGTGATAAACCGTCAGGGTGGATACCGCTAGTATGGCCAGGGTGATGCCTGCGATTCTCGCCGTCCGCCGGACCCGGGCCGACAGCAGGTAACGGAGAACTTCAAATTTTACTTTCTTGTCTTTTTCTCCGAGGGGTGCAAACTGGGCGCCCTGGAATTTCTGGAAAACGGTGAACTCCAGAGGAGAGAGATTGGCCCTGAAATCGCTTAGTTTGAGGATGATTGCGTACAGATTCTCGCGGGTGCGGCGGTCGTAACTGCCGACGGGATCCTTGGTCGCAATTAAATTGTATTCTGTGATGGTGAGTACATTGAGTTTCTGATCCGTCATAACTCTTCCCCAGAGTGGGAACTGGCTGACAGCTAACAGCTGACTATAATCCTGGAGCGCATTTGAATATCCTAAATTTATCTGCGGCGATGCGCCGCCTCTTCCCCAGAGGGGCCGGGCATGGCCCGGAGCAAATTTTAAAACGTAACTTGTGCCCAACGGTTTTTTCTTGCCGATCACGTTGGGAGCAATTTGCAGTTTTCGAATGAGCAATTAAGGAGAAATGTCACCTTTTTAACCCGCTCGAAACAATTGGATGATCCGGTTTTTGATGGGGACACGCTCTTCTTTTTTCTGTGCGGCTTTGAGTCCGGGGTTCCCCAATTTGCATTTTCCTTGAAACATCGCTCCGGGAGCAATTTGAACTGCGGGTGCAACCACATCGCCCATCAATGTTCCGGTTGAATAGAGGGTTAACTTTTGACCCGCTGAAACATTCCCTGCCATTTTGCCTTTGCAAACGATTTCTTTCGCCGAAATGTTTCCCTGCACACACCCCTTTTCGTTGATGATCAGCGTTCCACCGGTGGTGATATCCCCTTCATGCTCTCCGTCAAGACAAACGGAAACCTTGAACTTAAGAGGTCCGTTGGTTTTGCGGTTGCCCGGCAACAGAATACCAAATTCGGCGTTCTGAAATCGTTTGTGCAACCGCGTTTCTTCTTTGGTGCAATGTTTTTTGTGGCCCGCCAGTTTATCGATCAAACTGTACAACTGCTCCCGGGTCCGGTTATCGTAGTATCCCTGAGGTTCTTTGGATACCAAAAACTGGTATTGGGCTTGAGTGAGTACGCCGAGCTTGATGTTTTCCATAATGCGATCAGTTGGTGCTGGCTATTCTCGTCAGTTTATCGAACAGCTGGGGTTTCTTTATTTTATTCAAATAGCTGATGATGGTTTTGTCGTCATCCGCCAGTGTGGGGCAAGTGGTGTTCTCCGACAAAACGGCTTTCGCTATCTGGTCCATGCGTTCACTCAGGCCGATATCCATATTATAAAAAAGGGTCTTTTTGTTGTTGGTGATATTAATGACTTTATTATTGGGAACCATGCCCACGATCTGGATCCGGGTTTTGTATTGATGATATTTGTCCAGGGTATCCAGATATTCCCGTAGCATTTTCAGAGCTTTCTCGATTTCGTGATTGCTCTGGCAACGGTTGAACACGAGGCCCAGTTTTTTGTTTTTAATGGATTGATACAGGTCGCCCTTCCCCTTTTGCGCGATGAGGCGTTTGACATGGGCGCGGTCGAGCCCCACCAACTGGCCTTTGGCATAGTCCGCCTGAAACTCTTCGTAATAATCGATAAAGGTGTGGACGGCATCGATACTTCCGTTGATCGCGATGTTGTTGCTCAGGTCGAATATGAACAGAACCTGGTCGATCATATTCATCAGGGAGGACATGTGGTTAACCCCGCCTGCCGGGGTATCCACAATCACATGCTCAAACTTTTGGAACACGGTATCCAAAAATTCGAGAAAGCGCAGGAGGAATTCCGGTTCGTTGATCCGTTTGCGGTGTGCCCGTTTGCCCAGGATGGGGACCTCCCCGCCTAAAATGGAGAAACCATACTCTTCAATGTAACTGATATATTCCTCCATCACGGGTCGGGAGGCCTGATTCATTGCATCCAGGATGCGCTTGAATTCATCGAGATCGATTTTCTTGAGGATGGGTTGTAATTTTTTGATTTGGGAAATGTTCTTGATCTCGCGACGCTTCATCAGCAATTCGTGAATCGCATTCCCAAATTTGAATTCCGAGGCGAGGAACAAATCGGTGTTCATGACATGGTAATGGTGAAACACCTCGATCAACTTTTCGTTGCGGGCCGGAATATTGCCATCGATATAGGCCTGGAAACTGGTGACCAGCTGATGGACAATTTTCAAAAAGTCGGTCTGATAGGTTTTTTTGCCCAGACATTCGAACAGATCGTAAAACGTTTTGGACGGATGGCTGTCCAGAAGGCTGGTGATGGTAGGCAAACGAAGGTCCAAATCGACGAGACAAATCCGGTTGTTGTATTTGCCGGAGGCTAGAGCCCGGGTCAGCGCGGCGGTGGCATTGATCGATAAAGTGGTTTTACCGATGCCACCTTTGGGACCTACAACTGAAATAATCGACATTAATTCTCCTTGCTTTTGTTTTTATAGGATTTGCCCGAAAGGACTAATGTTATTTCACCCTTCCATTTACGGCCCTCGCTGGCCTTGCACAAATCGTCTAGTCCTCCCCGCAACACCTCTTCATGCATCTTGGTCAATTCCCGGGTAATAGCGGCATTACGGTTTCCAAACACTTCCCTCAACTCGTTCAGAGTTTTGTCAATACGTTGCGGAGATTCGAACAGCACCACTGTTTCGGAATGTTCCGCCAACTCTTCTATAATTCTTTTGCGTCTCTTTTTGCGGGGTAAAAATCCTTCAAACCGAAAACGGTCCATCGGCAATCCCGATACCGTTAACGCCGACAGAACCGCCGAGGGTCCGGGAATGGAAATCACTTCCACTTCCTGTTCCAACGCCAACTGCACCAGATGGTACAGAGGATCGGATACACCCGGCGTACCGGCATCGGAAACCAAAGCGATGTCCTCCCCCTGGCATATTTTTTTTATAACTCCGGGACCCTTGCGGGTCTTGTTGTAACTGTTGTAACTGGAAAGAGGCGTAGCAATCTCGTAACGGTTCAGGAGAATACTGGTGCGACGGGTATCCTCCGCCGCGATCAGCGAAACCTGACGCAACATTTCCACAGAGCGGTAAGTGATGTCCCCCAGATTTCCAATGGGAGTACTCACCACATACAAGCGACCCTTCCCTTCATGTGACATACATACGTATTGTAAAGGTGGTCCAGGCAAATCTCAATAACTATTTGGATTAAAAGGTTTTTATGGGGTAGCGTGCTGTGGGGAAGGAATAAAAAAACCGGCCGATGGAACCCTATCGCCGGTTTTTTCTACTGTCTGATTCTGCTGGATGACTTTAAACTGAGGTGGCCGATTCCGCTTCTTCGTTTTGGACCAGCTTGATGATCTTGCCTTCGGTCCCGGTCATGTCACAACTGCCGTCAAAGATCGCGCCGTTTTCAACCAGAAGGGCGGGGGCTGAAATGTTGCCCACAACTTCGCTGTTGTTGTGAATCTCGATTCGGTTGGATGCTTTGATCGTTCCTTTGATTTTTCCCCGGCAGATAACCGTTCCTGCATTGATGTCCGCTTCCAGAACTCCGTTTTCTCCGACAATTAAAGTGTCATCGGTATTGACCTCACCATCCATCTTGCCATCGATACGGACAACGCCGTTGAAACTCAGCGTCCCACTAAAAACAGTGTCTTCACCTAAATAGGCCTTAATGTCTTTAATGTTCTCAACGTTATTTTTTGCGGTCATGTCTTCTCCCCTTGGAAGGAGTTTTATGGGTTGGAAAAAAACAAGGCATGGGACTCTCAGAAATTAGGATACTATCATATCACGAATTCGGTTCAAGTCATCAATAGAATAATAAGAAACAACAACTTTGCCGCCTTTTTTGCCTGGGGTGATCTCCACTTTGGTACCCAGGTGGCGCTGAAATTCCTTTTCCAGATCCTTTATAAATATGTCCTTATGGACTAATTTTTTTTTAGGCCTCGCTCCCGCGGGATTCTTTTTGGTCCGAATATAGGACTCGATCTGCCGGACATTCATGTTTTGCCTGAGGACTTCCCGACGCACTTCTTCCATCTCCTTCTCGGTTTCCAGTGCCAGCATGGCGCGGGCGTGACCCATGGTCAATCGTCCGGTGATCAGGTCATCCTGAAACCCCTTGGATAGCTTGAGGAGACGGAGATAATTGGCTACTGTCGCCCGATTTTTTCCGACCTGCTTGGCAATGACTTCTTGCGTCAGTCCAAACTCATGTGACAATCGTTTATAGGCCTCAGCTTCTTCGATCGGATTCAGGTCCTGGCGGTGGATGTTTTCGATCAGGGCCATTTGCAGGGATTGAGTACTGCTGGCCTCGCGAATAACGGCGGGAATTTTTTTAAGACCGGCTTTCCTGCTGGCGCGCCAGCGTCGCTCGCCACATATAATTTCATAACCTGCGCCCCGCTTCTGAACAACGATGGGCTGGATCACTCCATTCTCCCGGATCGAGTTTTCCAGCTCTTTCAGTTTTTCATCATTAAAGTCTTTTCTGGGCTGGGTTTCACCGGGAGATATTTCATCGATCAATAACTCCACCATACCTGCCGTGGTGGCGCCTGCGGATTCTTTCGTTTCAAAATTTGGGATGAGGGCCTTGATACCTTTGCCTAGAGCTTGTCTATTCACGGGGTCGTCTCACTGGTTTCCAAGGTTGATGTTTCTGCGGTTTTTCTATTACGCGCAATAATTTCCCGGGCTAACTCGATATAGGAATCGGCCCCTTTCGAATGGTTGTCATACAGCACAATGGGCTTTCCGTGGCTGGGGGCTTCACTCAAGCGAATGTTCCTGGGGATGACGGTACCCAGAAGGGATTCCTTGAAATATTTCCGGATTTGCTCCCGAACCTGGTGAGCCAGAGAAGTTCTTCCATCATACATAGTCAAGAGAATGCCCTCAATTTTTAGTTCGGGATTGAGGGCGCTTTTAAGCATTTTTATGGTTTGTATAAAGCGACCCAAACCCTGCATGGAATAATATTCACATTGCGTAGGAATCAAAACCGAATTGCAGACCGTCAATGCGTTTAATGTCAACAGGCCAAGGGAAGGGGGGCAATCAATGACTACAAATTCATACTTGGAATCAAGTGGGCTCAAAGCGGTTTTGAGCATTGACTCCCTGTGCTCCTGGTTGACCAGTTCGATTTCTGCACCCGCCAGATCTACCGTGGATGGGATGATATACAGAGTATCAATGGCTGTCGGATAAGTGACCTGATCAATATCAGCATCGCCGACGATAAGATTATAAATTCCCATTTGGGAGTCATTTAAATAGAGCCCCAAACCTGTGGTGGCGTTGCTCTGCGGGTCAAAATCAATTAAAAGGACTTTCTTTCCGGTGAGGGCGATGCAGGACGAAAGGTTGATGGCCGTAGTGGTCTTCCCGACCCCTCCCTTCTGATTGGCAACACAGATGATCTTAGGCATGAGATTCCTTTACAAGTTGCACGCCAGCCAAAATTAACACAAGATTTCCACCTTAACAATCAATTTCCTAGAGATTTCAGGGTTCCACGTGGAACGGATTATAACCCATTGAAAAATTTAATATTACTCTTCATGAAAACTGAATGAATTGACTCACTGAGTTACATTGAAAATGTTTCACGTGGAACACTTCTCAATAATCATCATTAGAGAACCCTGCCCCTCAAATCCTTCAACTTCTTTTGACGCGATAATCCGGGCATTTTGGACGGTTTCAGAGGTTGAGTCCGGCATCTCTTCCGGACTCTTTTTTAGTACTATCTTCCCGTTTATTTTCAAAAAAGGCAGGCCGATGGTTAGACAGGTGCCCAAAGAGCTGAATCCTCGAAAAAGAATCCGATCAAATCTTTCCAAAAAGGTATCGTGACCAGAAAAACTCTCGGCGCGCCCTTCCACCACATCAATTCTATCCAACTTTAAGGAGCGAATGACCTCGCGCAAAAAATTGCACCGCTTCCTCTGGCTCTCCATCAGAGTTAAATCCAAATCGGGGTAAATAATCTTGATAGGAATACCGGGAAACCCGGCGCCACTGCCGATGTCGAGGGTTTTATGAGATGAATCCAGCCAGCGAAGGTATTGCAGGGAATCAAAAATGTGCTTTTCAAGAATCGAGAGTGCGTCTTTCTCGCTGGTCAGGTTGATCTTGTCATTCCACTTCTGAAGAAGTGCGCAGAATTCCTGAAAACGACTGATCATCTCATCAGAAAATTGAATATCCCCTAATTCCAACTTTGCATTGCTTAGAACCGTTAGGATCTGCTGTTTGGAAAGAGAACTCATGTGGAGAATATAAATAATACGAGGGCAAAAGGGAAGAAAATCTATGCTTGAACTACATTTTTAAATTCCCGGGTCAAAATGGGAAGAATCTGAAGGGCATCGCCAACAATTCCGTAATCGGCCACCTCAAAAATTGGCGCATTCGGATCCTTATTGATCGCCACAATACATTTGGAAGAGGACATTCCGGCCAAATGCTGTACGGCACCAGAAATTCCACAGGCAATATACAAATCAGGACCTACGGTTCGGCCGGTTTGGCCCACCTGGTTGGAATAATCCCGCCAGCCATTGTCCACCACCGGCCGACTGGCGCCAACCGCCGCTCCAAGCACATTTGCCAGCTCCTCTAATAGGTGGAAATTCTCAGGGCCCTGCATTCCCAATCCGCCGGAGACCACAATTCTGGCCTCGGTGATATCTAATGTCCCGCTTCCTTTGATAATTTCCTTCAGGTGCAGGAGACGGGAGTGTTCGGTCCACTCGGGGGAGTGTTCAATAATAGGAGCTTCTTTGGCATCTGCGGGCGGGTCAGACCGGAATGCATTGGGTCGGAGGGTTATGATTACCGGCTCAGGTCCGGAAAACTCCAGAGAGGATGAGGCTTTACCAGCGTATACGGGCCTCTTCACCGTAATTCCAGAGGATTCACTATAATCCAGGCCGATACAATCCGTGGCCAGTCCGGAACCCAAACTTGAAGCCAGGGCAGGGGCCAGTTCTTTGCCATGGTTCGTTGCTGGTAACAGGATTGCGGATGGCGGAGAGTCGCCCATGCAGCCAACCAGAGCCGCCAAATAGCGGGAACTGGTATAAGCCTCCAGCTCCGGATCAACGATCAATAGAACCTGGTTCACTCCCGCACGGGCAACCGCCTTGATTCCATCCCCACTCTGCGACCCTAAATATACTGCCTTGACCTGACCGCCCGATTTGGAAGATAGCTGGCGGACCGCGTGAATCGCTTCCAGACTGACCGGCTTCACCGTCCCATCCGAATGCTCTATGACCACCCAAATATCTTTAGGACCTGACATCGCAAAACACCATTAGCCTATTTAGGCTTATTTTAAAATGGTGGCCTTATCATGGTTTTGAGAAAGTCACACGAGCCTGCCTTCATGTCAGGCTCGTGTGATTGAAGGTATTCAATTATTTTTTCAGGGTGGCCTTTAAACTGATTGTAGGTCCAGCCAGGGCTTTGGATACGGGGCATCCATTTTTAGCGCCCTCGGCATGTTCCTGGAACTGTGCTTCATCAATACCCGGGATAACCGCCTCACATACCAAATCAATTTTGGTGATTCCAAAACCGCCTTCTACAGCTTCCAGGGTCACCGTCGCTTTGGTATCGACGCTGGTAGGATTGAACCCAGCCTTTCCCAAGCCGGCAGAGAACGCCATGGAATAGCAACCGGCGTGGGCGGCGGCGATCAATTCTTCCGGATTGGTTCCAGATCCATCTTCAAAACGGGAAGGAAACGAATAGGCGCCTTCGTAGGCTCCGCTTCCCAATTTCATGGTTCCTTTTCCCTCTTTTAAATTTCCTTCCCAACGAGCTTCCGATGTTCTTGCAGGCATATTAGTTCCTCTCAAAGCAATAAGAGCCAGGTAATCCCCAAGCTCATAAATTAGTAATTAGTTTTAAAATGGAATTTTTCGGAACTAAAAAGTACCAGATTATGCCTTGATGAACAAGCGGGAAAAAATATTTTTTTCTAATTAACGATTTTTTTGTCGGGGATTTTAAGCGTGCTAATGGCTTCCAAAAGTGTGTCCTTGGAAATAGGTTTCATCAGGGATAGATCGAAATCAGCGGCAAGATAATATCCATTGGTCTGACTGGAAGTTCCAACCAAAGCAAATATGGGGGTTTTGCGGGCACTCTGGACTTCTTTACTGCGGATTTCTATGGTCGCGCTGACACCATCCAAACCCGGCAATTGAATATCCATCAGAATTAAATCATATTCTCCGGTTGCATGCCTCTCAAGGGCATCCCTTCCATTATTCACAATATCAACTACATAGGAACCCTTTGCTAAATAACTTTCAATTAACCGGCAGGTATCTTGACAATCATCCACGACAAGAATTTTTAAATTTTTATCGTTATTGTCAGCCGCAACTGCTTCTCCGGGAACCTCATCCCCTGGAAAACCCCTATCAAGGTCGAAGTCATCGATTTCTCTTTTTTGAGGGAGAAGCAGAAGCTCTTCTTCAATTTCCTCCAATGATCCTTTTTCAAACAGGATCCCAAACCCAAACGTAGCGCCTCCTTCTTTGCGGTTTTCGGCCCAAATAGCTCCACCCATTTGCTCCACAAAACTTTTGCAGATATAAAGACCCAGGCCGGTGCCACCGAAGTTTCGTTCGACATCCGGGTCGCCCTGAGCCAGACGCTCAAAAATAGTATCCAACTGAGTTTCGGGAATGCCCATCCCGCTATCCATAACTAAAAAGTTAATGACACATTCCGCGCCGTCATCGCGACCTTTTTGAATCGACACCCGGACCTCGCCTTGATAAGTAAACTTGATGGCATTATTGATCAAACTGATCAGAACCTGTTCCAAGCGCTTCATATCTCCAACAATATATTGGGGAATATCGGGATCAATATTTATGTGTAAGGAAATTCCCTTTTCCTGGGCAGTGAGATTCAGGGTTAGCATGATTTCGCGCACCACCTCATTCAACTGAAATGGAATGGGGTCCAGCTGAAAAATGCCTTCCCGCAGTTTGGCGACATCAATAATATTTTTAAACAGATCGTTCAGCTTTCTCCCAGTGATGCGGTAAAAATCGAAACCCGCTTTTTGATTAGGGTCCAGATGGGTTTGGTTCAACCAATCTCCAAGCTGATTCATAGTATGAATAGGCGCCTGAATTTCATCGCACATACTGGTCAAAAGATCAGCCTGAAAGTTTTTTTCGCGATAAGCCTGCTTTAGTCTCTTTTCCAATGCTTCGACTTTTTGTATATTTTCATCTATCTTTTTTTTCTGCTCCCGAATCACCTGACCTAATTGATCCATGACCAGAACCACTGGATCGGAGCCGGAAAATTTCGAATAAATGGACTTCATCTGCTTTTTTATATCATCCGGAATATCCGGATCAGCCAAATCTTTTTTAAACAAACCCCATTTAAACACGCGCCACCACCTTATTTTAAATATTTCAACGGCCTTGTTAGGCCTTGTTAAATGTCCTGTTACTTTGAAAATTAGTATAAAGCAATATATAGCTAAATTTTATAGGAATACCATTATTTTTTAATCTCTATTTTATCAATGAGTTATAAGAATCTATTTCGGATTTTGGATTTTAATCGGTGTGTAAAAATCGAATGGCTGAACTTAGGCAGCCGCAGAAATGCCATGCAGGAAAGAAAATATAAATTGAAGATACGGGGGATGCTTACGATCAATCGTGGGACGGTTCCTTAGTTTAGGAAAGAAAATATTGGCCTGTGGGTGTTTTAAAAAACTGGTCGAGCGGGATATCTTCCTGCTTGATGAATCCTTTCTGTGGAAGAACACCGCGCGACACCAGGTCCACCACTGCACAAACGGATCCTGCGGTCGTCCAGGCGATGGCTCGCCAGTCACGTCCACCAATGTCGAGCGGATAATAACTGCGCACAAATTCCTCTCTCATAAATTTTCCGTCCTGCTGACCCTCCACCGCGGCGTGCACAAAAACCACGTCATCACTCACCGGAGGTTTGGCGTTCACAAGAATTTCACCTGCCTTCTGACGGTCCTTGCGCATGAACAATTCGTTGAAAAAGAATTTCATCAATTGGCAATGGCCGGGATAGCGGATGGTCTTATAATTGAGATGCTCCACTTTGCCTTCATAGGTTTCGCACATGGTTCCCAGCCCGCCGGAAGTGGCAAAGGCTTCCAGAGGAACCCCATCGATGACGATAGTTTCCAAACCTTCCATAGAAGTCACCTTGGCCCGCATGCCTTCTTTGATGACTTCGCAATCGTTTAAATATTCATTGACCACTCCCTCCGGCGACCAGTTGAAGGCGTAGCCCAGGAGTCCACGGGGATGTTGGGGTAATGCGCCCACTCGCAGTTCAATGCTCCGCAGGTTGCGAAATTTCCCGGCAAGGTCTGCACCCACAATACAAATGAAACCTGGCGCCAGACCGCACTGGGGAGCCATAACCCCTTTAGCGGTTTTGGATAATTTTTTGATGGCTTCGGTGGTGGGAACGTCTTCGGTCAAATCAAAATAATGTTTACCGGCGCTATGGGTTTCCCGGGCCACCTCCAGATTGAGATCGTAGGGTAGACAGGTGACCACAGCATCGTGATCTTTAATGGCTTTTTTTAGAACACTCTTACTTTGGACACGCCCCTTGATGATTTTGAAGGGGTACCCCTGATGAGAACTGGAGTCCAGTCCGGTAGTCCGATACCCGTTCTCAAACAGCAAGGTTGCGACCAGTTTCCCAACCTTTCCCAATCCTATCACCAGAACTGATTGAATTTTTTGAGTCAATTGAATCTCCTCAAGCAAGGGGAATATCAACAGTTTAGTTTTATTTTCCATTTTTGACAAGAGCACCCTGCAAGGCACTCCGGTGTCCTCAATTGTATAAACAATTGCCCTCTTATAAATCAATATATTGTGAGAAATTCACAATTTTGGTACAGCTAGAGGCTGAATTTTGTCACTAAAACACATTATCTGTACATTTAAAAAGCAAATACTACACCCGATGGGGTATATTTTAATTTTTAAAGCCTTTGATTTCAGAGAGTTAATATTTTCTCTCTAAATTGTTGCAAATACGGCATATAACCTGCAATGCCTCTGTTAACGATACAAATGGGGTATATTGCCTCATATTAAAAGCAAAATCGGCAGGGGGAAATCATGAGTAAGAGAATATTGATGAAAAAAAGCCAAAACCAGAATAAGTTAAAGAGCGTGTCCAAAACCATAGGGTCTTTGGCCTTGGTAATGGGATTGCTCCTGATGACCGCTCTTCCCGCAGTGGCCACAGAAGAAGCTCAATATGATGATGTTTTCATCAACGGCTACAAACTGGGATTTTTTGAGCAGTTAGCCTTGGAAGACCATATCGATCGGGATATTGCCGATGGAATCTACTGGTTTGAATTGGATACCGGTATGTGGGGACCTGTAGGCGGAACGGCCATAGGACATATCGAGATTCCCGAGGATTACCAGGAATATGTAGAATCCAAACTCTCAAACCAAAGTCAAGCAACCGAGGTTGAGCTTTCCGCTTCAGCTGAAGAGTGTGACAACAGTTGCTTGTACTGGTAACCATTTTCCCCCGCAGCTCTGCCTGTAAATGTGACTGCCCCCTCCCTCCATGCCCGGAGGGAGGGATTTTTTTTGCCGTTTTTAAATTTCCTGACCTTCCAACTAAATCACCTTGGCTTCATCGCGTAGTGCTTGAACCAATTGGGAGCAGGTTTCTTCCGGAGTGCCTTCCAGAATGATGCCTTTTTTACGGGTCGGAGGCAGCTCCAAGGCGGTTTCCCGGACCCGGTTGGCGGCGGCACCCATACCATTCGCGTCGAAGCCAATCGCCGCGGCATCGAGAAGGGTAACCTCCTTTTTCTTGGCGGCCATAATTCCTTTAAGGGAGGGAAGCCTGGGCTCGTTCAATCCTTTTTGACAAGTGATCAGCAGGGGTAGCGGCGCTTCAATGATCTCGGAACCCCCTTCAATCTGGCGGGTCACTTTGGCCTTTTGCCGATCATCTGAAATTTTCAAATCTGTCACCACCGTGACAAAAGGAATACCCAGCAACACCGCGATCGCGGGTCCGACCTGGGCCATATCATCGTCCACCGCCTGCCGACCGCATAAAATTAAATCATACTCGAGCGTACAAATCGCCTTGGATAAAGCGGTGGCAACGCCCAGACAATCCAAGCCCTCAAAAGCGGCATCCAGCAGATGGACCGCCGTATCCGCGCCCATAGCCAAGCCCTTGCGGAGCGTATCCTTGAATTGGTCTGGACCCAGGGTAATCAGGGTCACCGTAGTTTCCTCGGGAGCTTGCTCTCGAATGCGTACTGCTTCCTCAACCGCAAACTCATCATAAGGATTGAGTACCCGGGGCAAACCCTCCGTATCCACTTGGCCATCCTTAAGAGTCAGAACCGCGCCGGTATCGATGACCTGTTTCACGCAGACGATAATTTTCACAAAGATTCCTTGAAAGCGGGATTTTTAAAAAGAGGGTTATTATCGCATTCCACTTTATAAATGAAAACCCTCAACTCTCATTATTGGACAGGCGAAATCACTTTTTCCTTGTTCCCTGACGGTTCGTCCCATAAATTAGTTAGAGTGACTCTTGATGATTCAAACACCCTTTCCAAACGTGTGACCAGGGATGGTTTCTATATCGTGATCCGCATCCTGGTGTACGCATTCGCCTTCACTCAATTTTCCTATGTCACGGCAGATCCGGATTTATGGGGTCATATCCGCTTTGGGCAAGACATCTGGGAGCAAGGCGGGGTGCACGACACCGACCCCTTTTCCTATACCGCTGAGGGGCATACCTGGATCAACCATGAATGGCTCATGGAAGTTTCGTTTTATCTGATTTACCACACCCTTGACTCGACCGGCCTGCTTTTTTTCAAAGCCTTCCTGGGAATCTTGATAGTTCATCTGCTCTCTTCGATTTACTTTGCGCGAGCCGGCAATATCACCGTGTATTTGATTCTATGTGCACTCATTATTCCAGTGATGGCTCCGGGATTCATGGCCCGCCCGCATCTGGCCACCTTTTTATTCCTGACCCTGCTGGTCTACGTTCTGCAGAAGTTTTTTGACGGCAATCATCGGATCATAAAGTGGGCTCCTCTCATTATGCTGTTGTGGGTTAACAGTCACGGCGGAGTGGTGGCCGGGTTGGGTATTTTCGGCGTGATCACTGCGGTGGAGGTCATCCGATATTACAAAACGGGAGAGAGCCGGGGCCGCCTACTGTTGAAGTATTTTCTGCTGTCCGGCTTGGCGGTATTGATCAATCCTTACGGTTATAACCTATGGCTCTTCTTTATCCATTCCCTCGGGATGCCGCGATCCATTAGCGAATGGGGACCGGTGAGCTTAACCGATTTCTCTCACTGGCAATATAAAGTTCTGGTTCTACTGTTTCTCGGAACCTTTTTATTACCGAGCAAAAAACGCGTTTGGGAAATTCTGATCATTGCGCTGGCAATTATTTATGGATTCCAGCATCAGCGTCACACAATACTCACTGTAATTCTTCTGGCACCCTATCTTTTATTGCACTATGGGCGCTGGTTGCAATGGGACATCAAATCTTATTACGATCGTTTGTCCCATCATTTTCATTGGACCGTTCAGGGAGTTTTGGGAGTGTTTGTGGCTTTCATGATAGGGATCCAACTACACAAATATGCGGCGGACGATTTCAAAATTCGGGTGGACCACCTGGTATATCCGACCTATGCCGCGCAATTCATGGAAGCCAACGGTCTGGAGGGGAATCTGGTGGTGCCCTTCAATTGGGGGGAATATATGATCTGGAAGTCACCCAATTCCCGGGTATCCATCGACGGTCGGTTTCGAACGGTTTACCCGGAAAACATTATAGAAATGAACCTGGCCTTTGCATACGGCAAACCGGAAGGACTGGCGTTGCTCAGGGATTTCCCTACCATTTTAGTACTGACCAAAAAATACGAGGCACCTGATACCTTTATGGAAACGATGCCGGGATGGGTAAAAATCTATCAGGACCCCATCTCCAAGCTGTTCATCCGCACACAGGAAAGCGCACCCGATCACCCACTATGGCAGCGGATTCTGGAAAACCAAAAGAAACGCAACATCAAAAATTTTGTGCATCCTAATTATCCTCCCCCTTGGGCCTTTCCCGGATAGCAATGAATCGTTAAATACTGGCCAGGTTATCCCCGATTTTTTTGAGAGCGGCCTTGACGTGGTCGGACAGGGCCTGGCTGGTAATATTCATCGCCTGGGCGGCTCGCTTTTTTTTCACGCCTCCATAAAATACCATGCACACGGCCATTAACTGTTTGTCGGTCAAACAGATCTCGCCCAAGTTGATAGGCACTTCTTTCAGATA
Organism: Nitrospinaceae bacterium; assembly: GCA_965237905.1. GTDB lineage: Bacteria > Nitrospinota > Nitrospinia > Nitrospinales > Nitrospinaceae > SZUA-226. Next base: position 1,742,981 of record OZ250172.1, on the reverse strand, counting down.
CTCAAATTCTGACCGGGGATGACAACCGTCGTCGGAAAGATCCCCCGCTAAGCGATTTAGCCAGAATTCCAGCTCGTCAGGCAAACTGAAGTAAAGACGCGAATCATCTGGGAAAGGCTCCAACGCCTCCTGCCAACGGCTTTTGGCCGTATCCTCGCAATCACTTGTGTTTAATAATAAGTTATAGACCTGAAAAAACTTTTTGATCCCCCAAACCATTAATTCCAATTGATAATGATACTGGCATAAATTCAAGCTATGGGGAAAAGCGTCCTGTTCAGTGGAATTCCCCGAATGCAGAACCACCTCCATCACCTCCCCAGTGCAGACTTTGGAGGATACGGAATGTACGGCGCAGATCGGTCTTTGGTTATCTATTGAAGCCATGGTGTATCTCAACCCGTTTTCAAATTAAACATATATTCCCGGAATTCCTGATCGCTGTATTTTAAAAAATATGGGAACCACCAGGGAGGCTTGGACTCAGCTAAATCCGGAAGACAGGAGGAGGGCAACGTTTCCGCTTTCCCCATCACCGGAATCCCATTCACAAAATCACGGCCATGGTTGTTGTGAATCCTCCAGAATTCCCTGGCCCAGCGAAAATGAAACCACATGGATTCCAAACTGGGAGCCTTCTTATACAGGTAATTTCCGCAATACAAACATCTCAGACAGGCGTCAAATTCCGACATCCCAGCCCGGCCACAACCTCTTTTTACAACCTCACCGTTGGCCAAGGTCAGGACCACCACCGGGCATCGAAATAACCGTTGGGTAGCTTTCTTTCCACTGGTCTTAACAAGTTTCAATTTCTTCATCAGACTCCCCATTATCAAAACGATCCAACACACAAACTTGCCGCACTTTCAATTTTGGCAAAAGCGACTCATTCCTTCCCTAATTAGAAGTATTTGCATCCTAATGACTATAAATATATTTGATTGCGGAATTTTTTGTGCGATGCTTGCAACATCTATCACCCATTCAAACATTCAATTTAAAATTTTTAACAATTTTATCCTTATTATACAAATAGTTAAAAATATTAGGACAATTGTCCCTATCTGTGTTATAGTATGGGACAAATGTCCCTTAATGTCAATATATATTTTGTATGCCTAATATAAAAACTGGTGAGGTTTTAAATAGAATACTCGTTCTGCAGGAAGGGCAGTCCCTGGCGGACTTTTGCCAAAGCGTGGGCTTGAATTATGAAAACATAAAAAAATGTATTCAACGTAAGAGTTTACCTGATCCAGAATCACTCTCCAAAATCGCTAAATACTTTCATATAGATCTCCAATGGTTGATATCAGGAATCGAACCCTCTTCCCACTTAAATCAGATAATTGCCAAAAGAATTAAGGGTTTCCGAATCTCAAGAGGCTGGTCACAAAATGAATTGGGGTCAAAATTATCGATATCTCCCAAAGTGCTTGAGCTGTATGAGCAGGGTAAATGCCTGTTTTCAAGCGACTTAATTCAGAGATTCAGTGAAATTCTGGAGGTCCATCCGTCCGCTCTCACCGATGATGGATCCCTGCTGTTTCAAAGCCCCCAGCTCAAAATTTTCCAGACCACCAGCGCCCAAAAAATTCCCCAAATTTCTGGAGAGGATTTCGTCTCGGTGCCACTTACCGAATCAGCCATCGCCGCTGGACAACCGATCATCCCGCAGGAGAATATTGAAGACTATGTCCTGCTTCATATCCGCGCCGCCGGCAAGCGCACCAATCTGGTGGCCAGCCGGGTCGACGGCCATTCCATGGAACCCATGCTCCACCCTGGAGATATTGTCGTTATCGACCGGGATGATAAAATAATTGTCAAAAATAAGATGTTTGCCATATATCATGAGGGAGGCCTAACCGCCAAGTTTCTTGAAAAGAAAACCCATCTGCTCATCCTGCGGCCGATCAATCCTAATGCAGAAATACAGATCATCGATTTGAACGAAAACCCGCAACCAATCGTTGGTAAAATTATTGGCGCCTGGAAAGATTTATAATGTCCACTATCACATACAAAATTCTCCTGGCGGATGACAACCCGGCCAATCTGGATCTAGCCACCCGGCTGTTAGAAAAAAGAGGTCATGAGATCACCACTGCTGAAAATGGTAAGGAGGCTGTGGACTATTTTCTGGAGGGCTCCTTTGATGTCATTCTCATGGACTTAGAGATGCCAGGTATCAGCGGGATCGAAGCCGCCCGGAAAATAAGGGCCAAAGAGAAGGCCTTATCGATTGCAACGCCTGTCTACACCCCCATTATTGCATGACGGCCCACGACGAGGAGGCTAAAAAAACTGATTGTCTCGTTGTCGGAATGGATGCCTTTATCACCAAACCGATCGATATTAAGACCCTCAATCAAACCATCCAAGACATCATTAAAGGCATCCAACCAAAATAATACCAGAGCAGGATCTGGGGAGAGATAGCGTTGCTTTCGTCGACCCACTCGTTAAGCACTCGTCGGTCGCTGTTGGACATATCGCCAGGCACATTTATCCCGCGCTTATTGTTCATAAAACACGGATTATTCTGCTGCGAGTCCACTTCGCAGAAGTGATTGGATACGTCGCCCATACAGCAAACACCTATAGAATAAAAATACGTGTGAAAGATAAGCATTTGATGATTTTTTCCTCAAAGTTCCGCATCCGCCACGATGTGACCCAAAATTCTTGCATCGGCGAGCGACGCCGTGTCTACGGCAATATTTACCGAATTGTCTGACGACGTGTTGGCAAGAACCACTACGGTTGCCCCGCCGCCATTACCGTCCTCCCAGGAACTGGAAGTTCCAAACTGGTCGTAAAAGGTAATTGAAGGAGCAGCCCTCATGGTAACCGGGAAAACCCAATTTGTGCGTATCTGACGAGGGGATAAGCTCACTCCATTGAATCCGGCGGTGACTATACCCGATGGTGTTGCTGTTCCGGGATCGGTCCCTTGCGCATAAGTCTTACAGTAATACCTTTGAGCTAATCTCAATTCTAAACCTATAGGGCGATACCCGAACGCTATGGCAACCGCTCCCTTTTCGAGTTGGATTTGTGCTACGTCGAGTGTAAAAGTTGAGAAGCCTGACGTCTCTTGGATTAGAATTTCCAGATAATCGTCGTCGTTCGTGCCCAACGTCTTACCGCTGATGGATGGGATCGTGACGGTATAGGTATATCGAGTCCACGCCGTTTCTATGGGTTGCGATTGGTTTAAAGCGATAATATCTGCGCTGGGGGATCCACCGGTACCGAATACTTGCTGTATGACAACCTGGAATATTTTGCTGGCATCGGCCTTCGCCCAAAAAGAAAGCGTTACGGTTTGCCCGGCCAAGGTTCGGACATCCTCGATCCGTTGCCTGAACAATGTAGCTGTCCCCACACCAGCAACCGTCGTATCGTTCCTCCAGTAAAATTCCGGTTCCCCAGGGACATCGGTTTGACCCAGCGTAAACTCCTGACGGCTGACGGTGGCGGTACCGGGAGACCCGTGTTTCCACCGATCGGCCCCATAAGAATCCATTGTGGTGAAACTGGTCCCTCTCTGCCATAACCGGAAACCGCCGTTGATGAGGTAGTTTTTAATCCCGGCCCTGTTGATGGGATTTTCATTGCCGGATGGATCGAGAGAGTACGGGGCTCCGTCATCTTTGAAGTACAGCTTATGTTTGCCCGATGAAGGATTGGCGGGTTTCGCGCTTTGCTCCGGCAAAGTCAACGATTCGTTGGCTTCCAAGTCGCCCTTGTACTTGATCGCCGATGCGGGGTTGGCTATAGCCAACAGCAGAATAAAAATAAAAACCAGTTTGCGGCTGAGCATAATGTCTCCTTAAGGCAAGGCCTTGATATGGTAGTGAACGAGAATCGTAATTTCGGAACCGGGGTCGGCACTGCCCACGCTCTTCACCTTGATGCCAAATTCCTCCAGTGTGGTATAACTCAACCCTGTGATCGCCGTGTTACCCTTGTTCGAACTGTCTGCAAGAGTCGCGGTTTTCGTCTGTTCGATCCCACCCTTGGTAAAGTCGATGGTAAAGGCCGCACCGCTCGGTGCTTCGCGCGCGTATAGAGTGACTTCGATGATAGTGACGTCCTCATCGAAAAAGTGACCGTCGAAAATTACTTCCTCATCGATCGCCGCGCCGCCGAGGTGAAACGTCAAATACTGAGCAGCCATTTTGTCCAACTGGTTGGCCCAGTTTTCGATGTCGGTTTTCCAAGTCTTGTTCCCGGTATCGGGTTGGGTGAGATTTAATCTTGGTGTGAAAGTCGGCATGTATTAACCTCGGGCGTAAGTGTGTTCGATAATGATCTTTAGCGTATCACTCGGGCCTTTGTTCTTGACGGGAAACACAATCCGCGAAAGCAGAACGCCCGCCGATGCGGCATTGACCAAACCGGCTTCGGTCACTGCGCCCGTTCCCACCCCGGCAGGGAAGTCACCCACGTACACCACCTTCTTGTCACTGAGGGTTTTCGAGGTCAACGCCACCCGTGCGCTTTCTGTTTGTAGAGCTGTCTGGCTGGCCGCCTCCGCGTTGGTTCCCGTGCCCACCGCCAAGTGGCTCATGGTTGTTTGACTCTGGTCCGACATCTGGTCGGCGATATGTTGTAGTCCTGAATCGACAATCATGGGATCGACTCCTTTGTGTAATAAAGGTGAACTGTTCTTTGATCTCTCCCTCCGGTCCGCAGAGGGTTAACGTAATTCTTTCTTCCTGGAGGATTCCATCCGGCATCACAGCGGCGCCAGGCCTCCCCACCCGCTGGTTCCCCAATCCTGGGAACCCCAACCATCCAACTCATCAATAAAACCGGCATCGGTAATCGTTATCGACTCGGGCATGTCCAGCTCGAAGCCCGCGAGGAAACTCAAAGCATCCGTGATCCCTACGGTCTCACCCAGCAGATCGCGCAAATGTTCGCTGGGGAACAAACGAATCAGCAAATCCAATTCGTCCATGCGCCGCTTTTTTCCCGAGCCGGGAACATGACTTCCAGGCAACACGATGCCATGTAGTGCGCTCGATCCCGATATCAGCGGATGCGATACGGTGACGAAGTCCCCCCGCTCCAATTCCAGTTGATCGAGAAAAACCTCGCACTCAATCAGAGTCTGCGGCTCTTTCAATTCCGCCAGATAAAATTGGGCAAGATCTTCCGCCATAACGGAATTGCGGCACCAGTCGAAGAAAAATTCGTCGGGCCGTTCGCGCCTTCCGAACAGGCCGATCGTGTCATTGTCCGACTCCACATGAATTTTCCGGTAGTGGTCCGCTACCCAATCGCGCTGGTACCCCAGCTCAATGTGATTGACCACCCCGTCGGAAGGCGTCCGTTGAAATTGAATACGACCGGCCCCGGTCTCTGGATCGAGGCGCACCATACTTTCGGTCAGTGCTTTCACTTCGTTGCCCACCGCAACCAACGACCGATTAATGGGACGAAACTGCAGCCGGGCTTTACCGACGGGATCCCAGAACAGATGCGAACGGCTTTCCTTCATCCATTGCCGCCACAGCGTTTCCAGCAACACTTTACTTTGAACCACACCGGCCAGCTTATAACCGCCGGTGATGACATTGCCCAATTCTGTTCCCGCTTGGTTAAACGAAGAATCATCAATGATGGCAGCGGTTAGGCCCAGCAGATTCAGAATCGACCAGCGAAACACATGATCGGGCCGTTCAATCACTACATCCGGTGTTCCGGTAACCGTCCCCACGCTATCATCTTTGACACCGGCCACATCAGCGGTCACTGCATCGGTCGCTTCCAAGCGCCGGCGTGCGTATTCGATTTCAAACGCGGTATGAATGATGTATGCCGTCCGACCGTCGAAACTGCCGGTGTACTCAATCTCCACCACCTTATTGGTGAACCAGCTCCAGTCGCGGTTCACCAGAGAACTGATATCGAAATGGTTCACCACCGTGTTGGTGGACTTTTCGGTGGTAGCCGTCAGTACCGGTATCGATCCGTGCTGGGTGACGCCTCCGCCTTTCACCGTGTCCAGCGGATTCGACAACGTCGCGGGGTTGGGTGCGTAATAAATGGTACGCTCGACCGACATCAGATCAAATTTCATAAAGCCGGAGCTCAGCGTAATGTTCCAGGTATCGCCACCCGTACCTGACGCAACCGTGAAATTCTGTGTGTAATCGAAATCTGCCCGAACACCGTTGAACACTCCGATCACATGCGTGCCGAACTTCAACGTCGGAATGCCGGACGCAAAAGTGACCGTTTTGTATCTCCAAGTCACCTTGTATTCCGCTTTCAAAGTTCCACTGGGCGGTGCCGGGAAAGTGACGGCAATAGAAAAAGGACCAATGTCGTTTGGATCGGTGATCGTCAGGTTGCCCGCCGGACCGCTGGACGCGCCCTGAATCACCACCCGGTCCGCCTCGGTGGTGGCGGTGTGCAGGTGGTTGGGGATGTTGACGGGAAAACCAAATGTGTCGAGATGATTGTGGGTGATATCCGTATCGCCAGTGGTGCTGGCTAAATCCACATCGGCGGGAGACGATAACGTGCCCACATCGCCCAAACCCTCCAGCCGCGCAACGATCAGATCGTTCGGTAGTTTCTCCTCCACAAAATACTCGACACGCAGAAGAACCTTATTGATTTCACCCAGAGCGGCCATGTTCGTGATCTGTTGCAGTTTCAACTTGCGGTTGACCTGGGAAATTTGCGCGAAGGCGGTTCGGGAAAGAGGGTTGGTGGCGTTGAGCGGATCGATGGCGGTGTTGCCGGTAGCCGTGGCATCAAACTGCGCCTGCAGAAACCGCGTGTCGATAGAAACCACCTTGCGCGGTTTTTCGCTGAAAACCACTTCCCCCTGGGCCAGGTCGATGGCATAACCCGCACCGTCCGACAACTCCCCCGCGACCTTCACGTTGCTGATACTGAAGATAGGGTAGTCGGAATCGCTTAACAGGTAACGGTGATCGGACACACTCTCGATCACCTCGTCACCCGCGTAATGAAATTCATTGATGCCGCTGCATCCGGTAAACTGAGTGGCAGTGACTCCCGAGTAGCTGATGGTGTCATCGTTGATCACCACCGATCCGCTGGCGGCAAACCCGAGAGTCGAGGCGACGTCCAACGTACTCGCACCGGGCAAAGCCACGGACGCCAGCCGCGTGTTATACACCTGCCGCACCGGCACACCGGGTACATCCTCCACCTGACCGATGACAATCGGCTTGATCAATCCGATGGAAGTCTCCGGCGCGTCCGGATAATCCGTTAGCGTCAACGTGTTGCCCACCATGCGACGGCCATGATGCGCTGACTCCACTACCAAATGAAGCGAACAGATACGCTCGTCATAATCCACAGGGTCAACGATGCGAGCGGTCAGCAATTCGGTTTGATCGCCAGTGACCAATCCCTCGCCCTCGAACCACTGGTACAGAACGCCCGTGGCCGCTTCCGGCGGATACTCAAACAACAGGTCCGAGAACCGTTGCGGTCCCTCACCGAAATCCACCGGCGCGTTCACCAACTCCACCTTTGCCTTCTCCTCTCCCGAGTTTTGAAGTAGGGCATCCAAACCTGTTCCTTCAATCGCGCCCCAGTCCTCCACCAACGGCAACCAGTCCACGCCATCAATGGTCACGGCGCGGTCGGCAAGATTCAGCGTCTTCGCCGGAAACGCGCCAATGGCAGGCCAGGCAATTTTCAGGAGGTTGACCGGTTGATGACTTTTTTTATTTTTGGTGGCAGTGAACCCGCCGGTAAAAGTGCGCATGCATCAGTCCGCGGTTGAAATTTGTTTACCGATCAGTTGCAGTTTATCTTCTATGGGAACGGGATTGTGTTTCTTACGTTTCAGGATTTCCTCCCGCACCCGGCTCTTCAGAATTTTGAGCAGGGCCGATTCCCAGTCGGCGGTTTGTTTCAACTGACGGTAAAACTCTGCACGCACTGGAACGGTGCAGGTGAAGGCGGGGGTGCCGTCCTGGGTGTGTACCTTGACCGGGAACACCTGCGAAGATCCGATCTCTTGAATCCCTTCCACATCCACGTCAAAGGTGAACTCTTTTAAATTTGCGTTTTGCCAATCAATCATCGAATGAATCTCCCAATGGCTGCCACGAGTGTGCAGTTATTCTTTTCTTAAATGGAGGGTTCCCGAATAGCGGCCGGGCACCGTTTCCTGAAACTCGAACCCGTTCAGCCAGCGAACATTGTGCGGAGTGCCTTCGGCATCCTGGTACTCAAAGGGACTGAACGATTTCTTGACAGCGTTAAAAAGCGCCAAGGCCGCGTCGCGGTCGCTTTGGGTGATACGTTCAAACTTCAACTCAAACCGCTCGCGCTGAGGTCCCTTGTCCTGCACATACAACGCACCTCCCGCCGTCTCGCCAGTCAGTTGTTCAGGATAATCAGTGGTGCTCCACACCGGAAGCAGAGGCGGTTTGCCGGGCACCCATTGTGCCGTCGGTGCCGACTGCGTGGGAAAGAAGAATCCGATGCTCACGGTCACCTCGGGTCCAGTGAATAGATTTTATAGGGCGACCACAACGAGGCCACCGGTGGTGGCACGTCATTGCGATTGAACTCGATCAATCCGGCGGTTGACTCGCCCAACTCGAACAACCAGTTTCTATCGGCATAAAGCAGTTTGATCCACAACAGCATGCCCTGCTTGAGCGCGTCGGGCACCGCCGAGGCGTCGCCATAACCCGCGATGAATTCAATCTCCACCGCGTTGACCGGACGCAGACCCGTCGGCCACGCGCTGGACTGATTTAAAACAACCCGCCCCGGTTCGGATGCGGCGTCCACAAAATATTTGCCGGCGTCGAAGGTCGTCGCCTGGTTGCCGGTGTTATACGTTTTCAAAAAGGTCACCGCCTGCAAAGGTGGACGCGGAATGCAAACCACACGTTGCGCCTCGTCGGCGAAGTCCACCGGCAATTCGAAATACCCGGCGTGTGGCAGGCGATCCTTTTCCCGGTGCGGAAACGCATCGCGCCACAAGGTCCAGGTCTGTGTGACCAGCACACGCCCGGTCCAGTCTTCACAACTTTTGCGGAGGGCGGTGATGATCTGGCTGATCAACGTGTCGTCTGTGGTGCCGGTAACTTTAAGGTAAGACTTGGTTTCCGCCAAAGTCACCGGTTCGGAAGCAGGCGGGGTTTTCAGCTTAAGCGCCATGACCACCTCGTTTGGTTTTGCGTTTCATTTTATTTTTCACGGATTTATTTTCCGGAGCGGCGCCCGCATCTTTCGTCCTCCGGGGAGTCTTGACGACCTTTACGGCCCAGCGTTGCTGGACAAACACCTCGGCCAGTGGGTCCGGCAGGTCATAGGTCTCGCCTTTTTTATATTCATTCACCTGCATCCCGTCGGGCGACCCGAAACAGGTGCGATTCATTTTCACTTTCATATTTTTCCTCAGCTTCATGACCTCCCTCACAGTTGAGGGAAGTCATGATTCGCTAAATTGCGCTCAACGATTCTTTCTGGCAATCACGTTGAGCAAGTTTCATCCCTCGTTAGAGGGGGGCATGGTGCGGCAGACCTCGAATGACCAGCGCCGAAGCATTGATGGAGGGAGTTGTGCCGCCCAGAGTCAGCACCGCGCGGATGTACCGCTTGGCGCCTTTGTAACCGACGCGCTGAACCGAGTTCGCCGTCATGTTGACCGGCACGCCTTCCAGATCGGACGCGGCGACAGTAGAGTAAGTTGAGTTGTCGTCCGACTCTTCCACCCCTGGGGCGTAAGTTTCGTTACCGCTCCCGGTGTCGGCAGTACCGGCCTGAAACATCATCATTGCGCCGTCGAAATCCCGCAAGTCCACACCGGACCCGTTGGTGGTTGCCGTATAGCTGGCCGGGTCGATGGAACTGACGCCGTCCAGATTGTTCTTGATGTCTCGCATTCGTTTCTCCTTTGATTATTCTTAATATTTTGGAAATGATGCTCCGCCGTTAAGCAGACACTTTTTGGATGGCCATCGCTTCAAAGTTGGTGATGTCGCCGCCGACCCGCTTGGTCGTATAGAACAGCACGAAGGGTTTCGAGCTGTAGGGATCGCGCAGGACGCGTACCCCGGCGCGGTCGACGATGGTGTACGCCTGCTTCCAGTCACCGAACGCGACCGGCAGAGCGTTGGCGGCAACCGCCGGCATGTCTTCCATGCGGTCGATGGGATGGCCCAGCAACATCTGCGGTTCGCCTTCCTTGAGGCCCGGTGACCACAGGTACTCACCGCCGCCGTCTTTCAACTTGGAGATGGTCTCGATGGTGGAGCGTCCCATGATCCAGCGTGCGTTGCGGATGTACGGCGTTTTCAGTGCGTAGAACAACGAGCGCAAACCGTCGGCGGTGAGCGCACCGGCACTGCCGGAATTGATCTGCTCGATTTCACCGGGGTTGGTCGCGCCTGCCGGGTAGGTCAGCACGCCGCGCGGTTTATCGACACCGTCGCCGTTGATGAACGCGGTATTTTCAGTGGTGGACATTTTGGAAGCGATTTTGCCGCTCAGCCATTCCTCAACATTGACGCGTGCGTCGTCGAGCAGTTGCTGGGTGGCTTTGGGCATGGCGTAGATTTCATGCACCGGGATGCGCCGGACACCGATGGTGGGCGAAGCAGTCTCACTGCGCACACCAGTCTCGGCAGTCCAACCGACAGCCGCTTCGCCGATGTCCTCGGGAATTTCCAGCGCGTCAGAGCTGATGGTTTCTACCGTGGCGAGGGTGCGCATCGGCGAGGTTTCGAACACTTTGGTGATGACCTGTTGCGACATTTCGCCGGTCACCCAGTAACCGCCCTGGGGATCGCTGTCGACCGACAGTTGCTTGACTTCGTCCGGGGTCAACGCGCTTTCTCCGTAGCGCAGGTACTTGTTGATAATCTGCTTCTGTTCGTGCCGCAAGGAACTTTCAAACCGGTTGCCGGTTTCGAACACGGGCCGGTTGAGTTGCGTTTCAATGTGCTCCATGCGGGATTTGATTTCCGCCAGGTTCTGCACTTCGCGGGCGAGGGTGTCGACCTGCTGGTTGATGAGCGGATCGCGCCGCCCTTTTTCCAGCTCGCACAGGCGCTGGTCGTTTCTCGTTTTGAACTCGAGAAAGGAATGGTTGATGTCGTTGACGAGTTGTTTAAGGTCCTGCATTCAGAAACTCCTTGTGTGGGGTCCTGCGCTCCGTCTTCTTGATAATGAAGGGAGGGAATTAATTGGCGCGCAGGTGAGTTAGTAAGGTGTGCAATGATTCTTGAAGGGTTAATCCGTTGTCGGTCTTAATTCGGGTGACGCCGGCTTCCGGGTTCATCGGGAAGGTAACGAGGCTGTACTCCATCAGGCGGATTTCCTTAAGGCAACGGATTTTGAAATTCTCCGGGTCGGGTTCGTCGCGCACGGTTTGAAATCCGATGGACAATCCACTGCGTCCGCCGACTTGGGCGGCCAGCTTCATCAGACTGTGGCGTTCCCGGGCGGCCTGCACGTTGAGGTCGAGTTGACCCCGCACGAACAGGCCGATGCTATCTTCCCGGGCTTCCAGGTTCCAGCCAATCTGCTGGGCCGGGTTGTGGTGGTCGAGGATGGGAATCTTCCCGCCCCCGGTGTCACGCAGAGACTGCTCGAACGCTCCCGGTTCCACCACGTCGTTTCCCAAATCGACGTTGCCGAAGGTCGCGGCGTAGCCCTGGAACTGACCGTTGTCGGACACGTCGTTTAACTTGAATTCAAAAGAATGGTATTCCTTCATCGTGATGCTCCATCGGCATAATGGCGGCGTATCGCCGCAGATAAATTAAAACTTTGAATTGCGTCCAACGACCGTCGTCAGGAGTCAACGGTCAGCGAGTTCCCCCTCCGGGAAGGAGTCGCCGCCGGGGATGGCTTCGTAGCCGACCATCTGGCGTTGTTCGTTGAGGGTGAGGAACCGGCTCTCGTTGACGCGCTTCCATAACGCGCTCTGGTCTTCGGACAGGGCTTCGATAGCGTTGCGGTTGAAGTTCAGCAGGAGGCCGTCACCGAAGCGCGGCGTCAGCCAGGTGTTGAGGGAATCGCGCAGGCGGCTGAGCGCCGGTAGCACGACTTCTGTATAGAGAGCTTTTCGCGCTTCCTTGCGATTCTGGTAGGTGGCGGGTTGCAGGCCGATCAACTCCGGCGGGAGGTTGTAGATCTGTGCGATCTGCAAGGCGCTGAATTTGAGGCCTTCGATCCAGTCCATCTCCTTCGGCGACTTGCCGATTTCTTTCCAGTCGATGTCCTCTTCCAGCAACAGCGGCGAACGTGCGTTGGTGACGCCCTGGTACTGCTCGCGCATCTCGGATTTGAGCCTGCCATACTGCTCGTCAGTGAGGCGCTTCTTGGACACCAGCGCACCGGAGGGCACCGCGGAATTCTGGAGGAGGGCGGCGTTCCACCGGTCGCTGGCGTTGATCTTGTCCACCGGCAAAGCCGCCACCTGTATGGGTGACAGGCCGTACCAGTCGTCCAGCGGATGAAACAACTTGAGATGCATGACCTGGTCGCGCGAAAACTTCACCGACTGACCCGCGACCTTGTACTCGTAGCCGCGGATGAAGTGGGTGGGATCGGGCAGAATGGCCATGCGGTCGGGTCGTAACACATACAGTTCCGTCGGCGGTTTGGAACCGCGACTACCGGACGTCGGCCCGACGGCCTCCAGATACGCGTTACCTGAAAGATACAGGTAAGCGGTGAGGTTTTCGATCAGCTCGAATCTTCCCTGGAACGGATTGGGTTGGTCGATCAGTTTCAGCAGGGGATGGTCGGTGAGTTCTTTCTGTGCGCCATCCGATTGCGTTTGAAACAACTGCCAGGGCACGCCGGCTGAGGCCTCGGCGATTTCCCGGATGCAGGCGAAGACGACGCTGTTGGTCATGTAACCTTCGCGCGCGATCGATTCGTAATTCGCTTTCATACCGAAGCCATGCGGCAGGGGCATCATCAGGGTGAGCGCACGCGTCGCCGCGCTGACTTTACGTCGGAACCAGTGAGCAATTTTCATCTTTTACCTATTTTCAATTGTGCATGATGATTGACAATGCAGGTAACGGTCAACCAGCTCCCCCTCCGGGGAGGAGCCGGGCAAGGCCCGGAGCAAATTTTGAAACTTCCAATTGCGCGGGGAGAACATCGTAAGACGTCAACCGTCAGCCAGTTCCCCCTCCGGGGAGGAGGACGTTCTCACAAGGTAGGAAGTCAAACAGGTATGGAAACGGGGAACGAGTTATTTCAAAGGGAGTTATGCCTTTTGGAAAAGAGGGGGGGAGGTGCGTGGATGAAAAATAAAAACCGCTTATTAATAACTTAATAAGAAATAGAGTTTAGCTAATATAGCTACCACGAGCACAAACCCCAAAATCCAATTTGTATTATTCATTATCATCTACCCTCTCAAGTTAATGCCCGGAAGCGGGAAGACAGGCCACCAGGGTCCTGCAATAAGAATGTTGCAGGATCATCAACGGCGAACCGTCTTCGGTGGGTTGGGTATTCATGTTCATTCCTGTGGTTCCATCAGCCACCAGGGGGTGTTTATGAACTTCGCTCCATCGTCACCGGCATAGAAGCTGTGCATGGCATCGTTTGTAAAGTATCGCCAGAAGGGTGCTTTATACTTCGGGTCGAGAATCCGGAACGCGCCGTTTTTTTCCTGTTCCTGCAAAAAGTCCCGATAGGCGTCCAGCGGCTCCACACCCGCCTGCTGAAAAATCACGCGTCCCCCGTACTTCGCGAAGAGCGCCTTGTTGATCTTCCATCGCCGGACAAACTGCCGCGCCATGCGGCGTAGCATCGGGCGCAGTTGTTCCTCCTGTTCCTGCGTCAGTTTTTTCGTCAGCTCATTCGTCTCGCGGTTCGACTTGAGAACTTTATCGAGGGTCTCCAGGTATTGTTGCTTCTCCTTACGCTGGCTTTGGGTCAGGTTGGGATCCTTCAACTCGGCGATCAACTGTTCCCGTTTTTTCTTAAACTGGAGGTTCTGTTGCTGTTTTATTTCCTCGTTCTTTTGTATGAATGTGTCGATTTCCTCATCGGTCGGCTCGATCCGGTTTTCCTTGGCGAACTGTTCCAGGAGTGTCCCGAAAATCAGGCCCTTGAGCCGGTCCTTGTCTTTGACCGTGATCTTTTTTCCTAGAACGACCGCAATGACCTTTTGTTCCGAGGCCTGTGCCGGAGGGCTCTGCGCAAACGCAGCTCCCCCGGCCAGGCTGATCATCAGCAGAAAAGCAAGGGTCTTCACTTTATATTCCTTTCAGGGTAAGACCGCGGAAGCGGGAGGGGCAACCTGTTCCGCCAGATGCTTATAGGAGAAGGAGAGGGCGACAATCTCCACGGCCAAAAAGATAAAGCTCACCATGAGGTGAATTAAGTCCTCCACCAGTGTTGCGCTGTCCCTTGCAAACAGGCCTTGAAAGAAAGCGAAGACCCAGGGCAAAATCCCAACCACCACGGTCAGCCGCCAGCTATTGTTGCGCGACAGATTCCAGGCCCATTTGATATCGACTTGCCGGTCCACAGCGGTTGCCGGGAAGATCAGGCTGAGCCGTGCAATTATATAAGTGGATGGAAGAAACAATAGATAGCCAAACATTTTAAACCAAAACGAATCGGCCAAATCGGATGGAGATTTTCCAAAATCAGGGAAGACCCTGATTAAAAGTCCAAAACCGATAGGAAACAGTATGATCAATAGCATATAGGCCAGAGGTATGAACACACCCCACCAGAAGAACCGGGTTTCCCGTTTGCTCCAGGTGAGATTGCCATAAGTCGCGATACCGCTATCTCTAAGGAGTACCAGTCGATGACAGGTGATTGCAAAAAGGACATAAAAGGGAATGGAAATCAGCCAGAGGCTAATGTCAAGCCGGGTGATTTCACTTTGCGGGTAACCGGGGGTTTCAGAAACGATCTCGGCAATATAGTGAATGGCGCCCAAAATAAACATCACGGCCATTGGAATGGATAAGGCACGCAGCATCCGCGCCCGCTTGTCCCAGGCAAACTGCAAGGCGTTGCGTATAATCTCGAATACCGGTAGAGGCGCAGGGATTGATGGGTTTTGATCCATGCTCTCAGGTTAAGGCCCGGGAGCGGGAGGGGCAAGGGGTTTTCAAACGGATAGATTTCGAATTCGCGGGCCGAAGCTGGTGTGGTGGGTGATGAGGCTGAAGACCATCTCGAGGGCATCGGGTCCGTCGTCGTGGTCGGCTTTCGGGAAGTATCTCAGTTGGTCGATCAACTGCGTCTGGTTCCGCTGGAAACGGATGATGCCGTTTTTGATGTGCGGCTGCATTTTGGAGATACGCAGGACTTTATCGCTGTTGGGACGGATACCCTCGACGGGCAGGTAGAGTTTGCGCTTCGTGCTTTCCTTGATGACCCAATCCTTAAATAATTCCTGAAACTGGATCTCCTCGATCCCCGCCAGGGTGAAGCGGTATTTCTTATGCAGAGTTAACAAGTCTTCCATGATGGCGTCGGGCGGACGTTTCCGGATATCCGCCTCCAGCACATCGACATAGCCTTCGGCATCGACACCCGCCACGATGATGGCGGACGGGTCGGCGCCCTTCGACTGCTTGCCGAGTGACGGGTCAACGGCGCAATAAAACCCGCTATAGGTTTTCCACTCCAGGTTGCGGAGCACGCGCTCTTCATCGAGAAAGGTCAGCCACTCTTCCCTGAACAGGCAGTCGTCGGGATTCACCGGCTCGTTCTGCTTTTCCGAATCGAAGAAGGCCGGGCCATCGGACACGCGCATTTTCATGAGGTAATAATAATCCTCCACTTCCGGCCAGAGGACATCGGTGCCGTCGAGCATCGCCCTTTGATGCTTGTTAAAGAATCGGTCGGCCTGGTCCTCCTGGCGCGCCACGTACACCGCTTCCCATTGTTCCCATAAAGGAGAGGCGGACCATTGTTGGATCGCCTGCCATTTGTGGCCGGTCCAGCCGGGACGTTTCAACAATTGCGCCAGTAACGAATCGTAATGAAGAATCGTACCGACGACGACCGTCACCGTCCTGCGGCTGCCGATTTTCATGAGCGCTTTGAAAAACCATTCGCGGTCTTTCGCGCGCTGTTGCGGCGAGTCGATGTTCTCGTCGCCTTCGAGGTCGTCGCAGACGATCAAATCCGGTCGCACACTGCCATGCCGTGCACCGCGCATGGCTTTGCGTTTGCCCCAGCATTTGAGGCGGACGTTGTTGCGAGTGATGGCTTGTCCCGCTTTCCAGACTTTACCCTCGCCGCAGGCCTCGGGGAAATCTTCACGAAGGCGCTCATTGGCGTCGAGTTCGGCCTTGATAAATTCGAGAAAGTCCGCCGCCTGCTCGGTGGTGTCGGACACCAGTCCGATGAAACGGCGTTTCTCGCCGATGATGCACCACAGCGGAAGGATGAGGGAGGAGAGAGTCGATTTGGCATGACCCCGCGGCGCCGCCTGCGCGGTCCGGAAGCCCGGACTGCCAATTTTTGCAGCGGAATTAATCGCCGTTTGGAACAGCTTATAAAATTCCAGGTGCATTTCCGACGGCGGGGCCGTCAGGTAATGCGGGAAGTAGGTTTCGGCGAAGAAGCGGAGGTCTTTCTGCGCCCGTTTTTTGCGCCGCTCTTTTTGTTTGGGGGTGGTTTTGCCGAAGGGCGTGAGGGCGCGGGCGATGAGTTGCCGGATGTCGTCGTAGCCGTTGGCCAATTTGGAAATGCTTTTGAATCCTGCCAAAATTCTTTCACCTTATTTCCTATCTCTTCCAGGTTGTCGCCGATGAATTGGGCCGATTCCCCCTCGTCTTTCTGGAGCAGGAAATTGACCACCCCTTTCAGGGTGTCGATCAGCAGTTGATCGCGGTCGACGGCCTGCTCCTGCATCATGGTTTTGCGGATGTCAAGGATATGGCCGGTGTACATCCCGTGAATGCGGTGGAGCTGAATGTCTTCCGGCGAAATTTTGAGGACTGCTTGGACGGCCTGTTTGGCGTCGACCATTTCCTCCATCAACTGTTGGAGGGAGGCATCGTGATGGGCTTCATTCATGGGAAGGGGGCGGCGACTCCTCTCCGGAGGGGGAGCTCGCTGACTGTTGACTCCTGTCGACGGTCGTTGGACACAATTCAAAAATTGGGTCCAGCGTCACGCTGGTCTGCGGCGATTCGCCCCCCCCTCCCCGTGAGGGGAGTCGGTGGACCGTTTTGTTGAGTTCGTTGATGAGTTTGAAGATGCGCCCGATGGAGCTTTCGGTTTTGCCGATGGTGCGGTAAAACCCTTCCTTGGGCACGAACTGCTCGTACAGATACTTCTGATCGACGAGGCGGGAGGCTTCGAGTTTTTCGAGGTCGCGCTCCAGCTTGTCCATGCGTTTTTCCAGCTCCCAGCTACGCTGATCGATCTTGTGCTTCAGTTCTTTCTTGAGATCGGCAAAATGCAAACCGCTTTCGGTCATGAGGCGCTTGACCAGCCAGCCGATCACCCACACCCCGATCATCAGCAACAAGGTGATGAAGGGCGTAACTGTTCGCAATATTTCCAAAGTCATCGCGGGAGTTCCTTACGTTTTTGAGGATGGGGGTAGATTGGGGTAGCCTGTGAACGCACCGGCACCACTTCGATCAGGAGGGCATCGGTGAAGAACCAGGTATGCCGGCCGGTGCCATCCGGGTCGCCGCACATTTTGGGTGCGCGGTCATTGAGGATCACCGTGTACGTCTCCTCAAATTCATCCCGTCCGTTGTGTAGAGGATCAAACCACAACTGCAACTGCCCGGCGGGATTGAGCGACCAACGGGCATCGAGGATTCGGTTCTTGTCGGACGAGGACGCGGGGTTCCCGGCCAGAACAAGCGCAGTCAGCGCGGCGAGTGCGAAATTAATAACCACGATTGCTGGATACGCCGGCCCGGAGGGTCCCCAGGCCCACGCCTTCCAAAAGAGTGCTCAAGTGCTCGCTGGTGACGAATTCCGCGAGGCCCATATCACCTGACATGAGGTGAACGAGTGACGCCGAGGCCATCAGGCCGGCGATGATGTAGGTTTTCTTACCTTTCAGCCATTGCATGGTGTTCTCCGATTAGAATTTAGGTTAACCGTTTAAGGCGGGCTGGGACGGACCGTTTCGAACAGTCCGTCCCTTGAGGAAGGGTGTTGGGCTTCCTGCGCACGGAAGCCGGTTGGAACGTTGATTACAATGCACCGCAACGATGATTTCGCAACGACGCTTTTAAAATCGCAAGGTTTCGTTAAAAACCCTGAGGCAAATTCCTACCTGAAATTGCCGCCCGCGTGTCGCGGGTTTCTGTTAGTTGCAAAACAACGCAAGGGAGTGGCGGGATAAACTCATGGATTTAAATGCGTTGCTCTTGCAGAAAATAAGGTGATCACCACGCATAAAAAATGAAGGAAGGTCGAGCGATAAAGTTTAAAAAAGTTTTGAACGCGAAGACCATGTTATTACTTTACTTAGGACCCCCACACTATTTTAAATTTCTTTTGTAGTTGATTTCGATCCACCCGTTTTATATATTGCCGTCCTCCTACCTGATATATTTTAATTTTCAAACCAAGTGCTCGGAGCCCTGTATGGAGGTTCTTTGGAACAACTGTCTCGAAGAAATAGAGAAGCAAGTTCTTCCTGAAAATTTTAATACGTGGTTTACGCCAACGTATGCCTGCTCCAAAGATGAAAACGTTTTGACCATCGCCGTGCCCAACCGTTTTTATGAAAAATGCCTGACGGAAAACTATCTGGAGCTGATTGAGAACGCTCTGGAAACCGTGTCCAATAAAAAGTTGGCAGTGCGCTTCCGGGTTAATAGTGATTTTAAAAAGAATGCGTCCTCATCGACAGAGGTCCAGGAACCGCAAAAAGTTAAGGATATACCCCCACCTACCCCTCTGTTCAACAAAGGGTTCTTAAATCCGAAATACAACTTTGAAAATTTTGTGGTGGGACCCAATAACCAGTTCGCTCACGCCGCGGGCCAAGCAGTGGCCGGGAACCCGGCCCATAATTACAATCCCCTGTTTTTGTACGGAGCGGTCGGGTTGGGCAAGACGCATCTCCTCCACGCCATTGGCAATGCCATTGTGCAAGCCAATCCACAGACCCAGGTACGTTACATCTCCGCAGAAAGTTTCACGGTGGATTTAATCGAGTCCATTAAAAAAGAGCGAATGCAGGGGTTTCGTGAACGCTACCGGCCATTGGACGTTCTGCTGGTAGATGATATTCAGTTTATTGCGGGGAAGGAGCGCACGCAGGAGGAATTCTTTTACACCTTCAATACCCTTTACGAGTATCACAAGCAGATTGTCATCTCCAGCGACCGCTATCCCAAGGATATGCAAAACATCGAGGAGCGGCTACGATCCCGGTTCGAAAGCGGGTTGATTGCAGACATCATGCCGCCGGACCTGGAAACGAAAATGGCTATCCTGTATCAAAAAGCCGAAATCCACCAAAAAACCATCCCTCAGGATGTGGCTATGTTTCTGGCTAACAATATCAAATCCAATATCCGGGAACTGGAAGGCTTATTACTGCGGATCATCGCTTACGGATCATTCACCCGCAGAGAAATTAATCTTGAGTTGGCGCAAGAAGTTTTAAAGGATTTCACCGTCGACAAAAATCGCCATTTCACCATACCTAATATTCAAAAAACCGTGGCCCAATTTTTCCAATTAAAAGTCGCGGATTTGAAGTCCAAAAAGCGCTCCCGGGACATCTCGATTCCGCGTCAGATTGCCATGTATATCTGTCGCGAATTTACCCAGGCATCGCTCCCCGAAATCGGCCGCCAGTTTGGCGGCAAAGATCACACCACCGTCATTTTCTCCTATCGCAAGGTTTCCGGTATGCTCAATGAAAACAAGGAAATGGGGAAGAAGGTTCAGGAGATTATCAAGCTGATTGAAAATGGATAACCTGTAAAAAAGCTGTGCAAAAACTATGATAAAAACATCGAAATTAAGGTATAATAATTTCGGCTAAAAACTATCCCCATCCGTCCACGGAGAAAGCCGGAAACTGAGGTTTTTGTTCATTAATAGTTATATTTATAATACATAAGTTAGCCGGGTTTCCCCCATTTACACAGTCCCTACTACTACTACTAGATTTATACTCTTAAATTTTACTTGTTTGGATTAGATGGAAAGCGCTCAAGAAAAAGTTTACGACTCCTCAAATATCAAAATTCTGGAAGGCCTGGAAGCGGTCCGGAAACGTCCCGCCATGTATATCGGGGGCACCGGGCAGGAGGGTCTCCACCATCTGATTTACGAGCTGGTCGACAATAGCGTGGACGAGGCGATTGGCGGGTTCTGTACAGGAATTGAAGTGATCCTCCATATTGACGGCAGCGTGATGGTGTCTGACAACGGTCGTGGGATTCCTGTGGACCTTCATGGCGATAAGAAAATTTCTGCTGCCGAGGTGGTGCTGACCGTCCTTCATGCCGGTGGCAAGTTTGACAATGACACTTATCAGGTTTCGGCGGGGTTGCACGGCGTCGGCGTTTCGGTGGTGAATGCTTTGTCCGAAACCCTGGATCTGGAAATCAAACGGGACGGTCAGGTATACCAGCAAAAATACGAGCGTGGAAAACCCACGACTTCACTGGACGTGGTCGGTAAAACCAATACTACTGGCACTAAGATTTTGATCATGCCGGATGGAGATATTTTTCCGGAGAGAAATTTCAGTTTTGATGTGTTGTCCAACCGGCTCCGCGAATTGTCCTTCCTGAATAAAGGTCTCAAGATACACATCCATGATGAAAGGGACGGTAAAAGTCACGATTTTATCTACGAGGGTGGCATCGTTTCGTTTGTCGACCATATCAACAAAAAGAAAAAAACCATTCATCCTACCCCGATTTACATCACGCGGGAAAAGGATGATTTTACCCTGGAACTGTCCATGCAGTACAACGACAGTTACACGGAAGAAATATTCACCTTCGTTAATAACGTGAACACCAAAGACGGCGGTACCCACCTCAGCGGCTACCGTTCGGCATTGACGCGGACGATTAACAGCTATGCGGTTCAGAATGGTTATTTGAAAAACACAGGAGTCACCCTTTCAGGCGAGGATGTGCGTGAGGGGTTGGTCGCCGTGTTGAGCGTTAAAATTCCTGAACCGCAATTTGAAGGCCAGACCAAAGGCCGCTTGGGCAACAGCGACGTAAAGGGCATAGTCGAGCAGATCGTCAACGAAAAGCTGGGACGCTTGTTCGAAGAAGAACCCACCATCGCCAAGGGTATCATCGCAAAAGCCATCAGCGCCGCGCAGGCGCGGGAAGCCGCTAAGAAGGCCAAGGACCTGGTGCGCCGTAAAAATGCTCTGGAGATCAGTTCTTTGCCGGGTAAGCTGGCCGATTGTGCTGAAAAGGATCCCGCCCTATCCGAATTGTATATTGTCGAAGGAGATTCCGCCGGCGGATCGGCCAAACAGGGCCGGAACCGCCAGAATCAGGCGATTCTTCCGCTCAAGGGTAAAATCCTGAACGTTGAAAAAGCGCGCTACGACAAAATGATAGGCAGTGATGAAATACGCGCTTTGATCACCGCATTGGGTACGGGTATTGGCAAAACGGATTTCAGTATCGAAAAACTTCGATATCACAAAGTCATTATCATGACCGACGCCGATGTCGACGGATCGCACATTCGTACCCTGTTGTTGACGTTTTTCTTTCGCCAGATGCCGGAGGTGATCGAAAGAGGTTATTTGTATATCGCCCAGCCGCCTTTATTCAAGGTTAAAAAGGGCAAGTCGGAAAATTATGTGAAGGATGAAAAGGGCCTGTCTCAGGTTCTGGTGGAACAAGGCACCGACAAACAGGAAGTTCTTATAGAGAACAAGGGCCCCGCCATTTCCGGTAAAAAGCTGGTGGATTTCGTCAACCACCTGATACGTTTTCGGGACTACTGCAATACCGTTGCAAAAAACAACATCCCGACAGAGCTGTTGAGCGCTCTGGTGAATATGAAAATCAGCCAGGATAATTTCAAGACGCTCGACCAACTATTGTCCTTGATCTCCCAGTTGATGAATTATTTGTTGACCGATACCGAAAAAGAAAAATATGGCACGAAGGAAAGCCTCAAAAATATTCCGCTGGTTTTGAAAAATGGTCAGAAGTTGAGCGCTGATGAAGTGAGTGCGTTCAAAAAGTTCGGTGTGGTGATGGAGCCCGGGGAAGAAAATATCTATACGGCAAAAACGGACCACGGTCAGGAGAAAATCGAGATCAACCAATCGATCAAAGATATGATGTTGGTGGTCGATTATGATCCCGAAAAAGAACTGTACAAGTTTACCCTGGCGGGCCATCAACAGGGCCGCGATTTCCAGGTGAAATTCAATTCCGAGTTTATAGGCTCGCCATTGATTCAGAAATTGTTTGAGTTGTACCGACCGATCGCATCCATGGATCAACCTCCATTCACTCTGGTTCATAAAGAAGAGTCCATCCAAATTGAATCCAAAGAGATGTTGCTCGACGCTATTATGGAGGCTGGCAAATCCGGCTTAACCATTCAGCATTACAAGGGATTGGGAGAAATGGACCCCGGCGAGTTGTGGGAAACCACCATGGACCCTGAAACCCGCGTTCTCTTGCAGGTGCGGGCGGACGATATGGTTGAGTTGGAAGACTTGTTTTCCACGCTCATGGGGGATGCTGTGGAACCCCGACGCGAGTTTATTCAAAAGAATGCCTTGGACGCCAAGAACCTGGATATTTAATTGTTACGCCCCCCAATGTAGAAGGCTATGGCAGATTCCATTGAGTTGATCAATATCGAAGACGAGATGCGCAGTTCGTATCTCGATTACGCGATGAGCGTCATCATCGGGCGTGCCCTGCCCGATGTGCGTGACGGCCTCAAGCCGGTGCACCGCAGAATTTTATACGCGATGCATGGGCAGAACAATGTCGTCAACCGGCCGCGCAAAAAGTCCGCCGCCATCGTCGGTGAAGTGTTGGGTAAATTTCACCCGCACGGCGATACCGCCGTCTACGATGCACTGGTCCGTATGGCTCAGAGTTTTTCCCTGCGTTATCCCCTGGTCGATGGTAAGGGCAACTTCGGTTCGGTCGATGGCGATACCGCCGCCGCGATGCGTTACACCGAAGTGCGCATGGCGCAGATCACCCAGAATCTTCTCGAGGATCTGGGAAAAGACACGGTGAGCTTCACTCCCAACTACGATGAATCGCTCGAAGAACCCACGGTATTGCCCGCGGCATTTCCTCAGCTGTTGGTCAACGGTTCGTCCGGTATTGCCGTGGGCATGGCGACCAACATTCCTCCGCACAACCTTCGGGAAATCGTTGCCGCCACTATCCATTTGATCGACCACCCTGACTGCGTGATTGACGATCTCATCAAATTGGTACCCGGCCCGGATTTCCCGACGAGCGGTCTGGTGTACGGAACGGCGGGTCTGCGCGCGGCTTACCACCGGGGCAGGGGCCAGATCAAAGTGCGGGCCCGAGTGGAAATAGAAACCAATCCAAAAGGCGATCGGGAATCTATCATCGTGCGGGAACTGCCGTTTCAGGTGAACAAAGCCCGGCTGGTGAAACAGATTGCCCAGATGCACCGTGACAAAAAACTGGACGGGATCAGCGATCTTCGGGATGAATCGGACCGCGATGGCATCCGCGTGGTGATCGAGCTCAAGAAGAGCATCAACTCGCAGGTCATGATCAACACCTTGTATAAAAATACCCAGATGCAGGAAACCTTTGGGATCATCATGCTGGCTGTGGTCGGCCGCCAGCCGAAGGTGCTGAACCTGAAAGACGTCCTGCACCAGTTCGTGTTGTTCCGGCGGGAGGTCGTCACACGGCGCACCGAGTTCGACCTCAGAAAAGCGCGCGAACGCGAACATATTCTGGAAGGTCTCACCATCGCCCTCGACCATCTGGACGAGGTGGTGCAATTGATCCGCAACGCGAAAGACCCGGCAGAAGCACGCGACGGGTTGATGAGCCAGTTCGAGTTGTCCGAAATCCAGGCGAAAGCCATTCTGGAAATGCGCTTGCAGAGACTCACCGGTCTGGAACGGCAGAAAATTCTCGACGACCTGGAAGCGATCCGAAAAGAAATCAAAGGACTGGAAAACATTCTCGCCAATGAAGACGTCAAGATGAAGATCATCCGCGACGAGTTGACGGCCATCAAAGATAAATACGGTGATGACCGCAGGACCGAAATTGTCGAAACGGAAGAAGCGGAAATCGATATCGAAGACATGATCGCCGACGAAGACATGGTGGTCACCTATTCGCGCGGCGGGTACATTAAGCGCCAGAGTACCGGCAACTATCGCGCCCAACGGCGGGGCGGCAAGGGCATCAAAGGCATGGGCGTGGTGGAGGAGGATGTCGTCCACCAGTTGTTCGTCGCCTCCAGTCTCGATACCCTGCTTATTTTCACCAGCCTCGGCAAAGTGCAATGGTTGAAGGTGTACAACATTCCGGAAGCGGGACGTACCGCCAAAGGCAAATCCATCGCCAACCTGCTGGCGTTGAAGCCCAATGAAAAAATCGCCAGCATTCTCTCCGTTAAAACCTTTGAAGAAAACAAGTATGTCCTCTGCGCCACCGAAAAAGGGGTCGTCAAGAAAACATCGTTGATGGCATACAGCAAGGCCCGTCAGGGGGGCATCATCGGCCTGACACTCGACGAGGACGATCAGGTGATTTCCGCGAATATCAGCGACGGCAAACAGGATATCCTGCTGGCCACGCAGTCGGGCATGGCAATCCGGTTCAAGGAAACCGATGTCCGGGCCATCGGCCGTACGGGCCGCGGGGTGCAGGGTATCCGGTTCAAGGGGGAAGACCGGGTGGTCGGCGCCGAAATCGTGGAATCCGGTAATACGATCCTCACTGTGACCGCGAACGGTTATGGCAAGCGCACCTCACTTGAGGAATATCCGTTGCAAGGCCGCGGAGGGACGGGGGTGATCACCATTCGGTGCAACGAAAAGATCGGGCATGTGGTCGGCATCGAACGGGTGACGGAGGAAGATGAGCTGTTGATGGTCACCTCCACAGGCAACATCATTCGCATGGCGGTCAAGGAAATATCTGTGATTGGCAGGAACACTCAGGGGGTTCGCCTCGCGCGCATGCAAGAAGACACCCGGGTGGTCGGCGTAGAAAAGTTTGTTGAATAACTCTTCCCCAGAGGGGGAACTGGCTGACAGTCACCGCCCAGAGGGAATAGTTGGGCGCAATTAAAGGTTTAGCTTATCTGCGGCGATTCGCCGCCGCCTCCCCGGAGGGGGAGTTGGTTGGCGGTTGACAGCAAACAATGATCGTTGAGCACAATTGAACCTCTCCCCTCCTTTTAAAGGAGGGGCTGGGGGTGGTTGATGACCCTTTCCCTATTTCGTAATTGCTCGATTGATCGAGCGGTTTTAAATCACTCTAGGAAGATGTTCTTGAAACTCAGATTCCGAATCGTTTATCACATCGCAATATACATTCTCCTCCTGACAATGCTGGGTTGCGGGGATAGCCGAGTCGACAATCTGTTGCTAAAAGCCAATGAGGAATGGGTTCAAGGGCGCAATCACAGTGCCATTGAACTGTTTAACGCCGTTTTGGAGATTGCTCCCTCCGGCCCTCATGCCGAGGAAGCCCTGTACCGGCTGGGTGAGATTTATTATTTCGGGTTGGGGGAAACGACCAAGGCGATCAGTTATTTTCAGGAAGTGGTCAACATCCGTCCGCGCGGCGAGTTTGCCCACGGAGCGCAAAAATATATCGCCGAAATTGTGGAGCTCAATTTCCGGGATCTCGATCAGGCCATCATCGAGTATCAGAAACTGATCAACGAATACAAACTGCCCGAAGAACACCCCGAGCAGCAGTTTCGTATCGCCGCCATCTATTTTAAAAAACACAACTATGAACAGGCTCTCGTGGAATTCGATATCCTGGTGGAAAGTTACCCCAGGAATCCGTGGTCCGAGGAGGCTTACCTGAGGAGTACCGAAATTCTTCACAACATGGAACGGTGTGTGGATGCCCGGGGAAAATATTCCCAGTTTCGGGTGCTTTATCCGAAGAGCACCTTTTCCGGAGAAATGGAATTTGTCATGGCCTCCTGCCTGGAAGAGGAAGGCAAATTGAAACTGGCCTACAACCGGTTCAAAAGCCTGGAAGGCGATTATAAATACCCCGCGCTGTTGAAAATGAAACTGGAAGGCATCGAGGGACGCATCAAAAAAGGCGGCAAAACCAAACGCAAAATTCCTAAACGCTACCGAAGAAAAAGTTGATGCTGGATATCAAACTCATCAGAGAGCAGGCCAAAGCGGTCCAAAGCCAGTTGAACCGGCGCGGACCCGGAACCTTGAAGGACTTGGACCGGCTACTTGAGGTTGATGAAAAACTTAGAGTTGAGCTCAACGGTTCCCAGACCCTAAGATACGAAAAGAAGTCAGCTTCAGAACAAATCGGAGAACTTAAAAAGAAAGGTCAAGCTGCTTCCGATCTTATGGAGCTTGTCAAAGCGATCAACATTGCGCTTAAGAAGCAGGACGAAGATATAAAACCTCTGCAAGAGAAGCTCCGCGATATTCTCCTCAACATTCCCAACCTGCCCAGCGAAAGCACTCCCGACGGAGCGGACGAATCTCAGAATCAGGAAGTGCGGGTATGGGGTAAAAAACCGTCATTCGATTTTAAGCCAAAGAATCATCTGGAGCTGGGAGAGGAACTGGGTCTGCTCGATTTGAAACGCGCTGCCAAAATCTCCGGCGCGCGGTTTGCCGTGTTTAAAGGACAGGGCGCCGCCCTGCTCCGTGCCCTCATCAACTTTATGCTCAATATGCAAACGCGTGACAATGGATACGAGGAAATGTATCCCCCGGTGCTGGTCAACAAAGACAGCCTGGAGGGAACCGGACAGCTCCCCAAATTTGAAGAAGATTTATTCAAACTGAAGGACGATGAATTATTTCTCATCCCCACTGCGGAAGTGCCTGTTACCAATTACCACCGCGATGAAATTCTTCCGGAGGAATCGTTACCGGTCAAGTACGCCGCCTACACGCTTTGTTTCCGCCGTGAGGCAGGATCTTACGGCAAAGACACGCAGGGCATCATCCGCCAGCATCAATTCGACAAAGTGGAGCTGGTCAAATTCGTGAAACCGGAACATTCATATGAGGAATTGGAAAAACTGGTGACCGATGCCGAGTCGATTCTGCAAAAGTTGAACCTGCATTACCGCGTGGTCAATTTATGTACCGGCGACCTCGGGTTCTCCGCCGCCAAAACGTATGATCTCGAAGTCTGGCTCCCCAGCCAGAACACGTATCGGGAAATTTCTTCATGCAGTAATTTCACCGACTACCAGGCTCGCCGCGCGATGATCCGGTATAAAAGCAAAGACGGCGGCAAACCGGAATTGGTGCACACATTGAACGGGTCCGGATTGGCGGCCGGCCGACTGTTCGTCGCCGTGCTCGAAAACTACCAACAGGCCGACGGCAGTATCCGTATCCCCGAACCCCTGCAACCCTACCTCGACGGCCAAGATCATATTGCATTAAGTCAGTGAATTATTAAAACACAGATCCTTCGCTGGCGCTCAGGATGACAATAAATATTTCTCTGTCATTCTGAGGAGCGTATGCGACGAAGAATCTGGGTTTACGTTTAAAACATAGATTCGCCGCCGCCTCCCCGGAGCACAATTGAAATCTTTCAATTGTGCTCAATGATTGCCGTCTGCTGTCAACCGTCAACAAGTTCCCCCTCTGGGCAAGAGGTAAAGGTAATCCTGTTCCCAAACCGATTGAAAAACCCCACCGAACCCGGAGGGCATAATCACTTTCCATCTGTAACTCCTTATTTCCAAATACTTTTTAGCTTTTTCGCGTTTCCCTCCTTATACTTAAAACATGCATTGAAAGTGCTTGTTATGACAATTTTTAAAGGAGGATTGAGATGGCGAACAAGGGAGAGGCAGGAACGCAATCAAAGGATGACTTGGAAGTAATGATCGCGGAACAATTAGGGAGTGGCAAAAACCGGACGGAAGTAGTGCGGAACCTGGTTCAGTCGGGAATGACCGAATCGGAAGCCAATCAGGCAGTGGAACGCATTTATTTCCAATTGAAAAAAAGCGTTCAAGAGGAGGAGTTTTCCGGCGAGGTGTTGGTCCCTGCTTTGTTGGGAGGCTTGATCGCCGCCGTTGTGAGCGGAGCCATTTGGGGGGCAATCGCCATCTGGACCGGTTATGAAGTCGGGTACGTGGCTTGGGGTGTGGGGCTGCTGTGCGGAATGGGCGTCGTGATGATGTCCCAGGGCAAACGCGGCATGCCGTTGCAAGTCATCGCCGTGGTGGCCAGTGTGCTGGGTATCGTGATCGGCAAGTACATGTTCTTCTTCGATTGGGTAAAAGGCGGTGTCGTTGCGGAGAAAGGGGCCGAATTCGCCGAAGGGCTGTCCATGTTCTCAATGGGAATGATCCAGTACTTTGGAGAAGACCTTGTAGCCATGGCCAGTGGCTTCGATCTACTCTGGGTCGGTCTCGCCGTATATACTGCCTGGAGCATCCCCAAAGCTTCCGGTTTGAAAATCTAAAAATCGTGATATATTGACACCCACAAATCCATGTAACACCCACGGGTTGCGGTCGGCGGTTGCACAACCGTTCGGCTGAACCCACGGGTGATGGATTTCGGCGTCCACTAAGGGTTCCAAGCGGGGAGGGATGGCCGAGTGGTTTAAGGCGGCGGTCTTGAAAACCGTTGTACGAAAGTACCGTGGGTTCGAATCCTACTCCCTCCGCTCTTCCCCAGAGGGGGAACTGGCTAACTGTTAACAGCGAGCGACGACCGTGGAGCGCAATTTAGCATTTTAAATTTGCTCCGGGCCTTGCCCGGCCCTCTACGAGGGACGAGACTTGCTGAACGTTGACGGTGAGCGAAATCCTTGGGCGCAATTGATATCAAATAAAATTTAAAATGGAGAGGTGGCCGAGTTGGCTTAAGGCGCACGCCTGCTAAGTGTGTGTAGGCTTATCCCCTACCGAGGGTTCGAATCCCTCCCTCTCCGCCACTCCTTCCCAGGCCCCGTAACCGGGGAGGAAAAGTGGCTGACCGTTAATGAAAAGTGAAACTTATCGAGAACTATTCAAGAAAAGGGGGATCCATCCATGTGCCTCTATCTCTTGGAGATTTCTTAACTTCAATTTTGCGTCAACTGCCATAGAACAAGGCTCCAATGAGTTAACGCCAAAAAACAGAAAAGTGTTGTTAGGCAAGTGTGACCTACGACAAACTCATCTCCTGGCGGCCAATCGGTATGTTTATAATAGGAAAAATCAACAATAACTCTCGCAGTCCAGAAAATTGAGATGAATAAAGCGATAGCCAGTGAGCTGGGATTGATATCCATTAAATCTTTTGCGTTGATCAGATCTATAATTCCAAAAGAGACAATGCAGAAAACAATATAGCCTCCATAGGTCCAGAAAATCTTTTTATTGAACCGGCTAAGCTTTGAAAACTCTTCGTGCCAATTCAATTTTTTCGGAACCTGGAAGGTGGCCACCAAAACAAGAAAGTGTCCTAATCCGCACGCAAGAATAGCCCATTTAAGAACTTCGATCGATTTCATTGAAGACGCCAAGTTATGTCCAAAAGTAAAATAAGGCTCGATAAAAGATTTTAAAAATGGCTGATGAAACAAAAGAGGCAATGGCAGAAGAATACATACCCAAAGCCAAATTCTGCCTGCCGTGCGAGAACTATTAATTACTGGAAGTTTTGGTTCTATCCAGGTAAGAGCTCCATGAATAGCAAAATATAGCAAAGGTCCGCCCCATCCTGAATTCGCAGGGTAACTAATTCCGGTTTCGTGCAATATACCAGAAAGCAAAAAAATCCCCACGAAGCTAACCGCCTTAGGTAGGTTTGTAGGAAAAAGTGGTAGAAAAAGACGTTTATCCATGTCGACGAAGGCAAGATTCCACCTGCGGCCCCAAAAATCTCTAAGGGAGGTGCTTTTGAAAGGAGACATAAACAGAGATTCAACCTTCCACCCGAGAATTCTAAAGATAACAAACAGCATTGAAGAAACCCCGAAGTGAATTAAAATCAAAAAAGAAAATAGTCCCAGATACTGTCTAGTAAATGTAGAAATTTGATTCCAATAACAAAAAAGAACAATCTGGATACCAACCCCAAAAATAAAGGATAGAAATCCTTTCACAAAGATATGTCCAACCTCTTCATCTTGTGAAGATCGACGAGCAAAAGACTCGGGGCGCATTCCCGGCCAGAACAAAAAATAGAGAATCCAACCCAGCTTTTGAGGTAACGACAGAGAAAGCTGTATATTTCGAATAACAGAGCCAACTTTAAGTAAAAAGAGCAGCCCTAAGGTTGCCCAAAGAAGCCTTAAAACGGAACTCTCGATAAGTAGAACTCCTATCGGAAAAATACATAGAGCCGGTAGAAGAGGTATAAGTTTTCTCACAAATTCTCCAAAAATCACTTTAACACTTCATCAAAATGACAACCCAAACAAACGCATTGGTGCTGTTAAAGAAATGTAATGACGGCTGGACTGCAAAACGAGATGCTCCGCCCGGCTATTCCACTTCCGGGACGCGGCAGACGCGGTGGGGTGGAAACACAGCATCGATGATCCACTGGCCGAGTTGGCTAATTCCAGGCAGACGCACCGTCCATCCGACAAGGGCCCACATCAGGTTGACGTGCTCCAGCGCCCGGCCCAGCGCATGAATTCCCTGCGCTTCAAAACCATCCACATCTTTGTAAGCCATCCGCATTAAATCTTCGCTGGCGTAAAACCGCGCATCCTTGATGATCAATAAGGTAGGTTGCAGATAAAGAAGCACCCGTCCCAGATTCGAACAGGCGATGCATCCATACAAATCCAGGTATATCGTGGCGGGTTTTTTACGCCAGGGTTTCCAGCGTGGAATGAATCTGCGCACCCAGACTTTGTATCGAAAGGCCCGGTTTCCAAATCGCTTTTTGATTTCTTCCTCTTCCTCCCATTTGGCGTACCCGATAGCGAACAGGATGACCATCAACCCCGCAAAATAAAACCCGATGCTGTTCAACCCTACCCCCATCCACACATAGATCAATGTTTGTGACGCCTGCATGGGGTTGGCGATGTAAGCGTAGGGACCGGTGGTGACCAGCTTGACGGGCGGATCCAGGGGAAACGGAGTGCCCCATCCTCTTGCCGCAAATTCCTGCACTGCGGATATCCCGGGGATAGTAATGAACAATAACAGAGTGCCCCAGTAGATAAACCCCTCCCAGCGCATTCCACTATTATCCCAGAAGGCCATTTGAATGCCGTGGGTGGTAATCGTTTTCCCAAGGATCAGGGAATGGATTAGGATTCCAATTTTATGGGGTTCGAAGGAGACAGGGATCATCCAGTTAAAGATCAAAACGAACATGATTAATTGCATGAAACTGCGGACATACAGAAAATCCCGCCTGGCGGTCCATCGGGCCAGGTACCATGAGGGCACGAACGCGATCAGTAAACACAATGCGTCCCAGTACTGCCACCCCGATTGGATCTGGACTAAGGGTTCCAACAAGGGCATGACCGCTAGATCCAAAAGAAACAGCAGGGCCACCCAGGAGAACACTCCTCCCGGAATTTTAATAAGATGGGGAATTGCGCCCCAAAACACCGCCCAACCGATCAACACATCCATTGGAATTTGCATGAACGTAATTTTGGAAACCTTATACTCCCATCCACCCAGTTCGATGATCAAAGGGTTAAGGAACAGGAGACTTAAAAAGCACCAGAGGGTGGACAAATATATTCCGGTCAACTGCCGGTAGGTGATCGCCCGGAAACACAGCAGAAGATACACAAGGGAA
This sequence comes from Nitrospinaceae bacterium, assembly GCA_965237905.1. GTDB lineage: Bacteria > Nitrospinota > Nitrospinia > Nitrospinales > Nitrospinaceae > SZUA-226. Next base: position 1,711,042 of record OZ250172.1, on the reverse strand, counting down.
ACGGGGCCGAGCAAAAACAGCACTCGGAGTTGGATAATTTGTTGACCAAGTTCTATTTTGTCCATAATCATTGCCCCAGATAAGCTTCAATCAGATAACCACCCGTCAGGCCCACCGCGTACCGTTCCAGCGGGCTGAAATACCACGCCGGGTCGAGCTCCCGCCAGAATTTGAGCGTGACCACCACACGGGTCCGACCGTTACCCCTTTGCAGGGGAGGCAACTGGCTGACGGTTGACTCCGAGGTAGATTCCCTGGGCGCAATTTCAGATTTTAAATTATCTGCGGCGATTCGCCGCCCAGCGTCACGCTGGCCGCCACCTTCGGCGGACCATTCCACTTTGGCGGTGCGCCAGGTCATCCAGTGCGCAATTTTGCTCTCGTCTTTCACCAGCTTGAACAGGACGTGGTTGGAGCCTCGCTGTTCGATGGTCCAGCACACCTCGCCGGACAGATTTTCCCTGGCCGGAACATGAAAACATCGTTGTGCCCCGACTTTTAAATCCGCCCCACTGTAGTGCTGTGGTTCGGGGAAACCCAATTGCAGGAACGCAGGCAGGGTTTTGGATAAATCCGGCATGCGGGCCAGGTTTTGCTCAACCCGATCCGGAGACAGGGCCACTACTCGGCTGACAGTGACGGTTTCGCTTCGGTTGAAAGACAATTCATCCGTCACTCCCTCCAACGAAAGCGGTAGAAAGATCAATGCCAGCACCATTCTCATCCGGGCTTTATTTTTTGGGTTTCTAACGGCGTCCAATCCCTGGCCTATGAAAGCCCCTATCGTCAGAAATAAGGGAGTGGCCATCAGGATGCATACGGCCCCCTCCCGAAACACAATCATCGACAATGCCAGGGCGATCATGGTCCCCAACACAATATTACCCGTGGTGCTTTTAGGTGCTGGATTGCCCGTGGCATTTTCGGACAGCGGCAACAAAGAAAGGCCCAGAGCCAGAACCGTGGCGATCCCCATGAACAGGGCCGACGTCTGTTCCAGATGTCCGGCCACCAGAAACTGATACATCATGCCGGCTACCGCCAGTACTATCAGCAAGACTCCCCAGTAAATTCGCAATTGGTACACCAACCCGATCAATGCCGGCACCAGGAACCATACCCCCCAGAAAACCTGCAACTGGTACATCATGCAAGCCAGCACCAGCACCAGGAAGAACGCTCCCCAGTAAATACGTACTTTGTTGATAGGTCGGCTTTTCATTCACTCCTCCCCCAGTCCGGTAAAAATTCGAGCATCAATTTGGTGAATTTTTTACGGAAGGGGGCAATCAGGGGAAGGCTGGAAAGTTCGACCAGTGTTTGAATCAGCTTGACGGTCCGGTCAATGAGCCGGAAGGTTTTCCGGGAATTTTCCGAGGTATCGTGAATCCAGTACAGGATGATCCCCATCTGGTACAGCCACAGATAATCGGCCAACAGGATGTCGACATCCTCCGGGAGTTTGGCGCTGGAACCCGCCACTAGCTCCCGGAACAGGGCCAGACTCTTGTCACGAGTGGGGGAGGATTGGGCGCTGAATGGGGACAACGGATTGTGGGGATCCGAGGCCACCCGGAACAGCACGCCGGAAACCTTTTTAAAGGGTTCAGCCAATTGGATTTTTTTCCGGATCACCTCCCGCAGGCGATGCTCCAGCTTGATTTCACTCAGCAGAATGCTCACACAGGCCTGCGCGTGCTCCTCGTGGATCACGTCGTAGAACGTCTGGACAATATGCTCCTTGGTAGGGAAATGGTGGTAAATCGAGCCCGGTGCCATACCCACTTGGACGGCAATCTGCCGCATAGTGGCCTTGTCATACCCCTTTTCGACGAACAGGAGCAAAGCTGCATCCAGAATTTTCTGGCGGCTACGGATCGATTTGGGAGTCATTCGGCTTTTAGACATAGGATTTCCTCAAAAATCAAACATGTTTGATAATATTATAAGTCTATATATTTTAACAACTTTCTATGGGGTCTCTTTTGGATGAGTGTTCGTTGGGCCAGGTTGATCCCACTTAAGGAAGGCCGAGATCCCTGTGTTGCCAGATTGGGTGGGGCTGAGCTGTTAGGCCTGCTTACCGTGATGGCAGAGATTTCCAACTGACAACTGTTTGGATTAACAACATCATTGCGAATCCTGCGTTCTTTATGGTAATAAAGAGAGACACCTTACCAATGATGAAACCTCTTGGAAAGCATATGAAATTGATATGGATGAAAGTATGGACCCCCCTCGTTTTGGCCCTGCTTCTGGTTTTAGGATGCGGCGAGGAGCCCGACCGCAAAGTTGAGGGTGCGGTGGACCTGTCGGAAATCGGGACGACTGGTGCGAAACCCAGCGAAGGTTCCGAGACCCAAACCCCGCCGCCCCTGACCGATCAACAGTTGGCCGAAGGTTCGGGGACCGATATCGACGGCCATCCGCCCATCGCCGAAGACCAGAAAAACGTCCGCCGCGAAATTACCGTTCCGAAAAGTGTTGCAGGCAAATGGAAAGCGGTTAAAATACTCGTCCGCGATAAATCGGATGAAGAACGCAACACGATACAGACCGTGGAACTGGGTTCGACGTTTCAACTTGGCGACAGCGGGATCACCGTTAGCGCAGGTCCGTTTTTTCCAAATTTCGTTTTGGACCAGACCCGTTACACGTCGATGGACAACACACTGGGCAATCCGGCTATTCATCTTGTGATTACGGAAAAGGGCAAGGAGATTTACAACGGCTGGACGTTCGCCAAGTATCCCGGCCTCTACGCGTTTGAACACAAGCGGTACAGTCTGCAATTGATGGACTTTATCCCGGCCCCGACCAGCTAACCGGGCCATGCCCGGTGAGAATTTTGCTGGAAGCTGATTGCGAATTCAATCCGTTGCGTTCGCGTACCAAGGTTTTAAAATTATCAGCGGCGATTCGCCGCCCGGGCCACGCCCGGAAGAAATTTTGCAAAGGTGTTATGGCGAAATTGAACAGCGATTTGCGCCAGCCAGAATTTTAAAATTATCAGCGGCGATTCGCCGCATGCGCCCATGGCTCAGTTGGATAGAGCGACGGTTTGCGGAACCGTAGGTCGGAGGTTCGAGTCCTCCTGGGCGCACCATATATCTGGAGAGGTGGCCGAGAGGTCGAAGGCGGTTGACTCGAAATCAGCTGTACCCTACGGGTACCGTGGGTTCGAATCCCACCCTCTCCTCTCTCCTCCCCGGAGGGGGAACTTGCCGACCGTTAACGGCGAACGAAGATCGTTGAGCGCGATTCAGAATTTGGGTCCAGCGTCACGCTGGCCTGCGGCGGTTTGCCGCTCCTTCCCGGAGGGGGAGCTGGCTGACGGTTCATTGCAAGAGGGAATTCTTGGGCGCAATTCAAAGTATCCCTTCCCTGCGCTTCACATTTTAAAACGGAGAGGTGGCCGAGCGGTTGAAGGCGCACGCTTGGAAAGCGTGTGTAGGTTTACCCCTACCGAGGGTTCGAATCCCTCCCTCTCCGCCACTCTTCCCCAGAGGGGGAACGGGTTGACCGTTAACAGCAAGCGTCAATCGTTGAGCACAATTCACCGTTTTAAAATTTGCGCCGGGCCTTGCCCGGTTGGGTCCAGCGTCATGCTGGTCTGCGGCGATTCGCCGCCCGGAGTCACGCTGGCCGGGTTGGGCGCTTAAATCACTGGTCATTTTTAAATCAGGCCTTACACTGGAGGGGTAACTCTCACAGTTGAAGGACCTGATTTTTTTATGGAAAAGCCTCCGGCGAATCGCTCGCAAATCTTGATTTTGATCATGCTCTGCTTTCTGTTTATATTGGTTCTGACTTTAGGAAAGCATGCGAAGAATACTCCGGAGATTTCTACCGCCCAGAGTACAGAGTCAGCCACCCCGGCCAGTCCGAAACCCAAGCCTCCGGAGGAAGTTTATGTTTATTTTCTCTGGGGGGTGGGAGAGGGTTATGTGCCCACACCCTTGGAGGGTTGGTTGAAAGTCCTGGTGGGGCCCGAAGGCCGTTATAATATTCCTAAAACCCTGAACGATTGTGGAGAATCGGAACGGGGCGAGGGAGTGGATACTCCTACCTGTTTGGAAATCGAAGTCTGGATGGCGCCTCGCAATTTTACGCCTGAAGAAAAAAAGAAGTTGATGGAATTCCCCTCCATCAAGACATTCATGTATGTATCTTTCATTAAATATCAAGGCAAGAAGAAAAATTTTGAGGTGTTGAGTCAATTACCCGACTTAATTTCATCGCTTGGACCGGAAGCTTCTCAGGTGGACATGGTCGATATTTTTGTTGTTGTGGTTCCCGGACCCCAGGTTGATAAAACGGGTCTGATCCGATGGATGCAAAGGTTGGCTGGGGAAACGGGCAAAGTAAGCGAGTTAGAAAGAGATTGTAAAGCGGATGAAGCAGATGAAGCGGGGTCAGATCGCTTTATTTTCACCTGTCTGGAAATTTCCGTAAGTATGATTCCCCGTGATTTTACGCCTGTAGAAAAAAAGAAGTGGAGCGAATTTTTTTACCTCGATGATTACATGCGTGTTTCATTCCTCAAATATCAGGATAAGAAGAAAAAATTTAGACTGTTGAGTGAACTACCCGACTTAATTTCATCGCTGGGACCGGAAGCTTCTCAGGAGGACATGGTCGATATTTTTGTTGTTGTGGTTCCCGGACCCCAGGTTGATAAAAAGGTTCCGATCCAATGGATGCAAACGCTGGTTGGAGAAAAAGGCGAGGTGATCGCATCGGAAACGGATTGCAAGGCGGATGCATCGGAGCCGGATCATTTCATTCCCACCTGCCTGGAAATTTCCGCAAGTATGGTTCCTCGCGATTTGACCTGGAGCCAGGAAAAGGAAAAATGGCATCCAGTTCCCAAAGTATATTTTGATTCCGGTTGGGTCATGTACCGCGGCAAGACCTATCCGATTAAATATCTGGATAATATTCCCAAAATAATATCTTCATTTGTCCCGAATTCATTGATATCTCCTCCCAGTGTTGTCGAAAAACCCCCGCTGAAGAAGGCTGAATTTTATATGGATTATCAATACCGAACCGAAGCAGAGCACGAGGCGCTCCTGGCCTGGCTGGAAGAAATGGTAATCCATAAAAGTTATTTGATTTGGAATACGGAGGATTGCGAACCATCAGAACAGCCGGAAGGGGAGCCTCCTTCAACCTGTGTCCGATTGTTCGGCGGGGTTCGGCCCCTTTGGTGGATTCCAAGCCATTTGCGGAAACTCCAAGAAGTGCCTCCCGACATTACTTTAAAATCCGGATTGTTGAAATACAAGGGAATCAAACATCGCTTCCAGAATATTGAAGATCTTCCGGGTATTGTTTGGACTCTCGTTCCACCCGGCGAAGCCTATATATTCGTGAAATATTTCTATGAGACGGAAGCGGAACAAGAGGCGGTGATCGCCTGGTTTGAGAAACTGATCATCGACAAAGATTATATTAACTGGGGGGTGAGAGATTGCCGGGAATCGGAGCTAAAGGAGGGAGAACCCAAACCCACCTGCGTCACATTATCGGCTTGGATGCCACCGCGTGATTTGACCTCCAGCAGTGAATTGAAAAAGTTGAGTCCAATTCCCGACCTGGCTGTTGACTTCGGGCAGGTCTCCTACAAGAATTACTTAAAAAAGAGACCAGCCGATCCCGAGAAATTAAAAGAACTCCTCAATAAGAAACAAAAACGCTTCAAGCATTTAAAAGATATTCCCGATATCATTTCATCGTTGAACCCATAACCCGGACGTTTTAAGATGGGGATCATATAGCCTGTAAGACCCGGTCCCCCAAGCCGACTAACCATCAGGCAGACCAACCCTGAGGTGATATTATGGAAGACAATCGATCCCCCGTTCCCAGTCCCAATTTGACCGTTGCGTGCGACATCCCGATTCCGGGGGTTCCGTCAGCGGCAGAGTGCATGTTCAAAAAGCTGATGGCGCACATCGCCGATTTCGAACGCGTCCTCAACCCGGATCAGGAAGTGGGCGCGTCCATGGTCTCGTTCGGGGACAAGCCATTTTACATCACTGGTATCGGTTACCACGGCAACGACATGATCATTTTTTACGGAGCTGCGATGACCGGCGAGCCGGTCAAGCTGATGCAACACGTCACCCAGACCAACGTCATGCTTACCGTCATGGTCCGGCGCAAGGACCATAAAGAGGCGAAACGCATCGGGTTTCGGAGCGAGGATTTGATAAAACTGGGCGCGGAAAAATCCTCCCTCTCCTCCCCGGAGGGGGAACTGGCTGACAGTTGACAGCTGGCGATGATCATTGAGCGCAGTTCAAGGTTTTTAAGTGACCAGCGGAGGTACTCCGCCTCCTCCCCGAAGGGGCCAGCGTGACGCTGGACCTGAAATATTTCTCCCCTTCCAAAGGGGAGGTTAGGTGGGGTTGATAATTTTATTCCCTATTTTGTAGTTGCTCCATTTATGGGGCGTCTTTTAAAACCGCTCGATCAATCGAGCAACTACAGAATGATGAAAGGGTCATCAACCACCCCCAGCCCCTCCTTTAAAAGGAGGGAGGGAGGTGTTAATTTGCGCTCAACGGTTCTCGCTTGAAGGTAATGATTAACCAGCTCCCCCTCCGGGCAGGAGGCGGCGATTCGCCACTTGATCGGGCCTTGCCCGGTTTTAAATTTGCCCCGGCCTAGCCGGTGATATACAATTGTCTGCAGAATACGAAATGGCAGTTTTGTTGGGCCTCACGCAACGAGGCCTTGTGAACCCCGTCAGATCCGGAAGGAAGCAGCGGTAGCAAGTATCCCCGGGTGCTGTGAGATACCCAGCAATTCTGCCTTTGCTTTAACTCCCTTACAACTCATTGTAAAATATGGATTTTCAGGTTTCGGCCCGCAAATGGCGGCCCCAGAAGTTTTCGGAGCTGATCGGACAGGAGCATATCGTCCGCACCCTCCACAACGCCATCGGGATGGACCGCGTGGCCCACGCCTACCTGTTTTCCGGCACCCGCGGCGTCGGCAAAACCACTACTGCCCGCCTGCTTGCCAAGGCACTCAACTGCGCCGAAGGCCCGACACCCGAACCGTGCGACCAGTGCAATTTCTGTAAGGAAATTCGCGATGGCATCAGCGTCGACGTGATGGAGATCGATGGTGCGTCCAACAACGGCGTCGGCGAAGTGCGCGACCTGATCGATAATATTCAGTACAGTACCTCGGCCTGCCGTTTCAAAGTGTACATCATCGACGAAATTCACATGTTGTCGAAAGCCGCGTTCAACGCATTACTCAAAACGCTGGAGGAACCGCCGCCGCAGGTGGTGTTCATTTTTGCCACCACCGAGTTGACCAAAATTCCCGAAACCATTCTTTCGCGGTGCCAGTGTTTCGAATTCAAACCGCTCACGCATCAGCAGATCATCGACCAGTTGCAAGCCATCTGCGAGCACGACGGCATCCAAATTGATCCGCACAGCCTGGAAGAGATCGCCAAGAACGGCGCCGGCAGTATGCGCGACGCGCAAAGCCTGTTGGACCAGGTCATCGCGTTTTGCGGGAAAGAGATCGATTCCGGCGCGGTGGAGTCGGTCCTCGGCATCGTCGGACAAAACGCGCTGGCGGCTTTTGTCGACTGCGTGATGCAAAGAGACGCCGCCGGTTTACTGCAACAGGTGGCGGAAGTCATTGCGCATGGCAAAGACCTCGGCTACTTCTGCCGCGACCTTATCGAATATCTCCGCAACCTGATGCTGGTGAAAGTGGCGGGCAATGCCGAATCGTTGTTGTCCGGGCAGACCACGAATTTAGACACGCTCAAGAAACAGGCCGCTTCGTTCGAGCCGGATGAATTGCAACAGATGTTTCAGGTGTTGTCGAAAGCGGAAATGGAAATGAAACGCAGTTCTCTGCCGCAGATCCTGTTTGAGATGGCAGTTCTACGATTAACAGATGTTCGACCCATGCGGGAAATCGACGCGTTGATCGATAAGATCAATCACATGGAGGGACCCTCCCCGGCGGGCCAGCGTGACGCTGGACCCGGCTATTCAACAGGGTCCAGCGATCATCGACAGGGGTCAACGGTCATAAAATCGGCACCGGAACCCGCACAGCCTGCGCCGAAACGCGATGAGCCGGTGGATCCTCCAAATGTGCCGGGAGACCGTCGTCAGGCGTCAACGGTCAACGAAATTTGCTCCGGCGCTTCGCCGGTGCCTCCCTCGTCAGAGGGGGCGTGGCAGAAAATTCGTTCAGCGGCCGGGACCATCAAACGTCCGCTCGGTACTTATCTGGATAATTGCCAGTTGACCGCGCTCGACGCGAAAGAGATTCGCCTCAGTTTTCCCGATCCTTACACCATGGGATTGGTAGAGAAGGAAGAAAATTTTGAGGCTTTAAAGGAAGCCGTGGCTCAGGTGTGTGGCCAATCGGATATAAAAATCAAATTGCAGTTGGGGAAACCCACATCCGCTTCGGTGGCAGACACCCTCGATCCGCCCGAGCCGGAAGCCGCTGGCGGCAAGGGCCGCACAAAAAAGGGTTCTTCCTCTGAAGAGGAAGTTTTAAAGGACGCGCTGGACATTTTCGGCGGCATTGTCATCCGCTAGCCCTTCCCAGGGCAGGGAACTGGCTGACCGTTAACGGCTGGCGATGATCCTCGGGCGCAACTCCCCTCACGGGGAGATGAAACTGGTTGACGGTTGACTGCATTGGGAAATTGTTGAGCACAATTCGGAACCAGGTCCAGCGTTACGCTGGTCTGCGGCGATTTGCCGCAAAGGAGAATCATGTTTAAAGGTATGGGCGACCTGTTCAAGCAGGCGTCGCAGATGAAAGAGAAGATGGCCGAAATGCAGGAGGAACTCGCCAAAAAACAGGTCGAGGTCTCCACCGGCGGCGGCATGGTGAAAGTCACCGCCAACGGCAACAACGAAATCCTGCACATTCACATCGACGAAGAACTGATCAACATGAAGGACCGCGCCATTCTGGAAGACCTGGTCGCCGGTGCCATCAACGAAGTGCATCGCAAGGTCAAGGATCTGGCGCAGGAAGAGATGACCAAACTCACCGGCGGCATCAAAATCCCCGGCATTTTTCCCTGAGCGCAGAACCCCTTATTCCATAAATTCCCATGAAACGACCCGCCGCGGTTAAAGAACTCATCGAAGAATTGAAACGCCTGCCGGGTATCGGCCAGAAGACGGCGGAACGTCTGTCGTTTTACCTGATGCGCGGCGAGAAGGAGCGGGTGGAAAATCTGGCGCGTACGATTGTGAACATCAAGGAAAAGGTCATCCTCTGCTCGAATTGCCACGGCATCACCGAAATAGACCCGTGCGACATCTGCCAGGACCCGAAACGCGACCATCATCAGATCTGCGTGGTGGAGGAGCCGTACGACGTGTACGTGATAGAGAACATGGGCGACTACAAGGGCGAGTACCATGTGCTGATGGGGGTGATCTCGCCGCTCGACGGCATCGGGCCGCAGGATTTGACCACCGAGGATTTAAAAACGAAGGTGGGCCGAAACGGTACCCGCGAAGTGATCCTGGCAACTAATCCGGACATGGAAGGGGAATCGACCGCTATTTATATCGCCCGTATGCTGAAAGACGCCGGGGTGAAGGTGACGCGTATCGCACGTGGCCTACCTGTCGGCGGGGATATCGAATATGCCGACCCGGTCACGCTCAAAAAATCTATGGAAGGCCGCATGGAAATTGACACTTGACCGGGGCCTGATTTTTCCTTAAATTAGGGAACCTTGGACCCCAATCCAACTGAATCCAAATACCATTCCGGAGTGGCTCAATGGTAGAGCAGTCGGCTGTTAACCGACGGGTTACAAGTTCGAATCTTGTCTCCGGAGCCAGATATGAAAAACCCGCCATCCCCAAAAGGGAGGCGGGTTTTCTCTTTCCCAGAGGGGGAATTTGTTGACCGTTAACAGCGGACGACAATCCTTGTGCACAACTAAAAGTTTTAAAGTTACGGGCGGAGGTACTCCGCTCAGCCGTTTTTAGCGCATCTTCCGGTGCAATCCTTTTTTCTTACCCTTGCCGTTGTTGAGGGCCTGGGACATGCCATGCTGGAATCCCGTATTATGCATCTTGCGGTCTATTTTCTGACCTTTTTTGTGCATCTTGCGATGGGCTTTTTGACTTTTGCGATCCAGTTTCCGGTCCATTTTATTGCCTTTACGTTCGAGGCGATTTTCGATTCGGTCGCTTTTTTGGTCCAGGTGTTGATTGATCTGGTCTTCTTTATAGTCGAACCGATTCTCGAAATTCTGGCTGGCGCCATCCTCATGGGCCAGGGCCGTTGAACCGGGCATAAAGATCAGCAGGCTGAAAATTCCGACAGCACATTTCTTAAACATACTCTTCTCCATAAAGATCTGAATAATTCCGTAATGTATCCAGTAGAACACAATGGGATGCACGAGGGGTTTATTAATGGAGAGGGTTTTCTTAAGAATGCGTTTTTCAACTCTTTTAATCGCAGGGTGTGCCCGGTATTTTTCGCGTCAAGGCATTTACCTCTGCCGCCGTTTCTGCATCCTTTTTTTGAATTGCCGACGCTGTTCCGGGTTCATATCCTGCCTTTTCTTACGGAACTGCTGGCGTTGTTGAGGCGTCATATTCCGGAATTTTCGTTTCCTCGATTGCTCTCGGTGTTGCCGTTTTTTGAGAAATTGTTTCCGCTTATCCGGCGGCAAGTTCTGCCAGCGTTTTTTCAGTTGCTGTTTTCTCTCCGGCGGCAGATTGTTGAACCATTTTCGGGAGCGGCGCAACTGTTTGCGTTTCTCCGGCGGCAGTTTACTGAAGCGATCGAATTTTTTGCGGACCTGTTGGCGCTGTTCCGGTGTCATCCCCTTCCAGGTCTTCATCCGTCGTTTCATGTTCTGGCGCTGTTGCGGCGAGAGTTGGCCCCAACGGTTCGCGCCTTTTTTCATCCGCGCCTGCTTGTCCGGCGGCAGTTGATCCCACCGCTGTGCAAACGGTTTCAGCACCTTTTGCTCATTGGGACTCAGCTGATCCCAAGGCACTCCGGGCTCCTGCGTCCAACCGGTGCCCGGCAGACTCATCAGCAACAGGAGGAACCCTCCCGTGACCGCTGCTAATTTATTTTTGTGTTTCATCTTCAACCTCTTGTTCCTGATCATCAAGCGCGATTTGTTCCAGCTCTTCCGGATCAATCCATTCACCGTCATCCGTTTCCCAATCCCCCAAAAATTCCAGGAATTCCAGAGAGGGCATTTCCGTATTTTCAGACCCTTCCCGGACCTGCCCCGGTTCCTGCGCAAATGCCGGGAAATTTAACAGTCCCAGCAGAAGTACCGTGCTCCATAGGGGGCCTTTACCCGGCGGCATCTATTTTTTCCTCAGCCAGCCAGGCGTAGAATTCGAGACCGTCATAAAATTCCAGGTTGTCTTCGGCGACGAGCAGGTCGATGTCTTCCAGCGGAGGGAGCGTCCCGTTGGGTTGTTGTATATAAATCGCCAGCCCCAGCACGATGAGACATGCAGAGGCCCAGCCGGCTACCGGCAGGGTGAACCATTGCCGGATGTCGAAACCCTTGCGTTCACCGGCGTCCAAAGCCTGATGACGAGCGCGGGTGAGTTTGGATTGAATGCCCGCGTCCAGATTTTCCGCACCGAGGTCCAACGCCTTTTTGACGTTGTCGATAAATTGTTTTTCCTTGTCTTGTTCATTCATGGCCAATGATCTTCCAATAAATTGCGTAGAGTGTGCAGGGCGCGTGAATAATGAGTCTTCACCGAGCCCTCTGAACATTTCATAGCGCGGGCGGTTTCCGCCACGCTCATTTCTTCCCAGGCACGCAGCAGAAATGCCTGTTGCTGGCGCCACGGCAGTGTTTTGAGAGCGGAATCCAACGCTACCGTGGAATTCTTGAGAGCCGCCTGTTCGCCGGGAGTCTTGCCTTTGGGGTCGGCCAGGGTTTGGATCGGATCTTCCTTATCTTCACTTTCCTGCCCTTGCCATAAATTGCGCATCCCGTTCCAACGGTCACGGACGGATTTTTTGCGGTGCCAGTCACGGATACGATTCTGCACGATCCGAAAGAACAGCGGCCTCCATTCCCCATCCGGTTTCGTGGAATAGTTTTTCACCAAACTTATCATGGCGTCCTGCACGATGTCCAATGCTTCATCGGCGTTGCGGGTGGCAAACTCGGCCATGCGGAAGGCCTGGCGTTCCACAGATGCCAGAAAATCGTCCATGGTCGGGCGTTCCATCCGCATGCGTTTCCTGAAATAGGTTGAACGTTAAAAAAAATCCGGCGGAGGAACATCATCCCCCCGCCGGTATTTGATTCCACTTGCCACTTACCTTCTTGCGCGGCGGTGATGCGATCTTTTATGGATGCGCTTGCCTTTGCGATCCATACGTTTGTTGATGCGGTCGCCTCTGCGGTCATGGCGTTTTTCAATCCGATCGCCTCTGCGATCCATACGTTTTTCGACGCGGTCGCCTCTGCGGTCCATACGTCTTTCAACCCGGTCGCCTTTACGGTCCAACCGCTTGGCCAATCCGGGTTTCCCGGCGTCCAAGGCCTGTTGAGACTTCTGGTCCAACCGGTCATTGATATTGGAACCTCGTTGGTCCAACCGATCATTGATGTTGGAACCTCGTTGGTCCAAGCGGTCGTTGATATTGGAACCCCTCTGGTCCAACCGTTCGTCGATGACATCGCCTCGATGATCCAGCCGGTCCTGAATGACCTGACCGGGGCCATCTGCCAGCGCGGTGGTTGCGGGGATTAGTATCAAAAGACTGAATATTCCTGAAATCATTTTCTTCAACATTGTGCCTCTCCTTGTTTATTTAATATAGTGTAATGGATTTATTGCCACTATCCAGTAAAACGCGCCAGGGAGAGATCGGTTGACATAGAAAATGAAATTAGTTGTAAGTTGGCGATTTTCAAAGGATTTATCACCACAGAGGGCACGGAGGACACAGAGATTTTGCTCCCCCTTTGTGAAGGGGGCTGGGTGGATTTTTGACAGGATAACGGGATAATCAGGATGAATAGGATTTTGAGTCCCGATTTCTATACACATAAAACTGCCGATTTATGTGTATGGGGCAAAGGGAGAAATGTGATAGAAAGACGTTTTTAGCAAATTCTAAATAATGGTGACGTTTTCCAGATCAGCCAGTTGCTTGGCCTTGTCCCAGTCGCGGCCGTCGACCAGGACGCGCATTTTGATCAACGGTTCAAAAAAATAAAACAACCGGCGGTACTCAAAAGCCTGGACGCAGAACCGGATCCCCTCCGCTTCAAACAATCCTTTCAGATAAGTAACGAAATGGACGTTATCGAATGTTGCCAGCACATGCGGGTTTTGGGCATTCTTCATGAAACGGTATTGTTCGATCACATCTTTAATGAATGCCGCCAAGAGAATGATACTCCCAAGTCCAAGCGACCCAAGCAGGATGCTTTCCTCCGCGTAGACCGATAAGGGAGCATTCCACAGCAACCAGACCGGAGTGATGAAGATTATGGCGCGGATGGCATTCCAATCCACTTTCTGTTCCCAACCTTCCTGAAACTTAATTTTCCCCAAAGTGTTGTGCGCGATTCGATCCGGATGGGAGATGAGGAAATAACCGAGATAAGAAGTTCCAACCAGCAGAACGGTATAAATCAGCCAAAAGGTCCAGGTGTTGTCGCCAAGATAATTATGTGACCAGTCCCAACTGAAAATAAGGGCGTTCACATAACTCAGAAGGGTGAAGGGCCAAATAAAAGTGAAGACCCCCTGCGGAAGGTAAGGCAGTTGGAAGTTTACCGGTTTCCTTTTCACTTTTATTTTTAGAAGTGGCGGGCGGATTCTTTTCAATAAAACAGGGACGCTGTTCCAGAACTTTTTGTAGAGCACGGTTAAAGGAACTCCGCGCCAGAACTTTTTGTAAAGCACCGCCAGAACAAAAATGAATAGAAGAATACCGACCAGATTGGGCGGTTCACCCGTCATGATATTTTTTCGCCCTAGAGATAAATTCTCAATTTCCACGTCCTGGGTAAATAGGTCGACAATAGACTGGGGAATGGAGAAAATGATTCCGTAACCGATGATAACGGCAAAACCGTTGCCGATGCCGTGGCGTGTAATCATTTCCGCCAAACCACAGAGCATGGCGAATCCCAGCACTACCACAACCACCAGTAATCCTTGATGAAAAATAGAAGGATCTTCCAAAAGATGCTGTCCGTTGGGAAGGATACGGCTGGTAAAAGAATGGATTAAAGCTGAGGCATGTAGAGTAGCCAAGGCCAGAGAAACTATTAGAGACCATTTCGTCAGTCGACTCCGTCCCCTTTTTCCTTCCATGCGCCAGGATTTTAGAGGGGGCAGAAAGAATGAACCAACCTCCACCAGAAAAAATCCCGAGATGGCCGGCATGAATCCCAAAAGGAATAAATTAAAATGATTAGTAAACTTGAAATCAGGTCCTACATTTGAAAAATGAGTATCTGGAAATAAAAAAGTAAGTGGGGCATATCCTATCAATTCATAAAGAAGGAGCGCACCCACTGTGATTGCGAAGGATCGTTGGATGGGAGACAGGTTTTTGATGATGGGAATTTTCTGAAGCATAACCAATTTTTTAAGAAATTAAGTAATGTCCGGCGAACAGATTCAGGATAAACGATGTTTAGAATATTTGGGCGATAATTTAGCTAGGCTCGGTTTCTGCTTTCCATGAATTGGACCATGCGGCACACGGTGGTGTTGGTGGGGGTGGCGACGCCGTGCTGTTTGCCGAGTGAAACGACGGCACCGTTGAGGGCGTCGATCTCGGTGCGTTTGCCAGAGCGGACATCTTGTAACATCGACGGTTCGTGGCTGTAGGTCGGCGGCAGTTGGTGTTTGTAAAAGGTATCGATGTAATCTTCGGCGCTGGCCCAATGGGTGGCGTAGCCTGCCGCCATCATCACCGCGTACACTTCATGCGCGATGTTTTCCATCAGTTCGCGCGTGTGGGGCGATTCGCCAAGCACGCCGTAGGGCACATCGAACACCGTGCTGAGTCCGTTGAGCATGCAGTTGTAGAGCATCTTTGCCCACAGGTCTTTGCTGATGGTAGAGGTCACTTGGCATGGGATGCCGCCTGCGCTGATGGCCGCGCTCAACTTTTCAAGGCCGGACACATCGTCATCGAACAACGAGCCTAAATGAATGGCGTCGGCATGCACAGTGATATCGACCTGATGTTTTTGCAGACGGCGGAATCCGGTAATCACGCGCCCGCTTTTGATGCGCTCTTTGGGAAAGTGTTCGGCGAAGATTTCAGCGTTGCCCCAGCCGTTCTGGCACAACACAGTCGATGCATTTTTCAGAAACGGGAGGCTTGCAACTTGTTCCGCCGCGGTGCGTGTGTCGAACGATTTGGTGCAGACCAGTATGAAGTCGTAATCGTTTTGCGGGAGTTCGCTTAAAGAAGAATACGCCCCGAAGGATTTGGGCGCGGCGGTGAAGTCACCGAAGAGGCCGGTGCGCTCCAATCCGTTTTGTTTGAGCGCGGTGACCGTCTCCTTGCGGCCGATCAGGTCGACCTGTTCCCCGGCTTTCAACAGGCAGGAGGCCAGGCCCAGTCCCACCGCCCCCGCACCATATAGAAGGATATTCATGCCGCCATTATATTCCCAAGTGATTTATAATGGTTAGATGTTTATGAATTTCACAGGGGCTCTGTTATCGATGTGGCTTGCGGCCGCGCCTGTGAACCCATTGATGGGTCAGGTGGTGGCGGTGCACGATGGCGATACGCTGACGGTGCAGAGCGGCCCTTCTTTATATAAGGTACGGTTGTCCGACGTCGATGCGCCGGAGATGGGACAGGTGTTCGGCAAACAGGCGCGCCAGTTTACGGAACAAAGGGTGCTGGGACGCCGGGTGCAGGTGAATGTTTCCATGATCGACCGACATGACCGCCGGATCGGGGAAGTGATCGTCGAGGACGGAGGAGTACTGAATGAGGAGTTGGTGCATGCCGGCCTCGCTTGGTATTACCGGGTGAATCCCATCAGGAATCAACGCCTGCAGAGGCTGGAGCATTATGCGTTCACCAAAAAGCTCGGCTTGTGGGTGGAGAAGGAACCGCTCCCGCCGTGGGAGTTCCGCCGCGAATCACATATTCCGGATTTGCCGGTGACCGTCCGCCAGGTGGATTACGACCGGATTTTTCATTATGGGATTGTCGGCCACCGCCGCACCAAAACCGTACGCTGGCCCGCCTGTAAGAACTACAGGCGGACTCGACCCCAACAGGCACTCATCCTCCATAGCCTCCAGCAGGCCCGGCAGATGGGCTTCACCCCCGCCAGAGATTGTCCAAGGTAATTTTTTCGAATTTCGTCACCCTTCGACAGGCTCAGGATGACAATTTCTCCTCCTTTTCATCAAGTGGGTTAAGGGTTTTACTCTTGAGCGCATTTCTATATAATCAGGGCATCGAATGAAAATCACAGGATGGAATGCATGAGTATGGTACCGGAATTATTGGCTCCGGCGGGGAGCCCGGAGAAAATGGATTACGCGTTCGCCTATGGTGCGGATGCGGTGTATGCGGGCATTCCGAAGTTTTCCCTGCGGGCGCGGGAGAATCCATTCAAGGACGCGACGCTGAGAGACGCGATCGCAAAGACGCATCAGCTGGGTAAGAAGATTTACATCACCGCCAATATCCTGCCGCCCAACCGCAAGATCGAGTCGTTTCAAAAATCGCTGGCGTATTTCGCCGAGGCCAAACCGGACGCCTTTATCATGGCCGATCCGGGGATGATCCGCTTCGCGCTGAAAGAGTTTCCGGAGATTCCCGTTCACCTGTCGGTGCAGACCAACACCATCAACTGGTCGTCGGTGCAGTTCTGGCAGGAGCTGGGCGTCCAACGCATTATCCTGTCGCGCGAGTTGTCGCTGACGGAGATCGAGGACATTCATCAGCATGTGCCGGATATGGAATTGGAGTCCTTTGTGCATGGCGCGATTTGTATCGCCTACTCCGGGCGGTGTCTCTTGTCCAATTACTTCAATCACCGCGACGCCAACCAGGGCACCTGCACCAACAGTTGCCGCTGGGAGTACGATCTGTTCAACCAGGCGGATGAGACCGCACCCCTGCGGAGCACTCACAACCCGGATGTTATACAGGGTGACTATTATATAGAAGAGAAACAGCGTCCCGGCGAGTTGATGCCCATCGATGAAGACGAGTATGGCACCTACATCATGAACTCGAAGGACCTGCGGGCCATCGAGTTTATCAGGCAGTTGCGCGATTCCGGGGTGTGCTCGTTCAAGATCGAAGGCCGTTCCAAGACCATTTACTATCTGTCCGTGGTGGTGCGCAATTACCGCAGGGCGATTGATGACATGGCGAAGGGGATGAAGTTCGATCCGCAATTGATCGAGGAAATCAACAAAACCGCCAACCGGGGGTTTACCTCAGCGTTCCTTATTCCCAACGCGGACCACGAGACCGAGCGGTTCGACTCGCCGCAGGACGACCAATTGCCGCAGGTGTATGCCGGGCAGGTGAAGGGCGAGCGCGACGGCGGGTGGATGGAGGTGGAGGTCAAAAACCGTATCGAAGTGGGCGACGAGGTGGAATACATTTCACCCGGCGGCCAGCGCTATTTCAAAATCGAAGCCATTGAAAATAAGAAGGGGGAATCAGTCTCCGTTGCGCATGGCGGCAACGGGTGCGTGTGGATTCCCAGTCCCGATCTCGTGGAACCCTTTGCCCTGCTGAGCCGGGTGACCCTCTAGCGAGGGAGGCAGTTGGTTGACAGCTTTATCGCATCGTTAATCGTTGAGCACAATTCATAGTTTAAAGTTTGCTCCGGGCCTTGCCCGGCCCTCTAGCGAGGGAGGCAACTCCTTAGCAGGAGGGGCTACTTGCTGACGGTTGACAGCTGGCGAAAATTGTTGGGCGCGATTTATAAGGTATTAAATTTATCTGCGGCGATTCGACGCCGTCACGCTGGCCGGGTGACCAACCATCAGCTGGAACCGACCTTGTCCGAATAGGCCATCCTCCCAATTGAATTCAGCCTGTTTAAAATAATTGTTTGGAGGGGTATAAAATACCCCTTGCTCCATTCCTGCCGGGAGGTTATATTGGAAAACCCAACCTATTAAGTGTTTATTTCTGATGAGGTTACTGGAAATCGGAGAGCAAGGGGGCGGGCGTTCAGGATCACTCGGAGTTGTCCTGATTATTGTTTGTTTTAGAACTGTCGGCAATCACGATGACCAGTCCTATAATGACGATCAGGGCCACAACAAGCCACACTTTAATCGTTTCCGTGTGGAAATCGAAAATATCGTAACTCATTGTTCCGTCGATGATAAGGGCAAGAATAATGAGGCCCATCAGGACGGCAAATTTTTTCAAGGTGTCATTCCTCAGCTTGAGGCGCCCTGGGATTGAAAACCTGCCAGGGTTGATGATCGCTTTATTTCCCACGGCCCCAATTTTATTTAATGTGTAAGTTATTGATGGGTTTCACAGACTCAGTATATACTAACTGACCTGATTGAATTTTAACAGGTTAGAGCGCGCGATCAAACAGATTTTAAGTCGGTGTTTTTAAATCAAACTATTGAATTCTAATTTATGTATTGAAAGTGATGAGATATGGCCATACCTATAGGGCAAGCGCTTAAAGTTGGATTTTACCTTTTCAAACAAAAATTGAAGAGGCGCAAGAAGTATCCCCTGGTGCTGATGCTGGAGCCGTTGTTCCGGTGCAATCTGGAATGTATCGGGTGCGGGAAAATCCAGAAGCCCAACGAGATACTCAAAAAATATCTGAGTGTTGAGGACTGTATGAAAGCGGCGAACGAATGCGGCGCCCCGATCGTGTCGATCGCTGGCGGCGAACCGCTGATCCATCCCGAGATCGTGGACATTGTCAAGGGATTGGTCGATCAGGGCCGTTACGTTTATCTGTGCACCAATGCCCTGTTACTGGACCGCTATATCGACCAGATGCCCAAAACCTCGCTCCTGACGTTCTCCATTCATCTCGACGGTATGCAGGAACATCACGATCATATCTGTGCGGAAGAAGGCGTGTA
The DNA here is from genome assembly GCA_965237905.1 of Nitrospinaceae bacterium. GTDB lineage: Bacteria > Nitrospinota > Nitrospinia > Nitrospinales > Nitrospinaceae > SZUA-226. The sequence goes on along the minus strand of OZ250172.1, from coordinate 1,691,927 downwards.
CGACAAAGCCATTGACGCCATCAAACTGGCCAAACAAAAAGGGTTTCGCGTTACTACCAACACCACGTTTTTTGACGGGGTGACGGTGGAGGAAGCCGAAAAATTTCTCGACCATGTTCAGCCTTTGAACATCGACGGGATGACGGTGGCTTCCGCCTTTCAATACCCGGATGCGCCTACGCAGAATAATTTTTTCGGCCGGGAACGGACCCAGGAATTTTTCAAAGAGTTATTGGCGAAAAACGATAACGGCCGCTGGAATTTCAACCATTCCCCTTTTTACCTCGAATTTCTGGAAGGCAAACGCGATTACGATTGCACGCCCTGGGGCAATCCCAGCTATTCGGTTCTGGGGTGGCAGAAGCCCTGTTACCTGCTGGATGAAGGTTACGCGGAATCGTTCCAGGAGCTGATGGACGAGACGGAATGGGAAAAGTACGGCCATCGCAATCATGAAAAGTGTAAAGACTGCACGGCTCATTGCGGTTATGAGGCCACTGCGGTGGAAGATTCCATCAACGGGCTACAGAACATGATCTATTCCGCGAAGACGGTTTTGACGTAAATCTCCAATTTATTGCCGATTGAATTATGAGCCCTCCCCTTCAAAATGGGGAGGGCATTTTTGTTTGTATGGGCTATTTTTTCGGGAACTCCCCTGCGAGTTTTTTCTTTAAAATTTATTTCCACCCCTTCCGGATTTTCGGTTAATCTATTATCATATTTACATTTCCACAACCTGTACCTCGAATTGGTTGTATATTATTAAGTATTTGATATAATTGATCTAATTTATTTATATCAAATATGAGGAAATCTATGAATACACATTCCCAAAATGCTTTGCCATTGAGAATCTGGTTCCCGCTTTCAGTTTTAGCAGGACTCCTCGTGTTGTCAGGAGGTTGCGCTACCAGTTCCGGAGAAAAAAGACTTATGGCCCAGCTGAAGTATGAAGAATCTCAAAACCCCGGGAATTCGAAGAAAGAAAAATACAAAAAACTGATGGAGGCGATCCGGATGGCGCCGAAAGAACCCCTCTATCGGCTCGGGCTGGGCGATGCCTATTTTAAAGACGAGAAGCTTGATAAAGCTGAAAAAATGTACCTGAGCGCTATTAAAGCCGATCCGCAATATACGGTCACCTATCGTATGCTGGGCCGATTGTATATGCAGAAAGGCCAGTGGAACGATGCAACTCATTATTTGATGCAGGCTTTGAATCAACCCAATGTGATCAACCCCGTTTAACTTTATAATTGGCTGGCCTACAGTGAATACCGGAAAGGTGATCTGTCCAAGGCAGAAAAGGCCTGGCTGAGGGCGTTGGACATTAATGACAACGACAAGGTTCGTTTGAATTTGGCGCTGATTTACAAAGAAGGAAATCGTCTGGACTTGGCTCAAGCCTCTCTTCTGAAGGCGTTGGAGATGAACCCCAAGTTGCCCAGCGCTCATTTTGCATTAGGCGAGATCTACTACAAACGTAACAAATTTAGGAAGGCCAAGGAGCATTTTAGTGAAGTCATCCATTTGGAACCTTTGAGTGAACAGGCCAGGGCTTCGCAGAAAATCTTAAATACATTGTCCGTAAAAAAATAATATGTCTGAAGATTTTGGATCCTATTTAAAGCATGAGAGAGAACTGCGTGGGGTTCCGCTGGACGAGATCGCTCAATCCACTAAAATCAGCATTCGTTTTCTTCGGGCTCTCGAGGAAAGCCGGTTCGAGGATCTGCCGGGGGAAGTGTTTATTAAGGGGTTTATCCGGTCTTATGGCCAGGCAATAGGGTCGAATGTGGACGAATTGTTGGCGGCCTACCATGAATCCAGCAGTAAGCGCCAAGACACCGAAACCTCTCATACTGCCATATCCCTTCCCGAGGAACCCTCCGAACGCCACTTCGAGTACCCGATGAAGGCTATTCTAGGGTTTGGGGCGACGTTATTGATTATTGTTGGTGGAGTTTACTGGATCACCTCCGAAAATGTTGATAATGCAGGGCAATCCGAGCAGACCCGGTTGGCAACCCCAACGATGATCGATAACAGTTTGCCAGAGATTGAAGGCGAGGCCGGATCCACTGCTTCAGAGGAAGCAAGCGCCTCGCTTTCAGAAGCGGGTCCCGCCCCCGAATCCAACCAGACGGATACCGCCGGGTCGTCAGAACCCCCGGTAAAGGTGAACTCAGATAATGCTTCCGCCGAGGCCACAGGGGTCAAAGAGTCTATTAAAAATACAGTTACAGTTCCTGAAAAAGATGTTATAATTAAAGACCTTCAAGATCAAACAGTTCCGATGCTGATGGAACCCGCTACTGAGGTAGCTATGGGGGATTCATCGTTAAAACTGGTGATCCAGGTGAACGAGAATTCGTGGTTTAACCTGAGGGTCGATGATCAACGTGATCAGGATTTCATTTTGCCGCCGGGTGGGTCTAAAACGATCCAGGCAAAAAACGCGATCGTGATGACCATTGGCAACCGGCGGGCCACCCAATTGATCTTGAATGATCAGCAGTTGGATTTGCCGGAAAGTCCGGACAATGTAATTCGAAACCTAACCGTTAACGCAGAACAGCTGAATTAACCCTCTATGGCAAAAATTGACGCATTTTTTAAATTGATGAATGATCAGGGGGCATCCGACCTCCACCTGGTTTCCGGTTCTCAACCTATATTGCGCGTTCATGGGGAACTGGAACGGGTCAAATACAAACTCATGGAGAATGACGAACTGAAGGCCATTCTTTATGAGATTTGTCCGGAAAACAAAATCAAGGTGTTTGAAGAAACGGGAGACATCGATTTTGGTTACGAAGTTCCCAATCTTGCCCGCTACCGGTGCAACTTGTTTCAGCAGAAGTGGGGCATCGGTGCGGTTTTCCGTGAAATTCCCAGTGAAATTCTGACGGCGGAGCAGTTGGGTTTGCCGCCCGTGCTCAATAAGCTGGCGATGTTACACAAAGGATTGGTTTTGGTGACGGGGCCCACCGGTAGCGGTAAGTCCACCACTCTGGCGGCGATGATGGACTATGTCAACCGGAATAAAAAGTCCCATATCCTCACCGTTGAAGATCCTGTCGAGTTTGTTCATAAAAGCCAGGGCTGTGTGGTCAACCATCGCGAGGTGGGCATGCACACGCAAAGTTTTAAAGCCGCGTTGCGGGGTGCTCTGCGTGAAGACCCGGACATCATTCTGGTCGGTGAAATGCGGGATCTGGAAACCATCGAACTGGCATTGGAAGCGGCCTCCACGGGTCACTTGGTCTTCGGCACTCTGCATACTCAGAGCGCTGCCAAAACCGTGGATCGTGTGATCGACGTATTCCCTGCGAACCAGCAAGCACAAATTCGCACCACTCTGTCTGAGAGTTTAAAAGGAGTAGTGGCCCAGAACCTGTTCAAGCGGATCGACAAGAAAGGCCGGATCGCGGTCCTGGAAATTCTGGTGGTCACTCCGGCGACATCCAACCTGATTCGTGAGGGAAAGACTTTCCAGATTCCCTCAGTGATTCAGACCGGTAAAAAATACGGCATGCAGTCTTTGGACGACGCCATACTGGAAGCCATGCAGGCCAAGAAAATCAGCCCGGAAGACGCCTATGACAAGTCCATCGTCAAAGAACGGTTTGTCCAATTCCTGAAAGAGCCGCCGGAATTTTTATAGGAAACTTATGAGAAAAGCAGAAGTAGATTACCTTTTGACGACCATGTTGGAGTCCTATGGCAACATCTCCGACCTCAATATTACCGTCGGCCAGCCTTTCCAGGTGGAAGCCAATGGTAAGTTAACGCAAGTCAAAGTGCATCCTCCGGTCCCGAAAATAACCCCATTTCAGGCCGAGGTGATCGCCTTGAACCTGATCAACTCGGACCGGCGGCTGACGGAAATCATTCTTAAGAGTGGCTCCTGTGATTGTTCGTATTTTATCCAGGGCAAAGCCCGTTTCCGTGTCAATATTTTTTCCCAACGCGGCAGTTACAGTATTGTTTTAAGAAAACTGGGAACCCGGATTCCCTCGATTGAAGAATTAAAACTGCCGCCGCAGTTTGGCAAAGCCGCGGAAGAGAAAAACGGATTGGTTCTGGTAACGGGTGCCACTGGTAGTGGTAAAACCACCACTCTGGCGGCTCTGCTCAACAAGATCAACCATGAAAAATCCGTGCATATCATTACCCTGGAAGACCCGGTGGAATTTGTACACCCTCATCTTAAGGCCACTTTCAACCAGAGGGAACTGGGGAGCGACTTTGATACCTTCTCCTCAGGTCTCAGGGCCGCTTTGCGTCAGGCGCCCAAAGTCATTCTGGTGGGTGAAATGCGTGACCGGGAAACGGTCGAAATCGGCATGAGCGCCGCCGAAACCGGGCATTTGGTCATGAGTACGTTGCATACCGTTGACGCCGGTCAAACCATTAACCGGATTATCGGTATGTTCAACCAGGATGAGGAACAGACGATTCGTATTCGCCTGGCCGATTCTTTGCAGTGGGTTATCAGTCAAAGGCTGGTGCCCAAAGAAGGCGGAGGACGCATTGCTCTGCTCGAAATCATGAATAACAATATGCGGGTGAAAGATACGATTCTGAATGGCGAAACCGAAGACAAAACTTTTTATGACATCGTTAGAGATGGCGATGCCTACGGCATGTGGACCTTCGATCAGCACATTGTCAAGTTGTATGCACAAGGTCTGATTTCTGAGCGAACGGCCAGAGGCTACGCAACCCGTAGAGCGATAGTGGCCCGTGGTATTGACAGTATCAAAGCCAGCAAAGGTGAGAAAACCACGGATATTGAAGGTCTTGCCATGGATGAAAGCTATACAAAAGCAACCACCAATAAGATTAAACTTAAAAAGAGGAAACGGGCCTGATCGAGCCCGCCTTTTGGAGATATTGGTATGCAGGTAGGATGTTCCAGTTGCGCCAGAGAAATCAATATACCCGATAATAAAATCCCCAAAGGACAGGCATTTAGTCTGACCTGCCCCAGTTGCAAGACCAAAATGCGGGTGGACCAGCATTTAAAGCCCCCGGCGTCGGATCCTGGATCCTTGGATGCCACCTCCATGTTGGTCGATGAGGATTTTCAGGACGACGAAGAAGAAATTGAAATCTACGACGAGCACGACAAGATCGCGCTTATTCTCGATCGGAAAAATGACGATCTCTGGACCACTGCTTTAACCGAATTGGAGTATAAACTTCAAAGAGCCAAATCCCCTGAACATGCGGTTCATAAGCTGAGATTCAATCAATATCATGTGGTTGCATTTCATGAAAAATTTGGGGACTCTACTTTAGAGACCAGCCCTCTCTATGAATTCATCAGGGATATGTCCATGGATACCCGGCGCAAGACATTTGTTGTCATGGTGGGTGAAAACTTTAAAACCATGGATAATATGGAAGCCCTGGCCTATAGTGTTAATTTGGCCATCAATCAAAGTGATTTCGACCAGCTGGAAACGATTTTGAAGAAGTCGATTGGAGATAATGATACATTTTATAAAGTTTATAGAGAAACGATGACTGCTCTCGGAAAACTTTAATCATGTCATTTCAAGAAACTCCAAATATTCAAAGATACTCCAATGGCGATATTATTGTTTCGGAAGGTATTGTCAGCAATAATGCCTATATTATTTTTGAAGGAAAAGTAAACATCACCAAAAAGGTGGACAAGAAAAGTATTCTGATCAATACCTTGAGCAAAGGTGAGGTATTTGGAGAAATGGGTTTGATTTCCCAGTCTGTCAGAAGCGCCAGCGTGGTGGCGGTGGGCAACGTGACCATCGGGGTGATTGAAAGAGAACAATTTGAAGCTATTGTAACCAAACTTCCAGAGGATGTTCGGGCTATTGTCAAAGCCCTGGTCGACCGGTTGCGGTATACCAGTGACCAATTATCCAAGATAGGTCTGGAACTGGGGAAAACGCGTAGTATTATTTCCTCTTTTTCATCGCAACATTAGGATTCAAATAGGATATGCCGACATATAAATACAAGACAACGATCAAGGGAAAGGTTCAAAGCGGCGAGATAGAAGCCGATGACGAACAGGGTGCTATTTCGAAGTTGAAGCAGAAGAACATTAAGGTCACCAGCGTTAAGAAGAAATTTCAAAGCGATTTCCTCAGCAATAAAAAGCCGATTACCGAGCGGGATATTGTAATCTTCACCCGCCAATTTTCCACGATGGTAGACGCGGGCCTTCCCCTGGTGCAATGCCTGGAAATTTTGGGAAAGCAATCCGACAATCCGTCCTTCGGCGAAGTCATCATGAAAATTAAAACCGATATTGAATCCGGCAGTAACCTTTCCGATGCCATGAGAAAGCATCCGAAAGTGTTCAATGCCTTATATGCCAACCTGGTGGAGGCCGGAGAAGCCGGGGGTATTCTGGATACCATCTTAAGCCGGTTGGCGAACTACATTGAAAAAGCGCTGGCTCTGAAAAAGAAAGTTAAATCCGCCATGGTCTACCCCGGAGCCATTGTCACGGTTGCCTTCGTAGTTGTGGCGTTTCTGATGTACTTCGTTATTCCCACTTTTGCCACCATGTTTTCAAGCGGAGGTGCGGAACTGCCCGGACCCACTGCGCTGGTAATGAACATCAGTAATTTTTTCAGGAACCAATGGTATTTCATTCTCTTCGGGCCTGTTCTATTTTACATTTTATTCAAAAAAGTATATGCCACAGAACGGGGTAACATTGAAATCGATCGGATTTTCTTGAAACTTCCTGTTGTGGGCATACTCATTCGTAAAGTATCGACGGCCAAATTTGCCCGGACATTGGGAACCCTTATCTCCAGCGGCGTTCCTTTGATTGAGGGAATGGATATCTGTGCCCGGACTTCGGGAAACAAGATTGTCGAGATGGCCATTTTGAACACGATTGAAGCCATCAAAGAGGGTGAAACCATCGCCGCCCCGCTTGCCCGTGAAAACGTTTTTCCCGCAATGGTTATCCAGATGATCGATGTCGGTGAGTCGGCCGGTGCCCTGGACGCCATGTTGTCCAAAATCGCCGATTTTTATGACGAAGAAGTGGATACCGCTGTTGATAATTTGACCGCTCTACTCGAACCCGCGCTGATGGTTTTTCTGGGCATCATAGTTGGTTTTATCGTGGTGGCGATGTATCTTCCCATCTTCAAAATGGGCGAAACCATTTAATTCCTCCATATCCAAAGGCCGGAAGGGGCTCCATCAATGAATGGCTTTGTTCCCGCCTGGTAACGCTATGAATCCAATGCGGGAAAACCCGGATAAGGAACTTCTCCTTCGGGTCAAAACGACCATGGTTTTGAGGATCGTTTTCCTGACCGGGTTCGTTCTATTAGTCATAGCCTTTGAGCGCAATTCCCTCCAGGAAACCCCCATTGTTCCCCTGAGCGCAGTCCTGTGCGCCGCTTACTTCCTAGCGCTGACCAGCGCCCTTTTCCTGCGTATAGGAATGAATCTGCTGTCGGTAGCCTGGTTCCAGGTCTTGGGGGATCTGTGCGTGGTCGGTGGCATTATATTCGCGACAGGGGGAGTGGAAAGCCCTCTTTCCTTTTTGTTCTTGTTTGTCATCGTCGGCTCCAGCGTCATGCTTCCCAGGGCGGCAAGTTATCTCACCGCATCCGGAGCCAGTATCATTTATGGCCTGCTGGTTGACCTGGAATACTTCAGGGTGATTCAACCGATTTATTTTTTCCCCAAATCCACTGTGTCCTTTCAAGGGGCCTATCTTTTTTACACCATTGCGGTCAATGTCGCTTCCTTTTTTGCTGTAGCGTATCTCAGTAGTATCCTCAATAATCGCTTGAGACTCATCAAAGACGAACTTCAGACCAAAGATATCGATTTCAAAAAACTTCAGGAGTTTCACCGAAATGTGGTCCAGAATATGGTCACCGGATTGATGACCACCGATCTTGAAGGACGCATCACTTCTGTCAACATTGCCTGTGAAAGTATTACCGGATTTCCTCTGGATGAATCGATTGGTAAGCATTGTTATCAATTGTTGCCCATGAGAGAGTTGGTTGATTTGTTCAAGGATAAGGAAAAGCAATTCTCCATGCCCCATCATATGGAGGGAGAATGCGTCAGGCGGGATGATGAAATCATATTGATCTCTATGAAAATCAGTCACCTGTTAAGCCTGGAAGCGGATGCCAAAAAGAATCTGGAACAGCAGGTGGAAGGATATGTTTGCGTATTTGAAGACCGGACCGAGATCCATAATATGGAAGAGAAAATGAAACAGTCGGAGCAATTGGCGGCGGTGGGGAAATTCTCTGCGGGCCTGGCCCATGAAATCCGTAATCCCCTGGCTTCTCTCAGCGGTTCCATTCAGGTACTGCAATCAACTCTGAAAATCGACGAAGAACAGCAACGGTTGATGAATATTGTTCTCAAGGAGACAGAGCGGGTCAACGGTATCGTCACCGATTTTCTGTCCTATGCCCAGCCACGGAAAAGCAAGGCCACGGTCATTGATTTAACGCAATTGCTCCAGGACATCGTCACTCTCCTGAAAAACAGTAATGAATATGACCCGAGTATTAATATCCAATTGGTGGCTCCGCCTGAACATATCATCATTCAGAGCGAAGAAGCCCAAATCAAGCAAATGATATGGAACCTGTGCATCAATGGAGTCCAAGCCATGGATAAATCGGGTAACCTGACGATGACTATTAAAAAGGTAGAAGGATACCAACACAAGAAGTTTGAAACGAATCGGCGGGGAGTGGTGGTCATCGTGGAAGACCAGGGCCGAGGCATTCCTCCGGAGGAACTGGAAAGCATCTTCGACCCCTTTTTCACCACTCGCGAAGAAGGCGTGGGATTGGGTCTGCCGACGGTCAGGCAGATTGTGGAACGGTTTGCCGGCTACATCGGTGTGGAAAGCGAGCCGGGCCGCGGCACCTGTTTCGACGTTTTTCTTCCACAGGAACGCTCCCTGTTAAGTCCTCGCAATTCCGATTCCACGACAGATGACGCCCAGCCCGCGACGCCCGAAAAATAATTTCTCCACGCTTTCTTTCCTGTTACAATCTTTTCCTACTTTGATCCATAAATTACCGGTCTATTGTTCAAATGAATATCATTGAATCCGGGAAACTATTTATTTTATGCGTGCTCTGTCTCGGGAGTTGGAGTTGTGACGGAGTAACTCCGACACAGCCCTCGAGTGAGAATAAGGTGCGTATTCCCGCCGGACCCTTTCTCATGGGTGCGGTCATCGAAAACGAACACGAGTGGGGCGATACCGACGAAGAGCCAGTCCACGAAGTCACTCTCAGCGAATATTTCATCGATCGTTATGAGGTGACCGCTCAAGACTTCGCTGACTTTTTAAACGCCCATTCCGATGAGGCAGAGCGCTACATCGAAATGGGAACCGCCGTCACCATCGAAAAAGTAGATGGCATGTATCGTCCACGGCCGGGATTGGAGAAGCATCCTGCCAATCGGGTGTCCTGGTATGGGGCCGATGCCTATTGCCGTTCGCTGGGCCAGCGCCTGCCGACCGAAGCCGAATGGGAAAAAGCCGCACGCGGGACCGATGAAAGGGTTTTTCCCTGGGGCAACCAATTTCCTCACAACGATTTCGTCACGTTTCGCCGAAAGTTTTCCAAATACGGATTCGATGCCATGAAACCGGTCGACACCCTGCCCGCAGGACAGTCTCCCTACGGTGTGCATCACATGGCAGGTAACGCGTGGGAATGGACGGCGGACTGGTATGAAGACAGTTATTACGAGCATTCGCCCGCAAAAGATCCGCAAGGCCCGGAAACGGGAATCAGCAAAGTCCTGCGCGGCGGCAATTGGTACTACAAAGCCTACTACATGCGCACCACATATCGCCTCAACGAACACCCCAACGTCTTCAAAGTCTGGCAGGGTTTCCGCTGCGCCCAATAAAAAAACCCGGACCCTGGGGTCCGGGTTTTAAATTTGGTGAGGTTGACGATTAACGCGTCAGGTTCACCGTTTCCGTAAGCAAGTCATCCGTGGTGCTGATGATTCGTGCGCTGGCCTGGAAGGCCTGCTGGGTTTTGATCAATTGCACGAACTGTTCGGCCAGGTCCACGTTCGATAATTCCAACGTGTTGCCCAGCACGGAACCAAAAGCCCCGGTTTCCGGCAGGGAGATAATCGGCTGACCCGACAGGCGCGACTCGCCGAACAGGTTTTGTCCCAACCGCGTCAAACCGGTCGGCGCCAAAAAGTTCGCCAGACCCAGCTGGAACAGCGGTTGCGATTGACCGTTGTCGAATAATCCGGCAACCGTGCCATCGAAATCCACCGCCACGCCGATCAGGATACCGGACCCGAATCCGTCCTGAATCACCGAGTTGTTGCTCGAACTCGTGGCAAACGCGGTCATATCACCATTGCTGACGGGGACGAGGGAAGCGTCTGCCAAATCCCAGACTACGGCTTGGGCCGCGGCCGGAGGCGCGGATGCAATATAAGTGAGGTTGATTGTCACATCCGACAAGGCGCCGCCGTTGATTCCTGTCAGCTGACCCGCAGTGTCAAAGTTTAGCGTTAAAGGTCCAGCTGGGACCGTGGACGCGACAACTCCGATGGAGGACGTGATTGCGACGGTCCAGTCATTACCCGCAGTGGCTACCTTGGTGAATTGGACATTCAAAATATCCTGGCTACCCACCGAGTTGAAAATCTGGATGGGTGAGTTGAAGGTAAACCCGGCTACCTCCGAACCGTCCAACTGCGCGCCCAGGATAAATGCCGTCGTGACCTGGGGCGAGGATTGAAGGCCGGTCAAACTGACATCCGTCAGCGTCGTGCCCACCACATTATTGGTAATTTGAAATCCTTGCAGGACTTCACCGGTGAGGGTTTCTACCAATCCGTTTTCGTTTATGCGGAATTGCCCTGCGCGGGTGTAAAAGTTGCCGGTGCCGTCGTTGACGATGAAAAATCCGTTGCCGTCAATAGCGAGGTCCAAAGCGCTGGTGGAATTTTCGAAGGCTCCCTGCTCGAACGATTGGAGGGAACCCAGTAACTGAGCGCCCTTGCCCACCTGCGAAGTCAGGGTGCCACCGGACAGCGAAGTGCTGAACAAGTCGCCAAAAACAGCCTTACTGCTTTTAAATCCTGTGGTATTGACGTTGGAAATGTTATCCCCAATGATATTCAGTGCGCGGGAATTGGTTAAAACTCCCGAAACGCCCGTTGTTAGTGTTCCTATAAGTGACATAACCTTTCTCCTGCTTCTTAGTTGATGGATACTCTCGTAATTTGTTCAGCGGGCAGTTTCTGACCGTTGACCACAGCGAACGCTTCGTTTTCCTCAAACAGCACGTCGGTTACCAAGCCGGTGGTGAATGTCTCGGCAGTGACGACTTTCCCTGCGGCATCCGTTGCTTGAACCTTAAAGGTGTAGAACCCGGAACCGACAGGGTTGCCCTGGCTGTCGAGTCCGTTCCAAATGGTCAGGTTGCCGCCTTTCGCGCCGGGACCGTTGAGGGTGTTCACAAGGGCTCCAGTGCTGTTATAGATTTCAATTTTCGTCGTGCTGGCTTCCGCATTGAGGCTATACGTCAGGTTGGTCGTCTTCCCCTGCGTATGCTCAAACGAATCGCCGGGGATGTCGACGAGTTTGCCGATGAGGCTGATCAGCGAGGAATTACCCATAGCCTGTTGCGCCTTGACCAGGTCTTCCAAAGTGGTGTTGATGTTGGTCATCTGCTCCAGGGCGCTGAACTGGGCCAACTGAGCGCTGAACTCACGGCTGTCCATTGGATTCAACGGATCCTGAGCGCTGAGCTGGGCCACCAGCAACTGGAGGAAATCCTCCTTACCCAACGGCGATTGCGCACTTGTTGGGGTGGTTGACGAGGTTGATCCTGCGCTGGGTATAATTCCTTCAATCATGAGTCCTGCCTCCTGCTAAAACTTTATTGTCTCCAATTCCGTCAGGCGAAGATGCTGAAGGATTGGTTTTCATTCAAAAAAATGGGTCGGTGCAAAGTCACTACTTCTTCTGCTTGTTCATGGGCCATAGACCCTTCCCGTCCCAATTGTCCAAGATAACCCAAAGCGGATTTATGTCCTTCCGCCGAATGGCTGGCATTGCCGCCCACCAGTACGTTGAAACTGTCAATCTTGACGCCCTGATGGGTGATAGAGTCTTTCAACTGCGATAAATTGTTTTCAATGATTGATTTCACAACACTGTTTTCCGCGACGATCGTGGCACGCACGGTTTCACCGTTGGTCGATACATTCATGCGAATGGTTCCAAGAGAGGGAGGGTCCAGTTTGATATGCACTTCCCTCTGATTGCCAAAACCCCGCAGGCTGAATTTTTCGATGATCTGTGCAGTGATGGGCTTATCCATCGATGCTCGTCCGTTGTACGTTTCCGTCACCGCCAGTTTCACAAATTCCACACCCTTGGAGGCCGCGTCGGCTACCGCTGCGGAAGCCTGCGTCCCCTCTGCCAGAACACCCTGAGCCGGTTGCCCGGATGCGTTCAGATTCAACAAGGGAGATGCGGACAGTTTTGCAATCAACGGATTGGTTTGCGCGTTGCCGGCTTTATCCGGTGCAATCAGAGAAGCCAGTGTTTCCAGCCGCTCCGCCGCCAGTCCCGTAAAATTGCGCGGGCCTTCAGAAGCATTTTTGGCGGAACCACTGGAGTCGCCGTTTTGCAGATTCCCGGAGCCGTTGGAGTTTTCTGAATTCAGTTTGGACGCGATGGCATCAATGGCGGTTTTTGCCAGTTGCGTTGAGTTGTCAGTGGCGGGTTGTGCGGTGGTACCGGCGCGTACTTGTTGGATCACCTGTTGCGCTTCTTCCTGCGTCAATCCGGCACGTTGCAGGAGGGCCAATGCCCGTTGTTCCGGTTGGTTCAACCGGTTCGCCGCAACTTCAGCAACGAGTTCCGCCACAGGGGCCTGAGCCACCTGATTAGACGCCTGGAGTAAACCGCGCAGGGCGTTGAGGATGCCTTGCACGCCCGCCGCGTCTCCGTTATTCAATGCTTCGATCAGTGTGTCGATGGTTTCCGAATCGATATTCAAACTCGCCAGCAATTCCTTAAGCATATCGATGGCCGGGGATCCCTCTGTGTTCAAACCATGAGTTTCCGCAAGATTCAAACCCTGAGAATCAAAAAGGCCTGCCAACACATCGGTCGCGGCTTGATTCGTGTTACCAACCAAACCCGGAGCGCTATCGGTCGCGTTCAAATCCCGCTCCAATCGTTCCAGCGGTAATGCAAAGGGGTTGATGGGTGCTTTGGATGTCGGCTCATCAACATGCGATGGAGCCGGACCTCGCCGTTCACTGTCCGGGGTTACGGGACGTGAATCGTTGTGTTGATCCTCAGCGTGCGGCGGAGGAGTGTGTTCATCTCTTGCAACCGGAGCTGGATGCTCTGGAGCCGGGCGTTCCCTGGCTTCAAAGGATTGCGATGAAGCCGGAGGAGCCTCGTTTTGATGGGAATCCGTCCGGGCCTGGAACACGTGGTCAAACCGTTCACTGGCGCTCTGTTCCAAATGGGACACTTGGAAAGACGGCTCCGGTTTGACCGGGATATCCAGGATTGCGCTTAGAATGTTGTTTCCATTTACCACTGACTGATTCCCTTAAAATTGATCAAAACACACAATTCGAGTAATGATTCGACTTATAGGGAGCAAGCCCTGTGCCAAACAAAAGTTATCTTTCAAATTATTGATTTTTTGTGCGTTATGGTGGGAGGTAGAAGTTTGTTCCCTGGGATCATCGGGCAAGAAATACCCATCGGGCAAAATTTGCTCCTACCCGGAAGGGGAGCTGGCTGACCGTTACCGCCAAAAGAGATTCGCCGGGCGCGATCAAGGGCTTCAAGTGACTTGCGAAGGTACTCCGCTTTCTACCCGGAGGCCAGTGTGACCGCTGGACCCAAATTTGCTCCGGGCCTTGCCCGGCCACAGAGGGCACGGAGAAAACCAGATACTCCTCCCCTTTTTAAGGGGAGGCTGGGAGGGGTTGATATCAACCACCCCTAACCCCTCCTTTTCAAGGAGGGGGAAACGGTTTGTCATTCTGAGGAACAGGGCCAGCCTGTCTTGATCTTGTCGAAGAAGGGACCGGGGGCTTTGACAGGATAACGGGATCAGCAGGATGAACAGGATTTTGAGCCCCCCTTGTAAAGGGGGGACGGGGGGGATTATGCCTATTCCGGTCCGTGGTCACAGCCCCAAACGGCTGTGCCATTTTTATTGGGCCGGAATTTCGCGGGTACGAATCAGTTTATCTCGTTCCACGAAACTACGTTCACTTGCCCCAAGAGTCCCGGTACGACCAAACCACAACCATATGTAATAGCGACATCATCACGGATCTTGTTTGCAGTTACCAAACTTTCTGACGCAGAGCCATTATAGGCCATGACGGCTCCCTCAATACGGGTATCCCCGCTCATGTCTATTTGTTCCTTGGCATAGAACAGACCCTCGATGGTATGAATATTGTTACCTTTGAACTTAAGATCGGTTCCCGCCAGCATAAATATATTTTGAATTTCTTCCGGATCGGAAGGATTCTTTTTGTTTATGAACTCGCCATTACCACTGGAGACATCAATGTAGCCTGTGGCGATAATGGTTACCGCCCATGGTCCAGTCGGGTTATTTGATATCTGGACGTCCCCTTCCACATAGAGCGACACGTCTGCGGGAAAGTCGTCGGACAAGGACCATTTGGAACCTGAATGATTCCAACCGTTCCAGGGCGAACTTGAGACAAAGTTACCATTGGCGTCATAGACATTGCTGTCTGCGGCGAGTTTGTAGTCCGCATATTGTTCATATTGAGTGGGATCAAGAAAGGGGACATCAATATCGTGATCACCCGTAGAAACGGTTGAACCGGCGTACTGGTAGGTTCCGGTAGCGGTGCCAATCCCATCCATAGTCACCCCCCCCGTAATATCCAAATCGCCATTGGCATGAATGTCGCTACAATCTCCAAGTATGTCAGAGTGATTTGATATGTTGAGATTTCCGTTGGTTGTGACCGCATTTACTACTCCGGGAGGACTATAAATGGTAGCTTCCACCGTGCTGGTGTTGCCATCAACAACGCCCACAGCGGACACCATAATGAGGTTATCGGCATCAGTCGTCGGGTCGCCATCACCATCATCGTTGTCATAGGCGCGGATATAATAGGTACTGCCGTTGAAGGCCACTTCGTCGTAGACATTGCCATCGGTTCCGGTGAACAAGGTTCCGGCGCCGAAAGTGCCGTTATCGTCATTGACGGAATCACCGGGCGTTGCGGATACAACGTCGTCCGGACCGAACAGAGCCGCTTCCGTGGAACTTTGTTCGATCAAGAGTTTGGCATGTTCCAATCCCGCCTCGGCGACAAAAAACGCTTGCTTGCTTCCCTTGAACTCATTAACCCGGTTTATTTCTCCCATTGTCAATCTTACGGCCATAGGCGCCATGGCAACCATAACAACCAGGAGCAGCAGAGCCGAAATCATCGCGATCCCGGATTCGTTCCGGAGCGAGGGGGTAAAGTGAGAGTTGTTTTTATTTTCTGCTTTCATACTCATGTCCCATTCAGATAATTTCTAATATCATTGAAATGAAATTTCAGCTTTTGAGTTCTTAAATCACAACTAATATTCAAATCTCAGGTCATAATAAAAGCAAGCAATCTACGGACCCAATCAAAAGAAGTATATTTACAGTGCCTGGGGTAAATGTATGATGTAAGGGTATCGCTCAAATCGACCTCATACAATACCCCAACAGGGGTATTTTTTATACCTTTGATTTTCCTGATATTACCCAATTAATTGGATATCAATATTAGGGGTTGTGTCCGTTGGCAAGAGGCTCCACAGCGATGAATTTTAAGGCTTTAGAGAGAAGAGGCGGCGATTTAGATCATTCAATATTTGATCCCCCAGCTCCTCCCCGGAGGCCAGCGTCACGCGGGACCCAATTTCTGAATTGCGCTCAGCGAATCTCTTTAGTCCCTAGCGGTCAGCTAGTTCCCCCTCCGGGTAGGAGGCGGAGGTACTCCGCCGGGAACAGCGGTTGCGGGGTCAGGAAGCGGAACAGATCGTAAATGATTTGTGCCGCTTCCTGGGTATCCGGATGGGTCAGGTTTTCAGGCTTTAAACTTTCCTCGAACAGGCTTTTGAAATACGCCTTTGCGGTTTGTTGATCCGATTCGGTTGGCGACTTCAGCGACAGGTGGGCCAGGGCACCCACATCCAGCCAGAACCCACCGCACTTGGAGCACTGGTCGACCTCATAATTGAAGGGTTTGCTGAAACAGTGCCGGTATAGCAACGTGTGTATGCATTTGGGGCAGGGATGTTGAATATCCCTGAAAACGTGGACACCATCGGCCCGTTCCACGTGGAGCAATTCGGCGCCTGCCGCCGCATTCCGGTCCTTCAGTTTTTTGAGCTGGTTCCACTCGAACCAGAGACCGCCGCAACTGCCTTCACAGGCATGCACTTTAACACCCGTAATCTGCAGGAGTTTCAATTCGTGGTGACACGCCGGACAGTTCATAGAGTTATTATATTATATGAAGTGGATTACCTCTAACTAATCAATAAAATACCGGGTTTTTCAAAGGATTGAAAACCACTCAAAGTTTGTTTGATAAACCCCTTTGACAAACCCCATTGCATCACTTAACTTTAAAGGATACCCTTCGTTCAGTCCTTTATTAAGAAATGCTGGAAATCTGTTGCCACTATGCCGCTTGAAACCAATTATATAAATCCCGATGTATTCTTGACCACTCGCGTGACCGAGGAATTGAAAGATATGGTCAAGTACGTCAAATGCGCAGGGCTGATTCTGCTCACTTTTGTTCTTTCCGCTTATGAATTCAGTACCGCCATTTGGTGGGTTCTCTTGACCGGAGGATTGTGGTGGGGAACGTTATGGTACTTGAAGCGGAGGCCAACCATTATATTGGCGGGCAGGACCCGGAAAATTCACCTGTCCGGAATCACCAAATTCGGCAAATCCCAGATCCTTCCGTTTAATCTGGTGGAAAAAGTCACGGTGATGGCGGATGTGTTGGGTAGAGCAAGAGGTCAGTATATCCCGCAACTGGTTTTGAAAGGTCTTAAAGGCGGCGGTAAAAAACTGGTAGTCAACTGTTTCTCGATGGAAGATATTGTTCAAGCGCATTATACCGCCCAGTTGTTGGCCACCTTTGCCCGTACAGAGGCGTTTGACTTTAAAGGGAGCCAGCTTCCTGTTTTACCCACTCATATTCCAACCCGGTTCCGAGCCGGCCGGGGTGGATCCATCAAGTCCGTTGCTTCCACGATGAAGAAAGCAAAAGCTTCACAAAAAGGAGCGGGCACCCAGCGAACGACGGCTTAACCCCACCGTTTTCTATCCGATTCCAACTTTTCCGATCCGTTTAAGATGTCGTTGCTTCGCCAGGGCCTGAACGCAGTAGCCGCATCGCATGGTCCACTTGAGCGTGCCGTCCGAATAAAATGAGTACATCCTCTGTTTCGATACGATAATCTCCGGGCGGATTGGGTTCCGCATGGTTGTTGCGTACGACAGCAATCAGCGTGGCGCCGGTTTTCCGGGTCAGCTCCAAATGGTCAAATTGCCTGCCGTGAGACCAGCAATCTTTTGTAACTTGATACGATTGGCTGAGGGACGCAGTCAAGTAGGTGGAAAAATTCTGCATGCTTTCCATATTGAGAGACAATCCCCGGAACATCCCGTAACCTTCCAATCGAACCAATTCCACCTGTTGTTCGATGATGTTGTTGGGCATTCGAAACTCCCTCAACACGCGTGAAAAAATTTCAATGGAGGTTTCAAACTCTTCGGGGATGACCTGATTAGCCCCGGCTTTCTTCAACTCATCCACCTGCGATGAGAAACGGGTTTTCACCATAATGAAGATATCCGGGTTGAGTGTCCGCGCCAGCCGGACCGACTGTCCGGTGGCCTGATGATCGGGTATGGAATACACGATAATTTTTGCCTGCGCGATTCCGGCCCGGTCCAACGTGGCTCGGTTGCTGGCGTCTCCATAAAGTATAGGCACTTCCTCCGTTAACGCATGTTTGATCAACTCGCCATCCAACTCCACCACCGTGAAAGGGATGTGGGTTTCCTTGAGCACTCTTGCCAGGTTTCTGCCCACGACGTCGTAACCTGCGATAATGACATGTGCTTTGAGTTCTTCACCCGGTTGTTCCGGCAGTTCTTCCTGGGGTCCCCCTCCAGCCCATTTGGAAAAAAGAAAATAGGATACCGGAGAAGAAATCTGGATCAATACCGGAGCGATCAGCATGGTTAATACCGAAACACTTAAAAAGATTTGGTGGTGGCTGGATGTGAGCAGTCCCTGAGCCAGGGCCAGGCCGGCAAGAATGAGAGAGAACTCCCCAACCTGAGCCAGGCGCATTCCGACAATGAAAGAAATGCGCGCGGGATTTCCCACCGCTACTGCTGAGAGAAAACCGGAGGCCATTTTTAAAACGATGATGGCAAGAGTGAGCAACAGGATGGTGGAAAAGTCATCGAGAAAATTACCGATGTTCAACAGCATACCGATGGATATAAAAAAGATACTGCTGAAGTAATCTCTCAGCGGCAGGATATCGAGGATGATCTGGTGGCTGTACTCGGACTCGGAGATGATCAGTCCGGCGATAAAGGCGCCCATGGCCAGCGACAAGCCCAGCTTGTGCGACACCCATCCGGTTCCCAGGATGATGAGAATCACCAGAAGCGTCAGGTGTTCCTTGCTTCCCATGCGCGCAACGGTGCCGAGAAATCGGGGAACCAGCAGGCGGGACAGAAAAAAGATTCCCGCCACGGCGGCGAAAGCTTTACCGAAGGCCGCGACGAAATCCATGCCGGATGTTTCTCCGCTGTTGGCCAGCAAAGGGATCATCAACATCAAAGGCACGACGCATAGGTCCTGAAACAGGAGGATGCCGACGGAGGTGCGGCCGTGCAGGGTATCCAGTTCGGCACGGTCGGTCACCATCTTCAGAACAATGGCGGTACTGCTGAGCGCAATGATCATGGCCAACGCCAGGCCCACCGATCCCGAGTCTCCCAGGTAATGCGTTTGAATAAAATACCAGGCCGCAATCGTCAGACCCATTTGCAGGACACCCGCTCCGGTAATCGATGCCATATTTTTAAGCAGATGGGAAATTGAAAACTCGAGACCGATAATAAACAGCAACAGGATCACCCCTATTTCAGCGAGGTTTTCCACTGAAGCAGGATTACCAATCATTCCCAATCCGTGGGGCCCAATCAAGATGCCGGCAATCAAAAATCCCATAATGGAGGGCAGGCGAATCCGATGGGAAAGCACATTAATCGGCAAAGAAACCAACAAAAGGAGGGCTAAATCTTGTATAATTTGCGGCATTTCAACAGAGCCTCGGGTGGGGAAGTGAATTCGGACCTTTGCATGCAAGGGCGGCCGATACTTCGAGCACATTCATTATACTCTTGGCAGGTTTCAGGACGAGTAGAAAAAGGGGGAACTTATGGAAAATGATGTCCTTGCTCTCGAGCAAAGTGGAGACGTGCTATTCATGATGTTGGGGGCGGCCATGGTATTTGCCATGCATGGCGGTTTTGCCTTCCTTGAGGTGGGCACGGTACGCAAAAAAAATCAAGTCAACGCTTTGGTGAAAATCATTGTCGACTTTGCGATCAGCACGGTTATCTATTTCACCATCGGCTATGCCATTGCTTACGGAATTTACTTTTATCAATCGGCCGACACCCTGGTCGCTGACAAACAGGGCTATGAGCTGGTGCATTTCTTTTTTCTGCTGACCTTTGCCGCGGCGGTTCCCGCGATCATCTCTGGCGGTATCGCGGAGCGCGCCAAGTTCTGGACGCAGGCGGTGGCCGCCGCAATTTTCGTAGGCGTGGTGTATTCTTTTTTTGAAGGCATGGTCTGGGGGCAAATCACTTTTCTGGGTCAGGGAGGTTCCTGGTTGGAAAAGTTTGCCGGAGCTCCCTTCCACGATTTTGCCGGGTCAGTCGTCGTTCACTCCATGGGCGGATGGCTGGCACTGGTCGGCGTTATTGTTTTAGGGCCTCGTATAGGCCGCTGGGATTCGCAGGGCAGAAGCCGGCCCATCCCGGTCAGCAATATCCCTTTTCTCGCGTTGGGCGCATGGATGTTGTGCATCGGCTGGTTCGGATTTAATGTCATGTCCGCCGCTACCATCAAGGGCATCTCCGGACTGGTGGCGATGAATTCCCTGTTCGCCATGGTCGGTGGCATTCTGTTTGCCCTGGTCGTTTCCAAAAACGATCCCGGTTTTATCCACAACGGTGCATTGGCGGGACTGGTGGCTATCTGCGCCGGGTCGGACCAAGTACATCCCATCGGCGCTTTTTTTATCGGCGGCATTGCGGGAGTCATTTTCGTTTACGGGTTTACCTGGGAGCAGGAGAAACTGAAGATCGACGACGTGCTCGGTGTCTGGCCCCTGCATGGAATTTGCGGAACCTGGGGCGGCATTGCCTGTGGCATTTTCGGGCTCAAGTCCTTTGGTGGGATAGGCGACGTCACTTTTATGGCACAGCTGATCGGCTCGCTGGCCGCGGTGGCGGTAGCTTTGGTGGCCGGGTTCATTGTCTATAAAACTCTGGACAGCCTGTTTGGCATCCGGTTGGAAAAAGACGATGAACTGCAAGGCTCGGACATCACGGTGCACAAAGTGGAGTCGAATCCGGAAGACGTTACCTCAAGATATTCCTGATTCATAATCCCCTTCTAAAAAGAAAAAACCCGGAAGATGAGTAATCATCTTCCGGGTTTATTTTTTAAGCGCAATTCAGAACACAGGTCCAGCATCACGCTGGCTGGCTATCGAGCCGAGCGTGGCTTGGCGTGAAAAGACTTGGTCTTTTTAGCGTAACCGCCTGGAGCCGATGGGTTGGTTCTTTGCGAGGACCGTCTGCTACCGGGCTTTGCAGAAAACCTATTGGAATTTCTATTTCCGGCTCCTGCTCCTCTTCTCCCCCCGTTTCCGTTATCCCCACTTCGATGGCTTGACCTGGATGCAATCGCGTCGGAGTGATAGGCATGATCCTTATCCACAGTCACACTCTGATTAATAGTTCTTTCGATCATCCGCAAATAACCGCGTTCTTCGGCATCGCAAAATGAAAGCGCTATGCCTGTAGCTCCGGCGCGTGCGGTCCGACCGATTCGATGAACATAGCTTTCTGCTTCCTTGGGCAATTCGTAATTGATGACATGGGTGATGTCATCTACGTCGAGGCCGCGGGAGGCGACGTCTGTCGCAACGAGAACCCGAACGTGTCCGGAGCGGAATTTATTCAATGCCTGCATACGCGCCGATTGTGATTTGTTTCCGTGAATCGCTTCGGTCCGAATTCGTTTTTTAGTCAAAGTTTTAGCGACGCGGTTGGCGCCGTGCTTGGTGCGCGTGAATACGAGAACCCGATAGACGCTTTCGTCTTCGAGAATCGATTCAAGTAAAGCGCTCTTGTTTTCCCGATCCACAAACATGATGCGCTGATCCACTTTATCCACGGTTCTGGATGGAGGGGAAACGCTGACTTTGATCGGGTCGTTGAGAAACTTATGGGTGAGGCGAACGATTTCATCGGGCATAGTCGCGGAAAACAACACGGTCTGGCGGGTTGCCGGAATCGCGGTGAAGATTTTTTTGACGTCGGGCAAAAATCCCATGTCGAGCATTTGATCGGCTTCGTCGAGGACAAACACGTCGATCTTGTCCATGCGAAGACAGCCCTGATTGAA
This sequence comes from Nitrospinaceae bacterium, assembly GCA_965237905.1. Classification (GTDB taxonomy): domain Bacteria; phylum Nitrospinota; class Nitrospinia; order Nitrospinales; family Nitrospinaceae; genus SZUA-226. Next base: position 1,670,105 of record OZ250172.1, on the reverse strand, counting down.
CAGGTCGAGCAATCTTCCGGGTGTTGCGACGAGAACATCGACGCCACGCGATAACGCGCGGATTTGATTTTTAGCGCTCACCCCGCCGAAAACGACCGCTTGATTGAATTTTATATAACGTCCGTAAACCTGGAAACTCTCGTCGATTTGCAACGCCAGTTCGCGGGTGGGTGTCAGGATTAGAGCCCGGACCTCCTTGGGCCTCGGTTTCTCTTTATGTTTTGCGAGGCCTTGCAAAATGGGCAAGGCAAAGGCCGCCGTTTTACCGGTCCCTGTTTGTGCACATCCAAGAAGGTCGCGTCCCTGCAACAGATGTGGAATCGCTTCCATCTGAATAGGCGTGGGCAGAGTGTACTTTTCTTCGCTGACCGCGCGGCAGAGGGGACTGATGAGGTTGAGAGTGTCGAATCCTCCTGGATTGGACAAGGGTAATGATTGGGTTAACATGTTTTCTCCATAGTAAAATAATGATGCTGCATCATGCAGATCATCTGAGCACAAAGCTCAAGCTTCGGTTTGAATGGTGTGATTGATTTCTTATGCTTTAGAGGAAATTGGGCAATATGGAGAAAAAACGGGGGAGAAATTCAGACTTAGGCCTTGCGGAGGGTCGGACTTTTCTCAACCAATAAGGAAACTATTCCCTGGTTCGACACCAGTAATTCTCTAGACGGCTTCAACCACCTAATGTGATGGTTCATTATAGCCATGATTTCCCATTTCACAACAAAAATTTCAAAATAGTTTATTCGGGTAAAATTGCCATTCAATAAGGGATGGTTCGGCCAGGTCCGATGCGTCTACTCCTCCACGGCGGATTCGGTGCATTCAAATTCTGTTTCCGAAGTCCAGGTCACTTCGAGGTTGTCCGGCAGTTTGGTTTTCCGGTCGATAAGCGCCGTCTTTAAATTGTCACTGGAAAGATTAGTGGCCAGCGAGAGGTCTGCGCCCGTCAGGTTGGTCTGGGTGAGGCGTGTCTCTCCCAGGTCGGAACCCCGGACGTTGGCACCGCTCAGATTGGCGTCCGTCAAATCTGCTCCCTTGAAATACACCCGGTTCAGAATCGAATCAGAGAAATCGGCTCCCTTGAGATTTGAGTCCCTGAAGTCGCACCCGCTCAGGTTGCACCCGCTGAGATCTGTGTTTTCGAGCTTTGCCCCGGCAAAGTTGGCTTTGCTGAGATGGGATTTGGGAATACGGGCACCAGACAGGTCGGACTCCATCAGATGCGCCCCCCGCAAATCGCTTTTGTTGAGATTCACATTCCGGAGATCGCAGCCTTTCAACTGAGCCTGGTTTAGTTCGGCCCGGTTGAGATTGGAGTCGTGGAAATCGGCTTTCAGGGCGACCGCCTTGTTGAACCAGGAACTGCTGAGATCCGTTCCGCTCAAGTCCGCCCCGCTCAGATTGGTTTTCGTGAAGTCGGCGCGGATCAATCGTGCCGATTTGAAATTGGCACCCACCAGAAAACTGCCTGTAAAATCTGCCCCATTCAACCCAGCCTGTTCAAAGTTCGCTTTTTTGAGATTGGATTTTTGAAATTGCGCCTCCTTGAGGACTCCATGGCTCAGATCGATGCCTTCCAGATCCGCGTTGTTCAACTCGGCTCTTTCCAGCTGGTTTTTTTGGGATTCGATTTCCTGTTTGTCCAGCTTCCGAATTTTTGCTATGAGGGTTTTCCTGATTTTTGCCATGAGGGTTTTCCCGATTCTTCCAAATTGCCGATTTGATTTCTGTGGATCGCCATTCTACGGAGAAGATGTCTTCCAAGTAAAGGAGAATTGAAATATTACAGACATCTGGAATTTTTTACTCGCATTAAAGTAACTTATATGTTACTATTATAAATGAGATTAAAGGATGCCTTTGTGAAGACAACAGTGCCATGGCAATTACACGTACTTTTAAAGAAACCATTCAGGCCCGCGCCCTGCGTGATCCTGAGTTTCGCGCAGGCCTGCTCAAAGAAAGCATCGAAAATATGCTGGCCGGTGATGCCGAGACGGGGAAAGTTATTCTGCGTGACTATATCAACGCCACCATTGGTTTTGAAAAGCTGGGTGCCGTAACGCATAAATCTCCTAAAAGCCTGATGCGCATGTTCAGCCCCAGCGGCAACCCTACAGCAAAAAATCTGTTCGGCATTATCCACACTCTCCAGGAAAAAGAAGGGGTTCAACTGGAAGTGCAAACCTCTCGATAAGCTTTTTCTCATTTTCCTTGCCATTCTGGCAAGAATTGGGGGTAGCAAGTGCAAGGCATCCGAAATTGGAAAATCTGTTACTGGATAGTCGGCTACAAAAGAAAAGGGGAGTCGCGGCTCAAGCCACAACTCCCCTGAAAATTCTATGGTGCCGAAGGTCGGAATCGAACCGACACGAGGTTGCCCCCACTGGATTTTGAATCCAGCGCGTCTACCAGTTCCACCACTTCGGCATGATCGGGAAAAGTTATCATACCCGGCTAAAAAGGACAACGGGGAAAGGCGCGGAATGGTTTTTTAATGGAAATCCTGTAGCTTCGCCGGCGGAGGTTGCGATTTCTGTTGTTTTTGGAATCGCTGGGCGGCCGTCAGTAATTGTTGGGCGTTATCGTCATCCGGATTGATCTCCTGCAGGCGATTGATGTAATCAATGGCCTGGTCGTATTGTTTGAACAATATGCTGGAGGTGACCAGATTGTTCAACGCGTCTACATATTGATTATCCAATTGATAGGCTCTATGGAAAGCAGTGTCCGCGAAAAAAAAGGAATTCAAATCCCAGAACACCAAACCCATTTCGTTATGCGCCACCGGCTGGTCCGGGTTGATCCGGAGACTGGCGCGGTAATGTTTCAAAGCTTTCTGCGGCCGGTGTGATTTGCGATAAGCCTGGGCCAGGGTCAAATGCCAGGTGGCGACAGCCGGTTGTTTGGCCACCGCTTCTTCCAGATACGGCATGGCATCTTTAGGCTGTCCCATTTCCAACAGGGCCAGACCGGCATTAAAGTGAACCGCGGGGACTTTGATATTCTGGCGGATCAATTCCTGGTAGGACTCCAATGCTTTCGCATATTCTTTTCGCTGAATATAAATCTCTCCCATCTTGACCAAAGCCGGAATATGTTTGGAATTGAGCTCCAGAGTTGTGATCAGTTCCTGTTCCGCTTGTTCAGTGAGTCCACCTTGCAGGTAAGCCTTTCCCAGTTCGTAATGGACCCGTGGTTTGTGGGGTGAACTTTGGGCGGTTTCTTTCCAGAGGGATATCTCCGACCGGTAGTCCTGACCCCGGCTGAACGTGAGAATCATGAAAAGTGCCGGCACCCCCACACGCAACCATCCGGCGATCGGGTGGCGGATTCCCAATTCCACCAGGCCTATTGCCAGTATTAGATGGATTCCCAGTCCCGGCAGGTAAAACCGGGGCTCAGACACTATCGGATCATCCATTCCTAATGCATAAAAACTGATGAAAATTAAAAAGGCCCAGAGGAAAGCCCATTGCACCAGACTGGACCGGGTAACCCGCACCAAAGCGAACAGTGCCCCAATGGCGCCCAGAGAGAGCATCCATGTCCAATCCCCTATCCCGCTCACCATGCGGAAATCGGGATCCAGATTCAAATGAATAGGAAACAGGGCCTTGGGCAGGTAATAAAAAATAAAAGCTTTCATCTGAGTCAAAAAATAGAGAGTAGCCAGATTACCGGATTTACCTGAAAACCCGGCCACCAGTTCGGAAGCAGGGGTTGTGAGCTGGTAAATCAGGTAAATGATCCAGGGAATCAGCGCCATGGCAAATATCTCCCCTTCTATCTTCCGGGTAGAGGCCATATAGAATCGGGAAAATATCCATCCCATGAACGGCAAAGTGACCATTGTCGGGTCACTGGTACCCCCTACCGCGAAACAGGCCATAACCATCAAAAGGTCGATCGAGCCCTTGGCCTTTTTCGGGTTCTCTCTAAATTCTCTTAGAAAACGGGCCAAAAATCCAAAAGTCAGCAGATAAAACAGGCTTGCGAAAAGGATGGGGCGCGAGGAAATGAGAATGACCGCTTGCGAGTTCAGGGGGTGGAGTAGATGGATTCCGGAAGCGACCAGGGGCAACCAATTGAGATAGCGAGGGTCCTTCTGATCAAAAAAGATCAACCACTCCCGGACCACCCAATAAAAGGCCAGACTGACCCCCAAGTGAATCAACAGGTTCACCAGGTGATAACCCCAGGGGGTACTGTGCCCCATCCAATAGTTAATGGAAAAGGATAATTTTGGAAGCGAGCCATTGAAAATCTGGTCGATCCGGACAATATCGTTGACCCTTGAGAAATCGTTAATTATCGGATTTTCCAGTAGCGTTCGAACTTCTGAAGCCAGAAAAGGCGATTGGAGAGTTCCTGCATAGGCTAAAAACCCTATCCCCACCAAAATCAGGGCTGTGACAATATTATTTTTGAACAGAGGTGTTTTCATACTCTTTGATTTATTGACTGTTTTAAATACCCCAAATAAGGTTGTGTAAACATTTAAAAATATTAGATATTTCGCCCCAAAAATATCAAAAAATGTTTACAATGGTTAATATGATATAAAAAATTCATAAACAAGGAAGCTGTTTGCTCGTAACTTTGTACTCCTTTTACAGCTAAACCACCATTTTATAAATATTTCAGGCGATGCCCACAGATCGATATAAATTTCGGATCTGTATTCTTTTTTAACAAATATTCACCTTTTAAGGGTTTCACCGTCCAGTCCGCGTCGAATTATGAAACAAATCAATGAATATGCCAACATTCTGACCCTGCGAAAAATCTCGTCTCTGTTCAAAACCACTTTCAAGAATGTAGATGAGTTATTGAACATTGTTCTGGAAACCGCGCAGGTTACCGTCGGGGCGCTCAATGCCTCGTTGCTCATGTTGGATGAAAAAACCAACAAACTGCAGTTTTACCAAGCTTCCGGTGAAGAGACCGGACAGTTGAAACTGGTGGAAATTCCCCAAGGGGTTGGTCTCGCAGGTATTGTGGCCGAAACCGGCGAGGCTATTGTATCCAATGATGTGCAAAACGACAAACGCTGGTTGAGCAAAGTCAGCGAAATGGCCGAGATGGATGTCAAAGCCATCGCCTGTCATCCCCTGACTCTGAATGGTATGGTCATCGGTGTCGTTCAGTTCCTGGACAAGCTGGATGGCAGTATCTATTCCGAAAGCGACATGGAAGTCCTGAGCCGCTTTGCCAGGATCATGGCCATGTTTTTCGAGGTGACCCGCAGTAATGAGATACTGGGAGAAGAATTTGACCGGCTTCAGGAGAAGTACCGTCAGCGCTATACCATCGTGGGGGAAAGTCCGCAAATTCGCAAGTGCATCACCCAAGCGGAAAAGGTATCCAATTCCAAGGCGTCCATTCTGATTACCGGAGAAAGCGGCACGGGTAAGGAATTGTTTGCCCATCTGATTCACGACCGCAGTCTGCGCCAGACCAAACCCTTTGTGTCTATCAGTTGCGGCGCCTTACCCGCTTCCATTCTGGAGCGCGAGCTGTTCGGTCATGAAAAGGGGGCATTTACCGGAGCGGACAGCCGGAAGATCGGCTTGTTTGAAGCGGCCGACGGCGGCACTCTGTTTCTCGACGAGATCGGTGAGATGCCGCTCGATATGCAGGTCAAGTTGCTCCGTGTGATCCAGGAAGAATCTTTTTTAAGGCTGGGCGGTACCACACCCACCGAGGTGGACGTCAGAATCATTTCCGCCACCAACCAGGATCTGGACAAAATGGTGAGCGAAGGCACGTTCCGGCAGGATTTGTTTTACCGCGTCAATGTCATCAACCTTCATTTGCCCTCTCTCAGGGATCGCAAAGAAGACATTCCCGATCTGGTTAATTTTTTCGTAAGGAAACATACCCCGGACGGAGAGAAACCCAAAAAGGTTCAAAAGGGGTTGATCGCATACCTTGAAGGTTATGGTTGGCCGGGCAATATCCGCCAATTGGAAAATGCCCTCGAGCGGGCCATCGTTCTGGAAGATGGAGAAGAGTTGACTCCGGATGCCTTTGCCATCGAGTCCACCCAGTCGCCCATCGAAATCAACGTGGGTTCCACCTTGAAAGATGCCAGCGACTCCTTCAGAAAATCGTTCATTTTCAATACTCTCCAATCGACCAAGGGGAATCGGACCCAGGCCGCAAAAATCCTGGAGGTCCAGCGATCTTACCTTTCCCGGTTGATCAAGGAGCTGGGAATCAGCTGATCCGCGTCTCCCTTTTACCCAACGTGTTTCACTGACTTTAATTGGAATAGAGAACCGGTATGAGCTTGAGCCACCCACAAGACTTGATCGGCGAAGAAGATGAAGTCATCTTTTCATTGCCAAAGATCTATTTCGAACTTCAGTCAGCTCTGAGCAATCCCGACAAAACCTTCCAGGACCTGGGCGATATCATCAGTTTCGATCCTGCCCTCTCCGCGCGTCTGCTCAAAATCGTCAACAGTCCATTTTACGGATTCCCATCAACTATCGAAACCATTTCCCATGCGACTTCGATCATCGGCATGGATCAACTCACCGATCTGGCTTTGGCCACCCTGGTGACTCATCAATTCCGGGGTATTCCCAACAGCCTGTTCAACATGGGAAAATTCTGGCGGCACAGTATAGCGTGCGGCGTGGTGGCCCGGTCTATTGCCGAGTTTCGGAGCGAGAAAAATATCGAACGGTTCTACCTGGCCGGTATCCTGCACGACATCGGCCGGTTGGTGATTTTCAAACAGGAGCCGGCTCTGGCGCGGGACGCCTTTTACCGGAGCAAAGAACATCAGGAAAACATATACCTGTCTGAGCGGGAATTGATGGGTTTCGATCATGCGGATGTCGGCCGGGAATTGTTGAAGGCCTGGAAACTGCCGCCGCGCCTGGTCGAGGCGGTGGGCTGTCACCATCAACCTCAAACTGCTAAAGAGTTTCCCGTCGATGCGGCTATTATCCACACCTCCGATTATATTGTTCACGTTCTGCATGCGACCAGCGATGCCGAGTTCAGCGAGCCGCAACTGTATCCCAAAAGTTGGGAGATCATCGGACTCAATTCAGACGATTTTGAATTCATGAAGGACAAGGTGATCCAACAGTACCAAGGAATTGTCGGCCTGTTTTTTGATGGTTCTTAATAGTCCCCTGTCGTTCTTCCCTCCCGTATTTCAAAACCTTGTGAGCCGTATCTCATCCCTGATACAAAGTTTTCAGATTTCCTTATCCTGAAAAAACAATCCCTTCCGACTTCCCCCGTCACATTTAATCCCGGTTCTGGTAAGATGGGGCCGCTAGAGCAAACCTTGTTGACCTTCATTATAAGAACGGTGGAGCGATGGATGTGATGACCCTGATCGACGGTAAAAAAGTTTCGGCGGATATCAAGGAACAGGTGGCCGACGAAGTCGAAAAATTGAAACAACAGATGGGGAAAGTCCCCGGATTGGCGGTGGTGCTGGTGGGCGAAGACCCCGCTTCCGCGGTGTACGTTAAAAACAAAAACAAAACCTGCGACAAGATGGGATTTCAGAATTTCTCGCACACTCTTGCCGCTGATACCGAAGAAACCAAACTGTTGAAATTGATCGCCGAATTGAACGCCAACCCGGAAGTCAACGGCATCCTCGTGCAACTGCCGCTACCGGGTCATATCAACGAACAAAAGGTGCTGGAAGCGATTGATCCGAAAAAGGACGTCGACGGCTTTCATCCGGTCAATGTCGGTTACCTGACCAGCGGCGGCGATGCGCTGGCGCCCTGCACCCCGGTGGGCATTATTGAAATGCTGGATTTTTACAAGATCGGTATCGAAGGCAAGCACGCGGTGATCCTCGGCCGGAGCAACATCGTCGGCAAGCCCATGGCCTCTCTATTGTTGAAGCGCCACGCCACCGTCACCATTTGCCACTCGCGCACGCGCGATCTTTCCGCCGTGGCGCGGTCGGCTGATATTTTAGTCGCGGCCATCGGCAAACCCAAATTTGTAACAGCGGACATGGTGGGGGAAGGCGCAACGGTCATTGACGTCGGCATTAACCGGGTCGACGGCAAACTGGTCGGAGACGTCGATTTCGATGCGGTAGCAGAGAAGGCGGCGTTCATCACACCCGTACCCGGCGGGGTCGGACCCATGACCATCGCCATGCTGATGAAAAATACCTTGAGCGCATTTAAAAAAGCCAATAATCTTTAAGCGTATCCCTCACAACTTATGACTCAAGCGCAACCACAATCCGCGGGACACATCCCGGTCGAACAACCGCACGTCTACACCGTTAGCGAAATCACGCGCGACGTGCGGGCTATCCTCGAAGCCGCGTTTGAAACGGCGTGGATCGAAGGCGAGATTTCCAATTTCCGAACGGCCGCCTCGGGCCATGCCTATTTCGTTTTGAAAGATGATAAAGCGCAGATCAAATGCGTGCTGTTCCGCGGACAACGCGTGGGTATGAAGTTCACACCGGAGGACGGCGACCAGATACTTCTGCTGGGACGCGTTACGGTGTACGAAGCGCGTGGAGATTACCAGGTTATTGTCGAGGCCATGGAGCCCAAAGGCCTGGGCGCCCTGCAGAAAGCGTTTGAACAGCTCAAAGAAAAACTGGCGAAAGAAGGCCTGTTCGACGAGTCGCGTAAAAAAGAGCTCCCTGAAATTCCGTGGAAGATCGGCATCGTCACCTCCCCCACCGGCGCGGCGATCCGCGACATGATCCACGTCATTCAACGGCGTAACCCGAAGACATCGATATTATTGTATCCCGCCAAAGTGCAGGGCGAGGGGTCAGCGGAAGAAATCGCCCAGGGCATCAGGGAATTGAATAAACGAAAGGATATTGACGTACTCATTGTCGGACGCGGCGGCGGGTCCATCGAAGACTTGTGGGCCTTCAACGAAGAAGTCGTCGCCCGCGCCATCGCGCAATCGGGAATTCCCGTGGTATCCGCTGTCGGTCACGAAATCGATTTCACAGTCGCCGATTTTGTTGCCGACCTGCGCGCTCCCACGCCCTCCGCCGCGGCAGAACTGGTGGTGCCGAAACTGAACGACATCGTGCAGGACCTGCAATACCTCACCAATCAGATGATCGAACGGATGGAGGAGGACATCGAAGATTACCGCGAGCGGTTGCGTTATCTGATCGACCGCCGGTTTTTCCGGGAACCGCGCCAGATTCTGGAAGCCCCCACGCAACGCCTCGACGAAATGGTTCAGCGTCTTCTGCGCGGCCTCGACCAATGGGTGCTGGTCAAACGCGGCAACCTGACGCAGATAGTGCATCGTTTATTCCAGGCTTCACCCGGTAAAAAAATACAAACCCTGTCGGAGCGGCAAAACGATTTGATGGCGCGCCTGGTGCGGCGTCTGGAATCGCAGATTGATCTTAAAAAGCAAAAACTGGCGGGTGCCGCCAAAAATCTGGAAGCGCTCAACCCGTTGAACGTACTGCAACGGGGCTACAGCATCGCCACCTCGAAAAAGACCGGCAAGGCAGTGACCTCCAGCAAACAGATTAACAAAGGCGATACCGTGCGCATTCGTTTGGCCAAAGGCCAACTGGACGCCACGGTCGATGAAACGATAGAATAAGGATCAGGAGAATCTCTATGGCTGAAATCAAATTTGAAAAGGCGATGAACCGTATCGAACAAATCGTCGAGGAATTGGAAAAGGGCGAGCTGGACATCGATAAGTCCCTGGAAATTTTTGAGGAAGGGATCAAGATGTCGCGCGTTTGTTCCAAGAAACTGAACGAAGCGGAACAGAAAATTGAAAAGCTCACCAAAAACCAGAAGGGCGAACTGGTCGCGGAACTGTTTCCCGCCGATGCGGATGAGGATGACGCGGATGACGACGACTAAAAAAATCCGCCTCGACCAATTGCTGGTAAAAAAAAACTGGTGTCGTCGCGGGAACGCGCCCAAAGCCTGATTCTCGCGGGCAAGGTGCGACTCGGCGACGCCCCGGCGGACAAGCCGGGCCGCATGGTAGCGGAGGATGCCGACGTTTCGGTCGCGGAAGATCCCAACCCCTACGTCAGCCGCGGCGGATTGAAACTGGCACAGGCGCTCAAGGAATTCAAAATCGATCCATCGGGGCAGACGGCGGTGGACGTTGGCGCGTCGACCGGCGGGTTTACCGATTGCCTTTTACAGAATGGAGCGGCAAAAGTATTTGCCGTCGATGTCGGGTACGGCCAGCTCGATTGGAAACTGCAATCGGACGACCGGGTGGTGATGATCGACCGTAAGAATGCCCGCCAATTGTCATTGGACGAGGTAGGCGGTGAACCGTTGGACCTGGCGGTGATCGATGTCGCGTTCATTTCTCTCAAGCTGATCCTGCCCGCCGTGTTCCCAATATTAAAACCGGGCGGTCAGTGGATCGCGCTGGTCAAACCGCAGTTTGAAGTCGGTAAGGATGAAGTCGAAAACCAGGGCGTCATCACCGACCTGAACAAACATATGAAGGTATTGCTGGAGCTGAAACAATTCATTGAGGCATCGGGCTGGTGTCTGGCGCAGGTGTGCCGTTCGCCCATCAAGGGGCAGAAGGGCAACCAGGAGTATCTCATTCATGGGATGCAACAGAATACGGAGAGCGGTGTGGACGACACCCTCATCCGGGAAACGGTGGGCGTATGATTTTAAGCGGCGACGATATTCATAAAGCGTTGGCAGAAGGGCGGATGATGATCGAGCCCGCCCCCGGTAAGGAGCAAATCGACACCACCTCTATCGACCTGCATATGGGCGAGCCTTTGTGGATCTGGGATCCCGAACTGACTCGGCCGGATAACGAGACGCTCAAAATCAATCTGGACGAATACAACTACCGGGGATTTTCCAAGCTCCATCAGGTGGAGGTGGATAAGGAGCCGTCGGGCAAATATCTTTTGCAACCCAACCGGGTTTATCTCGGCTCCACCTTGGGGAAAGTCCGCTTCCCCGCCGGGTCGAAGCTCGCGGGGCGAGTCGAGGGTAAAAGCAGTCTGGCACGGCTGGGATTTTCGGTGCACATGACGGCGCCGATGATCCATTGTGGCACCGGGCTCGGCATCATCACCCTCGAAATGTTTAATCATGGTCCCTTTGCGATCGAAGTGACGCCCGGCAAAACGCGCATCTGTCAGTTACTGTTGGAAGAAGTGTCCCGCGAACCCGAGGAACGCACCGGCAGGAATTTTATTCGGCAGGAAGACGCGCAGGGATAACCCGGAGTTATTGCCGGTCCACGTATATAAAAAAAGCGGTCAATAGTTCAGGGTCGAACTGCCCCCTCAAATCTTCTTTCATAAACGTCAGGGCTTGTTCGGGTGTCATCACCTCGCCGTAGGACCGTCGGCTGGTCAGCGCGTTGAAGACATCTGCGATTTTGCAAATCCGCGCGGCGGTGTCGATATTGTTTCCCGCGATCTTCAGTGGGTAACCGGTTCCGTCAAAGTTCTCGTGGTGTTCCGCTGTCATGCGGAGCACGGTGCTGGAATAACGCTTCAATTCATTCAACGCTTTTTTGCCGAAGGCGGGATGCCGCCGGATGGTCTGCCGGTCTTCTTCCGTCAACTCACCTTCCTTGAGCAGTACTTCCCTGGGAATGAATTGTTTGCCGATATCCGCCAGCAGGCCACCCCGGCAGATTTCTTCACGGTCTTTACAGTCCATTTCCAGTTCCCGGGCCAGACACAGGCAGTACAATCCCACGTTAACGCAATGCGCATGGATCGTATTTTCCTTCAAGGTGATGCCGTACAATTCGTAAAATGGCAGGTTCTCCGGGCCCAGAGATCCCGCCAGTACCTCGGGAATTTCATCCAACAGTTCCAAAAATGCATCCGAGGCGGAGATTTCCAGATAATCCTGGAGAATGCGCATCGCAACGGGATACACCTTTCGAAAGACTTCCCACGCGGAAAGGTTTTCCTGCGCGAGTTCCAAAAGCAGGTGTTTTAAAATATTGAACTGATAATATTTGTAAAGATCGGTTTCCTTGATATAAAAAACTTCACTTTGCTTTTCTTTAAAAATGGCATCCAGGCGGGAGTAATCCTGGGGATCGAATTCAGCGAATTTGACAAATTTCTGCTCTCCATCGTTGGAGACTTGATAGAAGATGTCAAAGCCTTCCCGCCATTCTTTTTCGAAAAAAGTATGCGTAATCTGTCTGAATTCCGTTTTTTCGGAATCGGCCATAAACTGTCCCTGTTTCGTTTTCCGAGCAATAATTAAATTTTAAACCTTTATGGGCACTCTGTACACAATAGACTGATTTGCGAGCCTTAAATTTTAGACGACAGGCGGTTATCCACTCAAACCAGGAAAATTTTTGCACTCCCAATCGCGTTTTTATTGGGGATGGGTTACAATTCGGATTCCTTGCGGAGCCACCGCCCGTGGTTCGAATATTCAATTTTTGAAGGGTCAATGGCATGTACAAAGTGGTGCTGATGCGGCATGGACAAAGTATCTGGAATCTTGAAAACCGTTTTACCGGTTGGACGGATGTTGATCTCACCGATCAGGGCCGCAGTGAAGCGCAGGAGGGCGCAAAAGCGATCCTGGATGCCGGGTTGACCTTTGACGTGGCTTACACTTCGGTGCTCAAACGTGCCATTAGGACGTTATGGATCACTCTCGACGCGATGGATTTGATGTGGATACCGGTGCACCGCTCGTGGCGGTTGAACGAGCGGCATTACGGCAATCTGCAGGGATTGAACAAAACGGAAACCGCGGAACAGCATGGCGCGGATCAAGTAAAGATCTGGCGGCGTAGTTACGATATTCCCCCGCCTCCCCTGCCCGATGACGATGACCGCCTGCCCCACAACGATCCGCGTTACGCGGACGTTGACCCGAAAGAACTGCCGCAGACGGAGTCACTCAAGGAAACCGTCGCGCGGTTTCTGCCTTATTGGTCCGACGAGATTGTACCCGCCATCAAGTCCGGTAAAAAGGTTTTGATCTGCGCCCACGGCAACAGCCTGCGTGCACTGGTCATGCATCTCGACAACATCAGCGAACAGGACATCACCGAACTCAACATCCCCACCGGCATTCCACTTGTCTACGAATTGGATGAAAACCTGAAGTCCACAAAGCATTATTATCTGGGCGACCCCGAAGCGGCGAAAAAAGCCGCGCAAGCCGTTGCCCAACAGGCCCAGGGTAAATAATTCTTTTAAGAGAAAGTAAAAGTTTCACCGCAGAGGAGGCGAAGAAAACCCTAAGAAGACAGGATAACGGGATTAGCAGGATGAACAGGATTCAAAAAATCTCCTCTCCCCCAAGGGGAGAGGATTAAGGTGAGGGGGCTCATTCCTTGGCTTTTGGCCCCAGCCACTCAACATTAACATCCACATATATTTTCATTATTTGATAATCAAAAAGATTGTTACTTGATCATTTCCCGCGCGTACTTGAGGGTGGTTTCGGTGATGGTTTCGCCACCGGACATGCGGGCGATTTCTTCCACGCGGTGTTCGTAATCCAACTCGATGATGGTGGAACGGGTGCGCTTTCCGGAAACCGTTTTGTGAACCCGGTAGTGCGAGTCCGCCATGCCCGCGATTTGCGGCAGGTGGGTGATGGATAAAATCTGTTTCTGCTTGGAAATTTTTTTCAACTTGGCGCCGACCTTTTCCGCCACGCCACCGCTGATGCCGCTGTCCACTTCATCGAACACCATAACGGGTACCGGGTCCTGCTCGTTCAGAATGGATTTGAGCGACAACATTACCCGCGAGATTTCACCGCCGGATGCGATCTTCGCCAGCGGGCGCAGTTCTTCTCCTGGATTGGGCGAGAATAAAAACTCGATTTCGCCGATGCCGTTGGCATGGGTCCGCGTCTTCTTGTTTTTATAAGTGGTGAAGCCTTCCGCGTCCGGCTCGTACAGAAAGCGCACGCCGAATTGCACGTGCTTCATACTCAAGTCACGAAGCTCCTTCTCCACATCTTTCTTCAGTGTGTCTGCGGCCTGTTCCCGTTGCTTCGCCAGCTCGACGGCGAGTCCAGCTAATTCCTTCTGCTGAGTTTGTATCTCCGCCTTCAACGTGTCCATGGACTCTTCACCCATGGACAGCGCTTCCAACTCACTGCCGATGGTCGCCCGGTATTCGAGGATGGTGGTAATGTCGTTGCCATACTTGCGTTTCAGCCCGTTGATTTCCGCGAGACGGTCCTCGATTTCTTCCAGGCGCGCCGGGTTGAATTCGATCGTCCTCTGGTAATCGCGCAATTCCTCGGCAAGCTCCTGCGCCTCGAGATAAGCGGTTTGCCCGCGCTGGGCCTGGATTTCCAGAGCCGGATCGATTTCCGGAAGGCTTTGCAGTTCGCGGTCCACCCGGCCCAACAACTCCAGCGCCGACCCTTCCGCATCTGCCAGCAGGTCCAACGCGTTTTGTACCGACTGGTGCAGTTTTTCGGCGTGGTTCAATTTGTTTTTTTCGTTTTTCAATGCATCGTCTTCGCCGACAGATAATCCGGCCTTGTCGATTTCGCCAATCTGGAAATTGAGCAGGTCCTGCCTCTGCAGGCGTTCGCCCTGATTCGTCTGCATCTGCTTGAGGGTTTGAATTTTTTTCTGGTAAGCGGCGTAGTGTTCTTGGAACGCGTCGCGGTCGGCCAGCAGTTTCCCGTAATGATCCAGAAGATCGACATGCGTTTCCGGATGAAGCAGGGATTGATGATCGTGTTGGCCGTGGATATCGATCAACCGGTCGCCGATTTTGGACAGGGCGGCAACGGTGAGATTGCTGTTGTTGAGGTACGTCCGGTTTTTGTCACTGTTGGAAATGATGCGTTTGATGATCACCTGCCCGTTTTCCACTTCGATACCGAGATCGGCGATCATCGCCAGGGTTTTGGGATCGTCGAGGGTGAGGCAAGCTTCAACGGTGGCGGTAGAAGCGCCGGAACGGATGGTATCGGTATCCGCGCGGCCGCCCAGAATCAAGTTAAGCGCATCGATGATAATGGATTTGCCCGCGCCGGTTTCACCGGTCAATACGTTGAGGCCGGCATGAAACTCAATGGCAAGGTTTTCGATGATAGCGAAATTTGTAATGCGGATTTCCTGAAGCATGGGGCCTCAGTGCAGGTTGCGTTCGATGGATTTCATCAATGCCTGAAACTCGACCGCGTGGGTCTTGCTGTCTGGATCGTCGTTCGGTTGCGACGCAATTTCTATTGTTCTTTGAAGTTCGGTCCGGGCCAACAGGTATTGACGATTTTCAAAATACGACTCGGCAAGAAAATAGTGATTTTCCCAATACTGGGGTCCATAATCCACGGCTTTCAACAAATGGTCAATGGATTTTTTGATGTCGCCGCCGAGGACCCCCGGTAACTTGAAATAAAGCCGGCCCAGCGCGCGGTGCGGTCCGCCATGGTCGATTGCAGGATCTATTTTAACCGCGGCTTCCATGCTTTCGCGGAATGGCCCGATGATTTTCAGACTATTCCACATACCTTTCAACTCCCCCAACCGCCCGAGGCACAGTCCTTTGAAAAAATAACCGCCCCCGGCACGGGAGTCCCGGAGAACGGCTCTCTGTGAATGATCGATACAGGAATTCAGATATTGAACCCGCTGGTCGGGCAATATTCGAGCCAGCTTGTAATGGACATGCGCCATTTCACAGTGATCGCCGATGGCTGCCGATGAAGAAAGAAGAAACTCATCTTTCAAATGGCTTTCCCTTTGTTTTAGAGATTCCAGGGAGGCCTCACCCGTATACACTTTGCACGAGGGGGGGGATGTTTTCCATGGCCCCGGTAGGCACGGCAAAGCCCAGCATCAGAATCGCCGCTCCGGCAATCCCGACAATCCATAGAAGTCTGCATCCAAGTTTTGGAGTCGTTCGGCTCATGATTTAAGTTATACTGGAGGACCTGCAACGCCGGAGGGAGCTGGCGGATCAGCTATCTTTAACTCGTTAATGTATCATATCTCCAGTCATGAAACTTCTCAAAACCTTACACCTGTTCGTCGTTTTTATTCTGATTGGGCTGACCGGACCCGCCCCGGATGCCGCCCTTGCGGACGCCCCGAAAGATACCGTGCAGCAACTATTACAGTCCATCACTCAGTTGCATCACAAGAAGCCTCTGACGCCGGAACAACAACAGGCGAATGATAAGATTTCCCGTCAGGCGGTGGTTCTTATGGATGTCCGTCAGGTCAGCCAAACAACTCTGGGAAAGTATTGGAAAGAGCGGAGTAAAAAAGAGCAGGATGAGTTTGTACAATTGTTGGGGGACATTTTCCGGTATGTGGCCTTCCCCAATTCCTCCAAATTCTTTGGCGAGATGAATATCAAATATGCCTCCACCCAGATGGATGGGAAAACTGCCACCGTTCCCATCACCGTGGTTCACAAGGAGGAGGGGGAAGTCGGCCTCGATTTTGTGCTGGAGCAAAATTCCGCCCGCTGGCGGGTGGTGGACGTCATCCTCGACGGGGTGAGTATGCGCAACAACCTGCGCACGCAGTTTTACAAGACAATCAAGAAAAACGATTATTCCGAACTCCTCCGGCGTATGCAAAAGAAACTCAGTGCCGCCCGAAAATGACCGGGCCTAGCCCGGCCAGCGTAACGCTGGACCTAAAATATTCCTCCCCCTGGAAGAAGGGGATACAGTAATGTTGCTCCCCTTTCCTCCGGCATTTCATTTCCATATTTCCTCGTATACTGTATGATGCCGGATTAACTCTTTTTTAAGAATATTATGGATCAAATGCCTAAAAAAATAGGAATGGTCAGCCTCGGCTGTCCCAAAAATCTGGTCGACTCCGAAGCTCTGCTCGGTGACCTGGGGATGTCCGGCTATGAGATGACGCCGGATGAGTCGCAAGCGGACGTCATTATCGTTAACACCTGCGGGTTTCTGCAATCGTCAGTCAAGGAATCGATCGACACCATTCTGGAAATGGCCGGGCACAAAACAAAAGGCCGGTGCGAACGGTTGGTCGTCACCGGATGCCTGGCGGAACGCCATCCCGAAGAACTGCTGCAAGAGATTCCGGAAATCGATCACCTGCTCGGCACCAAACAGTACCCCTTGCTGAAGCATCTCTTGAACGGCTCCGGTCGTTCCCAACAGCGCAACCATGTGCATGAACCGGCGCAGTATTTTGATACGCCCGGCAACCGTGTCCTGACCACGCCGTTTTATTCCGCATATGTCAAAATTGCCGAAGGATGCTCCAACAAATGCGCGTTCTGCATCATCCCCAAACTGCGCGGTCCGATACAGAGCCGTCCGGTAGAGTCCATCGTCGATGAGGTCAAACAACTGGCCGCAGGCGGCGTGCGGGAATTCAATCTCGTGTCGCAGGACACCACGCTTTACGGTTACGACCTGGGCATGAAACGCGGTCTCATTCAATTATTGGAAGTGATGGCAGAGGTGCAAGGAGTCGACTGGATACGCCTGTTCTACAACTATCCAACGGTGCTGACTACGGATTTGATGGACGCCGTGCAACGCATCGATCAGGTCTGCAAGTACATCGACGTGCCTCTGCAACATACGCACGATTTCATGTTGAAACACATGAAACGGCAGGAGACGGAAGCCGGCGTGCGAAAGATGATCGACGAACTGCGCCAACGTATCCCCGGCGTCGCGTTGCGCACCACGTTCATTACCGGATTTCCTGGCGAGACGGAAGAATACTTTGAACACATGCTCGATTTCGTAAACGAGGTTCAGTTCGATCACGTTGGCGTGTTCGCTTATTCGGACGAACCGGGCACGACGGCATTCGATTATCCCGATAAGATAGACCTGGCGCTGGGCTCGGCGCGGCGCGATCAATTGATGGCCGCGCAGAGAGAGATCGTCCTCCGCAAAAACAGGGAACGCGTCGGGCAAACCCATTCGGCGCTGGTGGAAGGGCTGGATTCCGACGACGGCTTCCTCATGCTGGGGCGCTTGCCGTTTCAAGGACCAGACGTGGACGGCCAGGTGATTCTGGAGCAATGCGAGGCCGAACCCGGAGATATCGTTCCCGTGCGCATCACTGCCGCACTGGATTACGATTTGGTGGCCACTCCTGAAAATCAAGACTAACCCTCGATAACCACAGATAAAAGATATGGCCCCCATCAAAGGCACAATTGGAATATTGACCGGCGGGGGAGATGTGCCGGGACTCAACCCGGCGATCCGTGCCATTACCGTGCGCGCCCTGCGCGAAGGCTATCGCGTGTTGGGCATCCGCAAGGGCTGGGAAGGGATGATCCGCATTGACCGCGACCGCCCAGTGGAAGAGCAGGAGTATTGCCAGGTGTTGACCGGGCAGATCGTCAACAAGGTGGGCCGCACCGGCGGCACGTTTCTTCATACTTCACGTACCAATCCTTCCAAGGTGAAAAAGAAAGCAGTGCCGGTTCCTCTCCAAAAGACGTATGCGCAGGAGACCAACGACCTGACGCCAGAAGTGATACAGAATCTGGATCACCTGGGCATCGATCACCTCATTCCCATCGGCGGCGACGATACTTTGAATTATGCCTTGCGCCTTCATCAGGAAGGGTGCCCCGTGGTGGCGATCCCTAAAACGATGGACAACGACGTGGCCGGTACCGATTACTGCCTCGGTTTCAGCACCTGCGTGACGCGTACGATTGAGCTGGCCAATCAATTACGGACCTCGGCGGGATCGCACGAACGGTTCCTGGTGGTCGAAGTGTTCGGGCGTTATGCCGGATTCAGCGCGCTTTTGCCCGCCATGGCCGGAGCCAGCAACCGGTGTCTCATTCCCGAACACCCTTTCGATATTGAACATCTGGCGGAACTGTTGTCCGAAGATCGGCGGAGGAACCCCAGCAACTATTCCATCGTCATCGTTTCCGAAGGCGCCATGTTCGCCGACAGCGGTATGGTGTTCGAAGGCGAGGAGGCCGATGCGTACGGACATAAAAAGCTCGGCGGTATCGGCGATCAGGTGGCGGCGCGTCTCAAGGAACTGTCGCCGAAGCACAACGACGGCGAACGGGTGGGCATCATCAGCCAGAAGCTGGGATACCTGGTGCGGTCGGGTCAACCGGATGCGATCGACTCCATCGTGCCCGTAGCCTACGGCAACATGGCGCTCAACCTGTTGTTGGAAGGCCAAAGCGGACGGCTGGTCGCTGTGCGCGACGGCAAATATAAAGATGTCGAATTAAAGGAAGTCACCGCCAGCAAAAAACGCGTGAATTTAAAGAAGCATTACCAGACCGACCGTCTCCGCCCCGACTACAAAAGCTTCGAAAACAAACCCCTCTTCATCATGTCCTGCGACGACTAGCCAGCATGACGCTGGACCCAAATTATTTATCTTTTAGCTTTACCGGGGGAATTATAACTAGGGAAAACTTTACCTGTTGTCTGTGGAGACACTCCACCCGGGCAAGGCCCGGTGCAAATTTCGCGGGAGCGGAATGGTACTGACGATCAATGGTTCTCGCCAGCCGGAGTTTATATGCCACCAGCGGAGGTACTCCGCACTTGCCTCCCCTTTGGGGTTGTGGTAAGCTATCGCCACAGCTCTATATTTTACTAAAATCACTATAAAGCACTATTTTACAAGCATTTAACTCACACGCCGCTGGACTGGAACAGGGGTGACCGCAAGGTTTCTGTTCCGGAACGAAGGTGGCGGTGGATCCAACCCATTCTTAAGGAGAATGTATGTCAGACATTACCATGAGTCAATTACTGGAGGCCGGGGTGCACTTTGGTCATCAGACCACGCGCTGGAACCCCAAAATGAAGAAGTACATTTATGGGGCCCGCAACGGAATCCATATTGTCAACCTTCAGAAAACGTTGACTCTTTTCAAGGAAGCGGAGAAGTATTTAAAGAACGCATCGCAACAGGGCAAAAAAATTCTGTTTGTCGCGACTAAAAAGCAGGCCCAGGAATTGATTGCCGAGCAGTCTGAACGGGCCGGGATGTATTACATCAATCAACGCTGGCTGGGCGGCACGCTCACCAACTTTGCCACTATTCGAAAAAGTATCCAGCGCCTCCTCGAATTGGAGCGGTTGGAGGAGGAAACCCAGTTCGAACAGTTGCATAAAAAGGAAGCCCAGTCAAAGCGCAAGGAAATCGCCAAGCTCAACAAATTCCTAAGAGGCATCAAGCACATGAAGGACCTTCCGGACATCATGTTTGTCGTGGATACCCGCAAGGAACGCATTGCTATGGCCGAAGCGATCAAGCTGGGTATCAAGGTGGTGGCGATCGTGGACACCAACTGTGATCCGGATGGGATTGATTACGTGATTCCCGGGAACGACGATGCGATTCGTTCGATAGACCTGTTTGCCAGCCGCATTGCGGACATTTGCCTCGAAGGTCAGGAAATATACAAAGCCGTCCAAAAGGAAAAGCAGGAAGCGGCCGCCAAGGAAGCAGCCATCAAAGAAGCTGCCGCTGCGAAGGAAGCCGCGGCCAAAGAAAAAGAAGCCGCGGCCAAGAAAGCCGCCGCAGCTGCAAAAAAGCCTCCTAAGCCGGATCCGAAAAAAGCCGCTGCGAAGAAGGCTGCTAGCCCACCCGCTGTCAAGGAAGCCAAAAACCCGAAGGCCGTTGAGGAAACTGCTACGAAGAAGGCTGATAACCCACCTGCTGTCGAGGAAGCCAAAATCCCGACTGCCGTTGAGGAAACAGCCAAGGCCGACTCGGATTCGGATTCCAGTGAAAGCGCTGAGGAAAAACCCGTTTCCGCCTGAGGAAACGGCGGGATCATTCCCAGGTTCGGGCCCGGGGAAATCCTTATTTCACAATTAATGGTATTGAACGGCAGCGAATTCCGGTAACAGAGTCACCGGTCACCCTGATCCATCGCGTCCTGAATTCACCGCTCCACGGATGGATGCGAGACAGGCCACTTGCCCGCCGCCGATTGAATCAATCTTTTGTAAAGTATATAGACATAGGAGAATTGAGAGAATGGAAGTAACAGCAGATATGGTAAAAACGCTTCGCCAGCAATCCGGAGCGGGAATCATGGAATGTAAAAACGCGCTGAAGGAAACCCAGGGCGATATTGAAGAGGCGATCACTCACCTGCGTAAAAAAGGCATGGCGAAAGCCGATAAAAAGGGCGACCGGAGTACTGGTGACGGCGCGATCGGTTCCTATATTCACGCCGGGAACAAAATCGGCGTGCTGGTGAATCTGCAATGCGAAACCGACTTTGTTGCCAATACCGATGAGTTCAAGGATTTGTTGAAAGATATCGCCATGCACATTGCCGCCGCCAAACCGCGGTTCACCACGCGTGACGATGTGACGCAGGATGTGCTGGACAAGGAACGGGAAATTTTCGCCCATCAGGCGCGCGAATCCGGCAAGCCTGATAACATCATCGACAAGATTGTCGACGGCAAAATGTCAAAGTTCTATGAAGAGAATTGTCTGTTGGATCAGACGTTCATCAAAGATGGCGACATGACCATTCAGGAATTGATCAAGCAGAAGATTGCCAAGCTGGGAGAAAACATCACAGTCGGGGATTTTACGCGTTTTGAAATCAGCAGGTAAACCACAGGGGGTTTCTTTGGACAAGCCCATTTACGATCGCGTTCTTTTAAAGCTGGGGGGCGAAAGCCTGGCCGCTGAAAACGGCGGGTTTGGGATCGACCAGGTGGCACTCAATAGTATTGCGTCGGAAGTGGCGGAAGCCAAGAACATGGGAGTGGAGATCGCCATCGTCATCGGTGGCGGCAACATACTGCGTGGGGCCACCGCCAGCAGTCTGGGAATGGAGCGGGTCACCGCGGACTATATGGGTATGCTGGCCACGGTGATCAACAGCCTGGCCCTGCAAAACGCTTTAGAGAGTAACGGCGTCCCGACACGGGTGCTGACCGCTCTGGAAATTCGGCAGGTGGCCGAACCGTATGTCAGGCGGCGTGCGATCCGGCATCTGGAAAAGGGCCGGGTGGTGATTTTTGCCGCGGGCACCGGAAACCCTTATTTCACGACGGACACCGCGGCTTCCCTGCGTGCCATTGAAATCGAAGCTCAGGTTATCTTCAAGGCCACCAAAGTGGATGGCGTGTACTCCGCCGATCCCATGAAAGATTCCAAAGCGACCAAGTTCGCCGAATTATCCTACATCGATTTGCTGAACAAAGGACTCAAAGTGATGGACTCCACCTCCGTGTCCTTGTGCATGGATAACAAACTGCCGATGGTCATTTTCAACGTGGGGCAGAAAGACAGTATCAAGCGGGTCCTTTTAGGAGAAAAAATAGGAACCACCGTTGGGGCCAATTGATATGGATAATTTGATTAAAGATTCGGAACACAAAATGAAAGCCTCCATCGATCACCTGCACACCGATCTGGGCAAGGTAAGGACCGGCCGTGCTTCGGTTGCTTTGGTGGAAGATATCAAGATCGATTATTACGGCAACCCCTCCCCGTTGGCACAAACCGCGACGCTCGGGGTACCTGACAGCAAAACCATTACCATCGCTCCCTGGGATACTTCCATGTTGCCGTTGATCGAAAAGGCCATTCAGGGGTCGGACCTGGGGCTGACCCCTTCCAACGATGGCAAAGTCATCCGGCTGACCATTCCCCCTCTGACCACCGAACGGCGGCAACAGCTCACCAAGGTGGTTAAGAAGTATGGCGAGGATTGCAAAGTCGCCATCCGCAACGTCCGGCGTGAATTCAATGACAAGCTCAAGACCATGGAAAAGGACCACTCCATTTCCAAGGACGAGGAGCGCAAGGGTCATGACGAGGTTCAGAAAGCCACCGACAAGTATGTCGCGGAGGTGGATAAGATCGTTCAGGGCAAGGAAAAAGATGTCCTGGAAGGTTGATGGATGCCTTATAATATTGATAAGCTGAGCTAAAGGCCCGTCCCGCTGGCCGGACCCTGTTTTGCCGAATCAATCTGAGACCCTGGAGATCCCCCTTTGTCTGATCCCGCCTTAATGAATCAAATTGATCTCAAGCGCCTGCCACGCCATATCGCCATCATCATGGACGGCAACGGACGCTGGGCCAAAAAGAAAATGCTCCCGCGTGTGGAGGGCCACCGCCGCGGCGTCAAAACCGTCGATAAAATCGTCACTTTATGCGCCGGGATGCACATCGAGGCCCTGACCCTGTATTCCTTCTCCGACGAAAACTGGAACCGTCCCCGTCCCGAAATCGACGCACTCATGAAAATTCTGGACCAGTATCTGAACAAGGAACTGGAGCGTATGAAACGGGAGAACATCCGGTTCAATACCATTGGCCGTATTCACGAACTGCCACCGGCCATTCAAAAACTCATCCGTCATGCGGAAGACTTTACCCGTAGCAATGATGGTTTGACTCTGACCCTGGCGCTGAGTTACGGGGGGCGGCAGGAGATCGTCGATGCGGTCAAAAAAATTGCTAAGCAGGTGCAGGAGGGGAGCCTCCCTATTGAGGATATCGACTTTCCGGTTCTGGAAAGTAGTTTGTATACCCATGACCTTCCCGAACTGGACTTGTTAATCCGCACCAGTGGCGAAAAACGAATCAGCAATTTTCTTCTGTACCAAATGGCCTACACCGAATTGCATTACACCCAAGTGCTGTGGCCGCAGTTCACAGAGGACGATCTGCTCAAGGCTATCATTGATTTTCAGAGCCGGGAACGGCGGTTCGGCATGATCGGCGACCAGATCGTCAAAGCTTAACCGTTGCCCCAAACGCATACCCAAAATGCATTCCCGAGATGAACTCTATGACGCTCCTCCACAGGTCATCGTATGAATTGAAACAGGAGAACGCCGAGTGAAGCGCGTGCTCAGTGGGCTGGTACTCATTCTCGTTGTCCTGGGGGTTGTTCAATACGGTTCGCCTTTGTTGTTTTTGGCTCTCGTAACTGCCGCCGTGTTGGTGGGATGGATGGAATACGTCAAGTTACTGCGCCACATGGGAATTAAAATCAATCCCATTGTCGGCGGGATTATGTGTCTGTTCCTCGTTTTTTGTTTTTACCGCAACGATTTTTATCTGGTTTGGCTTGCGGTGTGTCTCATGTCGTTGTTCATCACCTGGTACGCTTCCGGGTCCGCGCTGGAGGATGCTCTCAACCAAGTGGCCTATTCGTTTTTGGGTGTGGTTTATGTGTCCGGGCTGATGAGTTATTTTATTCTTCTACGTGGAATGGAACAGGGCAACCATATTCTTTTTTATCTTTTTATGGTGATCTGGTCGGGCGACATTGCCGCCTACTATGTCGGCAAAACTATTGGGAAAACCCCACTTGCACCCAGGATCAGTCCCGGAAAAACCCTCGAGGGTTCAGGTGCGGGATTGGTCGGCAGTGTGGCCGGAGGGGTCGCGGCCCACTTCCTATTTTTCGAGATTCTTCCGTTAAACCATTGTTTGATTATGGCCTTATTGTGCGGTATCATGGGTCAAATAGGAGATTTAGCCGAGTCCCTCTTCAAGCGCCGGGCCGGGGTTAAGGATTCCGGATCATTGGTCCCGGGTCACGGTGGTGTTCTGGACCGGTTGGACAGCCTGATGTTTGCCGGACCCGCATTTTACATCTACCACGCATTATTTTTATGAGCCAGAAGTGAGATTTTTTTAAGATTTTTGTAAGATTGTGGCTTATCCTGTTACCTGATACTACCGAACCTACTGACCGCGGGCACTTATGAAAAAAATTTCCATCCTCGGCTCGACCGGATCCATCGGCGTTAATACGCTGGATGTCATTGACCGCAACCCCGGCAAATTTGAAGTCTGGGGCCTCGCGGCCGGCAACAACATCGAAGTTCTCGCGCAACAAACCCGAAAATTCAAACCCCAAATAATTTCCCTGCACAACGCGTCGCGCGTGGGAGAACTGCGCGCCCTGCTCGGTGGTCAGAAAGTGGAAATCGTCACCGGTGAAGCGGGGACGACACAGGTCGCGACCCTTCCGGAAGTCGATCTCGTTGTTTCGGGCGTGGTCGGGTGTGCCGGACTGGTCCCTGCCTACGCCGCAGTGAACGCCGGAAAAACCCTGGCGCTGGCCAATAAGGAAACTCTGGTCGTTGCCGGAGAGCTGGTCCTCAAGGCGGCACAAGGCAAATGCGAAATCATTCCCGTGGACAGCGAACACAGCGCGATTTTGCAGGCATTGAACGGCGAAAACCGGGACCGCATCAAGCGCATTATCCTGACCGCTTCGGGCGGACCGTTCCGCACCTACACGCTGGAACAGATGGAGCATGTGACGGTTAAGGACGCGCTCAACCATCCCAACTGGGACATGGGCAACAAGATCACGATCGACTCCGCCACCATGATGAACAAGGGGCTGGAGTATATCGAAGCCAAATGGTTGTTCGGCCTGGAGACGCAGGTGGACATCATCGTGCACGCGCAAAGCATCGTGCATTCGATGATCGAGTTTGTGGATACCTCAATCATTGCGCAACTGGGAATTCCCGACATGCGCGTGCCCATCGCTTACGCGTTGTCGTACCCGGATCGGATCGACTGCACCCTGGCTTCGCTGGATTTGTCGGCGTTATCGAAACTCACGTTTGAGCCGCCGGATTACACGCGCTTCCCCTGTCTGCAGTTGGCGAAGGATGCGATGGATATCGGCCAGACCATGCCCGCCGTGCTCAACGGCGCTAATGAGATCGCCGTGCAGGCCTTTCTGGACGAGCAGATCCCCTACAAGGATATCCCCGAGATCATCCGCACGGCCATGCACAATCACGACACCCGGCCGATCATCTGCATCGAAGATGTGTTGGAAGCGGACCGGTGGGCCCGCGAAGAAGCCCGCAAACTCATCACCGTCACTTTGTAGACGGGATACGGTTCTACTCCAAACATTAAACTCCCCTGTCACCCTGAACTTGTCTAAGGGGGCATAACAATGGTTCAGCCCTAAACACTTTCATTCTATGACGGCATTCAGAATCGGGAACGGATACGATGTGCACCGCCTGGTCGCAGGACGCAAACTGATCCTCGGCGGGGTGGTCATCCCGCACGACAAGGGCCTCGACGGCCATAGCGATGCGGACGCGCTATGCCATGCGGTATGCGACGCGCTGTTGGGTGCGGTGGGCGCCGGGGATATCGGTCATTATTTTCCCGATACCGACCCGCAATGGAAAGGTATTTCCAGTCTTCTGTTGTTGGAAAAGGTCGGGCAGGTGGTTAAGAAGGAGGGGTATAAAATCAGTAATACAGACGCCACCATAGTCGCGCAGAATCCGAAGCTCGCTCCGTACGTCGACAAGATGAAACAGAACATTGCCAAGGCTCTCGCCATCGGTCCCGCTCAGGTCAACGTCAAAGCCACGACGACCGAGAAACTCGGCTTCCCCGGCCGCGAAGAAGGCATCGCCGTCGACGCCGTGGCGTTGGTGGAAAAAGCTTAGCCTGGCCAGCGTGACGACGCTGGGCGGGGTACCTCCGCTGGTAATTTAAAACCGTGAATTGCGCTCCACGAGCCATTTTTGCCGTCAACCATCAGCAAGTTTCCTCCCTCGTTAGAGGGTCAGCCAGTTCCCCCTCCGGGGAGGAGAGGCTTAAATACCACCCGGAATGTGATCGTCGTCCTTGCTTTCAATCCGGCTCAATCGCTCCTCCATAGTGGTTTTGAGGGAGTCGAGTGTGCGGTCCATTTCCTTCATTTTGTCCAGCATCCACGTCAACTCTTCCAGCGTGAACTTGCCTTCAGATTTTACCTTGGTCTTCAAAACATCATAAGTCAGTCCCATGGGACACCTCCATTGAAACGGCCTGGCAAACCCGGCAGGGTTTCGGCTCAAAGGTCCTTAAAGCAATGCCCCCCAACCATCCTGTATTCTAATAATATACGTCTGAAACGCCGGAAATACCTGTTTCTTTTGACACTTTTGGCGACAAGCCCTCCAAGCCTGCCTATATCAATAGCATTCGGTAGAAGCCATTGCTGTGTAAAAATAATCTCATCCGATATTTTTGAACGACCCCGGCCCTCTTCCAAACCCTCCCTTTTTATGCTAAATTCCTTAATTCCGAAGTTTTGGCTTCGCTTGGTTGTTCAACGCCAACCCGTCCAGGGCTTGAATCCAAACCATCCCCGACACTTGCACCCTATGGATCTTATCTATGCCGCTTGAGGACCGTATTGTCATTACAGGGATCGGCCTGACGGCCCCCAACGGCAACTCGCTGAAGGAATTCCGCAAGAGTCTGCTGGAGGGCCGGTCTGGCGTCACCCACTTTGAGACCCGTTTTATGGGCGCGGTGCTGGCCGGGGTGTGCGATTTCGACGAGCTCAAGTATCAAAAAAAGAAGAGCCTGCGACGCGGCACACGGGCAGGATCGATTGCCATCTATTGTGCGCAGGAGGCGGTGGCAGATTCCGGCATCGCGTTCGATACGGTCGACAAATCGCGCGTCGGCGTCTATCTAGGCACCACCGAGCACGGCAACGTGGAGACGGAGAACGAGGTCTACGCCATCAGCCAGTACGGTTACGACACCAAGTACTGGTCGCACCACCACAACCCACGGACGGTGGCCAACAACCCGGCGGGCGAGGTGACATTGAACATGGGCATCACCGGGCCGCATTACGCCATTGGCGCGGCCTGTGCGGCGGGCAACCTGGGCATCATCCAGGGAGCCCAGATGTTGCGGCTGAATGAGGTCGATATGGCTCTGGCGGGCGGCGTCTCCGAAAGCATTCACACCTTCGGCATTTTTGCCAGCTTCAAGAGCGAGGGCGCACTGGCCGAGCACGCAGACCCGACCAAGGCGAGCCGTCCGTTTGACAAGAACCGCAACGGCATCGTCTGTTCAGAAGGCGGGTGTGTCTACACTCTCGAACGCCTGCCGGATGCGGAGGCAAGGGGCGCTCAAATCTATGGAGAGATTATCGGATACGCCAGTAATTCAGATGCTTACGATTATATCCTACCGGAGCCGGGGCGGCAGGCCGAATGCATGCGGCTGGCGCTGGACCGGGCCGGATTGAAACCGGAGGATATCGACATCCTCAACACCCATGCCACCGCCACTCAGCTGGGCGATATCCAGGAGTGCAAGGCAGTACGCCAGGTGTTCGGCATGGAGGGCCGCACACGGATCAATAATACAAAGAGTTACATGGGGCACACCATGGGCGCGGCGGGGGCGTTGGAGCTCACCGGCAATCTGCCCGCCTTTGAGGATGGCTATGTCCACCCGACCATCAACCTCGACACCATCGACCCGGAATGCCAGCTCAATAATCTGGTGGCGAATACGCCGGAACTGCTGGACAACGTGAGTATTATCATGAACAATTCGTTCGGAATGTTCGGCATTAATTCCGTTTTGATCGTTCGCAAATATCAAAAATAGTATTGAAATTCAGGTAGTTTTGACCTACCATCAAACTTTAGGAGAACGCGCCGAATGACCAGGGAACAAGTTCGACAAGCCATCCTCAATATCATCTCCGACATTGCTCCGGACGAAGATTTAAGCACCATCAAAGACGAAGAGAAACTGCGGGACCAGTTCGATCTGGACTCGATGGATTTCCTCGATATCGTGATGGAATTGCGTAAACGCTTCAACCTGGAAGTACCTGAAAAGGACTACCAGGAACTGGTGTCGATGGCGAGCAGTGTCGAGTACCTGTTTCCGCGCCTGAAAGACGACGAACTGGTCCGTTGAAGCCGTTTCAGGATTTCCCCGGCCTTCCTTTGTGATCCCCTGCCGCTCATGCGGTTTACTTGATCCCCAGCCTCATTTACAATCAAGACCATGAACTATGACGCCATCATAATAGGCTCCGGTCTGTCCGGATTAGCCGCGGGCATTCGTCTGGCGATGTTCGAGAAGAAAGTTTTGATCGTCGAAAAGCATGTCGAGGTTGGTGGACTCAATTCTTTTTATACCCGCAAGCATCGTACGTTCGACGTGGGCCTGCACGCGATGACCAATTACACGCCGAAGGGTGTGCGTAGTTCTCCGCTGGGCAAACTTCTCAAGCAACTGCGGTTCAAGCACGACGAGTTCCGCCTGTGTCCGCAGGAGATGTCGGGAATCCGCTTCCCTGACAAATCGATCCGGTTCACCAATCAATTCGAGTTCATGGAACAGGAAATCGCGGAGCAGTTTCCCAAGCAAATTGACGGGTTTCAGAAACTGCTCACTCATATCCGCGAATTCAATGAGCTGGATCTGGACGACAGCCAACGGATTTCCTCTCGCAAGGTGCTGGAATCCTGCCTGACCGACCCGGTGCTGATCGACATGCTGTATTGTCCCATCATGTACTACGGGAACGCGGCGGAAGGCGACATGGATTTCTACCAGTTCGTGATCATGTTCAAGAGCCTTTTCATGGAAGGATTCGCCAAGCCCATCGGCGGGATGCCTTATATCCTGAAACTGCTGGTTGATAAATACAAGAGTCTCGGCGGCGAATTACGCATGGGCGCGGGAGTGCAAAGCATCGCGCATAAAGACGGCGAGTTGCAATCCATCCAGCTGGAAAATGGCGAAACGCTGGTGGCGGACAAGGTCCTCTCTTCTGCCGGGATTGTCGAGACCTTACGCCTGTGTCATCCGCGAATTGTCGAAGAATCCGACCTGGAAATCGGCCAAATGTCGTTTATCGAGTCGATATTCGTGCTGGATCGCATGCCGAAAGATGTTGGATATGATAAGAGCATCGTGTTTTACAGCACCGAATCACGCTTTAAGTACCGCGTTCCCAAGGGTTTGACCGATGTTACCAGTGGTGTTTTGTGCTGTCCCAGCAACTTTCAGTACCCGGAGGCCCCGTCCGAGGGGGTGATCCGCCTCACCAACCAGGCGAATTTCAAGCTTTGGGACGACATGGCCCGCTCCGATTACCGAGCGGCCAAAAAGGAGTATCGGGACCGGGGGGTGAATGCGTTGTTGACTTATTTCCCCGATTTCAGCGATCATATTATATACATTGACTCTTTTACGCCTAAGACCATATTCAAATATACCGGCCATCTCAATGGTGCCGTGTACGGTTCTCCCACCAAAATAAAGAGTGGGCGGACACCTGTAAAAAACTTATTTATTTGTGGGACAGATCAGGGATTTTTGGGTATCATTGGTGCGACATTGAGCGGAATTTCAATGGCTAACCTGCATATTTTGCAAGCAGAAGCCAAATCGGAATACGGGAGAATTTAATGGCTAAAGACTGGCTGAAGGGAATCAAGTCGGCTTACGATACGATTGTAATTGGCAGTGGCTTGGCGGGTTTGACCGCCGCCAACAAGCTGGCCAAATTGGGACACAAGGTCCTCATCCTCGAACATCACTATAATCTGGGTGGACTGGCCACGTGGTTCAAACGTAAAGGCGGCCATATTCTGGATATTTCTCTGCACGGCTTTCCCACCGGTATGATCAAAACCTGCCGAAAATACTGGACCCAGGAAATCGCCGACTCCATCGTTCGCCTCAAGAATATCCGCTTCGACAACCCTCAATTCTCCTTCTGGACCAATTTTGATAAAAACGATTTTACCCGTCTGATGAAGGACCGGTTCGGGATTGTTAAAGAAACCATCGACGACTTTTTCCAAACCGTGCGGGCGATGAATTTTTACGACGACCTGTCGATGACCACCCGCGAATTGTTCGAAAAGTTTTTTCCCGGCCGGACCGATGTTCACCGCCTGTTGATGGAACCGATCACTTACGCCAACGGTTCTACTTTGGACGATCCGGCGATCACTTACGGGATCGTGTTTGCCAACTTCATGGACAAAGGGGTGTACACCTTTAAAGGCGGCACGAGCGAATTGATCAAAAAGATGAAAAAGGAATTGTTGAAAAATGGAGTAGACATCCGTACCCATTGCATGGTCGATCGCGTAGTGGTGGATGATAAAACTGTGCAAGGGGTGGAAGTTCAGGGGCGTATGATCCCAGCCAAAACGGTTTTGTCCAATTCCAATATATTAAGCACCATACACAAATTGACCAGTGACGAACATTTTTCCCCGGATTTTCTTGATGAAGTTAAAAAAGTCCGGTTGAATGACAGCAGTTGCCAAGTGTATATGGGCATTAAAAGAGGCGAGAAGATCGATAATGTTGGAGACCTGCTGTTCACCTCCCAGGAAAAGGAATTCAGTTCGGCATCTCTCTTGGAACCGGAGACCACCAGCCGGACGTTCAGTTTTTATTATCCGGAAACCCGGCCGGGTTTGAACATGTACTCCATTGTGGCGTCGACCAATGCGCGGTTCAAGGACTGGGCTCATTTGACCCGTCAGGAATACGATAAGAAAAAGAAACATTTGATCGACCGGACGCTGGACGCTTTGGAAAAATACGTCCCTGATGTACGCAAAAAAATAGGTCACCTGGAAGCTTCCACCCCGATGACCTTCAAACGCTACACCGCGCATCCGGGTGGCGTGTCTTTCGGGACCAAGTTTGAAGGGCTCGCGATCAGTAAGGATCTTCCCAAGCAGGTTGCGGGGTTGTTCCACGCCGGTTCGGTGGGGATTATCATGTCCGGTTGGTTGGGTGCGGCCAATTACGGAGTGATTGCGGCCAATGAGGTGGATAAATTCTTACACGCGGTGTGCGAACCCAAACCGGAACTGGAAACCGTCAGCGTATAAATTGCGCGAACGGAAAATCCATCCAACAAGTTAAGTTTTTGTTGTCTCTTTCCTTCTTCTTTCCCATCCATTTATCGTGAATTTCGATTTCAAAGATCAAACTGTTATTGTGACCGGTGGCACGCGCGGAATCGGTCGGGGCGTAGCCGAAGCATTTCTCGCCACCGGCGCTCAAGTGATCGCCACTTACCGTTCCGATACCTCGGCCGCGCAAAAGTTTCAAAAAGTCAACGAAAAATACAAGGACCGCATCCACCTCAGGCAATTTGATGTTTCCGAGCATAACGATGTCGTTGAGTTTTTTAAGTATGTGGATGAAAATTTTAAACAGTTTGAGATTCTCGTGAATAACTCCGGGATACGGCGCGACTCCGTGGTCGGGATGATGTCGGTTGAGGATTGGGATGATGTCATCCACACCAACCTGACGGGAACGTACCATATGAGCAAGTTAGCGGTGCAACATCTGATGCGGCATAAGTACGGAAGGATCGTTAATATCACTTCCCCCATCGGCCGGTACGGGTTCGCGGGGCAGGCCAATTATGCCGCCAGCAAGGCGGGACAGGAGGCGTTTACCCGGTCCCTGTCCAAGGAAGTGGCCAGCCGGAATATCACGGTGAATTGTGTGTCGCCCGGATTTATCGATACCGATTTCATTGCCGATCTTCCCGAGGATCAGAAGAAAAAATACCTAAGTCAGGTGCCCATGAAACGCTTCGGTACTGTGGATGAAGTGGCACGGGCTGTGTTGTTTCTGGCGGATCGCGACTCCGCCTATGTCAACGGCACCGTTTTGGAAATCACAGGCGGATTATAATGCAGGAAAAAATCCTGAACGCCATACCCCATCGTCCTCCTTTTCTGTTTGTCGACGAAATTGTCGAGCAAGCCGATGACCACATCGTCACCCGCAAGCGCATTGATCCGGAGGAACCGTTTTTCAAGGGCCACTATCCCGATTTCCCGATCATGCCCGGAGTTCTTGTCTGTGAATGCGTGTTCCAGACCGGCGCGATTTTGATGTCGGAAAAATTCCCCACCCCCAACGGCCAGGTTCCCGTCATGTCGCGGATTCAAAACGTTAAGTTTAAAAATCCCGTATATCCCGGCAGTGTTTTAGAAATTAGGGCGGACTATGTGGAAAACATCGGTCCGGCACATTATATGAAAGGCAAAGTGCAGGTGGACGGCCAGACGGCGGTGACGGTGGAGTTCACCGTCATTCTCATGGAGGAGAAGCTATGAGTTTCCTCGGGCTGGAAAATAAAACCATTCTGGTGACGGGCGTCGCCAATAAAAAAAGCGTCGCTTATCATATCGGCAAAACCCTCGAGGCAGAAAACGCCAACGTCTTATACAGCGTTCGCTCCGAGGAACGCAAAGTCAGTGTCGCCAAACTCATCGACCCCGCCCGGACGTTTGTCTGCGATGTGGAACGGGACGAAGATATCGCCCGCCTGAAAAAGGAAGTATCCGCAAAGACCGATGTTCTGCACGGTCTGGTGCATTCCATCGCCTTCGCCAATTTTTCCGAAGGGTTGAAGCCGTTTCACGAAACGTCGAAAAAAGATTTCCTGCAGTGCGTGGATATTTCCTGTTACTCGCTCATCAACCTGGCCAATGCGTTCAAGGACCGGTTCGATCCCAACGCATCGGTGGTGACCATCTCCATTTCCACGACGCGCATGGCGGCGGAGAACTACGGGTATATGGGACCGGCCAAGGCCGCGCTCGATTCTTCACTCTGCTTTCTCGCCAAATCGTTCAGCGCCTTTTCAAAGGTGCGGTTCAATTCCGTTAATGCGGGATTGCTCAAATCTTCCGCCTCGGCGGGAATTCCCGGTTATATCGATTCCTACCTGCACGCCGAACAGTCGACCCTGCGCAAACAGGCGCTGACCACCCAGGAGGTGGCCGATACGGCGGTGTTTCTGCTGAGCGAACGCGCCAGCGGTATCAACGCCCAGGGCATCGTCCTCGACGCCGGCATGTCCGTCAACTACTTCGACAAAGACATCGTCAAAAAATCCCAACGGCCCTGACCGGCACGATACTGAAACCCAAGAATAATTTCACCACAGAGGACACAGAGAGGGAATGAGGAGATTTCCCTTGTTCCCTACTCCCTGTTCCGGGTTATTCAGACTTTATCCTGTTATCCTGTCAGAATAGGTTTTCTTGTTTGGATTAAAACTGCTGGAGGAAGCGCAGGTCGTTCTCGAAGAACGGGCGGATATCGTTGATTCCATACTTGAGCATCGCGATGCGTTCGATTCCCATCCCGAAGGCGAACCCCGTCCATTTTTCCGGATCGTAATCGACGGCTCCGAACACCGCCGGATCCACCATGCCGGCACCGAGGATTTCCAGCCAACCGGTTTGCGAACAGACCCGGCATCCTTTCCCTGAGCACATGACACATTGGATATCCACTTCCGCACTGGGGCAGGTGAACGGGAAAAAACTGGGACGGAACCGGACTTTCGTTTTTTCGCCGAAGATCTGGTGCACGAAGATGTTCATCACTCCTTTGAGATCGCTGAACGCCACATTTTCGTCCACCATCAATCCTTCAATCTGGTGGAACATGGGGGTGTGGGAAATATCCGAATCACAGCGGTACACTTTGCCCGGCGCGATGATGCGTAGCGGCGGTTGCTGTTTTTCCATGACATGGATTTGCACCGGAGAGGTATGGGTGCGCAGTACTTTTTCGCCGCCGATATAAAACGTGTCCTGCATGTCCCGCGCCGGATGGTCTTTGGGAATGTTGAGAGCCTCAAAATTGTAGTAATCGGATTCCACCTCAGGCCCCTCCGCTACCTGAAAACCAAGGCTGACGAAGATGGCGATGAGTTCCTCCATGACCTGGGTGATCGGGTGGAGCGAGCCGCGGGCTTCCTTGCGGCCGGGCAGGGTGATATCGAAGGTGCGGTCGCTCCCTTCCGGGGAGTCGCCTTTCAGTTTGTCGGTTTTTTCTTTAATCTCATTTTCAATCCAGTTTTTAAGCTCATTGACGTGCCGGCCCACTTCCCTTTTTTGTTCGGAAGAAAGCTCGCGCATGTCCTTCATCACCTGCGTCACCAGACCTTTTTTCCCCAGAAAGTCCGTGCGCAACTGCCGCAGTTCATCCCCGATTCCGATCTCGGAGATTCGGTTTTTGAAGTCATCTTTATATTGCTTAATTTTTTCGATCATATGCAGGGAAAAGGAAAATGAGGTTTAAACAAAAAAAGCCTGATCCCCGGTGGGAATCAAGCTGATTAAATTTTCCGGAAAGATTTTGGGGCGGCGCACTGGCCGGAGAGTCCCCATGGTTAACTGCTCAACTGCGCCCGGGCCGTATCCATCAAAGTTTTGAAGGATTGGTCATTGTGAATGGCCATATCGGAAAGTACTTTCCGGTCGAGTTCGACATTGGCTTTTTTCAGGCCGTGCATGAACTGGCTGTAGGTCATCCCGTCCGCCCGGACGGCGGCGTTGATGCGGGCAATCCACAATCGCCGAAAATCTCTTTTGCGGGCACGCCGATCTCGATAGGCATAACAAAGGGCTTTTTCTACCGATTCCCGTGCTTTGCGGAATGCGCGGCTTCGGACACTCCGGAACCCCTTGGCCATACGGAGAACTTTTTTCCTTCTGTTTCTCGATACGGTCCCGTTAATTGCTCTGGACATTACTTTCTCCTATCAGTACGGCAACAGCGCGTGGATACGCTTGGCATCCCCGGGTTTGAGCATGCTGCCTTGCCTTAAATTCCGTTTGCGTTTAGTCGTTTTACTGGTTAGGATGTGGCTGGTAAAAGCGGAGTTCCGCTTGATCTTACCTGTGGCCGTTTTACGGAAACGTTTGGCCGCACCTCTGTTAGTTTTCATTTTTGGCATTGTTTAATCTCCATCGGGACCGGCTATCCTACCCCAAGATCGGCCCGGAGTCAACTCTCAGATTCTCAGGAACTTTTGCTTTCCTTTTTATTGGTACTACCCTTGGGGACCAGGATCATGGTCAGGGTTCTACCTTCCTGCTTAGCGTTTTGTTCGATGATGCCATAATCTTCCATGGCCTCCGCAACACGCTTCAATACTCGTTCGCCACCATCCCGGTGGACAATTTCACGGCCCTTGAAAAAGATCACCACTTTGGCTTTGTCCCCGGCTTCCAGGAACCTTTGCACATGTTTGACCTTGAAATCAAAGTCGTGCTGGTCGGTATTGGGCCGGAATTTGACTTCCTTGAGGTGGATAATCTTTTGATTTTTCTTGGCTTCGTGGGCTCGTTTGTTTGCCTTGTATTTGTGCTTGCCCCAGTCCATGACCCGGCAAACCGGTGGGTTGGCATTGGGTGATACTTCGACCAGGTCTAAATCCTGATCCTGGGCTAATTCAATGGCTTCGCGGGTGGGGAAGGTTCCCATTTGCTCCCCGTCCGTGCCAATAACGGATACTTCCTTGACACGAATCATAGTGTTCACTCTTTGTTTCTTGATACAGTCTTCTCCTTGTTAAAAGTTATTCGGAATCCACCGCTTTGGTTTCGATCAATTCATTAAGTTCTTTAAGGAAATCCTCCACCGGCATAACCCGGGTTTCCTTGGATTTTCGTTTCCTTACTGCCACGGTTTTGGCCTGAATTTCCTGGTCGCCCAGAACCAGCATGTAAGGGATTTTCTGGAGTTGCGCTTCCCTTATCTTGAACCCAATTTTTTCATTTCGCAAGTCTTTTTCAACGCGAATGCCCTCCTCCTTGAGGCGCGAGGCCACTTGCTCGGCATAGGGGTTTTGGCTGTCGGTAATGGGAAGCAGAATCACCTGTACCGGAGCCAGCCACACCGGGAACGCCCCGGCGTAATGCTCGATCAGGCACCCGAAAAACCGCTCCAGCGATCCCATCAATGCACGGTGAATCATGATGGGTCGGTGCTTGTTGCCGTCTTCTCCGATATACGTCATTTCGAACCGTTCCGGCAGGTTGAAATCGACTTGGATGGTGGACACCTGCCAGTACCGGTTGAGGCTGTCCTTGATCTTGATATCGATTTTGGGACCGTAAAACACGCCTTCGCCGGGATCTTCCTCATAAGGCAGTTCAGACCGCTTGAGCGCCGCTTCCAGAGCCACCGTAGCGGTCTCCCAATCCGCATCGGAACCCACGGATTTCTCCGGCCGGGTGCTCAGGAACACCTTGTATTCCCAGAACCCGAACGACCGCAAAACAAACAACACGAATTTGAGAACCTTGGCGACTTCGTCCTCCAACTGGTCCTGGCGGCAGAACAGATGAGCGTCGTCCTGCGTAAAGCCACGCACGCGCAACAGTCCGTGCATGACTCCCGATCGCTCGTAGCGATACACCGTGCCCAATTCCGCCCAACGCAGTGGCAGGTCGCGGTAGCTTCGAAGCCCGGTTTTGTAAATCTGAATATGGAACGGGCAGTTCATCGGCTTCATGATGTATTCTTTGTCCTCGATCTCCATCGGCGAAAAAATATTCTCTTTGTAAAACTCCATGTGCCCGCTGGTTTTCCAGAGATCGATCTTGGCGGCATGCGGCGTGTACACCAGTTCATAGCCGTTGTTGTAATGCTCCTGCTTCCAGAACTCTTCCATCAGGTAGCGGATGCGCGCGCCCTTGGGGTGCCATAAGATCAGGCCCGGTCCGACTTCCTCTGACATCGAGTACAGGTCCAACTCCTTGCCGAGCTTGCGGTGATCGCGCTTCTTGGCCTCCTCCAGGCGGTTGAGGTAGGCCTTGAGTTCCTTCTTGTCGTGCCAGGCTGTACCGTAGATACGCTGGAGCACAGGGTTGCGCTCGTCCCCGCGCCAGTAGGAGGCGGATGCGTGAAGCAGTTTGAATACCTTGAGGTCCTTGGTATTTTCCACATGCGGACCGCGGCACAGATCGGTGAATTCCCCCTGCGTGTAAGCGGAAACGATTTCCCCTTCCGCGAAATCCTCGATGATCTCCACCTTGAAATTTTCACCCATCGCGCTGAATATGTTCTTGGCGGATTCGGGTGACAGTTCAACGCGTTGGATATCCAGACCCTTTTTGGCGATCTGGTGCATCCGGTGTTCGATCTTTTCCAGGTCTTCCGGTTTGAACGGTTCCTCGCGTTGGAAGTCGTAGAAAAACCCGTCTTCAATGACCGGACCGATGGTGATCTTGGTTTCCGGATACAGTTGTTTCACCGCCTGTGCCATCAAATGGGCGCAACTGTGACGCAGGGTATCGAGATCGTACTGCTTTTGATTCGGATTGCTCATCTAATAAAAAACACCTGTGAACCTGCACCGAATGAACGGTCTGATGAAATTGTTTAATGGATTTGGGATTGATCCGTGAAGGACAGCGGAGAAACCATAGGCGCGGGCGGTTTCGAACCGCCGACCCCTTGCATGTCAAGCAAGTACTCTACCCCTGAGCTACGCGCCTGTAAATCCAAAATTTGGATGCGGATGAAACGACATTCTAAGACCTGCCGCCATTTTGTCAAGGGCGAATTCCCGCGGGCGAAAGGTCTAAAAACCCTTAAAAAACAGCATGTTGAACTATTTGGTGGGAAAAGTCAATATGAACTGCTACTGAATGCAGAGAAACATGGAGAAAACCGGAACACGGAGCGAGGAATATCTCTTCTCCACCCAGTGGAGAAGTTGGGTGGAAGGGTAGATTAATGTCGCCCTTCAATAGAGCCCGTCCTGAGCTTGTCGAAGGGCTCAGGGTGACAACTCATAGGTGATAATCAGGGGTTATGACGAAGAACTGGTATGCAGGTTGGCGTTGACCATGTAGTCTTCCAGCGCATCAATCATTTTGTCCACTTTTTCAGTATCCCCATCCAGCTTGACCTGGATCTCACGGCTGTTTTTGTAATGATCGAGGGCCGTTTGGATCTCTCCCTGTTTGTCGTATACCGAACCCAGGATGAACCACTGGTCCGCCGCCTGCTGGCTCTGCTTACCTGCGAATTGGGCGGAATGGTCGAGTCCCTTCTTTAAATATTCGATGGCCTTGTTGTATTTCAACTGTTTCAAGTAGATGTTCCCTATGCCAGCATAGGCGAAGCCCGTAGCGGGATCGGTATCCGAATGAACGTCGAGAAATCCCTGATAATAGCCCAGAGCCTTATCGTTGTCGCCGTCCTGTTCCGCTTCCTTAGCCAGTGCCAGAAGGTCCTGGGAATCACTCCCCGTCGTTTTTTTGACCAGGATTTCCAGTGTTTCCATGTTCATGAAACCGTACACGCCCGCTCCCGCCAGAACCAGCGCGGCAACAATGATTAAAATGGTTTTATTTTTCTTTTTTCCGGTCATGGAATTCCTCTGTCTGGTGAGTAGAAAATGGGTTCGAACCGAACCCATTTATTGTAAAGGTAATAATAGGATAATTTAATAAATTTTGGGTGGGATGCCCTTAAAGTGCTGATTTTCAAAGATATTCTTTGGGATGCATCCGATCGGACACACCAAAAAAGGCAAGAGGAGGGTTTTATCCACCTCCCCTGTATCCCCTCCTTACCTTACCAAGGCGGGGCGCGTTTGTGTCCTGCTGTTTATATTTCGAAAGGTTTTAAGATAAAAATCGATTCCATCATTTCCTCCAGGTCCGCATCCGTGTTGACATCGCATTTCAAAGGAGTGGAGATGGTGATCTCAAAGACGTATTTTCCCCGCGGGATCAAATACACCTGGTTCATGGCGGCCTTTTTTTCTCCCGAGTTGAGTTCTCCATCAAGGGTGAAGCTCAGATAACCCGCTTTAAAATTGGAAACCCGGACCAACCGGATTCGGTCCATCATCTTGAAGCCTTCATTGTTCTCTGAGACGCTTTTGGCCATGACCGCCGCGATCGCCAGCGGGGAGACGTCCTTCGGTAGATCGTCGATATAGTGCAAAGACACCTTGATCGTGGGATTGAGATCAGGATAAGGTTCCTCGTGTTTTGCAATGAACAGCGGTGCCATACCCGTTGTGGCTTCCTGCTCCCTCAAGCTCTGAATATGCTGTTTGAGTTTCAGTTTTCCCTCTTCGCTGTTATCGGGGCTCGTCATCCAGATTTCCGCATTATCCAGGTTCAGAAAATGCCAATCGGGGTGCTTGGTGAGGGCAAACCCGACATCCCGGTTGAAAAACTTGTTACTTTGGCGGCTTTCCTCAAATCCGCTGGTGGCTCCGACCAGGCCGAACGCCAGCAGGGACACGATCAATAACTGTTTCATAGCCTCCTCCTCTTGCCTTGGATATCCATTCCGAAAACTCTTTTTTCATCTCGTTCTGACTGTTTCAGTATAAAGGGTGAAGTCCATTCCGCACATAAATTCAACCCCACTTGGGGCATTATTTTGGAAAATCTTTGAAAAATTGGAGGTTGAATGGAAGACTTTTTTACAGAGCTACAGAATGCAATCCTGCAGTAAATAAAGGGAGAACTGTTATCTTTCGAGAGGCTCAGGATAACGGGTGAATTGCTGGAAATAAAAAACCCCTCTCCTTCGGAAGAAGAGGGGTTCATTGAGTCCAGCGTCACGCTGGTTAGATCTTTTGGTAAATTTCGGCGCCCTTGTCTTTGAAGGTCTGGGACATTTCGGCCATACCTTTGTCGAGCGCCTCTTTCTCATCGACGCCCAGTTGTTCCGCATAGTCGCGCACGTCCTGGGTGATCTTCATCGAACAGAACTGCGGTCCGCACATGGAACAGAAATGCGCCACCTTGGCACCCTCTGCCGGTAACGTCGCGTCGTGAAACTTGAGTGCAGTCTCCGGATCGAGTGACAGGTTGAACTGATCCTCCCACCGGAACTCGAAGCGCGCCTTACTGAGTGCGTCATCACGCACCCGTGCACCCGGATGACCCTTGGCGAGGTCCGCCGCGTGCGCGGAGATTTTGTAGGTGATAACACCCTGCTTGACGTCATCGCGATCGGGCAGTCCGAGATGCTCTTTCGGGGTGACGTAGCACAGCATGGCGCATCCGTACCAGCCGATCATGGCGGCGCCGATGCCGCTGGTGAAATGATCGTAACCGGGCGCGATGTCGGTGGTCAGTGGTCCTAA
Source organism: Nitrospinaceae bacterium (assembly GCA_965237905.1). Taxonomy (GTDB): domain Bacteria; phylum Nitrospinota; class Nitrospinia; order Nitrospinales; family Nitrospinaceae; genus SZUA-226. Next base: position 1,629,424 of record OZ250172.1, on the reverse strand, counting down.
TGTGTAAAACGGCGCTTCGTCGCACTCTCGCAGCTGTTTTTCCATGTTCTCTTTGATCATGTGCATCGGCACGTGACCCGGTCCTTCGATCATGGTCTGTACTTCGTGTTTCAAAGCGACCTTGGTGAGCTCGCCCAGTGTTTCCAATTCGCCGAACTGCGCGGCGTCGTTGGCATCGGCCAATGAACCGGGGCGCAATCCGTCGCCCAGCGAGAAGCTGATGTCGTAGGCTTTCATGATTTCGCAGATATCCTCGAAGTGCGTGTAGAGGAAATTTTCCTTATGGTGCGCGAGACACCACTTGGCCATGATCGCCCCACCGCGTGAGACGATGCCGGTCATCCGTTTCGCCGTCATCGGTACATAACGTAACAATACGCCGGCGTGGATGGTGTAGTAGTCGACACCCTGCTCCGCCTGTTCGATCAGCGTGTCGCGGTAGATTTCCCAGGTCAGTTCTTCCGGTTTGCCATCGACTTTTTCGAGCGCCTGATAAATGGGCACGGTGCCGATGGGCACGGCGGAGTTGCGGATGATCCACTCGCGGGTTTCGTGAATGTTCTTGCCGGTCGAAAGGTCCATGACCGTATCCGCGCCCCAACGCGTCGACCACACCATTTTTTCGACTTCTTCCTCGATGGACGAAGTGATGGCCGAGTTACCGATGTTGGCGTTGATCTTGACCAGGAAGTTACGGCCGATGATCATCGGTTCCGTTTCCGGGTGGTTGATATTGGCGGGGATAATGGCCCGGCCACGAGCCACTTCGTCGCGCACAAATTCCGGGGTGATCTCGTTCGGCAGATTAGCGCCGAAGGAGTTGCCCTTCAGCCGGGCTTCGCGCTCGGCGTTATCCATTAACGTCAGCCGCTTTTGGTTTTCGCGGATAGCGATGTATTCCATCTCCGGGGTGATGATGCCCTGCTTCGCGTAGTACAGTTGCGACACGTTGTGTCCTGATTTTGCACGGTAGACAGGTCGCTCGGAGCGGTTGAAGCGTTCGATGTCCTTCATCTGTTCTTTGTTTTTGTAGCCGTTGTCTTCCGGGCGTTCCGTCCGACCGGTGCAAGCTTCGACGTCGCCGCGCGCGAGAATCCATTGCTGGCGGATCGGCGTGAGTCCTTTGCGCACATCGATCTCCACTTCCGGGTCGGTGTAGGGACCGGAGGTATCGTAGACCAGTACAGGCTCGTTGACTTCCTCGATGGGTTCGTTACCGGCAGAATTCTGGATGATGGTCGATGCCAGTTTGATTTCGCGAAACGGTATCCGGAGATCGGAATGGATTTTCCCCTCGACGTAGACTTTTTTCGAGTTGGGGGAAATTGGATCGCGTGACAGTTCGATAGTATGTTCAGTAGACAACCCTAAAGGGTGTTTCGGTGCATTCATTTAGTTTCTCCTGTTAAAGCATTTATATATTTCAAAGATTCGTGTTCGATATCTGGACTATTCCAAATTCCCCGGATCAGGGCGACCCCGAAGGCGCCGTGTTTCCGGACGGGTGTGATGCGGGACAGGTCGATGCCCCCCAGCGCCAGCACGGGAATCTCTAGGCCGGCGCAGATCGGTTTCAATTTTTCGAGACCCTGGGGAGGACCGTATTGCTGTTTGGACGGCGTGTCATACACCGGACTGAAGGTGACGAAATCCGCTCCCTGATGTTGCGCGCGCATGGCGCCTTCCAGCGAGTGCGTCGACTTGCCAATCAATAAATCGGGATATTGTTTTCTAATTTTCCGGACGGCGGGGCTGGACTCCGTCAAGTGTACGCCGTCCGCGCCGAGGTCGTGTGCCAGCTCGGCGCGGTGATTGATGAACAACAGCGCGTTGTATTTATTTGTCAGTTTCAAAACGTCTTTTGCCAGAGAGCGCAATTCGTTTTCCGGCAGATTCTTTTCGCGCAGTTGGATGGCCCGCACCCCGCCTTTGAGTGCCGCCTCAATGCCCGCTAGAAATTGATCCTCCGGCAGAAGCGTCCGGTCAGTGATCAGATACACGCGGAGCTTATCGAGTTCTCCCCGGTGGTGACTGGCGGATGTGTTAGCGGTCATTTCCAGTACGGTATCGGTCATGGTGCGAACCCTGCCCGTTTGCGGTTTAAATATCGATGAGGCCGTCGATGGGACTGCTGGCGGTGGCGTACAGTTTTTTTGGAATCCGTCCCGCTTCATAAGCCAGCCGTCCACTTTGCACTGCCAGTTTCATGGCCTGCGCCATTTTCAGAGGATCCTTCGCTCCGGCGATGGCGGTATTCATCAGCAGGCCGGCGACTCCTAATTCCATGGCGCGGCTTGCGTCGGAGGCGGTACCTACCCCGGCATCGACGATGACCGGGACATTGACCGCTTCCAAAATCAGTTTGAGGTTGTATGGGTTGCGGATGCCGAGCCCGGACCCGATGGGCGCGGCCAGAGGCATGACGGCGGCACAGCCAATGTCCTCCAGCTTTTTGCACAGCACCACGTCGTCGGAACAATACGGAAGAACGTGAAAACCGTCTTTGACGAGCAGTTTGGAAGCTTCCAGTGTGGCTTCGTTATCCGGGAACAGCGTTTTTTCATCGCCGATCACTTCGACCTTGACGAAATTGCCAAGGCCCGCTTCGCGTGCCAATTCGGCGGTCATCACCGTTTCCTTGACGCTGTAGCACCCGGCGGTGTTGGGCAGTAGCGTGTATTTTTCGGGATCGATATAGTTGAGGATCGATTCTTTGGTTTTGTCGAGTTCGATCCGGCGGACGGCCACGGTGATCATTTCCGCGCCGGAAATTTCCAGGGCCTGGCGGTTTTGTTCGAACGAAGCGTATTTACCCGTGCCGACAATCAGCCGGGAATGGAACACCTTATCGGCGATCTTAAGTGTATTTTCAGTTTCTACGACGGTTTCCATATTCTGTCTCAAATAATGATTAAACGGTTCTCCACCCGCAGGAGAGGGGCGTTATGTATTAAAAGGATCAGCCGCCCCCGACGGCATGCACGATTTCCACCTTGTCTCCCTCGTGGAGCGGAGTCTGGTCGTAATTGGAACGGGGCACCACTTGGAAGTTGAGCGCCACGGCAATATGGGAGCCTGTGATATCCAGTTCCTTGAGCATTTGAGTGATGGTTGCGCTGGATTGCAGAGCCTTCTCTTGACCGTTGATGACAAGTTGCATAATCACCGAAGGGGGCTTAAATAAAAAAAGCCGTAATCCAGGAAAGGACTACAGCCGATTTATAATGAAACATTATAAATTAACTTCCCTTCGCTGGTATTAACCAGATCAGGTTCAAAGGGTTGTCCTGATGGACTCTCAGTTCGAAATAACACCCCTAGTTCCCACTCAATTTTCAGGGGTCAGGTTACTTGAATTAAAAAACAAGTCAAGAGATATTGACCTTGAACTAAAATCAGTTATTCTACTGATATGAAACTATTTGAGAGTAAACACCTTATCGCCTTATTGGGGGTACTGGTGCTGGCTTTTTCAGGTTGTGCCTCCGACGGAAGCAAGCCGACGGATCAGCAGTTTGCAGCCCCCCAAACCGTTGCACCCGGACCTGACAAGAATTTGTTTTCGCAGGCCTTAAAGGCTCAGAACGAAGGACAGTTTGAATCCGCGACCAAGTTGTGGAAGGCATTCCTAGCCAAACACCCCGACTCTTTTGAGGGGCACAACAACCTGGGATTGATTTATTACACCCAGGATATGCTGTCACAAGCTCTGCAGGAGTTCGAGACCGCCTATCGGTTGGAACCGGTCGACGAGAGAATCCGACAAAACCTGGCCCGTGCGCTACGGTTCAAGGTCAGCATGCTCCACGAAAACCGGGAGTATTTTAAGACGCTGGGAATCCTGGCCCGGTTGGAGAAGATTGTCGAACCCGAGGAAAAACAGGCGATCCTTTTCAAGCAGGAACAGGTGGAGGACCAGATTTTTCTGCAGGTGATCAAGGCGGATAACTCAGCCGCCTACCGGGATTTTATCAACCGTTTTCCAGACGGATTAAACGCCGTACGAGCCCGGGGATATCTCGGCGAGCATCCCCATAAGGTTTCCAAGTCAACTTCGCAAACTAAAAGTTGGATTTCCTCCGGTAAGGCAGTCACCAATCCGAGCGGTGATTCGGGAAAGCCTCCTCAATACAGTTCTTCCCGTCCCACAGCGGTCTATACGCCTCCTCCGGCAGGCGCTAAAATGAAAAAAGCGGGCGATTTTTTTGGTACGGATTCCGCCGCTGTGGAGGAGACCCCTGATGAAAATGTAACCGCGGCGCAGGAAATCGATCCAGTGGCCGCTATCCCGTTTGAGGATTTTGAAAAACCCGAAAGGTCCAGCGGAGAGCAGGCTACCGCGAAGGAACCGGCTGATGGTAAGGAAAGTCGCACGGTCGCGGGCGCATTCAACCCCATCCGTGGCGAACCGGATGAGGTGGCTATGGGTCTGGATACCCTCCCCGATTTAAAACCATCTGAAGTTGCGGTCCTTCCAGCGGAAATGGATGTTCCCCAATCAGACGATACTTTGGCGGGAGATATCAAAATGCAAGCGGCCGAGCAGGAAAAAGCGAAGGCCGAAACTGCCGCCGCTGAAGAAACTGTCGAGCCAGCCAACAAAGAAGAAACGAAGCAGGAAGAACCTGAAACGGAAATGGCCCAGGCAGAAAACGCTAAACCGGAAACCGGTGAGTCCGAAAGCGAAAGAATTGCGCGCATCGTAAGGGAAGAAATCGCCAATGCCGAAAGCGCAGAACAGGCACCGCCTGAGCCTGCCGAGGAGATGCAAGAGGATAAGGAAAGTTCTCAAGAACAGCCTATGGAGGTCGCCAGCGTCGACCCAGGGGATCAAGATGCGAAACAGGAAACAGCCCCGGCTGAAAGCGCTCCGGTAGAGGAGGCTCCCTCTACACCGGAGCCGGAAGAACAGAAAAAAATAAGCCAGGAGACCATATCCGAAACCGTGGCGGCCCTCATCCCTTCGCCTCCTCCTGCTAAAGCATTGGAAACCCCCGCGGTCTCCATGGATGCCTCGAACACGATGGTGGTGGTCCAGATGGGTGAAGGGGGGAAGCTGAATGTACGGGCACAGCCCTCAACGCAAGGTGAAATTCTGGGTTATCTGGAAAATGGCGACATGATGCCTTTCATGGGTCAATCAGGGGATTGGTATAGGATTAAAATTGAAGAAGAATTGTCCGGCTGGGTCAGCAAACAGTTTTCAACCACCCGTAGTGTTTCTTCGGAGGCTTCTTTGCCCGGGCCGGAAGAAGATATGACGAGCGAATTGGCTCCCCTTGAACCTGATCAATCGGATCAACAGCCGTCTGCAGATGCTATGGTCCTTGTCACTGTGGGGGAAGACTCGACTCTGAATGTGCGCTCCCTTCCGTCTGCCAGTGGCGCCATAGTGGACATGCTGTTCGGGGGAGATAAACTGCCTTTGGTGAAGGAAGAGGGCGAATGGTATCAGGTTCAATTTGAAGACGAAACCACCGGCTGGATCAGTAAAAAGTTCTCCGTTCTGGAAGGGGGGACTACAAAAGCTTCCTTGCCTGTGCCGGAAGCAAAAAAGACGAGCTCTAAGACTTCGGCTCGACAATCGAATGAGATGGTAACTACGGTGGTCCTGATCAAGGTTCCGGAAGGATCTTCCTTGAATGTACGTTCCGTGCCGTCTTCGCAGGGCACAGTGATGGGTAGTTTGAAAAGTGGGGATATGCGGCCCCTGCTGGAAGAAACGGACGAGTGGTATCAAGTTGAACTTCAGGATGGTCAATCCGGCTGGGTCAGCCAAAAATTTTCCGGCAAGATGAATTTGGAATCGTCCTTCCTTCAAGATCCTTAGAAATCTGTTCGGTGGTCTGATTGTGTTGCTACGGATAAACCCCCTTCCTGTCTTTTAAAAATTTCCCTTTTAAAATTTAAAATCTGATACAACATCAGGATTTCCGCGTTTTTTGAAGGAATGCCCGATGCAAGCAGTGATCCTACTGGCCGGCTATGGGTCGCGTCTGAAGCGCGACGATATTCCGCATAAATGTCTTTTGCCCTTTGGGGATGAAACCCTGTTGTCCCGCCACCTCAGCGTTTTGGAGTCGCTTGGGATGGAGCAGACGGTATTGGTCGTGGGGTATAATAAAGAGGCGGTTAAAAGCTATGCCCAAAGCCTGAATCTCAATATGCCGGTCGAGTTCGTGGATAATGACCGGTACGAAACCACCGGCAATACGTTGTCACTGGTGATGGGGCTGAAAAACCGGGAAGGTGAAATCCTGGTGATGGACGGGGACGTGCTGTATCCGCGGGCGGCCTTGGAAGAATATGTTCGGCAATCTCAACCCTCCTCCTTTGCAGTCACTCCCGTGGACATCGATGATACCGAGGCCACCAAGGTGCTATTGCGGGACGATCAAACCATTGAATCGTTCGTGACCAAGCGGGATTTAACGAAGGAAGAAAAATCGAAGTTTCAGATGGCAGGTGAGGCAATCGGATTTTTCATGCTGACCCAGACCGTGGCGCGCAACATAGTGGCTCTTTATGACAGAGAGGAAGCCCGTTTCATTCAGGCACTCTGGGAAATCATCTTCAATGAAATCACTCCCCATAATGAAATCCTTCCCTACCCTATCCCAAGCGGGGGATGCATAGAAATAGATACACAGCAAGACTACGAAGAAGCGCTCCGTCTATACCAATCCCAACCCGAAAAATATTGAAAATCCACTCATTAGCTTTATTTCGGTTTCCGCTAGTTTTTTAATTATCTGATAAATATGCTATTAGCAGGATAAATCTCCTCAATTTTGCGCATTTCTGATCTGATCCTCGTAAAAATTGTAAAAAAATATACGTTATAACTTATTGATTAAAAAAAATAATACAATAAATACATATAGCTAATATTTTATACATTTTTACATCAATATGAATCCTTTCTAATAAGCGATTTACAGTGGGTAACTGAAAATTGCATCTTTTTAGTTTGGTGTAATATTTTTGGCACGGTGTTTGCTTTGTTATAAAAGATTTCCGAATTTTTTCTATAACCTCTTGAAATGTATGGAGTGAAAGAAAATGGAAGCGTTGCAGGCACTGGCAGGTCAACTTCATTTTTCTCTGACCATGAGTCAAATGATTATTAGCTTTGGCATTCTGGCCTTGGGGGCTATCTGGGGCCGTATGAAAATAGGAATGCTTCTTTCGCTGGGCACCTTTGCCTACTGGGAATATGCCGCTAATAAAACGGTATTGTTTCAGATGGCCATGACCAACGTCTACGGTATTTTTTGGACCCTGTTTCTCGGTCTGTTTTTGGGATTTCTGTTGCTTTATGCTTGGGGTTTACCTTCTTCCAACAGGTAAAACGGACGGTTTATTTTCGGGGAGATTAAACTACCGTGTTTGACGTTACGAATTGCGCCGTCACCCTTGACATGATCGTTCTCGTGCTCGGTTTGCTGGGGCTAAGCATTCTCTGGTCGCATTATAAAACGGCTTTGTTTCTTGTTTATTTGTCTTCAATGTACTGGGTATACACCCTGTACCAAACGGACCTTCTCCAAATGATTGGTCAGAACGCCTTCTACTGGTCGGGAGCCGCCGCAGTTGGACTCGGCAGTATCCTGCTGGCCATCATTAACCTGATGCCGGAAAGGCGCTAACTTTCCGGAATTACCTCCTCTTCTCCAAGTGCTATAATCAGAGGCACCGGGGTCTTACGACCCCGGTGTCGGCACTTCGCCGTCCAAATGCGCACGTTGCTATCGTGTGTTCGGGTTATTCTATTTTTAAAAATACCGTCTCATGCTGAAAAATTATAAAGCCGTGTTCTTTGATGTCGGGGGCACCCTGCTCCGCGTTCATCCCTCTGTAGGTGACGTGTATGCCACCCACGCACGGGACTTTGGCTTTATTGGCAGTGCGGACGATCTTAACCGTGAGTTCCGTCAGGAGTGGTCCAACATGGGAGGCATGGAATCCCTGGGCACACAAAAGGGCCTGGAAGTGGAGCGGGCGTTCTGGAAGGAGCTGGTGCGCCGGGTGTTCGAGTCGCATGGCGGTCTTGATGATTTCGACCGCTACTTCGATCACATTTATGACGTATTCCGTAGTAAGGAAAGCTGGCGGGTGTTTGAGGACGTCACCGAATCGGGCCTGCTCGATCAATTGAAAAATAATGGGATCGTATTGGGAGTGGTTTCCAACTGGGATTCCCGCCTGCCGGAAATTCTTAAGAACACGGGCCTCGCACCTTACTTCGACTTTATCCTGGCCTCCACCGTGGTCGGTTCCGCCAAACCGGACGCCGCAATTTTCAAAGAAGCGTTGCAACGTGCGGGAGTGCCGCCGGAGCAGGCCTGTCACATCGGCGACGAACCGGCAACCGATATTGAAGGCGCGCGCAATGTCGGAATGCATTCCATCCTGATCGACCGCAAAGGCCACCACAATGGCGAAGCCGTCACCCGGGTGCAATCTTTCCACGAGCTACTAGGCGCAGGGCCAGCTTAGCTGAGGCACCATAACAAATAGAACCGTTAGCTTCTGCATGCCAAGGTTTAAAATTAAGCTCCGGTATTACCCGGTCCGCTTATTTAAAAACGGCCAACGGGTCTTTTCTCTTTAAAGGATTTTCCTTCAGATCCATACAACGCACGCGCATATGAGCTTTCGGACCGAGATTGATGATGACGGCGATGTCGTCGAACGACACATTCTCTCTTCCCCGGAGTCGGGCTACGTTAATGGTCGCGGGCAGATCAAATGCCCTTTTCTCTCCCGGTTGCAGGATCTCACTCACATACACCTTGTTGCCGAGAACCACTTTGAGATCGGCATCCTCCTTGCCGATATTATCTATGAAAAAGTCATTAGCGCACCGTTCGGCTTCTCCCGGTTCGATGATGCGGACTTTTTCCACCTTGGTGCCCATATCCCCCGCCCAAAGGCTTGTGGGCGCTCCAACAACCATTATTACAATAAGAATATATAGAATAGAAAATTTTATATTCATAATACTGCCTCCAATTGCGGCATGGTTGGGCCCGGAAGGCAGATCAGAAATCAAGAATTCGCCCGGCTCCCGGGTCTTATAGAATTACTATTTCCTTAATATGGTCCCGATTCCCTATTTAGCAACAGATCAGGTCTAATTATTTGAATTTTATGTTATTGCTACTCCTTGGTACGGTTAATGATTAATACCTAAAATCCATCAGATTATTTTTTCTTATTTGATATTGTGCTTGGCCAAGAACCGGAGAATATGTTCCGCAATGGCATCTCCCTCTTCCTCTAAAGCAAAATGGCCTGTATTGAGCAAATGAAAATCGATGGTTTTTAAATCCTTCTTGTAAGCATGTGCTCCTTCCGGTGGAAAGATGTGGTCATTTTTTCCCCAGACAATCAAAGTTGGCGGCTGATGTTTGCGGAGATAGGCCTGCCATTTCGGGTAAAGAGCAACATTAGTGCGATAATCATAGAACATGGCTAACTGGATGGCGTTGTTCTCAGGCCGGGTCAAATGTTGTAAATCAATAGTCCAGTTATCAGGACTGATTTTTTCAACATTCTGCACGCCATGCGTATACTGCCATTTCAATCCGTCAGGAGAATGGAATCCTTCCAGGGCCTTGCCATTTTCAACCGTGTATTCATTCCAGTATTTTTTGATAGGGTCCCAAAATTTCCTGAGACCTTCCTCGTAAGCGCCACCATTTTGCACGATCAGGGACTCCACCCGTTCCGGATATTTTGCCGCAATTCGATAACCAATGGGAGCGCCGTAGTCCATCAGGTAAATACTGAATTTCTCTACGTTCAAAGCTTTTAAAAAGCCTTCCACAATCTTTGACATATTATCGAACGTATACGCAAAATCGGCCATCGGCGGCTGTTCACTTCTGCCATATCCGGGATAATCGGGAGCAAGCAAGTGATAATGATGGGACAAATCTTCTATGAGATTGCGAAACATGTGCGATGAAGTGGGGTACCCATGCAGCAACAAGAGGGTCGGGGCATTTTTGGGACCGGCTTCACGATAAAATATTTTCAATCCATTCACTTCAATCGTTTTGTGAAGCGTGGCATGGTTCCCAAGGGGTTCCTCATTGTTAACCGATGAGGCATTCTTATTAGCGACCGTACCGGTGTTCGAGTCGCAAGCGTATCCCGCGATTAAAATTGCTATTGCAATAACCAACCATTTAACTGCTACTTTATTCATTGTGTTCTCCTTTTCAGAGCAATTTAAGTTCGCGTAGGTTCCCTGCGCTAACGTTTGATCAATCGCAGGGCCACAAACAAATTGATCATTACAAATATAGGAACGACCAGAGTGGGCGCTAAAGCCATAGGAAATTCAAAAATAGTTTTCAAGCTGGGGGTCTCTTCAATCATATACATCGCCCCCGGTAACCCTACATTTATTAATACCGTCCCAAACGGAACAATAATTATAAAACCAATTAAATTAATAATAATCGCCGACTTCTCTTTCCAAACTCTTTTATAAATTAAAACCGCCGCGATCAAAGTTGTCACTCCATAAAGAAAATCTGGAATTCCAATAAACTGGGCATAAAATAAAGAAAATTCACCCTTGTAACCCTTGAGAATACCGCCTATGGCCAAGATCCTTAATCCTTCGAAGCCCATGATTAGATAAAGTGGAGTGTGATCAATGATGCTATTGATTCCCTGGCGCAAATTTTTTGAAGCCAGCCAGGGAATGATAACGATCAAGACAGCAGGTTGTGTAATCCACAACCCAGGGAGCGAGCTTAGGAAGCCTTCGCTTTGATAGTAACCACTCAACCCTAAGTAGGTGCTCAAACCTCCCCATAAAGTGAGAGCAGCCAGAATGAGAATAATCTGCTTGTTTTGGTTTGCGCTGATTTGCCCCGAATCATATGTATTTTTGGTCACTCTGTAAATCGCCACGATTTGAATCAGGTACAGTAGCGGCAACATGGAAAATTTCATGACTGTGTTCCTTTCGAGCAGTTGTTCAAACGACGGACATAATGATGTTTCCCATCAACATACCAGTCAAGGTTGCCCATTTAAATCAATAAGTCATCTTTCCGTGGCGGACTTGATCAACACCGTGTCGGTAAACTGCCGAAATCGTTTAATTTTTGTATGATCGATATCGAAAATATGCGCCGCCGCGGCCTCTACTGTTTTCAGGGTTTGTTTATGCTCCCCGAGATAGGCGCCGATGGCGGTTACCTTGGATCCGTCCTGGGATTCAAATATTTCCTCAACCTGAAATTTAAAATAACTCCAGTCTTTTCCAAATTGTTTCCAAACGTTGTTAATGACGGCGTCGGCTCCATGATTGTGGCTGCCATTTGGAAAACCCTTGTTTTGTATCCATTCCACATCATCGGAACAGATGCCGCGGAATGAATCGTAATCCTGGTTTTGAAATGCACGGTAAAAAGTTTCAATGATATTAATCGATGACATAATCCCCTCCTAAGTTCACTCGCACGTCATTAAATATGGCCTTCCTCCAGGTCCCTAAGATCGGCCCAGGTGATTACATCCGTGCGGGTGAGATCGATCTGGTTTCTCTGGCCCAGGAATTCAGCCATGGTTTCGGCGTCCGGTTTTCTATCCAGGATTTTGCCGTTCAAAAGATCCCGTTCCTTCGCGTTTCGGAAACAGCCGGTTTCTTCGGCCCACTCGGCTATTTGCCCATTGTCGTTCACTTCTGCCAAATCCGCGAAATCCTCCGCGTTTGTTGCCAGAAAGTTCAAAACGTGCCGGTCGAGCGGGCAGGGATAAATGTATTCCCCCAGGGTGTTATTCCTGAGAGCGCGCGCTTTATCGATCATGCGCGGCAGATGAACAATACCCGCCAGTGTGTCTTTCGAACTTCGCGGCACGGCAACATTTAAATCCAAAGCTTTAACTTTTTTTGTAATCGTCATGGTTCATCTCCTTTGTTAAATTAAAAACGTGTGATCATGCGCTTTTCGCAAGCACGCCCGGTACCGTCGCAAGATGGCCGAGTCCGAGTGCCTCGACAGTGGCCGCCTGAACAGGTTCTGTCGCATCGTTCACGGTATCGGCACCATAGCTGGCGCCCACTACGGTTCGCGCGGGCCGGTCACCTTTGGGAGTGTCGATCAGCTTGGCGACCGCTTCGGCGATATCGTGAAGGTCGGGTGCGCCAGGCGCTGACAATATCGTGTTGAAATTTTGGAACATGGCGTCAGGGATCTCTCCCACGGTACCGTATTCCGTGGTTCGCTCCGTATCTGCTGGCAGTGTTGCACTGTCAAACAACTGTGAGGGATAGGCGCTGGGTTGCACCAGAGTAACGTCGATTCCCAGCTGTGAGACCTCGTAGCGGTAGCTGTCGGTCAGAGCCTCCACCGCGAACTTGCTGGCACCATAAAGCCCGAAAAATGGGAAAGTAACGCGACCGAGAACGGAGCCAATGTTGATGATCAAGCCGTCATTGTGGCGACGGAGGTGCGGCAGTACCGCACGGGTTACCCGATGGAGCCCGATGACGTTGACATCGAACAGCGCGTTCACTTGCTCGGGTGTGAATGCTTCCGAAACACCGGCCATTAAAACTCCAGCATTGTTAATTAGGACATCGATATGATCTGCCTTTGCAATAACTGTGGCGACAGCGCGATCGACCGATTCAGAGTTGGTGACATCGAGCTCGACTACTTCGATGTTTTGATTTCTGAGGGCTTCTGCGTGAGTTCGGTTTTTCGTTTCCGGATCGCGCATCGAAGCAAATATCTGGTGGCCGGCGCGCGCCAAAGTCTCGGCGGTGTCGCGACCAAAACCGGTAGATGCGCCGGTGATGAGGATGGTTTTAGTCATGGCTGATCTCCTTTAAATTGGTTTTTGTTTTGTTAATAGCAATCATTAATTAATAAGCGTGAAACACTTTGGACGTGATTGTCCATGCGCCGTTTTCCTTCAACAGCGTGAACTGATCCGTGAAGCGGAATCCAAGCCAGTCGGCGATCTCGACCCGCGCAGTGGCAACGGTTTCCGCGAGATCAATGTCGACGATTTCGGCCTCCAGATTCGGGGCAGGCGGATTTTCGGTGACCCAGTCGAACAGCATCTGGATCGGTCCGGCAAGCAGGCCGCCGCCAATGTACCCGTGGATCGTCGCGTTTTTACGAAACGCGCGTTTCATGATCGCCGCATCGCCCCGGCGTCCGCCTTCGCTATAAATCTGGATGACGGATGAAATGGCCTCAATATTCCTTTGGTTGTCTGCAAACTTGGACACTGTCGTGTCCTGTATGACGTTATCGGTGAGGTTCATGGTATTTCTCCTTTTTAATTTTTGAGTTGAGTGAATGTTCTCGTTGGTTTAATTTTAAAATGCGTTTATGTCCGTCGTGATAGTGGGTTGCCGTTCACCCATCCAATATCGGGCGACATCCACCGCATCAATTACCAGTGAAATGCTATCGAGTACAATTACGGAAAGTAGCCAATAATAAAAGGAGCCGCTTTCTATCGTCTGACCCAATTGCAAGCCAAGCCAGGGGACGGTGAACAGCCAGGGTATATGGCCAAGACCCAGAAGCCTCACAAATCCAAATCTTGCAAATAAGGCCGTCATGATGAACCCACTGGCTGTTGCAGCGACAAGCACTACTATTGCTTCCGGTTTTCCCAGAAAGAAAAATGGTGAAACTATATTTGCTGACACAAGAAGAATCATCCATACCTGCCAGGGTTTTGGCATGGCGAGAATCGCTTTGTTAAATCCAATCATTGCCTTGAACATGATCTGCCTCCCTCATTTTTTAAGAAATCTGCGGTTTTCCGGATGATTCGATCTGTTGCCGCAGACTCTTGTTTTCGGTTTCCAGCTCTGCGATACGAGCCGTGAGCACTTGCTGGGATTCCTTGATCTCCTCCTGCGTGTACCGGGGAGTGATGTGTTGCGGACAGTTCCAGTCGAACGCATGAACTTTGAATACGATGATCCGTTCCACCGTGGCTTTGTAATCCGGCATGATCAATTGTTTCGCTAACTCCGGATGTTCCGCCGGGTCCAGCACTTCGGCGTCCGCCCAGATTTTAAGCCGCGTTTTATTGGGGTAATCCATTAGAAACAGCATCGTCCTCTTATTGTCATTAAAGTTACCGGTGCTGATGTATTGTCCGTTGCCGCGAAAATCGGCGAAAGCCAGGGTGTTGTCGTCGATCACCTTCAGGAAACCTTTGGGACCGCCCCGGAACTGCATGTAAGGCCAGCCGTTTTCACCCACCGAGGAAAGATAAAAACCGTCCCGGTCTTCAATATGCCTTTGCTCCTGCCAGGTGATTTGGTTGCGAAATTTCCCGCCCCGTTCCATTCTCGAATAGGCGGTTCGCGTCCCGTACTTTTCCTGCTGTGCCTTGACACTTTCAGTAAAAGCGAGTTCAGTAAAATTCTCGGTCATGACATCCTCCATTTTGATCGGTCCTCATAATTTGGCTTGTGATCAGTATTTCTTAATATGTATAGAGCAGGTTCCATGCCAAAGTTAAGCGAGCTATTAATCCTTTAAATTTTAATGATTTATGGGGTTATAAAGGATTCTGGTGGCTGACGAAATATCGTGATTAGCGACATTTAGTGGGTAGAATACGAAAATTGGAATGTATTCAATGCTATTTTCTGTCATGGTATCCACCCAGTAATTCTTTCCTGTTCAGTTAATAATTTTAAGAAAGAGGGGAGAGGGGAATCCGTAATGGGATAGTCCCTCTCCTTCTCTAGTAGTCATTCCATCGTCAGGCATTGATACTCCGCTGAGTGGGCCGAAGCAGTACTCCGGGCAACAATATGGCGAATGCCAACCCCAGATGCAGCCAACGGTCCGCTTCATTGATGTGGATCATTCCGAGCATCATATTTCCGGAAGTGACAAACCCCAGGCCCGCCACCGCCAAATACGCGACACCAATACTCGTTACGACCAGCGCTTCTTTGCCTTCAAACCGGATCGCGCCAAAAATAAATGCGGCCCCGGTGAGGAGGTGGACAAGATTGTGTAGCGCGTTGACAACAAAGAATCCGTCGGAAGAAACCAAAGGATTGGGGATAAATCCAAGGATGCCGACGGCAACAAACGTCCATCCTAAAACAAAACATACATTACGAATATTCATTGGGAATTTCCTTTTGCTTAAAGTTTATAAGTAGGTTTAATTGAGTTTTGCAAGAACAGCGGCCCTGCATCCTGCAAGGCCGCTCTATAGAATTCTCCGCTGGATTACAAATCCTCCGGATTTTTGTCCTTGATCTTCGTCCAATTGTTTTCTGCTTTCACGATGTTTCCGGAAATGTCTTTATTCCAGATTCCCTGAATCTTGTTGTCAAGATTGAGGTAAAGTTTGCCGTCTACGATTTTCCAAACATCAGGATCGCCCACAAACTTCTTGCCCACTGCCGCTCCATAGGCGCAGTAACCGCCAAATTCAGGCAGATATTTGTGAGGATCTTGTGCAAATTTCTCCTGATTTTCTTTATTTACAAACAAATAGGTGATGCCGTGATGATCAACAATGTGGTTGCCGTTCCCTCGCAGAGGCTTTTCGTTGGTGCGATAGGACACGAGGTCATACCCCTGGACACCGACAATACTGTTGGCAATCCCAGTGGTATGCATACTTCCTTCTTTTTTCATCATGTGGTCTTTTTTCATCATTTTGCTATGTTCTTGATTACTCATACTGCCTTCTTTTTTCATCATTTTGTCTTGCCCTGCACAGGCAACACCTGTCGTCAAAATGACTAATAAAGAAAAGATGGTAAAGAAACGAGCGTTGCTTTTAAACATGGACTTCATGGTTGACTCCTTTTGGTTAGATTTAAAAGTTATGTTGCGTTAGAAATTGATTCATACGAATTAAGCAAAAATCAATTTGGTTAGAAACTTATGTCACGTTAAAAGTTGATTCCTTACAAACGAAGCAAAAATTAATTATTGTTTTATAAACTTTGTAAAAATAATTCGCGAAGACATTGAGGCCTGCATGACCAACAATCTCGACGATTGCGCCCTCGCTGAATCCTGCCTTTGGTACTGCCTGCACTGCTTCAAATGACATTTTAAAAAGTCATGACGGTGTAGCCTTCGGATCGCAGTCTTTGCAGACTGGCCATGCCACCGGTGTTGGGAACTGGATTGTCCTTGACAAGGTCACAGCCCGACTTCTCGGCGTCTTCAGTGGCGCCGAATGCGTCTGCACAGCCGCACGAAACTCCGGCAATCTTGTCCTTCACCGCTTCGAACAGTTCATGGGCGGGGTTTTTAGACCTGGAAAGTTCAGCAGGCCAGCGTGTGCCGGTTCCTTGAAACAGGATCGTCACGTCGTCGCCCTTCTGCTTGAAGTCGTAGGCCGAGGCCAATCCATTGAACGCACGACCGAATGCTTCCTCGCCACCATTTTTTGGATCGGAAAGAATAATGATTGCAGTTTTCATGATTTGCTACTCCCCTTTGTTTTAGGTTTAGGTTTTTTTGAATCAAACGTTAAAAGTTCCGGTAAGTTCTGGAGGACCCGTGCAAACGGTTGGGTTTCGCCGGTGGCTCGCGCCATGACGAGGGCGCCCTGGATATGGACCAGTGCCTCCTCGGCACGAAGTTTGGCAGTGGCCGGGCTCAAACCCGATTCACGGGCGATACCAACCAATGCGCCAAGCCAGGCCGTGAACGACCGCTCGATATGCCTGCGAATAGCGACGTCCTCGTCACCCAGCGATAGCGAATCGAGCAGACAAGAGTGGTGACCCCCGCCATAGAAATCACTGAGGCGATTAGCCATCTCCCGAATGCGGGCCGAGGGTTCCCCGGGCTCGGTCAGGGGCGCGAGGATGTGGGATACGAACCAGGTGTCGGCACGCTGGAGTACGGCCTCGGCCATTTCCTTCTTACCACCCGGAAAGCGGTGGTAAAGACTGGCGCGCTTGAGTCCGGTTGCTTCCGCAATAAGGCTGAGGCTTGCGCCTTGATAGCCGTGCAGACGGAATACCTCGGTCAGCCGATCCAGTAGATGGTCTTCATCGATTTTTCTAACAGGCATATATGATCCTCCTTCACTCGGTTTTAGAACTCGGTGTCTACTTTACCGAACGTTCGGTAAACAGTCAAGGTTTTTTTTGGGTTTTTTTTAAAAAATTTCGCGCCCCCCTCCCGAGTCACCGGGACCGAGCCAGGAACACCGACTTGATTCATAAACTATTGATCTTTTAGGAGTTTGACTATCATATGGCTTTCCCCGGTTAGCTGGTAAAGTAGGAGGCCATCTTGTCTTTAGCGAAGCTCTGGATCTGCAGGCCGAGGCTCACCCTTTTAACTGTCAGTACTCTCCCACCCACGGTCGTCCGGAAGGATTGGCCTACTTGAACCCCATAGCGTTGCAGGACTTTTTGTTGGAAACGGCTCAGGCCAATTGCGCTGGGGATACCCTTTAAAAAAATTCGATTTTGAATTTTGTCCTGAAGGGCTTCGTCAAATACCCAGGCCAGGTTCGGTGCCCTATTCGGTCCCCCAACTGAAGCGGGAGCGATCCTGTAATGAGTCCGAATCATGGGAAGCGATTGCAGATTTACAGCCGCCAAGGGTCCTATCGGCCTCTCAAACCGCAAGCCGGTGCTGGTCCGCGTTACCGTCCACAGCTCAGCCTGAACTTGAGTGATAAAAGTTTTGCCGAATCCAATGCCATATTTTTCGAGCATTCGCTGTTCGAGCCGGGAAAGTCCGACTGCCACTTCTCCACGGGCCGGGTTTTTATGGATCTTTTCCGCTACCACTGGGTCAAATATCCAACCCCCAGATAATTGCGGACTATGACTGGAATAGGTCGGATCCTTACAACCTGCCAACATCAGTGTGAAAGCAAATACGATTGCCAAAAGAGTAAAGTTTTTATTTTTCATTTGAGTTTCCTCCGATCAATATTCAATTGTTTGTATTTTAGAATGAGAGCCATCGCCCAGTGACGATGGCTCTGATTTTTCTGTAATGCTTTCACCCCTTAAGCTCGGCCGTGGACAAAGCCTCCGTCTACGGGAAGGATGACGCCGGTAGTGAAACCAGCCGTTGCTAAATGAATCACCGCTTCGGTGGTTTCCCGCACTTCCCCGACCCGATTCATGAGGGCGACGCCGCCGAACGCATCGACATCCGCTTCCCCGTGAATCGGCGTCCGGATGACACCCGGGGCCACCGCGTTGACGCGGATGTTATCCGCCGCCAGTTCGCTGGCCAAACTGGTGGTCAGGGCGTGCACGCCGCCTTTGGTGATCAGCGCTGCGCTGGCGGGTGCCCCGGCCATCGAATGCATGATGAGGGCGGTGCCGATGTTGACAATACTGCCGCCACCCTGTTGTTTCATCTGCCGCACCACCGCCTGAGTGACGAAGTAAGTCCCCTTCAGGTTGATGCGGATGTAGTTGTCGATATCTTCTTCGCTGGTTTCCAGGAAGGGTTTGAGTCCGAAGATCCCGGCATTATTGACAAGCACATCGACACTGCCGAAGCGCTCGACCGCCGTGCGGACCATTTTTTCACCGGTCTCTTTGTTGCTGATATCTCCCGGCACCAGCGCGATTTTTTCTCCGCCACCTAATGCCTGTGCGGCGGCGGCAAGTTTTTCACCGTGACGGGAATTCAGAACGACATTGGATCCCCTTTCCAGGAATCCCTTGGCGACGTCGAGGCCGATACCGCTCGACGCTCCAGTGATCAATACGGTTTGAGTTGTGTTGGACATGATATTTTCCTTTCCAATTAAAGATGGTTTTCGATGATGCGGGCGATTTCTTCCTTAGGCCTTACGCCCACGATTTGTTGCACCAATTGCCCGTCTTTGAACAGCAGAAGAGCGGGAATGCCACGGATCCCATATTTATGAGTGGCCATCGGGTTGGCATCCACATCCAGTTTGGCCACCAGAATGCGATCGCCGTATTCCTCAGCCAGTGCTTCCACGGTTGGAGCCATCACATGGCAGGGTTGACACCAGTCGGCCCAGAAGTCGACCAAGGCCAGTTTTTTGGATTGGATCACCGATGCTTCAAAATCATCGTCGTCCAGATGAATCACTGCATTGTTTACGACTGTGTTTTCTTGATTCATTGTGTTTCTCCTTTAATGTTTTTCCAATATGGAATAAATTGTGAAAGCCCCCTCATTAGCAGGGGGCGTATCAGCGTTTAAAAAGTAAGGACATTAAAACCCTGCTCCTGAAGCTTGCTCAGGCTGGGCAGTCCGGTGGTTTTGGGAACGGAATTGTCCTTGATCAGGTCGTATCCTGTAGTATCCGCGCCGAACACGTCGGCACACGCGCAGGAAATGCCCTGGATTTTATCCGCCACCGCTTCAAACAATTCATGAGCCGGATGGTTTTCTTTTTGCAGAACTTCCGGCCATCGTGTGCCGGCGCCTTGAAAGAGAATCGATACTTCCTGGCCGGCGCTTTTATAATCGTAAGCCGCCGCCAGACCGTTAAATAGGCGCCCTAAAGATTCCTCAGAGTCTCCTTTGGGATCGGATAAAATGATGATTGCCGTTTTCATTTGAGTGGTTCCTTTTTTAAGTTGGTTAAAGTTTTTTTATTAAGAAAGTGCGGTTACGGTTTCCTGTTGGGAAAGCGCTGCAACAGCTTCCTCGGTGGACCAAACGGTATTGGCCAGAAAACGAAAATTGGTCAGGGCGGCGTCGTAGCCGTTGCCTTCCGGAACTATGGCGGCGGCGGTGGCATCCTTCACCACAGCCACTTCAAAACCTTGCTCTAAAAGTTCCCGCATATGGCTTTCGACACAGAGGTTGGCCGACATTCCTGCGAGAACCACCTTGTCAATTCCGCGTTTTCTTAATTGAAGAACGAGATCATTGGTTTCCGGTCCGTACACTTTATGAGGACTCACCACCACGGTGTTTTCGTTCTCGATATAAGGTTTGTACTGCTCCAGCCAGTCGGGACCTGACCCTTGGAAGTTTTCAAGATTCAAAGGACCCTTGCGGTCGAACATATTGATGTCGTGCATCAGCTTCTCGAGTGCTCCCTCGAACTTCCACTGGTGGTCGGTGGGGTAGTAGTAATGAGGGGAAATGAAAAGCGGGATGCCGTTGTCTTGGGCGGCCTTGAGTAACGTTTCAATATTGGCGACCGTGTTGTTTTCCGTAACGCTCTCGCCGACCACACCCCAGGTCACGCCTTGCGGACTTAAAAAATCGTTTTGCGGATCGGTGATCACGAGTGCCGTGTTGGTTGTGTCGATTTGCATACCGGGATTTGGAAGTGCCATGATGTTTCTCCTTGTTTAAGTTTTAGAAGTAGAGATAAGCTGTTTCCTGTTTTCCTTGAATCATTAACTGGTATAGAGCAGGTCCCGTGCCAAAATGGAGATATCCAATAACACCTTATTTTTAAAGCAGTTATTGGGCTAGAGGGCGTTTGAAATTTATGGCGAAATTTCGTTAATAGCGAAATTTAGTGAGCCTAATACGAGATTTGGAATGTATTGGAGATATGAAAACGCATCTTGAAAACAGCACGCAGGTGGAACCAAGGATCAGGTATTAAGGGGTGTCGTCACGTAACAGGCTGATATTGAGTTGGGGGGTGAGTGGTAGGGTCTTGATATGGAAGGGAAAATCGGTTTGTGGATTCTGTCTCGGAGAGAATGACTGGATTTACCTCAAGAGAGTCTGGAAAATAGTCCAAAATAATTAAAGACTATAATCGATCATGCGGGTCATTTCCTCCTTGAGCCGTTCATCCGTGACCCGGTGGACCTTTTTACCGTCCCAGAAAAACAACAAGACGGACGGGCCCTCGATATGAAAATTTTCGATGTTGACCAGGTGGGATGTCGTATCCCAATCAGGTGCTTGGAACGATTTCCCCAGGGGGATCCATGATGCCTCAAGATCGGAATCCGATAGAGCTGTCACTTTATTTTCAATAGTTAGTTGCGCTTGATTCATTCTTATTCTCCTTCGTGTAGAGCTTTCTAAATCGATTGCGACCGGATCAAATCGTAAATGTGAAAAACCTTTTTGGAATAATCCTCCGGAAGCTTGCCTTTGCGCAGATAACGCGAGATTCGGGAGGGCCCGTGGTTGTAGGCTTCCAGTGCAATTTTCATATCCTTGAACCGTCTCTTGAGCTTGTTGAGATAAAAAGCCCCCAAAGCAATATTCGTGGCAGGATCAAAAAGCGTCGATTGGCCGGCCCAGGTGGCGCCCATTTCGGATGCCATGGCCTGACCCGTAGCGAGTTTGATCTGCATCAAGCCCAGTGCCCCTTTGTGGGACTTGGCCCGATTATTAAACGAACTCTCCGTTACAATCAACGCCGTTAAAAACAGCGGATCGTAGTCATACTTTTTGCTTTCCTGATAGCTCTGATGGGAAACTTGTTTGAGCGATTTCATTCCCAATCCGGTTTGGTACTTGGCAATTACCTTCCAAATCTTACTTTTAACCCGCTGTTCCTCCAGTATCTCGTTGCTGGGCATTTGTTTCGGTCTTGAAATTACCCTTTTGCTCAACTCCGGCGGTGCCGAAGAGAGGGAAGTCAGCCCCGGCAGGTAAAAGGAATGACTCGACAAAGAATACAAAAGAGGCAGAGTCAAAAACACCAGGATCAAAGCTAAATGTTTTTTAATATTTATCATCGTATTGGATTAGTGCACTCTATTTAAAAACACACGGTAATGTGAAGTTTTCTAAAATCGAACTTCAAGTAATTTTGCCGGTTTTGCGCCGATCGACATCTCCGATGCAAGAGGCAACTCATTCGAGAAATCATTCCCGTCAGAGAAATAATCCTCGCCGATAAATTTATGGCTCAGTTGTTCTGATTTAAGTTTATTCTTAGACGTGGACCAAATGGTATTGACCTCGAAATCCATTTTGATACCGAAAATATAACCTTTCTTTTGGAGCTGATTGTAAGAGAACGGAGTGAATGCCTTTTGTTTGGGGAAATCCATATTGCCCGCTTCCTCCAAAGCTTTCCTATCCCATTCATAAGCCCGGCCTGAATTAGGCAAGCCCAGGATAATGAACAGAGTCAAAGCAAAAAGTATCTTTGAAGTCAACAATATCGCTCTGTTGTCACTAAATTTTTTTGAGTGGATTTGAATTCTGTTCATGATTTTTTCCTCTTTTTTCTCTTTTTAATGACCTTCTCCTACTCAGTCGGGTTCAGGGTCATTTCCTTTCATCCGCCCCCTGCGAAAAGCAGGGGACGGATCGGTTAAGTTTTAAAAGTTTCACCTAAGGGAAGTCGGACTAAACCGTTTCTAACTTTCTTTGAAGCATTAACCCTGCTAATTTTTCCGGTACTGAAAACGCTGGGAAATGTCCAGACTCTAAATCATGAACGGTTTCGACTCCCCAGTTGGCAATCATCGTGTCTTGTAATGCAGGGGAAGTGACTTTATCGATGGTGGTGCGAATGTAAGTTTTTGGCACAGAACCAAAATTTTCCTCACTCACCACGACCTTGGCCATAAATGGCTCAGTCGCTTGTTGTTCAGTCATTAGCGGCAGAACGCGTTGAATGACCGTTTCTTCGACGTCATGAAAACCGATACTCCGCAGTGCCTGCTCTGGAACCGTGGCGTAGGTTTGATCATCTGAAAACACTATTTCCGGAAGGAACTCGCCCTCGGCGTCGCTTTGCATTGCTTCCAAAACAGATCCACCGTTTTTCAACAAGAATGCGGCAACGTAGATCAGTCTTTCGATTTTCTCAGGTATCTGTTCAGCCACCTGCGAGATAACCGCACCGGTCATGCTGTGACCCACCAAAATAATCTGATGGTCAAGCTGCTTGATCACATTGACAACGGTTTGTATGTAACTTGCCATCGTCACTTGCGGGATCGGTTGCTTATTCTTGCCATTACCAGGCAGATCAATGGCCGTTACCGTATGACCGTTTTGCTGCAGAACCGGTAAAACGTCGTCCCAGGCTCGTGATTCTTCCCAGGCTCCGTGAATTAGGATGTAGTGGCTCATTTGTTTATCCTCCTTATGGACCCTTCGGCCCTAATCTGTTTATAAGTGGCCCCAAATGAGGGCCACAGGAACTCAGGCGGTTAGCCTTCTGAAATTGCCTGACCCAGCTCTTCGTTGGTCATCGCTTTGCCATCGAGATTCCAGGCGCCATCGACCGTGTGGACGACGTTCACGTAGATGTTGTCTCGAGGTTGTTTGCCGCCTGACAGTTTTTGAATGATGTCGGTGGCGTCCTTGAAATAGCCCTGGTGGAGCTCTCGGGTGTTAAACGCAAACGAAGGGACTTTCCATTCAACCCAGGCGCCGGCGAATTCTTTGCCGCCAGAAAACGAGGATCCTTTGGGCACCACATGAACATTCGCGGTGATGTTGGGTGTCATGACTTTATTGCCGGTGAGGCCGTGTCGTTCCAGCATGGCGTCAGTGAGTTGCTCGACTGCTTGTTTTTCTGAACTGCGTGGAAGAACACCTTCGGTAAGTGTGAGTGTAAGAGGCATGTTGTTCTCCTTTTGAAAGTTTTAAAGGTTTCGCCTAAGGGAAGTAGATCGAAACGGTTTCTTATTTTCTTTGCAGCATTGACTGGTATAGAGCAGGTCCCGTGCCAAAATGGAGATATCTTGTAAACTGCTATTTCTAAACGGATTATTGGGTTATAGGGGAGGTTGAGGAAGTAGCGAAATTTCGTTAATAGCGAGATTTAGTGGGCAAGTTACGAAGATTGGGATATATTGCTGGCATGAAAATGCGTCCCGAAAACAAAGCGCAGGTAGAACTTACCGATCAAGCATTAAAAGGTGTCCGCCACCTGAACAAGCTGGTTCTGGAGTCGGCGGGTGAGGGAATTTACGGTATTGATACAGAAGGTAAGACCACCTTTGTGAATCCCGCCGCGCAGAAAATGACCGGATACACCGCCAAGGAAATGATTGGAGTTTGCCAACATAAACTGATTCACCATTCGAAATCCGACCGAACAGCCTATTCCAATTTGGAATGTCCTATTTATGCGGCTTTCAAAGATGGCAAAGTCCATACGGTTTCCAATGAGGTGTTCTGGCGGAAAGACGGCACCTCCTTCCCGGTGGAGTATGTCAGCACTCCCATTTGGGAAAATCTGAAATTGCGGGGAGCCGTGGTCGTGTTCCGGGACATCAGCGCGCGCAAACAGGCGGAAGAGGAAATCCAGCGCCTGCGGCGTCAATTGGAATTGGAAAACGCCTATCTCAATGAAGAGGTCCTGGAAGCCAAGGCTTATGGGGAAATTGTCGGCAGCAGTCCGGCCTTGGAAAGCATCCTGCGACAAATCGAGATGGTGGGACCGACCGACGCCAGTGTGCTGATTACCGGCGAGTCGGGCACCGGCAAGGAGCTGGTGGCGCGGGAGATTCACAATCGCAGCGCCCGCCGGAAACGCACCATGATCAAAGTCAATTGCGCTTCCATCCCCAAAGAACTGTATGAAAGCGAATTCTTCGGGCATGTCAAAGGCGCGTTCACGGGAGCCATCAAAGACCGGGCGGGCCGTTTTCAACTGGCCGATGGCGGGACATTGTTCCTGGATGAGATTGGAGAGGTGCCTTTGGATCTCCAGAGCAAATTACTGCGCGTTTTGCAGGAAGGTACTTATGAACGTATCGGCGATGAACAAACCCGCAAGACGGATGTGCGCATCATTACCGCCACCAACCGCAATTTGAAAGAGGAGGTGCTGGCGAAACGTTTCCGCGAAGACCTGTTTTACCGTCTGAACGTATTTCCCATAGAGGTGCCGCCCCTGCGCGATCGGAAAGAAGATATCCCCAGCTTGGCGAACCGTTTTCTTAATCAGGCGGCCAGCAAGTTAAACCTCCCGCTTCCTCAATTCACAAAGGCCAATATGCTTGAGCTTCAGGGTTACGACTGGCCCGGCAATGTGCGGGAATTGCAAAACGTGATCGAACGCGCCATCATCACCGCACGTTCCGGCAAACTTGCGTTTCACCTGACCCAGGGAATAAAGGGCAATGGCAGACGCGGAAAAGAGGATAGACGGCGAGCGTCCGATGCTGAAAAGCCTGTCTTGACGGAAGAGGAAATGAAACAGCGGGACCGGGAGAATCTATTGAACGCCCTCAATCAATGCGGCTGGAAAATCACCGGACCCGATGGCGCGGCAGAAATCCTCGGAATGAAACCCACCACCCTGCACTCCAAGATCAAAAAACTCGGCCTCAAAAAACCGGATTAGCTGGATCCGTAGGGCTGAGTTCGATTATGAGAGTTTTTTAGATTTTAATTCCAATCCCAGGAAAAGATAAAACGGGATGTATTCGAACCAGGGGATCCAGGGGGCGTATTGGTTGATATCCTGGTAGTCGAAGTAGAAGTCGAGGTAGTAGAGGCCGACGAGGCCGGTCAATAGAATCCCCGCGCGCCAGGGGAAGACGCACAGGAAAGGCACCACCCAGCACAGGTACCAGGGATTCTGCACCGGGCTCAGCAGGAACACGAGCACCATTATAATGAAGAGCGGTTCTAGTACCGCCTTGGGTTCCGGGTTCTCCGTTTCCTTTCTCCAGAACAGCAGATACAGCATCACTGCGCCAAGCATCAACGCCACGGCAATCTTTGCCAGCAAGGACGGCAGGTCGTAGGAGAAGGGGACGGGTCCGTTCGACTCCACAAACAGGCCGAAGAATCCGACGAGAAGCGCGAAGATGCTGTCGTTCTGTTGCCAGCGCGTAGCGTATGTCGCCAGGCCGGAAAAATTTTGCGCGCCGATCTCGATAAATGGCAGGTAAAACAGCGCAACGATCCCACCGAAGAACAAAACACTAAGACTGCATTCCAGTAGGGAATTTTTGCTGCGGGCCTTGCCCGCCCACTGTTGTTTGAGGATGAGAGGAAGCAGGATGGCGGGGTAGAGTTTTCCCACCACACTGAGCGCCAGAAACGCGTTGGCGGAAAAGAATCGTTTCTGCACCAGACAGTACAACATGCCGCACAACATGGCGATCCCGATGATGTCGAGGTGCGTCGAGTTGAACGTCTCCTTAATCACCAGCGGGCACCAGAAATACACCATCGCCCAAAGCCGGTTGATGCCTAGCGCCTGCAACGTCAACACGATGAACATCAGTGCCACGAGGTCGAACACCAGAAATAAAAGCCGCAGGGTGATGATGCTGTCGGGTTGGATATGGTGTGCCAGCCGGAACACCATTTGCGCCAGCGGCGGATAGATCGTCGCCACCTGGGGGTGGTTGATGCGCTCCTGATACACCATACTTTCCGGACTTGCCCATTTCAGATCGTAGAGTTGGGACAACTCGGCTATGCTCCGGGTGTCGTACGTTTGTTCAAACGTCTCCGGGTCCTGGATGAGGAACTGCTTGAAGCGTGTCACTTCCATCGGCGAGAACTTATAGGGGTTGACCTCGTGGGCGAACACCTTGCCGTCCCACAAATAGCGATACACGTCGTCTTCCTGAATCTGTTGCGCGGGCAGGAGGGCGGCGCGGAACAAGAGGCCGAGCACGATCAGGGTCCACAACAGTCGTGAGTCCTCCTTCGTCCGTTGCCAGATGATCCAGACGGCCCCCGCGTAACTGGCGAACAAGCTGAAATAGATCGCCAGGTAAATCAGGATGGGGCGGTCGCGGTAACCTTCTCCCCAGTTGAACTGGTAAGAAATATGCCACATCGCAAGGTAGAGGACTGTGCTGAGGATGCCGAGGAGGATCAGGAGGATTCGTGGTCGCATATAAGTCAAAGAGTACTCTAAAGGTTCTCTTCCATTGTAATATCGGAGCCCACTCAATTGGAGTTATAAATACAAAAACAAGTACTTATTCGATACCGTGAACCGGCAAGAGAAATTTAGACTAATTTAAACTATGAAAAGCGCGCAATTCTATCTAAACTACTATTATTAACACTCTATGTGATTGAAGCGGGGTTATCCACTTGGCGCAACAGAAAAAATCCTTCGGCTGGAGTTCGATGGGTGAAGTTCTAGCCGAATCGATCAAATCGCTGCCCGCAACTCCCGACTCGGAGTTAAACCAGATCAACCTGCTCTGGAGCCTGGTGGTCGGAGAGGAAATCGGGAGCTGGTCGCGGGTCGTTAAAGTGGCCAAAAGCACTCTTTTTGTGGAGGTTAAAGGGCAGGAATGGGTGCCTGTATTGCACACCTACGAGCGGAAAATCCTGGCTAAATTGAATAAAATGTTTGATTCTAAAGGCTTTAAGGAGATAATAGTTAAACAAGTCGAAGGTGTCCCCATTCACTCCAACAAACCCTTAAAAATCTCGGCATCCCCGAGTTATAATCAACCTATGGATAAGAATACTGTTGCCCGAGAGGAACACTTGAAGCCGATCACGGACCCCGAGTTACGGGAGCGTCTTGCCCGCCTCAGTACAAAACTCCGCTTTGTCGCCCTGGCGTTGGTGAGTGTGTTTATCCTTGCCAATTGTGCTTCGTTGCAACCCTCCAGCCATTCCAAAGCGATACAAGTGGATGCGCGTACTGAGATGCCTTCGATGACCCTCGGTTCATCCAAATCATCCTATGCTGTCCGGCAGGTTCAGGCGCTCAACAAAAAATATCCCGACAGAAATTACCGTGATCCGCGCGCGTATTATCATTATTTAAGAGCGTACCAGTACGAGCGGGAAGGAGATTTTGACGAAGCCGCCCGGCGCTATGCGCTGGTTGTTCAGTTCGATCCGAACCGTGAAAGTCTACACACCCATCTGGTCAGCCTGTATTTGCGCACCGGTCAATTTCAGCAGGCGCTGGAAGCCGGAAAGGACGCGATCAGCCGTTTTCCAAATAATGTGCGGGTCCATATGGCCATGGGTGACATTTTATCCAGTCAGGGCAAATATCAGGAGGCCTTGGATCACTATAAAAAAGTCATGGAAGTTGAACCTTCCAACGCCCGCACTTATTTGCTCGCCGGGTACAACCTGCGGGCGTTAAAGCAATACAAGGGTGCGCGCGAACTGTTCCATCAGGCCACCGTGGTCGCACCGGCCAACCCTCTGGGGTATCACTACTTGGGATCGGCCCTGGCGCGTACCGGTGAAATGCAAAGCGCGGAAGAGAAGTTCAAGAAGTCCCTGACCCTTCGCCCCAGTTTCATCGAAGCCCGGGAAAACCTGGCCAGTGTGCTGGAGCTTCAGAAAAAATATCCGGAGGCCATGGAGCAGTACAAAATTATTTTGAAACTGAAACCCGGCGATAAAAAAATCAACGAACATTTAAAACGGTTCAACTTTGCCGCTGATGCCCAATCGACCGACAACGTGGAAGTAGCAAAAATGCCTCCTTTCGAACCGGATGAGGCCAACATCCATACCCAGATCGGCATCATTTTTTATGAGCAGGCGATTTATCTCGAAGCGGTAGACGAGTTTCGCTTGGCGCTCGCCAATGAAGAAGACAAGGAATTGCGCCTCGTCATCGCCAAAATTTATGAGTTGTTCGGAAGAATGGATAAAGCCATCACCGAAGTGGAAGCCTATCGAAAGGACGACACCGGTGAAGAATCGGTTGATATCCTGTTGAACCTGGCCCGGCTTTACGGACTCAACAAGGAGATGAAAAAATCGATCGAGCTCTTGAAAAAGGCGGTGATCATAGACCCTGCTAATGACCGGTTTTATCATGCGCTGGCACTGGCCCACATGTCTCTGAATGAAAATGAAGAGGCCTACCAGAATATCAACAAGGCCATCAAACTGAATGACAAAAAAGATACGTATTATTTTGAGCAGGGAGCCCTCCTTGAACGGTTGGGGCAATACGACAAGGCCATTGCCAGCATGAAACAGACTTTGGAAATCAATCCGCACCATTCCAATGCGCACAACTTCATCGGGTATATTTACGCGACGAAGGGAGAAGACCTCGACAAGGCTTTGAGTCACTTGAAGCAGGCGTTGAATATTCAGCCCCGAAACGGATATTTTTTGGACAGCCTGGGATGGATTTATCACAAAAAGGGCGAGCCGAAGCAGGCCTTGGTGCACATTAAAAAAGCCATGGTGTACGCCCAGCCCGATCCCGTGCTCTATGACCATTTGGGAGACGTGTATTTTTCCATGGATGATGTCACGCAAGCCCGTAAAGCCTGGAAAACCAGCCTGGCGTTGACTCTGAAGAAGCTGGAGGACCCGGCCGGAGAAATACCCGATCCGGACAAACTCCGTGAGAAAATCCGTAAGGCGGACCAATTGATGTTACAAAGTTTTTGATTTCTTTCCCTCCTGCCAATCACTTTGATGAGACGAAAACTTAAACTCCCGGTCTTCCTGTGTCTTTTGGCAGGTGTTCTGACAGCCTGTGAAACCCTTCCGCCTCCCAGACCGGTCGAACCTCCGGCACAGTTCCTCACTCTCGATGAGATTTCCCAACAATTGACGACCCAGCAGGAGGGCATTCATAATGTCAAATCCAGGGTCAAGTCCGCGATCAAGACTCCGGAGAGGAGCCACAACCTCAAACAGGCGCTCTTAATTGATGGAGACACCTCGTTGCGGCTGGATACCCTGAATCTGTTCAGTCAACCGGTCGGCGTGTTGATTTCCGATCAAACTCAAATTCTTCTGTACGATACCAAAAGCAACAAACTGTACCGGAATAGGGAGGTGTGGGATATCATGATGCGGACGTTTGGAACGGTTTTCGATTTTCGCGAATACATCAGCGTGTTTTCGGGCAAGATTCCCCGGCTCGCTTCGCTCAACCTGAAAGGCGTCCGCTGGAACCCCAAAACCGGAAACTATCAAATTACCGCCGTTGATTCCGAGCGCAACGACCCGCTGGAGATTGAAGTGGAGACGAAGACCCTTCTTCCCGTTCGGCTGGTTAAATGGAAAGATGGGAAACAGGTTTACACAGTGCGATGGGAAGATTACCAAAAAGCGGAAGGGCACCTGTTCCCCCATACCATTACCGTGCAACGTCCGCTGATAGGCGATGAGCTGGTCATGAAATTCAATAATCCCCTCATCAATCAAGGGGTGCCGGAAGACGCCTTTCAATTGAATATGCCCGAAAGTCATTGAACCCCATCCCGACCCATGAAACTTGTTTTTAAAACCCCCGCCAAAATCAATCTCGGACTTTTCATTCTCGGCAAACGCCCCGATGGATATCACGATTTGGAGACTCTTTTCCAAATGGTCAGCCTGTACGATACCGTGGAATTGGAGTCCCTTGAGAACAAGATCGAACTGGTGTGCGACGATCCGAAGGTGCCCGTTGATGAGAGCAATCTAATGATCCGGGCCGCTCGTCTGTTGCGGGGGGCCGTTCCGGAGAAGACCGGGCTGGGCTGTCGCATGGTTCTGAAAAAGAAGATACCCATGGGCGCCGGGTTGGGAGGCGGCAGTGGCAACGCGGCCGGAGTCCTGAGCGGGTTGAACCGGCTCTGGGATCTGAAACTGAAGTCCGCTGAACTTTCTAAAATAGCCGCTCAGTTAGGATCAGATATACCCTTCTTCCTGTGCGCGCCTTCGGCTTTAGGGCAGGGTCGGGGCGAACGTTTGACTCCTTTGCAACCGCCTAAAAAATTTCATGTTATTTTGGTTTTTCCGAGGGTCTCCATGGCCACTTCAGAGGTCTACCAGGCTCTCAATTTCGATTTGACAAAAAACTCAAAAAATATTAGTATTTTGCGCGAATTTCTCTCCCAGTCGAATATAACAAGTTTGGGTGCGCATTTGCATAATGATCTGGAACCTATTGTTATTAAAAGGATTCCAGTAATTGCCAGCATCAAGCAGAAATTGAATTCCCTGAATGCGGACGGAGCCCTGCTTTCTGGCAGCGGTTCTGCGGTTTTTGGTATTTTTGAGAATCCACAAAGGGCCCAGGAGGCCTATGCCCGATGTTGTGAGGAGGATTGGGATACGTTTCTGACCGAGACCGTATCCAGCTTTTCCGAGTTTATGCCGGAGAATCTCCTCAATTATCCCTGAAATACATGTCCCCGAGCATTGTGGGGCACAAGATGTCATGATATTCTGATTCACACAAGCCTGCCCAATTTCTCTAAGCACTCGTCTATCGGTTAGCAACGATTACAATCGCTTTTAGTAAACATCCGTTTTATGATAGGTTTCGGGAGGACAGAAATGGCCTTCTCGAGGAATATAAGGCAGTCAATAACTTTGAATTTTTAAGGATAGCCATACAATTACTGGGGCGTCGTCAAGTGGCTAAGACACAGGATTTTGATTCCTGCATTCGGAGGTTCGAGTCCTCCCGCCCCAGCCATTTTTTCTTTCATCAAGGGGAAGACACACACAATGGGTGATAACGGCAAAGTTCTGGTCTTTTCCGGAAGATCCAATCCGGGTCTTGTTCAGGAAATCTGTAATTATATGGACATCCATATGGGCAATTCGGCCATCAAGGCCTTTTCCGACGAGGAAATCTTTGTCCGTATCGAGGAAAATGTGCGCGGTGGAGACGTATTCGTCATCCAGTCCACCTGCACCCCCGGCAACACCAATGTGATGGAACTGCTCATCATGATCGACGCGCTCAAACGGGCCTCGGCCAAGCGCATCACCGCCGTCATCCCCTATTACGGATACGCGCGTCAGGACCGCAAATGCGAGCCACGGGTGCCCATCACCTCGAAACTGGTAGCCGATATCCTGCACACGGCGGGAACCGACCGGGTGCTGACGATGGATTTGCATGCCGGACAGATACAGGGATTTTTTAACATTCCAGTGGATCATTTGTTTGCCATTAACGTGTTGATCGGATACATTAAGAAGCTCAATTACAAGGATCCGGTAGTTATTTCTCCCGACGCGGGCGGTGTGGAACGCGCCCGGGCGTATGCCAAGCGGTTGGGGACGTCTCTCGCCATTATTGATAAGCGGCGGGAAGGGCCCAATGTTGCCAAAGCCATGAACATCATTGGCGATGTCAAAGGCAAGGTCGCCATCATCGTAGACGATATGATCGACACGGCCGGTACCTTGATTGAAGCCACCAACGCCCTGCTCGATGCCGGCGCCGCGGAAGTGCACGGGTTGTGTACCCATCCCGTCCTGTCAGGACCGGCTGGGGAACGGATAGAAAATTCGCCGATCAAATCGGTGATTTCCACCAACACCATTCCGTTGTCTAAGGAGTTGGAGGCAATCGGCAAAATTAAAATATTATCGGTCGCCCCCTTGTTTGGGGAGGCGATCATCAGAATTCACAGCGAATCGTCTGTGAGTTCCTTATTTGATTCAGACGGAGATTTGTAAAATGGCAGTTGCATTGAAAGGAAAAATCAGAGAAGGCCGGGGCAAAGGCGCCAACCGCCGATTACGCGGCGAAGGCATGTTGCCGGCAGTCGTGTACGGAGGAAAATCCAACGTCAGCCTGATGGTGAACCCCAAGGAACTCAAAAAACTCATCGAAAAAGAAGGCATCAATAGTTTGATCGAGCTTGCCATCGAAGGCGACTCCGAACCCAAACGGGTCGTGGTGATTAAGGAACATCAGCAACATCCCATTCGAGATGGATGGGAACATGCCGATTTTCTGGAAGTGGATATGAAGCAGGCGATCAAAGTGGATGTGCCCATTATTTTGGAAGGACATTCTCCCGGAGAAAAATTAGGCGGTATGGTCGAGCTTAATCTGCATACGTTGAGTGTCAAATGTCTTCCCGGCGAAATTCCTGAGTCCATCAAAATAGATATGACTCAGGTTCAGCTGGACCAGGTGGTCCATGTCTCCGACTTGTCGGTGCCGGAAAATGCTGAAATTTTGGATAACCTGTCCGAGTCCGTGGTTTCGGTCCATGAAGTGAAAGTGAAAGAAGAAGCACCGGCAGAGGAAGAATTGGTTGAAGGCGCTGAGGTAGATGCAGAGGAAGGTGCGGAAGCCCCGGCGGCCGATAAAGCCGAAGATAAGGATGCATCGGCTGAAGCCGAAAAGAAATAAAGCACGTGTACCTGATTTTAGGGTTGGGAAACCCCGGTCCCCGTTACGAGTTGACGCGGCATAACATGGGGTTTTTGGTCATCGATACCCTGACTGAAAAGTATCGGATCAAACTCGGTCAGCATCAACACCAGGCTCTGAGTGGCCGGGGTGAAGTCGAGGGGTGCCCCGTAGTTGTCTCCAAGGCCATGACGTATATGAATAAAAGCGGAGTGGCCGCCAAAGCACTCCTGCATGCTTTGGACATCCCCCCGGAGCGGATGATCGTCGTTCATGACGAGATCGATTTGCCTCTGGGAAAGATCAAAAAAAAATTCAAAGGGGGCAACGCCGGTCACGGCGGTATCGGTTCCATTATTGAAAAACTGGGAACGGGCGAATTCGCACGGTTCCGTATCGGAGTGGGTCGCCCGGAAGACGGGGGAGAGGTCGTCGATTATGTACTCTCCACTTTCTCCGATGAAGAAATTCCCCAGGTCAACGAAATCCTGGAAGAAGCGGTGCGCGGGATCGAAGAGACGCTGAAAGAACTCAATAAGAAATCTCAACAAACGGAGGAATAAGCAGAATGATAAAGGAATATAAGACGGAGCTTCTTTTCGTTGCTCTTGCCGTGGGCCTATATGTGGTATTTGCGGTTTTCCAGGTGGCGCACAATTTCGTCTGGCTGAGCCCGCTCTTTGGATTGTTCGGACTGGCCATCGCGTGGAAGGTTTATGAATACGTCGACGATCAGCCCGAGGGCAACGAGAAAATGGTGGAAATTGCCGAATCCATCCACGAAGGCGCCATGGTGTTTCTCTCCCGAGAGTATCGTATTCTGGCGTATTTTGTAGGAGGCGTGTCTGTCCTATTGGTAGTTTTTATCGGCTCACAGACAACCATGTGGGTCGGGTTCTGGACCGGCGTGGCTTATGTTTTAGGAGCGGTTTGTTCCATGGCCGCCGGGTTCTTCGGCATGAACGCCGCCACCACCGCCAACGTGCGCACCGCGCAGGCCGCCAACGATTCCGGCCAGGCCAAAGCTCTTGATGTTGCGTTTAACGGCGGGGCCGTGATGGGCCTGTGCGTGGCCAGCCTCGGTTTGCTGGGCGTCGGCGGGTTGTTCCTGATGTTCGGACGCGGCGACAACGCCAGCATCATCAGCGGATTCGCCATGGGTGCCAGTTCCATTGCCCTGTTCGCCCGTGTCGGCGGCGGCATCTATACCAAAATCGCCGACGTCGGATCCGACCTCGTTGGTAAAGTCGAAGCCGGGATTCCCGAAGACGATCCCCGCAACCCCGGCGTCATCGCCGATAACGTGGGCGACTGCGTGGGTGATACTGCCGGACTGGGCGCGGATATCTTTGAATCTTACGTTGGGTCTATGATCGCCACTATTGCCATTGCAAGCACAATGGGCGCACAGAAAATAGAATATATGGCGCTTCCCATCATCATCGCTATGGCAGGTCTCGTTGCCTCCATTATCGGTATCCGCTCCATCCGCGTCATGGCCAAGATGGACCCGGCCGCTGTGCTTCGTAATTCCACCTTCGTCAGTGCCGGTGTCCTGCTGTTGGCCGGATTCATCGCCATCTCCATCATGGGTCTGCCGATGGGCGTATTCGTAGCGTTGGCGTTCGGTTGTCTGGCGGGTATCGTGATCGGATTGATCACCGAATACTACACGGCTGGTAAACCCGTTACCAAAATAGCTGAATCGAGTCAGACGGGTGTTGCGACTGTTATGATCACCGGATTGGCCGTGGCTATGGAAAGTTGTGTCGCGCCGATTCTGGTCATCTGTCTGGCAATTTTCGTTGGCGGCTATTCAGCCGGTTTGTATGGCGTGGCCCTGGCGGCAGTTGGCATGCTGGCTACCGTAGGCATCACCATGTCAGTTGATGCATACGGACCGATTGCCGACAACGCCGGCGGTATTTCCGAAATGGCGGGCCTCGGTGAAGAAACCCGAAAAATCACCGACGGCCTCGACGCGTTGGGCAACACCACTGCCGCCATCGGAAAAGGTTTCGCCATCGGTTCGGCGGCGTTAACCGCATTGGCACTGTTTTCAGCGTACAGGCAAGCGGCAGGGATTGAAGTCATCGATATCACCAGCACCAAGGTTATCATCGGCTTGTTGATCGGCGGTGCGATTCCGTATCTGGTAGCGGCTATCACCATGACTTCCGTCGGCAAAGGCGCGTTTATTATGATCGAAGAAATCCGCCGTCAGTTCAGGGAAATCCCCGGTCTCCTGGAAGGCACCGGTAAACCCGATACCGCCAAATGTATCGACATCAGCACCCGAGCCGCCCTGCGGGAAATGGTGGCACCGGGCGTCATTGCCTTCCTCATGCCCATCATCGTTGGTTTTCTGATGGGCAAGGAAGCTCTGGGCGGGATGCTGGTCGGCGCGACATTGGTCGGTGTTCTACTGGCCCTGTTCATGTCCAACGGCGGCGGCGCCTGGGACAACGCCAAGAAGTATGTCGAGAGCGGCCACCTGGGCGGCAAAGGGTCTGAAGCGCATAAGGCCACCGTCGTGGGTGACACCGTCGGCGATCCGCTGAAAGACACGTCGGGACCGGCGATGAACATCCTCATCAAACTGATGTCCATTGTTTCTCTGGTTCTGGCACCGCTCTTTATCTAGGAGCCATAAAAGTTTTCACCGGGATGGAGTTTCTCCATCCCGGTTTTTTTATTTTAAAGGGAATTCAACATGACCGGAAAGAAGTTAAAATTCGGTTTTCATGATTTCATCAATGCCCAGCCTCTGCTCATTCCTCTCAAGGAGAAGCAACAGCAACTGGGGATCACTATGGTCACCGGGTCCCCGGCCAGTCTTGCTGAGCGGTTGAGAGCGGGAGAGTTGGACCTGGCGATGATTCCTTCCATTGAATACCTGAAGGATTCAGAGCAGTATCGCCTGCTTCCCGGCATCGCCGTGGCTTCCCGGGGACCGGTGGATACGGTATTGTTTGCGTCCCGCCTGCCGCTCAAAGAAGTGCAATCGATCGCGTTGGACGTCCGGTCACGAACCTCCGCGGCGCTGTTGCAGGTCTTGTTCGGGGAAGTGTTTCTTCCCAGCGTATCTTTGGAGTCCGCCGATCCCGATCCGCAGGCCATGTTGAAGACGCACGATGCCGCCCTCATCATCGGCGACCCCGCGTTTGGCTTGCGGTCCGCTTATCCCAACCTTCAAATTTATGACCTGAGCGAACAGTGGTTCGAGCAAACCGGTAAAACCTTTGTCCATGCCGTCGTGGCGGTGCGCAACGGCATTGAGCTGGATCAGGAATTTCTAACGACGGTTCAGGAAACTAAAACGGAAGGGCTGTCACGGCTTGAGAGTATTGCGCAAACTGAATCGGAAAAATTAGGGATCGCTTTTGAAACCTGCCTCGACTATCTGTCGACCAAAATCATCTACGATCTGGGTCAGGAAGAAATGACCGGCCTCCAGCATTTCCGCGACGTCTGTTTTGAAAAAGGCATCCTCGACCAAAAGGAAGCCATTCAATTCGTTGAGGTTTAATTCGAAAATATTAGAAGGGTTTCAGCTGAACAGACCGGCGAACCAGTTCCAGATGGCGCCGAAGAAGTTTTCTATCCACTGAACAAACTGCATAGATTCCTGGTCTGAGTCGTCTTCTTCGGCCTCGGTGTCCTCTGAGGCTTCTCCATCCTGACTTTCGGGAAGAAGCTCTCCCGGTGCGGGTCCGGCCTCGGTGCCTGCCTCATCTATAGTGGAGAGCGGCGTCGGAGGCGCTTCTGCGGGGGGGTTCACTTTTTCTTTCAGCCGCATCACATCTTCGTCGAGAGTGGACAGCGAACTTTGGTGGGACTTCAGGGTGGCGTCCATTTCGGTTTTGAATTGCTGTAATTCCTGATTCAGGCTATCGATCGTCTGTTGGTTTTGACGGGCCTGGTCCGCTTCGGTATCCAACGCGTTCAACCGGGCTTCCAGTTGGGAGAGTGCGGCAAGGGTCTCGTTTTGAAATTTCATCTGCTCCTGATACAGATAGAATCCGCCGCCTCCAAT
Source organism: Nitrospinaceae bacterium (assembly GCA_965237905.1). Lineage (GTDB taxonomy): Bacteria > Nitrospinota > Nitrospinia > Nitrospinales > Nitrospinaceae > SZUA-226. Next base: position 1,592,421 of record OZ250172.1, on the reverse strand, counting down.
GCCTCCCGCAACGATCAGAAAACCGAAAAGTAAAACTCCCCAGAGACTGGAAGATTGTTTTTCCTTTTTGGGTTCACTAGACGGTGCCAGAGCGGGCGGAAGAGATTCCTTGGAAGGGATGACTTCCGGCTCTTCCGCGGGGGGCACTGCTTTTTTGGAAGCCGGATCGGGTTTCGCAGAGTCCTTTTCAGGCTTCGGATTTTTTCCTTTACTGGCCAAGAGTCCCTCTGGGTTTAATGGATAATTTTATTCAGTGGAAATTCGACGATATCTTCCGCGCCGGCGCTTTTCAAATCCGGAGCAATTTCCCGTACTAGTTTTTCCTCAAGGATGACTGTCAGGTCCACCCAGTTTTCATCAGTCAAATTAGCGAGGGTGGGTTTCACTTCCGGCGGCAGAATTTTCATCACCGCGTCCAGGGATTTTTTGGGAACGTTCATCAGTAACCCCACCTTTTTATTGGCGGCCATGGCGCCTTTGAGCATGAGGACGAGGCGGTCGACTTTGTTTTTCTTCCACTCGTCCTTGAAGGCGTCCTTGTTCATAATGAACTTGGTATTCGATTCCATCAGGGTATCCAGGATCCTGAGGTTGTTGGCCCGGAGGGAATTGCCGGTTTCCGTGACTTCCACGATGGCGTCGGCCAGCTTCGGGGGTTTCACCTCGGTGGCGCCCCAGGAAAATTCGACCGAGGCGGTGACGCCGTGTTTCCTCAGGTAGTCCACGGTCATGTTGACGACCTCTGTCGCAATGCGCTTTCCCTGCAAATCCTTGACAGTTTTGATGGGTGAATCATTGGGAACCGCCAGCACCCAACGGACGGGCCGTGCCGAAACCTTGGAGTACACCAGATCGGCGACATCTTCTACATCCACCCGGTTTTCCTGAACCCAGTCCTTACCGGTGAGTCCTGCATCCAGCACGCCATCGGCTACATAACGGGCGATTTCCTGCGCGCGGATCAACATGCACTCTATTTCGTCATCGTCGATGCTTGGAAAATAGGACCGACTGCTGATTTTAATTTGGTACCCTGCCTTGGCGAACAGATTGACTGTTGCCTCTTCCAGACTGCCTTTTGGAATTCCTAACTTCAAAACATTGCCACTCATTAATTCATTCCTGCCATTTTTAAGGTTGACGTTACTTTTTATAGACTTTATCCGGGTCGAACACTTTTTCTTCGACCGTGGTGATCTCGCCGTTGAGCTTGCGGAAGAAACAGCTGGTGTAGCCTTTGTGGCAGGCGGCTTTGCCCACCTGCTCGACTTTGAGGAGGACGGTATCATCATCGCAGTCGACGAACACTTCCTTGACCACCTGTACGTTTCCGCTTTCCTCGCCCTTCATCCATTGCTTGTCGCGCGAACGGCTGTAAAACCAGGCTTTTCCCGTTTCCAGGGTTTTTTCCCAGGCGATCTTGTTCATGTAGGCCAGCATCAGCACCTTGCCGGTGGCATGGTCTTGTATGATCGCGGGGACGAGACCCCCCATTTTGTCAAAATCCAGTTCCATAGAATCCCCGGGTAAACAGGCGATTTTAAATTATATTGATTTTCTGTCAACATTATAATAGCCTGTCCGCACTCAATTGAAAACGTGTAATTTGCCCCTTATCCCCCGATTTTGTGAAATATTTGTGCGTTTTTGAGTTAAAATCGGGCAATAGGAATCATTTTAAAAACCCGGAATTTGAGGTGTTATGCCTTCTTTAAGTGGAATCAAGATCTATGATACAGATGAGCCTTGTAACTATACAGGGCAGAAATTGGTCGACGCCATGACCAAGGTCGTGGATGACCGGCTCTCCGAAAACCAGCGGGAGCTGGATCTCAAAGGATGCTGCGTCGGGATCAACGGCTTGCAGGTTATCGGGGAGGACCCCCGGATTGCCACTATCAAGCGCTTGAATCTGGGCGGCAACAAGATCGGTGATGCCGGAGCCCATTATCTGGCCGAAAGTGAGGTCTTCGCCAAGCTCAATTGGCTGGAGTTGGGCGGCAACGATCTGGGGACGGAGGGGATTCGCATGATCATAAAATCCAAGATTCTCATGAAATTGAAAACCCTCAACCTGTACCGCAATTACCTCAAGGATGAGGGGGCCAAAGTCCTGGCCGGGGAAAATGAACTGGAGAAAATCGAGGAAATGGATCTGGCGCAGAATGAAATCGGAGATGAAGGTTTTATAGCGTTGTCCAATTCGAGCCGGTTTCCCAACCTGGTCGCTCTTTATCTGGACAATAATTTCGGTACCCGTGAGGGCAAGGAAACCGCCCGTCAGGGTCCCAATTTCAAAAAACTGCAATCACTGAATCTTTAGCCGACGCGGCCGACCGCGTCATTTCAAAACTTCGCCATGGAAAACGGTTCGTACGGTAAAGGATCCTTTTTAATCGCCAACCCCGTTTTGCCGGACCCCAATTTTTCCCGGACGGTGGTTCTACTGTGCAACCACAATGAGGAGGAAGGATCGTTTGGTCTGGTCGTCAACCGTAATTCCGGATTGAAATCGAGCGAAGTATTCGCCTCATCGGAATTGCTGACAAATTACGAGGGCGAGGTGTTCATCGGCGGTCCGGTGGCACCCTCTCAGGTGTTTTATCTGTGCCGGTCTCCGCGGCTTCTGCCGGAGATGGAAGAAGTCTGCCCCGGCGTTCATATGGGGTTGAGTTGGGAGGCGTTGGAGGCAGTTCTGCCGGACTTGCCCAATCCGAATGAGGATCTCCGGTTTTACATGGGGTATTCCGGCTGGGGTGCCGGGCAGTTGGCGGGAGAAATGGACCAGGGCAGTTGGTTGACCTGCGATGCCACGGACCCGTTTGTGTTTACCTCACCGGAACTGCATATCTGGCCGAAGGTGGTCCAATCCCTGGGCAAGGACTATGAATATCTGTTGCACGCCCCGGTCGATCCCAGAAACAATTGACTCCCGTCGTTGAACCCTTGTGTGAGGCGAACCGTGCATCAGCCGTTTGATACGTTTCCAGTTTTTGAGGTTATTGCATGGTGAAATTGTATCGTCCCCCTCCTGCCGAACAAGTTTACGAGTCTTATCTTCCGGGCAAGTACATCGGATATACCGTCGTTAGTTATTTTACCGATCGGTTTCCCTATTTGAGTGAAGAGGAGTGGATAGACCGCATTCTTGACGGGCGGATTACCGTGAATGGCAAGCGGGTGAGCCCCGGCGCACTTCTCAAGCAACACGATTATATCGTGACTCGCATGGGAGTCCGTGAAGAGCCTCTCGCCGACCGCACTCTGGATGTGGTTTATGAAGATGACGCCATCCGCGTATTCAACAAGGGCGCGCCTTTGGCCGTACATCCCAGCGGACGGTATTTCAAAAACAGTTTGACCGAGATTTTGAAAGAAGTATATCCGGACGAGACACCCCGCCCGGTTCAGCGTCTGGACGCTCTCACCACGGGCCTCGTGGTGTTCGCGAAATCGAAAGAGGTGGCCACGCATTTGATGCGGGAGTTCGAGCAGAACCGGGTCGATAAGGGGTACCTGGCACTGGTCGAAGGCATTCCTCCCCAAAAAAGTTTTATGGTTGACGCGCCCATCGGTAAAGTCAAAGGCGCGGCACGGGCGGTGGGCTATCAGACCCGGAATCCGAAAGAGGCGGTCACTCATTTTGAAGAGTTGAGTTCGCTGGATGGCAGGACCTTGCTCAAAGCGTTTCCCCGTTCCGGCAGAACCAACCAGATTCGCGTGCATCTGGCCAGTGTGGGCCTACCGGTGGTCAATGACCCAGTGTATGGCCAGCGCACGGACGACGCGCATCGCTATGGATTGCACGCCCACCGGTTGCGCTTTAACGGAGTAGACGGCGAGGTCGATCTTCAGGCGCCCTGGCCGGAACATTTTCAACCTTATTGGGATGCGGTTTTTGAGTAAGGCAAAATCATTTCGACAGGATGACAGGATAAAACCCCAGATCCTTCGCTGGCGCTCAGGATGACAAATTGCATATATTATGTCATTCTGAGGAACAGAGTGACGAAGAATCCAAGTTTTCCTTTATTATCCTCTCTCCATGAGCGGTGAATTTTTTTATATGGGAACAAAATGAATCGAACTGTTTTAGCGGAAAAAGAGAAGCCGGACAAATTAAACGTTCCGACGAAAGGCGGGCGTTTGATCGATCGCGCCCGCAACGCTTACTGGATGGCACCAATGTCCGGCATCACCGATGTCTGCTTCCGGCAGTTGATGGATGAAATGGGGGCGGGCGTTCTGGTGTCCGAGCTGGTTTCGGCCAAGGGGCTGGTGTTCAATTCGGAAAAAACCCGGCGGATGATTGCGATTCATAAAAACCCCGGTACGTTGGTGGGCCTGCAATTGTTTGGGGACTATGCAGACGATTTTATCAAGGTGGCTCATCTGGTTCAGGAGGAGGGCGCGGATTTTCTGGACATCAATCTCGGTTGTCCGGTGAGGAAGGTGGTTCAAAAAGGTTGCGGGTCGGCGTTGATGCGCGATCCGGCATACCTGGAATCCTTTCTGACGAAGATTCGCCGCAATATCGATTTGCCTCTCACCGTCAAAATGCGCACCGGTTGGAACGAGCAGGAGTTGACCATCCACGAGTGCGTCGCCGCCGCGCAAAACGCCGGTTGCGAATGGGTCGCCATTCACGGGCGGACCCGTGTGCAGGGCTATCATGGATTGGCGGATTGGGATTTGATGGCTGAGGTCAAACAACGGACCACGCTCCCCATCATCGGCAACGGAGATATTCGCGATCCCGAGCGGGCCCGCACCCTGCTTCATGAAACGGGGGTCGATGCGGTGATGATCGGCCGGGGCGCGCTGCGCAATCCCTGGATTTTCAAACAATGTACGGGAGAGCCGGGGGAGACGCTGGACCCAACCCGGATGGCTCTGCTCCGTCGTTTCCATGAACTGTTGCATCCGCGTTATGATACCCGGCGCACCCTGCTGTACCTCCGAAAACTGGCGGTCTGGCTGGCCTTTGGGTATCCGGGAGCCGCTGCCTTTCGGGGCGCCATGTTCCAGACACCCACGACCAGCGAGGTGTTGGAGAGGGCGGAAGAATATTTCACGGGGGTGGACGATTTGCCGATTCCCCGGTTTGATGAGTCGGAAGCGTTTATGATGGGCGGGCACGGTTAAGCGCCTGGAAAACCCGGCGGGAAGTTTTTCTATTGGGTTGTGGTTTTTGGACGAGTTTGTCTTTACACTAATAATGTATACGGATATTAACCCATTTGGATATCGGCAATGAATAAAGATAAACTCGTCAGGCTCATGGATGAAATTCCTTTTTTCAAGGAAATGGATAAAGCGGACCGTGAAAATTTGCTCTCTCACAAAAACCATTGGATGCAATTCAAGCCTCAGGAAAAAATCCTTAAAGAGGATGAAGTGGATTACGGATTTTTTGTATTGCTGGAAGGACAAGTCAGCGTGATGCGCAGTAAACCCGCGGAAGTTTCTCTGGCTCAGTTGGTGTCTGGTTCCATATTTGGAGAAATCACCATGAAAGCCAAAAGGCCACGCTCCAGTTCTATCGAGGCGGATAATGATGTTACGGTCTTCAAGGTGGACAGCCCGCTGATGGATCAGTTGTCCCCGGAAATGATAATTAAAATCAAGGATCAGATTATCAATCTGGTCATCACTCGGTTGGACGAGGTGAACAACCGGTTGAGCAGTTTCATCCGGTAACTCCAGATCGAATTATCCCTGGTTTTCAGGGATCGCCTTTTAACGAAAGAGCGAATTAGTTGTCTCAAGCCCCGTCAAAAAAAACCGGCTCTAACCAGCCTCCCCGCGCCGGATCTTCACGGTCATCCCTCAAGCAAAGAGAATTCACGGTCTATGGATGGAATGCCTGCCAGCGGGTTTTTGAAACCCGGCCGCAGGATATTTTGCGCGTATTTTTCAGTCAAAGCCGGTCTCATCAACTGAAAAAGGTCAAGGAGTGGTGTCACAATCATAAATTGCCCTACCGCAAACTGGATCAGGAATCCCTGAACAAAGTTGCATCCAGCGTGCATCATGAAGGTTACGTGATGGTGGTGCGGCCTTTGAAACAACCGTCGGTTCACGATTGGGTGAAGGCGGGTCTTGCGAAACATCAATTTGCCCTGGCGCTGGACCGGGTGGAAAATTCGCATAATGTCGGCGCCATTCTAAGGTCGTGCGCCTATTTCGGAGCGGAAGGATTGCTGGTCGGACTGGGCGAGAACGCCACGGCGGTGAATTCGTCTGCGGTGCGGATGGCGGAAGGGGCCTTGGAAATGGTGCCGTTGTACGAATGCAAAAGCCTGCCGTCCATCTTGAGAGAATTGAAGACGCACGGCGTGTTTATCGCCGGTGCCGACCCTTCCTCCAAGCAGAGTCTTTATGATATGAAACTCAAGTATCCGTGCGTCATGGTCGTCGGCAATGAGCAGGAAGGACTTTCCGATCCGGTTAAGAAACGGTGTGACACGCTGGTGCGCATTCCCGGTGCCGGTGATATGGAATCCTTGAACGCATCGGTGGCGGCCGGGGTATTGTTAGGGGAGCTTTCCCGGAAAGCGCCCCGACCATCCAAAACCCCTTCGTAGGAATCATGGCCTTCTTTGCCCAAATACATCCCATGCTGGTTCCCTTTGCAGTCGCTCTTCTGGTGACAGGGGTGGTGTTCGAGTACTACGGCAAGTTTCAAAATGAAGAGTCGGCACGGACGGCGGGTGGGTTCAACATCCGCCTCGGTTTGGCGTTTGCCGTAATGGCGGTAGTCGTCGGATTTCTGGGTGTCATCGGTATCGGTGATATTTTTTCCGAGGCCGATCCGCGAGTCAGCCCGGAGGTCAAAACCCACATGCGGAAGTTTTTGTCTTACCATATCCTTTTCGCTTGCTCGACGGTGGTGATTTTTATTCTGGCTCTGGTCGCGGCGCGTTACCGCAAAAAGAAACTGGGGGCAATCGTTTACTTTTCGTTGTTGGTTGTGGGCTTGGCCACCGTACTGGCGACAGGATATTGTGGTGGGGAACTGGTGCATCGGTTCGGCCTGCCCGCGCCGACTCCGGTTCAATGAAAAACCAACTGGTACCCGGACCAGGCGGTAGCGCCAATGGACAGCACCGCGAGCCCATAAAAAAACAGAGCGGCCGGCTTGAAAGGTTGGGTGTATACGTAAACCGTGCAGAAGATGTAAGAAATGACCGTTAAGAACGAATATCCCTGATGACCTTCTACTTCGACAATCGGCCACTGCGAGAGGTCGGCGGCAAACATGCCGGTCAACACGGCGAGAATCGCCATCAACAATCCCATACTAAAATTCAGACAGGCCCCCTGAACCCAGCGCGAGTCAGGACGGCGTCGCGCGAGGCCCAGCATCGCCAGTCCTGCTAGAAACAGGGCCGGCGAAAAATGCGAGAAGAACGGATGCAGGGTGGGGGTGCTCAGCATAGGATGATGGCGTTGCCGGGATCAGGGGTTTGGAGCATTCCGCGCTCAGGCCGGTGCGGTTGAAAGGACCGGGTTTTCAGTTCTGGTCGGGTTTGATATCCGGTTCCTCGTTCAGGTCGAGGTTGACGTCGACATCCACCTTGGTGGCGGCGGAGACTTCCTGTTCGAGTTGGTCGAGACCGACACTTTGCTTCACGCCTTCGGTTTCGTCGAGCACGTCCTGTTTCAGTTCGTTGAACGTCTTCTGGAATTCACCCCAGCCCCGGCCGACGGCTCGGGCCAGTTTGGGTAGATTGGCGGGACCGATCACGATCACGGCGATCACCATAATAATCATGATTTCGAAAAAACCGATATCAAACATAAGGAACCCTGATGGGGTTAATATTCGTGTATGGGTCGATCATATCAAACTCCCGGACCATCGGCAAGGCAGGACTAGGGGTAGTCCGGGCACCCGGCAATTGACACCCCCATGCTTCTTGACTATTATGAAATAAGGACTTGCGGTACAGGAGCCAGCGTGACGGCGGCGAATCGCCGCGGATAAATTTAAAACCTTGAATTGCGGTCCAAGGATTTTCTCTGGCCGTTACCGGTCAGCAAATTTCCTCTCCCTCTTAAGGGAGCCTCCGGGCAGGAGCAGGAGCCAGCGTGACGCTGGACTCAAATTCTGAATTGCGCTCAGGGATTCTCGGTTGCCGTTAGCGGTCAGCCTTTTCCCCCTCCGGGCAGGAGCCGGGCCGACCCACTCCTGCTTTTTCTTTTAGGCCCAATCCATTTATGCAAATTATTCGTGGCACCAAACATATCCCCGATCCCGGCCCGTACCCGGTGATGTCGATCGGTAACTTCGACGGCGTGCATCTGGGGCACCAGATCATCTTCCGCCGGGTGGCGGAGATCGCCCGCGAAAATAACGGAACGGGTATCGTATTCACGTTTGAACCGCATCCGTTGAAAATCATCGCGCCGGAAAAGGCGCCGCCGCTGTTGACGAGCTTCCGCAAGAAAATGGAATTGATCGAACAGTGTGGTATCGAGCAGGTCATCTGCGCGGATTTCAATCAAAGTTTTGCCGACCAGCAACCGCGGGAATTTGCCGAAAATATTCTGATCGGAAAGATCGGCGTGAAGGAGATCGTGGTCGGTTACGATTATGCGTTTGGCCGGGGACGTGAGGGCACCATCGCTTATCTGAAAAAAATGGGGGAGGAATTTCATTTCAAGGTGCACGTGATCGATCCGGTGGAATTTGAGGGACACCGGGTGAGCAGTTCCTACGTTCGGGAATTGATCGAAGAAGGGGACGTGGTCCGCGCGCGCGATTTTCTGGGACGCTATTATTCCATTCAGGGACCGGTGGTGCACGGTCACAAAACCGGACGTGGGATCGGGTTTCCCACGGCGAACATCGATACCAGCAAGGTGCAGATTCCCGGCACCGGGGTCTATGCCGTTTACGTGACCTCTGAAAAGGTGGTGTATTCGGGTGCGGTCAACATCGGTTTCAACCCGACGTTCAACCGGGACCGGCTGAGTGTGGAGGTGCACATATTCGATTTTGGCGACACCATTTACGGAGAGGAAATCGAGGTCACCTTCATCGAACGCATTCGCGGGGAAATCCAGTTTCAATCGGCGGAGGACCTGGTCGCGCAGATCCAGAAAGATATCGCCACTGCCAAAACCATTTTATCCAGGAATCCGCTTTGAAAAAATCCGGACAATTGATCATCGGGCTGATCGTTGCCTTTGCCGCTGTGTACTACACGATGCGCAACGTGTCGGTCTCTGAGTTGATGGATTCGTTCCGGCACGTCAATTATATCTGGCTGATGCCGACATTTATATTGATGTGCCTGACGTACGTGGCACGGGCGATCCGCTGGCGGGTGCTCCTTTTGCCTGTTCGGGAAGTCAAGACGTGGGATTTATTTTCGCCGCTCATGGTCGGGTTCATGGCCGGGGTTCTGCCCGCCCGTGCGGGGGAATTGATCCGGGCCTACCTTCTGGGGAAAAAATTCGAGTTGTCCTTCGCCAGTTCGCTCGCCACCATTGTGGTCGAACGGTTGTTCGATCTGATTCTGTTGTTGTTTCTGTTCTCGTGGATTCTGGTATTTCACGGAGAAATATTCGATGGCAACATCGCGTGGTCGGGCATCTCGATCAGAGACCTGGCGTTCCAGTTCGGCATCTTCAGCCTGGCTCTGGTACTGGGATTGATCGCGTTCATTTATCTGCTGACGTTTCACAATGCAAGAGCGATGGCGCTGGTGCACTGGCTGGTCCGGCCGCTTCCCGAGAAATGGCAATACAAACTGATTCAAATGACAGAAACCTTCAGTCAGGGTCTGGGGGTGTTCCGGAATTTAAGAGCGCTGGTTTTTATCGCAGTGGCCACGGTGGGCGTGTGGGCGCTGATCGTCCTGCAATATTATCCCCTGTACTGGGCCTATGGCCTGCAGGACAAGTCCGCGACGTCGCTGATCCTGCTGACAGTTATGGTCTGTATTCTGATCACCGTTCTGCCGACCCCGGCGTTTCTGGGATCGTTCAATGCCGGGGTGTTGATTGCCCTGCATGAAATTATGGGCGAAGCGGAAGTGGCCACGGTGAGTTTCGGATTCGTTGCGTGGGGAGTGAACTTCGCGGTCATCGTTTTGGGCGGGGTTTATTTCATTCTTCACGACCACATCTCCGTGAGGAAGCTGGTGGACATTGAAGAGGATGCCTGAAGGCAGGCTAATTGAGAAGCCGCTTGATGGTTTTATTGAATTGCAGGACCGCTTCCTTCAGTTGCTGGATCTTTCTGCGGGTCAGATAGTCATACACTTCTTTGCAGATTTTTTCCTGTTTCGAATGCGAGACGATGAACACGGGTTGTTGCGCGGCGCGATTGTTGGAACGTGAGCTGGCAGGAATCATATCCCCCTCGGAAAAAAGTTATCAAACCATCGTTCAAGACGGTACTCGGTCCCTGTAATTATCCGACGGCGCTTTTTTAAAAGCAAGCGCTATCAACCAAATAGGGGCAATTAAATGAATAGGTTAGAGGTTGATTTCAATTCTGGTGAACGATCACTTTTTAAAAAAAAGATTTAATTTATGCGGATCAAAAATTTTTTACAATTTTGAGGCGGGTATGATATTTTAAGCGTCACCTTCAAAAGCCGAAGTGGTGGAATTGGTAGACACGCATGGTTCAGGACCATGTGGGGGCAACCCTGTGGAGGTTCGAGTCCTCTCTTCGGCACCACTACTCGCCGTAGGGGCAGCTTGCTGACGACGGACAGAGCGCCTGTGGTTTGGTGCGAGCCTTTTTCGTCCCTCGACACCACTCCTCCGCGGAGGGCGAGTTTACTCACGCGGTGTGATGCTTTCTGGTTTTGGTTCGAACTTCTTTCGTCTAAGCGTACCAAGTATTGATATAATTAACCGGGTTCCGGCCAACGCCGATCCGGTTTTTTTGTGCGCTGAGTTTATGCCAGCAGGGGATGGCCGAGTTCTTCGCGCTGGCGGACGTAGCCTTCGGCGTACAGCCCTGCCAGCTTCGGCATATGGTTTTTCGTGCGCATCAATTTTTGAACAGATCCAAATAGGGAGAGAAACGATACACACGGTATCTTTGACTTCCGGTGATTTCTTCCAGGATTTTTAAATCGGTGAGCTTGTTCAGAGCGTTGATGGCAGCCGCTTGGGAGCATCCCAGTAACTGCTGGACGAGGTTACTGTTTAGGCGCGGGCGCTCAAACAACTGGCTCCATAATTTCATGGTAGAGGATCTGGGGCCAAATTTATGAGCCAGATTTTCTCTTTGGTCTTTTTCGAGGTTTATAACGGCTTGAGCGGTTTCATGAGCTTGGCGGCTGACTTCTAGGATTCCATTCAGAAAAAATGCGATCCACTGTTCCCAGTCGCCATTATTTCGGACAATCATCAAGCGGTCGTAATATTCCTGCTTGTGTTTTTTGAAATAATGACTCAAGTATAATAGAGGATACCGCAAAACCTCTTTCTGGCACAGAAGGAAGGTAATTAATAACCTTCCGATTCTTCCGTTTCCATCCAAAAAGGGATGAATCGTCTCAAACTGGCAATGGGCCAGTCCACACTGTATCAACACCGGGATTTTGTCGGGCTGGTGAAGGAATTTTTCAAACTGGCTCAAGGACTGCTCCATTTCCTGAACAGGCGGCGGCACAAAGATCGCTTCCTCTAGGGAACAGCCAGAAGGACCGATCCAGTTTTGCGTGCGCCGGAATTCACCGGGCGTTTTGTTTCCGCCGCGCACCTTGTCCATCAGTTTTTCGTGAATCTCACGAATCAATCGTAGCGATAAAGGCAAATCCTTTAATCGTTCAAGGCCGTAATTCATCGCCTGCACGTAATTGGATACCTCGCCCACATCAAAAGGAATACTTTTCCGGGTGACTTTGGTTTCATATTCCAGGAGATCGTCCAGGGAACTCTGGGTCCCTTCAATTTGCGAACTGAGGACCGCTTCCTTTCTTACATACATAAGTACGAACAAATCGGGGTTAGGCAGAATGCTGGCCACCCCATCCAAACGCGCCAGAGCCTGATCGGCCTGCGACAGAAGCAACATCAGGTCATCGGTCATCTCCAACGGAGGGTTGGAAGGCAGGGGCTCCGGGATAAAGGCGCTAAAACCTGCAGTTTGCCGTATGTATCTTCCCGCACGGTTGGGAATTTTCATTTTTTAGGAATCCTCTTTTTGTTCCAAGCCTAACTTTAAATTTTTGCAAAAAATTAAAGTTAACTAATTCTAACTTTAATTACTTGAAATTATAGCGCACTTTTTTGTTTTAACTTTAAAATTTTATCAATTTTTAAAGTTAGAATTTGATAACTTAAGGAGATTAAAGTTAGAGACAATAAAAACTCATTAAAAATCAATTAGTTATGGGATTAGGTAAAATCTGGAAATTATACATCATATTGCGGTATTTTTAAGGTTTTATGTCTATATATTGTGGTTCTGGAGGGGGCAAAGAGGTAAATCAGGCCAGCAAGGGGTGGCCGAGTTCTTCGCGTTGGCGGACGTAACCCTCGGCGCACAGCCGCGCCAGCTTCCGCACCCGCCCGATGAAGCCGGTGCGTTCCGTCACGCTGATGGCTCCGCGTGCGTCCAGCAGATTAAAGGCATGCGAGCATTTCAGGGTGTAGTCGTAGGCGGGGAGGACCAGGTCCTGCTCCAGCAGAGTCTTTGCTTCTGCCTCGTACATGTCGAACCACTGGAACAAGCGGTCTTTGTCCGATACCTCGAAGTTGTATTTCGAAAACTGTTTCTCCGTTTCCAGATGCACATGGCCGTACTTGACCGTGTCGTTCCATTGCAGGTCGTACACGTTGTCGACGTTCTGCAGGTACATGGTGATGCGCTCCAGCCCGTAGGTCAGCTCCACCGATACGGGATCGAGGTCGATGCTCCCCACCTGCTGGAAGTAAGTGAACTGGGTGATCTCCATGCCGTCCAGCCACACCTCCCAGCCCAGGCCCCACGCGCCGAGGGTGGGCGATTCCCAATCGTCCTCCACGAAACGGATGTCGTGTTTCAGGGGATCAATGCCCAGCGCCTTGAGGCTGTCGAGGTATTGCTCCTGCACGTCCTCTGGCGAAGGTTTGAGGATCACCTGGTACTGGTAATAATGTTGCAGACGGTTGGGATTCTCACCGTACCGCCCGTCGGTGGGCCTCCGTGACGGCTCGACATAGGCCGCGCGGTAGGGCTCCGGTCCCAGCACGCGGAAGAACGTCGCCGGATTGAAGGTGCCCGCCCCCGCCTCGATATCGTACGGTTGGTGGATGACGCAGTCGCGCGACCCCCAATACTTCTCCAGCTTCAAAATCACATCCTGAAAGTTCATGGCGGGTATTTAACCGGGAAATAGTCATAATGTCAACTGTCCAGAGAGCCTCTGAAAAAAATGTTAAATTTTTATATCCGCTGGCTTGTTTAGCCTTTATATTAGGTGTATGGCTTTATACGAAAAAAATCCAGGAAACAGCAAGACAGAAAGATACGCATTTTTGTTTGTTAAAATAGCGGGGATAGCCTTTATTTGTGCTGGGCTCTATGGTTTGTATCTGCATCTTCCCATGGCCATTTCAAAACAGGTGATTTTAGGTTGGGCCATTTTGAATATTACCTGGTCAATTGATACGGTTATTTTGGGAATTGGGCTTCTTGTTTGTTATAAAAAATCGGTTCACATTTGGTCCCGTTTTTGGATTTTTATTCCATTTATGATTTTTTTTACCACAACTTTTTTGAAAGATCTTATTTATTACGAACCCACTGCGCTACGAATAACCTCAGAAGCGGCTTATGTATTTGCCTTTCTTATTGCTATCGCTTATTGGTTTTATTACAGAAAAAAATATCCGGAAGAATTTGGATTGAAGAGTTAAATGCGTTACCTGAAAACCATTGGTAAATCTATTTAACCTATTCCGCTTATAATATCCCACACCTCACCGAGCCATTTTTTGAAGCTCTTCCAGAACGGCCTGCCTTTCAAAATATTCCGAATAAATAGAGTAGTGGCAACCGCTAAAAAAATCAGAGCCATTAGAAGCGCTACAATATCGTTGGTAAAAATGTAGTAGCCCAGCAATCCTGCAAAAACGAAAATAAGAAGAGCTTGGACTTTATTTAAAGGCATGCCTATTGTCCGAGTCTTAAATAACGGCTACGGTCTTAGGGGTGAGGACGACTTTCTGGACTTTGAATTTCAGGTCGAACAGGTCTTCGCCGAGAGATTTGATGACGGTCAGTCCCCGAATTTTGCTGAGGTCCAGCCGGTCCTTGGTGACTTTGAAATTGCCGCCGATTTTTTTCTCGCCGATGATCTCCGGCGTGAATAGTGGCACGTTGGGAATCTTCTCGCGTAGTTTTTTGCCGGTGTTGAGAAACAGGCCTTCCAGTTTTCCTTTTTCGCTTTTCAGGATGAGGTCGCCTCTGATCTTTTGAATGCGTATCCCCTCTTTTTGATCGAATCCGGCAATATTCAGAATATGCAGGAGCGGTACCTTGCCACCGCCCTTGAGCGACATCTTGCCGATAAACTGAATCAACTGAGCCACCTTTTTGTGATCTTTCTCGGCGATGGGAATTTCAAATATATTTGTGAGGTCGTCGAACATCGGTATCACTCCTGAGCCTGTTTATATTTCCTCTGAGTATTATAAGACGGAAGAGGGTGGAGCCGAAAAATATTTAGAAGATCGTCGGAAGCGGCGGAAGGTGTTTGAAGGGAATTAAAATGCGATGCCTTACAACTTTCCGATTACTTTTTGTTCAGGCCTTCGAGGTCGTGCTTTTTGATCAGCCCTTCCAGCTTTTTATTGAAGGCATCAGACTGGAGCAGTGCCTGCCCCCATTCACTGCCGATCTGTCCCGCCTCCCGGCTGATGGCGGGCATCTTCACCTTCCATTCTTCCCAGAACGGTGTCTCGAACATCTCGATGAGTTTGCGGATCACCTCGTGCGACATGTTTTTGTCGTACACCGGAACCATCCGCTCCACCAGGGTGTCGACGTCCTGTTGTCCGATCAGTTCATAATACTCCTCCCAGAAGGCGTCCGGCGTTTTGGGGTAGGCTCCCGAAAACCCCATCGAGTATTGATTCAGCAGATTGTTCTTCACGATGCGCAATTGATCGTGAATGCCCGAAACTTTCAGCAGTCGCCGGATGTCCTCGGTTTTTGTGTTGCCAAAGTGCGGGGTCACCCCGAACGCCAGGTTGACAACGGTCAGGCACAGGAAAACCGCCACAGCGGACCCGGCAATTTTTGAATAAAGGTTTGATCTCATAACAGAACTCCGGCTGTGGTTTGCGTTTTCATGAATTTTCTTGTTTGAGGTCTTCGAAATTGCGGCGCGCGGTTTCGATTCTCTTAACCATATCATTATTTTATTTGTTTGCAAACCGGGCCGCCAAAACTCATAATCGGGATTACCAATACAGCCACGGGACGCTCATGCATGTTGTTTACAAGGAGGTTTCGGTCCAGGACGCGCGCCGGATTCTGGATTACTGCCGCCGCTACACCATCAAGGAAGGCGGCCTGTTCGAGGTGTATTCCACGCCGGGGCAGGATATCCACATGATCATCGTCAACTCCTGCCCGGAGGACGAGCCGCTGGAGAAGTTCCGCCCGCTCGGCGCGTTCTATTTGAACTACCTCAATCCGGGAACCATTTCCATTGAGGAAGACGATCCGCACTTCGACGGCGCCCACGCGCGCAAATACCACGTCGCCGCTATTCGGCAGGTGATCGACCTTCTGTTGAAATACGCGTATCCCGGATACAAGCTGAGTTTCAACGACCTGCCGTCAATTCCGGATAAATAAAAAAGACAAAAAAATCAGATATGTAGTATTGTTAACTCCAAACTTCATATGATTTGTAATTAGGGGAATTTTCGATATGGATCATTTTCTTTATGGTCAAAAAAGATTTGCTTTGGTGGCCCTTATTTTAGTGTTGTGTTGGATTACTGCTTGTGCAAATCCTATTAATCGAAGGACCTACAAAAATTATTACCGTGCAGGAATCCAGGCCGAAAACATGGGGGATTTAGAATTAGCCAGAAAGAATTATAGCAGAGCCTTGGCCAATGCAGAGATGGGACATCTTTCAGACTATGAAACTGCTTTGATAAAGTACGAATATGGTCGGTTGACGGGTTATCTTTGTGAACATACGGAGGCTGAAAAATTTTTAAAAGAGGCGCTTGATCTTTATCTTAAAATGTCTCCTGGAGACAGGGCTCCCGGAAATTTAAGCGCCAATTATTTCGAGTTGGCACATTTATTTTACGATACAGGCCGAAAAAAAGAATCTGTACAATATTTCACAAGCGGTTTGGAAACAATCAAAAAATTGGGCGCAGTAAAAAGTGATCCGATAGGGGTAGCTCTTCTCTTTGAAGAGTATGGGGAAGCCCTCGATCTTTCTGGCAGAAATGAGGAAGCCAAGTTGGCGAAAGCCGAAGCCTTAAAGATACGGAACGCCCATCCCGGTCAAGGACCAAATTTTGTTTTTACCCGTTACAATCAGAACTGCCCTGTAAAGTAATCAGATCGCTTAAGTATACCTACTCCTGATATCTCCTGAGTTTCAACGACCTGCCCGCCATTCCCCGTTCTGACGAACCCAAAAAAAGCCGCTGAGTATTTGCGTGCGGAAATTTCAGCCGTGGTACACTCAGACAAACATACTTTTCGTCCCCGGTCGGGTCGGGGCTCATCTTAAAAAACTTTGGAACGCAGTTCCAGGAGGATCATATGTCGCAACGCAAGCTGGTATTTCGAATATTACTGATTGGCATTTTCCTGTTGTCCGGAGTGATTTCCGCGCAGGCGGGAGCGGACAACCATCGCACACCTGATGGTAAATTGAAGGTGCTGTATCACATCGACAGTTCGGATGTCGGCACCGCCAAGTACGCCATGGCGCTCATCAACAAACACATCGAAGCGGAAGGCGGGCTGGACAAAATCGACGTGAAGGTCGTTGTGCACGGACCCGCTCTGATGCTGTTCGATAAGGAAAGCGTCGATCCCGCCCTCAAGGCCAAACTGAAAAAGATTCTGGATATAGGCGTGAAACCGGAAATGTGCCAGGTGTCCATGAAACTGTTCAACCGTCCATTGGATAAACTGACACCGGGATTCAAACCGACCGCGCACCCGGTTGCTGTCAAGCGCATCGCCGACCTGCAGGAACAGGGCTACCTCTACATCAAACCCTAGCTGATTGATTACCACAGAGGGCACAGAGAAAACCAAACGCAGACAGGTCCTCCCAAACAGGTGATAACCATCAACATCCTGGAGGAACGAATAACGGGATCAGCAGGATGAACAGGATTTTTGATTTTGCTCCCCCTTGTAAAGGGGGCCGGGGGGATTCTTCATTTAATTGTTTTCTGGGGATTCGGGGTCCGGTGACAAGGGAGAATCGCTACCGGCCAGCGTGACGCTGGACCCAAATTTTAAATTGCGCCCAGTAGATGTCAATAGCCGCTAACGGTCAGCATCTTTCCCCTCCCTGTCAAGGGAGCTGGGTACGGAATAGCCGCTGGCCAGCCAATGTCCCAGATCAATCAACCGGCACTGCTCGGAGCAGAACGGAAAAAAGGCATTGTCCTTCTTGACCGCCGGTTTTCCACAGGCGGGACATTTCGGTTTGGGTTTGGGCTTTGAGGTCATAATCGCAGAGTCCTGTCACCATGAGCTACCGGTCAACGTGATGCTGGACCCAGTTTAAACAGAGATTACTCCGGATATATTCACACCGGGCTTGGCCCGGTCCCCTCCCTGTCAAGGGAGCCGTTGGGCCACACCATACCCCTATCCAGCCTTTCCGGTCAACCGCTCTCAGCCCATCACTCCGATTGGGGCAAATTCGGCCCAGACCGCTGGATTTTCACTCATATTATTGTTTTTTAAGGACTTGTCCGTTATTTTTTGTTTACAGTTCTCTCCAGAATTTGTATATTGATACGGCGGCAAAAAAAGGCTGTTGATTTCGAATCGGCAACTGAACTTCTGGAGAGTGCGCTGTGTCCCCTGTCAAATATACCGATTACTACCAGGCGCTGGGAATTTCTCCCCAGGCCTCGCCGCGTGAGATCAAGGAATCGTATCTGGGCTGGATCCGATATTTCGATCATCCCCAGGAGCGTCCCAAACCGGGTCCCTTGGAAGGTTCGCTGATCGAGCAGATCGAACAGGTTCAGGAGGCGTTTGATCTGCTTTCGGATGATGCCAAGCGCGAGGAATATAACGCGCGAATAGATCCCACACCCTATCTTAAAGATATCCAACCGGACACTTCAAGTGAACCGGACGAGGTTCCGGCTCCTCCCCGTGCAGTAGGCGACGTGGAAGTGATGATCGCCAAACGCAAGCAGGCACAGTCTTATCTGGAATTTTTTGGATTGAGCGCAAAGCCGTTTGAGCTCACCCCCGACCCGGAATACTTTTACCTGATTCCCCGGCACAAGGAAGTGCTGGCCCAGTTGGTGCTGGCTCTTCAGGAGAACAAGGGAGTCGTGAAAATCGTAGGTGCCGTGGGGACTGGAAAAACCATCCTCTGTTGCAGTTTCTTAAGGGAACTGAATTCGGGCATCGATTTCGCCACTCTGATTCATCCCTGCGACAGCGCGGTGGAGCTGATACAATCCATCAACGCCGAGTTCAATCTGCCGTCGCACAGCAAAAACAAAAAAGAGTTGTTGTTTCATTTAAGGAAGTTCCTCATCAGGAAAAAAGCAGAGGGACGGTACGTCGCCGTTGTGGTGGACGAGGCGCAGGACCTGGCTCCCGGGATGCTCGAAGAGTTGCGCATCCTGTCCAACCTTGAAACCGAAAAAGATAAACTGCTCCAAATCGTTTTGATCGGCCAGCCGGAGTTGGACAAAACTCTGAACCGGTCCTCCATGGCATCACTTCAGCAACGCATCGGTGCCCAGTGGGAACTGCATCCGTTGAACCTTGAAGAAACGCACGGTTATATTCAGCATCGCCTGAATGTGGCGGGCGGCAAGGGCAAGGTGGCTTTCAGCCGTCCTGCGGCCGATGCCGTATTCCGGGCCTCCGGCGGCCTTCCCCGGTTGATCAACCGATTTGCCGACCAGGCGCTGGCGGAGGCGCATCTTCGGGGAGTGAAAAAGATCGACCGCATTATTATCGGACTGGCAGAGAAGACTCTGGAGGACATCCAACCGAAACCCTTGAGGAACAGATCGCTTCGAAGGCTGGCCGCCGCTTTTTTGGTGATCAGTGGACTGGCGGCGATCACGGTTTATTTTCAAACCCAGTTTTCATCATCTGATCCGGTTCCGCAGGATACCAAGATTACCGACATGATCGAGCAGACACCCCTGAATTTGTCTCAGTCGGGACAACTGGTGCCCCAGGCGTCGCCCCAAACGCGCACCCTGTCTTCGGTGGGCGACAGCCCGGTCAATGAGTCCGCGGATTCTCAAATTCCGGTCAAATTTTCTCAAGAAAAAGAGTTGGTCGAGGAGCTGTCCACGCTGACAACCGGTGAAAGTAAAATCGAAGCCGCGCGCTGGGTGTTGAAACGGTGGCGCGCTTTCAAAAAAGAAACGGTCACCCTGACGCCGCAGGCGCAGAAAATTCTAAAAACCGATTACGGGCTTTCCGTTTATGAATCGAATAGCAACCTGAACCGGTTAACGACGCTCAACTATCCCGCTCTGGTGGAGCTCACCCTGCCGGACGGCAAAGGCGCGCGTTACCTGGCGTTGGTGGCGCTCAAGGGCAATGTGGGGGTGTTTCGTTCCAACGAGACGTTTGAAATTCCGTTGTCTCTATTTGAATCGCTGTGGACACACAAGGCCTGGGTGCCCTGGAAAAATTTTGAAGAATTGCCCGGCGATATGAAAACCGGCTACAAAGGTGAGCCTGCTAAATGGCTGCAACAGCAGTTGAACCTGCTCGGTTACTACAACGAACAGCCCGATCCCCGGTACGGTCGGCGCACCGCCGATGCTGTGGCTAAGTTCCAGCGTTACTACAACCTCAAGGACCACGGCCGCCTCGACACCGAAACCAAAATGATCCTCTACAACCGCCTGCCCTCTTACCCCGCCCCCAAACTCACCGGGGGATAAAAAAAGACTTAACTCACCGTAGAGGACACAGAGAGAACCTTCCTCTTCTTGAAGGGGGCCGGGGGATTTTTCACCTCGCTTAAAGACTCACCCTAATTTCCATATTATCAGGAGGCTCTAAAGGAGAAATTTTACCTTTTTCTAAATTAAATTTTATTGCTTCTACAAAATATCTTCTTAATAAAGGCAAAAACTCATGTAATGGTAACTCAGATTCATTTTTGAGGTCTCCATGAGATAATCGGTCTCTGGATTTTTTTATCTTTTTAAAAGCTTCAATATCTTTTAATATTGTTTTACTTTTCAATCCGATAGCCATTATTGTGAATTTTTGGGTCAAATTTAAACGATCCTTAGGAGGATATAATTCTTTTAGAGAAATCCAAGGTTCAATTTTCCTGTCATCATCGTTATCAATTGCATCGTATTCAATAGTTAAGCTCCCCATAACATGATCATATAGTTGGTTAGATATTTTACTTGCCAGTATCTCCATTACCAAGAAACCCCACATAAACCTTTTCCAAGGATCGGTTTCTTTTTCTGCGGCAAGATACCAATGCCTTGCAGAATCGAAAAATTTATGGACGCGACTTGATAGTTTGCAAAAATTATTTAATAAGTTTTCGATAGTTTTTTGATCCAACTTTTCTTCAATAGGGTCTAATTCTAGAGAAATACTCGCTTCACCACCCTTAATTTCAAATTGGCTAAACGGCATCTTATCTGGGGCGCAGAAAATTTCATCCTCTACGACAATATTTGAAATAATATCTTCTCCGAAAACTATAATTCCGAGGGAGGTCAGCCTATCAAGGTACAATTGACAGTATTGATGAAATTCTTCTTTTAATTGGGTAGCTATTCTAGCGTTCAACCAAAGATATTTCCGGTTTTTAATATATTCATCCTCAATTTCAATTTCTTTATCAATTATAAAAGTTATATAACAATTCCAATCTTCCTCCGAAACTTTGAGTTCTGATGTTTCTATTGTTTTTTGAATATAATCGTCAAAAACATTATCTTCTCCCTCTCGGTTAGCTTGGATAATGAAAGAATCAGCAAGACTTCTTACAAATGCTTTCCTGGCCTGGAAGGCTATCTCATAATCTTTTGGAAACTCTCCCAAGATTATTTCTGATTTCTCGTTTGCTTGAGGGTAATTGGAGATTACAAGTGGTTTTGCGGAAGGTGTTCTCGGTGATTCCTGCCGGTAGTGTTTTTTAGAACCATAGATTCTGTAAGACTGTATGGATATTTTCATTTTTTCCAGTTTTCAAAATAATCTGGGGGGTCTGTTCCTAAATCATTATGCAACTTTTTAACTAATTCTACTGCTATTGAAAGAGCCCATCCTGAACTTAGCTTTTTTAATTCATCGATTGGTGGTACAGGTTTTTCATTAGGAGCTTGGACGTCTGTTGATGGACGGCTGGCTGCGGCATGAACAAGCCCATCTCGGTATTTAATTAATATTCCTAGTTCTGAAAGATTCAAGCTTGGCTCGCAGGTTAGTTTGCCCTCACCGAATAATTCTTTTGGAATTCCTTTCCACTTATTTTTAAGAGTTCTGCGATAGCGAGTATCGCCCTGATATCTTGATTGAGCTGGGAAGTAGTTATTTATAATACCAATGTCTATATTTCTAACCCATTCAAAAATGTAGCTTTCTAAAAAACAAACAGAAAAGATTATTTCGCGCCGCATTGAATTTTCAGTGTTTTCTGTTGTTGCCTCATGTAAGGCATCTTCGAACCATTTATGTGAGAAATTCGCTGAAACCCATACAGTTGGTGATAATGCAGTTGTCTTTGCTACTGCTGGGGCTGGTGAAATAAATATATCTTTCTTAGTCTTATCCATTTTTAGGTTCAAAAATTTAATTAAAAAAGATTTTAGAATTTGAACTATTTTTAATACCATCAATTTGGCTAACTATGCCATTTGCATTTAGAGGGTTTATTTTTATTTAGCTTTGGACTTAGGTCTGCATGTAATAGAACTTCTTGGCAACGAGAGCAATTACTAGGAGCGCTTGATTTTGATTCTGGACTTATGAGATATTTTTTCCAGCCTAAAAATAAATTTAGTGGGTGTATCTTATTTTCATGGCAGTATTTATTAATTGATTGTCCGCCAGAATGATGCCCTGTATTTCCTCCATAAAAACCAAATAGGTCTGCCATAAGGTCTCCTATTCTCGTAACGAACCGTTCGCTCTTTCCTGTGTTGCCTCCAACATACAAAATTTCACTATTAGTATTTGGCTTTGTTCTCCAAAGCCGCTTAGAAATTATATACACACCGTTTGCTTTTGGGGGCCATTGCTGATTTGCACTGTGGATATTTTCGAGTAAATCTCTAATTTTAAAAAGACCAACCCATACGGGGCTTGACATAATCGACCTCTATTATTTCACTCTGATAAGAGGGGTAGCTTTCTCATAAAATAGGCCTTTCCCTTTGTTAAGAACGGTTGCCCAAACTTAACAAAGGTTCACATATTCCGCAAGCCGATTAAAAAGGGTGAATATAAATTAGAGGGGGAATAAAGGGAAAACACAGATTCTTCGCTAACGCTCAGGATGACAAATTGAAAAGGGTGTGTCATTCTGAGAAGCCGCAGGCGACGAAGAATCTGTGTTTGGATTTTTCAATTCTTCCTTTGTTCCCCTTTTCCCTGTTCCGGGTTATTCAGATTTTATCCTGTTGTCCTGTCAGATGTTTTTTGTTTTGTGGTGCGGGGAGGTCAGGACTCGATGCGGCCGTTGTCGATTTTGCGCATGAAGATTTGGAGTGTGGCGGAATCGTAGAGTAAAACTGCGAGATCTTTCAATCCGTCCTTGTTGAAGTCGGCGCCGGCGATGGCGCGCGGTTGGCGCCCTACTGCATAATTGAAATGCGGAAAGATGAACGACCCGTCGCCCCGCCCCTGCAGTAACGAGATGTCGCCGTCGCGCACGTTACCGACGATCAAGTCCGGTATCTTGTCGCCCGTAAACTCACCCGGCACGATGTATCCCGGTCCCTTTTCCGCGGCGAAATCTTCCTGTCTCTTAAAATCACCTTTGCCGTCGCCTAGAAATATAGTCAAACTGTCCGCAAGGGCGCTGGAGATGATCAGGTCCAGATGGCCGTCACCGTTCATGTCGCTCTGGGTGATGAAGCTTGCCTGCTTGCCACCGAAGACTTTCCTCGGCGGCTGGAAGGTGCCGTCGCCATTGCCGTCGTAGATGCGGATGAAATTCATCTTCATCGCGTTGAAGGCGATGGCGAGGTCCTGGTTGTTGTCGCCGTTGTAATCGCCTGCAACCAGTCGCGACGGTGTGCCGGGTGCGATATAGGCTTCCGCGTGTTTGAAGGTGCCGTCGCCGTTGCCGAGAAAAATAATCAGCTTGTCGAATCGCAAGGTCACTGCCAGATCCGCCTTGCGGTCGTTATTGAAATCGCCGGTGGTGATGGCGATCGGAAGCTTGCCGGTCTTCACCGGGTCGAGCATTTTGAACACGCCATCTACTTGTCCGAGGATGACGGAGAAATTACCGTCGCCGTAATTGCACACGGCGGCATCGGGGATGCGGTCACTGTTGAAATCCGCCACCGCCAGAGCTACCGGCTCTCGACCGGTGTTCATCACGAACGGTTCCTTGAACGAACCGTCGCCGTTGCCCTCAAAAAACATTAATGTGTGGTCGTCCGTATTTGGGATCAGGAGGTCCGGAAACTCATCGTTGTTCATGTCGTGGGCGACCAGCGTGGCGGGTTTTTTGCCGACCTTGTACGCGGAGGGGATGCCGAACGGTTGCGGGTCCCTGGCGCTGGGTCCGCATCCCGCAAAGGCGCCGAGCACCACCGAGGCGATGAAACCAATCAGGATCAAACGAGTCACATGAATTCTCTGTTGATGAAGAGGGTTGAGGCCAGCCAGCGCGACGCCCGGCGAATCGCCGGAGATAATTTTCAAATTGCCTGCAGAGGTACTCCGCTTGCGCTCAAGAGGTTTCTCTTGCAGTTACCTTTTAGCCAGTTTCCCCTCCCCGTGTGGGGAGGCGCAAGCTGTTGCAATCAAACCGCTTCGCGCTGATCCCGACTTATACAGGATGTGGCAGACCTTGTAAAGCCGGGAATCGCCTTGACACAGTGCTTTTCTATATCTTAAGCTATTTATTAACAATAATTTAACGTCATCCCGCCATGATCTCCCCCCGACAGCTTCTGGTTCGCTTCGCCCTTTGCCTGGTGCTGGGCTTGACCCTCTCCAATTGCGGGGGTGTGCCTTACTATGAGGCGTTCGATGATTTTCACAGATCCGATGGCATCTACCACCCGGTCAAAAAGGGGCAGACGTTGTACTCCATCGCCAAAGCGTATGGAATGAGTGTCAACGAACTGCAACGGATCAACGGGATCCGGGACCCGTCGGAATTGGATGTGGGGCATTTTTTGTGGATTCCCAAGGCAGACCGGGTCGTGTACGTTGCGCCGACGGTGCCCAACGCCCCCGGTGTTTCCAAACCACCCGTCCCCCAGAAAAAGAAATCCAGTGCCAAAAAGAAGACAGTCACCAAAAGGAAAACGACGTCCGCGAAGAGAAAACTGATGTGGCCGGTGAAAGGCGGCGTGCTGACGTCACGTTTCGGAACGCGCAACGGCAAAAATCATCATGGCATCGACATCGGCGCGCGCCGGGGAACACCCATCCGTGCCGCCGAGGGTGGAAAAGTCGAGTTCAGCGGGTGGGGTCCAACGGGATACGGCCAGATGATCATCATCAAACATCCCGGCAACCTGACCACGGTGTATGCGCACAACTCGCGCAACCTTGTCAAAAAGGGTAATAAGGTAAAACGCGGCCAGATGATCGGGCGCGTCGGCAAAACCGGACGGGCCAGCGGACCGCACCTGCATTTCGAAGTGCGCAACGATACCCATGCCAAAAACCCATTCCTGTATTTCAAAAAATGATATTCTTCACTCTTTAAGTTAGACTCCCGTCAGACAACCGTTTTGATTTTTAATCACCCGAAAGGAATGCAATGGAAGCGCTGAGGCAGATTATCCGGGACATCCCCGACTTTCCCAAGAAAGGCATCATCTTCAAGGACATCACGCCGCTGTTGGGAGACCCCGTGCAGTTCACCACCGTGGTGGATCACTTAAAAGAACGCTACACAGGGAAGAAGATCGATCATGTGGTGGGCATCGAGGCGCGCGGGTTCATCTTCGCCGCGACCCTCGCCTATGCACTGGGCGCGGGATGTGTCATGGTGCGCAAACCCGGCAAGCTTCCGTACAAAACTTTTAAGCAGACCTACGATCTGGAATACGGCACCGACACCGTCGAGATTCATCAGGACGCACTGAAGGAAGGCGAACGCGTGGTGATCATCGATGACGTACTCGCCACCGGCGGCACCATGGCCGCGACGGTTGATATGATCCGCCAAAACTTCCACGCGGAAATCGTCGAAGCCGCGTTCATCATCGAACTCACCTTCCTCAACGGCCGCGAGAAACTCAAAGACCTGCCGATGTATTCACTGATTCAGTTTTAATGCTCCCCCTTTGTGAAGGGGGATGGGGGGATTTGTCACCACAGAGGGCACAGAGAAAACCTGAAAAATTTGACAGGATAACGGGATAAAATCTGATCAACCACTGGTGCCTACCCTGGGCTTGTCCAAGGCAATAATCTCGGTTTGTCCCTTTCTTCTTTTCCCTAATTTTTTATCCGATTTTTATCCTGTTATCCTGTCTAGCTTTTAAGAATGCGCAGGGGAATTTCATCTGCAAGACGTTCCACCAGTTTTGCCACTTCGCCGACGTAGTCCGGGGAGGTCATGAGTTCGATATGACCTCGCGCCGGGTCGATCGTGCGCACCACCGCGAAGTCGTCATAGGCTTCGAACAGACCGACGATGTAGGCAATATCGCTCTTGTTGACTTCGAGAATCCATTGCACGGAATCAGTGTGCTGCACTTAGAAAATCATCCAATGGAGGCGTTTATGGGTAAGGAGGGTGAGGAGCCTCTCCTCTCGAGCAGGAGCATGAGGATGCTGACCGCCGCGGGGGTCACCCCGGAGATGCGCAGGGCCTGGCCCAGCGTCGCCGGGCGGATTTCCTCCAGCTTCTGCACCTCCTCGTTGGACAGTCCGGAAACGCCCCGGTAATCCATGTCCGCCGGGATGACGTAGTTCTCCAGCTTCTTCTGCCTGGCGACCATCTGGTTCTGCCGCTCGATGAACGTTTCGTACTTCACCTGAATCTCCACCAGCTCCGCTACCGTCTTCGGTACCGACGCGCCGTTAAACACATCGATCAACTGACCGTAATTAATCTCCGGACGCCGCAGAAGACCGCCCAGTGTAGTGGGTCCTTTAAGATCAAAGATGCCGATCTGCGACAACTGCGCGAGCGTCGGTTTGTTGGGCACGATGGGGGTGCGGTTGAGGCGATCCACTTCCACTTCCACCGCGCGGTGCTTGTCGAGCGACGCCTGGTACACTTCTTTCGGGATCAACCCGAGTTCGTGGCCCTTGCCCATCAGGCGCAAGTCGGCGTTGTCCTGCCTCAACAGTAAACGATACTCCGCGCGCGAGGTGAACATGCGGTACGGCTCCTTCGTGCCCTGGGTGACGAGGTCGTCGATCAGCACGCCGATGTACGCGTCCATGCGCGTCAGCACGAACGGATCGCGCTTCTGCACCTGCAGAGCAGCGTTGATGCCGGCGATCAATCCCTGCGCCGCCGCTTCTTCATAACCGGAAGTGCCGTTGAGTTGCCCGGCATGAAACAAACCGCGCACGCGCTTGGTCTCCAGCGTCGCTTTCAATTGCGTCGGCGGGATGAAGTCGTATTCCACCGCGTAACCGGGGCGCACCATCTCGGCCTCTTCCAGTCCGGGGATCGAGCGTACGACCTGGATCTGCACCTCCTCCGCCAGGCTGGTGGAGATGCCGTTGGGATAAATCCAGTCGGTGTCGAGCCCTTCCGGTTCGAGGAAGATATGGTGCGTGCTCTTGTCGGGAAACTTCACCACCTTGTCCTCGATCGACGGACAGTAACGCGGTCCGACGCCCTCGATCTTGCCGCTGTACAACGGTGACAGGTGCATGTTGTTCTTGATGATCTCAGCCGTCTTCTCGTTGGTGTAAGTCAGATGACACGGCACCTTCGGGCGCTGGTCGACCGATTCGGTCTGGAACGAAAACGGTTTCGGGTCACGGTCGCCTTCCTGAATATCGCATTTCGAAAAGTCGATGGTGTCGCGCAGTAAACGCGGCGGCGTGCCGGTTTTGAGACGTGCCACCTCGAACCCGCAGGCCAGCAACGATTCGGAAAGCATGTTGGACGGCTTTTCGCCGACACGTCCGGCAGGGTGACTGTTCATGCCGACGTGCACGAGGCCGCGCAGGAAGGTGCCGGTGGTGATGACCACCGCGCCCGCCAAATACTCGTTGCCCTGGGCGGTGCGGAGTCCGCGGATCACTCCGCCCGTGACGATGAGTTCTTCCGCCTCTTCCCGGGCGATGGTGAGGTGGCTTTGCGCTTCCAGCACGCGACGCATTTCGGTTTTGTACTGATGTTTGTCCGCCTGCGCGCGGTTGCCCTGCACGGCGGGGCCTTTCGAGGCGTTGAGCATGCGGAACTGGATACCGGTCTGGTCGATGACGCGCGCCATCTGCCCGCCGAGGGCGTCCATCTCGTAGACCATGTGGCCCTTGGCGACACCGCCGATGGCGGGATTGCACGGCATCAGGGCGATCTTGTCCAGATCGAGCGTCAGCAGAAGCGTGGCGCATCCCATCCGCGCCGACGCCAGCGCCGCCTCACACCCGGCATGCCCCGCACCTATGACTATGACATCGTAATTTTTCATAATTTTTTAAATTGCCTCCGGCGGCTCGCCGGTGTCACCCTGAGCCTGTCGAAGGGCGACACAATATACCCCCTTCTTGAAGGGGGCCAGGGGGATTTCCAGCGTGACGCTGGTACCAATTAACTATTGTATCCGAAGGACCTCATATTACAACAAAACCCGCACTCCGGGTAGGTTTTTGGTGGGTATAGAAAGTGGATAGAATAATGGGGAGAAATAGGATTTGGGCTTAACAAAAAATTAAGGCGGAAGGCCGATAAGTAAACTAACTCTTCCATATCATTCTTTAGAGCCACTTATGAATTGTTTTAATGAAGTACCTTCCTCCTCTATGATTTTAATAAGGTGTTTTCTAACTCTCTTAAAGTTCTTTCTCATATCTTGTATTTTGGAATCGCTAGCTTTATATGGGGGGCCGCCATGTGTAAAGGTATAGCTACCTTCATCGTCGTCAACATCGGACACAATGTTATGGTTACATACATCCTCTAGCGAATGATTTTCCAGAAATATTTCGGGTGTTGGTTTAATATCCCAAAGGCTTAAATCGTGAGCTATATTTTGGCCAACAAGGTAATCATAAACCTTCACCCTTAATTGTGTTATTGGATTGCCGATGGTTGAGACCACTTGCCTTGAGAGAAATTCTATTTTTTCATTGGTGTTTTTGATTTCTTGGAGCAAGCTTGAGACTCTGTTTGTTTCGTTATCATCAGTTAGGTATTTATTAAACATGCTTGCCCATTGTTTTTTTAGGTAAGATTGGATTTCTTCGAAATCCCCGAAAGGCACTAGCGCATTATTTATAGCTTGATTCTGCACTTGAGAAACAAAGTCAAAAATGAGCGTTGAATCTACTGATGGATATATGACTTTAGAGGGATCAACATCTTGGTTGAAATAATTAGACTTGTAAACAAGGAATTGGTCATAAACAGCTTGTTCTACTAAAGCGAATATCGGTGTTTTGTTTTTTACAGCCTCCATAAATTCGTGATTAGTAATGGACTTTTCACTGTCTTTGAAAGCTGAGCCGAATCGTCCGCCAATTATTAACACGAACACTTGACACGAAGGTACTTCAGCGAGACATGCATCTTGCACATTAAGACTTGGATCGTAAAATACCGAACCTTCTTCGCTCAATATTGGCTCATAACCTAGGTTATGTATAAAAAACTTTAAGTTTTCTCTGATATATCGAAGATCGTAGCAAGTAGAACTAACAAAAACACGTGGTGTGGCCATTTATAGCCTCGTTAACTTTAAAAAATTATTAACGGTCAAGGTATAGAAAATTTTAAAATAGAATGCGTATTAAGCTCGTCGATTTGGATCGCCCAAATTTATCAAAAATACCCTAATTCCGCAAGCCGATTGAAAAGAGGACCAAATCCCCCTGCCCCCTTCAAGAAGGGGGGACTATTTGGGTCCAGCGTCACGCTGGCCGTGTTTCCAGATGACCTGGTTCGCGGCGTTTTTGATATAGGCGAATTCGCGGTCGGCGTCGTCGTTGAGGGTGAGGTGCTCTGCGACGTCCACCGTCATCGCCGACACCTGTTCCATGGTCCCGCCCAGTTGCAGATAGATGCGGTCGCCGTTGTCCAGTTCCTGGCTCTTGTAGATGAACACGAAGTTGTAGTAATGCGAGAAGTAGAGGGGCTCGTCGCCGTATTGTTCAAACGCTTCTTCATCCGTCAGCATGGCCCCACCTTTAATTTGAGTTGAATCGTATCAAGCTATCAAAGGCCAGCCCATTCCACAAGCCGCCGGGCAAGGCCCGGAGCAAATTTTTTCCTTGTTTCGTGTTCCTCCTCCCTGTTCCGGGTTTCATCAGTGTCTATCTGTGTTCCCTTCGACAAGCTCAGGACAGGGATCTGTGGTCCATGAGTTTTTTGGTTCACCCCGCTCGGAGCGGTCTGCGGCAGCCAGAAATCACCCTAATCAGAGTATTGATTTCATTTCCAATAGCTTTACACTATTTGTAAGTCAATGAGTTGCGGGGGAGCCCACTATTTAAAGGGTATGTTTCTTTTTGAAACAGTGGGAAACCATTTATGCGGAGGGAGAGAGTAATGAAACGTTTTTTGATAACCATGGTAGTTGCGGCGGTGTTTATGGCCACTTCAGCGCAGGCGGCGCCGAAGGGCAAATTGTATTTCGCGGGTAATCTGGGATTAACGATTGCGTCAGACTCTGACGATTTTGGCAGTAGCATCAGTTTTGATCCCGGATTTAATATTACCGGCGCCGTGGGATATGACATAGGTCAGATCCGGGTCGAAGGTGAAATTGGCTACCGCCGGGTTGAAATGGATTCCGCGACGGGTTTTGGATTTTTCGCTCCTATTGATGGCGAAGTTTCAACTTTAACGTTCATGGCCAACGGTTATTACGATTTTGAAATAAATTCCCCGTTAACGCCTTATGTCGGCTTTGGATTGGGGCTCGCAAATACTGACATTGAATTCGTCATTCCCTTCTTCGGTACTGTGGGTGGCAGTGAAACCGATATTGCTTACCAGTTTATGGTGGGTGCAGGATATGAGATCGCTCCCAATATTATTCTGACCGGCGGGTATCGCTTTTTGGGGATCGCTGATTCAGGTGCGGTTGATTTCCACGAATTTACAGTAGGCGCGCGGTATATGTTTTAACGTAATAAAAATTTGTCAAGTTACAGAGGGGGATCGATTGTCCCAACGGCATATGCCAATGTTCAACGGGGGGTCCCAATAAGGAGAGAGTAATGAAACGTTTTTTGATAACCATGATTTTCGCGGCGGTGTTTATGGCCACGTCGGCGCAGGCGGCGAATGGCAAGATGTATTTCTCAGGCAATCTTGGTGTAAGCCTACTTTCGGATAGTGATATAAATAGGCCTGGTGCATTCGCTTTCACTGGCGAAGTAACTTATGACCCTGGCTTTAGAGTCGGGGGTGCTTTAG
Source organism: Nitrospinaceae bacterium (assembly GCA_965237905.1). GTDB lineage: Bacteria > Nitrospinota > Nitrospinia > Nitrospinales > Nitrospinaceae > SZUA-226. The sequence continues at coordinate 1,561,471 of OZ250172.1, read as the reverse complement.
GATATGATTTTGGGTCCTTCAGAGCTGAAGGCGAGATTGCCTATCGCTCAAATGATACGGATGAGGGAGCGATTTTTGGGGTTTGCTGCGGTCCTGTTGATGGAGACGTATCAGCTCTCAGCTTTATGGCAAATGGATACTATGATTTTCATATGGCAAGCTCCCCTTTGGTGCCTTATTTAGGATTGGGAGTGGGATTTGCTAATGTTACTGCAGATATTACCGCGCCAACCATATCCTCTCTAGCACTAATCGATGACAGTGACATCGTTTTTGCTTATCAGTTTATGGCCGGTGTTGGATATAACATCAATCCGACGACCACTCTTACTGTAGATTATCGTTATTTCGCCACATCTGACCCAGAGTTTCCAAGTGGACCCGCCTTTATTCCTGGGTTGTCCGATATAGAATCAGAATATAGCAACCATTCATTTAATATTGGTGTTCGGGTTGCGTTTTAATTAGATAATTGTTTAGCATCCTGATAGGCGTCCCCTGCTCCCATTTAAGGGAAGCAGGAGGCGCCTTTTTTACTTGGCAAACTCATCGATCGGGAAGCACAAAATCCAGATTCTTTCCTCGGTCTATACGCTTTTCAGTTCGCCCCGCGCGGCGCGGTCGGCGGCTCGCCGTTGACTTTACCCCGTTTGTCTGATAAATACCCGGCTCATAAGCGCTTTGTTTTTGGAGAGTTCATGCCTGACCTGCTGATAGAGATAGGAACCGAGGAAATCCCCGCCGGGTACATTCAACCAGCGTTGGAGGACATGGGGCGCAAGCTCACGGAGTTTTTCGAGAAGGGCCGCGTGTCTGCGGGCACGCCGCAGGTGATAGGCACGCCGCGCCGTCTGGTGGTGCATATCCCGGGTGTCGACAAGCGGCAGAAAGACGTGGTCGAAACCTACCAGGGTCCGAACGTTAAGGTGGCGTACGACGCCGAAGGCAATCCCACCAAAGCGGCGATCGGTTTCGCGAAGGGCAAGGGCGTGGACATCGCCGACCTCACCACCGAGACCACCGCCAAGGGTGAAGTGATCTGCGCGAAAGTAGAGAAAAAGGGCCAGTCAACCGTCCACATATTGAATGAATACCTTCCGCAGTGGATGGCCGACATCACCTTCCCCAAGAAAATGCGCTGGGCCTCGCGCAAGCTGCCGTTTGTGCGTCCGATCCACTGGATTGCCGCACTGTTCGACGGCAAGAAACTGAAATTTGATTTTGAAGGCATCAAAGCCGGCAACACCTCGCAAGGCCATCGTTTCCTCAAGCCGCAGAAATTCAAATTCGACAGCTTCAAAACCTATCTCCGGGAATGCAAGAAACACAAGGTGATGATCGACCCGGCGGAGCGTCGCCAATCGATCAAGGATCAAATCAAAGCTATCGCCAAACAGGTGAGGGGCAAGGTGCAGGAGGACGCCGACCTGCTCGACACGGTGACCCATCTTGTGGAGTACCCGGTGGCGGTGCGCGGCGAGTTCGACAAGGCTTACCTGGAGCTTCCCAAGGAATTGCTGGTCATCACCATGAAGCATCACCAGAAATATTTTCCAGTGTGGAAGGGCGACACACTGCTCCCGTATTTCATCACCATCAGCAACATGAAGGCGAAGGGTCAGGACATTCCGCGCGGCAACCAGCGTGTGCTGAAAGCACGGCTGGAGGACGCCCGCTTCTTTTATGACGAAGACCGCAAACGCAAGCTGGAGGATTTTATCGATGAGTTGAAAGGCGTGGTGTTCCAGAAAGACCTTGGCACCTCGCACGAAAAGCTGATGCGCATCGTGTCCCTGGCTGGAACGATTGCGCAGAAGGTTTGTCCGGAAGCGGAAGCAACCGCCAAGCGCGCCGCTTTATTGTCGAAGGCCGACTTGGTGTCGCAGATGGTGTTCGAGTTCCCGGAACTGCAGGGCGTCATGGGCGGTTATTACGCCGAGCATTCCGGAGACAGCGCGGAGGTGGCGCAGGCTATTAAAGAACATTACCAACCCGCTTTTGCGGGAGACGCCGTGCCCTCCACCCAAGCGGGTGCCGTGGTGGCGGTGGCGGACAAGCTGGACACCATCGTCGGCTGTATCGGTGTCGGATTGATCCCGTCCGGTTCGGAAGACCCGTACGCGTTGCGGCGTCACGCCCTGGGAATCATCCAGATATTGATTCATTACGATTATAGCGTTGCGCTCTGGTGGTTGATCGATCAGGGCATCGGGGCCTTGGGAGACAAGGTCAAGCTTTCAAAGGATGAAATCCGCGAGCATTGCAAGGATCTGTTCGCCCAGCGGTTCAAAACCATGCTGAGCGCCGAGGGATTCGAGTATGACGTGATCGATGCCGTGCTAGAGACGGAGATCGTTTCCTTGAAAGATACCAAGGAAAAAGCCGCGGCCCTGGCCGATCTCAAAAAACAGGATTACTTTGAGAACCTGGCGACGGCGTTCAAGCGCGTGGTGCGCATCATCGAGGGCGACGTGCCGGGCGAGGTGAATGAGGACCTTCTTGTAGAGGAATCGGAACTGGCCCTGTTCCGGAGATTTACCGGGATCAAGTCGACGATAGAGAGGCACGTCCAGGCGGGTGAATATTCCGCCGCATTGGCGAAGATTGCCGTGATCAAGGGCGAGGTGGACGATTTCTTCGACCATGTGATGGTCAACGTGGACGATGCTGCGCTCAAGGCCAACCGCATGGCCCTGCTCAAGTCGATTGCCGACCTGTTTTCTCCGTTAGCCGATTTTTCCAAGATCGTGCTCAAAAAAACTGAAAAAAAGTGATTCCTTTCCCCTGTTGCCGCATCTTTAATGTTATTATTCGCTGATCCTTTTTAAAGATGAGACGTTTCCTATTACGGAGTCCGTGAAACCTGGAAATGACCAGTAAGTACGTTTACTTTTTTGGCGCCGATCAAACCGAAGGCAAAGCGGAGATGCGCGAGTTGCTGGGCGGCAAAGGTGCCAACCTGGCCGAGATGGCGAATCTCGGTATCAACGTCCCCCCCGGTTTCACCATTACCACCGAAGCCTGCACCTATTACTTCCAAAAAAAGCAAAAACTCCCGCTGTCGTTGTGGAACGAAGTGCTGGACAACCTGAAAACCCTCGAAAAAGTCATGGGTAAGGAGTTCGGCGGCACGGACGAGCCTCTGCTGGTGTCTGTGCGGTCCGGTTCCCGCGCGTCCATGCCGGGAATGATGGATACGGTCCTCAACCTCGGCCTCAATGCCGACACACTGAACGGCCTGGCCGGAAAAACCGGCGACGGTCGGTTCGCCTACGATTGCTATCGCCGGTTCATTGCCATGTTCGGCAATGTGGTATTGGGCATCGAGGGCGAACATTTCGAAGCCATCCTGCACCGCAGAAAAACCAAACAGAAGGTCGAGTTCGACACCGAGCTGGGCGTGGGCGATCTGAAAATGGTCATCAAGGATTTCAAGGCCCTGGTCAAACGCAAAACCGGCAAACCGTTTCCCGACAAACCAATGGACCAGCTGAAGTTGTCGGTGGAGGCAGTATTCAATTCGTGGAACACGGATCGGGCTATCACCTACCGGCGATTGAACCGGATTCCCGACGACTGGGGCACTGCGGTCAATGTGCAGTCGATGGTGTTCGGCAACATGGGTCCGACCTCGGCAACAGGCGTGGCGTTCACGCGCAACCCGGCGACCGGAGAAAATAAATTTTACGGCGAGTACATGATCAACGCGCAGGGCGAGGACGTGGTGGCGGGCATCCGCACACCGAACCCCATCGCGCAGTTGGAAAAGGATATGCCGCAGATATACGAAGCGCTGACCGGCGTCTACAAAAAATTGGAAAGCCATTACAAGGATATGGAGGACATCGAGTTCACCGTACAGGAGAACCAGTTGTACATGCTCCAGACGCGGTCGGGCAAGCGCACCGCCGCCGCCGCGATCCGGGTGGCGGTGGATATGGTGAACGAGGGATTGATCAGCAAGCAGGAAGCCATCCTGCGCGTACCCGCGACGCAGGTGGATCAGATTTTTCATCCGATGGTGGACCCTAATGCCAAGGTGGAGGTGCTGGGCAAAGGATTGGGCGCATCACCGGGAGCGGCCACCGGCAAAGTGGTGTTTACACCGGAGCATGCCATCGAGCTTTCGAAAAAGAAGGAGCGTGTGATCCTGGTGCGGATGGAAACCTCACCGGAGGATATTCATGGCATGAGTGTGGCGCAGGGAATTCTCACTGCCAAGGGAGGGATGACCTCGCACGCGGCGGTGGTCGCCCGCTCCATGGGCAAACCCTGCGTTTCCGGATTGGGCGAATTGCAGGTGGAACTTCGCAAGAAAAGAGCTTCGCTCAACGGAGTCGTCCTGAAAGAATACGACGCCATCACCCTCGACGGAACGACGGGGCAGGTGATGCAGGGCCAGATCCCATTGACCCAGCCGCGCATTACCAGTTATTTCCGGCAGTTGATGGGATGGGCGGACAAGATGCGCGTGCTCAACGTGCGCGCCAATGCGGATACGCCGCACGATGCGCTGGTTGCGCGGGAGTTCGGTGCGCAGGGCATTGGGCTGTGCCGCACTGAGCACATGTTCTTCGATGAAGAACGTATTTTGCTGGTGCGCAAAATGATTATTGCGGACAAAAAGAAGATGCGGGAAGAAGCCATCAAAAAGCTCCTGCCGATTCAGCGGTCCGACTTTGTCCAGATTTTTAAAGTGATGGACGGTTTGCCGGTGACCATTCGTTTGCTGGACCCGCCACTGCACGAGTTTCTGCCCGGTACTCCGGCAGAAATCAAAACCCTGGCCAAGCAGATGCGAGTTCCCGCCACCCAACTGACCCAGAAAATCAATTCCATGAAAGAGCAGAACCCGATGCTGGGCCTGCGCGGGTGCCGGTTGGGCATTGTGTTCCCCGAGATTTATGAAATGCAGGTGCGGGCCATCGTCGAAGCGGCGTGCAAACTGGTTAAAAAAGGCAGCAAGGTTCTGCCGGAGATCATGGTCCCGTTGGTGAATCACGTCAATGAATTCAAGATTGTCCGGGAACGCATTGACGCGGTCGCTGAAGAAGTGATCAGCAAATCGGGTGTGAAACTGGATTACAAGGTCGGCACCATGATCGAACTACCGCGCGCCGCCATCACCGCCGATGAAATCGCGCGGGAAGCCGATTTCTTTTCATTCGGCACCAACGATCTGACCCAGACTGCATTGGGCCTGAGCCGGGATGACGCGGGCGTGTTTCTTTCCCACTATCTGGAAAACGGCATCTTGATGGAAGACCCGTTCGTCAGCGTCGATCAGAAAGGTGTGGGGGCGTTGGTGGCGATGGCGATTGAGAAAGGACGCGCCGCTAACAAAAAGCTCCACCTCGGTATCTGTGGGGAGCATGGCGGCGATCCGGCGTCCATCGAATTTTTTCATCAACTGGGGTTGGATTATGTGAGTTGCTCCCCGTACCGTGTGCCCACCGCCCTGCTTTCCGCCGCGCAGGCGGCGGTTCAAACCCCTACCCCGTAACTGGCGAATTCCCCCTGTTTGGAGGGGAAATCCGGTTGACTTCCCCAATGCCTGCAATCATAATTGACCCATTCAATTTAGGTGTATCAGTCCGGCCTGCAGGTATGCTCCCACGTGTGGAGGTTCGTTCGGCCGGAAATTTTTATGAATTGGAAACTTTCATCAATGCAGAACTAACTGCTTGATAATAAAGTATTTGGAGGTTTGAATGAACGTGGCAATCACCGGGATCACCGGCATGGTCGGATCCCATTTGATCAAGAAGCTGTGCGAAGAAAATAGAGAAGGGGGAAAGCCCAGTGTTCGGGCTTTGATCCGCGAAGGTAGCGTGGTCGATCACCTGAAGGCCTTCGAGGATGTGGATTATGTCATTGGCGGGCTGGAGGACAAGGAATCGCTGGCCAAGTTGGTGGACGGCATGGATGTGCTGGTTCACCTGGCGCATTATCCCGGTCCCGTGCAAACCGCGGATGAGTTGGTCAAAGTCAACGTGAACGGCACATTCGACCTCCTGGAAGCGGCGCGCAAGGCGCGGGTCCAACAGGTGGTATTCATGAGCGCCTGCACCGTGTTCGGCCAGATCCTGCCGACCGTCGACGCCGAACACCCGCTCGACGAAACGCATCCGGTGATGCCGGGAAGTTTGTACGGTTCCATCAAGTCGTCGATCGAATCGTTCTGTTCCTTTTACCAACGGAGCCGCGCTTTCAACGTGACGATTCTGCGTCCGGTGACCATCTACGGCGTGAAGCCGCAAATTGACAAGTCCGAATGGTTCAACACCATCGACTACCTGGCGACCAATTACAATGTCGACCTCAAGGGAAGCACCAAGTACGTTTCGGTCGATTCGGTGACACAGGCACTGGGAAAAGTGATCGGCAACCCGGATTGCGCCGGTAAGATTTATCATTTGATCGACGGCCATATTCACAATCTGGATCTCGGGCAGATGATCATCGACCTCATCGATTCCTTCGGCGAAATCGAAGGGGTCAAAGGGGAAGAGGGTGTGCCGATGTCCAATCAGGCAGCCAAAGACTTGGGAGTGGAGTTTCAGGGAAAAGATGGGATTACGGAATATATCAAGCTGGTTCACAAACTGCAGACGACTTTCGGCGGCGAACGTTTGGTCGATAAATGGTAACGGGCCGCTGTCGAGTCCCGGCGGCTGGGTAGGACGGCGCGTCGGCTCCACACCTCACTTTTCTTATTCGGATGCTTTCATCTAAAATTTTTGTCGACAAATTACGGGGAAACGGTTTTGATTTCTTCACCGGAGTACCTTGTTCGTTGTTGTCCGGCCTGATCGCTGAACTTGAAGCCGATCGGGAAGTTGGGTATATCCCTTCCGTGCGTGAGGACGCAGGAGTGGGGCTGTGCGCAGGGGCCTACATGGGCGGCAAGCAACCGGTTTTGCTGATGCAAAATTCGGGATTCGGTTACAGCCTCAACGCCTTCACCTCCCTTAATCTCATCTACAAAATTCCCGTGCTGGTCATCATGAGCTGGCGGGGGTGCGGCGGCAAAGACGCGCCCGAGCATATCATCATGGGCGACATCAACGAGCCGTTGCTTGAGACGTCAGGTATGGAGTACGCGGTGCTGGATGAGAATAATTCGGATCAGCTATTGACCACCGCCCTCAAAAAAATAAAGGATGAGAAGGTGCCTTACACGCTGTTGGTCAAGAAAGGATTGTTTGATGAAAGGCATTGAAGCGTTTCATAAGTTGGCGCCGCTATTGAAGAACGAACCGACGGTGCTGGCGAATGGCTACATCAGCCGCGAGTTCTTCAACGTGACAGACCGCAAGGAAAATTTTTACATGATCGGGTCGATGGGCCTCGCGTCGTCCATCGGGCTCGGCGTGGCGCTGGCGCAACCGGAACGGAAAACGTTGATCCTGGACGGCGACGGCAATGTGCTGATGGCGATGGGCACTCTGGCGATGATCACCGCCTGCGCACCAAAAAACCTGATCCATATCGTAATCGATAACGAAGTGTACGAATCGACTGGAAGTCAGCGCACCCTGTCGCATGAAATCCGTTTGGAAGAGGTGGCTAAAAGCGTCGGCTACAAGCAGGCGGTGCGGGTGACCCGCCCGGAGGAGATCCAGCCCGCCTATGAAAAGTTGTATCAGGCCGAGGGGCCGGTTTTCCTGCTCATCAAGGTAGAGCCGGCGTTTGATGCTTCCCAGGGCCGGGTGACACATACTCCCGAGGAAATCCGCGACCGGTTTATGGAATCGATCGCCGCATAGAGCTTCGTCCACAATGGTTCTTATATGAAAGATTTTTCCAAAATACTGCGCTACGCCAAGCCGTATAGCAAGGGCATCGTGTTCGCTTTTCTGTGCCTGATGGTGACCTCGGTGATCACGTTGTATCTGCCTCTCCTTGTGCGCAACATCATCAACGTCGTGGTGGTGGAGAAGAACGCGGTGGCGCTCAACAATCTGACTCTGGACATCATGGCGGTGATCGCGTTTCAGATGGTGTTCGGCATTACTCAGAATTATATTCTGGGATTTGTCGGCAACCGCATGACTGCCGATTTCCGGATGGATCTGTTCAATCACATCCAAAGTTTGTCCCTGCGATTTTTCCAGGCGCGTCGGGTGGGGGAAATCATCTCCCGAATGAGTAACGACATCTCGGTGATTCAAAAAGCGTTGGTGTCCATTCCCGTGGCGGTTCTGCGTCAAACCATTACACTGGTCGGCGGGTTGGCCATCGTTTTTTATCTGAACTGGAAACTGTCGGGCTTGATTCTGATCGTACTGCCGCCGTTGATGCTATTCGCCCGCATTTTCGGCAAACGCCTGCGTAATCTGGCGGGACAGGTGCAGGACCAGTTGGCCCGCACGATGGTCGTGTTGGAGGAAGTGATCTCATCCATCAAAGTGGTCAAATCCTACAATCGGGAAGACTACGAAAAGAAACGGTTTGAAGAAGGGATCGAAAGCGCATTCGATGCCGAAGTAAAAAAAGTAAAGGTCTCTGCTTTCTTCGGTCCGTTTGTTTTGTTCCTGACGTTTCTGGTTTCCGCGTTGTTGATATGGTACGGCGGACGGCAGGTCATGACCGGGACCACCACGCCGGGAGAACTCGCGGCATTTTTTCTGTATGCGATTATCATCGCGGGGCCGATCGGAACCTTTGTGCGCCTGTACACGCAAATCCAGGAAGCGTTGGGAGCCATCCGCCGAGTCTACGAAATACTGGAAACCCGGCCGTTGATTGTGGACCCGGAAAATCCGGTGGCGTTCGACAAGGTTCAAGGTGGAATCGAATTCGACCATGTCTCTTTTGGATACAATAAAGATATCCCGGTATTGAAAGACGTGTCCCTGCAAGTACGTCCGGGAGAGCAGGTGGCGCTGGTGGGTCCCAGCGGCGCGGGCAAATCCACTGTCATTCAACTGGTGCACCGGTTTTTCGATGTGGATGCGGGAACCATTCGGGTCGATGGCCATGACATTCGCGAAACCGAGCTCAAAACGTTTTTGAATCATGTGGCGCTGGTGCCGCAGGAAACGCTGTTGTTCGGCGGCACGATCCGCGAAAACATTTTGTACGGCAAACTGGACGCGACCGATGAAGAACTGGACCAGGCCGCGCGTTTCGCCAATGCGTACGATTTTATCAAGAACCTGGATCAGGGCTACGATACCGTGGTGGGCGAGAAGGGCGTCAAGCTGTCCGGCGGTGAGCGGCAGAGGATCGCCATCGCCCGCGCGCTGTTGAAGAATCCGAAAATTCTGATCCTGGACGAAGCCACTTCGTCCCTCGATAATCAGTCGGAAATGCTGATTCAGGACGCGCTGGAAAACCTGATGCAGGGCCGCACCACGCTCATCATCGCGCACCGGTTGAGCACGGTTCATAATGCCGACCGGATCATCGTTCTCGATCAGGGCCGGGTGGTGGAAACGGGAAACCACAAGGAATTGATGGCCAACGAAGGTTTATACTACAAGCTCTATACCCTGCGCGCATTCGAAGACCCCGTCCCGGTGGAAAACGAAGGGTAGTTCTTCTGATATTTATTCCTCTGTACCACCAGCCGCTGAGGCGTTATGGAAAAGTTAAAGTTTCTCTTCGGCGTCCACAACCACCAGCCCCTGGGCAACTTCGACCACGTTTTTGAAGAAGTGTATAGTCAATGCTACCGGCCATACTTTGAAGTTCTGCAACAATTTCCCCAACTGAAAACCACCGCCCATTTTAGCGGATGCCTGCTGGAATGGTTGCAAGCGCATCGACCTGAATATCTGGACGTCATCCGCGGCTTGGTACAAGGTGGCCAGTTGGAACTTCTCAGCGGCGGGTTTTACGAACCCATTTTGTCCAGCCTGCCGGAAGAGGATGCCATCGGCCAGATTCGCATGATGAACGACTTTCTGGAGGCCGAGTTTGGTTGCCGGCCGCAGGGGCTCTGGTTGACGGAGCGGATCTGGTCGCCCCATCTGCCGAAAATCATCGCGCAGGCGGGCATCCGTTACACCATTGTCGACGACACGCATTTCTATTATGCGGACTGGAGGAGCGGCAGATGCACGGGTACTATCTGACGGAGACCGAAGGATTTTCGGTAGGTGTATTTCCCATCAGCAAGACCCTGCGCTATTCCATTCCGTTTGATCTGCCCGAGGTGACCGTCGAGCATTTGCGCCGCTATCGGAAAGAGTGGGGGTTTGACGCGGTGACGTATGCGGATGACGGCGAAAAGTTCGGCGGTTGGCCGGAGACGCATCAATGGGTCTATAAGGAAAAGTATCTTCACAATCTTTTTAAGGCGTTGGAGGAGCAATCGGATTGGCTGGAGACGGTAACCTTCGGTGAATATCTGGATGGGCATCCGCCTGCGGGCCGGGTGCATCTGCCCGTGGCCTCGTATGAGGAGATGATGGAGTGGTCCCTGCCTTACGAGGCGGGATTACGTTTCCGGGAACTTAAGGAAGAGTTGAAGGCCGCAGAAGTCGATGAGGCGCGTGTCCAGGAATTTTTGCGTGGCGGGGAGTGGGATAACTTTTTAACCAAGTATGAAGAGAGCAACCACCTGCACAAGCGCATGCTGTATGCCGGGAGAAAGGTGAAACAGTTGCCCCCTGGACATCAGGAGACGAGCGGCGCTCTGCGCGCCCTGTACCGGAGCCAGTGCAATTGCGCCTATTGGCACGGACTGTTCGGCGGGTTGTATCTGAATTACCTCAGGCATGCCTTGTACGCTCAAATCATCGCGGCGGAAAACAGCGCCGATGATTTACTGTTGGGCACGGACCGGGGATTGAGTGTGGAAACGGTCGACTTCAATCAAGATGGATTTGAAGAAGTGATTGTCAGCAACCCCAAAATGAGCGCCTTCATTGCACCCGCGCGAGGCGGGGCGTTGATGGAGCTGGATTACCGCCCGGCCTGTTTCAATGTGAGCAACGTTCTGCGCCGCCGGCCCGAGGTGTACCATCAGGATATTCTCAAAGCCCGGGAAAAAGGTAAATCCGGAGGGGATCAACCTCACTCCATCCACGACCGGGTGCGGTTCAAGAAGGAGGGGTTGCAGGAAAAATTGATCTATGATCAACGGGACCGGTATTCCTTCATGGACCACTGTTTAGCTTCAAGCACCTCATTGGAGCAATTCAAGAACAACCATCATAAAGCGCTGTTGTCCTTTGCGGGCCAGCCTTATCAGTGGGAGCGCGGGGACGATCCTGTTGACCCGCAAGTGCCTTTTGTGTTGCGGCTGAAACGAGAAAGCTCCGGAAATGGGCATATCAAGCTTGACGTTGTAAAGACCTATAGGTCTGATCCCCAAAACGCCGTTTTGGAGGTGAGCTATCGTCTTCATAATAAAGGGGAAAAGCCTTTGGACTTCGTGTGGGTCGTAGAGCATAACTTCACTTTGCTGGCAGGGGATGCGGCGGATCGGACCTATATGTTACCCGAAGGCGGGCTGGAAGATTCAAGAATGGCGAGTGAAGGCGTGTTGCCCGATATTCAAACCCTGGGACTAAGGGATGAGTTTTTCGGGTTTGAATTGCAACTGAAATACAGCCCCACCGTCGAGTTGTGGCGGTTTCCGGTAGAAACAGTATCGCAATCCGAAGAAGGATTCGAGAGCGTTTATCAGGGTTCCTGTATTGCGGGCTGTTGGAGGGTAGCGTTAGAGCCGGGCCAAAGCCGGATATTTGAAGTGGGTCTCGAAATTCAAAAGCTGTGATAGGCGAGGCGAGGGGTCAATAGCAGAACGGGCTAATTCTCTCCCGGGTCGGCACCGTTGAGAAAACCAATCAAGTGAGCTCTTTTTTCCTGATTGCCGCGGCGGTAAATGCGCACGGCTTTCTCGACCACTTCCCCCAATTTTGGGTCTTCTCCATAATCCTGTATGGTTTCCAGAACCAGCGTTCCTTCATCCAGATCAGATGCCGCTGAACGGTCGCGGGTCATTGGGCCTTTGCCCAGCAACAACCAGATGATATTCAAGTCGGTGTAGAGATACAGTTTGGCGATGGTATCAGCTGAGGGCAGGGATTTGTTGTTTTCGATGTCAGATAAAGAGCCCTGGGAGATTTTAATCAGCTTGGCCAGTTCAAACGATTTGAGCGGCATGGTTTTTCGCCATTGCCGGAGACGGGTCCCCAGGTTTTTCGCTGCCCCTCCTTTTTTGTCTTGCATCGTTCGGTCCGCCAATAAAAGATTCAAAAGTCGTATTTTACCCTGAAGAGGGTGAATTTGGGGTACTTCTTAATCAAAGCATTTTGAACCGGTTGCCCTCCCAGGACTGGTTTCAGAAATGCTAGGTCAATGAGTCGACTCTTGACCTTTAAAGAGAGCCACACTGTAGTTTTTTTAAATTTCCCTGTCAACTTAAAAGTCCTCCAAACCTCTGAAATAAAAAGGGCTTAAGCCCACAGGAAGTTCGCTGTCCCCTAATAAACGCAATTATAAAATCGGTTTTCCGAAATTATCAGGTGAAAAAAAATCGTCTCTTCGAATACTTATTTTAGGGTGTATTTTCTATTCTTTTGTGTGCTCTTCTTTCCTTCAACTTAAATCCTTGCTGAACGATCAGGGGTTCAATTATGCTAATTTCCATAATAAACGGCGGGTTAGGCGATTCTATCCTGGGAGAGGGAACTCAAAGTTTTTAATGGGGGCTCGGTTGAAATTTATGACTATAGCTACGACTGAATACTCTTATTTTTTTGGGTTCATCGAATCTGGGTTAGCGGGGAAATAGTTTTCCGGGGGGGATAAAAAAAGTTTTTTTTGGGGTCGGGTTCTCCACGTGCGGCGGCTTCTGTATTTTCAGTTTGGGTCAATCCGGCAGATGAGACTGGAGTTCGCTGGCGAGGGGAGTATGGGTTTCCTGCCAGTGTGCCGGATCAGGTGGGTTGATGGGAGGGGGGATAAGGTTCTTTTTTAAACGGAGAATCCGCTCCACCGATTGTTGAATCGGGGCAGTGGGAATGGTTCCATTATTCACATCTTGAATCAACTGGTCGTGCAAAACCCTGACTTTTTCCACGTTATTGCAGATTAAAAACATATCCAACCCCGCTTCGATGCCCATGCGGGGAAACGCGTCGAAGGGAAAATAATTTTCTACGGCCTTCATTTCCAGATCGTCGGACATGATCACCCCCTGGAATCCCAATTTCTGCCTCAAAATATCCTGTAGAATCGTTTTGGAAAAAGTGGCGGTATTCTTTTTATCCCAGGCGGTATAGATCACATGCGCGGTCATGATCACCTCCAGACCCTGGGCGATGGTTTCCCGGAAAGGGACCAGTTCCACCGCTTCCAGAGTGGCGGCATCTCTTGTGACCGTGGGCAGATCCAGATGCGAATCCACTTGGGTATCACCATGACCGGGAAAATGCTTGCCCACGGGGATCATGCCTTTATCCTTAAACCCCTTGATAAACGAGTTGGCCAGCTTTGCTACCGTATCCGGGTCGGAAGCAATGGCGCGATCGCCGATGATGGGATTTTCCGGATTGGTATGAACATCCAGTACGGGAGCGTAATCCATATTGATCCCCACATCCACCAGTTCAGCCGCCAGCGATTGGCCGAACCGGTAAGCCAGGGACTCCGATTGCGCATGGCCCAGGCAACACAGCGGCGGGTATTGGGTGAAGGGCTCCGTCAACCGGGCCACGCGCCCACCTTCCTGGTCGACCGAAATGAATAGCGGCAACCCGGTGGAGGTGGAGGCCGCTACTTCTTGAAGACTCCGGATAAGGCTGTGCAACTGCTTCGGGTTCTCATAGTTGCGGCTGAACAGAATCAACCCGCCGACATGGCGGTTGCGGATCAAGTCCTCGGTTTCCGGGGTCAGCGTGGTGCTTTCGAATCCGGCCATCAACATTTGGCCGGTCATTTCGGGAATGGTAGCCGGTTTTTTCAAGTGCGGATAACTCCAGGAAGAAGTGTGTAACCAGTATTCAATCGGAATAGGTTAGCATCAATCCGGTATTTTTCAAATTGTTACCAAGTGCTCTAATGGAGCCTTTCCAGGCTACAATTAGTCCATTAGATTTTGGTGTGTCCGCTATAAAAGCGGTGTGATAAAATCTATAAAATAGTAATAGAAAAGGATTTTTAGGGGAAATCGATGATGTCAAGGCGAGTCGTTTTTACCGGGTTGGGAGTGATGAGTCCCAACGGCACCGGCAAACAGCAATTCTGGGAAAACACCTGTAACGGGGTCAGCGGCATCCGCCGCATCAGCAGTTTTGATCCTTCGGGACTGGACTGCCAGATCGCGGGACAAGTGCAGGATTTTGACCCGGGTGCCTACTACTCGAAAGCCGATTTGAACAAGCTTCCACGGACGGTGCCTCTGGGTGTGGCGGCCGCCAAGGAGGCTTTGGAGGATGCCGGAATCGATCTCGATGAGTTCGACGAGGAGGATTTCGAAAGCCTGGGTGTGCTGGTAGGGACCGGCGGTTCGGGTTTCGACTTTTCGGAAAAGCAGTTCGCTCATTATTTTGCTCAGGATATTCACAAAATCAGCCCCTATGCCATTTCCAACGCTCTGGTGGGAATGTTGTCCAGTGAGATATCCATATTCTTCGGCCTTCAGGGCCGCAGTCATGTGATTTCCAATGGATGCACCAGTTCGACCGATGCGATGGGATATGCCTTCAACGCCATTCGTTTCGGGCAGGAGGATTGGATGTTGACCGGCGGGGTGGAGTCCTGCGTGACCCCGGCCATGATGACGGGGTTTCAACGCATGCGGGCCAATCCGGTGCATTTCAATGAAGAACCCACGCGTGGCTCGCGCCCTTTCAATCATGACCGGGAAGGTTTTGTGCTGTCCGAGGGTAGTTGGATGTTGGTGATGGAGGAACTGGAGCACGCTCAAAAGCGTAACGCCCCGATCTATGCGGAGGTCATTGGTTACGGCACCACCTGCGACGCCTATCACCGGGTGGCTATCATGCCGGATGGCCGGCAATCCACCCGCGCACTGCAACTGGCCATGAAGGACGCGCGCATTAACGAGGAGGAGGTGCAGTACATCAATTTCCACGGGACATCGACCGTGATCAACGACAAGATCGAGACGCTGGCGGTGAAAGGGGCATTGAATGGCTATGCGATGAAGGTGCCCGTCAGCTCCACCAAATCCATGGTGGGGCATCCCCAGGGCGCTTCGGGGTCGCTGGGAGCGGTGGTTACGGCGCTTTCTTTGCGGGACGGGGTGTTGTCGCCGACCATTAATATGGAGAACCCAGATCCGGACTGCGATATGGATTACATTGCCAACGAAAGCCGGGAACAGGCCGTTCAGGTGGCGATCAGCAACTGCATTTCATTCGGGTCCAAGAACTCGGCCCTGGTCCTCAAAAAATTCGCCCTCTAGCGCCTCCTACCCGGAGGGGGAACGGGTTGACGGTTGACTGCATATGTAAATCGTTGAGCACAATTCGAAGTTTTTAATTACCTGCGGCGGTTCGCCGCCTCCTGCCCGGAGGGGGAAACTTACTGACAGTTAATGGCAAGCGATGAGTCCCGTGCGCAATTATCAGAGGGATCAACGATAAGGCATACTGTTGCCGGACAACTGCGAATTGATATCCCGTTCAAACTGATTTTCCTGCGTGACAAATGTTTCCAGTTCTTTTTCGCTGTTAAACACAAACAGTCGTGGTTCTTTTTGTCCGCAGATTTCTTCATCCTGCTCGACGGTGACAGTCGTCCCCTCAATCGATTGGATAGCGAATTTTTTGCGGGTGTTCAAGCGGCCGAAGACTTTACGATAGCTGATTTCAATATTATGTTGATGATTCTGATTATCTTGATTATCCATTGCAAACTCCTTATCAAAACGATGGAATTTTTGAGGTGATTTTTATCCCTCAATCTACTGAGTTGCCGGGATAAAATCAAGTCCCTTTCGAACTTCAAAAGGATATTTTACAAAGGGTGAATAAAGGGTTTGCGCCCCCGCCGGTTTATGTTAAGATTCCGACAGATAGAGCTCGACGCCTGATTCCAGGCGCACCGTTAAACCTACCTGGCAGAGGGAACACCGGTTCCCGATATTTTCAGTTTCTACCTCTTTTAATCTTACCCGAGTTGATTGCTTCCATGCCTCATAAACGGACACTCCAAACACTGGCTGAAAACCTGATTCGTGAATCCCGTGAACCGTTTTCGGTGGATGAGTATATCGAAACGATTCAAAAACATTGGCGCCGCCGTATTGCGCCTGCGACGCTGGACCATCTGAAACAAACTTTGACGAACCATTCCCACGTGATCGAAGTAAGCGGTGAAAGTTTCATACCGTATCAAGCGGTGCTGGATCGTATCGGTCATATCCCCTTGGAAATCCAATTGGGGAAGGCGGAATTGCAACACCAGCGGTTGATTCCCGGCCACCACCTGGTTCCCTTTATTTCTCCGGATCTGGAAGAGGACGAACTGACCTTTTTGGATCCACACGGCCGCGAAATTCCCAAAAAGAAGCAATCCTTTTTCATTGAAGAGGTCATCAATCATTACCAGTACTCTCATGAAAAGCATTTTCCCTATCAGATCAAAGTCAACCAATGGATGCCCGGGAAAAGCACTTTAAACCTGACCGTCTGGGATATCCGGGATTTGCTGGCCCAGTTGGAATTTCATCCGGAAGACCGGCTGAAGGTGCGGTTGGTCGACTATTATCAGGGGATTTATTCCATTGAGGCGTACCCGGCTTCCATGTGGAGCGCGAACCGGTTGCGAACCCGATCCCTGCATGTCGCGCTTGAAGACGAGTTGATGAAAGGGTTGGGCGGTGTAGCGGACTCTGCTTTATCTTTAGAGAAACAGATGTTGCGAGGGCTGTTCAATCTGGATGCCGGATTGCTTCAGGTTCCCGCGTTTTCGTTGACCGGTTTCGTGGAGTCGATGCAAAAAGTTACCGTGATGCGCAATGAGGATGCCGGCGTTTATCTTGCGTTGGATGGGGACTCTCCGATTAAACCCTACGCTCTGGAAAGCGTGCATCACACTCCGCAGGGACGCACCGGATCGCTTCAGGAAATTTTTGAGGATATGGGGCTGGCGTTCTCTGAAAAGGAATTCAAGGCTATTCTTTATTCCATGATGGGAACGGAAGAATTCGACCTGGAAGCGGTGTTTGACCTTTTATTTGGGGCTCAAAAGGACTGTTTTTACGACGAGAAACAACACCAGGCCTTCTACCGGATGTTGCGCAAGCTGTTGAACCTCATCTGTGATGAGTTGAAAGGTCCGGAATCCCGGCTGGTTGCCCAGTTGCGCAATAAGATCGTTTATATGAAGTTACGCCTGATTGAGATGCTGAGGTATATCGAAGCCCAGGAAGTGTGTCTGGAAGATTTGCCCGAGGAGGTTCTGGAACACATGGCGGACCTGGATGGTTTTTGTCTGGAGGGATTGAATCATCTATCGGACCGCCCCGAGCCGCCTGATCTCAAAACCATCCATGATTTGCGCCTGGCCCTGCAGATGGTTCAACCCAATCTGGATTATCTGGAAGAGACCATTTTTTACCGGTTGGGAGTTTATTGACCGGTCCAACTTCCCCTCAAAACATGACCGTTGGCCTCTTCCACCCGGACGCGGGTGACATCACCCAGCTTTAGGCGGTCCTCCCCACCTTTAAATACCACAGACCAGTAGTGCGGGTTTCGGCCCTTGAACGACATTCCTTTTCGCGCGGTTGCGCTTTCAATCAATACCTCAACATCCTGCCCTAGAAACGCCTGACTGTTTTCCTCGGTGAGGCGGTTTTGAAGTTGAATCGTTCGCTGCAGGCGTTCCTGCTTTTCTTCGTGCGGAATATCGTCTGCCATTTCCAGCGCCGGGGTATTGGGCCTGGGACTGTAGGTGAACATGTAGCTGTTGTTGAATCTCACTTGTTCCATCAATTGTAGGGTGTCCTCAAACTCTTTCCGCGTTTCTCCGGGAAAGCCGACAATGATATCCGTTGATAAAGCAATATCCGGTACTTCGCTTTTCAGTTGTGCGATGAGATCCATATACCATTCAATGGTATGGCTCCGGCGCATCAATTCCAGGATGCGGTTACTTCCGCTTTGGACCGGCAAGTGCAGGTGGTTCATAAGGATATCGATGTCGCAGTAAGCTTGGATCAATTCGCGGGTGAAATCCATCGGATGACTGGTGATGAAACGCAACCGCTCCACGCCCTTTATTTCCGCGATCCCGTACAGCAGTTCGTGGAAGGCCACCGGTTGTTGCAAACCGCGCTTGCCATAGGCGTTGACGTTCTGACCGAGAAGAACAATCTCCTTCGCACCTTTATCCACCAACTGGCGGATTTCCGCATAGATCTCCTCGGCTTCACGCGATTTCTCCCGGCCCCGGGTGTAGGGGACCACGCAGAAACTACAAAACTTATCACACCCTTTAATGATGTTCACAAAGGCACTGGGACCGGGGTCTTTGATCAGCGGTTGTTCGGGTATGGAATAGTTTTTCTCAGAATCAAATTCCGTCCATACCACCGGTCCTTCCCCTTGATGCACGCGATGGACAATTTGCTGGATGGACTCGACAGCGTCGGGCCCGATGATGAAATCCAGGAGAGGCATCCGGTCCATTAGAACGGCCTGCTCCTGCTGGGCCAGACAGCCCGCCACCCCCAGGATGAGGTCAGGATTAGCTTGTTTTAAGGGTTTTAGACCCCCAAACAGGGAAAACACCTTTTGCTCAGCTTTTTCTCTTATAGAACAGGTATTTACGAGTACCAGATCAGCGTCCTCCACATGTGGGGTACGCAGGTATCCGGATTGGAACAGCAACAGTTCCATTCGGTCGGAATCTGCCGCGTTCATTTGGCATCCGAAGGTTTCCATATAGACTTGTTTCATAGGATCTGGATTCTACCAAAAATTCTGAATTATCCAACCGGGAATTCGAAGAGCTTCATTTGTTCTATAAATCATTGAAAAAAATAGTCCAAAATGGGTCGTGATTTGGAGGATTTTTGACCCAAACTGGCGGGACGTTTTTAAACAACTTTTTTCAGTTCCCCCCACCCGTTTCCCCGCATAAAACAGGGCTGAAACAGATAATGCATGCTTTGAAATCATTCACTCAAATTTATAGTAATTTAGCTATAGTTTGATGTATTAAACACCTTATATGATTAAATTTCAAAATGTTATTGACTCTTAATATGAGTTCCCTTATATTGAGAATATCCAGTGACAAAAACAGTTAGTTAGAGAAAACCAAACAGCACATCCCATGAAGAACTTTGGAGGGGAATAGCGTGTCCCAATTCAACAATGTTCGCACCATTCGCGAATCCAAGATGATGAGCAAGGCGGAACTGGCCCGTAAGGCCAGTGTCACCGTGCAAACTGTCGACCGGATCGAGAAGGGCAACGATTGTCGTTTGGACACCAAGCGCAAGATAATTTTAGCCTTGGGGTACAAGTTGGGTGACCGGTCCAAGATATTTTTGGACGGATCGAGTACTGGGACTAAAAAGAAAAAGAGCGGGGTAAAGAAGTAAGCAAGTACTACGGTTTGGGATTTTCTTGGAGGAGTCAATCCTATCCAGCTTCAGCTTTATCTTTGCGGATTATTTACTTGGCCAGTAAAACATCCAGGCGATCAAGAAAGATTTAGTAGGTGAAGGGAAACGACCCATTGTTTTATGCAGAGGAGCTCAGTTTCCTGCGGGCTTCCAGCAAAGGAGCCTTTAAAAAATGGAAGTTTCGTATTTAGGGAATTAACGTAAATGGAAGAATTTAGGAGTTAATTGATGTTTCTTTCAGCCAAAACACCTCTACTCGCAGTAGATATCGGGTCAAATTCCATCAAGGTAGGCCGTTTGATGGGGACTCCGGGCAAATACGAGTTATCGAATTTTGGAGTGATGCCTTTGGAATCCGAATCGGTTCTCGAAGGGGTAGTGCAGGATGAAGACCACGTGGTAGATGCCTTGGCCCGTCTAGTCAAAGCGGAGGGTTTGGATAATCATCCTCATGCAGTGGCTTCTGTGGCCGGCGAGGCGGTGATGATCAAGAAAATCAAAGTCCCTGTGATGTCACATCAAGAGTTGGAGGAGTTTATTCCCCAGGAAGCGGAACAATACATTCCCTTTGACATCGATGATGTTCGGATTGACTTTCAAATCCTGGAAGGGACTCCCACTCTGGAAGAGCATGAGTTTGAGGAAGAAGAGGAAAAGCAGGAAATTCTTCTGGTGGCGGTCCAGAACGAAATTATCGATAACCGTTCCAACGTATTGACTGCGGCGGGGCTCAAACCGGTCATTATTGATTTGGATGTTTTTGCCATGGTGAATGCCATCAACATTTCCAGGAACCTTCAGGATATGGGTTCCGTGGCTATTGTTGATCTAGGAGGCGCTTTTACCCATCTCAATATTTTGATGGATGGTGTGACCTCTTACACGCGGGACATCCCTGGCGGTCAGGACGCTTGCACCAACAAACTGATGGATAAATATGAATTAGAATACAGGGATTCGGAAAACATCAAGTTGGGCGCCATTCCTGAAGGAGCGGAGAAGGAGGAGGTCATTGAAGCGATTATCGAATCCTTTGAGCCTATTCTGGAAGAACTCCACAAGTCATTCGAGTTTTTCAGCACCACATCCAACAGTCAGGTGGAACAGGCCTTTCTTTGCGGCGGTGGGGCGATGATTCCAGGTGTGGATGGATTTCTGGCAGACCGGCTGGGAGTGCCGGTGGAAATATTCAATCCTATGGAGGCCATTCGATTGGGAGCAAGAAAATTCGATGCGCAAAGTCTGGCTCAAATGGCTCCTATAGCGACCGTAGCAATTGGTCTCGCAACAAGAAGGTTTGACTATATATGATTACTATCAATTTATACGATTATAAGAGAGTTATCCGGGATGTCGAAATCCAGAAGCGGGTTGTCCTGGTGGGGGCAGCCAGCACGGCCACCTTCCTTGCATGCTTTGTGGTCTGGATAATCCAACTAGCGTTGATTGGGATTACAAAAGATAATTTGGCCGAAGTCCAAATTGAGGTTGCGGCTGCAACTCCGAACTATAACGCAGTCCAGCAAATGAAAAAACAGAGAGCACAGTATCAAAAAATCATAAAAGGTATCGATCAGTTGCGATCGAATCAAGCACGAACCACTGAATTTTTGGAAGATATGGGTCAGGCAGTTCCAGAAGGGATTTGGCTGACGTCGACCAGGCAAGTGGGCATGACAGAGATTCAAAGTAAAAGAGTCCCATTTCTGTTCATTGCTTATGATGATAAAAAATCAAAAAGAAGAAGACCAAAGAAGAAAGGTAAAGAAGACGGGGCTGATAAATTTATTGAGTTGAGGGGAGTGGGGACAGACGATCAGCCGATCGTTAATTTCCTGGAGCAATTAAGAGCGATTCCCTACATTGATGCGGTAGTACTCAATACGTCACAAAGAGCCTGGATGGAAAAACAACCGGTGCAGAGGTTCGTGATTTACTTGCATTTCCTGAACACAAAACCTGCGGCATGAGGCTGGATACATGAACCTGAACAAGCTATTTGACAAAATACCCTACGAGACCTTCGCCAATTTCAAACCCGCGCATTATTTCGGGATATTTGCGGGTTTGGCTGTGGCCATTGTTGGCCTTTGGTTTTATTTGGGGTTCAGTCCCAACGCAGAGGAGAAGGCCAAGCTTGATAAGCAGTTGGCGGAAACAGAAATAAAACTTGCCCTGTATCTGGCGGAAGGCGCGAAAAAAGAAGCAATCACCAAACAGGTAGCCGCGCTCTTTGGCACTCTGGGAGAGAAAAAGAGGCAATTACCCATGGCTGAGGAGATTCCGCTTCTGATTCACAAAATTTCGGATATTGGAGATTTCCTGGGTGTGGATATTGTTTCTTTTAAACTGGCGCCGGCCCAAAGCAAAGGTTTTTATAAATCCATTTCCGTGTCGTTGACCATTAGCGGGAACTATTATCAAACGGCAGGATTTTTCGATTCACTGCAGAATTTGCTTCGGGTGGTCAATGTGAAACAATTTACAATGAATAGGGGGAAGGCTACCAAGATAGTAGTCAATGAGGACGGTGAAAAAGAGCAGAAAAGCGTAGATGCTTTGCGAACTCAAATCACAGCCAGTACCTTTGCGTATATCGAAGGTTCTGAGAAAGTCAAATAAAGGGTATGAAAGTAGCGAATATGCAACTATTGAATCAGCGGATGGACATTAAAAAGGGATTGATCGCCATCTTTATGGTCGCGGTTTGGGTATCCACTCATTGGCTGGCCGGTGGACAGGCGATTGCTAAAACCAGTTCGAAAACCAAACAAAGTCTGTCCCGACAGCTCTATAACGTCAGTGGATTTGACAAGGAAAGAAGGTTTCTGTCCAAAAAAAGAATAGGGGCATCCCTCTGGACCCGGCCGAGGGTCCTTCAGTCTTTGGGTTTGTCTATTGAGCATATTGCATTGATCAATAATATTTATAAGGGAACCTTCAGGGCGGGTAACTTTTACAATCAG
Organism: Nitrospinaceae bacterium; assembly: GCA_965237905.1. Lineage (GTDB taxonomy): Bacteria > Nitrospinota > Nitrospinia > Nitrospinales > Nitrospinaceae > SZUA-226. The sequence continues at coordinate 1,538,941 of OZ250172.1, read as the reverse complement.
AAATTAAAGAAGATCACAAGCAACTATCACGGGGCGCATGTTATCCGGAGTGTCCGGTTTTTCCGGTCTGCTGTTGGGCGAAAAGTGGTTCGCCTCAATATTAAATCGCTGAAAGTAAGCCAGAGAACTTATCAAAAATTTCTGGAAAAGATCATTAAAGCACCGCCCAAGAAAAATCGTATCAACTTGTTTGATCAACTTGAAAAAGCAATGAGTCTGGTGGATGAGGTTATCGATTTGGAGGCTACCGTGCTTCAGTTGACGAATCCGGTCAACAGGGAATTCAGTGCGCCCCATGCAGAGACGCTTATCAACCGTCTTAGATCCGATCTGCGGGAACAACTTCGGTCGCATATATTGCTTGCGCATATGTACAATTACCGTTCCCTTTCCGATCGGGAGCTTCGAAAGTTGATTCAGTTTTATGAATCTTCTGCGGGCCAATGGTTCCGGAAGGTGGATCGCGAGGGGAATTTGGCTGGTTTAGCCACCATTAACCGGAAAGCCCGGAGACATATGGAAAGCCTTCTGAGAGTTATTGAATCAGGACACCAGAATGTCCAAACGACCCGAGTGGTTTTTGCTCCCGGGCTTCGGCATCTGTTCTCAGAGAACCGTGATCCCTTTATTCCTCTGATACTGCCCGAGAAAAAAGACATTAAAAGGAAAAAGGGACCGGCCAAGCCGGGCCCAGGCCCAGGGAAACCGGGACCCCGCAAATCGGATGAAGAAACTATTAGGGTGATGGAAGCCACCATTGGCGGACTTCCTGCCATTCCCTTTGAATTGTATCAAAGAATTAAGGAAAGCAACCCGCGCTTGTATTCGGATCTTGAGTACTACGGGGCCTTGTTCAAAAACAAAATTGGGTTGAGCGGAATGAAACCCTCCGAACTGAAAGAAGAAGTTGCTCAATATAAAAAGTTGATTGCTAAAGCCAGGGAAGAGGTGGAACTGTTGGTTCAAACGCCATTGCAATCCAGCTTGGGCAGTTTGACATTTGCCGGAGTTATTTGGGATGAAAAAGAAACCGTTGGTTTGATCGAAACACCGGATACCAAGGGTCATACTATCCGTGTAGGCTCCTTTATAGGGCCTAATTTCGGAGTGGTCCAATCCATTGATGAGGAAAGAGTGGTTATACTGGAACGGCTTCGAAAATATGACGGAAAAATTGTTACCCAAACCGAGTTTATTGAATTCCCCCATCCAGATGAATAGGAGTGAGGACGTATCGTGAATACAAAAATTAAAAATCAATTCATGTTTGGTTTGATTGCCATAATCCTCGGAGCGGGTTTGACCCTTTCACCCGCTCTTGATGCCCAAGCAGAAACCGGCGCAATGAAGCCCGGGAAATCTGTGTCCGGCAAAAAGGCGGTCGCCAAGAAAATGATCATGATCAGCCCGGCAAAAGGTACCAAAGCCGAAAGAATGCTGATGGCTCAGGCCTCGGGGGATGCCAAAGCCGGAACGCTTTCGAAAATTGTCGATTTGCAAACGGCAAAGGAAGATAACGAGGTCTCCATCAAATTACGTTCCTCTCAGGCTTTGGAATATACCGCCTTCAAATTAGTCGATCCTCTTCGCTTGGTTCTTGATTTTCCTAACATGGGGAAAAGTGAATTGAGCGGGGTTATGGAAGTGAATCAGGGAGTGGTCAGTATCATTCGGCCTTTATATTTTGAAGAAGCAAAAGTCCTGCGGTTGGAAATCGGCCTCACCAAGGCCGCCTCCTATGAAATTCTCCGCCCCAGTTCCTATGTGATGGATATTCGGCTGAAAGATAATGAGCCGCCGGCGAAGGAAGCTCAAGCTCCGGAAGAACAAGCCGAGCCTGCTCCAGAACAAGTGGCCATGGCCGACAGCGACCAAAAGGATGCTACCTCTAAAAAAGAGGAGGACGACGAGGGAGATAGGAATGATACCTGTTTCGAGCTGTTAGGCGGCGTTAGAGACAGCCTTTCAATGGACTTCCAAAATGCCAATATTAAAAATATATTCCGGATTATTGCAGAAGTCAGTGGGTTCAACCTGATGCTTTCTCCGGATGTTTCAGGAACGGTGAATATTCGTCTCATAGATGTCCCATGGAACAGGGCCTTTGAACTGATTTTGGAAAATAACGGTCTAGGCAGGGTGTGCGAAGCTAATATCATTCGCGTTGTACCGAATGCGACCCTGTTAGCCGCTGAGGTGGACGAACCTTTGGCTACGGAGATGATTCGCATCAATTATGCCGTTATCTCGGAAATGGTCACTAACCTTGCCGGGATAAAGAGTCCCAGGGGGAGCATTAGCGCAGATGCCCGTACCAATACCCTGATTTTGACGGATATCCCTGCAAAAATAGACGAAATGATTTCAGTCATCAAAACCCTGGATGTGAAAACACCACAGGTGATGATCGAATCCAAAATTGTCGAGGTCACCAGAAACTTTGCCCAGGAAATAGGAATTCAGTGGGGTGCGTTTACCGAAAGGACCGATTTTGGTGCAGGGGATAGCTTTCCCGCAATTATCAGGACTGGTGGGACCGGCGTGATCCGAGCCCAGGATCAAACCGATGCTGATGTTATCGCTGACGGCATTGATCCCGGTTTGATCGTGGATCTGGGTACCGCCGGATCGCCCGCAGGTCAATTTGGCATCCTTCTTAGGACCTTTGATGCGGATCATGTATTGGATATCCAGTTGGAAGCTTTGGAATCCCAGGGGAAATCCCGGACTATTGCGTCTCCCAAAGTAACGACCTTGGATAATACAGAAGCCAAAATCCAGAGTGGTCAACGATTTCCAGTGCAAACGTCCTCGGCCAACGAGGGAACCAAAGTACAGTTTGTGGATGCCAACCTGGAGCTCAAGGTGACGCCTCATATTACGGCGGACGAAAACATCTATATGAAAATTGCAGCCACCCAGAACACGGCTGATTTTGCAAGAACGGTCCTGGGCATTCCTACGATTGCCACCAAGGAAGCGTTTACGGAAGTTCTGGTGTACAACGGAGCCACCACCGTGCTGGGCGGCCTCTATCAGAAATCGACTTCCGAAAACCGTAACAATGTACCCTTCTTTGCCGATATTCCCATCATCGGCTATCTATTCAAAAACCGCTCAGAGCAGGACGATATTTCTGAATTGCTGATTTTCGTTACTCCGACCATAGTGCGGAGTGAAACGTCGTTCACCAATCAATGAAGAAACTGAGGATTGATCTGGCCGACAGGAGTTACGATATCCTGATCGGCCGGAACCTCCTTCCCCGCGTGGGTGATCATCTTGTGCACCGGGAACGAACCCGCCGGGCTCTGGTAGTCACGAATCCCGTCGTCAACAAACTCTACGGAAAAGTTTTATCCGAAGGACTCCAAAGCGCAGGTCTGGAAATAGAATGTGCGGAAATCCCGGAGGGAGAAACGCACAAAACCCTGCAGGACGCCCAAACGGTATACGATCATCTGATCGAAAACCAATACGACCGCAACACACTGCTGGTGGCCCTGGGAGGTGGAGTCATCGGCGATCTGACCGGATTTATCGCGGCAACTTTCATGAGAGGGGTACCTTATATCCAGGTTCCCACCACACTGCTGTCACAAGTGGACAGCAGTGTGGGCGGGAAAACCGCCGTCAACCATCCCCAGGGGAAAAACCTGATCGGCGCGTTCTATCAGCCTCAGTTGGTAGCGATCGATCTCGACAGCCTGCGCTCCCTGCCGTTCGATGAATTCCGTGCCGGTATGGCCGAAATCATCAAATACGGAGTCATCGAAGATCCCAAGCTGTTCGCTTTCCTTGAACAGAACTCCGAAAAAATTCTGGAACAGGACACGGAGTGCCTCCAACACATCATCGAAACTTCCTGCGCCATCAAAGCCAAAATCGTGGAGCGCGACGAACGGGAAAGCAATTACCGCATGGTCTTGAATTTCGGCCATACCATCGGGCACGCTATTGAAGCGTTGACCGGTTACTCCCAGTTCAAGCATGGCGAAGCCGTTGCCATCGGTATGGTCTACGCCGCCAAACTGTCCTGCCAACTGGGGCAATGCTCCAAAGCAGTGGTACAAAAAATAGAGGCTCTGGTCGAACAATACGGCCTGCCCTCGCGCCTGCCGGAATTCTCTGCCAGCGAGTACATCGAAACCCTGTACCGGGACAAAAAAGCGCACGACAAAAATATCCGCTTCGTTCTGGTGCGTGATATTGGCACCGTGGAAATCGTCGACCGCGTCGCCGAGGCCGATATTCAGAAAATTCTGACCCCCTGACTTTTAAAGCGTCCCCGGTATTCTTACCTGCACCTTGACTTCCCTTGGCCTTTTGTTATATTCGAAGGTGAAATCACTTCCCGCTTGAGCGTTCTCGTCTCAACGGATTTTTGGGTGCGTTTTGGCGCACATTGAAATACATCAAACCCTTCATCTTCTTCATCGCAATTTGGTTAACGCCTGAAAGATCAGAGGTGTCCCATGTCAAAATTATTCAAAAACTATATCAACGGCCAATGGAAAGCGTCTTCCAGCGGAGAAACGTTTGAAAACGTAAACCCCGCCAATCACAACGAGGTCTTGGGGCGGTTCCAGAAATCCAATCAAAAAGACGCGAACGAAGCCATCTCAGCCGCCGCAGAGGCGCTCTCCAAATGGCGATCCACTCCCGCTCCCAAGCGCGGGGAAATCCTGTTCAAGGTCGCCGAACTGCTCCTGCAACAAAAGGAATCTCTGGCACAGGACATGACGCGCGAAATGGGCAAGGTGATCAGCGAAACACGCGGCGACGTGCAGGAGGCCATCGACCTCACCTACTACACCGCCGGGGAAGGCCGCCGATTGCTCGGCGAAACGGTTCCCTCCGAACTCAAAAATAAATTCTGTATGTCCGTGCGGATGCCCGTCGGTGTTGTTTCTGCCATCACCCCGTGGAACTTTCCCATCGCCATTCCGTCATGGAAACTGGTGCCGGCACTGATTTGCGGCAACACCGTGATCATCAAACCCGCGACGGATACGCCGTTGTCGGTCGTCAATTTCGTCAAGATATGTGAACAAGCCGGACTGCCCCCCGGCGTATTGAATCTGGTCACCGGCTCCGGCACTGAAGTCGGCACGCCCATGATCGAACACGACAAGGTCAACCTCGTTTCCTTCACCGGATCGACCGATACCGGCGCAGTGATCGCGTCCTCCTGCGCGCGCAACATGAAGCAGTATTCCCTGGAGATGGGCGGCAAGAACGCCATTATCGTGATGGACGACGCCGATCTCGATCTTGCGGTGGAAGGCGTTCTCTTCGGCGCGTTCGGCACCACCGGCCAGCGGTGCACCGCCTGTAGCCGCGTCATCGCTCACAAAAAGATCGTGAAAAAATTCATCGACTTGCTGGTCGCGCGCACCAAAACCCTGAAGCTGGGCGACGGGCTCAATGCCAAAACCGACGTTGGTCCGCTCATCAACGAAAGCCAACGCACCAAGGTGCACAACTACGTTCAAATCGGCAAGAACGAAGGTGCTAAACTGTTCACCGGCGGCGACCATGCCACGGGCAAGGATTGCAAGAACGGGTCGTTTTATCAGCCGACGATTTTTGCCGATGTGGCCCCCAAAATGCGTATTGCGCAGGAGGAGATTTTCGGGCCGGTGCTCGGCATCATCCCCTGCAACAGCTTCGAACAGGCGGTGGAGATCGTCAACGATTCTAAATTCGGCCTGTCCTCCGCCATTTACACGCGCGATGTTAACCGGGCCTTCAAAGCGATCGAAACCCTGGATACCGGAATTACCTACATCAACGCGTCGACTATCGGCGCGGAAATCCAACTGCCGTTCGGCGGCACCAAGGGCACCGGCAACGGCCATCGCGAAGCGGGCACCACGGCGCTCGAAATTTTTTCCGAATGGAAATCGGTCTATGTCGATTACAGCGGCACACTGCAAAAAGCCCAGATCGAGCACGATTGACCGCTCCGCGTGGGGCGAACCAGCGTGACGCTGGACTCATTTTTAAATTGCGCACGGGACTCATCGGTTGCAATGAATCGTCAGCCAGTATCCTCCCTCGGTAGAGGGCGCAGAAAGGGGAAAAACCATTTTTCAGTTTTCCGTACTCGCCAGCGGCAGTAAGGGTAACGCCGTCTATATCGAAAGCGGCCAGGCGCGTATCCTGATCGATATTGGTCTTGGTCCGCGCGTCCTGAAAAAGCGGCTGGAACATATCCGGCGCGAGCCGCAGGACGTTACAGCTTTGTTTCTCACCCACGAACATTCCGACCATATCAGCGGCGCGGGAGCCCTCACCAAAAAACACGGCACACCCGTTTACGGCACGCGCGGCACGCGGGAAGCACTGCGGCGGCACGTCAGCCCCGACGTCGACTGGCGGACCCTTGAGAGAGAGGACGAAGCCGTAGTCGGGGATTTAACGGTCGAGTCGTTCGGTACCCCGCACGACGCGGCGGAGTCGGTCGCTTATGTGGTGCGCTGTGGATCAAAGAAGCTCGGGCATATCACCGACTTGGGCCGGATCACCCCGCGCATCGTAGAGAAATTGCAAGACTGCGACACCCTGCTAGTGGAATCGAATCACGACGAACGCATGCTGGAGAACGGATTTTACCCGTGGCCGCTCAAGCAGAGAATCCAAAGCGACGTTGGCCATTTGTCGAACGAGGCCTGCGCCGATCTGCTGGCGCAGGTAAAACACGATGCGCTTAAAACGGTAGTATTGATGCACCTGAGCGAATCCAACAACCATCCGGAAATCGCAATGGATTACGCCCGTAGGGTTTTGGGCGACCACCCTGCCACCCTCTTCCCCGCCCGCCAAAGCACCCCCTCCGTCCTCATCCCCGTGGAATAGAAAACTCCCCCTTCTTGAAGGGGGCTGGGGGGATTTAGCACCGCAGAGAATAGCCAGGCATTAATCACTATTTTTTATTTATTTTGGGGATTTCCACATCCAGTTTTATAAGTTTTGGGCATTGATCTAGTAACTCGATTTCATTTTTCCCGTTGGGAAATATCATGCGGTTGATCATTGTTTCATCGGAATCGAATTGGAACATATAGGTGCGGTCTCCTCTGGTTACCGTAAATTCTCTGTCGTTATAGGATCCTATAAATTTGGGCGGGAGTTGAATATCTATTTTTAAATTGTCTTCAAACTTATCAGGTTCTGAAAATTTGATACATTGCAAATATCTCGATTTTTTTTCCTGAGGGGGAGTGTATTTTTTTAAAAATTCCCTAACCTCAGGTGGTAAGTTCGACCATTCAACTTTTGAAAAGTCAATTTGAGGAAAAAATCCTATTAGAACTCCGTATTCATGATCTCCATGGTGACCAAATAGGGTGACCAAGTCGGAATATTTTTGAACGGAGGTTTTGGATAGCACTTTAAAAAACAGATTTATGGTTTTTACCTGTTTGGTGACGGGGACATCTCTGGGATGGCCATAGGCAGGGTCTGAAAATAACATCAAGATCATAATGCTAATCATGCATGTTTTCTTCATGGAGTCTCCAGGAAAAATTGAGAAACTTTCATTCAGTATAAAATATTGGCGGGTATTTTGGACAGGTAATATCCGGGAGTGATTAATCACGCTACTTTAGCGCGGTCTAGCAAAACAGGTTTGTTTCGTGATACCTTTCACGGATTATGAGTGATCTGAAGGACAAAATATTAGGCAGTTGGATGGGCATGGCCATTGGGGATGCGCTGGGGCAGTCGGTCAAGGGTCTCAAGCCGGAGACGGTGAAGCAGTATTTCAAGCAGGTCGACCGCTACCATGACGTACGACCGTTCATCGGTAAGGGCATCAAACAGTACCGCATGGCAGGATTATATGGGGTGCAGACCCAACGCGCGCTGGCGGTGTGCGATTCGTTGTTGAAAACCAAAAAACCGAACGGCGAGGATATCTGCGATCTGCTGGTACGATTGAGCGCCCACGGACCAGAAAACTATTTCGGCATGTTTCGCCGGCCGGAGGGGTGCTTTTATAAAAGCGTGCAGGAGATTCCCAATCGCTCCGAGCCGTTGAGGGCAGATCAGGCTTCGGCTTATGCCTGTTATTTTTCTATGGCGGTGCCGCTTGCCCTGTATCAACAACGACCGTCCAAAACGTTGATGCAGTATTGTATCGAGGCGGCACTGTTGTTGAGCCGTCACCCGTGGGAAGTCGTGGGTGTGGCGGTGACGGGATTTATTACCGTGCGTCTTTTGAATGAAGAGGGATTGCCGGAAGGTGCGGCCTTGCTGAGTGAGACGGCGGAATTTTGCAAGGCGGCGGAGGCGTGGTATCGCGAAAACTATCCGGACCGCTTTACGTTAGCGGAAAAAAATCCGGAGGCCATGAGCCGGACATTGAACGATCTTGCTAATCAATATTCACAAGGGCAATTGGAAAATTTGCTGGCCTGGATTTGTGACAACGCGTCTTCTTATATCAAAACGGAAATTGTACATGCGACGCAGGGACATGCACTGACCATTTTGCCGCTGGCGTTGGTGCGGTTGTTGACGCCGGGTCAGGATTTTTCGAACGTGTTAACCGGGACACTCAATCTGGGGAGGGAGGCGGATAAGCTGGGCGCTCTCGTCGGTTGTTGGGCGGGGGCCGTTCACGGGTTGGCTGGTATCCCGCAGGACTGGCAATCGGGGTTGGTCAATGGCAAGGAAATCAAACTCCGCGGCGAGGCCCTGGCCAAGAGAAAAAAGGGGTTAGTGGGCAAGGATCTGCTGGATATGGAGCTGGGCCTGACCCAGAAAGAGGCCGAGGAGCGCCGCAAATACCTGCCGAAAGAACCCACAAAATTGGCGAAAAAAGGCTCTGTTTTGGAGGATTTATGGCTGGAAGAGGAGGCCGAGGACACCCTGCTCCAGTTGAAGGAAGATCCCCGGCGCTGGCGGGAGTTTGAGCGCGATAAAACCCGTAAAAAACGGGACCGGAGGCGCCTCCTGCCCGGAGAGGGAAATGACTGACTCCCCTGACGGGGAGGGGAAACTTGCTAACCGTTGACGGCAGGCGATGATCTCTACGCGCGGTTTACAGTTTTAAAGCTATTCGCGGCGATACGCCGCCGCCCCGTCCACAATCGGACCTCGCGGAGCGGCCCGAAGTCCTTGAAATTTTAGGGATAAAGGGCAAAAAGTCCTACCAATCTATCCTAAATCCCTTATACTGGATTTAATACATTGAATCCTAAAAAGTTATGCGACCCCGGCCCGATGTGAAGGGTTTTCGGGAGTTGGGTTTACTGTTTCCATTCAATCCATATGAAGGAGAACATTGTGAGAACCGGAAAAACGATGTTTTGGGTCTTGTTAATGAGTTTGATAGCCAGTGTGGCGATTGCCCAAGAGAGGTCCACGGTTCCGGGGGCGTCCCTTACTCCGGGTCAAATTGTGATCGGTGAAAACGTGAAACCCGGAATGCCTTTGAGCAGTACAATGGTGCTACTGGGAATTCCCGACAAGGTTAAAGTGATTCGTGGAACGTCGCCGGACCGCGACAGTATCGAGATTACCTATGCCAAATACGGTTTGGTGGTGCGGGCCATGTCGGGCGGATCTAAAATTGAGGGAATTGAAGTGGGGCCTACCTTTAAAGGAAAGTTCAAGTCTGCAAGCGGGATCAAGCTGGGGGTTAAGTACGAAATGCTGATCGGTGAATATGGCCTGCCCACTTCTTTGACTTCACAGGTGATGCGATATCCCAAGCTGGGTCTATACTTTCAATTGAACAATGAGCGCTTACTTTCGGCGAAGAACTATGCCAACGGCACCAAGTTGATAGACGCCCACTTGATGAATCCCTAAGAAAATCCCCACGTTTTTCTTTATGACGCGAATCGGGTCGGCACCCGTGTGCCTTCCCGGGAGCGGTTACCCTGTCTTGCCGTCGCTATTCCCTGCTGAAAATCAGAGGGTATGTTGTATGGCGGAATCGAGGCTGTCCCACGCCTGACACTCCGGACATATCCCCGACCATTGATCAAATTCACTATTGCATTGCCGACAGACGAACTTGGAAAGTGAGGTCGTCAATTTTTTCAAGGCGGCGCGAATGACTTGATCCGCCTTTTCCGCTTCGTGTTTGTCCTGGTGCGCCTTGATGAGAAGAAGGTGGGCAGGGATGGAAGGTGATGCAATACTCCACAGGATTTGCATGGCTTCTTCCAATTTGCCTTGATCAAGATACAGCCCGGCCAGGGTGAGGACCAACGTTTCCTTTTTCGAGTTCTGGGAAGCGCGAACGGCTTCCTGATACAGTTTGATCACTTCGTCCGGTTGTTCCGCTTGTTCATAGGCCGCTCGCAGACGAAGCAGGCAGATGTGGGATCCGGTGATTTCAAAGCCGGATTTCCAGGTTTTGATCGCCGCTTTCGAATTGCCGTTTTGCTGATACAGGTCTCCCAATTTAATATAAGGGGGAAGCGATTTCGGGTTTTCTTTGATGGCCCGTTTCAATTCGGAAATTGCCGGTTCAATTTGTTGTTGACTGATCAGCTCGCATCCCCGGAGGTAGGCGATTTGACTGGAATATTCTTTTTCCTGTTCAAGTTCTTTGGCGTTCGAGATATGCGACAAAATGGATTTTTGAATTTGCAGAACCAGATTCCAGGTGCCCTGTTTCCGGTAAGCTTCTCTCAATTTACGGAGGGTGAATAGGGAATCAGGTTCCAAATGGCGGGCTTGTTTCAGAGCGTCGATGGCTTTGCTTAACTGTCCTGCAGTGGCGAAATCCTCTGCCAGGCATTGGAGCGCCTGAGGGTTGTCCCGGTCGGCATCGACCGCTTTTTGGTGCGCCTCGAGGGCTTTTGTGGTTTTTCCCATTTCCCGGTAAATGTTGCCCAATTGAATCAGAGCAGCAATGTGCTTTGGGTTTCCATTCAAAATTTTATTGAATAGTGAGAGCGCCCGCTCACGGTGCCCGCCTTTCAGGGCGTTTTCGGCTTTTTGGTACAGTTTTTTCCATTGTTTTCGTCGACGGATTTTGTTTTCCAGGGGCCGGTTTTTCAGAAACCGCTTGAAGGCGTTTTTGATTTGGCTGTAACCGGTAAAGATGGAAGTCAGCAGTACCCCGATCAAAACAGAAATCAACAGGAACACCGCCGCCGGAATGGGAAAAGAGGTGTTCTGGGTCAGGTGGATTTCAACATCTCCCGGATTCAATAAGGTGAAATATACGGTCAGGAGAGTGAAAAAGACGAAAGTAATGATCAGTCGTAGAGACACGTGACGGCAGCCCTTATATAGATTGGTTCATAACAGTATAACCAATTTTAGCCCTCAGGTGGAATTTGGTCGGCAGGTGGTCTGGAAAAGCGGATTTAAAAGGCTTCGAGTTGATCCGATCCGTTATGTCCGTTGTTTTTCTGGCCCTGTTCGACTTGATTCAGGCAGGCAACGCAATGCTGGGTAAAAGGGACCACTTTCAACCGGGCCTCGGGAATGGATGTCTCGCATAATTTGCAGATTCCATATCCGCCGTTTTCGATTTGATAGAGAGCTTCCTCCACCTGAATCAATCTTTCTCGGTCCTGTTCTCCAAGGTTGAGTAGCATTTGCCGTGAAAAGGAACGGGACGCGTCGTCTGTGATATCAGGAATGAGCTGGGTGAATCCCTCATCCTGGCTCGTTTTGAGGGTTTTTTCGATTCCGCCCAGTAATCGGGAGCGGATGTCCTGCAATTTGGATTTCATTTCCGGAAGATTTTCGTACTTCATGCTTTAAGATTCTCCACATTCTATGAACCACTCATTTCAGCGATAACGGGAACATCTCCCCACAGCCGTTCCAAATCGTAATGACTTCTTGTTTCTTGATGAAACACATGGACCATCAAATCTCCCAGATCCAGGATGATCCAGTTGCCGGTGGAACGGCCTTCCACGGTATGCACCTTGAAGGGGCTTTGATAGGATCGTTCCAGAATGCTATCCGCAATAGCCTGCACCTGAACCTTGGACCGGCCACTACAGATCATAAAGTAGTCCGTTAGATCGGTTCGGGTTCTCAAGTCAAGAATGATAATGTCGGAAGCTTTTTTTTCGGTAGCGGCATCCACCACCAATTGTTGAAGCTCGCTTAAGGGTGCTTTCATTCAGGTTGCGGCCGGGGGTCTGCTTGGTATAAATGATGGGTCATAATATACTGTTCAACTTCGGGTGGCAACATCTTTTTGACTGATAAACCGGACTTTACCTTTTCACGTGTTTCGCTGGAGGATACATCGATAGGTTCGATGTCACAAAAAACGAGAGTCTTCCCGGTCTCTTGACACAGGTAGGTCCGGACCTCGCTTGTCTGCCGGTGCAACTGATATGAAAAGGGGAGGTTGTCCATCAGGACTTGCAAGGTTTTTGGGGCGAGGTCGTTCGGGTAGCCGGGACGGGTGGCGACGGCCAGGTGAACTCTCTCTAAAATTTCCCGGACATTTTTCCAGGTAGCAAAGTCCCGAAAGGTATCCATTCCCAGGATCAAATACCATTCGGTATCCGGGTGCTGGCTTTGGAGCGCGGTCAGGGTATTAATGGTATAGGAAACTCTTTTTTGATTGAGTTCGATTTCCGAAATTTCAAAATTTGGATATAGGGCCAGGGCTTCCTTCAGCATGTTCAACCGGTGGCCGGCGTCGGTGGCGGGTTGGCCTTGTTTATGAGGGGACTGCCAGGCGGGAATAAACCATACCTGGTCCAGGTTCATTTTTTTCTGAATATCCTGCGCCAGGCCCAGATGCCCCAAAGTGATCGGGTCAAAGGTTCCTCCAAGGATGCCTGATTTTTCTTTGGGAGAGTTTTTCATCATCAATTTATCCTTATTCCAAAAACCTTACCTTGAAATCGAATGGAGTCCAAACAATTTTCGGCCATAGAGTCTATCATAGTTCCTATTTTTGTCAGTTTATGGTGTGGAACTTCGGATTATACATAGTATTGGAATTAGGATATTCAAGAGTAAGTTTATAACTAATTGATAAACGGAAAGTTGCCCCTTATACTGGAAACTATGGTTGAGTTGGCATTGCCCTTGCACTGTCTAGGCTTGTTAAGATTCAACTCTAGAAAGAAGATGAGGAGAGCGGTAATGAAAGGTGTCAATAAGTTGAAAAATTTGAAAAGAAAAACTTCCGGCTCTCAGGCTGGGTTTACCCTGATTGAGTTGTTGATTGTGATCGCCATCATTGGGATTTTAGCGGCGATTGCCATTCCGCAATTCAATCAATATAAAAGCCGCTCTTACGATTCTGACGCCCAAGCCAACTTGCATAATGTTTATATTGCCTGTAAAGCGTATTGGGGAGATAGTGGGTCTAATGCGATTTGTACCTCGGCTTACTATGCGACGACGACTTACGGCTACATTCAGTCAACGGATGTTAGTATAAGCGGCTTGGGCGTGGATTGGGCTTTTACGGCCGTTGCTCAGAACACCAACAGCACCAACTCGTATAGTATCGACCAAAAAGGGACAATCAACCGGCTGTAATAACGGCATCTTGGTCTTTCAAGTGTTGTTCCCATCTGTTACATTCCTTCTATTCTCACAAGTCAGATAGCTTTCCGTTGATGGGGGATGAATTCCCCCTCAAACCTCCCTTGGATTACTCCAACAAAACTCAAATTATTGCATCAACCTCGATAGAATATTTAAAGAGGCATCATCGTCAGACAGTTTGCGGAATGAGTTTGGGTAATTCGGGGGAACCCCTTGTACCAAATGGAGTTGCACAATTTTTGTCTTCCAGAGTGACACAATTTGTCTCTTTTGAGAATTTTCATAAGATAACGTCCGGGAAGAAATTAAATTAAAGTACCTTAACTATTTGAAAAATAAGGGAAAGTATTATTTTCAGTGGGGTTTGCAAGGTATGGCATTGGTATTGCCTCTTAAATGGCAAAACCGAATACTAGATTCAAAATTTGGGGAGAGTCCCAAAAAGCTTTTGGTTTTATTATTGGCAAATATTATTGATGTCTTTAGGAGGAGTAAATAGAATGACTAAATTAAGAAATCAAAAAGGTTTCACTTTGATCGAACTGCTGATCGTTATTGCCATCATCGGTATTTTGGCGGCTATTGCTATCCCGCAGTTCAATCAGTATAAATCACGTGCGTACGATTCTGACGCCCAAGCCAACTTGCATAACATTTATCTGGCTTGTAAGGCTTACTGGGCCGATTCAGGATCTCTGGCTACTTGTAACTCAGCCCAGTACACCCTGACGACTTATGGCTACATTCAGTCGACTGGCGTAAGTGTTGTCGCTACAGGTATTGAGACCAGTTTCAATGGCACTGGACAAAATACTAACTCTACCAATTCTTTCAGCCTCAACTCTCTTGGCGCAATTGCCCGGATGTAAGGTTATTTGGAGTTTGGTTTTAATTGCAATGATACTCTTCCCACCCTTTGGGGTGGGAAGAGTTTCTTTTTTGAGTTCATTGGATGTGCTCTGAGAATCCCGCCTATTCAAGAAATATTCCCATCTTTTGTTTGTTAGTCCTTGCCTGGTTCGTTTATTTATCCAGTCTTTCCCCGACCGTTTTTTATAGAGATACCCCGGAGTTTGTCAATACCGCTTTTTCGCTGGGTATCAGCCACCCGGCCGGATTTCCCATCTATAATTTGATGGCCAAGGCGGTGACTTTTTTCCCGATGGGGGCCATTCCCTTCAAGGTCAATCTCTTCTCCAGTCTGATGGCGTGTCTGGCTTTATTAGCTCTTTATATGGCTTCGGTCACATTTTTGAGAGTGCTGGCGGGGCCAGAGGATTCGGGCTCTTCTTTTTTATGGCCCTCATTATTGCCGGTCGGTTTTATGGCTTTTTGCATGCCCTTCTGGGGAAACACCATGCTGGCGGAAGTGTACACCCTGCATACCCTGTTTACGGTTTTAGTCATATTGGGTCTCTTGAAATGGAAAGAAAAGGAGGACATCCGTTATCTGTATTCTGCGGCACTGGTTTATGGTTTGAGCGCCGGGAATCATGGAACGGTGGCCTTTTACCTTCCCGCCATTTTGATTTTGTTCCTTTTCTGGTGTCGGCACAATCGATGGCGACATCTCTCGTTATCTGTCCTGTTTTTTCTTTTGGGTTTTTCGATTTACATGTATTTGCCAATCCGTTCCTTAACGGAACCGACCTTTGATTGGGGTAACCCGGAGACATTACGGGGATTTTTATTTCAGATCACGGATCAGAAGGATTCCCACACGCATTTTGAGATTTTAAACCAGCCAGCAGCGGTTGCCACCACGGTAGCGGAAACCCGGGAATCGGCAATGAGTTGGATCGCTGGCCTGTTTTCAAAAATCCGGCATATCGGATCTGTTTTCATAATGGATATCCACCATAACCTTTCCCTGGTATCTGCGATCGGGTTTTTGGCGGGAGCGGTGATCTGTTTTAGAAAAAGTCTGCCTTTTTTTCTCTTTTGCGCGGTGATTGTAGGGACCAATATCGTCTTTTTTACATCGTGGCGGGGGGAGGCCTTTTTGCCTTCTTATGTCATTGTTTCCCTGTTTACAGCGCTGTTTCTTTACCAGATACTATTTACCCGGTGGTGGAAATCCCGGACCCCTAACCCTTCCGATGAATCCCTCGAAAAAATTATACTCAATAAACCCGGGCCTCTTGGGATTCGTTGGGGAAGAGTGGCTTTACTGCTTATCAGCCTAGCTATTCCCTGGACGATGATTAAGAACAATTATGTGAGAGTTGATCATTCCTGGAACCATCTTTCGGAAACGTTTACCCGCCAGGTGTACTTGACCCTTCCTGACCGGGCCGTGTTCGTTAGCGGTCTGTCCTGGTTTTTTTACAATTATAATCAGGATGTGCGCCGCCTCAGGGATGATGTGACGGCAGTGACTGTGTGGGACCTCATTTCCCCGCACCGTACCGGTCTGCTGACTTCAAAAAGATACCCAAATCTTTTTTTACCTGATAATGAAAAACATGATTTTAAATCCCTCGAGGGTATTTCCGACTATACTCAGGAATTTCTTGAGAAAAATGCTGTTTTGACTCCAGTGGTGATGGAGCAAAACTCGGTTATATACGAACAAACAAAATTTACTTCCCGCTGGCAACCCTATCGCAATATTTTACTGCAATATGGTTCTCCAGTTTCTTCTTTCACGGGTAATGAATTTTCACACCAGCGGTCCTGGGAGGAGTTTAAAAGTTTGTTGGAAGCGGAGCTTTCAAGACCGAATAGCGGCCGCGATTTGGATTGGCTGAATAACCCGAAAGTCTGGATTTATTCAATGCGGGATTATTTTCATGATACGGGACAATATGAATTGGAGCGGGAAGTGCTCACGATGATAGGGAAATTCCTGGGGCAACATAGTAATCCGCAATGGATATTTCAGTATCTGGATAATTTGATTGCCGATCGTCGTTTGGAGAAGGCGAAAATACTGCTGGACCAGATCACAGAAAAGATTCCGGAAAGCTTTGAGGCGTGGTTGGGAAAGGGCTTGCTTTACAGAGCTCAGGGGCAATTACAAGTGGCATTGGATTCATTCCGGCAGGCGGAACAACTTAATCCGCGGTCTTTTCGGGTGCATCTGGAAATAGCTAAAACTCTTAGGGATTTGAAAATGAATCCATCGGCCCAAGCCGCTTTCCTGAAGACTCAAAGTTATATCTCCAATGTCCGGGAACTGATGGCTCTTGCGAAGGAGTTGAATCAAAATAAATAGAAAATCGCTGGCTATGCTGTTTGACATCAATTACAACTAAAACTTGAGAGATTGACCCTTTTGTTCTGGAAGAGTTAACTTTATGAAGAGTGGTTTTCTGAAGATCAATTTCGGTAAAAAAAGCCAAGTTTGGTCAGAAGACAGCCTGGGTATTTTTATACTACTACTTTGTTTGGTTGTTTTTTTCAGCCCCATTTTATTTTTTGGAAGGAGTCTGTACTATAGCGATTTTTCATTTATAACCTATCCCATTAAATCATTCCTTGCTCAGACGTTTCAGTCGGGCGCCCTGCCTTTTTGGACGCCGTCAATTGATTCGGGAACTCCTTTTATGGCGGCCTTTCACACAGGAGTTTTTTATCCGCCCAGCATTATCTTTTCCCTGCCGAATTCCACCCTTGCATTAAATATATTTTATATATTTCATTTTATTATTTTGATAATACCCATTTACTATTTGGCCAGAAGTTGGGAGCTTTCTGTGCCGGCGGCGTTGTGTTCCTCTCTCACGGCTTTATTGAGCAGTTTTTTCCTATCCTCCACCATGCTCAGTAATTGGTTTTTGGCGGTAGTCTGGTTACCCTTAATATTCCTTCTTTTTCAAAAATTTGTTATTGAAAAAAAAGCGCTGTATTTTATCGCGGCAACCCTTGCCTTGGTTTGCCAAATTCTGGCCGCCAGCCCTGAGCTATGTATTCTGACGGTATTATTGCTCCTGGCTCATTCCCTGATTTTGGTTCCCAAAGAACAATTTTCGCTTTCTCTGACTGGTCGAATAACGGCGTTAGCCGCCCTGGTGATCCTGGCATTGGGGGCATCGGCTTTACAATTGATACCCACTTATCAATTGATTGAGCTTTCTTTAAGGGAAGGAGGATTGTCTTTCGAGGTCCACTCATACCGGTCCATGGCCTTCAAGCAGTTAGGCGAACTCATAGTGCCGAATAATTTTGATGAATACTTTTCCGGTAGCGGACCCCGAGGCAGAATCACCACATTTTTTATAAGTATCTACATGGGCCTCATTCCATTCCTTTTTTTGATTGTGGCCATTAAATTTCGTCAACAAAAAGCGGTTCAATTTTGGTTATGGGTATTTTTGATTGGCATTTTTCTGGCGTCAGGGTCTCACAACCCGATTTATAAGTGGATCTATTCGTGGATTCCTTTAATGGATTTGTTTCGGTTTCCAGAGAAGTTCTTTAATCTTTCTGTTTTTGCTTTGGTATTTTTGACAGGCCATGTTTTGGATATACTGGTTACGGCGACTCAGAAGCGGGAAATAAAATTACGTTCGGTGTTACTGCCCCTGATTCTGGTTTTGGGTATGGTTGTAGTCGCGTCTGTCGTTCAACCTGAAAAAAACGCGACCGGGTCATTCATCACGCTCCTTGTCTTTGGTGGAATCTATTTGCTGTTTTATTTTGGAAAGTTGGGGGGAAATTTATTTTATGCGTCTATTTTATTGTTGTTAGGGCTGGATTTGGCGACACAGGGTTATAAGGTGATTCCGACAGTGGGCAACGATTTTTATCAAACACAGCCCAAGTTGCTGGCGCATATTAAAAGTGAAAATGAGCATTTTCGCGTTTATACAGGCAAAATACACACTCAGATATTTAAAGGATTTCCAAACGAGCCTAATATTAAGGGAGGGTATTATGCGGCCAGGGAACATCTTTATCCCTATTATGGGATGATTTTTGGTGTGGAATATCCCAACGGTATTTTGGGTATAGGTTTGGAGTTAAAGAATCCCTGGATTTGGAATGAAGGGCTTAATCAATCTTCCCCGGCTCAAAGGATCCGAATCTTGGAGAGAAGTAATGTGAAATATTGGATTGATGGAGATAGCCCCACGATGTTTTCCGAAGGTCGTCCGATCATTCTGCCAGACAGGTTAAAGATATTGAAAGCCGCCCTGCCTCGCGCCTTCATGGTGCCCAATCGGAGACTTGAAAAAGATCGCCATATATTAAGCGCATATTATAATGCATCGTTCGATCCCTTCAAGGAAGTCCTGCTAAGTGAATCGGTGAAATTCGATGCATCTCCCAATTTTAATGGTAAAGTCGAACAGGTGAGGTATCGCCCCAATCACGTTACAGTTAAAACCCGTCAGGAAGGCAATGGGTTTTTGGTTTTATTGGATTCCTATTTTCCGGGCTGGACGGTCAAGGTGGACGGTGAAGAAAAACCTATTCTAAAAGCCAATCATTTTTACCGGGCGGTGCAGTTGGGTCCGGGTGAGCATACTCTGGAATTTGAATATTTCCCGGAAGGATTAAAGTTGGGTTTGGTGATTAGCGGGATCAGTTTATTACTACTCACCCTCGGGGGCCTACTCTGGGGAAAATATTTGAAAAGGTCTGTTTGATCAGCAATATGGGAGAAATCGACGCTCAGGTAAATCGGAGAATTTTTGGACCTGAAAAAAATGGTCTTGGCATTTTTATATTGTTTGCGATCGCGGTAACTTTCTTTTCTCCTATGCTGTTTGGGGATAAGGTGATGTTCTACCGCGATTTTACTTTTGTCACCTTCCCGTTTAAATTTTTTCTTGCTCAGACTTTTCAAGAAGGGGCGATCCCCTACTGGAATTCCAATGTATACGCCGGAATGCCGTTTATGGCGGGGTTTCATGCGGGCGTGTTTTACCCTCCGGGAATTCTATTCTTATTAAAAGATACTGTGCTGGCGCTCAACTTGTTCTATGTTGTTCATTTTTTGATTCTTGGTTCTTTTTCATTTCTGTTGGCCCGAAGCTGGGGCATTTCTTTTGTGTCGGCGTTATGTTGCGGGATTACGGGGATGTTGAGCGGGTTTATAGTTGCTTCCACCCTGCTCAGTAATTTTTTTATGGCCGCGGTTTGGTTGCCCATGGTGTTTTGGCTGTTCCACAAATTCTGGATGCGTAATCATATCGGTTACTTTATTGGATTGGTGGTGGCCATTGCCGCTCAGACGCTGGCGGCATCCCCGGAAATCAGTATTATGACTATGATACTGCTGTATGCCCATTCGCTCTACTTCCTGCCCAGGGCGCCGGGGATTCCCGGCGTTGCGCGCATGACAGCTTCCCTGGGATTAGCCGTGATCCTGGCTCTGGGCTTTGCCGCCCTGCAATTGATTCCCACAGCCAAACTCATGGAGCATTCCTTAAGGGATACCGGGCTGACTTTTGAGAACCATACGCAATCGTCTCTGGAGCCGGCCAAGTTGGCCACCCTGCTGTTGTCTCCAGATTATGGGGGGCTGTTGGACACCCGCGATTATCCGTCGTGGTTTTCAGGCTTTCTTCACACGATTTATATGGGTGTATTGGGTTTGGCTTTTATTCTGCTTGGGTTTATTTTCCGCCGTGAGAAACCTATCGGATTTTGGTTTGTGGTTTTTTTATTGGGTCTATTCCTGTCGTTTGGAAAATTCAATCCAATCTATGAAGTGATGTATCCCTGGGTTCCTTTACTGAATTTGTTTCGCTTTCCTGAAAAGTATTTTTTTATATCCTCTTTCGCGGCTGTTTTTCTTTCAGGTTATATTTTGGATGCTCTCATCCAGCATGTCGAGAAACGCCAGTTAAAAATTATTCCGGTTTTGACCGTTCTGATTTTTTTGTTTGGAGTAACCCTGAGCCTTGCAATGGGGCACTCGTATCTTGATCCAAAGTTGCCTTTGGTTGTTCTGCTGATCTTTGGTTGTTCCCTGGTGATGTTTCATTACAGAAAATTAAGTCAATCGGTGTTTGGCGCTGTGGTATGTCTACTGATTTTATTGGATTTGAGCGCAAAGGATTTGCGGCTTCTGCCTATGATTGACCGAACGTTTTATGAAGAAAAACCACTGGTCATGGATACTGTAGGAGATTCATTTGGAAAATACAGGATCTATTCAGGTTGGATTGCAAAGACACCGAATCCTGACATGAATCCTCCCGGACCCACCTGGATGGACGAATTATTTTTAGCGAAACAATATCTGCGGCCCTTTACCGGAATGGTTCTGGGGGTGGAGCATGCGGGGGGACACCCGGGTTTGGGTCTCGAATTAAGAAAACATCTGGTATGGTTTTACGCATTGATCGATGCTCCTCCGGATAAGCGGTTTCGGATTTTAAAACGCAGTAACGTGAAATACTGGATTGACTGGGACTCTTTAACTCGCTTCAGTGTCCGGGGCGTCCCGGTAATTCTGCCGGACCGGGTCAAGATATGGGAGGATGTTCTTCCCCGGGCTTACATGGTGGGCCGGATCAAATTAGAAGAAGAGTCCAAAATACTCAACACCTATTATGATGAATCCTTCAATCCGCTGTCGGAAGTTCTTTTCAGCCAGCCGGTCAATTTTGAGCCGTCTTCTCATTTCAATGGAACTGTCGAAGAGGTGGCCTACCGCCCCAACCACGTCACGGTTAAAACCGTCCAGCAGGGCAGTGGGTTTCTGGTGTTGATGGACTCCTATTTCCCAGGCTGGACCGTCAAAGTAGACGGTGAAGAAAAACCTATTTTAAGGGCCAATCATTTTTACCGGGCAGTTCAACTGGATTCAGGGTCTCATACTCTGGAGTTTGATTATTTTCCGGAAGGGTTCAAGGCGGGTCTGATAGTCAGCTCCTTCGTAGGCGTTTTCCTGATGGCTTTGCCTCTGTGGAGATGGCGGCAGGCGAGCCCGGTTCAGGGTAAATAGGAGAAGGGCTCTGGGCGGGGGCCGGATCCATGAATGTCATTAAAAAACCCTTTTTTTGTTCTATGGATTCGTTACTATAATAAGGAAGGGTTTTATATTTTTCAGCCAATCTAATATCTTCTTAGAAATCCAAAAAGCCATGTATAAAAATAAATCGGTTGCCGTCGTGGTAACTGCGCATAACGAAGAGAAGTTGGTCATCAAGGTACTCGAGACCTTGCCGCATTGGGTCGACAAAGTGTTTGTGATCGACGATCGCAGTGATGATAAAACAGCCGAAATCGTTGAGCAATATGTGAAGGTAGACGGCAGAGTGGATCTGATCCGTCATGCGGAGAACCGTGGAGTGGGCGGAGCCATTCAATCAGGTTATCGAGTATGCTTGGAAAACAATATAGATATTACTGTGGTCATGAACGGTGACGCTCAGATGCATCCCGACGATTTGCCTCACATTGTCGATCCCGTTGCGACAGATATCGCCGATTACTCGAAGGGCAACCGCCTGTTTCATGGCGAAGCGTGGGAATTGATTCCGCATAATCGATATATCGGCAATGCTATTCTTTCCCTCATGACAAAAATCGCCGGCGGATATTGGCATGTGGCGGATTCCCAATGCGGGTTTACCGCCATTTCTTTGAAGGCACTCAAATGTATCAATATTGATAAAATTTTTCAGCGCTATGGAGTGCCCAACGATATTCTGGTAAAGCTCAATATTGAGAATATGCGAGTGGTGGACGTGCCTATTCGCCCGGTCTATGGGGTGGGGGAGCAATCCGGAATACGTCTGTATAAAGTAATTCCCGATATTTCATTTTTGCTCTTTAAAGGATTTTTCAGCAGGATGTTTGGTAAGTACGTCATCCGGGATTTTCATCCCCTGGTATTTTTTTATGTCATGGGATTTATTGCTTTCCCATTGGGATCCGGTATGGGAATATATTATTTCTTCTACCGCATTTTTATCGGGCAAGTGACTCCCATAACCGCATTGTTCGCTGCCTTCCTCACCTTGATGGGTTTGCTGTTCCTATTGTTCGCCATGCTATTTGACATGGGATACAACCGCAATCTCAAAGGGTAAATGACCGGGGTTCCGGTGGCCTGGGCGTTAACCATTGAGGATGAATTAAAAGTCTGCGGATGAACCGGCACCCTCCAGAATTTATAAAATATGCAGCCTTCCGAGAATCCAACTATTTATGACAACTCCAAAGCTCGAGTGGAAATCCTCGGTGTTGTCATTCTGTTGTTGATTGCGGCGTGTTTTTTTTATCCCATGTTGTTTGACGGGAAAGTCATTTTTTACCGCGACTACAACCTGATCACTTATCCCCTCCGGTATTTTCTTGGCCATACTTTTAATCAAGGAGAGATTCCTTATTGGGTTCCCCATGCCAATGGAGGAATGCCCTTTATGGCCAGCTTTCACCCAGGTGTGTTTTATCCTCCCAGTCTTTTATTTTTTCTGGATGACACCACCTATGCTCTGAATTTATTCTATGTTCTGCATTTCATAATTCTGGGAATTTTTACATACCTGTTGGCTCGGATTTGGAACCTTTCTTTTGCGGCGGCGTTGTGTTGCGGGATTACGGGTATGTTGAGCGGATTCATTATGGCTTCCACTTTGGTCAGCAACTTTTTCATTTCCGCGGTCTGGTTGCCGATGGTCTTCTGGATGTTTCACCAATTTTGGGTTCGAAAACACGTCGGCTATTTTATCGGGTTGATCGCGGTAATAGCCACCCAGACATTGGCGGCCTGCCCGGAGATCAGCATCATGACCATGTTGCTGTTGTATGCGCATTCTCTTTATTTCCTGCCCAGGGCGCCGGGATTTCCCGGCATTGCCCGCATGACGGCCTCTCTTGGATTGGCGGTGATCCTGGCTCTGGGACTATCGGCATTACAGCTTGTCCCCACGGCAAAGATGGTCAAGCATACTTTTCGAAGCGGAGGGTTGAGTTTTGAACAACATACCCAATGGTCCATAGATCTGGACAAATTATCTTCTCTGGTGATTTCCCCCGATTATGAGGGTTACTTTGACAAACCTTTATCTTCCATGACCGGATTTGATGTGAATGGCAATAAGCTCGACGGCGAGATTGCCTCTGTATCCGAAGCCGATTCCGCCGGCCCTTCGAATCCAATTTCAAAAAGCTCACCGTCCCAAAACTCCGGACTGTTGCATACGATCTATATGGGATTGATCAGCTTGTTTTTTGTCTTATTCGGTTTTCTATTTCGCCGGGAAAAGGCGGTGGGTTTTTGGCTCGCGGTGTTCTTCCTGGGTCTTTTCCTTGCGTTTGGAAAAGATAATCCTGTTTATCAGTTTTTTTATCCAGCGGTTCCCTTTTTGAGCCTATTCCGCTACCCGGAA
The DNA here is from genome assembly GCA_965237905.1 of Nitrospinaceae bacterium. Taxonomy (GTDB): domain Bacteria; phylum Nitrospinota; class Nitrospinia; order Nitrospinales; family Nitrospinaceae; genus SZUA-226. The sequence continues at coordinate 1,515,140 of OZ250172.1, read as the reverse complement.
AAATACACATATCTATCAGCCTTCGCCGCCGTTTTCCTGACTGGCTATGGATTGGATTATATGATCCGCTCTACGCGGGAACGTCGAATCAAAATTTATCCAGTGCTCACAATAGTGATCGTTTTATTCGGCGTTATCGGGCTGGGGGCGTTAGAGAAACCGCACCTCAGTCCCGGATATTCCATGAGCCTGCTGGCGGCCTTCGGTTTTGCCTATGTCATGTTTTATTTTGGCAGAATGAAGGAAGGCGCATTTGTCGTGTTGGTTCTGGTGGTGATCCTTTTGGATTTATCGGTCAAAGGGATCAAGCTTCTGCCGTTGATCGACCGCAAGTATTATGAAGAGAAACCGATACTTTTGGATATTCTGGGCCCATCTTTTGGGGAATACCGAATTTATTCTGGAAACCTCGACCAGCAACCCCGACCTTTAATGTATCCTGCGGGTCCGACCCGATTGGCGCAGATTATCGCCAGCAAGGAGCATTTGGTGCCGTATTCGGGAATGGTGTACGGGTTGGAGCATGTCAACGGGTATACCGGGTTGGCCCTCACGCCAAACAATCATTTTCTCTGGATGCGGGTGTTTGCCAAAAGTCAGCCCGAAAGAAGAAGGCGCATTTTAACCCGGAGCAATGTGAAATATTGGATTGATGGCGATACGCTGACGCCTTATTCGGGGGGCTATCCCGTCATTTTTCCGGACCGTGTCAAAGTGTTGAATGGGGCTCTTCCCCGGGCCTATCTCGTTCCCAAAATGAGACTGCCGGAAGAGGGTAATCACGTGCTCAATGTCTACTACGACGATGAATCTTTCGATCCGCACAAGGAAGTTCTGTTGAACGAAAAAGTGGACTTCAAGGAATCGAATCATTTTCAAGGAGAGGTGAAGCAGGTGGCCTACCGCCCCAACCATGCCACCGTAAAGACCCGTCAGGAGGGAAACGGATTTCTGGTGTTGATGGATTCGTATTTTCCCGGGTGGACCGTCAAGGTGGACGGCCAGGAACGCCCGATATTAACAGCCAATTTTTATTATCGCGCGGTGCAACTGGGTCCCGGTGAGCATACACTGGAATTCGATTACCTGCCGGAAGGAATGAAGATGGGTTTGGTGATCAGCGGTTTCAGTTTTTTGTTGGTTACCTTCGGGAGTTTGTTCTTAAAAAAATATATGGAAAGGTTCATTTGGAATGCAAAAGATACCGCCTCTTGATGGTCAGACTCATCCGGAAATTTCCGAACCCACAAAAAATGCCATAGGCGTTTTCATTTTATTTGCGATCGCAATAGCCTTTTTTTATCCGTTGTTATTTGACGGGAAAGTTATCTTCTACCGTGATTTTCAATTTGTCACCTATCCCGTACGCTACTTCCTTGCCCAAGCCTATCATCAGGGGGTAATCCCTTATTGGACAACCCACACGTTTGGGGGAATGCCTTTCATGGCGACCCTGCATCCCGGCGTGTTTTATCCTCCCAGCATTCTTTTTTTTCTGAATGACTTTACCCTGGCATTGAACCTGTATTATGTATTGCATTTTCTGATCATGGGCGTGTTCGTTTTTTTATTGAGCCGCACATGGAATCTTTCCTGGTTTGCGGCCTTGTGTTGTGGTGTCACAGGCATGTTGGGTGGATTGATAGTCGCCTCTACCCTTTGCAGTAATTATTTCTTGTCATCGGTCTGGTTGCCCTTGATCTTCTGGTTGTATTACCAGTTCAAAGAGCGGAATCATATTGGCTGGTTTATTGGATTGGTGTTGGCGATCGCCACTCAACCACTTGCGGCCTGCCCGGAAATCAGCGTGATGACCATGATTCTGCTTTATCTTCACGCCATAGTGTTTACATCTAAGACGCGGAATAAGGCGGAAATGGTGCGTATTACCGGAACGCTCGGCCTGGCTGTTCTACTTGCTTTGGGGTTGACGGCTTTTCAGTTGGTGCCCACCGCTCAACTTCTGGAACATACGTTTAGAGGAAACGGATTGGACTTTGACTTCCACTCGCGCTGGTCTTTGGAGCCTTCCAAGTTGACTACGTTTATATTATCTCCCGGATATAAGGGATACCTGGAAGTTCCGCTAAAGGACGCCTCGAACATATTCTCAGGTTTTTTGCACACGTTGTATATGGGTATCTTTGGTTTTGTTTTCGTCGTCCTGGCATTCCTGTTTCGAAAGAACAAGGCCGTAGGTTTCTGGTTGGCAGTCTTTTTTTTCGGAATATTTTTTGCCCTGGGGAGATACAATCCGTTTTATGAGTTTATTTATAACTGGACGCCGTTTTTGAATTTTTTCAGATACCCGGAAAAATATTTATTCGTTTCCTCTATTGCCGCAATTTTTCTTGTTGGATTTTGCCTGGATGCCTTGATCAACGCCACCCAAACCCGCCAGATTAAAATCTTCACGGTTTTAACCCTTTTAATTCTGATTTTCGGCACGGCTTCCGTATTGGCACTGTTGGAGCCCAATCTGCAACCCCAACTCCCTCTGGTCTTTGTAATGGTTTTCAGCGTGACCTATGTCCTGTTTTATTTTAACAGGATAAAGAGAAACGGATTCGCGGCGATTTTGTTCGCCATGATTTTAATGGATTTGTCCGTTAAGGATTTCCATCTGCTTCCGTTGATCGGCCGGAATTTTTATGAGAAGCCACCGATGTTGATGGATATATTAGCTGGCTCCGCCGGGAAATACCGAACCTATTCCGGCCGTATCGAAAAAGAACCGAACCCCATGGTCTACCCCAATGGACCCTCCCGCTTGGCCGGTATGCGTGCCGCGAAACAGCAGGCGTATCCTTTTCTGGGAATGATTTTCGGAGTTGAGCATGTGGGCGGAGTGCCGGGACTTGCTATGGATATTCAAAATCATATGATTTGGTATCAATTCCTCATTCAATCCGAACCGGACCGCAGAAGGGTGATACTAAAAAGAAGTAATGTTAAATATTGGATCGATGGAGATTCTCTGACGTATCATGCTAAGGGAGGATTTCCAATTATACTGCCGAACCGGGTGAAAGTTTTTAAAGATGCTTTGCCCCGGGCGTTTTTAGTGCCTAAGATGCGGGTGCCGGAAAAAGGTCGGGTTCTTTTTGATTACTACGATGAATCGTTCGATCCTCTACAGAAAGTCCTGCTGAGAGGACCCGTAGAATTTCAGGAGTCCACTCATTTTAAAGGGGAAGTCGAAGAGGTGAGCTACAGCCCCAACCATGTGACGGTGAAAACCGCGCAGGAGGGCAACGGATTTCTGGTGTTACTGGATACCTATCTTCCTGGCTGGACGGTTAAAGTGGATGGCCGGGAACAAACGATTTTGAGGGCTTATGGTTTATACCGCGCTGTTCAGCTGGCGCCGGGCGAGCATACTCTGGAATTCGATTACTTCCCGGAAGGGTTCAAGGAAGGCTTGATCGTCACCGGTGTGACACCCGTGTTGGGTCTGGTGGGGTATGTGTTTTGGAGAAGACGTTTGAAAAGTTCGATATAACAACCGTTTTTTAACAATCTCTATTTCATTCATGTCAATCAACAAACTGGAGTATAAAAACTTTAAATTAAATCCTGGATTATTACAGGAGATTTCCGGGATGCTGTTGTTGTTCCTCGTGGCCCTGAATGTTTTTTCCCCGATGTTCTTCACGGGCAAAGCTATTTTCCACCGGGATTACCATTTCATCACCTATCCTTTCAGGTATTTCATCGGTCAAGCCTACCAGCAGGGAGTGATGCCTTACTGGTCTCCTCATGTTTATGGCGGGATGCCGTTCATGTCCCTGTTTCATCCGGGAGTATTTTATCCTCCCAGCGTTCTGTTCTTTTTGCAGGATTCTGTTTTGGCGATCAACCTGTTTTATTTTCTCCATTTTCTGGTATTGGGAATTTCTGTATTTCTGTTGGGGAAAATCTGGGGACTTTCCCTTGCCGCCCGGTTGTGTGCCAGCGTTACCGGGATGTTGAGTGGATTTATTTTCGGATCGGTGCTTCTCAGTAATTACTTCATGGCTGCCGTTTGGCTTCCCCTGATTTTCTGGTTGTTCCTGAAATACCGGCAGGAAAAACATATCGGCTATTTTATTGGAACAGTGCTGGCCATTGCCACCCAGACGCTGGCGGCATGTCCGGAAATTAGTATCATGACCGTGGGACTTTTGTTTCTGCATGAACTCTGGTTCACTCCCAAAGAGCAGGGGATTGCGGCTTACCTCCGGTTGACTCTTTCACTGGGACTAGCAGTGTTTCTGGCCCTGGGGCTATCGGCGCTTCAACTGTGGCCTGCCGCCGAGCTTCTCCCCTATTCACCCCGAGAGGCGGGGATGAGTTATGAAGCCCATGCCACATGGTCCCTGGAACTGTCCAAGCTGGCCACGCTTGTGTTATCCCCCGGTTATATAGGGGATTCGAGCACGGGTGATTTTTTATACGGGTTTCTGCATACCGTTCATATGGGGCTCCTGGCGCTGGTTTTTATCTTTATCGGGTTCTTCATTCGAAAGGAAAAACCCATCGGTTTCTGGTTGGTGGTTTTTTTATTTGGATTATGGTTGGCGTTGGGAAAATACAACCCCTTCTATGAATATATCTATCATTCGGTGCCTTTGTTAAAACTGTTTCGGTTTCCATCCAAATATTTTTATGTGTCCTCGTTTGCCGCAGTATTTCTCACAGGTTACGTTTTAGATTATATTTTGAAGCATACACAAAACCGCCGCCTCAAAATTGGTCCGGTTTTGTCGGTTTCAATCATTACTTTTGGAATGGTTGCAGTTCTCGGAATATGGCAACCGACTCTTGGAATTGAAAACTCTATGGCCATTCTGTTTGTTTTTGGTTTCGTTTACATACTGTTTTATTTTGGCAAGCTCAAAAAATCCGTTTTTACGGCGGTAGTTTTTCTTTTTATTTTTGTTGATTTGAGTATCAAAGATTTTAAATTGCTTCCGCTGATAGACAGAAGTTTTTATGACGAAAAACCGGTATATATGAAATATCTGCAGAGCACCTTCGGCAAATACCGGATTTTTTCGGGAAGCATTCAAAAGGATCCCGGCACCATAGAATTTCCAAACGCTCCTTCTGCCCTGCATAGCGTTAAGGCGATGAAACAATATTTAACGCCTTATACCGGAATGGTTTATGGAGTAGAAAATGTTGTGGGAAGACCGGGCCTGGGATTGGGATTAAAATACCAGTTGATTTGGATGTCGATATTGAGAAAATCCAATCCTGAAATGAGATTGCGTATCTTAAAGCGTAGTAATGTTGGCTATTGGATCAACCTGGATCAGGAGACCCATTTTAACCCGGACGGAGAACCGGTACTTCTCTCCGATCGAATACGCGTTTTTAAGGACGCTTTACCCCGGGCCTACCTCGCTCCCAAAATGAGAGTCCTGGCAGAGGGAGCCGTTCTTAATACTTACTACGCCGCATCGTTCGATCCTCTCAAGGAAGTCCTGCTGAGCCAACCGGTGCAATTCCAGCCTTCCGATCACTTCCAGGGGCAGGTCGAAGAGGTGGCTTACCGGCCCAACCACGTCACCATCAAAACGCATCAGGATGGGAACGGGTTTCTGGTATTGAATGATATCTACTTTCCTGGCTGGACAGTGACCGTTGATGGCAAAGAGCGGAAAATCCTGAGGGCCAATCATTTTTACCGGGCCGTTCAACTGGGACCGGGCGAGCATACTCTGGAATTCGATTACTTTCCGGAAGGGTTCAAGGAAGGGCTGATCGTCAGCTCCATTTTCCTGCTCATCCTGATCGTTCTGCCGCTCTGCAAGCCGATAAAAAGACTCCAGTTCAAACCTTCTCTGCCTTCTGATTCGGGTCCTGACAAACCTCTTGAGTCCGACACAACACTTTATAAATAAAGGTATTGCCCGGTTTCAGTGATTTTCAGGACCCTTCCGCAGCCCCGATTCTCTCCATAACTCCCGATTTATCAATATCTTGTTGATTTTAAAGGCCTAAATCCATATAATGACGGGTATGAAAGTCGCTCGGGATTACATCGTTATTGGTAGTGGCCTCGCTGGCCTCACCTTTGCCCTGAAGATTGCTGAATATGGCTCCGTAGCCCTGATTACCAAGGATGCCGTGGAAGAGTCTGCCACCCGCTACGCCCAGGGAGGGATCGCATCGGTCATGGCAGAGGATGATTCGGTCGACCTCCATGTGAGCGATACCATCGAAGCCGGGCGCGGCCTGTGCCAGGAAGACGTGGTTCGCTGTATTGTCCGCGAAGGACCCGCCCGGGTTCGGGAATTGATCCAACTGGGAACCCGGTTTACCCGCACCCAAGGGGAGGACAGCTTTCATCTGACACGAGAAGGGGGCCATTCCAAACGCCGCATTCTGCACGCCGACGATCTCACCGGCTGGGAAATCGAGCGTGCCCTGATCGAAGCCGTCCGCACCAAACCGAATATCGAAATCTACCCCTATCATATGGGGATTGATATCATCACCCGTTCTAATATCGACCCTGCCATTCAACCGGGGGACAAGAGGGACGAGGCACTCGGCCTGTACGCGTTGAACGAACAAACCGGCGAGGTGATCACATTTACCGGCAAAGCCATTTTGTTGGCCACGGGAGGAGCGGGCAAAGTTTACCTGTATACGTCCAATCCCGATACCGCGACCGGCGACGGCATCGCGTTGGCTTATCGCGCAGGTGCCCAAATCGCCAATATGGAATTTTTTCAGTTCCATCCCACTTGCCTGTACCATCCGCAGGCGAAATCATTTTTGATTTCGGAAGCGGTGCGCGGAGAAGGGGGCGTCCTTCGCTTGAAAAACGGTGACACTTTCATGGAAAATTATCATTCCCTGGGTTGCCTGGCGCCGCGTGACGTGGTGGCCCGAGCGATCGATTACGAAATGAAAAAAAGCGGCGACGACTGCGTGTACCTCGATGTCACACACCTGGAGGGGTACCGCACGCGGGAACGCTTCCCGAATATTGACAAGACCTGCAAATCGTTCGGCTTCGATATGACTGAACAACCGATCCCCGTTGTTCCGGCGGCGCATTACATGTGTGGCGGAGTGATGGTGGATTTGAACGGCCAGACCAACATCCCCCGCCTGTTCGCTTCAGGTGAAGTGTGTTATTCCGGATTGCACGGAGCCAACCGGTTGGCCAGCAATTCCCTGTTGGAAGGTTTGGTGCTGTCGCACCGGGCCGCCGCCAAAGCAGCTGAATTGAACAAGCCCTCCACAAAACTCGAAGAACTTCAGGAACGCCTGCCGGAATGGGACAGCGGCGATGCAGTTGAAAGCGATGAGTCTGTCGTCGTTTCCCACAACTGGGACGAAATCCGGCGGCTGATGTGGAATTACGTCGGCGTCGTGCGTTCCGACAAACGGCTATATCGGGCGCGTCGCCGGGTCGAGATGCTGCTGGAAGAGATTAAAGAGTATTACTGGAGTTTCAAAATCACGCGCGATACACTGGAGTTGCGCAACATCGCGCTCACCGCCCAGTTGATTATCAACGGGGCCCTGGAGCGGAAAGAAAGCCGCGGCCTGCACTACAGCCTGGATTATCCCCGGCCGGACGATGCCCATGAAGTGCAGAACACGATCCTGCAGGACACCGTTCAACGATTGATAACCCCCAAGAAAGATGTGAGTTCAAAATAATGAGTAGAAAAAAATCTCCTGACCCTGCATTGACCCGTGATCATACTCTGACCCGTGATTTCCTGGGAATCGGAACCGCCGGGTTTGCCATCTTTGCGTTGATTTCAATGATTTCCTATTCGCCTCATGATCCTTCGTTCCATCAGTTTTCATCGCAGGGCGGTGACATCCAGAATTATGGAGGCTTGGTAGGTTCTTATTTATCCGACGGCCTCGTCCGAATTTTCGGTACCGGGGCGTTTGTGTTTCCGCTTGTCGCAATCCTGGTGGGCTGGGCGGTGATTCGCGGGCAGGAGTTTCGCCGCTGGCCGCTGGTGTTATTTTTTGGTTCGATTTTTCTGGTCGCGCTCTGTTCTTTGCTAGCTCTGCAATTCGTCCACGATCCCTTTTTTGGAAAAGATGTTGAAACGGGAGGCGTGGTTGGAGCGCATACTTCCATGTGGCTGGTTCTCTGGTTGAGCGTTGTCGGCGCTCATCTTGTGTTGATCTTAACCGTATTTGTTGCCACGCTGGCCATGTCCGGCGTACCGGCGAACAAATTGTTTCAAACCACCGGCCTCGCTTTCGTGATTTTGTTCCGGTGGGGATTGCGAAGTATCAGCGCCGTGGGAACCTTGCTGGTGCAGATCATCGGAGAATTTAAGGACTGGTTACGGGAGACGGTGCGCATCTGGCGGTCGGCCCGCAAGGAAAAAGGCAAGTACCGGAAGTTGAGCGAACCCGTCATTGTCTCGCGTGAACTGTTGAGCCCTGTGCCGAAAACTCTGGACGATTTTCTCAGGACGAAGAAAAAAGAAAAAGCTCCGGAAAAGAAAGAAGAGTTTGCGGTTCAGAAAAAATTTCCTTTCGAAAACGAGTCGGGTGATTACCAGGTGCCTCCAGTCACCCTGTTGAATGACCCTTCCAAAATCCGGAACGTGGGGAAGATGCGGGAAGAGCTGATGCTCAACTCCACCATTTTGGAAAAGAAACTGGCCGACTTTGGAGTGGAAGGGCGGGTCGTTCAGGTCCTGCCGGGTCCGGTCATCACCCTGTACGAATTTGAACCGGCGCCGGGAATCAAAGTCAGCCGCATCCTGTCGTTAACCGATGACCTGGCGTTGGCCATGCGCGCCCCCAGCGTCCGTATTCTGGCTCCTGTCCCTGGCAAGTCGGTGGTAGGCATCGAGCTCCCCAATCCGAAGCGCGAAACCGTATCTTTCAAGGAAATCATTTGCTCGGAATCGTTTCAGGAAACTCATTCCAAGGTGGCCCTGGCGGTAGGCAAGGATCACATCGGCCGCCCCGTCACGGAAGACCTGGCACAGGTGCCGCATTTGTTGATGGCGGGTTCCACCGGCTCCGGCAAATCGGTCGGCATCAACACCATGATCTGCAGTCTGCTCCTCAACGCGACTCCGGAAGAGGTGAAGATGATCATGATCGATCCCAAAATGCTGGAGCTGAACATGTACGACGGCATTCCCCATCTAATTGCGCCGGTGGTGACCAATCCTAAAAAGGCGGCGGGAGTTTTGCAATGGGCGGTTTCGGAAATGGAACGGCGCTACAAGTTGATGGCCGAAAATTCCGTGCGTAATATTTCTGGTTTCAACCAGATGGTGGAAAAACTTCAGTTGGGGGACGACCGGAAACGAAAACTTAAAAGCCGGAAATTCAAAAGAAAAGACCCGATAGGGGAAGCCGAAACTACAGACGGATTGAGTGAGGAGTTCACTACCGAAAAAACAGAGATGGGAATTCCCATCAAACTCCCTTACATTGTAATAATAATAGATGAGTTGGCGGATTTGATGATGGTAGCCTGTAAGGGCGTAGAAGACTCGTTGACGCGGCTGGCGCAAATGGCCCGGGCCGCGGGGATTCACCTGATTGTGGCGACCCAGAGGCCGTCCGTAGACGTGCTGACGGGCATCATCAAAGCCAATTTTCCGGCGCGGATTTCCTATCAGGTTACCTCGCGTGTGGATTCCCGGACGATTCTGGACTGTTCCGGTGCCGAGAAATTGTTGGGTAAAGGTGACATGCTGTTCCTCCCGCCGGGAACGTCCAAGATCCATAGAATCCACGGGGCGATGGTGAGTGACGAGGAGATCAACCGGATTCTAAAGTTCATCAAGGATCAGGAGAAAAAGCCGGAATACGAAAAAGATGTGTTCGAGCAGGTGGTTGAGGCCACCCGTGAGAAAGAGGACGAAGACGAGTTTGACGAGAAATACGATGAAGCCGTCGCTCTCGTTGCACGGGAACGGCAAGCTTCGATTTCGATGATTCAGAGGAAACTGCGTGTCGGCTACAACCGGGCGGCGCGCATGGTTGAAATTATGGAACGCGAAGGCGTGGTTGGGCCTTCAGATGGAATCAAACCGCGAGATGTTTATGTCAAACCGATATCCTTTGAGTCCATGGATTAAGTTCTCCTGTGCCTTAGGTGTATTGTTGGCTTTGATGTTGGCGTCCCCCTCCCACTCCGCCGTTTTCAAATGGAAAGATGAAAACGGTAAAACGCATTTTACCGACAGCCTTTCCAAAATTCCTCCCCAATACCGGGAAAAAGGCGAGCTGAAAACGATAGACGGTACACCGGCCAAATCTTCGAAACCGGTGCAGACACGACGTCAGAAGAAGGAGCAGCAGGAGCCGAGAGGCAGGCCGATCACCCATGTGATCAAGGCCAAGTCGGGCTCCGGCGGACATTATGTCGTAGAGGTGCTCCTCAATGGAACGGTCAAGGCAGATTTAATCGTCGATACCGGTGCAACGATGATCATCTTGTCCGACCGCATTGGGAAGCGCTTGGGAATCCATCCTCGTTCCAACCTTCCGAAAATTGAAATGACTACCGCTGGCGGCAAGCTGGAAACTCCGTTGTTTGTTTTGGATTCTTTGAAAATAGGCGAAGCAGAAGTGTTCAACGTGGAGGCCAGTACCAATCCGCATATGGGGAAAATGGATGGCCTTTTGGGGATAACATTTCTTGGCGAATTCAGAATGGAAATGGACCGGGAAAACTCGGAATTGATTCTGAAGCCCCTTGGCAGTCCGGAAGACGAGTTGTGGGATGGGAAAAACGGAGCCTGGTGGAAGAAAAAATATAAAGCTTACTCGGGAAACCTTCGTCAATTACAGCGTGCCGCCCATCAAGGCGGCAGTGATGTGCGTAAAACGATGGAAATCAAAAGACTGATCACCCATTACGAAAAACTCCATGAGGGGCTGGAGAGCCGCGCGGACCTCGCCAACCTTCCCAAAAAATACCGCTCCTACCCTTGAGGCCTCGGGCGGGGAACTCACTCTTTCAAAAAATTTCCATGTATATTGAGCGGATGGTTATTCCATTCGACCGCTAGTCATGAGGGTTCATGATGGTTCACCTTGATGAGAAGTCAGCAAACGTTCCTTCCCTTCATCCGGAATTACCGGTTCTGCTGATTTTTCTGGGTGCCAGTAATCTATCCCGCGGGTGCTTCGCTTTTGCCAGACACATGAAGGCCTGTCTGCATCCCCGGAAGGTGGATGTGTTGATTGCCTCCGGTCCCGGACGGGCGTATCACGCTTCTGGAGGATTATTGAATGTGGTCTACCCTCCGATTCATTCCAGTGATATTCTCGAGGTGGCACACAACAAATCGGAATCTGGCTATCAGGTGGTGGCTTTGGTTACGGACATTGGCAACGATATTATGTATGGTGTGTCGGCCGAGAAGGTGATCGAGACTATTCAGCAGGTATTCGCCAGACTGCAATCGATGAATGCGAAGGTTTTTTATACCACGCTACCGGTTGCTTTTGAAAAGAAAGTCCACCCGATCTGGTTTTATATTCTTCGTTCGCTATTGTTTCCTTTTTCACGAGTTTCCTATGATGAAGCTGTTGCGGGAATCATTGAGGTGAATCAGTTTTTAAAGGAGTCTGCTTCGGGGCAGGGCCATTTGATTCCTGATATGGATCGTTATCTGGGCTTCGACGAAATCCACTATGGGTGGTTGTGCGCGCACCACGCTTGGTCTCACGTGGCGCAGGTCATGCTGGGAGTTTTGGGGGTTGAGAGTACAAAGGGAATCCCTTTGTCTGGGATGCTACAATCTTATTGGAAGGAGTTCTGGCAGGTAGTTGGGTCGGACATGACGGGATTCAAAAAGAAAAACCCAGAACATTTTTAAGGAAAGCGAGAGATGAAGGGTTATTTTCGTTTGGTTTACAGACTGACCGGTCTGGTGCTGATTCAGCTCGTATTGGGTTTGGTGGGCTTGGTGACGGTGATTGTGTTGAGCCCTTTCCAGGATGCCCGCTATACGATGGTGGCCCGTGTCATGCAGGTGTGGGGCAAATTGTGTTGCCGGATGATGAACATTCGCATTCACCAGGTGGGTTCGACCGAACGGCTTGGCCACGGAGCGCTGATTGTTTCCAATCATGTCGGCTCGGTGGATATTTTTGTGATGGCGGCGTGCTTCAAGATGTCTTTTGTTTCCAAAAGTGATGTGCGGGCATGGCCCTTGGTCGGATACCTGACCCGAATCGCGAATACAATTTATATTGACCGAACCCGGCGAAGGGAGTTGGCGGCCATGGTCCAGGCCATTACCGATCGATTGCGGTCGGGGCATTTCGTGGTCGTGTTTCCGGAAGGGGGCGCCACGTCGGGGCATCAGGTGGGACGCTTTAAATCGTCCGCATTCGAAGCGGTGGTGCGGGCAGGAAGTTCCGTTATCCCTGTCACGATCCGTTATTATGATGGCGGAGAACCTTCGGTGGCCCGCTGGCCCATTGGAATATCATTTATGGCAAATATAAAGCGTTTGTTAATGCATCCCCGCTTAAATGTCAAAGTATGGGTTTTGCCTCAAGTCACGGGGGAAACCGACCGCCAGGTCCTTGCGGAAAAAAGCCGGGCCCTTATCAGCGAAAAATATCAGGAATCGGCTGGCTCGCCGGTCGCAAGGCCGTGAATTTCAAACACCGCGAAAATATTGAGCCAGGGCCGGGCTGGAGCGGCGGTTTTCAATTTGTACGGATGAATTTGAAGTGGCGGAGTTCATTATTCAGCGGAGGCTTTTTTTCTTAATAATTGAATGCCAAACCCCTGGCCGGAAAAGGGTTCGGCTCCAAATTGCTTCTCTAATTTATAATTCTGAATAATCCATTGGTAAACATTAGGGGCGTAGTCCCGCCCGAAATACCGAACTCCCAAAATAGAAGAATCTATATCTACAAGCAGGATATATGGGCTGGACGCATTTCGGAGGGACTGAAGATAGCCCTGCTCTCCCACCAGGGCCACGGTATAGGGATTGAAATTAAGAATGGGAAGTGGATGGGGATGACGTGACAAATAATTGATCATGCTTCCATAGGGAACGGTCGGAATTTGAATTCCCGGTTCGAGTTTCCGGTCCAGGTAATCCAAAGTTTGATTCACGATAACCCCCCTTTGTTCCAAGCTCGGATCGTAGTCCAGAAGAAGGTCCCGCCCCTGAGATACCGGAAGAGTTTTGAATTGATAAACCTGATGTTCAACCTGTAAATGTCCGCCCACAAAAAAAAGGACCAACACAAGTACGGCTCGTTGGTAAAAACCCGGTAAAATTTTAAGGGTTTTTAAATATTCTGGAACAACAAACAAAAGCGTATGAATCACCAGGAGAGTGGCGGGTAAGGCAAGCGCAAAGCCGTAGTGAAAGACATGCGCATTCAAAACTATTTTCAGCAAAAGGAGGGTGCAAAATACAGAAAAGACCATCAGGAATAAATCGTTGTTTGAGTGTTGGTTTTCATTCGTTGCCCGAAACAAGCGATAGGCGTAATATCCGGTGATCAAAAGGGAAAGCAAAGGAAGAGGCCGGCCTAGAGATAGCCATGGGATTTCATTGAATACAACGAACATCGCCCCTGCCAGGGAAATCAGAAAAAACAGGGGAAGCGATTTGAGGTGTCGCAAGGGACCCGACAACAGCAAACCAGCCCCTATGATAAGACCCAGGACTGAAACCAGCACAAAGAAATACTGTAAAAGTTTGAGAAGGTTGAACATGGGCTGGTCCAATCCTAAAATCCATTGATTGAGTTGAAGGGATTTTAATGAAGCGACATTATTCAGAAATGAAAACGGATTCGGTATAATTTGCAGTGTTTCTTTTAACGGCATCTGTATCAAAAAATAGGCATAGAAAAAAAGGATGGGAATCGAAAATCCTGCCAGTACAAAAAGTACCTCCCGGGTAGCTTCCAGTTTTTTGGGTCGACGCTGATACCATGAACCTAACAATCCCGAGAAGAGAGAAAACGCCAAAGCATAAAACACCTCCATCTTGGTCAAATAAACTAATCCCATAACACCGCCGGTAAAGATCAGATATTTCGGGAATGGATTATTTAAAAATCCAAGAAACAGAAAAAGGGCCAAAAAACTCAGTGCCACTCCATGAGGAAGGGAGTAAGCATAAGGACTAATAAAATTAAAATTTCCTCCCCCCTGGTATTGGCCGAAAGCGAAAAGGGTTATGAAAACGAAAGAACAGAGAAATGCGGTTAAGGGGTTGGATAGCTTTTTAAACAGAAAATAGATGAGACCCGTGAGCCCGGCAACGATCAATAAATTGAATCCTATGAGAACATCAATCCCTGGGCCAAGCATTTTAAATAAAAGAGCGTGAATGTAAGGCGATAGCGGCCCGTACATGTAAACAATATCCTTGTAGAGGACCTGGCCCTCCGATAGGCGCCAGGGAATGTATACTTGCTCCCCGTAATCGATCAGCAGATCCGGCCATTTGAGCCAGCTGATGGATGCCATGAAAAACCCAGCGCTGCCAAGAAGCACCAATATCAAGAGATTCTTCCATTGCTCACTGAACCGTGGGTTGGGACCTGGAGCCAGAGTGTCAGGCATTACTGGGGTCCTTTCGAATGGTATTTCGCTTTAGGATTTGAATTCCAAATCCTTTGTCGGTGAAGGGGGTGGCGCCGATTTGAGCCTGGATGGAATAGTGGGTTTGAATCCAGGCATGGATTTTTTGCGCGAAGTCCTTGCCAAAATGGTTGTAGCCGAAATAGGGAAACTCCCGATCAATATAAACAATGTAAGGCGGAGAAGCTTTTTCCAATCGCTCGAGTACCGCTTTGTCCCCAACCAGGACCCAGACGCCGGGATTTAAAGTGATATCCGCAATGGGGTTTTTCCTGCGCGCCAGATAATTCAGCATGATCCCGTCGGGGAAAGTGGCAAACCCAGCTTCGGGTTGGAAATTTTTATCTATATAGTTCAATGCCAGATTCATGACTTCTCCCCGGCTATTAAAATCCCGGTTGTAGTCGATAACCAAGTCCCGGCCTTCGCTGACTGGATAATTCTTTAATTCATATATCCGGCTGGTGAACCAGGCATGGTAACCCACAAATACAAGTACCAGAGTCATCATGATAGATCGGTAAAACCGTGACGAGCCCAGAAGCGGTTGAAGGCGCAAGGGCAGTTCATAAACCAGAAAGGCCACCAGGATTAACGTTCCCGGTAAAGCTAACGCAAATCCATAATGATAAATATGTGCGTTTAAAAATATTTTCAGAAGAAGAACCAGAGCAAATACCACCAGTACGAATTGCCCCAAGGTCTGCGGCAAGGGTTCGGATCGGTTCCTGAAAATTCGAATTAAAAGAAAAGTTCCTAATACCATCATCATTAGTGGCAAAGGGCGTCCGAGAGATAGCCAGGGGACATTGGGAATGGAAAGGATTGCATAGGCAATTAACAGGCACGCGGTCACGCTGAACCCTAATAAATATTTTTGAATGCTTTTGTTCAAAGCCCGGTTCACCAGGTAAATCAGGAAGAGAGAAAGGCTGAATACCAGGAAGTATAAAAGCATTTTAGATAGATTGGTCCATGGATCATTGATTCCCATGATCCATTTATAAAGAGGTAGAGCACGTAAATCGGAATTTAAAAGAAAGAGGTAAGGGCCGACAATAGATTTCACAGATTCCGCTACCGGCATATGAAAACTGAAATAGACGATGAATACCAGGCCCGGCAACATAAGGCCTCCCAAAAATAAAGCCAGGGATTTGCGGTCGACGGTTTTTATTTTGAAATACCACGTCAAACCCAATCCCGCGGCAAGGGAGACTGACAACGCCAAAAACACTTCGGGTTTGGTCAGGAACACCAGTCCTGTCAGCAGGCCCAGTATCCCCAGGTTTTTAGGGGCGGGGCGGTCCAGATATTTTTTGAATTGAAGAAGGGCCAGGAAGCTGAGGAAAACGCCATGTGACAGTTCATAGACATAGGCACAGACAAAATTGTAATTACCGCCGAGTTTGTATTGGCCAAAAGCAAATACACCCAGAAAGGTCAGGCAGATAAAGTTTGCTGTTCTTGCGTCTGAAAGATCCCGAAATAACTGATACAGAATAATCGTCAAGCCAACGATCAGTCCGATATTAAACCAGGCGATAACAAGAATACCCGGGCCGAATATCTTGAATAATAAAGCATGCACATAGGCCGATAGTGGGCCGTATATATAAAAAATATCACGATATAAAACCTGGCCTTCGGACAATTGCCAGGGAACGTACACTTGTTGCCCGAAATCGACGATCAAATCCTGCCATTTTTGCCAACTGATGACGGCCATAAGCACCCCTGAAGCAACCAACAGCCAGGGTTCCCAAGAGATTATTTGTAGCCTGTTCTTTAGACGGGTCAGGAGTTGATTTTGATTCATCTCGTTCATTCATCCGAATGAGGTGATTGTCTTTTTAGAATTTGAATACCAAAACCCTGATCGGAAAGCGGTTTTGCCCCAATCTGTAATGCAACTTTATAATTTTGAATGATCCATTTGAAGGTGGCTTGGGCATAATCTCTTCCGAAAAAGCGCGCACCCAGATGAGCAAAATCCTGGTCTACCAGCACAATATAATCGGGAGACTTTTCCTTCAGGGAATTGAGTATGAGACTTTCTCCGGTCAGCAGCAAAACACCCGGATTAAAAAGTCCCGTTATGATGGGGCTCCTTCTCCGTGACATGTAATTCAGCATGGGCGCTGCGGGAAAAGTAACAAATTCTTCGTCTGGACCCAGTTGCTGATCAATCCACTCAAGGGCAGAGTTGAATATAATTCCGCGCATGTACGGTTCCGCAGGTGTTCCCGCACGGTGAGGGGGAAAATCATAAACCCGGTCTCTCCCCTTGCCGACAGGGAAATCCTTCATTTGGTACATGTTGAAAGAGAGCCATCCCATAACACCCGTGTGAGCCAGCAGAAGGGCCAGTCCAAATGCTGAAGGTACCAGCGCGGACCCCTGAAATTTTTTGAAAACCAGAGGTAACTCATGAATCAAAAGCGCAGCGAAAATAAGGAATCCGGGTAGAGCCAGAGCAAATCCGTAATGCGGGACATGTACTTTTAAAGAAATTTTTAGCAATAACACCAGTGAAAATAGAGACAATACAAAAATGGATATCTGCCGCCTTTTATCTTGCGGGGTTTGAGAATGAGAAAACCACCGGTAAATAAAAATTCCTATGTACACGATTAGAATCAGGGGAAGAGGACGCATCATATCCAACCAAAAAATATCATTCTTGAAAATAATCAAAAGAGTTAAAAAACCTGCAAAACAAATCCAATAGGATATCCGGGTATTTCCATAACGGATCACTATCCCTTTGTTGAGAAATATCAGGGCTATGTAAATAAACAGGTAGCTCCCTAAAACGATGAACAGATTACGCATGTTTTCCCAGAAAAACCCGGTACCCGTGACCGCCTGGTAGAAGGGCAATGCTTTGATCCCAGAATTAAAGATGTACGTCAAATGGGTGAAAGGACTCTCTAGGGCTTGTGCTATCGGCATGTGAAATGAGAAGTAAAATACAAATACCAGATAGGGAATGAAAAAAGCTGAAAAGAAAATTAAAATTTTATGCAGCTTGTTTTTCAAAGACGTTTCCTGGAGTTGAAAGGGCAGCAGGAGGCCTGTTCCGATAGCGGTTATCTCCGCTAAAAATACCTCGGGCTTTGTCAAAAGGATTAAACCGGAAAGTAAGCCGATCCAAAATAGCGTGCGGGATAGAGGGTTTCTGAGGTAGTTGACGAATTGATAGATGGCCACAAAACTCAGAAAAACTGCGTGAGGCAAGGTGTATTCGTAAGCGCAAACGAAATTGTAATTGCTCACATGGAGATAATTTCCAAAAGCAAAGACCACGACAAAAGATAACGCGGCAAGAAATCCGGTTAGAGGATCGTATAGATTGCAAAAAAGATGGCGAATGATGACCGTCAGGATGATGATCAGGCCGGTATTAAACCAAGCGAGTACGGAAATTCCAGGCCCAAACACCATAAACAACAAACTGTGTATGTAGGCCGATAGAGGGCCGTGAATGTAGACAATATCCTTGTATAGGACTTGCCCCTGGGATAACTGCCAGGGAGTATAAACCTGCAGGCCAAAATCCACGAGAATATCCAGCCACTTTCCCCAACTGATCGCAGCCATTACCAGTAATGCCAGTAAAAGTATGATGGGACCCCATCGGTCGATTTTAAAATTTTGGAAGGGATCAGGTGTTAATTTGTGATCGGGAATGGAGGCAGGGTCGGCAGCCATGTGGCCTTAAAGGGGATGAAGTTTTCCAAAAAATTAACGCCAAAAACTATGCATAAGCATTATAATATCCTCCATTTAAGATTAAGGGTATACTACCCAAATTGCAATTGAAAGCTGGGCTTTCGTATCCGGTCCCTGTAGCAAAATGGCCTGAGAAAACCGTTTTCTAATCAGGAGTAAGCAAACCAGAATGATCCATCCATTTAAAGACACAACACCTCAAATTCATTCCTCCGCCTGGGTGACCGAAAGCGCGCAGGTGATCGGCGACGTGGTCATTGGCGAAGAAAGCAGTGTTTGGTTCAACGCGGTCATCCGGGGCGACGTCAATTACGTTCGTATCGGCAAGCGGACCAACATCCAGGATGGATGCGTTTTGCACGTTGCGCGCCGGACGTTGCCGTTGATGATCGGTGACGAAGTGACCGTCGGTCATAATGTCACCCTGCACGCCTGCACCATCGGCAACCGGTGCCTGATCGGCATGGGGGCCGTAGTGATGGATGACGCCGAAGTGGGAGAGAACTCTATCGTAGGCGCCGGCTCCCTGGTAACGCCGGGCACGAAAATTCCGCCGGGCAGTTTGGCGATGGGGTCGCCTGCCAAGGTTAAACGGCCGCTCACCGATGCGGAAGCCCGAAGCATCCGCGAATCCGCCGCGCATTATGTCGGCGATATCGAAACTTACCTGGATTAATCCCCTTCATGTTATGAAAGAACGTCTGGCCGTCATCGGAGGAAGCGGAGCCTACCATTTGCTGACCCAGAACCGCCTGGGTGAAGAGACCGAATGCCAGACCCTCGACACTCCCTTCGGACCCAGTGCCCCCATTCACCGATTGAAAGCAGGAGACATCGGCTTTCTATTTTTGTCCCGCCACGGCGAAACCGATTATTCGATCACCGCGCCCTTCGTCAATTACCGCGCCAATATTTACGCACTCAAGGAATGCGGAGTGGAACGCATTATCTCCTGGTCGGGGCCCGGCATCATCAACACCGCGTTCAAGCCGGGCGACTTTGTTGTTCCCCACGACATCATCGACGAAACCCGCAACCGGGAATCCACCTTCTTCAAGAATAGCGGCGTTGGTTTCATCCGGCAAAGCCATCCGTTCTGTCCGGAAGTGCGGGAAGTTCTGCACGATGCGGTTCACCATTCCGGCATTCCCCATCATGAAGAAGGCGTGTATGTGTGCACGGAAGGACCGCGTCTGGAGTCACCCGCGGAGATTAAAAAATTTCGAATCATCGGAGCTGATCTGGTGGGAATGACTCTCGTGCCGGAAACTTTTCTCGCGCGGGAGTTGGAGATGTGCTATGCGCCGGTGTGCTACCTGACCAATTACGCGGAGGGAGTAACCGATCGGGAATTCAAAACCGGCCAATTATTTGAAGGGATGCAAACGGATCAGGAGAAATCCGCCGTCGAAAAATCCGTTCTGCAGTTCCCTGCCATCCTCGCCGCCAGCCTGACCCTGTTAAAAGACCGGGAGCGCGCCTGCCATTGCAAGGAGGCCCTGCAACGTTACCGGAACAAGGGCATGATCGGCGATGATTGGAGAACCTGGATCGGCCCGCCGTAAGCGCTTGGATTAAGGGAACACCCGCGAGGGCGGGCTGTTGTTGTATATCAACGTGCGGTCGACAAATTTTTTGTGAGCCGGGTGCGGTGGATCGGTATTGCGCACAAAAATCCGCGAATTATGATCCTGATAAATTTTTACCCATCCCTCGTGGGATTCTAGGGCCTGGTTTCTCAGAATCGTTAAAATGATTTCGTGTGGATAGAGGTCCAGATAATACTTCCATCCCTCCCAACCGGCTTGAAAGACCATATTCTGA
This sequence comes from Nitrospinaceae bacterium, assembly GCA_965237905.1. GTDB lineage: Bacteria > Nitrospinota > Nitrospinia > Nitrospinales > Nitrospinaceae > SZUA-226. The sequence continues at coordinate 1,495,006 of OZ250172.1, read as the reverse complement.
ATAATGGAATCCGGTGGATACACCGTCCAGTAACGGCCATCCACGGATATCTTCGACTCCGGCAATTTCCAAATCACATATTCCCCCCAGTCCGAAGTGGTCAGGATATTGCCGTTCACCCCGTTCTCTTGAAGAAACCGAACCGCGTATACCGGGTTGGTAGCCGGGTCGACGTGGATCTGAAACCCGTATCTCTGCCATTTTAAAAAATTATGGCTCAGTTGGAAACCCGCGAACAAGCCCATGGATACCAGAACCCCCACATGGACCCAGCGCGGCCAGGTCCGGCTTTTGTGGGAAGCGGTCCAGGACTCCATCAACTGGGCGAAGCAGGCGGCCGCCATCGGTGCCATGACGATAACGGCCAGGACCGAATGCCGCTGGTGTTTGAATCCGTAAAACACACTGAAAGCGATAATCGCCAACTCCCAGGGTCGTTTGCGCGCCGGAGAAAACAGGGATGCTAAGAACAGAAGCGCCAGAATTTTATAATGGATGAATTGTGTGCTCCATAAGGGGATGGGCCACCACTCCTGCACCTGCCGTTCACGGGGAATGGTTTCCAGAAGAAATGTTAACAAGTGGTAGCCGTATGGATTGACCAAAAGCGCGAGAAATGAAATTCCCAGAGAATACAATAAAATGGTGTCCGGTTTTCCCCGCTCCCGAATGCGAGTGATCGACTCGATAAAAACAAACATCCCGAAAATTCCGAATCCCGCCACAAAGCCGCCGTGGCAATTCACCCAGAGCGCCATCAAGGGAGGCACCCACCAGATCGCCTGCCGTTTGCCTTCTGAGTAGCGGTACAGAATCACCAGCAGAACCGTGAGGAACAGGAAGGTCATCAAGTGAGGCCGGCTGGCAAAACCGGTAGCGATAACATGTGTCCACAAGACGAAAAAGAGGCAGTACACGGGAATATTTTTGGAGCGCTCAAAATATAACTGGGAAAGCAAATGTATGATGGTCAAGCCGAGTCCCAGTTTGAAGATCAGGATGCCGGTGGACCCAAAAAATTTGTACAGCAGGTAAAACAGGACTTCCGTCAACCATTCATGATTGAACCATGCGTGGTTTGGAAAAACATAATTGTAAGGATCGGTTTTAGGCACCGCTCCCGTTTGCCAGATATCTTCGCCGAACTTGATATGGCCCCACAGGTCAAAATCGGAGCCGGCATAGGCAAAGGCGTTGATCGCGTAGCAGTAAACCAAAATCCGGGCGAGGAGGCTGTATTGTGATTTCAAGGGCATGAATGGTAGAAGTTAAAATTGGATTAGCCGTGAATGTCTGCACGGCGGGAAGGATATCTTTATCAGGATAAGGCAAATTGAAGCAAACAGGAAGAAAATCAGGTGCTGTAATATAAACAAAAAGAGATACATGCTTAAATTCATCCTTTTAATTTACCCCGACCCTCCTTACAATATTTATATTCGTATTGTTTGGGGATCAAGGTCGGTGCCATTCAGCGGTCTATCCATTTTTACAACCTGCTCAAACTGCTAAGTCTCCTATGAAAATTATTGAAGTCATTGCCGACGTCAGCTATCAGGACATCATCACCACCATTGCCGACCAGCATGAAGTGCAGGATTGCTGGCTGGGGCCAAAAGGGGAAGATGGCCGCCGGGTGATCCGTTTGATCGTCGGAGACGGGCAAAGGCAGGAGGTTTTGGATGCACTCCAGGGCGCGTTGGGCAACAGTGCCAAAGCCAAGATCGTCGTTTCCGCCGTGGAAGCGGTTTTGCCCCGTGTGGAAACCAACGGGGACAAAAACTCGAAGATGGAGAAGTCCGGATCCACAACACGCGAGGAACTCTATAGCAACATAGAAAAAAATGCGCGGTTGAACAGCACTTATGTGATCCTGGTGGTGCTGTCGACCATCGTCGTGGCGATCGGCCTGTTGGAAGATAATGTGACGGTGGTGATCGGCGCCATGGTGATCGCTCCTTTGCTGGGACCTAATATTGCTCTTGCTCTGGCTACCGCTCTTGGGGATACAGAACTGATCTGGAAATCCTTGAAGACCGGAGCGGTCGGTTTCGTCGTAGCGTTGGGGCTTTCCATACTGATCGGAAAATTATGGCATCTCAATTTTGACAGCCGGGAATTGCTGGCACGGACAGATGTTGGGTTGGACTCGATTGCTCTGGCGCTGGCTTCCGGTGCCGCGGCAGTGTTGTCCTTGTCCACCGGATTGCCCAGCGTACTGGTTGGGGTGATGGTGGCAGTCGCTCTGCTTCCCCCTACCGCTACCATGGGACTGATGCTGGGCGCGGGAAAAATGGAATCAGCGATGGGAGCGGCGTTGTTACTGGCAGTGAACGTGGTCTGCGTCAACCTGTCCGCAAAAGTAACGTTTCTTGCCCGGGGCATCAAACCGCGCACCGGTTTGGAGAAGCTAAAGGCCCGGCAATCCATGACCACCTATATTGTGTTTTGGGTGGTCGCGTTATTGATATTGATCGTTGCGATTTACCTGCGTCATCGGACCCTTCCCTGAGGACGGGTCCGCTAGAGGTTGATCGTATACGGTAATTGGGAGTTGTTTGAGGTATGGATAAAACAAGTGAGATTTTTAATGATGTGGTAGCGGATTGGATCGGTTCGCCTCCTCCGGTTTACCATAAACTTTATCAAGCCATGCAGGACCCGGATGCGTCCTTTGATGATTTCAGCAATATCATCAATGCCGATCCCAGTCTGGCCGCGCACCTGTTGCGAATGGCCAATAGCCCATTTTACGGACGAGGTTCCAAAGTGGAAACCATTGTCCACGCTTTGGGAATTGTCGGCATCGAGCAGTTATCAGAATTGGCTCTGGCCACCACCATGATCAAGCAGTTTAAAGGGATCGATAAGGGCCTGGTCAACATGCAGTCCTTTTGGATGCATAGCATCGGTTGCGGTTTGGCCGCACGCACCATTGCCCAAAACATGGGGGAGAAACATGTGGAACCGTATTACACCGCCAGCATGCTTCACGATATCGGCAGTCTGATCCTTTATAAGGAAATTCCTGACAAAGCCCGGGAGATTCTCACCCGGTGCAAATCCGAGGGTCTGCCGCTGTCCACTGTGGAGGAGGAGGTGCTGGGTTTTACGCATGCCGAGGTGGGTGCCATCGTATTTACAAAATGGGGACTTCCCAGAAGTCTTGTCGAAGCGGTGCAGTATCACCATCGTCCCTCCGAAGCAAAGGACCACCCCTTGTTTCCAGCCATCGTGCACCTGGCCGATATCATTGCCTATGAAATGGATTTGGGGACTGGAGGCGAGCCCACCATACCCGTACTGGACCCGGCCGCTATCCAGCGGACCGGACTCACCCGTTCCTATTTAACGGAGGTCCAGGGTTATGTCCGCGACCAGGTGGATGAAGCGGTCGGTCTTTTCTTCGATTGATGTTTCGTCACGTCCGTTTTCTCTCCCCGGGAACCTCGCTTGATTGTATACTTCCCACGCGAACATTAAGAGCGTTGGCTTTATCAGGTCTGTTTGGATTTCTGTTTCAATACGGTTCCTGTTCTGCGTCGCAAATTTTAAAAGGTGAATGAGAAATGAAAGATTGCCCATGCGGGTTGCAGTCCCCTTATTCCGATTGTTGCGGTCCTTTGATTCGCGGCACCGGCTATGCGGATACCGCAGAAGATTTGATGCGCTCGCGTTACACCGCTTACACGCTAAGAAACTGGGATTACCTGATACAAACCACGCACTCCAGCGAACGTCCTGAGAAAAGCCGGAAGACATTTGAAAAATGGGGCAAGGGCGTGGAGTGGCTCAAACTGGAAATATTGGGTTCCAAAAAAGGGAGTTTGCAGGATGACGAAGGGGAGGTGACCTTCGCCGCATTTTATAAAGAGGATGACGAAGAACATTCCATCCGCGAATCGTCAAAATTCCTGAAAGAGAACGGCCGATGGACTTACAGCGAAAAGCAATCCACCATCCATAAGAAAGTTCATGAGGAACCCCAACAACCTGTGGTGCGCGAAGGTCCCAAAGTGGGCCGCAACGATCCCTGCCCGTGCGGCAGTGGTAAGAAATTTAAGAAGTGTTGTGGAAAATAGGCCATGTCGCTGTTCGGATGGAACATTCCCTATTACATGATTACCGCCGGACTATTCATCTTGTTCGCTGGGGCCTTCGTGGCTTCCCGGTTCAGTAAGCATTGGGAAAATGTTTTTTTCAAGACCGCCGTATCCGGCTTCTGGGCACTGGTCGCCCTTTGGGCCGTCAGCAGTCTCGTTCATCTTTTGAATCAATAAGGCTTGCCGGATTGGACATCGCTTAGGATCGTTGATTTTTAAACTGATCCGACGGTTCCAGATCCGCCGGTGGATTCTGCCCGCCGGAGCGTAGCTTTTTCCATTTTCGGAACGACTCTGCGTTCAACAACTCCTGCATCCGAAGCGAATTTTTGATGTGCAGATTCCGCTCATACAGTTTGGATTGTTGATCCAGATGCTCGTTCACGTCGCTATAATCCACTTTTTCACGTTTCAGCTTTAAGTCTGCCATGCTTTCATCTCCCCGTTAGTCTTATAACTTACTGAAAAATAAAGCAAAACTCGTGCCACGCCGGGAGGACTGGCTACTGGATCGCTGAAGGCCATTAAATATGAAGATTTACAGGTTTCCCCTGAAAGGAGGGTAAAATCTGATGGATACTTTATCAACCGAAGGGTGCCAATTGGTGGAAAATTTGACTACCCCGGAGGTGGGTCACCGCCTATTTTTCTGATCCCGGAAATATAATTTTGACCCGAAGGAGAAGGCAGTATACATTGAAAACGGTTAAAACTTTTTACCGGATGGAGTCATGATTCCCAACCGCATTGTCCGTTATTTCATGTTTCTGGGATACGCCCTCGGCCACGGGGGGTTGACCTCATTCCCCACGTTCCAGAACGGCGTGGTCCAATTTTATTTCGAATACCTCCATCAACAATATTATCTGAAACAGCCTGCCTACTATCCCAGAAACTATGGCGTCAATTGACCGCTGTTTTCTGATTTTGAATCCTCCCGTCTCTATGAGAAAATTTTCCGGGCGTGAATGAGACTTTTATATCAAGGGAGCCAAACCATTCCCTTTCCCCTTATGGCAGGCAGTAGACCCTTCGAAGAGAACCCGATCAATAACCAATGAAGGAAATGCAATGATGACTAATCGAAAGCACTCGTTAAGCAGGTATCGGTCTTGCCGCGTTTGGGCGGTTTTGTTTCTGTGGGCACTGGCGCTTGCGGGATGTGGCATGTTCAGTGAGCCACCCACCCATTCGATCGGCCACAAGCACAAGCACGTTGGCGTGGATGAGGGCACACACCTTCGCTACCAGGAGCCGGATCGCTACACCTGGCAGTATCCCGAACGGGTGATCAAAGCTCTTAAGTTGGAACCGGGCATGAAGGTAGTGGATCTCGGCTCCGGCACCGGTTACTTCACCTTCCAACTGGCGGAAGCGGTGGGCTCCTCCGGCAAGGTTTACGCGGTCGATATCGATGAAGAGATGAACGCCAGCATTGATAAACAGGCAGTTGCCAAGCAGATGGAGAACGTGAAAACTATTCTGGCGGTGGGGCACGATCCGTTGATTCCGGAAAAGGTGGATCTCATTTTTTCGGTCAACGCGTACCATCATCTGATAGACCGCGCCACCTATTTCAAAAACGCTGCTCGGTACCTCAAGCCCGAAGGACGGATAGCGATCCTCGATTTCCGGGAAGGCGCGTTCCGCCATTTCACCAAACGCACGGTCCTGCTTGAGGAGTTTAAGGCCGCCGGGTATGTGCTGGACAAAAGTCACGACTTCCTGCCGCGCCAGAATTTCCTGGTGTTCACACGGGCCAAAAGTGGTTAATTGGATTTTTCCGGTGCTGGCCTTGACAATTGGGGGTGGCGGTACTATACTATAGTTAGATAACTATAGAACTATCGAATTAAGGTGGTTGATTTATCATGAAAACGATGAATTTGGCTAAAGTTTTCAAGGCATTATCGAATGAGCACCGGCTCGAGCTGTTCCGGCTGATTTACGGTCAGTGCCAGCTGGAGGAGATCCGGGCTAAAAAAGATGGGCAAGGGTGCTGCGAAGGCATCGAAAAGGCATTCACCATGGCATGCGGATGCCTGGATCTATCACGATCCACCATATCCCATCATTTTAAGGAGTTGCAGAATGCCGGACTCATTACCTGCACGCGCCAGGGGCAAACCTTCATGTGCCAGGTGAATGAGGAGTCGGTGGAGGCTGTAAAGAGCTTCCTGAGCTAAAAAAATTTATCACAGAAGTTCGATAGTTATCGAACTTTAAAATAAAGGAGGATATCATGAAACGCATCGTATTCTCCATCATTCTCATAATCGCCCTACTGTCTTTCGGCTCCCCCGCCTGGTCGGGGAACGAAATGCTGCAGGCCGAGCCGGCGATGAATGCACGGGTCGGCTGGAACCTCGAGCCAAACGGCATGCTGACGGTTGGATATGATCTCAACCATAACGGACGGCCGGATTTCTTCACGGTCCGTATTGTGCTGGACAAATACATTTCCACCGAGCCGATCGAAATGGTGGGTCGCTACAACCCGGGTCATCCGGTGTTCTGGGTCGACTACGGCGCTGAGGGATTCTATTACATCACCGCACGGTATCCGCTGTTCTATGCAGTCGACGTGAACGAAGACGGTGTTTGGGATGTCCTGTACAAGGACGTGCTGGAAGACGGCGTGAATGGTAACGAAGTGTTTTATGACAGCCCGTCCGGAGGGTTCGACGCTTTGCCAGTCAGTTAAATCCGGATAAATCACCAACCTTTAATTAAAGGAGATTGCCATGTTTGATTGTTGTTGTACTCATTCGAGTGAGTTCATGAAAGACAAGCTGGAATACAAAGTCGAGGAGACGGAGAAGGGTATTCGCATTGAAGTGGTGCCGAAAGATCCGGAAAAGAAGCAAGCCTTTCAGGACTTGATGAAAGCCTGCAAGGAATTCTGCGGGACTGAAAATTCCAAATGTTGTTGATTTGACCGGTGACCGCGCGGGGGAATCCCCGCGGACATTGGATACAGTGAGTCAGGCCAATTTCGCCTGTGTGCTTTTTTTATCGGGGATGGTCTGAGGTTTGGCTTTTTTCTTGCCTTTGGCGTAGCCGCCTGGGAAAAGGATCTGCCGGTCGGCTCTTGCTTTCAAGGTTTTCTCGGAAATGACTTTTTTTAAGGCACCCGAACTGTCGTATACCCGAACTTCATGCATGGTATCTCTTCTCCTTCCGGTGCCTTGCGCCACCTATCGTTGATTAAAAACTCCGGCAGGGCATGTTGCCCTGCCGGAAAACGATTAAACCATCGTTACTGAGGTATGACCTTCGAGGCCTGCGGACCCTTTTGGCCCATGGATTCTTCGAACTCAACGTTCTGGCCCTCGTGCAGGGTTTTAAAACCCTCACCTTGAATTTCCGAGAAATGAACGAACAGGTCCTGCCCATTTTCGGATTCAATAAAACCATAACCTTTGCTTTCGTTAAACCACTTTACTTTACCTACTGACATAAAAATACTCCATTGGTGACAATTGGTAAGGCGTATTCCGGATTTTCCCGAAAGTGCCTTACCGGTTTTAAAAGGGTTGGGTCCTTGGGAGGGTTTCTGCAGGCCAGATGGAGGCAAAAAAAAACCAACCATAGAGGTTGGCTGGTCCGTCAAAAAAAATCGCTTGTAATCTTGTCCCTAGACATGGGTCACAATGATCCGCTACTCAATGACTTCTAACAACCCTACTTTCATTCACCACATTAGCACATAAATGGGCAATGTCCATACAAATATAAAAAATTAAAATCTCAGGGCCAGACCAGGCCGTAAAAGGGGGAATCACCCCTTTTACGGTATAAAATTTAGGCATTCAAATAAAGATCAGGCTGTATTGAGGAACTTTTTCTCGACGATCTGATCCACGGAAAACTTGCCGCCGCCGTATATAATGAGAGGTATCGCTATCGCCAGAGCCAACAGGTGATATTCAAATCCTTCAACAGTTACCCGGTCCTCCCAGTTGGTTAGCTGGCCCGCCCAGTTCATGAAAATCCCGTTGCCCTGATGGATCATGGCAATGGCGCCCAGCATGATGCAGGCCACGCCAGCGGCGCTCAGCCGGGTCAGAAAACCGGTGATCAATCCCAATGCCCCGAAAGATTCGCCGATAATCACCAGAAAAGCGATCAGAGCCGGGATGCCCAGGTTTTGCGTAAAATATCCCATGGTGCCGTCGAATCCATGGCCGCCAAACCAGCCCATCAGTTTTTGCCCGCCGTGGAAGAAAAATACGCAGCCCAAGGTGACACGAAGGATGAGGTGCGTGATGGAATCGTCCGTATGAAAAAACTTTTTCAGGAACTTCATAATGCCTCCTTATGAGAGAAACGAACCCTGACTTTTATTATAAGGGATAATTCCGGTTCGTTAAAAGATAATAAGGAGGTGGTTTCACTTTTGAATAAGCGGAAAATAAGGGAGGCCATCCTATCCCCCTCCTTGGTAAGGAGAGGGAACAGGGGAGGTTAAAAACTCCCCCTTGTAAAGGGGGGTTGGGGGGATTCTTCCTTCCGGGCGCTCCCAGGACACTAATGTGTTGCCATCATGTTTTTCACATCATCGAGACCGATCGCGTTACCACCTACGCCCCAGTGGCCGTTCTTCACCTCATCAATGATGACCCAAGTGACATCGCGCAATTTTTCACTGGTGACTTCGGTTACCGCATCCGTGATTTTATTGATCAAATCCCTGGATTGTTCCTGACTGAGCTCATCTTTAAAAACTTTGACTTGTATGAGTGGCATTTTCTTCTCCTATATTTTTAAGGTTAAAAAGCTCCGGGACGATCTGTCGTCCCGGAATGTAGAATCAAGCTGTTCTTAGGTTCTCAAGATGGTCAAGACCCAGCGCCTTGACTACGCCCGCTTGAACCGGCGCAGTCGCATCGTTCAGGGTGTCCGCACCGAAGCTCGTACCCACCACTGTGCGCGCGGGCCGTGTCCCCTTGGGAGCGTCGATCAGCCCTAAAATTGCTTCGGCAATGTCGTGCGGGTTCGGTGCATCCGACGCTTCGAACATAGTCGTGAAATTCTGGAACATTGCACCGGGAATCTCCCCGACCTTGCCGTACTCCGTCACCCGCGCCATATCGATAGGCTGGGACGCGCTACTGTACATCTGAGTCGGATAGGCGCTGGGTTGCACCAGAGCGACATCGACGCCGAGCTGAGAAACCTCGTAACGATAGCTATCCGTCAAGGCCTCGACTGCGAACTTGCTTGCGCCATAAAGCCCGAAAAATGGAAAGGTGACACGACCGACGACAGAGCCGATATTAATAATCAGGCCGTCTTTCTGATTGCGAAGAGTCGGTAACACAGCGCGGGTTACCCGGTGCAGGCCAATGACATTGACATCAAAAAGTGCAGTCGCCTGTTCGTCCGTAAACGCTTCGGATACTCCAGCAGAAGCGACACCGGCGTTATTGATGAGAACGTCGATACGACCCGCCTTGGCCACTACAGCGGCGACTGCCCGATCAACCGATTGGGCATCGGTCACATCGAGCTCGACAACCTCTATGCCTTTGGCTTGCAGAGCCTCGGCATGGTCCCGGTTTTTGATTTTTGGATCGCGCATTGAGGCGAACACATTGTGGCCCGCGTTCGCCAAAGTTTCTGCGGTGTCACGGCCGAAGCCTGTCGATGCGCCGGTTATGAGAATAGTTTTAGTCATGATGAATCTCCTTAAAAGTTGGTTTATGGGTTGAACTTCAACAAAGTCTTATCTGCAGCAGAACGGCTCACGGTCCGAGCAAGAAAGCCACGCATGATCGCTGCAATGTCCGCGTGGTGTGTTTCCAGGGCGAAATGGCCCGTATCAAAAAACCAAATCGTCAATAAAAGTAGAAATACGGGTTGATAATAGTAACTGTTAAAAATATATTTTAAAGGTTACTAGTGAAATAGTAACTTATCAAGTATTAATTTATAGGTTACTATAAATTAAATTTGAACTAGATTAACGAAAATTAAGCGAAAATTTGTGAGGTACCGATCATGGCCCAAAATGCACGTCCGGCACCGTTCTTCCTGGCGGATGACCGTGCCTTGGATTTCCTGAATAGTATTGCTTCCCCTTGGGGAAAAGAGATTGAGTGGATCGGCGAAGGTTACGACTACCTCGACTGGCTCGAGCACTCTTCCTTGATCCCCTCGTGGGTGTTGACCCTGTTCCGTAAAGAAGCAACGCGGGAAGAACTCGATGCGGTCGCTGCTCAAGCGCGCGAGCTAAGAGAATGGTTTCGGGGTTTTGTCGGCAATCATGCAAGCCGCCCACTTCAGTCAACCGCGCTGGATGAGTTGACTACTCTCAATCAACTTCTGGCCGGAGATAATAACTACCGTCAGATAGAGGCTGACAATTTGCCGCAACCGGACAATGACATAAGCATTACGGCGTTGCGCTGGAGGCAGGAACGGCGTTGGCTTTCACGGAATGATCTGTTGTTGCCGATTGCAGAAGCCATGGGTGACATGGTCTGTCGTGTTGACTTTGAACTTGTGAAGAAATGTGAAGGCTCGGCTTGCACACTCTGGTTCCACGACGTTAGTCTGAACCATACCCGTCGCTGGTGCAGTATGGCTGTGTGTGGCAACCGTGCAAAAGCGGCAGCGCATCGCGCAAGGAAGCGGTCGGCTGGTTAGGCGGAGGGACAGCGGATTTCAAGGGAATTGCCGTCGGGGTCGGTGAAGTGGACGGACTCGCCCTGGCCCATCACCAAAGGTCCTTTGAAATCGACCTTCCTTTTTTTGAGTTCTTCGACAATGGCGGGAAATCGCTCGCGCGTGGTGCCGAACGCGATGTGGGCGTAGCCCTGTCCGCTCAGAGTGGCGAGGGCGTCTTGTATATCCAGGTCTTTGGCTTCAAACAGGTGGACCTTTGCCGCTCCTGGCGGCTCGCCGGGGGAGGCCAGCATGAGATGGCGCATGTTCTCCGCGTAGCGTTCGGTGACCTCGAACCCCAACACTTCGGTGTAGAATGCCTCCGCACGGTCGAGGTCGCGCACGTTAAGACCGATGTGATGTACTCCATCCAGCTCCATGCCAAGATATCCTCAAACTTGCTATCAAAAAACACCTACGGTAATCCAAAAATTCTGGAATCGCTGCTCTTAATAAAAAAAACACTGGGAAGAACCAAGGCTCATCCAAAAATAGGGGTCGTCTTCCTCTTCGGTTTCCAGGCCCCACTCCGCGACGTCACCACTCATGTCTTCGGCCTTCACGGTTTCCTGAATCGCCGGGGATAAGTCTTCTATTGCCAGGATTTCCTCCGTTTGCAGGACCTTGTCGGCATTGTCGACATCCTCTAATTTCACTTCTTTAGAGAACTGCGCGCAACCGTTCAACGCAACAGTCAAAATCAGCAAAATGCCCGGGACCCACAATTGACGAACGAACATGGGATTCTCCTTTATGACCGGATGATTTGAATTCCTATAGCCTACACTATAAAGACCACCGGGTTCCTGAAAATATTCCGAAAGCGGTTTCCAATTTGAAAAGGGGTGCCATTGATGGCACAATAACAAGGCTTGCAGATCAGGCCTTTTCAGTAGTATCCTTCCGCCTAAAGCAGAGCCCCTAATTCCTCTACGGATTTAATATGAAAAAATTCGCTAAGTTTTTTGCCCTTCTGATCGGCTTGTACCTTGTGCTCTGGTTGACCCTTTCAGGAACCGAAGCAGGAGTCCTCACTTTACAAATCGGGGTCCAGCAGAACAGCCCGTTTCTGACCCGCGTGTTTACTGCATTGGGAGCCAACCCGGAAGAGACCGGTCAGGATGGCATGTCCGCGTTACATTTTGCCGGTTTTCTCGGAGCGGATCAGGTGATTCCCCTCTGACCCGCGTGTTTACTGCATTGGGAGCCAACCCGGAAGAGACCGGTCAGGATGGCATGTCCGCGTTACATTTTGCCGGTTTTCTCGGAGCGGATCAGGTGATTCCCCTGTTGGTTGAAAAAGGGGCGCCGATCAATTTGCGCGACAAGGAAGGGAGAACCGCCCTGCACCTGGCGGCGTATGCGGGGCAGGCGTCTGCCGTGGCCGCACTGCTGGATCAGAAAGCGGACCCCGAGATTAAGGAAAATACCGGTGGGATGACGGCCTTGCATTTGGCGGTGACTCAAAAGCAGAGCGAGACGGTTCAGGTGCTTCTGGAAAAAGGCGCAAACGCCAACCCCGAGGAGAAAAATGGATACACGCCCCTGTTTATCGCGGAGCACGAAGATCTGGGTGACATCGTGGATATTCTCGAAAAACATGATGCCCGCTGAGTTGGCTATTTTTGTGTGAAAATTCTCGTTCATCGCCTTATTACCCCAAATACAGTTCCTTTCAATTCCTAAAGCTTCAAATGACTGGCATTCCTGCTGGATGGCCTTACACTGAGATGAGTGTCATCAACGGTTGAATCATGATGAATTCGAAGACTTTAATCAAATTGGCAGGAGCAGGCGGTCTGCTGCTGGTTGCGCACCAGGCGTTGGCCCACGGCATGTCGGAGGCCGACCAGCAGGCCATGCTGGACGGCGGTTATCTGCAATACATGTGGCTGGGCGCAACCCATATGTTGACGGGGTACGATCACCTGCTGTTCGTGTTCGGCATCGTGTTTTTCCTGACCACGTTTATGGATGTGGTCAAATACATCACCGCGTTTACCGTGGGCCACAGCATCACCCTGATCTCCGCCACACTCATGGGCGTCACCGCCAATTATTATTTGATCGACGCGGTGATCGCGCTCAGCGTTTGCTATATCGGTTTCGAAAACACCGGAGGCTTCCGAAAGTATTTCGAAAAATCCCCGAATCTTCTGCTGGCCGTTTTCCTGTTCGGGTTCATTCACGGTTTCGGATTGTCCACGCGCCTGCAACAACTCCCGCTGGGAGACGACGGTTTGATCTGGCGGATTCTTTCCTTCAATGTGGGGATCGAGCTGGGGCAGGTGGGGGCTCTGTGTATTATGGTGGCCCTGTTATTCAAGTTTCGCCGAACTCCGTCGTTTCTGCAAATCAGCAACGTCTCCAACAACGGATTGATCGTGGCAGGCGCTCTGCTGTTCCTGATGCAAATGCACGGCTATCTGCACACGGTGAACCCCGACGAGTTCGGGTTCCCGGCGGACAATCATTCCCACGCCCACGAAGCCATGACCGCACCGACCACTCCTCCCGGCAGTGAGTATGGGATATCTCCTGAAAACGAACCCTCAGATTTGCTTTCCCGGCCCCAGTAAATGAAGAGTACAATTCCAGTATGAATACAGTAGAGAGACGAGAGTTGAAGCAAAATATTGAGGAGGCCATCGAGGCGCAGAAGACACTGATCGCCAGTCTGGCCGAAACCTCGAAGCCGGTTGCGCCGGACAATGCCATTGGGCGACTCTCCCGCATGGAGGCATTGAACGACCGCGCCGTCAGTGAAGCCTCGCTCAACGCCGCCCGGCACAAACTGTCCCGGTTGGAAACGGCGCTCGGCAAAGTGGATCAACCCGATTTTGGACTCTGCGTGGGTTGTGACACCCCCATCCCGCCCGGCCGTATTGTCCTCATGCCCGAAGCCACCCTCTGCGTCCCCTGCGCGGAGAAGGACTAACAAATTTAAGAATCAGATGAAGAGTTGTCTTTTTTACCCATACCACGGGGCAGGCGGGTGATAAAAATATTCCCGCCATTGTCACCACTGCTGGACAATGCTTGCAGAACCCGTAAATCCATGAGGGCGGGATTGTTCTCTAGCATCTTAGCGGCGTTGGCCAGGTTCCGCAAAGAGGCGGATTCACCACGCGCGCGTTCCACCGCCGCTTGTGACTCTTTGCGGGCTTTTACTTCCTCGGCAAAAATCTTTTTCAAATCACCGGGGAACATGATGTCCTTGACGTCGATCCTGTGAATTTTTAATCCGATTTTTTCGGCGTCCGGCACAACCATTTCCAAAAGGGCGGTGCCTATCGCGGAACGATTTTCCAACAACTCCTCAATTTTTTGATTCCCCACAATCGACCGAAGGGCTAACTGTGCGGTTTGATAAAGATCGCTATAATAAGACTCAGAAATATGGAGCGCCTTTTCCGGATTTTCTATTTGGTATTGAATACCAATGCTGACTTTCAGGCCGACCTGATCTTGCGTCAACACTTCCTGTCCGGGGATGGTCTCGGTTTTAAGTCTGCTGTCAACGCGGGTAATCTCGGTGCTCCAACCGTTGATCCAGAATCGACCGGCGCCTAATAATTTTTTGAATTTTCCGTTTTTGTAAAGCATTCCGGATTCATATTCCCTGATCACAATTTTCTTGAAGGTTTTTCTGAATATATAAATACCCAAAAAACCGAAAATGATGCCAGCCAGTAACATCCAAAAATCCATAATCCTTCTCCTGAAATTTGGAATCAAACCGGGAGGCCCCAACGAACCGGCGGGGGTCTTAACCCGCAGGGCCGGGCCGGTGGTGCGGAAATCGCCGGCCTCCCGGACTTGATCCTCGTGGGAATTGAACCCAAGGTTGTTCAGACCAAGCGGAGAGGCTGACCCGGTACCCATTTGGAAGATTTCCAAATTGGCCGTTAACCGACTCCGAGTATCCAGTTTAAAGGGAAACGGGAATATTCTCCAGTTTTTTGAGCCTACGAAGACAATTCATCGATATCAACTTGATCTGAGGGAGATTTTCCCCTAACTTAGTAACTCACATTAAAGATTCCCGCGGGAAGATTTCCCGGCGGCATTGAGGAGAATGGCATGAAAGCGGAAGAGTGTACGTTATTCAGCGGCGGGGCAAAGGGGGCCGAAGCGGAATTCGGTGCGGCGGCCGAAAAGGCCGGGATGGAAGAAGTCAATTTCACCTTCGAGGGGCATCAGGACGCCCGCCAGCGCGGCCTGCGTCACTTGACCCAGGAAGAATTATTGCATGGCGATGTCAGCCTGTCCTACGTTTCCAAACTGATGCACCGGTCCTATACCCAGGGACCGCTCTTGAAGAAAGTTCTGCAGTGCATCTGGCACCAGATCAACAGCGCAGAAGAAGTCTTTGTCGTCGGTAAAATTCTGGAAGACGATACGGTCAAAGGCGGCACCGGCTGGGGCGCGGAATTCGCCAAGCTGTGCAACAAACCTCTGCACGTGTTCGATCAGGATGAAAAGCAATGGCACTGGTGGAACGGAGACAAATGGGAGAAAGGCAATCCTAAAATCCAGAAACGGCACATCGCCGGCACCGGCACCCGTTTCCTCAACGATGCCGGCAAACAAGCCATTGCCGACTTGTTCAAAACCTCGTTTAAATAAGAATCACATGTGGCGGGAAAGTTTAGCGTGGTAGTCGATAACCCACCTGCTCACACGACAGTTTGTTCTCAATCGTCTTTATCGTGGTCATTTTCGTGTTCTCCCTTTTCAGGGGGTTCCAGAATCTTTCCGGACTGGATCGCGGTTTTGTGTTCCGGCGACAGGTGAGCCATCGCCGCGCCATACTTGTAGACCAGCTCCCCGCCGGTGTGTCCGGCATTGATCAACGGCACCACGGCGACCACACTTATTTGGGTGGATAGCCGACTCATTCACTGATAATAGGATATCACTTTGCACCTCTAAAAGGGCTGGGGCAATAATTCCCGGACCCATTTGGACCTATCCTGAATTGACCCGCCCGGTCGAACCCCTTACACTAAAAGCATCATTATATTAAGTGGTGGCTTATGGATTTTGAAAAGGCGGCGAGCCGATTTGTGTTTTCCAGCGGAAGGATTCTATGAAAACAGACACAATGCCTATGGCCCAGGAGTTGGTTCAAAAAATTGTCGCCAATATTGAAACGGTGATCCGAGGGCAGACGCATTCCATTCAGAAACTGTTGATTGCTTTGATCAGCGGCGGCCATGTTCTGTTGGAGGACAATCCCGGCACCGGCAAGACCACATTGGCCAAGGCCCTGGCGCTGTCGATTGACGTCAAGTTCACGCGACTGCAATTCACCCCCGACCTTCTGCCGTCGGACATCACGGGCGTTTCGGTGTTCGATCAAAGCGATCAGAAATTTCATTTTCATGAGGGGCCGGTTTTTACGAATATTCTGCTGGCCGATGAGATCAACCGTGCTTCGCCCCGGACGCAATCGGCCCTGCTGGAGGCCATGGGGGAAGGCAGCGTGACCATTGAAGGCAAGATGTGCAACCTGGGAGATTTGTTTTTCGTCATTGCTACCCAGAACCCGGTCGAAAGCGCCGGCACTTATCCTTTGCCGGAAGCGCAGATGGACCGCTTTGGTTTTCATTTCGGCCTGGGCTATGTTTCGCCCGAAGAGGAAGCCCAAATCCTGGGAGATCAGATTGAACAACACCCGCTGGCGAACCTAAAAAGTTGTGTGTCCCTTCCTCAGATTTTCGATCTCAAACAACAGGCCAAGAGCGTGCGGGTCAGCGAGGACATCAAACGGTATATCGTCGAATTGATTTCCGCCACGCGCGGCGCGGAAGGTGTGCAAATGGGTGCCAGTCCCCGCGCTTCTTTGGTGTTGATGAAGGCGGCGCAAGCGATGGCTTTGGCGGAAGGCAAGGAATTTGTAACGCCCGATCACGTGCAAGAGCTCGCCGTATCCGCCGTGGCGCATCGGCTGGTCATGGATGCCCAGGCGAAATATTCAGGCGTTACCGCCGTGGGAGCCGTCGAAAATATTTTAAAAACCGTGCCCTCGCCCGCCTGAGGGTCGCCGACCGTTCAAGACGGATCAAGAAGGTATTATGTATGATCGCATTCAGTACCGTTTTATGCGCGGGTATTATTCGCTGGTCGGGTGGATCAAGTCCCGGCTGACTCCGGCCGGAAAACTGGTCGTGCTGAGTCTTATGTTTACCGGATCGCTGGCCTGGACCCCCAACAAAACTCTCGCCTACCAGATCGCCCCTTTCCTGTTTCTGATTTCTTTATTTGCGCTGGCCTGCAGTTATTTTTTTTCCGTCCGAATACGAGTGCAACGCCGGCTTCCGCGAATAGTCACCGTTGGACAACCGGTTTCCTATAAATGTTTCATTGAAAACCAGACGGGAAAACTCCAAACCGGATTGACCCTTGTCGAAAAATTGAAGGACACCAGACCTTCGTTTGCACAATTCAAGCTCCTGACATTGTCTCCGCAGCCCGGCAGGAACAAAATCCGGCAAATCATGGAGCAGGACGTTCTACGCATACAATTGTTTAAGGAAGTCAGTGCGGATATCCCGGATAAAAACCTGCCCGACCTGCTCCCGCAAAAAAAATTGGAAATCGAAAATACCTTCACTCCTTTAAAAAGAGGTTACATGCGGTTGATTGGTATGGACATTATCCGCCCGGATCCGCTGGGCCTATACCGTTCCGCCGTCACGGTCCCTTGCGAGGAGTCCCTTTTGGTGATTCCTAAAATGTACAGAACTCCAGACTTGCCATTCCTCGGTAGCCGCAAGCATAACCAGAAAGGCGTTGCGCTGGCTTCTCACGTTGGCGACTCGGAAGAATTTGTTTCACTGCGGGATTACCGGCCGGGAGATCCCTTGCGCACGATTCACTGGAAAAGCTGGGCCAAGGTGGGACAACCGGTGGTCAAGCAGTATCAGAATGAATATCTTTCGCGCTACGCACTCATTCTGGATACGTTCACGCCGACCAATTCTCCTGTATTTGAAGAGGCGGTTTCAGTGGCGGCCTCTTTCTCTGCCAATATCGATCTGGGTGAATCCCTGCTCGACCTGATGTTTGTGGGAACGGAGTCCTATTGCTTCACCACCGGGCGAAGCCTGGGGCATACGGATAAGATTCTGGAAATCCTGGCCAGCGTGAAAAATAGCAAGGATCAATCGTTTGACGTCCTGAGCAGACTCGTCATGTCGCGCTCCGCTCTGTTAAGCGGGAGTATCTGCGTCTTTTTGAGCTGGGACGAACCGCGGCAACAACTGGTCGGCCACCTCCAGTCCCTCAATGTTCCTTTGAAGGTTTTCGTGATTGTAGAGAATGGAGAAGAGTTGGAAATCGATCCGGGACCCATGAAAAATCAGGCCGATCACTTTCATGTGCTGGCAGTGGGTCACATTGAAGAAGGACTGAAGAGCCTATGAAAACTCCTCCTCTTCTTTTGGCGATGGCCTTGCTGTTCTGGGGCTGGCAGGCGGATCAAATAATCTTTGCAACATTTCTGGCGCTGACTCTGGAGGGCTCTCGTTTTCTGTCTCCTCGTTTTGAATTATCCGCTCTGGAATTCCATCGCGTTTGGAACTTGTGCCTGTTGGCTTTTGTCATTCTCATCGTCACCATTTATATTTCCAATAAAGGTCTGGGGTCCATCTACGTGGTTCTGCAATGGATTCCCCTGGTGCTCGCACCGATGGTGGCTGCCCAGTTATACAGTGCGGAAGGTAAAATTCCGACGGTTAGCTTCAAAATTTTTTACCGGGAAAAAGAGAGCCCGAACAATGATTCACCCGTCAAAACGATGGACAGTCTCTATCCCTATTTAGTCGTTTGTATATTAGCCGCGTGTGCGGTTGGCGTAAAGAATATGTGGTTTTATTGGGGCATGTGCCTGCTGTCCTCCTGGGCTCTCTGGGGCGTACGTTCCAGACGGTTTTCCTGGATCACCTGGTCCGCCTCATTAAGTCTTATTGTCCTGATCGGATTTTGGGGAGGGCAGGGATTGTTCAAATTGAGAAACTATGTCGACGCGCAGGTGATCGATTGGCTGTCCAAGCGATTTCAAGGCGATCAGAGCCCCTTCTGGGCGCGAACGGCGATCGGTGAAATTGTGGAACTCAAAATGGACGATGCCATTCTTTTTTATGTCGACTATGAGAAAGGCCACCTCAAGAAAACGCTTCTGCCTCAGTCCACTTATAATGTTTATAAAGATTCCGTCTGGTATGCCGTGCAATCGAAATTCATAAACCTCACCTCATCCTCGGAAGATCAATGGACATTTGAGAAAAATCTTGAGGCGGAAAAAATAATCCGGGTGTCGATGGATCTCAATAAGGGCAAGGGAATGCTCCTTGCCCCAATCAGACGTTTCAGTTTACAAACCTGCCAGTCCTGAATCTGAAATACAACCCATTGGGCGCTGTCCAGGTGGAAAAAGGTCCGGAGTTTATCGAGTACCAGGTGGCCGTGCATCCCAGCGTTTCCCGCAACGCAGCGCCCAAAGATGGGGATTTGAAAGTTCCGTGGAAACTGCAACCGGTTCTCCGGAATATTGTTCATAACCTGAAACTGGCCCGCAAACCTCCCGGCGAGATTTTAAAAACCGTCGACCAATACTTTGAAGATAATTTCTCCTATTCGCTGAAACTGATCCGTGAGAATAATAATGTCCCACCGCTGGTAGATTTTTTAACGCGGACCCGCAAAGGCCACTGTGAATATTTTGCGACAGCGACGGTTTTGCTGTTACGGCAGGCGGGAATCCCGGCGCGTTATGCTTTCGGCTATTCCGCGCACGAGTACAACTGGATACAGGAAAATCTGGTGGTCCGGTCGCGCGACGCGCATTCCTGGGTCATCGCCTACGTCAACGGCCAATGGCAGAACTTCGACACCACGCCCTCGACCTGGATTGACCGGCAGGAGGAAGAGGCTTCACCGCTTGAAGTGATTTCCGATGTCTGGTCACAACTGGGATTATGGTTTTCCCATTTCCGGTGGGGAACGGAAGATGAGGGCTTCCGGCAATACCTGGTGTGGATACTCATCCCTCCCATCCTGTTTTTAGTCTGGCGTATTGTTTCACGGACGCGGCGGGCCAGGCAGAGGGCGCAAACAGGTAAAACTTCTTCCATCCCCCTGTACCGGGTGATGGCATCGGATTTTAATTTGATCGAGAACAAACTCAATCAATTGGGATTCGCGCGGGAGGAATGGGAAACTTATTCCCATTGGTTGCGTCGCATCCACCGCGAACATCCGGAAGCCCCCGTTAACGGGTTGGCGGAGGTCATTGCGCTTCACAATCGGCAACGGTTCGATCCCCAAGGCATCACCTCAGAGGAAGAAGCTCGTCTCAAGACCGAAATCCAATCCTGGCTTCAAAGCCCTTCCTGAACCAGTTTTTCTGGTAGGGTGGCAGGGATTCTGTCTTTGGCGTATCAGCTTCGCCCACCGCCTCTTCACTGCAATTATTTCAAAGTTAGATTGAAGGTTCCTACAGGAACATTCTTCACCTTGCGGAAGGAGACGAGGCATTGCGCTTGTTCTTCCGGAGGGTGGTCCCGGAACAGCCGGTCTTTGTGATTGAGCGGTTCTCCGGCAAAATACATTTGAGTGGTCAACTCGGAGTGACTGCGTGAGTGTATCTTAAAGTGGATATGGGGCGGGCGGGTCCAAAACCGGCTGGCCGGATAGGAGCCCGGCTTGATGGTTTTAAATCCGTATTCCCCCTTTTCATTGGTGATGGCTTTTCCCCAGTATTGAAAGTTCGGGTCCAGTTTCGCGGGATTACGGTCGCCCGGATGATTGTATCGTCCCGTAGTACACGCCTGCCAGATTTCCACCAAAGCTCCGGGAACCGGTTGACAGGCTTCGTCCTGAACCCGGCCCTGGACCCAGATGACTTCTCCTTGCGCTTTTTGGGATTGATTCTTTAAGAATGTAAGATCGTTATCATTGTCCAATGGAAAGTTGAGAGGATAAAACGGTCCCTCGGTTTCCGGTGGCGTGGGGGCACAAGCCGCGAGTACGGATGCGGGTTTTAAAAATTCGGCGGCCATTAACGTCCCCAACGCAAGAGAGCTTTTCACAAAGCTTCTGCGTGACGGATTGAAAGCTTCATTCATGTGGGTTCTCCCGGCAAACCATAGTATTGAATCTCTCCCATTATTTTAAATCAGGACGCCCCCTTCGACAAGCTCAGGGTAACAATGCGGAAGAATCCCCCCGGCCCCCTTTACAAGGGGGAAAAGTTTCCTCCGGACGTAGTCCGGTTAGGCGGAGCAACTGAGGCGCATTTCCATGTGCGATTCCGGGGTTTCGGCGGCATACAATTCGGGATCGATGCCGTACTGGCTAAAAATTTCGGGCCGATCGTTGTAAGGGTCCTGCAGGAGAATGCGCAGTCGTTCCACTTCCGAGTAATCGGCTTGCTTCAATGCTTTGTTGATGGCACGTTCCAACAGATAATTTCTCAGGATGAACTTGGGATTGATCCGGTTCATGGCTTCTTTTCTTTCATCGAGGTCGGGGTCTTCCCGCTCGATCAACTTACGGTACATATCCAGCCAGGAATCGAGGTCTTTGGGATTGTTGAATCCCCGTCGCAGGGTCGCCGGCACTTCCCCCGGAAAAGCGGACAGGTTCCGAAAGAACAGGGTGTAGTCCACCTGGTTTTGATAAAGGACATGGAACAGGATTCCCACCAGGGTGGTGAACTCCGAGTCCAAAATCTCGAGGCCCAGCTTTTGGCCCATGAGCTCATTGTAAATTCGATTGAACGTCGGCTGGTATTGTTCCAATTCCTGGGTGATGATTTCCGGTGTGATCAAATGCGTCAGCGTTTCACCCAGCTTGGCGAGATTCCAGTGGCCGATTTCCGCCTGCCGCCCGAACGCATAGCGGCCGTGCCCGTCGGTATGGTTGGGGGTGAAGTCGGGATTGAACCGGTCCATGAATCCGAAGGGGCCGTAGTCGAACGTTGCGCCGGTGAGGGTCATGTTGTCGGTATTCATCACGCCGTGGATGAATCCCACCGATTGCCATAAGGCGATCAGCCGCGCCGTTTTGTGCATTACGCTTCGGAACAGCAGTTGATATTTGTTGGCTTCGTTTTCGATTTCAGGGTAATGATGTTGGATCACAAAGTCGGCCAATCGGGTGACGGCTTCCGGGCGGTTGGTGTAGTGAAAATTTTCGAAACTGCCGAATCGGACATGCGTGTCACTCAACCGCACCAGCAGAGCGCCCGGTTGCGGCGTCTCCCGGTATACCAGTTCACCGATGCCGATCACCGCCAGCGACCGCGTCGTCGGGATGCCCAGCCCATGCACCGCCTCGCCGCCCAGGTATTCCCGGATGGAGGCGCGTAGAGTGGCGCGGCCATCGAACCCGCGGGCGAATCGTGTCGGACCGCAACCTTTCAGGTAGACGTCCCAAGGGCGTCCCGATCCGTTTCCGAGAGCGCCCAGCAGGAGACCCCGCCCGTCTCCCAGGCGCGGATTGTACGATCCGAATTGATGTCCGGAGTAATCCATTGCCAGCGGTTGCGTTCCCGGCATGGGGAGGTTGCCGGAAAAATATTCGACAAATTCTTTGCGCTCGAATTCCGCCGGGTCCAACCCGATGAGCGCCGCTGCATCAGGGTTGCCATCGATGAGATAGGGGGCCGCCACGGGAACGGGTGCTTTGGCCTCAAAAAAATCCGGCCCCAATTCAAAAAAGGAATGGGCCCAATCGAAATTTTCCAGTGTGTTCATGAAAAGCGATAGGTCCTGTTTTTTTAACGATAAGGTTCAGGCAAGTAAGATGGCGAGGGCTAAATAAAGGATTCTAATAAGGGTAGGATTTTACCCATAGTGAAGAGTGGAACTGGGGGGATTTGAATACCTGACAACCGGAACATATCTCCTTATTTTATAAGGGATTCAGCTTTAATTCCTAAATACCTGAGCCGCCTCAAAGGGGAAGATCGATGCCGCACAGTATCGAGATAATGTAGATTCATCTATAATGCTAAAAAATCCATACGAGTGTGTTCATTTTTCAAACTTTGCCCTTATACTAAAAAGTCAGTGGTAGAAACGGTTATTAGACAACAAGATAGGAATAATTGGAATGCCGAATCAGGATTCGCAGGAGCAGTTGGAAGTCCAGCCCATTACTGAGCATTCAGAGGAAGAGACTGAAATTGAGATCCTCAGAAAGAGTGATGCCTTCAGTTCGCTGGGTGTTATCAGGGATTACATTTTTAAGAATTTTGAGGGGATTTTCATTCTTTTAATTCTGGTAAGCGTCAGCCTCATTAATTATTTTGTTTATTCCAAAGTTGCATTTCTGAATTTTTATTTCCTTCCTATAATGACGGCCGGGTACTTTCTGGGGGAAAAAACAGCTGTTTTGGGTGCTTTTTTTGCCACCCTCATGATATGGATTTTTGTCCTGGCGGATAAAGAAAATTATCTGACACAAGCCGGAGAGTTCGATCTGTACTTCAATTTAATCGTTTGGGGAGGATTCTTGATCTTGTCAGGTTGGTGGGTTGGGAGTTTGTCCGAACGGTTTAGATTGGAGTTGAAAAACAATCAAGAACTGCAAAACGATCTGTCCAGAGAAAAAGCTTTGTTGAAAATCTCTAACGAGGAATTAAGTAAACACACCGATCAATTAGCATTGCAGGTTGCGGAAAGAACCCAGGATTTGGAGCGTTCCCACAGAACCATTGAAACCCTGAAAACCAAAGTGGAAGACACCTTGTTTTCCGTTATGGATGGTAATGTGGCGCGCATGATGATCGAAGGAAAATTGCGCACGGAGAAAAGGCGAATCTCAGTTCTTTTTTCAGATCTCAAAGATTTTACTTCTTATTCCGATACCCATCCTCCGGAACAGGTGGTAGATGAATTGAATACTTATCTGCATGAAATGGGAAAAAGCATCATAAAATATTTTGGTCACATTGATAAATATATGGGCGACGGGATTATGGTTGAATTTGGGGCTCCCATCAACTACCAAATGCATTCATTGATGGCCGTTCTTGCCGCGCTCAATATGCAAAGCTGTCTTAAGGAATTAAATACCAACTGGGAAATGCGGATTGGAATCGCAACCGGTCCCTCGGTCATAGGTTTGTTTGGGTCCAAAAGAAAAAGCTATTCCTGTATCGGGGATACCGCCAACCTGGCTTCCAGATTGGAGAATATCTGCGATCCCGGTGGAGTATTTATTGATGAAGAAACTTATTCCGATGTCAAACCGTATATCCTGGCTACTCAAGTAAACAATTTTTCCGGCCAACGGTCGTCTGATGATGTTCTTGAAAATAAGATCAAAGGGCTGGAAGCGGATTTGGTAAAAACTCCTGATGATTTAGATAAACTGAATGCCCTGGGTAATGCTCTTTTTGAAATGAAAGCAGCCAGCGCCGCGATTGATTGTTATCAAAAGGTTTTGAAATTGGACCCCGATAACACAAAAGCCAGATTGGGATTCGCGGATGCCAATTTAAAGAAAGAGGAATTTGAAAAGATTGCCATAAAAGGGAAAAAGGATCGCATGTCCGTATATCGAGTCGTCGGCCTGATTGATGGTATGCGCAATCGATCTAAAATTCCCGAGGCCTTTTACGATAAATATCATGAGGCCGCATCCAAATTAAATATTCCAGATGAAGTGATCCTCCCCATTGAAAGTATTGATGGGCGGGTGGGCCATGGGAAAACGGTCGCGGTCATTGCTTACGCTATAGCAGATGTAATGGAATTATCGCTTGAAGAAAAAGAAAATATTCTGTTAGCCGCATTTTTACACGATATCGGTAATGCCATTATTCCTTCTGAATTGCTGGATAATAATAGAAAGCTAAGTCCAACAGAATATGAAATTTTTAAAAAGCACCCTTCGGAAAGTTGCCGGCTCATTCAACAGATGGGATATCAGTCCGAATCTCTATTGGGAATTGTCGCATCGCACCACGAACGATGGAATGGGTCCGGGTATCCCAATGGATTAAAAGAGGAACAAATTCCTTTGGGTGGCAGAATTCTGGCGGTAGCGGATACGTTTGACGCCATGACCTCAAAACGTCTGTATGCAGAAACATGGGAATATAAGAGTGCGATCCGTGAAATTGAGAAAGAAACCAAACTCGGATTGTATGATCCCCGGTGTTTGGACGTCTTAAGGGGATTGTTCGAGGTTTGAAATTTAAGTTATCGAAAATACTCCCCAGGCAGGATTCCTGTACCGGCTTATAACTTTTCGGCTCCTCGCAAACAAGAATCGCGAAATAACGTCTTGGTCAAGTAGGGTCCAGCGTCACGCTGGTTACGCGGTGCGCTGTAAGATATTTTTGTCGATGTGGTGAAAGAGGTCTTTCCGGCCCTTGACTTGGAGTTGGGTGTCCTCCTCGTAGCTGAAGCTTTGATCGTCGTGGATGGTCACCTTCAACTCATAACGGACGGTCTTGAATTCCTTGTCCAGAAATTGATTGGAACAGATGCCATAGGTTTCCGAACCGGCGTCTGCCGCCAGTTCGAATGATCTGGCGTCCGATTCCACGGTACCCCCGGCAATGACCGCCACCCCGCGCGGAACGATGAAACAACGGAGCACCTGTTTCGCTTTCGCATCCCACAGCCAGTAACCCGACTCTTCATGAAACGGATCGCTCGCGCCCGATGGCCAGGCCGTGGTGGTGTACCGCAGGCCGTACAGCACTTGCTCGTGATTGTTCACCGGTCCCATGGGTTCGAACGTGATGCGTTCGCGGAATTTGTTGGTTTCCGTTCCGCGGTCATCAGCAGGTGCGGTGTCGTCTCCCTTGTCGCCTTCCCAGATTCCCGCCAGCGGTGCCAACGGTCCCAGGTTTTTGATGATTTCATCAGTCATGTATTTTCCTCATTTTTTTCCATGCTCTTCGTCCAGGCGCTGAACCAGTCTTTTAGCCCAGCGGTCAATTACGTTTTTGGCATTTTCATATTCATTTGAGCCCGCCGGGGTTATTTTACCTCTTTGCGATTCCATAACCGCCACGACGATTTCTCCCGAAAGGGCATCGACGAACTCCACCTCAATGGAGGCACCTCCCAGGCTGATATTCATCAGAAAAGAACGGGGTTTGAGTTCGCTCGGCGCTACTTCCGTAAGGGCACTCCGCAATATCAAGGTTCCCGGTCCAGGGCTGGTCACCACTTCGTATCCGTTATTTTGTAACGCGGTGACGAATTGTTGATACGCATACTGGGATATTTCCTGCAGTTTATCCTGGCCGGCGCCCCGGTATGCCCCCACGGAGGACAACCGTACTTGTACCGGGTCCACGATAAATCGTGAATAGTTTTTCAAAGGTGTCTCAGGGTTGGTATAAATCCGCGATCCCGCATACCTGGGATTTTTCTGTAGTTTGGAGTAGTCGCTCAAAAAGCCGTTGCCGCCCGTGGACTGACCGCCGCAGGCAGTAAGCCCGGCAAGAACCATCAGGCAACCCAGCAAGACAAGTTTAATATTCATAGTGGATGCGTTCATTTCCTCAAACCCCCGTCAAAGGGTCCGGCGGCAACAGATTTTTGATAGTGGTATCGGTCATGACGCACCGATCCAATGCATAGCCGAGCCTTCTTCGTTGTATTTAAAATATTTTGCTTCCGGATGGACAAAATATTTCGCAAAATTGATGATGAGTTCAGGAATTTTGGAATTACTGACGAAGGCTACTTTTTTAATTTTCTTGTGATGGTCACGAACAAACTTGAGGTGTGACCAGAGACCCTGTACATTCCTCCAGCCGCGAAATTTTTCCGAACAGATCACCAATCCGTTCAACGCACCGTGAGACTCGATGTAGCCATCGGCATCATGGGCAATGGCCGCAAAATCTTCCGCCCCTAGCGGTCCCAGCGGTTTCACGATCAGAACTCCTGTGTCACTTCGCAATTCCAGCTGAATCATAAGTGTTATCTCGTTGCCGACGAAAGTACCTTAACATATCCCGCCTTGCTCCCTTTGTCAACGGGGTGAAGTGCCTCCACGTGCAGTTAACCAGAACGTCTGTTAGCAATAAACAACCCGATTAGTCTGGCTACCACTAACGCGAGGAAAAATTGACCTGTCAACGCTTCCAATATTGCCCAGGCCCGGGCGAATCGGGTTAGGGGTGTCACGTCGCCATAACCCAACGTCGAAAGTGTTACATAGCTGAAGTAAGAGAAATTACTCCGCAAAGAATGCACCAGCCCTTCCGGATCACCAGCCAATTCAGTGGCAAAACTGAATGAACCCGGACGGCTCACCTCCGTGATCAGATAAATAAACGTCCATATCAGTCCTATATACATATAAAGGCATATTGCCGCAAATATCATATCCAGGCTGATTTGCTCAGTCTCAAATATAAAACGGACAATAAAAATGCTGATATAGCAAAGAAATACTACGTAGAACGCGCTAGCGACATATACACTCCAAGGTGGTGGAAGTAACCCATTCCACCAGTTCACCAGCAATGTGGGCACCACCAAAACTATTCCAATCAGTAATTCGCGAAGCTGATACGCAATCAGATAGAGACTGGCCAGCAAGATCAGGGAGAGCATCCCCCGCAATGCAACACCCCCCATTATCTGATTCTCAAAATAAGCCGGAACCAGAAGCGATGCGATCAGGCAAAAAAGCAACAAAGCAAAACCGAATTTTGGTTCAGTCGCTAGGTGCCTGGGCTTTTCAGCAGAAGTCATAAATCCCTTTCGTGGATCAACGCCTTTGCTCAGAGAAGCTTGAAAAATTTACCGGGCCATTCTTACCCTATACTTATTTCTCAAAACTACCTCCCAAAGCGAGGTGCAAATCTACCCGCTGCGCCAGCTTTGCATTCTTAATTCTGATCAATTCTATCCGGGAACCCAGCAAACGTGCCTGCATTTGCAGAACACTGAGAAAATCGACCTGGCCAAATTCATATTGTGTTTTTGCCACCTCCAAGGCCTTTTTATTCTGCTTTACTGCTATCGCAAGCAATTCCTTGCGTTGATCCAGCAAAGTTTCATTGGATATCCCCGTTTCAGTTTCGCTAAAGGCCATCAATGCAACCTGCCCGTAATTTGCTAAAGCGGCTTTCTGTTGTGCCGTCTCAATTTTTACCTGCGCCTCCAGACCGCCACCCACATCTATCGGCGCGAGCAGGTTGGCGCCTAATGAGAAAAAGCCCTTATTGGCCCCAACGAGGTTGATCAGCTCATTACTTGAACGACCCCCTGAGGCTGTTAGGGCTATGGTGGGGAGTTTAGCCGCTTTGGCAGACTTGACGCGTTGAAAAGCGGCTGCCACTCGCCGTTCGGCCGCAAATATATCCGGTCGCCTTTCAAGCAGTTCGGACGGTATGCCGACTGGTACAGGCACGAGAATCTCAGCAAACTCGCGGGACACTTCCAATTCCGCCGAGGGATATCGGCCCAAGATAACCTCGATGCTCCTGACCGATTGCTCAAAAGCCCCTTGCGCCTGCCTCTGCCTCTCTTCAGCACTGGCCAAATCGGCTTTGGCCAGATAAACATCCTGTTCCTGTGCTTCACCCACCTCCAATTTCGTGTTGGCGATTTCCAGCATACGGCGATAAATGAGAACTGCCTCCTCGGCCAGCTTTTTTTGCAGATATGTTTCTGTTGCCAGAAACCAGGATTTAGCTATTTGTGCCACCAAAGACTGGCGTCCAAATTCAAAATCGGCTTCACTGGCCTTATAGGATTCTTCGGCGGCACTGGCAGCTGAACGTAGTTTCCCCCAAATATCCAACTCCCAGTTTACATTCAGGGCAACGCCTCCTAAATTGGTATTAGAGCCCTTTCGCATTGTGCTTTGGCCACTGCCACCAATATTAACGGCAGGGGCAAGCCGGGCACCGGCTTGTTTTGCCAAACCCTCTGCCGCTTCCAGGTTAGCCGCCGCTGTGGCCAGACTACGGTTGTTCTTTAAAGCTTCAACCACCAAAGCTTCCAATCTGTCATCGTTAAAAGAGGCCAGCCAGCCGTCGGTCACCTTTCCGGAGATCGCTCCGGTCCACTGGGACTCGGCACTGGCCGTTTGTAGTTTTTTAGGAACCACGGCTTTAAATTTTGGAGCAATAACGGTCGTTTCAGGCAACGCCTGCTCCACTATTTCTGGTTGGGTCGGGGGTTTCGGCGTGGCACAAGCGCTCATGAATAAGGAAACTGCAATCAGATAAATTAAGCTTTCCGTTCGTAGCATAGGAATTCAGGCTCCCATATTCAGGGTCAACTGTGGTTAATGAAAAGGAAAGATGAAATTCATCCAGGCAGACATCCTTAATAGAACCTTTCTCATGATTGCCACATGGTGAAAATGTTCGCTATACACAGCCGCTTGCGCGAAGGCTCCGCCGGGAATTTGAGCGGAATAGTTTACATATTCGGGATCGGTGATTTTTATAAGAACCGGTACGCGGCCCGGCCTCGGTGCCATCTGCGGACTAACCAGGTTTCCCGATGGCTGCACCTGACCTTCCGCCAATGCCGGCAACACCAATTCGATTGTGCCGGCAAACACCTTTCCCGGCACACTATCATAGGCAACTTCTGCTTCGCTCCCTACTTCAAGACGAAGAAGACTATTTTGACGAAACCAGGCTACCAGATAATGGTCCTCACTATGCACAAAGACCATAACCGGTCTCAAAGGAAGACTCACCGCCATCATGCCTGGCCTCAAGGTTACCTGAGTGACATAGCCCTCGGTCGGTGCCCGCATGGTCGTCTCGTCCAGCTCATATTTTGCCTGTGCAAATTGAGCTCGAAGATCATTATATTTTGAGGTTGCCAAATCAAGATCGCGTTTCTTGCCGGCTTTCCGTTTATATAATTCTCCCGCTCGCTTAAAATCCGCTTTGGCGCCCAGTAAACGTGATTTGATCGAGGCAACCTTGTTTTGATAAGGTTCTGAATCTATGCGAAACAGAACATCTCCTTTCTTGAGCTTAGCGTTCCCTTTTACAGGAACCTCCACCACTCTTCCGCTCACAGTAGGCACAATGGGGGTGGTAACAAAATACTGCCGGCAGATTTCTGAATAGGGATGATTGTAGTTCATAATAAAAATGAGCGCACCAATGAGGAAAATGCCTCCCAATACTGCAGTCGGCACGCTCCATTTGTTGAGCGGGATTTTAAAGACTTTAAAGACGGTAATACAGACGGCGGCATAGGTGAGGATGAGAAGTAAATCCATTATTCCGCCTCCTTGCTTAATTTATTCTTAGCAGGTGCCGCGCGGGTTTGCTGTTCGAGTTTATTGATCCGTTCATTCAGCTGGGAAAGTTGTTCCTCAAAATTAACTGAAGGGTCGCCTTCGGCTTTGTTTTTTGCAAAACCCCACCCTCGATCTTCGCGGTAAAGGGTTGCCCAAATCCAAAGGAAAGGCCAAATGGCGTGAAGGGTAAAAAGACTGATCCAACCGGCAACATGAATCGCGTCCTGATGGGGATGGTTGCGATGAACGGATATCTCGTATGGAATATCATGTATCGCAATAATCCCATAAAAAAGGACGATAAATGCAAAAACCAAAATTCCAAGTGAAATGTAATCGAGCATATGTGTCTCCCCCAACGGATTGTGCTCTATTCAATGTACTTGTGTTACGTCCCGGACTTGAGGCGGTTTCCTAATGCCCTGGCCCAAGGGTTGGCGATAACTCCATGGACTAAAATGCTAAGCATAACCGTGAGTGCAACCGTAACGGTTATAGTATCTCCATGCGGCAATCCCGCATTGAGTACGATAACACCAAAAACAATACTGGCGAGTCCACGAGGACCAAACCAGCCTAAAAATAGTTTTCCTTCAGTATTAATATCGACGCCCACCAGGGAAATATATACCGGCAATATGCGTATGACGGTTAGACTCAGGATGGCATAACCCACGATCGACCAGTCAAGGTAATTTATAGAACGCCCAACAACCGCTGACCCAAATAACACCCATGTCACCAAAGCAAACGTCTCACCCGTTCCTTCAGCTGCCCGTAAAAGTTCCTCAAATACCATTGGACCCGTAAGGCGTGATTTCTCAACAGCGCCAGCCACGCAACTGAATAGGAGGGCGCAACCAGCAAGCAAAGCTAAATCTAAATACACGGCATCAGCTCCTGATTGTTCATTGCACTAAAGGAATCTGCTTGGCAAGATCAAAATTAACAATAGCCTCCAATTTGTTCTCGATCTGAAAAAAGCGGGCGACTTTCCTGGAAGGTAAAACTTCTTTGAACTTATCCACAAAGGATTGCTTGATGATCAGTCTCACGCGTTCATACGAGAGATATTCGTTTAGCATTTCCAAGGCTTTTTCATCGGTCAGACTGCCGCTTTTTAGGGTATCAGCATAATCCGTGATTAATTTGACCCGCCTGTCCCTTACTGAATCCATTTTGCTCTGGTATTCTCGATACACCGCCCAGAATTTACCTTTCTCAAATGAGTTCAAGTTCATATTTTTAGCAACGATCTGTTTATTTTTGACCTTAATAACGGCTCGCGTTAGCTCAATTTCCTCTTTATGGGTATCCAAACTTCCTTGGGCGAAAGAGGGCGTGTATACGGCTATTCCAAAAATTAACACACCTGTTGATAGCATCCACTTCATCAATTTCATGATCTACTCCTCCATGCGTCCGAAAATCCGGCTGTGTTATTAAAAAAATGACTATAAAAGCTTTTTATTTGAACATCAATGTTTTTCAGGTAAGCAAAAAGAATGGTTGTAAATTCCTCAAAAATGATCGGTGTCCTCTGAGGAATAATCCCATAGAACATTGTATTTAAAAGTAGAGCCGGGAAGAATCGAACCCCTGCCGGAAAGTTACACATGGTTACGGAGCATCAGCTCTTTCGGATGGTGATTAAGGTAGACTTGGTCGGCCAGAGTGTCGACTTTGTGTTTGCGGGCGTGGCGCTTGATCAGTGTGACGGGTTTGTTTAATGGTGCCGATCCGTTGCAGTAGTCCTCGATAATTTGGATGAGGTTTTGCTTCTCCGTTTCCGATAGCGACTTATTTAAAATCCGGAGCATGTAATTTAAAACGGCGGCGTTCTTCTTTGTCGTGGTCTTGAAAGAGAGGGTTTGCATGAAAACTTCGGCGTAACGGCGTTTCAACTCCGCAGGAGTATATTGCTTGGCGTTGGCGACCAGCTTCCCGAGCGCGTCGTAATATTTGCGGCTGTGGGCGAGAAGCAGACACTTGTGCACCGTATGAAACTCCACCAACGCCTTGCGCGACAATCGACCATTCAATAGTTGCGCCAGGCGGTGATAGGCAAACACGCGCGTGATAAAGTTTTCACGAATCCGTGTGTCGTGCAGGCGGCCTTCGTCCTCCACCGGAACCAGAGCGCATTGTCGCATGAACGCTCCGGCGAACAGGCCGTTTCCGTTCGACGCTGGGGGGCCGTCATTCCCGTACACTTTGATACGGGAGATGCCGCAGGAGGGGGATTTCGATTTAAAAATGTATCCGCACAGATTCATGTTCGCCAACTCGGCGGGGCGCTTTTTGGAATAGCGATTCATGCGCTGGGTCCAGTCGGTTCCGGTGGTATTGCCGACCATGCGCGGTGTCTTAAGGTTTCCCGTCAACTGTACCGTCTCGCGCGGGATGCCCATGCCGATTTCCACCTCGGGGCAGGTCGGCACCCATTCAAACAATGGCCCCAGCAGGTCTTTCAGGAAAGGGTCCTGTGTGTGGCCCCCGTCCCAGCGCACCTTTTCGCCCAGCAGGCAACTGCTGACGCCGACCTTGATTTTGGATTCGGGATTCTGACTAGCCATGAAAAGGGTCACTATATAATGAAGAGATTGTTACGGTTATCATATCAGAACGCAGGTGCCCTTTATCCTGAATCCAATAAAAAAACTTGCTACCCGGTGCCGGGGGCGGTATTTTGGAATCAACAGGCGTGCGCTTTTGCGGTAGCTAAGGATGCTCCGCAACATTTGAGAAAAGTTGGAACATTCCGGGATATCCTTCCTGCCATCCCTCTTCTTGCCAGGTGCATTTTACCCTTCATGAAAATTCTGGTCATCGATAACGACAGCGAACGGATCAACATCCTCAAATCTCTGGAGCTCAACGGTCACCTGGTTCAGGCCGTCGAGACCTTGTCCGAGGTGAGAGAATTTCTGGATGGGTCCGTTTGCCAGATCCTGGTGTTGGGACCGGAGCAGATTGCCGGTGAACCACTCAAAACGTTTTCCGAATGGCGGCAATCGCTCGGAGCGAAAACTCCTCCTTTGGTGATAGCATTGGGAGTCCAGCAGGGTGCGGCGGCTGGAATCGATCACTTTTTTCCAATACCGCTTGATAAAACTGATGTGGTTGTATTCCCGGATTTGCACGGGGCGCCCCCGGAATCGGAGACTATCAATCACGATGCGGCCTTGGAAATTTGCGATGACGACGAAGACCTGCTTCGCGAAATCGCGGGAATTCTTCTCAAGGACGGCCCAGTGCGCCTCGAAAAACTGATGCGGGGCATGGAAGAAAAGGATTGGAAAGCCGTTATGGAATCTGCTCATTTAATGAAAGGGTCGGCTTTGAATGTAGCAGCTGGATCGTTCCGCTTCGTTAGCCAAAACCTGGAATGGACCGCGGATGCCGGGAACACGCCTCTCATTCTCTTCTGGTTCGATCAGCTGATTTATGAATACAAGAGGTTGGAAAACAGCTTGAGGGGCCTGGCCGAGGGTTAGGCGGGACTTCCCTAACTTATTTTAATAAAAGGGTTTACTTATTTTCCCTGGCGCCGCTGTTTGAAAATACTTGCAACCCCTTCCGGGAAAGTGTAAAAAACTAAACTCTGTTCTAATCCAAACTAATGGGATACAATACTCCCTTCCGTTGGAAATATTTATCCGTTATGGAGGTTTAATTAATTGGCAAATCATAAGTCCGCTATCAAACGCAACCGGCAAAACGAGCAACGCAGTATCCGCAACAGGGGTCTCCGTACGCAGATAAAAAGCCATACCAAGAAGGTGCTCACTGCCGTGGAAGAGAAAAATGTAGAAGAAGCTCAGAAGAGTTTGAAGGAAGCTACGACAGTTATTGCAAAAGTAGCCAGTAAGGGAGTGCTTCATTCCCGTGCCGCGTCCCGGAAAATTTCCGGTCTCGCTAAAAAGGTTAATCAGCTGTCAGCCGCCGGTTGAGCATAACCTCAGTACCAACGTCTCAAGAATCCCCTCCGGCGCCTTGCCGGAGCCTTTCAGTTCCCGGTCCGCCCGGAACAAACTTCGAAATCCATCCCGTAATTGTCCTTCACTGAATTTCCCCGTGTACCGCAGGGCCTGATCCGCCAGGAACGGCTGGATCCCCATTTTCTGCGCGATGCGCGAAGGCGGCGTGCCCGTGGTTTGATGATACTTCACCTCCCAGATCAAACGGAATTGCCAGGAGATCGTTCCCAGCAATTTGACCGGTTCCTCGCCGTGCGCCAACTGGTTACGGAGCACCTTGAGGGCTTGCGCGGTGTTCTTGGATTTGAGCGCATCGGTCATAGCAAACACGTTTTCCAGCCGCGTTTCCCCGACCACTTCTCTAACGGCTTGCTCATCGATCGATTGGGCTTGCCCGGCAAAGGTGATGACCTTTTCCAGCTCGCCCGCCAACAGACCCGGTTTGAGTCCTACCCGTTCGACCATCAACCGTGCCGCTCCCGCGCTCAATGCGCGTCCCAATTCTTTCGCGCGGTTTCTGATCCAGGGGATCAGGGCCGCCTCGCGGGGCGCGATGCATTCCCCGGCGCCTTTTATTTTGGTCAGGCCCTTATAGATTTTTCGTTTGCGGTCGGCCTTGCGGGCGGTCAACACCAGGCAGGCGTCCGGCACGGGATCGGATACATAGTCGAGTAGAGGCGGAACGTTCGCGTCATCCCATTTGAATTCGTCCAGACCGCGCACGATCACCAGTTTTTCCCCGCCAAAAAATGAAAGCGTTTTGCAGGCGCCGATCCATTCGTAGACCGTGCTGGTTTTCGCCTCGAAGGTTTCGAAATTGAAATCCC
Organism: Nitrospinaceae bacterium; assembly: GCA_965237905.1. Lineage (GTDB taxonomy): Bacteria > Nitrospinota > Nitrospinia > Nitrospinales > Nitrospinaceae > SZUA-226. The sequence continues at coordinate 1,460,161 of OZ250172.1, read as the reverse complement.
GGTTGTCGGGAGTGATCCAGCGCCGCGTCAACGCCGCGACCAGTTCCCTCTGGGGAAAGTCCTCTTCTCCGTAAAGAAAATAAACAGGATGCGGTGTGCCCGACTCGAGTTGTTGAATCAATTCCAATGCCGTCACGTTCGACTCTCTTTAAAATTTATCGTTGACCAGGCTGACCAGGCGCTGGGACAGCACCCGGTAGGTTTGCGTCAGGGCTTCCTGGCGTGCGGCTTCCGAGGTGGTGACGCTGTCATCGGCCAGGTATTCCCAGCGGGTTTTTAATTTTTGTTGAAGGTAGGTCTGGTTTTTCACCTGGTCCTTGACCAGAACGTCCGCCTCCAGGTATACCCAGTATTCAATGGCGACATCCAAGCTATTGAACGCTACGGCGCGAATCCAATATTTGGTGAGGGTCCCGGTCACCACCAGGTCTGCCCCCGACTTATTGTTCACCAGCTGTACCCGTCCATCGGTGATGAACGCGCGCCGGAGCGCTTCAGTGAAGGGCCGCTGGATAGTGGGTTCGCTGGAATTGTTTTCAAATACGGGGATGGCGATGGTTTTCAGGTGCGGGGGCAATTGGCTGGCACCCCGACCGGCCATTTGGTAGCCGCATCCCCACAAGGTCAGCGACAACAGCAGGCCAAGCCAAATTGTTTTATGGGCGTTCATGCGCTCTTCCTTATTTCACCACGATGTTGATCAGTTTTTTGGGAACTACGATGACTTTTTTAACCTCTTTGCCGTTGGTCCATTCCTGAATGCGCGGATCCTCCAGGCTTTTCACTTTGAGCGACGCTTCGTCGATGCTCTCTGATACTAAAAGTTTCTGCCGCACTTTGCCGTTGACCTGCACGACAATCTCAATTTCGTCGGCCTTTAAAAATGTTTCATTATACTCCGGCCAGGCGGCTTGATGGGTGGTTCCCGGATGTCCCATCTGTTCCCGCATTTCTTCTGCGATGTGCGGGGCGAACGGCGCGAGCAGTAGAATCAACGTCTCCATCGCTTCCCTGAGCAAAAGGCAACCCAGAACCGGCGGCTCGATCTGCTTATCCCACCATTCGCGGAACGCATACAGATGATTCACGAATTCCATGATGGCGGCGATGGCGGTATTGAACTGCATGCGCTTTTCGATGTCCTCCGTAACGCGTTTGATAGCGGTATGGATTTGACGGCGCAACTCCTTCAGTTCTTTTGGGAGGTCTCCCTGGGTATCCATATCGATGGGCATCACCCGGAGGAAATTCACCGCTTCGTCAAACAAACGCCACACGCGTTTCAAAAACCGCGAACCCCCTTCCACTCCCTGGTCGCTCCATTCCAGTTGTTTTGTGGGTGGGGCGGCGAACAGGATGAACAGCCGCGCCGTGTCCGCTCCGTACCGATCAATGATATTGTCCGGGTCCACCACATTGCCTTTAGACTTCGACATCTTCGCGCCGTCCTTGATCACCATGCCCTGCGTCAACAGGTGAGCAAACGGTTCCTTCGCTTTGATCAGACCCATGTCTCGGAACACATGATGAAAAAAGCGCGAATACAAAAGATGCAGGATGGCGTGCTCGATGCCGCCGATGTACTGGTCCACCGGCATCCAGTACTGGATGCTCTCTTTGGAAAACGGTGCCTTCTTCTCGTGCGGCGAGGTGAAGCGGTCGAAGTACCATGACGAGCAGATGAAGGTGTCGAGCGTATCAGTTTCACGTTTTGCCGGAGCTTTGCATTTCGGACACTGCACGTTGATAAACGAATCGAGTGATTTGAGCGGCGACTGGCCCTTGTCTCCCAATTGCGCGTCGAGCGGCAGAATCACCGGCAGGTCCTTGTAAGGAACCGGCACTGTGCCGCATTTCTCACAAAAAATAATCGGCACCGGTGTGCCCCAGTAACGTTGCCGCGACACGCCCCAGTCACGCAGGCGGAACTGTACCGTCGCCTTCCCGATTTTTTTCGATTGCAAATGTTCGCAGACTTTCTGCTTGGCCTCGTCCCCCGCCAGTCCGTCGAACGCACCGGATTGAGTCATCGGCCCCAACTCGGTCATGGCCTCCTTCAAGTCGTCGGCATTCGTATTGCCGTCGGGCGGCAGGATGACAACGCGGATGGGCAGGTCATATTTTTTGGAGAACTCGAAGTCGCGGTGATCGTGCGCGGGCACGGACATGATGGCGCCGGTGCCGTAATCCATCAGCACGAAGTTGGCGGTCCATATCGGGATGGTTTCGCCGTTGAGCGGATTGACGGCGTACGCTCCGGTAAACACGCCAAGCTTTTCGCCGCCTTCACTGGTGCGTGCGATCTTGTCCTGGCTTTTCACTTTTTTGATGAACGCATCAATCGCCTTTTCCTGTTTCGTTCCGCGCGACAGGGAATGCGTCAACGGATGTTCCGGCGCCAGCACCATGAAGGTCGCGCCGTACAGCGTGTCCGGGCGCGTCGTGAACACTTTGATCGATTCTTTCGCGTCTTTGATCTGGAAATCGACTTCCGCGCCAGTACTCTTGCCGATCCAGTTGGCCTGCATGGTCCGCACCTGTTCCGGCCAGCCCTGCTCCAAATCCTGCAGACCTTCCAGCAGGCGGTCGGCGTAGTCGGTGATTTTGAAGAACCAGCCCTCCAGCTGTTTCTGGATGACCTCGTTGTCGCACCGCCAGCACAGGCCGTCCACCACCTGTTCGTTGGCCAGCACCGTGTTGCAGGATTCGCACCAGTTGACCTCGGAGTTTTTGCGGTAGACCAGGCCGCGCTCCAGAAATTTCAGGAAGCACCACTGGTTCCACTGGTAATACTCCGGTTCGCAGGTGGCGATTTCGCGGTCCCAGTCGTAGCTGAGACCGAGGCGCTTGATCTGCGCGGTCATGGTTTTGATGTTTTCGTGCGTCCAGGTGTTGGGATGCGATTTGTTCTGGATCGCCGCGTTTTCCGCGGGCATGCCGAACGAGTCCCAGCCGATGGGATGCAGGACGTTCAGGCCCTTCATCCACTTGAAGCGTGCCAGCGCGTCGCCGATGGTGTAGTTGCGCACATGGCCCATGTGGATCCTGCCGGAGGGATAAGGGAACATCTCCAGCAGGTAATATTTGGGCTTCGAGGGATCGTCCTCCACCTTGAAGGATTTCTCCTTCTCCCAGTGTTTTTGCCACTTGGCTTCGATTATTTTGGGGTCGTAATTGGGCATCTGTGTGAATTCCTCAGGGGTTGTAACGTGCAGTCAGAACGCCGTAGTGTAGCTAAAATCCAGCCAATAATCCACCGGACTTCAAGATAGGGTTTGGCGTTATCCGGCGATGGCTTACAATAGTCCTATGACCGAATTATCCGGTGTCATCAGTGTTGTCTTCGCATTATATGTGATCCTGATGCTGGGGATCGGGTGGGTGACTTCGCGCAAGGCGACTTCGCCGTCCCAGTTTTTCCTGGCGGACCGGTCGCTGAAGGCGTGGGTGACTGCGGTGTCCTCGACTGCCTCCTCGGAAAGCGCCTGGGCGGTGCTGGGTACGGTGGGCCTGGTCTATAAGGAAGGCTTGTCGGCCATCTGGTTTCTGCCGGGATGCCTCATGGGTTACGCGGTCAACTGGCTGTTTCTCGCGGAGCGGTTACGCAAGCATTCGCACGAAACCAATGCCATCACCATTCCCGATTACCTGGAATCGCATTTCAACGACAAGACCAATGCGCTCCGCCTCATCTCCGTTATTATTATTTTCGCGTGCATGATGGCCTACGTCGGGGCGCAGTTTGCCGCTATCGGTAAAACCTTCGACGCCATCTTCGGCGTGCCGCATCATATAAGCATTCCCATCGGTGCGGCGATCATCATTGTGTACACGATGTTGGGTGGATTCCTGGCGGTGGCGTGGACCGATTTTGTGCAGGGTCTCATCATGGTTGTCGGTCTGGTGCTGTTGTCGGCAGTGGCGGTGATGAGCCTCGGCGGGTTCGGCGGCATGATCGAGCATTTGAGCCAGTCGCATCCGCAGACGCTGGATTGGATGGGCGGCCGGACGGTGGGGGCGTTTTTCGGATTCATGGTCGGCCTGCTCGGTATCGGCCTCGGTTATCCCGGACAGCCGCATGTGCTGAACCGTTACATGGCCGCGAAAGATACCCAAACCATCCGCTACGGCATTTGGATCGCCATGGGTTGGGGCCTGCTGGTTTATGGTTCGGCGATCCTGCTCGGGTTGTGCGGGCATGCGTTGTTTCCCGGACTGAGCGATCCGGAGCATTTGTTTCCGAAAGCGGCGGAATTACTCCTGCCTACGGTAGTTTCAGCGGTGGTGCTGACGGGCGTGCTGGCGGCGATCATGTCCACCGTGTCGGCGCAGATCATTGTCGCCGCCTCCGCTGTGGCGCATGACGTCTGCACCAAAATGATCAGCCGCGACATGACCCATAAACAAATCATTATGATCAGTCGCATATCCATTTTGTTATTAGGAATCGGAGCGATGATCATCGCACTGTTGGAGGTGCCGGTCATTTTCTGGTTCGTGTTGTTTGCGTGGTCGGGGCTGGGGGCGAGTTTTGGTCCGGTGATTCTGTTCACGTTGTATTCCAAAAAAGTGACACGGGAGGGGGCCATTGCCGGTATGCTCACCGGCTTTATCACCACACTGGTGTGGAAGTGGCAGAACCTTTCCGATACGGTGATTTATGAAATGGTGCCAGCGTTTCTGCTGGCGTCGCTGGCGGTGTGGGGGGTCAGCCGATGGACGTTGGAAAAAACAGGGGAAACTGCGAGAGCGATCCAAGAGGTTGACTCATCTTCATGGGATTAGGACGGGGGTGTGCTTACTTCAAAATCGCCACAATATATTTGGCGATCTCGAGGGAAGACCCTCTTTTTTCCTGCACATAGGCATTGGCTTTTGCCCGGAGCCTGGGCAGTTCATCCGAATGCAATAACAACCTTCTTACTGCGGCAAATAAGGTTTGATCATCCGATACGGTGAAAGCCAGGCCTTGTGTTTTCAACTCGTTTGCGACTTTCTGAATATTTTCGATATAGGGCCCGTGCAGAACCGGTACGCCCTGGGCCACGGGCTCCAGCAGGTTGTGGCCGCCGCCCGGAGCCTTCAGGCTCCTCCCGACAAATGCAACATCGGCGATGGCATACACCCTGGACAATTCACCCAACGAATCGAGCACGACGATATTGGCCATAGGTTTGGAGTGGGAATCAATTTCTGACCGGAGAACGAATCTAATGTTTTCTTTGGTAAGAAATTTAACGATTTCTGCCACGCGTTCCAGTCTCCGGGGAGCGAGGACCATGGAGAGTTTAGGGAATTTTCGGCGCAGTTTTAAATAAGCGTCTGCGCAAACTTGCTCTTCTCCCTCATGGGTACTGCCTGCCACCAGGACCTGCCCGTCATACGGGAACCTAAACCGTTCGCGGAGGCGATTCCGCTCGGATTCCGGAACGATTTGCAGGGCATCGAATTTGGTATCTCCGACAATGCGTACGCGTTGAGGAGGTGCCCCCAAATCTTGAATGGTGGTTCGTCCGCGTTCACCTTGCATGCAGATCACCGCAAACGATTGGAGCAGAGGTTTGACCATGGTCGCAATCTGTTTGTAGCGGGCCTGCGATTTTTCAGAAATTCTTCCGTTGAACACCATGGGCGGAATGCGCCGATCTTTCAAACTCATCAGCATGCTGGGCCAGAACCCGGTATCGGTGAGAACGTATAAATCCGGTTTCATCCGGTCCAGCGCACGGTTGATGAATGGCCAGCAGTCCAGGGGATGAAAAAAGATATGGTCCACGAATGGAAGCATCCGGTGGGCGGCATCATAGCCGGCATCTGTGGTGACCGAGACGGCAATGGCAATGTTGGGCCGCTTTTCACGGATAATTTTAAGTACCGGTGTGGCGCCGTTGACTTCTCCCAGCGACAAGGCATGCACCCAGACCAGCTTCTGCCCGGGTTTTTTCTCCGAGACGGGCACCCAACCGAAATGATCTTTGAGGCCGCGCCGTTTTTCCCCGGTGAACAGGGAATACATCGTGAAGGCTGGCATCATCACAAAAGAAGCGATTTTAGAGACAATTTTCAGGATCTTGACTCTTTTGCGGACCTTATCTCCCTTGGTGTTCGCCGGTTGCTTTGCTCGGGGTTTCATATTCAAGTGGGGTTTCCTTTTTCAAGTAGCGATTGAATCAAGTCCAGGTTGCGGTTCACGGCTCCCTTGTGCCGCTGGACCACTTCCGCGGCCAGAGCGCCACGTTTCAGAATTTCTTCCGGATCGCTCAATAATTTTTCTAATACAGGAGTCAAGTCTTCGGGATGCTCGATTGGAATGCCGCCTCCGGATTCGGACAGCAACCGGGCTTCTTCCTCGAAGTTGCCCATGTGTTTGCCGTAGATCACCGGCAGTCCCAAAAGCGCGGGCTCGAGAATATTGTGTCCCCCGTGTCTGGGGTCGAATCCTCCACCCACAAAAGCCACATGTCCCTGGCGGTAGTAATCGTTTAACACCCCCAAAGTATCCACCAGCAGGACAGACGCCGTCCAACCTTCTGTGGAATTTTTCTGCTCTGAATGGAGCGTGACAGACAATCCTGCATCTCTTAAAATGCTCTCCACCTCACGGCATCGCTGAACATGGCGGGGAGCAATTATGAACTTATAGTCTAAAGGGTTTTGGCTCAATTGAGAAATGGCATTTGCTACGGCCGATTCTTCGCCGGGCCGGGTGGAACCAAAAATAACTGTAATTTCATCTATTTGCATCGATTTCGGAGGGTGGTTCCCATCCGTGGTGAGGCTGTCGAATTTCATGTTGCCCGTTACCTGGACCCGGGCCGGAGCGATGTCTAATCGCAGGAGCCGGTCCGCTTCCGCCTGGGCGCGCATGGAAAATGTGGAGATAGGTTCGGTTAGCCACAGAAACCAGGGCTTCAGTTTCTGATACCGGGCAAAGGATTTGGCCGACAGGCGTCCGTTGGCCAACAGAACGGGAATCTTTCTCTGCAGGCAGGAGCGGAGCAGGTTGGGCCAGTATTCCGCTTCAACTAAAATCAGGATCGCAGGGTCCAGCCGTTTCAGCAGGGAGGGGATTAAAAAGGGCAGGTCCAGCGGAAGCCGGAACACGAGGCACTCCAAGTCCTTTTTGGCCAGTGCGTATCCCGTTGCCGTGAAGGTCGATAAAACGATCGTGCGGTCGGGATATCGCTGTTGCAAGGCCTGAATCAACAATGCCGCCACTCGTACTTCGCCGACCGATGCCGCATGGACCCAGAGGCATCCGGTTTGTCCGGGCACGGATTTCCATTGCCGCGTCCGTTGACTGATCTCGGCACGGAACGACGGGTCCAGCCCCATGCGGATGATCCAGTAGGGAGAAGTCAGTAGGAGGGCGGCGGCTATGATAATATTGTATGCGAACTTCATTGTTAATGATTATAAACCAGACGCGGATCATCTGCATGGAGAGAAAGGAGAACGGAAAAATTTCATGAGCCTCGAATCCTTTTTTCATGAGGTCATTTCTCCCAAGCGCCCTTTGCATCTGATACCGGTGTATGGATTGTTGCGTCTGGTTTCGGTGTTTTACGCGTTGGGCCAACGGGTGCGTGCGTGGTTGTATCGCCAAAATTTTTTCCATATGCGCCGCTTGAACTGCCGGGTAATCAGTATCGGCAATTTGACGCTAGGGGGGACGGGTAAAACCCCAACGGTGATGATGGTAGCCGATACCCTGCGCCGTAAAGGCTTCAAACCGGCCATCCTGAGTCGCGGCTACGGCGGCCGATCCCGGGAATCCGTCAACGTGGTGAACGATGGTCAACACACCCTGCTCTCCCCGGAGGTGGTGGGGGATGAACCGGTGATGATGGCCCAGCGGCTGAAGGACATTCCGGTTCTGACCGGCCGCATCCGTTACGAAACAGGGAAATACGCCATCGAGCATTTTGGGGCCGATGTCCTGATTCTGGACGATGGGTACCAACATTTACCCCTGCATCGCGATCTCAATATTCTTTTATGTGATGCGACCCGTCCTTTCGGGAATGGCGTCGTGTTCCCGGCGGGCGAGTTGCGGGAACCCCTATCAGCGGTGAGCCGGGCGGACGTGATCTGCCTGACCCGGTGCCGCGAGGACAATCCGATGGACCGAATCGACGGGTATAACATCAAGCGGGTGCCGGTGATTAAAACCGGGTTGCGGGTGCAGTCGGTGATCGAATTGAGTTCGGGAGAGGAAATGGGAATTGAAACCCTCCAAGACCAACCGGTCGCGGCGTTTTGCGGCATTGCCCATCCCCTCGATTTTTTTCATATGCTGGAACAGGTGCCGGTGCAAATCGTGAATCAGAACCATTTTCCAGACCATCACGATTATTCAGCCGACGATTTAAAAGCCATAGAAAACCGGGCGAAGCAGGCGGGGGCAAAATTGATCGTCACTACTGAAAAGGATGCGGTTAAACTAAAGGGCCATGCATTTGACCTGCCGGTATACGCGGTGCGGGTCGCTTTGGAAATTCTGGAGGGACAGGAAGAGTGGGACCGGCTCCTGTCAAAGCAATTATGAACGAAACCAAACCTGATTTTTGGGAATCACTTTCTCCGGTCAAGGCGGCGGTTGTAACGGTGCTGGTACCATCACTTTATTTACTGGCGTTGGGGGTGGCCTGGTTTGCGCCCAAACATTTCGGTTTCGGTATGCGTCCGCTGGTGTATGTGGGGTTCACGGTCGGGTTGTCCGGCGTGGCATTGTGGATCGTGGCCATGATCCATCTCGGAAAATCTCTGGCGGTTCTACCGGGAGGAGAACGGCTGGTAACGCAGGGCGTGTACCGTTACCTTCGGCACCCGGTGTACCTGGGGATCGATATGACTCTGTTCGGCCTGTTCCTGACGGTGGGTTCGACGGTGGGGATGATTTATTTTTTTGTGGTGGTTTTGCCTTTGAATATTATTCGCTCACGCCTCGAGGAAAAAGCCCTTCTACAAAAATTCGGCGACCAATACCAAACCTACCGCCAACAAACATGGTTTTAATATTTATGCGATGCAATCGATTTAAGATATCTTGCCGGTGGGCAGGGGTTCTAATTTTATTAGTGATGATTTTTGCCGGCGCTTCTCCATCCCATGCGGAGCCGGAGGACGCCTCCGTGTATTGGAAAAAGCCGACCCAGGGATTGGGCCGGAGGATGGTCGCGGACCCGACCTTGATACAACAGTTGTTCGGCATGCCGCCGGACGTGATGGAAGAAGTGGAGACGCCTACCCGCCCGCCGCGGTCCCCAAAAGGGTGGCTGGGCATCACCATGCAGGAAGGTCCGCCTCTATTTTTGAAAGATGCCGAGGATCTTTCCCCCACGGTGCAAGTACTTGAGGTCTTCCCCTATTCCTCCGCCCATCGTGCCGGGCTGCAGTCTGGCGACACGATTCTGGCGACCGACGGCCAACAGTTGTCCATTGGCAAAGAAAATTCACTGATGATGAATTTCAACCGCAGGGTGCAGGACGCGGGTCCCGGTAATATCCTTCAATTGAAAATCAAACGCGGTTCCCAGGAGATGGAATTGCCGGTCGAACTTTTTCCCAAGCCGATCGTGCCGGAGTCCATCAAGCCACCTCCATCATTGCAGGTCTCGGCCTCGCCGACGGAAGATTCTCTACTGTATCGCATTCTGCGTGACCACAAGCGGTTGGAAGACTACTCCGCCGTTGTTGAGGAAATACGCGAACGCACCCGTCAAGCGGTCACCACCGCTGTCAAAGGAAAAACTTATAGTCCGTTTCGCCTGCAGGCAGTGAATACCATTCTCAATCAGCCTCTGGATTTGCCGTTGGTTTCTCAAGATTTGACTTCCACTCTGCGCCGGAATTTTATTGGAGGCCGGTTGAATACCGGGGGTATCATCCACACCGCCCTGCAGGCGTTGGATTTCGAGGTGGCTCAACCATCGCCCCTTAAAAGATCCCCCGAACTGGCCATCCTGCTGGATCGAATTCTGGAAGCTCTGTCCAACGCGGGTTCCGCAAGCGACGAAGCGTTGCAACCACTCACTTTGGAAGAAAGGGACCTTTTGATTCGAGGTATCCGTCATTTGATGGTTGACGGTCTACAACCTCGTGATTTGACCGCGGACGAAACCCGGGAGAACCAGCCTTCAATGATTGAATTTCTCAATACGGCTTTGAAGGTCGACGCGCCTCTCTTACTCACTGCCGGTTTAAAGGTGGCGCAGGAAATCAACCTGGAGACTCTTGTGGAGTGGCAACAGAATCTGGACCGGTTTTCCCTTTCTCATGAAGGTGGGGTTATAGAAGCAGTGGGCAACGTTACCCATGTGACCACCCGGCATGGTTTGATGATTGTGGGTGGGACGGGCGATAATGATTACGATCAAGAAGCCCTGCTGATCGTCGACCTGGGTGGTAACGACCGTTATCGGAACGGCGCCGGGGCCAGTCGGAACGGATACCCCTTCAGCATGGTGATCGATTTTTCCGGCAACGATGTTTATATGACTGGCGAAGATTATGCGCAGGGTGCGGGTCTTTTGGGCGGTGGATTTTTGATCGATTTGGGAGGAGACGATCAGTACCTTTCGGAAAGTTTCGGACAGGGCGTTGGGGTGCTGGGAGTGGGGATGCTGATCGATATGGGGGGTGATGATATTTACCGGTGTCACTCCTTTTGCCAGGGCGCAGGGTTTCTGGGTATTGGCTTGATCGCCGAATCCGGCGGCAACGATCAGTATTCAGCCGCGATCTATTCCCAGGGATTCGGATTTGTCCGCGGCATGGGTTTGATCCTCGAAAGCGAAGGCAACGATCGGTTTTTTGCAGGCGGGGTGTACCAGGATCACCGCGAACCCGGCAAGGCCTACCTCTCCATGTCGCAGGGCTTCGGATTTGGCCTTCGTCCCTGGGGAACCCTGGCCGGAGCTTCGGGTGGTATCGGGATTATCGACGATGCCCAAGGCAACGACACTTACCTCGGCGATTATTTTTCTCAGGGCGCAGGCTATTGGTACAGCCTTGGAATTTTGAACGATACCGAAGGACATGATCTCTATGCGGCGGGACGGTATTCGCAGGGTGCGGGGATTCATCTCGCCGCCGGAATTTTACACGATACGGCAGGAGACGATCACTACCTCGCCCGATACGGAGTGTCGCAGGGGTGCGGGCACGATCTGGCAGTCGGTTTTCTTTTGGACAACAGCGGCAACGACCGATATGTTGGAGGCACCTTGGCCCAGGGAGCGGGCCACGCCAATGGTTTTGGTGTCCTCAGCGACAGCGGCGGCAGTGACGAATATTATCTGCATGATGAGGGGCAAGGCCACGGTAGCACCGAGGAATTTCGCCAACTGGATAGCTTCGGAATCCTGTTCGATACCGGCGGCGGTGAAGACCACTATTCCCTGGGAGGACATGACAACAAAGTGAACCTCCATACCCAATGGGGCATCCAGGCCGACCTGCCTTAACCCTTCCAACTCGATTCAATCTTATGGCCGATTCATTGACCCGCATTTTATTTCAAAAGCTCGTGAGCATGAGCGGGGATGATTATGAAAAGGGTGAACTCGTCATGGATCAAGGCCGCATTGTGGAGGTGCGCTCGGGGACCCATGAATCGTTCGCAGGGATCACGCACGACTGGTCGGACTGCCTGATCCTTCCCGGTTTCGTCAACGCCCATTGCCACTTGTCTCTGTCCGGATTGCAGGGCAAGGTTGCCCGGCAGGAAAGGTTCGTCGATTGGATTGAATCGGTGGTGGCTGAAAACGCAGTTCTCTCCTGGCACGACCGGGTGGATGCCCTGCATCGGGAAGCGCAGACGCTGATCGAATCCGGAGTCACGGCCCTGGGCGATTATTTTTCGCATCCGGAACTGCTGGTGGAATATCAAGCGCTGCCGTTTCGCCAAGTGCTGTTTCTGGAAACTCTCGGTTTTCAGTCGGCCTTGGCAGGCGAAAAAGCCCGGTCGGTGGAGGCCCTTCTGCGGGAGCATCCGGCGGCAGGGGCCGGTTCTCCCATTCAACTGGCGGTGGCGCCGCATGCGCCTTATTCCGTTTCGCCTGCCCTGCTTAAGGAATTGAAAAAACTGGCGGATAAGCTGGATTGCCGTTATTCCTGCCATGTGGCGGAAGTCGAGGAGGAAACCCGGTTTTTGAGCCAGGGAGATGGCGATTTTCTTGAGCTTCTCAAAAAGCGGGAAGTCTACGATACCTCCTGGAAATCTCCCGGCGTGAGCCCCGTCCGGTATCTGGAGCAGTTGGGCGTATTGCAGGATATGGTGACTATCCATTTGAATTGTTTGGAGGAATCCGACTTGGGCCGACTGGCTGAGAATAATGCCAGTGCGGTGTTTTGTCCTGGCAGTACCCGCTGGTTTGGCCGGAAGACCTGGATGCCGGTGAAGGATTTGCTGGACTGGGGGATTTCTGTGGGACTTGGGACCGACTCGCTGGCGAGCAACGATTCACTGAATTTCCTCAATGAAATCCGATTAGCGGAAGAAATGCTGCCTGAATTGCATCGTTCGGAGATTCTGTGGCTGGCGACAGCTGGAGGGAGCCAGGTTTTGGACATTGAAAAATTGGGACTTGAACCAGGCCAACCGGCGGACTTGATCGGCTTCCGATTTCATAATTCAGAGGAGGATTGGTGGGACCTGCCGTTTGATCCAGATCGGCGGCAAGTCGATTTTTCAATGGTCTCCGGAAAGATTGTTTTCCAGATGTCCAATTATAAAGGAAAAAATCAATAACCTCTTTTATTCAGGTGATTTAGGTTGTCTTGAATAAAAAATGGGCATTATTAGGAAATAGCGCATAAACCCTTAAAAAAACTTGTCCTTCCGTTGATTTTCATGATAACTTATAACCTGCCAATTGTAGCGGAAAGTTGGGGGCTTCTTGCCAAAAGATTTTATTTCTCTTTTTTATTTGCACAAATCGTAAACAAAAAGTAAGATAGCCGTTTTCATTTTAATCGCGAGCGGGCATAACTCAATGAATTGAGGTGCCGATTTGTAATCAGCCGGTCGGGGGATTGCTGTCCCTATGCCAGCTTTTTTTATTTTATAGGGTGTTGGCGTTGGGGTGCGGCCTGTTGGGTCAGGGGTTTTTCTATAGCGAGTTTACATAGCAGGGGGGTAGATACCTCCAGAAGCTGGGGAGATTCCCGAGTGGCCAAAGGGAACAGACTGTAAATCTGTCGGCTCAGCCTTCGGAGGTTCGAATCCTCCTCTCCCCACCATTAATTATAAAATATGCGGGAATAGCTCAGTTGGCTAGAGCGTCAGCCTTCCAAGCTGAGGGTCGAGGGTTCGAGTCCCTTTTCCCGCTCCAAGGTACAACCCTTTGGGATTCGGGGTATTGGTGAATCGTTGACATAAAAATGCCCACGTAGCTCAGTGGTGGAGCACTTCCTTGGTAAGGAAGAGGTCATCGGTTCAATCCCGATCGTGGGCTCCATAATCAATTGATTAAGGACGGTTGGGCTAGTCTTGGATGGTTTAACGGAAGTAATGTCAGGTCTGTTTGGAGCGGGCCGGGAACGGGTTTAGGGCGATGAGGGACATTATTCATTTGGCATGCGGTGAGTGTAAGCGTAGGAACTATTCCACTACGAAGAACAAGAAAAAAACTACGGATCGACTGGAGTTTAAAAAGTATTGCCGGTTTTGCCGAAAGCACACTCCTCACAAAGAAACCAAGTAAAGGATCAGCGGTTGTCGACGACCTGGCCGGATGCCAGTGAATCAGGCGAACCGTTTTTTGGCCGGGTGTTCCCAACCTGAGTTGGCCTTGTTATGAACAGAGTTGAATAGGCCAGTAGCTCTAATTGGTAGAGCGCCAGACTCCAAATCTGGATGTTGGGGGTTCGAGTCCCTCCTGGCCTGTATATATTTTGAGACGCGTGGAAGCCATGCTGGGAAAAGCAAAAGATTTTTTAGGTGAGGTTAAGGTCGAGGTCAAGAAAGTCACTTGGCCCTCCCGTAAGGATGCCATGGGTGGAACCATGGTGGTTGTGGTGGTGGTGGTTATCGTGTCCATTTTTCTGGGGATCGTTGACACGCTCCTTTCCAAAATTGTAGAGGCATTGATTGCAAGTTAATTATGGAGAGTGACGTGACCAATGAAGAAAATGGCGTAGATAAAGAAGAAAGTGCCGTGACCAAAGAAGAGGGTCCTGCAACTCAAGAAGAAAATAAAATGACTGAAGAAGAAAGCCCCGCAACCCAAGAAGAAAATAATGTGATCAAAGAAGAGAATGCTGTGGTTGAGGAAGAGAGTGCCGTGGCCCAGGCTGTGGTCGAAGAAGAGGTCGCCACGCCCCAGGAAGAAGATAGTGTGACCGCAGAAGAGAGCGCTGAGGTCACAGAGGAAAGTGTAGCGGCTGAGCAGGATTCCGCCAAGCAATGGTATGTCATTCATACGTACTCCGGTTTTGAAAACAAGGTCAAGTTGAGTCTGGAAGAGCGGTTTGCCCATGCCGGCTTAACCGACAAATTGGGAGATATTATTATTCCCACGGAAGAAGTAGTCGAGATCCGGGGCGGTAAAAAGAAGATCAGTTCTCGCAAGTTTTATCCGGGTTATGTTTTGATCAGCGTCGAAATGGATCAGGACATCTGGTATCTGATTAAAAATACGTCCAAGGTTACTGGGTTTCCCGGTGGAGCGACGCCCGCGCCTTTAACGGCGGCCGAAGTCAAGGATGTCATGGATCAGATCAAGGGTGAGGCGAAAACTCCCAAGCCGAAATTTATTTTCGAAAAGGGAGAAAATGTGCGGGTGATCGAAGGTCCGTTCATGAATTTCAACGGCGTGGTGGACGAAGTCAATCCCGACAAGGGTAAGGTCAAGGTCATGGTATCGATTTTCGGCCGGGCCACCCCGGTGGAATTGGAGTTTCCTCAGATCGAGCGCGTGTAATTTTAAAAGCAGTCTTGGAAGGTATGTGAAGCATGGCAAAAAAAGTTACAGGTCAGGTTAAATTGCAGATTCCTGCAGGACAGGCCACTCCTTCGCCTCCAGTAGGGCCCGCGTTGGGTCAGGCCGGGGTCAACATCATGGATTTCTGCAAGGCGTTTAATGCGGGAACGCAGGGCCAGGAGGGGATGATCATTCCTGTAGTGATATCTGTTTATGAGGACAAGAGTTTTACCTTTATCACCAAGTCTCCGCCGGCATCGGTTCTGTTGAAGCGGGCGGCGGGCATTGCCAAGGGATCGTCCAATCCCAGTAAGGAAAACGTGGGGAAGGTGACCCGTGAGCAGGTCAAGGAAATCGCCGAAATCAAAAAAGCAGATTTGAACGCCTTTAATGTTGAAGCCGCCATGAAGATTATCGAAGGGTCCGCTCATAGCATGGGCATCACAGTCGAAGGTTAGTTTCAGGAAGGATAAGGAAGTATGGCAAAGCGTGGAAAAAAATATAATGCCTTGGCGAAAAAAATTGAACGCCTCAAAAATTACGAATTGAATGAAGCGCTCGGTCTGGCCAAAGAAGGCGCGACCATGAAATTCGATGCGTCTGTGGATGTTGCGGTGAACTTGGGGGTAGACCCCCGGAAAGCCGATCAGAATATCCGCGGCAGTGTGGTGTTGCCCAAGGGAACCGGGGAAAAATTCCGGATTTTGGTATTCGCTAAAGGTGAAAAAGAAAAAGAAGCGAAGGATGCCGGCGCTGAATTTGTCGGCAACGACGATCTGGTCAAGAAAATCCAGGAGGGTTGGACGGATTTCGACCGCGTGGTTGCGACTCCGGACATGATGGGAACGGTGGGTAAGCTCGGCAAGGTTCTTGGACCGAGGGGGCTGATGCCCAATCCCAAAACCGGAACCGTTACCTTTGATGTCAAGCAGGCTATCGAACAGATTCAGGCGGGTAAGGTCGATTTCCGGGTGGACAAGGCCGGAATCATTCATGCCTCTGTCGGGAAAGCCAGTTTTTCAGTAGAGGATTTGGCCGCAAATTTCAATGAATTTATGGGTACTCTGGTCAAGATGAAACCGTCGACCGCGAAGGGGCATTATATTAAGGGCATTTCGTTGTCTACCACTATGGGACCGGGAATCAAGGTGGCGTATTCGGCATAGCCGTCACTTTGAGAGGAATAAAAAATTTTCAGTGTTATGGATTTCGTTAAGAAAGGATTGGGATTTTGCCTACACCAGTGAAACAGAAAACTATTGATGAATTGAACGACGTATTCACCCGTGCCAAGTCTGCGCTCCTGACGCACTATCATGGTATTTCGGCGGAGAATATGACAGCACTTCGTACGCATATGAGAGAGCGTGCCGTGGGTTTTCGGGTGATTAAAAATACCCTGGCCCGGAAAGCAGTGAAGAACACGCCTCTGGAGGTTTTGGAAAACGATTTTAAGGGCCCCGTTTCTCTATTGGTGAGTTTTGATGACGCGGTGGCTCCCGCCAAGGCTCTTTCCGATTATGCCAAGTCGGGTGTCGAGAAAAGCCCCGATGTGGTGGCTGGAATTGTTGAAGGGAAGCAGGTATCGCCGGCGGAAGTCAAGGCGCTGGCCGATCTGCCTTCAAAAGAAGTTTTGCTTTCCCAGCTGTTGTCCGTCATGAACGGACCCACCACCAACTTTGTGGGTGTGTTCAGCGCCCTGTTGCGCAAGTTGGTGGGAACGCTGGATGCAATCAAGGATAAAAAAGCCCAGGGTTGACCGAATAAGGGCGGTCAAAGGGCTGAGGTATATTTTATAAACGTTTTGTTTTGATTTTAAGTTGAAAGGAGTTCGAGATGGCTGTAACGAAGGACGATGTTGTTTCTTTCATCGACGGTATGTCGGTTCTGGAGATGTCCGAATTTGTCAAAGAATTGGAGGACAAGTATGGGGTCACTGCCGCTGCGCCGACCATGATGGCCGCCGCGCCGGGTGGAGAGGCCGCCGTGGCTGAAGAAAAGACCGAGTTTGATGTTATTCTCACCGCTATAGGTGACAAAAAGATTCAGGTGATTAAAGAAGTGCGTGGAATCACCAACTTGGGTTTGAAAGACGCTAAAGACCTGGTAGAGGGTGCCCCGAAAGCAGTCAAGGAGGGTGTCAAAAAAGAAGAAGCCGACGAGATCAAGGCAAAGATCGAAGCGGCGGGTGGGTCTGTCGAGATCAAGTAACGCGGTCTCGTGCGGATTTACATTTGTTTTTGGCAGGCGTTTATTAATTCAACCCAAGGGAATCTAAAACCTTATGACAAAAACAACCACCGAGCGGACGCAAGTCAATCCCACACCCAGGTTGAATTTCTCAAAAATCCCAGCGGTTATTGAGATCCCCAACCTGATCGAGATCCAGGTCAAATCGTTTGAGTATTTCCTGCAAGAAGCGGTTGCGCCCGAGCAGCGAAATCTCCAGGGATTGGAGGAAGTGTTCAGTGATGTCTTCCCGATATCCGACCTGAATATCAATGCCCGTCTGGAATATGTGGGCTATGAAGTGGGGGTATGGGAATGCGGGTGCGGCGAGTACAAGGAGTTGGGCGGCGCAGGTGTGATTTGCGAAACCTGCGGGCAACAAGTTAAGTATAAAGAAAAATTCAAACTGAGCGAATGCCGGCAGAAGGGGCTGACGTATTCTGATCCGATCAAGATCATGGTACGCATGGTTCTGTTCGACCGTGAACGCATCGGTGTGAGCGCCCGTGTCCTGAAAGAGCTTCCGGGAAAATACATTGTAGAAGAAGTGAAACACCCGCAGACCGGGAAAACGCTTATCCCTGCCCGAACTTTGATCGACTCCAAAATCGTAGAGCTCCTGGGAAAGGAGAAGGTTTCCGAAGTCGTGATCAACTCCGTTCGGGAAGTGAAAGAGCAGAAGATTTTTCTCGGAGAAATGCCGGTCATGAGCCCGACGGGAACCTTCATGATCAATGGCGTGGAGCGAGTCATCGTCAGCCAGATGCATCGATCCCCCGGCGCATTCTTTTCCCACGATAAAGGGAAGTCTCACGTTAGTGGTAAAATTCTCCATTCCGCGCGCGTTATTCCTGACCGCGGTTCCTGGTTGGATTTTGAATTTGATATCAAGGATATCCTGCACGTCAAAATCGATCGCCGGCGCAAGATGCCCGCCACGATTCTGCTCAATGCCTTTGGCATGAATCAGGAAGAAATCCTTTCCACGTTTTATCCGGTAGAAAAAATTTCCTGTACCCGTGACGGAAAATATTCCATGGGTGGAAAAGGCCTGATAGTCGGCATCAAGGTATTGGAAGACGTGGTGGATTCCAAGGCCAATGAGGTGATCGTTAAATCCGGTAAGCTGGTCGGTGCTCCTAGTATCAAAAAGCTGAGCCGGATGATGGCTCGGTCTCCTAAGGTGGAAATCGATCCTGAAACCCTGCTCGGCGCTATCCTTGCCAACGATCTCATCGACAAGGAAACCGGCGAAGTGGTGTTGGAATCCAATACGGAGATCACTGCGGAAGTTCTCGAAATAATTAACGCACAAAAAATAACTGAGTTCGGGATTCTGCATATCGACGAAGAAAGTCCAGACACGACGATTCGCGATACGCTTATTCTGGGTAAGATTAAAACTCAGGAAGACGCCATCCGCGAAATCTACAAGCGGTTACGTCCGGGAGATCCCCCGACCGCCGAAATCGCCAAAACATTATTCGCCAACCTGTTTTTTAATCCGAAGCGGTACAACCTTTCGGTGGTAGGGCGAATCAAGCTGAATCAGAAGTTCAATCTCGATATTCCCGAGGATAACCGGCTGTTGACGCTGGAGGATGTTATTCCCGTCGTCAGGTACATTGTGGGTCTTCGCAATGGAATCGGAGCCATTGACGATATCGATCACCTGGGCAACCGGCGTGTTCGTGCCGTGGGTGAGTCTTTGGAAAATCAGTTCCGCGTCGGGTTGGTTCGCATGGAGCGCGCCATAATCGAGCGCATGTCCATTCAGGACTTGGAAGTTTCAATGCCGCATGACCTGATCAACTCCAAGCCCGTCACCGCGGCCATCAAAGAGTTTTACGGCAGTAGCCAGTTGTCCCAGTTTATGGATCAGACCAATCCGCTGTCCGAGGTGACACATAAGCGGCGGTTGAGTGCTCTGGGTCCAGGTGGGCTGACGCGCGAGCGGGCCGGGTTTGAAGTGAGAGACGTGCATCCCACCCATTACGGAAGAATTTGTCCCATCGAAACGCCGGAGGGGCCCAACATCGGCCTCATCGCATCGCTCAGTACGTATGCCCGGGTCAACGATTACGGTTTTGTTGAAACGCCTTACCGCAAGGTGGCCGACGGCAAGGTCAGCGATTCGGTGGAATTCTGTAACGCGATGGTCGAGGATGATTACATCATCGCCCAGGCGAATGCAGATATTGATAGTAAAAACCGGTTCGTGAAGGAAATCGTGGATGCCCGGCAGGGAGGCGATTTCATTCTTTCGCCCCGAGATAAAATTAACCTGATGGACGTTTCACCCAAGCAGTTGATCAGTGTGGCCGCTTCGTTGATTCCGTTTCTGGAAAACGATGACGCCAACCGGGCGTTGATGGGTTCCAACATGCAACGTCAGGCGGTTCCCCTGTTGAGGGCCGAAGCGCCCTTGGTCGGCACCGGTATGGAAGGTATCGTTGCGCGTGATTCCGGAGCGGTGATCATTGCGGAAGGCGATGGCGAAGTCATCAGTGCCGATGCGTCCCGTATTGTGGTCCGCTCTTCTGGGAAAGGACGCAGTAATAATCGGGTAATGGATTCCAAAGTGGATATTTATGCCTTGGCCAAGTACCAACGTTCCAACCAGAACACCTGTATCAACCAGCGACCGTTGGTTGCGACGGGCGACAAGGTCAAAAAGGGTCAGGTGATCGCCGATGGTCCCTCGACCGAAAACGGGGAGTTGGCTCTCGGACGGAATATTCTGGTCGCGTTCATGCCCTGGGATGGTTACAACTTTGAAGACGCCATCGTTATCAGCGAAAAAGTTGTTAAGGAAGATATTTTCACGTCTGTCCATATCGAAGAATTTGAAGTGGAAGCGCGTGATACGAAACAAGGTAAAGAGGAAATCACCCGGGATATTTCCAATGTCGGGGAGGAGGCCCTCAAGAATCTGGATGACAGCGGGATCATTCGCATCGGTGCCAGTGTCAAGCCCAACGATATTCTGGTGGGCAAGATCACACCGAAGGGAGAAACCCAGCTGAGTCCTGAAGAAAAACTTTTGAAAGCTATCTTCGGTGAAAAAGCGGGAGACGTTCGTGATACATCCCTCAGGGTGCCGCCTGGTATTCAGGGTATCGTCATCGATGTCAAAGTATTTTCGAGGAAGGGAATCGATAAGGATTCCCGGACCATTGCCATTGAGGAGGAGGAAATCGCCAGAATCGAAAAAGATTTCGGTGATGAAATCCAAATCGTAAAAAGCGAAACTGAAAAACTCTTGGTTGATATGTTGAAAGGCAAATCCACCAGCAAGTCCGTGACCATCGGCCGGAAAGAGCTGGCAAAGGGAGTCCTGCTGGATTTGGAGGTCATGGGAAAGATGACGTCCAAAGATCTGGTAAAAATCCCGGTCAAGGATGTGGACCCGGTGGAAATGCAGGAGATTGAGGACAGCAGTAAGGATCAAGTCCATATCCTCAAAAGCATGATGAACGAAAAGATCGAGAAGCTAAAGAAGGGCGATGATCTTGCTCCCGGTGTTATCAAGCTGGTTAAGGTGTTCGTCGCCATGAAACGCAAGCTGCAAGTGGGCGACAAAATGGCCGGACGTCACGGCAACAAAGGCGTGGTGTCCAATATTGTGCCCGAGGAGGATATGCCCTATCTCGACGACGGCACTCCTTGCGAACTCATTCTCAATCCTTTGGGTGTTCCTTCCCGAATGAACGTCGGTCAGATTTTTGAAACCAACATGGGTATGGCCGCCAAGGCGACAAATCAGAAAATGGCGACACCGGTGTTCGATGGCGCCAATGAAGAAGATGTCCGGCGATTGCTGGCCGAGGGCGGGTGTTCTACCTCCGGAGAATTGACCCTGTTCGATGGTCGAACCGGTAATCCGTTTCACCAGAAGATAATGGTCGGATACATCTATATGCTGAAACTGCACCATCTGGTTGATGACAAAATTCATGCGCGTTCGACCGGTCCGTATTCCCTGGTCACGCAACAGCCGCTGGGTGGTAAAGCCCAGTTTGGAGGCCAGCGGTTGGGAGAAATGGAGGTGTGGGCTCTCGAAGCTTATGGCGCCGCCTACACCCTGCAAGAAATGTTGACGGTCAAGTCCGACGATGTCGAAGGCCGGAAACGTATGTACGAAGCGATTGTCAAGGGCGATACCAATCTGGTGCCCAGCCTGCCGGAATCGTTCAATGTTCTGGTCAAGGAATTGCAGAGTCTGGCAATCGATGTGGAATTGATAGAAACCGCCAAGTAGGCGATCACGCCTTAGCAGGCGGCTCAAGTTTATTGGGTCTTATTTCTATAAACTTTATTTTAGGAGACCACGCTTGTGGATAACCTGAATTTTTTTGAAAAACCCAAAAATCCGATTATGTTTGATGCCATGCGCATCCGACTGGCCTCTCCGGGGAAAATCCGGTCCTGGTCCTACGGTGAAGTCAAGAAACCCGAGACTATCAATTACCGGACCTTCAAGCCGGAACGGGACGGGTTGTTCTGCGCCAAGATTTTTGGTCCGGTAAAGGACTGGGAATGCAATTGCGGTAAATATAAACGCATGAAACACAAGGGAGTTATTTGTGAAAAATGCGGAGTCGAAGTCATCCTGTCCAAAGTGCGCCGGGAGCGGCTGGGCCATATCGAGCTCGCCAGCCCCGTAGCCCATATCTGGTTTTTCAAGGGACTGCCCAGCCGGATCGGTCATATCTTGGACCTCAGCCTTAAAGAGCTGGAACGCATCATCTATTTTGAAAACTATGTGGTGATCGATCCCGGTGAATCCGACTTTAAAGAAGGTCAACTGCTGACGGAAGCGGAATACCGGGAAGCGGAAATTGAATTTCCGCACAGATTGAAAACCATGGTCGGTTCCGAAGCGGTGATGGAGCTGTTGAAGAACCTGGACCTCGATGCGTTAGCGGCCAAATTGCAGGAGGATCTGCTCAAAACCGCCTCCGTTCTGAATAAGCGTAAATTTTCGAAGCGGTTGAAAATTGTCGAAGCGTTCCGTAAATCCGGAAACAAACCGGAATGGATGATTCTGCAAGTCGTCCCGGTCATTCCACCGGAACTGCGTCCTCTGGTCCCCCTGGATGGCGGCCGATTTGCGACCTCCGATCTCAATGATTTGTACCGCCGCGTCATCAACCGAAATAACCGGTTGAAACGCCTGCAGGAACTGAAAGCGCCGCAGATCATCATCCGCAACGAAAAACGTATGTTGCAGGAAGCCGTTTCGGCTTTGTTTGACAACGGCCGGCGCGGTCGTACCCTGCGTGGAACCAACAAGCGTCCCTTGAAATCTCTGAGTGACATGCTTAAGGGCAAGCAGGGCCGTTTCCGGCAGAACCTGTTGGGGAAACGCGTGGATTATTCCGGGCGTTCCGTTATCGTGGTGGGTCCTGAGTTGAAACTGCATCAGTGCGGATTGCCCAAGAAAATGGCGCTGGAACTGTTCAAGCCGTTCATCTTCAACCGGCTGGAGCAAAAAGGTTATGCCTCTACCATCAAAACCGCCAAAAAAATGGTGGAGCAGGAGCGTTCCGAAGTATGGGAGGTGCTGGAGGAAGTGGTTCAGAAGCATCCCATTCTCTTGAACCGCGCTCCCACCTTGCATCGTCTGGGTATCCAGGCATTCGAGCCCATTCTGATCGAAGGCAAGGCCATCCGCGTTCATCCGCTGGTGTGCACCGCCTTCAACGCGGATTTCGATGGCGACCAGATGGCGGTGCATGTACCGTTGTCCATGGAAGCGCAGGTGGAAGCCAAGCTACTCATGATGGCGCACAACAACGTGTTGTCACCCTCCAACGGACGACCCATCGCCGTGCCCAGTCAGGATATCGTTCTGGGCGGTTACTATATGACCAAAATCCGCGGCGGCGCGCGCGGGGAAGGAAAAGTGTTTTCCGGGCTCAGGGAAGTTCGTATGGCGTATGACCATGATGAATTGGATTTGCAGGCTCGGATCATGATCCAGCTGAACGGTCAACTGGAAGTGACCACTACTGGCCGGATCCTTCTATATGAAGTGACACCGAAAGAGTTGCCTTTTTCTCTGGTCAACCAGGAGATGAACAAAAAATCCCTTTCCGAATTGATTGGTGTCTCGTTCAAAGAAGTTGGGCGGGAAAAGACGGTTGCGCTTCTGGATGCCGTTAAGGAATTGGGATTCAAGTACGCCACCGAAGCCGGTCTTTCCATCTCCATTGACCACATGCGGATTCCGAAAGCAAAAGTATCACTGGTCCAGAAAGCCGAGGACGAGGTGCTGAAAGTGTACAAGCAGTACCGCGACGGTTTGATCACCAACGGCGAACGTTATAACAAGGTAATTGACATTTGGGCGCACGTCACCGAGAAAGTTTCCGATGAAATGTTCCGGGAACTGGAAACCGAAGACGAGCGGATCGTTAAAGGTGAAGATAAGAAAGACTTCAACTCCATTTTCATTATGGCCGATTCCGGCGCCCGCGGCAGTTCCCAGCAGTTGCGGCAGTTGGCTGGAATGCGCGGTTTGATGGCCAAGCCCTCCGGTGAAATTATCGAAACCCCCATTACCGCGAATTTTCGTGAAGGGTTGTCAGTAATTCAGTATTTTATCTCTACGCATGGTGCGCGGAAAGGGTTGGCGGATACAGCGCTTAAAACCGCAAACTCCGGTTACCTGACGCGGCGTCTGGTGGATGTGGCGCAGGACATCATTATTCTGGAAGACGATTGTGGGACTTTGCGCGGCATTGATATCTTTTCGCTTGTGGAAGCGGGAGAAATTATCCAGCCCTTGTCTGAGCGTATTTTGGGACGAACCGCTTTGGAAGATATTGTCGATCCGTTTACCGACACCGTGTTGATCAAGGCCAACTCCATGATCGATGAAGAAGCGATTGAGATCATCGAAAATGCGGGTATCGAAAAGGTACGGATTCGGTCCAACCTGACATGCGAATCGCATCAGGGTTTGTGCGCTAAATGTTACGGTCGGAATATGGCTACCAACGACTGGGCTGAAATCGGCGAGCCGGTTGGAGTTATCGCCGCGCAATCCATCGGTGAGCCCGGAACCCAGCTGACCATGCGTACGTTCCATATCGGTGGTACAGCCAGCCGGGTGGTAGAGCAGACCACGCTGAGCACTAAAAAAGGTGGGATTGTCAAATATGCAGGGTTGCGCACCATTAAAAACCAGCGCGGCGAAATTATTGTTATGAATCGTAACGGGCATCTGTTGATTCAGGATGAGAATGGGCGTGAAAAGGAGAAATATTCCATCGTTTATGCCGCCAAGCTGAAAGTGGCTGATGGCCAGGAAGTTCAGGAAAGTCAGATCCTGGTGGAATGGGATCCTTATACCAACTCCATTTTGACGGAAGTGGATGGCACCATCGCGTTCGGCGATGTGGTTGAAGGTTTGACCATGAAAGAGGATTTCGACGAAATCACTGGACTGTCCTCCAAGATTATCATCAGTCATCGGGACGAGAAGAAACAGCCCCGAATTTCGATCAAGGATGATAAAGGTGAGACGATTCGAAGGTACCTCCTTCCCGCAGGCGCCCATATTAATGTAAACGAGGGCGACAAGATCAATGCCGGCGACGTCATTGTTAAGATTCCGCGTGAGTCGGCCAAGACCAAAGACATCACCGGTGGTCTGCCCCGCGTCGCGGAGTTGTTTGAAGCGCGGAAACCTCACGAGCAGGCCACCATTACCGAAATCGATGGTAAGGTCAAGTTTGGCGGATTCGTCAAAGGAATGCGCAAGGTCGTGGTCGTTAGTGATAGCGGTGAAGAGCGGGAGTATCTCATCCCGCGCGGAAAGCACATCAATGTCCATGAAGACGACGATGTGCTGGCCGGCGAACCGTTGATGGATGGAGCCTCCAACCCGCACGATATTCTCCGCATTCTGGGTGAAAATGAACTGCAGAAATATTTGGTGAATGAAGTGCAGGAAGTGTATCGCTTGCAGGGCGTTACCATTAACGACAAGCATATCGAGATCATCGTGCGGCAGATGCTCAGGCATTTGCAGGTGGAAGATCCCGGAGAGACCGACCTTCTGGTAGGTGAACAGGTCACCAAGAAGGTTTTTAATACCAAGAATCAGGCAGCGATTAAAAACAAATCCAAACCGGCTCAGGGCATGCCCGTTCTGTTGGGGATCACCAAATCCTCCCTCAGTACGGAAAGCTTCATCTCCGCGGCGTCGTTCCAGGAGACCACCCGGGTACTGACCGAGGTGGCTGTCAGCGGCAAAGAAGATCGGCTGGTTGGATTGAAAGAAAATGTCATTATGGGGCGATTGATTCCCGCAGGTACCGGTTGCCAGGCCTACAGCGGCATCCGGATCGAAGAACCGGAAATTGAAGAGGTGGAAGAGAAAAAACCGGAAGAAGAAGCGACCGCGCCAGTGGAATAAAATTAGAAATTTGCCCTTGACTCCGGCACGTTAAGTGTTAAAATTCAAAGCTTTCCGTTTGCTGGAAGCATAATCTAAAAACGCCAACAAAATCAATGTGTTTTGTAAGTATGGGGTTCCCGTATTTGGTGGGAAACCCTTGAGTAGAGAGGTATATTTTGCCGACTATAAATCAGCTAGTCAAAACGGGCCGTAAAAGTCCGGAAGTGAAGACAGCCAGTCCGGCTTTGAAGCAGTGCCCCCAAAAAAGAGGGGTCTGCGTTCGGGTGTACACATCGACCCCCAAAAAGCCGAATTCGGCCCTGAGAAAGGTCGCCCGTGTGCGTTTGACCAACGGGATGGAAGTGACCACCTATATCCCTGGAGTGGGGCA
The DNA here is from genome assembly GCA_965237905.1 of Nitrospinaceae bacterium. GTDB lineage: Bacteria > Nitrospinota > Nitrospinia > Nitrospinales > Nitrospinaceae > SZUA-226. The sequence continues at coordinate 1,434,204 of OZ250172.1, read as the reverse complement.
TAATCTCCAGGAGCATTCCATTGTTTTGATTCGCGGGGGCCGGGTTAAGGATCTTCCCGGGGTCCGGTATCATGTGGTGCGAGGCAGTCTGGATACCTTGGGTGTCGATAATCGAAAGCAATCCCGTTCTAAATACGGGGCTAAAAAGCCTAAACAGAATTGATTGGAAAGTTGTAATTTATGGCACGAAGACGAGAAGCGGACAAGCGGCAGATTTTACCCGATCCCAAGTTTAACGATATTCTGGTGGCCCGGTTCATCAATAATTTGCTGAAAAAAGGAAAAAAAAGTCTGGCGGAACGGGTGTTGTATACCGCGCTGGACAATATCGGAGAGAAACTCAAGGACGAGTCGGCGTTGGATGTCTTTAAGAAGGCGATCGATAACGCGGCTCCCGTTTTGGAAGTCAGGTCACGCCGTGTCGGTGGGGCCACCTATCAGGTTCCGGTGGAAGTCAGCCGGAGCCGTCGCCAGGCTTTGAGTATTCGTTGGATGATCGCTCATGCCAAGGCGCGTGCGGGTAGAACGATGGCGGACAAGTTGACCGGAGAACTGCTCGACGCTTTCAATAATACGGGGGGAGCTATTCGTAAAAAAGAAGACGTGCACCGCATGGCCGAGGCCAACAAAGCGTTTGCGCATTATCGCTGGTAATTTTTGGTCTAAGGGATTATGAGTAAAAAAATCAGTCTGGAAAAAATTCGGAATATAGGGATTATCGCGCATATCGATGCCGGGAAAACTACAACCACCGAACGGATTCTGTATTACACGGGTAAAAGTCACAAGATGGGTGAGGTGCATGATGGCAACGCCACCATGGACTGGATGGAGCAAGAGCAGGAGCGGGGAATCACCATTACGTCCGCTGCCACCACTTGTTTCTGGAATGATCATCAGGTCAACATCATCGACACCCCGGGTCATGTGGATTTTACTGCAGAAGTGGAGCGTTCCCTGCGCGTCTTGGACGGCGCCATTGGTGTGTTCTGCGCGGTCGGCGGGGTGGAACCTCAGTCGGAAACGGTTTGGCGGCAGGCCACCAAATATCATGTGCCGCGAATTGGCTTCGTTAATAAAATGGACCGTGCCGGAGCCAACTTTGTGGGTTGCGTCAACCAGATGAAGGAACGGTTGAGCGCTAATCCCGTGCCTCTGCAGTTGCCGATCGGCGCCGAAAGTGATTTCATCGGACTGGTGGATTTGGTGGAAATGAAGGCCTACGTGTATCCGGAGAAGGACAACCCCAAAGGGGAGATTTTCGAAGAAACGCCGATTCCGGATAATATGGCGGACGAAGTGGCGGAGTACCGGGAAAAGCTGATGGAGGCCGCTTCCGATATGGATGAAAGCATTATGGAAAAATATTTGGGCGGAGAGGACGTCTCTGTCGAGGCAATCAAAGCCGCGATCCGTAAGGGAACTCTTGAATTGAAGTTCACGCCGATTCTGTGTGGGGCCTCTTTCAAGAACAAGGGCGTTCAGCAACTGCTGGATGCGGTCCCTGCGTATTTACCCTCCCCGCTCGATGTGCCGGCAATCAAGGGAATCAATCCCAACACACAGGAAGAAGTGACCCGCAAAGCCGATTCCAAGGAACCGGTGTCCGCGTTGGCGTTCAAGATCATGACCGATCCCTTTGTTGGGCAGTTGGCCTTTTTCCGGGTGTATTCTGGAGAGCTCACGAGCGGTTCCTATATTTACAACTCCACCAAAAACGTGCGGGAACGTATCGGGCGTTTGTTGCGGATGCATTCCAACAAACGCGAGGAGGTCAAATCTGTCAGCGCCGGGGATATTGCCGCGGCCGTCGGTTTTAAAAAGACTTTTACCGGTGACACGCTTTGCCCGGAAGACAAGCCAGTGGTACTGGAAGCTATTACCTTCCCCCAACCCGTCATTTCTGTAGCCATCGAACCCAAATCCAAACCCGAGCAGGACAAGCTTTCCGATTGTCTCATTAAGCTTCAGCAGGAAGACCCCACCTTCGAAGTTAAAGTCGATCCCGAAACCAACCAAACCGTTATTTCCGGAATGGGCGAACTCCATCTGGAGATTCTGGTGGATCGCATGCGGCGGGAGTTTTCGTTGGACGTCAACGTCTCCAAGCCTCAGGTGGCGTTCAGGGAAACCATCACCAAAGCGGTGGAACACGATTTCAAATACGTCAAGCAGTCCGGTGGCCGCGGTCAGTACGGGCATGTGGAAATTTATGTGGAGCCCCGCGAGGCCGGAGAAGGCTTCGAGTTTGTCAACAAGATTGTCGGTGGATCCATTCCCAGGGAATATATCCCTGCGGTTCAAAAGGGGATTACGGAAGCGATGGACCGCGGTATCCTCTGCGGGTATTCCGTGGTCGATGTGCGGGTCACCCTGAAAGACGGGTCGTATCACGAGGTGGATTCCTCGGAGATGGCGTTCAAAATCTGTGCGTCCATTGCGTTTCAGGAAGCCTGCAAAAAGGCGAGCCCCGTTCTGCTGGAACCCATCATGGAAGTTGAAGTGGTGACCCCTGAAGAGTTTATGGGCGATGTAATTGGTAACTTGAGTTCCAAGCGCGGTAAAGTGAAAGAATTGAGCGATCGCGCGGGTGCCAAAGTGATTCGCGCGGAAGCCCCACTCGCTGGGATGTTTGGATATTCGACGGATTTACGGTCGGCGACCCAGGGTCGGGCCAACTATAGTATGGAATTTTCGAAGTACGATGTCGTTCCCAACAGTATTGCTGAGGAACTGATTGCCAAATCCAAAGGAACCTCTAGTGAGGTTCCGGCATAAAATTAAAATTTAAACCCCATTATAAACAAACTGAGATTGGACAAAAAAACGGAGTGAACTGGTATGGCTAAAGAAAAATTCGTGAGAGACAAACCGCATCTCAATATAGGAACCATTGGACACGTAGACCACGGGAAAACTACGCTCACAGCGGCCATCACCGAAGTTTTATCCAAAAAAGGGCTCGCTGAGAGTATCGCTTTCGATCAGATCGATAAGGCGCCGGAAGAAAAAGAGCGCGGCATCACCATCGCCATCGCCCACGTTGAGTATCAAACCGAAAAACGGCATTACGCGCACGTCGACTGCCCCGGTCACGCGGACTATGTTAAGAATATGATCACCGGCGCCGCGCAGATGGACGGTGCGATCCTGGTTATCAGCGCCTCCGACGGCCCCATGCCGCAGACGCGTGAGCATATCCTGCTCGCCCGCCAGGTCGGTGTGCCTAAGATCGTCGTGTTCATGAATAAATGCGACATGGTGGATGATGAAGAATTGCTCGACCTGGTTGAGCTGGAAGTGCGCGAACTGTTGAGCAAATATGAATTTCCCGGAGACGACATTCCCGTCATCCGCGGCAGCGCCCTGCAGGCTCTGGAGAACGCGGACGATGCTGAAAAGAGCAAGAGTGTTCAGGAATTGATGGATGCGGTGGATGAGTACATTCCGGTTCCCGAGCGTCCGGTCGACAAGCCGTTCCTGATGCCGATCGAAGATATCTTCAGTATCTCCGGTCGCGGTACCGTGGCAACGGGCCGTATCGAAACGGGCGTCATCAAAGTCGGTGAAGAAGTGGAAATCGTCGGATTCCGTCCGACCACGAAAACTACCGTCACCGGTGTCGAAATGTTCCGCAAACTGCTCGATGACGGGCAAGCGGGTGACAACGTCGGTCTGCTTCTGCGCGGCACCAAGCGGGAAGACATTGAGCGTGGACAGGTTCTCGCCAAGGCTGGATCGATCACTCCGCACAAAAAGTTTAAAGCGGAAGTGTATATTCTGACGAAGGACGAAGGTGGACGGCACACGCCGTTCTTTAACGGTTACCGACCGCAGTTTTATTTCCGGACCACGGACGTCACCGGTGTGGTGACCCTGCCCGGCGGCGTCGAAATGGTCATGCCCGGCGATAACGTCACCTTTGAAGTGGCATTGATCACCGAAGTGGCGATGGCCAAGGAATTGCGTTTCGCGATTCGTGAAGGCGGCCGCACCGTAGGCGCGGGAATCGTCAGTGAGATTACGGAATAATGAGCGATCAAAAAATCAAAATCAAACTGAAGGCTTACGACCACAAGCTTCTCGACTGGTCGGTGGGAGAAATCGTGGAAACCACCAAGCGTACTGGCGCGCGGGTAGTGGGGCCCATTCCCTTGCCGACAGTCCGAAACAAGTGGACCGTGCTTCGGTCCCCACACGTCGACAAAAAATCAAGAGAGCAGTTCGAGATAAGGACTCATAAACGGATTCTTGAAATTCTCGAGCCCACCCCGCAAACGGTGGATGCGCTTATGAAGCTGGATTTGTCCGGCGGCGTGGATATTGAAATCAAACTCTAATGAGTATTGCAATGAATGGTTTGTTGGGAAAAAAAGTCGGAATGACCCAGGTGTTTACGGAAAAGGGCGATTGTGTTTGTGTCACCGTGATCCAGGTGGAAGACTGCGTTCCGGTTTTAAAGCGGACCCAGGAGAAGAACGGGTACGAGGCAGTGTTGATGGCTTACGGCAAGCGCAAAGTCAAGCATACCAACAAGCCGATGCAGGGAGTTTACAGTCAGCTTAAGAGGGACCCCGCCCAACTGTTAGCCGAATTCCGGAGCATGGCAGTCGACGATGAAGAAATGGGAAAACCCTTGAGCGTGGAAATGTTCAAGGAAGGTGAACGGGTGAACGTGGTCGGAGTCTCCAAAGGCAAAGGATTTGCCGGAGTCATGAAGCGCCATGGGTTTGGCGGCCACCCGGCCTCCCGCGGTAACCATGAATCGTTTCGAGGTGCCGGGTCGATCGGTATGGCGACCTATCCGGGGCGCGTGCTCAAGGGACATCCCATGCCGGGGCGCATGGGCGGAGACCAGATCTACGCCAAAAATATTCAGGTCGTTCGCGTGGATGCTGGAAATAATATTGTTTTGCTGAAAGGCTCCGTTCCAGGAGCCAACGGCGGTATCGTCCGGATACTTCAAAGACCCGGATCAAAAAGTAAAGGATAGAAAGAACCAATCATGCCGGATTTGGATTTAATTAATTTAGATAAGAAAAAAGTAGGGACCGTTCCCCTGTCGCCTGAAGTATTTGATGTCAAGGTTCGGGCGCATCTGGTGAAAGAATATGTCTCCCTGCAGCAGGCGGCTCGACGGAGTGGATCAGCTTCCACCATCGGCAACCGCGGCGAAGTGCGCGGCGGTGGTAAGAAGCCCTGGAAACAGAAAGGCACCGGTCGCGCGCGCGCGGGAAGTTCGCGTTCTCCGCTCTGGCGTGGCGGAATGACGGTCTTCGGGCCCTCGCCGAGAAGTTACGCTTTCAAGTTGTCCAAAAAATCCAAAAAACTTGCGCTCAAGTCCGTGTTGACGGAGCGGGCCCGCAACAACGGCCTGCAGGTGGTGGAAAGCCTGACACTTTCGGAACCCAAAACCAAGGCGGCGGTGGAATTGATCAAGAAGCTGGGGTTGCCGCCGAGAACTTTGTTTGTGGTGGCGGAAAAAGACAAGAATCTGGAATTAGCGGTACGCAATCTGCCGAACACGGATGTGTTGCCGGTGGACGGGCTCAATGTGTTTGATCTTCTGCATCACGAAACGATCGTGTGTACGCCTGAGTCCATCAAGAAAATTGAGGAGCGTTTAAACTGATGGCCGTCAATCACTACAGTATTTTGGAGAAGCCCCTCATCACGGAAAAAAGCACCATGATGCAGGAGCATGGCAACCGGGTGATGTTCCAGGTGAAGCGTTCCGCCAATAAATTGCAGATTAAAGAGGCGGTGCAGAATGTCTTCAACGTGACCGTGCTCGATGTGAATACGATCAATGTCAAACCCAAAACCCAGCGGTTCGGGCGGCATCAGGGCCAAACCAAAGCTTGGAAGAAAGCTATCGTTTTGTTAAAAGAAGGGGATCGCATCGACTTTTTTGAAGGTGTGTAAAGAATATGCCCGTACGTAAACTCAACCCAACATCCGCCGGAGTCCGGTTCCAAACCATCTCCGATTTTGCCGAAGTCACCAAGACCACGCCGGAAAAGAGTCTGTTGGTTTCCATTTCCCGCAAAGGGGGACGGAACAACAACGGACGGATTACTGCGAAACGCCGTGGCGGCGGGCATCGTAAGTTGTACCGGGTGATTGATTTCAAGCGGAACAAAGACGGCATTCCCGCGAAAGTAACCGGAATCGAATACGATCCGAACCGGTCGGCGCATATCGCCTTGCTGACTTACGTGGATGGAGAGAAGCGATACATTATCGCCCCCAAAGAACTAAAAGCCGGAGACCAGGTGATGTCCGGTCCCGAAGCGGAAGTGCGAGCGGGGAATTGTCTTCCTCTGGAGCGGATTCCGGAAGGCACGCTGATTCATAATATCGAATTGCGGCCGGGCAAAGGAGGGCAGATTGCCCGCAGCGCCGGAGCGTCTGTTCAGCTGATGGCGAAAGAAGGCCGGTATGCCAATATCAAATTAGGTTCTGGAGAAGTCCGGCTGGTGGAAGTCAAGTGTCGGGCTACCATAGGAACGGTCGGAAATACCGATCACGAAAATGTTTCCATCGGCAAAGCCGGACGTTCGCGGTGGCTGGGAAAACGGCCGCGCGTAAGGGCGGTGGCGATGAACCCGGTGGATCACCCGATGGGTGGTGGTGAAGGACGCTCCTCCGGTGGCAGGCACCCCTGTAGTCCGTGGGGAACGCCGGCCAAAGGTTACAAAACGCGAAAAGTGAAAAAGCCGTCCAGTAAATACATTCTGAGCCGGAAGAAAAAGAAACGGTAATCATAGAACAACTTGTTGTATCAACTAAGGAAATTTTTGAATGGCGCGATCGCTGAAAAAAGGACCGTTTATAGACGATTCCCTGCAGAACAAAATCGAATCGTTGAACCAGAAAAATGACAAAAAGATTGTGAAGACCTGGTCGCGTCGCTCGACCATTTCGCCGGATTTCGTCGGCCATACCCTGGGGGTGCATAACGGGAAAAAGTTTATTCCCGTGTTTGTTACCGAGAACATGGTGGGCCACAAGCTGGGAGAATTTTCTCCCACCCGGACCTTCCGGGCGCACAGCGGCAAAACCAAAAAGGCTGCACCGCCTAAAGGCTGATGAGAGAGGTTAATTGTTAGATATGGACGTGAAGGCACGATTGAGACATGTACGCTTGGCACCCCGGAAAGCCCGGTTGGTGGCCGATATGATTCGCGGTAAAAACGTGACGGAGGCAATGAATGTGCTCACCTTCACGCGTAAAAAAGCCGCCCGTCAAATTCAGGCGCTGTTGAAATCGGCGTTGGCCAACGCCGAGGAAAACCACAAGGTGGTGGATGTGGAAGATATGGTCGTCAAAAAGATTACGGTGGATGAGGGAGCGGCCTGGAAACGCCAGATGCCCCGGGCGCGGGGAATGTCCAACCTCATCAAGAAACGAACCAGTCACGTGACCATCGTGCTGAACGAAAAATAGATTCGGAGGAATTGCGTGGGACAAAAAGTACATCCGTACGGATTTAGATTGGGAATCAACAAGCCTTGGAAATCCAATTGGTTTGGTAAAAGGGATTTCCCGGAACTGCTTCAGGAAGATATCAAGATCCGGAATTTTCTGAGGGAAAATCTGTCCCATGCAGGAATCGCCAACCTGGGAATTGAGCGTTCCGCCAACCGGATTCGCATCAACATCCACACCGCCCGGCCGGGGATCATCATCGGTAAAAAGGGGCTGGAAGTGGACCGGTTGAAGGAAGAACTGCAACGCATCATCGGCGGCAAACAGGTGAACCTGAACATCAAGGAAATCCGACGGGCTGAATTGGATGCCAGTCTGGTGGCGCAGAACATCGCCCTGCAGTTGGAAAAACGAATTTCATTTCGGCGGGCCATGAAAAAGAGTGTTCAGTCCTCTCTGCGGTTTGGGGCGTTGGGCATTAAAATTCGCTGTTCCGGCCGACTGGGTGGGCATGAGATTGCCCGGAGTGAATGGTACCGGGAAGGCCGGGTGCCGTTGCATACCTTACGGGCCGATATCGATTACGGAACGGCGGAAGCCCTGACGACTTACGGGATTATCGGCATCAAAGTCTGGGTTTATAAAGGTGAGATTTTTGAAAAACCCGTGGGGTCGGCGGAAAAAGAAGAAAGCGGCGAAAAAGGTAAATCCTAAGGCCGATTTTACAGGAGAGTTTGCATCATGTTGATGCCCAAAAAAGTTAAATACCGGAAACGCCATAAAGGCAAAATGCGCGGAACAGCGTACCGCGGTGGCACAGTCAGTTTCGGTGAATATGGATTGCAGGCGCTGGCCTGCGGGTGGATCACCAACCGGCAGATCGAAGCGGCGCGTATTGCCATGACCCGTCACGTTAAGCGTGGCGGCAAAATCTGGCTCCGCATTTTCCCGGACAAGCCTATCTCCAAAAAGCCGGCGGAAACCCGTATGGGCAAAGGCAAAGGGAATCCGGAGTTTTGGGTCGCCGTAGTCAAGCCGGGACGTATTTTGTATGAAATGGCGGGCGTGGAGGAAGATGTAGCCAAGGAGGCTTTCCGGCTGGCGGCGCATAAGCTTTCTGTTCCGACCCGGTTTGTGGCCAATAAATAAGGAAGCAGGATTGCGATTATGAAGATAGAGGAAATAAAAGAGCTTTCAGAAAAAGAACGCGGGGAAAAGCTAAGCGACCTGCGAGAAGAATATTTTAATTTGAAGTTCCAGTTGGCCATGGGAAAAATCGAAAATCCCGGCCGGTTGAAGTATATGCGGCGCGATATCGCCCGGATATTGACCCTGAAAAGCAATTAGCCGGTGGCCGAGGCCAAGCCCGCCGCTGAAGCCGAAAAAGAACCAGAGAAAGAAAGCAAGAAAACAGCGGGTAAAAAATAATCCAGTACGATTGAAAATGTTCATGGAGGTCCATTGAGTCAGGAAGCCGCAAAAATTAAAAAAGTAATTACGGGAACCGTCGTGAGCAATAAGATGGATAAAACGGTCGTGGTTTCGGTGGAGCGCAAATTCATCCACCGCACCTTCAAGAAGGTGGTCAAGCGGACCAAAAAATTCCGGTGTCATGACGAAAAGAACGAGTGCTCGGTTGGGGATTTCATCTCCATGCGGGAAGTGAGACCGTTGAGCAAAACCAAACGCTGGAATCTGGAAAAGGTTTTAAAGGTAGCGCAAGCGGTATAGCCGGATACAACAACTATGATCCAATTAAGAACAGTCATGGATGTGGCGGATAACTCTGGAGCCAAAAAGGTGCAGTGCATCAAGGTTCTGGGTGGGACGGGGCGCCGGTATGCCTCGGTCGGCGACATCATCGTGGTGGCGGTGAAGGAATGTGAACCGCAGAGCCAGATCAAGAAGGGCGATGTGAGAAAAGCCGTGGTGGTCCGTACCCGCAAGGAAATCCGGCGTCCGGAAGGCAGTTATATCAAATTCGATACCAACGCCGCGGTACTGGTCACTGATGCGAAAGAGCCGGTGGGTACCCGTATCTTCGGTCCTGTCGCGCGTGAGTTGAGAGCTAAAAAGTTTTTGAAAATTCTGTCGCTTGCGCCGGAGGTATTGTAATGAGTGGGGTCAAACTCAAATTGAAAAAAGATGACATCGTGGAAGTCATCGCCGGACGGGAAAAGGGTAAAAAAGGGAAAATCCTGATGTTATTTCCCAATGACGGAAAGCTCACTGTTGAAAAATTGAATATGCTGAAAAGGCACACCAAGCCCAGTGCGCAGAACAAGCAGGGCGGCATTATCGAAAAGGAAGGGCGGCTGGCTATTTCCAACGTCTTGTTGGTGTGTGACAAATGCGGCAAGGGGGTACGGACCAAACGCAAGAAGCTGGAAGACGGCAAGCGGGTGCGTGTCTGTGCCAAATGCGGAGAAGTAATGGATAAGATGTAATTCCAGCGGGATTGCAGAAAACCGGAAATCATGGCGAATTTAAAAAAAATATATAACGAAAAAATCAAAGCCCAAGTCCAGAAGGACCTCGGATTGAAAAATGTCATGCAGGTTCCCCATCTGGATAAGATTGTCGTCAATATGGGATTGGGAGAGGCTCTGCAGAACGGTAAGTTGATCGACGCGGGCGTGGAGCAGTTGCGAACCATCGCCGGCCAGCAACCCGTGGTGACCCGCGCCAAGAAGGCCATCTCGAATTTTAAATTGCGGGAAGGGGTGCCCATCGGCGTTCGGGTGACCCTGCGCGGTAACCGCATGTACGAGTTTTTTGAGCGGCTGGTGGGCTTTGCCCTGCCGCGGGTAAGGGATTTTAAGGGACTGCCTCCCAAGGCGTTCGATGGTCGGGGCAACTACACCATCGGCCTGAAAGAGCAATTGATCTTTCCGGAGATCGACTTCGATAAGATCGAGCATGTTAAAGGGATGAATATCACAATTTGCACCTCCGCCGAAACGGATGAAGCAGGCAAGGTGTTACTGAAATCAATGGGGTTTCCGATCCGGAATTGACCGGCAGGAACCCGGAGTCAAACATGGCCAAGAAAAGTTTAATTGCCAAAGCCAACCGAAAGCCGAAGTTCAAGGTTCGAGGATACAACCGTTGCAACGTTTGCGGCCGGCCGCGCGCCTACCTGCAAAAGTTTGGGTTGTGCCGCATATGCTTTCGGACAAGGGCGCTTCTGGGGGAGATTCCCGGAGTGACCAAGGCCAGTTGGTAAACGGAAGACGAATCAGGAGACAGGTACCATTATGTCAATGACCGATCCCATAGCGGATTTATTTACAAGAATTAGAAACGCCATTCAGGCGGAGCATCCCAAGGTGGATATGCCGAATTCCAAGATGAAAATCCGGATTGTGGAAATTCTGCGCGATGAAGGGTTTATCAAGAATTTCAAAGTGGCAGAGGACAACAAGCAGGGCATGCTCCGTGTTTACTTGAAATACAAGGATGGAGAATCATCCATTCACGGGATCAAACGCATCAGCACGCCGGGCCGCAGGGTCTACGTCAATAAGGATAAGATTCCCAAAGTGTTGAATGGATTGGGAGTCGCTATTGTCTCAACATCCTCCGGAGTGGTCACCGACGGCATTTGCCGTGAAAAAGGAGTCGGGGGCGAAGTGTTGGGACACGTCTGGTAAGGAAGAGAATATGTCGCGAGTCGGTAGAAAACCCATAGCCATCCCCTCCGGGGTTGATGTCAAGATCGATGGATCCAAGGTGCACGTCAAAGGTTCCAAAGGCGAGCTTGAGCGCGAATTCGATTCGAATATGAAAATCGAATCCACGGATGGGCAAATTGTGGTGAGTCGGCCGGACGACAACCGGACCAATAGGGCTCTGCACGGACTGACCCGGGCGTTGCTCAGCAATATGGTCACCGGCGTCTCGGAAGGATTTTTAAAGCAACTCAATATTGTGGGAGTCGGGTATAAAGTGGATTTGAAAGGGAATGACCTGGTGATGCAACTGGGATTTTCTCACCCTGTGAAATACCCCGCACCTAAAGGGATAGAATTCGAAGTCGATTCCAAAGCGAATACCATCAAAATCAAAGGAACCGATAAACAGCAAGTAGGGCAGGTCTCCGCTGAAATCCGGAAGTTCCGTCCCCCGGAGCCGTATAAAGGTAAAGGGGTGATGTATGCGAATGAACACATTCGGAGAAAAGCAGGAAAAGCTGCCGGCACGGGTAAATAAGGTACATCAATTATGAAAACGACATTACGCCGCCGCCTCAGGCTGCATCGCAAGCAGCGGGTGAAGACTAAAACTCAGCGCCATCCGGAGAAACTGCGTCTCACGGTGTTCAAAAGCGCCAAGCATATTTATGCGCAGATCATCAGCGATCAGGAACGCAAAACCCTGGTTACGGAGTCTACCGTATCCAAGGCCTTCCAGAAGCAGATGAAATACGGAGGCAACGTCAAAGCCGCCGTATTGGTCGGTTCTCTGCTGGGCGAAAAAGCCGCTCAACAGGGCATCAAGGAAGTGTATTACGACCGCAATGGATTCATTTATGCTGGACGCGTCAAGGCGCTGGCCGATGCGGTGCGTGAAAAGGGAGTTAAATTTTAAGTTCGCAGGGTGAATTACCCGGCGAACAGGAGGAAGATCGTTGCAGGATCGAAACGGAAAACAACAGGATCTGGTAGATAAAGTCGTCAAGATCAAACGTGTCGCCAAAGTGGTGAAGGGTGGCCGTCGGTTCAGCTTCAGCGCCCTGGTGGTTGTGGGCAACCGCGAAGGCAAAGTCGGCTGGGGCCTCGGTAAAGCCAATGAAGTGCCGGAAGCGATTCGCAAAGGGATTGACAAGGCTAAGAAAAGCCAGGTCTTGGTTCCGCTGGACGGATCCACCATACCGCACGAAATCGTCGGGCAGTTTGGTTCCGGGCGCGTCTTGATGAAACCTGCTTCCCGGGGGACCGGCCTGATCGCCGGTGGTGCCGTACGCGCAGTGCTTGAGGCAGTTGGAATCAAGGATATCCTGACCAAATGTCTTCGGACCAATAATCCACATAACGTGGTTAAGGCCACTATCAATGGATTGATTTCCCTGCGTAACGCGGAACAGTTTTCCAAGGCGCGGGAAAAAGCGGTAGTGGCCAAGCCTTCCGCCTGAACGGAATTGGAATTTATAAAAGATGATCACCTTATCGAATTTAAAAAATAATCCTGGAGCCCGCAAAAATCCAAAGCGGGTGGGAAGAGGTTCCGGATCCGGTACCGGTAAAACCTGTGGACGGGGCCAGAAGGGTCAGAAAAGCCGTTCCGGCGGTAAGCCGCATCCCTGGTTTGAAGGTGGCCAAATGCCATTGCAAAGGCGCCTTCCCAAACGTGGATTCACCAACATTTTTAAGAAATCTTACGATCTGGTGAATCTGAAGGCCCTGGCAGAGTTGAAAGTGGATGGCGCGTTGACGCCTCAGGTTTTGAAAGACCAAGGATTGATTCGAAATACGGGTGCGGTTAAGGTGCTGGGCGATGGCGAGTTGACCGGTTCGGTCGAGATTCATGCGCACAAGTTCAGTCAATCCGCGCTACAGAAAATTGAAAAATCCGGGGGAAAGGCTGTAGTCCTTTAAATGAGTGGCGCAGAGAGTTTCGGTAGCCTATTTAAAATTCCCGAACTCAAACGACGGATTCTGTTCACACTGGGTGTGTTGATTGTTTACAGGATCGGCGCCCACATTCCGACCCCTGGAATTGATGGAGCCGCGCTGACGGCACTGTTCGCGCAGCAAAAAGGCACCATCATGGGTATGTTCGATATGTTCTCCGGCGGCGCGTTGAGCCGAGCGACCATATTCGCGCTGGGAATTATGCCCTATATCAGCGCTTCCATTATTTTGCAGTTGATGACCGTTGTGTCTCCGCACCTGGCGCAACTGAAAAAAGAAGGCGAGCAGGGCCAGAAGAAAATTACCCAGTATACCCGGTATGGTACCATCCTCATCAGCCTGGTTCAGGGTACCGGCATGAGCATGGCGTTAGAAGCCACGCCACCAGGCGCTAGCGGAGCGCTCATCGTACCGGAGCCCGGTTGGAGTTTCCGGTTGATGGCAGTTTTAACGCTTACCGCGGGCACCGCATTGATCATGTGGCTCGGGGAACAGATTACCGAGCGGGGGATCGGCAACGGCATTTCGCTGATCATTTTTGCCGGCATCGTGGCGGGAACGCCTGCGGCGATTTTCCTGTCCATGGAACAGATGGGCACCGGCGAGTTGTCCATTCTGGTGGTTCTGTTTCTGACGGTCTTGATGGCCGGCGTGGTTTGGGCCATCGTGTTTACCGAGGGCGGGCAGAGGCGCATCCCCATCCAATATGCGAAACGGATGGTGGGACGTAAAATGTACGGTGGGCAAAGCACCCATTTGCCCTTGAAAGTGAATACATCCGGGGTTATTCCACCGATTTTTGCCTCGACGATGATCATATTGCCGGCGACGATGGCGCGGTTTATCGATCTTCCCTGGATGCAGCAGTTTGCAGGGTTGATGAATCCGGGGACGATTATCTACAGCACGATCTTTGTTGGTTTGGTATTTTTCTTTTGTTATTTTTATACGTCGATTATGTTCAATCCCACGGAGGTGGCGGACAATATGAAAAAGAACGGCGGTTTTATCCCCGGAATTCGTCCCGGACCCAAGACCGCTGATTATCTTGATCGGATTTTATCGAGGTTGACCTTTTACGGGGCAATTTACCTGTCTTTTGTATGTATTTTGCCGGATTATCTGATAAAATACTTCAACATTCCGTTCTATTTTGGCGGTACCAGCTTGCTTATCGTTGTTGGAGTGTCCCTCGATACAATGCAACAAATCGAATCCCACCTGGTTCAACGCAACTACGACGGATTTTTGAAAAAGGGGAGGATACGAGGTCGCCGAGGCTGATCAATGAGGTTGATATTGTTAGGTCCCCCCGGGTCCGGTAAAGGGACTCAGGCTAACTTGCTTCAGGAGAAGTTCAGTATCCCAAAAATCTCGACCGGGGATATCCTGAGAGCCGCCGTGGAAGACGACACGGAATTGGGGCAACAAGCCAAAAGGTTTATGGATAAAGGGGAATTGGTCCCCGACGAAGTGGTTATCGGTTTGATTAAAGAACGGATTGTGGAGCCCGACTGCGAGGCTGGATTCATTCTCGACGGGTTTCCAAGGACCATCGTCCAGGCTGAAAAACTAGGGGAAACCCTGGCGGCGATGGGTCAAGATATAGATTCGGTGGTGGATCTGGAAGTCGACCGGGATGAATTGCTGGTTCGGCTGACGGGTCGCTATACCTGTAAAAATTGCGGAACCATGTTTCATCAGACCTCGCATCCGCCCAAAGTGGACGGGGTTTGCGATGAATGTGGCGGGGAGTTATACCAGCGCCCAGACGACAACAAGGAGACTATCGTTAAGAGACTAGAGGTTTACCACAAGGAAACGGCTCCTCTTAGGGAGTTTTACCGGAAGCAGGGGAAATTGAGAACCATTCAGGGCTGCGGCGGAATGGATGCGATTTTCTCCAGGATTTACAAAGTGGTGGCTTGATTATGTCTAAAGAAGAAGCCATAGAAGTCGAAGGAACTGTTTTGGAACCCCTGCCCAACGCCATGTTTCGAGTGGAGTTGGAAAACGGGCATAAAATTCTGGCTCATATTTCCGGGAAAATGCGGATGCATTTCATCAAGATTCTGTCCGGAGATAAAGTCAAAGTCCAGCTGTCTCCTTACGATTTAACGCGCGGTCGAATAACGTATCGCTATAAATAAGAAGGTGTATTATGAAAGTCAGATCATCCGTTAAACCTATTTGTATCAAATGTAAAATAATCCGCCGGCGGGGTGTGGTGCGGGTAATTTGTGAAAACCCCAAGCACAAGCAAAGGCAGGGATGACGGATTTAACCCAGATTGAGAAAGGATAACGTGTGGGACGCATTGCAGGTGTAGACATTCCCCGGGATAAGAGAGCCCTGATTGCTTTGACGTATATTTATGGCGTTGGGCCCACCAGTTCCGCAAAAATTCTGGAAAAGGCGGAAATCCCGCAGGAAGTACGAATCAAGGATATGACGGAGGACCAGATTGCCAAGGTCCGCTCCATTATCGAAAAAGAATATGAAGTGGAAGGCGATATGCGCCGTGCCATTAATATGAATATGAAGCGCCTGATGGATATCGGGTGTTACCGGGGTTTACGTCACCGTCGCGGTCTGCCGGTTCGCGGCCAGCGCACCCATACCAATGCTCGTACCCGTAAAGGGCCGCGCAAAATAACGAGTGGTGGCGCCAAGCCTAAAAAATAAATAAAGAAGGGATCCATGGACAAAAAATCCAAAGGCGGGAAAAAGAAAAGCAAATCAGCCCCTGAAAGCGGCATCGCGCATATCCGGGCTACGTTCAATAATACCATCGTGACGATCAGCGATTTGTCCGGAAACGTGGTTTCCTGGTCGAGCGCCGGTGCGCAGGGTTTCAAGGGATCGCGTAAGAGCACCCCCTTTGCCGCCCAGGTCGCAGCCGAAAAAGCAGCCGTCAAAGCGAGAGACTTGGGAATGAGAAAACTGGAGGTTCATGTCAAAGGACCCGGGGCGGGCCGGGAGTCTGCCATTCGGTCTTTACAAGCGGTAGGAATGGAGATTTCCGTCATTCGGGACAAAACGCCCATTCCGCATAATGGTTGCCGTCCGCGTAAACGAAGACGAGTATAAGCTTACTTAAAAGGAGTATCAGGTTTTGGCGAGATATACGGATTCAGTATGCCGGCTTTGCCGGAGAGAAGGTGAAAAACTGTTTTTGAAGGCCAGTCGGTGTGAAACGCCCAAGTGCGCCATCGATAAAAGAGCGTATGCTCCCGGCCAACACGGACAGGGCCGGACCAAGTTTTCAGAATACGGCGTTCAGTTGAGAGAAAAGCAGAAAGTGCGCCGCATTTATGGGGTCTTGGAAAAACAATTCAGAAAATATTTCAAGATAGCAGATCGTCAGAAGGGGGTTACCGGGGAAAATCTCCTTCAACTCTTGGAAATGAGGTTCGATAACGTCGTTTTTCGAATGGGCTTGGCGGGTTCCAGAAACGCCGCCCGGCAATTGGTTCGCCATCGGTTCTTTACGGTCAATGGCAAGAAAGTGGATGTTCCCTCTTATATTATGAAAAAAGGGGATGTGATTGCACCTGTTCAAAGCAAGGCGGAAAAATTTCCAATTAAAACCGCTCTCGAAAACTTGAAGGGCAAAACCCTGCCTTCCTGGCTTACGTTTGATGCCGATAAGAAGGAAGGGATCGTGCAATCTCTCGCGAGCCGGGAGGATGTTACTATGCCTATTCAAGAACAATTGATTGTCGAACTCTATTCGCGTTAATAGTCCCCACAATCGGAAGTAACTAATCATTCAGCACATCTTCTGGGTGTCAACAAAAGACTCAATCGGAGGATTGACTACATGGTGATGCAAGGCATCGTTAAACCTAAGCGTATTGATTTTGAAAAGAAAACAAGAACCGGTGATTACGCCAAGTTCCGGGTAGGACCCTTTGAGCGAGGGTACGGAGTTACCATAGGAAACTCGTTGCGGCGTATGTTGCTGTCCTCTTTGCAGGGAGCTTCCATTATTGGAGCTAAATTCGAGGGAATTTATCACGAGTTTTCCTCGATACCCGGCGTGATGGAAGATATCAGCGAGATCATTCTCAATCTCAAGCAGTTAAAGCTCAGAATGCACGGTCAGGTCGATCAGAAGAGGATGTACCTTAAGAAAAATTCGGAGGGAAAAGTTACCGCGGGCGATTTTGAAGGTGACCCCGATATCGAAATTCTCAATCCGGATCAGCTGGTCGCGACTTTGGACAAAAGTGGAGCATTGGATTTTGAAGTGATTGTTAAAAGAGGCCGGGGCTATGTTCCTGCAGACCGCCATGACCTCAGTGCCGAATCAGTACAAATGATTCCGGTAGACGCTCTCTTCTCGCCCATTGAAAAAGTGATTTACACGGTCGAAAAGACCCGTGTCGGTCAGTCCACCGATTTCGACGCCTTGGTCATGGAATTGTGGACCGACGGAAGTATATCTCCGGAAGACGCAGTCGCCCATGCCGCGAAAATCGTCAAGGACCATATGCAGGTTTTCATCAACTTCGATGAAGATCCGGAGCAGGTCCAGCCCCAAGTGGACGAAAAGAAGCTAAAGATGATCACCAACTTGTCCAAGAGCGTGGAAGAGCTGGAACTTTCGGTGCGTTCCTACAATTGTCTAAAGAACGCCAATATCCAGACTATTTCCGAGCTGGTGCAAAAAGGCGACGGTGAGATGCTGAAAACCCGGAACTTTGGCCGCAAATCCCTCAACGAGATCAAGGAGATTCTCGAAGAAATGGGACTGCATCTGGGTATGAAGCTCGAAGAAGATGATATCAAGCAGATTACCGCCGCGCGTAAGAAAAAGGAAATGGAAACCGACGTTGAACGGACCTAACGGGTAGAATCAGGAAGGAAGCAAGGAAAATCTAATGCGACATTTGAAATCAGGCCGAATACTCGGCCGTACCACTGCCCACCGCAAAGCGTTGTTCCGGAATTTGGTGACTGCCCTGATCCGCCGGGAGCGGATCCGCACCACCCTTGCCAAGGCGAAAGAGTTGCGGAGCCATGTGGAAAAAACGATTACTCTCGGTAAAAAGGGTACTCTGCATGCCAAGCGCCTGGCGCGCAAGGTGGTTGTGGAAAAGGAAGCGTTTATCAAATTGTTCGGCCCGCTTTCGGAGCGGTATGCCAAACGCAGTGGCGGCTATACCCGCATTATTAAAATCGGCAACCGCCGGGGTGATGACGCGCCTATGGCGTTTATCGAGTTGGTAGACCGGGAAGGCGAAGCGCCGGCAACCAAGGCCAAGGCCGAGAAAAAGGCCGCTCCTAAAAAAGACACCGCGAAAAAGCCTGAAAAGAAAGCCGAAGCCAAACCGGAAAAAGAAAAGAAAACTGAAAAGAAAGCGGTCAAGAAAACCGAAACCAAAAAGAAGCCGGCGGAAGCTAAAAAAGTAGACAAGAAAAAAACGGAAGCCAAAAAAGCCGCCCCCAAAAAGGCAGCTGCTAAAAAGCCGGCGAAAGCCGCGCCTAAAAAAGCTGCAACGAAAAAAGCCGCGCCGAAGAAGAAAAAGTAATAACCGACAGTTAGCAAAAACCCCAACCGAGATAGTCATTTCTCGGTTGGGGTTTTTTATTGGGGAAATGAGATCGTGTTTGTGTCGGTCTCAGTATGAGGTGCTTCAGCCGATAGCCGCTCGTAGAGGACGGACCTTGGTGTTGGTCTCCTTCGCCACTTGATGCCGGTCCTTGAAGCGGAAATTAGTGTTTTCCTTAATCCACGCCATCAACTCATCGTAAGACTTGAAATGCTCCGTAAACCCGTAATCTCCCTCGGTGTATTCACAGGTTTCAATGCTGTGCTCCTTGCAGATATAAGGACGGGTTTCGTAAATGCCGCATTTGTTTTCCGGAGTGAGAAACTCGCAAACCGAGTCCACCATCATATACCAGGCCTTGCGGTAGATATAAAATGAAACGCCCCTGTGCGCGATCTGCCATAACATCGCTTCGTAATCCTTGCGGTTTTCGGGTTCGTCCACTTCCAGAGAGAAGTAGGTGCAGCATTTTGCCGGCAGGCAATTTTTGCATTGATCCCAAGGGTTCTTAATTTTTTTCTTGGCCATATCGATTTCCTGTTTTCGATTGTGTCAGCGGTTAAAATACTCAATTATAAAAACTTCTTTATGCTAGTCGTCTCTTGAGATAAAGGCAAGTAGTTTTGATAAGTTTTCTGGGAAACAGTCCTATGACACCGTGATTGATATTCCAATTTGAGTGATGCGAATCGTCTCTTGATGTTCCTCAGAAGTCGTTCGCCGGTTGATTGCGCGGTAACGATCCTCTGTCACTTTCCACGCCGGAGGGCACAGGTCCATGATGTCGATACACGTGTGCAGCGACACTTTATGAGCCAGAAATCGCAAGACGAATAAAAAACGAAAATAGAGGTCAAAAAAATGCGGTTCGCGAATTGATAGGAATAGTGCTATAGTGGCTAACCTTGCCACGGCAAGCCAAGCACCCCTTTCCTTGATTCCATCCTGGCGGCTCCACCCAAAACTTCAAAAGCGATATAAAATGATTGACAAATAAATAATAACCGTTTAAGTTAGGAGAGAACCCCAAGAAGTAGTGCTTCCTAAAGCCTCTGAAATCAATCAAATATCCGGAAAATCCTGCGAAATGATTTCCATAGACAGAGTCTCTTTAGAGGATTCTGGGACATCTCCCAAAACCCACTCGAACCGATAAGCAGACACAGGGCAATCATCAACCACAAGGCAATTACAGTCCATCCATCTAACCTTTTACCCAACCACCACCCATGACTGAAACCACACAACCACCCACTACCAATATTGAAGAATTAAAGGCGAAAACCATTTCCGAACTGACCAACCTGGCGAAGACTCTAAAAATTCAGGGTCATAGCGGTTTGAAGAAGCAGGATTTGATATTCAAGATACTCCAGGTCCAGATCGAAAAAGAAGGTCTGATGTTCGGCCAGGGAGTTCTGGAAATTTTGCCGGACGGCTTCGGATTTCTGCGGGCACCCACTTATAACTACCTGCCGGGCCCGGACGACATTTACGTTTCGCCTTCACAGATACGCCGGTTCGACATGCATACTGGCGACACGATCTCCGGGCAGATTCGTCCGCCCAAGGAAAATGAGCGGTATTTTGCGTTGTTGAAGGTCGAGGCCAGCAACTTTGAAAATCCCGACAAGACCAAGGACAAGATACTGTTCGACAACCTGACGCCGTTGTATCCCGAAGAGCGTCTGCGCTTGGAAACGCCGAACAGCAAAGATTACAGCGCGCGCATCATGGACCTGATGGCGCCGATCGGTAAAGGCCAGCGCGGCCTGATCGTGGCCCCGCCGCGGACGGGTAAAACCATGTTGTTGCAATCGATTGCCAACAGCATCAGCACCAATTTTCCGGAAGTGGTTCTCATTGTGTTGTTGATTGACGAGCGTCCTGAAGAAGTGACGGACATGCAGAGGTCGGTAAAGGGCGAGACTATCAGCTCCACCTTTGACGAGCCGGCCCAACGCCACGTCCAGGTTGCGGAAATGGTGATCGAGAAGGCCAAACGGCTGGTCGAGCACAAAAAGGACGTCGTGATTCTGCTGGACAGCATCACCCGCCTGGCGCGGGCCTACAACGCCATCGTGCCGCCCAGCGGCAAGGTACTTTCCGGTGGTGTGGATTCCAATGCCCTGCAACGACCCAAACGGTTTTTTGGCGCCGCCCGGAATCTGGAGGAAGGTGGCAGTCTTACCATCATCGCCACCGCGCTGGTGGATACCGGAAGCCGTATGGATGACGTTATTTTTGAGGAATTCAAGGGCACCGGCAACATGGAAATCGTTCTCGACCGGAAGCTCGCTGATAAACGGACTTTCCCCTCGATCGATATCAACCGGTCCGGTACTCGGAAAGAGGAGTTGCTCATGGAAGAGGAGGAATTACAACGTATTTGGCTACTTAGAAAAGTTTTGCTCCCGATGGGCATCCATGATACGATGGAGCTCCTAATCCAGAGAATGAAGGAAACCAAAACGAATGCCGAGTTCATCCAATCGATGAACTCCTGATTTTACAGTTATTTAAGAGAGGTTTAAGTCGTTATGAAAGCTAAGATTCATCCGGAATATCATGAAACCACCTTTGTGTGCGCCTGCGGAAATAAAGTGGATGTTCGCTCCACGGTGAAAGACATCCATATTGAAGTTTGCTCCGCCTGCCATCCGTTTTACACGGGCAAACAGAAACTTATGGACAGCGCCGGACGGATCGAGAAGTTCACCCGGAAATATCAAAAAGCTAAAGAGGCGAAAGAAGCCACGGCTAAAAACGTTAAAGAACCCGCTCCCAATTAGCTTTCCCCTTCCTTTTTTTCGTTACCCGCAGTTCCTTTTTTCACCCTCAATCTAAAATACGGCTTGGTTAAGCGAGTCGGCTATTCCTATGTTTGATCAATTGGCTGAAATTGAAAAGCGATATGAGGAGCTCAATGAATTGATGAGCGATCATAAAATTATCCAGCAACAGTCGGAGTTTCAGAAACTGGCCAAGGAGCAGTCCGATATTGCCCAGATCGTCAAGGAATACCAGGAGTGGAAAAAAAATGTGCGTCAGTTGGAAGAGAACCAGAAAGTCCTCGAGGAGGAACAGGATGCGGAAATGGTGGACTTGGCCCGGGAAGAGGTCGTATCCCTGAAACAGGAAAAAGAGAAGAATGAAGTGAAGTTGAAGGTTTTACTGCTGCCCAAAGATCCGCGCGACGCCAAAAACGTGATCATGGAAATCCGGGCAGGAACCGGTGGAGACGAAGCGGGTTTGTTTTGCGCCGATCTGTTCCGGATGTATTCGCGTTATGCGGAAACCTTGAAGTGGAAGGTGGAGATCATGAGTAGCAATGAAACCGGTGTCGGCGGCTTCAAGGAAGTGATCCTCAGTATCCAGGGCAAGGGCGTGTTCAGCCAACTCAAATATGAAGCCGGGACCCACCGGGTGCAACGGGTGCCGACCACCGAAACGCAGGGACGCATTCATACCTCGGCGGTGACGGTGGCGATAATGCCTGAAGCGGAGGAGGTGGATGTCCAGATTAATCCTTCGGACCTCAAAGTAGATGTCTACCGTTCTTCCGGACCGGGAGGCCAAAGTGTCAATACCACCGATTCGGCTGTACGGATCAGCCATGTCCCCAGTGGGATTGTGGTCATCTGTCAGGATGAAAAGTCGCAACACAAAAACAAGGAAAAGGCGATGAAGGTTCTGCGTGCCCGCTTGTACGATGAGGAACAACGCAAACAGCAGGAGCAGTTGGCGGCGGACCGCAAGCAACAGATTGGAAGTGGAGACCGGAGCGGACGAATTCGAACCTACAATTTTCCGCAGGAGCGGGTAACGGATCACAGGATTGGCTTGACTCTCCACAAGCTGTCGCAGATCATGGAGGGAGACCTCGATGAGCTTCTGGGAAAGGTCACACTGTATTTTCAGGCCGAAGCCTTGAAAGGCAGTCAAAACTGATAACGCCCCAGCATTCCTTTTTAGTCGGGACACCTTATGATAGATTCTCCCCATAAAATTTCAGTTACTCTCAGGAGTGTGTTGAAGGAAGCGACCGATACGCTTTCTTCGAATCACATTGAACAGGCGCGGTTGGAGGCGGAGCTTCTCTTGGCGCATGTTCTGGAACTGAGAAAAGAAGATATCATTATCCACCCGGATCAGGAGTTGACGGGCCCGCAGGAAGAAAAATTCCAACAACTCGTCGAGCGCCGTTGCCGGAAAGAGCCTTTAGCTTATATCGTCGGTCACCGGGAATTCTGGTCATTGGAGTTCAAGGTCAACCCGAAAGTGTTGATCCCTCGTCCCGAAACGGAGGGGGTTATCGAGCGTTTGCTGAATCTTGCCGGAGATGGAGCGGATGAGAAATCAATTCGCATTTTAGATGTGGGTACAGGATCGGGAAACCTCGCAATCGTGGCGGCGCTGGAGTTTCCGAAGGTCCGGGTGACAGCGGCAGATAACTCAGATGATGCTCTTGAGGTAGCGCAGGAAAACGTGCTCCGGCACCAGGTGGCGGACCGGATTGAATTTTTAAAGATGGATTTAATGCGCGACTGGGGTCTTCCAGAAAACTCCTGCTATGATTTTATTCTTTCCAATCCCCCTTACATTCCTTTCCAAGAGTTGGAGCGGTTGATGCCGGACGTCCGCGATTACGAGCCGCGAGCGGCGTTGGATGGCGGGCCGGACGGCCTGGCGTGTTACCGGTGTATCGTTGCGAACGCATTCCCTTATTTAAAGCCGGGGGGCCATTTGATATTCGAAGTGGGAGACGATCAGGCCGGACCGGTCAGGCAGAGCCTTCAGGCTCACGGTGGGTGGGATGAAATTGAAATCCTTCAGGATTTGAGCGGACGCGACCGCGTGGTTTCCACGAGGAGGGTGCTTGGATAAAATCATCGTGGAGGGCGGTCATCCACTGAACGGCCAGGTGACCATCAGCGGAGCCAAAAATGCGGTGTTACCGGTCTTGGCGGCAACTCTGCTCACTCAGGGAAAAAGTGAAATTCAGGCAGTGCCGGGGGTCCGGGATGTCACCACAATGGTTCGTCTGGTGGAGGAACTGGGAGCAAGGGTAGACTGTTTCGAAGGGGATCGCGTCGTTCTGGATGCCACGGGGATCAATAATCCGATAGCGCCCTACGATCTGGTGTCTACCATGCGCGCTTCCTGCCTGGTGTTGGGTCCTTTGCTGGCGCGGCTGGGCGAAGCCAAAGTTTCACTGCCCGGCGGATGCGCCATCGGGGCACGGCCTATTGATCTTCACATTAAAGGATTGGAAGCGCTGGGGGCAAAAATCCAGCTGGAGGAAGGGTACGTCCATGGCACCGCCAAAAAATTAAAAGGGGTTCGTCATAAATTTGATTTGGTGACGGTCACGGGTACGATGAACGTCATGATGGCGGCGGCCCTGGCCGAGGGCGAAACGATTCTGGAAAATGCAGCCAGAGAACCGGAGGTGGGTTTTCTGGCCGACGTGTTAAATCATTCGGGTGCTAAAATAAAGGGCGCCGGAACCGACAAGATCATTATCCAGGGGGTGACGTCCTTAACGCCAATTGAATGCCAAATTTTACCGGACCGGATTGAAGCGGCGACTTACATGATTGCCGCCGCGATTGCCAACGGCAATGTGGAGGTGCTGAATTGCGTGCCCGAGCACATGAAGCCCATCATCGACAAGCTTCGTCAAGCCGGGGTGACGGTAGACACGGGTGAAAACTCGGTGCGGGTCAAAGGTAACGGGGAGTTGTCCGCTGTGGATATCACCACAGCTCCTTATCCCGGTTTTGCAACGGACGTACAGGCTCAGTTCATGACTTTAATGACACTGGCCAAGGGCGAGAGCAGGATTGCTGAAACGGTGTTCGAAAACCGGTTTATGCATGTAGCGGAATTAAAACGTATGGGTGCGGATATTTCCATCGAAGGCCACACGGCCACCGTAAGAGGAGTGGGACAATTGTCCGGCGCTCCGGTGATGGCCACCGATTTGCGGGCCAGTGCCTGTCTTGTTCTGGCAGGTCTGGTCGCTGAGCGGGATACGGTGGTTTCGCGGGTCTATCATATTGATCGGGGATATCAGGATATGGAGAAAAAATTGTCGCAATTGGGAGCTGCCATTCGTCGAGTCAAATAACCTGCGTTGCTCAATGCGAGACCGATAAATGATCGCAATTTGGAAACAGAGGAGACCATGGACCGTCCAATTAATCTTGAAGAACAGGACATTCGCCATATTTTATTTTGGATGCCTCACTGGCTTGGGGATGTGGTGTTCTCCCTTCCCACAATTCAGGCCTTAAGAGCCCGCTTGCCTCATGTGCGGATAACCGTGGTGGCGCATCCTCCCGCCCATGAATTTTTATCGCACCATCCTTCCATTGATTCCGTTATCAAAATTCCCTATACGCAGGAAGACGGTTTTTGGTCTGCCCGCCGGTTTGCGCGAGGTTTGAAAAAATATCAGTTTGACCTGGCGGTGTTGTTTCCCAATTCCTTTCGTAGTGCGATGATGACTTGGCTGTCGGGATCCAAAATCCGAATCGGTTATCAAACCGAGGGCCGTGGAATTTTTTTAACGCATCCACTTGCCGTGCAAAAGGATTCAAAATCAATACATGGGATGGATTATTATTCCAGAATTGTGTCCTGTCTCGGAATCAATGATGTGGAAAAGAAATTCGAACCCATCGTTTCAGAGGAAGAAGTGGGGCAACAAGAGGAATTGTTGGCTCAACAGGGAATTTATCCAAGTGATTTCAAAGTAGCGATTCAACCGGGCGCCTCCAAGCAGGAAAAGCGGTGGCATCCGGAACGGTTCGGTATTTTATGTCAAAAGCTGATCAAGGAAAGAGGGGCCAAAATTCTATTGTTGGGAAGCAGTGAGGAAGCGGAGTTGCTCGAGCAGGTCAGAAAATACTGTCCGCGGGAGCACTCCCTGGTTTTCACGGGCTTGAATATGCGAGTGGTACTGGCCCTGCTCCGGAACTGCCAACTGTTGATCGCCAACGACAGCGGCCTCATGAATCTGGCGGCTATGGTGGAAACGCCTCTCGTCGCCATTTTCGGTCCGGGAAGCCCTAAAACCAGTGATCCCTGTATCGAACCTGCTAAAAAGGAAATAGTTACAAAAAATTACCCCTGTTCACCCTGCCGTCACAACTTTTTCAAGGAATGCAAACCCTCAGCTCACAACAAACCCTTTTGCATTGAAGATATCAGCGTCAAGGATGTCTCGGACGCGGTCTACCAGTTGTTAGAACGGATTGAAGCGCGTTAAGACGGAAGAGGAATTAAGTATTGCTTTTGATTTCCGTAACGTCCCAATAGGGTTCCAGATCGTAGTAACCCAAAATGACCTGCTCTCTTTCCAGGGAAAGTGATTGGACATCGTTGATGGAAGGGGATTGCTGGATCGAGTCTCGGCGCCAGGAGGTTTTGATTTTACCCAACTCAAGGGTTTCATAATGATTCTTGGGGAACAGAATGATTTTTCCGTCAGTGAACAGAAATCCACCGATGGTTAAAACCAGATATCTCGGGTGATAGGATTCTGGATCAACCATCAAGCCCTGGATACGGCCTACCATCTCATTGTAAACGTCATATAAATAAAAACCGACGATACGATTCTCGGGATACAAGCTGTAAATGTTATCGTCGATATACTTTAATGGACTCGGAGTCACGCGAGATCTCCAGTTTCAATTTAAGTAGTTTTCGTTTAGAATTAAAGTATAGCAGAGTTCAGATTCGGTTGATATAATCTTGAAGCGGTTCTAATTCATTGAATCGTCTGCATTTAAATATATGGGCCTATAACAATATGAAACATGCCATCGGCTTCTCCAACATTCTTTCAAAAGCTATGATTTTTGCGCTGTTAGGGTGGATCGCCTTTCAACCCGATCCAGCGATTGCAAAAATATACAAGTATAAAGATGATAATGGGAAAATTCATTTTACCGACGATGCCAGCAGAATTCCTATGCGGTATAGAAATAAAGGCTCCGTGAAGAAATTCAAAGGAGTGAACGAGCCGACACCCGCTCCCGGCGCTCCTCCAGGGTCTCCGGGTCAGGCGAGTGCGGAAGGTGAGAGTGGAGTTGAGGAGGAGGAGGCAGGACTCAGTGCGAAAGATGAAGGATTGGTCAAAAAAACCATTAACGTATTCAAAGTCGGGATAGCGCTGGGCAACCGTTATAAAAATGTTCAGCCCAATTTTTCCAATGGACAGAGAGCTGTGAATACCATTCAAAGCTCTCTTCCCTTAAAGAAAAGCCTGGCAAGCGAACTGGCAGGGACCAAGGTTCCCGAACTGCAGGCAGCCCGGAGTTTTTTAAATAAAAGCATTGCTGTGGATGAGCAAACCAAATCGATTGGGGCCGGACTCAAAACACGCATCGCTGGCATATTCAGTCGGTTCGCAAGTGAAGGTCAACAACAAGCCGCTTTGATCGATAGATTGGAACGGGCGTTAAAAAATTCCGAAAATGAAAAAGCGCAAGCCGCAAAAAAGAAAGAAGAAGAAGCCAAAAAGTAAAAAAGAAGTAACTTTTATTTGTTATCTTGAAGCCCCACTTTTTAAATGACTTCCACAGGAAGACTCCCCTCCGGCATATTGGCCTCCATCAATTTGCTGATCTTGTTTTTTTAAACTAAACCCATTTTATTATGGATGCCGTCAACCGGTTTTTTTCAGATTTAAACGGAATGATCTGGGGCCCCTGGCTGCTGATTCTGCTGGTTGGCACCGGGATTTGGCTGACGATTCTACTCAAAGGCATTCAATTTCGTTTACTCCCCTACGCTTTGCGGTTGACCTTCTCGCGCGAACGGACGGGCAAGGGGGATGTTTCCCATTTCGGCGCACTCATGATTTCTTTGGCTGCCACCATAGGTAGTGGCAACATTGCCGGCGTGGCCACCGCCATGACCCTCGGCGGACCGGGTGCGGTGGTATGGATGTGGATGGCTGCCCTGTTCGGCATGGCTACTAAATACGCTGAAGGTTTTCTTGCCGTGCGTTACCGACAGATCAACCACAAGGGGGAGATTTCCGGCGGCCCCATGTATTACATCGAAACCGGGTTGGGCTGGAAATGGCTGGGAATCTGTTTTGCGGTGTGCGGGTCCGTTGCCGCGTTCGGGATCGGTAACATGGTCCAGGCCAACACGTCCACCCTGGCCCTCGTCAAAGTTTTTTCCATCAGCAAAGAAGCGGTCGGCGTCGTCTTGGCGGTTTTTACCGGGCTGGTGATTCTGGGCGGAATCAAGCGTATCGCCGAAGTCGTTACCTTTTTTGTTCCCATAATGGTATTGCTGTATTTTGCGGGATCGTTGGTAATCATCCTCGGCAACCTGGCGGAATTACCGGCGGGTCTTGCGCTTTTGTTCAAGCAGGCGATGAGCGGCACTGCGGCCAGCGGCGGCTTTGCCGGAGCAACTCTGGCCCAAGCCATTCGGTTCGGCGTGGAGCGGGGGTTGTTCTCCAATGAATCCGGTCTGGGAAGTGCCCCTATCGTTGCCGCCGCGGCGAAAACCAATCAACCTAGCAAGCAGGCGCTGGTGTCGATGACGGGCACTTTTCTCGATACCATCATCGTGTGTTCGCTGACGGGACTCGTGCTTTCCACGACGGGAGTCTGGAACTCAGGTAAGACCGGCGTCGAGCTGACACTTCAGGCTTTCAGTGCCGGACTGCCGGGCGAGTGGGGACAATGGGTCGTCACTCTCGGGGTGGTCACCTTCGCGTTCTCCACTATCCTGGGCTGGTGCTATTACGGTGAAAAATGTTTTGAATATCTGGCAGGCGAACGTTTTATTCCGTTTTACAGGATGGCCTGGATCGGTTTCGTCTATGTCGGTGCGGTGAGTAATCTACATTTTGTCTGGGATTTTTCAGGAGCCATGAATGGGTTGATGGCCGTTCCCAATCTCATCGCCTTACTGGCATTGAGCCGTCTTATTGCCCGGGAGACAAAAACATTTGAAACAGGTATCCGCGAAGGCACGATTCATCGCTTTGACTAGAGTTTTCGGGTTCAGTCGAATAACCGAAAGCGGATGATAAACCAGATCGCCGCCACGCCGTCTTTCCACCCTATTTTTTTTCCTTCCGCATAAACCCGTCCGCTGTATGAAATGGGGACCTCGTAAATTCGGAATTTTTTTTTGGCGACTTTGCTGGTGAACTCCGGCTCGAATCCGAACCGGTCGCACTTCAGAGTAATGGAAGTCAAAACCTGTCGAGTGAAAGCTTTATAGCAGGTTTCCATATCCGTCAGGTTCAGATTAGTCATTATATTGGACAACAGGGTCAGAGCCATGTTGCCGAGGTAATGCCAAAAGAACAACACCCGGTGAGGTCCACCCAGAAACCGCGATCCGTAGACGACGTCTGCCCGCCCATCCAGAATCGGTTCCAATAGTTTGCCGTAATCCCTGGGATCATATTCCAGGTCTGCGTCCTGAATGATAATGATGTCCCCTGACGCTTGGGCAAATCCGGTACGGAGCGCGGCGCCCTTGCCCTGATTATGCGGGTGCATCAATACCGTATATCCCTTTTTGTTTTTATAATTCTCGACAATTTCACGTGTGCCGTCGGTGGAGCAATCATCCACCAGTACGATTTCCTTTTCGTAGTCGACGGCTTCCACACGGGTCAGCAGAGTGTCGAGCGTATCTTTTTCGTTGTAAACAGGAATAACAATTGAAAGCTTCACGGGCACCATCAAAGTTTGTTTGATATTTGATATATGAAAATTTGGCTAGAAATTTAGTGTAAATGAAAAGTTTAAGGAAGTCTAAAACATTGTGAAAGGGATAATGCCGGGTTTTTAAAAGGATATTTTTTCATTCGATAGATGTTGCGCGATGTTGTTCGCCAGCAGGCCGGTGAGAATGCCTGAGATCAGTGAAAAGGTAAGAAATACAGGCAGTAGATTGAAAAATACGCTTTGATGAATGAACAGGAAGAACACGCATACAAATATCGCGGTGGTGTGGGCATAGGCCGCCGCCACGCTGATGCCCACCAGGCTGAAGGACCGCTGTCCTTCCCGGTACAACAGACCCATGATGCCCACCGAAGCCAATCCGCCGGCCAGGCTCAGGAAAAACGTGGGGCTGAGAAACGTTCCGCCCAATACCGACCCCAGCAGGACGCGTAACAGGGTCACCTCCAGCGCCGCCCGGAATCCGAGAAACACCAGAGCGATCAGAGTCATGATGTTGGCCAGCCCCAGCTTGACCCAGGGGGTGGGCAGGGGAAGCAGGGCCTCCAGACGGTGCAGGACCACTCCCAGCCCGACCAGCAGGGCGATAATGGCCATCCGCCTGTGTGAATTTTGAATGGGGTTCAAAACGTATCCTGCCCGTTATTGACGCGGGAAATGATTACTTGACGGTAAAAACGTAATCGTTCTTTTTAAAGTCCACGTGAATCGTATCGCCGTGCTTGAATTCACCGTTGATGATTCGCATGGAAATGGAGTTTTCGATTTTGTCTTCGATCAACCGCCGCAGAGGCCGCGCGCCGTACATTTCGCTGAAACCTTCCTTGGCCAGTTCGTCCTTCACCTTGTTGGTGACCTCAAGGGTCATGTCGCTTTCTTTCAGGCGCTTGGCCAGATTGTTCAGCATCAGGTCCGCGATCTGCCGTACCTGGTTCGGCTCCAGTTTATGGAACACGATGAGGTCGTCGAGCCGGTTGATGAATTCCGGCTTAAATAATTTTTGCACCTCGTTTAATACCATCGACCGCACCTGGTTGTAATCACGTGCCGGATCTTCCGTAGCCGCGAAACCGATTCCTTTGGTTTTGCCTTCGGTGATCGATTGCGTCCCGATATTGGATGTGCCGATGATGATAGCGTTTTTGAAACTGGTGACACGCCCGTGCGCGTCGGTCAGCCGTCCGTCGTCGATCAATTGCAGAAGAATGTTGAACACGTCGTGGTGTGCTTTCTCCAACTCGTCGAGCAAAATGACCGAGTAAGGGTGACGCCGTACTTTTTCAGTCAACTGCCCGCCTTCGTCGTAACCGACATAACCGGGCGGCGAGCCAATGATCTTGGACACCGAGTGTTTTTCCATATACTCGGACATGTCGAGCCGGATCAACCGGTTTTCGTCGTCCAGCAGAAATTCCGCCAGCGCCTTGGCCAGCTCGGTTTTGCCCACACCCGTGGGACCGAGGAACAGGAACGAACCGATGGGCCGGTCCTTGTCCTTAAGGCCGGCACGGTTGCGGCGGATGGAGTTGCTGATGGCGACAATGGCGTTGTCCTGTCCGATCACCCGCTTGTGCAGGTTCTCTTCCATGTTCATCAGCTTGGCGGTTTCTGTTTCACGGATTTTGTTGACCGGAATGCCGGTCCACGTCGCCACCACGTTGGCGATGTCTTCTTCAGTCACCGAATGATCGACTTTGTTGAGTTCCTTGTTCCAGCTTTCCTTTTCAGTGGAAAGCTTTTTATCGACTTCCAAAACATCCTGGCGGAGCAGGGCGACCTGTTCGAAATCCTGTGCGTCAAAGGCGTCTTGTTGTTTCTTGATAATTTCATTACGTTCTTTTTCCAGTTGTTGAATTTCCGGCGGAACGTAGATCAACGCCAGATGTTTTTTCGCGCCTGCTTCGTCGAGCAGGTCGACTGCCTTGTCCGGAAGTGCACGGTCGTAAATATGCTTTTCCGACAACTTGGCCGCCGCGCGAATCGCTCCCTCCTGGAACTGAATGGAATGGTGTTGTTCGTATTTCGATTTGATGCCCTCCAGTATGGATATCGTTTCATCGACCGAAGGTTCTTCGACCAGTATCGGCTGGAACCGACGGGCCAGGGCCTTGTCTTCCTCGATACTTTTCTTGTAGTCGTCCAGAGTCGTCGCCCCGATGCATTGCAGTTGCCCTTTAGCGAGCGCGGCTTTCAGCATGTTGGAGGCGTCGACGCCACCCGCTCCCGCACCGGCACTCACGATGGTATGCAGTTCATCGATAAACAAAATGATACTGCCGTGCGCGTTGGTGATCTCGTCCTTCACGGCCTTCATGCGTTCTTCAAATTCCCCGCGCATTTTAGCTCCGGCGATGATCTCGGACATTTCCAGAACCTTGACGCGCTTGTCCAACAGTGAGTTGGGGACCTCGGCTTTGACGATTCTTTGTGCCAACCCTTCGATGATGACCGTTTTACCCACGCCCGGTTCGCCGATCAATACTGGATTGTTTTTCTTGCGCCGGGACAGAATTTGGATGATCCGGTTAATTTCATTTTCCCGTCCGATAACCGGATCGAGTTCGCCCCGTCGTGCCATGTCGGTGAGGTCGGTGGTGTACTGGCTCAGTACATCCATCTTGCCTTCGCCGTCTTTTTCATCGATGTTGATGCCGCCGCGCATGATCTCCAGATCTTCCTTAACTTTAATGTATTTCAGCCCGAATTCTTGAAGGACGTCCGCCGTCCGGCCCACACGCGAATCGAACAGGGCCAGGAACATGGCGCCGACACTGACGTAGCGGTCCCCCAGTTTTTTGGCCTCATCCATGGCGATCTCGAACAGGGTGTCAGTTTCCTTGGCAAGATGGATGTGCTCAATTTGCTGTCCCTCATGCTTGGTTTCCTCTTCCTGAAGCTCGAACAGGCGGTCCAGAATTTTCCGGACCATTTTTTTGTCTTCGGGATAGTAGGTTTCCAGTAGTTTGACGATCCGCGAATCCTGTTGCTCCAGCAGGCCGATCAGGATAAAGTCCGGGGTCAGGAGCGTTTGGCGCAGGTTGACCATTTCCATCGTCCCGACGTTGAGGGCTTCGATGACTTTATCGGTGAGTTGTCTCAAGTGTTGTTGCAACATGGTAAAACCGTTTCCTTAAATTTATGATATCAAGCTTTTCAAATGCGCATGCACCGAGCCGGCCAGTGCATTCGGATCGTAACCGCCTTCCAGCATGGAGATCAGGCGTCCATTGCAGATTTCATCAGCGGCGGTAACGATCAATTCGGTCATGGCGCCATAACATTCGGTGGAGACCTCCATCTGCCCCAGCGGATCGTTGGCATGTGCGTCGAACCCGGCGGATAAAATAATGAGATCCGGTTTGAACCGGATCATTTCCGGGATGAGCTTGTCTTTGACCAGCGCCAGGTAATCCTCGTCGCGGGAAAAAGCGCGCAAAGGAAAATTGAGCGTGGTGCCCAGACCGTCGCCGGTGCCGGTTTCTTCCGCGGCGCCGGTTCCCGGATAAAACGGATACTGATGGGCACTGCTGTAATAAACGTTACTTTTCGAATAAAACGAGTGCTGGGTGCCGTTGCCGTGATGCACGTCCCAGTCGAAAATGAACACGCGGTCGAGGCCCTTTTTCTCGATGGCGTAATCGGCGGCGATGGCGACATTGTTGAACAGGCAGAATCCCATCGACCGGTCATGCTCGGCATGATGGCCCGGCGGACGCACGGCGCAAAATACGTTGTCGCAGGTGCCGTCCAATACCATATCGACTGCCTTCAATCCCGCTCCGGTACTGAGCAGGGCGGCGTCATAGGACCGGGTAGAGACCGAGGTGTCCGCGTCCAGGCTACTGGCACCTTCTTCACATTTACGTTGCACGGATTCCGCATAGCCCGCAACGTGGTTCAGACCGATCTCGTCCAAGGTTGCGGGACGCGGCTCGTGCCGTTGCAATTGGGAGTTGATATCGGAATCTTTCAGGTGATTCTCAATGGCTACCAGACGTCCAAAATTTTCCGGATGCTGGCCGGTATCATGCTCCAGGTATAAGGGGTGATAGATGTAACCTGTTTTATTCATTAGAGTTGGGCCTGTTAAGGTGCTGAATGGGCACCCTATCAGAGTTCCCCTATTCATATCAATAATATTTCAAATGACTGAAAGCAAGGACATCCGGGAAAAACTGGAGAAAATCCGCCACAGAGCCCTGGAGTTAGGGTTCGAGGGGTTCGGTGTTACCCTGCCCGATGTGGGGAAGTCGGGGGAGCGATTCCAGCAGTGGCTTGCTCAAAATTTCGACGGGGAGATGCAGTATATGAAACGCGGCGAGGCCAAACGGCTGGATCTCGATGGGGTCCTGCCCGGCGTGAAAAGCGTCATCTGCCTCAGCACTTCTTATTTCACCACCCCCCGGACTCTGGAATTCCTGGAGGCACCGGAAACCGGCGATATTTCCAACTATGCCTGGAATCTGGATTATCACGATCTCATCCAGCCTCGCCTGCGGGAATTAGAGGCTTGTCTGGCCGAGGTGTTTCCCGGTTGCCGGACCAAAGGTTATGTCGATACCGGCCCCATCCTCGAAAAACCGCTGGCGGAGAAGGCCGGATTAGGGTGGATCGGCAAGCACACCAACCTGCTCACCGAGGGGATTGGATCATACTATTTTCTCTCCGAAATTCTGGTGGACGTGGCCCTGCCCCCTTCTGAGGCGGCGGAGGACCACTGTGGCACCTGCACGGCCTGTATCGATATCTGCCCGACCGGGGCCATTGTGGCCCCCTATGTCCTCGATTCCCGCAAATGTATCTCCTATTTGACCATCGAGCTGAAGGGGGCTATTCCGCATGAATACCGCAAAGCGCTGGGCAACCGCATCTACGGGTGCGACGACTGCCAGATCGTCTGCCCGTGGAACTCCTACGCGGTAGCCACGGAGGAACCCGCCTTTCAGGAGCGTGAGGGGGTTAAGGGGTTGATCGAATTGATGCAATTGGACGACGAGGGCTTCCGCTCACGGTTCCGGAAAAGCCCTGTCAAGCGCATCAAACGCCGGGGCCTGCTGAGGAATGTGGCGGTGGCTCTGGGCAATTCTGGCCGGTTAGAGGCGGTTCCGGCGCTCACTCAGGCGCTTTCCGACCCGGAACCCCTCATTCGCTCCCATGCGGTTTGGGCCCTGGGCGAGCTGATGGGGCAGGAGGCGCTGGCGGTGCTGGAATCCCGCCTTGCCGGGGAGACCGATGCCTCGGTCATGGCTGAAATAGAACGCATAAAAACGGTTTGATATTGGCAGGTTGCCCGGCCTATAATCAAAATCTTTGAATTCAAATCAACAAGGCGGTGGAATGGATAAAAACGGAGATTTCCGGTTTCTGAAGGCGCTCTGGGGCGAGCCGGTGGATTGCACCCCAGTCTGGTTCATGCGTCAGGCGGGACGGTATATGAAGGTTTACCGGGACCTCAAGGAAAAGCATACCTTTCTCGAACTCTGCAAAACCCCGGAACTGGCCTGCGAGGTCACCCTGCAACCGCTCGACGTGTTGGGAGTCGATGCCGCCATCATTTTTGCGGACATTCTTCTGCCGCTGGAGCCGATGGGCACCGGCCTCGAATTTACGGCGGGCGACGGTCCGTCCATTCCCCGTCCCGTGCGCACCCGTAAAGATGTCGAAGCGCTGAAGCCGGTGAACTCCGAGGAGCAGTTGGGCTATGTCGGCGAGGCCATCAAAATGGTGCGAGGTGAGATATCGAACAAGATGCCGCTCGTCGGATTTTCCGCCGCACCGTTCACTCTCGCCAGTTATATGGTGGAGGGCGGCAAGTCGAAAGATTTCACCACCACCAAGTTGATGATGTACGAAGAATCGGATATCTGGCCACAGTTGATGACTAAAGTGTCCGACGTGCTGGTCGATTACCTCAAGATGCAGGTCCGGGCAGGGGCGCAGGCGCTGCAGATTTTCGATAGCTGGGTCGGGTGCCTGAGTCCCGGCGATTATCAAAAATATATTCTGCCGCACACCCGCCGGGTGTTCGATGGTTTGAAGGGCATCGGCGTACCGGTGATCAATTTCAGTACCGGCACCTCCAGTATGCTTCCGCAGATAAGGGAAGCGGGCGGGGATGCGATGGGATTCGATTGGCGCATTCATCTTGATGACGCGTGGCAGCAGATCGGTTACGACATGCCGGTCCAGGGCAACCTCGATCCGAACATCCTGTTCGCGCCCATTCCGGTGATCCAGGAAAAAGTGCACGACATCCTGCGCCGGGCCGGGGGACGTCCGGGACACGTCTTCAATCTCGGGCACGGTATCCTGCAACACACGCCGGTCGACCACGTCAAGGCGGTGGTGGATATGGTTCACGAGTATCAATCCAAATGACAAGCGCTGCTCCACCATCCGAGAAGTTGAAAACCGCGGTCATTCTTCTCGCGCATGGCGCTCCTTTGCGCGTCCAGGATATTCCCAAATACCTGAAAAACATTCGCGGCGGCACCGATTCGTCGACCGAAGTGATTCAGGAAGTGGCTCGCCGTTACAAACAAATCGGCGGACGGTCTCCTCTGCTGGACATCACCACCGCTCAGGCGGAAGCGCTGGAGACCTATCTTAATCAGGGAGAGGATGCGTTCAAAGTGTATGTCGGGATGCGTACCTGGAGTCCCTACATTAAGGATGCGGTGAATCAGGCGGTGAACGATGGGGCGGAACGGATCGTGGCGCTGTGCCTGGCTCCACAGTACAGTCGGTGGAGTACCGAGCGTTATCAGAAAGCTTTTTTCGATGCGATGGAGGTTTGGCAATCCAAAAAGCTTGAAGTGAGATTTATCACCAGCTGGCCGAATCAACCGCTGTTGATCGACGCGTTCGTGGAACGCTATCAGGCCGCCGCCGTAGATTTAAAGGCCAAGGGGAAGAAAGATGTTCATACGATCTTTACCGTGCACAGTATTCCCGCCGATTCGGTGGAGATGTTCGGCGACCCCTATGTTGAAGAATACGGTAAAACCATGCAGGGAATTTTGCAACAGGTCGATATTCCCAACTGCCATCAGGCGTACCAGAGCCAGGGCATGATTCCTGTGCCGTGGCTGGAGCCGAGCGTGGAGGAGACCCTCGATAAAATAGGGGAGGCTGGAGGCAAAACGGCGCTCGTTGTTTCCGTTGGTTTCGTGTGCGACCACATTGAAATCCTGTACGATATCGATATTGCTTTCAAGGAATACGCCGCCGAACGGGGCATCGAGCTGTATCGAACCGAATCACTCAACACCTCCCCCCTGTTTATCGAAGCTCTGGCGGCCGTGATCTGGGAACATCTGATTTAAATCAAACCGAAGCTGGCAGTCAACCTTCCGAAAATGATAAGCTGGCATGGACAGCAACCAACCTTTAATTTGATATGTTTTCCGACGAACTCAATCCACAGCAATTAGAAGCGGTCCACCAGACCGAGGGTCCGGTACTGGTGGTCGCCGGTGCCGGCTCCGGCAAGACGCGGGCCATTACCTATCGCATCGTTTATCTGATTCGGGAAAAGCAGGTGCCGCCGGAGTCGATCCTCGCCATCACCTTCACCAATAAAGCGGCGAAGGAAATGCTGGACCGTGTGTATCAGAAACTGGGATCGTGCGAGACCTATCCCTGGGTCAGCACCTTTCACTCGTTTTGCCTGAAGCTGTTGCGCAAGCATATTCACGAGCTCGGGTACAGCAACGATTTTGTGATTTACGACGCCCAGGATCAATTGTCACTGGTCAAAAAGTGTATGAAAAAGGTGAACGTGAATGAAGAAGCGTTTCCGCCGCGCGCCATTCTCGGTCACATCAGCGGCTTCAAAAATGATTATCTATTCCCCAGCGATATCCGGCTGGACAATTATTCATACGGCCATCAGCTGAAAGCGGCGGAAGTGTATCCAGTGTACCAGCAGGCGTTGCGCGACAATAACGGTCTCGACTTCGACGATCTATTGATGCTGACCGTTCACCTGCTTCGCAAGCATTCCTCCATCAAAGATTATTACAACCGCCGGTTCCAATATGTGCTGGTCGATGAATTTCAGGATACGAATGTGACTCAGTACAATCTGGTGCGGATCTTGACGGAGAGCCATCAAAATGTGTGCGTGGTGGGCGATGACGATCAGAGTATTTACCGCTGGCGGGGAGCCAATATTGAAAACATTCTGCACTTCGAGAAGGATTATGCCAACACGCGTGTGATCAAGCTGGAGCAGAATTACCGTTCGACCCAGAACATCCTCACGGCAGCGGCGGCGGTGGTCCGGGAGAACGTGGCCCGCAAGGATAAAACCCTGTGGACGGAAAATGATGCCGGACATCAAATCATTTATTACCGTGCAGAGGATGAAATTGATGAGGCCCGTGCGGTGTGTGAGCGTCTTCAGGAATGGGCGAATGAGGATGGCCATTCCTTCAACGACATGGCGGTGTTGTACCGCACTAACGCGCAGTCGCGCGTGGTGGAGGATCAATTGCGCCAGATGGAACTGCCCTACCAGGTGGTGGGCGGCCTCAAGTTTTACGAGCGCAGGGAGGTCAAAGACGTCCTCGCGTACATGCGGGTGGTGTTGAACCCCGCCGACTCGGTATCATTGAAGCGCATCGTCAACGTGCCGGTGCGGGGCATCGGCAAATCGTCTCTGGAGAAAGTGGAAGCCTATTGCGATCAACACGGCTTGCCCCTGCTGGAAGGGCTACGGCAGACGGAGCCGCAAAAAATAGTGTCCACCGGGCCAGCCAAAAAGATTTCCCAGTTTGTTGCGCTGATAGATCACCTGCACTCGATTTATGAAGAGCGGGCGGCAGAGGAATTTTTGAATGAAATCCTGGCGCGTACCGGATACATGGCCAAGCTGGAAAATGAAAATTCGGTTGAAAGCCGGAGCCGTTTGGAAAATCTCAACGAGCTGTATTCTGCTGTCGAACAGTTCAGCGAATCGCATCCGGAAAATTCCATGAGGGAGTTCCTGGATACCACCGCTCTGGTTTCGGATCTTGACAATCTCGATGACAGCCGGGGCGTTTTGCCGTTGATGACCCTGCACACCTGCAAAGGTCTTGAGTTCGAGGGTGTGTGCATGATCGGCGTTGAAAATGGTTTACTGCCGCACGCCAGTTCCATGTCCAGCACCGAGGAGTTCGAAGAGGAACGGCGCCTGTGTTACGTCGGTATCACCCGCGCCAAGAGCCGGTTGATGATCACCAACGCGCGGCGTCGGCGGATTTATGGCAATACTTACAATTACCAGCCGTCGGATTTTCTCACGGCCATCCCTGGAGAAGTTCTGCAAAAGGAAATGGCGGTGGGCGGGTTCGAAACCCGGTCACCTTCCTCGTATGGAAGACAACCGGAAATGTCTCTGCCGGAATCGACGCCGCGGGTGTCCTCTGGAAACGGCGAGTATTGCGTCGGCACCAAAGTCCTGCATCCCAAGTTTGGCTCCGGCGTGGTGGTCAATCGCGAGGGGAACGAAGGTGACTGGAAGGTCGTTGTTTTTTTTAAGAAAGCGGGTAAGAAGAAACTTGCCGTCAACCATGCCAATCTCATCGTGGTATAATTCTCTCAGACAATACCCATTCATTTTTTTATCCTAACTTGTAATCGGCGCAGACCCGTGCCGAGAGGAGATACTATGCATTCGATCAATCAGCGGTTCCTGAGGTATTTGGTTTTGGTGGTTGCTTTGGTGTTCGCGAGCTCTTCAGTTTGGGCGGGGGATGCGGTTTCCTTCTCCGGCAATGTTAAAAAGGTGATCGCGGCCAAAAACAAAGTGTCGATAAAAGATCCAGCCACCAAGAAAAGGTTTACCGTGGTGGTGAACGATCAATCGAAGTTAAAAGGCCTTTCCGGGATCGGCGATCTCAAAAAAGGAGATGCCGTGGCAGGACAATACGTGGTCACCGACAAGGGATTGTACGTTGTTACGGAAATGACCAGGAAATAACGCGGAAAATTTTACCGGGCGACCGTTTGGGGATGTCCGTTGAGAACTTCCATCAGCTTGGATTTGTTCTGCGGCCATACTCTCAAGTCGAGAGTAACCGAAGTTTTCTGGTAGTCTTCTTTGATAATCAAAGCATGTTTCCTGATGTTCTGGATCAGGTTGTTTTGCGGATATTTGAGTTCCACCCGGTAGGGCAACAGATTCGCTTCGTATTCCATGACGATGGCTTTCCTCAAATCATCCATTCCCATTCCTTGTTGGCATGAAACGAATACCGCTTCCGGGTACTGCCGTTTCATGTGTCCCAACGTATCGTCTTCTGCCATCCGGTCGATCTTGTTGAAGACCAGCACCACAGGGAGGTCCTCCGCACCCATTTCCCGAATGAGTTCTTCTGCGACACGCAACTGCTCTTTGAAGTTAGGATGGCTGATGTCCACCACATGCAGGAGCAGGTTGGCGTTGCGAATTTCATCGAGCGTACTTTTGAACGACGCCACCAGATCGTGCGGCAATTTATCGATCAGCCCGACGGTGTCCGCCAGCAGGATGGGGTACGGAAAATTCTTTTTCACCTTACGCACGGTGGAGTCGAGCGTGGCGAACAGCTTGTCTGCCACCAGAGTATCGGTTCCGGTGAGGCAGTTCATCAGGGTGGACTTGCCGACATTGGTGTAGCCCACCAGCGACACCTGGTAAGCGTTCAGGCGCGCCTTTCTTTGAGTTTGGCGTTCAAGGTGAATGAGTTTGAGTTTCTTATTGAGCTTGGCGATATTGTCGCGGATAATGCGCCGGTCCAATTGAATCTGCGTTTCACCCACATCACGCATACCAATGCCGCCTCTCTGCCGTGACAGATGGGTCCACATTTTGGTGAGGCGGGGCAGGGCATATTGCAATCGCGCGAGCGCCACCTGCGTTTTAGCTTCGCGGGTACGGGCATGAGCTTTGAAAATTTCGAGGATGATCCACGGACGGTCCACGATGCCGCATTTCAGAATACTTTCCAGATTGCGCGTTTGCGCCGGAGTGAGGGCTTCGTCGAAAATCACCGCGTCGGCTTCGTGATGCTTCACCGCTGTGACCAACTCTTCGACCTTGCCCTTGCCGATGAATGTTTTCGAATTAATGGTAGTCAGTCGCTGGGTAAAGGTGGCGACCGGTTGGTAATGAGCGGTACGGGCCAATCCGTCCAACTCATCCAGAGAATGTCCGAGAGAACCGGAGCCGGCGATTTCTACACCCACCAGAAGGGCTTTCAGCGTGGAGGCATTATTTGTATTTTGTGGAATTTGGTGCGTTTTCATCTAAGGTCATTATATCCCGAAAGATTCCCGGTGGGGCGATTTTCACAAGAGCGCGGAGAGAGGTTTCTCAGGGTTGAAGTGAGGGTTGGGGAAACTCCTGTTTCCTAAGGAGTTTTGCGTTTGGCTTATAATGAGCTTTGCCGTTGGGATCATTGAGCGTTTCCGGGGAGGCAGTAACCCTGGCCGCTGGATATCCCAGAAGCACCCAAACGAAAATTACAGAAGTGGTGATTGCCGTGAAATGGTTCCAGAATTTATTGTTAGGCGCAGTCATTTTAGTTTATGGAGTTTGGGCTTATACCGGACCTCTTGAAACTCTCGCTAAACGATACGGCGACAGCGGTTTGACTTGGGGGATTCTGGTATTTGGGTTGCTGATCCCGTACAGCGCTTACCTCATCTTAAATATATTTCAATCCTGGAGAAAAAGGAAACGAAAGGATTCAGATACGGAGGAGTAAGCCAGTCAGCTTTTAACGGTGGGGTGGATCCGGTTCTTTATGATTCCGAGGAGTTCTTTAAAGTCGATGGGTTTGATCAGGTATTCGGCGGCGCCGATTTCGAGGCATTCATCTCGGCTTTCTTCAGTGGCCACTGCGGTGGTCATGATGACCACAATTTCAGGATGTTCCTGCTTCACCTTCTTGAGGACTTCGATGCCATTCATTTGGGGCATGCGTATGTCCAGCAGAATGCAGTGTGGTTGAAAGCTGTCGATTTTATCCAAAGCCTCCAATCCATTGTGAGCGACGGCTACAGAGTAATTGCTCAGTTCGAATAATTTGGTCAAGGTGAAGCACATCTTCACCTCATCGTCTACCACCAGGATTTTGGGCGCGGATGTTGGTTCTGTCATGGATTTCTTTCCTATCTATTGGATTCCTTTAATATAACGAATTCTTTCGGATTGCGCCACAAAATATTGGATAAAAGCGGGTTATAGATATTTTTAGAGGTAGTTTTTGCTCAGGGATGTTCTTGAAACGTCAGGGGGTATCGGGCTTGGGTTGTTTGGTGGATTGCAACACCATATCTTTTCCAAAAAATCGCCTTACGAATAAACGGAAAAGAACCTTCAGATAATTGGGGCCGGTATGACCCAGGTTGAAACTGGAAAAGCCCATGTCTATGGAGCGGTTGATCCAAGAGATCGGTACTTCCACGACCTTATATCCCAATAAAAGCGGTTGCAGACCGGTTTCAGCATTGGCCGCAAAATCATCCGATTCCAGGTGAAGGTTGCGGGCTACCTCCTGTTTCATCAGTTTGAGGTTGTTGGTCAGATCACGCAGATATTTCCGAAACAGGATCCGCGCGAATATATGAAAGACCCGGTTGGCTATAATTTTGGTAAACGGATAATTTAAAAGAACGCTGTCGCGCGAGAAGCGACTCCCGATGGCCACGTCCGCCCCTTGATCGGCGGCCTCGAACAGACCTGTCAACTCCGGCAGGATGTGCTGGAAATCGCAATCCATGAGCAGAATATAATCGCCGCTGGCGGCGGCCAGGCCGTCGCGCAGTGCCCGGCCTACGCCATTGGGCATACTGCGCCGCACCAGTTTGATCCGGGGATCTTCCTGTCCAAGATGCTCCGCCACTTCCGCCGTCCGGTCACGGCTGTTGTCATCAACTAGAACGATTTCGTGAAGGTAATCGTCATAGTATCCCCTCAGACTTTGAACCAGCGGCAGGATATTGGCTTCCTCGTTGTGGCAGGGGACGACGACAGAAACCCGTTGCTTCAAACTATCATGATGTGCCAGGTTGACCATTGGGCGGGACCACTCATCAGGCGCAGGTTTTTGTCCATGCAGATACAAATCTCCTGAGAAGTTTCTCAAATAGGGAGTATTTTCCAGAATCAAACTCAGGTTTTGCATGGGCCACAACATGAATTTTGGAACCGGTGGAAACAAGAAGTCGTACGGAAGAATCTTAACTCCGGTAAAACCGATATCTGAGAGAATGGACATCATCTGAATTCGGTTGAATGCGGCCCGCTTGCCTTTGGCTTTTTTGAAAAACAATAATTTAGAAATAATTTTTCGTAATTGATGATATGGATTCCAGGGGTTGGGTTCAAAAAGCAGGAATTTTCCTCCCGGTTTCAAGAAGTGTTTGACATTCAGAAGAAACTGACTATAGTTTTCGTTTGGGAGCATGTGCCAGGCCACCACATAATCAAATTTCCTATTTTCTAATGCGCCGGGAAGAGAATCCAGTAGAACCGGTTCTATGTTTGCAGGAAGATCCTGATGCTTGAGTTTCTCGTGGCATTCGGGGTCGAACGTGGCGGCACAGATCGGATTGGTATGATGATTGACCTCGGAAATTTTCTGTGCCCAGCGAGCGTCGCCGCATTCCAGTTCCAAGAGGGATTCCCCAGGAAGAAGATGAAACATGTTTCGTGCCATCTGGGCTCGCCAGTTGAGCCGAAGGGAAAGAAAGTAATCGACTTTGTCCCAGTAGGCCAGTCGCGATCGTTCTCTTTCAGCCAAAACATCAGTCAAAATCATATCCCGCCCTTAAAGTTTTGATAAGAAAAATTCATGGACAAGCCTGACATAGAATTAAACCCTCAAGAAAAATTCCCCGGGTCTGGAGGAAAGAAAAAACTCCATAAAAACCTGGATTTGTTATATCAGGGCCGGTTTAGTAAAAAAGAGGCCGAGTGTAAAGCCCGGATATGGGAGGTTTTGTGTAAGCACTTTTTCCAAGAGTATGTTTCTCCCAATGACACCGTTTTGGATTTGGGCGCCGGGTATTGTGATTTCATCAACAACATCCAATGCCGGGAAAAATTAGCCGTCGACCTCAACGACGACACGCCTTCGCTTGCTCACACCAATGTCACAGTTCAGCAGGCCAGTTCTACCAATCTGTCCTTTCTGGCTGATGAATCAATAGATGTTGTGTTCACCAGCAACTTTCTGGAACATTTGAGAACCAAGGAGGAGGCCCTGCAAACGTTTAACGAGGTTCACCGGGTTTTAAAAAAGGGCGGTTTATTCTTGATCCTTCAGCCCAACATCCGCCATGTGGGTTTTGAATACTGGGATTTCTTTGATCATCATATTGCATTGACGGAGAAAAGTCTCATCGAAGGACTCCTCATCAAGGGATTTAAAATTAAGCGCGTCATTTCAAAATTCCTTCCATTTACCACCAAAAGTAAAATTCCTCAACACCCGTTTTTGGTTTGGCTTTATCTGAAGGTGCCTTTGGTTTGGAGGGTCATGGGCAAACAATCTTTTCTTGTTGTAGAAAAATGAGCCCCGATTTCCTTCCTCAGAACTGCCTTATTTAAAAACGCCGACCAGTCTGGATTTGACAACAGTAAACGCATCTTTGAGGGCGGACTTGGCCATTTTGTTGCTCTTGTTGCGTGCCGAATTGGAAACCAGATCGATCATCAACTCGAAAATTCTGCGTGGTTTTCGCAGGAAATAAAATACGTAGAACAATCCTTGCCCGAAGATCACCAGAAAAGATAATTCGTGGTCGCCGAACTTCGGATTGTACGAAGTTTTCTTAGCGCCGAAATCCTGAAAGGTGAACAGGCTCATCAGGTATTCGTCGTCCAATTCTGTAATGACGCCGTTGGCCTGCAGTTCCTGGAACGATTCGGTGTTGGGTTGCGGTGAGTAGGCATTGAGATTGACGTTGGTGAAGCCTTTCAACGCGCATTTGACCATGGCGGCATAAGTTTTCAGGACGCTCCGGTAGGTATCTTCCGGAAAGCCGATGATAAAAAAGCAACCAACGTTGATCCCCGCATCCATGGCATTGCGGGCGGCCTCGTACATGGCAGGAAGTTTGACTTTCTTTTTGATGGCCTTCAATATTTCAGGATCGCCGGACTCCGGAGCAAACGCGAACTCGTGGCATCCTGCGGCTTTAAGTTTCTGCGCGACTTCAGCATCGATCGATTCACTGCGCGTTCCCGACGGCAT
This sequence comes from Nitrospinaceae bacterium, assembly GCA_965237905.1. Taxonomy (GTDB): domain Bacteria; phylum Nitrospinota; class Nitrospinia; order Nitrospinales; family Nitrospinaceae; genus SZUA-226. Next base: position 1,389,615 of record OZ250172.1, on the reverse strand, counting down.
CTGAAAGGTAACTTTCATACCACGCCGGACAACTTCGTCGCAGAAGTCGACGATCCAATCCTTGCGGACGATGGCGGTGAGGTCTTCGAATTGAAAATCGCTGGTCCCATATATTTTCTGGTAATTTTGCATCTCGTCGACCACGTTTTTGTAGTCGCGCGCGATCCATTCAGTGGTCCACATGTTGGGACTGGTGCAGAACGTGCACTGAAACGGGCACCCGCGTGTCGCCAGCATCGGCATGAAGCGTCCCTGCGACGCGCCGTGCGGTTGATTGACTTCATTATATTGTTGGATGTCGAACAAATCCCACGCCGGCCAAGAGATGGAATCGATATCCTTGATGCGCCGGTACCGGGGTTTCACCTGAATGCTTCCATCAGAGGAACGGAAGGCCACTCCCTCCAGCTCCTCCAGCGGGGCCTTCTTTTCAAAATGTTCGAGTAGGTGAACGACAATTTCTTCGCCTTCGCCCAGGACTACAGCGTCCAAGGGCGCTTGTTCGAGGGACAGCTCGGGAAAACCGGTAACGTGCTCACCGCCCATGATCAATTTGGCGTTCGGAAATCGGGCGCGAATATCCTTCACGATTTCCCGGACATAGACCCAGTTGGATGTGAACATGCATCCCAGAGCGATGACTTCGGAGTCTTTTGGAATGCGCTCGATAAGGTCTTCCTTGGTTAAACCTCGTACCCGAACATCCTTGAATTGAAAAAAATTCCGGGGAGCCGAACCGGGTCCGTCGACCAACGTTACCTCGTGTCCCGCTTCGCGCACTGCGGCGGCGATATAGGCCAGGCCGAGCGGCGGCATGCTGATCGTGGATACGAAATTGGTCAGCGAAACGAATTTGGGCGGTTCTATCAGACAGACTTTCATAAATCAGGCCTTAAAGTGATAATAGCTGTTTAGCAGGGTAGTTTCCAGAGTAACACAGTTTTTTGAGGAGGCAATTGGATTCAGAGGAAGGTAAAAAAAGGTTGAAAAGAGGTGGGTTTCAAACAGAGGGTGGGTTGTCGCCGGGCTGGAAATCGAATTGCTCGTAATACGCTTTCAGTTTCTTGCGGGCCTTGTCTTTATTTTCCATATCGTTGCGCTCGGAGAACAGATTGCCCGCTTGCACCATATGGGAAATGGCCTGCCGACCGTTTTGGGTAGTTTCGTAGAGCACCCCCAGGTTGAAATGGGTTTCAGCAGATCGGGGACTCAGTTTCAGTGTTTGTTGAAACGCTTCAATGGCCGGGGGATATTGACCCTGCCGCTCGTATTCCGTTCCCAGCTCAAAGTGAGATTGGGGATTCTCCGGTTCGCGTCGTGCTTTCTCTTCGCACTCCTTGAGTTTGCCTGATCCAAGCCAATTCCAAAATGACATTTGAGCGCCTTGCTCCTTCGGTTAGCGGTTCTTGAGGTTTTTCCGGAACCCGAGGTTCGTATGATAATATACTGTTTGGCTTGTTGAGGGAATAGTTCGGGTGTGTGGGCAATCAAATATTTTAAAATGATAAAGAGGAGCACGATTTGAATCCGCGTATGAAAAATAAATTTTTCCATCAAAAATCGTTGGTGTTGGCAATGCTGTTGGTGTCATTCCTGTTGTGGGCTCCCACTTTAACCGAAGCGGCTCCGCAACCTCCTGAAGGCATGGTGTGGATACCGCCGGGGGAATTTGTCATGGGTTTGGAAGGGGCGAGCAACAAAACCCCGCACAAAGTCTATCTGGATGGGTTTTTCATGGATCAATTTGAGGTGGTTCAAAAAGATTATGAGCGCCTCCGGGGGGCCAATCCCTCAAAATTCACAGGAGAGAATCATCCCGTCGAGCAGGTCACTTGGTACGAGGCACGGGGCTATTGCGCGAAGGCCGGCAAGCGCCTGCCCACCGAAGCCGAATGGGGAAAAGCCGCGCGTGGCGGAACACCTTCTTTGTACTTCTGGGGCGAAGACATGAATCCGGAATATGCCTGGTTCGATGACAACTCGGAAGACCAGACTCATCCGGTAGGAAACCGCCAGCCCAATGCTTACGGAGTGTACGATACTTCAGGCAATGTCTGGGAGTGGGTGGCGGATTGGTATGAAAAAAAGTATTATGAACGAAGCCCTGCGAAAAATCCGAAAGGCCCCGAGACAGGGGAGGAAAAAGGATTGCGCGGCGGCTCCTGGTACTCCGGCGCACGACACCTGACCCCCGCCACCCGTTATTGGTCGGACCCCTATGTGCGCAACTCTAACTTCGGTTTTCGTTGTGCCAAAGACGCCTCCCAATAATAATTCTCCGGATGGAAGGGTGCCATGACATCCTGCGATACTCATTTCCACAAGTTCCTGATAATTCTTCTCCTGCTTGGGTTGGGCTTGGCGGGCTCCGGATGTTCCGGCGAACAATTTATTGAAGGACAGGTGATCGACTACGAAACGCGCCAGCCGGTGGCTGGGGTGCGGGTGATTCTCCAGCAATCGGGGTGGAATTTCACCGGTGGCGTTACCTGGGATCATATGTATACATTCGAATCGGTATCCGATTCCCAGGGAAATTTCCGAGTGGTGTATGATGTCGGGACCAGTGCGAAACTGAAGACCGAAAGGGAGGGCTATGTCAGGTTTAGGGGTTGGTTCGAACCCGACAGCACGGTTGTTCTTCAGATTAAAAGCAAGGCTCCGGATTATGTGCGGCCTCAGTTTGGAATACTTAAACTGGGCATTCAGGGATTTAAACCCTTCGGCTGGATATTCTCCGAGAAACGCATCACGTTCAATCCCGATGAGGCGGACGTGTTTCCGCAATTTAACTCCAGCTTTGACAGGAAAAACATCGGTCTCACCGCGACAGGTGGAGGTGGGCTCCATTTCGTTTCAGAAGAGATGTTAGGGGTCCGGTTTGATCATCTGGTATACACCGATCAAGCACCGGCTACCGGTTACGCCAATTCTGCTCGCATGGATTTTAATCAGAAATCGGCCGGGGTGATTTTCGTGAGAAATCGTGACGGACAGCACCATGCCAAGTTTCTTTTTAATCCTCGTGCCTATGGAACCGAGGGGGGCGAACGCGATTATGAAAAAGGCAACTGGGCGTTGATGCTGGAATATGTTTATAATCCCGATCCGTCACGGAACCTGCGGTTTGAAAGAACTTATTGAGGCGCTTCTTCTTTCTGGAGAGATTCGACATCGGGCGTGAGGAGCCGGGCGATACGGGTGTGGCCCCCCATCTCCGCACTTTTGTAGGCGGTCCATCCGTCACGGGTTTTCACGTGTCGGTCCGCTCCTTGATCAATCAATAATTCCACGATTTTCAGGTTACCCTCGAACGCCGCACTCATCAGTGCGGTCCATCTTCTTCGGGTGCGGGCGTTGATATCCGCTCCTTTGTCGAGCAGTAATTGCACGATTTCAATATTGTTGCCGAAGGCGGCGCTGATCAGCGGAGTCATCCCATGCGCATCCGGCGCATTGACATCGCCTCCCTTCCTCAAAAACAATTTGACGATCTTTATGTTCCCGCCGAAGGCGGCGCTGTTGAGCGCGTTAAACCTTTGGCCTTCTTCTCCCTTAATTTTGGCACCCCACCTGAGAAGCAATTTGACCATTTCCATATTTCCCTTGCCTGCGGCACTGCTGAGTGGACTGACCCCTTGCCGGTCCAGGATATTGGGGTCAGCGCCTTTTTTTAAAAGGAGGCGCACCATGGGAAGATTCTCCAGCCAGGCGGCATCGTTCAATGCGGTTCGGCCGATTCGGTTTTTGACATCCAGATCGGGTTTCAACTTCAGCAGGGATTTAAGGATTTCGAGGTCGCCGCGGGCGACGGCCGCCATCAACGCGGTATTTCTCTGTCCGTCTTTATGCTGGACATCGGCATCTCGTTTGATAAGAAGCCGGATAGTTTCGGGAGTGCCTCGATGAAGGGCTTCGATCAATGCAGTGCGTCCTTGCCGATCTTTGATATTGATATTGGCTTTTGCGTCGAGCAACAGCTGAGAGATTTCCGAGCTACTTCCCGCGACGGCATCGATCAGCAGGCAAAATCCGTCTTTATTAATCAGATTAATTTTGGCACCTTTATCCACCAGAATACGGACGGTATTGAGATTTTCCCGGAGGGTTGCCAGCCAGAGCGCTGAGTAGCCGTTACGGTCGCGCAGATTGACGTTGGCACTGTGTTCGATTAAGCGTTCGACGATTTCGGGGTGGTTGCCGGTTGCGGCCCACATCAAGGCGGTGAAGCCTGTCTTATCTTGCACGTTGACTTTGGGTTTCCGGTTAAGGATCAAATCCACCGCTTCCAGATTGCCGCCGGTAACGGCGCTCATCAGTGCGGTCCGGCCTTCATTGTCGACGGCGTGCGGGTCGGCTCCCAATTCCATCAATTGACGAACAAGATGGAAATCGCCTAGCAAAGCCGTTTCCATTAAAGCGGTGAATGATCCACCGTTTTTCGCTTTTGGATCGGCTCCCCGGTTAAGGAGAAACGCGGCCAGATCGGTGTGCTCCCCCTCCAGTGCGGCCATCAGTCCCTTATCCAGGGCGGCCTGACGATTCATCAGTCCGTTATCGAGCATTAAAATGACAGTGTGCGACTGACCTTTGCGAGCCGCTTCGACAAACTTTTCGATTTGTTTTTGTTCTTCGATTCTGGAAGGGGGAGTGCTGGTGGTGTCCGAAGAGTTGCAGGCAAACAAAAGCAGTACGGAAGCGAAACCCAATGCAATTCTAATCCATGAGAATACCATTTGCCTGCTCCCCGAGGTCACGGTGAGGCCTGTCCGGCCCTGGAGCCCTGTTTATACTATCAATAGCTAATGGATTCAACCTGTGAACAACGGGAAAGGAGAGCGGACTTCAAAAATAAAAAACGGTACCGGAGAGTGTCCGGTACCGCCGTGGCGCATTGAAGATGAAAAGAGTTGTTATTTGCCGGTCAGTTGAAATTCCAACTGCGCTTTCTGGCCAGCCTCAATGGTCACTTCCTGAGAGACTTCACCGACATAAGGATGCCATGCCGTGATCCGGTAGGTCCCGGCAGGAATTTGATCGATTTGAAATGATCCCTCTTTCGCCGTGATGGCATAGTAAGGGTTCCAAATGATACGCGCATCCGCTTCCATAAAATTATGCTGATCGCACTGCAGGAAGAAGTGCTTGTCTTTTTTCATTTTAAACCGCTTCATATTTTTGGTGACGTCGGCCACGTCGCCTTTGTTGGGAAGCGGTTTGTTGAACAAGGTTTTGGCGCTGGCCCCAACCTTGGAATATCCGTGTGGATTATGAAGAATATCCGGATCGTGGTTGGTGATTTGAACCAGACCGGTCTTCATTTTCTTGGGGGCTTTCCGTACGACCGTGACCTTGGGAAAAATGTCGCAGTTCTTAAAATCGAACTTGGTGGCCTGAGAAGACCAATCTTTCCCTTGCTCAATGTTCTCAATAAACACGACAGTGTCTTTCAATTTGCCGTCCGTAACGACCACTTTATGGCGAGGGCGAATGTTTCCCTCTTTTGTGTCTGGATGTGTAGCGCAGAATTCCGCATTTTTACCCTTATTCAAATCCTCTTGAATCGGTGCGGGAACCTTGCCTTTGAACAAAACAGAACCGGAAAGGCTACCGCCGTTGGTTACGGTCCCCGCCTGATACGTTTTCGTTTTTGCCAAACCCTCTTGTGCGACCCACAGGGTCAGGCAGATCATGAGTCCTGCTACTTTGAGTGTTGCTTTCATGGCTCATACCTCCTCTAAAAAGAGAGAAACAGTTCTCATTTACCGTTTAACAAACTGGGTATTGATATATTTCACAACATCCCAGATTTGCTTGTCGTTCAGCTTTTTCCCATGCGCCACCATTCCGGTTCCCTTGGATCCGTTTTTGACGATCCAGAACATCTGGCCGGGAGAAACGTGTTTCATGGTTTTGGAACAGGTAAAGTTCCGGGGCCGCGGATTCATGATTTTGCCCAACTGTCCGTTACCCTTGCCTTCACTGCCATGACACATTTTGCAGGCCATAGGCTTCGCGCTTTTCTCAAAAATTTCCTTGCCCGCTTCCACACTCGCACTGGCCGGAATACTGGCTTTGACCAAATTGGCCGGCGCGGATTTGGTTTTTCTGGGTTGCGGACAAGGACCTTTGTCTCCACCACCGGCCCAGGCCGGATTGGAGAAACTAAAACCTGCCAGCGCCAGTACCATAAATAAAGTCATTGCTTTTATTTCGAACCCTCTATTTTTATTTACTTTTAGGGAGATCATAACGGACTCCTCTCTGTAGCAACGGGTTTATTCTTTCCAGTTCAATTCGCTTTAGGTCTTTTTCAGTGACTTAATAGCTCAATGCTATTTGTTACTAATATAGGGGGGAGAGATTAAGCCCTCGTTAATCCCGAATTAAGAATTTTTAATTCGGTTTTGCGGACTCAACTTTCAAGGAAATAAATGTGGGGTAGTTTGGGGGTAGGAGTTTTTTAGGAGCCCAGTTGTCGAATCGCCTCATAGACAACGACGGAAACCGCATTGGACAGATTGAGTGATCGCACCCGCGAGTCGTATAAAGGAATGCGAAACGCCTGGCCGGAATATTGGTTAATCAGTTCTTCAGAAAGACCCTTGGTCTCCTTTCCGAAAATCAAATAACTTCCCGGTTGATAGTGGTGTTCGCTGTACAGAGGTTTTGCCTTTTTGGAAAAGAAAACCAGAGGAGCCTCTTTGGGAAGGGATGCGAAAAAAGCGTCGAGGCTCGGGTGCCGGACTACATCCAGATACTGCCAGTAATCCAGCCCGGCGCGTTTCAATTGGGTGTCGTTGATTTCAAAACCCAGGGGGTCTACCAGGTGCAGGGTGGTTTGGGTGGCAAGGCATAAGCGGCCAATGGACCCGGTATTGTTGGGGATTTCCGGTTCGATCAAAACGACTTGGAGTTTGTGGGGCATAGGGCGGGCCGGGTCAGGATCGGGGACGGATGCGATAATAGTAATCTTCGAGCCTGGAAAAACTTCCGCCTCGTACAACGGCGAGAAAATTCTTCGCCTTTGCTTCGTCAATCTTGTCCAGAAGAGCGTCCAGCTCTTCGTGCGACACGTTTTCCCAATTTTCGCAGTCACCGGACCGTTCAATGGGAAAGCGTGAGAGGTTATCCATTTCAATGTGGTAACTGTCTTTTCTCATGGAATGCAGTTCCGCCTCAGTAAAGGTTGGTTGTAGAATGGACAGGCCTCCTATTCGGGTACTTGAAGATTATATCAAACAATGACGGATATACGCCATTCTCCCAGGAAAGCATTTAATGGAATTAAATAGAATAATACTCCTCTATATTATAAGACCTGAAAACGACCTTCAGTTATTCTTCGTATTGAAACAGTGAGCGGGATATAATGGCATAGATTTCAGGAGATGTCATTGTTCGAGAAGGGGGTTCTATGAAAATTGAAATGTGGGTTTTCAGTTTGACGGTCCTCGTGGCCGTCGGCTTGTTGTGGAATGGGACGCCGATTCAGGCGGATGACGGGCCCGGGAAAATCGTGTTCAAGGATACCAAAAGCTTCGCTCCCGTGCCGTTCAATCATGATACCCATAAAAGCGCGGGAGTGGGTTGTAGCGACTGCCATGATTCCCTGTTCCAGAAAAAAGCGGGCAGTACCGACGTGAATAACGCCCTGACCATGAAAGCCCTCCGCAAGGGAAAATATTGCGGGTCCTGTCACAACGGCAAACAGGCCTTCTCCGCCAGTACGAACTGCAAGCAGTGTCATCATAAATAAACCTTACTTTTTAGTGGTCCCGATTCGGTAGGTGAAGTAGGCCATCACGGTGTGGGCGTCGAAGTTCGGCAGGGTGCCGAACAGGGTCAGCACTTCGGGAATAAGTGCGGAGCCGGGGCTGAAGCCGTCGGTAGCAAAATCGTCGATCTCAAATCTCTGATACAGGTAGCTCAGGCTGACATCCACGTTGGGGCTCCATCGGTACCGCCCCGTCAAGCGCGCGTTGTGGTTGCGGGTTTTCAGCTTGGGCATGTCTTCAGGGATGACGAACCCTCCTGTCGTAAAGGTAATCTCTTCCGCACTGTCGGAAAACCAGTAGTCCGCGCTCAGCTTCACCTGGCCTTCAGCATACTGATGAGAGACCCCGGCACCGACCGTATGTGCGTCGTTGTCATGATTGGCGATCCAGTTACGAGCGGGATCGGTTGATAATGTTCCTAAGCTGTCCCGGTTGAGTTGTTCCGTGACGATATTTTCATAGGTGTAATAGACATTAAGGGTTGTGGCATCCGAAGGCGTATAGGTCCAGTCGAAGGTGACGTCATGCCGCTGGCTGTTCTGCAATCCCAGTTGAGACGTGTCGTAATCGTCGTAGACAAAATTATAATAGATCCCGTAACTCGTCCGGTCAGTCGGCGTAAAGTTGATATTAGCCGAGTGTTTCATCTGTTCGCGTTCGGATATATCATAACGCTTTAGTATGGGAAGCTTTTGAATTGACCTCTGGTTTGGTACAATCGCCTCTTTCCTGAACTGTGCGACTCATGACCGGTAGTGGAGGCGTTTGAATGTTTAAAAACAAGCGGGTTGTTATTCTGGTGGCGTTTATCGTGGCTGTGGTGACGTGCTTCTGGTTCGTGTCGCGTTACCCGGCGTTGGGCGAGAAGGCGGCGATGTCGGGTGCCGGTGCGTTTGACGATCCGATGACCCACCAGGCGCATTTCCACGCGCCGGATAAGGCCCCCCTTCATACCCGCGTTTTCTATACGACACTCAACTGGTACGAGACCAACTGGCGGGGGATGGTGTTCGGCCTGATTCTCGCGGGCGCATTTTTGACCCTGCTGTCGTATCTCCCTAAGCAAACCTCGGATCGACGTTTCAAAAACAGTTTGATGGGCATGTTGGTCGGCACGCCGCTGGGCGTATGCGTCAACTGCGTCGCCCCCATCGCCAAGGGTCTCTATGAGGCGGGGAGCAAGATGGAAACCGCGCTGGCGGTGATGTTCAGTTCGCCGACGTTGAATATTGTCGTGCTCACCATGCTGTTTTCTATTTTTCCGTTTCACATGGCGATGCTGAAACTGGGCGCGACGTTTGTGCTGGTATTATTGATCGTTCCGTTCATCTCCAAGAAAGATCTGAACCGGGCGAAGCAGGCCGCCACGGCGGGAGCGAAAGCAATGAGCGAGGTGGTACTCGATGCGGGTTCCTGGGGTAACGCTTTTAAAAGTGCGGTGCGGGATTACTGGAAAAGTTTTTCGTACATTTTTATCCGCACCTTTCCACTGATGCTGTTAGCCGGGTTCCTGGGCGCACTGGTGGTACATCTGTGGAGTTTTGACAAGTTCATCGGCATGGAGCCCAATTGGAAAGGGTATGCGGTCATCTCATTCATAGGAACGTTTCTGCCGCTTCCCATTGCATTCGATCTAATACTGACGCAGGCGTTGATGATGTCGCGCCTGGCGGACGGGTTGGTGATGACATTGTTGTTCACGCTGGGAACATTCAGTATCTACAGTGCGTTGATTGTGTACCGCACGTTTTCGCTGAAAGTGGCTCTGCAGTTGTATGCCATTATCGTGGTGCTCGGTATCGGTTTGGGCTATTCGGCGCAGGCGTATTCTGACCACAAGCACATCCGATGGCTGGAACAATACGACGCGTTTATCGCCGATGAGCCGGAGGCAACCTCCAGTAGCCAGGTTTCCCCGCCGGATGCGGACGCACCTATGGCCATTGACCCGACGCGCGCCCGTGTTTCCAAACCCTTTTTGAAGATCGATGATGTCGAGGTTCGTGTCACGTCTTTTCAAAAGAGAAACCGCGGCGGTGCGCCTTTTTCCAAAAAGCTGGGTCCCGACTGGGGGATCACTTATTCCAACCGGCTGACTCCGGAAATTTTTTACGATCCTCTTTTCTTCGGACGCGGTATCGCTTCGGGAGATTTCAATCAAGACGGTTGGGTGGATGTGGTGGTGGCCACCGAAAACGGGTTCGAACTGTACCAGAACGTCAACGGAAAAAATTTTAAACGGCTAGGTGGGATTCCGAAAGAATTTTCCGGCAAGCAGGGTATCAGTGTGGCTTTTGTGGATATGGATAACGATGGTTGGCTCGATATTTTTCTGACGGCATTCGACGCGGGAAACTTTTTATGGCTGAATCCGTTGGGTCCAAAAGGCAAGCGCCCTGTTTTGAAAATACCCAATCATAAAGCCCTGGTCACCACCGCCCCGGCGTTTGGGGATGTCAACCGCGACGGATTTCTGGATATCGTCAACGGTAATTATTTTCTGGGAGTGCTGACGCGGAAACCGATTGATACGTCGGTCGACCAACTGGTGATCAACCGTGATTTGAAATTTACCCTCAGCGATCTGGAAGGCGTGCCGGGACAGACCCATACCGTGTTGTTTTCCGATTTCAACGATGACGGCAGTCTGGATTTGATGATCGGCAACGATTATCAGGTTGCAGACAGCTACTATTTCGGCAGGGGCAAGGATGCCTTTCAGAAAATCAGGAAGCAAGACAGCATTGTTCCGATCACCACAGAAAATACGATGAGTATGGATACGGCCGATTTTAATAACGATCTGCAACTGGATTTGTATCTGGCCAACATCGGGATGAGCAAAGGCATCGATGTGATTTTCAATATTTTTGGAAGTGTCATGCAGGAGGCGGGACAGAATTTCTGCAGTGCCGAAGGCATGGTGTTGAAGCAAGCCGAGTGCCGCGACCTAGTGAAGGTGGTGACTCTATTGAATCCCCAAAAGCAGGATCCAGCCGAGCGATGCAGTTCTTTAACGGATCCGCAATCGATTGGTTCTTGCATGGTGACACGGCTGGCTCTGTTCGCCGCCCACCGCGAGGACCCCGGTTTGTGCGAGAAGATTGCTCCGAGTCACGTGATGCCGAAGAAATTGTGCGAACAATATTTTATTCCGGAGGCGGTGCATCCGGACACCCGCGACGAGATTCCTTTGCGGTCGATGTCGAATATACTATTGCAGGGCATGCCGGACACTCGTTTTCAGGATGTGTCCAAGGACGCCCATGTGGAGACGGCGGAATGGAGTTGGAATGCGCGCTTTGCCGATCTGGACAACGACGAGTGGCAGGACTTGTATGTGGTCAACGGCGTATTGATCACCCAGGAGTTCGCCACCAACAATTTCTTCCATAATCAGCAGGGGAGGACGTTTCAGGCGGCGGAGAAGGAATTTGGTCTGGAGGATTTGGATCACAGCTCCGCTTACACGTATATTGATATCGACAACGACGGCGATCTGGATATCATTGCCAATACCCAGTACGGTCCGTTCAAGGTGTATCGCAACAACGAGACCCGCAACAGCAGTGTGGTTTTCAAATTGCAGGATGGCGGAGGCAACCGGTTCTGCATCGGGTGCCGCGTGATTATCCATTACGGGCCGGAGGGTAAGCGGCACCAGGTGCGGGAGATCAAAGCCAGTGGCGGGTACCGTTCGTTCGATGCGCCGTTGGCGCATTTTGGGTTGGGCGCGAACACTAAAATCCAAAAGGTGGAGGTTCGTTGGTCCGACGGCACCAAGACGCTTATCGAGCATCCCATTCCTGCCAACCGCGAGTACACCCTCCGTCGCTAAAACATTCCGGATTTTTAAAAATAGATAGCCGCCGAATCCGATATGAATTGTATGCCGGATCGATCGGCATGTCCCTTGCGTGAAAATAAGCAGGAAAACCGAAAGCATGCTCCGTTTTCGAGAGGAAGCGTAACAATCGGTTGCTTTCTATTATTTGTTGACTTACAGTTGAAGGTAGCTGGTTTAGATTTCAAACTGTTTTTTCCATAAATTTTTAATCATTCACGCTATGAAGCCCTCTTTTAGAAAATACTTATTCAGCAAGAGTTGTTCCCTCAAATCCGCCATAACGCTGATGTTTTTTTTGCTTGTGATTCAGCCGGGATTTCTGGTGTCGCCATTTTTATCTTCTGCTTTGGGTGACCGGCAGACCGCAGTGGGTGACACAAAGGCCATAGGCAAAGGGCTTTTGGTGGCTCCGGTCAGACTGGAATTTGAAGGCCGCATACGTTCGGGGACGATTAAAATACTGAACAGGGATCCTATACCTGTTGATTATCGTATTTCACTTGCGCCTTTACTTGAAAAAGATAAGGGCGAAAATGCAAAAGCCTGGGTGCGGTTCAGTCCCAGAAGAGTCAGGTTAGGGCCGGGAGAACACCAGACCGTCAGAATCGTTGCCCGCAAACCCATCGATTTGGCTCCCGGCGAATACACGGCGCGTCTATTGATTCAAGCCATTCCTCCGGCTCGTAAAGCAGAAGGGCCTACGGATAAAATCAAGATCAACCTGGATATTGTCTATGGGGTATCCATTCCCATCATCATCAAGCACAATCCCTGATATACCTCCTTCCTCTGTTCGTCCGGCAATTTTCAACGCCAACATTTGTCTGTTTTGTTGTTTTAGATTTTGTTAAAGGACTTCTGTTTTTCCATACAGATCCCGCCCTCAGTTCCTTATACGAATAAATTATATTCCTTGAATTTCCCCTCTTTATAAAGAATCTGTCTACCGTTTCCTCCAAAATTTTTGAACAGATCCTGCTAAAAAAATTTCATCGGCCATTCTTTCTAAAAATTTGGAATGGACTGTACCGGAATTGGGACATTTGTTTTCAAAAATGAAATCTTTACATTCACACTGTTGCAAAAACAGTCTTTTTAGCCCCATTTTTTTTCGGAATGCCAAATAAAAAGGATAGATTACCCCTATTTTTTCGGAATACCCCGTTAGAAACATATATCACCTTTTTGGTCTAGGTCTTGCATTCTTATAGAAACACTTTTTTAACTGGGGCATTACTTTGTTAGATCGTAGCAAAAATTATAGGAACGGGTCGTTTTCAGGGCGAGTCTGCACCGTAGTGATTCATTTAGGCCTTATAGTTTTTTTGAATGGCTTTTTTGATATTAGCTATGCGGAAATCGGACATGAGATGTCGGGTTATCCCACTATGGTCATTGAGGACCTTGATAATGCCGGTAAAGCTTACTCCAACCCGGATGACTTGGCCAGACCTCCATCGGTCCCATCTCCCCGGGAGAAACAGCCGTTATCCAGTAAAGATGCTGAGGAATCCCTGTATCTTGCGGTTTATCTCAATTCCCAATTATTGACTGAAGTCATTGAAGCGAAAGAAAAAGGTGGGTCGGTTCATTTCAAATTGAATGAGATTGCCTTACTGGTCGAGGCTGTGCCTTCGGAAGACGCAAACTCGACTGCCACGTCGGAGGCACTTGAAAAAGCTTTCCCGGCAAAATTCACTTATTCCCAAAACCTTCAGGCTCTCTTCATCAAAGGGCAGGGGAAATTACCCATTGAGAAAAAATGGGAGCGGGAACGCCTCCAAAAAATGCTGGCCTACAACACAATCACGGAAGATACCCCTATTGTGAATTTTGAGTATGGTTTGCTGGGTCCGCCGTCGTTTGATATTTCAGCCAGGTATTTGAAAAATGGCCATGAGAATTTCAATTACAGTTTCAAAGGGGGAATGGAGGCCTTGTACGGAACGGCCACTGTTTTCGGCCGGGGGCTTGACGGCGATGAATTGACAGACCTGCGCCTTACATGGGAGCGGTTAAATTCCGACTGGTTTGTCCGGTTGGGGGATGTCTTTGCTCCTCCGATAGAATTGGTGGCGCAGGCGGACGCGGGCCGGGGAATCAATTTCTCAACGTTCCCTATAGAGAATGCAACCCAATTTGATACGGACACGATCACAGGAGATCTGCTGGACGGTTGGGAGGTGGAACTGTATAGAGGAAATACCCTTTTGGATTTCAGAAAAAGTGATGGCAGTGGCCGGTTTATATTTCGAGATATACCGCTCCTGTTTGGTGAGAACAATATCATTCTTAAATTTTATGGTCCGCAGGGTCAGGTCCGTCAGGAATCCCAGCTCGTGAATATTGGCAGAGGTATGGCCCCCGAGGGAAAATTGTGGTCCCGCTTCAGTGTTATTGAGCAGGGAGAGAATATTTTTTTAGGACGCAACAGTCAAACGCGGGCTCATATTGAGGGAATCCGGGGATTCGGAGAAGTGTTTTACGGATTGTCTAAAAGGCTGACCCTTACCAGCTCGGTCACTTCGTTTATGTCAAGCACCCTGGAAAGAAAGACCCTGGGGAAAGTCGGTTTTCAGACATCATATTTTGGCAGTTCCCTGAAAATGGATTTTCTGGCAGATGATAATGATGGGTATGGAATTCAATCTTCGTTTTTGAGCCGTATTCAGGGTTGGGGGGTGCAATACAACCATGTGGAATTTTTCGATCTCAAAACCGATCGTGAGCCAAATCTTAAAAGACGCAGAACCCTTAGGCTCAATAGAGGATTTGATAGTATTTTTCTGGGGCTTGCCGCTGAACAGAAGGTCGACACCTTTGATGTGACCCGTTACAAATACAGCGGAAAAATGTCCGGCAGTGTCGGCCCGGTTTCGCTGACCCATGATATGGAGGCAAACTTCGGCGGAGGAAATGAGTTTACGCGCGGAAATCTTCTGGTCAACGGGCGGATCCACCCGAAACTGCTGTTACGCACCAGTTTGAACTATGAGGTTCATCCCGAGGCTGAAATCAGGACGGTTCGGGGTACGTTGGATTACCGGCCTGTTGATGATATGACTTTAAGGTTGAACATCGTAAAGAATTTGATCGGTCAAAAGGATTACGTAATCAGCCAAAGCCTCCTGTGGCAGGGTAAAAAGATCGGGTTGGGAGTTACCGGGAGTTATTCCACCGAGCGGGATTTTCAAGTGATCGCTTCTGTCACCTTCTCATTGAGCCCGAATGCATCAGGGGGATACCAGGTGAGCCGAAACCCGAGCACCAACATAGGGACGGTCAATGTGCGCGTATTTCTGGATCATGATCAGGATGGAAAGTACAACAGCGAAACAGACGAGCTTCTTGAAAATGTGCGGCTTAAAAACCACTCCGAGGAGTCAGGTAAAAATGGCATGATCGCTTTTAAGGGCCCGGCCTACCGTTTGGCTCGACTTAAAATCGATGAGAATACACTCCCTGATCCTTTTATGGTTTCTAATCCTGCGGTGGCGGTCCGGCCTCGCCCAACCCACATCAACACGATGAATATTCCCGTATGGGAAACAGGAGAAATCGAAGGCCAGGCCGAGCCGGGTGAGCGGGTTGAATTGATCGAAGATGGGAAAGTCATTGCCAGTACTCATGCTGAATTTGATGGATTTTTCCTGTTTGAAAAACTCCGCTTCAAAATATATGAAGTTCGAGCCCGGCAGCAACTTCAAAAAGTTGAAGTCAACCGCAAGCACTCGGTTGCCCGGGTGAAATGGAAAGATGTATATCAAGTGGCTAAAAATTAATATTTTTTTGGAGTGTACAGGGGGAAGCCCCTTACGCTAAATAGATGAAAAATCTATGTTCTATTTATGTGTTTTGTTAGGAAATATATTATTAATATAAGAAAAAAGGAACAATATCATGTTTGGAAAACTTAACTTTAAGTCAATTGCACTTTTCAGTTTTTTGGCTGTATTTGGTTTTGCTTATAATGCCAGCGCGACCCCTATTAATACCAGCGCTACCGTACTCGCTAGTGTCACGGTTGCCGAGGTCACTCCTCTCAACTTTGGTTCATTCACGGTGGGTGTTGTGGGTGGGGACGTCACCTTTAATGCGGGTGGAACGATTTCCGCCGATCCCGATATAACACTCCTGGGTGGTGAAGTAGGTGGCGTAGCCTCTACTACCGGTCCCGCAGCTGCCGATAACGTACAAGTTTTCGTAACGGGAACCACTCTGACCGGACCAGGCATCATGAATATCGTAGGCAACTGCCAGGGACCGGGCGGTGCTTTAGGTACTAATAACGGCAGTTGTACGTTTACTTCCGCCGGCGGTGTTGAGAACGTCCAGATTGGCGGCGTACTGACTGTGGGTCCCAGCCAAGCTGTTGGTGTTTACACGGGAACCATTGAAGTTACTGCTGGATTCTTCTAAGCTTTAACTTCTTTGATGTTATTATGCGAAATCTCTGCTGATCCCAGGGCCTTTAGTGGCCTCGGGTTATGCAGGGCATTGAGCAATCCAGCCCTTGAAGTACACACCATAATATGAATAAGAATATTTATCTGAAATTATTGATAGGTTTTCTGGCAGTCGCTGGGCTGAACGTTTCACCCTCGGACGCCAGGGCGATGCCCGGGCCCGCAACGTTTACCGAGATCCAACCCCTGGCCTTTGGTTTGATCGATCCAGGGGTGGCAGGCGGAACCGTCACAATATCCAATACCGGGACCGTCAGCGTCACCGGCACCGTCACTCACTTGGGCGGAGCCAACAATGCACAGGTTTTGATAAACTCCTGTCTTGGGTCTCAAGCAAGACAGATCAGGCTTACGACCGGGCCTCTGTCCGGTCCGGGCACCAACATCACCATGACCCAGCTGACCTGTACCAGCCCGGGAACCACTTCAGCGAATAACCGTTGCCGCAATTTTGCTGGAACAGCGGGTAACGATATCCTGTTGATTGGCGGGACTATTTCAGTCCCCGCTGGCCAGACCGTCGGTTTATACACCGGTACTTTTGATATAGTGGGTCGAAACAATCCGGCCTGCCCCTAAACCTTCCTCCGCCCCCTTCCATCAGTATTAGTGAACTTTTCTCCGGCGTGTTAGGGGACCGAGGCTTCTTTCGGGCTTACGGATTTGAAATGGAGGGTTGGGATTTATCGGGGTTTCTGGGGAGATGGATGATGAACTGAGAGCCTTCGCCGGGTTTGCTGTTTGCCGTCAGCCGGCCCCCATGAACCCTTACAACTTTCATACAGATAGTCAGGCCCATACCGCCTCCCTCATATTGGTCTTTCCCATGAAGTTTCTTAAAGGGTTTGACCATGTTATTCAAATAGGAGGTATTAAACCCAATGCCCTCATCCTGCACAATAATTTCAAAGAATTCGTTATTATTGAAATGATTATAGATTTTGATCTTTGGAGATTGTCCGGGTTTGGCGAATTTCAAAGCATTTCCAATCAGGTTTTGAAATAGTTGTCTCATCATATATTGATCAGCGATCACAGTAGGCAAAGTATCGGATTCCACTTGAGCGTTCGTTTTGTTGATGACCAGACTGAAGTGAAGGAATATATCTTGAATGAGTTCGTTTAAATTTACGGGAGTAGTGGGCCGCGATTTGGATCTGATTTGAGAGTAGCTTAACAAATCATTGAGGTAAGTTTGCGCACGTTGAGTGGAAGCCAACATACGATCCATATGTTTTTGACTTTTTGGATCCAACGGCTTGACAGAAGATTGTTTCAATAAATCTCCAAAAACATGGATTTTGCGCAAGGGCTCCTGCAGGTCATGTGAAGCAATGAAGGCAAAATCCTCCAAGTCCTGGTTACTGCGTTCTAATTCCACCCGAAGCTTGTTGCTGATGTTGAGATCCTCCCTGAGCTTTTCTGCCAGAAAACCGATCACCCAGCCCGTAATCACGAGAAAACAGCCCCAAACGGTAAGATTGAAATAAAGATCAAACTTCGTACTGTGGAAGAGATATATTTCCTGGTTGGCCAGCACAAAAACCCAGACCATAAGAATGGTAAAAAAAGCTCCCAGCACAGCCAGCCGTCTTCCAAGGTAATAACCTCCAATGATGACGGGTAGATAATAAAAATTGAGAAAAGCGACCTTGGAATAAATGAAAAAATTTATAAGCATCACGCTTATAAGAATGATCAGAATGAGAAGACTCTCTAGATTTCTCAGCAGCCACATTTCATCTTTTTTCACTGAATCACCCTCGCCCGCCCCTAAGAGAGAGCGGTATGGATTGCTAACATTGAATTGATATTAATTTGGGAAAATGGCATGGAACAAATTTATCTGCCTGCCGTACTATTTAAGTTTAACCGAGCTTCATCCGTTGTACAATTCTTTAAGTGGAGGTTTTACAGATTGATTGAGCACCCGCCAGAGATGGAAATGGTAAATGCCCGGCTCGGCATCCCCCCTATTTACAAACCCCATTATTCCCTGATTAAAAAAAAACAGCGACCCCGATCAAACAATGGGGTCGCTGTTAAGAATATACCTGATAAGGCCTTATTTGGTACGCCTGGTACGACTCGAACGTACGACCTGCGGATTAGAAGTCCGCTGCTCTATCCAGCTGAGCTACAGGCGCGCATGGTTTTACTGGTTTTCGGTTGAGGGTAAAGGGCGTTGGGTTCTGTGTAGCTTCCCTTTCTGAAGCATCCAATATACCAGAAATTATCCCCCTACGTAATTTCCGAATATTCTCCGCTACTGGTAAATGTAATCTCTAAAGAGTTACATATGAAACAGAAATACCAGAATTGACACACTCCAGCCGGTCTGAAAAGGGAGGGACCGAATGTAAAACCTATTGTATTTAAGCTAGTTATACGTTTGGCCTCTAAATTGCATAGTATAGGGAGAAGAGAGCATAAACAACCTCCGGCATAATAAATTGAAATCAAAAATTTTAACAATTGATCAGAATGAGCAATCTACGAATTCCAAAAGCCTGGAAGCCGCTCGGGGTGGGTTCCTGATTTCGGCCCAAGTTTTAAGTATTTTTGCCATGTTTTTGGGATTCCTTGTGATTGCCAGCTGGTATTTGAATATTCCGGCGTTGATGCAGGTCTACCCGGATTGGACCCCGATGCAATTTAATATTATACTAGGATTTTTGTTGGCTGTGACAGGAGCTTTTCTTGCTCTCATTGCTGGCCTGGGATTCAACATATGGCGAAAAGGTGAGAGTCTCCGAAAAAACCTGGAAGATGAAATGGGCCGGCATAAAAAAGTTGAGAAAGATTTGGCCCGCGCCCATGAAATTTCCAAAACGGGGAGCTGGGTGCTCGAGTTATCGGGTCAGGAAGTGCGGTTGTCTAATGAAGTTTACCGGATACTGGATTGCAGCCCGAATAATACGGCTATAAACTTTCAGAGATTTTTGAAATCCGTTCATCCGGATGATCGCAGTTTTGTAAAAAAGGAGATCCAGAAAGCCCTGGACCAAGGGACAGCCTTTAATCTTACCCATCGGGTAGTGCGTCGAGATGGTTCCATTCGAATTATAAAGCAACGCTCGGAAGTTTATCTGGATCAAAAAGGGAAGTCGACTAAAATCCTGGGAACCCTTCAAGATATCACCGAACAGAAGGAAGCGGAGAATCTGGCGGCTCGTTTAGGCCGCATTGTGGATAAATCCTTTAACGAGATTTATATTTTTGATGCGGAAACCTTTAAGTTTGACAAAGTCAATCTAGCGGCTCGACTCAATCTGCGTTACAACAAGGAAGAGCTTTACGAGATGACCCCTGTAGACCTGTTACCAGAGCTCACATGGGAACAGTTTGAGAAACTGACCGCTTCATTAAAGAGAGGGCTTGAATCAGTCACCGCTTTTGAAGCGGTTCATAAGAGAAAAAGTGGAACCCTTTATCCTGTCGATATCCGCCTCCAACTCTCAAGAACTGAAACACGTCCGCAGTTCGTTGCCATTGTTCAAGATATAACCGACCGGAAAAAATTAGAGAACTTTCCCGGTAGAGCTCATCAAGACCTTGATAAACGGGCCCACGAGCACACTTCAAATTTAACGAAATTAAACAAAGATCTTCAAATAGAAATCGACGGGCAGAAAAAGACTATTGAAGTTCTCGAGGCCGGCGAGCATCGTTTGGCCGAGATTATGAATAATGTGGTTGATGGCATTATTACCATTGATGAAGAGGGGACCATCCATTCCTTCAATCGCGCGGCGGAGCATTTATTCGGTCTCAAAATTGACGAAGCACTCGGACAAAATATTGATCTCATGATGGCAGGGGCGGAGGGTGTCCGGAGCGATGGATACTTCAAGAATCTTCTCCAATCCAAAAAGTCGGCCGCTTTGGGGTTACGCCGTGTGATAACGGCAAGAAAAAAGGACGGCACGAAATTTTCTGCGGAACTGGCGGTCAATGAAACCGTAATTGAGGGTCAACAAATGTTTACGGGTATCATACGCAATCTTATAGAAAAAGAGGAGGCCGAACACGAGTTGGTGAAAGTCCTTAAGCCCGTGACGAAGTCTTGAGCGGAATAAGAGTCCTCTCTATAAATTTGGCGCAGGGATCGACTGGAGGAGTTAAAGATCAGAGGAGAGCGAAGCAGGCGTCAATATTGAAACCGGTTATCAATTTCCTGATTCTTATCAAAAGAACCCGCTGAGGTGAAGCGGGGGGTTCCGCGCAAATCCTCTCCAGCCGTATTTAATGGTTGTGACCGCCAGGGCCATGAATGTGCCCGTGTTCCAGCTCCTCTTTAGTAGCGTCACGAATTTCAACCACCTCGACAGCAAAATGAAGGGTCTGGCCGGCTAGCGGATGGTTGCCGTCGACCTGGACTTTGTCACCTTCAAGGCCGGTAACGGTGAAGACCTGGTTGTTCCCGCTGACTTCTGCGGAGAACTGCATGCCGGGCTGGATCTCGATATCTTTGGGGAAATTGGAACGCTCGATATCCATTTTCAGCCCAGGAACAAACTCGCCGTAACCTTCCGCCGGAGGCACCGTGACTTCCTTCTTATCCCCGATGACCATACCTTCCAATGCATTCTCCAGCCCCGGTACAATCTGTTTATTGCCATGAAGATATGCAAACGGTTTATCGGGAGTGGATTTGTCCAGTTCCTGTCCATCACCATTATTTAAGGTATAACTCAGCGAAACGACGGCGTCTTTTTTGACCATTTTTATATTCTCCAAGAATGAATAATTATATTTGACCCTACCATATTAGGAAATAATCGAAAAATCAACTTTTATTGGTCTGCGTGTATACTGAATTCAATGCCGTTTAACTCAAGGTCAAATCGTCATGGAAAATGAACAATCGTGCTACCATAAAGAAGTCTGATGGCCGATGAACCCAACCCAATTGTTTCTCAAGGTTCCCTTGATCAACCTTACGAATCATTCCCAAGCCCGGCCGCCCCGCCGGTCTTTTTATGGTTTGTTTCCTGCCACAGGATTCCAGTGTTTAAAACATGTTCTTTTGATAAGTACCGTTCTATTGATGTGGGTTTGCTGGGCCTATGCCGATGAGGAAGCGCTGAATGACGACCAGGCGCGCCAGCAATGTTTCAAGGGGAAAACCATATACTGCCTCGCCCTGGGTATTAAAGAAGAGAAAGCCGGGCACCGGAAACGCGCTTTGGAACTCTATCGCACCGCATGTAAAAAACATCCCACCCCGGGTCACCTGCGCGCTTGCACTCCTTTACTGAGCCTTGCCTGGAAAATGAACCGCCTGGATGAGGAAGCCGCTCCTGTGGAGGCTCGTTGTGAGGAAGAGAAACCCATCACCTGTTTTTATCTCGGGCAAGAGTATTTAAAGCTGGTCGAAATGGAATCAGCGGCCCGTCATTTGGAACCCTTGTGCCGGAACCATTTTCGTCCACCCGACCCCGCCAATTACGGTCCCTGTTACCGCCTGGCGAAAGGATTCGAGCGCGCCGGACAATGGAATCGGGCGCGGGAATTATTTCAATTCGATTGCGAGAACCATGCGGAGAAAGGGCAACCCAGTTGCGCGTTCCTGAAAGAGTTGGCGGAGAGGGAACAAATCCATCGGCAGTTGGCGCAAAGGGGGATCCGCGGTTTTGATCCGGTCGAATCCGTTCTACTCTTTGTCGTTTTTCTGAGCGTCCTGAATGTCTGGATTTGGTTTAAAGGCGGAAGAAGGGGTTTGAAATATTTGGTATGGGTGGCACCGGGGGTGGTATGGAGCGGTGCGATCACATGGGTTTACTGGCCCGATAAGCTGGAATATCCAGACAGCCAGTGGGCGGTGCTTTTCTTTGCATTTCTGCTGGTTACAGGAGTTGCTGTATTCGCTTACCGCGCGCTTTATTCCTCCAAACGTTTCCCGTTAAATTAAAGTCGCATTTCACATTTAATTACGGCATATTTAACGATATTTTCTGAACTGAGGAGCACGGTACATGAAACATATTTTTCCTGTATGGATTTTGTTAATGATGGGTTTGATGATCCCTCCTGCCGGAGTTGCGCTGGCGGGAGAGGCCGATCTTCTCCAATCGGGCCAAAAGGCTTTCAGTGAGGGGAAATATAAGGAAGCCGAAAAGTTTTTCAGCCAAGTGGTGGCTAAAGCGCCGGATGACCACAAAGCGATTCGCGCCCTGGCTGAAACCAAAATCAAATTGAAAAAATTCCAGGAGGCGGAAACCCTCATTGACCGCATTCTGAAAATGCCCGTTGTCAAAGGGCGTAACGTGCGGATCTATGTCGAAGGCGACCCGAATCCCCATGAGGCGGAGCTGGTGGATGAAACGGTGATGGTGGTGGATGAGTCTGCTGCTGAGGAGAAAGAACAGTCCCAATCGTTTATCCGGGGCGACGTGGTGAAGTTGGTTCCACACTACCGGGTGTATTTCATGAAAACCGGTAAGATGAAATTACTGCCGAAAAGCAAAACCCGGATCCAATACAAAGGCATTCCCACCGCGACGCGGGATCAGGCTCTAGCCTTAAAAGCTGAGGTTCAGAAAAGTCTCATTTCCACCCAGCATGCCAGGGCCGACGAGGAAATGGCAGCGATTCCCGCCGGTTGTTTTCAAATGGGAAGTGAGCAGGGCGATCCGGACGAACGGCCGGTCCATAAAGTTTGTATTTCAGCCTTTCAGATGGGCAAGTACGAAGTGCGGCAGAAAAATTTTCAGGCGGTGATGGGAACCAATCCTTCCCAACATGTCGGGGCGGACCTGCCGGTCGACAGCCTGACGTGGGATGAGGCCAGCGATTATTGTAAAAAAATCGGCATGCGCCTGCCGACCGAGGCCGAATGGGAATATGCCGCGCGTGCGGGAACCACCACGCCGTTTTACTGGGGACCCACCCTTTCCGGAAAAGAAGCCAACTTCTGCGACAGCGTCTGCGAGTTGAACATCCGGGAGCCGCGCGTTACCGATGGATTCAAACACACCGCGCCGGTGGGATCGTTCCCGCCCAATCCGTTCGGGCTCTACGATATGGCGGGCAACGTCAGCGAGTGGATTCAGGATTGGATGGGCGTTGAAAAAAATTACTATTTGGTGAGCCCGGAAAAGGATCCTCCCGGACCCCGCCCGGATTTGCAGGCCTGCATGCGGGCGGATTGCATCGGTTCCCAAGCCATTACCAATAAAGTGTACCGGGGCGGGGCGTGGAACGAAAACGCGGGAGCATTGCGGTCTGCCAACCGCCGCGACTCACATTTTCAATTGCGGCCCGAAGGCACCGGTTTCCGTTGCGCACGATCTTCCCAATAAATCGCATACAATAAAAAAGGATCAGGGAACGCTCCCTAATCCTTTTTTCTATGCCCTCTCCCCATGAGGAGAAGAGTTTTATATTTTCTCGTTGCCTGGCTATTTGATGCTGACCAGTTTGATATCGAAGATCAAGGTCTTGCCCGCCAGGATATGGTTGGCATCCAGAGTTGATTTCTCACCCTTCACGTCCTTCACCATCACCATATGGCCTTGCGGATCCCTCAAGGGAGTGCCGGCAGTGATTCCAGGCGGCAGGTTTTTGGTCGGCACCTCGAACACCAGTTTGTCATCGTAAGGGCCATAGGCTTCTGCCGGAGCAATGGACACGGTTTTCGATTCGCCCGCCTTCATCCCGCGCACGGCGTTGTTCATTCCGGGAATGATATTTTGCTCACCCAGTGTGAATTCCAGAGGGTCCCGGTTGTCCGAGGTGTCGAACACGGATTTATCCTCGAGCTTTCCTGTGTAATGGATGGACACCACGTCGCCGTCCTTGGCCATCCGGTCCCCTGCGGCCACGGGCAGAGCCCAGACCATCAGTCCGCAAATCAATAATAAAAGCGCCGGTACCCGTTTCAAATTCCTGATCATAGTCTCACCTGAAGTAAATAATAAAAGAGAATGAAATAAAAAAATTCCTCGGGGGAGGAAGGATTGCCTGCGAGAAACGAAATTTTGACAGGAAGCCGCGAACGTGGAACCCAAACAACCGGCTCCGGCGGAGTGTGCCAAAAAGACATCCCCATTATCGTAACATAGTTCACGAACCTTACACCAGAACCGCCAGAACACAAACGGTTTGTAGTTAACCAGTTGAAATTGCGTGTAATGGAGAGAAGAAAGGGTGCGTGCGCACCCGGTTTGATAGATTTAAGCTTAATGCGATTTTGTTTCGGCAGAGATGCGGTCCATCACTGCGAACAAGACACCACTCAGGACAAAGGCCATATGAATGGTCACCTTCCACAGGAACATTGTGGAGTTGGCTTCGGTCGGATTAACCGGGATTTCCATAAACGTTTTGAGAAGGTCGATGGCGGAAATGGCGACGATGGCGCCAATGACTTTCAATTTGAGGCCGCTGAAATCCACCTTGCCCATCCAATCGGGCCGGTCCTCATGGTCGCCCACGTCTATCTTTGACACGAAGATTTCATAACCCGAGAAGACAATCATCAGGAGTAATGATCCGACCAGGGCCATGTCGACCAGGGCCAAGATACCGATAATCACGGCGCTTTCGGAGGCGGTGGCGACATGGATTGTTAAATGGTAAAGTTCCTGGGCAAATTTAACAAAGAGCAAAGCGATGCTGACCACCAGCCCCAGATAGAACGGCGCCAGCAACCAGCGGCTGTTGAAAATGGTGGTTTCCAGGGTGGTTTCAATTTTATCCAGCACGATTTCACGGGTGCTTTCCGTCTTTGTGGATGGGTTCTTATGGGCACGAGACATCGGTTTCTCTTGGTTTAGGTTTCCAAATATGAGTCAGGGTTATAGAACTAGGGTAAGGGTTGGGCTTTAAATATCAAACAAAAAAAGGCCTATGGCGGAGCACTGTAAGTATTTGTTTTAACTAGCTATTTGGTGCCATAACAGAGTTGTGCACCCAAAAAAACCGCCGAAGGACAACTCGTTTAAAAGTTGCCTCCGGCGGTTTGTCGCTGGTCGGGGCGAGAGGAGATGTCAAAGTCGTGATCTTGGATTATCTCGGAGAGATCGAGCCAACGAAAGAGGAACTCCGGGATTCTGAGTATTTAATCTACGGGCGATGGGTTCAACGGCTCAAGGGGGTTTGCACCTCGTTGGGTATCAAACTAGTGTTGCTGGCCCAACTGAACCGGGAGGGAGATAGGGAAGTTTCAAAAAACAAAATTGGGGGAAGCTGGAAGATCGTTCAAAAGGCTGATGTTTTTCTGATCTTGGGTCTCGATAAAAAGGGTAGGCACTTCCTAAAGGTAGATAAAAACAGAAATGGTCCGGCGCCCAAGGAGATCGGCCTGGACTTCGACAAAGAAACTCAACGGATTCATGAGAGGGATTAAAATTGATGGCCATGAAATAACCAAAATTATTTAAGGTTCCCCTTGGAATACCGGATTGAACAAAACTAACGAGCATGAAGAAGAAATACAGCTGCAGAAAAAGTAAAAAATATTGGAGTTTCGGGACCAGTACGCGCGCGCGAGGACCAGGCGGATATTTTGTTCAATTATGACCATTAACGATCTGCTCGACGCGCTGGAGGATGAAAGCGAAGAGGATGACGATGAATGATCCTTACCCAATCCCACCGGGTTTAAGTTCGGAGCAGGCCAAGGCTTTTAAAGACCTAGCCGAAACTAACTCGTACTTGACCCAACAGCTCAAGCAAATCCAGATCGTGGTCAAAGATAGCAGCGTAATTAAGAATGGACCCAAGAGTCCCGGTCTTTGCCGTGAGAAAACTGAAATCCACGGAGCCCCCATCAAGCCGGTCGCCGCGATTCGTCAAGGCTGCATTCGATGTATGGGTGGGTCGGAAAATGGCCGTAAACCGTTGAAGCGGATCCGGGAATGTTCGGACAAGGATTGCCCCCTTCACCCTTTCCGGATGGGTAAAAATCCCTTCGATAAACGCAAACTTACAGAAGCCCAGCGAAAGGTAAAGGCGGCCCTAATAAATCCAGATCACTTTCCCGATAACCTATCGCAAAAATGAAAATGTTTTAAGAGATCGCTGGCCGAGTAAGCTCTGGTATGGGCTAGGAAAAAACAGGGCCTTATTTTGGTTCTCATAAAGCTGGGAGAATTTTAGGGAAGGTAGGAATGGTCCACTTGGCCTCGACGGGAAACAGAGGAAGTGGTAGCCGATTTATGCCGGGGGTATCAACGTCGGTTTTCGGCCAATAGCGGACATTCTGCTAAGAAAAGTTTAACAGAAAGTATCTTATAGCTTTTTACCTCAAGTGTTGACCTGCCCCAGATAGTTGTACTTTTTTTGCTCTCTCAGGGTAATGCCCGGAAGCGGGATGGGCAACTGGTTTTCAGGGGAGGGGTTGAGAGCGTGACGCTGATGCAGCCTCAGCATAAGGGTGGGGCCTTTAAGGGACCAGCACGTGGTCAATGCCTGCATTGCTTGGATGAGCAGGAATATGATTTGACTAAGCCTGTTAATAGGGAGGATTTACTACATGTCAGAAAAACAAAAGGGCGGTAACCGTGAAGAAGTTCCTCTGGAGAAGATTGTTCTCTCCAACATGTACAGCATGGAAACCCTCATGGACGTACTGGTAGAGAAAGACCTGGTGACCAAGCAAGGGGAAGTGGATGGGCCTCAATGTTAGTCTATAATCTTGAGTTCGTTGGAAAGTTCATTTTGGTCGCCCGGTTGGATAGGAAAGTGCTCCGATAAAAGATTACCGCATTTTTGGATGGCCTCTCTCAAACCATCCGCCGCTCTTCCATCTCTGATTCCTTGGATAACCGTTTGACAGATATCATCCCAATCTTTATCTTCAAGTTTTTCGTTTATCGCATCATCGCCAAGAATACGAACCATTCGTTCATATAAAGAAATATAAATTAGGACACCTGTGGCGTTGCGGGTCCGGCGTAAGCGAAATTTCTGGAACGCCTCTGCCGCTGCTTTTTCCACCTCTTCCTTCATCTCCTGTTTGGCAATGAAAGGAAGGCGAAGAAAGGGAAGCCAGGTCGCCCCGATGACCCCAAGGAGGAATCCCGCTAAAAGGGTTCCGAGTAAGATGGGCAGGTTGATCTTCAGGGCGGAGCCCTGGGCCCAATCGCCTTCTACCGGAACCACGCCCTGATAAAAATACCAAACCAAGGAAGTGATTGTTAAAGCGAAGAAAAAACCAAACAAATCTTCGGCTCGATCGTAACGACCGGACCGAGTGGCAAGCACTGGAACAATCTCTCCGGAAGTTTTACTCTCGGCCTCAGAAATAGCGCTTTCTATAAGTTTCCGTTCTTCGTCCGAAAAAAAAGTGTTGGCTTTTTTAATCATTATTCATCCTTTACCATGACCCCGTGGCTCCGCCGCCGCCTGAGAACCCACCGCCGAATCCGCCACCACTTCCTCCGCTGGAAGCCGCGGCTCTAAGCATGAAGAAAATAGCCACTCCCAAAAACGCGATAAGTGCCCAGGCCCATCCCGACTTCCCCGTCTTGAACAGGTTGATGATCAATAGGACGAAGCCAATAATAACCAAAATGATGAGGGGCAATACCCACCAGGGCGCTGTGGGTTTGGGCAATTGGAGTCCCCTCGCCATCGCTTCCATACCCCTTACCCCATCCAGGATACCCGTAGAAAAATCTCCCCGCTTAAAACTCGGGACGATCAGTTCGTCCATGATCTGCTTCGCCTGATAATCGTATTCCCGGCCCCAGTCCGCTCCCAATTCGATTCGCGCCTTGCGGTCGTCCCTGGAAATCAACAACAGCATGCCGTTGTTTCTATCTTTGAACCCGATACCCCAGTGATTGAACAGTTCCGTGGT
The DNA here is from genome assembly GCA_965237905.1 of Nitrospinaceae bacterium. Lineage (GTDB taxonomy): Bacteria > Nitrospinota > Nitrospinia > Nitrospinales > Nitrospinaceae > SZUA-226. The sequence continues at coordinate 1,361,715 of OZ250172.1, read as the reverse complement.
ATATCTTTCTATGGGAAAACTCACCGCATCCTGCCCGGCCAGGGATTCTATGGTGACTACATAAATTGGAATACTTTCTTCTGCCAGTAATTTTTTTGTGATCTCGTTGAGGGTCGGTTTGTCTTCCTCCTTGATCAAGCCAGCGGAGTCGACAAAAAAATCTTCATCGGGAGGTTTTTCAGGGAAGGTTAAAGCGGTAGCGTCCTGCGCTAAAAGAAGCAGAATAGCCAGAGCCAGTGGAATCCTGTACAAACGGGAAAAAAGGTTCATATGCACGGTCTTTAAGGATTGAATGGGCTAATTTTAATCACAAAGCTAAAAAAGTCAATACAATTACCCGGAATAAAGCCGTTGAAAATGACCTGCCCCCCGAAAAGTGGTCCAGAGTTTATGTTAGGATTCGGACCAAAAACCTAGGAAGTCTTCTATGGCCCTCTTCATCCCCTACAGATGCCGGAAATGCTTTGAGAGCGTGACGCTGATGCAGCCTCAGCATAAATGTGGTGCAACTTAAACCAGACGTTCGCCTAACGGTTTCTGTCGGTAGGAACGGCCAGAAGCTGACATTTAGAATAAAAGAACAGCCAACAAATAGGTTTTTTAGGGGAAAGGCTTTCTTTGTCTTCTTTTTAGGATGCTCTCTCTTCTGGCTCAGACATGGATACTGGAAAACTTTTTTCCCCTTCCATTAAATCCAGAATGTACTTTCTAATTTTAGCTTGCACTTCTATAATTTCATCTTGGTCACTAGGAGAAGGCATTTTAGTTACATCCATTTTAACAGGGTGATTTCCACTAAAAAACGATAACGCCGCTCTGCGGAGAATTTGCTGTTCTAATTCAAGGTCAGAGTGAGCTATCGGGTAATAAATGCTTTTTTTCAAGTGAACTTTGTCGAACTTGTAATTTAAAGCGCGAGACATTTCATAGAGCAAATCTATAAATTTATCATCATGCCCAGCAATCCATGTTTTGAGGTCTTGATCATAAGTTCTTTGCTCTGCTTCAGAAGCATCAACAGCAGGTTTTTTAGGTACTGTTGCAAGAGAATCCAAATATTCAGTCCATTTTTCACAAACATAATCGCCCGAAAATACCAGATCAATCATATTAAGTGCTTCGACATGTGAGTGGTCTAGTCGTCTCGCACGAGTAGACATAAGCGTTTTGAATATTTGCACTTTTCTCTCATTTTTTTCTTTCTAGCTCTCTAGACATTTTTGTACTTGAATGGCCACCAAAGGAGCCAACAACACTGCTCCAATCATAAGTCCATCAGCAATCGTCATTTTATATCTCCTTTGTTTTCACCTAAGTTTTTAATATTAAGTTTGTATGACCTTAAATTTATCGTCCGCTTTGGGTCGATTCCAGTAATTTAGATTTCTAACTGAGAGCCTACCTGGACATTATACACAATATGGCGGGATACCCTCTTCAACGGGTTGGCCGGAGTTGCCGTTCTTGATGTTCAGTATATTTTTGGCGGTGCCGGTGATCATTTTCTGGCGCGAGATTTCGATCTGCCGCATGATCTCGTCGGGTGAATCGGTCAGCAGGTTCTCTGACTAAAATTTCAACTCGCCTCGATCAGGACAACATTGTTTCTTGTCGCTTCTATGAATTCCTCTATAGGAAGGTTTTTTAGTGTTGGAGCCGAATTGGCATTCCCGAATATTTTATTTGTTTTCATCACATCGATTAAAACCGCAGCAGGGATCGCCAGGTTCAGTTTTCCAGAATAATCCCCACGGTCATACAGCGTTTTAGCCGAAATAACCATTCCCACGACCTCTCTGTTCCCGTCGAACAAAGGGCTGCCGCTGTGGATCGGGTCCACGTCCATATGGATTTCCAAAAAACCGGAAGCATTTTCTTCCAGTGATGCCAGGGATCCTTCGAGAAAAGTATGCCTGTCTTCAAGAGTGTTCGTCCAGGGGTAACCCAGAGAGAAAACATAGCTTTCTTTTAAGAGTGCATTTTCTGCCTGAATGGAAAGCGGTTCTCTTTTTACTTTTGGGGGCCCCAGCAATTCTAGAATCACCACGTTGTCCGTTTTGCCTTTATATATCCATTTTGCCGGAATATCGTCTTCATTGGGAAATTTGACTTGGATGTTCTCAGCATCCTTCACCAGGTCGTAATAGGTGAGAACAAACCGGGTGTTTCCGATCAAAAACCCGGAACCTAGCCGCGTCACCGGTGTACTCCATATCAGAAAGCCGATCAGAAGACCCGCCAGAAGGACTGTGCCGATCACTTTATTCATGATTACTCTTTCCTCCTGGAAACAGATGGAGTCGCCCAGTTAATCTACAGCATTTTCGGTTGAAAAATTGAAAATCATCCGGTGAAAATACTTCCGGAATTTTTCTTTTACGCTAGTGAGAGAAAAGGAGGCCATTGCAGAGGCTACCGGATCTGGCTGAAGACCGGTGGAACCTTCAAGGGGACTTTCGAAGGGAGAGAGATCCAATGGCCATTGGTTTGCTGTGATGTGATGTTTTACCAATACAACGAACAGGACAAGACCTACGTTCAACAATACCAAGGATTCGGGGTAGATACATCCTTCATTCCGGGGATAGTGATCTTTCCCCTCGATCGGATTGAGTTCGAAGGAAGCATGTATCCCCGCCCAAACCGTATAGAAGAATATCTGGAAATTCAGTATGGCTATATCGGGGACGGTGCATTTTGGGATCCCGAAATTAACAGGTGGGCTAAGAGTTAACGCCATCGCTTCTTCATCTGTCATCATCTGCTTGCTAACTATGTGGACGTCCGCTTTGGGTCGAAAGCAGGCACTCTGGTCGTGCGCGGTACCACGCCCGTCCCACCAACCCATGACAACAAAAATATACCAAAAATCTTTAACTCAGCCACCCAGTCATATTCAGCCTATTTTTTGGGGTAGCCACTGACGCATGGTTACGATAGGTACTGGGGGAAACTAGAAGTTTAACCCTGCCCCGTACTGCTTCAGAAAACTTCAGTTTTGTAATCGATTCAGAAGGCCACAGGTGGTTAACAAAAGTTAACATCCAAGAGTCCAAAGTTGTTGGTAAATGTTGGTATCCAGGAAGCCATCCCCAGGCGCCAGATGTTAGGGAATGTTAAGGTTTGGGAGGGCACTTCGGAGGCAGGAGGATGTTGAAGATTGTTGAAAAGCGGGAGCGCCTGGAACCTGTCAAAACCTGGCATTTGACAGAGAAGATTGCGGCCCGGCATGTTGAAAAATGTTAACATTCCGGAGGCCTAAAATCCTTTCCTGGTGGCTAACAAAAGCTAACATTCAGAAAGATCCCTTTGGGAGTCCTCAGGTCAATTAACAGAGTTCAGACTACTCACGAAAACTCACGTCTTGGAGGGCAATAAACCACTCCTTCACCCAGAGTTTTTACAGTCAATAAAAAGGATTACAAAATAAGGAGGCTGAGTTTTTTGGGTCCATAAAAAGAGCGGATTTTTTGGACACATAAAGAGGGAGCTTCTGAAAAACTGGAGATTCCGGCTGTTAAGCAATGTTAAGGTTAAAAAGGCCATAATCGAGGCCTAAAGGGTGTTGACAAATGGTGACATTAAAAAAGCGGCAGCCGAAGCCCAAAAAGAATTTCCTCCCCCATTGACTCCCTGCTCCAATTCCCGTTAGAATGGCCTCCCAGATAACTCGTTAAGAACTCATTTTTTTTGACCTCTATTTTCGCTTTTTATTTGCTTATGGTCCATTTAAATTGCCACAGCTTCTATTCGTTGCTGGGTGGGGTTCCCAGCGTGGAGACCTTGGTCCAGGCCGCCGTGAAAATGGGGTTTCCGGCACTGCCCCTTCAGTTCCCGCAGTATGCGCTCCTCGACGACCGACAGCTGTTTGCGGATGATCATGGGGCTGGCGACTCTAAAATACCCCAAGGGAATTTAAGCATACCAGGAGAACCGCCGTGGGAGCGAGAATCCCGGTAACCCCACGCCACAGATTGAATTCGAATGGGCCCAGCAGGTTTAATTCATTGCGCGTGGAGTTGACCGAAAGTTTCCAACAGGCAAAAATGGTGATGGCCATTCCTCCCAGCGGCAGCATCAGGTTGGAGGTCAAATAATCGAGGCATTCAAAAAGCGTTTTACCCAGGACAGTAAACTCCTTCCACAGGTTGAATGAAAACACTGTGCCCAGTCCTACCAGCCATCCCCCAAAACCTATCATGACCGAGGCCCGTGGGCGGCTCCACCCATGGTTTTCCACCAGCCAGGACACTCCCGGTTCCACTATGGAAATCGAAGACGTCCAGGCGGCAAATACCAACAGGATGAAAAACATAAAGGCGAACCATTGCCCTCCCGGCATGGCGCCGAACGCCACCGGCAGAGTCTGAAAAATCAAACCGGGCCCGGAAGCCGGCGCCATACCCTGGGCAAACACGATGGGAAAAATCACTAAGCCCGACAACAACGCGATGGCGGTATCGGAAAGTGCCACAACGATGCAGGCGCGTGGAATCGAAATATCGGAAGGGAGGTAGGATCCGTAAACCATCATGGCCCCCATGGCCAGGCTTAAGGTGAAAAACGCCTGCCCCATGGCCGCCAGAACGCTTTGTCCGGAGAAGTGATCCCAATCCGGCTGAAACAAAAACCGGAGTGCTTCTCCAAAGGATCCATAATTCATGGAGTAACCCAACAGGAGCAGTAAAAGAACCAAAAGGCCCGGCATGAGAATTTTAACCGCCCTTTCCAGCCCGGTTTGGATGCCACGCGCCACAACCCAAAAAGTCATGACCACAAACAGCGTGTGGCAACCGATGAGTCCGTACGGGTCCTCCACCATATTCTGGAACAAGGATTGCGACTCCTCCATGGTCAGACCGGAAAAACCGGGATCCCATGAAAGATAAATGTAATACAACACCCAACCCGAAATAACGCTGTAAAAGGAAAAAATAAAAAACCCGGCCAGGGTTCCCGACCATCCGATCATTGCCCAACCCGGGCTGTGGTGCTCCTGTTCCGCCAAAGTGGCCATGGCGTTGATGGGATTTTGCCGGGCGCGCCGACCCAGCATCACTTCCGCGATCATGATAGGAATCCCCATCAGAAAAATGCAAACCAGATACACCAATACAAAAGCCCCGCCTCCGTTCTGCCCTGCCGTATAAGGAAACTTCCAGATATTTCCCAGCCCGACCGCTGAACCGGTGGCCGCCAGGATAAACGTTAGGCGGGAAGACCATTGACCGCGAAGGGATTGTACTTTCATCGGCCCGCACCTCCTTGGGTCGGGAATAAGAATTTAAGAAACAAAGGGTTATAATGTACTCGTCCGGGTCGGATTTTGACCCCGGAAAAGAGCCGATCTGTTAGACTATTTGTGTGGGTATGTTCTCCAAAACCCGACCGAAATACAACAGTGGTCCTAAAACCCAGGAGAAACCGACCATGAAAAAATGAGGGGGAAATTATGAACCGCAAAAGTTGAGAATTGTTATGAATACCATCAGGCAAAAGGAATTTGACGAATTTTGGAAAGCCATTCAAACCGAAATTCATGAGCATCCGGTAATAACCAACAATAGTTACTGCAAATGGTTTAAAAAGGGCGAATTCACAAAACCTCAGTTGATCGATCTTTTTAAACAATTTGCCGTCTTCTCCAAATGGTTTTTGCTGGCTCAGATGATGCGGCTCCTCAACGCGGCGGATCTGGAAGCCGAAACCCATGCCCGTTACATCCTGGCCAACGAGTTGGGAGTAAAAACCCACCCCAACGGTTCTACCGAAGACCAACCCTTTAAAACCTCCTGGGCGCATATCAATTGGCTTCGAGAAACTGCGCAAAACATAGGTTTGGACTCTATTGGTCTGGGAAACTGGGAATCCGCTGCGCCCGCCACCCGTGCATTTATTCATGGACTGGAAGAGACTTATGGCAGTAAGGATGGGGAAGTCGGCCGGGGTGCCAGTTACGCCATCGAAACCTGGGCGGCCTGGGGGCTGGGCAAGGGCGAGGAAGCCGAATCCTACAATTTCTGGAAGGAACTGATCACCGGAATTGAAAAATACAACCGCAATAATCAGCATTCCGGTGAAGCACCCATACCGCTGGATTTTTTCCTGTTTCATTTCAATAGTGAAAAGGGGCATGGGGACAATGTGTTGGAGGAACTCAAGGAATCTTTTTTTAAGCCGGGTTTTGATGGAGACAAATTTATTCGTGCCGGCAAACAGGCCCTTGAAGCCATCCATACCTTCTGGTTGGGTTTGGACCAGTCCCGGCGTGAACTGGAAAAACAACCCACCATGGCCCGGCAAAGATAAAGGCCCGGTTGTTGGAACACTCCTCCACGCGAATTTACGGATCCCTGGCTCGTTCATGAGTGATCTTTCACTGAACGGTTGCTCGATATAACCTCGTAATCCTTCAGGCATTCGGGGTTGCTCATGGAAGACCGGTTTTCCGTTTGAGTTCCCTGAAAAATTTCCCGCACCGCCAACTCCATTTTCTTTCCGTTCAGAGTCTTTGGAACCCCCCCCACCGAATACATCTCGTTAGGAACGTGGCGCGGAGTGGCTTCGCGGCGTAGCGTTTGCTGAATTTTAAGTTTGAGATCGGCATCCAGATCTCGACTATTTTTTAAAACCAGGAACAGAAGCATCTGCAGATCATTGTCCTCTTCGACGCCGATGACCAAGCTGTCCATGACTTCTTCCAGGCGTTCGACGATGCGGTAAATCTCTGCGGTGCCGATTCGGACTCCTCCCGGATTCAGTGTGGCGTCGCTTCGGCCGTAAACGATGACCCCGCCCGAGTCGCGCACTTCAATGTAATCCCCATGCAACCAGATGCCGGCAATCTTGTCGAAATATGCTTCGGAATACTTTGAACCATCGTGATCATTCCAGAATGAAACCGGCATGGAGGGCTCGGGAGACCGGCAGGCCAGTTCCCCTTTTTGGTTGAGGACAGGTTGTCCTTTGCCATTCAGGGAGACCACATCCATTCCCAATCCCAGGCATTGAATTTCTTCGCAACGCACCGGAAGCATCGGGTTGCCCAGCATGAAACAGGAAATGATATCGGTCCCGCCGCTGATGGAGGACAATTGCAGATCGGCTTTGACATGGTGATATACCCAGCGAAAACATTCTTCGTCCAAAGGCGCTCCCGTAGACAAAATCGTGCGCAAGGTCGGAAAATCGGAGCGTTTTGAAGGCTCAATTCGGGTTTTTATATTTTGCGATAAAAATTTGGGGCTGGTGCCAAATACGGTGATTTTGGCTTCATCGATCAGGTCCCATAGGGCATGCAGATCGGGGAAGCCCGGCGATCCCTCATAAAGCACAATGGCGGCCTTTTGCGCCAATACAGAAACCAGCCAGTTCCACATCATCCAGCCGCAAGTGGTGTAATAGAACACCACGTCTTCCGGGCCGATGTCCGTATGCAGGGCATGTTCCTTGTGGTGTTGCAGGAGAGTGCCCCCGGCACCGTGAACGATGCATTTGGGCAAGCCCGTCGTTCCCGAGGAATACATCACGAACAGTGGATGATTGAAGGCGAACGGTTGATAGCTGAATTGGGAAGAACCCGATTTCAAAAAATCGTCCCACAGCGAGGTTTCGGGAAACTCCACCTGGGCAGGATCCATTGCGGGATCCATGAAAGGCACCACCACAACGTGTTTCAAATGCCGGGCTTCATGCACCAGGGCTTGGACGGTATCCAAGACAGGATGTGATTTGCCATTATAAAAGTAACCGTCCACGCACACCAGCACAGAAGGTTCCACCTGACCGAACCGGTCCTTCAGGCCCTGTGAGCCGAAATCGGGGGAGCAGGATGTCCACACAGCGCCAATGGCTGTCGCGCCGAGCATGGCGATCACCGTCTCTGGAATGTTCGGCATAAATCCTGCCACCCGGTCTCCCGGCTGAATACCCAATTCCAGGAGAGCTGCGCCAAATCGTTTCACCTGTTGCGCCAGGTCGGAGTAGGAGAGAGTAGTCAGAGGCCGGCCTTCTACTTTGCTGATAATGGCAGTTTTTGCCGAAGGGTCGGCCAGCAGATTTTGAGCATAATTGAGTTCCGCGCCTTCAAACCAGCGGGCACCGGGCATGGATCGTGTTGAAAGAATTTTATCGGGAGGCCGGGAGAACTGGATGCCTGAATAGATCCGGTAATACTCCCAGAAGGTTTCCAATTCCTGAACCGACCAACGATGGAGTTCAGGATAGGTGTTAAAGTGGAGCGAAAATGTTTCGTTCACGCTCTGAAGAAAACGAAACATTTGGGAACGTTGAATACGTTCGCGATCGGGTTGCCAGAGAATTTCACTCACGTGTGATCACCTTCCAAACAATTAAACCAACTCAATCACCATCGCCGTCGCTTCCCCACCTCCGATGCATAGGCTGGCCAAACCCCGCTTCAAGCCTCTCGTCTGCAACGCGTTGATCAGGGTGACCAGGATGCGGGCTCCTGTAGCTCCGATCGGGTGACCCAGGGCGATGGATCCCCCATGAACGTTGACTTGGTCCGGATCCAGGCCCAGGGTTTGATTGACGATGAGTGACATGGCGGCAAAGGCTTCATTGATTTCAAACAGGTCGATATCTTTTATTGTGAGGTCGCAGGATTGAAGCACTTTGTGGATGGCCTCCACCGGCGCCAGGGCGAAGGTGGCCGACGATTGAGCATGGGTGGCGTAACCTACGATTCGGGCCAATGGCGTGTGGCCGGATGATTCCCGCCCGATCACCAAAGCCGCCGCGCCATCGCTGATCTTGGCGCCGTTTCCTTTGGTGATGGTGCCACTTTGCTTATCGAAGACCGGAGGAAGCAAGGGTAGTTGGTCGGGATCATCTGCATAAGGTTGTTCGTCCCTGTCCACAACAGAGGAATCCTTTTTCGAAATGATTGTTACGGGAACTATTTCGTGGGAAAAGATACACTCGTCCTGAGCTTTGCGGGCACGTCGATAACTGGTGGCGGCGAAGGCATCCTGACTTTCACGGGAGATGCCGTGTTGTTGGGAAATCTTTTCACTTAATTCCCCCATGTGGTCGTTTTCCAGGGGATCACATAACCCATCGTGGATCATGCTGTCGATGGCAGAGGCATTTCCCAGTTTTCTGCCCTGGCGCATTTGTGGAAGCAGGAATGGCGCCCGGCTCATACTTTCCATGCCTCCCGCTACAATGAATTGCGCCTGGTTCAAGCGAAGACTCTGATCCGCCAACATGACGGCTTTCATTCCCGATCCGCAAACCTTGTTGATGGTGGTGGCGCCCACGGTTTCCGGGAGCCCGCTTTTGAGCGCCGCCTGGCGGGCCGGTGCCTGGCCGATTCCGGCGGACAGCACATTACCGAGTAGAACTTCCCCGATATGGTCCCCGTTTATCCCGGCTCTACGGAGCGCTTCCTTAATAGCGGCGGAAGCCAGGTCCGGTGCCGCTATCGAAGATAAAGTTCCATTAAACCCGCCAATGGGGGTGCGCACCGCGCTATATATAAAGGAACTGTTTTTCAAGGTAACGTCCTTCTAGGTGGATTATTTATTGACGGTGGCGCGCGCCAATTGAAACACGTCCGCGGTTTTTGCGTAAAAATCCCCCCCCATCCGGCCCACGTTGTTCATGACTTCCGGCGGAATGCCTTTTTGCCACTCACAATCCTTCAACTCGCTGGACAGATAAATTTCCTTCACGTTTCCCAGTACCAGCGTGCCCACCCCTGCGCCTTCTCCCAGAGGAAGGGTTTGGTTCAGTTCGCACACCAGTTGCACCGGACTTTCTGAAATGAAGGGAGGCTCCCCGGAGCCCCGGTCAATGGAGTGTACTTTCGCTTCCTCAAACTCGTTTACACTGGCATCGAATGGAGCGGAGGAGATATTTGCTTTTTCAGCCGCTTTAAATGAAACAGTGCCCACCACGTATTTTTTGGTGGCTTTGATATTTTTCAGTGTGTCCTTTTCGGAGCCGTCGCGATTAAAAAAAATGGAATTCGAAATGATAGGCGGATTCATCGAACAGATATTGAAATAACTGAACGGCGCCAGGTTTACGACGCCACCGGAAGAAATGCTGGAAATCCACGCAATGGGGCGCGGCTGAACGATTGAATTCATAAGATGATAAATTTCAACCCAGAAATGGTCTTTCAGTTGAATTCCTGAAAATTCGGTGTGACGGTTCATGATGGGTTCTCCTGCCAGCTTTTTGGATAATCGGGATCCTCCAGGGCTTCGCTGTTTGCAGTCAAATAGAGGGGTGAAAAGGTATCGACCATCACGGCCTGTTCGTCAGTCCGTTTAAGTCCGATGGAATTTTGGTATGCGCCGGGGTGCGGTCCGTGTGGAATGCCGGACGGATGAAAGCTGATCGATCCCGGTTCAATGGTTTTCCTACTGGTGAAATCGCCGGAGTGGTAAAACAACAGCTCATCGCAATCTACTGAAGAATGATAAAAAGGACAAGGAACCGCTTTTTCGTCAAAGTCCAAAACCCGAGGCAGAAAACTCATCACGGCGAAGCCTTGACCCATAAAGGTCATGTGCGAAACTGGGGGCAGGTGTACCCGCCCGGTTTTGGGCTGGATATTCTTGATATTGAGGGCATAAGGATAGACATAACCATCCCACCCGGCCATTTGGAAAAAATTTTCGGGGTAGCGGGTGTGTGTAAAAATGCCTTGGCGTTTTCGAATGATGGAAACCGGCTCGTCGCTCTCAAATAAGGAAGCATCCCATTCAGGCACTTGAAAACTGCGCTCGGAATAAGGCGCGTCCATCTTGAGCTGGCCCTCCTTGTGGACATAGACATCTGGAATGGAAATATTGTTTTTCGCTTCCACAACCAGCAGACGCGGCGGTGCGTCGAAGCTGAACCGATAGGGACAGGACCGGGGGATGATCAAGTAGTCCCCGGCCGTCAAGGTCATTTTGCCGAAAAGGGATTGGAACCGAACAGTGCCCTCGGCCAGGAAAAACAGTTCGTCGGCATCGTTGTTGGCGAAAAAAGCAGCCTCTTCTTTTTGCGGGTGACAGATGCCATAGGTCAGGTCGTCGTTGAAAGTGAGAAGCGTTCGGCCTGAAATAAAATGGCCCTCGGGTTCCATCCGCCGGGTGCGAAAGTGACGGCGTTGCAATACCGCCAATTCCCTTTTTTGAGGGATTCCCCAGGCCGCTTCCCGGTACACCTCCTGTTCGGATTCGCCGGTGGGAGGATGAACCAGATACAGGATCGAGTAGGGTTCTTCAAAGCCTTCGCGGGTAAAACAGTATTCGTTCAGCAAACGGCCGTCCACATAATGGGCGGTATGGTGCATCGGGGCTACGTTACCGAACTTTAAGTATTTGAACATGGTTTTAACCTATCCAATGTGTCAGTTTGCCGATGTTTTCGATTTCCAGTTCCACCTTGTCACCCGATTGAAGAAACCGGTCCAGTTCCAATCCGCATCCCGTTCCCACCGTGCCGCTGGCCAGGACATCCCCGGCGTGCAGTGTTTGGTCTTGTGAAGCGAAGGCGATCATCTGCTCGAAGGTGAAATGGGAGGCACCACTGTTGCCCTCCGACCATAACGTCCCGTTCACATGCGCGGTCATTTTCAGGTTGCGCGGGTTGCCGATTTCATCCGGCGTGACCATCCAGGGTCCCAGCCCGGTGTTAAAGTCTTTGGCCTTGGCAGGACCCAGGCCTATTTTCATGATCTTTCCCTGGATTTCGCGGGCGCTGAAATCGTTCACAATGGTATATGCGCCGATATACTCGCCGGCTTCTCCAGGCGTTACCCCGTGACAGGGTTTCTTGATCACAATCCCCAGCTCCAGTTCATAATCTTTTTTGTTTTCATTCGCAGGGAAATGGACGGTGGTTCCGTCGCCGCTGAAGCAACGCGACGATCCATTGTACCAAGCCGGGTATTCATACCACTCGGGAACCATGTCCAGTCCGCGTTTTTTCCGGGCAGTGCGAACATGTTCTTCGAAGGTATAGAAATCCAAAAACGCACCCGGGTGCTCCACCGGCGGTAATAGGGTCACCTCCGAAAGGTCTAATGGGGTTTGTTTCATGACTTTCCGCCACTGCGCGTCGCCTTCTCGAAGGTGGTTCAGGGCATCGGTGGTGGTCATGTGAATGAGAGGAAAAATTTCGTGTCCTGACAGAATCCCGTGTCCTTGTTCTGAACCCTTGGAGTATCTTAACAATTTCATTGGGAGGATTCCTGTAATTCAATCGCTTCAAACAAAGCCCGAAAGTTTCCTTCTCCAAAACCGGGATGACCGCATCGCTGGATGATTTCATAGAAAAACGGCCCGGCGTGTTCTTCCTGGTAGAGCACGGAGGCATCCTTTAAAAAGATCTGGAGAAGATATTTTCCAGCCTCTCCATCCACCAGAATCCCCTGTTTCTTGAGATCCGCGATGTCTTCCTTGAAATTCGTAATCTTCTGCTTCGCCAGGCGTTCCGGCAAAAGGTCGTAATACTTATCGGGAGTGGTGAGAAATTCGACTCCCCTTGATCTCAGGGTTTCAATGGTGTCGACCAGATGATCCACCGAAAGGGCGAGGTGCTGGATCCCGGCGCCATGATTTCTTTCTACAAAAGTCTGGATTTGGGAGTCGTTGAAATGGGGATACAGAGGTTCATTGGTGGCAAACTTAGCCATCGATGCCGGATCGTACATCACCTGTGAAGACAGTCCGGTCCCTTTCTTACCGGATTGGTAGTCCGGCGTATGAAAGGAAACGTTCCAGAACTTTTTAAAATCCATGACGTGATCGAGAAAATGACAAATGGGGAATATGGTTCTGGCATTAATCGTCATGTGATCAATATTCTGGTAGATCACCTCTTGGGCCTTATCCGACGGAATGTGATCGAACATGGGGATATCTTGTTCATCCCCCTCAATTTCCAAAAACGTGAATTCGAGGAATCCTATAGGCGTGGCTATAGTGATGAACCGGTGCCGGGAATGAGAAGATTCGATCTCCAATACGTCGTGAATAAAGGTCGCGTGATGATTTTTTAAATATTCGATGGCGTGGTCCAGGTTTTCTACCAGAAAAGTAACCTTCCGTATCCCCGGACACAGAATTTTCAAATACTGCGCGGTATAGCTGTGATGGGAAAGGGGGGCCGCAACCATGATCTTGATATCGTTTGCGGAAAAATAGAGAGCCTTGGTTTTAAACCGGTCCTCCCAGGCGGAGGTGGAGCTGTGGGTTTCCTGAAAACCCATGTTGTTGATATAAAAATTGCGGCTCCGGTCGAAATAATCGACTACAAACTCCACCGAATAAACTTTTTGAATTCCAAGGACCGAAGGATTGTCCATAGTTCTAACCCCCGGAGTAGAAGATTTATAAGGAATCCAGGCGCTCCAAGGGGCGCCAAAAGACCTTCTGTTTATATATTAGTAGATGTTGACGAAATAGATCAAGGTTCGTCTTAATACTTATTATAAGGCCAAAAATTACAATATCTTAATAGATTGGAGGTGGCCGGAGGGGTGGAAGCCCTGAATCCCTTAGAAAATAGGTGATTCCAGCGCAGGAGTTTTTTGGGATGATCCTCTCATACCAGTTATCTTTTCCATTTTCCACTTCAGGGCATTGGATTCTTTAACTGTATAGAGACGAAAGAGGTCGCATCCTTCCTAAAAGCCGTTAAAATAATAGTAGGAACATGTCCCGATGGCTCGATCGCGTATACGATTCAATGCCAGAAATTCCTCATCCCCTCAAGTCCGTGGATGAACGATTGGAGGCCTGCAATGGCTGGCAAGCTGGAAAGAAAAGTGGTGTTGCTGTCCGGTGGCAAGGTGGACTATTTCGCCAAAGCCAACCCAGACCTGATGTTCTATGAGATGGCGATGCAGGCCACCAAAGAGGCGGTGGCCGGGATCGGCCTCAAACCCAAAGAGTTCCGCGCATTGATGAAGGAAAAGGGTGCCGTCATCATCACCCATTTCGCAGATCATTTCGCCGGTCAATTGCTGGGCGAAGCGTTGGCGCGGGATTATATCGGATTGAACCCAGTGGAATCCTATCGCGTGGTGGGCGGCGGCTGTACTGGCGGGTTGGGAGTGCAGTCGGCTATTGAAAAAGTGGCTTCCGGCAGACAGGATATCGCTTTAGCGGTGGGCTACGAAAAGATGTCCGAAGTTGACACCTTCCAGGGTAATGAATTTATCGCGCATGCGTCCTGCACGGTAACCGATCTTCCACAAGGGGGTTTTTATCCTCTTTATTATGCGGCGATGGCCCAGGCCTATATGGATACCTTTATCGGCCATACCGTTTCCGCGGAGGATTTGCGCGATGCTTTCGACAAAATCGCCGTCCTCATGCGCAACAATGCGCAATACAACCGCCGGGCCCAAACCTGTCACCAAAACCCTTATGCCACCCCCACCACCAGCGGATTCATCGGAGTAGACGACGTTTCCAAATCAGGCATCGTGGCGACGCCCTCCTACCGGTTGGATTGCTGTCTTATGACCGACGGCGCCTCCGCCGTGATCGTGGCTTCGGAAGATTTAGCCAGGGAATTTACCGACCAGCCGATTGTGGTGACGGGTGTGGGTAACGGCACCGATACCATGCGTACGGGGGAGCGTCCCCGAACGATCGGAGGCCTGATCAAAGAAGATCTGTTGTTACCGCATGAGTTGGCGGACCCTGAACTGGTGAAACATTACAAAACTCTCGAATATCCAGGCTTGCATTCCTTCCGGGCGGGACGCTGGGCGGCCAAGAAAGCTTACGCAATGGCCGGCATCACGGGAAATCCTCTGGAATATTTTGATCTCATCGAAATTCACGATGCGTTTGTCATCAGCGTCATTCAAACGATGGAGGATTTGGGTATGATTCCCTACGGGCATGCCAGCTCTCTGTTTACCGCCCTGCCGTTAGATAAGCAGGGGCAGGTTCCGATCAATCCCAAAATCGGCGGAGCAAACGGAGTGTACGTGAATCCATCCGGAGGATTGATCGGCCAGATGCATGCCGTCGGCGCCACCGGCAATACGCAAGCGGTGGATGTGATCTGGCAAATGAAGGGAATGATTGAGGAAAAATACGGTCACCCGGAACTGCAAATACCTAAGGTGGAAAAAGCGCTGTTTCACAGTCACGCCGGAACGGGAAGCGACATTACGGTGACCACAGTAGAGAAAGGGTGGTAACGATGCCAGTCAAAGACACGTTTTTGAATCCCGAAGATAAAAGTTACAAGCCATCGCGCCACCCCGAACATTTGGTGGTGGTCGAGCGAGAGGCGACCATTCGATATAAAAAAAGTTATGGCGGCATGTCTGCCTATTTCCAAGGTATCATGGAAAAAGAAAATGCCGTGTTGCGCTATACGGTATGCTCCAACCAGGACGGACATGACGAGCCACGGGTGCTTCGGTTTCAGGTGCCGCGGATGGATTGTCCGGAGTGCTATGAGAAAACCTCATGGGAAACCTTGCCGGACGAAACCCGGTTCACGGTGGAAACCAAATCGACGGCGGTGAATCTGGCAGGCATCAGTTTTATGGATCAACTACCGGTGACGGTCGCCTGGGTCCAGGCCGTCCTCCCCGAAGGAACCGCGTTGGACACGTTGACTGCCGGCATGGTGAGCCTCGAAGATTACAACACATTGGTCAAGGGGGATGAATTGAGGCCGGTGTTCCGGCAAGCGCCCCGGGCCTCCGCCAGCGATGTTATGTGGGTACGAAAAGGCACCCCAGCCCGGGATTTGCCGGAAGGATATATTCCCAGCAAGCATTACCAGATTTAAAGAGGAACTTGAGCATGGACGATCAGAAAATCGCAGTGGTCGGCACCGGAACCATGGGCCGGGGTATCGCACAGGTGGCGGCTCAGGCGGGTTTCCAGGTGGTTTTGCATGATAGCGTTGAGGGCGCGGCGGAAAAGGGATTGGAAATCATCAAAAGGCATTTACAGAAACTCGTCGAAAAGGGAGAGCTTGAAAAGGATCTTGCCGAGAGCGCGGGTGAAAAAATTTCCGTTGCCAATGATTTGGATGGAGTGGCGGATTCGTTTTTTATCGTGGAAGCCATCACTGAGGAACGCGAGCCGAAAAAGGCCCTCTTTCTAAAACTGGATCAGTTGTGCGGTGCCTCCGCGGTATTGGCCTCCAACACGTCTTCTATCCCGATTACCGAGCTGGCTTCCGTCACCCGTCATCCGGAGAATGTCATCGGCATGCATTTCATGAATCCCGTCCCCCTGATGCCGGGGGTTGAAATCATCAAAGGATTGAGGACTTCGGAAAAAACGTATCAAAAAACCAAACAATTGGCGGAACAACTTTCCAAACGACCGGTGTATTCCTCGGACAAGGCCGGGTTTGTCATTAACCGAATCCTCATGCCTTTAATCAATGAAGCGATTCATGTAGTGGAAGAGGGAACTTCCACCGTCGAGGATGTGGATAACGGCGCGAAATACTGTTTGAATCATCCCCTGGGGCCCTTGGCTTTATCGGATGTCATAGGAAACGATACGACCCATCATATTCTTTCC
This sequence comes from Nitrospinaceae bacterium, assembly GCA_965237905.1. GTDB lineage: Bacteria > Nitrospinota > Nitrospinia > Nitrospinales > Nitrospinaceae > SZUA-226. The sequence continues at coordinate 1,345,177 of OZ250172.1, read as the reverse complement.
GTTCTGGAAAGCGAGCTGGGAGAGCGGTTCAAACCGGCATCTTTATTGACCCGAATGGTGGACGCCGGGCTGTTGGGCAATAAAACGGGGGCCGGATTCTACCTGTGGATGGATAACCAAACCCAGGAAGTCAACAACCAGTTGTTGAAATATTTGAAACGGTGAAGAGGTGAAAGAATGAGTTATATCACCAGCGGCCAAACCCACCAGATTCGGATGCTGTATGGCGGCGACCCCCAACACGAATCGTTTCAGGAAATGCTCCAAACCTTCGGCCAACTCGTGGAGGCCAAGGTTCTGCCCGCCGAGAAAAAAACGGAAATGGAGCGGGCGCAGGATTCGCTTAAAAGTTTGGCGTTCCAATTGAGCCAATCAGGAAAATATGACCAACAAGCTTTGGAAACCGCCATCGCCCAGACCAAGAAGAATGAAAAGATACCGGATGAGGTGTATCGTCAAATTGCGGATTTTGGACTGCCCGGCATGGCCTTTTCCGAACAACTGGGCGGTTTGGAAATCCCTTATCCCGTATTTATGGCTTGTCTCGAAACCCTGGGCAAGGCCTCTCCCAGCGTCGGGGTTCGGTATGCGATCTCCAATACAGTAATGGAAGGGTTGCGTTTCAATTATGAGGCCGGTCAACTTTCAGGGTATGGTGAAAGTATTCTGCGTGAATTGATCGCGGGTGCAAAACTCGCCGGATTCGCGCTTACGGAAGGGTCCGCTTCCGGTTCCAACATCATGAAGGAAATGACCACCCGGGCGGTTCCCATGAAGGGTGGAAAAAGATACCAAATCACCGGCGGGAAGATGTTCATTACTAATGTGGAAACGGCGGACGTGTTTGTGGTATTCGCCCGAACCTCGGAACCGGCGGAAGGTGATCTTGGTATTTCTATGTTTCTTGTTGAGCAAGGGACTCCCGGTTTCAAAGTTGGACAGGTGTTTGAAAAAAGGACGGTCGAAAACTCGTCCCTGGGGGAACTGATCCTGGATGATGTCGAAGTGGCTCAGGAAAACCTGGTGGGGAAACTGGGTTGCGGGGCGCCCTATGCTATCCGAATGTTGAATTCGGGGAGAATCACCATTGCCGCGCTGGCAACGGGCCTGGCGCAAAGGGCGTTTGACGAGTATTTAGAAGTCGCAGTCGAAGGAAAAAAGTTGGGTGACCAGCATCTGATCGAGTTGGACCGGACCCGGGCACGGGTGGCGGAGATGTCCATGGAGATCCATGCGGCCAGAGATATGACCTTTCATGCCGCCTGGCTGAAAACTCAATTCGATGCGAATCCTGATAACCGGGAGTTGTTAAGGGATTATGTCATTGCTTCCAATGGGGCGAAGCTGAAGGCATCGTTGGCCGCGCAACAAGCCTGCGATCACCTGGTCAAGATTTGGGGCGCCAGCGCCATTATCAAAGAAAACCCGGCCATGAAACATTCCCTGGACAGTTGGCTTTATTATTTTGGAGAAGCCGTTCCGGAAGTTCTGGAGAACACCATCGCCCATATGGAAGTTCAAAAATACAGGGGAAAGAAAGGGTTGTAGAATGCCCGAAATCATTTCTGGAAAATATGTAACCGTTTCCACAAAAGAGCATAACGGACAAAGCGGAATTCTGCTGAGTTTTATCAATCCTGACAGTAAAGTGAATATTGTGCCTCTGGAGGCATTGCAGGAGATTCTTCACGCGCTGGATGAACTCGAGGAAGATTGCAGTTTGTCTTTTATTGTTTTTACCGGGGCTTCGGGCAAGGTGCATGCCGGAGCGGACCTGGCTCTGTTTCAGGGGGATATCGATCCATCTGCGGTGCAGGACTATCTGAACCTTGGGGCCACCCTCGATTTCAAAATTAAAAATATATCCAGAAAAAAGACAACCGTTTCTATCATGCAGGGGGAACGCTTCGGGGGATCTGTTGAGTGGCCTTTAATGACGGAGTTGAGTGTGTGCACGCCGGATACGGCAATACAATTTTCAGAGGTAAACATAGGACTGATCCCCGGCTGGGCTGGGATTTTAAATGTCATGCTTCGCTCCAATAAAGAAAATGCCCGATACATGGCGGCAACGGGAAACCGGGTCACGGCCCAGGAAATGAAAGATTATGGTCTGGTCGAGATTGTTTCGGGGGATAACGTCTTGGAAGACGCACTGAATATAGCCACACAACAGGACGCTCCTTTGGATTTCAATGCGGCGGATAAGGAAATGTGTTCCCGTGACAAGTTGAATCAAATGATTTCTGAAAGAACAGATGCCCGAAGGTATCAGGAATTGGAGAAAGAAGTTTCCCGTAAATTGCAAACGAATGATTTGAGTAACGACAAGGGGCGGGAAGATTATGTCGGCAGTTTTATCAATCATGAATTGGGCCGCCTCGGCAAGCCTTTGGCTCCGTTGGCGGTTGCGGCGGTGATGGAATTGATTGACCAATATTCCGATATCCGCTGGAAGGATTTGGGACGCATCAAGGAGATGGGTGAACATGAGGCCCAATCCTGCTTCAGGCTAATGAAAACTCTTGATCGAAGGGTTGGAGTGAATTCGGTGCTGACTTCAAACCCTGTTGAAAGGATTCCGATTTACATTGGGAAATAAACGGGACTTTTTAAAGTCTGGCTCATGGATTGGTGGTCAACATGCCGTTGGATATCAAGGTAAAAACCTTTGGGATGGCGCCTGAAGAGGATCAACTGAATGAAATTTCGGATAAAATTAAATCTTCTCATAAAGGGGAAATTCTTATTTTCCCGGAGTACGCAGCCTATACCCTTGAAGGTTCCCAAAAAGCTCTTGCTGAACTTTCCAAAATGGCCAGCGATCATGGGTTGTCCATTATCACCACCTTAAACCTTCCGAGCCATGATCTGCCCTTTGCAGATCCAAAGGAAAATTATAATGCTCTTTTTATCTTTTCCCGACACGGCGGAATTTATTCTCCCCAGGCAAAAATCACACCTCAATCTTTTGAGATGCGACACCTCGATGAATCTTTTCCAAAGATGAATGTCGCGTCCTATTCCTATCTCAACAAAGTGACTCTGAGAGTGAATGGAGAAAGTTTCACCGCTTTCTTTTTTATCTGCTCCGATTTATATGTGTTGCCGATGTTCGATTTTCGGGAACTGGAATCCGATATCATCTGTTGTCCGGCCAATTTTGGTAACGGGGCGGAGAGTGCGGCGGGCCGGGTGATTGAATATTCCGTGCAATCCGGATTGTTCAAGCGAGGTTTTTACTGCAACACCTACCAAAACGCAAAACCGGGTTTGATCCCGCTGACGGTAGGAGCTGAAAAAACCTATGAGACGGGAGCGGCGAGTAAATCTTATGATCGCGAGGAAATGAAACAACGGGTTCGGAAAGCCAGCGCGGTTTATCCAGACGATAAATACTGTAATTTCAAAAGTATGTTGAAGCTGACCCGACAGGGGACTTTTACGGTTCCAAAATCGCGGAGTCTTGAGAACGGCCTGGAAGTGCACTTAGGACACTACGAAACGGTGGTTGAGCTTTGAAAAGACGTTGCATCCGGTGAAGGGAGAGTCGCCTCATGGGAATCGGCGCCAATTTTTCGGCCGTTAAAACGGATTGGGGGATTCCAAAAAACTGGAGGAAGGGACTTTTTTTCCGCGCGCTTTTCCATTCTCTGAAGTGAAATCGGTGTGTTTCCGGTTCCAAAATGTTTCCGCGTGCTCGACATGTTTATTTTTCAACTTTTCGTAACCGGTTGCCAGGCTGGGATAGGAGGCGGCTTCACAGGCGAGATCATAATTCCCTTCATTGAGGGAGCCCAGTAATTGTTCAACTCTCGCTTTGTATTGGGGGATCGCTTCGATTTCCTGTTTGCGGGTTGGGTTGCCCCATGCCAGAACATTGAAAAAGGTTCCCCGCAAAAATTTATAATGCTTCAGGAGTGAAAGCATCCAACCCGCAAATTCCCATTTTTCATCCTTTTCAAATTTATTCTTCACATATTTGAGATTTTTTATACAGGGAATATGCTCCAACAAAGGAGGGCGTAACAGAAACCTGAGCTTTTTGATTTCCCCTTTCTCGTACTGGGAAGTGATCCTTTTTATTTCTTCCGGACGGGTTAACAGGTCGGCCACTCGATACTCATCTTTATAAGCCATGACCTTGAATAAATTATCGGCCACAGTTTTTGTCAGTTGAAAATCCCGGCGGGGAAAGTCAGATCGCTCCAGTTTATAAACCCTTTCCACGCACCGGACAAATTCTTCGGCATAAGAAGCATTTTGAAATTTAATGAGTTCATAAATTTCACGGGCGAATTTGATCTGATAAGGCGGATCAAAGGGGATGATTTCTACAAGTGAATTGAACCGTTTTTTATTGCGAACCCCCAAATCCTGCCGGAACCCCTCGATCCTATCTGCGTTGGAATGAGGTTTGGCATAGGCCAGGTTCAATACTTTTGTGAGGTTGATGGCATACAACCGTCCGTATCGAAAAGCCTGGGTGTTTCTTTCGACATCCACACCGTTGGCTTGGATGCCCTCCTCTATGGAGCTCGCATGCTCAATGGGAAAATCTTTTATACTTTGAAAAGCAAGCCCAGCCAGGAAAAGGTTGGTGGGCTTGAAATCCTTGAACAGCCTTTCAACGATATCGGTGGCATTGACAAAGATATTCTTTTCCTTGATGGTATGTTCATTGATGATATCAATCAGCGGTTTTTGTTCGGGATAAGTTTCCTTTCCAACAATCATGGGCATGGTCGGAATTTTTTCAGTGTTGACGATGGCGACCGTTTTCTTCTTTGATGCGGTTACCAGATTGGCCGGGTTGATTGCGCCGATCAAATCCGAGCAAAAATAAAGATCGGCTTCCCCGGCCTCGATATCAAATCCTTCGTTTAAGCTGGTGTATTGATGGGAAATTTTTAAATTGGTGTTTACCTCTCCTCCTTTTTGCGCCAGACCGGTATCATCTTCTTTGACCACATGCTTACCTTCTTTGGTTGCCGCCCGCGCAAGGATTTCATAAGTGGTCATCAGGCCCCACCCCCCTACACCGATAGAAAATATCTCATATACCTTATTCGGGTCTATATTTCTCTTGGGGTCTTCCAGCTCCTCATCCCCAATATGTATTTTTGAATAGTCGGGCTTCTGCAACGGTTGGCCGGATTGCGTATAGACCCGAACATAGGAGGGGCATTCGCCCCGGGCGCAGGCGAAATCCTGAATACAACTGAACTGATGGATTTTGACTTTCGGACCGAATTCCGTATCCATTTTCCAGACAGACGCGCATTTGGCTTCCACTCCGCAGTCACCGCAATCCTCACACACTTCGGGGTTGACGTGAACCCGGGTTTTGGGAGCCAGATCGACATCTCTTCTTCGTTCCCGGGATTTTTCAATGGCGCATTTTTGTACATACCAAATAACGCTCAGGCCCGGCTTTTTGGAAAACTCTTCTTTCACCTGCAACGTTTCGGATTTCGGGTGCACTTCAATACCATATTTTTTCTTAAGATGGATGAATTCCTCCGGGTATTCCGCCACCAGGGCAATATCTTTAATGCCTTCTCTTTGGATATTGGCGATGGCGGTTTCCGGGTCGTCCTGTCCCACCGGGCGCTGGCCGCCGGTCATGGCGACCACACTGTTGTCCACGTACAAAAGGGTCTGGTTGGTATCCTCGATATCGTAATGAAGTTTCAAATGCTGGATCGCATCCCGGATGAAACTGATATTGAGGCGAGCCGAATGAAAATAGGTTCCATCTCCACAGCCCTGGTCCGCATGCATGCGATAACTGAAGGCAGAAGCACCCATCCAAAGCAATCCCTCACTTTCCATGGGGCCGACTACCACGGCCCGGTTGCTGGCCAGGGTATCTATGATGGACATCGTAGAACAGCCGATCCCTATTCCCAGGAGGTGCTTTGGCGTAATTTCCACGCGGACAGGATGGCCGTCTAAATCTTTATTTTCCACAACAATGGAATCTACGGTCCCTTCTAATTTATGATGGCCGGCAATTTCCAAAGCGGTTCGGTGCTGGCAACCCGAACAATAACCGGGAGGCCTTTTGATATTTATTGGAAGAGAAAATTCGATCAGTTGTTTCTTCTTCTTCAGAATTCGGTCGATCCCCCGGTCTTTAAATTGATCCTTGGCGGCCAACCTCTTTCCCAAAACCTCGGATAGAATATCCGTGTCGAGATTATTATTTTGACGGAACAAAGCTTCTCCCTGCTCGTCTTTCTTGCCGAGGATGACCGGATGATGGGTATCATTAAACATTTCATGTTTGATGTGGTTTTCGTAAAATGCGCGTTTCTCCTCGATCACAATAATTTCCCTTTTCCCTTTGGCAAATTCCCTAAAGGAAATCATATCCGGCGGCCAGGTGATCATGGGTTTATAAATTTCCACCTCATTCTCCGAAATGTTCAACTGTCGCAATGCGCCGAGGAGATCATAATAGCTTTTGCCGGTCGCTACGATGCCGAAATCGGATTTCTGGTTACGATTTTTCCATGTGTCGAATCCGAATTCCCGGGAAATTTCCTGAATCATGGGAATTTTTGAATATAAAAGTTCTTTTTCGTTTTCAAGCACCTTGGGCCTCAACAAGACGGGGCTGAACAACCGCGTGTAGTCCTGATGCTCTTTCATGAATTGGTGAAACTTTTCGGCGAGATCGCGGTCCTCTTCGGGATCCAAAATAAATTCCTGGGACCCGTCGCAAATATGAGTTTCCGCTTTTAAATTAATGCTGAGGCCGGAGATCATCGAAGCCAGAGTAATTTTTTTCCCTATTTCCAGAATTTCCCGGATGCTGCCGGGATACGCGGTCGGGACATGATTGGCAAAATGCACGAGGTCGGTTTGATGCGGGGTGGTACTGCTTTTGCTGGCATGATCGTCGCCACTCATGAAATAGGCGGCACATAATTTATCGAGTCCGGCCATCTGAAGGTGATCCTGGACATCAGCAATTCGACGAACCCCCGGGCCTTTTCCATACCAGGCCCCAATGATACCGTCGACCTTGGATGGGCCAAACAGCCGGTGCAGTTGGCTTCCCCACATCATATTGGCCGCGGCTTCTTCATTGCCTCCTGGCACATGGATGATGTTCCATTCCTTAAGAATGGGATAAATTTTTCTTAGATTGATGTCCAGTCCGCCTAAAGGACTGCCTTCATAACCGGAGATGAAGTAGGCAAATCGTTTGCCGGGAAAGATTTTTTTTAGAAGCCGAAGGTTGTCCAGGGGCAGCCTGACCAGGGCCTGAATACCGGTCAAATGAACACGACCTTCACAGACCAGGTAACGCTCCTTATCAAGAATGGTACTATCTGTTTGCGGGGCAGATTCTTTATTTGTTCCTGGAGACTTTGGTGCATTCATTGGCATTTCTCTGGATGTAAAACCAGTGTCCCCCCACGGGTTCTAATTTTCAATCATTTCAATTCCCAAAGCGACCGCCTCGCCACCGCCGAGGCAAAGTGTTGCGATTCCCCGCTTCAGGTTTTTGAGTTTCAATGCATTCAGGAGGGTGACCAGGATGCGCGCGCCGGAGGCTCCAATGGGATGCCCCAGAGCCACCGCCCCGCCATGAACATTGACTTGTTCCAAGTCGAGGCCCAGCCGGTTGCACATAGCCAGGGTGGAAACCGCAAACGCTTCATTGATTTCGAAAAGATCGATATCGTTCAGTGAAACCTGCCACTGCTCCAGGAGTTTTTTGATGGCCCCTGCGGGAGCGATGGGAAACTCCTCAGGCTTCTGGGCATGCGTGACCTGAGCGGTGATCCGCGCCATCGGCTGGAAATCGGTATCCTCAGGACCCAACACCAGGGCTGCCGCCCCGTCATTGATGCTGGAAGCGTTGCCCGCGGTTACCGTTCCCCCCTCCTTGACAAAAGCGGGGGACAGGGTTGGCAGATTTTCAAGGTTGTCCGCGTAGGGTTGTTCGTCTTTTTCGACCAGCGTTTTTTCTCCACGGCGGGTGACGGGCACCCCCACAATCTCTTTCGAAAAATAACATTGATCCTGTGCCGCCCGGGCACGCTGGTAACTCATGATGGCGTAGTCGTCCTGGGCTTTCCGGCTGATGGAATCTTTGCGAGCCAGAGCTTCCGCAATTTCTCCCATATGATGACGGGTATAGGAATCACATAAGCCATCATGCACCATGCTGTCGATCAGGGTCCGGTTTCCCAGTTTGTATCCGCGGCGAACCTCCATGAGCAAAAATGGAGCCTGACTCATGCTTTCCATGCCTCCCGCCACCACAAACTCGGCATCTTGCAAACGGATAGCCTGGTCGGCCAGCATCACCGCCTTGAGGCCGGAACCGCAAACCTTGTTGATGGTGGTGGCGCCGACGGAATCGGATAAACCGCTCTTGAGTGTTGCCTGCCGCGCCGGAGCCTGACCGACTCCCGCCGACAACACGTTCCCGAGAATGACCTCGCTGATTTTTTCGTTGGGAATACCGCTTCTCTGAAGTGCCTCGCGCATCGCGATAGCGGCTAAATCCACCGCCGGGATGGAGGCCAGAGAACCGTTGAGTTTACCGATAGGGGTGCGTGCTGCACCGTAAATATATGTATAACCCTTTAAGGGAAGCATGGGACACCTTCAAAAATCTCCTCCCCCTCTCCTATCTAATATAGGTTTTAAAAGCCAATTAAGCAACCGGAAGATGGATTATAAATTGGCTGAAAGCCCTTATAAAATAATAAGTTATGCGTTTAAGTTGAGAGGGTGAAGGCTGTGGCCCCTATGGCGCCCAGAAACTGGGGTTATTAAAGGTGAAGAGTTTCCAATTTCTCCATATAGAAAATGGAATCAAAATATTTCACGGATAACATTTGACCGGTAATGGGTTGTGTTGAGTGGGGAAACTTGTCATTGATATATTTCACGGCCATCACCGCTTTCCTCCAATCGTTCTCCTGGTCAATCAGGTATTGCGCTTCCTCCAGCATCAGTCCGGCTTCGTACACCCGGATTAGCAGTTTGGCGAATCTCCGGGCCTCAATTTGTTGAGCTGTGTCCGGGTCCTCCGACTTCAAAATATTTTCTCTGGCACCAAGGACGCTTTCCACCCCCTGAACAACCCGATCCTTAAAAGGGATCAATGAGCTATGGTTAACGGCTTGCAAATGAGATTTGATATCCTCAATCAAAACCTCCAAGGTGGATTCTTTGGCAATGGACCGTTGAATGTCCAGTACCATCATATTATTGGTTCCTTCATAAATGGTCGTGATTTTGGCATCCCGCATCAGCCGTTCCACCGGGAAATCACTGATATACCCATAACCACCCAGATTGCTGACCGCCATGTCTGATGCCGTCACGCTCCACTCCGATCCGCGGTATTTGGCCAGGGGAGTTAATATCCGAATCAGTTTCTGATATTTTTCCAAATCCTTCTTGTTGGTTGGAGTCATGTCTCCGGTCTGATTTTTTTCTCTGAGCTCCAGATATTGGTCAATGTAATGATAAGCTTTAAAGATCAGGCTGGTGACCGCTTCGTTTTCTATCCGTAGGGTGACCAAGATTTCCCGCATCAAAGGAAGCTCGGCGAGGGTTTTTCCGAATTGTTTTCTTTGCGTACAAAAAATAGCGGATTCCAGAAAAGCCTGCTCGGCAATTCCAAGGCCTTGCGTACCGATGCCCAATCTCGATTTATTCATCAGGTAAAGCATTTGTTTCAGGCCGTCCCCTTCGTTCCCGATTAAATAGGCTTCGGCTCCCTTGAACAGCATGGTCCCGGTCGGCGAAGAATGAATTCCCAGTTTTTCTTCCAGGTTCTCGATGAGAATGTGGTTTCGGGATTGTTGACCCTGGTCATCTTTCAAATATTTTGGAACCAAAAACAGGGTTAGACCTTCCAGAGTCTTCTGGGGCGCGCCTTCCACTCTGGCTAAAACAATGCAAACATCGGCATCCGGATTGGTAATGAATATTTTCCTTCCCCCAAGCAAATATTTATTCTCTTTTTTTACAGCTTTGACTGAGATTCCTTTTAAATCCGAACCTGCCTCAGGTTCCGTAATCACCATGGCACCGATATAATGGCGGTTCGGATCGTCCGAGCAAAGAGGAGGGATATACTTCTTTTTTAAATCGTCATCGCCAAAGTTATCGATCAGATCGGCGACCCCTTCGGTCAGCATGACACGGAGGAACAGGGAGGCGTCCGCCTGTGCGTAAAAAAGTAATGCGGCTCCGGCCATCATTTGGGACAAACCGCCGCCGCCATAAGTATCCGGTAACGCCAAACCGATCAGGCTTTGCTCCCTGAGCGATTGAACTTGTTCTTGGGCACCCTCGGGGAGCAGGACGTCTGAAAAAACCGGAAGATGAGGATCGGCTTGCAAGTCCTTCAGGGCCCGGCCCACTGCGTCATCCGGATAGGAGGATTCTTTGGAATCCTCTTCTTTGAGTTCATTGAATTTACGAAAATCAGATTGTGACAGTTGGTGTTGCCCGACCTGCCATTGCAAACGGCACCCGGTTCGATCGTTCTCGGCGGCTTTGGGAGCGAGATGCTGGGCGCTCAATTCGCCGATCATATTGAGCACATCCAACGTCAGTTCGGGGTCGTTGCCGTCGTAGCGTTGAATCAGGAATTTGAGATGGGGGTTGTATTTGAAAAAATTCTGGCTTTTGGGCCGCTCCGATTTTTGATCGGTTGCACTAAATACGCTGTAGTCCAAAGCCATTTGTGTACTCCATCATTGATCCCCCTCCCCGCCAGCGGATCAAAGGTCGTTGTCCATACCCCTAGTGTAAAATCTTTTTGGGTCCAATTCCCTAAAAAAACGATTCGGAACTGAAACCCTCGCTCCCGGGTAGAACGATAAAAATATAGATTAATCAGTTTTCAGGAATTATATTGGTTGGGTGGGGGCTGTTTCTGTTAAAGGTGAATCGTATGGACCCAATTGAAGCCCGGATAACCGATTATGTATACGAATTATCCTTCACGGATTTGACGCCTCAGGCTATCCAGGCGACCAAAGCCCGGCTCCTCGACAGTTTTGCGACTTCCCTCGCGGCCTACCATTCCCCCCCGGTGGTCGCCATCCGGAATTTTGCACTGACCTCCCATTCAGAACAGGGTTCCACTCTTTTAGGGACGTCTCATAAATCCCCCGTTTATGATGCCGCGTTTTATTTGGGAACCATGATCCGGGCGTTGGATTGGAACGACACCTACCTCAATAAAGAACCCGCCCATCCGAGCGATAACATTCCCGCCTGTCTCAATGTGGCGGAAGCGGAGGGGAAGTCCGGAAAGGACCTCCTGCTCGCCATGGTGATCGCCTATGAACTGCATTGCCGGTTGTGTGATGCCGCCGCCATCCGGAAAAAAGGCTGGGACCATGTGACCTATGGCTCGGTATCCAGTGCCGCCCCGGCCGCGAAGTTGATGGGATTGTCCAAAGACCAAATCCGGGATGCGATGAGCATCGCGATCACCACCGGGAACTATCTGCGGCAAACACGTATCGGCACGATCTCAAAATGGAAAGCCGCGGCGTTCGCCCAGGCCTGTCAAAACGCCGTGCGGGCGGCCCTTTACGTGAAACATGGGATGAACGGCCCCAGTGATATTTTCGAGGGACAGCATGGATTAATCAACCAGATCACACAGGGAGAATTCGATCTGGCTCCTCGTTTCGGAGGACAAAATGGCGAACCGTTCAAGGTGGTCGACACTTATATCAAATACTTCCCCGCCGAATATCATTCCCAGAGCGCCATCTGGGCCGCTTTCGATATCAGGCAACAAATAGGAACCGACGGTGTTTCAAACATAGAAAAGATCCATGTCGAAACCAGTTTTCATTCCTATGACATCATCGGCAGGGAGCCGGACAAATGGCATCCCGAAACCAAGGAAACGGCGGATCACAGTCTGCCTTACATTGTCGCGGTAGCTCTCATGGATGGCGAAGTGACTCTGCAACAGTTTGACGCGGCGCACCTTAGAAATAAACAACTCCAGGACCTCGTGCAAAAGGTGACTGTAGAGGAAAAAAAGGAATATACTGGTATGTATGGAAAATCGTTTCCGAATAAAGTCACGGTTTCCATGAACAACGGCAAGGTTTATGAAAAAGAAGTTCTGGATCCTAAAGGTCATCCCAACAATCCTTTAACTCTGGAAGAGCTGGAAACCAAGTTCCGGAGGGCCGCCGAGCCCTTGTTGAAAAAGGAACAGCAAGACAAAATCATGGACATGATTGAAAATCTGGAACAGGTTAAAGATATCGGAAGTTTGATGCAATTATTTGAGGTGAAATAACATGGCCGGTAAAGACCTGCGCGACCTGCTTCGTAATCAAAAACTCGTGCTCCCGGGAGCCTATAATGCTTTTTCAGCGAAGCAAATTGCGCAGGAGGGATTTCCCGGAATCTATATTTCAGGAGCCGGGCTTTCCAATGGCCTCGGGGTCCCCGACGACGGGACTCTGGAAATGGAGGACTTCCTTTATTTGGGACGCTGGATTGTCCAGGCGGTGGACGTGCCGGTCCTGTGTGATGCCGATACGGGTTTCGAAAATATCGAGAACACTGTAAGAAAATACATTGAGGTAGGGTTGTCCGGATTGCATATTGAAGACCAGGTGTTTCCCAAAAAATGCGGTCATCTTTCCGGGAAAGCAGTGGTCCCGAAAGATGAGATGGTCGACAAAATTAAGAGGGCCTGTAGGGAACGGGATTCGCTGGATCCCGATTTTGTCATAATGGCTCGAACGGATGCCCGGGGGGCCGCCAATATCGATGACAAACACCAGCTTGAGGAATGCATCGCTCGTGGCAATTTGTACCGCGAAGCAGGAGCGGAAGTCATTTTTCCGGAATCCTTGAGAACCAAAAAAGAGTTCACTCGGTACCGGAAAGAAGTCGACGGCTATCTCCTGGCTAATATGACGGAGTTTGGAAACACACCTTTCATCAGCGCCAGGGAGTTCATGGACCTGGGATACAATATCATTATTTTTCCAGTTTCCCTGTTTCGGTATCATGCCGGACAAACCAAAATGTTTCTCTCCCGCTTAAAGCAGGAAGGAACCCAGCAACATTTGGTACAAGGGATGATGGATCGAACGGAAATTAACGGTCTGCTGGATTACAAAGGGTAGGTGATGAGTCATAAAAAGTTCAGTCACAGTTGATACCGGTTTGGACGGGGTGCCGGTGTGCACCTCCGATATTTCCTTCACCACCGTGGGGGCCGATGGGAAACCTGTTCTCCTTTACCGGGGATACAGCATTTATGATCTGGTAAAAGGTCTGTTTGAGGAATCGGCCTACCTTCTTTTGGAAGGCGAACTCCCCAACCCAACACAATTTTCCGCTTTCTCTCAACAGCTTAAAAAATACAGCCGCCTCGAGGATCCGGTACTGGAGCATATGCGGACGTATCCTGAAAACGTCCAGATGATGGATTTCCTGTTCACAACGTTGTCCTATGCGCGCTTTTTCGATGAGGATTATCACAATCCGCTTTGGCAGAAACCCCATGAAAACCCGGAACAGGTGGCCGATCTGATTGTTCGGATCGGCTTGCGCATGGGAGCTCAAATTCCTACGATCATTGCCAAGGGATATCGAATCAGGCACGGGGAAACCGTCATTCTGCCCGATCCTGCGTTGGATTACGCGGCGAATTTTCTGAATATGATTGGAATACCGCCGGACGATGATGCGGTGAATGCTCTCAACGCCATCCTCATTCTTTATTTGGAACATACCATCAACTGCTCGACGTTTTCCTCCCTGGTGGCCGAGTCCTCCGGTACTGATCCCTATTCTCCGTTGCTAGCCGGCGCCGCCTCGCTGAAGGGGGTATTGCACGGTGGGGCGAATGAACGCGTGGCTGACTTGTTCGAGGAAATCGAATCCCCGGAACATGCCGAAGCGTATATCCACAGCAAATTGAAAAACAAGGAGCGAGTGTCAGGTTTCGGTCACCGGTTGCAACATTATAAAAACAAGGTGGAGTCACGGGTGCTGATTGCAGAACAGATTGCCCGGCCGCTCGCGGAGAAAAAAGGGTTGGGCCATTATTTTGAAATCTACGACATCATCAGCCGTATCATGCTTGAGGAAAAGGAACGCACCCCCAACGCCGATTTACCGATTTGTCTCTTGTTAAAAATCATCGGCATCCCCAAGGAACTCAATACCCCAATATTTCAAGCTACCCGCCACTTCGGCTGGGTTGCCAATAATGCGAGACAACGAAAAAGCAACGGGCCGCTCTACCGGCCCACTCAGGAATACACCGGGCCGGGTTTAAAGGAAATGAAATCTTACGTTCCTTTGGATCAACGGTAAGCGGTCCATGATAGCGGACCATTGAAACTCCCTGGCCGCACGTGAATGGATTTAAGGGTTATGACAAAAAACAAAATTCGGGGATTTATCGGTGTGAAAAGCAATGACGGCCATGACGCCGCCATACTGGTGATTGCGGACGCGCTGAAGCAGGGCGGCATTGAAGTGATCCTGGGCGGATACGACTTGACCGTCGACAAGTTTGTGGATGCCATCATCCAGGAGGGAGTCCATTTTGCCGGTATCAGTTCTTACAACGGGGGCCATGTTCCATTCTTTAAAGCGGTTCGAGATGCCTTGCAAAATAAAAACTATCCTCATATCCACCTCATTGGCGGCGGTGGAGCGACCATTACCCCGGAGGATATTGAGATCCTGGAACAACAGGAGGGCATCGACAAAATTTTCCGGGCTGGTGAAGGGGACTCCGTCCTTCCCTTTATTAACGAGCATTATGATTTCTCTGTGGTTCCCGAAGAGCCGGAATCTCTTTTGGAAGGGGTGAAATCCGGTGATGAATTAGCTCTTTCGAGACTGATCAATTTAGCCGAGGAAAAAGCGCGGCTTGAATCGATTCTCGAGGACTCCCGGAGGGTAGATAATCATAAAGGAAAAGAAGAAGCCTCCCACTTTGATCAGTCTTATTGGGAGGAGATGGGCAGGGAACAGGAAATTCTCCGAAAAATAAAATCCTTTGAAAGGTATTTATCCGATTTAGATGAGTGGGTCCGGGAAGGAGAGTCTACGGTCTATGGGATCACCGGACGCGGCGGTTCCGGTAAAAGCACCATCACGGATGAACTGATCCTGCGTTTCTTTAAAGACGGCCGCATGGAGAACAAAAAATTGGCCGTCATTTCCATTGACCCTAGTTCCGCAGGGTCCGGCGGGGCGCTTCTCGCCGATCGTATCGGATACATTTATGCCACCGACAAAAACTGGGTCGATACCCGCAGAATCTTTATCCGGAGTGTGGCCTCACGGGGTTACGGTCAGGGGATTGCACGCGCTTTGCCGGACATTGTCAAAATTTTGAAAGCCGGAGGTTATGATATTTTCATCGAATCCTATGGCATCGGCCAACCCGACATTGGAGTCACCCGGGTGGCGGACCAATCCGTTTTCGTCACCACCCCCGATGTGGGAGGAGCCCAGCAAATTGAAAAGGAAGATATGTTGAATATACCGGGAGTGGTTGTGGTGTTGAACAAAAGCGAGCATCGCGGTTCCCGGCATATCAGCAGTCTGTTACGAAAAAAAGTTCCCAGCGAACGATTATTTTTAACCACCGCCATTGAACACCGGAACCCCGGAATCAACAGTTTGTATCAATCGTTAACTCAACATTCTAATTGAAATGTCTTTAGCCGATATTATTAAAGCCAATGATCAATACCACCGTTGGATTGAGGAGTCGGTGGACCGGGCTAAAAAGGATAAAAAGTATCAAAAAGATCTGGAGCAGGCCTGGCAGGAGAAAACCAGCGCCCTTGAATATCATTCCTTGCCCACCGAATTGGAAATTCCTCTCATAGCGCTTCCTCATTTTGACCATCCGGCGCAAATGGCGCGGTACCTGGGGGAATGGGGATTCCCCGGAGAATTTCCCTATGGCCTTTCCATTTACCCCAAGGCGTTTCTGATTGTCGACAATCAACGGGAACATGAAGAACCCACGCGGATTTTTGCAGGACTGGGAAGCCCGGAGATGACCCATGAGCGGTTTCGCTACATTGTGAAACAACAACAATCCAAACGGCTCAGCACCGCGTTTGATACCAACACCCTGCTCGGCAGAAGCGCCGACAATCCCGACTATTTCTTCGATATCGGCGAGGGAGGGGTGTCCGTCACCACCTACCAGGATGTCCTGACTTTGTATGATGGGTTTTTTGAGGATGATGTCAGCATTTCCATGACCATTAACGGACCTTCGCTGTGGATGACCGCCGCTCGATTGCAGGCGGCCAAAGAAAGTGGACAGGATTTGACCAAAGTCCGGGGGACTTCTCAAACCGATCCGTGCAAGGAAGATGATGCTCAAAATGAACTTTTGTTTCCGCTGGGTCCTTCTATAAAAATAGCGATGGACATGTTCGAGTGGTGTTCGCAGCATGCGCCTTTGTATTACCCGATCAATGTCAGCGGGTATCACATCGAACAAAAGGGAGCCACTCCCATCCAACAGGCAGCCTTCACTCTGGCCAATGGTTTCGTATACGTCGATGAAGCATTACAGCGCGGTATGAACATCAACACCATTGGTAAACGGCTTCCCTTCTTTTTAACTTCCGGAATGGATTTTGAATACATTGCCTTGTTGAGCGCTGTTCGGCGGGTTTGGGCCGTTGCCCTGAGGGATGCCTATGGCGCGGATGATCCCAATGCCCAGAAATTAAAGGCACACGTTCAGACATCGGGGCGGAGCTTATATGAAAAGGAAATTCAGAATAATATTTCACGCACCGCATTTGAACTATTTTACGCCCTGTTGAATTATCCGCAGGCGTTACACAGCAATTCGTATGATGAGCCAATCACCACGCCGACGGAAGATGCGGTGCGGATCGCTTCGGACACCCAAGCCATTTTGTTCGAGGAGATGGGGGGATTCAAGGATATGATGGCCTACCTGAGCGACAGTTCGGGGCGAAGGGAAGCCTACCATCGGGTCATCCACGGGATTTTGGATTATTTCAGGGGAATTGATCAATTGGGTGGAACCTTGCAGGCCAAAGCCGACGGATTCTTCCGCGATGAAATCGCCCAATCCTCGAGTGGGTACGATCAGCAGGTTCATTCCGGGGAACGGCGCATCATTGGTGTGAACCGGTATTCTGAAGGAAGGAAGGAATCCAAGACGGTTTCACGCGTGGAAGTTTCAGATGAGGTCAAACGGAAACGAGTGGATGATGTCCGACGGTTCAAAGAACAGCGCGATCCCAAAAAAGTTAAAGCGGGTATTGAAAAGTTAAAGAAAGCCGCCTCCAGCGGAGATAATGTTTTTGAGGTGACCTTGGCCATCGTCAAGGAGGTCACGCTTGATGAATGGACCCATGCCTTGCAGGAAGTCTATGGCATGTATCGTAGAAAAATTTAAAATTTTTGCACCTTAAAGCCTGTTTACTTATATTCATTTTGATGCGAATATCAGCTGCCCCACCATTAGTCAGTTCCCAACAAAGATCCCCAATTTGATGGCAGCATGCTTATTTGACTGGCTCGAAATGCGCGGAAAAATGCCGGAGAAACGGAGGTTGCTTGATGATGCGGTAACCGCCGATGCTTTCACGTCTTTCCCAGATATTTTTCATGATGTCGACGACATAATCAAAATGACTTTGTGTGTAAACGCGTCGCGGAAACGTGAGCCGGACCAATTCAAAAAGCGCGGGAGATTCTTCCCGGGTTTTCGGATCGATATTCCCAAACATAACGCTTCCCAACTCGACCGCACGCACTCCTCCTTGCAGGTACATTTCATTGACCAGGGAGATTCCCGGATAGTGAAGGGGCGGAACGTGTGGTAATAATTGCTGAGCGTCCAGGTATATCGCGTGTCCCCCTACCGGCCGAACCATGGGATATCTCATTTCCATGAATTTTTTCTCCATGTACTCTACCGTGGCGTGACGGTAAATCTGGTATTCCATTTCCAGCGCTTCCAGCAAACCCACGGCAATCACCTCCAGATCTCTGCCCGCCAGACCGCCGTAAGTGGGAAATCCCTCGGTCAGGATCAACAGGTTTTTAAAATCCTCTGCCAACTGGTCATCGTTGCAGGCAAAGAAGCCTCCGATATTGGCCAGTCCGTCCTTTTTAGCGCTCATGATGGTGCCGTCGGCATAAGAAAAAATTTCCTGGGCAATGTTTAAAAGGGACCTTCCCCCCTGGCCTTTTTCTCTTTTATGAATGAAGAAGGCATTTTCGGCAAATCGAGCGGAATCGATGATCAGTGGAATGTTGTAGGAAGCCAATAAGGCCTTCGTTTCTCTAATATTTTCCAATGAAACCGGCTGGCCGCCGTAAGAATTATTGGTGACGGTTATCATGGCGAAAGGGATTTTTTCCGGGCCGGTATCATCAATCAATCGTTTGAGCTTGGGAATATCCATATTGCCTTTAAACGGATGATCCAAAGCAAGGTTCTTTCCTTCCTCGATCACCAGGTTGACGGCCTGTGCCCCCATCCATTCGATATTGGCCCGCGTGGTATCAAAATGGCCGTTGTTCGGCACGACATCTCCGGGCTTTAAACGGATTTGAGAAAGAATACGCTCTCCCGCTCTTCCTTGATGGATCGGGAAAATATGTTTGAACCCCGTGATTTGATCCACGGTGTCTCTGAAGCGGAACCAGGACCGGCTCCCGGCATACGTTTCATCTCCCTGCATCAAAGCCCCCCACTGTTTGGTGGACATGGCTCCCGTCCCGCTGTCGGTCAAAAGATCAATGGTGATCTGATCAGACGAAAGCAGAAAAATATTAAAATGTACTTCGCGAAGCCACTTTTCTCTTTGTTCCCGCGTTGTAATCGCCAGAGGCTCTGTCATTTTTATCCTGAAAGGCTCGATGATGGTTCCCATATGTCCTCCAACGACAACGGTTGTTGCAAAAATATTTGCGAGGGGTGGAAATCGAACCCGCACGAGCCCCCCACAGGATTTTAAGCCCCTCGCAAGAAGTTCGGATTACCGGGATTAAACCCCAAATAAACCAAGAGGTCAACCCGCCAGATTGGGTGGCCAGGTAGGGGAAAACAGGTGTCCTAGGTTGTTGGTAAATGTTGGTATTCGGGAGGCCTGAAATCTCCTCCAGGTGTTTAACAAAAGTAAACATTTGGAGGGCATTCCAGAGGGCCAGACTATTTCAGAAAACTTCAGTTTCGTAATCGATCTAGAAGGTCACAAGTGGTTGACAAAAGGTAACATCCAAAAGGGCCCAGGGGGAGGTCTTCGGGGTAATTAAAAGGATCTAGACTACTCACGAAAACTCACGTTTTTTTGTGGCCCGCGACCAGGTAAAACTAGGGTTTCGGAAGCCGCCACCTGGTCACGAAAAGTCACGTTTTGGGCGGTGCGCGGAACCTGTCAAAACCTGTCATTCAAGAAGCCCTGCCTGTTATTAAAAGTTATGGTTCGATGCTTGGAACTGACCGCCTGAGAAGCCCCACAATCCACTTTCTCGAATCTACCCAAATTATGTGGCATTCCCGGACCAAATGCTAGCCACAGTGCTAGCCAAAAGCAAAAAGGACTTATAGCCGAAGCCATAAGTCCTTTTTTTATTGGTCGGGGCGAGAGGATTTGAACCTCCGACCCCCTGCTCCCAAAGCAGGTGCGCTAGCCAGGCTGCGCCACGCCCCGTTTTTTTATTTGAGTAGTTCCTCAATCGACTGTCGCCCTTCGACAGGCTCAGGATGACAGGGTTTTTCTATTATCGGTGTTTATCTGTGGTTAATCGCTTTTAGTGTTGCGAATGGAGTTGGGAGATTTTTTTCCTTTGCTCCGGTGTCAGCAATTTGAGCAGGTCGATCTTGGCGTCCACCATGCCATGGATTTTTTTCGATTTGATTTCGGCAATCTGGTCGGCGATGGCCCGCATCTTCGATTCTTCCACTTTACCGGAATGCACCAATTGGTCCAGATCCATGTGGGCGATTTGGTGTTGCGCCTTCAGCATGATTCTTTCTTTGGCGAACTCAAATTTCATTTTTTTGATCTGGTTGATCTGCGCATCGGTCAAGCCCAAAGCACCGGCGAATTTCAACACATGACGAAACGGATCTTTGCCATGCCCGCCGTGATGTCCACCGCCACGATGTCCACCGCCGTAACCATGTTTCCCGTATCCACGCCTGCCATGACTGCCCCCTTTTTTGCCGTAACCATGCTTCGAGCCGTGGCCGTAACCTTTGCCGTATCCGTGTTTGGAGCCGGAGCCTTCGGATTTACCGTGCGGTTTTCCTTTCATGCCATGCGGCGATCCGTGGCTGTAGCCTTTACTTTTGCTTCCCTCGGACTTGGGCGCTTCGGCCACCTGCGGCATTTCCGGCGAAACGGTTGCCTGGGCGAGTTGCTCATGATGAGCCTGCGCCAGATCGGGAACCGTCAGCAGAGCTAACGGTAAAATGAATACCAGGGACAAACCCCAAAGGGAATGGATCGTAGTCGTGCGCATGGCGCTCTCCTTTCTAATGTCGATGATGCAGCTGTTATCCGGCTGGAAATTCCCGGAGGGGAAGGCTGTGCCGGGCGAGGTCACCCACACCCTGCCGCATCAAGAAAAGTATGGTGCGCCCGGCAGGATTCGAACCTGCGACCTACGGATTCGAAGTCCGGAACTCTATCCAGCTGAGCTACAGGCGCGTATTAAAAAATATGGGGTGAGCGACGGGATTTGAACCCGCGACCACTGGAGCCACAATCCAGGGCTCTACCAACTGAGCTACGCCCACCATAAATTCAATTGTAGTGTCCGTTATTTTGAACAATTACGCAGTTTAAACTATCCGTCCTGCTTTTGTAAAAAGAAATTTCAAATATACGTCCAAGGCAGGCGGATCAATCAAACCATTGATTTTAAAGGAAAATTTTGTAGCCTCCCTGCTTCTCCGGGAATATCGGGTCGGAGGCCGGTGTTTTATTTGATGATCCGCAGATGACTGCGGTCCCGCTTGGGTTTATCGGACTTGCCGGAACCGGCAACCGATTTCAGCGAATGTTTCTCTGAAGTCGGGTCGGATGGGGTGGCACCCGCCGGGTCGCCCCAGTCAATATCTTCCGGAATGCTGGCCTCCCAGACCTGACCCTTCTGCGAGTCGGGTTCGTAAATCGCCCACACGGCGGTGAAGGGGATGACGCATTTGTGCGGACGACCGCCGAACGAGAGTGAGCCGTAAATTCCATCTTCCAGTATATCTATCGGTCGCCGGAAGTTCAGGCTGATGACCAGGTTCAACATGGGATTGGTCTTGTGCGCTTTAGGCACTTCAACGTCCGGCTGGCGCGCATCCATACACACCATCGCATCCCCTTTACTCAGCATGTCGTTCAGAAAATCCTGCTTGTCTTTGTTGTCTTGGGTCATGATCGTTAAATTACCACAATTTCGTGGCTACATAAAGTCATTCAATGATACCATCCTTTAATTGATCACTTTTACTGAAGAATAGAAAGGAAACGGCTGGCAATGCGGTTTTTCAAATGGTTATGCGTTGGGTTTTTGGTGTGGATGAATAGTGCAGGCGGAGTGTTCGCGCAGGAAGCAAAGCTGACTGAGGCTCTCCCGAATATTTATTGTATGGTGGACCCGACCGGCAACGGCGCCAACGCGGCCTTTATCACCACGAAGAAGGGGGTCATTGTCATCGACACGCGCGGTAATAACAAAGAGGCCGAGCAGGTGCTCCAAGCCATCCGTAAAGCGACCAACCAACCCGTGGTCTACGTCGTCAACAGCCATTTCCATAAAGAGAATATTTCCGGTAACGGCGTTTTCAAATCAGCCCGCACCATCATCGCGCAGAAACGGGCGCTGGCGATGACGGTCCTCGAGGCCGAACGGGAAAAACGAAAAATCATCCCGGCCAACCTTTCGTTTGAAAAAAAATTGGAACTGAAGCTCGGCAAGTACCATCTCAAGCTGGTCCATCCCGGCCCGGCGCATACCGACGGCGATTTGTACATCTACATTCCCAAGTGGCGCATTCTCATCACCGGCGGATTGGTGTCCAACCGCATCATTCCATTTTTGGGTGACAGCTATATCGAATCGTGGCTTCATACCCTCGTGGAAATGGAGAACCTCGATGCCGAAGTGATCGTCCCCGGCCATGGTCCCGTCGGCGGCAAGCCGATTGTCACCCAGATGAAACATTACCTCATGGAACTGAAGCGGTACGTCAACGACGCGCTGGACGATCGCAAAAACCTGCCCGACACCCTCACCCTCGTTAAAGAACAACTCAAAACCAAATACTCCGGCTGGAAACACTTCGAGCGGGTAGATGAAAACATCGTCCGCGCCTACGTCGAATACAGCGCCAAACGGGGGACATAAAAAAAATCCCCCACCCCTTGCGGGATGAGGGAGTCTATTTTTTCTACTCAATCTTTCCTACGGTTCGATGCCTTTTTCTTTCCAGTACTCGCGCAGGTTGTATTTCTGGTCGAGTATGGTATCGAGGTACGTATGCCCACCGGGGATCATCGGAACGACGTGCCCGTGACTTTGGTCGTTGTACGGGTACTTGACGTCGAGTACGTACGGTCCCTTGTGCTTGAGCATGCGTTTCAGCGCCGGTTCGACTTCTTCCGGTTTGCGGATGGTTTCACCCGCAATGCCGAAGGCATCGGCGATCTCCGCGAAATCAGCGTCCCCGATGTAAGTATGACCGCGCAGGGATTTGTAGAACCGGTCCTCCCACTGCGCCACCATGCCGAGGTGCGCGTTGTTGAGCACGATGTTCTTGACGGGGATGTTTTCGATTTTCAGCGTTTGCAGTTCCTGAATATTCATCAGGAACGATCCGTCGCCGTCGATGTTGATGACCTGCCGGTCGGGATACGCCACCTGCGCGCCCATCGCGGCGGGCAGGCCGAAGCCCATTGATCCCAACCCGGACGAACACAACCACGAACGCGGGGTATGGAACCGCCAAAACTGCGCCGCCCACATCTGATGCTGGCCGACTCCGACCGAAACGATACAATCCTTATCCGCCAGTTTCTGTGTTTCGACAACAACGTGCTGGGGCACGATGGCTTTGTCGTCCAACTGGTAAGCCAGTGGAAATTCTTTCTTCCAGCCGTCAATCTGTTGGACCCACGGTTCGATATCTTTTTTAGGCTCGACAGTTTCGTTCAGCATCTTGAGCGCCTGTTTGAGATCGCCCTGAATCGGCACGTCCACCGAAATATTTTTATTGATTTCGGACGGATCGATATCGACGTGGATGAATTTGGCATTCTTGCAGAACTCGGCCAACTTACCGGTCACGCGGTCGTCGAACCGGACGCCGAGCGCGATAACCAGGTCGGCATGATTCATGGCGATGTTGGCATACACCGCGCCATGCATTCCCAGCATGTGAAGAGACAGCGGGTCATCCATCGGAAATGTGCCCAGGCCCATGACGGTGTTGGTGATGGGGATGCCGGTCTTCTTGACCAGTTTGCGCAATTCGTCGGACGCGCCGGAAGCAATGATGCCGCCGCCTGCGTAAATGATCGGTCGTTTGGCTTCCTTGATGAAGTGCGCGGCCTTCTTGATCTGTTGGGGCGCCGGTTTCAAATTGGGCTTGTAGCCCGGAACATCGAAATGGACGTCGAAATCCACGATCCCCTCTTGCTGCTGAATATTCTTTGGGATATCGATCAGGACCGGTCCGGGTCGTCCGGTGCTGGCAATATGGAACGCCTCGTGAATGATCTGCGGAATATCGTTGATATCCGTAACCAGATAGCTGTGCTTGACCAGCGGAAAGGTAGCACCGACAACATCCGCTTCCTGAAACGCGTCACTTCCCATCACCGTGGTCGGAACCTGCCCGGTGATAGCGATCAGCGGGATGGAGTCCAGTTTGGAGTCCATGATGCCGGTGAGGAGGTTGGTGGCTCCGGGTCCGGAGGTCGCCATGCAGACGCCGGGCCGGCCGGTCGCGCGGGCATATCCTGCCGCCGCAAAAGCGCCGCCCTGCTCGTGCCGGGGAAGCACCATCCGGATCTTTTTACTCTGTGTGAGCGCCTGATGGATTTCCATCGAGGTTCCGCCGGGGTACCCGAAAAGCACCTCACATCCTTCATTTTCAAGGGATCTGACGATGATTTCCCGGCCCTTCATGGGCTTCTGGGACTTTTTGGCCTTGTCGATACTGATAATTTTTTTCGCGGTCGTCTGTTTGGGTGTCATGGTCGGTAAACTTTTAATTTTTAAGGTGTAAGTTCAACATATCTGAAAAGAAAATTGATGTCAAATCCAAACTCCCGGGGGAGAGGCGACCTGAATATATAAACACAGGAAGGGCCGAAAATGCAAATTTAGAGGGATTTTAAAGGGGGCAGGGGGGAGACCGCTATCGTGCAATCTTGATGGAACTCAGGATTTCCTTGAAAGCTTCCTCGGAAACATCCGGGCCTTCCTGTGCTCCCGTCATAACCACATTGAATATAATTTTACCTCTTGGCATCAACCATATGCGAGCCATGATTAATCTCTCATGATCTCCCACGGATAACGTATATTTGAACTTGCTGTAAGCGCCTTCAATTCCATCGACTTTTGCATCCTGAACTTCATCCACAATGCTCAAGTCTGGAAACGAACGTTTAAATACTGCCAGTGAGGTATTTATTATATCCTTGGGAGAGAAGTCTTCAGAGGGCATGAAGGTTGGCGCGACTACTACATTCGGGTTGAGGGCGGGGGTGGATAAGGGATACCGGGTGATCATGAGCAGAGGCGCCGGATTTTCTCTGATCATTTCCTGTAGGTCTTCGTCGCCAAGCCGAGCCTTGCTCACCTGAGTTTTGATGAGTTCCGGGTTCATGTACAACCAGTTTGAGGGTTTGGTGATGCTGAACCCTACTTCAGCATTGTGATAAGTATTGTCCGAATCTTGATTTTCAGGAACGGGCTCGTTCTTCGTCGCGGGTGGCGGTGCTTCCGCCGATACTTCAGATGAAGTGGAGGTGTCTTTGATGTCTGATTGAGCGGTCCAACTTGGAGTGGCGGAGAAGGCCGCAAACATACCAAACACTAATACCATTAAAAAGATTTGAAGTTGTTTCATGAATTTCTTTTAAAAAAGTTTAAGGACGGCTCCGAAGAGCCGTCCTTAACATAACACACCAGACTACTTTTGTTCAATCTTGATGGATTTCAGGATTTTCTTAAAGGTGTCCTCGGAAACATCCGGACCATCCTGCGGACCGGACATGCCGACGGTGAACATGATTTTCCCGCGCGGTACCAACCACATGCGGGTCAGGGTCGGGAATTTCCGGTCGCCTGCGGACATGGTGTATTTGATCTTGGTGTAAGCTCCGTTAATGCCATCCACATTGGCATCCTGGACTTCATCCACATAGGTCAGGTCCGGATACGCACGCTTCAGCACTTCCGTGGACATATTCAAAATATCCTTCGGGGGCATGCCTTCAACAGGCAGATTAACCATGGTGACGGCAACGCTCGGGTTGAGAGTCGGATAAGGCTCCTGGTACCGGGTCAGCACCACCAGAGGCGAATTGGGGTTTTCCTTAATTGCTTTTTCCAGTTCGGCGTCGTTCCATTTTGTGGATTCGCTTGCCGTTTTGACCATTTCCGGAGACAAATACTGCCAATCCATAGGCTTGGTCACGCTAAAGCCGGCGCCTGGATGGTGAAATACTTCGCTGGTGTTTGTTTCTACCAGAGCATCCGTTTTGACGGTGTCGCCGGTGGATGAACAGGCCGCAAACATCCATACAGCCAGGAACATGAATAAGTAAATACGTTTCATAATTTTTCCTTTCCCAATATGATGATTAAATTGTTGTGTCATTGATAATGATTTTCTGGGGATAGTTTATAAATCTGTTAGACAAAAATTGTATTAATGGTTGAATCTTTCGTTACTGCATTGAATGCCTTCGAGTGGCAATGGTTCGAACGTTTCTTTTTGCGGGTCCGCCTTCCATGCTTTGTGGATTTGGGTCAACGTTTTCTTATCTTCCATTTTTAAAATGGCCACGATTTCCGGTTGCGGCTTGTTATGATTCAGGCAGTTGCCGCGCGAAACATGGTAGCCCGTCGGCAAGGGCCGGGGCGGGAGCGCCGCTATTATTTCCCAGTGTGCCCTGCCTTTCTCATCGTGATAAAGAAGACGCCCCATCCAGACTATTTTTTTTGATCCGAAGCTCACCACTTCGATGGAGTGCTTGCCCTGGTCTTCCGGCCCTAACAGATATCCCAATTCCGTTTCATGCCCTTTGGGCATTGGCGGTATTTTGAGTCCCACATAGTTTTGTGCGGGCGGCTCCGATGGACCCCCCGGTTTCTTCGAGTGTTGCAATGCCGGATCTTCTGGAACTGTCAAACAGGCCAGCAATCCCAAAAGAATGCAGTACAGGCCAAACCACCGAAGAGTAATCATGGGACCTTCAATATTCCAGCCGCTCTTTATTAAATTCAGACCCACCCCTTTATTGGAGAAAGGTCCAGGTACCCCTCCGGGAGCCCCAGCTTCCGTTCTAGAGAGCCGTAGGTTGTTTGCCCACTCATCATCGCAAGGGGAAACGGGTTCGATCCTACTAGTTTACTTAGAATTTCTATGTATTACCATTGAAATGTACCGGGTGCCTCTTAACCCTTTAAATATATAAGTTTAGTGCTTCAAAATAGGGTGTATTCCGAGCAGTCTGGCAGAATATCGCTGAACATGTTGTGGAAAACCGGGGTTACTGAGGAAGGGCCATGAAGAGGGATTACTGGTCTCGGGCGGCCTGGAGCACAATCCCCTCGCGCAGGCTGTACTCGCTGACCGTCAAGTGCGAGCAATGGAAGGCTTTCATCGTTTCCAAGACCAGGGTGGTTCCGGCAATGATCAGGTCTTCGCGGCCCCGTTCCAGGGATGGAATTTCCAGCCGTTGTTCGAGAGATTTCGATTTCAGGTCCTCGAACAGGCGTTGAATATTATCCAGCGGGAGGACAAGGCCGTGGATTTTCTCGGGATCGTAGGGGAATATATTGCAGTCCATTGCCGCCAGAGTGGTCACGGTACCGGCGGTGCCGATCAGTTTTTCCGGACTCGGGTCGCCCAGCCGAAAATGGACCCGGTCCAGTTGTTCCCGGACATGGTTTTTTAAATTTTGATATTCCGCGGCGTCGACCGGGTGCTGGGAGATAAACTGCTCGGTGAGGCGCACGACGCCGAGGGAGGTGCCGGCGGATGCCAATACTTGTTTGTCTTGGGAAAAAATAAACTCGGTGCTTCCGCCGCCGATATCAAAGATGAGTGTTTTGCCGGACGAGGGAAGTTTCCAGAACACGCCCTCGACCGTGAGCCGGGCTTCCTCCTCCCATGAAATCACCTGTACGTCCAGTCCGGCCCGTTCTTGCGCCAGATGCACAAACTCCTCCCGGTTCGAGGCTTCCCGTACAGCGCTGGTGGCCACCACTCGGATCGGAATGTCGCCGTACTTTCGGCATTGGTCGCGGAATCGTTGCAACACACCCAGCGTCAGATCCATTCGGTGCGGCAGTAATCGTTTTTCGGAGTTGATGCCTTCGCCCAGGCGGCAAATGACCCGCTCGGAGTCCACTTCTTTAAAGCCTCCTGCATCGTCCGCTTCCATAACAAGCAGTCGGACCGTGTTGGAGCCGATGTCAATGGATCCGAATGTGTTCATGGGGCTAGGTGGGTAGCAGTTTTTCGCTGTCCATGGTCAACAACATGTAAAATCCGATACAGATAAATAACAGGCAGGGCCCCCATGCCGCCAGGACAGGGGGGAACACTCCTTTATACCCAAAGGATATCCCCAACGCATAAAAGAAAGAGAAGATAAATCCGGTTACCAGACTCATCCAGACACAGAACAACAGGCCTCCTTTCCGGCTGGAGCGGATGGACAGAGGGATGCCGATCAGAGCCAAGACCACACTGATAAATGGATAGGACAGTTTCTGGTGGAGATCGATCCAGGTACGTGTCGCGTCCAGGCCTTCTTTTTCCTGTTTCTGGATCGTTTCGTACATATACCGGGCGCTCATTTCTTCAGGACGTCTTTGCAGTTTTTTAAAATCGGCTGGTTTTTCGAGCGCCGGAAAAATTTCTCTTTTGAAGTATTTGGTAGAATCCACTCCGTCGGGTTTAAAGAAACGGATATATCCGTTGAAGAACTCCCATTGCTGTCCGTTCCATAATGCGCTCTCCGCGTCGATGCGTTGGCGGATATCGGGCCGGTTTGGGTCGAAGGTGTACAAACTGACTCCCTTCATAAGAGACTTCACCGGGTCGTAATAGTTGATGTTCCAGATGGAGCCATTGCCGGATCGAATCCATAAACGGTCGCGCATCTGCTTCGACTGATCCACCGCACCCCGCACCTTGATGTTGAGTATATAATTCATTTTCTGGCTGGTGACGGGGGTTACGAATTCATTGCAGATCATTAGGCTCAGTGCCAGAAACACCGAGAAACTAATGATGGGAAGCGTGAGGCCGGTGACCCCGATGCCGCAAGCTTTCATGGCTATGAATTCGTTATTCCGGGACAAGGTGGCCAGTGTGATGACAGTGGCAACGAGTACCGACTGCGGCGCCATGTAGGACAGGATGAACGGAATTTTCAAAAAATAGTAAATCAGAAAGTCACTCACACCCGCGTTCCTGGTGACGAATTCGTCCAGCCGTTCAAAACCGTCAATCACAATGAACATTCCCACCAGGGCGCCCACCGTGAGAGCGTAGGTTTTGATAAATTGCCCAAGAATGTAACGCTTTAAAATACTCATGAAGGGGTTTTCCGCATTTGGGTTCTACAGCTCAGGAATCGTTTCCGACAAAACAGTGTGTAAAGGCTTCAGTTCAGTGCGCCGAATGAAGGCCTGACGGACGTATTCAAGTGTGGGTGCAATATACCTCATGTAACGATCGTTATTTTTAATTTTTTTCTGGTAGGCAAAAGTACCGATGGCTTTCAGGTTTCTTTGAATCGACATAACGTCGAAAATCCGGATAAACTCCTCCCGGTCGATGGTGTGATGCTCCCGCTCCTGTTTTTTTTGAATGAAGGCGTCCACCAATTCCCATACCAGGGCATCGGGAAGGGGCAGATAAGAATCGCGAAGCAGTGATGCCAGATCGTATTGACTCGGTCCCATACGTGCGTCCTGGAAATCCAGGAGAACCAATCCGTCGTTGTGGACCATCAAGTTGCGGCTGTGGTAGTCCCGGTGCGTGAACCAGGGGGTTTGATCGGCAAGCAGGGTGCACAGGGCGGTCAATTGTTTGCGGATTTCCTTGCGGGTGGCGGCTTTCAGGTTATTCTGCCGGGTGCCTTCGATAAAATGCTCCAGCATGAAGTCCATTTCCCACATTAATTTTTCCACATCAAATTTCAAGTGATACGCAGGACAATCCGCACCGATAACCCGCGTGGCCTCTATCTGCATGTCCGCCAGCAGGTGCACGGCTTTCAGGTACCAGTTCTTCACTGTTGCCGGGTCAGCAGAGTGCAGGAATGTCTCCAGCGTGAGGTCTCCGCAGTCTTGTAGCAGCAAAAGTCCGCGCTCCGCATCGAAATGAAACAATTCCGGCACCGGTTGGTGGATTCCTTGCAGGAATTTTAAAATGCGGATGAAATCGGTTTCGCCTCGGACGTTGGGTGCTTCCAATTGCATGAGGATCAGGGTCTGCGGCTCCGATGCACCCTCTTGGTATTCCACGGACAGGCGGTAGTATTGGCGGGTCGAGGCGTCGCCCTGCAACGGGGAGAACCCGACATGAGCCACGGGCCGGCCCAGCGCCTGATGCGCCGCTTCCACCAGGTACGGCTCATCGAATCGTGGTTCCGCGAATAGGTTCCCCGTCAGGGTATTTTTGGGCATGAAATCCTGAAAATTTAAAAGTTTGGGAATGAGAAAAGCAAATAATCGAAACAGGTGGTCGAACTATTTACAAGTTATAGTATACTACCGCCTCACCTCCGGGAGCAAACCCCAGCGGTTCGTTTCCAGGGGTGGTTTTTTCGTTTATAAGGAGTCTTTTTAGGAGTTCGAAGCCTATTTTTCTATAATAAGCAAATCGTTTATGTGTTTTGAACATCCAAAATCAGAACTGTATCCGTATCATTTGGAGGAGGAGTATGCCGAAACCAACACATCATATTATTGTGTGTACCAATCAACGGCCGCCGGGGCACCCCCGGGGTTCCTGTGGGGAACATCAGGCCAACGAAGTTTTTGAAAAACTGAGCATGGGCATCGAACAAAAGATGCTGTTTGGAAAAGCGTTGATCACCACCGCCGGGTGTATGGGGCCGTGTTCGATGGGTCCCGTCGTGGTCGTTTACCCGGAAGGCGTCTGGTACACTAAAGTGAAACCGGATGACGTGGAAGAAATTCTGGAGTCCCATATCGTCGGCGGAAAGAAAGTCGAGCGCTTGGAGCTCCCGGAAGAAATGTGGGGATAGTTCATCGATCAACCCTCTAATACTTAAATGGGGTCATCTTGTCCGGGTTGGATGAGGTCGACCCCATTTTTTTTGGACGAGAAATCGGTGTTTTCAATTCGTTTTTGTAAAAGTTTCCAGAGTTCTTTGCGGCCTCTTTGGTTTTTGCTGGAGTAGGCCACCATTTCCTGTTTCGCATCTTTCAAAAATGCCTGCCGAATCTGTTTGAGTTGCTTGCTTTGTTCCGCCTGGGAAAGTTTGTCGGCTTTCGTCGCGACCAGAATGTAGTCCACTTCATATTGCTCCAACCATTCCTGCATGTGCAGATCGAGATCGGTCGGTTTTCTACGGATATCAACGATGAAGATCACCGTTCGCAAATTCTCCCGGCTTGTTAAATACTGTTCGACCAGGCTCTGCCATTTCTTTTGAACGGCCTTGGGGACTTTCGCGAATCCATAACCGGGGAGATCGGCGCACACGAATTCGTGATTCACGTCGAAAAAGTTGATCATCTGGGTTTTGCCGGGGGTGGAGCTGGTCTTGACCAGTTTTTCCCGGTTGAGCAGGGAATTGATGAGCGACGATTTGCCGACGTTGGAGCGTCCGACAAAAGCAATCTCCGGTAAAACCCCACGCGGATACTGCTCGTCGGACACCGCGCTGATCATAAACTCAGCGGAAATGATTTTCATGGTTTGAATCGGTTGATCACCAGACCCGAAAGCAATTTTGGATAAAAGTAAGTGGCTTTCTGCGGCAGGCGGATTCCCTTTTCGGCCAATTGGCGGACCTGCTCCATGCGCGTGGCGTTCATGAAGATCACCAGGTCGAATGTGCCTGCATCCACGTTGGCCATCGACTCCTCGGTGCGCACGTTGTAAGTGATGTATTGCTGATGCTCCGGTTTGCGTGTATCGATTCCCAAAAGTTCTCTCAAAACCAAAGTGTGGAGTTGGTACACATCCAGAACCTTCAGGTCGGTGGAGTCATCCTCCATAAAGGGAACGATATTTTTAATATCTTTGAGTTTTAAAAGAAGGGCGCCTCCCTGACCCAGATATGCGCAGAAGACGATTCCATCTTTTCCCGTTTTTTCGAGCCGGGCCGTGAGCTGATCGGCGGATTGTCCTTTAGGCAATTGTTCTACGTCGAAATAGGGCGTCAGTTGTTCGATGCAATGTTCCCGTGTGAAAGGTGTGGGGCATTTCAATTGACGGTGGATCGGATAAATGGCCAGCGACTGCGCATCCAGATTGGTGAGAAACATCATCACATGCGCCGAGTCGGGAACTTCTGCCCCGTGTTCTTTGTGATAGGCCAGTGAGGTTTCGTAGCGGTGATGGCCGTCCGCAATATACACTTTCTTATCCTTGAAACTTCCCGATAAAAACTGAACCGTTTCCGCATCGTCCACCTGCCACATCCGGTGAATCACGGAGTCCTCATCGATTTCCGTCAAAGGAGGCTGTTCGATGATTTCCGCAAGCTTACCGTCAATCACTCCTCCGGGGTCCGAAAACAAACCGAACACCGGGCTGAAGTTGGCGCGGCAGGCGCGTATCAATTGCGCCCGATCTTTCTTGGCTTTGGCGAGGGTGAATTCGTGTGGACAGATATTGCCTTTGTCAAAGTCTTCCAGCCGTACCCGCACGAAAAAACCGATGCGGTTGTTGGTTTGTCCGTTGAACGTGTATTCCTGGCTGTAAACATAAAATGACGGTACCGCGTCTTCCTTCAAAATACCCTTTGACTGCCAATCCGTAAAGTCTTTGGCCGACCGCGTGTACCGGCTGTTGGCGTCGTTGTCGTCTTCACTCTGTTTGCCCAGGATCAGTCGCACCACGTTGTGCGGGTTACGCGCATACAACTCCTCCTGCAGGTTCGGGCGGATGACATCATACGGCGGTGCAATCAACTCAGAAAGAGGGCCGGATTTTTCCTCGTTGTAACGCAGGCCGTTGAACGGCACGACTTCTACCATGGGTCACTTCCTATTGGTTTGAATTGAGATGATGCGGACGCCGGGGCAACGCAAGGCTTCCTTGGGGCGCCGTGGGGATCATCGGAGGCTCACTATACTATTTTTAGGATTAGATGACAATTAGCCGGTTACAGGGCCTCGCATTGGCATAGCTCGCGGATATAACTCACCAGGGAGTGCATGGTGTTCTCATCCAGTGTGCGTTGCCAACTGGGCATGCAAGGTGCCCGGCCGACCGCCAACCCGCCTTGCTGAATGGCGGTGAACAAATGTTCGTCGGTGCGGGTTTCGAGATAAGCGGCCTTGGTGTGGTCGCGTGGCGGAACGGTCAGGTAGGGTGCGTTGATGCCAGTGCCATGTCCGTCGGTGCCATGACATTGGGCGCAGTAAAACTGATACGTGTCGCGGGTCTCCTGGGTGACCGGATGTGCGCGAGGGGCTGGAGAAGGCGCGGATGGCGCGGACGCAGTGGAAGACGGCGATGGTTTTTCCTCCGCCGGGTCTTGGCCGCACCCGGCGAGTATAGCCATCAGTGCGACTCCCCCGATTAAAATCAAGACACGGTTCATTTACTTTTAGGATCCTTTTTGTGGGACATGATGTATTGGGTCATTTTTCGCAGGGTTTCTTCGTCAAACGTGTAAAGCGGCATTCTTCCCCGGGTGATAAATTGTTTGGGGTTTTTCAGCCATTGGTACACCCATTCGGGACGCAGGCGGCGGCCTGCGTCGATCAGTGAAGGACCGGAGACTCCGCCTCGCGGTTGGCGGGCCAGGTTATAACTCTGGTGGCAGGCGATGCAACTGTAGTTCCGCTCAAACAAAATTTTCACTCGTACGCGCGTGCCCTTGGATAAAGCCGGCAATTCCAGCGGCGCAATATCCTTCAGAATCCTCAGAGACATCAGATGATCCGTCATCTGCTGTGCTTCTTTGGGGTTCAAGGTGGGATGAGGGCCGGTGTATTGCGGTTTGCCTTTTAAAAACCCCGGGTCGCGCGTGTGTCCCGCCAGTCGGATCGTCTCAGGTTGTTTCAAAAATTTTTTCAGCCATTCCTTTTGAAACTTGTCGCCGGCGAAAAACAAATCGGGAGCGGATTTTTCTGCCTCGTTTTTAGAAAACCGGTGGCAGGTATCGCATTGTAGTTCCTTCACCAGCGCGGGCGACGCCCCGGCTCCGGCGGCACACCATCCTCCGGCGATCAGCAGGAACGATCCAATCAGGAAAGTCTTTTTAGGGCTTCTCATTTTCCAAAAACCCTTTTTCGGGAAGCGGCTGGGGAGTTGGAGGGGGCTTGGTTACGTTTGGCCTCAGGTCAATAAAAAATTTCGGGCTGGAGCTTTCTGGGGTCTTGGCCGGGGGTAAAGGTGCAGTGATTTCCTGTTCTTCCTTTTCCTGTTCTTCCGTTGATTCGATAGTCGTCTGCTCCTCTAGCATTTCACCGGGTGTAGACTCGGGAGCCGGCTCCGGACGCTGACTCTCGAAAAAACGGTGCTGATCCAAATCGTAATAATAGAGTGCTTCTTTTTCCGTGGGCGGACCGAATTTCTCTTGGTTGACTTGATGTTTTAAATCGTAAGGGAATTCTTCCCGGATCAGCAGGCGCGATTGCCCGGCTCTTCTCAGAGACAGAAAACGATAGGCGTTGTAACGTTCCGATTTTTTGAGCAGGGATTTTATTTCCTTGGAATTCATAAACCGCAGTTTCCCCTTGGGCATCGGGTTCTGCAGGCTCCAGCCGTTGCGCGACACCATCTGCTTGATCTGAAATTGAGGCAGGATGCGGTTGGACCGTTTTAATTCACTCAGAAACGGTTTTCCGTCCTCCACGTATCTCAGTGTCGATTCTCCGAGTCCCGCCGCCAGAGTGCTTTCGTGACAGCTTTCACAGGGGCGGGTGGTGGACCGGATGGTGTGCGGAGTATGGGGAGTCATCACCCAACCCGGTTTGCCGCGTGGTGTCATAGGTACTTTGGCTCTCAGAGTGGACCGGCCATCCTTATTGGAAAGGGTGGTCAGGAAATATTGATAACGCGGTTTCATGATCGTGTATCGTTTGCGCTTGTTTTTTCCGAGGATCAAACTGCTCCAACCCGTTTCGGAGAAGACGTGGCTCCAGATGCCTTTCGCCCAGCTTCCCCTGGGGCCGTTCGGGGTGGTGATTGCCGAGTTCCAGTTCAGCATTCCCATGGGTTGCTTGACCAGGGCCTTATCACGTTTCCATCCCCATAGCTGTTGCTGCAGGGTGGGGTCGGAGAGGGACCAATCCTGCCATTGCCTCGGATTGATTTTTTCCTCCCGGATCACATGCATCCCCCATTCGTTGGCGGACCAGCGCGCATGGCAGGCGGAGCATTCCGTATATTTCATATGGCCGAGTATCTGATGGGCATACGGGCGCTTTCGCATGAATTTTAAAAGCGGGATCTTATGTTCCTTACCCGTGACCTTGGAGTACAGAATCCATTTGCCATCGACCAGTAATATATGAGGCTGAAGCCGTCCTTGCCGGTCAGCCATCACCGTGTCCCCCATTTTAATTTTCTTCATCAGATTGGGGTTGAGTTGGTTTTTCTTGATCAGTTCTTCCGCCCGCGAGTCTTCTACTTTCAGTTCGATGCCGGTGGGAGCCCGGTTGTTGGTTCCATGACAGGTTTCACACCGGACCTTGACCGCATCGTGCTGGGTCGGGTACTTGGAAGCATCCGCCTTGATTTCGTTGGGGCCGTGGCAGTCGATGCAGTGCATGCCCTTTTCGCGATGGATGTCGGGCAGGAGAAACTCGTGTGAGCGTCCATACAGGACAGATTGGTCTTTCTCGACTTTGGCCTGAGCGGTTTTGGGCCGGGCTGGTTTACCGAACAAACCTTCAAATTCGTTGCCGACGCCGTTGTAGTTGTGGCAATGCTCGCACTGGACACTGGGTATCGCCACGGTGAATTTATGCAGTAACGGATATCCCCGCCGATTATTCAGAGAATTCGAAGCGATGCCGCGGTTGAACCGGTTGCGCAAATATTTCGGGTCCGCTTTTTGCACTTTCTGAATCGCGCGATCGCGGGTCAGCGAGGTTCCTTCGTTGGTGTATATCATATGGCAGGAGGCACACCCGGTGGCGCGGTAATCTCCGGCACGGTGCGGCGATGGCGATTGCACATGGCAACGCAAACATTTCTTCTGCAGAAAATCGTCCACCGGTTTTCCGGGGCTCTTGTAAGTCCAAGGTTGATTTTTGCTTCGTTTCTTGCCCTTTTTTCTCTTTTGCCTGGGTTGTTTCAGGGGAGGCTCCCCCCAGGCTTCCCGGGTGATTTCAATGACGCCGCGCGCGGTGGTCATCAACGAATTCTTCACCTTTTTGATTTGCTCTTCATGGCATTTACCACAATATCTGGGTGCGTGTTTTAAGTCGGAGGGATTGGACACGAGACCTTTGTGAGCCAGGGCCGCGATTTTACCTCTAGGGTTGCCGTTATGACATTTGGTGCAGGAAAATTTATGGTTCTGACTGATCTCCTCGATGCCGCGGTGGCAATTCAAGCACCCCGCTTCCTTGTTGACCAATTCGATGCGGCCGTAAACATCCTTCAGAACGAAATTGGAATTCTTATAATAGCGGTCGACAAAACCCTGGGAGTCGTTGTAGGTATTGAACCGCAGGCCGTCCACCGTTGTGCCCGGCTTCAGCGCCTCTTTGGAATCCTTGCCATCTCTTTTCAGAAAAAAGAACGGGTCCCGGAAATCGGATGCATCCATCGTCGATTTCTCCCGCTGAGGTGGGATGTCCACCATATTCTTTTCGAAACCGCCGGGGGATTGATTGGATCTTTCCTCGCCAAAAGGCGCTGACCCATCTTCCTGAGCCATCAGTTGAGGAAGGGCCCACGCCAGTGCCAGTGTGGCGAGTAGTGTAAGAAAGGTTGTTTTTGAAAACAGAAACTTCATAAAAGGGTCAGCGTTTCTTTAAAATTTTGTCTCTTAATTTACGATGTTTGATATTGATCGAAAATTTGTAACTCTTTTCCATATCCTGGTAAATTTTATCCGTATAGCGCGAATGGCAGGGAATGCAGTTGCCGACTTTCAGGATACGAGTGATTTCCTCCTGATTGAATGGTCGCGCACCCGGTTGACCGGAGCCGGCGATCGCTTGTCCCCGTGGGTTCACTTTGGTCTGGGGTCCGAATTTTGATTTGTTCAGCACCCGGTTGGTTCGCACCAGCGGGTTGAATTTATCGTACCGGCCGGACGCATGTTTCTTGATATGCAAGTCCCCTTCACCCATCCCCAGGGTTTTCGGAGACAGGTGACAGCTTGCGCAGGAGCGTACTTTTTTGCTCACCGAATGTGGTTGGGTGCCATAAGCCAGATTGGAACCCGAGTTACCGGCAGAGTTGGTGAATTCCCAATGACGGTAGTCTCCCGGCGAATCGCCCTTGTTGTCAACGACCGGAACTATTTTCTCCTGTTGATCCACAACGGTCAGGGTGTGCGGCGGTTGAGCCAGCATGGGGACCACTTTACCGCGCGGGCCGATCATCAACGCCGGTTCTTCATGTTTCATGGTGAATTGAAACGGGTTCCAGGTGCTGGCCGCGCCGTTACCTTTCCCCGACTTCAGAGTCATGTGACATCCTTGACAGCGAGGCACCCATTGCGAATGGCATGCCGTGCAGGCCAGTTTGTCCCGGTGGCCGGGAATGTTGTGTCCCCAACGCTGATCCTTGGTCAGCGGAATGGTGCGCGCTTTTCCAGTACGTTTGCTGTAAGTGACAAATTTCTTTCCCTGCGTTTTGACGTTGGATAATTTTTGTTTCCTGGCCGAAACCGCCATGGCGTCGCCTACCTTGTTGGTGAGACCTCTGTAATGGCGACTCAACCGAACGGCCGGGTCCTGGGACGTCTTGATTTTTGAAATCCGGGGATACGACGTGGTGTTGCCGTGGCAGGTTTCGCAACGGATTTCCACCGCCTGAAATTGCCGGGAGTAGATGTTACCGTCTCCCATGATATCAGACTGCGTATGGCAGTCAATGCATTCCATCCCCCGTTCCAGATGAACGTCCATACGGGGTTGGCCGGCTCCAGGGAAGGGGAGTTTCCCCTGGCGATTGCGTTGCGGAAAGGGAATGGAAAATTTTTCCGTGGTCATCTGCGATAAAAATGATTTGTGGCATTGCACGCACAGGTTGCTGGAAGGCAGTACTGTCATGCGATGATACGCCGGATACCCTGGCTTGTCTTTGGGAATCATCGGATCGCTACCCAGGTATTTCCCTTCCGGGTGGTACCTGAAATGGCAGGCGGCGCATCCCTGTGAGCGGTATTCTCCCTTTGGTGGAGGCGCATCGATGTGGCATTGAAAACAACGTTCGCGCAGAACATGGTCGCCGATGTGATTGGAAATTTTTTTACGGGGGGCTCCCTTCCGTGCGGTTTGATGTTGCCGCCAGTGATAGGGGGTAAAATAAGGGAGTTCTTCCAGACGTTTCAGGGCGCCGAGGTTTTCCGGAGTCATGCCGTCTTTATCTTCTACCTTATAGATTCCGTAGCGCGCCGATTTCCCCGGCTGGCCGCCCCACTGGTACCGCAGGCCGGTAATGACTCCTGACATATTCCCCATCATGGATTTGCGGACCCGGTCGGCGTGGTTGCGGGTTTCATCCTGATGGCCGGAATGGCATTGTGCTCTTCCGCAACTGAGGTGAACCACTTTCAGGGAAGAAGGATTGCGTTTGCCGGTTCCTGCTGCCGGGTCGTAGATGAGCGTGGCATGCGCTCCATTTTTGTCTTCCGCCGCGCCATTGCCGCCGTGGCAGGAGGTGCATCCCAGTTTGAGAGGATGTGAGCGGCTGACTTCTTCGATCCCCGCATGGCATGTGAGGCATCGCTCTTCTTGACCAGTGACTCCGATGACGGCGGTCACTCCTGCAGGGTTCTCCGCATGGGCGTAGACGGTGAAGCCGAACAGTGATGACAGCACTGCGAGACAGATTGTGAATTTGAGCTTGCGGGGAACGATCATCAAAGACTTTAAGTGAAGCGCGGTTTTATTAAAGTGAATGAACGGTTTTGGGGACAGGGCCGGGGATCAATCGTAAACGACTTCCAGCTTTTTCAGAAAATCCGTAAGAACGGTGATGGATTTGCGGACGGATTCCTTATCCCTGTTTTTGGCGGCTTTTTCAATAGCCCGGCCGATACTGCTTAGATCGTTGAATCCATATCCCCCCCCGGATCCCTTCATGGAATGACCCAGGACAGCAATTGAATCGAAGTCGTCCTTTTCCAAAGCTTGTTGATAAACAAGCAGGTCTTTTCCCCTGTTTTCCAGGTAATCGGGAATCAGATCCTGCAAATCCGGGTCAATGTGAATCCGAATTTTTTCCGACTGTGAATCCTGATGTTTCATAGACTTAACTAACTGAATTGTAACATGATTGAGTCTTCATTATTAGATGTAAACAGGATAAGCCTTGCAGCGCGGGGTTGCAATCCTGTTTTGATGGGTCCGTTTACATCTCCGTAGCGGTTAAAACTTTCAGGGAGCGGGGAGCTATATTGGGGGTTTTCAACGATTTTCTGGAGGCGGGGGCATCCGTTTTCTCAGGGGCCGATGTGTCCAGTAACACTTTCCAGTTTCGGGAGTCGCCGGGTAATGTGAAATCGCAGGTCTGGTCACCGCTGTTCAACAGAATTAAAAGGGCGGCTTTCTCGTTCTCAGGGGAAAAACATCCCAGGCACTGAACGCCGATGGATTCCTGTGCATAGGGATCTATCGTTTGTCCATCCGCTTGAAACCATTGCCAGGAGGCCTGTGTTAATGCATGTCGTTTTCTCAGTTGAATGATGAGCTGGGTGAATTTTAGAAAACTTTTTTGATCTGCATTCAGATTCCAATCGTACCAACTGATCGGGTTATCCTGGCAATAGGCGTTGTTGTTACCCTGTTGGGTGCGGCCGATTTCGTCACCACCGGAAATCATCGGCGTACCTGCTGACAGCAGAAGCGTCGCCAGCAAATTTCTTTTCTGTCGCTGACGGAGCGCATTCAGGGCCGGATCGTCTGACGGACCCTCCACTCCATAATTGCAACTGTCGTTGCCGTTATGGCCGTCACGATTATTTTCACCATTCGCCTTATTGTGCTTCTTTTTGTAAGTGACCCCATCTTCCAGCGTGAACCCGTCATGACTGGCGATGTAATTGATGGATGAGTGTGGTGGCCTGCCCTTGGAACGAAACAGGTCGTGGCTTCCCGAGACCCGTTTTGTCAATGATTGGGCTTGGTTGGAATCTCCCCGCCAGAATTTGCGGACGGTCTGCCGGTACTGGTCATTCCATTCCGACCACCCGTTGGGAAAGTTGGACAGTTGATAACCTTTCGGTCCCAGGTCCCAGGGCTCGGCGATCCATTTCACTTGGGACAATATCGAGTCCTCCTGAATCGACTTGAAAAAATTCCCTTCCGGTTCAAACGATTTCCGGCCACGTCCCACGGTGACCGCCAAGTCCAACCGAAAACCGTCCACGTGCATCTCATCGATCCAATACCGAAGGACATCCAGAACCAACTGCCGGACCTGCGGATGGTGAAGGTTGAATGTGTTGCCGCATCCGGTGAAGTTGGTGTAGCGCTCCGGATGGTCCGGGTCCGCCCGGTAGTACACCGCGTTGTCGATGCCGCGAAACGAAACGGTCGGACCATGCACGTCGCCTTCGGCGGTGTGATTGAACACCATGTCGAGAATCACCTCAATACCCGCTTGATGAAACGCCCGCACCATGTTTTTGAATTCCGTGATCGGGTCGGGGTCTCTCTGGCGGGCGAGTCGACCATCCGGTGCGAACAACAGGAGAGGATTGTACCCCCAGTAATTGGTCAATCCATTTTTGTGTAGATGATATTCATCCGCAATCTGATTAACGGGCAGGAGTTCGATCGCGGTGATCCCCAGATGGTTCAGGTGTTCCAGCACGGGTTCCGAAGCGAGGCCGGCATAAGTGCCGCGCAACTCTTCAGGGATGCCGGGGTGTTGTTGTGTCATCCCTTTGACATGCGTTTCATAGAGTACGGTTTCTTCCCAGGGAATTCCCGGTGGACGATCCTTCCCCCAATCGAACGAGGTATCGATTACTTTTGCGAGGGGCGCGTATGAGGCGCTGTCCTGCGTATTGGGCGGTTGATCGCCTTGGTCCTCAGTTGACGGCGGGACAGACGACAATGCATGGTTCCATTGCAGGGTTCGTCCCAATGCTTTGGCGTAAGGATCGAGCAGTAAACTTGGAAGGGTTGAAACGGTGTCCTTCGGCAGGACGATACGATCCGTGTACCCGGTAACCGTAAAGGCAGCCGGCTTTCAGGTTGGGGACATGAATGCGCCAGAAAGAATCGGCGCCTTTCTCCAGGGCAATGCGTTGCGATTCTGTTTCGGAGGAAGCGGTTTCGAACAGGCAGAGGTCCACCGCAGTGGCGTGTTTGGAATACAACGTAAAATGAACGCCCGTATTGGTGAGCACGGGGCCAATCGGGTAGGGGACTGGAGGAGGTTGCGGCATCGTAGCCCCGAAACAGGGGATGAAGGTGGACACGTTTTATAGGGGCTGGGAATAGCCCCATGCCCGCTCCATCAATAGACCGGGTTGTGAAAATAATACAACGCGTCGTCCCCCGGCACAATACTGTAATCCGGCAAGCTGGAGCAATGCTCCTGTTTGATTTTCCACTGACCGCCGTTCCTGGTAAACACGTAGGTGCAAACGCTGTGTTGTCGCTCGTCCGTGCTGTGGAGAGAAGATACGCTGATTAATTCATCCACCAGCAGGTATGCAAAGTTTTTATCGACATGGCCCGCGAGAACGGTGCGCTTGCTGTTGCATTTCATCCCCTGCAGTTCGGCGATCATCACTTCATAATCCTTGATGCGATGTTCGGGAAGCAAGCGTTTGTCATCGGAGATAATCACCGTGTCTTTCGTGTAATAATTCATCAGTTTTTTTGGAGATTGGCATACTTGCTTGTCCACCTGCTTCAAAAGATCGGTCAGTGCATCCGTTTCGCCTGCCAGGGACGGATTCGGCGCCAGCGCCAAACTCATCAACAGTACCGGGACGGTCAGGATTCTAGATATGTTCAACATGAAACTTCTCCATTCATTCAAAAGATATCATTCAGGTGCTTTTTAAGTTTAACGTACCGGGTCCTTTAGGGGAAAATTCCGTCAATAATTTCCATATATTCGCCTTCAGGATTCCAACCCGCACTGTAGATTCCTGCGCCCGCTAAGGTGGTGATAATTCCCTGGGTATCGACTTTCCGGATACTGTTGTTTCCCATGTCGGTAATGTACATGTTGCCCTTGGAGTCGAACGCGATATCCGCCGGTTGCTTGAGCATGGCTTTGGTGGCGGGTCCGCCGTCTCCAAAATTTCCCTGAATCCCGGGCCGGCCTGCAACGGTGACAATGGTGCCGTCCTTTTTGATCTTCCGGATATGGTGGGTGTTGGTTTCGACGATATGCAGTTCGCCTGCCGGGTTGAACGCCAGGGAATCGATGGAACGCAAACTGGCCTTCAGGGCCGGACCGCCGTCGCCGCTGTCTTTGTGCTTGCCGTTGCCGGCGATGGTGGAGATGATGCCCTTGGTGTTGATTCTCCGAACCATGTTATTGGCGGCGTCGGCGACATACAGGTTGCCCGCTTTATCCAGAGTGATGGCCGCCGGATCACGAAACGCCGCTTGAGTGGCTGGACCGCCGTCGCCGAAATAACTCGAATCTCCTGTTCCGGCGATGGTCTTGATTTTGCCGTTGGGCGCCAGCTTGCGAATCTGGTGATTGATCCGGTCTGCCAGGTAGAGGTTTCCCTTTTTGTCCAGTGCCAGATCGGAAAACTGTGAGATCACCGTAATCTCGGATCTAGTAGAGGCGCCCGACCCGGAAGCCAGTACGGCTTTCTGGTAATTCGCATCGCCGGTGGTGATGTATTCATTGATGATGCCTTTGGTGTTCACTTTGCGGACCAGACTGACGAATCCGCTGGGGCTGATGAAAAAGATTTCGTTTTTGTGGTTCAACCGCATGCGTGTGGGGAAGACCGATGCCTTGAGCGCCGGCTTGCCATCGCCGATATTGCCACGCACCCCGGTGCCGACGATAGTAGAGATGATGCCTTTGGGAGTGATTTTTCGGATACGGTAATGAGCCTTGTCAGCGAAGATCACGTTGTCCTTGCTGTCTACGTCAATGCCGTGCGGAAATTCCAGATGAGCGCCTTGCGAGGGACCGCCGTCTCCGCCGAACTGCTTGACGCCGTTACCCGCCAGGGTGGTGACACGGCTGCCTTTCATGATCAGCTTGCGAATCCGGTAATGCGAGCGGTCGATGACCAGCAGGTCGCCTTTTTTATCGAGTGCCACACCGAACGGCAGGTGCAGGTTGGTTTCCCGCGCCAGTTCCGAGTCGCCGTTGTAATCCTGCTGGCCCGTGCCCATGATGGTGCGGATCATTCCCAGCGTGTCGACCATTCGGATGCGATTGTTGCCTCGGTCGGCAATGTAGATGTTGCCCTTGCGGTCCACGGTCACACCCGTAGGACCGGCAATACTGGCCCGGTAGGCGGGACCGTTGTCGCCGATGTAATAAAATCCACCGTCGCCCGCCACGGTGCTGATCAGGCCGGAGGAATCGATTTTGCGGATCCGGTTGTTGCCGCGGTCGGCGATGTACAAGTTGTTATCCTTGTCGAGCGCGAGGCCGAACGGTTTATCGAGAGTCGCCTGCAAAGCCGGCATGTTGTCGCCGTGGTACCCGTCGCTTCCGTTGCCGGCAAAGGTTTGGATGATGCCCTTACTGCTCACCTTGCGCACCCGGTTGTTAGAGCGGTCGGAAATGTACAGGTTGCCGTTGTTGTCGACTGCCACGCCGGAAGGCAGGTTGAGGCTGGCCTGCGTTGCAGGTCCTCTGTCACCGCTGAATCCTGCGGTGCCGTTGCCCGCGACGGTGGTGATGATTCCTTTCGTGTCGACTTTGCGCACACGATGATTAGCCCGGTCGGCGATATACAGGTTGCCGTGCCGGTCAAAAGTCAGCCCGGCGGGAATGTTCATTGTCGCCTTCGTCGCGGGACCGCCGTCGCCGGAATACCCGGAAGCGCCGGTGCCCACCACATTGACCAGCATACCCTTTTGGTTGATGCGGCTGATCACGTTATGAGCGCGGCGGGCGATATAAATATCTCCCTTGGGGGACACCGCAATGCCGTCCACCAGCGATATGGAAATTTTAGTGGCTTTGATAGGGCCCTTGGCCGCCCATCCCCACCCGGGGACCAGCAGGAGGCATAGGAGTATCGAAATTCTGAGTTTCATGGGTGTTATGGAATATATGCGCATAAATTTATTCTTTATTAGAGTGTTACCAAAAAGATTGAATGTCCTGAGATAAGAGCCAGCTTACCATTTTTTCGGTGGCCTGTGACAACCGCAAATTCCGGTTTCAATAATGAACTATAAAAGGATTTCCCCAACCTGGGGAAAAAGGTCCTAACCCTTGAATTTATCGAATTTTCCGAATTATACGGACCCTTGGTGTGATGTCAATGGGTTTTGAGAATTTGGGGCTTCTGTAATTTCTATGCGAACAATTCCAAAAGTGATATGATAATCCCACTTGAAAACACGCAACTTCCGGGGTGAGGAGGGTACTCAGGCTGATCGATCCCGCTCTTCCCGGATTCATTGAAACACTATGAAAATATTGCTGTTATTTCCGCCCGACTGGCTACCGTCGGAGCCGTATCTGAGTCTGCCGGCGTTGACGTCGGTTCTCCGGCCCGCGGGGCACGAGGTGATCCAGAAGGACATCAACGTCGAGATGTACGACTTGATGTTTGGCGAGAAATTCCTGCGCCACGTCCAGGGCCGCATCGGTTTCGAGCTGAGGCACCTTCAGGTGGTGGCCGATCGCGACGGGCTGACCGAAGAGGAAGCCGCTCTCAAGGCGCAGTTGGAGTCGCTCACCGAGGAGCGGTTCGCCCGCCTGATCGAAGACGTGATCGAGGCCAAGCGCATTCTCCGAAATGACGATTTTTACGAGATCGACAAACTGGAATGGGCCACGCAATGCCTGCACGAAACCATGGCGGTGGTCTCATTCGGTTATTACCCGGCGCAAATC
This sequence comes from Nitrospinaceae bacterium, assembly GCA_965237905.1. Taxonomy (GTDB): domain Bacteria; phylum Nitrospinota; class Nitrospinia; order Nitrospinales; family Nitrospinaceae; genus SZUA-226. Next base: position 1,300,509 of record OZ250172.1, on the reverse strand, counting down.
TGCTTTCCCCCCATCGAAACGGAACTGATCTACAAACCGTTCATGTCCACGGAAATTCTGGAGGCGCTGGACGACGACCAGATCAATGTTTATCGGGACGTGTACAAATTTCTGATTGCCGACCTCATCGAAAAAGAAAAGCCGGATGTGGTGGGCATCTCCATCGTCCAGCAGAAACAACTGATCCCCACCTTCACCTTCTGCAAGATGATCAAAGAGCAGTCTCCGGACACGCACATCACCATCGGCGGCAACATCGTGACGCGCCTGCGCGACGCCATTAAGGGAAGTAAGGAATTATTCGAACTGTTCGACACGGCGGTGTTGTACGAAGGCGAAAGCGCCTTCCTGCAGTTGATCGACGCATTGGGCAAGGGCGAGACGGATTTGTCAGCGCTTCCCAATCTCATCCGCAAGGATGCGTCCGGCGCCATCCACCAGAACAAGGAAGTGTTCGCCGAGAACATGGATCAACTGCCGCCGCCGGATTTCGACGGCCTGCCGCTGGAAAAATATTTCGTGCCGAAGCTGATCCTGCCGTACCTGGCCACACGCGGTTGTTACTGGGGCAAGTGCACGTTCTGCGATCATTTCCAGGGTTATGTCGAAGGCTACCGCACCAAGCAGATCGCACAGATCACCGAGGAGATCAAGTTTTTACAAGATAAGTACGGCAACCGGCATTTTCATTTCACCGACGAGTCATATCCTCCCGCGCTGTTCCGCAAGCTGTCACGCTCGCTGGTCGACAACAAAATCGATATCGCGTGGACCACCCACATGCGCTTCGAAGAATCCCTGCTCGACGACGAGGTGTGGGACGACGCGGCGAAATCCGGCTGCCGTTACCTGCATTTCGGGTACGAGTCCGGCAACGACCGGGTGCTCAAGCTGATGGACAAGGCGACGAATCTGGATGCCATCCGCACCAACCTGGCCATGTCGGCGAAGTACGGCATCTGGAATCACATTATGGGGTTTTTCGGGTTCCCCGGCGAGACGGAGGAGGAAGCAAACGACAGCAAACAGTTTGTGCACGACAACCGCCAGAATATTCATTCGCTCGGGTTCATGACCTTCGTGTTGGGCAAGTTCAGCCCGGTGGCGATGGAGCCGGAGAAATTCGGCGTGTCCGCCTACAAGAATCCGGAATGGGACCTGGCATTGGATTATTATTTTACGGTCGATGAAGGTTTGAGCATTCAGGATGCCATGGAAGTGTTTTCGGAATTCGAGCAGAACCACGATGGTAAGTGGGACCTCAGAACCGCCGTGCGTGAGTACATTTTTTTATACATCGATCATTTTGGCACCAACGAGCTGACTCAACTCCACATGCGTCCCGACCAACGCCCCTCCGTCTACAACAACCCCGTCGGCATGGTGTAATTTTCCGGCCAAGTGGGACAATAACTTCCTTTAAACTGATTATTCTTTTGCCTCGCACAATACCACCGATTCCTTGGGGTCCCTGGCTTCGACAGATAGGGTCTCAAGTTTGTGCGTCAGAGTGCACTCTGATTCGGTGGTTTGATCGCTTTCGGTTTGGGTCGCTTCCATTGATTGGCCAAAGCTTTATATTGTTTGGCAGTCGCTTTGTTTTTTCCTTGGGAGGTTTTAAATTTTTTTGTTAAGGCTTCTTTTTTTGTAGAAGTGCTTTTCGGTTCCTTCGGCAACCCTTTATTTTTTCCCTGGGTGGCTTTAAGTTTTTTCGTTAAGGTCTCTTTTTTTGTGGAGGTGTTTTTCAGCTCCTTCGCCAATCTTTTGATTTTTTCCTCAGTAGCTTTAAGTTTTTTCGCTGAGGTTTCTTTCTCTGTGGAGGTGTTTTTCAGCTCCTTCGTCAATCTTTTGGATTTTTCTTCAGTAGCTTTAAGTTTTTTCGTTGAGGCTTCTCTTTCTGCGGAGGAGTTTTTCAGTTCCTTCGCCAATCTTTTGGCTTTTTCCTGGGCGGCTTTAAATTGTTTTGTTAAGGCTTCTTTTTCTGTGGGAGTGCTTTTCAGTTTCTTCGCCGGTATTTTATTGTTCCCCCGAGTGGATTTAGGGGTTTTCTTCATGGTTTTAGATTTTGCATCAGTGTTATTTTGTTTTTGCGCCAGGCGTTCCTTTTCGGTGTGGAGGGTTTCCAAATGTTTCTTCAGGCGTTCATTTTCCTGGTGAGAGGTCTTCAGCTGTTTCATTAGAGAGTTGTTTTCTGCAAGCGTGTTTTCCAATTCCTGGTCGCGTTCTTCTTTTTCAGCGTGGGGGGTTTCCAATTGTTTGTCCCGGTCTTCCTCTTTTGTGTGGGCGGTCCCCATATTTTCTGTTAGAGAGTTGTTTTCTGCGAGCGTGCTTTCCAGATGCCGGGCGAGTTCTTCCTCTCTAGAGTGAAGGGTTTCCAATTGTTTCTTCAGGCCCTCTTTTTCCTCATTGAGGGTCTCCAATTTTTCCGTTAGAGAATTATTCTCCGCAAGGATGTTTTCCCGCTTCTGGGCGAGCTCCTCTTCTTTGGTGCTGAGGGTTTCCATTTGTTTGTCCCGTTCCTCTTTTTCCTCGTGGAGAGTTTCCAGTTGTTCTTTTAATGTTTCATTTTCCGAAGCGGTCGACTCCAGAATTTCCGTCAGAGAGTTATTTTCCGCAAGGATGCTTTCCAGTCCTTGGGTGCTCTCTTCTTTTTCCTCGCGGAGAGTTTCTAATTTCTGGGTGTACTCTTTTTTTTCATTGCGTAGGGTTTCCATTTGTTTGCCCCGTTCTTCTTTTTCTTCGCGGAGAGTTTTCAGTTGTTCTTTTAATGTTTCATTTTCCGAATTGGTCGACTCCAGCGTTTCCGTTAGAGAGTCGTTTTCCGCAAGGATGTTTTCCAGTCCTTGGGCGCGATCTTCTTTTTCGGTGAGTGTGCTTTCCAGATCCTGGTCGAGCTCCTCTGTTTCTTTATTAGAAATCTCCTGTGCTTCCGCTAGGGAGTGGTTTTCCTTAAGAAGATTTACCCATCCGTGGGCGTACTTTTTTCTTTTATTGCGCAGGGCTTCTACCTGGCTTTCCAAACCTTCATTTATTTCGTGGAAGGTCTCCAGCTTTTCTTTTAGAGAGTCGTTTTCCGCAAGCGTGTTTTCCAGTTTTTGGGTGAGCTCTTCCAATTGGAAGGTCATGTCCTTCTGAGCGGGGTCTTCAAATCCGTTGTCCGTTACCTGTGAAGGAATACCCTCGGGCGTTTCACCATCGGTGATGGGTGCTTCGATTTCACTGTTCTTGGACCATTCTTCTGTAGGAGACTCCATGGTTTCTGACATTGCACTGCTCAGGGAGGAAGGTTCATTTTGGAGAGTCATGTGATCCGGGGCTTGAGGAAGTGCTTCGCGGAAGATTGAATTCTCCAGAGAGAAATCCCCATTGTTTGGAACCTCACTTGCGTTGTCAGCCGCGGTATCCTCTGTGTAGCCAGATCCTATGAGGGTATGAATCTCTACGAAATCGGTGGTGTTTTGATCGTGGCGTTCCAAATGATTTTTGGCATAACCTCTATAAAACGTACGTAGATCGGTGGATTTTCTTTTTCTGCGGAATATCAGGAACGAGACTATGAGAACTCCAACCCCCATTACCAGTACGAATATCCAGTTTGAAATGGTTGCCGCCTCGGGGGAGTCAACGCCCTCTTCGAAGCTGGGTGGAGAGACGGTGTTCCCTTCTTCCATCACCAAATTCGGTTGAGGGTCTTGCCGGGTCTCCGGTTCCGGTGACTTGAGAGTCTCCCGTTCGAAGGTTTCCGAATTGATGTTGGGTGTGGTCTTCTGCACTGGGGAGTGCGGTTGGGAGAGTGCTTCGCCGGCCTCTTTGAGATCCTGTTCGGTAATCTTAGCCATTTCTGATATTTGCGGGAAAGCGGTATTGAACTCTTCGATACCCTGCGTTGACTTCGTTTCTGCCCGGAGTGAGGCATCGAGGCTTCCTTGTCGCCGTGCGTCGATTTCGCGGTGGGCCACATAGACGAGCCATTTGTTCATCAGCGCGTAAACCCGATAGAGGCCGCGCGATTGAGTCTGGTCCATCTTTAAGTTTCGAGTCAGGCCCTTCAATTTCCACAGATTGTATTCCAGCACCGTGCGGCCGTTGTAAAAGAGAGCGAGGGAGGGTTCCCGGCCAGTACGCATAAATTTCTGTTTTCCGGATTTCATTTTCTGAAGAGAAACTCTTACTCTCTTGATTAACCGTTTTCCTTTGGCGCTGTTGTGCAGGGTGAATTGTTGTTCGAGCGATTGCAGTTCCTGGTCAATATTGATGAAAATATGTTTGCTGAGCTTCTGCCTCCAGGCAGGCGACGTTTGGGAGAGATCCACCACCTGCTTCTCGCTAGCGGCCGTTTCGATAATAAAGGACGCTTGGGATTGATCATCAGAGGCAACAGCAATACCGGGAAATTTATTGTCGAATAACAAGCCCAACGATCCAGCCAGAATGAGAAAAAAGGCGGTCGGGAGGATAATTTTGCCGGGCAGGCGGGGATTTTTCATAATTCCCAATTTTATTGAAAAAGCCGAGTCAAAGGGTCAAAGCGAAATTTCGGTTTGAGCCGGTATTTTGATGGAGTCTTACAAAATTATACCACTTTCTGAGCTATATGAATACAATGAATTACTTTGTAAATTTAATAGAAATAGTTCCACGCTTTGCTGGTTATTATTAATTTTTAAGGGTTTAAGCCGGTTTAACCGGTGACTGGGGAAGGTTGGATACTTTGAGTTTACTGAGGGAGTTACCGCTTTTTTCTGAGCAGTTTCGCCAGTTCCTGCTTAGGTTCCAGCCATTTCTATTGGCCCGACGGGAAATAGCTGACGTTTTTTAAGAATTTTGACCAGCCCTGTCCGAAGAACAGCCTCCCTCCGTTTATTTCTTTACCCCGTACAGCACCACCGGTTCCTGTTCGCTGGCGATATTGCGGGAGACGATGGCCAGTGCCGGCTCGGTGTCGCTCATGTTCATAGGCTGATGCGGCACGCCGGGCGGGATGAACAGAAAATCACCTTTTTCGGTGACGACCGATTCCTTAAGTCCTTCGCCGAAGCGGTTGTCCACCTTGCCCTGCAGAATATAGATGCCCGCCTCGAATCCGTCATGATAATGCGGTTCCGCCTTGCCGCCGGGAGGGATGCGCACCAGCATCATCGACAGGTTTTGTGTGCCTGCCGTATTCTCGGAAAGGCCCGGAAAATAGTTGAGGTTGCGCTTGGTGGTGAAGTTTTCTTCGGGCCGCACCCGCACCAGTTTGGTTTGTTTTTTGTGGGACATGGTTGCACCTCCAGCTTTTATTTTAACGCCATTACGTTCCGCAATAAACCCCTGTCACCTTGAGTCCTCAAATTTAAAAGGGTTTTTGCCGACCCGGACCCGGCGCGCGAATTTTTTGTAAGGAGTCGAGTAAGGTCTCGACTACCAGACAGAATTCGCCCGTCTCTCTCCTCATGTATGACTTAAAAAGGGTGAGCGAATTCTCCCCCAGCCTCGCCAGAGGTTGGGCCCTCCCAGTTCCTCCTGTCCGGGGTGGTAACGCCTCGGGCAGGAGGGGCATTTTTATTGCCTTGCAATCTTCTCCTTCATTCGCAAAACTCCTTGTTTTTCAGGGGCGGGCGGGTTTGACCGGGTTTCGGGCCTGTGTTAGAATCCCCGCACTTGGGAGAGATGAATCCAAACCCCGGGTTTTTCATCTTAATTTAAAGTTATCCCTTTAAAATGGTGTGGTTGTGGGTATTCCCTTTACAAAAATGAGCGGTAGCGGCAACGATTTCGTCATCATCGACAATCGCAAGCCGGTACTGGACCCGGAGACGAAACGTGATTTCGTCAAGAAGGTCTGCCAGCCGAAAACCTCGGTCGGTGCGGACGGGGTGATTTTCATCGAAAACTCCGAGAAGGCCGCTTACAAGTGGGATTTTTACAATCCCGACGGTTCCTCCGCCGAGATGTGCGGCAACGGTGGCCGGTGCGTGGCGCGCTACGCGTTCGAGAAAGGCATTGCGCCGCAAAACCATTCCTTTGAAACCGTCGCCGGCATTATTGAAGCCGAAGTCAACGGCCCCGTGGTCAAAGTGAAACTGACCCGTCCGGAAAATTTGCAGAACGATGTGCAGGTAGCGTTCGATGGCCTGCAGTATAAAGTGGACAGTATCAACACCGGCGTGCCGCACGCCATTGTATTTTCCGAGGATGTGGACGGCGAGGATATCAACGCCATCGGAAGCGGCATTCGTTACCATTCCGTATTTGCCCCGGCGGGGACCAATGTTGATCTGGTCGAAAAGAAAAACGGCAGTGCTCTCAAAGTCCGCACTTACGAACGCGGCGTGGAGGGGGAAACCCTCGCCTGCGGCACCGGCGTGGTCGCCTCGGCGATTATCGCCTCGTACAAATTTAAAATCGAATCGCCCGTCAACGTGGAAACGCGCGGCGGTGATATATTAAAAGTCCACATCGAACCCGCAAACGGTTCCCTGCCCGTGGTCTATCTCGAAGGGCTCACCAAAATTGCGTTTGAGGGCCACATCGTTGAATTGTAATCACCCGTTAAAGGACACTCATGTTTGAAGGATCCCTGGTGGCCATCGTCACCCCGTTCAAGAACGGCACAGTGGATGAGCAGGCGTTTCGTGATCTCTTGCAGTTTCATATCGAAAATGGAACCAACGGGATCGTGCCGTGCGGCACCACCGGCGAGTCCGCCACGCTGACCCATGAAGAGCATCATCTGGTGATCTCCATCGCGGTGGAGATGTGCAAGGACAAGATTCCCGTACTGGCGGGTACCGGGTCGAACGCCACCCGCGAAGCGATCGAGCTGACCCAGTTTGCCCAGGAGGCGGGCGCCGACGGCGCCTTGTTGATCACGCCGTATTACAACAAGCCGTCCCAACAGGGGCTATACGAACATTTCATGGCGGTCGCAAAGGAAACCGATCTGCCGATCATTCTTTACAACGTGCCGGGCCGCACCTCGGTCAACATGTTGCCGGAAACGGTAGCGCGTCTCGATAAGGATCAAAAGAACATCGTTGGCATCAAGGAAGCGTCGGGTTCGATCGGCCAGATCAGCGAGGTGATCGACCAGTGTGGTGACGATTTTACATTGCTGTCGGGAGACGACGGTTTGCTGTGGCCGATTCTCGCGATCGGAGGCAAAGGCGTGATTTCCGTTTCGGCCAACCTTGTGCCGGAGAAAATGGCACTGATGTGCGCACGGGCCGCCCATCACGATGTGGATGGCGCTTCGGCGCTCCATTATGAATTGATGGTGCTGAATAACGCCATGTTCATCGAAACCAATCCGGTGCCGGTGAAAACCGCTCTCGCGTTGATGGGCAAAATATCCGGGGAATTGCGGGCACCTCTGGCCCACATGTCTGAAGATCACGTCGAGCGATTGAAGACGATTCTGAAAAAGTACGCGTTGATTTAAGTCCTTCCTATTAGAGTTGTTGTCCGCTAGTTAGAAAAATTATTCTCCAGGAGGTTGAATTGATCAAAATTGGTGTAGTCGGTGCGGCGGGGCGTATGGGAAAAACCATTGTTTCCTGCATTGAGGATACAGACGGCGTTACTCTGTGTTGCGGCACCGAGGCGACGGGCAATCCTGCCTTGGGGCAGGACGTGGGTGAGTTGGCGGGGATTGGTAATAAAAATATTGCCCTGCTCGACGACTTGGCTGAAATGATGCGTACCTGCGACGTGGTCATCGATTTTTCCACCCCCGAGTCCAGCATGCGGACCCTGAAGGAAGCCGTGGCTCAGAAAAAATCCGTGGTCTTCGGTACCACCGGGTTGTCCGGGGCGGAGAAGGACCAGATCAAGAAAGCGGCCAAAACCATCCGTTGCGTGTTCGCGCCCAACATGAGTATCGGGGTCAACGTGTTATTCAAGGTGGTTGGGGACGTCGCGAAAATATTGGGCGACGCGTATGATGTCGAGATCGTGGAAGCCCATCACAAGTTCAAGAAGGATGCTCCCAGCGGCACCGCAGTACGTCTTTCGGAACTGGTGGCGGAAGCGCTGGAGCGCGATTTGAGTAAAGTCGGCGTTTACGGACGTAAAGGATTCAGTGAGGGGCGCGGGCCGAAAGAGATCGGCGTGCATACCCTGCGGGCCGGAGATATTGTCGGGGAACACCGGGTCCTATTCGGCGGAATGGGTGAGACGCTGGAAATTTTTCACCGGGCGCAGAGCCGTGAAACCTTCGCGCGCGGCTCCATCCGCGCCGCCCAATGGGTTGTTGATCAGCCACCGGGGTTGTATGATATGCAGGACGTGCTGGGTTTGAAGGATAAATAAAATGTTCGGATTACGATCCAAATTGAACCGCCGGGTATTTCTGAAGGTGTTTTCATTTTCCGCGCTCGCTTCGTTGTGGCCGAAGAAGAGTGCGGGGACGGTTAATTTTCAAACCAACAAGAACATTCCCCCGAATTATATTCAGAACCGGGACGTGCCCGGATTTTTTATCCGCAGTGCCAATCCGTTTCTGGGTGTGAATGCGCAGGAGTGGGGTTTGGCCGTCACCGGCTTGGTGAAACAGAGTTTGGCCTTGGGGTATGAAGACCTGTTCGGCTTTCCCATGGTGTCGCAGGTGTCGCGGCTCAAGTGCGTGGAATGCTGGTCGGCCAAGGCCAAGTGGGAGGGCTTCCGGTTTCAGGAACTGGTTGACCGGGTGCAACCGGATCCCAAGGCAAAATACGTTACTTTCCGATCCGCCGATTCCTATTACGAAAGTTACGCGCTGGAAGAATTGCTGAGGTCGCGGGTACTGATGGTCCTGCGCATGAATGGTCAGCCGTTGACCAAGGATCATGGATTTCCCCTCCGCTTGATAGCGCCGTTCAAGTACGGTTACAAGAACATCAAGTACATTACCCAAATCGAGTTTACCGATTCCCGCAAGCGCAATTACTGGGCGGATTACGGTCCTTACTCGGTGGACGGGACCATCCAGCCGGGTATCGACCACCCCCTCGACTACCAGAAGAAACCTTTGTCTATCAACGGTGGAGAAGTATTTCACTTTTTCGACCAACGGCCCGCCCCATCCAAAGCACGTCAATGAAATGGCGACTATTCTCATTATTGTTATTCTTATCCTTGTGGCTTTTTTCCTGCTCCGAGAGTAGTGTCGAGCAAATTCCCGTTCAGGTTCCTGCCCACGTTCAAGTTCCGAAAGAGATGGTGTACATCCCCGCGGGAGAATTCAAATACGGCCATGCCGAAGACCCAAAGACCGCTCTTGGCCGGAAGGTTTTTTTGAAAGCGTATTTGATCGACCGGTACGAAATGCAGCGCGGCGAATACAAAAAATTCAAGCCGGACTTTGAGGTTGGCCCGGGGAAGGAGAAATTCCCGGTCACATGGGTGCCTTTTGCAGAAGCGAAGTCGTATTGTGACTCGGTCGGCAAGCGTTTGCCGACGGAACAGGAATGGGAAAAAGCGGCGCGTGGACCCGACGGGGGCAAGTGGCCGTGGGGGAAATATCAGCCCCATCCCAATAATGGATTTTCGGGTTTTATGCCGGAGCCGGTGGACAAGCGACAAGAATGGATCAGTCCGTACGGGATGTATGGCATGGGCCACAACGTGTGGGAATGGACGGCAGACGACTGGGACTATAACGGTATGCCCGGCACCGAGAAGGGATTGTATAAAGTGATCCGGGGCGGGTTGTACCAGTCCCATTTGAATATAGATTTTTCCCACACTTGGGCACGCAACTACATGGAACCGGCAGCGCGTTACAATTTTATTGGCTTTCGATGCGCCAAAGACGTCGAAAGTGATTCGGACTAGTTATTGAATCAAACGGCGGTTGGAATTGTGTTAACGCTGGATCGGGTATTACCCTTCCGAATTGACCTGATCGAGAATACTTAGAATTTTTTTCATATCGTAATCATTGAGACAGAAGTTCAGATTATCCGCCAGCTTTTTCCCTTCTTCTCCCGACTCAACGAGTAACGGCAGTGATTGTCGAATGCCTGTGACATAATGCAGTTCCGCCGCTTCTTTGAGCGAGTGGTGGATGGTTTTGGGGATATGTATTTGAGAATAATCCATGTCGTGCGACACTTTGGGTTCGGTGTCTTTTTGAAGTGCTTCTGAATAAATATAATCGATGTTAAGAAGATTTTTCAGGCATTCAAAAACCTCATTGGTCTGAAACGGTTTGAGGATCACCTCATGGGAACCCAGTTTAAGGAATTGTTCCCGTTCGTGTTGCATGGCCGAAGCGGTGATGGTCACGATTTTGAACCGCTCCTGTCCGAATTCCTCCACTATTTTGGTGATGGCTTCCCGGCCATCCATGACAGGCATACGAATATCCATGAAAATAATATCCGGCAGGTGTTCGCGCGTTTTTTCCAGAGCGATCAGTCCGTTTTCCGCTTCAATGACGTTGACTCCTATGGTTTTCAGCAGGCGGCTCAGCACCGTCCGGTTGTCCGAGTTATCGTCGACGACCAGGGCTTTGACATGATGTTCGCCGGAGATTCGAATTACCTTCTTGCTTATTTTTTCTCCGGATTTCGATTTTCCTCTGGATGGCGGTAAATGGAGGCTGAAATAAAAACGCGACCCTTCATCTATTTCCGAGGATACATATAAATCCGATCCCATTAGCAGAATCTGTTTCCGGCAGATGGCCAGACCCAATCCGGTGCCTCCTTTTTTGATTCCCTCGGCGTCTTGTTTAAAAGGCTCAAAGATGGTTTTTTGAGCTTCTTTCGATATGCCCTTTCCAGTGTCTCTGACTTCAAACCGGTATTCGTCGTTTTCCCCAGGAATGATGTTCAGGGAAACGGTTCCCGAATCGGTAAACTTGAGTGCATTTCCCAGGAGGTTGATCAGCACTTGTCTTAGTTTTTCTTCATCCCCGTATAGATGGCACCGGTCTTCAGGAAGCGGGGAGATTTCAAGAATCAAACCATTCTCTTCGCATTTCAATTTAAAAAGAGTGGTGATATCCTCGATGACCTGAAGCAGGTTGAAATTCCTCAAGTGGAGTTCCATCCGTCCCGCTTCGATTTTGGATATATCGAGGATGTCGTTGATGATGGCGAGCAGGTTTTTCCCGCTGGAATCGATGCGTTCCAGAGCCTGATGATGTTCCGCTGTCAACGTGGTATCCCTTTGCAGAATCTGGGAATAACCCATAATGGCATTCAGAGGAGTCCGGATTTCATGGCTCATATTCGCGATGAAGGCGGTTTTGGCCGAGTTGGCCGAATCTGCTTGGACCTTGGCGTTTTGCAGTTCCGGCTCAAAATTTTTCCGGTCCGTAATATTGGTGTCCAGACCGCAAACGGCGTAAATTTTGCCGTCGGAATCGCGCAAAGGGAATTTGATCGAAATATAAGTTTCGGTTTTCCCATTTACCTTAAATTGTTCCTCGACTTCCAAGGGTTGGCCGGATTCGAGGACGATGCTGTCCCGGCTGATAAAGCGGCCCGCTAGATCTTTTGGGAAAATTTCCGGATCCGTTTTCCCCCGGATCTGTTCATTCGTTACGGCGAACACTTTTTCAAACTGATGATTGACCAGTACATACCGCAGATCGATGTCCTTCATATAAACCACTGCGGTAGCATGGTCCAGGATACTCCGCAGGCGTTCTTCACTTTCCCGAAGAGCGGATTCCGATTTCCGGCGAATCTGGATTTCATTTTCCAGATCGTGGGTACGTTCCCGGACTTTTCCCTCCAATGCGTGATGAGCCTCCTGAAGCGCAAGGTCTCTATCCTGAACCTGGCTCAACATGTCGTTGAATTGATTGACGAGTTCTCCCAGTTCATCCTGACTTTCGTTGACGGCGCGCAGGGAATAATTTTTTTCGGTGGAAACCCGGTTCGCCAGGTTGGACAGATGCAGGATCGGGAAGGAAATAGTCTTCTGCAGTTTGGATGAAAGTAGAAAGGCACCGAGCAGGGAGATGACCAGTACTATAAACGCGATGATGCCGTATTGCTGAAGACGCTCATAAAAATTTTGAAGGTCGGAATGAATAAAAATGGTCCCCACTTTTTTGCCATTGAGAAGGATCGGCCTGAATATCAGAATTTGTCCTTGTTCAAAATAGCTGCCTGCGGGTCGAGGTTGGGACGGCAAGACAATTTTGCTTTTGCGGTCCCGGTTATAAGATGCAAAAATTTCGTCTTCCTGGGTATACAGTCTGGCGGAAACAACGCGGGGGTCGATGCTTAAGGTTTCCAGGGTTTCCCGGCCGGAAATGGAATCCTGAAATTTGAGGGCAGCTGTGCTGTGGGCGCCGATAATATCGGCTACACTTGAAAGCTCACGCGTCTCGGTATTGCGAAATTCCAGAAGATCATACAGAAAAAAACCGAGCGCGGCCAACAACAGGGCCACGCTGGTGGTCAGCATGATGATCCGGTTGAGCTTGTCGCGTATGGAGACGTTCTTTAAAAAATTCATTCGATTTCAATCTCTTGATTCATTCGCCGTGACGGCGAAAATCCTTCAAGGGCGAGCCCCGGATCCGGGAGTTTGTGGGGTCGCTGGACTGTTTTATAAAAAATGGACTCAATGGTTTAGAGTGTCTTCCAAATAAAAAGGGCTCCACTATAAAAGTGGAGCCCCCCCGAATAATCAGGGAGCTTCCTCGATAAAGGGGTTAGCCCTTATCTCCGGAAGCTCCCATTGTGCTTTCGTTAGACAATGGATCACCTCCTTTCTTCAGGGGGTGAGCATTAATGCCAAAAGCTCCCCTGGCGCTTCTGGCATCCCATTGGATATATAGATTGACTCACAAACTCTGAAAAGTCAAAAAGGAATTTCCGTATAGAGGTGTCTGCTTTTGGAAGGGGTACTCCCTTACCAATGAAGGGGTTAGCTGGTCTTCCGAGGGTCGGGTTTAGAGGAAAAATTGGAGGAATAGGACTTTGCCGGAAAACGTTTGGCCTTAAATTCCTAATAACCTTTCAAATGTTGTAGGATTTGTTCGGCCGCCTGCGAGAAGAGCGTGTCTTCGGATCCTCCTGCGAGGCCGCCTTTGACCCAGGTTTTCACCTGCCACGCTCCCAGTATGCCTTCTTTCCCGATCAAAGCGATTTTGACATTCAACAGTGCCCGGGACCCCTCGTCGATTCCGAAAGTGGCCAGCCGCTTCAACCGATTGCCCTCTTCAAACCGGATGATTTTGTATTTCAGCTCATATTTGGTTTCCTTGGGTTCTTCCCCCACAATAAAGAGGGAGTCATCCAATCGCCTCTCCAAAGCCAGGCGGAGCCGGGACCCGGCCTCCTGCAGGGAATCGTTTTTGACCGTGATATCGTGCAGATAAACCCTATTCAGGTCTTTTCCCCACCGTTTGTGCGTTACGCTCTGGGTTCCCGTGCAGGCACCCAGAACCATAACCAAGGCCAAGCCGATAACGATCCATTTGCTCATAGTTGGTTCCTGATGTTGAGATTACCAATTGATCTGCGGCCCGATTCTATCAGAAACCTATTCCGATTTGCAAAGGGGGAAATCAATCGAACCAGTGCATGACTTTTTCCTCGAACCCGCTGAACCAGATTTGGAGCTCTATAGGAAGGAGGTTGTTGAAGTAAGTCAGATATCCCTGGGCGAGAGCGATCCCGAGAAATATCAGTAATAATCCACTGAATAGATTGGTGGTATGAAGAAGAAAGGACCGCTTGCCGATTTTGATGTCCCAAGCCTTGCCGCGCAACAGCCGCCAGAACCAGCCGTCTTTTGGAAGGTGACTACACACCGATGCGATCAGGATCAAGGGTGATCCCAGCCCTACGGCATAAAAGAACAGCAGGGTCATGCCCTGCAGGATGGTTTTGTCTGATCCCGCCAAGAGCAGAATTCCGGCCAACACCGGCCCTACGCAGGGGGTCCAGCCCATGGCGAACGTGGCTCCAAACAGAAAATATCCTGCCAGGGTTGCCGCGGGTGCGCTTTTGAATGTAGCTCCTGAAAATCCCTTGCCGGCTAAAGTCATGGCGCCGAAAATAATAATAAGTATGCCGCCCCAGAAGGTCAGGGAATCCAGGTAATCGCGCAGAATGCTTCCGAAGACGCTGGCAGACGCCCCCATCATCACAAACAGGGATGCCAATCCGCAAAAAAAGGCGATGGAGTTGAGCGTCATCCGCCCCCGGCTGGTCTGGGCGGTAATCGCGAAGTAGGCCGGGAGGATGGGTAAGGTGCAGGGAGATAGAAAACTGAACAGACCGGCTAGTAACGAAATCAGGGACAATACCAGTATCCCGGATTTTGGAAGTGTGGATTCCGGTTCGAAAGGATTGAATGAAGCCTTGGGTGAGGCATCGGGAGCCGACTCCGAAGTTCCCGTAGATCCACCGAACAAACCGCCACTGGGGGCCGGCTGTGAGGACGGGTTGTTTTGCGCCTGGGTATTGGGTGAAGCGGGGTCCTCTTGAAACCCTTTCGGAGCGTTACTGCTGACACAGCGGAACCCGACATCCGACGCCCCCTGATCGGGATCGGCATACTGGCGGTATCCGGCCCGCGCAAACTCTTTCAGTACTTGGGAATAGGATTCACCGGGGAAATGCCCGATATCGGAAACGGAGGTTCCCCGGATCACTTTGTAATCCTGGTTGAAGTCGTCGAACTGGAATGTGTTGTTGGGATAGGAAACATAGTCCCCGTCGTTCCATTCCCAGGCATTGCCGATCAAATCCTCTACGCCTTCGGGACTGGCTCCCTTGGGGAAAGTGCCGACTTTGGACAGCGGGACTTTGGAGCCTATTTTGTTGGGAAGGTTGGCACGACCGCGTTCAAACGCATTTCCCCAGGGGTAGGCTTGTCCTTTGGTGCCGCGCGCGGCCCGTTCCCATTCCTTTTCGGTGGGCAGGCGCTTGCCCGCCCATTGGCAAAAGTTGGCGGCGTCGAACCAAGTCACCCAGACCACCGGGTGATCGCCCAGGCCTTCGGGAAATTGGGTTTTTTGCCAATCCTTGGGCGGCGCGTAATAACCGAGCTTTTCGATCATGATTTTGTATTCGGGATAGGTGGGGAGGTTTTCCAGAAATTTCTGGTACCGGCGATTCGTCACTTCAAGCCGGTCGATGTAAAATCCCTTGAGAAACGGTTTCTGTTCGGGGTGGGCGTCCTGGTACAGGGGTTTGGGAATTCCCATGGAAGCGCCCAGTTCGGATTTGTCTGTCTGGTTGGTTCCGAAAACGAACTGCCCCGCGGGAATGAACACCATATCCCCTTCCAGTAGACTGTCCGGTGGATAGTCGTGAGCCCAGGAGAGCAGTGGGGCGCCGCACGCAACGAGGGCTGCCAGGACCAGCGTCCTTAAAATTTTCAGCACGGTGTTTTTTGATTGTTTTTGCATGGAGAGGATGACGGTGTTTCCGCGGCTTTCTCGGAGGTTGCGAGCAGTTGATCAAAATAGAGAAGGGTTTTGGGGTCCACCCAGTTTTCCGCGCCATTTAAAACGCCGATGATTTTGCCTTGGGGGTCGATCAAAAATGTTGTGGGCAGGCTGATCACGCCAAACTGGTTGCTGACGTTCAGTTTCGGATCCAGCCCGACGGGGAAGGTAAAATTCTGTGCCTGAATATAAGGTTCCACCACCTGTGCCCCGAAAATATCGTTGGAAACGGCGATCACCGAGAGGTTGCGTTTTTTGAATTTCCGGTACAGCGACTCCAGTGACGGCATTTCTATTTTACAGGGTCCGCACCAAGTGGCCCAGAAATTGACCAGCAGATATTTTCCCTGATACTCGTTCAGCGTCAATTTACGGCCGTCGAGCGATGGCAGGGAAAATTGGGGCGCGTCGACCGGAATATCTTCGCCGGCAAAGGACGGGGCGGCCAGCATCAGAGCTATGACC
Organism: Nitrospinaceae bacterium; assembly: GCA_965237905.1. Classification (GTDB taxonomy): domain Bacteria; phylum Nitrospinota; class Nitrospinia; order Nitrospinales; family Nitrospinaceae; genus SZUA-226. The sequence goes on along the minus strand of OZ250172.1, from coordinate 1,284,659 downwards.
CAAATCCAAAAAAGAATTTTCGGGCCCAATGAGGTTCGGATGGATGTGCGATTCAGCTGGGTAGGCATGGGGCTTCAGGGTTCAATGCGATTCATGAAATTAAAAACTGCAATTTCATGGGCCGGGCTATTCAACTGATTCGATACACCGGACCATTGGGATGGCTTTTTTCAGCGCACGTTCGATACCCATTTTAAGGGTCATGGTAGAACTGGAACAGGAACTGCAAGAGCCAACCAAGCGCAACTTGACTATCCCGTCATCAATATCCACCAACTCGACGTTGCCGCCATCCTGCATGAGTTGTGGGCGGAGGGTTTCGAGGACCGATTCCACTTCCTCTTTCATTTCATCCACCACAGTAAGCCCCTCAATACGTTGTTAAAATATCACTCGCCGACCAAAGCTTCTTTCTTGGCCAGGAGCTCCTCTTTGGTTTCCACATGCTCCGGGTCCTTCGGAATGCAGTCCACAGGGCATACTTCCACGCACTGGGCGTCTTCGTACCAGCCGACACACTCCGTGCATTTTTCCCAGTCGATCACGTAGATTTCATCGCCCTCGGTAATTGCTTCGTTGGGGCATTCCGGTTCGCAGACCCCGCAATTCACACAATCTTCATTAATCAATAGAGCCATACCGTATCTCCTTCAATAAAACAGGGTCCCTGTTTTATGGGCTATAAATGAACTTTTTCAAACGTCAGGGTTTCAGGACTCCATTCAAAAAACGCCTGATCCCTAATTTCCTTATTATACACCGAGATGACCAGATAACGGGCATCCGGATAGGTCGGTTCGTTGTCGAACAGGGCCATCCGCTTATCCTCCTCCGAAAAATACGCGTCGTGCTCCGGATGCGAATGATAAAACAGTTTGATCACCAAGTCCTGCTCTTCCGCCTGTTTCATGATCCTCATCAGTTCCCGAGGGTCGATGTAGTAAGCGGTACGTGCGTCCCGTACGTAGGTTTTGGGGTCCTGCTCGTGCAACTGATTTTGAATATTCGTGCAACGAAAAATCTGATCGTTTTCCGGATGATCCGGCTTGCCAATCACGATCCCGCAACATTCGTCAGGGTACTCCGCCACAGCGTGTTCCCGCGCTTCCACCAATTTGTCGTCAGCCAAGGAAATCATTGGATTCGGGTCTATTTTGAAACGCGGAGGGCAGGTTTGTCAACGGGTTTCTAAAGATTGTCTGCCCACCGCTGGGAATGAACGATAACCTCTTGTAACTCATTGTCTATTGAATATTCCAGCGGGATCAAACGTGGGTGCGTACCACCAGATTATCCTCCACGGTAATCTGGCAACCCAGGCGCAGGTTGGGATTTTTCTTCAGGGCGCGGGCCAGGTTTTTGTTCTCCACCTCGTTGCGCTCCGCCACCTGGCCGGAGACGATTTCTACCCGGCAGGAGGCGCACAGACCCCGGCCCCGGCAGTTCAACAGCTTAAAAACATGGGCATAGATGCCGAGCTTGCCCGCGATGGCCGCCTCTCGGAGGTTGGTTCCGGGTTCCACCTTCAGGGTTCGATTGTGATTTTCAAAATTGATTTCTAGCATGCTTCCACCTGCACATAATTGCCCAAAGCGCCTTTTCCCCAATATCCGTGAAACGCACTTCCCACCGTTGAGCAGACAGTGGTCATGTGAACGAACTGAGAAGCCCCGGTTTCCGTTTTCAGAACGCCGACTTGGGAATAGGGGGGAATTTTGCCTCCGCAATTGGCGCATTCCACCGAATACCGCTCGCAGAGTGACAGCAGGCAAGAGGCGCAAAACGTCGGATCGAATACGTGAATCTCCTGACGGTCAAATTCAACGACCGTGGGGAGTTGGAAAATTTCAGCTCCGCATTCGGAGCATGGAGTCGTTTGGGAGTTTTTAGAGACGACGGTTTGTTTCATGGTCCCGGTGTGTGCGTCCGTTAATGCCTACTGCAAGAGGGCGCATTGTACACCAAAGGGGATCAGTTGATGCAAACTTTTCTCATGGTATCGAAGTTGTCGAGGACCATCCCCGCGCCCTTGACGATGCTGAGCAGGGGTTCGTCGGGAACGAAGGTCTTGAGGTTGGTGGTTTCTTCGATCAGCTTGTCGAGGCCGCGGATCAAGGCGCCGCCGCCGGTGAGGTAGATGCCATTGGAGTAGATGTCTGCCGAAAGCTCCGGCGGGGTTTTTTCCAGAGCCCGCATTAACACGGTGATGATGGCGGAAATCGGTTCTCTCATGGCTTCGCGGATTTCCTCGTCGTTGATGACGATGGAAGTGGGGACTCCGGTTTTAACATTCAACCCGCGAACTTCAGTGGTGAGTGCAGGTTGCACCGGGTAAGCGCTTCCGATCTGGATTTTGACCCGCTCGGCTTCGAAAATCCCGATATTTAAATGATGTTGTAATCGCATGTACCGCAAAATTGATTCGTCGAGCTCGTCACCGGCGACCCGTATGGACTCGCCATAAGCGATGGCCGACAGGGAGGTGACTGCCACGTCCGTGGTTCCTCCGCCGATATCAATCACCATGTTGCCTTCCGCTTTATGGACCGGAATGCCGACACCGATTGCCGCAGCCATCGGTTCCTCCACCAGATAAACTGCCCGGACGCCTGCCAGGGTGGCTGCATCGATAACAGCCTTCTTCTCCACCTGGGTGATGCAGGTGGGAATACCCACGACCATCCGAGGTTTGAACCGGAAGTTCTTGAGAGTTTTCCGAATGAAGTATTTGATCATCGTATTGGTGATCTCGAAGTCGGCGATCACCCCGTCTTTCATAGGCCGAATAGTTTTCAGTTTATTGTGGGTCCGGCCGTACATTTGCTTGGCTTCCAAGCCCACGGCTACTGGATCCCCATACCCGTTGCCATTGGTACTGATCGCCACCACAGAAGGTTCGTTCAGGACAATCCCCTGATTTTTGATATAGACCAGCGTGTTGGCGGTGCCCAGGTCCATGGCTACATCGGATACGAAATACTCGGAAAGGTTTTTGAGAAAATTCTTAGCCATGGACGCTCTCTTCGGATTGAGTAGTTCTGGCCCAGGAGGTTTTAATCAATTCTTTTAAGTCGTTTCCATCAGCGGGAAAGGAAGCCAGTCCGTAATCGAACTCCAGCTCCATCTTGATCCCTTCCAGGTTAAAGGAAATCCGGGATAAGGCTTCCCGGACGGAATATTCAAGTTCGTAGATTTCTTGTTCGTTGAGGCCTGTGAGTATTAGAACCAATCCTTCATCAGAATGTCTCATGAACGTTTTCAGAGAATCGATCTTGCCCGACAGGTATGTGGCGATTTGGTCCAGAAGGAGATCGGACCTTTCCTGACGTCTTGTTTTGAAAAGAGTGCCTGCATTTGCAATGCGAATGGACATGACCGATACCGGGCTGTCGTTCTTAATGATCTCGGCTTCGAAGGCTTTCACGTGCACGGGTAAAAAATGCTGAGAAGAGTGTGACGTTTGTTCACTCCGGTCCAAAATAAGCTCGGATCGCGGTGCAGCGTTCTTAAGGTCCAGTGCGGAAGCGGCAAAGTTGGTCATGAGTGTTAATCGATCCATGTCCGGTTGTTTCAGGCCGTTGCGCGCGCGCGCGGCGCAGACCACCAGGCCCAGCATTCGTTTTTCGTTGGCGATGGGGGCGGCCATCACCGATCCGAAGGGTACCGAAGGTTCGTCCTCGGAAAAGACAATCCACGGATGGTTCAGCGTGTTGGGAATCAGCATGGGTTGACCACTGTCCAGGCAGGACCCGCAGATTCCAGTCCCGGACTCGACGGTCAGGGACTTCAGGCCCTGGCCCCAGTTTTTGCTGTGAGTGATCCGCCCGGTGCCATCGCTTTCAAACCAGACGACTGCGGTGGCGTCGCACTGAATCAGGGAACGCGGGATATTTAAAAACCGTTCGCTGAGTGCTTTGCGGTGCGGAGAATCACTGAGAAACCGGCACCATTTCATCATCTGCTGAAAGTCGGCGGGTTCGCCGTCGATCCAGTTGGGGGTTCTCTTCTCAAGGCTCAAGTACCAACCCATCTGATCGGCAAAACCACCAATCAGTTTCTGGAGCTTGGGAGTAAAACTGTAATTTTCTTTGGAGTCAACGACCAGAATCCCTTCCAGCTCACGACGTATCACGGGGATGATCATGAGACCCTTGATCTCTTCTGGTTCGGAATACCACTCCAGATGGGAGGCGTCGGCTCCCGCAAAATCGTCAATGCGGGTATCCCTGTGCAGAGCCGCCTGGCCCAATAAACCTTCTCCAATGACAAACGTCGCATCGGTTTTTAAATGAGAGCTGAGGGTCAGGTGAGAACGTAACTTTAAAGTACCCTGCTCAAGATCGACCGTGTAGAGAGCGGTGGTAAAAGCGTCCGCCACATTACTGGTCAGTTCAATCAGATTTGTGAGGGCATTTTTGGAGGACATAGAGTATTAATATTTCGGGCCCACATCGTTCGATTCTTAAAAATAAACACCGATCCACTCAAAGTGTGCCCGCTTGCGGTGGATCCGCGAAATTCACCAAAAACCATGGCGGGATGGCGTGCCAACTCCACTCAAAATGGGTGGTTGGGACGGATCGACCCTCCGCTGGAATGTGATGGGAAGAAAAAACTCTTTCAAAACAAATATTTTAAAGGGTGTTACAGCAGGTGTCAATCTTTTTGCAGGTGGTAAAGCCCTCTATTTACGTGAGTTTCGCTAACTAGGGGTTTAACAATTAAACTCCTTGACAGGGATGGGGAGCGGTTACTATACTTCAACCTTCTTTTTAAGGGTTTCCCGACCCGAGAGGAAAAATTTGGGCTGATAGCTCAGTTGGGAGAGCATCGGCCTTACAAGCCGAGGGTCACAGGTTCGAGCCCTGTTCAGCCCACCATTTTTTCCTGTAAAGGGGAGGGGGCCGGGCAACGCCCGGCCAGCGTGACGCTGGACCCGGTTTTATGTCCCTCTTGTAAAACTTGTTCAGGGCTTGTCGAAGGAGGGGTCGTTGGATTTCGCTTTTCTCCCCCTTGTAAAGGGGGTCGGGGGGATTCTTCCTTCTGCTTTTATAGATATGTAATGGTCTTCTTGCAAAACAAACCTGCTTGGGGGAAAATGCCCTCTCAAACAAAACGACCGCGGGGTCGTAGTTCAGTTGGTTAGAACGCCGGCCTGTCACGCCGGAGGTCGCGAGTTCGAGTCTCGTCGGCCCCGCCACTTTTTTGAGTCAGCCCAACCGGGCCGGCTCTTTTTTATTTTTTGTACGCCTTCCCCAAATTATCTGCTGGATTCAACCAGCGGTATGCTCTGGGTCGGTTCCGCCAGGATCGTCCCTATCGTCGAGCCTCTGAACAGTTCTTCAATGAGACTGATCGACCGGTTGACTTTTTTGTGCAATGGGCACAGGTGTGTGCCGTGAGTTTCCAGTTTTAACGGACAGCTTTCAATGTGCCGGATGGGATCGACGGCGTTGATCACGTCCAGCAAGGGCAACCGGTCCGGTGCGTGGGCCAACACATATCCGCCATGCAATCCTCTTTGCGAATGCACAATTCCGCCTTTGGCCAGCGCCTGCAAGACTTTGGAAAGATAATGTTCAGGCACCTTGGTCAATTTGGCGATCTCGGTGGCGGTATGCGGTTGCTCCGGGGATTGGGCCAGACTGACCACGGCCCGAAGCGCATATTCTGATGTTTGAGAAATCATAATTTTTTAGAGTCCCAATAAAGGATAAAAAGATATTGACATCTATAATATCATACTCTATAGTGGTCTTAAATAAAAGATAAAAATATCTTTTTATCAGTATATAGCTAATTTCTATTTAAAATCAGTTATTTACAGGATTTTAAAATTGATGACTCGATAAGAATCTCTTCTTATCTATTTATTAGGAAGGCTTCTTTTTTAAGGAGAAAAACGATGGGTATTTTCCATAAAGTAAAAAGTTTGAATATTTTGGTTTTGCTGATGGGGTTGGGTCTTCTCAGTGCCACCAGCGGTTTTGCCAGGGAGACGGCTCCATTGACCACCGCTCCGAATGTCCCGCCGCCTTTGAAACGCAGTGCGCCCACTACCGTGGTTGTTAAACTGCAAGCCAAAGAGTACGTATCGGAAATATCCGATGGCGTGAAGTACGGCTACTGGAGTTATAACGGAACGGTTCCGGGTCCGATGGCGCGGGTGCGTGTCGGCGACACGGTTGAAATCCATTTGTCCAATCCGAAGAGTAATTCCCAATCCCACAACATCGATATTCACGCGGTCAACGGCGCCCATGGGGGAGCGGCTTTGAGTACGGTGGCCCCCGGCGAAAAGAAGACCTTTGCGTTCACGGCCGTGGCTCCGGGGCTTTATATGTATCATTGCGCCGCCGGTTCGATTGTGGATCATATTTCCAACGGCATGTATGGTCTGATTCTGGTAGAACCGAAGGGTGGCCTGCCCAAAGTGGACCGGGAATATTACGTGATGCAGAGCGAATTCTTTACCACTGAGCCTGAAAATGGGACGGCGGAATTCGATATACAAAGAGGCCTGGATGAAAACCCCACTTACGTGGTGTTTAACGGCAAGGCCGGGGCGCTATTGGACAAAAATGCTCTTAAAGCCAAAATAGGGGAGAAAGTTAGAATTTATTTCGGCAATATCGGTCCGAACAGCGTTTCGTCGTTTCACATCATCGGGGAAATTTTCGATCGGGTCTATGCAGAGGGCGGCATTGGTGGCGACCTCCAAAAAAACATCCAAACCACCCTGGTGCCTGCCGCCGGAGCCACCATTGTGGAATTCAAAGTGGATTATCCTGGGAGCTATTTGTTGGTGGACCACAGTATTTTTCGCGTGGCCAAAGGAGCCATCGGACACCTGATCGTGGAAGGCCCCAAAAACCCGCAAGTAGTCCGCCGGGTCCGTTAAGCAAACACGACGGTTCGAACGGTTTCTTAACATCATCTCATTAGGACTTGGGGCGGAAGCCCGGCGCTTCCGCCTCAAACGTTCCTATTGCCGACGTATTCCAGCAAGCCCCCACGATAATCCCTCCTCTTGCTTTTCGCTTTTTCCGACAGCTGATTCACCTTACACTGAGAGTATGAGAAGGCTATTTTCTTACACATTTTTAAGTATAGGTGCGGCTGCACTTTTGGGCTGCCAGTCTACAGCAGGGAGTTCTGGTGGCTCGAGAGGAGGGGATAATATCTTTCGGTCCGAAGTGAATTGTGCGGAAGTGGGGCTGAATCACTTGGAGTGTGCAATGGACAAATGGGCGAAGCGGAAGTTTGATGTGTATTTGCCGGTTGGCACTGACCGCGATTTTCCGGCCATTGTGGTTCTCCATGGTGGAGGGAGTAACAAGGAAGGAGCCGAGAAGATGACCTGTCCGGACGGCGATTTATCCAGTCCCTTTTGTCTTTCCAAGTATGGCACTTCCAGAGGTTTTGCTGTGGTTTACCCTAATGGCACGGGACGCCCTCTAATCCCCAATGTTCGGACCTGGAACGCGGGCGGGGGTGCTAACGGCTATGCCTGCATCAGCGGTTACGCATGTAGGAAAGGAATTGATGACACTCAATACTTTCGAGATTTGTTTTCGAGTCTGAAAAATAAAGTCCGGGTTTCTTCTAATAAAATATTTTTGACTGGTGGATCTAATGGTGCGTCTATGAGTTATCGTTTAGCCTGTGAACTTCCCAATGAAGTAGCTGGCATTGCTCCTGTGTCGGGGAACAATCAGTTTGGGGTGGTTCAAGGTTGTTCTGGAGCTGTTGCTATTCCCACTTTACATATTCATGGCACAGCAGATCCCTGTTGGCCCTATAAGGGTGGCCGGCAAACTTGTGTATTTGGCGAAACCCGTAATTTCCTGGGGGTGAATGACAACCTTACCGTCCGGAAGGCCAACAATGCTTGTGCTGACACATTCGCCACTCTGCTCCTGCCGGATAACGATCCCAATGATGGCACACAGTCCTATAAGATTTCCTTTGGAGGATGTGCTGCGCCCTTGGTGCATATTCAGGTGGAGGGTGGCGGCCATACCTGGCCCGGTGGTTACAACTCTTCAAACCGGGCTGGCGCCATGAGTCGCGACTTTTCAGCCAGTGAAAAAATTGTTACTTTTTTTGAAGCGCAGCTCAATTGAGGTAAGATGTGCAATCCAAATATAAAATCTTCGAGCAAAGAGAGATTCTCAAACTGTAATCTATTATGGGATTTTACGAAGATCAAATCCTCCCCCGCGGCATCAACTGGACCCTATGCTGGCCGCGGTTCAGCAAGCTCCGCCAGCAATATCTGAAAGATGTTGGGGGTAAAGTGCTGGAAGTCGGTTTCGGATCAGGATTGAACCTGCCTCATTATACCAGCCGGGTCACCCACCTGTATGCGCTGGATCCCTCACAACTGGGCCGTCGACTGGCCAAAAAAAGAATTCGGCGCGCGCCCTTTCCTGTCGAGTTTGTCGAGTTGAAGGGCAGTCGATTTGCGCTACCCGATCATTCGGTGGATGCGGTGGTGAGTACCTGGACCCTGTGCACCATTCCTGATCCCGTAGCCGCTTTAAAAGAAATCCGCCGCGTTTTGAGGCCGAATGGAAAGTTTTATTTTCTCGAGCATGGGCTCAGTCCAGACCGCGGTGTCGCCCGACTGCAAAACATTTGGAATCCCATACAGAAATGGTTTGCCGGGGGGTGCCACGTGAACCGCGAAATCGACCGTTTGATTCTAAGTTCGGGTTTTAAAATCTTGGGCTATAAACGTTTTTATATGGAAGGCCCGAAAATTTTTTCATATATGTACGGTGGCGCCGCCTCACCCGAGTAAAACCTCTATAAGTTTGGGTCTTCAAGATCACCCTAATTGGTCTGTGAGCCTCTTGGTTTTTATGACAACTATGAGATACTTATTTAATGCGTGCGACATTGCTGAAATATTTTAAGGGAGTGAGGCGCTGTGTATTTCTGGTGGGCGTCCTCCTTCTTTATTCTTTAATCCTACCGCAGATTTCTTCAGGGCAGAATTTTTCGATTCTGACTGATGAGGAGCAGAACTGGCTGGCTGAGCATCCCGAAATTCGCCTGGCGCCCGATCCCCAATTCCTTCCCATAGAATATTTTGACGAGCAAGGGCGGTACGTCGGTATCGCCGCGGATTATATTGCATTGATTGAAAAAAAGTTGGGAGTGACATTCAAGAAAGTCCAGCTGGAAAACTGGGATGAAGTATTGAAAAAATCCCAAAACCGAGAGGTGGATTTATGGGGAGCCGCCGTACCCACGCCCCAACGCCTGGAATATATGCACTTCACCCAGCCCTTTCTGAAACTTCCTGCCGTTATCCTCGTTCGGAAACAAGTGACCGAAAAGTTATCGCTGGACACTCTACGCGGCATGAAGGTTGCGGTGATCTCGGGTTACGGGATTCATGACCACGTCTTGAACGAATATCCTGATATCCAGTTGGATGTGGTTCCGGATATTCAAACGGGTTTGAAGAAAGTGTCGGTTGGATTGGTGGATGCCATGGTTGCCAATATTGCCCTGGCGACCACCTACATCGAGCAAGGGGGGATTACCAACCTGCGCATCTCTGGAGAATCCGGGTATGCGTATCAGTGGGCTCTTGCCTCACGCAACGATTGGCCTGAGTTGAACCGGATTCTCGACAAGGCGTTGGCACAGATCACTCCTATAGAGCGGAAAGCGATCTACACCAAATGGATCGCACTGGAGCGGCCTCCTGCAAAAACGTTCAAGGAGATTGCGATTTCCCTGGCAGTGGTATTGGGCCTATTGGGGGTGGCGGGCGTATTGTTCTGGAACCGGTCTTTGACCCATCAGGTGAATCGCCGAACGCGGGAGTTAAAAGGTGAACTGACCGAACGGCAACAGGTCGAGTCCGCCCTCCGTGAAAGTGAAAACCAATACAGGCAATTATTCAACCAATTGAAGTTTGTTGTTCACGGCACTTCTTCAGCGACGGGCGAAGAATTTTTCAAGTCTCTAGTCAACCATTTGGCCCTTGCCTTCAAAGTAAAATATGCTTTTGTGAATAAGTTGGTGGACCCCGAAAAAGGGTTGGTTCAAACCCTGGCATTCTGGATCGGTAAAGGTTACTCCGAAAGCATCACCTACGAAATCGCCAATACTCCTTGTGAGAAAATGATCCAAGGGGAATGGAGCAGTTTCCCGAAGTGGGTGCAACAGTTTTATCCCGAAGACCGGTTGCTACGAGAATTCAATATCGAAGGTTATCAAAGTATCCCAATTTTGGATTTTTCCGGTAATTTTTTGGGTCATTTGGGGATCATGGATGACCAGCCGATTCAAGATGCTCCCATCAACTATATGATTTTAGCGATCTTTGCTTCCCGGGCCTATGCCGAGTTGGAGCGGAGTAATGTGGAAAATAATTTGGTTGAAGCCAAGGAGTACGCCGAAAAGGCCAGTAAGGCAAAATCCGAATTTCTGTCACAGATGAGTCATGAACTCCGCACCCCCTTGAACGCCATTCTGGGTTTCAGTCAACTCATGCAAATGAAGGGCCAAAGTCTGAGTCCGGATGATAAAGAATCCGTTGATCACATTATCGATTCTGGAAAACATTTGCTGGAGTTGATCAACGATATTTTGGATTTGTCCCATATCGAATCCGGACGGATGACCCTGCACAGCAATAATATTCTTTTGGCGCCGTTAGTCCATAAGACATTCAACCTGTTTTTGCCGATGGCGCTGGAGCAGAAGATTGAAATGATCAATAACATTGCAGAGAATGATTTTGTTGAGGTGTGGGTGGATCCTTTGCGACTCAAACAGGTATTGGCAAATCTGCTTTCCAACGCCATCAAATACAATCATCCCAATGGCACCGTGGTTCTGGAGGGAAGGCAAACCGCCCACAATACCTATCAGTTGATGGTCAAAGACACCGGACTCGGAATTCCCGAGAACCAATTGAAACATTTGTTTGAACCGTTTGAACGCTTGGGACATGAATCCTCGAATATTGAGGGTACCGGAATCGGATTGACCATTTGCCAATCCCTGATGGCCATGATGAACGGTTCCGTTCAGGCTGAAAGCGTTCCCGGGGAGGGCAGTTGCTTTTCCATTGAACTGCCGTTGGCCAATGTCCAGCCGGATACCCCATCCATTACAGAGGATTCTGAGAGAGCTGTTGAATAAACCTTTGCTTCTCCTGAATCAGAAGATCTTTTTTTCATCCTCCTTTTTCGCCCGCAAGATAGGACTCAGCGGCCCTTCCTAATTAAAATCTAACATTCCTGTTGTTCAATGGTAAATTAATAACCGAAAACAGGGAGGCGGTCATGCCCACCGAAAAAATCCTGGTCGTGGAAGACGAGGAAAATATCCAGGAACTCATCCGGTACAACCTAGCCAAAGAGGGTTATCAGGTCAGCTGTGTCCTCAGCGGAGAGAAAGGGTTGGAAGCCGCCCGCACCGGGAATCCTGACTTGGTGCTCCTCGACTTGATGCTCCCCGGTCTCGACGGCCTGGACGTCTGTAAGGAATTGAAACGGGACGCCGCCACCCAGGGTATTGCCGTCATTATGGTCACCGCCAAAGGGGACGAGACGGACATCGTCACGGGACTGGAATTGGGAGCGGATGATTATGTGATCAAACCGTTCAGCCCTAAAGTTCTGTTGAGCCGGGTGAAGGCAGTACTCCGCCGCAAACGCTCTCCCATACCGGAGGGTAAGGATGTGATTCAAATCGGCGATCTGGTCATCCATCCCGGCCGCCATGAAGCGTTGTTGGAGAACAAAAAACTCGATCTAACGTTCACCGAATTCCGTATTCTCCAGACCCTCGCCACCCGGCCCGGCTGGGTGTTTACCCGCGGGCAGATCGTGGATGCAGTTCGGGGGGAGGACCATGCCGTAACCGACCGCTCCGTAGATTTCCAGATCGTCGGCCTGCGCCGGAAATTGGATCATTGTTCCACCTACATTGAAACGGTACGGGGGGTGGGGTACCGGTTTCAGGAAGCGTGATGTTCAAAAGAACTTTGCACAGACAGCTTTATCTTTCCTATCTGCTGATCACTCTGTTGTCCCTCGGGGCGATCGGAGGGTACACGGTCAGCGCCCTCCACCATTTCTATAATGAACAAACTTCAGCCGACTTGGAATCCCGTGCCCGCTTGATCCAGCATCAGGTGTCTCACCACTTCGCTTCTGTCAATATCCCGGCGCTGAAACGTCTGGCGGAAACGCTGGGACAACCCGGTGAACAGCGGATCACGTTAATTCTTCCTGACGGAACCGTGGTCGGGGATTCCGACGAAAATCCCGATCGCATGGATAATCATGCTGACCGTCCGGAAGTGAAGGAAGCTTTAGCGGGGAAAACGGGGTCCTCGGTCCGCACCAGTAGAACCCTCAACGCCAATTTGATGTACGTGGCTCTTCCTGTTGATCACAACGGGCAATTGGCGGGGGTGGTGCGTCTCTCCGTGCGTTTGACCGTGATCGATGAAACATTGAAGGGGATGCTGTGGAAAATAATCCTGGCGGGTTTGTTGATCGCTTTGGCCGCGACCCCCGTCAGCCTCTATATCTCCCGGAGGATCAGCCGTCCCCTCTCGGAGATGAAAGATAACGCTGAACGGTTTGCGTCCGGACAACTGGATTCGCGCATTCGTGTGGAAGGTCCCGACGACGTGATCCGCCTCGCCGAAGCACTCAACACCATGGCCGCCCAACTGGACGACCGTATTCATCGGCTACGTAAACTGGAGACCATACGCCGCGATTTTGTCGCCAACGTTTCTCACGAACTCAAAACGCCCATCACCTCCATTAAAGGATTCGTCGAAACCCTGTTGGGCGGCGCTTTGGATAAACCCGAAGACAGCAAGCGGTTTTTAGAGATCGTGGCCAGTCAAACGGACCGTCTCAATGCTATCATCGACGACCTGCTCAGTCTGTCTCAACTGGAGCAGGATTCAGAGAAAGTGGAAATTATTATCGAGGAAAGCGGATTGAAGCCTGTCCTGGAAATGGCGATCCAGGCGTGTGCTCCCAAGGCTTCCGAGAAAACCGTTCGCGTGGAGCTGGATTGCCCCGAGAGCGTCACGGCCCGGATCAACCCGCAGTTGTTGGAGCAGGCGGTGATCAATCTCGTAGACAACGCCATCAAGTACAGCCTTCCCTCGACGCAGGTCCGTGTTGATGTTGTGGCTGGCGAGGGAGGAATCACGGTGGCGGTGATCGATGAAGGCCGGGGCATCGAAAAGGAACATTTCCCCCGTTTGTTCGAACGGTTTTACCGGGTGGATAGGGATCGGAGCCGCGAAATGGGAGGCACTGGACTGGGCCTTGCCATCGTCAAGCACATCGCCCAGGTGCACGGCGGAAGCGTGAGCGTGGACAGCTCAGTCGGTAAAGGCAGCACCTTCCGGATCCATCTCCCCGCAAGCCACGCCACATAAAAATGGGATTTTCTCGACCGCTTCTAATAGTCAAGCTCGCTAACCTTGCCGTCCGGATTGGTGATGATGATTTTTTTCAGGGTGCCGTCAGGCTGGTAGATGTAGCGATAACTGAGTTGGACAGTCTGGGTGATGAGATTCAGGTTTTTCCCCGACCCGGTCTGTTGAACGAGAAACGCATTTTCGCGGAGCGCATCGCCATAGCTGATTCGGGGGCCTTTGGTCAGGGTCCCGCCGTCGTATTGCGCGCGCCACATGACAAAACCTACCGCCAGATCACTTTGCTCTTCTTCGGGAGCAATTTGCGTTTCCTGCCGGTTGTTACTAACCGCTTCGAAAAACACGAACAGCTCTTTTCCAGACTCGCCGACCATCCAGGCACGGTAGTAGCCCTCCCGGTTCAGCGCATCTTCGAGATCGAGCGGGTCTTGAGGCCGCACTGGATGGCTGTAGGTCGACCATGAGGTAAAGAAATAGACATTGCAAGGTACGCCGTCATAGGTAGACTCGATATGATCTGTTCGCATTGTTGATTCATCCACATCAGGGCCGCAGCCAGCGGGCGTAAGTAACGAGAACAAAAAGCAGAATACCATGATAGCGCGTTTTGCTGTTTGCCAGTGTGATCTCATTTGAGTTTCCTGACTTCCGGTTTCCCCTGTCCGGCGTTTCGTACGGCACGCACGCCGCCGTTTAAGCACATGGACAGCCGCCGCACGTTGGAAAATCCCTTCACAAAATAAAAGGCCGGAGCACAACAGTCCGTAAGATCCGTATCCTCTTTTTCTCCTGACCAGTACCAGTAGGCTGCGCCGTCCGCGAACCGTTTGTCGAGGTGCAGGGGATTTTCGGGGTCGTGGTCCCACGCCAGGACATTTTCAATCGTGTCGTCGTAAATGCCGTACAGCTCCATCGTGGTGGGCATGCGCCAGTCGCTGTGCCCGCCCGTCTTCAGCTTCTTCACATAGTCATACGATTGGTACCAGTTCAGGCATTGTTCCAGATCGGCATAGCTGTCCTTCTGCGTCCACATCAACCCGTGATTGTCGGTGATAGTGCCGTCTTGATTGTCCGTCAGTTGGACTTTCGATTGGCGAGGCGGGGGCGGGACATACGGCGGCGCTTCATAGGGCTCATGAATATAATCCCTGGGGTCGGCCCAAAGCCATGGGGAGTCTCCTGGCCACAACCCCAATAAAACCAAGAAGAAAGAACAGAATAGGACCTTAAAGGAAGATCGGGGAAATCTTTTCGTCAATACAGGGAATCGATCCAAGGGCATGGGCGATAATCCTTGAAATTCAATGTTGACTCCGAATTTTATAACATTCTCAATCGTTTGACAAATTCGACTTCATGGCGATTCAATCGAATCTTATTTTTATTAAGAGAGAGAAATATTAAAATGGTTCCGTTTCATTTGAAAATGGATATTCAAACCCTTTTGAGGAATCGAATAATGGCTTTACATCAGGTATGTAAAATTTCCGATATAGGCGAGGGTCAATGCAAAACCTTCACGGTGGAAGGCAAGGAGATCGCGGTTTACAACGCGGGCGGACAGTGGTGTGCTACGGAAGATACCTGCTTGCACAAAGGCGGCTCCCTGGGTTCCGGCCAGCTGGAGGGAAACATCATCACCTGTCCCCTGCATGGATGGCAGTATGATGTGACCAGTGGCCAATGCCAGAACAATCCCCAGGCCAAAGTCGAAAGCTATAAGGTGCAGGTGGAAGGGGATCAGGTTGCCCTGGAGTTTTGAGTTCGTTGCCTCATTCAGGCGTCTACCTTGCGCAGGGTTTGAACCGGTTTGTTGCGCAGAACGTCGAGACTGCTCACGATGCCGGTAACGGTGGTGAGGATGATCGCCGTCACTAGGGCCCATGCCAGAGGAACGACTCTCAAGTGCCAGTCGGATTTCACGATGTATTCCATCACCGCCCACGACAGCCCCGACGAAAGCAGGACACCGATAGTTGCGGCAATCACCCCCAGCATGGCGTATTCATAACCCAGAATCGACGCCACCACACTGCGCTTCGCCCCCAGGGTTTTCAGAATGGCTGATTCCTTCAACCGCCGGAACTTGGTCGATGCAATGGCTCCCGATAAAATAAACAAACCGGATATAATCGCAAAGCCCGACATAAAGTCCACCAGTGTCAGTAGTTTGTTGACCACCGACTCCACCGTATCGACGATGTCGCGCGTGCCGAACGCGGTGATGTTCGGCAGAGCATCCACCACTGCCTCCTGCAGGGCCATCTCCCGTGTCTTGTCGAGGCTGACCGTGCCGACATAGGTCACCGGCGCCTGCGCCAGCGCTCCGGGCGAAAAAATCATGTAGAAATTGGTGCGGATGTTGCGCCAGCTCACTTTGCGAATGCTGGTCACTTCCGCAGTGATGGGAAGGCCCTGGATATTCATGATGAGTTGCGATCCCAGTGTGGCGCCCAGCCGCTGGGCCACGTCCTCTTCCAGCGACACCTGCGAAAGTTGAGCCTCCTCTTTGCTCCACCAGCGTCCCTCAATAATGCTGTTGTCCCGTTTCGGCAGTTCCATCATGTAAGTTATCCTGAACTCCCTGTTGATCAACCATTCCTCATCGTGCCTATTTTCGTATTGCCAGTTCTCCGCCTTGCGTCCGTCGATACTATGAAACCGGGACCGCACCAGGGGCGTCAGTTCCAGTGTGGCGTCCGGCGCGGTTTGGTGGACCACTTTTTGGAGCGTTTCGGTCTGGCTCCTCTGAATATCGATAAAGAAAAAATTCGGCGGCTTGATATCGGTATTTTTGTTGAGCATGGCGATCATGTCCATTTGCACCAGCCGGATCGACAGCACCAGCATGATGCCAATGCCCAGCGCAGTGATGATCGATACCGCCTGATTGTTCGGCCGGTACAAATTGGCCAGACCGTAACGCCGTGTCATGCGTTTCGACGGCGGCAGTGTGCGGAGCGCCTTGAGAAGCAGAGCCGAGATACCTGCCAGGAGACCCGCCGATACCCCCAGTGAAATCAGAAACACCATGCCGCGCTCGACCGATTCCGCCTGCCAGAAAATAATGGCCGCGAGGCCCAGCGCAAACAGGGCGCTCATGGCCCATCGTTCCCGGCGCGATCCCTTCGACAATTCCTCTTCCTCTGCGATGTGGCGGAACAACCGCAAGGGACGCGTCTGCACTGCGCGGATCAACGGCCACAGAGTGAATAACAACGTGGTCAACAAACCCATACTGAGAGACTGGACCGCCGGCACCCAGAGAAACCCCGGTTCGAACTGGAGGTTCAACAACCCGGACATTTTTGAAGGAAGCAGGTATTGCAATCCGTAACCGATGCCGACCCCCAATCCGCTTCCGATCAGTCCCAGCAGAACCGCCTGTAATAGATATACTTTAAACACCGTGCGCGACGTCGCACCCAGGCAGTTGAGAATGGCGATGGTGTCCAGCTTCTGCGCCATGAAGGTGCGGATGATCATCGCAATACCAATGCCGCCCATCAACAACGCGATCACCCCGACCGATCCGAGATATTTTCCCATGCGGTCGACGGATTGGGTGAGGTTGGACGCCACGTCGCGGTACGTGCGGATGGATGTGCCTTTGTCCTTGAGCCCGAACTCCAGCAGAGTTACGGCATTTTCCGGGTCCATGCTCTTGGGCACGCGGATCAATGTTTTGTGAGTGATGCGGCTTCCGGGCTGGATGAGTTGGGATCGGTCCAGGGTTTCGTTGGACACGATCACCCGCGGACCCAGACTGAACGCCAGCGAAATACGATCCGGTTCGCCTTCGATGACTCCGGCAATGCGTGCGGTGACCGATCCCAGTTGAAACGAATCGCCGACGTTCAGTTTAGTCTTTAACAAGAAATTCGGTTCCACCAGCGCCCCGCTTCCGAACAACAGCTTGTTAATTGGAAGCGCAGATTTCGTTTTGAGGATTCCATAGTAAGGATACAGGGGCGGTTCCGTCGGAACGGATTTCAACTCCACCAGCAGGGATCCGTTGTGCCCTTCTTTATTGGAAGGGAAGCGTGCCATGGCGTGTACCTCGCGCACAAGCTGAAACTCGGATTCCGGCAGGGCGGATTTCTGGTAAGCCCGGTCGGCTTCGCTTTGCGGCCAACTGCTTTTGATTTCGATATCCGCCGCCAGCAGGCTTTTCGATTCCCCGAGGATCGCTTGCTCCATGATGTCCGAGACGCTTTTGATCGTCATCACCGCGCCGACACCGATGGCGAGACAGATGACGAAAAACAAAAACCGCTTGCCTGCGCCGCGGGTTTCGGCAAACGCCAGCGCGAACAGTTGGCGGAGGGTCAGCTTGCCGGTGGTCATCGCGCGCTCGCAGAAGTCGGGGTATCAGTCACGATTTGACCGTCGGCCATGGTCAAGATGCGTTGCGTGCGTTCTGCAACGTGCGGCTCGTGGGTGACGAGAATGATGGTCGCCTGCTTCACCCGGTGCAGTTCGGTGATGAGATCGAGAATACGCCCGCTGTTTTTGGAATCGAGATTGCCCGTTGGTTCGTCCGCCAGCACGATATCCGGTTCGTTGATGAACGCGCGCGCCAGCGACAGTCTCTGTTGTTCGCCGCCGGAAAGTTGCGACGGGTAATGGTGCAGGCGGTCGCCCAGTCCCACCACACCCAGCAGGTCCTCGGATTTCTTATGCGCGCCGGAAGCGCCGGTCAGCTCCGCCGCAAGGATCACGTTCTCGATGGCAGTCAGCGTGGGGATGAGATGAAAGTTCTGGAAGACGAAACCGAACCGGCGGCCCCTCAGGAGGGCCAGTTCATCTTCGTTCAGTTTCGTGATATCCTCACCATCCACCACGATCGATCCGCCGGTGGGCGCGTCCAGCCCGGCGATCAGGCTGAGCAGGGTGGTCTTGCCGCTTCCGGAAGGACCGGTCACGGCGACGAACTGGCCGTCGGGAATGGTCAGGTCGATGCCGGTGAGAATGTCCACCCGGTGGCCGCCGCCGTGCAGGGATTTGGTGAGTTGTCGGATTCCGATCATTGGGTTTCCGTGAGAGTAGGCTTATGAAATATTGTTACAGAGTCCGACGTCTACTTACAAACCTTTTTTCCGTGTTTTTATTTGGGGTGATCTTGATGAATGCTTCCACTGGATACGGCGAACCCGTGATTCTCGCCTTCGGAGACAGCCTCACCGCCGGGTTCGGCGTGAATATGCGGGGCAGCTATCCCGCTCGTCTGCAACGGCTTCTGGATGAGAAAGGGTACCATTATAAGGTGGTCAACGCCGGGGTATCGGGCGACACCACGGCTGGCGGCGTGGCGCGCATCAGCTGGGTGTTACAGCATGAGCCGAAGATCGTCATCCTCGAACTGGGCGCCAACGACGGCCTGCGCGGTCTGCCGATCAGCGAGATGCGCAAAAACCTGGGGACGATCATCGAAATCTGCCAAAAAAAAGGCGCGAAGGTTCTGTTGGCGGGGATGGAGATCACCCCCAACCTGGGTGCCGAATACAGTAAGGATTTCCGGGAGTCGTTTATCCTGCTGGCAAAACAATATGAAGTTCCGCTCATACCGTTTTTTTTGGAGAACGTCGCGGCGCGTCCCGAACTCACCCAACCTGACGGCGTTCACCCCCTCGCCAACGGCTATGCCATCGTCACCCAAACCGTCTTCCAATACCTCAAACCGATGTTGAAAAAAAACTAGTAAATGTCAGGTTTATTTTTTTAAAATTTGATGATGAGGTTTTAAAGTTCGCTCTCGAAGGCTCATATTAGGGATTTCAATCGAACCTGATTTCTTAAGTTTCTTAATTACCCACTCATTAATATCGTTTTCCCAAACAAAAGGATACTCTAAAAATCTACCCAAAACTTCTTGGCCTTTAATTGATTTTTTCTCTGAAATAAATTTTCTTAGATCAATTTCAGCGTTTTGTAAATTGTTATTTCGGTCGTTAATCAGTAGTCTGGAATTCTCAGACAAGAAATCGGATCCAAATAATTCCCCTTGACCGGTTTTTTCAACCCGCTTTCTTTGTTTAGCTTCACCTCGGACAAACGTTTGTTCTTTAAATAATTTTTCTTCGATCTTACTAAAAACTTTGAGTCCTTCCAAATTTCGGGTTCCATAAATTAAATGAAAAAAAGATTTTTCCGTAATAGGTTTTAATATCTTGGTATAAGTCACAAAAGGATAATTTCCAATTTTCTTTAATCGATTTAAATAAATAGTTAAAATGGCCTCCTCGTCAGACTTTCCGCCAGCTATTTCGATTTCTAATTCATCCCTCCAGTCCGAGCTTCCAAATAAATTATTAAAAGTTTCGATATTTTTTTGGTCTTGAAAATTTATGAAGCGATTTATAAAACCAAACATGAAATTAATTAAAACCTCTCCTTGGTTTAATAAGATGGGTTGAATTTTATTAAGCGCAAAACCGGTCCAACCTGTGGGATCAATAAATGTGAAAGAAAAAGAATTTCCGATAAAATTTTTAATTTCAGGTATTAGGTCCTCGAAGCGGCCATGAATGGATTTTGCTTCCAAGTCATCCACACTTTTGATCTGCTTTTCCAATTCTTGATAGGCTTTCCGTCCCTTTTCAATAAAAAGGCATTTTAAATTTAAATACCTTTTGTGTGCTTCAAGATTCTTTCTTGCAATCCGCAATTGATTTAAAGCGATCCCAAAAGAAGTATCTTGGTAATCTTCATCTTCTGATTTCCAGGGACCTGAAAATCCGTCAACATACGTAAAATTGGGATTATAAAAGCCTACTTTATGAGCCACCTTTTCTAAATAATGTTCTAAGAAAAAGTGCTTTAAATAGGTTTGTTCTCTTCCTTTGTAATAATCAGCAGGTTTCATAAGATCGAAGTTTTGTAAAAGTAAAATTGGGCATCATATTGGGTTGCCGAATTGAATTATAGGGCAATATCTTTATCATGTTAAATTTTTCAGCTATAATGCTATTATTAATGTTAAACAAGATTAAATCTTTTAATTTATTGAAAATTATAGAGTTGTGAGTCAAAACTCCACAATTGAATGGACGGATTCGACGTGGAATCCGGTGACGGGGTGTACCAAAATCAGTCCGGGTTGTGCGCACTGTTATGCCGAAACCTTTGCCGAGCGGTGGCGGGGTATACCGGGGCATCCCTATGAGCAGGGGTTTGACCTTAAGCTTTGGCCCAAGCGTCTGGAGCAGCCGCTTTTATGGAAAAAATCGCGCACCATTTTCGTCAACAGCATGAGTGATCTGTTTCATGAAGAAGTGCCCTTAGCTTATATCCAAGAGGTATTTGAGGTAATGGCCAAGGCTGACTGGCATATTTTTCAAGTGTTGACCAAGCGAGCGGAGCGCCTGGAAGAGTTAGCTCCCAAACTGAACTGGCCCAAAAACGTGTGGATGGGGGTTTCCGTCGAAAACCGGGATACTCTGTGGCGGGTCAATCATCTCAGGAAGGTTCCAGCCAACGTGCGGTTTTTATCCGTCGAGCCGTTGCTCGGGCCCATAGGCCGGTTCAGCTTGAAGAAAATCGATTGGGTCATTGTTGGCGGGGAAAGCGGTCCCGGAGCCCGGCCTATGAAAGAAGAATGGGTCTTGGGAATCAAAAATCAATGTGAAAAACAAGGTGTCCCATTCTTCTTCAAGCAATGGGGTGGCGTCCAGAAGAAAAAAGCCGGCCGAGAGCTTGAGGGTCGAACCTGGGACGAAATGCCGGAAGCATCGCCTGTTAGTGTTTGAAGTTTTTTAATCCTTCCTTTTACATTCTTCCAAATACCCCATCAATTTCTGATAACAGTTGCCGGAGTTGAGAAGGCTGTGGGCAGTTTCGTATCCGCTGGGCACGTCCTGGAAGCGGCCGAACAGATATCCCAGCGTCGCGGCTTGCCAGGCGATGAGCGGTGCGGTGGGTCCGCCTTTGCCCTGGAGCGCCTGTTCCCCGAGTTCGGCCACTTTCTCCCGGCTCGCGGGGATTTTTTTCAACGCTTCAAACGCTTCCTGAATCTGTTGAGCGGTTGAGGGCTCCAACTCGCGGCTGACATCCAGTTTTTTCTCCTGCACCCCGATCTTATTCAGATGGATGAACAGTTTGGCGGTCTTGTGCACGCCATATAATATGGAACCCTCCATCCCATTACCGACCACGGCGATGTCCCAACCGCCCAACGGGGCGACAGCCAGCATGGATTCTTCATATCCCGGATGAAAGTAATTGGTGGCGAGGTAATTGTTCTTCGCCTGCAACGGCATCAGCATTTTTTCCATCGTGGCCAGCATGGGACGTTTTACGATTTCGGTACGCAGGGATTTTAAGGCGTCCAGTTTCGGATGGCTCTGTTGCGTGCTGAGGTAACCGAACCCGAATTTCTCGATGAGCGCTTTTCTGTGATCAAAGGTGTGGTCCGCTGAAACCCCATAATGGTTCACCAGCAGGTCCTCGAACGTGATGCCGCACTTGGGCGGCAGAGGTAAAGCTGAATGGCCATAAGCGGGCAGGTCCATTTCCGTCAGCAGGGGAATCGTGTAAAACGTGAAAATGGGCGTCCGCTCAAATCCGTCGAACGCCTCGGCGACTTGTACCAGCTTGTCGAATTTCATCTCCTGGTTGACGGTGGTGGCATCGAGCGCTTTCCAGTAGCCGATATTCTCTTCCACGGTTTCCAGTTTCATACGGGCGGCGATCAGGAACACCGCCGCGCGTTCGCTCGATACTTCACCGTTTAAAATCACCAACAAAGCATCCTCCGCCTCGTCCCGGGTGAGATCCTTGCTCATTTTGGGTCCAGTGGCGATCTTTCCCAGATAGGACTTCATCCGCTCGTTAGGATCGGATTGTGGGGGATTTGAGTTCATAAGTGCCGCGGGCTCTGGTCCGCAAGGAAGTTTTAGAGTATGATGCTATTTCCGATTAATTCTTTCGATTATATGATGGAAACAGCCCTAGAGGAACAATTAAGCGAGATTTCAGGCGCCATTCGCCCGGTCAGCGTGTTGCTGATCTACCCCAGTACCAGCGATGTGGCCCTGGCCAATCTCGGATTTCAGCGGGTGTACAGCCTGCTGAATGCCATCGACGAAGTGACCTGCGACCGCTTCAGCCTGCCGACGGGATGGGACCCGACCACGCAACCCCTGAAGTCGGATCAACTGCGCTCGCACGACCTGGGTCGACTGCCGATGGACTTCGACTTCATCGCGTTTTCCATCTCCTTCGAGCCGGATTACCTGAACACGGTATTGATTCTCGATTATTTCGGCATTCCGCTGGACCGCAAACAACGCGGACCGCAATACCCGTTGGTTACTGCCGGGGGATCGGCGTTGTTCATCAACCCGGAGCCGCTGGCGGATATTCTCGACCTGTGCTTCATCGGCGAGGGTGAAGGCATGGCGGAACGGTTTTTCAAGCACGTCACGCATTCCCCATGGAACGACCCGCGCGAACTATTAAAGGACCTGGCGCAACAGCCGGGTATCTATGTCCCAAAATATTACGAGCCGGTTTATAACGAGGCAAAGCAAACGGCACTCAAAGCCGAACCCTTTGTGGCCGAGCGCGTGGAACGTCAATGGGTGCCGGAAGGTTCGCCGGAGTTGTGCACGCATTCGGAACTACACGAGGAGGCGACCGCATTCAAGAACATGGCGTTGATGGAGGTGACGCGCGGGTGCATCTGGGCATGCCGCTTCTGCACCGCCGGATTCATCTACCGCCCACCGCGCGAACCGGATTTGACGCAGACCTATAATTCGCTGGAGCGGGTATTGATCAATCAGGGAAAGGAGGCATCGACTATTGGCTTGGTGGGTCCGTCGGTGACCGATCATCCGCAACTGCTGGGTCTGGCGCGGCGGCTGGTGGCGGAGGGCAAGAAGCTTTCATTTTCCTCCCTGCGTATGGAAACGCTGACTGACGAGCTGGTCGACCTGATCATTAAGAGTGGGCAGAAAACCTTGACGGTGGCAATCGATGCGCCGTCAGAGCGTATGCGCGACGTCATCAACAAATCGGCGAGCGACGATTTTGTCATCGACAAGTGCCGCTTCCTGACCGAAAAGGGCATCCTGCATCTCAAAATCTATTCGATCATCGGCCTGCCGACGGAAACGGATGACGATATCGATCAGTTCCTCCGCCTGATCGAAAATGTTCAAAAGGTGTATGTGGAGGCCTGCCGCAAACGCGGCAACATTGGTACGGTCACCATCGGTTTGAGTCCGCTGATCCCGAAACCGGGCACGCCGTTTCAATGGCACCCGATGGAAAGTGTGGCGGTGCTGAAAAAGAGATTCATGAAAGTGCGCAAGGCCCTGGGTAAATTGCCGAACATTGAGCTCAGTTTCGGGTCGCCCAACGAAGCGTATCTGCAGACTTATTTATCGCGGGGCGACCGGCGGGTATTGTCGTTCTTTCAGGAGTATCTTGCCAACGGCCACGACGAAAAAGCCGCGTTGCAAAAAGCCGAACCGCACCCCGATCATGCGGCATACCGCCAATTTGAAAAAGACGATCACTTGCCGTGGGATATCGTCGATCATGGATACTTCCCGAAATTTCTCTGGCAGGATTACCAGCGCGCTCTGCGTCACAAGCACACCCCCGTGTGCGACACCGCCACCTGCAAAATCTGCGGCATCTGCTGACGCCGGGAGACCGTTCATGGCCGATCCCATCGACTTTCGCAAAATGGAAAAACTGCCGGAGGGCTGTCGGTTCTTCGATGTGAATGAGTGGTGGTATTTTCCCAACCGCTGGGTGGTGCGCCTCTTGTATCCGTTATCGATTTCCGCCAACCAATTGACGATGGTTGCGCTGGGGATGGGTCTTATCGCCGCTGTGTTTTATGTTTCGGGTACAGAGACGGCGCTGATATGGGGCGCAATTTTCTTATATGGAAAATTGTTTCTCGATAATGTCGACGGCAACCTGGCGCGTCTGAGAGGGGAGGAGTCGCGTCTCGGCCGTTTTCTCGATTCGTTTTCTGATTTTATCGTTTCCGTGCTGGTGTATGGCGCCATCACCTTTCGGATGGCGCAGGATTCTTCGAGTCCCGGTCCCATCTTGTTAGTGGGACTCATGGCGCTAGTCAGCAGTCTCTTGCAGTGCAGTTACTGGGTCTATTATTACGTCAGCTATACCGACTGGGTGGGGTCCTACCAGAAAAATCGTACGAATGAAACGATAACGGAAAAAGATCGCCAAGCGGTGAAGTCGGGCGAGACTTCTCCCTGGGTTCATTTTCTGCAACGGTTTCACAATATCGTCTACGGCTGGCAGGATGCGCTGATCGCGGCGCTGGACCGTGTCAGCCGCGAGATGGCGGATTACCGGGAAAACGAGGAGCATAAAAAACGCTGGGTTGCCGATAAAACCTTTCTTACCCAAATGGGTCCCTTGTGCGTCTGTACCAACACCATGTTGCTGATCGTATTGTCTTTATTGAACCAACTGGAACTGTTCCTGGTTCTGGTAATCTTCCTGGGTAACGGGTATCTTCTCGCCCTGCAGGGATGGAAAATTGTCCGCTTCAAAAAATCTACAACGGGTTAAAAAATTAAAAGTAATTTCAAGCCTGCTGGACCGATCTAATCATGATCGCTGTATTCCAAACCTTAATCATGGAGAACCTGAATGCAAAAAGTGGAAGTGGCGCAGTGGAGCGCTCTTAAAGACCGGGTGCCGGCGTATGCGCTGGTGTCGAATGTGGACCTGGTGATCGTCAGGTATGACAAAGAGGTTTCCGTATTCTATGGCCGCTGTCCGCACCGAGGTGCGTTGTTGAGCGACGGGTTTGTGTCCGGAACCAATTTGATTTGCGGCGTTCATAGATGGGATTTCCGGTACGACACCGGCGTCAGCGAGTACAGCCACGAAGAAGTGCTCCCCAAATTTTCCTCATGGTTGGAGAACCGAGCCGTGTTTGTGGATGAAGAGGAGATCGCTGAATGGGCAAAAGAGCATCCGCAACCATTTGACCGCAACGCCTATCTCGGGCTGTATGCCGATACCGGGGGCACCGATGCAGAGCCGCACAACCATTTTATCCAGCAGTTGGCGAAAGAGGGGTTATCGAAGCTGGGGCATCACGGCAGTGTTGCGGCGATGGGGGTGCCGCGCGACGAGCTTCCTTTGTGGGATGACATTCAGTTTGTGACCGCTCAGTTGGCCACGGTGCCTTTGTTGGACGATGACCCGGTAGGCACGGAAGTGGTCATTGGTCCCAACGCCAAGAAACCGCTGACGCTGAAAATTCCGCTATTCGTGTCGGACATGAGTTTCGGTGCGTTGTCGGAAGAAGCCAAGGTGGCACTGGCGATGGGTGCGGAGCAGGCGGGGACCGGCATCTGCAGTGGCGAAGGCGGGATGTTGCCCGAAGAGCAGGCGGCCAACAGCCGCTATTTTTATGAGCTGGCGTCGGGCCGGTTCGGGTATTCCATGGACAAGATTCAACGGTGTCAGGCGTTTCACTTCAAGGGCGGGCAGGGCGCGAAGACCGGAACCGGCGGTCACCTGCCGGGTGAAAAAGTGAAGGGTAAGATCGCCCAGGTGCGCGGTCTCAAAGAAGGCGAACCAGCGGTGTCTCCTCCGCGGTTTCCGGACTGGAAAGACATTCAACCCATCAAGGCATTCGCTGCCGAAGTGCGCGAAGCGACGGGTGGGATTCCCATCGGCTACAAATTGTCGGCCCAGCATATTGAAGACGACATCGACGCGGCGTTGGAAGTGGGCGTCGATTACATTATTTTGGACGGACGCGGCGGGGGTACCGGTGCCGCGCCGCTCCTGTTTCGCGATAACATTTCCGTTCCCACCATTCCGGCCCTGGCACGCGCGCGGCATTATCTGGACCGGCTGGACCGCAAGGACATCACGCTGGTCATCACCGGTGGTCTGCGGGTCCCCGCCGACTTCGCAAAAGCGCTGGCTCTGGGCGCCGATGCCATTGCCATTTCCAACGCGGCGATCCAGGCGATCGGTTGTATCGGCATGCGGGCGTGCCATACCAACAATTGCCCGGTGGGCATTGCCACCCAGAAAGAACATCTGCGGCAACGGTTGGATATGGAGAAATCCTCCCAACAGCTCGGTAATTTTTTTAACGCGTCGGTGGAGTTGATGAAAGTCCTGGCGCGGGCCTGCGGTCACACTCACCTCAACCAGTTCAATGCAGGCGACCTCACCGCCTGGAAAAAAGACATGGCCGATCTCACCGGCATCGCCTACGGCGGCATGGCGGGACGGATTTAATCTACTGCACGCCGGTTAATTGAGACGGGAGTCGATGCCTTTTTTGGAGAAGATGGAGGACTGCTGGACGATGCGTTGTTTGAGGTCGATCAGTTCGTGGACTTGCTGGCAGCGTTTGATCACGTCCCGTTCTTCCAGGAAATGTTGCCGGTCGTTCAAGGGCTGATCGAAAAAGTAGGCGACGCGGTCGACTGCCTCTCCCAATGTTTTACAATCCTGCATGTCCATTTCCACTTTCTGCGCGTTGTCGAGCGGCAGTTGACTGGTGAAGGCGTGGAATTTCCCGATCAATTGTTTGTACAAGTCGGCGGTAGGGTCGATGGGTTGATCGCTGACGTTGTTTAGCAATTCGACTTCGGCCTGGCGGTAGAGGGTGTCCCCCACTTCGCGGACGATGCGGAACCGGCTTTGCCCGCGCAGGACGATATCGTATTTGCCATCGTCGTGTTTGTTCCATTGTTCGAGGCTTCCGGCACAGCCGACGGGGTTGATGTCCGGCGATCCTTCGTATTCTTCTTCATATCCCGGTTGCAGGAGCACCATGCCGATCCATTGGCCGGAGTCGATGGCGTCGCCCACCATTTGCCGGTAGCGGTCCTCAAAAATATGGAGCGGCAGAACGGTGCCGGGATAAAAAATGGAATTGGGCAGGGGGAACAGCGCGATGGTTTTCAGAGATGTCGGGGGCCGGTCAGGATTTTTCACGAGGGCCTCAATTACGTTATAATGCCTCGGATTATAGCATTGTTTGATACGGCACATGAAAGGTTTTATCCCCGAGGGAGCTAGTGGTGTTGTGAGCAAAGAGGGTTGTCGTTTTCTGCAACTTTATAGCGAAGCCTGCATCCTTATAAGACAGGACAGACCCGTTTCCCCTGACTCGTTGACTCATTCATGTTAACCTGAAACTATGATTGCCAGCCCCGATCACATTTGCGCCGATATTCAGAACTCATTGATGGAGTCCGGCCTGTATTCCCCACAGGCGGACGACGGCGACAACACCTGGCGCATTTCTCCCGATCCGTTTCACCTGTCTCCCAATGATGCGGCTTTTTTTCAGGACCTCGGCCAGCATCTTTTGAAATTTTATTCCGCGCTCAATCAATTGTATTTCGACAGTGTGAAGGGCAGGGTGCCTGCCTGGGTGGCCGACTACATGGACCGGGGCAAGCCCGCTGAGTTGGTGGAATACAGCCGCATGAAGCGGTTCAAATCCCAGCTTCCGGGCATCATTCGACCTGATGTGATTGTCAAGGAAGATGGATTTGCTGTGACGGAACTGGATGCGGTGCCCGGGGGCTTCGGACTCACTTCGCAATTGATGAACCTCTATGCCCGGGACGACCGGAAAATTATCGGATCGGCGGAGGGCGGCATTCCTTCGCTGTTTTATCAAATGGTCGAATCCGTCGCCGGAGAGAAAGAGTGTGCCACCGCCATTGTTGTTTCCGATGAGGCTCGGGATTACTGGAGCGAAATGGTTTTCCTGGGAGACATTCTGAAAAAGAGGGGTTTACCCGTTTATGTGGTGCATCCGCGCGAGATTCTGTTCAAGGAAGAGGGATTGTTTGTCATGGATGCGGGACGGGAGGTGCCCATCGAGGTGCTGTACCGGTTTTATGAGTTGTTTGATCTGAAAAACATTCCCAAAGTGGAATTATTGATGTTCAGCAATAAAAAGGGCCGCGTTCGGACTACCCCGCCCTACAAGCCGCATCTGGAAGAAAAGCTGAGTTTTGCCCTGTTGCACCATCCGGCGCTCATTTCCTGGTGGGAAAAAGCGCTGGGAGTTGAAACCTTTGCGCTCTTGGCTCATCTAATTCCAAACACATGGGTGTTGGACAACCGTCCGTTGCCCCCCCATGCGGTGATTCCCAATTTGAGGATCAAAGGGAATCCTATCAATGAATGGCAGGACCTGTATTCCCTGACTCAGAAAGAGCGGGAATTGGTGATCAAGCCCTCGGGATTTTCTCCGGAAGCGTGGGGGAGCCGGGGGGTGGTGATGGGGCATGACGTGTCGAGTGAGGATTGGGGCAAGACCCTGGATCGGGCGCTCGCGGAGTTTCCGTATCAGCCCTATGTTTTACAGGAATTTCACAAAGGCAAGCGGATCGAAGCCGCTTTCTGGAATTCAAAAACGCAATCCATGGATACCATGGAGAGTCGGGCGCGGTTGACGCCCTATTATTTTGTGGTGGAGAATCAGGCGCGGCTGGGAGGTATTCTGGCTACCCTGTGCCCGCACGACAAAAAGAAAATTCATGGAATGGTGGATGCAGTCATGGTGCCTTGTGCGACCGGGCTGGAGAGCCAAGCTTAAACGATGATGAAACTTTATAATATTGACGGATGCGGTTATTGCGCCATGGTGCGGGAAGTTTTGGCGAACCTTAAAATCGAGTATGAAAAAATCGACGTCCCCTGGCCTCACCATTTAAGGAAAGAAGTCCACGAAGTATCCGGTCAAACCACTGTCCCGGTCCTGGTCGATGGCGACGTGGTGCTCGACGACGAGTATGACATCATTGACCATCTCAAAAAGACCTATTCCATCTCATCCTAATTTACATATAAAGGTTCAATATGGAGCGCTGGCAAAAACAACTGAGCGATAGTGTCGTAAAAGTGGAAGACCTGCCCTTTGTATCCGGATCCAAAGAATACATGGAAAAGCTCCAGAAGGTTTCGGAGATTTTCCCGATTCGGATTAATTCTTATTTTCTGAATCAGATCAAGGAAGAGAACGATCCTTTGTGGAAGCAGGTGGTGCCCACTGCCGAAGAGCTGGATGATTTTTTAAGCGCTGAAGAATCTTTGGATACCGATCCTCTCAATGAAGAAGAGGACATGCCCGTTCCCGAACTGGTCCACCGCTATCCCGACCGCGTGTTGTTGATGCTGAACAATCAGTGTCCGGTCATTTGCCGGTTTTGCACCCGCAAACGCAAAATCGGTTTTCCGGGGATCGTCACCCGCGAAACCTTGCGCCAGGGCATCGAATATATTGCACAGCATCCGGAGATACGCGACGTGATCATGTCCGGCGGCGATCCTCTGCTGGTGCCCGACAAGGAGTTGGAACGCATCCTGGGGGCGCTCCGGGAGATACCGCATCTGGAAATTATCCGTATCGGGACCCGTGTTCCCGGCACGTTGCCGGAACGCGTCACCCCCGCTTTGTGTGAGATGCTGAAAAAATTTCATCCGCTTTACGCCAACCTGCATTTCAATCATCCTGCTGAAATCACGCCGGAGGTGGAACTGGCCTGCAACCGAATGGCCGACGCCGGTATTCCGCTGGGCAGTCAGACGGTTCTGCTCAAAGGGGTGAATGACGACGTGGAGATCATGAAGGAGCTGGTGCACAAACTGCTCAAGATTCGCATCAAGCCGTATTACCTGTACCAGGCGGATATGACGGTGGGGACGGACCATTTTCGGACTAGAATTGAAAAGGGACTTGAGATCATCCGTGGATTGCAGGGTCACACTTCCGGCATGGGTGTGCCTTATTTTGTGATCGATACCCCGGGCGGCGGTGGTAAGGTCCGGCTATTGCCCGATACGGTGGTGGAGTATAACGATCGCGAAATCATGGTTCGAAACTTTGAAGGCAAGGTATTCCGGTATCCTCAGCCGACCGAGAAATCCCCGAAAAAAAATGTACCGAGTTCCACGGTGATTTCCTCTCCTGACAAGCTGTGTGAAATGGCGTAGCCCGACCTCCCACGACCTTACCTCACTTTGTCACCTTTTGCCGCCCAGCGGCACACTGGTTTTGACAGAACTCCTGCCTTCGCTTAAAATATACTGAATTGCCAGGATACTTCGGCCATCCACCCGGACGGGTTGCCGTTGGGTATTCAATCGTTTTCTTTATTGCCGAGAGTACTGTGAAGAATTTTATAAAGCAGAGTATGATTGCGGGACTGCTGGTGATCATCCCCATTGCCCTGACCTATATCGTCATGGCGTTTGTCATCGGCAAACTGGATGCGCTCATGGCGCCGGTGGTGACCTGGGTCATTCTCCGCTTGCAAATTCCCCTGCCTGCGGACTTCCATCTTCCAGGACTGGGCTTCCTGTTGATTTGTTTTTTTATTTTTGTAGTAGGCCTGGTGACCGCCAATTTTTTCGGGAAGCAATTGGTACGCGCCTGGGATTATCTAATGCACCAGGTTCCGTTTGTTCGGGGGATTTACATGACCATCCAGAAAGTGGTTGTTGCTATTTCCCGGCCCGGCAAGTCTCCCTTTGAGCAAATGGTTTTGGTGCATTATCCGCATCCGTCTTCACGGATGATCGGCCTGGTGTCCTGCGATGAGCACGGGGAGGTGAGTAGCCGGACGGGTGAGGATATGGTCAACGTGTTTCTTCCTCTTCTTCCCAACGTGACGCTCGGTTTCATGCTGATCCTGCCGCGCGACCAGATCATTCCGTTGAAAATGACGCGGGAAGAAGGGATCAAGTATCTTATGTCGTTTGGAATGGTCGTGCCCGGCATGGATTCACCGGAAGAGTTTGTATGATTGAGGTGGACCCATCGGGGAAGCGAAGCGTTTTAATTTTGATCGCTTTTTTTGCCGGCGATTTTCTCGCTGATGTTTTTGGCGATCCTCGTATTCATGGCCCCCAGCACTTTTCCCGCCACCCGGCTTTTCATGCGCGAAATGATGATAATGGCGGTGCCTTCGTCCATGCGTTCCAGTAACGCCGCGGCTTGCACCGGTTTCATGTTGGAGTAGGCCTTGACCAGAGCCTTCACGTTTTTCTCGATAAGGTCCTTTCTAATGCCTACCATTTCCTCACTGCGCGCCAGGGCCTCCTCGATTTTTTGAAGATCTGAAAGAACCTTTTTCTCAAGTGCTTCGAGATTTTTTTCTTTAAGGAGTAATTCCTCTTCCCGTTTTTTCAATTCCCGGTTTTTACGCTCGATCATTTCCAGAAGCCGTAACGTCTCCGGAGAAACGGAAGCGGGCTGGGTCGGTAGTTGCGGAGGTTCCGTTTGCGCTTGCGGCGTTGGCTCCGGTGCGGTTTGAGCATTCTGCGCATAGGTCCACGATCCTGCCAGCAGGGCGCACGCGCAGGTGAGACCGGTAATGAGTTTAAAGGAAAAATATTTCATAAGTTTCTCATCTGCCATCGTGTCGAAGCAATTTCGTCCATAAACGCGATTTCATCTTTAAGTACTTTGCGTTTCTTCTTTAAAATGTCCCGATCCTTCAGGATTTCCAGAACACGCCGCTTTTTCATCGCTTCAACCAGTTCCGACCGCTTGGCCTCAACCTTTTCGCCGGTTTCTGAAATGATCTGCTCTTGAAGGCCGGATTGGATACCCAAGGATTGAAAATAACGATCATACAGACCCAAAGTCCTGCCGGGAATGGATTGCTGGAGCCGGTTCTGCAGTTCCTCCTTGTTTTTTGTGCCGGAGAAATTTAAATCCTGCAATTCGTTTTGCCGCGCGTAGAGATGATTTTGCATCTCCGCCATTTTCCTTTGTTCCAGATTCTCCGCATTTTTGCGTAACCTCAACAAGGTTTCAAATCGAAAGGTCATGATCCGCCCTCCATAACCTTTTGGAGTCCGCTGATGCTGTCCTGCATGGAAGTGGATTCCCCGATACCCTGCTGTAAAAACTGGTTGAACGCTTCAATTTTTTGAATGGCCAGATCGATCTTGGGATTGCTCCCCTGCGCGTAAGCGCCGATGTTAATCAGGTCTTCCGCTTCGCGGTAGGTCGCGAGGATATCTTTGAACTGCATGGCCAGATCGATTTGCTCTTTGGAAACCACATCGATCATCAACCGGCTGATGCTTTCCAGCACGTCGATAGCCGGGTAATGATTGTGCGAAGACAGCCGCCGCGACAAAACGATATGGCCGTCCAGGATGGCCCGCACCGAATCCGAAATGGGTTCGGTCAAATCGTCGCCTTCCACCAGAACGGTATAGAGTCCGGTGATCGTTCCCTTTCCGGAAGAAGTGCCGGCGCGTTCCATCAACTTGGGGAGCAGGGAAAATACCGAAGGCGTGAATCCGCGTGTGGTCGGGGGTTCGCCAACGGATAGTCCGATTTCCCTCTGCGCCAGTGCGAAGCGGGTTACCGAATCCATCATCAACAAAACATCTTTGCCCTGGTCGCGGAAATACTCGGCGATCGTGTGGGCGATGAACGCACCCCGGAGACGTACCAGCGGCGGTTGATCCGAAGCCGCGGCCACCACTACCGATTTTTTTAATCCTTCCCCGCCCAGATTCTCCTCAATAAATTCTTTAACTTCCCGTCCCCGCTCGCCGATCAGTGCGACCACGTTGACATCCGCCGAAGTGTTGCGGGCGATCATGCCCAACAAAATCGACTTGCCGATTCCCGTGCCGGCCATGATTCCGAGACGTTGGCCCTTGCCGCAGGTCAGCAAGGCGTTGATGGCGCGTATGCCGACGTCCAATGGTTTCCGGACCCGGTCTTTTTCGAGTGGGTTGACCGAGGTGCCGAAAATCGGGTAATCGGTTCCCATAGGAATCGGGCCTTTGCCATCCAGTGGATTGCCGTTGCCGTCCAGAATACGTCCCAGCAAACCGTCGCCGACGTTGATTAGCGGGGATTCGTCTTTCGACTCGATGATGCTTCCCGGTTCGATGCCGGTCATTTCTCCCAGCGGCATCAGTAATATTGTATTATCGCGGAAACCGACCACCTCAGCGTCTACCCTCTTGTCTCTTTGATTGGAAACGATGGTGCACAGACTGCCCAGGGACACGGGGGGACCGTCGCCCTCGATGATCAAACCCGTCACGCGGTTGACCCGTCCTCTTTTTTTGACGAAAGAAACATTGTCAACGAAGGATTGGTATTTTTTTAAATTGATGGTTTCGCTCATGATTTCCCTCAGGAGGAAGGCCTCGGTTCCCCAGGCTCATCGGTTTCACCCGGCCGGGCCGTGGCCGACGGGGGAGGGGGCGCCAGGTGCAAAATTCTTTCGATGTGCTCGTCGAGGTGGTCCAGGCCTGCTTCAACGGTACCGAAATTCGATTCCACCACGCAATGTCCGCGCGGAACGGAAGCATGGGATTCAAACTCCACGTTTTTAATTTCATGGAACAGTTGTATGAGTTCCTGCCCGTAGTCTTCCAGTTCCTTGTGGTCGTCCGGATGGATTTTGATGATCAGCGATTCCCGGTCCAGCACGGATTCGATTGCCATGCGAACGATTTCACGGATACGGCCTTCTTTATCTTTCAGTTCCGTGCGGACCACTTTCCGGGCGAGGGTCGTGATCATTTCCACTATTTCGCGTTCCAGCAGGGGGTAGGTTTTTTTCCTAATCTCCGATAATTCATCGACGAGAATTTTTAAAGCTTCCAGAGAAGATTCGAAGTGCTTCATTACCGCCTGTTCGCCTGCCTGAAAACCTTTCTCCTGGCCTTCCTGATGTCCTTGCTCCCGGGCTTCCTCCTGAATTTTCGCCGCTTCGTCTTTCATTTTCTGCATGGTATCGGAGAAGAGTTCATTCACGCCTTCTTTAGCTTTCAAGATATTGGACTGATCGATTTCCCTCTGATGCTCCAGATCATGGATGAACTCGGACTTCAAGGCTTTTGCCTTGAGTACATATTCATCCAGATTAAATTTCTGGGATACGCCGGTCTGGTCTTCGGAATATTGATCGGGAATAAAATTGCTGAAGTCTTTAGACAAGTTCTTCTCCTCCTCCCCCTACAATGATGCGGCCTTCATCTTCCAGACGTTTGATGACGGAGACGATTTTCTGCTGGGAGCGTTCCACCTCGGTGACCTTGGTGAGGCCCATTGCTTCCAAATCTTCCTTCAACATGGTGGAGGCCCGCTCCGACATGTTGGAGAATATTTTTTCCATCAATTCTTCGCTGGCGGTTTTGAGGGAAATCAGCAGGTCTTCCTGGCTGATTTCCTTGAGCATCATTTGAACACCGTGATCGTCGATTTTCAGAATATCCTCGTAGGTGAAGCGGAGGTTGCGAATTTCGTTGGCGAGATCCGGATCCACCTCATCCATGGCCGTGAGGATGGACGACTCGGTGGCGCGGTCGATGGTTCCCATGATCTGGGAGGCGGCTTCCACGCCACCCATTTTGCTTCCGGACACGGCTCCAGAGGAGCGGAACTCGGATTGCAGCGCCTGATCCAATTCCCGCAAGACCTGCGGCGACACACGTTCGAGAGTGGCCAGCCGAAAAACAACCTCCATGCGCGACTCCTCGGGCATTTCTCTCAGCGTCGCCCCCGCCACCGAGGTTTCCAGATGCGCCAGAACGATGGCGGCGGTTTGCGGATGTTCGTTGGCCAGGAAGAGGGCAATCACTTTCGGCTCGAGCATGCGGACCGTATCCAGCCCGCCGCCCAAGTCTTCGCCGGGAGCGGTGATGTTGTTCAGGATTTCCGTGGCCTTGGCCGGATCGAGGGCGCGCATCAAGGTGGTCTTCAAAAAATCCAGACCGGAAATACCCAATCCACCTCCACCGATCGCCATGCCCTTGTAGAATTCGCGGGAGACTTCGTCTATCGTGGCCATTTCCACTTCGCCGATGGTGGACATGTAGTTGCCGATGCTCTGGATTTCGCGCTCTTCCATCTCGGCCAGAATTTTGGCCGCTCCTTCTTCGCCCAGAGACATTAAAAAAATGGCCGCCTTTTCGGGGCCGGTATATTTTTTGGGTTCTGCCATAATTGATTTTCTTAAATCAGGTGCGCTCTCTCATCCATTTCCGGACGAGGGCTGCAGCATATTTTGGATCGGTATCCACAAAGTCACCGACCGATTTACGGATTTCCACGTTCTCCTGGGATTGCCGGGCCAATCGCATTTCCTCTTCCATGGCTTCCATTTGCTCCGGCGTCGGCGCCCCCAGTTGACCGGGAACCCTGTCAACGCTGGTGGTGACCCATCGCACCAGAGGCAACAAAATCTTGTAAAGAAACCACAGTACGAATATAGCACCCAGAACCCATTTTGCAACTTCGTAGCCCTGCTCGATCCAGCGGTCGACCGCCATTTCTTCTTTCTGTTGCAATTCCAACGATTTGTCGAACCGCACATTTTCAAGTTGTATCTGGTCACCGCGTTTTTCATCGAAGCCGATCGAGGTTTTCACGAGTTCGAGATACTTTGCCATTTCCTCTTTGGTGCGGGGCTGGTATTGCGGTGGAGTCCCGGTCACGGTGCCGTCCACCAATACGCTCACCGACAATCGTTTGATTTTTCCGGTGGTCTGCGACGTCTGTTTGACCACTTTATTGATTTCAAAGTTCAACGTTTCTTTTTCTTTGCTACGCGTGGGGGCCTTGCCTTCGGTGGGTTCGGGTGTGCCTTCTTCTCCCGGTACCAGCGATTCCACACCGGGAACGCCGCTGGGCGGCGCCGTGCCGATCATGGACTCGGTACTGGTTTGTTCACTGCGCACCACCTGCGAGTCGGGATCATAAAGTTCTTCGGTCTGCACCACCTTGTCGAAATTCATGTCAGTGTTCACCCGGGCGATCACTTTGCCCGCGCCCAACGCTTCTTCCAGCATCAACGCGATGCGTTGCTCCAACTCGTTTTCGACTGTACGTTTGTGCTTGTAGTTGGATGCATTGAGCATGACATCGTTCGATATCGCCTTGTTTCCCGAGAGCAGGTTGCCCTTGGGATCCACGAGCACCACGTTGCCGGCTGGGATGCCCGAGACACTGCTCGATACCAGATGTACGATGCCCTGTATCTGGCTTTGCGAAAGCGTTCGGCCGGGATGCAGTTTCACCATCACCGAAGTCTTGCCGTTCTGTTTTTCTTTGATAAATAATTCTTCCTTGGGGAGCGCCAGATGCACCCGCGCCTGTTCCACTGCTTCGATGGACTTGATGGTGCGGGCCAATTCGCCCTGTAACGCGCGTTGAAAATTAAGTTTCTGCACAAATTCCGTCATGCCCAGCGGTGTTTCTTCAAATAACTCGAGGCCCACTTCCGTTCCCGCCGGCAACCCCTGGCTGGCGAGACTGAGGCGGATTTCATGCACCTTGTTGGACGGGACAGCCACATTGCGTCCCTGGTTGGTCAGCTTGTGCGGAATATTTTGCGTGTTCAACTGTTCGACCACCCCGGCGGCATCCTGATCGGAAAGATTGGCGTACAGCAGTTGGTAATCCGGTGACTGGACCCACAGCGAAATGGAGACCAGCGCGCCGACGGCCAGCGCCACCCCTCCCAAAGCCACAGCCATATTGACAGGGGAGAGGGTGAGAAATTTCCGCCACAGGTTTTGAATGAATTGCAGTAGGTTTTCCATAAGCGAGCCGGGTTCCATTTAAGATTGAGTCATCAAAGGTCCGTTATCGTCCGAGATCGATCGCCCTCAGCGCCATCGACTTGGCGGCGTTGATGGATTGCACGTTCGCCTCGAACGAGCGGGTGGCGTTGATCAGGTTGACCATCTCCTCCATGAGGTTGATGTTGGGCATGGCGACGTAGCCCTCTGTGTTGGCGTCCGGGTGATTCGGGTTGTAGATCATGGTGGGCGGCGATTGATCCTCCACCACCTCAGTCACCGTGACCTGGCGTACCTGGTCGGCCATGGCGTCGTTGAACGTTGTTGAAAACGGATCGAGCGGCAGGGCGGCGAACACGACGTCCTTGCGCTTGTACGGCCCGCCCTCCGGCGTGCGCGTGGTTTCGATATTGGCCAGGTTGCTGGCGATGGTGTCCATGCGCTGGCGCTGGGCGGTCAGGCCGGACGCGCCGATCTGCATCGATGTCAAAAAATCCATAAGGGTCCCCCTCCAAAGGGCTTCAGTTTGGGTCCAGAACGTCGGAATTCCCTACATTTCAGGGAGTTAGAGTAAATTAGAGCAAGTTCTATACCAAACTTGCCGGGGTGGGGGAATAGGGGAGAAATCGGTGGAAACAGCGTAAACCACCATAAATAAAGAGGTCCGAATCATTCGGATAGATGATTTAAAAAATTGTCTCAAGGTGCGAGCCTTGTGGCCGGTAAAAAATGTCACGCTTTTGACACCACCCGGCAATCTTGGTTACCGCCTCCCGGCGGAGGGGACTGTGTCACCCTTCGACAGGCTCAGGGCGACATCCATTAATCACTTTTTTCTTTATATTCGTTCAGTTTGTTGCGGAGGGTGCGGATGCTGATGCCGAGGACTTCGGCGGCTTTGGTTTTGTTGTTGCCGGTTTCTTCCAGGGTTTTGAAGATGAGTTCGCGTTCCATTTCGTAAATCGTGCCGCGAAAGCTCCCAAGTGCATTTTCATTGCCAGTTTCCGGGGCGGTTACGCCCTCTTCCATGAACAGGTTGGCGGGCTCGATGGCGTCGCCCTGACAAATCAGCACGGCGCGTTCGATAATGTTCTCCAGTTCGCGCACGTTGCCGCGCCACTGGTATTTGTTGAGAAGCGTCAGCGTCTCCGGCGTGATGCTTGAAATCTTTTTTCCATTTTCCCGGCTGTGTTTTTTCATGAAGTGTTCGGCCAGCGCCGGTAAATCTTCCATGCGTTCGCGCAGGGGCGGCAGTTTGATGGGAATGACGTTCAACCGGTAATACAGATCCTCGCGGAATTTGCCGTCTTCGATTAGCTGTTTGGGATCGCGGTTGGTGGTGGCGATCACGCGCACGTCGATGGGGATCGGTTCGCGTCCGCCGACTTTGTCGATTTCGTGTTCCTGTAAAACGCGCAGGAGCTTGGCCTGCAGCGGCGGCGTCATTTCGGTGACTTCGTCCAAGAGGAGCGTGCCCTTGTGCGCCAGCTCGAACTTGCCGTCCTTCTTGGCGATGGCGCCGGTGAACGCGCCTTTCTCGTGGCCGAACAGTTCCGACTCCAACAAACCTTCCGGCAGGGCGGCGCAGTTGACCGCCAGAAACGATTTGTCGGCGCGCGGACTGCATTGGTGGATGTACTTCGCCACCATTTCCTTGCCCGTCCCCGTTTCGCCGGAGATCAGCACGGTGGATTTGCTGTAGGCGATGTTCTCGGCGAACTTCACCATCTCCAGCATGGTTTTATTTTGCGTGACGATTTTGCCATGCTCCGTAGTTTTCTTTTTGGCGGTGGATTCCCTGCCTGCTACAGGTGCGGCAGAGGGCGCCGGGTCGCTCAAAAAAGCGCGGTTGACCGTGCCCGCCAGTATTTCAATCGAGAATGGTTTGAGCAGGTAATCGAACGCGCCTTGCTTCATGGATTCCACCGCGTTGTCAATGGTGCCGTAGGCGGTCATCATGATGACGAGGGTGTTGGGCGACTGCTCTTTGATTTCGCGGAGCAGTTCCTGCCCGCTCATCTTCGGCATTTTCACGTCGGAGATGACCAGGTCGAATTCCTCAC
Source organism: Nitrospinaceae bacterium (assembly GCA_965237905.1). Taxonomy (GTDB): domain Bacteria; phylum Nitrospinota; class Nitrospinia; order Nitrospinales; family Nitrospinaceae; genus SZUA-226. The sequence goes on along the minus strand of OZ250172.1, from coordinate 1,245,605 downwards.
CTTCGAGACGGTGCAGGGCCTCGGGCGCGTTCTCCGCCGAATCGGTCTGGTAGCCTTCGCGCTTCAGCGCTTCGGTGATGGCGATGCGCATTTCCGGTTCGTCGTCGACGATCAGAATTTTTTTGGAAGCGTGATCGGTCATAGTTCCCTTATTCCCATCCCGGCAGGTTGACGATAAACGTGGTGCCTTTGCCTTTTTGGCTTTCAACGTCGATGGTGCCCTGATGCGCCTTGACGATGTTGTGCGCGATGGCTAGTCCCAATCCGGTGCCCTTGTCCTTGGTGCTGAAGAATGGGTTGAAGATGTTTTCCTGGTCCGCGGATGAGATGCCGATGCCGGTGTCGGAAATGGTGGTGGTGATGAAATGGCGGTAGTAGGTATTGTTGTCCGGTGATTTGTTTTTCTCGATACGCAGTTTCAGATCGCCGCCCTTCGGCATGGCTTGCACCGCGTTGCGAATGAAATTGAGAAACACCTGTTGCAGTAGCTCCTTGTCGCCCTGCGCCAGTGGGTCCTCCTTGCAGAAGTCGCACTGGATGTTGATGTTGTCGGGCGATTGCAGGTCGGTGCTGGATTTCAGGATGCCGCGTAACAGATCGTTGATGTTGCATTGCTGGCGTGACGGTTCCGGCGATTTTGCGAACAGCAGAAGGCTGGAGATGATGCGGTCCATGTTCTTGACGCCGGAGACGATGTGATCCGCCAGTTTCATTTTTTCCGTATCGCCCTGGGAATCCTTTTTCAAAATCGAGGCGAACAGTTCGATGCTCCCCAGCGGGTTGCGGATTTCGTGGGCGATGCCGGCGGCCATTTCCCCCATGGCGCGCAGGCGGTCGTTGCGCTCGGCTTCTTCTTCCAGTTGTTTGAGTTCGGTGATGTCCTGCACGATGAGCACGGTGCCCAGTTGTGCGCCTGCCGGATCGTGCACGGGTGAGGCGGACACACGGATTTTGATCCGGCGCCCTTTGGCATTTTTCAATTCCTCATCCTGGATCAGGTTGTTTTTTTTCGATTCTTTCAGGCGTTCCACCAGAGTCGGGAAGACCGGGTGCGGCACCGCTTTCTTCAGCGGCTGGTTCAGGCATTGTTCCGGCGACAGGTTCAGGATCGCTCCTGCGGTTTGGCTGAGGGTGGTGATGGTTTGGTTTTCATCGACCACGATCACGCCGCTGGTCAGACTCTCCAGAATGTTGTGGAGATAGTTTTTGACTTTCTCCTTTTCCTGGAGATTGCTTTCCAGCTCTACATTTTTCTTTTCCAACTCCAGGTTGAGATCTTTGATCCGTTCCTGCAGGGTTTCGTAGGATTTTTGCAGGTGCTGGGTGGTTTCGTTGAAGGCCTGAAACGCGGCCCTGAGGACCTCCAACTCCTTTTGCTTTTTGTCTTCCTGGGTCGGGTCTTCCATAAATTTATCACGCGCACGGGTTTGCGGAAATTTTGTGCCTGTATTCATTATAGAAGATTATAGAAGTTCTTTTAACCGTTTTTCCCAGTCGATCACTTTCAGGTGAGATTGAGCGGCCTTTTGCAGAAGATCGTCCCGGCTTTCCGCCACCAGGGTTTGGAGTTCGGATTCGGCCTGGTCTTTTTTGTGGAGGCGGTCCAGATTGTCGATGATCAGGTAATCCGCCCAGTTTTTGAGGCGGTGATCGGGAAACAGCTTTCTTCCTGCCATGAGGGCATCCAGTGATTTCTCGGACTGACCCTGCATGTACAGTGTCATGCCCAATTTATAGTAAGCGCTTTGCACATAGTCCGGTGGATTGCGAATGGCGCGGTCGTAGCTGTCGATGGCTTTGCGGTAGGCGCGGGCGGCGTTGCGCAAATCTTCCCGGGCGAACCAGGTTTCCGCGATGAGGTAATGAATTTTAGCGACTTCTACATTTTTGGAATCGAGCAATTGATTGAAAATTTTAATCGACCGGTCGTATTGCTTTTGGCCGAGATAAGCGCGGGCCAGAATGATTTTGGCTTCCGGCAGACGCGGGCTGTTCTTATAGGTATTGACAAAAGTTTGAGTGACGCGCTCGGCTTCCTTGAAATGATTTTCGTTGAGGTGAATTTCCCCCAGGTCCAGGAACAGGCGATCAGTGTAGGCGCCGTTGACATCGGCGAACTTGACCTTTTCGAAAAACTTGAGCGCTTCCGAGTTCAGGCCGATGGCCTTGTAACTTTCCCCGATCTGCAATTGTGTTTGAACACGGTTCAATTCGCCGATTCCCAAATTCAGATAATCGGCGTAGGCGTAGAGAACCGGCAGGTGGCCGTTTTGTTTTGCGTATTGATCGATCAGTTGCACCATGGACAACTGCAGGTATTTCTTTGCCCACCGGTGGAATTTTGAGTCGGCCTCGAACGGAAGCAGGCGTTTGAACTGTTCGATGGCCTCCAGGTAGCGTTGCTCCCGGTAATAGGCTGATCCCCGGCTGAACGTGGCTTCCGCCAAAATGTCCCTCGACTGCGGATTTTTAGCAACCTCCTCATAGGTGCGGTACGGATGGTAATAAGGGGATACTTGGAACATTAGGTCCTTGACCGGCAGGGCCGGGAACCGGATGCCGACATCGGCAAGGCGGATTTGCGCGTATTGGGATTCCGCACTGTCGGGATTGATACTGTGCGATTTATTGAATACCGTCAGCGCGGGCATGCCGTTGTTTTCCAGAAGATAAGTGTCGCCAATGCGGTTCAATCCTCGGTGCGCGTTGGGGGATTCCGGTGCCAGGTTGACCAGGTTGAAATAAAACCGCCGCGCCTGCGCGTATTGTTTCCGGTTGAAATGGATTTCACCGATGTAGAAATTAACTTCCGGTTGCTCGTTCAATTCGTCGGGCCAGCGTTTGATCACATCCTCGAAAATTTTCAGCGCTTTTTTATAATCCCGTGCTTCGTAATAGCGTTTTGCGATCCGGAAGAGCCCCTTTTTGGCGTCCGCGTTTTGTGGAGATTTCCGGAGCAGAATCTGAAACGTTTCGTACGCTTCCTCCAGCTTGTCCTCCTCGATGAGCATGAGTCCCAAGCCGGTTTCCCGCGCGGCATTGTAACGGCTGGATTTATCTTTCCGCGTTCCTTTTTCATACATCGTTCGGGCTTCCAGCGTGTAATCCATGTCCTCATAAATGGAAGCGGTTTTGAAAAGGGCGTGATCGTAAAATTGCGAATTGGGATAAGTCCGCATGGCGTATTGGTACGCGGCCAGGGCTTCCTCGTAATTGGGATAGGGGTCCCGTTTCGCCAGATTGTATTGCGCCTCGGCGATCATGTAGGAGACGTTCACAAGAAAAGGGCTTTCCCGGTATTTCTGCTGAAACTGTTGAAAAGTATTCAGCGCATCCACGTAGTTTTTATTTTGAAACAGTTTCAGCGCCTTTTGATAATCTTCTCGCCCGCTTTTAAGTTCTTGTTCCGAGTCGGCCTGAGGGAGGCTCCCGAACTTTTTTTGAGTCAAGCGGGAGGCAGACGATGAAGACATTGCTGTTTGTTTTTTATTTTTACGGGCGACCTGCTTGATGATTTTTTTCCGGGAATTCAAAGCCTGTTTTTTATCTTTACGGGAAGCTTGTTGGGTTACTGCGCTTTTAGGTTTCAATTCGATCACAATTCGTTCGGGTTGGTGATTCACGAAATGAATCAACCGCGTGTTCCTGCTTTTCAACCGCAAGGTGAACTTGACGTTATTTTTGATTTGATCAACCTGGATTTGGCTGAGATGCTTGTCTCTAAAAGTGATTGACTGAACTTTAGGTTTCAGTGTGGCGTTGCGAATCCACACCACCACTTTTTGATCGGCGTAATTGGTGAGGACACGGTAAGGGTTGTCCTGGCTCAGTTGGATGATGATGCGGGTGGATTGCGGATGACTGCCCAGACGGTAGTCCTCCACCTGCGTGATGGCTTCCCGGCTTTCCACCATAGACTGGGGATTGAGCAGAATCATCAGTCCGAGGCCTGCCAACCCAACCAAATAGCGGATGATATGTCGATGCGTCATCAGGAAATTCCTGTGGATGAATTCAATTGTTAATAGAATAGCAAATTTGATACCAATACGGCGCAGGAGGTGCAGGCGGGAGCGGTGGGCAGATAGCAAATCCTTTGTTTGATTGGACTTTCAGGTATGGCCTGGCCGCAGGGACACTCGGTTTTGAGGGGTGCGCCGTTCACTAAACTTGACACCTGGGTGGACCGGGGTGCTCTTCAGTCAAGGAATTGACAGCCTATGGCGGAGACTTTAGAGGGAGTAACTCAGTTGGTATGAGCGCCTTTATTATAATGAGTTTTAAATGCTATTTATTGTTCTCTTATTTGAGGCGTAGATATTGGACCGTGTGCTGCACCTACTTTACTTAAAGGGCATTCTTTAACAGGGCAAAGATAACCGGGATCATCAAATTCGTTTCCTGGATTAACAATCAACTCAATCTCTTTTTGTTCCGTATCCCAGCAGCGTGGACAGTATGGGCCTATCCTCATCCCGTCTTTTCCGATTTTCCAGAAGAAATGACGATCATAATAAAGCGATTTGGAACTATTCATTTGATTTTTTAGATATTCATTTTCCTTTCTTATGGATTCGAGTTCTTGTGTATGGCTAAGATTTAAACAAATTTGATTTACAAGAGGTATTTTCTTTAGAAGTCCCGACAAATCCTTTAAAAATTCCTTTGATTCTCTGTAGGTAAACATTTAATTCCCCCTAGCGGTAAAATCCGGAAAAGGTCTTGTGCGTTGTTTGTGCGATAAATCAATAGAACATTCTACTGTTATATACGCTTAAGGTCTGGAATGTTGTAGTCCAATTTTTTTTGAACAATTTGGTTAAAAAGACACCCTGTCCGTTTGCAATCCCATCCGGCTTCACTAGAGAAGCTTTCGGCTGTACGGATCAGCCGAATCTGTTTTTCGTCGGAATCAAAACAAATTGGGCAGAATGGTCCTTCTTTGCTTCCATCTTTTTTCAATTTCCAGTACATATTATTTTCAAAAACCATCACTTTAGAATCTTTTATTTCTTTTTTTAGAGATTCGTTTTCCTCTTGCAGAGATTTATTTTCCTTTTGTAAAAGTCCGATTACCTTTTTTAGATATTCGTTTTCTTCCTTTGGATTATCTAGAGGACTATTGAAGCCAACCATTTTGATTCCCCTTGTGAGTTAGCGGAAACTATGAAAAGTAAAACCAAAATTAACGGTAAAAACCCGGATTATAGTTTTTTAAACAGTTTCCTTTATTCTTTTCTCTGGGCGTTATGATACATAGGAATTATGATGATAATCAATTAAATTGGATGTCCACAGTGAAAAGTTTGTGAATTTTATCCAGTATTATGCCTTGCATGTAGTTCTTTCTACTTCTTGAGGGTCTTATAATCCATTTAAAAACAGTAGAATGCTGAACTTATCAAAGTGATTGTTGGTCCAGACGGTCGGCCAGGTCGCGGATTTTTTGGGAGATGTGAACGGGGTAAGGCGGTACGGAGTCGAGGGAACGAAAGGCTTCCGGCAATTGGTCCAGTTGCCGGGCGGCATGCGTGCGCCATTGCTCCAGGGGCGCTGGAGGACTCAATCGTTTGCCTTGCCGCATGCAGGGTTTCAGCAGAGGTTCGCCGGGGAGTGATTCGTCTTCCATCGCCAAATGATCTTCCTGCATTTTGCCCTGGGCGTCGAAGGTTCTGAACACCTGTTTTTTGCCGGGCCAGGTGGCTTTACCCTGAGAGCGTTTGCGTCGCGGTTGCCCGTCATATTCCTGCATTTTGTAAACACATTCGAGAGTGGGCGCGTCTTCGGAAACCGCGAGGCGGGTACCGATGCCGAAACCGTCGATCGGCGCTTGCTTGGCAATCAATTGTTCGAGAGCGTATTCATCGAGATTGCCGCTGGCGAAAATTTTGGTGTCCCTGAGTCCTCCTTCATCCAGAATGGTTCTCACTTGCTTCGCCAGTTGAACCAAATCGCCGCTGTCCAGCCGCACCCCGTGAATCGAGATGCCTTCCTTTTTGAGATCGCGGGCCAACGCCACTACTTTGTGAGCGGCCTGTACGGTGTCATAGGTATCCAGTAGAAAAATCGCGGTGTCGGGCCAGGAGTGAGCGAAATCCTTGAATGCGGTAGCTTCATCCGAGTGCGTCTGTATGTAGGAATGCGCCATGGTGCCGAACACCGGGATGCCGTAAAAAGGTTCGGCGGGGACGGTAGCCGAGCCGTTAAACCCTGCGAGATAACTGGCGCGCGCGACGAACAAACCCGCTTCCGCTCCATGTGCCCGGCGCAGTCCGAAATCCAACAGCGTTTTACCGGGAGCGGTTAACACCATGCGCGCCGCTTTCGAGGCCGCCATAATCTGCATTTGCAGAATATTGATGATACGGGATTCCGCCAGTTGCGCCTGCGGCAGGGGGGCGGTGATTCTCAACACCGGTTCATTGGCGAAGAAGATTGTGCCTTCCGGTAAGGCGTGGACATCCCCTGTGAACCGGAAATCCTTAAGAGAATCCACAAAGTCCGCGGGGAACCTGCCGGAGCTTTTCAACCAATCCCTTTCCTGTTGAGTGAACCGAAGGTTTTCCAGATACTCCAGAACCTGTTCCAACCCGGCGGCCATTAAGAAGTTGCGTTGGGCGGGAAGGTTGCGGATATAAAACTCGAAGACAGCCGTTTGGTTCATGCCCCGGTCGTGATAGGCCTTGAGCATGGCCAACTGATACAGGTCGGTCAGGACGGCGGGAGTTTTGGATGGAGTGAGGACCACGGACTCAACGGTGGCGGACTGACAACCCAGCCCCAGCATTTCCTCCATTGCCTTGGAACCGTCTTCGGGCTGTACGTTAACTGCGCGGATGGCGTCTTCCAACAGTATCACCGAATATTTGAGGCGGACCGCGTCGCGCACGGAGTTAAGCACACAGTAATCCGTCGCCAGTCCCCCGACAAATAGACGTTTGACACCGGCTTGCCTCAAACGCTGATCGAGATCGGTATTTTCAAAAGCAGAGTAGGCATCGCTTTCCGGTTCGGTGGCTTTGCTGATGATGACGGCCTCGTTGACATCCAGGCCGGAAGCGAATTGTGCTCCCTTGGTCTCCACGACACAGTGCGGAGGCCACGGACCTCCCTGTTCGGTAAATGAGCAATGGTTGGAGGGATGCCAGTCACGGCTCGCGAAAATGGGCAGGTGGCGTGTGCGAAACGCGGCAGAATAGCGGTTGAGTGCCGGGACCACATCATCTCCCTGCGGGACCGCCAGACTGCCGCCGGGAAGAAAATCATTTTGCACATCGACGATCAACAAGGCATCGTCCGGGCCGGGGATGCAATCATGTATTCCTGCAGTGGTCATACGCTTGTCCGCGTTTCCTGGGGCAATGGAATCATTCCTGGATAGTGAGGGAGGACGGGGTATTATATCCTGAGTTTATATCTCAGGGCCCATATACTGGATAAAATTGTCGAGAATTTTTGCATCGAATTCGTTGGACATCTGCTTTTTCATGAGGGTCAGAGTGTCGAAAGGATTCATGGCTTTTTTGTAGGAGCGCCGGGTGGTGAGGGCGTCGTAGACATCCATGACTTTGCAGATTCGTGCGAAGAAGGAAATTTCATCCCCGACAATGCCCCGGGGATAGCCTCCTCCCTTGTATTTTTCATGATGCTGGGTGGCCATGTCGATTATCGAATTGCTATAGCAGTGCATTTCGTCAAGGATCTCTCCGCCCAGAGGTGCGTGGTCTTTGACAACTTCAAATTCCTGGGGTGTCAGCAGACCTTTTTTATTGAGTATGGTGTTGGAGACCTTGGATTTGCCCACGTCATGGAGCATGCCCCCGAGTCCCAGCGTGCGGACCTCGTCATGATTCATTCGAATTTTGACGCCATAGGTCATGCAGTACAATCCGACATTAACACTGTGGGTATACGTGTAATAATCCTTGTTGGTGATTTTGGAAATGCCGTAAAAGCCAACGTCATAATCTTGAAAACACTCCTCCATAATTTCCATCACTTCATCCGAGGTGCGAAGCACTTTTTCCGAAGCGTTATTTTCGAAAAATTCTTTCATGATGTTTTTGGATACGTCGTAAACTTTCCTAGCTTTTTGCTCGAAAGATACTTTGGGATTCGACACGATTTTGCGAAGTGTCATGGTGGCCTGGCGGTAGTATTTGAAAAGATCGCCTTCATGAATATAAAAATCCTCCAAGGGGTCACCCGATTCCAGCAGGCGTACTACTTTCTCGTGGTGTTCGGGTTTGGAGGTGGCGAAACGGACATATTTGACGGTGCCATAACTGCGGGTTTTATAGAAAACATCGAAAGGGTCATCCCCGCTATCGTTTAAGAACTCGAGATTGATTTTTCTGTAGCTGGTATCGGTGGTCATCCGCTTCCGTATTGAATTTTATGAAGTTATAATAGGCTCGTTTTCTTTATGTAATTAGTCTAAAGGAATTTGAGCGATTGCGAAACCCCAAAAAAAGTCCAAAAACTATTTTAAGGCGGGGTGTAAATCTACCTCTGCGAAAAAGCCCGGGGAGAGGAAAGCATGAAATGAACGATGGAGCGGGCGCATCCCAGCAGATCGACCATGGAAAGGCTTTCCCCTGGCTCGTGCATACGGCAATCGGGGTCGTAGGCCCCCAGGCAGAGCGGAGGGATGTTCCCCAGGGAGTCCATCAGTTTGGCGACGAACGGGATGGAGCCCCCGCACCCGTACAGGCAAGGTTCATGGCCGTAACCGGTTTTCAGCGATTCCAGCATTAATGAAAAGGCCGGATGGTCGATGCCGGTCATCCAGGGCGGCCCGCCTTTGTCTTCCTCCAGTTTCAGGGAAAATCCGGCGGGAACATTTTTGATTAAATGATGTTTCAAATGATCATTTGCAGTAGTTTCCCGATGACCCGGCGCCAGGCGGATTTCGACCAGTGCCCGGGCGGATAGGTCATCGAAGGTTCGAGCCGACCCGTCGTGTTCTACATGCAAAGCACGGAGGGAGATTTTCCGGATCCCTCCGCCGGATTCGAAAAATTCCTGCCATCCGACAGTAGCCAGCTTGCCATCCCACCCGATCAGACGATCCACCATGTGCGCCAGTTGCAGTTCGGGAACGGGAAACGGGCCACCGAACATGCCCGAGTGCGGATCCTTGTCCGCCGATTGCAGAATGAGTTCCAAGGTCAGGTTATCAGACGCTTCCAGCTCTCTGAGCCGGATTTTTAATCCGAAGCGGTTGTAAGTCTTGAACGTTTCTTCCAGCCATCGGATAAAACCCTCTCGATGGGTCAGCCCTTCGGTGTGAAAATGAAAACGAGCCCCGGCGATGCCAAACACCACGCCACCTGCTACGCGATGCCCCGGCCGTACATTGGCGTAGGAGGTCCGCAATTCCGCTTCAATAATGTCCACTTTGCTGGAGGGAACAGTCAGTTGAGTTTCGTTCAGTAAGCCAGCTTGTGCGCGCAAGGCCGCGAGAGTCGTTGGAATTTTTTCATAACCCTGGTGCTCTTCTTCGGTGATGGGGGCATCTCCTTTAGAGATGTCCGTCACGGCGAGGGAATGATCGTCGTGGATCAAGGTTGCCAGCACTTTGTACAGAGCGGTTTGCTCATCGATAGCCGGGTGTGCCTCGGTGGTTTTCATATGAGCGTTCATTTGAATGACGCCTCTCAGCGAGGTGGTCAGTCCGGGGATACCCGTGTCCGGGTTGGTGACGTCGGTGATGATGACGCAATCTGAAGTTTCAAAGAATTTCTTGTTTTGTAAAATCTGCGGGATCAGCGTGTGCGACCCGGACTCTTCTTCGGTTTCGAAGATGACCTTGATGTTGCAGGGCAGTTGTTCAAGAAGACCGGGTTCCGGGTTTTTCGCATCAAATTCGATCGATCGCAACAACGCATCGACCGCCATGCCGATGGCTACCACGCCGCTCAAATCGTCTGCCGCTCCCCTGCCGTAAGCACGGGTACCATCTGCGTTCCACCGAAGTTCGGTCGGTGGGTGCCCGTCCCATTTTTTGAAACGTGCGTCATCCATGTAAGGTTGCTTGTCAAGATGAGCGTACATCAGCAGGGTCGGTTTGTTGTTTCCCGCAACAATCTCCGCCATCAAAATAGGAGTGGATCGCTCAGGGCCGGGAGGCGGGGCGTTGATGTGGATCATGGGGAACCCGATACTTTGCAGATACTCTTGGGCCAGTTTCAGGATTTCCTTCATGTCCGTCGGCGTGGTCCGGTCGCCTTCAAATTCATTCACATTGAAACTGCGGCTGTCGATGCGAACCATCTCTTTCATAAAGCCCATGTGCCATTGCACCCGGTCGGACCCCATTTGAATGGTGTTGCGGGCGCGTTCGTCCCACGCGTTTAGATTCATGACGGTTATTCCTTGAGATTGGGTGGTAATCGGGCAACGGATTGTTCTCTTTACCAAATGGGGTTCATCATATAATATAAGGGAGCCATTCGTAAAGTTTTGTCAGGCGGGGTTGGCGAATCCTGCCGGAGCATTGAAAGGACTCGGAATTGATTCGACCTATTATTAATTTGTTTCGTTTGATCCGGATTGTCAGGGAACGCGGCAACGCGTCGTTGTTTCGCCGGTCCCGCAAACAGGTGTTTGATGTCATATTCTGCCGCAACGACATCAATCGTAAAAATCCCGTTTCAGCCCTGTTTTACTGGTTTAGCGTGTTAAAGGGGCTGGATATGTTGGTCTGGCGTTTGGAGACGTTTGGTTTTCTGTTCCAGCCGGATGCCACCGAGGAACAGCGTTCCCGCTTGAACCGGTACCTCGAATCCTGAAATTGCCCCCACTTTTATTTTCGAATCCGCTGGGATGCGGGTGTGATTCATCAGCGTGTGCCTGCCATGCAAACCATAGAATATAAAACTTTTGATTCCGCCCCCGATGCGCGGTTTTCCATTCTCATTCCCACTTGGAACAATCTGAAGTATCTCCAATTCTGTCTGCGTAGTATCCAAAAGAACTCGCGGTTTCCCCATCAAGTGATTCTTCACGTCAACGAGGGCGCGGACGGAACCCGTGAATGGGCGGAGCGGGAGCGGCTGGATTATTCCTGTTCGAAAGAAAATGTGGGCATCTGTTTTGCCATGAACGCCGCCGCGTCTCTGGCGCGAACCGAATACCTGGTTTACATCAATGACGATATGTATGTCGGCCCGGATTGGGATTTGTATTTGTGGGAGGAGATCGAACGGCTGAATCATATTTATTTTTTACTGGGCTCCGCATTGATCGAGCCCAGAGGAGGAACCAATCCCAATGTCACTGTCTGTGCTGAATTCGGTGACAGTCCGGATAATTTTCAGGAAAGTGCGTTTCTGGAACGCAGCCCGCAATTGCTGTCCCGGCCGGATTGGAATGGTGCCGGTGGGGCGGGTGTTCTGGTGCATAAAAAGATTTGGGATCTGGTGGGGGGCTACAGCGTGGAATTTACCCCCGGTTTGTATTCCGATCCCGATTTTTCCATGAAGCTGTGGCAGGCCGGGGTCCGCCACTTCAAAGGGATTGCCCAAAGCCGCATTTTTCATTTCCAGGCCAAAAGCACGGGGAGAATTGTCAAACGCAACGACGGCCGGAAACAGTTCGCCCGCAAATGGAAACTCCCCAGCTCCCGGTTTGTCCGGGACTATCTCCGGCTGACTTCGCCGTTTGAGGGGCCGCTGGAGGAACCGGAGGAGACCCTGGATTTAATGTTTGCAAGATGGCGTTCCCGTTGGCTATGATGCGTGCGCCCGGTTGATGAATCTGGTATTTAACCGTTTCCGGGAATGACAGCCCATCCATGAATGCGATCTCTGTATTAAAAGACAGAACGTTCCAAATCGTTTTTCTGCTGTACTCCTCGCTTCTCATTTTTCTGGGGCGGCAGACGGACATGGGCCTTCTCAATTTTGACGACAGTTTCTACGCTCAAAAAGCGAAGGAGCTGTTGACCGGCGGCAGTCTCTGGCTCAACACCTTTAACGGTCAACCCGATTTCGATAAACCCCCTCTGCCCTTGTGGTTGACCGCTCTCGCTTTCAAAGTGTTCGAGGTGTCCGGGTATTCCGCCGTGTTGGTGACCGGTCTTTTGGGAACGGGAACGGTGTATATTACCTACCGGCTGTCGGAGAAGCTGTTCAAGGACCCTTGGGTGGCATTTCTGTCGGGCGTTGTTTTGATTTTTCCGGGTTACTTTCTGGATTATTCCCGGCGGGGAATGACGGATATTGCCCTGACATTTTTTGTGACGCTGGCCTTGTATTGTTTTTTCCTGGCCCGGGAGAATCCCCGCTGGTATCTGGCATTTGGGTTCAGCACCGCCGGCGCTATTCTGACCAAAAGTGTTCTGGGATTGTTCCCGTTGTTGATCGCCTTGGGGGTACTGGCATTAACCCGGCGATGGAAAACGATCGTCAACCCGAATTTTGTCGCCGGTGTGGTGATTGCACTGGGATTGGGAAGCGCCTGGCACATCATCAACTGGATGGAGTACGGTGACCGGTTTGTCCACCAGCATTTTGGATGGGTCATCTGGGAGCGTTTTTTGCATGGCGATCCCGCCACCCCGAATGCGAGTTCTTTTTATTTTTTGGGGTACCTGAAGGGATTTTTCGGAAACTACTGGCCCTGGCTTCCCTTTGCTGTGGTCGGTTGCTGGCAGTTCGGTAAAAGGGCGGTTGCGGAAACGGGGGATAACAAAGACGGTTACCTGCTGGTTTTGCTTTGGGTGGGGATCATACTGGTCGTATTGAGTCTGGGCAACGCCCAATACTTTCGTTACATGCTTCCGGTGTTTCCGGCCCTGGCCATTATCGTGTCGAAGACTCTCGGCAATTGGTTGCTCCCGGACTGGAAAGATAAAATGTTGCCCTGGTTGGTGGGAGTAGTGATGATGACAGCGCTGGTGATCAATGTCACGCCCATCGAATTGAAGCAGGCCGCCAGCCTCAGGCGCAACAGTTGGGAGGTGCGTTTGCTGGCCCCGTCTATTCGCCTGAACACGCCCGAACAAACGTTCCTGGGGAATTACCGGTTGCCGCTTTGGCATCCCAGAAATTCGATTTTGTTTTATTCGGACCGTTGGTTGGCCGACCCAGTCAACCAGCCGGAGCAGATCATGGCTTCGCTTGAGGAAAACCCGCGGTCCACTTGGTTGAGCCGCATCGGCGAATTTAAAAAACTGGATGAAGGGTCTCCGGGTCAACTCTACCTGATCCAGTCCGAAGGACCTTACGCGTACTTCACTTCCATGCGAGTCCGCGACCAGATCCGTTACGATTTCTCCGGAGAAAACAATAAGCGGATTCGCTGATCAAGCCTGAAAATGTTTTTATAAGGAAAGTGATTTGGAACGCATCGAGTTTAAAGAATATTCACCGGACTCCGAAGCCCGTTTTTCGATCGTTATTCCCACATGGAATAATCTTTCCTATGTCCGGTTATGCGTTGACAGCATCCGCAAAAATTCCCGGTACCGGCATCAGATCATTCTTCATGTGAATGAGGGATCGGACGGAACGCTGGCCTGGGCCGGGGAGCAGAAGCTGGACCATTCCTCTTCGGCGAAGAACGTGGGCGTCTGTTATGCGGTCAATGCCGCCGCCACGCTGGTCAAAACCGATTACCTGGTTTACATGAACGACGACATGTACGTCTGCCCGGACTGGGATCATTTTTTGTGGCAAGAGATCGAGGCATTGGATCACGCGCAGTTTTTCATTTCCAGTACCATCATCGAACCGAAAGATACCGGGAACCGGTGCGTGATCGTTTCCGATGCCTTCGGTGACTCGATTGAAAATTTCAAGGAAGACGCTCTGAAAAAACAGTGCATGGATTTTCCGAAAGGGGACTGGCAGGGGGGTACCTGGCCTCCTAATGTTATCCCCAAAAAGTTATGGGATCTAGTGGGGGGCTACAGCGTCGAATTCTCTCCGGGCATGTACTCCGATCCCGACTTTTCACACAAGCTATGGGAGGCGGGGGTGCGCCTGTTTAAAGGATGCGGCCAGAGCCGGGTCTTCCATTTCATGTGCAAATCCACCGGGCGTGTCGTCAAAAATGACGGACGCCGGCAGTTCCGGGAAAAATGGGGAATCCCCAGCTCGAAGTTTACGAAGTATTACCTGCAAATCGGGAATTCCTTCGACGGTCCTCTGGTGGAACCGGAGGAAACGCTGGCGCTGAAATGGGCGCGACTGAGGGCGCGGCTTCCCTTTTGAGTCAGTACTTGGCTCATTTCCCAAGAGCGGTTAACATATTAAATCACTTCTGTTCGATAGGTTCCTATGATCAGCGTTGCCATTATCGTTAAAGACGGCGAACAATATATCGAAGAGTGCCTGCAATCGTTGGCATCATTTGACGATGTGTTGCTCATCGATACCGGATCTACGGACCGGACGATGGAGATCGCCCGCCGTTTTCAAAATGTCCGCATCGAACAGCGGGAGTTCGCCGGATTCGGTCCCACCAAAAATCAGGCCGCCCAGTTGGCAAAGCACGACTGGATATTGTCCGTCGATTCCGACGAGGTCGTGACTCCTGAGTTGTCTTCGGAAATCCAATCGCTATCCTTGGATGACAGTCAGGTATATCGATTTTCCCGCCATTCCTATTACCGCGGCAAATTTATCAAAGGATGCGGTTGGTATCCCGACAAAATTCTGCGTTTGTATAATAAACAGCGGACGGGTCTCAACGACAATCAAGTCCATGAAAGCGTGATGGTGAAAGAAGGGATGGGCATTACCGATCTGAACGGCGCCCTCAAGCATTATCCTTACGACAGTGCCGGGAGTTTGGTGACCAAACTTCAATTTTATTCGACGTTGTTTGCCGAGCAGAATCAGGGAAAGCTCAAGTCATCGCCTTGGAAGGCTGTTTCGCGGGGAATGGCGGCATTTTTTAAAGGGTATGTGATCCGTAAAGGAATCCTGGACGGTTACGAGGGTTTTCACATCGCGTTCTGTCAGGGGCTAGCCACTTATTTAAAATACCTCAAGCTGTACGAAGCCAACCGAAAAAATCATTTTCAATAATCCAATCCTTGAAAAGTCATTTGATGTAATCATGGTCCTCTTTTTTAGCCACAGCAATCATCGTGCGGCCTAAAAACAGGCTCAAGTTATGCATCTGGTTGTTGATGTCTTTGTTCACCTTTAATTGTTTGGGTTCGATCTCATTGCTACGGCTGGTGACGTTCAGGTAAGTGACCAGGTAAGAAAGGGGATAGAAAATCAGGCCGACCAGGGAACTTCTGCGGATATGGTCGGTTTGAATTTCCTGAATAAACATTCCGTTGGTATGAAGTATATGTCTGAATTGCCAGAAGGTGAGGGGAGCGATATGTTCGGCCACCCAGTCCTTCTTAAATTCGCTAAGCGGTCTGGTGCATAGGGAATAAAATCCCGTGAACAAAAATTTAATACGGGATGCGAAGCTGACAATATTCGGGGTGGTGACAATCAGAATGCCTCCAGGCTTTAAAATACGATTACATTCATTCACAAAATGATATTGGTTTTCCAAATGTTCGATGCCCTCGACCGCGATCACCAGATCATAACTTTCATTTTCAAACGGTAAATTTTCTCCCAAATTACCCTTGTGACATTTAATTCCGACTGCTTTAAAGTTTTCAGGATTGATATCCAAAGCTTCCAGGTTTTTATAATTGGAATCCAGTAATGCCCGGGAAAGTTCTCCCTGCCCAGGACATAGTTCCATCAATAAAATATTGGGGTCGGGGAAATATTTTTTGACTAAATTAAAAACAGTTTGTTCAATTCGATGCATTGAAGTATTCTCGATAGTTAAATGGAGCTTAGGTCCAAAAAAGAATTAGTGCTGCGGGAAAGAGGGGAGTTGGTTTGCCAAATCAAAATCTTAACGCCTCCAAATATATCACATTATTAAAATCTATTTGAGTGAAAAACTCAAAAATGATTTGGCGGTTTGGTTGCCGCAGGTGCAATGGGTTTTTTATTAGGGTCCACAAAAGGGAGCGCCATTAGGAAATA
Organism: Nitrospinaceae bacterium; assembly: GCA_965237905.1. GTDB lineage: Bacteria > Nitrospinota > Nitrospinia > Nitrospinales > Nitrospinaceae > SZUA-226. The sequence continues at coordinate 1,229,586 of OZ250172.1, read as the reverse complement.
AGTTAGCATGATCACTTCCGAATCGTAAAAGTTGGTTTCGAACAAGCCTCCGGCCAGGAACGCGATCACCGCGCTGAGGCTGGCCAGCACCACCCAGCGGTCTGGAGGGTCATCACCGGAATTTAATTTTCGTCCCAACGCGATAAAATAACTCAGCCATAAAAAGAGCCAGGCCAACACTCCCACGGTGCCGGTGTCGACCGCCAACTGCACGATATTGCTATGAAGCGTGCGGTGGCCGCGGGAAATTTCTTTGTGCTCCGGATAATCCGTGCCTACCTTCAGCAGGCAGTGAAACCCGCATCCGGTCACTGGATAATCCTTGTAAATTTTCCATCCCAACCGCCACATGGAAAGACGCTCCTGAAAGGTGACATCATCCAGATGGGCGATGCTTTCCACTCGTTCCTTGATGGGGGGAGGGGATATCCAAAACACCAGCGTCGCGAAGACGGGCAATAAGATTACCCAAATCGGTTTACGAAACGCCAGCAGAATTAAAAGTCCCGAACCGAAACCCAACCATGCCTGGCGGGTCAGCGTTAAGGCCAAGGCGACGACCATTAACAGCAGAGCCGACCACATCCATTTGTTTTTTTCGTTGCGAAACAACAGGTACGCGGCAGTCACCAGGGCGGCCTGCATCAGAAGTCCAGCGAAAGTCATATAAATGCTCAATGTCCCTGAAATCCGATGATGGATCGAAAGACCTTTCATCGCCACTTGGATGATTCCGGCCACCGCAGACAGGGAGGCACTGAATACAATTAACCCGATAAAAAAGTTTCGGGACGAGAGGGTAGTCACCGCCTCGGGTTTTCCCAAACAGAATTGTCCCAGCCGGGTTTCTTTGAACTTATTGAGCAGAGCATGCAAACTTGCTTTCAGGGTGGGATCCGAGAGCGAATTCAGAATCAGGAAGAAGATACCCATCTCAAACAGCCGCTTCAAATGCTCGAAGCTCCGGAGAGGGTCGAGGGCCGTAATGACGGCAAGAATGCTGGCCAGCGCGAAACCCGCAAACGGAATCCACAACGGCCAACGCAGTTGGTTCCAGGAGCGGGTGACATGGGTTTTATAAAGCCATAACCCGCTTCCCAGAAAACCGCAAATGTGCGTGATGCTGATCGAAAAATGACCCGCTATGGTGAACACTATTAAAACGATCAACTGAGCGCGGGTCAGAATTTCAATGCGTCGATTCATAAGGAGAAATCGGGGCGGCCGGATGCATCTCCAGAAGCCGCCCGCAGGCGGGTCAATTAGTTTTTAAAAATGAGATGGGTGAATCATCTGCCGAAATGAACCGGACTCACTCTTTATGGGAGCCATCACATCTGGGCGAGGTCTTGCTTTTGCCGCAATCGCAGATGACCATACGGCAAGCGCTTTCCACTTGGAATTCCATGGGCGATTTGCCGGTATTTTTGGTTTCATGCGAACCGTCACAGTAAGGTTTATTTGCCGACTCACCACAGGTACAATAGTACTTGTTTCCGGGGGTTTCATCGATATAGTGGGGTGACTCCTGATAGGGCATGGAAATCTCCTTGTAAAGAGAGTTTGTTTAAGCTCCCTGCACGAGTGCGTGGGAAAAAGAATATTCAAGACGGCTCATTATGATGTTTTTCCACTTTTAAAACAAGGCCCTTCAAAATGCTTCTGAAAGAAGTTCGATGAAAATTCTGGTTACAGGTGCCACCGGGTTTATCGGCCGGCAGGTGATCCTCTATTTAAGAGACCGGGGGCACGAAATCGTGGTGTTGACCCGCGATGCCCAAAAAGCGCCGGTGCGTCTGCCTATCGCCTGTCCGGTATTTTTCTGGCAAGGCGCGGACCAGCCACCGCCGCGTGAAGCATTCGCAGGCGTCGATGCGGTTGTGCATCTGGCGGGTGAGAATATCATCAATCGTTGGACTGCTTCCCGCAAAAAAGAAATCATAAAATCGCGCGCCGAATCTACCCGCCAGCTGGTTGCAGTTATGCAGGAGTTGGATCACAAACCTAAAGTATTCGTATGCGCTTCGGCGATCGGTTACTACGGGGACCGGGGGGACGAATCATTGGATGAGTCAGCTGAACCGGGCGAGGGATTTCTCTCCGACTTGTGCCGGCAATGGGAAGAAGCGGCCCGACAGGCGGAGGAATCCGGGATTCGCGTAGTGTCCCTGCGGATCGGCGTTGTGCTGGGCCACGATGGCGGCGCCCTGCAACCCATGCTTCCGCCGTTTCGTATGGGCTTTGGCGGAAAAGTCGCATCGGGCAAGCAATGGATGAGTTGGATTCATGTGCGCGACCTGGCAGGTCTCATTCTTCACGCTATCGAAACGGATACGGTCAACGGCCCGCTCAATGCGGTCAGTCCTCAGCCAGTGCCCAGTGTGGAGTTCACCCAGACGTTGGCGGCTGTTCTCAAACGCCCCCATCTGTTTCCGGTGCCGGGATTTGTTTTGAAGATCATTATGGGAGAAGCGTCCCAGGTGGTCCTCACCAGCCAGCGAGTGATTGCCCGAAAAACGGCCGGATACGAATTCGTGTTTCCGGAGTTGAAGGCGGCTTTGGAGGATATCTGCGGACGGGAGGACCATGAATTGTTGATGGAGCAATGGGTGCCCCGGCCCATCGAGGAAGTCTTCAACTTTTTTGGTGACGCCCAAAATCTTGAGTTGGTAACGCCGCCGCATCTACGGTTTAAGGTGCTGGGTTCAACCACGAATCCCCTGCAGGCCGGAACGCTCATTGACTATAAACTGCAACTGCACGGAATTCCGTTTCGCTGGCAATCGTTGATCGGCGAATGGAACCCGGTGATCCATTTCAGCGACACGCAAATGCGCGGTCCTTACAAAAAATGGCACCATACCCATACTTTCATCGAACAGGATGGCGGCACCCTGATTCGCGATCATGCGTTATACCGGCTTCCTTTCGGCGTTCCCGGCGATACGGTGGCGTATTTTTTCGTCAAGAAGGATCTGGAGAAAATTTTCAGCTACCGCGTTGCCAAAGTTCGCGAGCTGTTCGGTGAATAGGAGTCGCGTGTTTAAAGGCACGATCCGGGTCGCGGGCTTGCTATTGTTGATTTTTATGGCGGCGCCCGTTGTTTCTCAGGAAACGCAATCCCTGTCCTCCTTTCGTCCGGCGCTTCCCGGTTATGAGTACCGATTCCCCCGTGACTTTTATTCGCACAACGATTTCCGCATCGAGTGGTGGATTACACCGGCCACCTTGAGGATGTCACTGGCCGGTCCTTCGGATACCAACTCACGTTTTTCCGCGTTGCATTGGACAAGAAGGACAAGGTGAATAATCCCTCCCAATGGAAAATCGGCCACATCTATTTTGCGCACATGACGCTTTCGGATATTGAGAACGAAAAATTTCATTTCTTTGAACGTATCAACCGTGCGGGACTGGGACAGGCCGGTGCTGAATCGGATCAATTAAAAGTATGGAATGAAAACTGGTCTCTCACGGAAAGCGGACAAGCGCATCATCTCAAAGCGCGGGAAGGGGAGGTGGCGTTCGATTTGAAGCTCACGCCATCAAAGCCACTCGTTATTCATGGCAGGGATGGGGTGAGCCAGAAGGGCGAAGCGTCAGGCAACGCTTCGCATTACTTTACCTTCACGCGCATGCGGACGGAAGGGCAGGTGACTCTGAAGGGCAAAACCTATCAGGTGAAAGGCCTGAGCTGGATGGATCACGAGTTTTCCAGCAATCAATTGAGTGATGCGCAGATCGGATGGGACTGGTTTTCGGTTCAGCTCGATAATGACACCGAGCTCATGCTCTATCAGATTCGAAAAAAGAATGGAGCGATTGAAAAAAATTCCAGCGGTACGTGGGTCGACGCGGATGGCAGGGGAACGCATCTGGTTCTCAACAAGTATTCTATTCAATCCGAGGGACAATGGGCCAGCGAACAGTCAGGCACCCTATACCCCGCCGGTTGGACACTGGAAGTCCCGCAGCATGGCATCCGTTTGAAGGTGAAGCCGGAGATGGCGAATCAGGAACTGCATCACCTGCGCTCGATCTCCACCTCTTATTGGGAAGGCAGTGTGAACGTGTCGGGTACAGTGAACGGTAAACCCGTAAAAGGCAAAGGCTATGTCGAGTTAGTGGGCTACACTAAACCTCTTAAGCAGGAATTGCCGGAATAATTTATTCCTCTATTACAAGACTGAGGCAGGTCACACCGCCGTCGGCTTTTTGGAATTCGCTCATGTCCACCGGCAAGGTTGAAAAACCGTGCTCCTGAATGCGTTGTTCCAGTTTGGGGAATCCGGCGGGCAGGATTACGTTTTTTCCCATCGTTAAACAATTCGCCGCATAGGCTTCCTCTTCATCCACCTCAATCCATTCATACCCGTTGAGTGGTTCGGTGTCCACCTGTGAGGGTTGGATGATCAGCAAATGGTTTCCCAAGACACTGACCGAGGTTTTTAAATGCAGTCCCTGTTTGACATGAACCGGCACCACCGGTTTGGGCGTAAGGGATTGCAGGGCTTCCACTGCTTCCCTATGGGTGCGTTGGGAGAGGCCGACGAATACAGTGTCTTCCGTTTGCAGGATGTCGCCGCCATCGATGAACACCGGTGCCTGCAGTCGCACCACCGGCAGGCGCGACTGGAGAGTGTCCGCTAAAAATGATATTTCCCCCTGGCGGCTGGTTTCCTTCATCGAGCAGAGGATAGCCCGGCCTTCCAGAATCACCGCGTTGTCTTCGATAAATACGCTGTCTGGAAAAGCGTCCAGTGGTTCCAGAATTTCCACGGCCAGCCCGGCAGTTTTAAGCGCCTCGCAATAGGCCGCGTGCTGTTGCCGGGCTTTTTGAAAATTGATGGACGTTGCCTGCGGATGTTCCGAGAGGGCGTTGATAAAATTTTGGGAGGGTGGCCGGACCAGCGCCCGCATAGCAGTATTCATGTTTCATTCCTGGCGGCGTTTCCGGTTCCTTATTCGATGGCGGGGCGGATCAGCAGTCTCGATAGATAAAGTTTGGTCAGGATCTTGCGGCATCCTTTATAGACTTTAAGCATATCTTTGCTGGGCATCAGACCTTTCTGCGTCCGTTCTTTCTGGGCGATATAGACAATTCCATTGACGAAGGTGAAATCGTGCTTGGTGAAGCGCATTTTTCTGCGTTGGTACTCTTTCGGGTGATGGTACAGGGCATCGAGTTTCGGCAGGTTTTCTTCCAGCATTTCATACAGCACACCTTCCATCATCCCCAGATTACCTGGGATGGGCTCGATGTTGGGCAGGCCCAGATTTTCTTTGCCGCCGTTATCCACAGGGATTTTGTTGAATACCAGTTTATAAGCCGAAAGGGATACACTGAAGGCCGTCTCGTATTCCAAGCCCGATTTCTGGATAACCTCGGGATTCATCATTTCATCATAGGCGAACCAACTGATTAAATTGGGCATTTACAGACTCCTGAATCTTTGCGATGAAAATACCATCTAAAATCGTAAAGCAAAAAAACCCTTTTTAATCGGGGTTTGATTACGGCTGGCATTGATAATATCAAAAAGCGTCAAAAACATCCTTGAAAAAAACAGCTAAATTGAGTAGCTTGATGCTATTATTATCTTTTCTGGGAAGTTCCCCCCACGGTAGTTTTCAAACCCTGATCATGCCATCGGGTCCAGTCACATCTTTTTAAAGGAGTGGTTTTTATGTCGGGAAAAATCGTCACTGTATCTGACGCTGAGTTTGAGTCTTCTGTACTCCAGGGTGATAAGCCTGCCTTGATCGATTTTTGGGCGGAGTGGTGTCAACCCTGTAAAATGCTGGCCCCCACAGTGGAGGAGATTGCCGGTGAGTATGCGGACAAAGTCTTGGTGGGCAAGCTGAACGTGGATGACAACCCGGCTACTGCCACTAAATATGGAATTCGCGGCATTCCTACCCTGCTGTTGTTCAAGGGGGGACAGGTCGTTCAGCAGTTGGTCGGGGTCAAATCCAAAGCTGAAATCAAAAAGATCATCGACGAAAATATATAAAAATTTGGATTGTTCCGCCCTCGGGTTTTCCCGGGGGCGTTTTTTTTTGGAATCGGGTTGGAGTCAGGCGGAGGAAGCCGATTCCAGAACCGGAACCAAGCCGAGGTTTTCGATCATTTCAATATCCCGTTGGGGATCCTGCCCCTTGGTAGTCAGGTAATTGCCGCCCAGGATGCCGTTGGCACCGGCCGCGAATAATTTCTCCTGCTGGTCGGCGAACACTTCCTCCCGGCCACCGCATACGAACAGGTCCATGTGGGGCATCACCAGCCGGTGCAGGGCGATGGTGCGGAGTGCTTCGTACAATTCAATATAGCCCATGTTTTCCGCCGCCGTGCCCTTTAGGGGTTTCAGGAAATTGATGGGATAGGAATCGGTTTCCAGATCCTTCACGTCGAACACCATCTCGACCCTCTGCTCGTAGGTTTCGCCCATCCCGAAGATACCGCCGACGCAGACGTGCAGTCCTGCTTCCTTCGCATTTCGGATGGCCTGCACCTCATCCTGATACGAATGGGTGGTGACGATGTTTTCGAAATAACTGGCCGCGGTTTCGACGTTGTGGTGGAACCGGTCGAGTCCCGCCGCTTTCAGTTCTTTCAGATGTTCGGTGCTCATCAATCCCAATGAACAGCACACTTCGATTTTGGTTTCTGCCTTGATCATTTTGATGGCTTCGATCAGGGTGTCCAGTTCCTGGCGGTCGGTCATGGCAGTGCCGGAGGTGACGATGGAAAATTCGTTGGAGCCGAAGGCTTCGGCTTCCTTCGCGGCGGCGAGAATTTCCTCGGGTTTCATCAAGCCGTATTCCGGTGAGTCGGTCTCGAATTTCGACGACTGGGCGCAGAACCCGCAATCCTCCGGGCATTTTCCGGACTTGGCGTTGACGATCGAGCAGATTTTAACCGCATTACCCATGTGCCGGTCGCGCACCCGGTTGGTGCCCTCGAACAGGGTATCCAGTTCTTTATGGTCCAGGGTGCCGAGCTCCAACGCCTGCTCGCGTGAAATGCCTTGGCCGGCAAGCCCTGCATTTATCATCGATTCGATCAATTCTGTACGCATATTCGAAACCTGGAGAGTGGGTGAAAAATTGGATAATCAGCAAAAACCGGGCATCCGCTGATGGGATGCAAAAGTCTAGCATACCCCCCAATTGAAAGCCAAAACCAAATGCGGCCCCCTACCGGGGGAGGGAACTGGCTGACGGTTAACGGCAAGCGATGGTCGTAGGGCGCAGTTCTAAGGTTTTAAATTTGCTCCGGGCTTTGCCCGGTCCCCGTCAGGGGAGCGGTAGTCGTCCAGCAGGGCCTTCAATTCTCCGGCGGAAGTCACTGGCGCACGGCAGGTGCCGTGTTCGCAGACATAAGCCGTGGCTTTTCCATCCACCACCTTTTTGTCGGCCAGGAGAGGAATGCGTTGTTTCTCAGGAGCGTCCTCCCAGGCAAACGCAAACACCGCATTCGGGAAGAACCCGGTGCGGATGAGTTTCAGCATGTCGTCGGCGGATGCGTGATCGCGCGGCGCGACAATGGCCACTTCTTTTTTCCCGGACAAGTACAGGTGCAACGTTTGCATCATGAACGGCGAGTTGAGGCCGTATTCCATCATTTCAACATGAAACGCCACAAAAATATTTTCTGCCCGTTTCTCCAGGTCCAAGTCGAGTTTGTAAGCCGACAACTTTAGCAAAGCCAGAGCGGCGTTGCTGTTGCCGGAGGGCTCGACCCCGTCGTAACCGGAAATCTGCCGCACGATCAAATCTTCGCTGTCGCTTGCAGTTTCGTAATAAGCGTGCGTGGCTTTGAATTTTTCTTCGACCGTCTGCATCAGCTCCGCCGCCTTGTCGATATAATCGGGATTGTAGGTCGCCTCGTACAGTTCCAGACAGGCCACGGCGATGGAGGTGTAATCGAACAGATAGCCGTCGTACCGCGCCTGACCGTCGCGCCACCGCCTTAACAGCTTGCCTTCATCGGTGTGCAGGTGTTGCCAGATAAACGCCAGAGCTTTTTCCGCTGTGACGATGCGGTCGTCATCGGTCAGCACGCGACCGGTTCGTGCCATGGCGGAGATCATCAGGCCGTTCCACGAGGTCAGCACTTTGTCGTCCAACAGGGGGCGGATGCGCTTGCTTCGCGCTTCCAGCAGGATTTTCCCGCCCTTGGCGATCTTCTCACGGACCACTGCCACATCCAGACCCTGCTCTTGCGCCAGTTGTTCGGGAGAACGGGTGACGTTCAGAATATTGTTGTGCTCCCAGTTGCCCGGTTGGGTGACGTTGTAAAAGGGAATAACGATGCTGGAAGTCTGACGGTCCAGCAGGTGTTCGATTTCGCCCTGCGACCATACATAAAACTTTCCTTCCACGCCTTCGCTGTCGGCGTCCTCGGCGCTGTAAAACCCGCCATCGGAATGCGTCATATCTCGGTCGATATACTCCAGCAGGTCGTTGGCATATTCCGCATATTCTGAATTGCCCGTGACCTGGTAGGCCTCAATCAGAGCGGTGACGAACAGTGAGTTGTCGTACAGCATCTTTTCGAAATGCGGTACCAGCCAGTGATAATCGGTGCTGTAGCGTGCCAGGCCGCCACCGATTTGATCGTAGATGCCGCCATGCTTCATGGCCTTCAAGGTATTCTCCGCCATCTCCAGGCTGAGTGCGTCGCCAGTGCGGTGATGGTGCCTGAGAAGCTGGGATAGCCCCATCGACGGGGGAAACTTGTTCTGCGGTTGAAAGCGGAAGCCGTGGTGCAGGGTATCGTACTGATCGCCGTACAATTGGCGGGCCTTGTCCTCGCCGTGAAAACCGAGCGAATCCAATTCGCCACTCGGTTCCTGCATGGCGGAGTTTTTGAGATAGGTGATCAGGCCTTCAGTCTGTTTGGCAATCTTCGCCTGATCGTTTTTCCATATATTGTCGAGAAAGCGGAGCACATCGGCAAAAGACGGCAGATTGAACTTTTTCATAGGCGGGAAATAGGTGCCGCCGTAAAAGGGAACGCCGTCCGGGGTGACGAATATGTTAAGGGGCCAGCCGCCCTGCTGGCCCAGCGCCTGAATGGCTTTCATGTAAATGCCGTCGACGTCCGGCCGTTCTTCGCGGTCGACTTTGATGGCGTAGAAGTTGGCGTTCAGAAACTCCGCCAGCTCCGGGTCTTCAAACGATTCCCGTTCCATGACATGGCACCAGTGGCAGGTGGCGTAGCCGATGCTGACCAGCACGGGTTTGTTTTCCTTTTTGGCGAGGGCAAAGGCTTCATCGCCCCACGGGTGCCAGTTCACGGGATTGTGGGCGTGTTGCAGAAGATAGGGACTTTTCTCGTGAATCAGTTGATTGGTGTATTTTGGGTCACCCATAGAGTTCCTGAAAGCGTTCGAAGAAATCTGGAAACGATTTGTCGACGCACCGGGGATTTTTGATTTTCACTCCCGGGATGCCGAGGCCGGCCACCGCGAAACTCATCGCCATGCGATGGTCGTCGTAGGTTTCCACCTCGGCGGGTTGGTGTGTCCCCGGCTCGATAATGATGAAGTCATCCCCCGCTTCGACAGAGGCACCCAGCCGGGTGAGTTCGTTCGCCAAAGCGGCAATCCGATCGGTTTCCTTGATTCTCAGGTTACTGATTCCGGTCATCGTGGTTTTCCCTTCGGCGAACAACGCCACCACCGCCAAAGTCTGCACCACGTCCGGCATGTCGTTCATATGGATGGTGATTCCGCGCAAAGGATTTCCAAAAACCGTAATTTTTTCGCCGGAGTGTTTTACTTCGCAACCCATTTGTTCGAGCGCGCCCGGAAAATGGATGTCTCCCTGGACACTGTCCGGGTTGAGATTAGTGACTGATACTTCCCCTCCTGTAACCGCCGCCGCCGCAAAGAAATAGGAGGCGCTGGAGGCGTCACCTTCCACGGCGTAGGACCGGGCCCGGTAGCGCTGGCTCGCAGGGATGGTGAACTTTCGGTAAAACTCATTGAGTACAGACACCCCGAAGGTCTGCATGATGTCGAGGGTGATGTCGACATAGGACTTGGAGGTCAGTTTGCCTTCGATGTTGATAACAGTATCGTTTTGAAAATAGGGCGCCGAAAGGAGCAGGGAAGTGAGGTATTGACTGCTCTTATCCCCGGCCAGTGTGACCGATCCACCCTGCAGTTTTCCACCATGAATTTCAATAGGGGGGCATCCGTTTCCCTTGGTGGACTCGACTTTCAGATTCATCTGCCGGAGGCAGGTCAGCAGGTCCTCGATGGGTCTTTCCTGCATGCGCTCGTCTCCTGTCAGGTGTGTCAATCCCGGAGCGAGAGTGGCAAAGGTGGTCAGAAACCGCATGGTGGTCCCGGCGTTGCCGATAAAGACTTCCTGGTCGGGAACCTTCAGTTTTCCGCCCTGGCCCTGAACCACCGCGGCTTGTTTTTCCTCCACTACCGGGACGCCGAACTGGAGCAGGGCTTCCCGCATGTAACGGGTATCGTCGCTGAACAGCGGGTTTTCCAGGCGCACGGTGCCGTCTGCCAGCGCTGCCACGATGTAGGCACGGTTGGTGTAGCTTTTAGAGGGCGGTGCCGCCACGGTGGCACGGATGGCCGAGGCGGGTTGAATTTCGATCAAGGGAAACCTCGTGCGATAGTTAACTGTTTCAAACAATGGGTAAACGGGGCAACTATATCACAAACCCCGCGCTACCGGGTGGCGCTTGCTTGTATCCCCATAGGGGTTTTGCTATGATGGCCCAGTTAAGCGGAGCCGGGTCAAATAGTTGGTTTTAAGATTCGGAAAGTTTCCGCTGTGTGGGAAATGGTATGCGAAAGTTGATATCCAAATGGCGTGACCTTGTGGCCTGGTGGGAGAGTAAGCCGCCTCAGGAACAAAAACGGCTCAGATCCTTCATTCCGTGGGCTCTTTATACCTTCGCCGTTTTGTACGGGGTCGTTTATTTGTCCATCCTCAATTCCGTCAACCGGTACAAGACGGGAACGACGGTCAAAACTTGGTTCGGGGGCGATTTGCCGGAGGTTGAGCGGCAGAAAAGGCAACAGGCCAAAGACATCGAGGACAGTTTCAAGGAATTGCGCAAGCGGGTTTCCGGAAACCGGTAAATCTTGAGAGGGGAGGCGGGTCGTAACAGATCCGTTCAATGATGAAACGTCTCATCTATTTTTCCAACTGGCTGTACCTGTTTTCGCTGTCCCTCTGGGTCAGCGGGATGTTTTTGCTGGGGATACTGGTCGAAAGCGTGTTACGCAGAAATCTTGAACAACCCAAGCAAAGTGAGGTGGTCGGCAGGATCATGGATCTCTTTAATGGTCAGATCATTTACTGGTGTGTAGGGTTGATGGTTCTGGCGGTGGTGATCAAGTTTCTGGCCGCACGCAAGGGATGGGCCGGGTACGTGGAGCCCGTGGTGACCAAAAGAAAGTATACCAAGGAAGTGTTTCTGGCCATCATGGTGGTACTCGCGTTGTATATCGGCAGTATTTTGCGCCCTCAAATGCATACCATGGATGAACAAAAAAAAGCCAATCCCGCGGATACACGCCTGCAACTGCAATTTGATCGTTACCATATGAGAGTTGAAATGCTTTACACCGTAAACATGATTCTGGGTCTTTGTCTGTTCTATATTCATGGCAAGGAGATGGCCCGGTTTAAAGAAGGTTCCGGAGATTCCGGCATCGAATAAGTTTCTTTCCCATAACTCCATTCATCGCAGGAAGATTTTATTATTGTTGATGGTCAGCCGTACCCAGAATATGGTTCTTTGGATGCTCCTGGTTTCATTTTTTATTCTGGGAGCACCGTCCTTTATCCAGGCAGACGCCGCGGAAGCACCGGTCGATTCCAATCGCGGTTTTTCGGATATGGTGGAAATTCCATCGGGCCGGTTCAAAATGGGATTGTCTTTCAAACAGGTGAGCCGGATCCTGAAGACGTGTACCCGGGTGGACAAGGCCTGCACCCTCTGGTGGTTCAAGGATGAAATGCCCCGGCATACTGTTTATGTGGACAAATACTGGATCGATATTTACGAAGTCACCAACCAGAAGTATCTGGAGTTTGTGAAGGCTACCGGGCACCGTCCAGCCCTGGATGATACCTGCGAAACAAAGGCTTGCCGCCAAGGCAATTTGTGGAAGGGAAAAGGTTTTCCTGAAAAAATTCGCAACCAGCCGGTGACTCAGGTGAATTGGCACGACGCCGTCGCTTATTGCAAATGGCGCGGTAAGCGTCTGCCCTCCGAGGCGGAATGGGAAAAGGCCGCACGCGGTCCCTTGGGAAACATATATCCCTGGGGCAACAGCGCTCCACCCGGCAAGGCCACCTACCAAAGGAAGTGGCGGGGCGTGTCCACCATGACCGATGTGGGGAGTTATCCCAATGGCGCTTCGGTTTATGGAGTGCATGACATGGCTGGAAACGTCTGGGAATGGGTAGCCGATTGGTACGACAGGCATTATTACAAAGAAAAAATTCGAGATAATCCGAAAGGGCCGAAGTCCGGAAAGTTCAAAGTGGTGCGGGGTGGATCGTGGGTGAATTACGCGGACACCCTGCACAGCGCATTCCGCCGCTGGAGCCGTCCTGAAGTCCGTTTCAACGACACCGGTTTCCGGTGCGCCAAAGATCCCAGCCATGAAACCCAAACGAACCGATGAACTGACCGACCGCGAGAAGACCATCCTCGTCCCTTACCTGACGGACGTGGAGGCGAAAGTGTTTTCTCTGAAGAACCTCAACCCTGAGGTGATCGGCGCGGCGCTGGCGCGTTACAGCCGGGCTCCGACCGGATTCAAGGAAACGGTGGTACGCGAATTCCTCAATCCCGACGGCACTCCCAACGACGTCAAGGGCAGTGAAATGATCGACCGCGTTGTCAACAAGTTCGGCGACGAGTCGGTGGCGGAGTTGGCGGTCGCCCCCCTGTGCATCGAAGAAACCTCCAACCTCATGACAAAAATTATCGAGGACTGCCGAATCGGTGGATCCCCCATCGAAGAGTCCACCCGCTACGTACTTTACGACCAGCAGAGGGAAGGGCGGTGGCGCTATGTGTGTCCCGCCAACATCATGGCATCCGATTTGAAAGACCCCTATGTGCAGACCATGGATTTTATCTTTGAGACTTATGCGTCTATGGTCGAACCGATGCAGGAGCTGTTCCGAAAAAGATTACCGGCGGAGCAATTTCAAATCGAAGTGGAACGCAATGGCGGCACCGAAAAGGCCGGGCTGAATGATCTGGCAGACGATAACGAGCGCCGGGTGCACCGCATCGCTTACAGCTTCACTATGCGGAGTGCGGCGTGCGACGTGATTCGGTGCATCCTGCCCGCCGCGACCCAGGCGAACATGGGGTTGGTCGGCAACGGTCGGTTCTTTTCCGGACTCATATCCAAACTGCTGAGCCAGGGTTTGAGCGAGGCGCAGGACTTGGCCGGAAAGATCAAGGAAGCGCTCGACTCGCAGATTCCGACGTTCATCAAACGCGCCACAAAAAACGATTACCGGGTTCAGATTGATCGCGCCATGCAGACTCTGTGCGATGACTTGTTGCAAGGGGTGGCGATTGAATCGTCGCCCGAGGTGGTTCTGCTGGAGGACAAAGATGAGGATTATTCGATCAACCTCCTGGCATCGATGATCTTTCCATACGTCCAGCACCCGACTGAACAGATTCGCGGAATCGTCCGCGCATTACCGGAAGCCAAGCGGCAGGAAATTTTTTCCGTCTACATCGGCGAACGGCGATCGAAACGGGACCGCCCGGGCCGTGCGCTGGAATACGGGTACCCCATCAACTTCGACATCATCGCCGGGTTCGCCGAGTATCGCGACCTGCAGAGGCATCGCATGTTGACCCAGCAGAGACAGGACATGGGGGTTCTACTCGGCTATTCGATACCCGAGGAGATTCAGGAAATCGGCAAAGGTGAGGTGGCGCAGGAATGTTTCGAACGGGCGGAGAGTTTGTATAACGATTTACTACGCGCCGGAATGCGTGCCGAAGCGCAATACGCCTCCCTGTTCAATCATTTTATCCGGTGGAACATGGGGATGAACCTGAGGGAGTTGGGCCATTTTACCGAACTGCGTACGCAGAAGGCGGGGCATCCCAAATACCGCCGCGTTTGCCAGACCATGACGAAATTGTATCTGCAACGTCATCCGGAGATGGAACCGGTACTCAGGTATGTGGATCACAACGATTACGATCAGGGCATCACACGCGCCGAACAGGAGGCCCGCACCGCCCGCAAAAGCCTCGCCTCCGGTGTCTTCGACGACATGGATGAGTAAAAGCGAGAAACGTTTTTTAGAATTGGAGTCGCCGGTTTAATTAGAGAAGATTTTTTTTGAACACGACTTTGTTACGTCCGCTGTTTTTGGCTTCGTAGAGGCATTGGTCGGCCTGTTTGATGACATCATCCATGTTCAGGCCTTTTTTGTTGTACACACTCAGACCGAAGCTGAGAGTGACGGGGATTTTTTTGCCCTGGTAAACAAAAACCTCGCTTTCGATTTTGTCTCTTAATTTTTCCGCAAGAATCGCTCCGTTTCCCAGATCTGTTTCCGGGAGCAGGATGATAAATTCTTCTCCGCCCCAGCGCGATACAATATCCTGCTTACGGGAGTTAGCTTTCAGCATCCGGGCGATGTCGGTCAGAATCTGATCTCCTGCATCGTGGCCGAAGGTATCGTTGATATTTTTGAAATGATCAATGTCACCCATGATAATGGTAAAAGGACTCTTGCTACGATCGAACCGGACTTTTTCGTACTCCAGTTTCTCCGCTAATCCCCGGCGGTTCGGGAGATCGGTTAAGGGATCGGTACGAACAGAAATTTCCAGCTTCTTTTTGAGGTCCAGCAATTCCTGGATCAACTGTTCCTGTTTTTCCTGCGCGGCTTTTCTTCCGCTGATGTTTTCCAGGGTGCCGAAGGTGATTTTGCCGTGGTCATCGAACAGGAAGCGGGAATGCAACTGCACCCAGACCGATTCTTTGTCGGGCCGTATGATTCGGCACTCGATGGAGATCTCCCGCTCTTCCTTGGCGGCGATCTCCCAGGTCCGGAATACTTTCTCTTTGTCTTCAGGATGAATGGGTTGCCACCAGGGATTGCCCAGCGTCTCGGCCATGGGACGCCCGGTGATGATCTGCCAGGCCGGGTTGACGTAGGTCATCAGGTCGTTGGGGTCGGCATGAAAGATTCCGATGGGTGAGGATTGGCTGATTTCCCGGAACCGTTTCTCCCGCGTCCGAAGCTGGTTTTCCTGATTTTTGCGCGCCGTGTAGTCGATGGCCAGTCCATGATATTTCACCACGTTCCCAGCCGGGTCCAGTATTGGGGCTTCGTGAACGTCCAGCCAGATTTTCTCGCCACTCTTGCTTTTGATCTCCACGCTGTAGGGCTTGATATGTTTGCCGCTGTATTGGGGGAACTCTGACCTTAGAATCACTTCCTTGTTGGTCAGATGTTCGCTCAGGTATTTTTTCCAGTTTTTCTTGAACTCCTCCGGCTTGTAGCCCAGAACCTCGCTGATTTTCGGGCTGATGTAGGTCAGCGCCCCTTCCGCATCGCGGGCGAAGAAATAGAATCTAAAGATCTTCTCAAAAATATTGAAGAATTGAGAAAAGTCTTCGGCAAGAAAATCAGTTTCCTGAATATCAAAATTAAGGTCTTCTGGTCTCATAAAATCACTTTTGAGGCTAAATATCTGAAATGGATATTTTCATCACCTTTTCGGAACTCTGGGAAACGATGAACCCCAATGTTTTCCGCTATTTCCTTTAGTTTATTCTAACCCGTAAAATCTTTGTTTTCAATTATTTTGGGGGAATTCGGCGGGTCCGGCAAGACGCCCCGCGAGTAGTATTTATCATGAAAAACCAATGATTTACAAGGTTTTCGCTGGGTTGGTCCATAGGTGATGGAGGTCCCAATTCAGTGCTCCGGCGGGGAATAAGGAACTTTCCATTGAAAAATGGTCATAAACCCGATTGTATGCTAGTCTCTAGGGCTTATTTTGGCCCGGCTCAATTTTTTTTTGACTTGTGACGGGTTTTAGTTATTATTCGTTTTCATTCCAAAGAATCGATTCCATAAAAGGGATAAGTAAGATGAAAATCGGGATTCCAAAAGAAGTCCATGCTGGTGAAAGACGAGTAGCAACGACCCCGGAGGTTGCTGGTCAGCTTATTAAAAAACTGGGTTTTGAAGTCGCGATTCAGTCCGGTGCCGGGACGGCTGCTAATTTTGCCGATTCCGCCTATGCCGAAGCGGGTGTGACGGTTGTGGTAGACGCCAAAGCCATTTGGGACGATAGCGACATCATCTTAAAAGTTCGTGCCCCGGAGTTTAATCCTGACCTGAAATCCGAAGAAGTGGATTTGCTCCATGAGAACCAAATAATCATTACATTTCTCTGGCCGGCACAGAATCCGGACCTGCTGAAAAAATTATCTGAGAAAAAAGTTACCGCCCTCGCGATGGACAGTATTCCCCGCATTTCCCGCGCGCAAAAAATGGATGCGCTCAGCTCCATGGCCAACATTGCCGGATACCGTGCCGTGGTTGAAGCCGCACAGCACTTCGGCCGGTTTTTTACCGGTCAGATTACCGCCGCGGGCAAAATTCCCCCGGCAAAGGTGATGGTGATTGGCGCCGGGGTGGCGGGTCTTTCGGCGATCGGCGCCGCCAACAGTATGGGCGCCATTGTGCGCGCGTTCGACACCCGACCCGAAGTTAAGGAACAGGTGGAGAGTATGGACGCGGAATTTTTGGAGCTCGACTTTGAAGAAGAGGGTTCGGGCACCGGCGGTTACGCCAAAGTGATGAGTAAAGAATTTATCGCGGCGGAAATGGCACTGTTCGCGGAACAGGCGAAAGAGGTGGATATCATCATCACCACCGCCTTGATTCCCGGCAAGCCGGCACCGGAATTGATTCTGGAAGATATGGTCAAGTCGATGAAGGACGGGAGTGTGATCGTCGATCTCGCCGCGGAACAGGGCGGCAACTGCAAGTTGAGTGAGGCAGGCAAGGTGGTGCAGGTTCATGGCGTATCCATCATCGGTTATACCGATTTGCCCAGCCGCCTGCCGACGCAATCCAGTCAGTTGTATGGCACCAATCTGCGCCATCTGTTAACGGACATGTGCCCGGAAAAAGAGGGCAAGGTGGTTGTGAACTTTGAGGATGAAGTGGTTCGCGGCGCCACCGTCGTCGCGGGTGGCAAAATCACCTGGCCGCCACCGGCACCCAAGTTGTCGGCCGCGCCTCCCAAACCCGCAGAGGAAGTCCAACCGGTAGTTGTAGCAGAAGAGAAACCGTCCTGGATAGGACCGGCCCTCACGTTAGGTATTGGAGGTCTGGCTTTATTTGGACTGGGGGCTGTCGCCCCGGCATCGTTCATGGCGCACTTCACCGTATTTGTGCTGGCTTGCTTTGTGGGCTACATGGTGATCTGGAATGTCTCGCCGGCGTTGCACACGCCGCTCATGAGTGTGACCAACGCGGTCAGCAGTATCATCATCATCGGCGCACTGCTTCAGATCGGTTCGGGTGAAAAAATTATCATGTGGTTGGCCGGATTGGCCGTGCTGATCACCGCTATCAATATTGCAGGCGGATTCGCGGTGACGCGTCGCATGCTCGAAATGTTTCGCAAATAGGAGGCGAGGAGATGAATCCAGGTATCGTAACCGTCTCTTACATAGGGGCGACCATTCTTTTTATTCTGACGCTGGGGGGATTGAGCAACCAGGAAACGGCACGGCGCGGAAATATTTACGGCATCATCGGCATGTTCATTGCCCTGGTGGCGACGATCGCCGGTGTCACCGCCAATATTGGTATTCTCGTTGGTGGCTTGTTAATTGGTGGCACCATTGGTTTGGTCCTTGCGAAGCGCGTGCAAATGACGGAAATGCCGGAGCTGGTCGCTATTCTTCACAGTCTGGTGGGTATGGCGGCGGTGCTGGTCGGGTTTGCCAACTTCATGGATCCAGTGTCGCATTTCACGGGCGTCGAGTTGACCATCCACGACATTGAAACGAGCCTGGGAATTATCATCGGTGCCGTCACTTTTTCGGGTTCCATCATCGCATTTGGAAAACTCAGCGGCAAGATCACCGGCAATCCGATGTTGATCCCCGGCCGGCATTGGCTCAACCTCGGCCTGCTGATCGGAACTATTTATATCTGTAAAATGTTCGTCGACCAATCTGCGGCCGGTCATGGGGGAGGGCTCACTCCCTTGTTGATTATGACGGGCATCGCGATGCTGTTCGGGATTCACATGGTCATGGCGATCGGCGGCGCCGATATGCCGGTCGTGGTTTCCATGCTCAACAGTTATTCCGGTTGGGCCGCCGCCGCAACCGGGTTCATGCTCAACAACGATCTGCTTATCGTAACCGGCGCATTGGTCGGTAGTAGCGGCGCCATCCTGAGTTACATCATGTGCCGCGCCATGAACCGTAAATTCCTGGCGGTCATCGCCGGTGGTTTCGGAACCACCTCGGGCAGTTCCGCCGCCGCTGTGGAAGGCGAACAGGGCGAAGTTGTCGCGATGGAAGCGCATGAGGTGGCACAACTGCTGAAGGATGCCAAAGAGATTATGATCATTCCGGGTTACGGCATGGCGGTCGCTCAGGCCCAGCATATCGTGTACGAGATCACCAAGTGCCTCCGCGCCAAAAAAATAAACGTGCGGTTCGGGATTCATCCCGTTGCCGGGCGTATGCCGGGGCACATGAATGTCTTGCTGGCGGAAGCCCGGGTACCCTATGACATCGTGTACGAAATGGATGAGATCAACGACGACTTTCCCAAGATCGACGTGTCCATCGTCATCGGCGCGAACGATATCGTCAATCCTTCCGCGCAGACGGACCCCAACAGCCCGATTGCCGGCATGCCGGTCCTTGAGTGCTGGAAAGGCCAAACCACCATCGTCCTGAAACGCAGTATGGCGACCGGTTATGCGGGCGTGCAAAACCCGCTATTCTTTAAAGAGAACACGCGCATGCTGTTCGGCGACGCCGGGAAAAGCCTCGACGCTGTCTTTAAAGCGCTTTAATCTAGCGCCGGCGAATCGCCGGTGATAATTTTGCTGAATCCAATTTAACCACCGATGCGTTACCTTCGCCAGCCGGGCCGCTCCGCGCGGGGCGAACTTTAAACCTTGGGATGCGAAAACTACTCATTGATCGTGCCACAACGCTTCAGCGATATCGGCCCTGCGCTGAGCAGGCGCCCAACGATCATCGATTGCCATGAACCGTCAGCAGGTTGCCTCCCTCGCTAGAGGGCCGGGCAGGAGGCGGCGAACCGCCGCTGGTAAATTAAAAACCATGAGTTGTGCCCAGGAATATTGATTTTTGGAAAATGGTCAGCCAGTTCCCCCTCAGGGCAGGAGCGGAGCATGAAAAACAAAAACAACATTTATCTGGGGATATTCCTGTTGGGGATGACCGGCGTTCTGATCGGCGTGGTCTTGGAAAGCACAACGGCCTCCCTGGCCGCCGGAGCGCTTGGAACCCTCATCGGCGGATTCGTCGGCTGGCTCGGGGGACGGCGCTACCTGATCATCATCTGCCTGGGTGCGGTGATTGGTGGAGTTCTAGGGTATCAGACTGGCGACAAGGACATCCTCATCATGGCCGCCGGCTCCGGCGCCGCCATCTCCGGATTCGTCGCCAACTTCATGGAAATGTTCCGGAAAAAACCCTGAGCGGACAGGGTAACAGGATAGGCAGGATGGACAGGATTCCAAAAATCTCCTTTTGCCTGGTGGTCGCGTTATTGACCGCTACGGCTTCCCACGCATTCTCTAAAAATGAAACTATGGTCCTGATTCCCGCCGGGGAATTCCAAATGGGGTCGAAAGCGGCGGAAGACGAAACCCCGCACACAGTCCACCTGTCTGCATTTACCATCGACAAGTTTGAAGTCACACAAGAGCAGTTTGAAAAAGTCATGGGGAACAATCCGTCAGACTTCAGCGGCAAACACCTGCCAGTCGAGCAGGTCACCTGGTACGAGGCTCGGGACTATTGCAAGGCCGTGGGCCAACGCCTGCCGACCGAAGCGGAATGGGAAAAAGCCGCGCGCGCGGGAACCTACACGGTTTACACCTGGGGAGACACGATTGACGGCGATCACGCCTGGTACTGGGATAACTCGAAACGAAGTACGCATCCCGTCGGTACCCGAAAACCGAATGCCTTCGGCCTGCATGATATGTCCGGCAACGTCTGGGAATGGGTGGCGGATTATTATGGAGACACCTTCTATCAAACCAGCCCGAAGGAGAATCCTACCGGACCCTTCACCAGCAAGTACCGCGTCATCCGCGGCGGGTCGTGGCGTGACCTGCCGGAGGTTCTGCGCACCACGCGCAGAAACTATGACTTGCCCGCCGGCCGTTTCAACCACATCGGCTTCCGGTGCGCCCAATCAGTAGAATAAATTTTCAGGAATAAAGATCACCGACGAAGTCGCCGTAGCCGTTGTAGAGTTGGGTGAGGCGGATTTCTTTGGTGCCGATCATTTCCTCTTTGGTCTGCGGCCAGCGGGGATGCGGCACGCCGGGATCGACGTTGGCGGTGAATCCGTATTCGTGCGGTTGTAACGTGTTCCAGAAAGTTTGCGGTTTATGGTCGATCAACTCGATGCGCTGAATGGCCTTGATGCTTTTGAAGCCATACTTCCATGGCACCACCAGCCGCACCGGCGCGCCGTGCTGTTTGGGTAGCGGGTGACCGTAAACTCCTGTTGTCAGCAGAGTCAGTTCGTTCATCGCCTCTTTCACCGTGAGCGCCTCAGAATAGGGCCACGGTTGCCAGAACGCGATCTGCCCCTGCGCGGTGAACGGTTCGTGAAACGACACCAGGCGCACGTACTTGGCCTTCGCCAGCGGTTTGACATCATCGAGAAGCGCTTTCAGCGGGAATCCCGTCCACGGCACCGCCATCGCCCACGCCTCCACGCACCGAAGCCGGTAAAACCGTTCTTCCAGATGAAACTTTTTGAGCAGGTCGTCCAGGTCGTAAGTTTTCGGTTTCTCGACCAGTCCTGTCACCTCCACCTGCCACGGCCGGGTTTTCAGTTTCTGCGCATGGTGGTTCACGTCTTCCTTAACCTCGCTGAACTCGTAATAATTATTGTAGCTGGCCGCCACCGCTTCTTCGGTGATCCGGCGGTCCATCTTGTAACGGGTCACGCGAGAGGCCGGGTACAATTTTTTCTCGAGCGGGGTAAGGTTCTTCTCCGGATGGGCATTGGTGACTTCCGTGGACCCCGGAGCGCATCCGTACAGGAGACTGGCGGACAGCGCACCGACCCAGCCCATCGCCTGCAACACCTCGCGCCGATTCATGAAGATCGACTCCGGCGTGAGCTCCTCCTCCGGCATCTCCCAACCTTTTGGAATTTTGATGTGATGAGTCATGGTTAAAAATCTTTATCAAGTGTCGAAGGAGGAGTAGATAGTTTTCATCTGTGTTTATCGGTGTTCATCTGTGGTTAATTAAATTATGGTCAATTATTTTTCCGGTACCCAGTCGTCGATGCCTTTCAGGTACGGTTTGGAACCTTTCACGATGGGCAGGGCGATCACTTCCGGAACGTCGTAGCTGTGATGTTCGACCACCCATTGCTCCAGTTCATCGAACCGGTCGGCGCGGGTTTTTACAATCAACAAAAATTCGTCGTCGATGCACAACTGGTTTTCCCAGTAGTAGGTCGACTTCACCGACGGCACGCTGTTGACGCAGAACGCCAGCTTAGCCTCGACCAATCCACGGCTCAAGGTGTCGGCTTCTTCCTGCGAAGAAGCGGTGATGTAGACAACGATATGCGAATCCATAAAGCTCCGGGATCAAAAAATGTATTTCACCAGAACAAACCCCGCAAACAAGAGCACGATGAAAACAATACTGAGAATGTTGAAATATTTTTCGATAAAAATTTTAATGGGCGCGCCGAATTTGTAGATCAACCAGGCGACGATGAAAAACCGCGCCGACCGACTGACCAGCGAGGCCAGCACGAAGACCGGAAAATTGATCTGGAACGCCCCCGCCGCCAGGGTGAACACTTTATACGGCAACGGGGTGAACCCGGCCGCGCCCACCGCCCAGGCATTGTATTCCTCGTACCAACTGCCTATTTTATCCCACTGCGCCTGCAAATGATAGAACTCGACGATGCGGATGCCGATCAGGTCCATGAACTGCCATCCCAATAAATAGCCGAACATACCCCCCAGCACCGAGGCGACCGAGCAGACCGCCGCGAACCGGAACGCTTTCAGCGGAACCGCTACCGCCATAGCGATCAGTAAAACATCGGGCGGAATGGGAAAGAAAGAGGATTCGGCGAACGACAGAATCGCCAGCGCAGGAAGCGCATGTTTGGTGGCGGACCAGTGTAGAATCCAGTCGTAAGTTTTCCGGAGCAATCGCATGAGCGTCCTTTCACGTCATCATTAAAATAGTTTAACAGGGTAGCATGGCGGGAAGGAACGCTAAAGCAGATTCATCGGGTCGACGTCGACAGTGATTTTGACTTTTCCGGTGGTGAGTTTTCTGAGTTGCTGGTTGGCGAGGCATTGGGTGACGAGCGATTGCAAAGGCGCCGTTTCTTGCGAGCGCAGAATCAGGTGCCAGCGGAAGCGGTTGTTGATGCGGTACATCGCGGCGCGGGAGGGTCCCAATAATTCAACTCCCGGCGATTGCCGGACGGGTTCCGACAAAAACTGTTTGAGGTGGTTGACCGCCGCTTCCCCTTCAACCTCGGTTTCGCTTTCGATTTCCAAAGCCACCAGTTGCGTGAACGGCGGATAGTTCAACTTTCCGCGCAGTCCCAGTTCCTTTTCGAAAAATCCGTTGTAATCGTGTTGCGGCACATAGTCAAACACGTAGTGGTCCGGGTTGTGCGCCTGAATGATGACCGTTCCCGGCACTTTGCCGCGACCGGCCCGGCCCGCCACCTGCGTCAGCAACTGAAACGTGCGTTCGCTGGAACGGAAATCCGGAATGTGCAAAGACAAATCCGCATAAACGACACCCACCAGTGTCACGTTGGGGAAATGATGGCCCTTGGTAATCATCTGCGTGCCGATCAGAATGTCGATCTCCCTGGCGCGCATTTCGTTGTAGATGTTCTCGAAGGAACCACGGGTCTTCATGGTGTCGCGGTCCATGCGCTTGATACGCGCCTGCGGAAAGAGGGCTCGCGTTTCCTCCTCCAGCTTTTGCGTGCCGAATCCGCTGAAGCGAATGATTTCGCCACTGCATTCGGTGCATTTGCCGGGCATGGGAGCGCTGAAATCGCAATAATGACAGCGCAGGGTTTTGGAATTGCCGTGAAAGGTGAGTGACACACTGCACCGAAGGCATTCGAACACGAACCCACATTTCCGGCACACCACATAATTCGCGGTGCCGCGCCGGTTGAGAAACAGGAACATCTGCTCCTTTTGTTCGAGACGGTCCATCATCGCCTGCTTCAGTGGAATTGAAAAGATCGAATAGTTCTTGGCTTCATCGCGTTCTTTTCTCATATCGACAATACGGATCACGGGAAGCAGACGGTCGCCGATGCGTTCCGCCAGAGTCAGGTACTGGTATTCCCCGTTGGCGGTTTTCTGGCGCGATTCCAGAGAAGGTGTGGCAGAGCCGAGGATCACCACAGCACCGCAAGCCTGAGCCCGTGCGATGGCTGTTTCGCGGGCGTGGTAGCGAGGGACACTATCTTGTTTGTAGGAGGTATCGTGCTCTTCGTCAATGATGAGGACGCCCAGGTTTTTGAACGGCGCGAACACCGCCGACCGCGCCCCGACGACAATGGAGACCTGTTCCTCCCTTATTTTTTCCCATTCCAGGTAACGCTCGATGTTGGTGAGTCCGCTGTGCAGAATGGCGACATTCGACCCGAACCGCCGTTGAAAGCGGTTCACGGTTTGCGGCGTCAGGGAAATTTCCGGAACCAGCATGATCGACGTTTTTCCCGCATCCAAAGCCTGCTGGATGGCGCGCATGTAGACTTCTGTTTTGCCGCTCCCCGTCACCCCGTGCAGAAGAAACGTTTTGAACTCGGAAGCGATAATGGATTGGACCAGTTGTTTGAATACCGATTGCTGTTCCTCGGTAAATATCTGCGGCGCTTCCGGGTTCCATTCGGGATCCGTTTCGAGGTCTTCCGCAGTGCGTTCCTGTTTGACGGAAAAGGTTTTGGCCAGTCCCTTGCGTTTCAGTTCGCGGAGTGGTGCTGAGTATCCGGGAAGCGTTTTGGCCAGGTCCGAAAGGAGAATCTCTTTTCCCGTCAGCAATTTAAAAAGCTCGCGTTGTTTGGGACTGCGTTTGAGAAGTTTTTCCAACTCGTCCGGGGTGTGGTTGTCGAGCGTGAGGCAGGCCTTTTTATCATTGGTGTAAGCGACGGATTTCTGTTTGATCTTCACCTGCGAGGACACATAGTCTTCCCGGACCAACTGCGCCAGGGCATAGGCGCTGAACTGTTTGCGCAGGATTTTTTGAATCTGTTTTTTATTGAGCGAGGTTTTGCTCTGGAGAGCCAGCAGAATCTTAAGCGCGTTTTGGGGAAGAGCATGTTTCTGAAGAGCGGCCTCTCCGGTATCCGTAAGAAAAAAGATTTCGTGGTGATCTTCATCGATGCCGCCGGGAAGCGCGGCTTTGATCACCTCGCCCCAGCCCGCGTTGTAATAATCCGCCACCCACCGGGTCAGCGACAACAATTCTTCCGAAATAACAGGTGCTCCATCGGGCAGGTCCTGGATGAATTTGATTTCGAAATCCCCTTCGCAGTGACCCGTCAGGCCCACCACGTAGCCGGTGATTTTGCGGGGACCGAAGGGGGCGAGTACGCGCGTTCCCACGCAGACCTGCCCCTGAAGGTGCTCTGGAATGCCGTAGGTGAACTCTTCTTTCAGGGGAAGGTTGAACACCACTTGGGCATAGGCCGTCGCTGATTGTGGACTTTCTGAGGGTAAGGAGTTCTGCTGGGTCGCGGTTGTCATGGAGAATCCACCTTTCAGCCGGATTGTACCAGACTCCTACCCGGAGGGGGAACTGGCTGACCGTTATCCCCAAAAGAATGTCACTGGGCGCATATTACATCACTCCACCTATGGCAAACTGGGTCCAGCGTCACGCTGGCCGGATAGGAGCTCAAGAAAGGATTGACAGGAGAGGGCGATTCTAATAACCTTCTTGTTTTTCAATATATCCTCGTGCCGGTATTCCATGGGGATTTCTTTATCGATCGGTCGACAATTCTGTGGAGGTGCGTACCATGAAGGTAGGAGATACCATTAAATTTGATTTTGCCGGGAAGAAGAAAGAGGGTGTGGTGGCCAAACTGTTCCCCAATTCCGTGCATTTGAAGGTGGACTTTGAGCGGGACAAGGGAAAAATCGTCAAGCGCAAACTGAACGAAGTCGGGGCCGGTAAAGACAAAGGCAAGAAAACCAAAAAATAATCAGGTCTGCCCCTGCGGTGAACCGGCAACAAGGCACGATGTTCATTTTTTTGTGGACGGGCGTTGAGGGTAGCGTGGTTGTTCCGGTGGACCTGATCCGGTTTACTAAAAGTAAATTTTGATACTGGCTTTCTTTCGCAACGCTTCCAGATAAGGATGGCTTTTCGTTTTAATTTCCCGGTCCATCAGCAACTTCCGGATATTTCCCCTTTCGCTTGCCAGAGTTCCTTTTTTTCCCGCTTTTTTTCCCGCTTTTTTTCCTGTTACCTTCAAAATCTGATAACCGTGTTGGGTGCGGAAGATTTCGCTGACTTTGCCCACCTCGAGCTTGAATGCCAGTTTGCTGAAAGGCCCGAACATCCGGTCTTTCGTGAAGAAACCCAAATCCCCTCCGCGTCTCGCGAGAGAATCCTGGGAATGCATTCGGGCCAGCTCCGCGAAGTCGCCGCCCTTTTTTAATTTCCCCACGATTTTTTGCAGTTCCTGGCGGGCTTTTCGATCTCCTATCGATCCGGCTTTGGGATCGACCTTGATCAGAATAACGCTGGCCCGACGTTGTTCCTCACTCGAAAACTGCAGTGGATTTTTTTTGAAGTAATCTTCAATCTGCTTATCAGTAATTTTGATTCTTTCACCCAATTCCCTGCGGAATACCGCGTCGATCAGGATGTCCTCCTTGAGTTCCTGCTGGTATTGCTTGAGAGTCAGTTTTTTAAGTTCCAGTTGTTTGAGAAATTCTTTTTCGGATGAGAACTGTTTTTTTACCGTATTCACTTCTTCATCGACTTTTCCGGAAGAGACATGGATTCCCATGGTGTCGGCTTTTTTAAGGAGCAGATGGCGGTTGATCTGGTCCTGAAGCAGTTTTTTGGTAGCCACTTTTTCCTGTGCCTGCGTCAGAGGAATACCCCGGTCCTTGTACTGTTTCACGGTCCGGGTGAGGCTGGGCCAGATCGATGATTTTTTTATGTCGGTTCCATTTACCTTGGCGAGTACGTCAGGCAGAGAGATGGATGGTTCTACCGCGTGGTCGTGCCCACTATGAGCCCACACGTGTGAGGCCATACCGGCAACGCAAAATAACGATAATGATAAAAAAATCAAAGGCCTAAGATTGCTCGAACGCTTCATGCTTTCATCCTTGTGGTTCAGTGCTGTTGGGAAAATGGTTAGCGAAATGTTTTCTTTTGGAGCATAACATAAAGCCTTGGGCGGGGGAATGTCAACCGTTTTGACAAACAGGGATGGGGAAGCGGATTGCTAACGAAGGGGCAAAACGGTTCGGAAGCCGTAAATGTTGTTTTGCATGTCCGGTAAATTGCGGGTCCGTTGGGTGACCTGAACGCCGTCGATATCATTGACCCAAGAACCCCCGCGCAGGACTTTCATCTGTTTGGCTTCGGGGCCTTCGGGATCCAGTTCCGGGCTGATGCGGTAGTAATCCTTGTCGTACCAGTCGAGGCACCATTCCCAGACGTTGCCGGCCATATTGAGTGCTCCGAAGGGACTGGCGCCGGTGGCGTAATAATTGACGGGTGCGGTAAATTCATATCGATCTTCCACTCCAAACACATTGACGAAATAGAGTTTCTTCCCTTTGGCCCATTTTTCTCCCCAGGGGTAGAGGCGCCCGTCCTTGCCCCGTGCGGCTTTTTCCCATTCCGCTTCGGTGGGCAGGCGGCAGCCTTTCCAGCGCGAATAGGCCATGGCATCGAACCAACTGACGCCGACCACCGGCTGATTGGGTTGGTTGAACTGTTCGTCCTCCCAGTACTTGGGTTTGACGTGTCCCGTGGCGTCGAGAAAATTTTTATATTCGGCGTTGCTGACTTCGTATTTATCGATGAAATACGCTGAGGTGTAAACAAAGTGCATCGGTTTCTGGTCTTCGGCTTCGCTGGACGATTGACCCATTTGAAAATAACCTTCGGGAACGTAAACCATCCCCGGAGGGGTCTTGGGCACCGCCCACGCGGAAGAAACCCATGTCGTCAACAAAACAAGCGACACCAACAGTGTTCGAATTTGAATTTTTTTTAAGGTGGAGGGTTCAGGATGGAAAATCATGGAGCATCGAGAAATCCGATATAGGTGACCAGTTGGGTCTCGGGATCTACGTGGAGATCCTTTTCGATATTTTCAAAGTCAATCCACTTGTAATGTCCGTTCCAGCAATTCAACGAGACGACGGAATTACCGTACCAATCGGTACAGTGATTCAGGAAAACGGGTGCACTGCACTGGTTGCATAGCCCCTGAATTTCGATTGTACTTCCTACTGCAGTCATGTTTCCGCCGTATCGTCACAAAAAGTTCTCATTAAGTCTAGATAGTCCTAGTATGAATAAAAATCGGAAGGGTGCAAGTAAAAATTGAGTTTTTTGGCATTTTCAAGTTCGAGCAAGCCTCAATTTGTCAAGCATTTTCTTGAGTATCAAGCTCAAGAAATCCTGCAAACAGACCATAAACAAAAGGGAAAAGTTTTACTGAGTTTCGGGTTTTCGAGAAAGTTGCAACCTGCGGAGTTATTTTCGGTTGCCTTCGCTTTCTTTGGGGACCGGGAACCCGGCTTGTTGAAAAAGATCGGTAAGCGCTTCCAGAGGAAGACCGACGATGTTGGTCCAGGATCCCTCCCAGGATTCGACCAGGAAGGAACCTTGTCCTTGAATAGCATACGCTCCTGCTTTATCGAGAGGTTCTCCCGTCGCGATATAGGATCGGATTTCGTTTTCGGAAACGGATTTGAGGGTGACCGTCGAGACCACAGCGGTTTCATGTTCTTCGGCCTCCGGAGTGATCAACACAACGCCGGTGATGACCCGGTGCTGTTTCCCCGCCAGTTTTGAAAGAATCCGGCAGGCGTCTTCCTCATCAGCGGGTTGGCCGATGATTTCCCGGTCCAGCACCACCATGGTGTCCGCTCCCAGCACATAACGGCCGGGATTGTGCCGGGCCACCCAATGGGCCTTGTCGCGGGCAATATTCGTGGCATTTTGCTCCGGAGATTGCTCTGGATCGGTGGTTTCCTCCACTTGGGAAGGGCTCACTTCGAACTCCAGGCCCAGCGACTGCAGTAATTCCGACCGGCGGGGCGAGCGGGAAGCCAGGATCAATTTTTTTGAGGATAGGGGCATAAGGTGTCTGGATATTTAAAAAGAAATAATTTAGACTAACCAGCATTCAAACTGCAAACAACCATTGGCGGTTCCCGCGTTTCGGGAGCCTCTGATTTTAACGAGGGTCTACATGGTAGGTTTTTCTCATCAGATTCAGGTTCGCCACATTGTGGTGGAAAAAAAAGAAGTCGCGGAATTGTTAAAAGGGACTATCAGCGAAGCCAAATCGGCCACCAACCGGGTCCAGATGTTGATGCGCCTGTCCGAAAAGTACAGTCTGTGTTCTTCCAAAGAGGACGGCGGCAACCTGGGGTGGATCGAGTTGTCGTCCGACGATCCCCGCATCAGGGGATACGAGCCCGTATTAAAGAATGCGGAACTGGAACAGATCATCCGTGAGGGGGTCAAGGATATGACCCTCAACCGGGGCGAAGTGTTTGGCCCGGTGCAGACGCAGGAAGGCTTTCACCTTATTATGATCACCAACGACTTTGGTTCCGATCGGGCGACGGCGTTCACGGGTTCTTCGCTTTAAATCTATTTCTCTTCCACCGCCACCGCCGGCGTGGCGGGTTCCTGATCCACGAAATTGTAGGCGAAGCATCCGCTGGTACACCGCACCATGTAATGTGGGCAAGAGAGGCAGGGTTCCTTCGCCTTCGTGTTTTCGAACACGTGGGTTAAAAAGCGGGAGCCCATCCGTGCCTCGCTGATCGGGTTCACTTCCTTGAATTCCGAAATATTCCCCAGCTTAAAATCGTGAAATGGAAAACAGTTGAAGCAATCGCCCTTGGAGTCGATATCCATGGGACTGCCGTCGGCGCACCCAAAATAAAACTGTTGGGTTTTCCATTCCGAAAACTCCGGGACCTGTTTGTAGCCGTGGTAATAGAAGCGGGTGACCAGGTCCTCCTCGCCCGCGCCGGTTTCATCGAGAAAGCACGGCGGGAACGAACAGTCGAAACGGAACGCCATCTGCGGATATTTTTTGAGCTGATCGATCATCCGCCGCCCTACCTTGGGGAAATCGCGGATCGGCAGATAGGTGTTGTCGATTTCGCCGACGATGGGAAACGCCGGACTGACCCGGATGCGATAGGACTTGTCCCGCGGCAGGCCGATCTCCTGGTAAATAGCGTCGATTTCCCGGCACTGGGTTTCAAGGTCCTGGTCCTTCGAATACAGGTTGATGCTGAAGGTGACGCCGTACCCGTTTTTTCTGAGGAGGAGGCGCGCCACTTCGTGGCATCGCTGGTGATTTTTTTCAGAGATGTTCTCCATTGTCTGCCAGTTGAGCAGAACCGAGAACGTGATGTGCCGCTGGACACTACCCTGGGCGCTGACTGCATGCTCCAGCAGGTCCAGCACGTGGTCCTTCATCAGGCCGTTGGTGAACAGGCCGAGGTTGGAGTAAGGCGACATGGCGTCCAGCGTGGCTGTAAACATTTCGTTGAACCGCGGATGCAACGTCGGCTCCCCGCCCATGAAGTTGATACCCCCGGAGGTTTGGATCTTTGGAAGCATCTCCTTCGTAAAATAATCGTAGTCCATGGATTTGCCCGGCGTATTCACCGTTTCTTCCATGTACTCGTCGGCGAAGCAATAATTGCATTTCAGGTTGCAATAGCTGTTAAGAATTATATTCATGGCCCTGTTCCAATCCAGTTTCAGGGTTCAAAAGTTTTTTTCCTGCGCAGAATCTGCCCCGTCCCCGCATGCACCAGCATCTTCAACTCGAAGGGGTAGGTCCGGCAGACGTTCACGAATTTTTCAACCGCGTCGTTTTTGGCTTCCGACTCGTCCGGCGCGTCCAGAGCGATTTCCCAGGCGTATTTCAGGGTCGGGATACGTTCGAAGCATGCCTCCTCCAGCCGTAGGAGTAGTTCGCTCTCATGGGCCTCGTTAAAATCATTCAATTCTGTTGCCAACAAAACGTTAAATGTTGCCAAAATCCCTCCTTGCCAAAAACGGGTCCACGGAATGCCTACATCTTATCACAGGCCGGGGCGGAGTGCCTCCGCTTGCAATTTAAAAACTTGATTTGCGCCTAAGAATCTTCATCTGCTCACAGGCTATTAGCTATTGGCCGCCCTCGCTAGAAGGGCGGCGAATCGCCCTTTAAATCGTTGGAACTGCGCCCTATGACCATCGATTGCCGTTAACTGTCAGCCATTTTCGTCCCTCGTCAGAGGGGGCCACAGGCGGCACAGGCCGGCCACGAGGCTTCCGAGAATGCAGTGGGTGAGGGCCGAAATGGCCCCCGGCACGGTGGCCAGCCCAAAGGCGGCAAAATTGCTTCGCGCCAGTTCCGTTGCCAGTCCGGAGTTCTGCATGCCCACTTCCACCGAAATCGTCCGGACGTCCCGGTCGCGGATCCCCAGACCCCGGGACAGCACGTAACCCAGCAGGAATCCCAGAAAATGCAGAATCACCACCGCCCACAAAAGAGACGCGCCACTTTCCATAATGGCTTCCTTTTTGGCGGCGAGAATGAAGTCGACAATGAATACGATGGACAGCACCGCCAGAAACGGCGTGTACGCGGCGATGCGTTGCACCTGTTTATGAAAAAAATGATTGAAGGCGATGCCAGCCGTCACCGGCAGAATCACCACCTGGAAGGTTTTGATCAACAGGCCGAGGGTATCCACCTCCACTGCCGTGCCTGTCAACGATTCCGAAACCGATTGCACTAGCCAGGTGGTCAGCAGAGGGGTCATGAGCACCGCCAGCAGAGTCGAGCAGGTGGTGAGGGTGACCGACAGTGCGACGTTTAACTTTGCAATGAAGCAGACCACGTTGGATGCGGTGCCGCCGGGGCAGCATCCGACCAGTACCAGACCGATCACGAAATCGATCGGCAGTTTAAATAAATGCGCCAGACCGAAGGCCAGCAGAGGCATGACGAGGTATTGCAATCCTACGCCCAGTAGAATCGTTCCGGGGATTTCCAGAATCCGCACAAAATCCTGCGCGGTCAGCGTCAACCCCATGCTGAGCATGATGAGGGCGAGGAAGTATGGAATCCATGTCGGCTGAAACCAGGTAGCCGTGGCGGGTTCCCACAACGCCAGTCCCGAGCCCAACACCACCCATACCGGGAACGCATTGGCCAGCGCGATAAAAAGTTTTTCGGTTTTGTTCACCCGGGGTTATTCTGCTTTTTGTACGATGATGCTGGAGTAGGCTTGGTCGCTGTCCTCATAAGCCTGGTAGCGGATGATTTTCATGTCCTTGAACGCCTCCAGCAGTTCGTTGGGCTTCAACAGCCACTTGGGATTGAACTTCTGATGTTTCAGGTGGTCGACATTATAGGTTTCGATGATCGCCATGCCGCCCGGCTTGAGGGCATCCGCAATTTGCGGCCACAGGTCTCTCTGCATGTAGTACATGAGGAGAATCACGTCATAGGCGTTCTTTTCCAGTTGATGGTTTTCCAGATCGACCACCCGCGTTTTGATGGTCACCCCATGTTGTTTGGCAAGTTGGTGCGCCTTGGCGAGACCTTTCTCCGAGATGTCCAGTCCCACCACCTCGAATCCCTGCGTGGCGAGATACACCCCGTTGCGGCCCTCGCCTATGGCGATGTCCAGCGCCTTGCCTTTGGGGAGCAGATGGACATTCTGCTTGAGGAACGGCACCGGCTCTTTGCCAAAAATATAGACCTCCGTGCCGTATTTTTCATCCCAGCGGTCCTTATCGCGCGGTTTGGCATCCAGCAAAGGAGTTCCCGCCACGGCGGTAACGATCAACAATGCCAAGGTGTTAAGAAGAATTCTTTTATGGGGGAAGTCGAGACTCATAAACGCCTCCGGTTCGATAGGATGACGTAAATTGTACTCCAACCCCCCAACCTGTCAAGCCATTTACCCGTTTACAGGGGAGGGCTTTAAATTGTAAACTTGGGTCGAATTTCCAATTCAGGCCGAGTGCCAAAATTTCAGCAGGAGGTTTCTCATGCGGCGGCGGATTATCGGATGTTTCATACTGGCAGTCTTCGGATTCCAGGCATTCCTTGTGTCCACCCTGTGGGCGGGTGATTCCATTCAGAAAAAACCGGCGGTAAAATCCGCCGACCAGCGGTTTCTGGATTTTGGCGACGACACCATTCTAGATACCCGGTCCAAGCTCATGTGGATGAAACTCGATTACTGGCAGATCGAGAAGAAATGGGTGAACTGGTACACCGCCAAGGAGTTCGCGCAACGTATGAACAACAAGAAATTCGCGGGCTACGACAACTGGCGCCTGCCCACTCCCGAAGAAGCCCTGCAACTCTACGACCGGCGTAAGCGGAACATCGACAAGGACGGCGACAAGGTGTTCATCGACCGTATTTTCCCGAAAGGCGGCGGCTGGGGCACCTGGACCAGTTCCGAAAAAGGCGCGCAGGCCATCGTCATTTCCTATAAGGACGAGGGCGGCCAGGCTTATCAGGACAAAATCAAGGGCCCCGATGCGTTTCTCCGGCTGGTACGCGGCCCCGTCTCCTGAGTTCCTAATTGAGTTGTACTTACCAGTTGAATTCAAGTACTATTTCAATCTCTACAGAATATTAAATGAAAAGTCATCCACCATTTATTTTCCATGGAGGCAAAATATGTGCGGAGATAAAATCAAAACTATTAATCCCATCGGGAAGAAATTGAATGACCCTTTTCGGCCACGGCGGCAGCCATGGATACTATTTGCGGTTTCCATCTTTACGGTTCTTTTCCTGTCGGGGACGTTGCCGGTCAGCGAGAGCGCCGCGGGTGAAGTATGGGTTGCTAATATGAAGGGTGCCAATGTCCAGATCATTGATACCGGTTCCAATAAGGTCGTGAAGACCATTCCTACCGGTGCCGGAGCTCATAATGTCACTTTCAGTCCAGATGGCAAGGTGGCTTTCATCGCCAATTTGGGGACTAACAGCATAACCATCATAGACGCTGTGTCGAAAAAGAAGTTGGCCGATGTAGTGACGGATACCAAGGCCCATGATGTGGCTGTATCCCCCGATGGCAAGATCGCCATCGCGTGCAACGTTGGAGCGGGGAATATCACCTTTATCGATGTTGCTTCTAAGACAGCCATCCACACCATGGCTACCGGGAAGAAAGCCATCACGGCTGTGTTCTCGCCCAACGGACAAAAGGTGTACGTGGTCAACGCGGGAGCCGCGAATATTTCGGTGGTCGATACGAATACCCGCAAGATCACCCAA
Source organism: Nitrospinaceae bacterium (assembly GCA_965237905.1). Classification (GTDB taxonomy): domain Bacteria; phylum Nitrospinota; class Nitrospinia; order Nitrospinales; family Nitrospinaceae; genus SZUA-226. Next base: position 1,195,740 of record OZ250172.1, on the reverse strand, counting down.
ACCCTGGCGGGGGCCAAAGGCGCCATGGCCATTCGACCTACAGCAGATTGGGGTCTGTTCTGGCTCACCGCTCCAGCGGATAATAAATTGTTATTGATGAATCCGCGAACCGGTTCAGTGGAAGCTTCAGTCGATGTCCCGGGAGAACCACATGGCCTGGTACTCAGCCCAGACGGGAAAACCGTTTATGTCGGGCAGAGGGGTCTGAACCAGATAGCGATGATCGACACCGCCAGCCGGAAAATCGTTAAAACCACTCCCTTGGGCCAGCGTCCGGATATGATTGCCATCAGCTCGGACGGGAAAACGATTTACGTGGCGATCCGGGATGAAAACAAATTGGCTGTGGTTTCCGCCGCCGATTTGAGCCTCACTACTAAGGTCAGCACTGGTGGTGAAACACATGGAGTGGCCTATCGGGATTGAAAAACTGAATAGGTTCCAACCCGGTCGCCAATAAAAATCAGCGGCCTGCGAAAATAATTTGAAAGGGCCTGGCTGTCCGGCCAGGCCCATCAAGATAAAATCAAGGACCTCGACGCATTTTTCCGCCTGGTGCGCGGCCCCGTCTCCTGAGCCAACCCTGTATAGAACTAGTACTTTCCAAGCTTTTGTGCTTTTCTTGGTTTTTTATCCCAAAGAAGGGTGAATTTGAATATTGGGATTGATTTAATTGTCCCCCTCGAATTGTTACATCCGATTGCGATTTTCCGTAACCAGAGTTCCATTAATTATTTCTTCAGGTAGAAATCTTTCAATTTATTAATGCAATTCAAATCTGGAGGTTTTCATGAAATTGTCAAAAGTATTTTTTCTTTGTTTGATTATGCTCAGTATGACCGCGGCCTGTGCCACCGCCGGGGATAAGGCATCAGGTGACAAGGCCCCGCCCAGTCCGCTGGATGGCTACACCATTCACGTCAGCGCTCCGCATGTGATGGACGGCGAAGTGATGGGTCCCTTTCATCATTATTGCAAGCCGATCAACGACGACATTATCCAGTGCATTCTTTTCGAGTCCACCGATCCCAACGCCCGCATGACGGAGGTTGAGTATATGGTTTCCAAGAAACTGGCGCGGAAATTGATTCCCGAATGGTCTCACAAGAAAAACTGGCACGATCACAAGCAGGAAATCGATACCGGTCGCGTAGCGGTGCATTACCCCACTGATAAAAAAGCTGTGGATGGATTGGTCGACCATGTTGCGAAAACGGACGGGATCATTTTCCACCTGTGGCCGGAAGGTGCGCCCATTCCCGACGGTACGGTCGGCATACCCCAGTCGGTGGGACATTGGGAAGCGTTGCATGGTAAGCTTGAATAAATAAGTAACCGGGTTCCCTTTTCCCATTCCGGGAAGAGGGGCCCCCTTTTTGGCTCAATCGATGCGTATTCAATCTTTATTCATGCTGGGGGCAGGGGTGCTGATTTTCCTGGTCGGGCAACCGGTCCGGGCGTTTCATCTGGATGTGTACGCCCCGCGTGTGCCCGAAGAACAGTTGGAGGAAATCCAGGAGATTGAAAGCCCTTACGCAACCACGCCGGAACGGATCGAAGAAGGCCGCAAAATCTATTTCGGTAAGGGGTTGTGCGTGACCTGTCACAGCAAAAAAGGCAATGGGGTGAGGATGCCCGGTCACGCTCCCCGCAATTTTACCGATGCCCAATGGCAGGACGCCCGCACCGACGGCGAATTGATGTGGATTCTCAAAAACGGCAGTCCCGGAACGGGGATGCCGAAGAGGGTCGGCAAGGACCTCACCGAGGAAGAGGGCTGGAACGTGATCCAGTTTATCCGCACCTTTCGAGGTCAATGAGGTCATCTGTTGCCGAAATCAATTGATAATCGGTCTCCAAGTTATTTCGCTCTTTCCTCTCTGTTGCAGAGGGCGGATTCCGGGCGTATGATGATGCCGTTCGGTGCCAAAAACACCTTATTCCCAAAATCCTCAAGCACCCTATCCTCGATTTCCGGGAGGGAGATTGGGAAGGGATTTGAAAATCCAACGGAGGAGGGTCCACCATGAAGCCGGTTTATTATTTTGCCCTATGCGCGGTTTTTCTTTTCGCTTGTTCCGGGGAGAAGGAACAGCCCGCTGAATCCAAAACAGATAAAGCCGAGGACACGTCATTTTACGAGCCCTTGCCGGCGGGAATTTATCCCCAGGACAACCCCTGGTCGCAGGAAAAAGAGGATCTGGGTCAACTTCTTTTTTTTGATCCCCGGCTCTCCGGAGACAATTCGATCAGTTGTGCATCCTGCCATCATCCGAGCAAAGGATGGAGCGACGGTCAGCCGCGCGCCATCGGATTCGGCGGCAAGGAGTTGGGGCGCCATTCGCCAACGGTGATCAATAGCGGTTACTTTGAGGTGCAAATGTGGGATGGCCGGGCGCCTACGCTGGAAGCACAGGCAAAGGGTCCCATCCAAGCCGCTGTAGAGATGAATCAGAAGGCCGACGAGCTGATCGAGGAACTCGGCGCCATACCGGAATATCGGGAAATGTTCAGCAAGGTATTTGGTGAGTCGGGAATTACTTTCGACAACGTTGCCAAAGCCATTGCCACGTTTGAGCGATCTGTGGTTTCCAAAAATTCCGCTTATGACAAATACATGCAGGGGGACGAAAAGGCCATGTCGCCTGCGGCGGTTAACGGCATGAAGCTGTTCTTCGGCAAGGCCAAGTGTAACTTCTGTCACAATGGTCCGGCTTTGACTGACAGCGGTTTTCACAACATCGGCGTCCAACAACACGGCCCGCTCACCGAAGACCTGGGGCGTTTCAATATTTCTAAAGACGATTCTGACAAGGGTGCCTTCAAGACACCGGGACTGCGGAGCGTTTCGCAAACGGCACCTTACATGCACGATGGCAGTGCCGCGACGCTGAAAGACGTGGTCGAATTTTACAACCGGGGCGGCGATGTCGCGAAAAACCGAACCTCCCTGATTACGCCGCTGCAATTGAGCGAGCAGGAAGTGTTGGAGGTGGTCGAGTTTCTGAGAGCACTCGATGGCGAACCCCTTGATGCGATGATTCCGAAACTTCCTGCGGTGGTGGAAACGGAAAAGCCTAAGGCCAAAACCGAGGCCAAAGCCAAAACTAAAACCAAGGCCAAGGCCAAAACCGGCAAGAAGACTTAAGCCGTCGAATAGAGAGGGGGCGGTATGCGGTTCAAATATGGGAAGCGATGGATTCCGGGATCATATGTTTGTTTAATGGCAATACTGTGGATGGGGCTGGTTCTTCCTGGCCCGGTGTGGGCCAAGCATGAAAAGGGTCACGATGAGACACCGGGCATCTGTCCGCAACCGCGCAAAACGATGACGGCGCCGGACGAATATCTGAAACTGAAGAATCCACTCGAAACGACACCGCAAAATATTTTGGCCGGGAAAACCTTGTTTCAGGTAGACGCCAAGCCGAGTGCCTGTAGAATTTGTCACGGCATCAGCGGCGATGGATTGGGCGTCATGTTTCACCAGGTGCAACCCAAGCCGCGAAACTTCACCTGTGTTCATACCATGGACGACCTTCCCGACGGCCAGTTGTTCTGGATCATCAAAAACGGTTCGCCGGGAACGGCCATGCCGTCCTTCAGTTATCTGGCAGACGATCAGGTGTGGCAATTGATTTTGTATCTCAGGAGTTTTTCCAAAAAGGAATAATTTTCAATTTTTAGAGAACGGTGTATGGGTTTCAGGAATTTTCTTTTTTTCATATTGGCAGGCGTGTTCGTTTTTTGGAGTGGGGAGGGGCCGAGTGCTTTACAGGCGGCCGAGGTTTCCTCTGCAGAAAAGCTGTTGCTGGCCATGCACCAGGGGCGGCCGCACGGCGGACGGCACGAGCGACATCAAATGCATCACGGCATGGGACGAGCCGGGAAAGGGATATGCCCGCAAACCCGGGCCACTCCCCAGGCGCCGGACAAAATCGTTCAACAGAAAAATCCATTCGAATCCAACGCCGAAAATTTTATCAAGGGGGAATCGCTGTACCAATGGACGGCGGAGCCCAACCCGTGCAAAGTGTGTCACGGGCCCGCCGGCAACGGGCTCGGGATGATGGCGCAGGGCCTATCCTCCATGCCGCGCAATTTTACCTGTTCACAAACCATGAAAGAAGTTTCCGACGGGCAAATGTTCTGGATCATCAAAAACGGTTCGCCCGCAACTGGAATGCCCGCCTATAAATTTTTATCCGACGACGAAATCTGGAAATTGATTTTATATATCCGGCATTTTGAGAAGAAAAAAACGGGCAGCGCTCAATAATTGGAGCGGCGTTTCTCGAATTTGTGGGACATGATGACCCTGCGCGCATCCTTCGCCAGTTGCTTGAGCCCTATTTGATTTACTTCTTCCATTTTCTTTTTAAAATCAGGTACGTTCAATTTAAAGATTTGGTCATTGAAAGGTACTGTGAGGAGTTTGTCCTGCCGTACCAGATAGATCAGACCCTGTGTTCGAATAAACCGTGGCGGGGGATGGAAAATAGTCCGGCGGAATAAAAATAAAAAATCCACATCGTGTTGTTTACCCAATTCCTTTAAAGCTTGTCTGGAGTATAGATATCCTTTGAGACCTTCTCCTCTGGTAGCCGGGGCGATACGGGCTGGGTCGAGTCGAACTAAATATTTCTTTATCGCTTTTTCATTCTCTAGGATCTCGGCAATTAAACTTATTTTTGGGCCAATTTCCTTGTCAAATCCCAATACTCCAACTCCAGGAAAAATAAAAACGCACCCGCCTTTATTAGGATAACAACTCGGAATCACCACCATGGATTTTGGGAACACAAATGGTTTGATGGACGAATCGGATTTTCCGGCATTGAAAAGTTCTTCTCCAGCAATAGAACGGTGACTGGTAATCACCAATGCCGTGATTGAGAATAATAAAATCAAAAAAAGTCTCATTTGGGTCATGGTTTACCGAATCGTGAGTTTTTTGTATTTGGAGCGGCGGTTCTCTTCACGCCCGCCGAGTTCCTTCTTGCGCGTTTCCTGATAGGCCTCGAAATTGCCCTCGAACCATCTGACCTTGCTTTCGCCTTCGAATATCAAAAGGTGCGTACAAATTCGATCGAGGAAGAACCGGTCATGCGAGATCACCATCACGCATCCGTTGAAATTAAGGATGCCGTTCTCGAGATTGCTGAGCGTGGTGACGTCGAGATCGTTCGACGGTTCGTCGAGCAGTAACACGTTGCCTCCGCGCCTCAGTAGTTTGGCGAGGTGCACGCGGTTGCGTTCGCCGCCGGAGAGATCACCTACTTTTTTCTGTTGGTCGGAGCCTTTGAAGTTGAAGCGCCCGACATACGAGCGGGCGTTCAGGTTACTGCCGGCGATTTCGATGCGGTCGTCGCCGCCGGAGATTTCCTCGTAAGCGGTTTTGTTGGCGTCGAGGTCGTGCCGGTGCTGGTCGACGTAGGAGAGCGCCACGCTCGATCCCAATTCCAGTGAGCCGCCGTCGGGTTGCTCCTCGCCGACGATCATGCGGAACAATGTGGTTTTGCCGGTACCGTTGGGGCCGATCAGGCCGACCACCGCACCGCGCGGCACCGCGAAGCTGAGACCGTCGATCAGCAGGTTGTCGCCGTATCCCTTTTTCAGATTTTCCGCGACGATGACTTTTTCGCCGAGGGGAGGGCCGGGCTGGATTTGGATATCGAGCGAGTTTTCCTCCACCTTGGTTTTCTGCGCGGCGAGTTTTTCGTAATCGCTGATGCGCGCCTTGTTTTTGGACCGGCGGGCGCTAGGGGTCGACTTCAACCATTCGAGTTCTTTTGAGAGGCGTTTCTGCAGGCTGGATTCGGTTTTCTCGCGTTGTGCCAACTGCGCGGATTTCTGTTCCAGCCAGGAGGAGTAGTTGCCTTCAAATGGAATCCCTTTGCCGCCGGTGAGTTCCAATATCCACTTGGTGATGTTGTCGAGAAAGTACCGGTCGTGGGTGGAGACGATGACGTTGCCGGGATAGTCGCGCAGGGTGTCTTCCAGCCATTGCACGGTTTCGGCGTCGAGGTGGTTGGTCGGCTCGTCAAGTAACAGGATGTCCGGTTTCTGGAGCAGGAGACGGCACAGAGCGACGCGCCGGGCCTCGCCGCCGGAGAGGGTGTCCGTTTTCTGATCGTCGGGCGGCAGAACCAGCGCGTCCATCGCCACGTCGATCTGCCGGTCCAGTTCCCAGCCGTCGGCGGCATCGATGGCGTCTTGCAGGCGGCCCATCTTTTCCATGGCCTTTTCCATTTCGTCGTCGGACATGGGGTTGGCCATGCTGGCGGAGACTTCGTTGAACTCGTCGATCATCTGCTTGATGTCGGAGAAGGCTTTTTCGACCGATTCCCGTACCGTTTGGTTGGCATCGAGTTGCGGCTCCTGCGGCATGAATCCGATTTGGATCCCTTTGAGCGGTTCGGCGCGGCCGTCGTGCTCCTTGTCCTCTCCCGCCATGATACGGAGCAGGGTGGACTTGCCGGTGCCGTTTTCGCCGACGAAGCCGATTTTGGCGCCGTGGTAAAAGGATAGGTTGATACCGTCAAAAACTTTTTTGGACCCGTAGGTTTTGCTGAGCCCGCTGATTGAAAAAATATATTCTCCGGCCATGGTGTGTTGGGTTTTCCTTTGTAGGTTAAGAGGAGGCGTTTCTTTGAAGGATGACGAAATCCTTACCATTGTTCAGGATCATATCAAAATTATGGTGGTGTGCAATCCATTCAAACGTTTTCGGACTGTAAAAGCAGATATGGGTGGGATCACGCTTGTAGTACCAGTTGAGAAAACCGAGTTTATCGAGTTGTCCGTTGTGCGTCGGGTAGAACTGGGTCATCACCGCACAGTATCCGCGGGGCGACAGCAGGGGGATAATTTTTTTTAATTCTTCACCGGGTTGTTTGAGGTGCTCGAAAGTTTCCGTGGAGACGATCAAATCGTAAGCTGAGCTTTCTTTAAGTTCCGGAAAAAAATAAGGGTCGTATCCCTCGGCTTGATACCCTTGGCGTTCCAGCAGGGTTTTCAGGACGGGTTCGTATCCGCAACCGTAATCGAGCACGGTTTGGACGTCCGGGCAATGGTCTGTGATGAGGTCGATTTTTTCCTGGAACATGTGGACATAGCCTTCGTTGTCGAGGCTGTTTTCATGTTCGAGGTAGCGTTCGATTTCCTTTTCCGGGGTAATGAAAAACCGGGACGGGACAAAGATGAGCCGGCAGGAAGCGCAGAGGTGGTACTCGCGCCGTTCAGCTTTTATTAAAAACTCCGAAGGGGAATAACATAGTGGACAGCTCATAGCTTGAATTGTGCCATAATCCAGAGTTCATTGCCCGCAGGTTTTAAGAATCCTCGCGAGAATTTTTTCCTCTTTTTATTGGACGGTTTATGATAAGTTTGATTCCGACACAGCTTTTAAAATACTGGAGGCGTTTGAATGGCGGCATATGTCAATGGAAACGGGATTCGTCCGGGTTATGTCATTGTCTATAATAAGGAACTGTACCGGGTGATGGCCTCGGAGCACCGCACGCCCGGCAACAAGCGGGCTTTTTGCCAGGCCAAACTGCGGAACCTGAAAAACGGAACGCAGACCGAAGTCAAATTTCGTGCAGATGAACAAGTCGAGCGGGCCAGCCTCGAGCAAGCCAATATGGAATATTTATATTCCGACGCCTCCGGTTACTGTTTCATGAACAGCGAGACCTACGAGCAGATATTTATCGACGACGATATCATCGCCGATGCCAAGCAATACCTTCTGCCCAACACCAAAGTGAAAGTGGAGTTTCATGAGGACAAACCTATCGGACTCGATCTTCCTGAATTTGTGGAATTAACGGTCGAGGATACGGAACCTCAAATGAAGGGGGCGACCGCCTCCGGAAGCGGCAAGCCCGCCACTTTGGAAACCGGGCTGGTGGTCATAGTGCCTCAGTTTGTGGATGTCGGGGAGAAGGTCCGGGTATCGACCTCGTCGGGGGAATATCTCGAACGGGTTAAAAATTAACCCGATACACTCTCCATAAGGGGTCTGGCGATCATTCAGTTTCCCGTTTTAAAACATTATTTCCCCTGTTTTTTCATCGTTTGAAAAAGCGAACCTTAATTTAAGCCTACCTTTAATTGAATTAACAGAAATTAACAGTTAAGATATATCATTATGTATTAGCCTTTTAAATTAGTCTGTTATCGTTCATTTTCCTGCCATTGATCTTCTTTCTTTAGGAACATCTTCCATGTTAGATGTTGCAAGTTCAGCCGACCCGTTAAGCATTTTGGAAATGGTTTCCCGATCCACCTCCGTGGCCAAAGGTGTTCTTTTACTTCTCCTGGCATTTTCCGTCGTGTCCTGGTCCATTATTTTGACCAAGTTTTTTATATTCCGTCGGGCGCGTAAGGAAGACCAGACGTTTTTGAAAATTTTTTCCAAAAGTGACAGCCTGACGAATATCTATAACTTTTGCAAGGAAATGAAATTCAGCCCGATCGCCCGGGTATTTTTGGCGGGCTATCACGAATTGTATGTGTTCAAAGAAATGGCGGGTTCCCGCTCTAAAAATTCACAGGGCCGGCCGTTGAGTTTGACTCCGAAGGATCTCAAAGGCATCAGCCTGGCTTTGAACAAGTCCACCAATTATGAAATTGAAAGACTGGGGCACCGGTTGGATTTTCTGGCGACCACGGGTAGCACGGCACCTTTTATCGGTTTGTTCGGTACCGTTTGGGGAATCATGCATTCGTTCCGAATAATCGGCGTCCAGGGTTCCGCCAGCATCGGCGGAGTGGCCCCCGGCATCGCCGAAGCTCTGATCGCGACCGCTGCCGGCCTGGTCGCCGCGATTCCTGCCGTCGTGTTTTTCAATTACCTGAACAGCCGGATTCATGGGTTCAACCACCGGATGGAAGATTTTAGCGAGGATTTCGTTTACATGGTTGAAAAGGATTTCATGGGTCAGTCGGCTGATCCGGTGCGGATGGAGGAGCTGTAAATGGAACGCAGGAAGGCGACCCGATTGATGGCGGATATCAATGTGACTCCGTTTGTGGATGTCATGCTGGTCCTGCTGGTAATTTTCATGATCACCGCGCCGTTGATGCAACACGGGATGGACCTTGAGCTTCCCCAGGAGAGTACCCAGACCGTGGAGGTTAAAGATGTTCCCACGGTATCGGTTCGAAGCAATAAAACGATTTACTGGAACAAGGAAAAAATGGCGACCCTAATGACCCTTACCGGAAAGCTCACGGGGTATTTGAAGAAGCAGAAGGATGGTGCTGTTTATTTCCGTGCCGATCGAAGTTTGGATTACGGCTTTGTCATCAAGGTCATGGCCACCATGCGACGCGCCGGGGTCCAGAATATCGGGATGATGACCGAACCCGGCCAATGAGATCCGCGCAGTCTCCAGCCATCGATTTCAACCAGATGCTGGTGGTGTCCGTTTTTTTTCATTTCTTTTTGTTCACGGTATTCATGTTCCTTCCTCAGACCCAGAATATAGTCAAGCACGTCAAGCCGGCTTTTGTAGATGTGTTTTTTGTGGATGTTCCGACGGGACCCGATATGGAACCGGCTCCCCAGCAGGCGGAGGAAACTCCTGTCGCGCCCTTGCCCCAAGAGACGCCCGTCGTTGAAAAACCGGTGCCCAAACCCAAACCGGTTCCTGAAAAGCCGGCCGTTTCCAAGGCTCTGGTTTCCAAGTTGGATGAGCTGGCTCGATTGGAGAAGAAGAAAACGATTCCTAAAAAGGACAAGATGGCGATGGCGGTCCCCAAGCCGAAGGATGACTTGGCGCGCAAAGAATCGGAATTTGAGCGCCTGTCAAAAAAATCCGCCACCCAGCAGCTGCAAGACAAGCCCAAAAAAAAATCCAGTCGGTTGAAAGCACTGGACGAGTTGGAAAAGATGAATGCACAGGCCCATGCGGCTTTAAGTAAACCAAAAGCAAAAAAAACTGACTCCAACGCTGCCGAACTCTTGAAACAGTTGGAGTCCATTAAAAAGGAAAGCGTTCAAATTAAAGTCGACACGAGTAAACTGTCGTCACGGCATTCCAAAGAATTCAAGTCGGGAATCCGCGATTTGAAAATAACGAAAGCCCAGAGAAAAAAGATGGCGTCGGCCACCTCCGGCGAATTGGGAGATCCGGGTGCCGATGCGCTTTCGCTTTACCTGGGGTTGGTGAAAAGTAAAATTGATGAACATTGGAAAGATCCCTTGGGGGGCGGGACCGGCATGGTTCTGGTCTCTTTTACCATTTTTCCCAAGGGCAACATTGCGATGCCGAAGATTGTCAGAAGCTCAGGTGAAAGCAAGCTGGACAATCTGGCGATCCGCGCCGTTAAAAATGCTGTTCCGCTACCTCCGTTTCCAAGGGAGTTCAAGGAACCCAATTTACCTTTAACTTTAAAATTTGACTATGTACCCAAAAATTAAATCTGTACTCATTGTTGTTTTAGGCGGCTTGGTCCTGTGGTTTCAGGCCTATCCCGCGCACTCGGAAGAAAACATTTTCCTCGATTTTGTCAAAGAAACCCAGAATAAGGTGAATATCGCAGTGCCTGATTTTGTTTCTTCGGGAGGGGGTGCGGACGAAAATTTTGCTGAAAAGAGTCACAATATTCTGGAAAACGATCTCCGTTTGTTTGAATTGTTTGTCCCTGTGGCTCCTAGCAGGTATTCCGAGCTGGCGAAGAATGAAGCCCGGACCGGGAAGGTGAATTACGCCGCCTGGAGTCAGTTGGGAGCTCAATGGCTGATCAAGGGGCAATATGAGAAAGGCTTGTCCGGCGACAAATACAAGTTTGTATTTCGCCTCTTTGATGTGGTTAACGAACAATTTTTAGTCGGAAAACGATATCAAGGCAAGAAAAGTTTCATGCGGAAAATCATGCACCGGTTTGCCGATGAAGTGATGGAACAATTGACCGGCAAACGGGGAGTGGCCGAAACCCGTCTCGCTTTTCTTTCACGCACCTCTGATGGGAAGGAAATGTATGCGGTGGATTTCGATGGCGCCAACATTCAGAAATTGACGAATGAACAATCCGTTATCTTGTCCCCGGATTGGTCTCCAGATGGCCGTTTCATCGTTTACACTTCCTACAAAGAACATAACCCAGATTTGATTCTCCTGGATCCCGATGGCCGCCGCCGTCGGCGTCCGTTATTGAGATTGCCCGGTATCAATTCAGCACCTTCCTGGTCGCCCGATGGCAGTAAAATTTCCCTGGTGCTCAGTAAAGACAGCAATTCCGAAATCTATGTCTTGAACCGATGGCGGAAATTGACCCGGTTGACGCGCCACTTCAATATTGACACTTCACCCACCTGGTCGCCGGATGGGAAGAAGATCGCTTTTACCTCGGATCGATCGGGTACCGGGCGTCCGCAAATTTATATCATGGATGCTACCAGTGGCGATCGCACCGGCGTGACACGTATCACCTTCCAATCCCGCTACAATGACAATCCCGCCTGGTCGCCTCATGGGGATAAAATAGCCTTTACCTCTATGGTTAAAGGCAACTTTCAAATAAAAATCTACAACACGGAAACCCGTAAAACGACAGATATCACCTCGGGCGCGGGAAGCAAGGAAGAACCGACCTGGTCTCCCGATGGACATTTTCTGGCCTACCGGGTGACGCGTGGAAGACAATCCTCCATTCATATCAAGCGCATCGGAGGCAAGAAAAGCCGGCAATTAACCTTTCTTTCCAAAGGGGGCGTCAGCCCTACGTGGTCCCCCTACCCAAAAAGATAGACTGATTTTTCAGGGGTTAGCGTATCCAGTCTTGTTTTTTTTACAGTAACTGCTAACATAAAGAAACTTCAATTTATTGATTGAAAAACAGTGATCTATAGTCATATAATTTTAAAGGACGTATTAAGAGCCTCCCCGGTTCTCAGAGTTGATCTTTCAAGTCAAAATAATTCAAATAGCTATGGCAGGTATTTTACAGAGCGCAAAATTGGGCCATTTATTTTTTTGTGAGTTTTGGGCGCTCATTTATGAGTCCAAGGGATCAGATATAGAAATGATTGAGAGATGTTAATTTAATTAAGCCATTGAATCCAAAAGAGGTACTTATGATTAAAATCAAGAGCGCAATGCATTCTAATTTGTTTTTTGGGACAGTGATGTTTTTGGGTTTTCTCCTGACTTGGGGTTGTTCCAAGAATGTTGCCCCTCCGGAAGTTGACGAACCCCCGGCACCGGTGGTTGAGGCGATTCCCGCACCTGAGGAGCCCCAGCCTGCGATAGACATTACACAGGAAGATGTTGATGGTATTCAAGAAGATACTGCACCTCTCTTTGGGGGCGGTATTGAGACCGAAGGGCCGGACGTGGTTGAGGATACAATCGACGTTGTAGAGGTACCATCGGTACCCGATGAGCCGGAAGTGATCGAGACGCCTCAGGTGATGGAACCGGATCCAATTTTTATAGCACCCGATGCCGAACCGCTTCAGGAAGCTAAATTGCTTAAGGACTTTAAAGATGAACAGCATTTGCAAGATGTCCATTTTGAGTATGATCGCGATATTTTGGATACTTCAACCAAGACCATTCTTCGATCCAACGCTGATTGGTTGAAGAAAAACCCCAATGCTCGTGTGGAAATCCAAGGGCATGCGGATGAACGAGGTACCAATAATTACAATTTGGGTCTTGGCGAACGCCGCGTTTTGCAGACCAAGAAATATCTGGTCAATTTGGGTGTTGATGAAAGCCGGTTATACACCATCAGCTACGGGGAAGAAAAACCCTTTTGTTTTGATAGCAATGAAAACTGCTGGTGGGAAAACCGCCGGGCACATTTCACTGTTGCTGATTGATCGGTAGTTATAGCTACACTATAAAAATAGTTCAACGGAGCGGCCGCAACGGGGGTATACTTGTTGCGGCTGTTTTTTTGTTCCTGTATCGGGCCTTCTGTGAAATGCTAATAAAGTGTTCGTTTACAAGTCCTTAAATATCATCGGGAAAATACAATGAAAAGAAAATTCATTCGCGTGTCCTGCGCCTTATTGGTTTGCCTGGCTTGGTTTGCATCTATAGCGTCTGCCCAGTTATTTGCAAGTGATGAAAAGAAATTGGAACGGATTTTGTTGGAAATTAAAAAACTCAATACCCGCATTGTGGAAAAAGTCATGCCCCAAATCCACAATACAAACCTGGCAATTCAAAAAGTTAAAGCCGAGGTCAATCAAATAAAGTCGGGGAACAGAACCGTTAACCAGCAAATCGAAATTTTATCAAGCGTGATCCCGGCGATGCAGGGGTCTATGGAGCAGAGCCAGGCCCAGTCCATCCAGGAAATTCGATCGGTGAGTAAGCGTCTGGCCCAATTGGAATCCCAAATCAAGTCCGAGCGGGAAAACAAGGCCCAACACCAGAAGGCTGAGTTGGATGCGATCAAACAGGAAATCAGCGCCAATCTCCAAAGGTTGAAGGGAGGCATGGCCAAGGACATGGAGCGAATGGCCCAGCTCAACCAGAGCGCCTTTCAGGAATTGATTAAAAATAATGAGAAGCGCTTAGACGCTCAAAATACCCGTGTGGATAAATCTATTGCCGTTATGACGGAGATTGCTAAGGGGGGATCCAAAACCAGCGAAACGTTAGCTTCTCTTCAGGCCGGTGTGGTACAAAATAGCAAATCCCTAAGCGAACAAAACAAAAAAATCATCGACATTCTTTCCAAGACCCTGCAGGAACAGGAAAACGCATCCGCCAAAATCGATAGTCTTGGGGGCAATCAATCCAAGTCGGATGAAAACTTAAAACTTACCCGTGAAACCATGGTGGCCCTGAAGGATATATTGGATAAGCGGCTTGTGCAAATCGATAAAAACCAGCTCCAAGGCAGTGAGGTGGGAAGAGCCAAAGCGGATTTGATCAACGAGAAGATTACCCGGCTTATCGAAATCCTGAAAGCGATTGCCGCCGAGCAGGGAAAGATGGAGAAACTCATTGCCTCCCAGGGAGGAAAAGGGAGCAATAAGCAACTCCTGGATGCTTTGGCGGATTTGAAGCGCAAAGCCAACGTCAATATATCCCGAAGTGATAGTATTTTAAAAAAGTTAAAAAAATAGCTGAAGCCTGACCCAAGGCGTTAAGTACTTATGAAAGTCTCCGCCATTATACCCGCCGCTGGAATGGGCATCCGAATGGGCTCCAATGTTCCGAAGCAGTTTTTGTTGCTCGACGGCAAGCCTATTCTGCACCACACCCTGTCTGTCCTGGATCAATGTTCCGTAGTGGACGAAATTGTCTTGGTCGTTTCGGAAAATGAAATCGGAAAGGCGCAACAACAGATTCAGGAGTCCCATCCCAAAGTAACGAAAGTCATCGCGGGAGGAAAGGAGCGACAGGATTCCGTCGGCAATGGTTTGAAGAGCCTGGATTCCGAGACGGATATCGTCGTGATTCACGACGGCGTCCGGCCGTTTGTTTCGCCGGACCTCGTCCGCGAAACCGTCGAGGCCGCCCGCGATTTTGGAGCAGCGATCACCGCGATTCCTGTAAACGATACGATCAAAAAAGTGAACGAGGAGGGTCTGGTCGAGCGTACCATCGACCGCAGCGGGTTGTGGCGCGTTCAAACGCCGCAGACGTTTCAGGTTTCTTTGCTTAAGGAGGCCTTTGAAAAGGCCCAGGCCGATAATTTTTATGGAACCGATGAAGGTTCGTTAATCGAATACCTGGGAAGAGAAGTAAAAGTGATCCCCGGTTCGGAGTTGAATATCAAAATCACGCGGGTGGAAGATTTGGTATTGGGTGAAAAAATAGTCGCTCTGATGAAGGCCAATGAACCCGGAACGCAGGCAGGGAGTTTTTCATGATTAAGAATCTTTTGGTCGCTGTGGCCGGTCTGCTCAGCCTGGTGTATCTGCTAAATCCCGGTGCGGGTGTATTTGAACTCATCCCGGATAATTTCCCCATCATCGGCAATCTGGACGAAGCCGCGGCTGTAGCCATTATCCTGGCAGCGTTCCGGTATTATGGAATCGATCTGACCTCTTTTCTCGGCCGAGGCGTGAAAGATCACTCTCAATCATCCGGCAAAAAAGACGGCCCGGAATCCCCGTCTTCCTGAAAAAAATTTACTCCTTCCCATTGTTCTCTGCATCTAATTACTGTGATTCGCTGGCCCCTCATAAAATTTGTTTTGAAATCCCTGATCCGCCAATTACTTGGAAGGAGAACAGTTATGCTGAAAGTAGGTAGCGAAGCGCCCGATTTTCTGGTCAATGACCACAATGGAAACCGGGTTACGTTGAAGGATTTGAGAGGAAAGAAAGTGATCCTCTGGTTTTACCCGAAAGCCGATACCCCCGGGTGCACCATGGAGGGCAAAGGATTTCGCGACGATTACGAGAAGTTTCAGGAAAAGGGTGCCGTGGTTCTGGGAGTCAGCCTGGACAGCGAGGCGGAAAATAAAGCATTTGCGGAAAAGTTCAACTTTCCCTATCCTTTGCTGTGTGACGTCGGGCGGGAAATCGCGATGGCCTATCACGCCATTCAAAGCAAAGACGACGCCTATGCCTCCCGCATCAGTTATGTGATCGATGAACAAGGAGTAATTCAGGAAGCCATTGACAAGGTGGATACCTCGATGCATTCCAAAGACCTGTGTTCCCGGCTCTAAAGGCCATTCTTGGGATTCCAGGTTCTTGAGTGGAAGGCTTTTGTTTCGAGTGCTTGACCTGAGGGGGGAGGCACGCTATTATTCCTGCTTTATTCCTTCAAGCCCAGAGAAACGATGGCCTACGAAGATTACATAAAAAACCTTCATCCCTTAAGCCCACAAGATAGAAATAAGAAAAAATCCCTCCTCAAGACCCGAATCAATCAGATTGATTTCGAAAAAATAAAAAATGTGGCCGACCTGGTAGAGGCCTATCAGAATACTTCGATCCAGGCCCGCAATGTGGGCCAATGCGCCAATATTTTTCAAAAGATGCTCAAGGACAAAGAGCGCCCGATGATCATGTTGGGGTTGGCGGGACCGCTGATTGCCGCTGGCCTGCGAAAAGTCATTCGGGATCTCATTCATTACAATATGGTGGATGTCGTGGTTTCCACCGGTGCGATCCTGTATCAGGATTTTTACGCGGCCATGGGCGCCGGACATTATTACGGCAGTCCAGAGGCCGATGACACCCGGTTGCGGGAACTGTTGATCAACCGTATCTATGACACCTATGTCGATGAGGAAAAGTTCGCGCAATTCGATTCTTTGATCGGCCAGTTTGCCGACAGCCTGCCTGCGCGCAAATATTCCAGCCGCGAATTTATCTCTCTTCTCTCCAAAGTAATCGATGACAAAGATTCGATTCTGGTCGCCGCCCGTAAAAAAGGCGTGCCCATTTTTTGTCCGGCACTCAACGATTCCAGTATCGGTATTGGTCTGACCGAACATTATGTCGACGCTAAGAAAGCAGGACGGCAACCGATCACCATCGATTCCATTCGCGACAATTATGAGATCACTCAGTTGGTGGTGAAATCCAAAAGAACGGCGGCGTTTTACGTGGCAGGCGGCGTTCCGAAAAATTATATCAACGATTCGATTGTCATGAGTTATATCTTCGGAAAGAATACCGGCGGCCACAAATATGCGATACAGATGACCACCGACGCACCGCATTGGGGTGGGCTCAGCGGCAGTACTCTGGCCGAGGCCCAGTCCTGGGGCAAGGTCAACAAAGAAGCCAACTTCAGTATGGCTTTTGTCGAGCCCAGCGTTTCGTTGCCTCTCGTGTTCGGGTCCGCTTTCCAGAAAAAAGCGTACAAGGGCCGGAGCCGACTTTCCATCAAATGGTCCGGAGACGAGCTCAAAGAATTGAAAGTCAAAAAGTAATTCTCCATTACTCCTGAAGGCTCACCCCTCGTATTTGCTTTTAAATCCCAGAATATAGTATTGATTGAACTCCAAAGGCTCGATCGCGGCGGGATAGATCATGTCCACAAATCGCTTGGTGGCGGGGGATTTCTGGTGGATGGCGACGGCTTCTTCGTTTTCGAATATCATCGTGTGCAAAAATTGGGTGGGATGCCCCATCTCCTGATTCGCCATGTAGAACAACGTAGTCGGCTCGTTGATCCGTATGTATTTGACAAAGTCCTCAACGGTGCGTTTGCAATCTTCTACCATTTCCGGCGGGACCTGATAACGCGCTGTCATGCATACCGGCATGAATACGGCTCCTTTCTTTTGTGAGTTTAACTGGAATTGGTGTCAATGAACACCCGGACTTCATGCACATGCTCGATGGTTTGAAGATGTTCCTTCAGTTCCTTCATGACGGAATTGGCCTCATCAGGGTCGAGCCCTTCTTTCATTTTGATAAACACTTCCAGCGTGGTTTTGCCGCCATGGTGATGAGCCCGAAGATGAGTTCGTCGCTGAATATCTTTCATCGAGGCAATCATCGGGTCCACTTGTTTCTCCAGATAGTTTCGGTTGGCCCAGTAAATGGATTCAAACGCGGCGTCATCTTCGGTGTCGACATGAACGAGAACATCTTGAACATTATCCATCGCGCGGATCAATTCGCGCCGTACACCTTCCGCAATATGATGCCCTTCGGTGACGGATGCTTCATGGTCGACCAGAATATGAACGTCCATGAGCACATCGCCGCCGATCTGCCGTGTTCTTAAATTGTGCGTTTGGATTACCCCGGGCAAACCATTGATCATCGTTGCGATACGGCGGGTCTCCTCTTCACTCAAGGCCGTGTCCATGAGATCGCTCAATCCCTTGAATGCGATGTTATAACCCACTTTCGCAATCATCACCGATACGATAATGGCCGCAATCGGGTCCATAATGGGGTACCCTGCCATCGCCCCGCCTATACCGATCAGTGCGGCGAGAGAGGAAATGGCGTCCGAGCGGTGGTGCCAGGCGTTTGCAACGAGCGACGGGCTGTTGGTTGCTTCTCCCACCGAGCGTGTATAGCGAAACAGAACTTCTTTGATTACGATGGAAACCAACGCCGCCAACGCCGCCGGGATAAGAGGAGTCTGGAACGTACCGGAGGTAATAATTCCCCAGGATTGGTAAGCCAAACCGAACCCCGCGACAATGATCACCGCACCCACAAGGGTGGCGCCGATCGTTTCCGCGCGACCGTGGCCGTAAGGATGATTTTCGTCCGCCGGGAGTTGGCCGATCTTGTGCGTGAACAGCACTACCACGTCGGTCAGCAAATCAGACAGGGAATGAATGCCGTCAGCGAGCATGGCGGTACTTTTGCCGAAGATCCCCCCGGCGATCTTCAGCGCGGCCAGCAAAAGATTGGCCAATGCTCCGATCACAATGATTCGCACTCCCGGATTTTTTTTCAGATCATTCAGCATCAGTTGGCTTTACCAGGCTCCGTCAGAATTTTTCACCGTTGCTCACCAGACTTTTTACGATCTTCGCATTGGCGGCCGGAAAGGTGTAGTTTTTTAAATCTTCGTATTTAACCCATTTCCACTGTTCGCACTGGGTGGCGCGGATGCGTCCCGATTTCCAGGGGCACCAGAACACGTTGAGCGTAACCCGAAACTGCGTGTAGCTGTGCTTGATGGTCATCAGTTTCTTCGAGATGGTTATAGGAACGCCCAGCTCTTCTTTAATCTCACGCTTGAGACAAGCTTCTTCCGTTTCATCCGGTTTGCGTTTGCCGCCGGGAAACTCCCAGAGGCCGCCCATCAACCCGCCGTGGAGCCGTTGCTGGATATAGACTTTTCCACCGCGTGTGATGACCGCCGCGCTCACTTCAATTTTTTGGGTGCGGGCGCGGGCCTTGGGCGCGGGAAATTGGTCCACCTCCCCCCGTTGTTGAGCTTCGCATTGCCTTTGTAAAGGGCACACCAGGCAGAGCGGTTTTTTGGGCAGGCAGACCGTTGCCCCTAGCTCCATCATCGCCTGATTGAAATCGCCCGGCCGTTGGGCAGGTACCAGTTCCGCCGAGGTTTGCCACAGCCGGTTTTCATGGGCTGATGGCACACCGTTGCCCTGCATGACGAACAGGCGCGACAGCACCCGCTTCACGTTGCCGTCCAGCACCGGTACCGGTTGATCGAACGCGATACTTAAAATCGCTCCCGCCGTGTAGCGCCCGATACCGGGAAGTTGGATGAGTGTATCGTGAGTATCCGGCACCCTGCCTTTATATTCTTTCACGACGATTTTGGCGGCGCGGTGCAGGTTGCGGGCGCGTGAATAATATCCAAGGCCCTCCCAATGCTTGAGGACGGTTTCCTCCCGCGAGCGGGCCAGTTTCTGCAGGGTCGGAAAATTTTTCATCCAGCGCTCGAAATAGGGGATAACGGTTTTCACCTGCGTTTGCTGGAGCATGATTTCGGACACCCAGATCGGATACGGGTCACCGGTCCGCCGCCACGGCATATCGCGTTGCTCGGTGTCGAACCAGCCGAGCAGGGCCTTTTGTATGTTCCGTTTTATCGCGGTTGGTTTCATGTTTCAAAGCGGAGGGTTGAACAGTGGGAATGAATTATACGCCGATGGCGTCTTTTCCCCAGATGACTTTGTGGAGCTGGGTCTGCACCCGTACTGGCAGGTTGTCTTCCAACACCCACGCCGCCAGCTCCTTGAGGCCGAGTCTGTCATAAACCGGTGAAAAAAGCACCTGGACTTTTTTGTAAATGTTGGTGCGCTCCAGAATTTCCTTGCTCCACTCGTAGTCGGTGCGATCCGCCAGCACAAACTTCACCTCGTCGTGCGGGTTGAGGTGATCCAGGTTATCCCATAGATTCTTCGTAGCTTCGCCACTGCCGGGGCATTTGATGTCCAGAATCTTGATCACCCGCTCCGGGACCTTTGCCACTGAAACCCCGCCGCCGGTTTCCACCAGAACCTGGTAATTTTTTTCGAGCAGGGCGTTCATGAGATCGTACACCTCGTCCTGCAGGAGCGGTTCGCCGCCGGTGATTTCCACCAGCGGAACGCCGAGCGGATCGATGGCATCCATAATTTTTTCCACGGACTTCGGTTTGCCCTCGTAAAACGCGTATTCTGTGTCGCACCAGGTACAGCGGAGGTTGCACCCGGTCAGGCGGATGAAAATGCAGGGCAGTCCGGTAAAGGAGGATTCGCCCTGGATACTCTTGAAAATTTCGTTGACGGTCAACATAATCAAATTTTACACCAATGGCGCCGGAGGGTCACCCTCAAATGGGCGGCCCAGCCGCTGTTGGCTTGATTTCAGCAATTTAAACCGTTTGCAAGCGATTCGGGTGGAACTGAAAGGGGAATTTATTTATCATGTGGCCTTTTGTTGCGATAATGCCTGACGAATGACCCTGATTGTAGAAAGTGAGTTGAAATGAAACCGACCGTAACCGTGACCCATATTTTCCCGGAAGTGGCCCTTGAAAAGTTGCGGAGCCGCGCCGAGGTGCTTTACAACGATTCGGGAAATTCCCTGAGTGCCACCGACCTGATCGACCGTGCCGGGAAAAGCCAGGCTCTCATCAGTTATCTGACCGATAAGATCAATGCCGCTGTCATCGACGCGGGTGGTGAACATCTGAAAATTATCGCCAATTACGGGGCCGGTTTTAACAATATCGATGTCGCCCATGCCCAAAAGAAAAACATCTGGGTGAGCAATACCCCCGGCGTTCTGCACGAGACCACCGCCGATCTCACCTGGGCCATGATACTGGGTATCGCGCGGCGTATTGTCGAGTCGGATCGCTTCGCCCGTGAGGGAAAATTTCACGGCTGGCAGGCCGATATGTTTTTGGGCGGCGATGTGTACGGCAAAACCCTGGGCGTGATCGGATGCGGAGAGATCGGCAAAGCGGTAGCGCGGCGGGCCCTCGGATTCGATATGCGCGTGCTGTATCATCAAAGAAAACGCCTGCCGTCGGCGGAAGAAAAAAAGCTTAACGCCCGCTTCGTTTCTCTCGATACCTTGTTGAAGGAATCCGATTTCGTCACCCTGCACGTGCCGTTGACCTATGAGACAAAGTACATGATCGGAGAGGATCAACTGGCGATGATGAAGCCGACGGCCTATCTCATTCACTCAGCGCGGGGCAAGGTGGTCGATGACCGGGCATTGGTGGAAGCGCTGAAGCAGAAACAAATTGCGGGAGCGGTGCTCGACGTGTTCGAAAACGAACCGGAATTGACCGATCTGGACAACCTCATCTTGCTCCCACATATCGGTAGCGCTTCGGTGGCCACCCGCGATACCATGGCTCTGTTGGTGGTCGACAACGTGTTCGACGCATTGGACGGCAAAACCCCCCGGACCCTCATCCCCGGCTGGCAAGCGTGACGCTTGACCCGGCATGGCTCAGGTGGAATGGCGCGGTTGAATCGTTGTATTCGCATCCTCAGGTATCTTTAAATTATGAAAACTGATCTAAAAACTATTTTTATTGTTCTAACCCTCTTGTGGCCGGATATCAGTCAGGCGGAAAAGGAATATCCGTTCTGGCAGTTGGTGGCCAAGAGTTATCTGATTGTGGAAGGCACGATGGAAGTGCCGGTCGCCGCCATCCGAAAAGCGGAGCAAACTGGCGAGCATGAATTCGTTATCGTGAAGGTGGCTGTCAAAACCGCACTCAAGGGAAAGCCTGATTCACAGCAGTTTGATTTCCGTTATTACACGGATACCGAGCAATACGGAGGCGTTTCCCGGCAAAAAATTGTTCCGCTGAACGGCAAGTCCGCCATCGTATTTCTCCAGAACGTGAAAGAAAAATATTACCTAGCGGCGTATGTACCCGAGGCGATGCAGTCCGCAAGTGAAGCGTTGTCCGCCCGCATCCGTAAAGAAGTTTCAACTCAGGAAAAACTAATTCAGGCAAGCGACAGCTATGCCGCCGCGCACGTTCTGCCGAAGGAGTCGGAAGTGCAGAGCCTGGTGGAGCTCATGGTGGACAAGCGAACCGATCCCGGCACGGCGCAGGCGGTTTACGAAGCGGTGATTGCTCTGGGAAAAGAAGCCGTGCCCACGATCATCAAATACATGGATGACCGGCGCAAACTGAACATCCCCAAGATCACGCTGGAACCCTGGTGGCCCGACGCGCATGAGGGCCTCGTGCATTACGGTCCGGAAACGGTGACCGACGTGATGTCGGTCGCGTTGATGGCTTTGACCAACGAAGACCTGACGGCCATCTACAACGGCGGCACCGAGCTGGAACGCGTCCAGGCCATCCGCATCTGGAAAATCTACGAACGCCGGACCTACGGCCAGCCGGTCACACGTTGAAGCGGAAGTGCATTATGTCGCCGTCTTTCACCACGTACTCCTTGCCCTCCAGTCGCAGTTTACCCGCCTCTTTCACAGCGTGTTCGGATTGGTACTGCACCAGATCGTCGTAGTGGTACACCACTGCCTTGATGAATCCCTTTTCGAAATCCGAATGAATCTTGCCCGCCGCCTGCGGAGCCTTGGTGTTTTTGTGGATGGTCCACGCGCGGTTTTCCTGTTCGCCGACCGTGAAGTAGGTTTCCAGTCCCAACAGGCGGTATCCGGCATGGATCATGCGGTCGAAGCCGGGTTCCTCCAGTTGCATTTCATCTAAAAATTCCTTGAGCTCGTCCGGGTCCTCGATCTCCAGCAATTCGTTTTCCAGTTGACCCGCCAGCGCGACCATCTCGGTCCCCTCCGCCTCGGCTACCTGCTTGACCTTTTGGACCAGTGGTCCGTCCATTTCCGACGGATCGGCCACGTTGCAGACGTAGAGCACGGGTTTCACGGTGAGCAGGTTGAGGGTTTTGACGAAGGTTTGTTCGCCGGGATTTTGAAACTCCACCGATCGCGCGGGCTGGTTGTCGTCGAACGCTTCCATCAGGCGGACGATAACACCGATTTGCATGCGCGCGTCCTTGTCGCCGCTTCTCGCCAGCTTATCCAGTTTCAGTTTACGTTTCTCCAGGGTTTCGAGATCGGCGATCATCAGCTCGGTATTGATCTCGTCGATATCCGACGCCGGGTCGATTTTATCGTGCACGTGCGGGATGTTGTCATCCTCGAAACAGCGCACCACGTGGGCGATGGCTTCCATCTCGCGGATGTTGCCCAGGAACTGGTTGCCCAGCCCTTCGCCGCGTGATGCGCCTTTGACCAGTCCCGCGATGTCCACGAACTGCATGGTGGTGGGCACTTTTTTCTTCGCCGGCACCAGTTGGTCGATGGCATCGAGGCGCAGGTCCGGCACATCCACTATCCCGATATTCGGTTTGCTGGTGCTGAACGCGTAGTTGGAGGATTCCGCCTTGGAACGGGTCAAGGCGTTGAAGATAACCGTTTTGCCGACATTGGGCAGGCCGACGAGGCCGCAGGTGAAACCCATGAAGTTCCTTTCTCTATTGAATCAATGATAGGAGTTGTGGAGGTTTTTAAAGGATTGCAGAAACAGCAGGGACAATAATACCAGAAAGGCGTAAACGCCGAGGCATTGAAAAAAAGTAGTGGGCTCCACCACGCTGAACAGAGTCAGAAAAAACACTGCGCCGACGTTGCCATAGGCCCCCACTACTCCGGCCAGCTTGCCGGTGAGGTCTTTGCGGATCAGCGGCACCAGGGCAAAGCAGGCGCCGTTGCCGGCCTGGACCATTAACGAGCAAAACACCGCTAGACCGATTACCCTCCCTAGCGGCCATTGCGGGTTGATCTCTCCCATGAACCCATATCCGATGGCCGCTCCCAGCACCAGAATGAACAGAACCCGGCGCCTTCCCAGCTTGTCGGATAGCCATCCGCCGCTGGGACGCGTGACCAGATTGAAAAAGGCCACACACGACCCCAGAATACCCGCCGTGGTGACTGTCAGTTGGAACGTGTTCTCCAGGAACTGCGGAAACATGGAGACCACCGCCAGCTCTGAACCGAAGGTGAGCGCATACACGAGACTGAGGATGGCGATCTGGCTGAACGCATAATTTTTGTCTTCGGGAATACCGTTGGTGATGCGGGGTAAATTGACCTTTATGCAGCGAAGCGCGTTTAAAATGAACAATCCAACGATCACGGCCCACAGAAAGGTTTCCATCCAGATTCCTCCCGGAAAAGCGGGGGAAGACGCCAGTTTCCAGATCAGCAAACCGATAGCCGTATACAGGGGGATCATTAAGAGGATTTGCAGAACCAGATCTCTTTTTGAAGTGACTTCGATGGTGTTTTCCAAGCCGACAGGGAACTCTTTGGCGCGTCCCGGTACCTCTCTTGCCCAGCGGTGATACACTCCAGCCCACACCAGGCACAGGAGGCCGGAGAAAGCCGCCGCCACACGCCATCCCAACTCCTGCGAAAACAGGGCCGCGATCGGTGGCAGAGCAAACAACGCCGCAGCGGCTCCGAAATTGCCCCAACCGGCATAGATGCCCTGAGCGGTGCCCATGCGGTCCGGGGGAAACCATTCGGCGATCATTTTAATGCCGACAACGAACCCGGCCCCGGCGCACCCCATGAGCAGACGGGAGACCAAAAATTCTCCGAAGCTGGTCGCGAGTGAAAAATAGAGGGAGACGGCGCCCGTAAACACCAGAAGGCCGGTGAAGACTTGCTTGGGACCGTAACGGTCGACCAAGGAACCGATCACGATGCGCGCTGGGATGGTCAGCGCCACGTTGCAGATCATCAAGAGTTTGATTTGGTCGGAGGTCAACCCTGCCACCGCCTGCAAGGTGGTGTTGAACGGTGCCATGTTGAACCAGGACACAAAGGTCAGGAAGAAAGCGATCCACGTCAAATGCAGAATCGCTTGTTGGTCCCGGTTGAATTCAAACATCTATAAATAAATTTCGGTGCGCTTAAAGAGCAGGTTCATTTGACATGATCGAATGATTTCGCACCACACCTTTGTCATCGAACTCCACGATCAGGCTTTTGGAGGTATCATCTCCTATAGCCCGGTACTTGTTTTGTTCATAAACCCAAATGGGATGGCTGTTCTGGACACCGACTTTGAACGGCTCCCCAAACATGAGGGCAATGTCTTCCCGGGTGGTTTTGCCGTTTTGAATGGTCTGGGCCTGCTCCATATCAAAATCCTTACCGACGGTTCCACACCCAAGGGTCAGGGAAAAACAAAGAAACAATGCTCCGAGGATCAGTAATGGTCTCATGGTTATAATCTCCTAGTGTTTAACCGGATGCCCCGTCCGATAAAGGACAGGCAATGAAATTAAGCAGAAACATGAAAACGCGAACTCTTCAACGGTATTTGAAATACTTGAATAACCGGATTCTATCACGGGAGCGGCCAACTCCAAACCTCAAGTTGTCCGGAGGGAATGATTTTTTCGGCGGGAATCAAGTGGTAATCGTGTATTTTTCCTGGTGCAGTTTGGGGTTGACCTTGACGTTGACCTCAATATTGTAGGATCTTTCGATATCATCCAGGTAAGAGGTTTCCTCTTCAAAAAGAAGGTCATACACCGGCGGTGGCACTTCGATGGTGATATTTTTATGGGTCAGGTTTTTGGTGACCAGTCTTTGCAGAGCCCTGATAATTTCGTAACACACCGTGGTGGGAGATTTGATATGGCCTTTGCCCTCACAGTAGGGGCAGGGGTCGCACAGGATCTGGCTCAGACTGCCGCGCACCCGCTTGCGGGTCATTTCGACAAGACCCAGTTCCGAAATTTTCAGGATATTGGTTCGGGAGCGGTCGAACTTCAACTCCTGGGTCAGAGAGTTCCAGACGATTTCCTTGCTCTCTTCTTTGGCCATGTCGATAAAATCAACAATGATGATGCCCCCGATGTTTCTCAGTCGTAACTGGTAAACGATTTCCTTGACCGCTTCGAGGTTTGTTTTAAGGATGGTTTCTTCGGGATCGGTATGCCCGACGAATTTTCCGGTGTTAACGTCGATGGCGACCAGTGCTTCGGTTTGGTCGATGGTGATGAAGCCGCCGGATTTGAGCCAGACTTTGCGGCCCAGAGCCCGGTTGATTTCGATCTCGATGCCGTAGTAATCGTAAATGGGTACGGGTTCTTTATAAAGTTCGATTTTGTCCACCAGGTGCGGGAGATAGCTGGAACAGAATTCGACGCATTTTTCATAATCCACCTTGGAGTCGATTACCAGCCGCTCGACATCTTCGTTGAACAGATCGCGGATCGACCGGGAAATCAGGTTCAGGTCTTCATACAGCAAGCAGGGCCCCGGTTGGTTGTCGAACCGCCCCTGCAGGTTATCCCATAATTTATGAAGGAAATTGACGTCGGGCAGAAAATCGTCTTTATTGCGGCCTAAGCCTGCCGTGCGGATAATATAGCCCTCATCGGGCCGCCCGATTTCGGCGACTAGATTTCTCAGGCGGTTTTTCTCTGCCTCGTCCTCGATACGGCGTGAAACGCTGACTTGGTTGACAGTCGGCATATAAACAATGTGGCGGCCCGCCAGGGTGATGAAGGAGGTGATCCGGGCTCCCTTCGTCCCCAGTGGGTTTTTGGCGACCTGGACCACGATTTCCTGGCCTTCTTTGAGCAGATCCTGAATGGGAATGCCTCGGCCTATCATGTGCGAAGGTTTGCCTTCCTCCTGAGAAGCCTTGTCCTTCTCTTTCCCCAGCTTTATTTCTTCCGAATCCTCTTCATCGTTTTCAAGTTCCATCAGGTCGATGACGTCGATATCGCCGACATACAAAAACCCGGCTTTTTCAAGGCCAATATCGACAAACGATACCTGCATTCCCGGCAGGACCTTGGTCACGATGCCCTTGTAAATGTTCCCGACGATCCCTTTCTTGGCCTTGTGCTCAATAAAAATCTCCGCCAACTGATTATTTTCAACCAGAGCGACCCGGATTTCTCGAGGATTGGAATTGATTATGATTTCAGAAGCCATAGGTTCTTAAGATGCTGAAAATTAAATTGTTTTGCTTATATGGATGGGCCGATTATAGCACGGCTGGGGATTTTCCGGATCAAAAATAGAAAACAAGCCTGAAATAGGGGCTACCTTTTATGGGTTAGTGAATGGCGCGCCGCATCTCAATATTCATAAGCAATCCCAAGGCGAAAAAATTGGTGATCAGAGACGATCCTCCATAACTGAGGAGGGGCAGGGGAAGCCCCGTCACTGGAAAGATTCCAACGGTCATTCCAATATTGAAAATAATGTAAAAGCTCATGGAGGCTACGATGCCCAAAGATACCAACAGGCCGAACCGGTCCGCCGCCCGGAAAGAGATATTTAATCCCTTTAGAATCAGAATCAGATACAAGGTAAATAGAACGAACACACCGATAAATCCCAGTTCCTCCGCAAACACCGAAAAAATAAAATCAGTATGCTTTTCGGGCAGAAAATTAAGCCGGCTTTGGGTTCCCGCCATCAGGCCTTTTCCCCAGAACCCGCCGGAGCCAACGGCAATTTTGGATTGAATGGTATGGTACCCGGTTCTCAGGGGATCCAGTTCGGGATTGAAAACGGTCAGTATCCGGGTTTTCTGATAGCCTTTGAGCAAAAACCAACCGAAGGGGGCTAGAATGACTCCGGTCCCGATCAATCTCCAAAGAGTTTTTGGATTCAGTTCGATAGAGACCACAAAAATAAAAAAAATAAATATAACGATCAACGCGGTACCCAGGTCCGGTTGCATGTAAATCAACCCGCCGAGAAGACCGGTCAGCAGGGCAGGGATGATGAGGTCTCGCAGGTCATACTGCCCGCCCGCCTTACCGGGTTCAAAATACTTGGCCAATACTAGAATGAGGGCGACCTTGGCAAATTCGGAGACTTGCAGGGACCAGGGACCCAAATGAATCCACCGACGGGCACCGGAACTGACGGTTCCGAAAATCAGGACGTAAATCAAGGACAAGACAGTGATGAGAAAAATGGGATAAGCATAGCGGCTGAGAACCCGGTAATCCAAAAAAATGGCGAAGAGCATCGCCCCCAACCCGCCCAGGATCCAATAAATCTGCTTGATGTAGAGGTTCCGGTAAAATTCCTCCGGTCGGGCGTGATTGGCGCTATAGATAGTGACGACACCGATCACCGCCAGAGATAGGATCAACAGGAAATACCACCAATTGAAATGCGTAAATAGTCTTCGATCCAACATATCAGCTAGTTATGGTACCACAGGTTCCCGATGAACTCTTCAATACGGTTGTTCCAATTTAACAAGGCTTTATAGATTTGCATAAAATCTAATCGTTAAACGCGGTGACTTTATTTTGTAAGCATTTGAAGAGCTTCTTTCGAAGTTACTCACAGTTTTTGCACAAAACTTGTGAAAAGTAATGAATTAATTTTCAAAGGTTTCTTAAGGTCGTCACTCACCAGGCCTTGCCGCGAGGTTTTCAATCTGATTGCCTGAAACCCAAGTGTGAAATCAATGCTAAGTCCCAGACCTTCCCTACTTTAGAGCGGTTCAGGCATTGTGATTTTTGCTTGAGTGGCGTACCTTTTCCCAGTAAGGGTTCCCCACATGTCAAAATTTTGATCCCTGGTTTGGCCCTTAAACAGTGAGCATGCAGAAGTTACATTTTCAAAGTTATCTTGGACTCAATAAGACGACTAAAAAAGTGATGAAAATTAATCGTCAAAATTTTGTTATCAATTTTAACCTTTTTTTCCGCAAAGATATTGCGATCAAAAAAAACGCCAGTGCAACTGTGGAAAACTTTGAAAAATGGAAGGGTTCGGAAATTTTTGTTTCAAGAGAAGAGAGACATTTATAAATAGTTGTTTTCATTATAATTTATTAAGAGTCTTCTGCTGCGCCTCTAATTCAGTCTAAAAATGGTATATCGCTGGGCTCTCTCAAGTATGATTTTTCTCACATTTTTTCCACAGGAGTTGGGGAGAACGCTGGGTATTTTCCCCGCGCCAATTCTACTCTCCTTATGCCTTACTCATTTTAATTTGGCGATTTTCAATGATTTTTTGGATCGGGTGAGGGCGGGAGCAGGACCTCCATATCAGATGGCAATGGGCTTTCCAGTTGTAAAAGGTTCCCCGTGACCGGGTGAGTCAGCTCCAACCGATGGGCGTGCAAAGCCTGCCTCGCAATTTGAGGAAGCCCCGGCCCCAGTGTTCCCCCATACAGGCGATCTCCCAGAATGGGATGGTCAATGGACGCCAAGTGCACCCGGAGTTGATGGGTCCGTCCTGTTTTCGGGAACAACTGCACATAGGCGTAGCCGTCCAATTGCCGGATCACTTCATAGCGCGTCTGCGCTTCCCTCCCTACCGGGGCGCGAGTGGACATTTTCTTGCGATGCGTTTTGTGGCGTCCGATGGGCATGTCGATCACCCCCGTTTTCGATTCGAAGGTCCCCTTGGCCAGCGCCAGGTACACTTTGTGGATATCCCGCTCCTTGAACCGGCGGGTTAGCGATTGCATGCAGGTCTCGGTTTTGGCGGCAACGATCAAACCGGAGGTGTCCTTGTCGAGCCGGTGGACAATACCCGGCCGTTCCACCCCGCCGATGCCTGCCAAATCATTGCAGTGATGCAGTAACGCATTGACCAGTGTGCCGCCGGAATGGCCGGGAGCCGGATGCACCACCATGCCGGGCGGTTTGTCGATGACGATCAGGCTGGCATCCTCATACACAATATTTAATGGGATCGGCTCCGGCTTGACCTCCAACGGTTCCGGGTCGGGCACCTCGACTTCCACACGGTCGCCCTCCTTCAACTTGTAATGGGCTTTCGCGGGTGCGCCGTTGACGGTGACACGTTCCGTCTCGATCAGTTTTTTGATGTAGGACCGGGTGATATCGGCCTGTACCTCGGTCAGGAAAATGTCCAGGCGTTTCTTACCGCAGGCGGGATCGATGTCGTATTCAAATTGTTGCATGGTTTAAGAGCCCGCGGGCCGGATTGAGTTATGTAAAGCTCTCCTTGATTAAGAGGGAGACTTCGAGTTGCGCTCAGTGACCATCGCTTGCTGGTTACCGTCAGTAATTTCCCCCTCCGGGTAGGAGTCGCCCCGCGCGGAGCGGCCGATTATTTTTCCAGCAGACGCGGCATCAGCTCCACCAGGTTACAGGGCGGGTTGTTGTTGTTGAGCTGATGTACGAGAATGCCGTCCCACGCGTCCTTGCACGCGCCGGTGGAGCCGGGCAGGGCGAACAGAAAGGTGCCGTTGGCCACACCGCCGGTGGCGCGCGACTGGATCGTCGATGTCTTGATGTTCTGATAACTCAGCCACCGGAACAATTCGCCAAACCCCGGAATCGATTTTTCATACAACCCTTCGAAGGCCTCCGGCGTGACGTCCCGTCCGGTGACCCCGGTGCCGCCGGTGGCGATAACGACGTCGACCTTGGAATCGGCGATCCATTTTTTGAGGGTCGATTGAATGATGGGAACCTCGTCCTTCACAATTTTTTTATCGACCACATTGTGACCCGCCGCCTTGGCACGGTCCACCAGCGTTTTCCCGGATTTGTCGTCTTCTTCCGTGCGCGTGTCCGACACTGTCATGATGGCGATATTAACGCTTTTGCCTGCCTTTGCGTCCATTCAATTCACTCCATGAAAAGGTTCGTTCGCATCATATCAACCCCGCCGGGCTCAGTAAAGAATAATGAACCACAGATAAACACCGATGAAGAACGGAATAAGGAGCAGGGAGCACGGAACAGGGACAAAAAATTACCAGCGGTGGTTCGCCGCTTTATCCTGTTATCCTGACTAAATATTTTGTCCCTGTTGTGGTCGTTTGTGAATATGATATAACCGAAGTCTCACTAGAGAACGGAGAAATTCATGCCCACAGCGATTATCACAGGCGGTGCGGTGCGTATCGGCAAAGCCCTGGCCTGCCATCTGGCGGATCAGGGATGGCACCTCGCCGTGCATCATAACGCGTCGGACCCGGCGGATGTCCTCGCCCACGCCCAAAAAGCGGGGGTGACGTGCAAGACCTATCCCGGCGACCTCTCGAATACGGATTTTGCCGAGGGACTGATCGGACAGGTGCGGGCCGATTTCAGTGACGTCATACTGCTCATCAACTGCGCCGCCAACTTCATCCAGGAAAACGTCGAGCGCACCTCGACCCAAACCCTCGTTGACACGATGGCGCTGAACCTGATGTCGCCCTATCTCCTCATGCGCGAATACAAGAAACAAGTGGGGCAGGGGATGATCGTCAACATCCTCGACGAACGCATCACCAAAAACATCCCGACCTTCGCCGCCTACTCGGTGAGCAAGGTGGCGCTGGAACATGTCACCAAACTGGCGGCAGTGGAGTGGGGCGAGACGGTGCGCGTCAACGCCATCGCACCGGGATTGATCCTGCCGCCTGCCGGGCATGGACAGGAATACCTCGACCGCAACAAAAAGAACGTGCCGATGAAAACCCATGGGGATGTGGCCGACCTCACCCGCGCCCTCGATTATTTAATCGCCAGCCCCTTCGTCAACGGCGCAATCCTGTTCGTCGACGGCGGCTCCAGCAAAGGGCGTTCCAGCCAGCCAGCGTGACGCTGGACCCAATTCTGTTCCGGGCCTTGTGCCCGGGCGCCTCCCCTTTATAAGGGGAGGCTGGGAGGGGTTGATATCAATCACCCTTAGGCCCTCCTTGAAAAGAAGAAGGGCTTACCCGCGACATTCTGCCAATGTCACCTTGAGCTTGTCGAAGGGGAATATAAAAATAGGATTTGATAAAACTTACAAATTGATATATCTTACAAATTGAGAATTGAAACACTTATTGGGAGAATAGGGATGGAAGGAAACTTAAGCCTTAATGAGACTAGAATTATGACTGCGCTTGCTTTTGGTGAAAAATACGGTCTCAAAATAATCGCTTCCATCAAGAAGGATACCGGGAAATCGATATCGCTTGGAGGCTTGTATACCACGTTGCACCGTCTGGAGAAAAAGGGTTATCTGAAAAGTCACTGGGGCGAAACCACCGCCGAACGCGGCGGCAACCGCAGGCGCTATTACAAATTGACCGGTTCAGGGAAAAAAATATTAAAGGAAGTGCGGGAAACTCTTACACCCCTATGGAAATGGCGCGCGCAGGGTGCCTGAAAACAGGAAAATTTTTTTCCGCAAAGAGATAGGGACGAATACGTTGGTGAACTATTTTTGAGTCACTCAAAGAACTTATCCCGTAGGATTTTCCACCGGATCTTCCACTCCCGCTTCCTGGAAACCTTTCTTTCGTAATAAACAACTGTCGCATTGGCCGCAGGGGGTGCCCTTGGCATCGGGATGATAACAGGAATGGGTGAGGGAATAATCCACTCCCAGCTCCAGGCCCTTCTTGATGATCTGGCCTTTGGTGAGGTGTATCAAGGGTGTATGGATTTTGAATTTCGAGGTGCCTTCCACTCCGGCTTTGGTCGCCAGATTCGCCATCTGCTCGAAGGCCTGAATATATTCCGGGCGGCAGTCGGGGTAGCCGGGGTAGTCGATGATGGTGACGCCGATGAAAATATCCTCCGCTCCGGCGACTTCCGCTGCCGCCAGGCAGAATGACAGGAAAATGGTGTTCCGCGCCGGGACGTAGGTGATGGGAATTCCCCCGGCTATTTCCCCTTCGCTGCGCCCCTTGGGCACGTCAATATCATCCGTCAGGGCCGATCCGCCAAATTGGCGCAGGTCGATTGTGACCTCTTTGTGATCCAGAGCCCCCATTTTTTGGGAGAGGACGCGGGACTTCTCCCTCTCTATTCGGTGCCTCTGGCCATAATCAAAACAGAGAGTTATCGGCTCATACCCCTGATCCAGGGCGATTGCCAGCACGGTGGTCGAGTCCAACCCCCCGCTCAGAAGCACAACAGCCTTTTTTTTCATACAGTTAATATCCCTTGGAAGTTAGAGATTGCTATTATATACTACCCTGCTTACAATACCCTAAAATTTGCAAAATCAGGGTTTTCCTGACATATGTTCGACAATTTATCCAATCGCCTTGAGGCGATCTACAAAAAATTAAAGGGTCGCGGCAAGCTCAAGGAAGCGGATGTCGATGAAGCTCTGCGGGAAATCCGCGTGGCTTTGATCGAAGCGGACGTCAGTTTGCCCGTCATCAAGGATTTTCTCGCCGGGGTGCGGGAGAAGTCCATCGGCCATGAAGTATTAAAGAGCCTGACGCCCGGCCACCAGATGGTCAAGATCGTCAACGACGAGCTGGAGCAATTGCTGGGAGGCGAGGTCAGCGAAATTCAGTTTTCCGATCAGCCGCCCACCATCATTTTGATGGTCGGTCTGCAGGGGTCCGGTAAGACCACGACTGTCGGCAAGCTGGCCAAAAAATTCAAGAAGGATGGCAAGAACTGTCTTTTGGTGCCAGCCGACGTGTACCGTCCGGCGGCGATCGAACAATTGAACGTATTGGGACGCGATCTGGAGATTGACGTCTACCAGGCCGGAGATAATAAAGATCCGGTCAGCATCTGCGTCAAAGCGGTGAAGCAGGCCCGCGATGAAATGCGCACGGCGGTGATTCTCGATACCGCGGGTCGTCAGCACATCGACGATGCGCTGATGGACGAGATCAAGGCCATCAAGAAAAAGATCGAGCCGCACGAAGTGCTGTTTGTTGCCGATTCCATGATGGGTCAGGAAGCGGTGAACGTGTCGAAGGCGTTTCACGACGCGGTGGGCATCGACGGTGTGGTGTTGACGAAGATGGACGGCGATGCGCGCGGTGGCGCGGCATTGTCGATCAAGTCCGTTACCGGCCAGCCCATCAAGTACATCGGGACCGGCGAGAAGCTGGATGCGTTGGAGCCATTTCATCCCGACCGCATTGTGTCGCGGATTCTCGGAATGGGCGACGTGATGACCCTGGTCGACAAGGCCCAGGGCGCTTACGAGGTTGAACAGCAGGAAGAGCTCGAAAAGAAATTAAAGAAGAACGCGTTTGATTTGGAAGATTTTCGCGATCAGCTTCAGCAGATTCGCAAGATGGGGTCGATCCAGGACCTGTTGAGCATGGTGCCCGGCGCGGGTAAGATGATGAAGGGCATCAAGGTGGACGACGGCGCATTTGTCCGTATCGAAGCCATCATCAATTCGATGACGCCGCACGAGCGAACTCATCATAACGTCATCAACGGTAGCCGCAAAAAACGCATCGCCAATGGGAGCGGTACCACGGTCAGCGAAATCAATAAACTGATGAAGCAGTTTTCGCAAATGAAAAAAATGATGAAAAAGATGTCTTCCGGAGGTTCCCGAGGTTTTAATCTGGGGAGTTTGATGGGAGGCCGGGGCGGCATGAGCCCTTTTTAAATACGATTAGAATTATTTTTGTAGACGGAATTTTATTCCATTCACGCAGGAGGAAACATTGGCAGTAGTTATTCGATTGAGCAGACGAGGAGCAAAAAAGAGGCCCTTCTATAGGGTGGTTGCAACTGATTCACGTTCTCCGAGAGACGGCAAGTTTCTGGAAGTGTTGGGCACCTTCGACCCGTTGAAAGCTGAGGATCAATTTAAAATTGACGCAGAAAAAACGCAGAGTTGGATTAAAAAAGGAGCTTTACCCTCCAAGACCGTGTCATCGCTTTTGAAAAAAGCCGGAGTTACCGCATAGAGGACGGCATCCTTTTGATCTTCGTGTTTCGCACTGAATGCTGTGAAAACGGTTGATCCGCTGACAGATAAGATCGGTTTTACAGCTGACCTGGGAGGTATCGGGCATGAAAGATCTTATCAGTGTCATCGCGAAAGCATTGGTGGATTTTCCGGATCAGGTGGAAATTCTAGAAATCGAAGGTGAAAAAACCACCGTTCTGGAGTTGAGAGTGGCCAAGGAAGATTTGGGGAAGGTGATCGGCAAACAGGGAAAAACCGCCCGGGCCATGCGCACCATTTTGAATGCCAACGCGACCAAGTTGAAGAAGAGAGCGGTCTTGGAAATTATTGAATAATTCATGGATTGGGTTCCGGTTGGTGACATTACAAAAACCCATGGGTTGAAGGGGGAAGTCAAACTTCGGCCTTCGGTGACCGATCCGAGTCTGGTTCAGGGAGCCCCTCGCGCCCGCATTGTGGGTGACGATGTGGAGCCTACAGAGACGGTGCTGGGAAAAGTCCGCGGGCAAGGCGGGCGGTGGATCGTCAAGTTCAAGGATTGCAAAACCATTGAACAGGCACAGGTCTTGGTGGGGCGGTCTCTCGAAATATACATAGAGGATTTTCAACCCTTGCCGGATGGCGAATATTACTGGTTCCAGATTGAGGGTCTTCAGGTTTTCGACGAGGAAGGCCGGTATTACGGAACAGTGAACGAAATCATTGTCACCGGCAGTAATGACGTGTATGTGGTTCAGGATGGCGACAAAGAACTCCTGCTTCCGATGATTGACTCCGTGGTCAAGTCGATTGACCTGAAGGAGAACAAACTGATTTTTCATATCATCGAGGGATTGCTTGAAGACCATCCGGTTTGACATCATATCGATTTTCCCCGGGATGTTTGATTCCCCGTTTCGTGAAAGCCTGTTGAGCAAGGCGCAGGATAACGGCATCGTCGAGATCAGGACGCACGATCTTCGCGATTACACACTGGACAAACACGAACGGGTGGACGATACGCCTTTCGGCGGCGGCGTGGGGATGGTGATGAATATCGAACCCATCGACCGGGCACTGGAAGCGGTGAAGAAGGATCGTCCCAAGGCGTACAGTATTTTGTTGTCGCCTGGCGGCTATCGCTTCGATCAGAAAAAAGCCTGGGAGCTTTCCCGCAAGGATGAAATCATCCTCGTATGCGGACGCTACGAAGGGGTCGACGAACGGGTCTCCGAGCTGGTCGACGAAGAGTTATCGATCGGCGATTATGTATTGAACGGCGGCGAAGTGCCCGCCATGGTCGTGGTGGAAACCGTGGCCCGGCTGGTGCCCGGCGTGGTCGGAGACGAACAGTCGCTGGCGGACGAATCGTTCTCCGATAAGATGCTGGAGTACCCGCAGTACACGCGACCGCGGGAATACAAAGGCCGGTCCGTACCGGAAGTTTTGGTGTCCGGCGACCACAAGAAAATCGAGGAATGGAAGCGGCAGGCAGCGCTTAAGAAAACGGCAAAATACCGTCCTGATTTGGTTCGCAAGATTAAAACGGACGGTTCTGAATAAACCCGTGAAAAACGGCACAGATTGACCGAATCGGTTCATACGAATATCGACGTCGCGCTGGTTCATTTCCCGGTCTACAACAAATCGGGAGACATCGTTACCTCGTCGGTGACGACCTTGGACGTGCATGACATCTCGCGGATATGCCGGACTTATGCGGTGAACACGTTTTATGTGGTGACGCCGCTGGAGACCCAGCAGAAGCTGGTGAGCCGCCTGATAGAGCATTGGCTGAAAGGTTATGGGTCGGAATACAACCCCACCCGGAAGGGAGCCCTGCTCAACACCCGTGTGGTGAACGTGCTGGACGATGCGGTGGCGGAGATCACCCAACGCCGGGGACAGAAGCCGAAGACGGTGATCCCGGATGCCAAGCGGTTTCCGCAAAGCCGGTCGTACCAGGAGGTGCGCGCAGCGTTCAATGAAGATCATCCCCATCTGCTGGTGTTTGGAACGGGATGGGGTTTGGAGACAGGGATTGTGGAGCGGGCCGATATCGTGCTGGCCCCGATTGATGGGTTGAGCGGGTACAATCACCTGCCGGTCCGGGCGGCCATTGCAATCATTCTCGACCGACTGCTGGGGCGGGAAACGCGGGCCGAATAATTATTTTATTGAGAGTTTGGGCGGATATTGATATGATCCGCGCTTTTTAGTCGAAGGAGACAGGTTTTATGAATTTGGTGGATCAGATTGAACACAAGGAAATGAAGGAAAAAACTCCCGAGGTGCGCATTGGGGATACCGCCCGTGTGCATATCCGCATTGTCGAGGGAAGCAAAGAGCGCGTCCAGGTGGTGGAAGGCGTCGTGATCAAAATGCGCGGCAGTCAGAACCGGAAAACCATTACCGTACGAAAAGTGTCGTTCGGCGTAGGGGTCGAGCGTATCTTCCCCCTGCATTCCCCGCGGGTGGAAAAAGTGGAAGTGGTGAAACACTCCAAAGTCCGCCGCGCCAAGCTGTACTACCTGCGCGAACTGCGTGGTAAAGCGGCGCGTCTGAAGGAGGTCCGGGTTCAGTCCAAGAAGGGCGCGGGTAAATCCAAAAAGAAATCCAAAGCCAAAGCTGAAACAAATACCGATGTAAAGGCTGAAGAAAAGGTCGAAGCCAAGACCGAAGAATAAATCCCGTTTCGCACACACCTGTTTCCTGAGCCGGTCTCGATTTCGAGGCCGGTTTTTTTTGTGGGTTTTAATGAGGGTAGGGTGCGGGAGCCGACTTTTCCGGATAAACTTCGAGTGGCTCAGAGGGTTTCTTTTGCATCTCCCGCATTTTTCTGCGGCTCAATATATAGAGGAAGGATTGGCCCAATCCGTGCTTCAGCGGGTTGGCCCGGTAGGCCCGGTACGCTTTGGATAGCGACCGGCGAATGTCCATCATGCGCTTGGGATCGATGGGATGGAGAGTAAGAACCTCCGGCGGACGCGAACCTTTTTGCATGGTGTTGACCCGGCTCCAGAAACGCTCGGCTTCCGCCGGGTCGTACCCCGCCTTCACCATCAGCATGATGCCGATTTCATCCGCTTCAAATTCATGACTGGGGTGAAAAGGTCCGATCCCATTCTCAGCGGCGCCAATACCCAGCGCCGTCAGCAGGGCATTTTTATTTTTGGAATTGGAAAGACCGACCGGCGTGGCCGTTGCTTGTCCTCCGGTGTTCATCGCTACAGCTAATCGCTCCGTACGATGGCGTGCAATGTCATGAGCAATTTGATGGCTCATCAGCGCCGCCAGCCCGGCCTCGTTGGCGCAAACGGGGAGAATGCCGGTGTAGATAACCACTTTTCCACCGGGCAGGGCAATGACGTTTTTCCGGTTGGATTCGATCAGCTTGAATTCCCACCTCAGGCTGGGCATGGGAGACACTGCCGCCAATTGCCGGCCCACCCGTTCCACGATGGTGATCAATTGGCCATCCAACGACAATTTTTCTTTTTTGAGGATTTCCTGGAAAGCCTCTTCTCCCAGGGCCGCTTCCTGCTGAGACGGAATGGCATCGGCCGAAGAAGGCGGAGGGCTCTCATAACGATTGGAAAACGGGAATTTACCGCAACCCAACAAGAAGGAAAAAATCAAAACAATTGGGATGAAACGCTTAAGCAACATGCATTGATTATAGAGTTTGCCGCTCCACTTTTCAACGGGCACTTTCCTGTTGCGGGCTTAGGGTGAATAACCTATTATCGCCACGGAGGAGCAACCGATGAGGGACCACGAAAGGGAAGCGGAACATTCCGGATACCGTTCAGTGGCGGGAGTAGACGAAGCGGGCCGTGGGCCACTGGCGGGACCCGTGGTGGCCGCCGCCGTGGTGTTGCCTCCCGAGCTTTCCCTGCCCGGCCTGCGTGATTCCAAAAAAATATCCCCCAGATTACGCGAAATACTGTACGATCAAATCATTGAAAAGTGTACGGGATTTGGAATCGGCCGGGTCGATGAAAATACGATCGACGAAATCAACATTCTGCAGGCCGCATTGCTGGCTATGAAAAAGGCGGTGGAACAACTTCCCGCGCCGGCGGATATGCTTTTGATCGATGGCAACCGCGGCATCGAATGCGACACGCACCAGAAAACCATCATCGGCGGTGACGATGCGAGTTTGTCCATCGCCGCCGCGTCGGTATTGGCAAAGGTGACGCGGGACCGGTTAATGGAACGATATCACGAGCAGTATCCTCAATATGAATTTTCCCTGCACAAGGGATATGGCACCCGGCTGCACCGTGAACGGATTCAACAGTACGGGCCGTGTCCCATTCACCGGAAAACGTTTAAGGGTGTGGCGGAATATTTGAACCGCCGCCGGTAAGAAACTTTTTGGATTGTTTATGCTATCAGCGCTCAACAAAAAATGGGTGTTCGCCAACGCGGAAGATGAAACAGTCGACCGGTTGAAGGAAGACGGGGGTCTTTCGTCTTTGCTCGCCCAACTGATGGTCAACCGCGGCCTCGGAGATCCCGATGCGGCCCGTTTTTTTCTGGACGCGCGGTTGGATATCACTCATGACCCTTTTTTGATGCGGGGCATGGATGTGGCTGTCCGGCGCCTCGTTCAGGCCATCCAGAACCGGGAAACCGTCACGGTTTATGGCGATTATGATGTGGATGGAGTGACCTCCGCCGCATTGATGGTGCATTTCTTCCGGGAGTTGGACGCGCCGTTTGCTCATTATCTGCCCAACCGAATGGAAGAAGGCTATGGCCTCAACGATAAGGCGTTGGAAACCATTAAGGCGCGCGGCAGTAAATTGGTGATCACGGCGGATACAGGAATCACTGCGTTATCGCAGGTGGCGCACGCCAATAAGATCGGTATGGAGGTTATCGTAACGGACCATCATCAGATTGCGGTGGAAGGATTGCCCGACGCGCTGGCGGTGTTGAACCCCCATCAGCCCGACTGCAATTATCCGTTCAAGTTTTTGAGCGGCGTCGGCATCGTGTTCAAACTGGCGGCAGGGATTCGCCGGGGATTGCTGGACGCGGGCTGGGACGAGGACCGGCTTCCAAATCTCAAAAAACATCTCGACCTGTTTACTCTAGGCACCATCGCTGATATGGCGCCGTTAATCGACGAAAACCATGTGCTCACGTCGCACGGGCTGGAGGCCCTGCGCAACAGCGTCAAGCCGGGAGTGATCGCTTTGAAATCAGTCGTCGGGATCGAAGGCAAAGTCGACTCCTCTTCCGTGGGCTTCGGCATGGGACCCCGCCTGAACGCCGCCGGAAGACTGGGTCAACCGGACCGCGGCCTGCATCTGCTGGTATCGTCCGACCTCAATGAAGCGATGGAAATGGCGAAGTCGCTGGACGAACTCAACGAAGAGCGCAAGGAAACGCAGAAATGGTGTTTCGAGGAAGCGGAATATCTGCTGGAGCGACAGGTAGATCTTGAAAATGAAAATGTCATTGTCCTGGCATCGGAAAATTTTCATCAGGGAGTCATCGGCATCGTCGCCGCCAAACTGGCGGAAAAGTTTTACCGTCCTGCGATCCTCATTGCGCTCGAAGACGGTAAGGGTAAAGGCTCGGCGCGAAGCATTCCTTCGTTCAACCTGGTCAAGGCGATGACGCAATGCGCGGAACATCTCATCCAGTACGGCGGACACGCCTATGCCGCCGGATTGAATATTGAGCAGGGCCGGGTGGACGATTTCCGGAAAGCCATCAACAAGGTGGGGGACGAATACCTCACCGAAGACTGCCTGGTGGCGGAATTGAAAGTGGACGCTACGCTGACGATGGAGGATATTACCCATGAGCTCTATGGGGAAATTGAAATGCTGGAACCGTTCGGGCAGATGAACAAGGTTCCCATTTTTATCTCGCGTGACGTTCGGGCGCGCGACGTCAAATTCGTCGGCCGCGAGGACAACCATGTTCGCTTCCGGGCATTTCAGGACAACCATTTCCGGAACGTCATCGGTTTCAACCTGGCCCACGCTTTTCAATCCATCGACGCGAACCAACCGGTCGACATCGTTTACGAACTGCGCCGCAACACCTGGGGCGGCCGCAACTCCATCGAAATGAAACTCCTCGACCTCAGCAACAGCCAGTCTGGAGAATAATCTAAAATTACTTACTCCGCTCTCACGGATTCTTTGGGGTTGAGGCGGGTGGCGAGGCGGGCGGGGTAGAGGCCAGCCATGCAGGCGACGATCCAGAACAAAGTGACTGCGATGAGTATGAATCCATAGGGGAAGAACACCTGAATGGTCCAGCCGAACGATTGCTTGTTGATCACGAAGATCAGAAGATAAGAGACGACGATTCCCGCCGCCAGTCCCAGCACGGAACCGATCACTCCCAGCAGGCCTGCCTCGATCAGAATCATTTTTTTGACCTGCTCCTGAAACGCTCCGATGAAACGCAGAATCCCGATTTCCCGCCGCCGCTCGATAATCAGCGAGATCAACGTATTGAACAATCCCAACACCGCTACGCCGATACCGATAATCTCCAGCGAATAGGTGATGGCGAAGGTTCTGTCAAAAATCCTCAGTACTTCGGTTTTCAGTTCCTGATTGGAACGCACGAAGATGCGCCTGGAATTCCCGATGGTACGAATGATCTCTTTGCGCACCGAGGGTAGCTGTTGCTTGTCCTTAAGGTAAACGACGAAGCTGTTGACGTTGGGATCGTTGTAATGCTTCAGGTAAATCCCGCGGTCGATCACGATGTAACCCCGCTCCTGCGAATAATCGTAATAGACGGCGGCAATTTCCGCTTCCAAAGGTCCGTTGGGAGTGCTCAGGGTCAAGCGGTCGCCCCGTGCCACCTCATGCTTCAATGAAAACGCTTCCGACACGATGGCGCGGTTCTGTCCCACCATCAACCCCGCCAGTTCAGTGGCGGGCGGTCCGTCTTTGATCACCAGGTTGCCGTAACGCGACAGGGCGTTAAAATCGCCGGAGGCCAGGATGGCGGGTTCGTCGTTGTAGGAAATATGGATGGCGCGGAACAGGTCCACGGCTTGCACACCTTCAATATTCCGGAGCTCCGTCACTTGATCGATAGGGAGCGTGTACTGGTAATCGATGTTTTTCCCGGCGGCGGCGCGCACGAACAAATCCGCCCGGAGGGTCTGGTCAATCCACACCACCACCGTTTGCCTGAAACTGTGCACCATGATCGACATGCTGATTACCATCATAAACGCGATGGCCAGGGACGCCACGGCAATGGAGTTGCGCCCCACGTTCTGCGACAGGTTCATGCTGGCCAGCAGACCCTCCCCCTTGAACCATCGCTTGCACAGGCCGTGCGAAAGATCGCGCAGGACCAGCAATCCCGATGGAGCGATGAAGGAGATGCCTAATATAATGAAGAAGACGGACAGGAATCCGAAGTATGGAAACTGGCCGATGGCGGGGAGTTGCGAGCAGAGACCTGCCAGCCCAAAAATGCCCAGAGCGATGAAGGTGAGTTTCCGGTTGCCGCGAAAAATTTTGAGATCGTAACTGCCGCGCCGCATCACCTGGGTCGGCGAGGTGGTGGCGGCATCGTAAGCGGGGATGATCGCCGATACGAACGACAACCCGACTCCGACCAGAAAATAGAGGCTTCCCTGATTCCAATCGAAATCCACCTCCGTCACCTGGGTGGAGGCATACAGATTGTTGATGGTGATCGCCACCGCCTCCAGTGAAAACTGCGCCATATAATATCCGAACCCGATACCGATCAGGGAACCGATAGCCCCGATCACTCCGGCTTCCAACAGGAAAATAGCGGCGATCAATCCCGGCGTAGCGCCCAGGGCACGCAGGGTACCGATTTCCGTTCTGCGGCGCACCACCGAAAGGGAAATCATATTGTAAATGAGGTACAGGCCGACCAGCAAAGCGACGAAGCTGAGTGCCGACAGATTGTATTGAAACGCACGCAACATTTTTTCGACCTGCCGGTTTCTGCGCTCCGGCCGGTCCACCCGCAAATAATCGGGGAGCACTTCGGCAATCATGTGTTGCATGCGGGGAAAATCCTTGTTCTTCAAAAACTCCACTTCGATGCGGTCGAGCTTGCCGATTTTACCGAGAACCTTTTGCGCTGCGGCGATATCCATGATCACATAATTGCCGTTCAACGCTTTGGCGATCCCTTTGTGCTCCAGGATGGCGTTGATGTTCAAGGTTTGTTCACGGCCATCGATGATGAGACGAAGTGGATCGCCGGGTTGATAGTCGGTTTCGGGGATGAACCTTTCGGGAAGGACGACGCTGGCGGGATCCAGAATGATCGGCAGGAGCCCCTTTAAATCCCGGCTGGTGGTTTTAAGGGAGAAGTTCCGCACGCCGCTGTCCTGAAGCAGGTCGGTGCCCATAATTTCGACCACCTCGTTGCTGTTTACCTCCACTCCGTAGCCACGGATGACGGGATAGACCTTGATCCATTCCCGAAGCGGCAGCAGGCTTTTAAAATGTTTTTCGTCGAAAGGCATGCCCTCCGCCTCGATCACCGCATCCGCCCGGCCCAACACCAAATCGACGCTTTCACTAAAAGACAGCAAGGTTTGCCGGTTGGCCAACTGGATACTCAAAAAAACCGACACGCC
This sequence comes from Nitrospinaceae bacterium, assembly GCA_965237905.1. Lineage (GTDB taxonomy): Bacteria > Nitrospinota > Nitrospinia > Nitrospinales > Nitrospinaceae > SZUA-226. The sequence continues at coordinate 1,152,610 of OZ250172.1, read as the reverse complement.
GATGGCCACCCCGAGAACGGTGATGACGAATCGGAAAGGATCGCGGACCAAGGGGCGCAGGATGAGCGCGGTGAACAGATCTTTGAAATAAATCAGAAGGCTCATGATTGGTAGAGGATCCTCCCCAGATTCATTTCAAGGTTGCCAGTGTGCCGTCGCGGATTTCGAAGTGGCGGTTACCGTATCGGGCCGCCTGTGGATTGTGCGTGACCACGACCACGGTGGTTTCGAAATCTTCACTGGCCTGTTTCAGGAGATTGAGAATTTTGATGCCGTTTTCAGAATCGAGGTTGCCGGTGGGTTCGTCTGCCAGCAGTAAAGCGGGCTGATGCACCAGCGCACGGGCGATAGCCACTCGTTGCATTTCACCGCCGGACAATTCGGCGGGAAAGGAGCGGGCGCGGTGTTTCAAACCGACGTAATCCAGCAACGAGTCGATCCTTTCCTTACCTTCGCGCGAGGCATGGCTGAGCAAGAGAGGCAGTTCGATGTTTTCGATGACCGACAGGGTGGGCATGAGATTGAAAAACTGGAAGACGAAACCGATGTCCCGGCGGCGGAGTTGGGTTAATTCGCGGTCGTTCATTCCGGACAGCGAATGGCCGTTCAGGTAAATTTCGCCCTGGTCCGGCTTGTCGAGGCCGCCCATACAGTTCAGCAGGGTGGTTTTGCCGCCTCCGCTGGGACCCATCACCGTAACGAAATCCTTTTTTCCCAGGCTCAGGCTCACGTCCGATAGCGCGGCAATTCGTGTCTCGCCCGCCTGAAAATATTTGGAAACCTTGTCGAATCGAACAATCATGATTGTGTGGAAAAATACTCCCGAGGATGAAAGAGGTTCGGTCGCTCCCAAGAGAATTGCGGGAATGAGCGGTCAATCTTATCAAAAATTGTCCGGCAAGTGGGGTTTCTCCCAGCCCAAGGGTACTTTGGAGGTGCAGTTAGATGGTTTTCCAGATAATGCTCCAGGGTTGTCAAAATAAAGTAATTTCATTTAATTCAATAGGTTTTGGCCTATACTTGATAACCATAAGCTGGTCGTCTGATAAATATTGAATAATATATAAAAAATTTATTGACAAAATTTCACTATGGGCTTAAATTTAGGGTAGAAGAAAACAAGGATGCTCGCAGGGTTACCGGGGAGGCTAAGAAGGGAATCGAGTCCTCTCCCTAACGAATCAACAAACGAGCCGGAGGCAAAAATGGGTGAGACCCAAAGAACAATCGACCTGGAGATGGCGCAAAACGAAACCTTTGACGTGACCATCCATCGGGGGCGGGATCAATGGCGCCTGTTTGTATCATCACCTGTGCCGTCTGGGATACCGGGTGTTACTGGTGGACAAGGGCGATTTTGCAGGCGGCACCAGCCAGGCTTCGGCCATGATGGTGTGGGGCGGCTTGCTGTATCTGCGCAATATGGATTTTTTAACCGTAGCCAAGTTGTCCCGCGACCGGGAGGCGATGATCCGGAATATGGGGTGCGAGGTGTCTCCCGCGTTGTTCCGCTACATCCCCTCGCGGGATACGGGTTGGAACAAGTACCTCATGGCATCCGCCCTGTATTTCTATTGGATGCTCGGCCTGTGCCACCGGGAGCGGCCACGGGTGGAGGATTCCTATGCAGAAAAAATGTTTCTGAAGAATAACGAACATGACGCTTCATTCTTATACCAGGAAGCGGTTCTGAATAGTTCGGACAGCCGTTTTGTACTGAAATGGATTACCGATCAGGATTCCAATAGAGGCATCGCTCTCAATTATTGCGCGCTCACTGGTGGCGAGTTCCATCCCGGGGACAAACTGTGGCGGTTGACGTTGACCGATGAGGTCACCGGCTGGGCGCAGGTTTCCAAAAGCCGGTGTGTCATCAATTGCGCCGGGGTCTGGACCGATACGATCAATCAGCAATTCCAGATCGAAACGCCTTACAAACATGTTTTCAGTAAAGGCGTGTTCGTCGGACTGGAACGGCAGGACCAGCACAATTATCCTCTGATCTTCGACATGGGCCAGCAGGGAGATGTCTTGTCGTACATCCCGTGGGGTCCGATCGCTCTGTGGGGACCGACGGAAACTTATATGCCCACCATCGAAGGCGGCATTCATACCGAGCCGGAGGACGTCGATTTTCTCTTGGAGCGGGCCAGCCGGCATTTGAAACAGGAAGTGAATCCATCGGACGTGGTTTCCCTTCGGTGCGGGGTGCGGCCGCTGGTAGTCAAAAAAGATTACTCCAAAAATTGTTATCCACTCGATCTTTCACGAAAACATCGGATCAGCAAGGATTCGGAGAAGGCCTGGATTTCGGTGTATGGCGGCAAGTTCACCAGTTGTGTTTCCGTTGCCGAAAAAGTGGAAGAACAAATCCGCTGGCTGGTGGAACCCGGGCAGACGCCTTTACCGGTGCAACGCACGCAGATTTCCGAGATGGAATGGGATTCGTTTCCCGGTTTGCAGGACAAAGTGCCGTCTCTTCGAAGCTGTATCGAAAATGAGCGGTGCCTGAATCTGGAGGACTATCTGAGGCGGCGCACCAACATTTCCCAGTGGGTACCGCGCGAAGGGCTGGGGAGAAATGACGAGAACGTTCCTCATCTGGAACAGCTGGCGTTACAGTTTTCCGGAGGGGATCCTGTTATCGCCAGAAAACTGGTTCTTGATTATATGGAAACCGTGGAGCGCCGTTTCGACAGCGTGTTGACTCAAGTCCATTAAATAAATTTTTAGAGGTGGAGCATGATTAAAACCAAAAACAAACAGCCGGCGATACTGGGAGGTCAACCGGCGGTGACCGCCGATCACGAACCGGCTAACCGTTGGCCTCTTCTGAATAAAGAGGATGAGCAGGCGGTTCTTCAGGTGATGCGTGACGGTAATATTTCGACGCATCCGGTTATTCGCGAGCTGGAACAGGATTATGCGGAACTCACCGGGCGCAAGTATGCTCTGGCGCACAATAACGGCACGGCGGGACTGTTCGCGGCGTTTTATGCGTTGGGGTTGGAACCGGGCGACGAAGTATTGGTGCCTTCGGCGACGTTCTGGGCGTCCGTTGTGCCTATGTTGTGGCTGGGCGCGGTTCCCGTGTTTTGTGAAAGTGAAACCGAACGTATGGGTATTGATCCGGAGGATGTCCGCAAAAAAATTACGGATAAGACCAAAGCCATCATGGTCGTCCATCTTTGGGGACTGCCCGGAAAAATGACTGAGCTATTTCAGATCGCGAAGGAACACGGTTTGAAAATCATCGAAGACGCGTCCCATGCGCATGGCGCAGTCTGGAGGGATAGACCCTGCGGCACCCTGGGCGACATCTCCGTATTCAGTTTGCAGGGAGACAAGCTGTCACCCGGCGGAGAAGGCGGAATATTCCTTTGTGACGAGTATGAATATTTCGAAAAAGCCGCGTGCCTGGGAGACATCACCCGCATCATCGAACTGGAAACCCCGGCTCAGAGATTTGCCGCCACCAGCTTCGGCATCAAAACCCGTATCGCTCCGGTGAGCGCGGCGATTGCGCGGGGTCAACTGCGGCGATTGCAGAAGAATAATCGGCGGCGCAACGACAATTTGGAATATCTGTCCCACGCTTTGGAAAAGTTGGGGTTCCATACCTTTCAAGCGCCGGACCACATAGAACGCGTTTATTTTGAATTTATGATCCGTTATAATCCAGAAAAGATTATCCTCCCGCGCGATGTGTTGATTGAAGCGTTGCAAAAGGAGGGATGTCAGGTGGCGGTGCCGCGGTATCCCCTGCTTCATCAGCAACCGTTGTTTACCGAGGGGACGTGGAAAACCATCGCGCGGTTGGGACATGAGGCGAACCTGCCGGAATACGATGCTAATGCGTTGCCGAATACGCAGTCGGCCAATGAGGCGCTCATCAAATTGCCGGCGTTTCCCAATGCGGACCGTGAAATTCTGGATCAATACATCCACGCGTTTGAAAAAGTGATCGCCGGGGCTGAGGATATCCTGAAACAGGTTCAGTCCTTGGACGATTGAGGAGGCAGGTCTAATGAGAGCGGGACTGATGTTCATGGATTACATGCTTCATCTGGTTCATTTAAGCATCATGTTGATTTGTATCGTTGGGTGGATGTTCGAGCCGATCCGTACCCTGCACTTATTAGTGATTGTTTTGGTCGCCATTTCCTGGTTCGGGCTGGGGAAGTTTTTCGGTTACGGGTACTGCATCCTCACCGACACCCAGTGGCGCGTCAAGCGGAAACTCGGACAGGAGCCTTATACGGAATCGTATGTTAAATATATTTTGGATAAAGTCACCGGGCGCGACATCGACAAGAAAGTTACAACCGGTCTGACGCTATACACCTATGCGGGGGCGGTGGTTCTCTCCCTTACGGTGAACTTTATTCTCTGACCCATTCTTCGAATGGGTTTAACCCTCCTTTTTCCTCCCTATCGAAACAGTGGTGCCATCCGCCATTTCCATGTATGATTGCCTGAAATCAAACTCCAATTTAATCATTTTGGTTGGCAGGCTAACTCATGGCAATTTCCCAAAAAGTTCACGATTTTATGGAGCGGGCCTCGTGGATCCGCAAGATGTTTGAGGAAGGCATTCGGCTGAAGCAGGAATTCGGTGCCGAAAACGTATTCGACTTGTCGCTCGGTAACCCGGTAGCGGAGCCTCCTCAGGAACTGGTCGACGCCATGGTTTCCGCCGCCCAGGATCCAACCACCGGTCAGCATCGTTACATGCCCAACGCTGGATACGAGGCCACCCGTCGGGCGGTGGCGGAATCGCTCTCCGAAGAATGTAAGGTTTCGATGTCCGCCAGCGACATAGTAATGGTGTGTGGTGCGGCCGGCGGATTGAATATCACTCTCAAAACCCTGCTCGATCCCGGCGACGAGGTGATCGTGTTCGCGCCTTATTTCGTAGAGTATTTGTTTTATGCGGACAACCACGGTGGCAAAGCGGTGGCGGTAAATACGCGGGACGATTTCTCGATCGATTTGGAATCGTTTCGGGCGGCGGTGACATCTAAGACTAAAGCGGTGATCATCAATTCGCCCAACAATCCGACCGGGGTCGTGTATTCCCGGCAAGCTCTACAGGAGTTGGCGGATGCGTTGCGGGAAAAGTCGAAGGAAATCGGGCATGCGATTTACCTGATATCAGACGACCCGTACAAGAAAATTGTGTTCGATGGCATGGAAACGCCGAACGTTCTTGATTTATACGAGAACAGTATTTACATCACCTCGCATTCCAAGGACCTGGCGGTGCCGGGCGAGCGCATCGGATCTGTCGCCGTCCATCCGCAGGCGGAGGACGTGGCGGGGGTGATGGCGGGACTCATCTTCTGCAACCGGGTACTGGGATTCGTTAATGCACCGGCCCTGTTCCAGCGGGTGGTGCAAAAGGTTCAGCACGTCACGGTGGATGTCGAGCAATACCGGAGGCGGCGGGATTTTCTTTATAAGGAACTCACCGGCATCGGTTACGAAGTGGTGAAGCCGCAAGGTGCGTTTTACTTTTTCCCCAAGGCACCTATTGCAGATGAAGTGAAATTCGCGGAGCTGTTGGCCGCTAGAAAAGTGCTGGTGGTGCCCGGACGCGGGTTTGGGACGCCGGGTTATTTCCGGATATCCACCTGTTTTCCCGACCGGATGATTAAAGGTGCCCTGCCGGGATTGGCAGCGGCCTACCGGGAAGCTACGAATAAATAAGGCTTTCCCGGAATTTTTAAATTTTGTTTTGGAATCGGGGGATTTTGATAGAATAGGGGTATTCAGCGTTGCGAAAACCAGGAAATTTTTAAGGATTGGAAACCATCATGAGTTTAAACCCAGATCAAATCAATCGTTACAGTCGCCATTTGCTGTTGCCGGAAGTCGGCATGGAAGGCCAGGAGAAAATCTGCAACTCCAAGGTTCTGTGTATCGGAACCGGCGGGTTGGGGTCTCCGGTGTCTTTGTACCTTGCCGCCGCCGGCGTTGGCAAATTGGGGCTGATCGATTTCGACGTCGTCGATAAAAGCAACCTGCAACGGCAGATCGCCCATGGCGAATCCACTGTTGGCAAACTCAAAGTCGACTCTGCCAAAGCCCGCATTGCCGATCTCAATTCGGATGTGGAAGTGATTACCTACAACGAACGCCTCACTTCCGAAAACGCAATGAGGATATTTAAGGATTGGGATATCATCGTCGACGGTACGGATAATTTTCCGACGCGCTATCTTGCCAACGACACCTGCGTGTTGCTCAAGAAACCTTATATCTACGGTTGTATCCTGCGCTTCGAAGGCCAGGTTTCCGTATTCGATTCGCGCACGGGCCCCTGTTACCGGTGCCTGTACCCCGAACCGCCTCCTCCGGGTCTGGTGCCCAGTTGTGCCGAGGGCGGGGTGTTGGGTGTGCTGTGCGGCATCATCGGTGGACTGCAGACCAACGAAACACTCAAGTTGATCCTCGAAAAGGGAGACGATTTGAACGGGCGCCTGGTTATCTTTGACGCACTGGGAATGAAGTTCCGCGAGATGAAACTGCGCAAGGACAAGAACTGTCCGATTTGCGGCGACAACCCGACGATCAAGGAGCTGATCGACTACGAACAGTTCTGCGGCATCCTGCCGCCTCAGGATGAATCCGCCGATCGCGCACTGGAAATCGAACCCGTCATGGTCAAACAGATGATGGACAACGGCAAGAAGTTCACGCTGGTGGATGTACGCGGCCAGGGCGAATATGAAATCTGCCGCATCGACGGGTCCACCCTGATTCCGTTGGATGTCATCGAGGAAAGAAAAATAGAAAAACTCAATGGACTCAAGAAAGGCGATGAAATTGTGCTTCACTGCAAAGCGGGAGTACGAAGCCTTAAAGCCGCGAAAGCCTTGATCGATATTGGGTTTGAGAATGTGAAAAGCATGCGCGGCGGCATTGAAGAATGGGCCGAAACCATAGACTCTTCCATGCCACGCTATTGATTTTACCGCGGTTAGAAGCCCACGGCCTTGACATTGCCATCGGACCGGTTTATGTTGGTGCAAAGTTAAGGTGAAATGTTTGACGATATCTGTCACAATAGATTTAGAAGGTTAATTGAGGTTTTTTCTTGAAAGGGGTTTGTCGTGAGTCATTCCAGTGGCCAGGACGGGGATTACGAAAAGCTGTCGAAAGCGATTACCGAAGCGGTGTTGAGGTCCCCAAAGGTCAAAAAGATCGTCTCTGAAATCCAAAAGCGCGACGATATCTGCCCACAAAGTTTTATGGTTCTCGTGCTGAAACTGCAATCCTTGACCGAAGGGTTCGAGGTGGAAGTGGAAGAGGCTACGGAAAAACCCAAAAAGAAATCCCGCCGCGGCAAAAAGAAAGCGGCGGAAGAGGCGCAGTTTATCGATGGCGCAAGACTTTCAAAGAAAGAAATCGAGTTTGAAGAGTTCATCAGTGAACACTTCGACACGGAAGAATGGCTTAAGAAAAACGGCCTCATCCTTTAGAGTCCTGTTTTTTTCCTTCCTCGCCTTCCTCTTCCCGGATTTTCTATACCCTAAACCCGCACTCCCCATAGACTTTGAAGCAGAACGCAAGCGCATGGTGGATGTCGATCTGCGTGCCCGTGATATTGAGGACCCCAACGTGCTGGCGGCCATGATCCAAGTGCCGCGTCATGAGTTTGTAACGGAGAGACATAAAAATCTGGCGTACGCTGATTTTCCGCTTCCCATTGGCAAGAACCAAACTATTTCCCCGCCTTATATTGTGGCGCTCATGACCCAGAGTGCCCGTTTGCAACCGGAGGACCGCGTGCTGGAGATCGGTACTGGATCGGGTTACCAGGCGGCGGTGCTGGCGGAACTGGTGAAGGAGGTGTACACCGTCGAAATCATCGAAGCCCTGGCGAACGATGCCCGGTCTGACCTCAAACGGTTGGGTTATGAGAACATCAAAGTGAAATATGGTGATGGTTACCAGGGTTGGGAAGAATTTGCGCCCTTTGACGCCATTCTATTGACCGCCGCCACACCGGAAATTCCTCAGCCGTTGATCGATCAACTTAAGGAAGGCGGACGTATGGTTTTACCTTTGGAAGGAATGCTGTTTCAGGATCTGGTCCGGATTACCAAAGAAAAGGGCGGGTTGAAGCGAGAAAAAATCACCGGCGTGCGTTTTGTTCCTATGACCGGTGAAGTGCGCCAGTAAAAGGAGATTGCCATGGCACGTCCACCGGCGGTGGCCGGAAGATTCTATCCCGATGATCCAGTGGCATTGCTCGAAGAAGTGCAACGCCACTTGGAGCAAGAGATTCCGAAAGTCAGCGCGAAAGGGGTGATTGCCCCGCACGCGGGATTCATGTATTCCGGAGACGTTGCGGGGACGGTGTATTCACGGATTGAAATCCCGGATACCGTCATTCTCCTCGGACCCAATCATACCGGGATGGGCGAACGTATTGCCGTCTTCTCTCACGGGTCATGGATCATGCCCTTTGGCGATCTGGAAATCGATGCCAACCTTGCGAAAGCCATCCTCGATAACCTGCCGATCGCCCATGAGAACGAGGACGCGCATCGTTTGGAGCATTCGCTGGAAACTCAATTGCCTTTCCTCCAGTATTTCCGCAAACAGTTCAAGTTCGTTCCCATTTGCCTCATGCGTTTGAGTTTAGAGGAGTGCCGGATGCTGGCCAAGGCTATTGTGCAGGCGGTCCGATCCTATGATCGTCCAGTATTGATTGTTGCCAGTTCCGACATGACCCATTATGAAAGCCATGCCCGCGCTTCTGAAAAAGATCATATGGCAATTGATCAGATTTTAAAGATGGACCCGGAAGGATTGTTTCGCACGGTGGAAAAGGAAGGTATTACCATGTGCGGAGTCAACCCAGCCACGGTGATGCTGGCCGCATGCAAGGAATTGGGAGCGACGCAAGCCGAGTTGGCCAAGTACATGACTTCGGGCGAAGTCAGCGGGGATATGGATCAGGTGGTGGGTTACGCCGGGGTGGTTGTGCGTTAGCCAATCTTCACGTCTGGTTTGTATTTCTCAAGTTGTTGGTGGACGATTTGCTGATAATCCTTCAATTGGTCTTCCGTTTTCGCTTCGAATCGTAATACGAGTACCGGCTGCGTGTTGGAAGCGCGGACCAGGCCCCAACCGTTGTCAAACTGGATGCGTACACCGTCGATGTCCACCACCTCGTAGCGGGACCGGAAATATTCGGTCAGCTCGGCCACGATTTTAAATTTAAGCGTATCGGGACAATCGACGCGGATTTCCGGGGTGCTGAAGGTCTTGGGTAAATCCGAAAGCATTTCAGAGAGCTTCCGCGAGGAGGAAGCTACGATTTCCAACACCCGGCACGCCGCAAAAATGGCGTCATCGAAACCGTAGTAGTTGTCCTTGAAACACATGTGTCCGCTCATTTCTCCAGCCAACAGCGCGCCGGTCTCCCGCATTTTCTTTTTGATCAGGGAATGTCCAGCGGCGGACATCACCGGCACGCCTCCCTGTTTTTTGATGTCATCATAAAGATTTTGTGAACATTTCACCTCGCCCACCACGGCGGTGCCGGGATGTTTTTTCAATATGTCGCGTGCGAACAGGATCAGCAGTTGATCGCCCCATAATAGATTGCCCTTATCGTCGACCACACCCAAACGGTCGGCGTCACCGTCGAAACCAATTCCCAAGTCGGCATTTTCGGACTGTACTCGTGTTATTAGGTCTTGCATGTATTCGGGAACGGTCGGGTCTGGGTGATGGTTCGGAAAACTGCCGTCCGGCTCACAAAATTGCTCGATGGGATCCAGCCCGAGTTTGCGCAACAGTTGGGGGCCGGTGATCCCGAAACATCCGTTACCTCCGTCGACCACTACTTTGAGTGGCCGTTGGATGTGGATCACCTCCTTCACCTTGTCCATATATGCTGCCAGGATATCGGTCGAACTGGAGGTGCCGTTTCCCGTCTCGAAATCGTTTTTGTCGATCAACCCTTTCAGTATCTGGATTTTTTCGCCGTACAGACTGTGTAGGCCGTGACTGATTTTGAATCCGTTGAACTCCGGCGGATTATGACTGCCGGTGATCATCACGCCGCCGTCGGGTTTCAGGTGATGCAGTGAAAAATAGGAAACCGGCGTTGGTACGCAGCCGATGTCGATCACGTCGCAGCCGGTGGAGTTGAGCGCCCGTGTCATGATGTCGCGAAATTCTATGGAACTGGTACGGACGTCCCAACCCAGCGTCAGGGTTTTCCCGCCATCGCGGCGAACGTAGGTGCCGATGGCTTTGCCGATCAGTTCCACGTTTTCGGGCGTCAGGTCCTGGCCCACGATACCGCGGATGTCGTACTCTCGAAAGATTTGAGGATTCATGTTTTTAAGAGATCGGTAGTCTGTTATATTAAAAAGATAGGGGAATACTCGATTTTAGTGACTCTAAGGATAAGGCAATTATCCTGATCTGGCAATCTGCGATTTCATCCGCGGGCGGCAAACCCTGTGAGCCCATCCCGCCATAGATGCAAATATGAAAATACTGAATATTGTCGGCGCCCGGCCAAACTTTATGAAAATTGCTCCGATTATGGAGCACATGAAAGCGTCCACCCAAATGACTCCGGTTCTGATTCATACCGGACAGCATTACGATCAAAACATGAATGACGTTTTTTTCGATCAGCTGGGAATCCCGCGTCCCGATATCGAACTGGGGGTGGGCTCGGGAGGGCAAGCCTGGCAGGTGGCGGAAACCATTCGAAAATTTGATCCGGTGTTGGAAAAGGAATCGCCCGACGCTATTCTGGTCGTGGGCGACGTGAATGCCACCGTGGCCTGCGCCCTGGCCGCATCCTACAGAAAGATTCCGGTGATTCATGTGGAAGCAGGACTGCGATCGTTCGACTGGAACATGCCGGAGGAAATCAACCGGGTGGTGACCGACCGTCTTTCCGATCTGTTGTTCACCACCGAACCGAGTGGCCGGGAAAACCTTTTAAAGGAAGGAACCCCTCCCGAAAAAATCAAGTTTATGGGCAATGTCATGGTGGACACGCTTCTGAAACACCGGGAGAACGCCGCACAAACCAGCCGCATTCTCGATCAATTGCAGTTGCAGGCGGGAGGATACGCGTTGATGACTTTGCACCGGCCTTCCAACGTGGATCAAAAAAATGTGTTCGCAGGCATTCTGAAAGCGGTGCATCAAATTTCAAAACAGCTGAAAATCGTATTTACCGTGCACCCTCGAACCCGCAGTCGTATTGAGGAGTTCGGTCTGGAAGAATCTGTGAAATCGCTGATCCTGCTGGAACCGCAACCGTATCTTGATATGGTTCGCCTGATGAGCCAAGCGAAACTGGTGCTGACGGACTCGGGCGGCATTCAAGAGGAGACCACCGTATTAGGCGTGCCGTGCCTGACCCTTAGAGAAAATACCGAGCGGCCGGTTACTCTGGACGAGGGCACCAATACACTGGTCGGGACTTCTCCGGAAGCTATCACACGGGAGGCGGAACATATCATCAAAACGGGGGGTAAGCAGGGACAATGTCCGGAACTGTGGGATGGATGCGCCGCCGAGCGTATCGTCCGTTTTCTGGAGCAATGGCAACCTAGGTGACGGGTTTGAGAAAGGAACGTTAAATTGGATATTGCACTGGTTACAGGTTCGGGTGGATTGATCGGATCGGAGGCCGTCCGTTTTCTGATGGACAAGAGCCTTGCGGTTTGCGGTATAGATAACGACATGCGAAGTCAGTTTTTCGGTAAGGAAGCGTCGACGCGCTGGAACCGTGAACGGCTGGAGAAAGACTTCCCTGAATACAAGCACTACGATTGCGACATCCGTTCCGAAAAAGACATGGAGCGTCTCTTCAAGGAGTATGGCAAGGACATCAAACTGATCGTCCATTGTGCCGCGCAACCGTCGCACGACTGGGCGGCACGCGATCCTCTCACTGATTTTACCGTCAACGCCAACGGCACGCTGGTTCTTTTGGAGATGACGCGCCGGCATTGTCCGAAGGCGGTGTTCATCAATATTTCCACCAACAAGGTGTACGGCGATACCCCGAACTCACTGCCGTTGGTGGAATTGGAAACGCGTTGGGAAATCGACGAAAGCCATCCGTATTATAAGCACGGGATCGATGAGTCGATGAGCATCGACGACACCACCCACAGCTTGTTCGGGGTGTCCAAAGCGGCGGGTGACCTGCTGGTGCAGGAATACGGACGATATTTTGATATGAAAACCGCCTGCTTTCGCGGTGGGTGTTTGACCGGGTCGGGGCACTCCGGTACCGAACGGCACGGGTTTTTGTCCTACGTCATGATCTGCACCCTGCAGAAAAAACCGTACACCGTGTTTGGTTACAAGGGTAAGCAAGTACGGGATAATATTCACAGCTACGACCTGGTGAACGCCCTCTACCATTTTTATCAGAACCCCGGCGTCGCTAAAGTTTACAACATGGGAGGTAGCCGGCACAGCAACTGTTCGATGCTGGAGGCGATTCAACTGTGCGAAGAGATTACCGGCAACAAACTGGATTGGACTTACGAGGAGCAGAATCGCATCGGCGATCACATCTGGTGGATCAGCGATGTCAGTAAATTCAAAAGAGATTATCCCGCCTGGGAGTATAAATACGATTTAAGAAAACTGTTCGAAGAAATCCACGAAGGCCTGACACAACGGATTTAGCGGGAACCCGCCCTAATACGGGTTTTGCGTGATGCCCCCATCCACCGTGAAGTTGGTGGCGGTGATCCATGAGGCGTGATCGGATGCCAGGAACAGTACCAATCCCGTCACGTCTTCCGGCACGCCCATGCGTTTCAACGGAACCGATTGTGCTGTCCCAGCTTTGGTTTCCTCCTCCACTGCGTGAAGCGGTTTACCGGTTTGCTTCACGATTTCCTGCGCTTCGTTCTCCCACGACCGCGACCATACCGGACCGGGAGACACCGAGTTGACCAGAATATGTTCTTCTGCCAGGGTTTGCGCAAGTGACACAGTGAGGTTGGACAATCCCGCTTTCATCGCGCTGTAATGCGGAAAGACGTCTCCGGGTCGCGAACCGGCGATAGACGAGATGTTGATGATGCGCGGCGCGCCGGAATGTTTCAGCGTGGGGATGAACATCCGGCACAAGCGTACTGCGGGGAGCAGATTGATTTCGAACGATTCCCGCCAGTCCTGATCGGTCAGCTCATGGAAGGTGGCGATTTTGCCGACGTCGCCGACGTTGTTGACCAGCACGTCCAGTCCGCCCAGTTGTTCCAACACACGATCGTGAAACTCCTGAAGCTGATCGGGTTGGGTGACGTCCACCGATTGAAAGAGGTGGCCTTTCCCTTCCATTTCCTCTTCCAGGGCGTGCAGGCGCGATTGGGTGCGGGCGCATCCGGCCACTCGCGCTCCGGCTTTCCCAAACGCCAGCGCCAGCGCACGGCCGATACCCTCGGCGACGCCGGTAATGAGGACTTTGCGGTCTTTTAAATCCAAATCCATGTTAGAATTCTCCCCTTAAATTTAACTTCACTCCGATTCCCCAAACGGACCCTATGTTTGCCAACGTGTTTCCCCAGGTCAGTGATTCGCCCTCTTTAATCTGGGTGATTGCCGCCATTATTTTTAACATCGGCAACGTCTTCCTGGGGTTGTACATGACGTTTTTCAAAAAAGAACCCCGCCTGATCCGGACGCATTTGTATCTTTATATTACGATCGTGGTCTGCCTGGTTTTATTCCTGGTAATGAACGGCGTCCATTCCGAAAACACGATCTGGGAATACCTGATCGGCCTTTACTTTATCACACTCGTTCCTCTGAGCCGCAAATGGGATGTGCTGATCCATGCCCTGATCGCCATCGTCGGCCTGACCCTCCTGCCGCTGTTGATTTTATTGCAGATGTATTGAAAAAATTAGACAGGATTACAGGATAAAATCGGATAAAAGAAGGAAGGGAATTATAGATCCTTGAGGGCGACTTTGATGGTGATGTCGCCGTAGACTTTGGCGCGGCAACCGAGTTTCTGGTTGGGTCCAACGCGGTGGAGTTTTTCGATCAGGGAATGGCCGTTCACGTTTTCCAGAGGTTCGACTTCGATCAGGCAGGTGCCGCACAGACCCATACCTCGGCAGTTCAACTGGGCGGCCATGCCTTTGTACAGCACGACGTCATTGAACACGGCACCTTTGCGCAGGTTGGCGCCGTAGCCGACTTTGAATTCTTTCACCTCTCCGGTGTCTGAATTATGAACGGTGATCTTTGGCATCAATAACTTTCGAAAACTCCCTGAACCCGGCCCGTGAGCCGAAATGAAGGGGCACTTTGTCATGGCGGCAAAAGAAAGTCAACTCCCTTTTGCCGGATTGCATAGGACGTTTTAAATCGAGTAGTTATGGCCGGTCAGGATTTTCTGGTCCTTCAGATAATCGAGGACTTTCTGGACCGCGGTTTCATCATTTGCCACTTCGTCGGTAGTCAAAATGATGTCCGGCTTGCCTTTCGGAAATTTGTCGTTGGTGACCTGGACTTCCACAATTGGAGTGGGTTCCACCAGCAGGCTGATGTTGGAATGATCCTCCTGGTTGAACACGTTGGAGGTGGAGATGACCACGTGGCCGGCATCGACGAACAGTTTGGCGACTTCGCCGAAGCGCCGCAAGGCTTCCCCGTCGGAGAAATATTTATCCTGATCCATATCTGCGCCGAGGCCCACTTGGATGTTGCGTCCGTCGAGCAGGTAGCTTTGTAAATTCTGGTGAAACAGTTTTTCTTCCAGCTTGCCCGCCAGGGCCGCTTTGCCGACTCCCGCTTTACCGGTGATGAGAATCATGGCGGCGCGGTGGCCGTAGCGGTAGGCCCGCATGTCCGGGGTGACCGCGCTCTTGATCCAATGCGAATCGCGGTAACGCGCCTCGTCCCGGAACCGGTCGATTTCCGACAGCGGTGTGAAGCCGGTGATGATGCCTCCGCCGCAGACGTCATACTCGTCCACCAGCACGAACCGGCCGGTTTCGGCGATGGTGTTGAACAGGTCGAAGGCGATGGGTTGCCGGGTGCGCAGGGTCAACTCCGCGACGTCATTTTTAGCGATGAAATCCTGATTGGGAAGCGTCTCCAGCGTTGAAGCGTCAATCGCCTTGTTGAAATGGGCCACTTCGCACTCCACATTTTGCGTGGCCAGTTTAATGAGATAGGATTCGCCTTTTTGCAGATGCTTTTTTCCCATCCAGAACACGTTGGCGTCAAAAGTGGTGGTGACGATCGGCAGATCGCTGGCCAGCGTAGCCACGTCTCCGCGTTCCACAAAAATCTGTTCGGTTAAAGTGATGCCGACGGATTGCGATGCTTCGATGGTTTTCGGTTTTTTCTCCACTTCCCAGGATTCGATGGATTTGATGACTCCGCGCTTGTTGGATGGGGAGAAGATCACTTCGTCGCCGATCTTGGCTGTGCCCGATTCCACGCGTCCGGCGAGAATGCGTCGTTCGTCGAATTTGTACACATCCTGTAAGGGCAGGCGGAACGGCTGGTTGATTTCCGGCAGTTTGTCCTCGAACTGGTCCAGCATTTCGAGCACGGTCGGCCCTTGGTACCAGGTCATGTTTTCGGAACGGTGGGCGATGTTTTCTCCCAGTTTCGCCGAGACGGGAATGTATTCCCGCGCTTCCACGCCCATGGATTTGAGAAATGCCGTGTACTCGGATTTGATTTTGTAGAACACCTCGGGGTCGTGTTTGACTAAATCCATCTTGTTGACCACCACCGCCACCTGTTTCATGCCCAGCAGGCGCAGAAGATACCCGTGCCGCCGCGATTGTTCCTGCACGCCTTCGTAGGCGTCGATCAGTAGAAGGGCCGCTTCGGCGTTGGCCGCGCCGGTAACCATGTTCTTGAGGAATTCCTTGTGGCCGGGAGCGTCGATGATGACGTAAGGACGCTTCTCGGTTTTGAAAAAGATCTGCGATGTGTCGATGGTGATGCCCTGTTCCTGTTCCTCTTCCAGCGCATCGAGGAGAAACGCGAACTCGAACGTCTTGCCCTGCTGGTTGCAAATGTCTTTGATGAAGTCGAGTTTGCCGGTGGGCAGGCTGTCGGTATCCGCCATCAGGCGGCCCACCAGAGTGGACTTGCCATGATCGACATGGCCGACGATGACCAGCTTCATTTGTTTGCCGGACTGGGGTTCTTTGTGACCGTTACTGCCCATTACATATACCCTTTTGCCCGGAGCTTCTGCATGGCGTAAGTGCTTTCCTGATCCTGCGCGCGGCCGGACCGCTCGGAAGAGGTGGTGTCCTTCAACTCTTCGATGATCTCGCGGACGTTACTGGCTTTGGACTCGATCGATCCCGTGCAGGGAGCGCAGCCGAGTGACCGGTAACGGCGGCCTTCTTTGTTGGCGAAGTACAGGTCGATGATGGGAATTTTTTCCCGCTCGATGTATTCCCACACGTTGAGTTCCGTCCAGTGCAGTAACGGATGAATGCGGATATGCGTACCTTCGGCGAACGTGGTTTTGAACTGGTCCCACAACTCCGGCGGCTGATCCTTGAAATCCCATTCAAAATCTTTGTTGCGCGGAGAGAAATAACGCTCCTTGGCGCGCGTGCCTTCTTCGTCCCGGCGAATACCGAGAATGAGACCGGTGTATCCTTCCTGCTTCATGATCTGGGACAGTCCCTGGGTCTTCAAGGCATCGCAACAGACGTCGCGGCCTTTCTCGTGGTTCATGCCTTCGTCCAGCGCTTTTTTATTTTGTCCGACGATCAGGTTCAGTCCCCATTCCTGGGCGTATTTGTCGCGGTATTCGATCATTTGGGGAATTTTGTAACTGGTGTCGATGTGCACCAGTGGGATCGGGCAATGGCCTAAAAATGCTTTGCGCGCCAACCACAGCAGAACGGTGGAATCCTTCCCAATCGACCACAACATGGCCAGATTTTTGAAATTCTTGTACGCTTCGCGCAGGATGTAAACGCTTTGATTTTCCAGTTCGTTTAAATGGTCCATATCACTCGTATTTTTCCCAATGGGAAGGTTTGTGTACCCACACTGTATCGTTTCAACACAATAGAATCAAGGGTTTTGACGGCTTCGGGGAGGAAAAACCGGAGGGTGCCCCGGATTATTTAAAATACCGCTCGACCACGCTCGGAAACTGACACCGCAGGCAGTTGTTTTGGTTGCGGGTGCAGTAATCCTGGTACACCTGCATCAATCCCTGCGTTTTCCGGTCGCTGTCCAATTCCTTCAATAACCGTTCCTTGTCGCCCAGAATATAATGGCTCATAAACCGGATCCACTGGTTGTCCGCGGTCCGGGCTTTGGTCTGGAATAACAGACCCAGCGTCTTTTCGAGCGGGCCTGATTTGCTGGCCCGGGCATAGATCAATCCGATCGGCAGGACGATGTTGATCGTGATCTCCCGTGACCGGTCCGGTCCTACAAGCTGTTGTTCTTTAACAAGCTTTTTGCCATCTGAGGTGTAGTGCCAGGCCCAGTAGTCGTCCGCTTCCAGGCAGAAAAAATGCATGACTTTGTTCCGGGTGACCCCAGTATATCCTTTCTCCAGGGCAGTGGGAAGGGTCGATTTCAGGCATTCCAGAGTGTCGGCGAACAAGCCGGTATCCCAGTGCCGGACGATCAGGTGACTGAGGGCGGCGATCCGGCGATAGGGGAAATTGGCGGGCCGCATTTTGCCGAACTTCCATTCCTTCCGGTCCATCAGCCGGTCATTAAATTTTTTCTGGTGCCTGTTCCAGGTTTTTTGCAGATCCGAAAAATAAGTTCGGTCTTTGGCCGATGAGCCTTTCGGCAGATCCGCAAAATCGATGAGGCTGGAGACGCCGAACAGCAAGGCCTGGACAAGCCTTATTTTGTCCTTGTAGGAAGATTTCTTTGGGACGAGCTGTTTGATTTCTTCCAGCGGTACGTTTTCCGCCAGAGTGCGGAAGGGTTGCTTGTTGCTGGGATAGCCCATGGCCTCGGCCACGCCTTCGTAGAAAGTCTGCTCGTAACCCCTGGTGATGATGCGGTCATGGAACCGGTCCATCTTGGTTTGGATGCGCGCGTCACCGGCGCTCTTCAGCAGTTCGGTGAATTTTTCCTGCGATAGGCTGGCCAGCGGGCGGTGGCACAGGCCGGTGTTGAACTGGTTGAGCAGGGGATAGTTGTCGAAATCCAACTGCTCGTTCAGTTGCAGAATGCCCTGTTTCAGATAATCCTTGAGCTCAAGCTCATAGATGTGCGGGCGCGACAGATTTTTGGTTGGGTCCGCAGGCGCCTCACCCATCGATTTCCGGCCCCGGCCTTTCCACATGAACACATGCAGGATGACGCTATCGTACTCGTTGTTATCTGAATGACCGTGCGCCTTCCAGTCGCAACCGTAGACGTGGAGTTCGACGTCGCCTTCGTGCAATGTGCCGTCGACGCGGATGGTGGCGCTTTTGAAATCCGGTCCGCTTCCGAAATTCCAGTAGCCGGGAAAGATGATTTCCAGCGGTTGGCCGTCGGTGGTTTTAAGTGCATCCGTTTTGATCAACTGATCGTTCCAGACGCACCGGATGACTTTTTCCGGGATGCGTTCTTCCGACTCCTCTTCCACGTGGGTGCGGGTGTAGAGTTGGGTAAACTTCAGATAGCGATCGGTAAAGGTTTGTTCTTCGGCTCTCATTTGACTTTCCAGATGGTTCCACCGGCGTTATCTTCCAGCACCACGCCCATGGCGGTTAACGCGTCGCGGCACTCGTCCGCCTTGGTCCAATCCTTGGACTCGCGGGCGGATTTACGTTGTGCGATCAACGCCTCGATTTGAGCGACATCCAGCCCCAGCGTTTCTTTTTTGCTTTCCAGCACGCGGGCCTTGTAATCTTTCGGCTCATGATACAGAAGGCCCAGCAGTTGACAGGCGTACTTCAGTGAAGCGGCGGAGGTATCAAATTCGGCCCAGTTGCCGTTTTTCTTCTGCAGATGGGTCATTGCTTTGTTCAAATGGCGCAGTTCCTCGTTCATGTGCGCCAGCGCAACAGCGGTGTTGAAGTCGTCGTTCATGGCCTCTTCGATTTTCTGGATGAACGGTTGCGAGCGAATACCTTCGTTCGCATCGGCGACCGATTTCAACTTCAACTCGCCCCGTTTTTCCTGTGCGGCGGCGAAAAATTCGTAGAACCGGTCCAACGTCTTCTCAGCGTCATTGAGATACTCATCGGCAAAATCGATGGGTCCGCGGTAATGGTGGCTCAGCAGGAACAGGCGCAGAACTTCCGGGTGATACCGTTTCAGGATATCGCGTATGGTAAAAAAGTTGCCGAGCGATTTCGACATTTTTTCTTCATTGATATTGACGAATCCGTTGTGGAGCCAGTATTTGACCGGCGGCGTGCCGGAGCAACCCTGGGACTGCGCGATTTCGTTTTCGTGGTGGGGGAAAACCAGGTCCTTGCCGCCGCCGTGAATGTCGAATCGTTCTCCCAGAAAATGCCGTCCCATGGCGGAGCACTCGATGTGCCAGCCCGGCCGCCCGGGTCCCCAGGGACTGTCCCACGAGGGCTCGCCCGGTTTGCTTTTTTTCCAGAGGGCGAAGTCCAGCGGATCGCGTTTGTGCTCGCCGGGTTCAACGCGTGCGCCTGCCACCATGTCCTCAACATTTCTGCCCGATAGTTTGCCGTATTCCGGAAAGTTTTTGATGGAGAAGTAAACGTCGCCTTCCGCTGCGTAGGCTTTGTTCTGGTCGATGAGCGATGACACCATGGCGAGCATGCCCTCGATGTGATCCGTGGCTTTGGGTTCGGTGGTCGGGACGGCGACGTTCAATTGTCCCATGTCCTCGTAAAACGCCTCGATGTATTTTTTCGTCACCTCCTGCCAGCCGATTTTTTCCTCGTTGGCGCGTTTGATGATTTTGTCGTCGATGTCGGTGAAGTTGCGAACGTAGTTGACCTCGTAGCCGAGGTGCTGGAGGTAGCGGTACACGGTGTCGAACACGATAGCGGCGCGGGCGTGACCGACGTGGCAGTAATCATAAGCGGTGACGCCGCACACGTACATACCAGCCTTGCCCGGTGTGAGCGGGGTGAATTCTTCTTTTTGTCCGGTCAGGGTGTTGTACAGGCGTAGGCTCATAGGCACAAAATATCACTACAGAAGGGTAAAATCAAACAGCCGGGGAAGCGGGCCAAACCATCTTCTTAAAGGGTAGAAATATATAAACAATTTTCAATTTTAGAAAAAGGTATCTTTTTCCCGGAAGGGCAATCAGGGCTTGGGATTCAGCCGCTGTTCCAGTTCTTTGACGTTGTTTCGCAACTGGGCCAGGACACGCTCGGCTTTGAAATTCAGGGAGGCCGTCGTGATTTTTTCCGTGACCCCAATACCGGAGACTTGTTTGCGGATTTCATCCATGGCCTGCTCCAGTTTCAGACTGCGTTGCTCGCTAAAACTTTTGGCAATCGCCCCTTTCAGACCTTCGCCGCCGTAGTATTGGGTGATGGCCTTGAGCATGCGGTTGCGCGGCGTGAATTTCTTACCATTGCCCCAATCTTTGATGGCCTGCAACATTTCCTTCTCGATATTGTCGACCACCACGTTGTAGTCGGCGGCATCGACCAGATCGTGGATCTCTCCCGGCTTGGAAGCGGAAGCAATTTTAAAATCGACGTTCTCATCCTTTCCGGTCAGCTTGATGCTTTTGACGTTTTTCCCCACATCTTCCGGGTACAGTTGGGGATGCCAGAACTCGAGAATGTATTCCTCACTTTTCACGTTATCAAATTGATATTCACCGTTGGCGTTGGTCTGGGCGTAATACCCGTTGGGCACGACAAACACCGTACCCATCATGTCCTTGTGCAGGTTGCACCGCAGAATGACCGGTCCCGGTGTTTCCAGTTTGATTTCCCGTGAAGCGCCGGAAGCCATGGCTCCCAGGTTGAACTGGTTGCCTGAAGACTTGGAATAAATGTTGTGCACCTCCCGGTCGTCATTGGTGAAGGTGACCGTAGACCCAACCATCACCACTGAATGGGCTGGCTCGAACTGTAGCTCTCTTTGAAAAACTTTAAGAGACTGCGCGGTTTGCTTGGGGACCTTGAGCTTGCTTTTAGTTTCGAGAATCACCACCCCACGGCTGTCTGCCGGGAGACTGTTGATGGTGATCCTGCCTTTAAGGTTGGTGATGGGTTTGACGATTTTCGAATCCGATCCTTCCATTTTATGATCGGATCCCTCGGCCTTTTGATCGGCTTCTTCTTTTTTGTTGTCCTGAAGTTTTGTGTCGCCTTTTTTTGGGGAGGGTTTGAGTTTGGCTTCCTGCGGGCCGATGCCTTTTTTCTTCAGGCCCATTGCGGTGAGAAACTGCACCACGAACGGTTTTTCGAATTGTTTGTCGAGCTCAATGGCCCGCGTGAAGTGCGGTGCGGCTCCCTCAAAATTCTTTTGCAGGCTCCGCACGATTCCCAGGTTGAAATGCCCTTGCGCAAAATCCTCCTTGATCTCTACCGCTTTCACGTAGTTGGCTTCTTCGTTGGGAAAATCTTTTTTCAGGCCATAGCTTTTGCCCAGATAGTTGTAAGCCAGGTAATGTTTCGGATTGAGCTTGAGCGTCTTTTGAAACAGGTCGATGGCTCCATCAGCGTTTTTTTCGAACAGGCGGGACATGCCCCAGTTAAAAACGATTTCTTCATCTTCCGGTGCCAGTTCGTAAGCTCGGCCGAAACGCCGGTTGGCTCCCTTGAATTTTTCCTGGATGCGCAGAGCCGAGCCCCAGATGGCAAACACCTCCGGTGAATTCGGGCTCAGGTCGGCGGCTTTTTCAAATTCCAGTTCGGACCGCTCGTATTTTCCGTTTTCGACCAGGGACATGCCCTTGGAAATATGTTCCAGCGTTTCCCGCGGAAGATCGGTCGGAAGCTTTGTTTGCGGCACGATTGGATCAGAAGCCGCTTTCGTGAAGTCCAAAGCATTTTTATCAGAATCATTTTGCGCCAGCTGTTCGAATGATTCCGGTTCCTTGGCGGGCGAAGCCGGTTTGGGTTGGCTTTTCGGGGCAGTATCTTCCGGCGCGGCGACGCTGACATCCGTCTTCTTGTATTTGTTATAGGGAACCAGATTGCTCGGTGGCTGGAACAGGGCAACCAGACCCCAGATGACCCCTCCTATCAGGAGTATGGCGAGCAGGGGTTTTATGATGGGGATGGATTTGGATACATGCTCGGTGTGACGGATTTTGTTCTTGCTCATGTAAGCCTTGTGGAAACAGAGCCTTTTAAAATAATGGTTTGGCTCTCAACCCGTTGAATGGGTTTGGGTTCTTAGTCGTGGTATTCAGACACATGCTTGGGTATCGGAAGATTCAAAACCCGTTGATTGGGCAACTCGTCGGCCGTAACCGGTCCCGCTTTCACGGTGCTGGAGGTCGTCCTCGGCGGTATTTTGGAAGAAAAAGAGGACATCTGAGGACGCACATGGGAAGAACTGCATTCTGAACATGCCGTTTCTTCTTTATTAACCGAGGCCGATTGCAGAAGCGTGAAATCCTTCCGGCAATCTTCACAATAATATTCGTATAAAGGCATCTGAATACCCGAAAAATCCCTAAATCTAGGCTTGCAAAGTTAAGAGTATTAGGATTTAATCATACCTCTAAACGGCCTGTCAATTGAAACCTTATAAGCCCCTAAATATTATATACTTATTCTAGTTCGACGCATTTTATGGCCACCAGCCTATGGAATCCACTACAGAAAAATCTTTGATTGAAAATGAACCCGCAGGGGACTGGAAGGGGAAGGCCGGATACTTACCCTCCCAAATGATAGCATCTGCTTGTAATATGGGGATAATTCATTCGAAAGCGCCAATTGAGGATTCGCAATTTCAACCTGTCAGTTTAGATTTGCGCCTAGGGAGTAAAGCCTATCGCATTCGGAGCAGTTTTCTACCCGAAAATGACACAGTGGAAAACAAGCTGAAAGACCTGAAACAATATGAGGTGGATTTGAGTGGACCCGAAGGCGCTATTCTGGAGCGCCGCACCATTTATCTGATTCCCTTACAGGAAGAATTGAATTTTCCCCCATCTATTTACGGGAAAACCAACCCCAAAAGTTCTACGGGACGATTGGATATGTTTACCCGAGTTATTATTGACCGTGGGCATCGATTTGACGAAATACCCAGAGGCTACAAAGGGAAAATGTATCTTGAAGTCATACCGCGTACGTTCCAAGTCAGGGTTTATGAAGGGCTAAAGCTCAATCAATTGAGAATAGGGTATGGGCAACCAACGTTAATGGGTAAAAAAAGGTTGGAACCGGATTATAAAAAAAACCCGATTCTGTTCGACCAGAACGGTTTTGAAATTCCCATTAAAGCTATCAAGGTTAACCGCGGTATTTACATCAGTGTTGATTTGTCGCCCAGAGAAGACGGAGTGGTAGCTTATAAGGCCAAACAGAATAGTGATATCATAGATCTATCGAAAGTAAATCATTACGATCCTTTAGAATTTTGGGAACCCATTCGCCCGTATAAAAAGAATCGGTTGATCCTTGAGCCGGAAAGCTTTTACATCATGATGTCGAAGGAAAAGATTTGTATTTGGCCTCATTTTCTAGCCGAAATGGTTGCTTATGAGCCAAACAGTGGAGAACTAAGAACTCATTATGCCGGTTTTTTTGATCCAGGATTTGGTTGGAGTCCTGATCAAAATCGTTTATCCCTAGGAACCCGCGCCGTCATGGAAGTCCGTCCTCATGATGTTCCCTTCATGGTTGAAGACGGACAAACCTTCTGCCGCCTAAAATTTGAGAAAGTCATTGAAACGCCTACCAAAATATATGGGAAGGATTTAAATTCCCATTATCAATCCCAGGGCCTCACCCTCAGTAAATACTTTAAAAAATAAGAGTTCCAATTTAAATTTTGCGGTGGCTTTCCAGACAGGATAGAATGACACGAAACAACGAGGATTCGCCGTGGACCGTAACGAGTTAAAACCCATCATCGAAAATCTCCTGCTGGCTTCCGACCAACCGGTAAGCGCGGATCTGCTGTACCAGACGTTTCTGGGCCGGTCCAGCAAAGAGAGCCTGCAAACGGTGCTGAAAGAATTGCAGGACGAGTATCAATCCAAAAACCTGCAAATCGTTGAAGTGGGTGATGGATTTCAATTGTGCACGCGGCCGGAATTTTCGGACTGGATTCGCAAACTTTTGAAGCTGGATAAAAGTTTCAAGCTATCGCGGGCGGCGTTGGACACGCTGGCGATCATCGCCTACAAGCAACCGTTGACACGGGCGGAAGTCGATGAAATTCGCGGGGTGAATTCCAGCGGCGTGGTCAAGACTCTTCTGGAGAAAAAAATCATTTGCCCCGCAGGCCGCAAGAACGTTCCAGGTAAACCCATGATGTTTCGCACCACCCAGAAATTTCTCGAATACTTCGGTCTGCGCGATCTGAGTGAAATGCCGACTCTGGAAGACTTCAACGAAGAACTTGAAGGGCAAATCGAACCCGAACAGGGTGAATTGACATTTAAAAATGAAGGGGATGATTTGCCTTCCGCCGATACCGATTTCGCCGAGGATACCGTCGGCGAAGAAGCATCCACCGGAGCCCACGACCCGGAAACGGGCAATGCTTGATATTCAACCCTCCGCGCTCGATTCTATGACCCTACGTTTACAGAAAATCATTGCCAACGCCGGCATCGCCTCCCGGCGAGAGGCAGAACGTTTGATTGACGAGGGCCGGGTGACGGTCAATGGCACCGTCGTGCGTCAACAGGGAGTTCTGGCGGATCCGGATGCGGACCGGATTAAAGTGAATGGCCGACTGCTTCCCGCTCCCGAAAAGAAGGTGTTCATTCTGTTCAACAAGCCCCGGGGTTGTTTGACCACGGTGAAAGATGATAAAGCCCGACCGACGGTGATGGATTTTTTTAAGGATTTGCCCGCACGTGTGTATCCGGTGGGCCGTCTCGATTTCAATACCGAGGGCCTGCTGTTGTTTACGAACGACGGCGACTTGTCCAAAAAACTGCTGGCCCCCAAATCGAAAGTTCCACGCGTCTATCTGGTCAAGGTTCGCGGCGTGCCTGAAGAAAAAGCATTGAACCGGCTTCGCAGAGGTGTGCCGTTGGATAATCGTCCCACCGGCCCCATGAAAGTTGATATCAAAAGGACGACGGGTAAGAATAGCGTGCTCTCCATAAGGCTGGCGGAGGGTAAATACCGCCACCTCAAACGGGTCTACGAAAAGGTGGGCCACCCGGTCGTCAAGATCAACCGCACTGAATTCGGCAAGCTCAACCTGAAAGAGGTTCCGTTGGGCGCCTACCGTTTTTTAACACCGAAGGAAGTGCGTTCGTTGAATGCTCTGGTCCATGAGGCCGACAAAAAATGATCCGTATACTCAATCAAAATCCTTGTACAAAAATCATGCCGGGTTTCCTTGTGACGATATCCGCGCTGTTCCTTTTTGGGTTTCTTGCAGGCAATGTCTGGGCCAGAGGCGAGTCCCAATTGGTCTATGAAGCCGAAGGCAAATCTTCCGTTAGAAATAATGATTATGCTCGGGGACGGGCCATAGCGGTGGAGTATGCGTTTAAAAATGCGCTGACCGTGGCGTTGCAGGATCTTCTGGGCGGCTCCGCCTATCGCCGAAACCGGAAGTCGCTGGCAAAAATGTTGAAGCGTCCCAAAAGATATGTCAAGCAATACCGGTTCTTGGAATTTTATGACAGCGATGTGGAGCAATTCAGCCGGGTCAAGCTGGAAGTCGTATTTTTTCCCGAGGCAATCAACCGGTCACTCAGCAGGCTCGGGATCCTGGCGTCTCTGGTCAAACCCAATACGGCTGTAATTCTTGTCAGTGAGAGGAGCCTGTCCGCAGAAGCTCCGCCTGATTTTTGGGAGTATGTTCCCATTTCCGAGGTGGCCATGCTGCAAAAATTTCTGGCGGCAGGCGTGAAAGTCACCACGCGCGAAAAGATCAGCGAAATGGTCGACGAGAGTACAGTGTTTGAGGCTATGCAGGGTGACGTCGACGCCGCAGTGGACATTGGCTTGAAAGCGAAAGTGGATATTGTTATTGTAGGTACGGCAGTTACCACGCGACGGGGCGATAAAAATGCGGAAGGTCTGACTACCGTGCAAGCCAATCTTACCTTGCGAGCCGTTTCCACCACCCAGTCCACCGTGATTGCGGCCAGAAGCGATTTTGCATCCGTCGAAGCCGAAGAAGAATTCAAAGGAGAACTGCAAGCTTTTGAAGTGGTTGGAAAAAAAATGGCGGTTTTTTTCCTGGACGCGATGAAGCGTTACTGGGAACCCAAACCCCAACCCGACGTTGCGGTGGGCATTGATAAACCCGGTTCCGAAAGCCCCGGTCTATTAGATCCGGATCCTTCTTCTCCTTCTTCGGGCTCGACTCCTTCCATAATGGAAGACCTCTGACTATGGACCCCAAAAACAAGAGACTGCTCATCACCTTCCTGATTTCTCTAGGAGTGGCGTTGGTATTTCTGTATCTGGCGCGCCGGGTGATGACGCCTTTTTTCATCGCCTTCGCTCTGGCCTATCTGCTGGATCCCCTGGTGGACAAGATGGAAAAGTGGAAACTGTCGCGCACTCCGGCGGTGATTCTTCTGCTGACTTTGTTTTTCCTGGTGACGTTGGCGGGAACCGCTGTGTTGGTCCCGCTGTTTCGTGTGCAGATGGAACACCTCGCGGCCAACCTTCCGAATTATCTGCAAACGCTTCAGGATTGGGGACGTCCTTTAATCGAAAATATTGCGTGGTTGGAACCGGGTAAGATCCAGGAAGCCGTTAATGAGGGAATGAAAAAGATGGGCGAGCTTCCCCTTCAGCTTCTCGGGAACCTGACGGAATTTCTGTGGTCCTCTCTTTCCGGTTTGTTCAGCGCGATTCTGGTGGCTGTCAACCTGTTCATTATTCCTGTTGCCATGTTTTATCTACTGCGCGATTTCGACCACATCAACGGCAAAGTGGCGAATTTGGTTCCGCCGCGTATCCGCGAGCAGTTCATCGACATCTTCAAGGAAATCGACCGCGTCCTGTCGCGCTTCGTGCGGGGCCAGTTGATGGTCGCCACTCTGATGGCCGGTTTGTACAGCGCCGGGCTCTTCGCCTGCGGAACGCCAATGAGTTTGTTCATCGGAATCCTCGCCGGTTACGCCAACCTCGTTCCTTACCTCGGCCTGGTGTTCGGGTTTGTACCGGCGGCGGTGCTGACTTTTCTGCAATTTCAGGAGATAGGTCCGGTTCTGGGTGTGGTCGCTGTATTTGGTGTAGTGCAGATGTTGGAGGGGATGGTCATCACTCCCCGCGTAGTGGGGGATCAAGTCGGACTGCATCCTGTGGCGATCATGCTGGCGGTGCTGGTGGGTGCGGAACTGTTCGGCTTGCTCGGTGTCTTTCTTGCGGTACCGGCGGCGGCGGTGATCAACGTCCTCATGCGCCGGGGCGTCGGCTGGTACAAAAAATCTCCCGTGTATACCTGAATCAGACAAACTCGTAGCGCATGTTCCGTTTCTGTGGCGTGTGGCCGCTGTCGGTAATCAACCGGCAGATTTCCTTCTCGTCCAGATCATAAGTAGTGCCCGCCGCAGACACCACGTTTTCCTCCATCATCACGCTTCCCATATCGTTCGCGCCGTAATACAAAGCCATTTGGCCGATCTTCGGTCCCTGCGTGACCCACGAGGACTGGATATTGTCGATGTTGTCCAGCACGATGCGGGAGATGGCGAGGGTGCGCAGGTAGTCCAGTCCCGTGTTGGCTTGCGGTTTGATCCGGCTAGCCAGCTCCGTTTGTCCGGGTTGAAACGGCCACGGAATGAAAGCGGTGAATCCTCTGGTCTTGTCCTGCTGGTCGCGGATGCGCAGAAGGTGTTCGACGCGTTCCTCCAGCGTTTCCACATGACCGTACATCATGGTGGCGGTGGTTGCGAGACCCAGTTGATGCGCCTGGTCCATCACTTCCAGCCATTGATCGGCAGAGCATTTTTTGGGACTGATGATCTTGCGCACGCGGTCGACCAGAATTTCTCCACCCCCGCCGGGAATGGAATCCAGCCCTGCGGCGATTAAACGTTCCAGCGTTTCCTTTAGCGGGATCTTGGAAATTTTGGTGGTGTGGACAATCTCTGGCGGAGACAGAGCGTGCAAGTGAACGTCGAACCGTTCTTTGATGCGCTTGAACAGATCCTCGAAATAATCGATGCGCAGGTCCTTGTGATGCCCACCCTGCATTAAAATCTGCCGCCCACCGATGGCGACCATCTCTTCAATTTTCTTTGCGATGGTTTCGAACGGCAGGACGTAGGCTTCGTCATGGCCTTCATGGCGGTAAAAGGCGCAGAACGAACAGTCGGTGACGCAGACGTTGGTGTAATTGATATTGCGGTCGATGATGTAGGTGACTACGTTGTCTTCTGTTTCCCGGCGTTTTCGGGCAAGACGCGTCGCTACGTTGCCGAGCAGGTTCATGTCTGTGCATGCAAACAACTGCACCGCTTCGGCGCCGTCGATGCGCTGGCCTTCAAGGGCTTTCTTTAAAATGGATTCAATCATGAGACTGGGCGGCGAATCGCCGCAGATAATTTAAAAGCCTTGGATGCGAAGACAACGTTTCAACCGGGGGATTCAGCCTCAGCGATATTGCTTCCAGGCGCCAGCCTGGCCGTT
Source organism: Nitrospinaceae bacterium (assembly GCA_965237905.1). Classification (GTDB taxonomy): domain Bacteria; phylum Nitrospinota; class Nitrospinia; order Nitrospinales; family Nitrospinaceae; genus SZUA-226. The sequence continues at coordinate 1,123,895 of OZ250172.1, read as the reverse complement.
AGCTAGTTGCCTCCGGCGGCTACGCCGGTTAGCGGAGTGTGACCTGGTGAATGCCGTCGATTCCTGTATCACCCATCTGCTCTTCCTCCGTGATGACGAACACATGGAAACCGAATTTGCTTTTTATCGGTCCGCAGACCTCGCCAAGACTGGCTTCCATGGCGGCGTCTTCCAGTTCCTTGGCGTTGGTGTTGAATTCAAGGAATCCGAGGTCACCGTTCTTGTCACGGGTTCCGCAGGCGCTGTATTTTTTCGCCAGCCGTCCGAACGTCTTGAACAGCAGTTCCTGGTCGCCGATTTCTTTCAACATGTCATAGATCGTCACAGCCAACTCTTCGGTGGTCAATAGTATGTGGCTGATGCGGATGGATCGCATGGTCATAAAGCAATGCCTTCGGTGAATATCAATTGATGAAAGAAATTGTACCCTTTTTAAGGATTGAAACAAAATTATAAGAGCTTGGAAACTGTGGGGTTGAAATATTTCCAGACATCCTGATTTTGCGAAGGAGACCAAAGCATTAATTTATAATAGGTTATAAGGAGGATGCTACCGGCCGAAATATTTTTCCAGCGCCGCGATCAGGCCGTCGACGGTGTATTCTTCGGCCATGATATCGATCCTCAATCCGGCGCTCTTGGCGGTTTTGGCAGTCACGGGACCGATACAGGCGACGGCAATTTTTGCAAGTTGCGGTTTGAGTTTCTCACCGATCAGTTCCATGAAATGGGTCACGGTGGAGGAGGAGGTGAAGGTGACGGCGTCAATGCTTTCCTCTTTTAAACGGCGAACCAATTCCTGCGTATTGGTTTGCGGGCGGGCGGTCCGGTAGGTGGGGGCGATATCGATGGTGGCGCCCTGTGCCCGCAATTGATCGGGCAGGGTTTCGCGGGCCACGGCGGCGCGGGGTAGTAAAAATCGTTTTCCTTTGATGTTTTCTTTCCCCAGGCTGTCGATCAACGACTCGGCGACGAAATCCTCCGGCACGACGTCCACGTTGATGCCCAGTGTATTGATTGCCTTTTCAGTTTTGGATCCGATGGCGTACAGCCGCAGTCCTTTCAGCTCGCGCACATCTTTTCCCTTTTCTTTGAGACGCCGCATGAAAAACTTAACACCGTTGACGCTGGTGAAGATCAATCCATCGTAACTGTCCAGTTTTTGAATGGCCTGGTCCAACGGTTTCCAATCCTTTGGTGGCACGGTTTCGATAACGGGAAACAAAAGGGGTTCGGCCCCGCGCTCCAACAGTCCTTGGATGAAAGCTTCCGACTGCTCTTCCGGGCGGGTGATAATGAGGGTCTTGCCGAACAGTGGCAGGGTTTCGTACCAGTCGGTGTGTGGTTTTAAATTGACGACTTCGCCGACGATGGTCAGCGCTGGTGGTTTGATATTTTCCTTCGCGGCGATATCGACGATGGTGTTCAACGTGCCCGTCCAGGTTTTCTGCCGGTAGGTCGTGCCCCACTGGATCACCGCAATGGGCGTGTCGGGGTCTTTGCCGTATTTCATCAGATTGTCCGAGATGTGTTTCAGCTTGCGCGCGCCCATCAGAAAAATGAGGGTACCCGAACGGCTGGCGATTTTCTCCCAGTCGATGTGCGCATCTTCTTTACCTTTTTCGTTGCTCCCGGTAATAATCGAGAGGGTCGAAGAAAAGTCGCGATGGGTTAACGGGATTCCCGCATAAGCCGCGACACCGATGGGGGAGGTGACTCCTGGCACGACAACAAAAGGAATGCCTGCTTCCGAGAGGGCCTGGGTTTCCTCGCCGCCCCGGCCGAAGATGAACGGATCGCCGCCTTTCAACCGCACGACAATTTCGCCAAGCTTTGCTTTTTCGATCAATAGGCCATTGATCTGGTCCTGGGAGAGCGTGACCCGTCCTTCCTTTTTGCCGGCGTAGATGAATTCCGTTCCCGATTGGGTGAAGCGCAGGAGCCGTTCATTGGCCAGATGGTCGTAGATGACGACGTCCGCCCGTTCCAGCCACTCTTTGCCCCGCAGGGTCAGCAGGCCCTCGTCTCCGGGCCCGGCACCGACCAGCGCGACTTTCCCAGTTGTGTGCGAGCGGTCAGTCATGGTTCGCTTCGATCAGGTTGGCGAGTGCGGCGAATTCTGCCAGCGTCAGGGTTTCTCCCCGGCGGTCCAGCGGAATGCCCGCGGCTTCTATTTTTTTTATATCAATTTGATACGGCTTGTTCAAACCTTTCAGGTTGTTCCGCAGCATTTTCCGTTTATGAAAAAAGGCCGTGTTCACCACATGATGGAACGTCTTGAGGTTATCGACAGACACCGGCGGTTGCGGCAGGGGAGTCAGCCGGATCACCGACGAATGCACCTTGGGCGCCGGGAAGAAGGACTCTCTTTTTACTTCCAGAAGACGCTCTACCCGGCAGTGAAACTGAGTGAATACCGATAGCGAACCGTAGGCTTTGGTCTCCGGCTGGGCGACGAGGCGGTCCACCACTTCTTTCTGGAGCATCAGCGTCATGTTCACGATGTGATCCTTGTAATGGATCAGCCGTTTCATGATGGGCATGGCGGCATAATAGGGCAGGTTCGACACCACTTGATAGCGATCCCCTGCGGCGCTGTAGTCGTAGGTCATGGCATTGGCTTCCACCAGCTGGAACTTGGGATGCTTGCCGAACTGCCGGTGCAGGAGTCCGCACAATCTGGGGTCGACTTCGACAGCTAGCAGGGATCCGGCCTGTTCCAGCAGGAGGTGGGTCAGGATTCCCTTGCCGGGGCCGATCTCCACCACTTTTCCCTCTGACGGAATGTGGGCCTGGCGGACGATTTCGGAAGCGATTTCTGGATCGGTCAGGAAATTCTGGCCGAGCGGTTGTTTTTTTCTCATGGGGACACAAGGGAAGATTGAGCGAGCGTGGCGGCGACCTTGAGCGCTTCCAGCAGGCTGTCCGGTTTGGCGATACCCTGACCGGCGATGTCGAACGCGGTGCCATGATCTACCGAGGTGCGGATAATGGGCAGGCCCAGGGTGATGTTGACCGCGCGGTCCATCGATGCCATTTTGATCGGGATCATGCCTTGGTCGTGATACATGGTGATGACCGCGTCATAAGAGGCTTCATGAATCCTGCCGAACAGGGCATCGGCGGAGAATGGACCGGTGACTTCAATATTTTCTTTCTGAGCGGCTTCGATGGCCGGGAGAATCGTCTCGGTTTCTTCGTCGCCGAAAATACCGCCGTCGCCACTGTGCGGATTGAGGCCGGTCACGGCGAGGTTGGGGTGCTCAATCCCCACCTGCGTCAGCCATTGATGGGTCAGCCGGATGGTCTTCAGAATGCGGTCGCGGGTTAAAAGGTTCCGCACTTCACTCAGGGGAACGTGGGTGGTGGCCAGTACCACGCGCAGGCTTCCCCCTGCCAGCATCAAAGCGACTTCCGGAGTGCGCGTGAAGTCTGCCAGCATTTCAGTGTGCCCCGGATATTTGAATCCCGCCAGATGCATGGCTTCCTTGTTGATGGGGGCAGTGGTGATGGCGTGCACCTGATGTCCTGTCGCCAACTCGACCGCTTTGCGGATGTATTCGACGGCGGCTCTCCCTCCTTCAGTGGTGGCGCGGCCCATTTTCAGATTCTCAGGAACGTTGCGGAGGTCCAGGACATCAAGAACGCCGGGGGCGTGGCGTGCTTCGCTGAGGTCTTTGATGGGGCGGATCGAGAGTTGCGGCGCCCATTGCGATGCGTGTTGCTGGAGCCACGCGGCGTCGCCGATGATGACGGTGCGGCAGATATCGGGCGGGGTGGCCAATCCCTTGACGATAATTTCCGGGCCGATCCCTGAGGGGTCACCCATGGTAATGGCAATGAGTGGACGGTTTTCCACAGTATGATTCCCCCAGCGTAACGCTGGCCGGGCAACGCCCGGTGGCGGCGAATCGCCGCTGATAACTTAAAACCCAGTATTGCGCCCAGTGGTCTTCGTTTGCCTTCAACCGTCAGCCCGTTCCCCCTCCAGGCAGGAGTCCACCCGTAGAGGGCTTACTTGATTTGTTTGATTGCGGCTTTTTTGCCGGCGGGAATTTGCGGTCCCGCCGCGATGACTTCCGGCCCGACACTGTCTTCGTATTCCTTGAAGTTTTCGATGAACTGGGCCGCCAACTCCTGGGCCTTTTCATCGTAGGCTTTAGGATTTTTCCAAGTGCCTCTGGGATCAAGTACTTCTTCAGGGACATTGGGACAGGAATCGGGAACCTGCAGGCCGAAAATCGGGTCCGTTTTCAGTTGTACTTTTTTCAGGTCGCCGTTCAGAATGGCATTGATCATGGCGCGGGTATGGGCGATCCCCATCCGGTTGCCGACGCCGTAAGGTCCGCCTGTCCAGCCGGTGTTGACCAGCCAGCAATCGACCTTGTGCTTTGCGATTCTTTCGCCCAGCAGGTTGGCGTAGACCGACGGATGCAGAGCCATGAAAGGCGCTCCGAAACAGGTGCTGAAAATGGCCGACGGTTCGCGGCTCATTCCCCGTTCGGTTCCGGCAACCTTGGCGGTGTAGCCGGAAATGAAATGATACATGGCCTGCTCGGGAGTCAACTTGGCTACCGGCGGCATGATGCCGTAGGCGTCGCAGGTCAGCATGATTACATTGTTGGGATGGCCGCCCCGTCCCTCCGGCACGGAGTTGCTGATATGCGTGAGCGGGTAGCCCGCACGGGTGTTTTCCGTGAAACTGGAATCGTCCAGATCCAACCGCCGCGTGTTGTAGTCCATCACCACGTTTTCCAAAAGGGTGCCGAAGCGCCGGGTGCAATCAAAAATTTCCGGTTCCGCTTCCTCGCGGAGCTTGATCACCTTGGCGTAACAGCCGCCTTCGAAATTGAACACGCCGTCTTCGCTCCAGCCGTGTTCGTCGTCGCCGATCAGTTTGCGGGTGGAGTCCGCCGACAGGGTGGTTTTACCCGTTCCCGACAGACCGAAAAATATGGCGGTGTCTCCCTTGTCCCCCAGATTGGCCGAGCAGTGCATCGACAGGACACTGTGCTTGTGGGGAAGCAGGTAATTGAGAATGGAGAAAACTGATTTTTTGATTTCCCCGGCGTATTTGGTACCGCCGATCAGGACCAGCTGTTTGCTGAAATCCACAATGACGAAGGTTTCGGAATTGGTCCCGTCGATTTCCGGAACCGCTTTGAAATTAGGCAATCCAATAATGGTGAACGCCGGAGTGTGATTCTCCAGTTTTTCCAGGTCATTGATCTGGATAAACATGTTGCGGGCGAACAGGCTCTGCCAGGCGTATTCCGTAATGACGCGGATATGGAGCTGGTAATTGGGATCGGAACTGCCCAGGCAATCCTGCACATAAAGATTCTTTCCCTGCATATAGGCCAGCACGCGAGCATACAGCGCGTCAAACTTATCGACGGGAAACGGTTTATTGACCTTGCCCCACCAGATGTTGTCCTGGCTGGTGGGCTCCTGAACGATGAATTTATCGTTAGGGGAGCGGCCGGTGTGCTCACCGGTTTTCACGCAAACAGGACCCAGGTGGGAAATAATTCCTTCCTGGTTCCTTATAATTTGTTCGTATAATTCGGGGGTGGTCAGGTTCCAGAAGATTTCCTTGACGTTTTTGATGCCGTGGTGCTCCAGCCCGACTTTATGTTTCAAGACTCTTTTTGGCATTCTAGGACTCCATCCTCAGAAGAAGTTTTAAGATACTTAATACCACCGGAGAGGGCTCCGGTACTTGAATTTACAGGGAAATATCAAAAATCGACTAATAAGGTCATGGTATCATAAGTGTTGGCAGTTTGAAAAATTTTTGTATTCGCTGGCCAAAACCAGCTGATTAGGCGCACGGCAGGGCTATTTTTGAAGCCCTTCCGGACCGTCCCAGAGGCGGACTATGACCACGGAAACCCAGCAACTTAAAATTTTGACCCAAACCCGGTCTCCCTTTAATAATATTTTTGTCATTGAACGGAAAAACCTGAGGGAAATGTGGTTCCAGAGTAATGGCCGGTTCTATCTGCAGACCCGGATCGATCTGGATCGGCCGGGTGACCTGGCCCTGATCTATACGCGTCTGCTCCTCGCTCCTTTGATGTGGAACCCGGACCCATCCCGGATACTTATGATCGGGTTGGGCGGCGGTGTACTTCCCCGGTTTTTGAACGAGGTGTACCCGGACATCAAGATTGATGTGGTGGAAGTGGACGCTCGCGTGACGGAACTGGCCCGGCGCTATTTCGGTTTCAAAGAAAACAAGCATCTGCGGGTTTTCGAGGACGACGGACGGGCCTTTGTCAAACAGTGCGGCCAAAAATATGGCATGGTGTTCCTGGACGCTTTTAAAGGCGGATCGGTTCCGTATCATTTAAAGACCGTCGAGTTTTACCGGGAGATCGCTCAGTCTCTCAAGGCAGAGGGTATTCTGGTCACCAACCTGTACGGAAAAAGCAATGCGTTGAAACCGCGCGACCGGAAAACTCTGGATGAAGTATTTCAGCGGGTCTCTTTTTTTGAAGATGCGGAACGTGTGGCGACGGTTTGTGTGGCGATTCTCAAGGATGAAGGCGCGTCCCTGGAGACACTCCGGAAATATATTTCTAATTTGCCGGAAAACGTTCAACGAAACTTGTCCTGGCTCGAAAATATGGATATGATCGAAAGCAGGAATTCGATCGAGCCCAGCGGCTTTGTGTTCAAGGATGACTTCGAGACCTCGGAATTTTTCAAGGCGGTTCAGCGGAACAATCGGAACGATCCGTTTTTTAACCATCCCTACCCGATTCGGAATTCGAAGTGACCTCGAATTTTCTGGGGAAGATTACAACCGGTTAACATTTTAGTCAGGGAGTGATTCATGATTGACGAGTTGAAAAAACAGCATCAGGAAATGACCCAACGCATCGACCGCATCCGGGGGTTTCTTTGACGTCGATAATAAATTAAAGGAACTTGAGGCACTCGATAAAGAAGTGGCCGCTCCCAATTTCTGGAACGACAACGAGGCCGCCCAGAAATCCGTCCAAAAACGCTCCGCCCTTCAGCGTAGCGTCAACCTCTGGAAAGATCTGGCCAAGGAAAACGATGACCTGGATGCCACGCTGACTTTGCTGGCCGAGGAAGAGGACGACTCCCTGCTGGGCGAATGCGAGGCGATTGTCTCCAATCTGAAAAAGCAGTTGGAGGCGGCGGAACTGAAGGCCATGCTTTCCGGTGAAAGTGACGGCAACAACGCAATCCTCGCCATCAATTCCGGCGCGGGAGGTACCGAATCGCAGGACTGGGCGGAGATGCTGTTGCGTATGTACATCCGCTGGGGCGAGCGTAACGAATATAAAACGGAAGTGCTCGATATGCAGTACGGCGAGGAAGCCGGGATCAAAAGCGCCACGGTCAACTTCATCGGCGATTACGCCTACGGGTATCTGAAGGCGGAGATCGGGGTGCATCGGTTGGTGCGCATTTCGCCGTTCGATTCCAACAAGCGGCGGCACACGTCCTTTGCTTCGGTGTTTGTGTATCCCGAAGTGGCGGAGGATGTCGAAGTGGAAATCAATCCCGATGATCTTAAAATAGACGTCTACCGTGCTTCCGGTCCGGGAGGTCAGGGCGTGAACACCACCGACTCTGCAGTGCGCATCACTCACCAGCCGACGGGAATTGTGGTGCAATGTCAGAACGAACGATCCCAGCACAAGAACAAAGCGTCGGCCATGAAGGTCCTCCGGGCTCGCCTCTACGAAGCGGAAATGGAAAAGAAAGACGAAGAGAAAAAGGCCAAGGAAAAGGAGAAGCGGAAAATCGAATGGGGAAGCCAGATTCGGTCCTACGTGTTGCACCCTTACCGCTTGGCCAAGGATTTGCGGACCGGCGTTGAAATGGGTAATGTCGATGCGGTATTGGACGGCGATCTGGGCCGTTTCATCGAAGCGTATTTGTTAAAGGAGAATGTCACTGCTTAAGCGGTGGTTCAAACTATGAAACCGATTTTACATCCATCGCTTGTGAACGATCCGTTGGGCGACCCCGGCTTGTTCGTGCAGTTTTTGTACGAGAAGCGGGCGTTTCTGTTCGACCTGGGAGATTCGTCGCCGCTCACCAATGCCGATCTGCTGAAGGTGACGCACGTTTTTGTCAGCCATACCCACATCGACCATTTCATTGGGTTCGACCGGTTTCTGCGTATTGTATTTGGACGTGAAAAGGCGATCACCTTGTACGGTCCGGAAAATTTCATCGCCAATGTCGAGGGCAAGCTGGCCGGGTTCACCTGGAACCTGGTCGACCGTTACGAAGAGTCCCTCACACTCGAAGTGGTGGAAGTGCATCCCAACCAATTGCGCAAAGCAACGTTCCGCGCCATTGAAAAATTTCAAAGAAGCGATGAACGGGAAGAACCGTTCAGCGGCGGGGTGATTCTGGACGAACCGGCATTATCCGTTTCGGCGGAAATTCTGGAGCACCGGGTGCCTTGTCTAGGTTTCGCCATTAAAGAAAAATTTCACGTCAACATCAATAAGGATGGTTTGACGGCGATGCATCTCGAACCGGGTGAATGGTTGAACCGGGTCAAGCAGAATATCTATGAAGGCGCTTCCGATGACCTTGTGGTTCAGGTTCCGGTGGGCGTCAATGGTGCGCAGGAGACGCGGGAATATGCGTTGGGCACGCTCAAAGAAAAGCTGGTGACCATCACGCCGGGGCAGAAAATCGCCTACATCACGGACACGGTGTATTCGCCGACGAACATTCCGCGTGTTGTCAATTTAGTCCGCGAGGCAGACCTTTTCTTTTGTGAATCTCCGTTTATTGCCGAAGAAGAAGACCGGGCGCGGGACCGGTGCCATTTAACCACCCGCCAGGCGGGACTGCTGGCAAAAGAAGCCGGGGTCAAACAATTGAAAACCTTTCATTATTCCAAGCGCCACTCCCACCAGATCGAGCGGCTGGTCCAGGAAGCCCAGGAAACCTTCCGCGGCAAATAAATCCGGTTTCCTTCACTCTGTGGATAGCAGGTTTTAATCGAAGAGGCCAAGTATCCGGTCGCGGTAATCCTTGCCGATCATTTCCCAGTCGTATTTTTGTACGGAGTCGCGCGCGTTTTGGGAGAGGGTAGTCGCATCGGCGTTCAGGGCCTGCACCATCTTTTCCGCCAGATCGCTGGGGTTTTTGGGTTCGGCCAGGAATCCGTTGTGACCGTCGACGATCACATCCGGCGCGCCGGCGACACGGGTGGCGACCACCGGTTTGCCGGAGGCGAGCGATTCCAAAAGGACGACGGGCAATCCTTCCGTTTCTCCGGTGGAATCGATAATGGACGGGACGACGACCAGATCGGCCGCCTGAAAACAGTTTCGTACAGCCTGCTTGCCCTGTTGTCCGGCAAAGGTGATGCGTGATTCCAGTTCCAACCGTTGAGTTTCGTGCTTGAGTGCTCTTTCCAGCAAACCGGTTCCGACGATGACCAGATGGCAGTCGGGCTGATTTTGTGCAATGGAGTGAAAGGCCTTGAGCAGATAGGTGATGCCCTTTTTTTCGTTCAGTTTTCCGACATACAAAATAATTTTTCCGGCAGGCAGGCCCAACTCATTGCGGAGCGTGGCCGGATCGGAGTGGTTTTCATAATAATACGTGTCGATGCCCATCGGTAAAATCCGGCAGTCGACCGGGTGCCGGACCAGTTGTTCCAGAATCTGCTGGTTGTAGGAGCTGACGCTATAAATGAGGTCGGACCGGCGGACCATCCGCCGCGCCATGAACTTGCCCAAAGGCAGGCGCCGCAATGCGAACAATCCCGCGGCATGAATGGTCAATACCTGTTTGCAGTACAGTCGGGGGGGAAGGGACGCGATGAAGCCTTGCGGAATCATCCAATGGTTGTTGACGATGTCGATGTTATGTTCGCGGACGGTTCGGCGCAGGGCCCTCCATTGACAGAATAAAAAGGAAGGCACCTGCAGGTACGTCCAGGGATCGGATTTCAGGCTGGCCATCATGCCGGTGCCATACGCCAGTCGTTGTTTTTCTTCCGGATAAAAATAGGGGAACCGGATGACCTGAATCCCTTCCAGGTTTTCGGATTTAGCCGCGCCGGGGGTGTGCGGTGCCAAGGCGTACACCTCGAAGTATCTCCGCAGTTCCACTCCCAGTTCGAACACGAACCGTGGAATTTCAGTGTCGTCTTCCCAGCGGGGAAAGGTCGACGCGAATAAGAGTAGTTTCTTTTTCATTGCTGAGGAGTGGGGGGAGGGGACCCCGATTTTTTCAATTGAAAAAGCATGATGCAACTGCCGGACAAAAGCTGGCCCAGCCGTCCCAAACGCTGGATGATGAATCGTTCCCCTTTGATAAACTTTTTGAGAAATTCAAAGGAGTTGTCCCATTTGAAGCGGCCATACACGAGTATGGAAAAAAGGCGAAACAGGGAAAAAGTCAGGGCGTGCCGCGAGTGGATATTAAAATGAAAGGGCTGGAGCGCCTTGATGGTGTCGCTGTAATAAAACGATTGCACGTGCTGAACGCCCTGATAGATCGGCCGATTCAGCATCTTGCGAATCCACCGGTTCTCTTTAAACCATTCGAGAGCTTCATCCAGTAAGTTGTATTTGTTGGGATGGGTGATCAGGAGGTAGCCTCCGTCCTTGAGGATCCGGCGAATTTCCACAAAAACCCGCTCAGGTTCCAGAATATGCTCGATGACTTCCGTCATCGCCACGCAATCGAATGAATTGTCTTTAAAGGGCAGTTGCTCCCCGATACCGAGAACGTATTTGCCTTGTTTCATAAACCCCGCGGTGGTGACATCCAGCCCAACCGTTGAATAATCACTCAACTTGTCCACGAGGATACCCTTGAAGCATCCTAAATCAAGAATGCGCGCAGACCGATCATGGATCACGCCTGTAATCAATTCCCGGTAGAAGTCCGTGGCGACGGATTCATAAGGGGTTTCATAATCCACCTGATCGGATTTCAGGCTTTCCTGGTAGAGGGCAATGTTGGTTTTCACGAGGTCCGGTTTTGGATTTGATTGAGGGAAAGAATTTTAATGGATCCTGTTCCCAGGGATTCACGAATTCTTTTAACCAGTATATGGTTTCTTTAGCGAGCCGTAAAGCTCCATGTAACGGTCCATGACCGTGTTCCATCCGAACGCGTTCAGCACTTTCCCGCGGATATGATGCCCGAATTTTTTCCGTGTGTCCGGGTTGTTGAGTTGCAGGATCCGGTCGCAAATCATGTCCGGGTCGGCGGGAACGATGAACCCGTTTTCTCCCGATGTGACGATCTCGTTGGCAAGGCCTACGGGGGTGGAGATTATGGGCAGTCCACTGGCTCCGGCTTCCAGTAGGATTTTCCCGGAGGTTTCATAGGCTGAAGGATTGATGAACAGGTCGGCATTGGAATAGCAGTTTTTCATGTCTTCCGGGGAGGGGTTGCCCAGAAAGTCCACCCGGTCTTCGATGCCCAATGTTTTGGCGAGTTTTTTCAGTTCCGTGAAATATTCTGTTGAGCCGCCGGTTTTAACGATATTGTTGGTGGCGACGAGGGTGACCCGGAAGGGCAGGGTCAACTTACGGGCGGCCCTGAGCAATAACTCCACGCGCCGGAATCGGGTCATCGATCCGGCAAATAATAAATTTAAAGGCGCCCCCTGCCGGGAGGAACGGTCGACTGCTGGACCGGAACTCTCGATGCCGTCGGGAATGATATGCAGTTTGTTTTTATGGATACCAAACTCCAGCGCCTCTTCATATTCCATTTGAGAGGACACCACGACAGCATCGGCCCGCTTGGCGGTGGTTTTAAAAGTTAAACCATCATATAGCTTGTAGGGGAAAGAGTTGGAGGAGGGTTGAAGGTATTTTTTGTAATCCAGCAGGGATCCGTGGGTGCTCAGCACAAACGGTTTCTGGCGAATCAACGCAAAAAAAAAGAGCAGTCCGTTTGAAACGTACGGTACAGGTGGCTGTGGAAGACATGATACCGTCGCAGGTAGGTCATCATCCCGAAGCTGACCTTGTACTGCCCCAGCGCAAACTGAACGGGAACCCGGGTGATCTGAACCTGGCCCAGGGTTTCCTTCTTTGATGACCGGTCGTCCGAAGAGGAGACCGTGGTGAGCAGTGGGGATCGAACTCCTTTTTGCTCCAGCCGATTGGAAATCTGCCAGGCTTGCTGGGCAGACTCCAAACTATTCGGCTGGAATGAATCGATGGTTCTCAGGATTCTCAAGGTTTCGCCGGGCCGGAGGGTTTTCGGTTTGGGAGTCAATCTTTTGTAAGACGAACACCCCCAAGAAGTTGATCTGGCCGAATATTCTAGCCCAGATGCACGGCGAAGTAAACCAAGTCAAAAGAAAGACCGGTTATCGAGTACGAACCAGACCCGCGTTACGCAGGTATTTTTTTTCCTTGGTTGTGGAACGCCGCAATCGTGCTGACATCGCTTTCACAATCGGAACCCAGGCTTTAGGATCCTTGCGGGTCATTGCATTTAAATCATCGCGGGTGATCATGGTAAATTTGCTGTTTTCCAAGGCCGTGACCGTGGCCGAGCGCGGTCTGCCGTCGATCATCCCCATTTCTCCAAAGATATCGTTTCGTCCTAAAATGTCGACAACTTCAATATTGCCATCTTTGCGTTTTCGGGATACTTCCACCTGTCCGTCCTCGATGATAAATGCATAGTCACTACGGCTTCCTTCGTTAAAAACAACCTGTCCTTTTTTCATATATTGAATCGCTGTCATAGTTCAATCTCCCCCGAGAATGTTTTGGGTTTAATAAAGTGTGGATATGAGCAGATACATTGCAAAACGCTGGCCAATACGCAGTAGCCGCTGACATTCGCTTGTAAAGCACTTAAAATCAAGAAATTCCGAATTTTTGAAAGTGATTGGGGATAGGGGAGATAAAGAGAGAATGTGCAAAAAATGATAAATGAATCGAGGGGAATTATAAAATTTTAACGAATCGAAGAGAATTTTTGTAATTAACCCCCTTACCGGGTTTTTTGAAAGGGCTAGATCAGGTTCCGGTTGATCCACAGGATCATTTCGTTCAAACGTCCAAAATGTTGTTTGTTGAATTGAAAAACCAGGCGAGGCAGGTCGGAAAACTCGTTCTGGGCTTTTTCCGTGTCCAGCGCCTCCGAAGCCTGAAAATCTCCCTCTCTGAGAATATCCCGGAATTCATGGTTCAGGTATTCCACCACCGCCGGAGACAGGGCCTTCGTAAAACGGAGAACGGTGAACCCGTTGACATAGCGCAGGGAATGGTAATAGCGGTAGTAATCCTCGAGATGCTGAACCGCATCCTCTACCGAGTGAGTGATGTGGAACAGATTCATATCAATGGACGATATGTATCCCTTGGACAGGAGTTCCTCCTCGAATTGGTGAACGAGGCTTTCCCAGTAGGTTCCATTTTTAGGTTCCGCCAGAATAATCGGGCGTGGCATGCATTTGCCGGTTTGGAATAAAGTTAGGTTTTCGAGCCCTTCATCGAGAGTCCCGAACCCTCCAGGGAAGAGAATGGTGGCGTCTGATTCCTTGATGAACATCAGCTTGCGGGTGAAAAAATATTTGAATTGCATCAGTTTGGAATCGCCATCGATATGGAGATTTGCGCTCTGCTCCTTGGGGAGTCTGATGTTAATGCCGAAACTATTTTCCCTGCCAGCACCCCGGTTGGCCGCTTCCATAATGCCTCCGCCGGCACCGGTGATGATCATATGCCCTTTCTCGACCAATGCCTGTGCCGTTTCCTGGGCCATCTGATAACAGGGGTTGGATTCCGGAGTGCGCGCGGAACCGAAGACCACCACTTTGCGCTTTTCGCGGTAAGGCGAAAACACCCGGTAAGCATGACGCAGTTCCTTGAGCGTGTTATTCGTCAATTTAAAATCTCCACGGTCCTGGTGCTCCATGCCCATTTTCACCACGGTGGTCAGGATTTCCCTCAAAAGGTCCGGCACGACGGGGTTGTCGCAGAAGTCCACCAGATTCTGAATCATTTGCTCGGCTTGGGGGTCCCCAACGCTGTAGTTCGATTTAGGCATTGCACTTCTCCGTTGAATCGATTATTTTTGAGCTTGAATGGAATCAGGAGTGGATGATGGATGACCCCGAGAACCCCGAACCCCCAATCAATGAAAAGCTACTGGTATATTCCATCCTGGGATTGCTGGCGGTCGGGTTTGTGGGCGTTCTGTTCATAGCGGTGCCCTGGTTACTCCATGACGGTTCCCCGACCTTGAAAGAGGTTCTGATTGACGACTCCATCATTATTGGAGTTATCATCATGTTTGTCTACGGGTTTTACATGAACACCAAGATGCATTAACCTCTGCCTTGCCCTGAGGCAGGGCCTATTCTCTTTTATTCATTGTACAGGACACGGTACCGATGGCAAAAAATTGTTCCTTTGACATTGTTTCAAATGTGGATCTTCAGGAAGTGAAAAATGCCATCAACCAGGCCACGATGGAGGTTCGTCAGCGGTTTGACTTTAAAGGCAGTAAAAGTGAAATCACCCTCGATGAGAAAGTGCCCGCACTCAACCTGATTTCCGACGATGAGCATAAAATGAAATCGGTCGTCGATATTCTGGAGAGCAAACTGATCAAGCGCCAGGTTTCACTCAAAGCCCTCAGTTACGGCAACGTGGAGCCCGCCGGCGGGAACACCGTTCGCCAGGCAATCCAACTGCAACAGGGAATTCCCCAAGAGAAAGGGAAGGAGATTGCTAAAGCCATCAAAGGGATGAAGATCAAAGTCCAGGGGCAGGTGATGGACGATCAGGTGCGGGTTTCCGGCAAAAACCGGGATGATTTGCAGGCGGTGATGGCCGAGCTCAAAGAAAAAGATTTCGGAATCGCCATGTCATTTACTAATTACCGCTGAATCCGACGGTTTCGAAACCCTCTCTTTTTGAAAGACTTTGACCAGAGGCAGGGACAACAGAAAAAGCGTCACGCCTAACCCGCAGAACCCCATGAAAAACTCTCCGATATAAAATGTCACTCCCAGAGTAAATACCAAAACGCCGAAGTACACCGCCGGTCCCAGAAGGGCCTGCCCCGGTACCTGCCGCATTCCCATATCCCGGAACCCCCGGCGCGCCAGCCAGGCGTCGATTCGCGTAAAGCAAAAAAGAATGGTGACCCCAACGACAAACCAGCCGAAAAAATTAGTGAGTGGAATATTAAAATATTCTCCCTGTTCTTTGTAGGTATAAATTTGCCCCAGAAACCAGCGGTCGCCCAAAAACGAAACAGGATCGATCACCACATCCAACATCATCATCAACACCGCTCCCGTCAGGATGACCCGCCAGGAATATTTGATGGCGCTCGTCTCCGCGAGCCGGATATCCCATCCGCGTTTTTTCAACGGACACCACAGGAACAGGCTCAAGGTATAGCTGACGTAAGATAGAAAGCTGAAAGAAATCGGGTCCAGGAAGGGGACATTTGAAAACCACAACTCCTGATCACGGGTCGTCTCGATATAGCTGTAAAATCCGAAGGGAAACCCGTTCCGGGTCGAGGAATATTCCGCCGCAAACGCGATGCCGAAAGCCAATACGGTAAAAAGGAGCGACCGCTTGACGCCTATATCAAGGATGGCGATGGCCAGATAACTGAAGAGAAAAATAAACACATAGGGACGCAACCAAATCGTTCCCAGTAGAAGCTCCAGAAATTCCATAGGTCCTTACGATCAGTGAGAGGAATTGTTCATGCAACCCAGCGGCACGGGTGGGAGTGAGTGGAGACCACCCCATCGGAGATCGTTCCGTCCGGCTCATGCCACCGGCAATACCAGTATAAGCAACTCTGGTGCGTAGTTTTCAATAAAAAAGCTGGATATCCGCCTGCTCCCTCATTTTGGAGACCATCTTCTGATGTTCGCCCAGGGTTTTCTCCCGCAACAGGGAGTTCATGATATCCGTTTTAATCTCGGATAATTTCACATGCCCCGCAGGAATGATTTTCGTCCATTTCAGGACATGGTATCCGTAAGGGGAACGGATCGGCTCACTGATTTCATTTTGTTTCAGCTTCTTTAATTCATTCGCCAGGACCTCGGGAAGTTCGCTCAATGCCACTGCGCCCCAACTTCCGCCCTTGGAGCCGCTACCGCTGTCTTCGGAATGTTCTTTGGCCAGTTCCGCGAAATCCGCTCCCTCCTGCAGTTGCCGATGCAGATCCCGGATCTTCTCGGCCGCGTCCTGATCCACCAGAGCATTTAAACGCTCCGCCTTTTTACGCAGGGCTTCGTCGCGGATGGTTTTACCGTGCGCATCCGGTTGCAGGGCGGAGGTGAAGATGTGGTGGATCTCGTATTGCTCCGGGGTTTGGAACTTGTCCAGATGTTCCTGGTAGAAGGCGTCCACTTCCGGATCGTCCACCTTCACATTCGGGACCACCTCTTGGCGGATGAGTGCCTCCTCCGCCATTTGTTTTTCGAACTTGGTTTTGAGCAGGTCCATCGTCAGCCCCTGCATATCCAGCGCGGTGTGGAGCATTTGCTGGGAAGGAAACTGCTCGCGGACTTGCTGGACCTTCTGCTCCAGCAGTTTGGGATCGACCCGAATATTTTTCTTCCGCGCTTCCTGATAAATCAATTCCTGATCCACCAGGCGGGCCAGCGCCTGATGGGAAAACTCGGCCAGCTCTTTTTCGGAGAGTGTCTTGTTTTTCTGCCGGTTCATCAGGCGATAGACCTTGATCTCGCTGATCAGCAATTGCGAATCCAGTGCGACCCCATTGACCACAGCGACTTTGTCGGGAATGGGTTTTCCGTTGAGCTGGAACGGCTCCGCAGGCGCAGTGGCCGGCAACGCGAGGGTGAGCATCAGGCGCAGTGGCCGGCAACGCGAGGGTGAGCATCAGGCCCAGGGCCAGGGAGCGGGGAAGGGTCGTCATCCGGTTCATCAAATGCTTATTCCTCATTTATTTGCGGGCGGCAGTTCGGTCCACCATTGCCCCCAGCGCACCGAGGCAATGCGTTCCTTGAAATAAGAGGCCGGATGATACCACACTGAATAGACACCGGTTTGCGCAGTACCCACATCCACCCACTGGCGCGGCGGCAGATTGTGCAGGTCTCCTACCTCAACGGGACGGGCATCTTTTTTGACCAGGATCAGGTACCGTGTTTCAGGCCATGGTTTTGAGACCCGTAGAGCGTCACCGTGGTTCCGGCAGGCCCCAATACATCGATCTCATAATACCCGGTTTGCGCGTTTGCGTTGTATTCCCTGAAATCCTTCCGGTTGTCGTTTTCCTTCAGGCTGAATAGATCGGCGCACCACCCGCAGGCGGCGTGGTACGGGTCCCTTTTTTGGAGCAACAGTTCGGCCTTCGGGTCGGGTTCCGCCCAGGCGGGGCCGATTAGAAAGCACAGAAGCAGGCACCCGGTCAGAAATATTCCCAGATTTTTATATTTCCTTTGGATTCGCATAAACCACCTTCAGGCTGTAATCATTGTATCCAGCCATTATATCGAAATTTCCAAATGAAAGCGGCCTCCGCAGGCGCAGGGGATGGCGACGCGAGGGTGAGTATCAGGCCCAGGGCCAGGGAACGGGGAACGGGGAACGGGGAAGGGTCGTCATCAGCTTCATCAGGTCCTTATTGACTTGCGGGCGGCAGTTCGGTCCACCATTGCCCCCATTGCACCGAAGCGATGCGTTCCTTGAAATAGGAAGCAGGATGATACCACACTGAAAAGATACCGGTTTCCGGAGTCCCCACATCCACCCACTGGCGCGGCGGCAGATCATCCATATCTTCCACGGCAATGGGGCGGTCATCTTTTTTGACCAGGATCAAATACCCGTTTTTCAGGCCATAGTTTTTCGATCCGAAAAGCGTCACCGTGGTTCCGGCAGGCCCCGATACATCGACCTGGTAATACCCGGTTTGCGTGTCCAGATTGCTGACCGTTATATTCTTTCGGTTATCATTTTCCTTCAGGCTGAACAGGTCGGTGCACCACCCGCAGGAGCCGTAAAGGTACGGGTCCCTTTTTTGGAGCATCAGTTCGGCCTTCGAGCCGGGCTCCGCCCAAGCGGGGCTGTATAGAAAACACAGTAGAAGGCACCCGGTCAGAAATGTTACCAGACTTGTATATTTTCTATGGATGCGCATAAACCACCTCCAGAGTGATTGGGTTATATGCCGCCATTATATCGAAATTTCGGAAGGAAAGGGGGTGGGAAAAGAGGGCAATAGGCAAAAAAAATCCCCGGGCAGTTTCGCCCGGGGATGGAAATACAAACCAATGAAACGTGATTAGAACTTCACGTCGAGCATAACATACAGCCAGTCCGAATCTTCGAAGTTCGAAATGCGAACTCCTCCGGGTGACTGACCATTATAGTTGGACAACAGCTCATTGGCGAACATGTGCGAATAACCCAGACTCATCGTGGTGTTGGCACTGTACTTGTGCACCAAAGTGATGTCGACTTCCTTACCCAGAGTGGAGGGATTGCTGCCACCCACGGTACAGTTACCACAGACATCGTCTTCCGCCACCGTGAACAGATGGAAGTCCGCTTTCAGAGTGGTTTTAGCCATCGGCTGAATGGACATTTTGATGGCATAATCGATCAAACCACCACGGGGATGAGTCCCCAGGCCGCCGAGACTGCCATGAATGAAAAAGTCCTGCAAACCGTAGTATTTATGGCCGGTGTCGAACAAGGTATTAAAGGTGCTAACGTCACCCACGGCTATGTCAGCAGCATCGGTACCACTCAGGTAGTCGAACCACAGTGTGACGCTGGGCTTCATGGCGACGTTTTTCGCCTTATAGCCGGCACGCAGACCGAACATGAAAGCATTAAAATCACCAACTTCACCGCTCACTGGGACTGCGTTGAAACCTGATTTGCCGATCTGGTAGTAGAATTCACCGCGATAGCTGATGTCTCCGAAACCACCGGCCTGACGAACACCGACCGTGTAGAAATCGGCGCTATTGCTTGTACCAGCAGGGGCAAGACCAGCATTCGGACATGCAGTCGAATTACAATCTTCATCCACTAATACCAAATAAGCCGAAGTGGAGGAGTTTTCTCCTACAAGACCTTTAAAGTTGGCCCAGATAGCATACGTCTCTGTGTCATCCACGTCATCAGAGGAGGCACCCGGGAACGCACCGCCGGCACCGCCTCTTATGGATTGCTCAACGTTGGCACTGTAAATAAACTTCAGGGTCATCTTGTCGTGGCTGTGGTTCAGGATAAACGCATCGTGCGACATCATACCCTGAGTCCACACCGTGTTACCGAACAGGCGATGCCCGTCCAGGATGATTTCCTGGCGACCCAATTTCAGGTCTACCGGCGCGCCAAAAAGCTTGTTCAAAGTAAAATACGCCTGATGGATACCGACGTCCGTCGTGGTGTCGTTACCACTCAGCGGATTACTGGCCCGGCTCCCAAAGTTGTTCGCACCAACCCCGCCGGTGTTAGGCACACTACCCCAACGGCTGTTCGCCTGGAGTTGAATGAACGCGCTGGCGTTGTCGCTGATTTTGGCTTTGGCTTCCAGACGTGTCAGCACGTCGATGTACTGGACATCCTGATTTACCGCACCGTTCTGAAAATTCCAATACTCATACCGCGGACGAATGCGTCCGCCAAACGTGATTTCTGCCGCATCCGCTGTCATGGCTCCTATCGTCAGAAAGGAAATCACACCAGCAAAGGCCGTAAAAAATTTTCGTCTCATACTTACCTCCTCCAAGTAATCAACCAGATTAGACATCAAAAACTTCTTAAATCCTTATATCGTGCAGGCTAACTATCAATATTACAGTACTTTACAAAAAAACCTATCAAAAAACGCATTACTCAAACAGTAATTCGGGTTGGACTATTTGATTTTCCCTCACCAACCACAAGATAGTGTAGGAACAGCTTCTCACTGACCCCATGCGTAGGTGTAGATCGTGCTGATTTTTTTACTGCCCAAAAACCCCCCGTGGTCGGCGACATGAGCCACATGCACCTGTTTTTGCCTCTTGTCTGCAGTGTCCACCACTTGAAAGGCCGTGAGGTATCCCCTTTGTTTCTTGGTTTCGTAGATCTTTTTCAGTCCTTCACGGTTGATGCCCAAGACTGCCAGACTGCTGTTTTTGACAATAACCAGTTGCGAAAGAAAGTTTCCTGTCCGGTGATTCTTGGGTACTAAAAGATATTTTTGAGCGTTGTGCTGAATGAGCTGAAGCCTGCCTTTAAAGTGTACCGGCTGGGGGGCCTCCGGATAGTCAATGAACGTCCCGGCAACCTGTTCTTTGAGCCCCACTTCGATAATACGAGGATCATGGCCGAAATACTCGTCCGAGCTTACGAGAAGGCGACCGCCGGGAGAATATACTCTTAAATGATAATCACTGTCAAGGAATATTGTTTCCTTGCCTTTAGCAGGTGTGACCTGCCCAAAAGCAAGTCCATACAGGATCATTCCCCGGTAGTCCCCCATCTGCAGGGCCAGCTCGGATTCCTCTGAATATCCACCACTTACAGGGTGCATTTTCTGGATTCCGGGTTGAAAGGGTTTCTCAAATCCGGGGCGTTGGGAAACCAGCAGGGGCGGGCCGTCAAAATCACGGAGGACACGGAAATAGCGGTTCACATTTTCCCAGGTGCGGGTCAGTCCTTTTTTCCCCGGAACCACCTCCAGAACAAACGAGCTGAGACTGTCCCCCAGCGAATTGGTCACGAATATCTCGTCCCGGCCGTTGCCGTTGATATCCGCCACGTCCACGGAAAGAAACCGATGAACGCCTACTTGCAATTTAACCTGCCCGACCTTTTTGAATCGGTTGTTTCGATATCGATAGATCATGATGCGATGGTCGTCGATGATGACATAGTCCTGGTGTCCCTTGCCCGTCAGATCGCCCACCGCAAAATCGACCAGCTCAAAATCAAAATCCTGTTTGCCGACAAAACCAAACAGCCCTGTTCCCCTCCGCAAATCGGTCTGCACGCTCTGTCCTGAAGCCGAAGGCACCTGGGCGACCGGCAGAGAGGGGATCAACACGCGCGCTTCCTTCAATACGCCGCCATCACTCGAGGACACCAAACGATAGTTCAAAACGGTTTTACCTTTGATGGAATGGACCCGGGTGAGCAGGATAGAGTCTGCCGTCACTTTCTGGCGGAGGCGTTGGAGGTTTTCCAGCCGGGTCAGGGAGGACAGGGGAACTTCGTTTTCCAATAGCCAGATGCCCAGATCAAACGCAGGCACTTCGAAACGGATGTGACTGTTGAGTTGTGTTTCGATTTCCAGGCCCAGCGCCTGCGGGTTCCCCGGTACCCCGGGATCGGCCTGAACGGGAGCCACAAGAATGTTTACTTTCTTAAAGAGACTGCGCACGCCGTCGCCTTTGTGCGCCTGCACGCCGGAGGTGATGATTTGGGCGAGAGAGTAATCCTTACGCACTTCTTGTACCTTGATCTGGCCCAGATCGGTTTCCTCATGGCCCACAATTTTTTTAGTGACGGGGTGGGTGATGGGTTTTCCGTAGCGGATCAACTTGAGCGTCTGGCCCGCTGTAACGGATTGGCCGCGTTTGAGATCGATGGCTACCCGGTCGCCTTCCACCGAAAGCACGTACCCCTCCAGAACCGGGAACAGGGTCTCAATCTGGCGGACCATGCGCTCGACGCCGGACGCGCTGTTGTCGGCCGGTGCGTCCTGGCTGAAAACGATCAACAGGGCCGTTAAAGGAATCCAGAATTTGAAGAAAGGTCCGATTATGGATCGGAAATGGGGAGTGCGCATTGTCATACCTCCAGAAGTTGGACGGTCACCAACTCGCCGTTTTTAAGTTCGTCTTTCTCCAGCGGAAACACCAGCAGGCCGTTGGCGTTGATGGTGGATTTGAGGACACCCGAGCCCTGTTCCTCGGCGGGGGCGACGGTGTACTCGCCGCTGTCCCACGAAACCACGGCGCTCATGAAATGCAGGCGACCGGTTTTTTTATGGATCGTGCGGGTCAGCTTGGCCTGCACGGTCCGGGGCAGGATTTCTTTGGCGCCCATCATTTTTTTAATGGCGGGCCGCGCAAACTGCTCGAACGAAACAAAGGATGAAACGGGATTGCCCGGCAGGCCGAAAATCGGTATCTCGCCGATTTTGCCGAAGGCGAGGGGTTTGCCCGGTTTCATCGCCACTTTCCAGAACGCCATGTCGTTTCCCATTTTTTCGAGGGTGGACTTGACCAGATCGTAATCGCCCACCGACACACCGCCGGAAGAAACGACGATGTCGCACTTCAGCGCCCAGTCGAATTTTTCCATCAAATCTTTTTCGTCATCTTTGGCGACCCCGAGGTAACAGGGAATGCCCCCGGCGGAGCGAATCTGCGCCGCCAGCATATAGCCATTGCTGTTGTAGATGCAGGGTCCCGTCGGGTTTCCGTCCAGTTCAACAATTTCGTCGCCGGTGGAAAGGATGGCCACTGTCGGCCGCTGACCGACGTAGATGTTGGACCGGCCCACCACCGCCATCATCCCGATTTGGGAGGGGGTGATGGCCACGCCTTTCTGAATGACGGTATCGCCGACTTTAACGTCTTCCCCGGCGAGGCGGATGTTTTCGCCGGTCTCGGCTTTATCTTTCGCGAGAATGCCGTTGCCGTTTTTATCGGTGTCCTCCTGCATCAACACCGCGTCGGCTCCTTCTGGGATGGGCGCGCCGGTCATGATGCGGATGGCTTGTTTATTTTTCAGTGTGACCTCAGCCACCGACCCGGCGGGGACATTGCCCACCACTTCCAGTTTTACGGGATTGTCGGGTGTCGCGGTTTGGATGTCGGCGGCGATGACGGCGTAACCGTCCATCGCGGAGTTGTCCATCGGCGGGTTACTGCGCTGTGCCACGATGTCCTCGGCCAGAATGCGTCCCAAGGCATCATCCAGAGGAACTTTTTCGACGCCCTTGGTTGCTATTTTGGAGAGGATGATCTCCCGCGCCTCGTTCACCTGAATCATCGCCATTTACTTATTCTCCTGCTCGCGTTGCGTGCGGGCGACTTCGTATTCTTCCGGGGTATTGACGTTGGTGAAATGCGTCCGGTCGGATGGGGTCACGGTTACGTGTTTGAACGGCAGGTCGTTGATGATGCGCGTCAGGGATAACTCGCGGCGCGATAAGGCCTCGAACAGGGGTGTGATGAACTTGGGTTCGTAGATGGCGCACATCGGCTCCACCCCGATCCCGCCTTTCTGTAGAAAGCAGGTTCCGTAGCGGAGCGGATCGCGCTCGCTCACGATGCGTTCGATGGCGTCGTCCTGAAGGAACGGCATGTCACAGGCGGTGATCAGCCAGGCCTTTTCGGGATGGGTGCCCATCAATGTGGCGAGCCCGCCCACCGGGCCGAGGCCGTAATGTTCGTCGTTGATGCGCCCGCATTGCGGCAAGCCGCCGATGGCACTGAGATCCTGTTCCTGCCGGGCTGAGAGATAAACCTGATCACAGAAGTTGGAGAGCATATTCACCATGCGCTCGGTTTCCGACTGGCCCTGGTAGGAAAGCGAAAACTTGGGTTGGCCCATGCGTTTGCTTTGTCCGCCGATGAACACGCCGCCGAGCAGTGGGCGGGTGCTGTTGTAAAAGTGATCTTTCACGAATTGGTAGATTTGATCGGCTTCGTCGCGGTGGAACAGGGGAATGCCGTGCTCCGTGAACGAGGTGTCATCGACCACGCCCTGATGAATGATGGCCTTGATGCCGGGATCATCGGCGGCGATAGGCAGTTTGCCGTCGGCGTCGAGCAACACGATTTTGTCGAACGGCGATTTTTTGTAGCCTTCGATCAGGATGCAGTCGCACTGCTCCAGCGCGTGAGTGATGGTGCGCTTCTTGAAGGGATTTTCGGCGATGACGGCGCAATGTTCGGGGTCATTGATGGTGACGATGCCCGCTCCCGCCTCGGCGCCGCGTTGGGTGTCCTTGCCCTTTTTATCCATCTGGAACCGGTGGGCGTCGTGCTTGTAATAACCGACGCGGATACGGTCTTCTTTAAAGCGGCGGATCATGTGTTCCAGCAGGGTGGTTTTGCCCACGCCGGAAAATCCTGCGAAGCAGATGAAGGGGGTTTTGAATCCTTCCCAGTACCGGTCCATAACAGAAATCCCTTATCCCTTTAAAAAAAAATAGGCGCGGCCCGTGCAAGGGAGCCCGTTAACCCATTCAAATATCGGAAATTATGTGTATTATTCTCAATTCGCCGGGTGCTGTCAACTGGATTTATCGGGGCCGGGTTGGGAGGAGAGCCAATTATGTCTCTTCTTTATGTTTCCCTGACAGGGCATCAAAAAAATATTAAATCCCTGGGTCAATAAAATCAAGTGTTAAGCATGGGTGTATACAAAAATGCCTTTATTGGGACCAAAAATGTGTGAAATTTTGTTGATTTACCTTCTTTTTCCATGTTAAATTAGTAATACGCCAAATGATTTATCGTAATGTTTATTTTGATTTAGAAGGACATGCGCTGTTACGACCTAAAACTTGCGCCGCGTGGCATAAAGAGTGCAAGAGATTAAGGACCTAGCAGTGAGGAGGGAGTATCCCACATGAGAAGTAACAGAAGTAACCAAAAATTTTATTTAGTGAGCATTGCATTTTCTTTTTTGCTGATCACACCTTCCCTGACTTTATCCAAAAATGCGGTAGCGTCCAAAGCGGACACCCCCCAGAAAGAAATTTCCAAATCCGAGCCGATTAAAATAGCAGCGGTGGGCACGACGGGTTTCGGATTTTCCGAAGCCGCGACCGATTTGAAACTGACAGTGGATCAGGTTCTGGAAATTGTGACCGACGAGAATATGAAGAAGGACGGTCGGTCACGCAGGCTGGCTTTACGCAAGGTGATCGGGCAACGGTTCGATTTTCGGCAGATGGCCATGCACACTCTGGATAATGTTTGGAGCAGCCGCTCCCGGAAAGAGCAGACACAGTTCACCGGTCTGTTCAAAAAGCTTTTGGAAAAATCGTATATGCACATGATCGAAAATTTCCAGGGGGGCAAGGTACATTTTCTGAGCGAGCGGGTCAAAGGCGATTACGCCTTTATCAAGACCAACATTGTGAGCCCGGATCGGACGATTGCCATTTATTACAAGTTGAAGCGGGTTGGCAAAGAGTGGCGGGTGTATGATTTCCTGGTGCAGGGAGTCAGCATGGTCCGCAACTACCGTTTCCAGTTTACAAAAGTGATCCGGCAGGAATCTTTTGAAGGACTATTGAAACGTCTTAAAGAACAAACCGCCTGATCCCCCCCTCGACGGGCGGTTTTAGAAAAAACCCGGGAGCCTTTGGGCTCTTGGGTTTTTTTGTTTGTGCCCGCAAAGCGTCAGAACCGGAAGAAAATCCCAGCCGTAATTTCCTGGCTGACAAACTCTATTTCAAACGATTGAAACGGAGGGAGGAATAATTCGTTAATAGTCGCTTTAGTAGTCCTGAAATACCGGTAGGCTCCGAAAATAGAGAACCTGTCAGAGAAATCAAATATAGCACCTGCCATGAATTGATAGGCAGGAACGGTAGCGTTATCTTTCGGGGAATTTATCCCATCATTGGCGAACGATCTTACCTGGGCAAAGCCTCCCCCCACTCCCCCGAAAGGTATCACGGGAAGGCCGATATCGAGGTCGTAATAAACGTTTACCATAAGACTGATGGCACTGAAATCCCACTCGGCAAGGCCGGCTAAATCTTCTGTAGACACATCGTTGGAGCGGTAGCCTACTTCCCCTTCAAGGCGAAAATTGTGCCACTGGGTGCCAACGCCCCCACCAAAGACAAGACCGTTATCCAAGTGAAGTTCAAATTCCGGGAAACCAGCAAACGTAATATCGGCGTTCGGAGGAGAGTTCGCTCCCCCGTAAAAGAAGACGTATTCGTTCATTGCACCTTCTTCAGTGTTAGTTTTTAACCGTGACCGGGCATCGGCGTCGGAACATTGCAGAACCGCTAAAACAAGGATTAGAGCAATAGCTGTGCGCTTCATTCAGCACCCTCCCTACTAATGGGTAAGTTAGTCTTTAATATTCAATAGGCTAGCAGGTATGAGGGCTTTCGGCAAATTTATTTGATGGCGGATGTTTCCAGGAGATTACTGGTTTTACGAAGGTAATCCGGCAGGAGCCTTTTAAAGGACTTTTCAACCGGCTGAGACAAACCGCCTGATCCTCCTTTCGACAGGCGGTTTTAGAAAAAACCCAGGAGTTTTTTGGGCTCCTGGGTTCTTTTGTTCCTAACGGAGGGGCAGAGTGACGACGATTCCCCCCATGACATCCAGCAATTTGAAATCCCGCCTGGGGCTTTTCGGATGGGCGTTATGGCATTCGACGCAAGCCGGGGCGACCGCCAAATCCGGGTAGATGGATTGAAAAAAATGTTTGCGGCCTACTTTGACCCGGCCGGAATAGGGCCGAATTGGATGGTAATCCACTGTTTCCAGCCCTACCTGCTCAAACTTACTCCCCGGGCTATTTTTCATATTGATGGGCCAAAGACTGATCAACTGAAAGTCAAGGCCCAACCCCTTTTCCCGAATCAGGCGGCTGGTATTCATCAAAAACTGCGCCGGGAGCATCAGGGTATTGTCTTGTTCCCAATTCTCGCTGGGGGACTTAATCCCCCTGCTTTCGAGGCGATCTACAATATGCTTGGCATAGACGGCCCGATTTGACTCCAGGATGGAGTGGACATAGTCTGCCACCACTTCCGGAGGAAACAGAAATTGTTCGTTGGGTTTTTTGTTGGATCGCCTGCCCAAAGGAAGATCAATCACGATTCCGCCCATGACGTCCCCGATTTTGAAATCAGTTTTGGGACTTTTCGGGTGATGGTTGTGGCAGGAGACGCAGGACTCGACCACGGCTTTATCAGGGTAGATGGCTTCGTAAAACCAGATGCCGTTTTTCCGGACGACCCAGGTAAAAGGTTGGCCGGGGTTTTTCGCCACCTGTTTCAAACCGAGCTTCTCCGTTTGAGAGGGTGGAGTATTTTTGGGATTGATTGGCCACAGGCTCATCAACCGGTAACGCATTCCGATCCCGCGTTGATTTGACATGCGGGAGGACATCATCAAAAATTGCGCCGGCAGGGGAAGGGTGTTTTCTCGTTTCCAATTCTCGGTAGTTTTAAGAGAACCGGATTTGCCGAGACGGTCCACAATATCCTGGGAATAGGTGGTGCGGCCGGCTTCAATCACACCGTGCACAAAATCCGCCGCTAACCGGGCAGAAATGCCGTTAGCATTCTCAGAGGGATCGGATCGAACAAGAGTGGGGTGAAACAAAAGGATAGCGGTTAAGGTCAAAAGGAGCGGCATCCTGAAAATCAACCGGTTCATGGGTAACCCCCTTTCCGGTATAAGACCGCTTGGCAGAGCCGGACTAAATAGACCCCCGCGGTCGATTGTTTAAATTTGGATACAAAGCTGGGTTTTCCCTTACAACCTCTGCCGGGAAGGAAAACCCGTGGGTTTACAACCCATGAAAAAAATATAGGTCCTTTTTGTGGAAATTCAATGGAAGAAGGGAATAAATAAGGCGGAATGAGACAAGTCCTTGGAGGACCGGACCATTGGGTTCCGGCAGAAAGTCTTCCCGGCGGTGGCGGGAGTCCTCTTAAAATCGGAAGCGGGCTCCGAACAGGATATCGTGGCTGGTGTATTCCGTTTCAAAAAATTGTGAGGGGGCCAGGACAAAATCCGGGTCGGTGGTGGTGAAATAACGGTAACCAATCGTCAGCGTGGCTTTTGGGCTGATGTCATAGCCCAAGCCCGCCATCAATTGGAAGGCGCCTACTAAATCCGAATCGGATGAATCAAATATATCTTCGCTGGCGCGGGCAATGCCAAATCCGACCCCTGCCCCCACATAAGGTCTCAGAGGCAACCCGGTGGGGATATCGAAAAACGCATTGCCCATAAGACTGAGCACAGAAAAGCCGTATTCTGGGAATGTCGTCGTGGTTCGATCAGCTGCATTTGTATGAAATCCGGCTTCTGCTTCGAGCCTGAAATACTCCGCCAATTCGATACCGAAGGCACCATTGAGGACCACAGCGAGGTTATTGTCGAATTTTCCTGACAAACCGGTCGCTTTGGCGTCCGGTCGAACACCGAATCCAAAATTTCCGGAAAGGTATAATTTATGAGTACGCTCCTGCGGCTCCTGCGCCCACACCTGTGCCGCAATGAGAAGTACCAGAACGCCGATGACCCATCCAAAAATATGTTTCATGGCTCCTCAAAACCGGAAGCGGGCGCCGAACAGGAAATCGTGGCTGGTGTATTCGGTTTCGAACGCACCGAAGCCGGAATTAAAACTGGGATCGGTGGTGATGAAATAGCGGTACCCGAACGTTAATGTGGCTTGGGGATTGATATCAAAACCGATACCTGCCATCAGTTGAAAAGCGCCGACCAGGTCAGAATCGGAATCGTCAACACCAAAAAACTCACCTTCCAATTGCACAAGGGCTAAACCCAAACCAGCCCCTACATAAGGTCTTAAGGGGGATTGGGTGGGAATGTCGAAATAACCGTTACCCATAAAGCTAATGTTTCGGAAGCTCCAATTAATGGGAGAACCGCCCTGGTCCGCAGTGTTATAATGAAATCCTATTTCTCCTTCGATCCGGATCATGGGATTCAACTCAACACCAATGGCGCCATTGATCACAAAGGCTGGATCATTTTCGAATGGAGATGAAGAAATATTGATATCGCCATCGGGCCGAATGCCGAATCCAATGTTACCTGAAGCGTACAAACCTTGAGGTTGAACCTGCGCCCACACCTGTGCCGCAAAAAGAAGTACCAGAACTCCGACAACCAGTCCAAGAATACATTTCATATTTCCTCCCAGAGTTAGAACCCTTTAAAATTGTGTGGAGAATAACAAATCGGTGGGAACCCCGCAACCGAATTCAAAAACAGGTGTTTCTGGAATATTTTAAAGGACCCTTAATCAAAGGGTTTAATCGAGTAGGTGATGAAGTCCGATGGGGAGGGTGCTTAAAGGTTGAACAGGTACCGCATTTTCAGAATGAGTTCGTGAGTTTCCAGTTGCATCCGAACCCGTTGCCCTGCGGGCAATACAAATTCCGGGTTGGCCGCGTCGAAGAATCGGTACCCTAAGCTGAAGGTTACCTTGGGATTGTAGTTCCAGCCGATACCCGCTTCCAATTGGTAAGCGAACAGCGTTTCATTGGTGTCAATCGCCTGGCCCAGCGAAATCGTTTCCAGTTGTGCGGTCGCCACACCGAGACCGCCCCCAAAATAAAGCTTCAAGCGTGTTTTAGAGGGCACATCATAAAATCCATTGAACATCATGGTCGAGGTTGCGGCCTGGGGGTCTTTCCCGCCGCCGGTACGGATTTCATTTTCGCGGTAGGAAAGTTCCCCTTCCATCCGAAAGTTGTTTCCGAAATCGTACCCAACAAATCCACCGAATGTGTATCCCGGGTGAAATTCCATCGTTTGGGTTCCCAGGCTCGGGCTCGAAAGGAGGCTATCCGACCGAAGGCTTGTGCCGGCAATGCCTCCGATATAGATACCACTACCTTCGGCATAAACATTTGAGGTAAAAGTCAGGAACAGTCCAAGGCTGATAAAAAAAGCCGGCAAGCGCGGCATGTGTTTCTCCCAATGGATGAACAACGGTCTCAAGTTTGCGAATATATATTTCCGCCCACAGGTTGTCAATAAAAGGTCGCAAAGCCAGCCGACTCCTGACAAAGTTTTTGCAGGCGTTGGGGAATAATTTAAATTTGCCGGATCAGGGATTTGATGTGGTGTTGCTCACCGGATGAGAAGGGGAGGTTACCGAAGCGGTTCTGTTCGTAGAACCGCGTGATGGACTCTATGGCTTCCCGTTGTTCCGGGGGCAGGCCGGTCAGCGTATTCAGAAACTCCAGGTGTGTTGCGTTATTGGGTTTGAAGATTCCCTGGGACTCCAGACGCTTCAGCATTTGATGGTACATTTGAACCGCGAAGGGCAATCGGGGTGTCCAGGGGGTTCCTTGCCACTGGTATTTTTTGGAAGCAAATCGCCACCCTAGAAATCCTGCCACAATCAAAAACAGCACCCAAGGGTGGTTTTGGAGGGTGCTCAGCATTTCCTTAAAACTGGGAGTCTTCCAATTTTTCCACCGGTCTTTAAAATCCTGAGTTTCCTGGCTGAAGTAATCCACCAGTTGCACCTGGTCCTGCATGGAATATCGAATGACATACCTCTGCCAATAAAGACGCATGAGATCAAGCCTGCGAGCCAGCATATTGGGCGAATCAGGGACAGCTGTGGGATCGGGGGGAGTGGGATCGTAGACCTTCCAGCCCAGGCCCGGAATATACGTCTCCACCCAGGAGTGAGCATGAGTCTGACGGACTACCATGTATTGTCCCAGATCGTTCCATTCTGTACCGGCAAAACCGTTGATGATCCGCGAGGGTATCCCGTTCAACCGCAAGAGCACTGCCATAGCCGAGGCGAAATACTCGCAGTGGCCTTCCTTGCGCACGAATAAAAATTCATCCAATGCCGATTTATGGGTTTTGCGCTCCATGTCCAGCGAATATCCGTAATTGTTCTTCAAATATTTAAGAATTTTGTGCGCCTTGACGGCTTCGGAGTCGGACGCATCCACTAAATCCCGGGCCAGCTTGAGGGTCCTGGGGCTGTTCTTCGGTAATTGCAGAAACCGGTTCGGATAAATATTGCGCACATTGAAGTGGGTGGGATGGGGGTAGTTGGTTTTGGGATTTCCAATATCGGCGATGACGGTGTACCGTCTGGGACCGGTGTGCCTGTCCAGGGTTTGCAGGGAATACCCCTGATCCATTTGAAGTTTCTTGAAGGTTCCCTCAATTTCAAGGGGTATTCCGTAGGTGAATACCACCGGTGAATTGAAAGATTCCATATAAATGTCCTGGACGACTATTTCCTTGGGTGCCGGAACCGTGAACAATCGTGCCCCCCGCCCCTGAGTGTTGAATGCCTGCCAAGCCGTCGGCATGGTGGAGAACCAGGTTTTGCCGTCATAGTAATCCAGATTCACGCCCCTCCAAAGAATCCTGGAGGGGGGACGGTAGACCTCGCCATTTTTGCGAAATTCCACCCGCATGACCACACTGTCGTTTTGTTTGATGCGGCCCACCTCTCCCAGTTCCACCCGGTTGGAAAACCCGCTGACCGGCCCCCCACCGGAATCCAACGCCAGAAATCCCAGTCCCAATCGTGGAAAACTGACGAAAATAACAGCAGTCAATAAAAAGCTGGCCAGAATCATAGCTGCGGACAGAGCGAACAAAGAAAAACCGGTGGCTTCATGTTCTCCAGTTTGGCGAAAACCTGATGGCGGGCAATGGGTTCCCACCCGCTCCACCATCATGTTGTAAAATATCAAACACCAGCACAACACGAGATAAAACGACAGGAATAGCAGGCCGAAAACTATGTCCTGAATGAATAGGGCTCCAATCAGCAGGCAGACGATTGAGATCAAATAACCGTAAAGATAATCATTGAGTTCGGATTTGAACACAAAACGGGTGAGCAGGATAAAGATCAGAAACCAAACCGTGAGATCCAGAATCGGGGGTTTCCATATAAAGTAAATCAGGGGTAAAATCACCAGACCTGTCAACCAAATGGAAAATCGGATTGGAGGGTGGATCGGAATTTTTTGATACGTTTCCAGTGTGAAACACACCATCAGAGCTGTCAAAAACAGGATTCCGGCCGCCAAGGGAATCACCGCTCCGAAAATCAGACAGGCTATCCCCAAAGCCGCGAGCAGGTAGCTGAATCCGACAAAGCAGGTGCGCAGGCGGGGTCCGCGATTTCGCATGTCAATTGACAACAAAGTTTCCATTCCTTTACAATGGCCCGGTTACAGACCCTCCAGTGCATATTGATCGGTGTTGAGACCGCTGTGGGGATTATTGAATAGTTTAAATCATTTTTTGGGGGTTCCATGCGAAAGATTATTATTCTGCTTTGGGTTGCAATGCTGGCAGTAGGAACAGGTTCTGCGCTGGCGGATGAAAAGGTCAAGGGCAACCCTGTGCCGGCAAATGAAATTGCCGTTATCGAAACCAGGCTCGGCAATATCGAATTGGAATTCTTCCCGGACAAAGCCCCCGGTCACGTCAAAAATTTCAAGACCCTCGCTAAAACCGGATTTTACAATGGGACTCTCTTTCATCGGGTGATCCCTGGTTTTATGATTCAGGGCGGGGACCCCAATTCCAAAAAATCGGATCGTTCCGTGCATGGCAGGGGGGGACCCGGTTACAACATCAAGGCCGAGTTCAACGATACCAAGCATGAACGGGGCATTCTGTCCATGGCCCGTTCCCAGGACCCGGATAGCGCGGGATCGCAGTTTTTCATCGTGGTCAAGGATGCCCATTTTCTGAACGGCCAATACACGGCGTTCGGCAAAGTGACCAAAGGGATGGAAGTGGCGGATAAGATCGTCAGTTCCCCGCGGGATGGGAACGATAATCCCATTGAATCCGTCAGCATGAAAATTATCATTAAATCCAAAAAATAATTCCAAAGCCAAAGGAGCTTTTTATGAGTAAAGAAGTCGCAGTGATCGAAACCACACACGGGACCATTAAACTGGAATTTTTTGATGACAAAGCTCCGGGGCATGTCAAAAATTTCAAGGATCTGGCCAACAAAAACTTTTATGACAGCACCACGTTTCACCGGGTCATTCCCGGTTTTATGATTCAGGGGGGCGACCCCAATTCGAAATCGGACAACCGCTCCGCACACGGTACGGGCGGTCCGGGACACACCATTGACGCGGAATTCAATGACACGAAGCATCAGCGGGGCGTGCTGTCTATGGCGCGGTCCCAGGACCCCAACAGCGCGGGGTCGCAGTTTTTCATCTGCGTTAAGGATTCGTTTTTTCTGGATGGCCAGTACACGGCGTTCGGCAAGGTCATTGAAGGCATGGACGTGGTGGATAAAATCGTTGACGAGCCTCGCGACTCCAACGACAATCCGGAGGAACGGATAGAAATGAAATCCGTTGCCATCGTAGAGGAATAAGATTTTTGTTAGGATCTCTTTAAGGAAGGAACTATGGAAAACGAATTAATCGTAAATGTGTACAAATTTATGGGGACCGATATGCTGTCTGGCCGTACCTCCGACGACGGTTCCCCTTCCGCCGAGTCTCTCAGAAAACATGTCCTGGACAACTGGGACAAGTATGAGCGGATTTCGATATTATTGGATAATGTGGTGCAGATGACCCGCCCTTTCCTGGACGAGGCCTTTGCCAAACTGCTGGAAGACCACCCCTTGGATGAGTTTAATCAAAAAATACATTTGCCCGACGCCAAGGAAAATACCGTCAAGGATTTAAACAACGCATTTAAAATTCGCCAGAAAATAATTCAGTCTCAAAAAGAAAAAGAAGGAGAAGGGGACGAACTCGGGATTTAGAGGGACAGGCTCTGCAATCGGTGTCATGCTGAGTCCTTCGACAAGCTCAAGACAGGCTCTGTCGAAGTATGACCGTGTTCCCCTTCGCGACGGGCTCAGGGGGACACGGCTACGCAAAAGCCTCTGGTAAGGAGGTATTCCTATTTTACTTTTGTTGCCATTACCGCTTCGATGATGGCTTCAGTGAACTCTTCCACCGCCTCGGCTCCTACTGCGGTGATGATCCGTTCATGGATCACCATGTTTTCATCAGCCAGAATGGCGGCGGCTTTGTCCAGCTCCGGAAGGGTATGTTTGTCCTGCGGAGCGGCCACTTCGATATTTTCCAACAATCCCGCGATCCCTAACGCCGGAACGCCCTGTCCGATGGCGGCGACCACCATGTCGCTTTTAAAACGGTCCAATATCAGCAAACGCGTCAGCTTGTCGGTCCATATATATTTTCGGGCGCCGCGCCCGCCGATGACCACCACGCCGTGAAACACGCCAATGACCTGGCGTGTCCCTTTGCCCCCGGTTACATAACTGTCTCCCGTAATGCCCTCAATGGCGTCCACCACCAGAAAATCCGGCATGATGCGGCCGGTTTTCATGCCTACGGCTTCCTTGAGTTTGGAGGAAGCAATGCGCACATCCGCTCCTTCCTCACGGAGTTTTTTTAAAGGGTAATCCAGTTCCTCCTCTTCGTAATAATCTTTCGGGATAATGATCAGTATATTTTTGCCTTCCAAACGTGCCATCGCTATATGTCTCCTATCCCTCCCCATAGCATGAGACTGGGCGGGTGTTCTGCTGGATTTAAAAGAAGGTTGGATTATAGATGAAAACCGCCATTAGTCCAATACCAGTTGGACCAGGAAAAAATTATCCTTCTGTTTCAGCAATTGAGTGTGATTTTTCAGAAACCGGTTCAGCGCGGTCTGGTGGTCTGGAGAAAACGCGGCCTCTTTCCCTAACATGTAATTCCGGTCGAACATCAGGTGGGTGATGCCCAAAGATTGCAATTGCCGGCGGATGCCTTCGGGAGAGGCGTCCTGCTCCACGATGCTCTTCAGGGTGAAGTCTTCAAACACGCTGTCGCTGTGAAAGGACCTCTCCGCCAAATAACCCCGATTACGCATATAGACCCACAGCACCTTGGCTTCAGGGTTCAGCTTGTTCATGGCCTGGTACATGGGATAACCGGATATGTTCCGGGCAAGATACGGGTCGCGGGTTTCTTTCCCTGTCACATATTCCCAGGGAGCCTTTTTTTGCCAGCTTTCCCGGATCAGGTTGACATTAAACAATACGCCGCAGGCCACCACGCCCAGCAGAATTTGACCCAGCCAGCGCGGCGGGGAACCGTCCTCGGATTTGGGCCGGGTAATTTTCTCCAGCCCGGCGACGCCTAACAGAGTCAGCGCCGTGAAGGCCGGTGCCAAAAACCGGACGTATTGGAAATAAACGAACCAGAAAAACATCAGCACGGCAAAACATAAACCCAGTGGCACCCATCGCGGCGAACGGGGTTTCCACAGGCCGACGATCAGCGCCGGAATCAGCATGAAGAACACGATGCCGATCTGCCCGTCAAATTTCAGGGAACCCGGTTGGGCGTGAAAGGTGAGGTTGTAGGGCAGTAACAGCAGGTCCAACAGTCCTCTTCCCATGCCAAAATTTTTAACATAGTCATTAAACAACATTGCCCGGTGAGGATCCCAATTGACACGGCCTTCCCCGCCCAGAAATTGCATCAGCAGAGGCAGAAAAGGATTGCCGGTGTATAGGTAGTTACGAATCCACCAGGGAACCATGAACAGAAAGATGATGCCGGAAAAGATCACGATATGCTTCAACACCCGTGCAGGGTTGTTGTCTTTTTTTCCCTCCAAAGCGATGCCCAGCACCACCAGAGGGAGCACAATCAACCCGGTCAATTTGGTGGCCCAGGCCGCAGCGGCGCACACAGCCATATAGAAGAACCAGAAGGGGAGGCGGGTTTCCCGCCAACGATCCCAGGCATAAAACGTGAAAAACATGAAGCCCGCCAACGCCAGATCAATATAGGCGGAAGCGGAAATTTCAAAAAAGGTTGGCGTGCTGAAAAACAACACCGGCACGAACCAGGCCAGGCGCGGCGACAGGTACTGGCGGAAATAAACCCCCAATCCCATGAGCAGAAGAAAAGCCATTCCCAGGCCGCACAGCGCCGGGAGCGATTCCACTCCGAATGTCATTGCAAACAGAAACACCATCTCGAACAATAGAGGAAAGAAAGAGTACATGTTGTTGGGGAGGTTGACGATGCCGTGGTGTTCGAGATAGGCCTTGGGGATAGCCAGGTGGTACACCAGCGCGTCGGTTTTCACCGGCGGGGCCAGCGCCAGTACCAACGCCAGAACCACCAGTACCACGAGGATCAAAACGCTGAACCCCTGGAATCCCTGGTCTGTCTGATCTTTATCGAAAAATTTCCCAAAATTAGGCCGGAACGCTGAAACCGTTTGCCAAAGGGAAGGCCAGGTTTTGGCGGAACCCAGAACAATCACTCCCACAATGATCCATCCGGTAGCCGGATAAATGCCCCCGGCAAAAGCGAGAGCCATGGTCAGAAGCGCCACCGCCACCAGACCCAGAAGGGTATGAAACACCAGCCGCTCCAGGAAATGTGAATAGACGGGTTTCCAGAAGGAGGCCAGGGTTTCACCTGCCAGAAAAAACGCCAGAAAAATTATTGTGAAAAGGAGAAGGTCCATGAATTGGAAGAGATGCTCTCGAAAAACAGTTGGGGTCCCAAATGGGAGGTAAACAGCGAAAAATCAACTGGTGTTCTTATTTTATACCGATTTACTGGATATTGTGAATGCTAAAGGAGTGGCGGCAGTCCGGGTCAAGCCGGATGATCAGGAACCGGCCTGTGTGGAAATTGGGGTTGACATAAGTGCCAGATTAAATATAATCTAGCCCTCATTTTTCGCCGGTAATTTGCGCGGTCTCTGGTTCCTCTCGGTTTTGCTTCCGGCTCATAAATTCGATTGTCTCGGTTTTTAATGTTTACCGTTTTGCGTGATATATCTTAATTCAATACCTTATGAAAGGACAACACCGATGAAAAAATCTGTAATATTTCTTGTATTCGCCGTTTTGACTTTGTTCGCGGTCAACACCGTTTTCGCCGCGGCCAAGTGTCCTCAAAAGCGGAAAGTCAAAAAAGCTCCAGCCAGTCTCTACAAAAAAGATGAGACCGCCAAGGCCAATGCTGCCGCAGGCAAAAAAATCTACTCCAAGACCGCTAAACCCATGGCCTGCAAAATGTGTCATGGCGATAAAGGCGACGGCACCGGCAAACTGGGTGTGGCTTTGAACCCCAAACCCCGCAACTTCACTTGTGCAAAAACCATGAAAAAAATCACTCCGGGTCAAATGTTCTGGGTCATCAAGAACGGACCGAAGGGTACCGGCGCGAAGGGCATGTTGCCGTTCGGCGGTAAACTGAAGGACAAGGAAATCTGGGATGTCATCAAATACATTCGCACGGATTTGATGAAGTAAATTTTTTAAGTTTTTAAAAAGGGCAGAGCGCTGTGTGCGCTTTGCCCTTTTTTTATGTCTGTTTCCTGAAAATTCTTCCCAGACAGGGTAACGTTCCCCCTCTATAAATATTTAAAATACAGTAACTTAGAGGGATGTGGAGAGGTTTTTATATTCTTTTCTTTGCTCTGGAAAGTGTGGTACTTTGGAATCTTAGGCTTTAATTGACGTACTGGGGGGTGAATTTACAGGAGCATTGGGATGAAGGCGCATTCGGTCAGTTTTCTTCTTGGAGTGGTTCTGGTTCACATGATGTGGATCAAAAGTCCGGCTCACGCCCAGGAGCCCTTTCCTCCCTTATCTCAAAAGTCCGATACAGTTCAAATTCCCAAAGAACCGGGATGGAAGGACCCTTCCTACCGCGGATGGGAATTGATCAGCATTCCCGGTTTGATTGCCACCTATTACGATCTGGATTTGGATGGAAAGCTGGATTATCAGGTCATTCGCAAGATTATCCGGAAGGAATCCAGCGAGAAAATGACCATCCAGGATGCGATCCAGAGTGCGAGAATCGACAGCCTGACGGTATACGTCTCAAAACCGGTGATTTATTTCACCTCGAAGTATCCCCTGTTTTATTGTCTGGGGGTCGACTTCCGGCACAACTGCACGAATATTTGGATCGATGTCGCCGAAGATGGTTTGAATGGTAATGAAACCTTATACACCTTATCGAAACCCCAAATACAGGTCCGTTAGACGCCTTTTCCTGCCGAGTCTTCTGGTCACCGCCCTCGTCCTTGGGTTCATAGGACCGGATGGCGGTGGGTTGTATGCACACACCGATGACCCCGGCGGTCATAAAGGCCACGGAGCGCAGACCAGCAAAACCATCGGCGCGACCGTATACAAACACATGTGCACGTTCTGCCACGGTGAGGATGGTAACGGCGGCGGTAAGGCAATCGATTACCTGTACCCGTGGCCGCGGGATTTTCGCAAGGGCGTGTTCAAACACCGCTCCACCCCGTCCGGCTCCCTGCCGCTCGACTCCGATATCTTTAAAACCATCAGCAAGGGCATCAAGGGAACCGCGATGCCGGCCTGGGAATCGGCCCTGACCGACGACGAGACCTTTGCGGTCGTGGAATACATCAAAAGTTTTTCAAGCCGGTTCAAAACTGAGAAACCCAAAAAACCGATCGACCCCGGTCCCACGCCATCCACCACCCCGGAATCCATTAAAAAGGGTAAGCAAGTTTATAAAGAGATGCGGTGTTCCCGCTGTCATGGCACCGACCTCAAGGGCGGCGGGCCGATGGCCGACACCCTGTACGACATCTGGGATCACCGGGTATTTGTCTATGATTTGACCAATCCCAATATCAATAAATTCGGCTATGAGAAGCGGGATTTGTATATGACCCTGACCACCGGCATCGACGGCACCCCGATGAAATCGTTCAGCCATCTGACCGATGCCGAGCGCTGGGATCTGGTGGCTTATGTCCGGTCTAAAATCCAGGTAGACCGGCTCCAGAAGGCCGAGTATGAAATCGATCTCTATTCCAAAACAACCGATCAGAAAATTGTAGACGATCCGGAGAGTCCGCTCTGGAAGGATGTGCCCAGCCACGACGTGCAGTTGATCGCGCTCAACGCCCGTAAAAATCCCATCAATCGGGTGCGGTTTCAATCGGTCGTCAACGACAAGGAAATCGC
This sequence comes from Nitrospinaceae bacterium, assembly GCA_965237905.1. Taxonomy (GTDB): domain Bacteria; phylum Nitrospinota; class Nitrospinia; order Nitrospinales; family Nitrospinaceae; genus SZUA-226. The sequence continues at coordinate 1,085,154 of OZ250172.1, read as the reverse complement.
CATCCGGGTGGTATGGGACGATCCCGTGGCCAACCGGACCTCCAGCCGCCATCAGGATTTCAAAGATGCCGTGGCGCTGGAATTCGCCCTGGGCGACGTGCTTTTGCACACCCACGGCCACAACGAGCCCTTCTTTGGAATGGGCAACCGGTCCAAGCCCGTCAACATCTGGCAATGGCGCGCCGATTGGCAATCGGAGATTGAAACCAAAGAGGAGCTGGAATACGCAACCAAGGGTATGGATATGGATGTCATGATTTTCGGCGGCGAGGTGAACCCGGTCGAGTCCCTGAATCCCTTCCGCGACGTGCCCATTGAAGAATTGAACGCCGAAGGGTTCGGCACCCTGACCCCGCAACCGAAAACCAAGCAAAATATTATCGGCCAGGGGATATGGAAAGAGGGCCAGTGGCATGTGGTTTTTCGCCGGTCTTTAAAGTCTCTCAACAAATGGGACGTAAAGTTCAGGAAGAAGCAGCCGATCCTGATTGCCTTTGCGGTGTGGGATGGAGCCTATCAGGACCGCAATGGTAGAAAGGTGGTTTCCATGTGGCAACGGTTGAATTTACCTTGATCGAAACCCCAGTATGGGATATTAATACAGTACGCTAACAATTTTATTTTCACCGGTACCAGAGGACTCGAGAGTTTTCGGCCGGTTGAGCCATTTATTAAGTTTTAAAAGAGGTGGGTTCGATGTCTGAAGACCAAGTCAAAAAGGAAGAAGAGATCAAGGATGAGGCCCTCGAAGTGGCCGAAGAAGGGCTCGAAGCAGTAGAAGAAGAGGAAATTGAAGAAGATGCCCTCACCGAAGAGGAAATGGATGAATTCGACGAGATCGAGGGTGGGGAAGAAGAGAAAGAGAAGGAGATCGGCGCGGTTATGGTTATCGGCCAGAGCGATTTTTCCGTACGCGAAGCCAACCGTGGAGCCGACGATCCCGGCGACAACACTCTTTCCGAACCGCAATTCGCCTGTCGTTACGGCGATATGCTGTTTGTAAGTGACTGGGGCAACCACCGGGTGCTGGTCTGGAACCAGTTCCCCGAAGAGAACGGCGAACCCGCAAGCATTGTGCTGGGTCAGGAGGATTTTTCCGACTGTCTGGAAAACCGCGGCATCAGCACCACGCTTGACGAAATGACTTCCGGTCTGGGTGACGAAAACCTGGAAGGTTTCACCATCAGTAAACCGGAGGAAGACACCATCTCGTCACCGGCGGGAGTTGCCGTCATTGACGGAAAACTGTATGTGTCCGACAGCGGCAACCATCGTGTGCTTCGCTGGAACGGCCTGCCCTCCGAGGACGGTGAAGTTCCGGGTCTCGTTTTGGGCCAGGATAACCTGGAGTGTGGTGAGGCTAACCGGCGCGGGCTGGTCGGGTCGGGATCTCTGTTTTTCCCATTCTCCATCCGCTCCGGCAACGACCAGCATGTGATCGTGGCGGACAAGGACAATCACCGGGTTTTGATCTGGCAGAAAATTCCCTTCAATGATGGTTGGAATGCTGATGTTTGCCTGGGACAATTCGGCATGGATGAACGGGAGCCCAACCGGGGCGATTTTGACAATGTGACTCCGGAAACGCTCAGTTTTCCCACCTCTGCTTTCTACCATGAGGAAACCGGAAAAGTATTCGTCGTGGATCAGGGCAACAACCGCGTTTTGATCTGGAATAAATTACCTTCGAACAACGGTGTTCCCGCAGACCTGGTGTTGGGTCAAAAGGATTTCTACAGCCGTGAAGTCAATGGCGGGCTGGGAATGAAACGGGCGGACTCCGTTGGGATGTATTTCCCCACCGACGTGGTTTATGGCCGCAAAGGACTGTTTGTGTCAGACTCCGGTAACAACCGGGTACTGGTTTGGAAGGAACTGCCGACGGAGAACGGTCAGCCGGCGGACCTGGTGATCGGCCAGAATGCTTTCTCCGGACACAAATTCAACCGGGGCGGCGAGGCTTCCGAATGTAGCCTGAACGATCCCTACGGGCTGTTTATCGACGAGGATCTGGAAGATGAAGACGATATTGGCAAGCTCTACATTTGTGACCGTGGAAATTCCCGGGTCGTGATCTGGGAAGAGCTTCCGGACTCCAATAGAGATGGCAAGCATGAAGAGATCGATCATCCGGCCATCGAGGATCCTGAACTGCTCATGGGTCACGATGACGATTTCATGGACGACGAGGAAGAGGACGAAGAAGCCCAAAAAGAGTTGGCCTAAAAGTTTTCGTTAACCGAAAAATCTCAAAACGGCGGAATCCTGATAGCCATCAGGGTCCCGCCGTTTTTTATCCTACGGGCGTTGCCCGGTTACAGGCAATAGGGCGGGATGCCTTCCTCCACCCATTGTCCCGCTTTCTCGCTCTTGAGGTTGACCTTGTTTTTATGAATCCCCGCCTCGATCTTCCGGCGTGATGCCTCGAACTTCGTCTCGATTTCCTCGGGCGAATCTTCAAATAAATTACCGAAGGTCGGCAGGCACTTCAGGTTGCCAACGTCACAGCAGGGCGTCATGTTGCCGTTCTGCTGGACCGTCATGATTTCGATGGACCCCCGCGCCGCGACGCATTCCAACAGGTAGGTGTTTTTCGGAAACGGATTGGATGTCATGGCGCGCCGTCCCTGTTCGTCCATTCCGAACGCCGGTAATAAATTGATCCCGAAAATAAAATCCCCCGACCGCGTGAACGATCCGGTATCTCCCATGTGCGTCGTGTAAATCGTCTCGTCGCAGTTGGGGTTGTGTTCCACCAGGTATTGGACCTTGCCGAGATACTCGTCGAGCAGAGTCGCGATCTCCGGAACCTCCGGTTTCACGGTACTGAAAAAATCCACCAGCAGGCCCAACTGCATGGCGAGATCGGTCACTGATTCGAAGACCACATTGACCAGCAGTTTGTTCTGCAGGGTCATCATCTCCGCAAGTAACGGTTTTTGCCGTTCTTCCCACACCGTCGGGTAGAGGGTGATGTCGATGCGCCCGCCGAGCTGCATGATCTCCACCAGCTTCTGCCAGCGTTTGGTTTCTTCCGACTTGATATCGAGGTTGGTGTGCAGGCAGACGTTGGGGGTGACGGCTTTGAAAATTTTGAAGATGTCGACGATTTCGGGATTCTGCGACGCCTCGCCGCCGGTCAGGTTGATCTCGTGCTGGGCCAGGGTGTTCAGCACTTCCACTTGCCGGATTTTATCCGCCATCAATTGCGCCTGGGCGGGGGTCAGGTGCCAGTCGGATTTCGGCATCTGCATGAGCGGTTCGTAGACGTGGCAGAAGGTGCACTCGTCCTTCAGGTAACGACCGCAACTGACCTCGACAAAAATACTGAGCATAACGAAAACGTCCAAAAGGGTGATTACCCCACATCATACCCGTTCCGGCCCGGTATTGGGAGTTTGAAACGACGAATTTTCATGGGAAACAAGAGGCGGGGTGATTTACCGCAAAGTCATGTGGCCGAAGGCGATGGGTTGGGTGGTGCGATCGAATGCGGCTTTCAAATCGCGTTCGCCGTAGCCGAGTTTTTTGAGGCGTCCGGTGGAGTCGGTCACTTCGCTTTCTGTGATGTAGGCCACGGTATCCGGTACGCCGGTGGCGCTCAGGTTTTTCGCCAGCTCGGCGATCTGTTTGCGCTGTTTCTTGGGGGTGCCGGGCATAGGGGGATAATCCATTTGGCTCTTGTAGGGACTCCGGTACGAGGCGTTCAACGCCTGCAGGGTCTGAAGCATCAGGAGGTCCGCGTCCCACGGCTCCATGCGTGAAATTTTGGGATGAACCTGCACCAGCTCCAAGGCACTCAACACGTTCTCCGATAGATTGCGTCCGACAAAATCGTGTTGATGCTCCCACTGAACGTCGGCGAACCCGACCGCTTGTGCCACCTCCGCGATCAACGGAAAGTTCACCATCGAGGTGTACTGTCCGCCGTACAGTTTGTAATAGGGGCGGCCCCGCCAGTTGAGTTCGTGATCGGACAGCATGCCGTAATCGAGCGAGGTGTATCCCAGATTATTTTCGGCGAGCATGCGTTGTGCCCGCTCGACGGTTTGAAATGCGCCGGTGTTGACAGGGATGAGGATTTCGTCCTCCAGCCGGTCCAGATGTTTCAGGATGACTTCGCCGTATGGCCAGTCCGAGATATCGGTGCGCTGGAAACTGCGTTCCCACACGATATCTTCCAGAAACGGCGGATGGCTTTTCAGCGCATCCAGATTCTTTTCGCTGAACTGCTCGACGAGCGAGAGAATGTTCGGGATGTTCTGCGGCAGGAGCGGTTGCAGGTACTCCTCGTACAGCATGCCGTCGTTTTTGAGCAAGACGCTTGTCGCAAGATCGTCCCAGATTTCGTTGGAGATGATTTTATGCACCGAGTGCGGTTCGAAATCGTCCTGCGTTTCCGCGTTGACCCGCTTCAAAAAATAACGGCCTTCATGTTCCTGCAGATTCGGGTTGGCGCGCACGCCATTTAAAATTTCCTCGGAGTAGTCACACAGCGTGTAGTGGATGCGCGGGTAGACCGTCTGATCGGTATCGGCGGATTTCAGGCGCGCCAGGAAACGCGCCGCCAGGTTGCCGTTGCCGACGCCCCATTCTTGAATATGGATCGGACCGTCGGCCGGGCCGCGTTCCTGAACATCCTTCAGAAACCCGTCAGCAAGAGCATGTGCCAGCCGGTAATCGCGGCTAACGTAAGTCTGGAAATGGTGATGGATTGCGGGACCCTTGATCCCGTAGAAAATGGCATTGACGTGCGTCTGCCACTCATCCGAGGGTTTGAAATCGCCGAGCGGCAGAAGTTGTGAATCCGTACGGGCCATCAGACCTTTGCATCAGTGAAGATAGTAGATCAGAGGGTAGAATTTACCACAGAGGGCGCGGAGAACATCTAATTTTTAAATGCGCTCCAAGATGCATCGCTTGCCGTTAACTGTTAGCCAGTTGCCAGCGGGGGGCTACCCCGCTATTCACCCGCCGTATCGCCGGTGGTGGACACGCCGCCGGGAACACCGGAGAATTCAGTTTTACCGCCGCCGGGTGCGGGTGCCTTGGTCAGCGTTTCGAACTTCTGATAGGCCTTGGTGGCGTCTTCCTGCCGTCCGATTTCTTTATAGGAATGGTACAGATTCAGCCAGGCCTCGGCATCCCCGGAGTTGAGGCTGGTGGCTTTTTTGAATTCCTTGATGGCGCTTTCGACTCGCCCGATGGTTCCGTACAAACTTCCCAGATTGGTGTGCGGGAGCGAATACTCCGGGTCCATCTCGATGGCTTTCTGGAACGCTTCCACCGCTTCTTCCACCATGTTCTGGGCGGAATAGATACTTCCCAGGTTGCAGTAGGCCTGCGGGTCCTTTTCATCCAGTTCGATGACGCACAGGGCGCTGGTGAGTGATTCGTCGAAATCGCCCACATGAAAATAGGCGTTGCTCAGGGCGGAGCGCAGTTCCTTGTTTTCCGGATCGAACATCAGCACTTTTTTCAATGTCCGGATTTCTTCCAGGTGATTTTTCTGCATGTTGTACGCGGCGGCCAGATTGGCGTAGGCGGTGGTATCCGATGGATCCAGCTTGGCCACTTTCTTGAATTCCTGCTCTGCGTTGCCAAACGAGTCCTGCAACATGTACACCCCACCGAGGTTGAAATGAGTTTCAGCATCGTCGGGGTCCAGTTCTATCGCGCGGTTGAGTTCCCGGATGGCTTCATCTTCCTGGTTGCTGAGCGCGTAGCCGGTGCCGAGGACTTTACGGGCGCGGGCATGTTTGGGATCTTTACTGACTACGGCCCGGACCATTTTGATGGCATCTTCGTAGTTACCCCCGTCGATGTAAAGGGTGCCCAGTTCCACCTGCTTGTCCAGGTTGTCGGGATCGGTCCGGAGTTCTTTTTTGATCTGCCGGGTTTTTTTCATGATGGCGGTTTCCAGCTTGATCTGCTCCGGGTCGCGCACTCCCAGTTCATCCCAGATTTCAGGATGGATTTTCATCGTGATCAAATCCGACTGCTTTTTGCTTTCCTGTTTTTCCCGGAACTCCTGAGGGTTAAAATCCTCATTGACATCAATATCCGCCATAACTTCGGTCCTCTCAAATGCTCAAAAAATTAAATAAATTTGGATGGCTCTGATTCTAGGTTATCCATCGGGTGCATGTCAAATGGGAATCTCAACCTTTTCTGCCCAGAGCGACCCCGGTAGGAGCCCGATGAACGCGGGTCTCAGTGACTTTCTCCGTCAAGGTCGATTCCAAGATGGTGAGACGGCCTGCCAACAAGATCCCTTAGTGATGTGAAAAGGACGATTCGTTTCGTAAGGGACACTTGCCGACGGTCGGTGCCAGTGATGCGAACGGCTCAAAACGACCCGAAGCGGACAGGCGCGACATCGCTCAACGATAAGCTATTGCGATGCCGTCCGCCGCGTTTTTGCCAGAAGCACAGGAAGAACAATGCCCACGAAGTCGGTTGTCACATGCGCCAAGATATTTGCGACGAGATCGCGATGCCACAGATAGAAGATCGTCAGAACAGCGCCCGAGAATGTCGCCGTCAGCGCAGGTGCCCAGCCCCATAACGGAACATGGGCCAGGCCGAACATCGCGATGACGGTGGCAGCAGCGAGCCAGTCGCTTCCAATAATATGCGCCAGATGCTCGATTGCAAAGCCGCGGTAGAGCAATTCCTCAACCGATCCACCGATGAAGACGGCTAGGATCAGGTACCACACAGGCAACTTCTGTAGATCGCCAAGCGGCTTCTCAAATCCGGGCTGACTCAACCATTTTGGCATTCGCACGATGATCGGGCCCAGCACGAAGATGAAAAGCGCAGCGACTCCGGCTGCCCAGGTGAACGTGGAGAGGTCGACACCACGAAGGCCAAGCGAGGACAGCGGCGCCTGTTCCCACACCAAGACAATTAGTACAATCGCCAGGAGGAGCCCCAACAGCGCAAGTTGGCACAAGAGGTTGGTCGTAAGGGAAGCTGGCTTGGAAGCGGTACGCGTTCCGTACAGCGCGACGAGAGGCGGCCCACCGAGAGCGACCAATAAACCAGCGATCGAAGGTAGCAGTTCCATATGTCCGTCACCTGAACGCGGATTTCAGGCCCCCACCGTTTCGGTCACCGCCTCGTCCTGTGCCATTTTCAACAGTTCTTCCCGTCCGAACCGGTCCAGGTAGAGCAGAAAATGCTCCCGCGACAGGTAATTCCAGATTTTGCGGGAGGGGAACTGTTCCTCCAGCACCTCATCGAACCGTTCGTACACTTCCATGATTTCCTTGCGCGGCATGCCCTTTTGTATTTCGTAATCGAAGATGATCGCCATGTCGCGGTCCGGGTCGTGCAGGATGCGGTCGATCGAAAATTTTTGCGGATTGTGGAAGATGGCCGAGTCCTTTTCCAACGTAAAAGTCGATTGCCCGACCGAATGGATAGACCCCGACCCCCGTTCTCCATGATCGACGGTGAACTGGATGGTGTCTTCCGCCTCCTCCCGCTCCTCAGTGGGAAAACCGAAGAACAGGTACAAATGATTCCAGATGCCGGCGCGCGAACTGTTTTCGAGGACCATTTCTTCGGTTTTCTGGTCACAGCCTTTGTCGATGATCGACAGCACGCGGTCGTTGGCGCTCTCCAGCCCGAAGAACAACATGATAAATCCCGCCTCAAACATATCCTTGAACAGATCTTCGCTTTCGACAGTGTCGGCCTCGAATTTGATCATGCCCAGCGCCCTCATGTCCACCTTGTGCTTGAGCACGGAATAGGACATGCGCTTGAACGCGTTGGGTGAAATGGCCTCATCCGAGAAGGTGAAGTAGCGCGTGCCGTACCGTTTGCCCAGGTAATCGAGATCGAGCGCCACGCGCTCCTCATTATCCTTACGGTAATAGGAGTCGTAGATGTGGCTATGAGTGCAAAATGTGCACTTGCCCCAGTAACATCCCCGGCTGGCCATGTAGGGCAGGACAGGGTAGGGCATCAGATATTTTTCGAGCGGCAGTTGGTCGAACGTCGGCCGCACCAGTTGATCATAGGGGAGAGACTCGGATTTGGCATTGGTGATCACCTTGCCCTGATCGAGATACGTCAGATTCGGCACCTCGCTCAAAGAGCCGCCGGCTTTGAGTTGTTCCACCAGTTTCAGCAGGGGGTATTCGCCTTCGAATTGGATGATGCTGTGAAATATTTTTTCAAACAGAACCTGTTTGTTTTCCATGATACCGGAATGCCGGGTGAAGACACTGCCGCCGATGCAGATGTGAAGGTGCGGGTGCTTCTCGCGGAGCAGGCGGGCCAGCGTTAAACCGGCAATCACCTGTCCGACGTGAATGATCGAGATGCCCACCAAGCCGTATTCGTCCCACGGCGCCTTGGACAGCATCTGATTTTCAAACAAAGTGAGGTACGGGTTGGTGACCGGGTCCGCCGTGGCTTGCAGAATCCCTTCCAGGTTTTCCTCCGGATTGCCTTGCATGAAAAACGATTCCAGGTCCACCTTGGTCGGGAAATGTGCGTAGGAGATCAACTGCATGGCCACCTTCAGGGTGGTGTAAGCCCGCTTGTAAACCGGGAACTGGAAAAACATCTCCTCGGTTCTCAGAGCGTTCTTGGCATCCTCCACACCGTCCAGAACGGATTCCAGAAAATCGGTGTCGCCCAGGATTTCCCGGTACACCCCTTTGATTTCATTTTCCTCTGGCGTGTAGGCGGGCTGGTTGAGGCGTTCTTTGATTTTCCCCAGGCATTCCTCCAGGTAACTACGGTGGAGGAAGGTGTCGTAACTTTCGATATTAAAATCAAATTGATCCACCGCATGGCCGTGGTGCTGAAGAAAGGCGGTCAGTGTCGGCAGAGCCAGATAAGGCTGGCTGGGAAACCATTGCGGTGGAAAAATCAACGCTGTTTTCATGATGGGACTTTCGGCTCAATAGTTGGAATTTGTTGAGATTCATCATAGTTGAGGGGCCTCCTCCCTGTCAATCAGGGGTTTGGGTTTTTGAGCTTTTTGCCACTCGGCAGATCGCGTATAAGTTCTTAAGGGACAAAGGGTTTTACATGGAACCCCATTGTGAAAAACCTGTGAAAGCGTGGGGCTTATTGTCTTGACACTCTTGACGGGAAACCTATATAATCCGACTGATTCCACAAAAATCGTCTAAACCGTTAATTTTGAATATATTTTCGGAAGCACTCCGGCGGATTATTGTTTCTTTGAAGGAGATAAGGCATTGAGCGAACAAGAGACCAATACAGAAGAAGTAAAGGACCAACAAGAGGCTGCGGATGCCGAGGACAATCAGCGGCAGGAAGATCCTATAGGCGACCTTTCCGAACTGGAAAAAATAAAAAAAGAGCTGGAAGCCGAGAAAGCCAAAGCGGCGAAAGAGCTTAAGGAAGGTGAGGAAGATGAAGAGGATCTCCGTGAGGTTGATTATCTCCAAAAACTCATCACCCTGTCGGTGCAGTTCGATCATCATGTTGGCGTTTATCTGATGGCCGGTTACATTGATTGCGGTTTGAAATACAACCACATGCTGGCGGAAGCCTACCTCAAGCATCTCGGCTCCGTTCAAGGCTTCCTGCGTTTGCTGGAAAAAGTAGATGGCGTGACCCGCGAGACGGTTACCAAGGATTGTATTATCCGTGTCCGCAACGTGATTCAGGAAATCCACAAAAATCTCGTCAAGCCGGTGTACAAGGAAGTTGGCTTGATGAAGAAAAAACCCAACATGGAAAATCTGGATAACTTCAAGCGCGAATGGAATGCGCGTCTGGATGAATTGCAGGGCGCCTGTGACTTCGAGTACCAGATTCTGGATGTGAAAAAATTCATGGTGGAATAAGGCTGGAATGGGGAGTCCTGAAGGTTTTTCCCATGATGGGTGTGGTATATAAATACTGGCTTGTGATTGAGCCGGGAACACATACAATGCGGAAGCCTTCACCGGCTTCCGTTTTCGTTTAGAAGAGTCTTTAGTAATCAGGACAAGGCCGCACCGGTCATCGGTACCGGCCACAGGAAAGATATCCAATGGCGCAAGATGATTTAGAGCAGGATTCAGTGAACCAAGAAGACACCGAGGAGTCTGTCGGTACCGGTACCCTGGAGGTGATCGAGGGGGCGGAAGAGATTCTTCCCGAAGAGCAACCGAAATGGGCGGATGTCGATCACTCCAAATTGTATATCTGGGTGGCGGATTCCGGGAACGACCGCATCCAGAAGTTCGACGGTAACGGCAAATATCTGTTCCAGTTCGGTAAATCTGCCGGTACCCGGCCGCCTTATCGCGAAGGCGTGTTCAAGGGACCCTTCGACGTGGCGGTGGACAAGGAAGGCAATGTCTGGGTGGCGGATACCGGGTGCCACCGCATCCAGAAATTCGATTCGGAAGGCGATTTTATTCTTTCGGTGGGAACCGAGGGTTGGGGACAGGAAAAGTTCTACTGGCCGGAGGCTATCCTTGCCGAACCCGGAGGAACCATCCTGGTGGCCGATACCCATAACCATTCCCTCAAGCGGTATGACGACGACGGCGAATATCTGCTGGGGTTCGGTTTTCCGGGAGACTTTGACGGGTTCTGTAAATTTCCCACGGGTGTCGCGGTGGATCAGGAGGGCAATATTTATGTGGCCGACCGCGACAACCAGCGCGTCCAGATTTTCAATGAAGAGGGACAGTTTCTGTCCAAGTTCGGCGAGTACGGGTTTGAGGAAGGGCGTTTCAATTTTCCCTGCGATTTGACCGTACGCAACGACGGCACCCTGCTGGTGGTGGAAAAAAGCCAGAACCGGATGCAGTTATTCGATCGCGAAGGAAACTTTATCCGGGTCGTTGGCGAATTCGGAAAACGCGACGGCCAGTTCAACTGCCCGATGGCGGTGGTTGAAGACCCCTACGGGTTTGTGTTTGTCGTCGATACGCTGAACCATCGAATTCAAAAGTTCGATCCGGATTTGAATTTTGTCGCCAAATGGGGATCGGTGGGTAATGAGGAAAAACAGTTTCACAATCCCTCCGGGTTGTGTCTGTCTTGGGAGCCGGATTGGGTTCCCATGGACGAGTAGCGTGAGGAGGCAACGCATGGCAGAGATCAACCCGGTTCAACGGCAGGCCCTTCCGGTATTGAAGGCAATACTTTTGGCGATCGCCTTGGCGGTTGTTCCTTCTGCAGGTCTGGCAGGCGAACCGATACCGGATAATCCGACGGCGCAACAGGCCAAGGAAGACAAGACGGATTATGAATTCGGCGGGCAGATTTTGACGTTGACCGAGCCGAAAACAGACGTCGCTCCCTCCTCCGATAACCCTCGGTTCCAGGATAATAAAAACGGAACCGTGACCGATCTCGAAACAAAACTGATCTGGGTTCAGATCGATTCGTATCAAGTCCGCAAGCAGTGGATCAACTGGCATAAGGCCCAGGATTATATCCGCGAGTTGAATGAAGCCAAATTTGGGGGAGCGGGTACCTGGCGCTTGCCGACCCGTAAAGAGTTGGCCACTCTGTTTGATGAAAAGCAATCGGTTCCCTGGAACTATTACTGGACCAAAAACGAACTGCATATCGATCCCATATTCGGGAAGAGCCATTGCTGTTATTGGAGCAGTGAAGAGGCCAAGGGCGATATGGCCTGGGGATATAATTATATCCGCGGTAAGGCGTATCCGAGCATGAAGGGGGGCATTCAGCATTCTCTCAGTGTGATTCGCGCGGTACGCGATAACAACGGTTCAGAACTGGCAAGAAAATGAGCCTCCGACCTATGGAAATTCTTTAGACTATGAGTCCCGAAGATAAAGAAGAAAACACCGTGCCGGAGCAAACGGCGGCTGAAGAAGAGATCGATCCCAACCTGCAAGAAGTCGAGGAGGACGAAGCGGCCCGCGACAAGCTTGAGAAGGAAGGAGGGGAGCTGGCAGAGTTCGATCTGGAGGCGCAAATCGAGGAGTTTCGTGCCGTTCTTGAAGAAGATCCGGACAATTGTGTTCATCATTACAATCTGGCAGAAGCGCTGGAAGAATTGGGAGACAGGGAAGAAGCCAAAGCCGAATACGAACGCGCTCTCGAATGCGATACGGAACAGGACTTCCATGCGATCATCCATTATGGAATGGGCAATCTGATTTTTCATCAGCTACTGTCCGGAATCCAATCCGTGGTGGTGAAGAGCTCTATCGGTTTGCATTCCGCTCACAAGCCGGGGGATTCCATCGTCGAGGTTTTCGAGGAAGATTACGCAGTTCCGATCCATCACTTTCAGAAAGCTATGGAATTTCTCCCGCAGTTAAAAGCCGATGACGAGCTGGTAGACTTCATCAGTAAGGAAGCGCCGGTTCAACTGGCCAATATTTATTACAAGTGGGGATCGGACCTGATCGACAAATCCCGTCAGATCGCCAAATATGGAAGCGAAATCCAGGATGTTCAAAAAGCCCTGAAGCTGATTAAAAAGACTCTGGAAATTGATCCCAATCATTCCCAGGCCAACTTGATGTCCAAGTACGCCAAGAAAATGCTGGCCGTGGGATGGAAGGCGTTTGACGAATATGGATTTGAAGCTAAAGATATCCCAGGTTTGGGATAAACTTAATTGAACTTAATTTAAAAGATCATGGAAGCGGCTCATTTATGGCGGATATAAAAAAACTGATTAAAACCCATCTGAGTAAAGACGGGCAGGTGCTCAACCTCAAAGCCAAATATATTCGTGAAGTCGGTGCGAAAGAGTTGGCTCAATGCGAAGAATTGTCCACCTTGCGTGCGTTGGACCTTTCGCAAAACGATATCGGAGATGTGGGAGTCAAAGCGGTCGCTGAGTCGCCCCTCTTTTCCAATTTGAGAACGTTAAACTTGAAGTCCAATCGTATCACCGATGTCGGTGCTGAATTTCTTGCCAATTCCACCACCTTGGGCAATCTGAAATCCATCCAGCTGGTGGTCAACGACTTGACTGAGGAAGGGGAGCGGGCTCTGATGAACTCCACCCACTTGATAAATTTGACTTCCCTCAAATTTCAGGTCTGACGAGGGGATTTGCAGGGAACGGCCCCGTTCTCAGGTAACCCTTTGTTTTTTATGGGATTATAATTCAGGGATTGTGTTAAAATTTATACCTTGACTTGGTAGGCGGGTTTTGATATTTTCCCCTCCATACGAGACTAGTGGTGGGCTCTCACGAGGGGTCGGCCATGGGGCAGTGTCTAACGTGCGGATTTTGAATGTTATTCAAAAGTGCGGTCCGCGTTCAAAAAGAGTTTTTGAGTCCAGTTGACTTTTGTATATATAAAATAAAAGTAGTGTTCTTAAATACCACCAATTTGAAAGGGGGAGCACAATGGTAAGAAAATTAATTGCCGTCCTGTCCGTGGCTTTCGTTCTGTTGGCCTTCGCGTCCTTGGCCGCCGCCAATGAAACAAACCTTAAGTCGGGGGGACACAGTGTTTGTGAAAACGCCTCGTGGATTTTCTACAACACCAGTGAGACCAAATCCACCACGGTAACATTTGATATTGGCCCTTGGGGCTACAATTGGGGCAAAAAAATGACAAGAGTGATTGCTCCCGGTGGGTATCAGGCCGGTTCGATTGCTATGAAAACAGACTTTTGGAACAAGGGCCCGGGTACCATTGTGGTGAACTGTCAGCGTCAGCGCTTTGACCGCCATGACTGGAAAATCGACGCGGGTTCCGGTAAAACGTATCAGTCCAATTACCATATGGACCACGTACAGCCGGGCACGTACATCGAGCCGACTCTGGGTATGCCGGAAGGCACCGAGCGCGGTATCTACGGTGTTACGGGCGCCAAGTCTGAGGCCAATCGCTAAGTTTCACTCTTACATCTGTATTAGCAAAGCCGGAGGGTTTCGACCTTCCGGCTTTTTTTTGAACCCAATGTTCCGGGGACCTGATCTAAACTTTAAGTGGAAATTTGCAAATAGAATTTTAAGAGGCAAGTATGGAAGAACGATTTGTAGATAATGGCGACGGAACCGTGACCGACCACAAATCTAATCTGATGTGGATGCAAGAAGATTCCTACAACATTTTTAGAAGATTTCTGGTCTATGCCGCCGCTAAAAAACTCATGGCTAAAATGAATGAAGAATCCTTCGCGGGATACAGCGACTGGCGACTGCCCAGCAAGGAAGAGGCGCATTCCCTGTATTACAGGGAGAAGGAAAAATCCATCCAGGACAAGTACGAAATGGCCTTGTATATCGATCCGGTCTTTACCGAGGGCTGTGGCTATGACACCTGGACCAGCAATTCCCGAGGCAGGATCACCGCTTATGTGTTTTCCTTTGCCAGTGGCACTGGAGGCCATAAAGAGGTAGACGACACCCTGGATACCAGCGTTCGCCTGGTGCGGGGAACCATGGACGAGGAATCCAAAGCCTCCTTGGGGAAAATTCCGCCTAAAAGAGGCATGATGATCAGTGATCAGCGCTGATTTATAAGGATTTGGTAAAAATAGGCGGTCGGACAGTTTTCTCTTGGTTAGGTATTGAAATATAGCCGGGTGGGTGATACTTTAACGGTAAACTTTCTTAAAATTTAGGGTGTTAGGGGGCCACCCTCCAAAGGGGTAGGGCCGCTCTAAAAAATTCACAATAACCCAAAACGAGAAGTTGGTTTTGGGTTTTGGCAATTATATGGCGGATTGGGAAAAACTGTTTAAAGATAATGGTGACGGAACCGTAGCTCAAGTGGACGAGGATTTGATCTGGGTCAAAAAAGACTCCCGGCAGGAATTGGGCAAATGGCTCAATTGGGATGAGGCCAACGCCTACCGGGAGGCTTGTAACGAGCAGAAATATCTGGGGACCACCGACTGGCGATTGCCCACGAAAAGCGAAATGCGAGGCCTGCTCAAAGCGAAGGAAGCCTATGAGGCGCTGTTCGTGAACCTTCCCGCCAAAAAAAAACGTTCCGTTGCCAATTATCAGGCAGGTGGGGAATGGAGTTACTGGACCTCGGAAACCCGGTACGATTCCTACGCCTGGAAATGTTATTTCCCTGTCATCAAGGAAGTGTGTGTGGACCAGCAGGTCTCGACCACGGGAACCTCGGTTCGCCTGGTCAGGGACGCTTGAATTCATAACCCGCCGCTTTGATTGAGCGGCGATAAGGAGAGCCACCGTGTCCGAAGAAGAAGTGAAGGACCCGTCGGAAGAAAAAGAAGTCCCCGGTGAGGAAGCCAAAAAGACCCTGCCGCTCGATGACGACTTTGAAGATGAAGAAGGCTTCGACGCCGACGAGTGGATCGGCGACGACGAGTGGGAGGAAATCGAGGAGGAGGCAGAGGCAGAGGAAGAGCCGGATGTTCCCCAGTTAGTTGATAACGGCAACGAAACCATCAGCGATTCCATCTCCAATCTGATGTGGAAAAAAAGCGACTCCTTTGCCGACTTTGGTTACGGCATCAACTGGTTTGAATCCAACGATTATATCGAGGAACTGAACGAAAAAAAATTCGCTGGTTTCGACGATTGGCGGCTGGCCGGCTTTGATGAGGCCAAATCGCTGTTCGCGTTTGCCGTATCCAACCAGGACAAGGACGGCGCGGAAGTCCATATTGATCCTCTGTTCGCGTCCGGCGGCGGACACAATACCTGGACGTATGAGGAAAAGCCGGATTTTCAGCAATACGCCATGATTTTCAGCTACGTTACCGGTAACGATATGTGGGAACACAAGGATAACGAATTTTGCCATGTCCGGGCCGTCCGCGATGAACTGAAAGAGTCGTGGGAACCCGATTGGCGGAGCGAGACCAAAAAGTTCGATGGTTAAAATCGCTTGTGCTCGAAGAGAGGTGTTGTTGTGAGTCACTACATGATATTTGGGAAAGACGATTGTCCTTACACTACCAAGGCCCGTCAGGATTATAAAAAACAGTGCAAACCTTTTATCTATGTCAATGTGGAGAGCAATCCTCAGGGTCTTGAGAAAATGCTGGAATATTCCAACGGGGATTATGTGATTCCGGTGATTGTCAACGTCGATGAAGATAACGTCGAAATCGGCTATACCGATTAAGGGGAGAAGTCACGCTATGGCAGACGAGGAAACCAAACCGGTTGTTCACGACGCGCAAACCGACAAACTGGAAGTCGTTGAAGAAGGTCCCAAGCGGTTCGTGGTACACGGACCCCTGGTGATCCAGGACACCCAAACGGGAATGTACTGGCTGAAAAAAGATTCCTGGCAGGACAAAGGAAAATATTTCAACTGGCATGAATCCAAAGACTACGCCGAAAGAAAGAATGTACGTAAAATTGGCGGATTCTCGGACTGGCGCTTACCGACCAACGAAGAGGCGGCCACCCTGTACGATGCAGAGTGGGAGAATACCGGCAAAACCGGCGAAACGGTTCATATCGATTCCCTGTTTCCCGAAGGTTCGTTCAAAATGCAATGGACCATGGCGGACACCTCTACACGGCGGCCCCGGTTCGATTACACCCAGGGCCAAATCGCCAGCGCCGATGAATATGCGTTCGGGTCGGTAAGAATCTGCCGCAAAGACCCGGTCAAAACCGTTGGTCGCAGAAGAAACACTTGAGGAAACCACTATTATGAGCGGAACCAAAGTTAAAACCAGGTTTATTGATAACGGGGATGAAACCGTCACCGATACTCGAAAAAACCTGATGTGGGCCAAGGACGATACTTGGGTGAAGCTCGGTAAACTGGTTTCGTGGTGGCAAGGCCAGGAATACATCAAAGAGCTGAACGAAAAAAAATTCGCTGGGCACTCCGACTGGCGATTTCCCAACGGCCAGGAAGCCCGCGAGTTGTATGATCCCGAATTCAGCAATACCGATATGGAGGGGTGTGAAGCTCACATCGATCCAGTATTTACTTCCGGGTGCGGGTACACGACCTGGACCACCGAAACCCGCGGCGCCAAGGCGGCGATGGGTTACGATTTCCGTGCCGATTACGAATTTTGGCTGGCCCGCGAAAATGAAGGATTCCCCAGCGGCATCCGTCCCGTCCGCTCCATCACGGCCGAATCAAAACTGCCCCCGGAAGAGCGCTATGTGGTTCACAACAATGGTACCGTCAGCGATCTGGAAACGGGATTGATGTGGAAGCAGGACGATTCCTACCTGGATTTGGACAAATGGATCAGCTGGTCCGAGGCCAAGGTCCAAGTCAGTGTGCTCAACAAAGAGGAATTCGGCGGTCACAGCGACTGGAGATTGCCCACACGTAAAGAGGCGCAATCCATCCACGATCCCAACAATCCCGTAATCGACACTTATGGCGATACCCTGTATCTGGTCCCAGTGTTTCCGCCCGGTGCGGGACAGACCACCTGGACCAAAACCCTGCATAAAACCGACGACAGCATAGCGATGCGGTTTAACTTTTACAGCGGGGATCATAAGTTTCATAAAAAAGGACTGCGAAGCCACGGCGTACGCGCGGTACGAACACTGCTGCCAGAGGAAAAGGAATAATGAGTCCCTCCGAACCCACGCCTGCTTCAACCGCCGTTCAGGAGCGGTTTGCCGAGGCGGATGAACATACGGTGATCGATCTAACGCGGAAGCTGGTTTGGCTCAGGCAGGATACGTATCAGATGACCGGTAAATGGCTCAACTGGGTTCAGTCCCGCGATTATGCGAAAGAGTTGAGCCAGTCTCATTATGCCGGTTACAACGACTGGCGGCTTCCCACGACGGAAGAGGCGAAAAGTTTATACGATAAAAACCAGATCAATAAGGATCATATGGGGCAAAAGGCTTATTTGCATTCTCTTTTCCCCGGTGGGTTCGGATTTTTGTGTTGGACCAGCGACGTGCGGAATAAAATTCAGGCCGTTCGCTTCGGTTACCGCAAGGGCGGGATGATGTACGACGACGTCTACCGGGTTTCGCGGGGATCCACCCGTCTGGTACGTGATATGAACAAGGTTTGATCGGACGGACAAGCGCTTTCGATGGGAAAACGGTTTAAAGATAACGGGGATGGAACCGTCACGGATACGGAAGAAGGTTTGATGTGGAAGCAAACCGACGGATTCCAGGACCAGAGTATATTCCATACCTGGTACAAGGCCGAGGATTACATCCGGGAACTGAACAATAAAAAGTTTGCCGGCTATAACGATTGGCACATGCCAAACCTGGAGGAAGCGGAAAGCCTGTTTGTCGAGGAAACGTCCATTCGCGACAGCGACCGGTTTGAAATATTTATCGACAGTGCGTTTTCTCCGGGAGGGGGCTACACCACCTGGACTAGCGACCTGAAACCCCATAATGGGGCGGTGATCTTTTATTATCGATATGGCCACGCCAACGTCAACAACCGGGACGATCCGTCCAAGGATTCCATCCGGGCGGTGAGGATCATCACGGAAGAAGAGTGAGCGCCAGAATTAATGTTGTGAAGAAGGAGAAGCGTCATCGAAGCGTACAGTGTTGTCAATAATCAGGAAAGCTTGAACTCGGTCATGACCTACCGGTTTGAGGAAGAAGATTTCAAAAGTCTCTACATTCTGGAAGATTACTATTGCACCAATCCTTTTTGTGATTGCAATCATGTCACCATTTCCCTTTGTGACAAGGAAGACGACGATAACCGGTTTTCCTTTCTGTTGAACTTCGATAAAACACAGGGAATCCTGCCCAATCATCCGGAGTTAACCGACTCCCAAACATCCATCCTCGATGAATTCATGGCGGAAGTGACGGATGAAATGATCATCCTGTTCAAACAGAGGTACATGGAGGCCAAGGCTTATGGGGAGAATAACCCCATGTCCTATCTCGTGTTCGAGTCGGGACGCTATGTCAACTATATGGAACTGTTCCCCCGGGCGAAACAACTGCTGGATTTTAAATATAATGAGAACAAGCATTTCGTCGAAGAGGCCTATGAGCTGGATCCGCGCAATGATAACAAAAGCGTTCAACTGACGTTTTACAAATTTGATCACGCCGAAGATCGCCCGCCTCCTATTTTCCCCTACACCTATTATTTCAATGAGAAAAACCGGGAAGAGGAGGAAGCCAAGCTCGAGCCGGCGAATAGTGAACTCCTTATGGAGTTTATCCGGTTTATTCCCAATCTCAACGATATTCTGAAACAGCGTTACAAGGAAGCCAAGCAGATTGGTGAGGAATTGTTGAAATCTTCACCCAAAATGGAAGTCACACCCCACAAGGTCCAACGCAATGAAATGTGTCCTTGCGGGTCCGGAAAAAAATTCAAAAAATGTTGTGGTTTGAAATTAAATTGATTGATATCAATTCAAAATAAAGGCAGGAAAGTTATGAGCAATCCAGATAAGAAAGTCAAAAAAATTCAGGCCCGCCACATTCTGGTCGCGACCAAGGAATTGGCGGATGAAATAAATCAGAAATTGGATGATGGTGCCGAGTTCGCCAAAATGGCCGAGGAGTACAGCGAGTGCCCCTCCAAAAAACGCGGCGGCGACTTGGGCTGGTTCGGGAAAGGTGCCATGGTTCGCCCCTTTGAAGTGGCCGCGTTCAGCGCGGAGGAGGGGGATGTGGTCGGGCCCATTAAAACCGAGTTCGGCTGGCATTTGATCTACATATACGAGGTCAAGGACGATATCAATCCTGATGAAGGCCCGCCCACCGGCGACGAAGACGCGGACGATAAAACCCTGCGCCTGGTGGCCGAAAATTACGCCCACGAATTTATGATGCTCGGGTATTCCAGTAAAAAGGTAATGAGCCTGTTCACCAGTGCCCACTTCAAGTCGGCAAATGCTGTATATAATATTTTAGGTGAGAAGGCTATTAACGAGGTCATCGCTCAAACATTCGGGCAGACAACTGAGGCCGGGGAAAAGAAGTAGGCCTTCAATGATGGTTGCCGGAGCTGTCCGGCGAAGACGTTTGAAAATAAAAACCCGCTCTCTAAAAAGAGAGCGGGTTTTGTTTTTTTTTATCAGGTTGTTTAGAGGACGACTGAAAACACCTCAAGTACATTGGGTGTTTCCCGCAATTCCCGTAAGGTCTCGCTGGTCGGCGGTGAATCGATATTGACCACTGAAACCGCATTTCCCGTTTTTCCCAGGCGGCCCAGATGAAACCCGGCGATGTTGATGCTGTTCTTGCCCAACACATTACCGAGTTTGCCGATTACTCCCGGAACATCCTTGTTGCTCAAAATTAACATGTGTTTGGAGATCACCGCCTCGAAGTTATATTCGTCGAATCTCACGATGCGCGGGTCGCCTTTGCCAAAGATACTGCCGGTAATATCGCGAGCGCCCTGCTTGGTGGTCACCTGAACCTGGACGGTGCTGGTGTAGTCCTTGATTTCATTGCTCTTCAACTCCTGCACCTCAATACCCCGCTCCTTGGCGATGAACGGCGCATTGACCATGTTGACCCCTTCCAGCGATCGCGTCAATAATCCCTTCAAAACGCAAATCGTGATGGGTTGGACGTTCAGGTCGGCTACGTCACCATTGTACTGAACTTTGACTTGAGTAATGGGACCTTCGACCAATTGCGAAGCCAGTTGACCCAGATCCGACCCCAAGTCCAGATACGGCTTGATCTGTTTGAGCGTCTCTTCGTCGATGGAAGGCATGTTGACCGCGTTGCGGATGCTCCCGTATTTCAGAAAATCGATCATCTGATCGCAGATGGCGATGGCCACCTTATCCTGAGCTTCCCCTGTCGATGCGCCCAGATGTGGAGTGCAGATGATTTCCGGAATATCCAATAACGGACTGTCGGGATTGACCGGCTCTTTCGAATACACGTCCAGTGCCGCCTGGGCCACCTTGCCGTCTTTGATAGCTTGGATGAGGGCCGCTTCGTCGATCAATTCACCACGGGCACAGTTGATGATGCGAACCCCCGGTTTGACGCTATTCAGTTCTTCTTTGCCCAAGAGCGGTTTGTCGCCCACTTTCGGCGAGTGCAGACTGATGAAATCGGCGCGTTGCAGCAAATCCTTCAACTCCACAATCTCCACTCCGATTTTTTCCGCCTGTTCCTTGGACACAAACGGATCGTAAGCGATCACCTTCATGGCGAATCCCTTGGTCCGCTCCGCAACGACGGAGCCAATGCGGCCCAGACCGACAATGCCCATTGTTTTCCCGTACAACTCGACTCCCATGAAATTTTTGGGAGACCATTTTTTATCTTTGACCGAAGCGTTGGCCTGTGGAATGTTGCGGGACATGCTCAACATCAGCGCCATGGCATGTTCGGCGGTGGTGATCATATTGCCGTCCGGCGCGTTCATCACGATGATGCCTTTTTTTCCTGCCGCATCGAGATCGATGTTGTCGACACCTACTCCGGCGCGTCCCACCACCTTGAGGTTTGTCGCAGCCGCAATCACGTCGGCGGTGACTTTTGTAGCACTTCTCACGATCAGTCCGTCGTATTGCGGGATGATCTTGATCAACTCTTCCTTCGCCAAACCGGTATCGACGTCAACCTCAATACCGCTTTCCTTTTGTAATATTTCCACACCCAGTTTGGACAGATTGTCACTGACCAGAATTTTCATTATTTCAAAACTCCAAAAAATTAAAATTAGTTATGTTTGTACCTGGAAAGGTTTTCGTCTGTTGATTGGCTGAAAACCTCATGGTTTTAATCTTCAGCTAATTTAAATTCCAATTGAATTCCTGCTTCCTCGGTAATCCCTGCGGCCATATCATAGAACTTTTTTGCTTCCTGACTTAGAGGATACTGGCCGACAATACTTATCACAATTTTTTTTCCTTTTGCTTTAGGATATGTTTCCTCTAATTCGCCGCCCTCTATAAACCTCAAATATGCATTGATTTTATCTTGTAATAATAAAAGGTGTTCGCCTTCCTTTTCTTCCCATTCCAAATGATCCGAAATGGTTAGATGGACAGCACCTGCTGATTTATCGATTGAAATAAAATCAATAACTTCAGTTTCTTCAATGGACATTAAATTTTCAATCTTAATTATTTCAGTATGCTTCGAGTAAAATTTCCTGCGCCGCCGCAACGCCCTTGCCCAATGCCACGGCATGCCCGAATTTTTTGAGTGCCATCTCAAGGGCCGCAATAGCGATGATGGTGTCGAACGTATCCACATAGCCGAGATGCGCGATGCGGACGACTTTACCTTTCCATTGATCTTGTCCGCCGGCCATAGTTACCCCGAAGTCATCGCGCAGGCTTTTGACGAATTTGCCGCCGTCAATCCCGTCGGGAAGAAACACGCCGGTGAGGCTGTCTGCCGGGGCATCGGGCGCGACCATCTTCAGTCCCAATGCTTTGGTTGCCGCGCGGGTGGCCCGTGCCAGCCGGTTGTGACGTTTGTGGACGTTCTCGATTCCCTCTTCCTTGAAACTTTTTAATACGGCGCGCAAGCCGATCACCAGAGAAACCGCTGGTGTGTAGGCCGAGGTTTGGTCGGCCAGGTTTTTGCGTTCTTTCTTGAGATCAAAATAGAAATGCGGGCACTTGGACTGGTCGGCAAATTTCCAGGCCTTTTCACTCAACGCCACCAGGGCGATACCCGGCGGCAGTTGCAGTGCTTTTTGGGAGCCGGTGACGATGGCATCGATCCCCCACTCGTCCATCGGCAGAGGAAACACACCGACACCGGTAATGCCGTCAACCACCAGTAGGATATCGTCACGGTCGCGGGTCAGTTTTGACAAAGCTTCGATCGGATGGGCTACGGCGGTGGAGGTTTCACTGGCCTGCACCAGGATCGCACGGATGTCCTTGTCTTTATCCAATACCTCTTTAACTTTGTTGGCGTCCACAGCCTGTCCCCATTCGACATTAATCCAGACCGGTTCGAGGCCGTACGATTCGCTGATCTTGCCCCAGCGTTCCCCGAATTTTCCACCGTTGACGACCAGGACTTTATCGCCCGGTGAGAACAGGTTGGTGATACAGCTCTCCATGCCCCCGGTGCCGGTGGATGCCAGAATGATAACATCCTGTTTGGTTTGGAACAGGTACTTGGCGTCTTCCGCCGCTTCGCCGAAGATCTTGCTGAATTGGGGGGTGCGATGATGCACCATCGGCGCGGCCATTTCCAGATTGACGGTTTCGGGGACCGGGGTCGGTCCCGGAGCCAGCAGATACGTTTTTTTCATTAGGTCTGATTCCTGCAATATTAAGGTTTATGAAGTCGCGGGCCCTGTCACCAGAGTCCCGGCAATTTTATCGTGCCACGCTTGATTATTCTTATCCACCAGAGCCCAATAACAACCCAGGCCCAAGGGCAGGAGCGAAACGGGATAACCGATAAAAAATCGGACCGAGGCGGCATCCCAATCCACAGGCGCTCCGCTCTCATCAACAACGTACAAGCTCATGATTCTCTTTCCGGGAGTTTGTCCGCAGGCGGCGGTAAACCCGACAAAATACATACTCCACAGCAAACCCAACACCAGGCAGTACAATGCCACCAGCCAAGCCCCCTCCGGGCTGATTTCCCCCATGGCAAACCAGCGAATCAGAACCTTCGCCAGATCCTGGTCTGTTTGATTGACCAGAGGTACCGTGGCCAATACCCCCAGTATTTCCAAAAAAAAGATATCCAGCAAAAACGCGATGTAACGACGTCCGAAACGGGCTGGTGTCATTGGGAATATCAGGGAAAAGGTGAATGGGAAACGCCGGGACAGAAAGCTTGCCAGTCCCCGAAGGTGGATGGTGTTCTCGACGTTTGCTCCCGAACTACCTGGAACTGCCAATTCCTGTTAGAGACGGGTTTGCTCCAACCAATTTATAAATTAAAATCGGCTCAAAATCCAATATTTTCCCTTAAATGCAAAAAAATAGCCTTTTTAGCACAAAAGTGGGGGAAAACCAAATTTCCTGGATGAGGGGTGGAATTTTTGTTTAGGGGGGGGTGGGTCAAAAGGGAATGCAAAATAAAAAGGGGAAGTTACTTCGTAAAATCTTCATCTTCTTCGGGTTCCTCGGGGGATCCCATTTCCAATTCCAGCCCGTCGAAATCCATGGAGGGTTCCTCGTCGTCGGTTGCCGCTTCGGGCACCTCATAGGAGATTTCCTCATCGCCGGTTTCTGCTTCGGGTATCTCAAAGGAGATTTCCTCATCGCCGGTTTCCGCTTCGGGCACCTCATAGGAGACTTCTTCCGGTTCGTCTAAATCCACGCCGTCGAGGTCAAATTCTATTCCTCCGTCATCTTCCATTTCGGCGTAGTCTTCGGTTTCCATCAATTCAGGTTCATCAGAAAGTTCTAAATCGTCGGGGAGTTCTATGGAGGATTCCTCTTCAAAGGTATCCATTTCTCCCGTATCCAAGTCAAGGTCATCAGGGAGCTCCATGGAGGGTTCTTCAGAAAGCTCCAAAGAGGGTTGTTCGTCGTCCATTTCCAACCCCAGTTCCTCAGAGAGTTCCAAAGTGGGTTGTTCATCGTCCATATCCAATTCCGGTTCCAGGGAAATCTCAGCTTCAGGTTCTGGAGAGGCATCCAGACTGATTTCTTCAGTGGCCATATCCGACGTCTCTTCAGCAGGAGATTCGTCAAATCCAAAGCCCAGGCCTTCCACTTCATCGAACCCACCGGCAAAATCCACGCCCGCGGCCTCATCGGTTTCTATTTCAAGTTCTGGGATTTCCGTAGCAACCGTTTCATCGTCTGCGAGATCATCGGAAAGATTCAAATCAAAGTTGTCGGCTCCGGCATTTTCCATGGGAGCCATTTCATCCATGGTGGTATCAAATTCAAAGTCATCAACGCTCATAACCCCGGCGGCGGTACTTGGCCCAAATCCTTCAGCTTCCGCATCGCTCAGGTCGAGGACGTTTTCATCCACGCCATACTCGGTTCCACCCGTATCAAAATCATCCGTGAAGTTGAAATCCTCAACTCCAGCGCCAGCCCCGGTCATTCCCATGCCGCTTGGAATTCCGCCTTCACCGGGTGCCATCTCGAAGATAGTGAACAGGTTTTCCTGCCCCACGTCAAAGGCGGACTGAGTCGGCGCATAAGGGGCACTGCAACAGGCGCACTTCCTGGAAGGTTGGAAGAATATGTAACCGCAATTATCACACTGCATATTCAAAGAATAGTGGATGAGGGAAATAACGTCAAGAAAAATAACATATTAGCCCAAGTGGGACGGACCAGGCTCGAAAGGAATTGCGATATAAAGGAGTCCCGGGGTTATTTTGGCAAAAAGGCAGTTCCTTGACATGACCTTGAAAGGATCCCTTTATTCTATCAATCGTTTTATTTTTTGGCACACATATTCGGCAAAAGGGAAGGCGCAGGTGAAGGCGGGGGAGACGGCGTTCAATAGATGCATCGATTGATCATCGTTTTCCAGAATGAAGTCCATTTCAAGCTTTTTCCCCCTGAGGTCCAATAATTGAGCTCGGATTCCCGGTGGGCCCCACTTTTTGTACTGGCTCTTGCGGACCCCCTGAAGCAGATTGGAAGCGAGGGATATCAGGTGGCCCCGCGAGTATTTCTGGATTTCTTCCCAGGCCAGCCGCTTGAAATCGAAATTGGAGGAAAAAAAGAGGCCGGCCTGGCGGAACAGAATTTCAATCAGCTCGGCGGAGTTGAAGTTTTCCCCTCCTTTATATTGTTCCCGCCAGAAGGCTGGGGTGGCCGTCGGCCCTATTTTGACCGCGCCCTGGGCGGTGACGGTAAAGTGAACGCCCAGGAA
Organism: Nitrospinaceae bacterium; assembly: GCA_965237905.1. Taxonomy (GTDB): domain Bacteria; phylum Nitrospinota; class Nitrospinia; order Nitrospinales; family Nitrospinaceae; genus SZUA-226. The sequence continues at coordinate 1,059,497 of OZ250172.1, read as the reverse complement.
AGGATTGCGCAGGTCGGGTACCGGATAGATGTGGGTGCGGAGCGATCCCGCCGGCTCATTGGAATAAAGATACAGGCCTTTGAACGGCAGAATACGGTAGTGTTTGGAAAACCCGAAGTCGCGTCCGATGGTGTCGGCGTATAACCCGGCGCAGTTAATCATGTACCGTGCATTATAATCTCCTGCAGTCGTTTGAATGCCGGTCGCGGTTCGTTGCAGGTAACGCACTCCCAAATGAACTTCCACACCTTCGGCCAGTGCATCTTCATGAAGACGGGACATGACTTCTCCGGGGTCCACCGATGAGGTGCTGGGGGAGAACAGCGCGCGCTGGTGGGTTTTGACGCGGGGCTCTATCGACTCCGCTTCTTTTTGATCGATGGACTTCAGGTCGACACCGTTTTTCTCCGCCCGGCGTATCAATTCCTCCAGCCAGGGCAACTCGCTTTCGTTCTGAGCCACCACCAGTTTGCCGCACTTGTTGATTTTGAGGCCATGGGATTCGCAATATTCGGTGAGCGCCCGGTTGCCGTCGCGGGTAAAGCGGGCCTTGAGGCTATCGGCAGTATAATAGAATCCGGCGTGCAGAACGCCGCTGTTGCGGCCACTGGCATGCTCGCCACAATGATCTTCTTTTTCGATCAGAATTACCTTGGACCCGTGAAAACTTTTGCGGAGTTCGCGGGCGATGCTCAGCCCCATAATGCCGCCGCCGATTATCAGAAAGTCCGATTCGAGGGTCATAGGTTACTTAATAGAGTGGTTTTGATCCATTGTAAGACTGCGAATGACCGCAGGCGCGGTGTCCACCATAACAAAACCCCGAATCAGTTGCCAGCGCACGGCGATGAACATTGAAAATCAGCCCGAATCAGATACAATGCCCGGAGAATCCATACAAAGGATTCGCTGTCATGCTGAGCCTGTCGAAGCATGATGCGTTGTCCCCCTTCGACAGGCTCAGGGTAACAATCTTGTTTATAGATCTCTTAAATGAGGCAAAAAATTGATCAAGGGTCAGGACATTGAAAAGCTGGAAAATGAATACCTGGCTCCGTTCGCCGTCAAAAGCGGGGAGAGCTGGGGTCGCGCGCATACGGAAGACGAGCATGCCTACCGCACCCGGTTCCAGCGCGACCGCGACCGGGTCATCCACACTTCCGCGTTCCGCAAACTGGAATACAAGACCCAGGTGTTCGTGTATCACGAAGGTGATTATTACCGGACGCGGCTGACTCATTCGCTGGAGGTGGCACAGATCGCCCGCTCCATCTGCAAGTCTCTGCAGTTGAACGAGGACTTGGCGGAAGCCATCGCGCTGGCACACGATCTGGGGCATCCGCCGTTCGGGCATACCGGGCAAGATGTATTGAACCTATTGATGAAAGACCATGACGGGTTCGAACACAACAAGCAGAGTTTGCGTATCGTCAAGGTTCTTGAAAAACGCTACCCGGAGTTTGAAGGATTGAACCTGACCTGGGAAGTGCAGGAAGGCATCAGCAAACATTCCAGAGACACCGACAATCCTCTTTTAAATGAAACCGGGCACCGCTATCCTTCGCTGGAAGGGCAGGTGGCGGATTTTGCAGACGGCATCGCCTACAACGCGCACGATCTGGATGACGGCATCACCTCGAATCTGCTCGATATCGGGCAATTGCAGGAAGTCGCCCTGTGGCAGGAAAATGAAAAACTGCTGGAGCAACAATACGCGAACCTGGATTTTGATCTCAAGAAATATCAGATCGTCCGGAGAATCATTAATGATCTCATTACCGATTTTCGTAAGACCACGCAGGAGAATATCGAGCAGTATGGCATCCGTTCGGTGGGCGATGTGCGATCCTGTCAAAAGCGTGTGGCGGGGTTCAGTAAAGAGGTTGCCGAAAAGAACAACGAGCTGAAAAAGTTTTTGCATAAAAACATGTACCATCACCGCCGGGTACGGCACATGGAGTTCAAAGCCGAACTGTACCTGACGAAACTGTTCGACGCTTATACTCGCATCCCCCAACTTCTGCCGGAGAGCGTGCTGGCCAACGAGCATCAGGGATCCCTGCCGCGGCGCATCTGTGATTACATTTCCGGCATGACCGACCGCTCCTCCATCGACGAATATCGCAAACTCTACAGCCCCGACGGGAAGGATTGAGGCTCAATAAAAAACGGGCCATCCCAATGGATGACCCGTTATGAAATTCAGATGCAGGAAAGGTACCGCTCGTCATTCCATATTTTTGCCGAGGAAAAACATAAATCCCCCTGCCGCCAAAACTGCCAGGGCTCCCATTAAAAATCCTCCAGAACTTCCAATTTCCACCCATTCCATGTGAACACCTCCTGTGATGGAACCGTTGGTTTTTGAGGCCTGTGGCTCCCTGGGGGACCCGGCCTTGCCCTCTAAATATGGGAACTCGAGGGGAATCTGTCAAGTGCCCATGGAAACTATTGAAAATAAAAGGACTAACTATGCTAAAAGGGCCGCTTTTGTCGGGTAACCGGATGCATTACAATGTCGGGCGGGTTTTCTTTTTTGGGAACAGGATGAAACCATCGTGGGCTCCGGGATCCGTCTTTAAAACGCTTGATACTGTGCAGGAATTGAAATGAGACATATTCATTCGATATGCGTGTTCTGCGCCTCCAGCAACGCTGTGAATGGGGCGTATCTGGATGCCGCGACCGATCTGGGCCGGCGCATGGGCCAGGCTGGGATCGATCTGGTCTACGGCGGCGCGTCGATTGGCTTGATGGGTGCGGTGGCCCGAGGCGTGCACGACAAGGGGGGCAGAGTCACCGGTGTGTTACCGGAATTTTTCAGGAAAACGGAGATCGAATACGGCGAGGCCGATGAATTGATCGTCACCCAAGATATGCGGGAGCGCAAGGGCATCATGGATGAGCGGTCCGATGCGTTCATCGTGTTGCCGGGCGGGGTGGGAACTCTCGAAGAAGCGATGGAGATTTTTTCGCTGATCCAGTTGAAGCAAACTCTGAAACCCTTGGTATTTATTAATACGGAAGGTTTTTACGACGGCATCATCCGCCATTTCGAAAAACTGGTGGAGTTGAAATTCGCTAAAGAGGAAACGCTGAAGATGTACGCGCTGGTGGAGTCACCGGAACAGGCGATTGAGTTTATTGAAAACTTCCGGCCGCCGGAAGTGCATAACAAGTGGATTTAAACAGTCGAGGCGTCGACCGTTTCAACTTTGAGGTCTTTGCTGAGGGTGTCCCTGAGGAAATTTTCGATAAACTCCAATGTTCCCGTGGTGGAACTCGGACAGGTGCCGCAGGCGCCTTGATAGTGAACCCGCACGAGATTTCCCTCCACGCCCAGTAGAGTGATGCCGCCGCCATCGTTGGCCAGGGCAGGGCGGACAGCATGATCCAGCAGGGCGTCGATCACTTCCGATTTTTGCGCGTCGGTCAGGTTCGGAAAATCCTCCACCTCCACCTTTTCCAGAATGTTGGAAGTCTCCGCTTCGGGCTGGGCGTCTTCATCGCAGGTTTCATAAAAGGTCGTGTGCTGTTCCAGCGCATTTTGAATCGGTTCCATCACTGTGGTCCACGCCACTACCGGTGATTTGGTGATGGTGACGAAGTTTTCCTTGATGAACACATTTTCCACGCCGTAGATTTTGAACAAAGCTTCGGCCAAAAGATCCCCCTTGGACAATTCCGGAGAGGAAAAGGTTTTGGTACCTTTTTTCATCACATCCCCGCTCATGATGAACTGGGCCGCCTCCGGGTTCGGCGTGTGATGAAATGTCATGACCTTGAATCCTTTGATCACGATGGGGTCCTTGTGTGCAGGTTCAGGAGATTACTCCAGCATCTATTATACTTGGATTTTCCGTGAAATTATAGTGCGCTGTTTGCCTCCGGTTGTCGGACTTGGGCTTTTGATCTTTAAAATCAATGGTTTTCCCCTATATGGGTCACTTTTTCAGTCCCAGCCGTTTGATGCGGGAGGCCAGCGTGGTGGGGCGGGTATCGAGAAGCTCGGCGGCGCCGCCTGTTCCAAACACTTTGCCTCCGGTTTGTTCCAGGGCGGCGAGGAGGTTGTCCCGGTCCAGTTGCTTGATTTCTTCAAAGGTAAGAATCCGGGATTTCTCGCCTGCCGCCTTTTCCCTGCGACCAGAGGCCGGAGCCCCTTGGGGCGTTTTGCCGGCAGGCAGGTCGAAATGGAGTTTACCGGACTGTGAAGTGATGATCGCCCGCTCGATCACGTTTTGCAGTTCCCGGACGTTTCCCGGCCAGTCATACGTTTGCAGTTGGTTCATGTTGGCCTGGCTGAGTTTCGGTTTGGGGAGATTGAGCTTTCGGGCGTTGAGTTCCAGAAAATGGGCGGCCAACAGCGGAATATCCTCTGTGCGTTTGCGGAGGGGAGGTACTTCAATGGGAAACACATTCAGCCGGTAATACAGATCTTCGCGAAACCGTCCTTCCTCCACTTCCCGTTTGAGGTCGCGATTGGTGGCGGCAATGATTCGCACATCGGTATTGCGGGTTTTCTCGTCACCGACCCTCTCAAACGTTCCCTCCTGCAGAACACGCAATAATTTGCTTTGGAGTTCGAGAGGGATTTCGCCGACTTCATCCAGAAACAGGGTTCCCTCGTGGGCCAGTTCGAACCGCCCGGCGCGGTCTTTCACCGCCCCGGTAAAGGCGCCTTTGACGTGACCGAAAAATTCGCTTTCATACAGTTCCCTGGGAATCGAGGCGCAATTCACCCGAATCATGCGCCGCGCGTTGCGGTCGCTTCGGGTATGCATGGCATGGGCGATGAGTTCCTTGCCGGTTCCCGATTCACCGGTAATGAGAACGCTGGCATCGGTCGGGGCGACCATTTCGATCTGCCTTAAAATATTCTGCAAGGCAGGACTTTGCCCGACAAAATCGCCAAACGTCCGCAGTTCCAAAACCTCTTCCTGCAGATACTCATTTTCCAATTCCAGCTGATTGCGCAGGCGGCAGATTTCCTTGTAGGCCAGGGCTTTTTCCTCTTCATTCCTTTTGCGCTCGGAGATATTCCGGCTGAACGCCACGGCATACTCCCGGCCTTTGTACTCGATAAAATTCACTTTGGTTTCAAACGGAATGATTCGGCCGTCGCGGGTGCGATGATCGTCTTCAAACACGAGGACTTTCTTCTTCTGCAACTCTTTCCAGAATTTCGCCCAGGTCTTTGGGGTGGAGCTGGGATTAATATCCTGGATGGTCAACTGCACCAGCTCTTCCCGCGGGTAGCCCAGCAGATCACAGGCGGCCGGATTGGCGTGTTGAATGCGCGCGTCACAGTCGTGCCAGAGTATGGCGTCGTCCGCCCGCTCAATGGTGAACTGGGCCAGTCCCGGATCATTTTCGATTATTGGTTTCTTCGCCATCTCACACTCCTGATAAGGCCTTTATTGTATACGCATAATCGTAATAGTACTACTCAATTTCATTAAATACGCAAATGAGTAGTAAGTAAAGAAGTCCTTTCGCATCATTAAACTATTAAAAATAAAGGACTAATAAAATAGCAGAGTTTGGCACGGTCAGTGCATTATATTGGGACAGGAAGCATCAATCAGAATTTAAATGAGAGGCGACACCATGAAAAAAAACTCAAACACCAAAACAAAGGGAACACCCATCAAACTCGACGGCATCAATCATTTCGCCCTCAACGTCCGTAATATGGACCGGGCGGAGGCCTTTTACACCGGTATCCTGGGATTTCCGGTGATCATGCGGACTGAAACCCAGGGCGGATTGAAGCATGTGGAAGTGGACGCCGGTAATGTGGCGATCGCTTTGTTTGAATCACCGGACCTCGATTTGGAAGCGGGACAGAAGATCATGACCGATGACGGGTATCTGCATTATGCGTACTCCGCCCCCGCCGATCGGGTGGACGAGATCATCCAAACGTTGAAAGACAGTGGCGTGAAAATGGACGGCGAGCCGCGCAATCATTCGGTGTACTTCTTCGACCCGGACGGCCATCAGTTGGAAATTAAAATTGTGGACTAACGGAAAATCATTGCAGTAACGACATCATTTGAGGACACGAGCATGAATACCATCAAGAATGAACTGGACATCAAAATTTACCCGCCGGAAGCGCAGGCCGTGGGACAGTTTGACGGCGGGCGCATCACCGAAATCAAGCCCATCGGTTTTCCCCAGGACGGTCCGAATGTCAAAAACACCGGCCCGTTGTTTTACTGGGCGTGGGCGACGGCGAAGGGTTACGGCAAGATCGCGCTCCATCCGCACCAGGCGTTCGAAATCATGAGTTATGCGCTGGAAGGGGAAATTGGCCATTACGACACGCTGGGAACCAAAAGCCGGGTGAAAGCCGGCGGTGCCCAGGTCATGCAAACCGGTTCGGGCGTTTCCCATGAAGAAGAAACAGTGGCGGATCATAATGAATTTTTCCAGATCTGGTTCGAGCCGAATCTGCGGGAGGCGATCACCAAACCTCCGACTTACCGGGAATTCGCCCACGAAGATTTTCCGACCGAAGCCCGCGATGGCGTGGTCATCAAGCAGGTCATCGGCGAAGGCGCTCCGGTCACGATCGAGGCGGAAGCGGCCATGCAGGACATTCTCATTCAGCCGGGTCATCGCTACGACCGTGAACTTCCTGCAAATCGGACATTGGCGATGGTGGTGATCGACGGCAAAGGATTGCTGGTGGATGAAACCACGTTAGGCAAGCATTACCTGGAGCCACGATACTTTGCAGTGGTCCATGCCGGGGAGCCGGGAGCGGTTTCCATTCAGGCGGAAGCGGACAGTCCGCTGCGCATCGCCGTGGTCGAAGTTCCGGCCAAGGTGGATTATCCATTATATAAAGACGGAATATAGGGGGGATTGAAAATGGCTTACGAACGATTCAACGCAAACAATGCGGCGATGCTGCTCATCGACCATCAGGTCGGCACGATCGGATGGATGCATTCCGCACCTCATGAAGAAGTGAAGCGCAACACGTTGGCATTGGCTAAAGCCGCCAAGGCCGCCGGCATGAAAGTGGTTCTGACCAGCAGTATGGAGGATCAGGCGCAGGGTCCACTGTTTCCGGAGCTGAAAGACATCCTGCCGGAGGAATATGCCGCACGCGTCAAACGGGCGGGTATTGTTGACGCCTTCGACGATCCCAACTTCGCCAAGGCCGTGAAGGCCACCGGTCGCAAGAAGCTGATCATGGCGGGTCTGTTGACGGAAGTCTGCGTCGTGTATCCGGCGCTCAACGCCGCCAATGAAGGCTATGAAGTGCAGGTAGTGGCCGACGCTTCCGGTTCCGCTACTAAAGCTTCCGATGGATTTGCCTTGGATCGGATGAGACAGGCCGGTATCGGTGTGGTCTCCACAGTTCAGATTTTGTCCGAGATGGTGGATAACTGGGCGGAAGACGCGGGACCCAAGATCATGCCGGTACTCGGCGAACTGTATGCAGCTATCGAATAACCCTCTTTGATCTAAAGGGGATTTCAAAATTATAAATCGTAAAAACAGGAGGTTTATCATGTCTAAAAAATTATCAGTATTGGTGATGGGAGCCACCGGGAACCAGGGCGGTGCCGTGGTTCAGAATCTTTTACCGAAAGGTCATCGTATTCGTACGTTGACGCGCGACCCGGATTCTCCAAAAGCGAAACAGCTTGCCGAACAGGGAGTGGAAGTCGTTAAAGGTGATTTTACCAACTCGGCTTCCCTAGTCAAGGCGGCCAAAGGAATGGACACGGTGCTTGCCATGACCACTCCCTATGAAGCCGGCGTGGATGCGGAAGCGAAACAGGGAATCGATCTGGTCGATGCCGTGAAACAGGCCGGGGTGGGACATCTGGTTTTTAACTCGGTGGGCAGTGGCGACCGCAACACGAACATTCCCCACTTCGACAGCAAGTACAAAGTGGAACAGCATATCGCGTCGATCAAGATTCCTTACACCATCGTTGCGCCGGTATTTTTTATGGACAACTGGTTCGCGCCGTGGTTTTTGCCTTCCATCCAGGAAGGAACGCTGAAATTTGCGATGCCGGCGGATCGCCCTCTGCAACAGGTATCGGTCCATGACATCGGGGCCTTTTCGGCAGCCATGATTGAGCGCCGGGACAAAGTTTTCGGTAAGCGGTTCGATATCGCCGGGGATGAGTTGACCGGGAAAGAGACGGTCGCAGCGATCTCCAAAGCCAGTGGGCGTACCATCGGATACGAAGGCTTCGATCCGGAATTCATGCGGGCCGAAAATGCCGATTTCGCCGAAATGTTCTCGTGGTTCAATAAGGTCGGCTATTCGGCGGACATCAAGAATTTGCATAAGGAATTTCCGGAAGTGCCATGGCAAAATTTCAACGATTGGGCGAAACAACAGGATTGGAGTGTCCTTAAATAAACCAAGTGTGAAATGGTTACAGTAGAAAGGAATGGATCATGGAATTTTTGGAGATTGTTCAGCAACGTCGCAGTGTTAAATCCTACGAAACTGAAAAAACCATCAGCGATGCGGAGCTCAAGGAGCTGTTCGATGAAGTGGTCTTGAGCCCCAGTTCGTTCAATCTTCAGCACTGGATTTTTATAGCGGTCAAAGATTCCGCCATGAAGAAGAAATTCAGGGAAGCGGCGTGGGGTCAACCGCAGGTGGAGGAAAGCTCAGTGGCGATTCTGGTGTGCGGCAAGCTGGACGCCTACAAAGACGCTTCAAAAATTTATCAGGAGGCCCCGGAAGAAATTCGGGGGGAAATGGTGCCCATGATTCAAAATTTCTACGAAGGCAAACCTCAGGCGCAACGCGACGAAGCGATTCGCAGTGCCTCGCTCGCGGCGATGACGTTGATGTATGGCGCCGTCAATCGCGGATGGGTGACGGGCCCGATGATCGGGTTCGATCCGGAAGCAGTTTCAAAGATTCTAAAGCTGACCCCCAACCTCATTCCCGTAATGATTGTCGTGCTGGGTCATCAGAAGGGTGCCCCGCGGCCAAGGGCGTACCGTCATCCGGTGGAGGATGTGGTGCGCCTGAACACCCTCGACGGACCGGGACTCAATGGAGCGTGAAACCTCCTCTCGGACCGCTAGTCTCCTTGGGGTTTAAAAAAAGTGAAGCTGAGGGTCGCACTCACTTCGATTCAGCAACATGGCCTGCTGGTGTAGCAACCAAGCTATCACCACTTGCCACAAAGCAAACCGGCTCAACCTACGAACCCTCTCACCATATCCAAGCCGTCCCGTAACGGGGAAAACTATTATAACCGGGTTTTATATTGGACCCGATGGTGTTGGTGCACCACTTGGCGCAGGGTCCTCAAAGTTCTCATAATCCTATAAAATCGTGAGGTGTCCTTGAGGATTGCCAATCTTTTGGGTGCTTCGATGTCCGTCCCTCGTGGTTCAACTATCGGTAGCACCAACTACCGAGCGAGCAAGGGAGGCCTCAATATGAGCTTCAAGAACCGCATAAAACTCCTTTTGTTGAGGGCCCCATAATTAGGACAGCCTCAAGATAGCACTATATAGAGCACTGTCAACCGATTTCTCACCTGTATTTGGTGTGTTGATTCTGCCAAGAGAGAATCTGGTCCCGGACCAGGCGGAGGATCGCCCGGAATCTCCGCCTTTGGTGAATTCGGGGAGTATTTCGGAAGTGAGCTTCTTTTTCAGTTCTTCCATAAAACTCTCTTACTTTAAAATATAATCGTCATTTTAGAAAAATAATAACCGGAAGCGCCTAACCCAAAGAAAACAGGAAGAATAAACTCAGTAAAAATAGGAGTATAGTTGATGACTTGCCGCCAAGCATAAAAAGAAACGCGAAATCGCTCCCATTTATTTAATGTAACCACCCTTTCCTCACCGTGGTGTTGGTTAGGTTTCTTTTCGATCCAAGAACTAATTTTGATTTCATACGGATCAACGCGAGTAATTTCCGAATCTCTGACTTCGACCTTCAAAGCCCCCTTTTGAATTTTTGAACTAACGAAAGATTTTTTTGCTAAATTTTTGACATAATCAGCGCTCTGTTCTCTGAGCGTTTTTTTTATATAACCTCCTTTTAATGTTTGGAAATACTGGGCAAAACGAATAATAAAGTAGAGGACAGCTAAGGTCAGGATATTAGGCACATCAATGGAGGTTGCGAAACTAAACTTATATCCTAATATAGTCATCTCAGGATCCCCGCTCGCTATAGGATGAAGCCCATGACCTTTTACGAGAAAAAGCATTATGCTCGCGATCATCAAGTTACGTCTTTGTCGGACTAAAAAGTCCAGGGTATCCTTATCTTGATCCAGCCATTCCATTTTAGTGTCCCCCTTTTTTGTGGGATTCGTTGGGAATTTTAAAAATACCAATGATCCAGGCGAGGAATAAAAGCCCGAGGCCTCAGGGTCCGCCGTTATTATATTTGGTATATCAAAGAATATCATTCGAATACGCCCAAAAATTACATAAGTAAAATAGTTAGGCGTAGAATTTGCCGGCTCCTTGACTACGGGTTTTAGGGGTTTTTCTGGTGTTAAGCGTTTGAAAAAAATGGCAAAAAGGCAAACCGGACCCCACTTTAGGTGTAGGCCCCGGGCAAAAATTCCTTTAAAATAGATTTTTAAAGTGAACTCGCCTTAGGAGTCCGTGTGAGCGATCCGGTCATTCCCGTCCATCATAAAAAAGTTTACCCCAATCCGGCCGATCTGGTTCCTGTGTTGGAGGCGCACCGCAAGGCTGGCCGCAAAGTGGTGTTCGCCAACGGCTGTTTCGAGATTCTCCACGTCGGGCACCTGCGTTACCTGTTCGGTGCCAAGGCGCTGGGGGACATCCTGATAGTCGCCATCAATACCGACGCATCGGTCAAGCGCATCAAGCCGGACCGTAATCCCGTCAACCCGGATTACGAACGGATGGAAATCATCTCCGCCATCGAGGCGGTCGATTACGTGGTGCCGTTGGAGGACAATCATCCCGGTCCGTTGTGCGGCCTGCTGAAACCCGACGTCCACACCAAAGGGAGCGACTACGCCGACCGTCTGGAACAGATGCCGGAATATCCCATCGTCAAAGCTTACGGCGGCGAGGTGGTGACCGTGGGCGATGCCAAAGACCACAGCACCACCGAAATCCTGGCCAAACTAAAAAAATAATATGAGCGATCCCGTCGAGAGGATTCTAATTCGTTTCCCCAACTGGGTAGGCGATGTGGTCATGGCCGAGCCGGTTATCCACATCCTCAAAAGCAATTACCCGGAGGCGCGCATTGCTGTCGCGGTTCGCCGGTACGCCGCCAAAATTCTGGTGGGGCATCCCGGCATCGACCGTTTGATTCCCTGCCACGACAAAGGTTTTAGCGGAATGCAACAACTGGCGTCAGCGATTCGCGACGAGTCGCCGGACCTGGCGATACTCCTGCCCAATTCCTTCCGTTCGTTTTTATCCGTGCGATGGGGCGGAGTGAAAAATATCATCGGGTACCGCCGGGGCTTCCGGAAGTTTTTTGTCCAGGGACCCAACCCGCCCATGGAAAACGGACGCTACCAACCGGTGCCGATGACCGATTACTATCTGGCCCTCCTGAGTTGGATGGGATTGAAGATCGAAGTGCCGGTGACGCCGCAACTGTACCTGACCGATGAGGAATCCGCGCGGGGCGAAGAGCTATTGCAAAATTATGGAATCGCGGCGGGGGACCGTGTGGTCGCGCTCAACCCTGGTGCGCAGTTCGGGTCGTCCAAATGCTGGCCGCCGAAATACTTCGCCGAGCTGGCAGAACAGATTCAGAACCAATATAAAAGCAAACTGCTGTTGCTGGTGGGACCCGGCGAAGACGCCATCGCCGATGAAATCGTTCAAAATTCGAAAGCGGAAATCATCAACACCGGCCCGGATAAAGTTGACCTTGGCGTGCTGAAGGCATTGATGCGGCGCAGTAACTTGTTGGTGACCAACGATACCGGACCGCGCCATTACGCGGTGGCGTTCGGCAAACCGGTGGTGGTGCTGATGGGTCCGACCGATCCGCGCCACACCAACTGTCATCTGGATCAGACGGTGATCCTGCGCGAGGATTTGCCCTGCGTGCCGTGCCACAAGAAAGTGTGTCCCATCGATCATCCCTGCATGATCGAGATGACGCCGGACAAGGTGTTCCACGCCGTTCAACAGATCATGAATCAAGGAGGTGCCGGTGAGCAGTCATCGGGTACTGATAGTCGGAGCCAGACGGCGTAAACAGGGACTCGGTGAGTTCATCGCCCAATATTTTCACGAGCAGGGCGCGGAGATCTGCGGGATCGTTGGTACCTCGTCCCACTCGGTGGAAGACACCGCGCGTCATCTGCAACAACACTATGGAATTTCCACACGGGGTTATACGGATTTAAAATCCGCACTCGAGCAGGCGAATCCAACGGTGGTGGTCATCGCGTCCCCCACAGGCGTGCATCGCCAACATTTGGAGACGGTGGCGGCATTCGGCGTTTCCTGTTTGTGCGAAAAGCCGTTATTCTGGGAGGATGGTAAAACCTGCGAACCGGAGGAAGTGGAACGCCTGGTCGAAGGTTTTTGCGGCGAGGGACAACTGCTGCAACTGGTGACCCAATGGCCGGAGACCCTCGACGAGTATTACTCGCTGTATCCGGAAGTGAAGGATCAGCCGGTCGAACGGTTCGAGATGTTGCTGGGACCGGCGGCCTCCGGTATAAATATGGTGATCGACTCATTGCCTCATGTGCTGAGCATGGTACACTGTTTAACGGGTCTCGGTGAGGTTCAGAATCCACGGGCGGCTACTAAAAATCCCGAACACCTGACGGTTTCATTTGAATACCGGCATGCAACAGGTTGTCTGGAAGTGGCGGTGGATCTGGTTCAAACTCCAGAGAGTCCGCGTCCGGCGGGATACGCCATCAACGGCCATGCCGTGCGGCGGTCCATCCAACTTCCCGAATATCAAATGATGTTTACCGGCGAGTCGGGGAAGCAGGTCGCGGTGGCAGATCCGCTGAAGAAACGAGTCCGGCACACCCTGGCTGATCTTGAAAGCGGACAGCCAACCGACAAAAAACAACTGATCGCGTCCATGATCGATTTAAAGGACCTGGTGGAGAATCTCCAAATATGAATACTGCTGAAAAACAGAAAGTTGCGCTGTCTTCCATTCACGATTTCGCCGCCAAGCTCCGCCAGCCGGACACCCTGCCACGCGTCAAGGAATACGTGAAATGGCTGGCCAGCGGCGAAAACCGCAATCCGGAAGCCATGCCCGACTTCGCGCCGGTCTCTATCAACCTCGACCTCACCACCGCGTGCAACTACGCCTGCGATCATTGCGTCGATAAGGAAATTCTAAATCTGAATATCCGGTACGATCACCAGCGCCTGCTCGATTCGTTGAAGTTGATGGCTGAGAAGGGCCTCAAGTCCATCATCGTCATCGGCGGCGGCGAGCCGACTACTTATCCGAAGTTCGAGGAGACCATTCGCTTCATGAAAGAGCTGGGTCTGCAAGTATCCATCGTTTCCAACGGTGCCGGTAATAAAAGAATCCTCACCATCGCTGATTGCCTGGACGAAGGCGACTGGGTGCGGCTGTCGCTCGATTCGGGAACTGATCCTACGTTTCAGGCCATGCACCTGCCGAAAATCAAAATCACGCTGGAAGAAATCTGTGCGCACATTCCCGACATCAAAGCGGTCAATTCCAGGTTCAAAGTCGGATTTTCGTACATCGTGACGTGGAAGGGCGCCCACATCTTCGATGAGGACATCGTCGAGAATATGCACGAGATGGCCGAGGCGGCAGAGCTGGCCAAGCGCAACCAGTTTGATTACATCGCCTTCAAACCGTTTCTGACCCGTGCGGAGATCAACAATGCGGAAGTGATCGACCTCGAAGCGTCGGACAAACGGTACAAGCAAATCGTCAAGGTCATCGGCGGACAACTGGAGAAAGCCTCCGCACTGGAGGACGGTAATTTCAAAGTCCACCGCGCCACCAATCTCAAGATGCTGTTGAGCGGGGAAAAATCGGCCGACAACATCGGCCAGCCGCAGAGATGCCACATGCAGTTTTTCCGGCAGATATTGAGTTCTCTCGGCACCTACAACTGCCCCGTGTACCGCAACCAGCCGCACGGCAAAATCGGCGAGAAGGATGGCTATGCCGACGCCAAAGGCTACGCCGGGGTGCGCGACACCTGCACCAGCATGATCCACGATTTCAACGCCACCAAGGAATGCGAAAACGTGACCTGCCTGTACAACCACGTCAACTGGTGGTTCGAAGACCTCATCAAGAACCCCGAAAAACTCGACGCCCTCATCCCCCATACACCCGAAGAAGAAGATTATTTTTTATAACAACGTCTTTAATTGATCTTCGAAGGCATTGAAACTTTTATCGTCGAATAACGCGAAGACGACGTGCTCGATTTTTGTGGTGCCGCTGAGGTATCTCTTCGCGGTGGTGAGCATGATGCGGGCGCAGGCATCGAGGGGGAATCCGTAGATGCCGGTACTGATCGCCGGGAAGGTGATCGACTTCAAATGATTTTCATCCGCCACTTTCAAACTGTTGAGAGTGGCGTTTTTTAATTTTTCTTCCTCATCGCCTTCGCCCTGGCGGGGTCCGACTGCATGAATCACATGCCGCGCTTTTAAATTTCCCCCACCGGTGATGACCGCCCCGCCTACCGGGCAATGGCCGATGGCATTGCATTCCTCCTGAATGGACGGACCTCCCTTGGTGCGGATGGCACCCGCCACCCCCGCGCCCAGAATCAATTGCGCATTGGCGGCGTTGACGATGGCGTCGGTGTCGCTTTCGGTGATGTCGCCCTGGATCAATTCGATTTCAGATTGATGGACCTGTAGTTTCATAACGAAAAAATAAAAAATAATTGTGGATTTAATTTAAATCCGGGGCGGGGGGAAATCAGCCGGTGGTCATTTAAAACCTTGAACTGCGCCCGGTGGTCATCGCTTGCAATCAACGATCAACCAGTTGCCTCTCCTCGCCAGAGGGCGGCGAATCGCCGCAGATAGTTTTAACTCACCGAAGTGCGCCCAAGGATTATAGCAAGCCGTTAAACGTCAGCTAGTTGCTTCTCCTCGCCAGAGGAGTTAGCCGGTGGAGCCGAAACCGGAGCCTGATCGGTCAGTGGCGTCGAGGTCGTCGACGGGCAGAAATTCCACGGTTTCGACCTTCTGCACGAGGAGTTGTGCGATGCGGTCGCCTTTTTTGATGAAATGCTCACCGTCGGAGTGATTGAACAGGAGGACTTTGACTTCGCCGCGGTATTGGGAGTCGATCACCCCGGCGCCACAATCGATACCGTGTTTGACGGCCATGCCACTGCGCGGCCAGATGAGGCCGACGTGGCCTTCCGGCAATGCGAGGCGGATGCCGGTAGACACCAGCATTTTGCCGCGGGCAGGGATGACAGTATCGTCGGAGGCACACAAATCCGCTCCCGCGTCACCGGGGTAGGCGTAGGAGGGGGTGAACCCTCCTGCCACCCGGCAAACGGTTTTCGATTCGTCGAGTATAGCCATTTTAATATGAAGAAGCCCCGTCGGAAGACGCAAGGGAATGTTGATGCGTGGGCTGGTCAAACCCCTTAAGATCAAACGACCGTCCTGTCCCTGGCAGAAAACAGGATTGCAATGGAAGAGAGAAAGCATGGTAACCCTTACACTGCCGACGGGGCGATAGTACGAAAGGGTGGCGGGTTACTCTTCGGCCTTGGCCCGTTCCGTTAGGAACGAACGGTGACCATAAAAAACGCTTCCACCTAACGCCGCTTGGAATGAGCTTGTTTGCCGATTGTGTATGCAGGTCTCGGCCGGCGCTCAATACATTTGAGGATTTAGGAAGGGGCATTACCTGCATCTCAAACCCCGAAAGGTTTAAAAGATACATGGGGGAAAAGGAAGCCGCTTTTAAAGTAACCCGCCGGGGGGGGCAGGGAAAATCTGTATTTTGATTCGTAAGTCTGGTCATTCGGTTCCAAATGATCTGAGGTTGATCGAACAAGTACAGAAGTACGGTTACAGTCTAAAATCCTTTATATTGTGTGACTGTGAGAAAGTACCACCATATATTGTAGTGTGTCAAGCGGATAAATTAAAAATTCAGGGATTTCTATATAACTTACAATAAATCAATGATTTACGATGGCAATGAGTTTAGGTTTCATTAACAATAAATAATAACCACAAGATATGGGGGGAGAAAAGCTTCCATTCGCCTATATGATGGGGCATTAAGGGAGGAATGCTTCTTTGGGGGCTTGATGCTAAAAATAGTTCCTGAATAGGCTAAAAAACTACAAATTAGAATTAACCATTTGATTTTAAAAGCGCAGCAAATTCTCGTCAATATTTACTAAAGTTAGCCCAAATAAGCAGATGGAATCAGTTCTCATTTTTCCGGAAACGGTCGAGGGTGTCGGGGATTTCGCTCAGGGTGCGGTCCTTGATATGGTACAGGCTCGGGTCGCCGGCCAGCTGACTGTAAAGAAGGGGTTGGCCCTTCACTGATTGGCCGATTTTAAGTTGGCCCAGAGCATTATTGCTGCGGTCGCGCAGGGTGAGTATCAGGCGGGGTTTCTTCAATCCTGTTTCTTCCGCAACCTTTTTGGAACTTAATTTCGTTTCATATTCCAGGTTGTTCAGAGTCCACAAAATATCCTTACCGACAAACGGTTTGAGGTCGTCCATCTCCTCCGGTTGGACCAGCACCCATTGGTTATCCTGTTTATCCAGTTCAAAGGTTTTGTCCGGATATTCGATCTTGATGCGGGCGACCTGCTCCGGGTCGAACTTCAGCAGTCTTTTATCCTTGAAATCGTCGCGCGAGCGGAAAATTTTTCTCACCGTGTCGGTATCCAGCTCGAAGATCGATTGGTCCACGCTTCGGGTGACAAATGAATGCTGTTTGTTCTTATCGGTGTTTCCCAATTGGAGAGTTATTTTCGCCCCATCTTTTTTGAAAACGGTCAGTTCTTTTTGAGGCACATCCAACCCAAACAGCTTCAGTTTTTTACTCGGTGCGAATTGCTGGATACGCGCTTCTTGGAGGTCCAGTAATAATGTGTTGACGGTGGCCGAATCGACTGTACCGTTCTCCGGATTTTCGAATTTCCATTGTCCCATCTTATTGGCATCGCGAACCACGCGCGCGGTTTCCTTTCCGTCCCGGCTCTCGATGGCAGTCACATCCTCCTCTTTGAAGGTCATGAGGGATCTCTCCATAAAACTGAGGGGATTTTTGGAAAGAGTTTCCACCAGGCTGTCCGAAATGGTAACGACGTTTTCGGGTTGGCCGCGTTGCGCATAATAGGAATGCTCGTCGTACGGCTTGCCGATTTTAAGAGTCCACGACTGCTTGGCTTTTTCCGCCTGGATATTAAGAACGATGCGTGGTGAATCAAGCCCCAGGGGAGCCAAATCCTCCGGCGTTTCGGAGATGAAAGTTTCAATGCGTTCGGTTCGGATATTATTCAGAAAGTTGGAGATTTCATCGGCGTCTCCCTGAGCGCTGACTGGCGCGGTCAGCTTCCAATCCTCTCCTGCTTTCACGAAACGCTGGGTTTCCTTCCCAAATTTGAGGTCCACCGCGGTGACATCGCGTGTCACGAAATCGAGCAGGGTTTTGTTGCGCAAATCGTTCAGCGATGCATTGAGTTGGTTTTTGTCCAGAAAGGAAAGGAGGACGCGTTTCTCGTTTTTTAATTTAATGTAGATGTCATGGCCGATGGGGCTGGCGTCTCCTACCAATAGCATTTTGGGTTCCCCGGTTTTGAAGCGTAGAGCAATTTGAATCGGCGGGTCCTGCAATCCAAAATCCGCCAGGTTCTCCGGTTCCTCATCCACCACGCGAGTGATTCGGGCTTCTTCCAATATGATTAGCAGTTGATTGATGACTCCGTCTTCTCCCGGGACGGCCAGGGGTTCGGTGATATTCCAGCGGGAGTTCTTAGGATCACGTTGAATCTTGATCGTTCCGGAGGGCTTGATGAGATCGAACGCCTCAACCTCTTCCACTTTGAAATGAAGCGCCTGCTTGGAACGGGATTCTGCTTCGTCCTTCTTCTTCAGGGTGGGTGTTTCGATCAACGCCAAGTACAGGAAGAGCCCAATAAGAATAAGGATCAGCCAAAGGGTATTCCAAAGGGTGCCACGGAACTTCATAAGGATCGTCTTTTCCACCAAACCCGGAGGCCCGTCAGGATCACTATACCGGGGAACACGAGGACGCCAAGCATAAAGGTGAGGTTTCCCTGCGTTTCGGTGAGGGTGATCGGACTCCATTTTCTTGTGCGGGGCCGGATGGAGATGAGGTTTTCTTCTTTTGCCAGCCAGGAAGCCGTATTCAGAAAAAAGTCGCCGTTACCGTACAACTTGAATTTTTGATTGCTGGCAAAATCCGAGTCGCCTACCACGACCAGATACGCTTTCTTCGCCGATGCGGAGGATTCGGACGTTTTAGCTTCCGGAGAGGCACCGGGCTTTTGTTCAATATTGTTGACGGAATTGATTTCTTTAGAAGATACGACAGCTATCGGAACGGGCCCCTGGAGATCAATTCCGGGATCAAACTGGACCTTCCCAGACTTATAATCCTTCTCCGCCCAACTCCTGGGTCCGGAAAACAGGATCTCCTGGGTCACAAGGCCTTCGGTGGTGATGGCTGATACGGAGCGGAGCATGGGATAGATAGTTGCATCTCTCATGTTGCGTGTGATCGGATGGTCGGAAATCTGACTGATAATGGGCGTGGTGAAATCTGATTTATACAGTTTGGCGAGTGGATCGACCACGAGATCGTCCCGAATATGGATTCCCCATCGCTCCAGAAACGTCGTGAGTCCGGCATCCTGTTGTGGATCCAATAACAACAAGACCGCGCCGCCCTGGTTGAGATACGCGTCGATTGCCGTTATTTCCGATTCCTGCAACGCCTTTTCTGGTCCGTTGATGATCAAAGCGTTGGCATCGTCCGGTACATGACCAGTTTGCAGGAGGAGTAATGGCTCGACCTTATAATGATCCTGTTCCAGCGCTTGTTTGGCCTGGGAGTATCCACTTCTTTCTTTGCCCTCGACATTTTTTTCCTTATGGCCGCTCAAAAAATAAATTTTCTTTTGTTGATCCCGGGTGACCTGTAACAAAGCGTTGGTCAAATTTTCTTCCGTGGACTGCTTGACCTTGGTTTCCTGTTTTCCGCTTTTAAAGACCACCGTGCCGGGGTTGGTGACTCCATATTGTTTGGCGACGGCGGGTTGGCGAACCGGGTCGACCAACTCCACTTCAATTTGGTCGGTCAGTTCTTTATATCCGTCAACCAGCCGTTCAAACTCCTCGCGACCGGGATTGCCGATCTGGAAGAAGGCCGTTATTTTGACTTTTCTCGGTAAGTTCTGCGCAATCTTTTGGGTTTGCGGGGACAGCGTGTAGACGGATGATTCCGTGAGGTCCCAGAGGAATTTATGATGGAATGTCAGGACGTTGATAGCAATCAGGATACCCAGAAATACAAAAATCACCACCGTGGCATTCATACCATACAGGGCCGTTCGGGTCTTTAGCGCGTGAAGCACTTCCTTGCGATCGATTACCAAAAAGAAAATCGCGTTGATCCCTGCGACAGAGGCAATAGTCAGGGTTACCAGAGAGTATTCCGGCAGGAACAGGAAAATGACCAATGCCGTGACGCCGAGGATCAAAGCCGTCCAACCTGCGAATGGAGAGAGTTGCTTCATTGTGTCATCTCCATCTCCGGGAATCGAGCACCTGGTGAGTGATAAACAAGATGAACGCCATGAAGGAGAGGTAATAAACGATGTCGCTGGAGTCGAGAACTCCTTTTAGAAAAGATTCCAGATGGCTTCTCAGAGAGATATATTCCAGAATCATTCCGATACCGGTATCGGCGTTCTGGGTCGAAAGATCCAGTAGCCACATTAGTAGAGCCATTCCGAAGCCGATGACTGCCGCGACGATCTGGTTGTCCGTCAATGAAGAGGCAAACACTCCCATGGCGATATAGCATCCGGTCAGGAGGAGGACACCCAGGTAGCCGGAAAGAATTGATCCCAGTTCCGGTTGTCCCATCAGCACGATGAATCCGATGGAATAGGAAGACAACAGAATCATAAAGGATACCACCGCCAGGCAGGCCAGGAATTTTCCGGCGACAATTTCTCTTAGATAGACGGGGGAAGATAGGAGCAGAGCGAAAGTTTTATTTTTTCTCTCTTCGGCGAAACTGCGCATGGTGATGAGGGGAATGATAAACAGCAAAATCACGCCCATGTTTCCCAGTGAAGGCACGATGACCATTTCATTGGCGTTGATCGAGATACCTGCCTTCTGATATGCTTCCGCCTGGGCGGCGGCCTGTATGCTGCCTTGGCTGTAGTCGAAAAAGATGGCAAAAAACAGGAAGCTGTACAGAACGAGAAAAACCGTGGTCACCACGTAAAAAATCGGCGAATAAAAGAACGATCCTATTTCGCGCCGGGCGATCCAGAAAACAGACTTCATACTTGAGCCTCTTTAATTTCCTTTTCTCCCATTGTCAGTTTCAGGAAAATATCCTCCAGCGTCAGGGTCATGGGTTTCAATTCTTCAATGCCCCATAGCTGGTCCAGAGCGAGCCGGGCCACTGCATCCTGCAAATGCGCATCCGGTTCGCTTTCAATCACGAAAAAGTCCCGGCCGCGCGTTTGAACGGAGGTGACCTTGTCCAATGCCTCTAATTTATTTTGTATGCCGTCGACCGGGTTGCGCACCTTGAGTTCCAGTCGGTGGTCATGGCCCATGGATGCGTTGAATCCGGCCAGAGTATCCATGGCGACAATTTCTCCCTCATTGATGATGATGATGCGCTGGCAAATCTGCGTGACCTCCGGCAGGATATGCGAGCTGAGCAGAATGGTGTGCGTGGTGCCCAACTCCTGAATCAATTTTCGGATTTCAATGATCTGAATGGGATCGAGCCCTATGGTCGGCTCGTCCAGAATAAGAATTTTCGGATCGTGGATCATGGCCTGGGCCAGCCCCACCCGTTGTTGATAGCCCTTGGACAAGCGTCCGATGATGCGGTGGCGTACCTCCCCCAGTCCGCATTGTTCCAGAACGCGGTCCGTCGCGGTGGCGATCTTCTTTTTGGGAACGTTGCGCAGGCCTGCCGAAAACTCAAGGAATTTGGAAACCACCATATCCTGGTACAGGGGAGGTGTTTCGGGAAGGTAGCCGATGATCTTGCGGATTTCCAGCGATTGGTCGAATGTGTCAAACCCGCACACCCGCGCCTTGCCTTCCGTGGCGGGAAGGATGCACGCCAGAATATTCATGGTGGTGGATTTACCGGCACCGTTGGGTCCCAAAAACCCAACCACCTCTCCCTGGTTGATTTGGAAGGAGAGGTCTTTAACGGCGGGCCGGGGACCATAATGCTTGGTCAGGTGCTCAACCTCAATCATGGACTTCCTCTGGAAATTCTCGGCAGGATAATAATGCTATGGAGTTAAAGGTTATCAATAGATGCTCAACTTTGTAAAAATTATCATAGGGGGGAACGCGTTTCCATTAAAAAATTTTAATCGGTGTTAATTATCGGTGGTTTAGGAACATCACACTCGAAACAGGCCCCAAATCCAGAGGCCGTAACACACCAGCCAGCCGCCAGCCCAGCGCAAAGCCGGGCGGGCCTGGAACGCCCCGGTGGCAGTGAATCCTTTAAATATAAAAATGAAAGCACAGGTCACCCATCCAAAAAATCCCACCTCGGTCATTAAGGCCCACTCCGGGTGCGGCGATTTTTCGCGTGACAGGAGTTTCAGGTACTCCACCTTTCTTTCGTCATAAGACTTTTTCCGTTCGGCTTCGGAGTAAGCCGGTTTGGAAGCCATCAGGCCCGCGATTTTTTCGTTGCACCGGAGTATCCAATCCTTACCGGGTGTGTACAGACTACGCGCCGCGTAAAAGGCGCCCCGGAGAACCCGATACGTGTTCAGGGCCTTTTCAACGTTTCCTTGTTTTTCATAGTTCAGAGCGTAGGCCCACATTTTCTCAGCCGCGTCGTCGCTCAGCGACAGAAACGGAACGTGCCAGTGAATGACGCGTTCGTAGTGGTCCAAGGCTCGCTCCGGTTTCGTTGCGGCCAGCGCTTCAGCATGATTCCATTCATCATAAGCATTCCAGATGACTTTGAGACCCGTGCTTAACAGGATCACCACCATGCCCACCAAAACCAGCGAACCCGACCGTTCAAAGGCATTGCGTGTTGGAGTTTTCGATTCGGGGTCCAATAGTGTTACCAGGGGAGGGAAGGGTTGAATGTGGAAACAAGAATAACGATCATTGCGGGTCACGAAGGATCCCGGCAGGTCTGAACCAGTATAGCATAAGGGGAGAGAGGGGATGGAGAGAACGTCTAAACAAAAAGCGCCCTTGAGAAACTCTCAAGGGCGCCTTCAATAATGAACGGAAAAAAATCCGTTGAGTTTAACCTAACAACTGCAAGACCGACTGCGGGATCAGGTTGGCCTGCCCCACCATCGCCGTGGCAGATTCCACCAGAATCTGGTTCCGCGTGAGCAGAGCGATTTCCTCCGCGATGTCCGCATCCCGAATCTGGGATTCGGCGGCCTGGATATTCTCTATCACTGTGGCCTGGGTATTGATGATGCGGGTCATCCGGTTTTGCGTGGCGGCAACCCCGGCGCGTACGGTAATAATAGCATCCGTGGCCGTATCCAGCGAGGCCACCGCGGTCTGGGCCACTGTGGCGGAAGTACTGATATCGAGACCGAAAAATGATGGATTCAAATTTGCGAATCCAGCCGCATTAGCAAACAAGCCCGTGGGAGCCGCACCATCCGTTATGGTTATGGAAGACGTCGTTACTGGGGCATCATGCGTAATTACAATATTTCCGTCTACTATCGATGCGGTTGCACCCGTCAAATCGGCATTGATCTCAGCTACCAAGAAATTAAAATCTGAGGTTGCCAGTAAAAGATCCACGGAAATTGCATTGGCCACCCCGTCAACATCTATGTTTGCTGTATAGGTTCCGTCAGCGGCCCCGACTAAATCGGTACCGGCACTAATACTCCCGTCAAAGTTAGCTGTTTGTCCGACAGCAAAGGGGGTGGCGGTACCTGATAAGATAAAAGGCATATCCACCGCAGTGGAAGTAATGCCGGTGGCAGCGGCAATATCAAGCTGGCTGCTGGCGCTGGCGTCCACACCGAAATGCACGATCAGGGAGGTAAATGATCCGTCCAAGAGCTTCTGACCGTTGAATTCCGTGGCTGTGGAGAAGCGGTTGATCTCCGCGACCAATGCGTTAACTTCCAACTGGAGCAAGCCTCGTTCGGTTGAGCCTACGGTTGCCGATGCGGCCTGGGCTGCCAACTCACGCATACGGATGATCATATCCGTCTGCTCGTTCAACCCGGCTTCCATGACATTGACCACTGAAAGGCCGTCATTCAGGTTCCGCAAACCCTGCTGAAGCACGCGGATATCGGACCGCAATTTTTCAGAAATGGCCAGGCCCGCGACGTCGTCGGAGGCCTTGTTGATCCGAAGTCCCGATGAGATCCGTTCGATGGACTGGGCCAGGCGCTGATTGTTGATTCCCAAATGCCTCTGCGCGTTGAGTGAAGGAATGTTGTTAAAGATTCGTACTGCCATGATAAATCCTCCTTGATTATGATTACTGCTCTGTGTTTTTTCCAGCCTCCATGCCGGAACCTCGTTAAGCGATGTTGTATTCTTGCGTGAGGGGAAGCCTTTGCTTCCTCCAACTGTCACTTGTCTTTCATATCGGGTATTTGAGGAATTCCTTGATGCTTTTTTGGAGGTGTTTCGGGGGTTGGATTTTAACGGGTTGAATATCAGTGGCTTACACTATTGAAACCTTTGACAGGCCCTCCCAAATTGGTGATAACCATCAACATCCTGGAGGACCGAATAACAGGATAAATTCAGAAAGACCTGGAGAAGGGAGCAAGAAACAGGAAACACGGAAAACCAAAAGGAAAGGCTCCCGGTTTTATCTGTGTTTATCTGTGTTCATCGGTGGTTAAATTTCCCTAATTCGAAGGAAGCAGTTTCAATACCTGTTCGGGGATGATATTGGCTTGGGCGACCATGGCGGTGGCGGCTTCCACGAGTATCTGGTTGCGCGCCAGCAGGGCCACTTCTTCAGCGATGTCGGCGTCGCGGATCTGGGATTCGGCGGCCGTCAGGTTTTCCACCAGGATGGCCTGACCGGGAAGGATTCGCGTGAGACGGTTTTGTACCGCCGCCAGGCTGGCGCGTTCGCCGGACAAGAGATCCAGGGCTGTATCCAGAGTGGTTAAAGCAGTCGTGGCCCCGGCCTGGGTGGAGATGTCCGAGGCGGCGATGCCTAAAAAGGTGGAATCGACGTCAGCCACATCGGCCTCGGTATTGAGGTTGAGTTGGCTGTTGGCGGTGGCGTCCAGACCAAATTGAATGACGATGGGGCTTGCCGCTCCACTAGTCAGTGACCCGTCCAAAAGGGTCTGCCCGTTGAATTCGGTCGCGTTGGAGATACGGTCGATTTCGTTCCTCAGTTGAACGAATTCCAATTGCAGGGTGGCCCGCTCCGGGTCGGTGAGGGTTCCCGAAGCCGATTGCGCCGCCAACTCGCGCATGCGGATCAGTATATCGGATTGCGCGTTCAGTCCGGCTTCCGCCACGTTGACGAGGGAAATCCCGTCGTTCAGATTCCTCAAACCCTGACGGAGCACCCGGATATCCGACCGCAGGGATTCCGCGATCGCCAGTCCGCCGGGATCGTCGCTGGCCCGGTTGATGCGGAGCCCGGAGGACACCCGCTCAATCGACTGCGCCAGACGGTCATTGTTAATGCCCAGAATCCGCTGAGCGTTCAAGGAGGTCAGGTTGGTAAAAATTCGAATCGTCATGATTGTGTCACCGTTTAAAAAGAATACTTAAGTTATGTTGTAGGCCGTGCCGCTAAAGTACATACGGAAAGGCCGGAACTGCCCGGTCCCTACCTTCTCAGCGCATTATTAGCCTCAGGTGAGTTATCGGATGAAATATTGATAACTTTAGCGCTTTGTAGAAAAAAAATCTCCGGAAGAACATTTTCTCAATTCAAACCGGGCTCCTTCCTGCCAGCACTTCTTAATATCTAAAAAAATCAATCAGTTATGGGGTTATAATGGTAAGGTAATATTCTGAAACTTTTGTGCCTGGAGAACCCGTGGCAACCTCAAATCTGCGATTGATACGCCCTAAAAAGCTGAAACAGGGAGATATGGTGGGAGTGGTGGCCCCGGCGGGTCCGGTCGACCCGGCACATTTGGAAGAAGGTTTAACGGTAATCCGCGGGATGGGGTTTCAACCGGTTCTTGGAAGATTCGTGAATGATCGCAAACAATTTCTGGCCGGAGAAGATGAAGACCGGGCGGATGACCTGATGGTGATGTTCCAGAATCCGGAGATCAAAGCCATCTTCTGCGCCCGCGGTGGCTATGGGGTCAACCGCATTCTGCCCTTGCTTGATTCCAAAATTATTCGCAAGAATCCCAAGGTGGTGGTGGGCTCCAGCGACATTACCCTGCTGTTGATCTACCTGCTTCAGAAATGCGGACTGGTTGCGTTCCACGGGCCGATGGTATCGGGCAGTTTCGGATGCAAGCCCATGAAGATTTCCAAAACCCAGTTCCGCAAGGTCCTGACCGGGGCTAAAGAAGGCGGTCATTTGGAGGCACCCCAGGCCCGCGTCCTGCAGGAAGGAACCGCTCGGGGCAAACTCGTCGGCGGGTGCCTGACCCTGCTGTGCCGTTCCCTGAAAACTCCTTACGAAATCCAAAGCCGTGACGGTATTTTGCTGATTGAAGACGTCAACGAACCCGCCTACCGGATCGACGGTATGTTGTGGCAGTTGAAAGGCGCTGGCAAGTTCCGCGGTGTGAAGGGCATTGTGTTTGGGGAAATGATCAATTGCCGGTTTGGGGAGGGACAAAGCGAACGGCTGGATAATCTTTTCCAGGATATATTGCCGAAAAGTTCCATCCCTATTCTTACCCATTGCCCGGTGGGGCATGGCAATGAAATGTGGACCCTTCCCTTGGGGGTGGAGGCGACCCTCGATACCGCCTCCAAGTCGCTCCGTTTAAAAAACAACGGTGTGAGCTGATCCCCGCTTTAAATATTCTGAAGACGGCCTTGATCCTCACGTTGGCTCCACTGTTTTTGCCACTCCCTGATTGCTGTAATTCCCACCCAGGGCTTTTTCTAAAACGAATACTGAAGGGCAAAAATAAATTGCTGATCCTTATCCTCAATGCCGGGCGCCGGATTGGAATTTTGGTCGAAGATATGGGATAGTTTCAGCGACCAGCCCTGGCCCAGTTGTGAAATCAGGGCGGCTTCGTTACGGAGACGGTACTGCTTGGGTTTTTCAAAATTTGGATAGTACAGCATGTAGTCCTTGAACAACAGGTTCTCAAGGATTTTATAGGAATAGGTCACTCCGATCCGGCCAGAGATAAATTGATCGTCCGTTCCCAAGTCCACATCCTCAGAGAAAAATGTTACGCCCCCTTCCAACTCGAGGGTTTTTACGTCATCGTTCCAAATCCGGTAGCCCAATCCCAGACCGATGATGGCCCGCAGGTTGAGATCCTTGAATTCGTCTTTCAATAATTCCAAGCTGAGGCTAGTGAAAAAATCTTGCGTGAAAAAATGGTCGAACTTCATGGCTCCGAAAGTATTGCGGGAAGTGATACTGCCGGTGTCTTCCGCATAGTTGTGGAGAAAGCGGAATTGGAACCGGTCGTGTTCCCAGTCTCGTCTGGCGTCAAATCCGACACTGATGCTGGCTCGTTCCACGTTGCCGGTTTGAACCGTGCCTCCTGCGGCAAAACTGCCCGTCCAGCTTCCCGGCGGTTCGTTGATGTTCTTAACCTGGGCCCACTCGAAGGGAACGGTTTCCCCCACCGGTTCCAAGAGGATCGCCACCCGTCCGTCTTCCAGCGTGATCAGTTTGCCCGTCAGGATCGAGTCGTTGGTCATTTTTAAGGTGACCGCTTTATCCGTCGAAATGGTTTTAATTTGGCCGACTGGGATTTTAATTTTCTCGGCATACGCTGTAGAAAATATCAGCGTCCCTTTTTCAAGGGTAGAAACGGTGCCCTGCAGAATATTGCCGTCACCGAATTCAAGTTTGTCAGCGAAGGCGGGAGTGAACCCCATCCCGATCACCAACGCGAGAAATATATTAAGAGTTACTGTTTTTATAAGCGTTCTCGAAAGAGTCATTTGGATGTCCTCAAAAATATTCAGAAGTGCCACTCAATTTTTGGAGAAAGAAATTTGTAACCAATTCTCAGCAGGCAGTCAAGGTTAATTGATTAAAATTGGGAGGTTACAAAATATCTGAAAAGGTAAATCCCCTGAAAAAGGGAGGATTAAAGCCGGATGGGAATACCTTTGTCCGCCAGGTAGCGTTTGGTTTCGGGGATGGTGATTTCCTTGAAATGGAAAATCGAGGCGGCGAGCACGGCGTCGGCTTTGCCTTCAACAATTCCCTCGTACATATGTTCCAGCGTTCCCGCACCCCCCGAGGCAATCACCGGGATGGTGGTGGCTTCCGACACCGCGCAATTGAGCGCCACGTCGTAACCCTGTTTGGTGCCGTCGCGGTCCATGCTGGTCAGCAGGATTTCGCCGGCGCCGTATTGTTCCATGAGTTGGGCCCAGCGGATCACTTGAATCCCGGTCGGGTTGCGGCCGCCGTGCGTGAACACTTCCCATGTGGGAGTGGGCGGGGCAGGGCGTTGGAACAGATCGGGATGATGGTCTTTCCAATCGACCGGCGGATCAATGGCTGGGCTTGCGGTTTCCACCTGCTTGGCGTCGATGGCCACCACGATGCATTGACTTCCGAACCGTTGCGCGGCTTGTTGCACAAACTCAGGGTTGTGGACGGCGGCGGTGTTGATGGCCACCTTATCGGCTCCTGCTTTCAAAAGATTGCGGATGTCCTCCAGTGTGCGCACGCCACCGCCAACGGTGAGCGGCATAAACACTTTTTCGGCAGTCCGTGCCACCACGTCGAGAAGGATGTCACGTTTTTCGTGCGAGGCGGTGATGTCGAGAAAGGTCAATTCGTCGGCGCCTTCCGCTTCGTAAGCGGCGGCGCATTCCACCGGGTCGCCCGCATCCCGCAGGTTGACGAACTGCACACCTTTGACCACGCGGCCGTCTTTGACATCCAGGCAGGGAATGATTCGTTTAGCCAGCATGGTCACGCACCTGTTTCAAGGCTTCTTTGAAATCGAGCCTCTTGTCGTACAGGGCTTTTCCAGTGATCATGCCTTCGATGCCTTCGGATTGGAGAGAGAGAAGGCTGACCACATCCTGTATTCCGCTGATGCCGCCGGACGCGATGATGGGCAGGGAAGTGGCCTGGGCAAATTGCCGGATGCTGTCGAGGTTGGGTCCCTGCAACATACCGTCCCGGCTGATGTCTG
Organism: Nitrospinaceae bacterium; assembly: GCA_965237905.1. Taxonomy (GTDB): domain Bacteria; phylum Nitrospinota; class Nitrospinia; order Nitrospinales; family Nitrospinaceae; genus SZUA-226. The sequence goes on along the minus strand of OZ250172.1, from coordinate 1,030,956 downwards.
TGAAAATAAAACCCGCGACACCCAACGGTTCCATGGTTTTGGCGAGGTCGGCGGCTTTTTGCTCCGAAACCTCCGTCCAGCCTTTGACGGCGACTTTTCCGTCTTGGGCATCGATGCCGATCATGATTTTCCCCGGGAATTGTTTGCAGGCCTCTGCCACAAAGGCCGGTTCCTCGTGAGCGATGGTGCCCAGAATGACCCGGTAGGCACCGGCGTTTATATAGGAAGCAATCGCTTCAATGGAACGAATGCCTCCCCCCACTTGGATATCCACAGTACTGCTGTATATGATGTCTTTGATGATGCTGGCGTTTTTTGGCAGACCCTGGAAGGCGCCGTCCAGATCCACCACATGAATGAGTTGGGCGCCCTGCTCATCCCAATGTTGGGCCATGGCCTGGGGATCGTCTGAATAAACGGTTTCCTGATCCTCTTTGCCCTGGGTCAGGCGGACGCATTGGCCGCCTTTGATATCCACTGCGGGAATAATTTTCACTCTACCGGTCCTTCCTTTGAAACTTCATTGTATGTGATAAGCCGGAGAATTATAAGGGGGGCTGGAGGGGGGTGTCAATGACTCCTGAAATAAAAACCGGATGCCAATCCGCGGCTTTTTAGGTTAGAATCATCCAACTTTGGGCCCTGAAAGAGAATAGGACGGTTTATGAAAGTGACCGAATCGCGTTTGCAAGGAGTCTATCTCATCAAACCCCGGGTTTTTGAAGACCCGCGCGGTTTTTTTCTCGAGACCTATAACCGGGACCGGTACAGGGATCATGGGATTGACGTGGAACTTGTTCAGGACAATTATGCCCGCTCCACCCGCGGTATTTTAAGGGGTATGCATTACCAGATCAAGCACGGTCAGGCCAAGCTGGTCTGGGTGCCTGAGGGCGAGGTGTTCGATGTGGTGGTCGACCTTCGTAAAAATTCTCCCACGTTTGGGCAGTGGGACGGATACGCTCTTTCCTCAAAAAACAAGCATCAGTTGTTCGTGCCCACCGGCTTTGCCCACGGCTATTGTGTGACCAGCGACACTGCGGACTTCATGTACAAGTGCTCCGATTTTTATTACCCGGAGGATGAAGGCGGCCTGATCTGGAACGATCCCAAGGTGGGAATCGAATGGCCGATCGAAGACCCCGTTCTTTCGGAAAAGGACCAAAATAATCCTACCTTTGAAAAGGCTGTGCTCCCCGATTCAAATTAAATTCAAACCATGGGTTATCCGGATCATTTTTGTTAGGCGGTTCAACATGCCGATAAATCAACGGCTTGTCCTGATTTACTCCTAAATTCCCATAAAATAAAGGGTTGGTCTTTGGGTTTTTTCAATAAACCGGCTCAGGTTTCGGGTAATTCTGCCGATAAAGATATCAGGAAAAACCCAAATCCGCCTTGTTCTGTTAATTAAAAGGCTTAGGAATCAATGGATATTCAAGTTTTAAACGAAATTGCGAACCCGGTCCGGCAAGCCTCACTTTCCCAAGTGAGAGCTTCGGTTTCTGCCAATGCTCAGCTTAAGGCATTGAAAGGGAACCCTGTGCCTGCACCGGGAAATCCTGCGCCTCCTCCGTTGGAGGATTCACCGGAGCAGAGCCAAGACCCGGTCACTCCGGAAATCTCATCAGTGGCACGGGCGGCTTCTGCCTATTCAGCGGTGGTCGGGGATGGATTGAACTCTGATGAGTTGGGCGCGATTCAGGATCTGGCAGGAAAGGTCCGGACAGCGGTATCTGACTTCTTGAGCCAACCCGGTTTGGAGCAAGCTGAGAATGCCGCGACCGTGGTGGCATCGAATCCTGAAGCGATTCGGGATTTGACCTCCAGCGTGGAGCAGGCTGTGGTGGAAACACTCAGCCTTCCAGGGATAGAGGATGGGGTGATCGCTAATGTGTCCCTACCGAATGAAGATTTGGTTGGAGGGGTTCCCGCCTCAGAAAATCTCATTTCAGTAGAAAGAATCACGAATGGAGCCGAGCCTAATAATCCGGTGATTACCGCGAGTCCGGCATTGCAGAACGCGCAAGCGCGTGAGCATACGAATGTGGACAACCCGGTGACAGTGGCAGAGCCGCCTGAAACTTCGAATAGAGATTTTACGGTGACCGCCGCCAGTCCGGCACTGCAGAACGCACAAGCAGGTGAACACGCCCGTGTGGAAACTCCGGTCAGTCAGCCTGATGCCGTATCTCCAAACAATCAGGGACAGGAAGGGCTCCAGGCCCAAACCGTTAATCCAGAGGGGGCCATTGCTCCACCTGAAGGGACGAGTCGTCAGTTGGCGTCCGGTTCATCCAACCCACAACCCGCATCGGGACCGCAGCCGGGACCCGCTCCGTCCAGCGACTTGTTTGCACAAGAAAACGCGGCGGTGAATCCTGAAAACATTCGTAACGTGAATGAATTGGTCAACTCGGTTGTGGACAATGAGTTTACTTCCGAAGCGAAAAAGATTTTCAGCCAACCCAAGGTGATTCGTACCGTGGCAGATCTGGCGGATTTCATTCTGGAACGCCTGCGGGAGATCATTCTCACCAAGCAGCTTGAGCGACAATCCCAATCCAGCAACGGGATCGGAATTTCCTGACCGGAGCCGGTCAGCAACCCTTTTATTTTTGACCCATCAAAATTTGTGAATACTCTTTGAGGGAGATCACCTTTGCCGGCTCGTCCAATTTCTGGTAGATATTGACGAGGTTTTGGATCATGCGTGTCAGAATTTCCCGGTGGGTGACCGGAAACAGGTAGTGATCTTCAAACTGGACGCCGAATCCCTGAACCATTTCCGAGCATTTTTCGGGAGTCAGAACGCGGCCCCGGTGAAAGGGATCAAAGAAGATCGGATCGGCCGCCGAATTGTACTTGGCGATAAAATGATAGGGCAGGCCGATGCCGACGATCGGAATTTGCAAGCGCTGTCCAATTAAAATGCACAATACGGAGAGGGCGATAGGAAGGCCGGTTTTATTTTTAAGCACCGTGTCGAAATAGCTGTTGTCCGGATCGATATAGTTGTCCTGATTGCCATGAATCCCGTGTTGACGAAACAGATAATTCGTCAATTGTCCAAGAATCTGGGTGGCGGGTTCTTCCAGTTTGATCTTCGGAGCCAGACCTTCCGCCAGTTGATCCAGTTGTTGATGAATCTGTTCCGGGTCGGCGGACGGATGGCCAAACTGCATGAGCAGGAGAACACCCTTTTCCAGATCAATATCGTCCGGGGTCCGTGAAAGACTGCGAAAGGTATCTGCCAGTTGCCGGGGAGCAATCCTTTCCAAAATTCCCAGTGCTCGGGTTTTAAGGGTCAGGTTTTCTCCACGGCTGGCCATCTCCAAAAAAGGCACCGCTTCGATTCCCAATTCCACCAAACGGTTGCCAACCTGGTCGGTCACATACGGGTCGCGGTCGTCCAGCAGGCGAATCAGAGATGAAATTTCAGGAGGCTGTGCGTTTGGGTTCATGATGGGCTAAATCTTAATTTAAGATGGGAATTAAATTCGAGGCCAGAATAGCACGGAGCAGGGGAAAAGAAAAGTTTGGAGGGCAACCCGCCCTCCAAACCTTGGAACATTTTAGAGATTCGGTTGCGGCGTGGTCCGCAGATAGGGCTTGATGACCTTATGCCCCTTCGGGAACTTCGCCGGAATATCTTCCGTTTTGATTGCGGGAACCACCACGCAATCCTCACCGTGTTTCCAGTCCACCGGGGTGGCCACCTGATAATTGGCGGTCAACTGCAGGGAATCGATCACCCGTAACAGCTCGTCAAAATTGCGGCCGGTGGAGGCCGGATAGGTCAGGGTGAGTTTTACCTGTTTATCCGGACCGATGACGAAAACCGAACGCACGGTCAGGTTATTCAGCGCGTTGGGGTGGATCATATCGTACAACTTCGCCACTTTTTTGTCGGGATCGGCAATGATCGGATAATTAACGGTACAACTCTGGGTTTCGTTAATATCCTTGATCCATCCTTTGTGGTCGTCGACAGAATCCACGCTGAGGGCGAGAACTTTCACCTTTCTTTTTTCGAATTCCTGTTTCAAATTAGCCACACGGCCCAGTTCGGTAGTGCAAACCGGGGTGTAATCTTTGGGATGGGAAAATAACACTCCCCAGCCGTCGCCCAGCCATTGATGGAAATCAATTTTCCCTTCAGTGGTGTCGGCGGTAAAATTGGGTGCTTCGTCTCCTAGTCTGATAGCCATGATGCTTGATCCTTTCTCCTGAATGTTAACACTGAAAAATAGTGTAGAATCTTGAATGGAAGCCTGTGTTTTTGAACTAGTGGTCTGAATAAGGGGGGCAACTTTCATAAAAACAAAAACGGGGAATGCCGGTCCCCCCTGAGTCCAGGACCCTCCGCGTCATATCTCAGCTTTAAATCTGATTTTATGTAAGTTATACCAAATTAGATGCCACAGTAAAGAGGAAGATTTTAAAAATTGACGGAGCCCGCTGGCCGTAGCCATGGAAAATGATCCAATCAAAGAACCCCGGGTGGAAGAAACCCTTATCTTATTGAAAAAGATATGGGTTTTCTTCCTGGTCGGGCTGTATGCGGCCTGTTTCTACAATGAATACCGCTTTCCCGGGATACGGGAAGGGGAGCCGCTGGAAGGTGAGGATATTTTATTGAAGATCCAGCAGGTACTCTTTTTCGGCCTGATGGGGCTGGGGCTGTTGGCAGATATTGTGCAAATACGGATTGACCGAAGCAAGGCGTTCCTTTATTTATTTGCTTCGTTGGTCCTGGGAGGTTTGTGCAACCTGATCGCCATGGGGCAGATGAAGCTGTTAAATTTTTTATAGGGTAAGAGTTCCCGGTAGCGGGTGATTGTGTCGGGAGCGCGCAGTCTGTTTATATATAATGAATACATTTTCTACCTTATTCGGAATGCAAGGGACGCACATTATAGGAGGGGGGTAGGAGAGAGAGCCGACGGTGGAACGCAGGAGGAGGCCATATTGACTCCCCCTTGGGAGCATGCTAATTTATGCTCCATATAATAAGGAACAATTAAAGGTGGGCCGTTAGCTCAACTGGTAGAGCAACTGACTCTTAATCAGTAGGTCCACGGTTCGATCCCGTGACGGCCCACCAATAAAACAATAGATTACGGGCCTAGTCCCGTAGCCCACTTTCTATTAATAGGCGTATAATAGGCGGTAGGAGGGAGGATTAATTGAATTAATTAATATGTCTCTTTTGGTGGGAAACCGTCTTATTTTGCTCCCTAGTGCCCCAAGAGTGCCCCACAAAACTCTTTTTAGATAATCAGATCAATCAACCTACTATTACTCGCCATGCGTCAATTTTTGCGTTCAGTGTCTGTCTGGCATTTGCCGGGCTTGTTGATGGTAGTCTGACATATTGGATGTCTCTGGATTCATCAGGCAGATCAGGATGAACGTATTTCATATACAGGGCTTCCGCCTTTGCTCCATTAAAAAAGACCTTGGATACGTAGTGGTGGGATTCATAAAACTTATTAAAGTCATTGCAGATAATAGAAGATTCAACGATATCAGAGTCCAAACTTGATTCCCGAGTACAAGCTTTAAGAACGTCCCACAAGGCTATTTCCCCATTCAGCAAGGCCTTGGTTTTATCCACATAGGATATTCCCTCAGGAATTTCTAATATTTCCCCCATAATTCGCCAGAATGAATTTCTGGAGTGGGCATAATATTCGTTATTCACTAACGACTCTTTACCCGGCATACTCCCCAGAATAAGTACCCGTGAATCCTTATCGGAAATTGGAGGAAAACTGTGGATATGGTTCATGCTTGAGGATAAGTTTATTTAATCAGAATTGAAAATTTCAGCAAAACCTGTTAGCTCAATTTCGTAAATATCAAAACCCCAAGATTTATTTACCACCTGAAAATTTTGGGTCTGACAAACAGAAATTTGAGCACCGCAATTTAATAATAGCTCTTGCTCATGTTTATACTTACCCATACCCAAAATCGTTGATGAATCGATTTTCATTTTAATAATTAATATCGTTGGTTGTAAATCAAATCCCACCTCACCAAAATTTCCAGATTTTCGAGTTGCATGAGAAAACGCCACTATGGGGTTTAGGGTGGTCGAGAGAAATTCGGGTATGGTTAAATTCGATTTCCATTTAGACGTTTTAGAAATGCCCATCCCATGAAAAACAGTCTGACCTTTTTTCAAACAGACCTTTGACGAATATATTTCTTTCTGAAGGGACTCAATTAACTCATAGTCTGAGGGAGATAATTGGTTTCCATTGATAAGAGTATTGGTTGCCTCATGTAATCTTTTGCTATCCCCACGATAAACTTTATATGCCGGTGCATCTTTTAATAGAGTTTTGGTTTTATTCCAAACTTGATATGTCGGATCGTTTGTTAGGAATGCATCAATCTCTCTCTGAAAACGGGTATTTTCATTATCCCAATTACTGACAATATGTTGGCACAGTTCAACCGCTGTTCTAAATTTGAATTCTTCATCTTTAGCATTTGGATTTGTAATTAATTCTATTTGGCTTGGCTTAAATTGAAAATGAAACGAGTTGACATCTATGATACCTGAATTGTTCATATTTTATGCTAGAGGTTAATCAGTAGATAAGCTTTAAACTTGTGAAATGACCATATACCAATTAAGGGGATTAAATTTTATCTACATCGATATTTATTCCTTGAGCATTTAACTCTTTTGCCAAAAGCAATTTGCCGTCTTCCACACGATCCTTAAAAGGTATATATATTAATCCCTGTATATCTGAGGGGCGTTCCATCTTCTCTTGATCCTTTAAAAGGATTGCTACCTTTGCCCGACCTAAAAGAGCTAGCATCATGCCTGTCTCCAGCACAACATTTTGCCTAGCCCGAAAAGCCTTTTCATCGCTGTGACCCACCTTAAAGCCCTCGTCATCTGGGGTTGCCAATACCACAGCAAATGAAACCTCAGCTCTGTATTTTCCCAATTTTTCAATTATAGTCTGGCCTTCTGATGGCAATTGATCCAAAAATATAGGATTGATTTCCCACCTTCTCAGCATCGCTTCCAATTCGCATTTAGCATTTTCATCATGGCCGTAAACAATAAAAACCTTTCGATTTTCTTTTGGTAAATGCTTTGGTCCAGAAGACCTTCCTTCTCCTTTAATAAGGGCCTCCAGAGCACCATTTTGGGTTCCTTGAAATTGTATTGTGCCTTTATCATAAATATTGATGATTTCACCACTTTTTAATCGCAATTGAGAGCCTGTATTATTCCCTAGCCTTTTCTCATCCTCAATTTGATACCCCTCTTTATTAATAATGCTTTTTATGTTTTCTAAATCATGAGACCCCATAAATAATTCCTTTAAAGTTAATTATTTAGTATTTGAATAATTTCCCCATTTTGGAAGGTGGATGGTCATTAGGCTTTTGAAGAGTTTTCCGTGATTAGGGACCTTTAAATGAATCAACTCATGCACAATCACGTAATCGGCAAAATCAGAGGGATGCCTGAGCAACTCCCTATTCAATGTCAACCGGCCCCCATCGGTGGTTATGGAAGCCCACTTATTCCGCATATCCCGAATATGGACCTCCCTAACATCAACCTTAATTTTCTTTTCCCACTCCCGGACACGAGATTTTAATCCCGCCTTGTCGGTCCACGGTTTAGCCGCTTTGGCTTTTTTCTTGATCGATTCCTTGTTGATAGCCACTTTCATCCTTTTCTAACCCGCAAAAGCTGATCCGTCACTTGCTTGATTCTGTCCTTTCCCACCGGCTTCATCAAAACCTTATACAATCCCCTTTTAAGAATACGAAACTCATTGCCGTTCACCTTCCAATTAGGATTGGAGTTAAATACAGCGTTGACCTCCACAGCCAGTTTTTCAGCTTTTTTTAATCCTGATTTCTGCAACAACCAGTAAATGGAAAAGGTATCTATATCTAGCCCCTTTTTCTTCCATTCTTGCAGGGCTTCATTATATTCCCGGATTAATACTTCCAGTTTGCGAAGGGCTTTTTCTGTGTTCAATTGCCGGTCCTCGTACATTTCGGCAATGGCATCCGCTCTTTCTCCTATGGAGATCAAAAAGGGATTATCTCCGCCTTCATCATCAATCGTAATACGAATTGTTTTGATGAGATTAATCACTTTGACGTGATTGGTGCTCTTCGATTGCTTTAAGGCGGTCAGTGTATTCTCATCGATAGTCTGAATGGGGAGGGCTCCTGTGAACCCTTCGGCGGATACGTTTTGGCGAACCAATTCCTTGGTTTTGGCCATGAGTTCCCGGTCAACATATATTCGCTTCTTATAGGCGTTGCGGATGGAAAAATAAAGCCGGGCCAGATTATTGTAGTCTTCAATGAAAGGTCCTAAAAACGCATCCGGCGAAAGGATTTCATAGAAGGATTCAATGGTCTTGAAGAGTTTGAAAAACTCATCCCGCTTTTCTTTCTGAGCGAAAAACTCAACCGCCTCTTCAAAATCTTTGTCCGTTGATTTTCCTTTCACCAACTTTAAATATTCACCGGCCCGGTCTTTCATCAGTTTTTCAAATTCATTTCTGATTAGATCAATGTCCTGAATCACGCTCGAAACTTCATCTGAATCAAAGGCCAGTGCTTTATCCAGCTTTTCAAAAATGCCCACAAAATCCAGAATAAATCCCACTGGTTTTTTTAATCCATCCGAGTCCTCATAGGGTCGGTTGACCCGTGCGATGCATTGCAATAAAACATGATCCCTCATGGGTTTGTCAAGGTACATGCAGTACAGAAGGGGTGCGTTAAAGCCGGTCAACAGCTTATCCGTTATGATTAAAATTTTTGGAAGGTCAGACTTTCGCTTGAATGCCTTGCGAATATCCTTTTCCTCCTGAATGCTTAGATGAAATTCCTTCAGTAAAGCTCTGTCATTATGACTGGGAGAGTAAACCACGCGGCTGTATTCCGCTGGTAGATGCTGGTCAAGAGCCTTTTTATATAAAGCACAGGCTTCCCGGTCCACCCCAACCAAAAATGCCTTGTAGCCCATGGGTTCCACATTTTCCCGAAAATGCTTGGCCACGAATCCCGCTACCTTTTCTATCCGATCATGAGCCTTCATTTGCGTTTTCAGGGTAACGGCCCGCTCCAGAATGCGGTTCAACTCTTCCACGTCACTGACCCCCTGAGATTCCGCCAGATCGAGAAATTCCTTGCTCAAGGTTTCCTGATTTACCAGCATATCGTTTGGGGCAAGGGTGTAATGGAGGGGCAGAGTGGTGCCATCCTCAATAGACTCCGCCATGCTATATTTGTCCAAATATCCCTTGGGGGCATCATCCCGCCCGAAGGTTTTAAAAGTGCCTTTCCCGTAGGCGGTTTGGTCGATAGGCGTTCCCGTGAAACCAAAGTAAGTGGCATTGGGCAAGGCCGCCATGAGGTAATTCCCAAAGTCACCTCCCGTGGATCGATGTGCCTCATCGACCAGTACAAATACATTGTCCCGAGTGCAGATATTTTCAGGAATACCTTCAAATTTATGGATCATACTGACGATCAAACCCCGCCGGTCATGCCTTAATGTGTCCTTTAAATCTGCCTTACTTTCTATAATTTTGACATCACCAAAACCATACCCTTCCAGATTCTGAAACAGTTGAGACTCCAGTTCATTCCGGTCCACCAACATCAAAACCGTGGGCTTCTCCAGTTCAGGTTGATCCAGCAGTTTTTTAGCGGTAACGATCATGGTGAAGGTTTTGCCGGACCCCTGAGTGTGCCAGAATAATCCTGTCCTCTTCTCCTCCTCCAAACTTCGTAGAACTCCTTTTTCTATAGCCCGTGTCTGATGCTGTCTGAGGATGTATTTCTGAAGTTCATCATCACTTTTAATAAATAGAATATAATCCTGAATGAATTTAAGAATGCGATCCCTTTGAAAGAAGGCTTTTACCTTTTGCTCATAGTTTCCCGGTTGTTCATCCCGCCAGTTGAACAGATTCTTGCGGTTGGTATTCCAAGTGACTCCGTAATACCAATCGAGCAGGTTGGGCACGTCAAATATCTGGTTGATGGTGACCATCTCGGGGGTTTCCTCATGGTAACGGCGTATTTGCTCCACTCCCTCGGCAACTCCTTCCTCCTTGTGGGCGGCCTTGGCTTCCACCAAAACTACGGGAACCCCGTTGATGAGAAAAACAATATCTGCCCGGTTGGTAAACCGGCCATTGGTGTATTGCCACTCTTCGGTTACTTCAAAACTATTGTTTTCGGGATGGTCGAAATCGATGAGGGTTACGTTGCGCTCCCGTTTTTCTTGGTCGTGGTGAATGGATTGTCGGCCCCGCAACCATGAGAGGAGTTCCTGATTGCCGTCAATCGTTGGGCGGACATTCGCTATGCGCTTGATGACTTCCTTGGCGAGGGAATCATCCATCCAGTCATTCAGCTCAAGGAGTTTTTGGTGAAGGGAATCGTAGAAAAAGACCCCGGCCATTCCACCCCGCCGATCCTCCGCCTGTTCCCGTTCCACATAGTCCCATTTCAGACCATCGGTCTGCTCGGAAACATAACCAAGAATGGGATTTTGAACTGAAGGAGCTTCGGCTCCAAATCCGGGCGCCATATTAGGGTGATGGATTAGGGTTAATCTTCCTGAACCAAAGTCCAGATTCTTTTCAGGGGTAATTCTGCTTGGATTTCATCCGACAATTTTTCATAATTTTGCAGAAGACTTTTGACCAAATCCCCTGAATCCCACAAACGCATTTCAAAAAACAGGGTCCTTGCTTCCTTGCGGACGGTATCCTTGAACCCTCCCCAAGATACAAACAATCCCTGATGGGCTCCAAAGTTTTTCATGACTCCCTGAAGTTCCCGGAGCGTGGTCACACCCATGGGGGAAGATCCGGATTTCACCTGAACGCATAATTTTGGGGGATCAAACCCCATGGGACCCTGACCCGCTATGATGTCCACTCCCCCATCCGGACCGGGAGGGGCCATATAGGTCTGGTAACCCTGAGCTTTAAGGATGGCAGAAACCAACCGGGTTAATTCATGCTCTTTAAAATGGGCTTCAATATGTTTGCGAATCTGATCCTGAGAATATTCTTCAAGATTATAAGGAATTCCCTCCTCTCCTCCATCATCTTCCCCCTCCCCGATGGATGGGAGCTTGGCTCCAAGATGCGGATCCTTTTGTCCATCCAGCATTGATTTGATTCTTTCCTCCGCTTCGTTCCGCCTAATCTGGCAAACTGTCATGATAGCTCCCATGGAAGAAAGCAGGTCCTGCCCGAAATCATTCCTCGAAACATCGGTTCGGACCCACTTCACCGCATGGGTATGCTTGGCCCCATAGGGGTTATTGGAAAGATATTTGTAGGGACCGGTTACTTTGCCCAGAGCAATGGCTGACTGGCTTTTAAGGGGAAGCACCACCAAATCGCCCACCTTGATCCGGTCTTTGAACTTCCAGATTTGTCCGGTGGACATACCGAGTTGGGCTTTGGAGGAGTTTGGGTATTTCTCTTCACATAAATTTTTCATTTCTTCAGGGGTTTGGATTGAAGAAACGTCCGGCAACTCATCCCATCCGATGATTATCTGTCCCTTTTCCAAAGCTAGATTTTCATGCAGTCCCTGCCTTCCCGCCCTTACCATCCATAATGCCATTTTTCATTCCCCTAATTTTAGATCAAGTTGGTAGCCCTGATTTGACCGGTCATTAATTTACTTAAAATGGAATTAAATAAATCTTTTAAAATAAATTTTTTCGATACATTCGTATCTATCTTTTGGGAAATTGGATTTAATATTTGAGTTATTTTGATTTGGTCTTTAATAGGTGGTAATGGAATCTGGAATCCCTTTAGTTTGCTAGCGCTGATATTTGATTGACTTACCCCTCGTGTTGCAATCCTTTTTAAACGCACTTGTGTTTCGTCCATATTAAAATAATAATTAAATAATTCGGGAAGCATTTTGTCTTTTTTGAATTGTAGCCGAATCAAATAAGAGGCAAAAACACATTTTGGCCAGAATCAAAAATTGAGGTTCTCCCAACTAGCTCATAACTATTTGTACGATTAAAAAGCACATCCCCCTTTTTAAGTAGGAACTTATTTAATATTTCTGAAGTCAAATTGACGTATTGCAGGTCACTAAAATAAACTCTGCCATCTATTTGGCAATTCATTCGCAATATAGGAATTTCACCCTCAGTTTCCCCTCTAACCGAAAGTCCATATTGACCACATGTAAGAACTTCATCGATAGGTACAACTTTCCAGCTTTTTGGAATAGGGCCAATTTCTGTTTGTTTTTGAGGTTCGCCATTCAATCCCTCGGTGAAGAGTTTGAGCATAAGGGCATTTTTGAGTTCGTGGGTATGCTCAATAATCTTATCCTGAGCAGCAATGGCCTGTTGGATGGTGGATAATACCTTTGCTATCGCTCTTTGTTCCGGGAGAGAGGGCCTTGGAAATTGAAAGGCCTTTAATCTTGCTCCTGACAAGTTCGCTATCGTTGTTTTGTTGCTTGACCCACTATAAAAAGAAAATAGCTTGAAGGCCGCTTCCATCCAAAACCCAAAAAAATTGGGCTCTATTTTTCCATTTTTATAACGTAAGCGATGAACGTGATTCTGATGGAAACAAAGAAAACCCTTAGCCTTCCAGACGGCTGTTCTTCCTACATCACCTCCTTCACAAACAAGAACGTCATTATATTGCAACGCTAATTTCTTGATCTCATTTTCATTGAAATCCATTTCATCTAAAAGGGTTGAGTCGATTTGATTCCAAAAGACGTTTGCAGTTCTAAGAAATGGTTTAGGAGAGACTCCTTTATTATTTTTACGGGATAAAGCCTTTCCCTGTTGCAAATCAAAGCAATCTTCAACGTCATCAACTTTCCAATCTTTAGGGAAAGCTTCACCCGTCCTTAAAGTAAACTTCTTCAAAAACCCAGAATTATCAGGCATCATAAGCCTCCGCTTTGAGACCCATCTTTTTCAGGATGTTCGTAAGTTCCTTGTCCACACTTTTGGCCTCTTTTTCGGCCTGTTCCAGATCATATAAAATATGTTCATTGGGACGGTGGGTTTCCGCTTCCACCACCTCTATATATCGGGAAGGAGAAAGGTTGTAATCGTTCTTCTGAACCTCTTCGATTGATACGATTTGACTGAATTTCTCTTCTTCCTTCCATTTTCCGATGGTTTTTGATATTCGTTGGATACCATCTGGAGTAATGAAGTTTTTTGGGCGGCCTTTTTCAAATTCCTGAGAGGCATTCACCAATAAAATATTTTTCCGTTTCTTTTTGGATTTGGCCTTTTTGAGAAACAATACAATCCCCGGAGCGGAGGTGTTGTAAAACAGGTTGTCGGGCAAAAGAAGCACGGCTTCAATCCAATCCTTTTCCACAAAGGCTTTGCGGATTTCTTTTTCCCGGTTGGTGCCTTTTTGCCCGGAACCACGGGAGACCGCTCCCGTATCCAATACAATGGCGGCCCGGCCCTTGTCGGTAAGGCTAGCGGTCATATGTTGCGCCCAGCCCCAATCCGCCGAACCAGCGGTAGGAAAACCAAATTTGAATCGTTCGTAGGGATCGGCATCGTAAAAGGCTTCCGTGTACCCGTCCTGATTCCACATGGGGTTGGCCACCAACATATCGAACCTTTGCAAACTGGTGCTCTCCAGAAATTTTGGTGCCCGCAAGGTATCCCCAATTTTAATTTCCGCATCCATGTCGTGAACAATGGTATTCATTTTGGCCATGGCAAAGGTGGTATTATTTTCTTCCTGACCATAAAGCTTCAGAGGTTTCTTGACCTTTCGGCTTCCACCGGCTTTCTCATCAACCAAGAGTTCGCATTTTACGAGAAGTCCTCCCGATCCACAGCAGGGGTCATAGACGCTTTCCCCTTCTTTGGGAGCCACTGAGTAAGCCATGACCCAAGCCACCTCTGGAGGCGTAAAAAACTCTCCCGCACTTTGTCCCTGTCCCTCGGCAAATTTACGGAGCAGGTATTCATAGGCGCGGCCTAAAATGTCAGGTTGAACATCTTTGAGTCCAAGGCGGATGCGGTTGATGGTTTCGATCAGGGCGGAAAGTTTGTCCTCTCCTATGATCCGTTCTCCGGCAATCGCGGCGTTAAAATCCACATTATCGATTACCCCTCGGAGGCGAGGGTTTTCCTTGGCGATGGCCCGGATGGCATCGGTCAATTTCTCCCCGATCTTATTGGTCAGTTTTCGGATTTTGGTCCACCGGGAAACCTTTGGGACCCAAAAACGGATGAGGTCTCTATCCTCTTTGGCCATTTCGAGGGCGGTTTCCGGATCGCCAAAGTCCTCCGCCATGCGGTCAATTTCATCATCGAAGACATCAGACAGGCGTTTCAGGAAAATCAGGGGGAGGATGTAGTCCTTGTATTTGGGGGCATCGAGGGCACCACGAATACCACAGGCCGCTTCCCATAGCCAGCTTTCGAGTTCCTTGATCTCCAGCTTGCCATTGGGAGTGGAAGCTTTTGTTTTAGAGGCTTTTTTAGCCTTTTTTCGGGCCATAACCAGTCTTTTAAGTGGAATAGAGTGGCCGTATTCTATGGGTTTTCGGGGGTCGGATCAAGGAAATTGCCGTTTTGGGGAAAGTGTGGAGAGGGCAGGTCATTCTTTCAGGATTGCACTTAATTGCAGGAGGTCATTTTCCGCGATTAGCCCAGTCTAGAGAAGAGGGAGGACGGGACATGGTTTTGAAGTTTACCCTTTTCCCTCCATCACACACCAAGAGCCCCATTGTCGTTTTGGCGGCCATAAGTTAATATTCGTTTTGGGATTTTTCCATTAATAGGTGATTTATGGCTCAAAACGATTCATTTTTCCTTCCTCAAAATGAAGAAGAGGATGGCAACTATACAATTGTCAGAAATGGCGACAATGACGGTGATCTTGAATGGAGAGAACATGCAGAGGAACTTTGGAAGATTTTCCATCCTTATGCTAATCCTCAGTTTAGAGAAGATGCCCAAAAGCAATTTTTTCCATTTTGGTGGGAAATGTTTCTTGGGATAATCTTTTTACAAAATGGATTTAATTTAAGAAAGACAGAAATAGATCAACCAGATATTTGTGTTGAGAGCGGAGAAAGTCTAATTTGGGTTGAGGCTACTATGCCTCAACGCGGGGAGGGGGCTGATCAGGTTCCAGAACGCAGAGCGACACAAGGAATGGCGCAATTGGCGCCAAACGAACAAATCATCCTCAGGTATACCAATGCTGTTGACGTTAAAAATAACCAATATCAAGAAAGATTAGAAAATGGCACCATTAAAGAATCCGATCCGTATATTATTGCCATTCACAGCCATTACTTGAAAGATACCCCGCCTCCTAATAATATTCCATTGATCGTAAAAGCACTTTACCCTGTGGGGGATTTAACCGTTACTTTTTCTAAAAACCAGACGGAAACAGAAACCTCTTATAGTTTTAGGGAGGTTATTTTTAAAAAGAATGAAAGGGGAATAGAAACTTCGGTTTTTATGAAAGAAGGCAAGGATGACTATACGGGTATTTCTGGAGTTTTATTTTCCCATAAAGCACCCGGCCATTGGACAACCGTGCCGCCAGAAAGGGATTTTATATTTATCCACAATTATTTAGCTCGGAATCCGATATCGCTGGGAAGTATTAATTTTACTGAGGAATATTATATTCAAGAGGAGGGTGACAATCTAATATTAAAACCTTTTAAAAGAAAGCCTGAAGAGAACTCATGAAAATACTTTTCTTACGCGATTTCATGCAAATTACGTAAACGATTATTTCCTATTTTACAATGACAACTCTTCCAAAGATTTTGGTTTCCACTCACTTACCAGTTTTTTAGCCTCTGCAATTTGATCTAGGGTCAATTCTGTTTCTATTTCTTCTCGCTTATTAACAGAATCTTCAGGTTTATGTTTTCCAGCCAATCCCGCAGCAACCATTCGAGCATGATCTGGACCATTTTGAGAGTGAGAAGCAGCTAGGCTAAACCATTTGTAAGCCTGAACGTAATCCTGTGGTATTCCCCAACCCATTTGATGCATGATTCCTAAAGAAAATTGGGCATTGGAGTATCCCTGTTCTGCTGCCCTGCGGTACCACCTCACCGCCTCCGCGCAATCTTTGGGTGTTCCTCCACCTTCCCAGAGATAAATGGCTCCAAGTATGGTCTGGGCTAGAGTATGTCCTTGCTCTGCCGCTTTGCGGAACCACTTTAAAGCCTTGGTGTTATTTTTTGGGACTCCCTTACCGCTGCCATACATCTTCCCCAAACTGAATTGAGCATCAGGGTATCCTTGCTCAGCAAGAGGTTTAATTATATTAAGAGCCTTCTGGTAATAGCCTGCTTCATATGCAGCCAACCCTTCATTAAACTTTTCTGTATTGCCTTTACATTGAACTCCAAGCAAAGGGACAATAATTAGCAGGAGATATAGATATACAGTGGAAATCTTGAGATGATTTTTCATAAGAAAAAACTTTCATTAAAGACCTGCCTTAGCGAGAAGCTGTGAGGCGGAGATTCCTAATGCTTTAACTATTTTCAAGAGTCCCCCAACAGTTATGTTTTTCTCTCCTCTTTCAATATGTCCGATATAGGTACGGTGGAGACCCGCTTTCTCGGCAAATTTTTCTTGAGAGAGTCCGAGTTTATTTCTTTCCTTGCGGATTGCCAGCCCTAATTTTACATTTGAAGTCTGTCGTTTCATGCAAGCTAAGATAGCTTTCATGAACCCTATTAATCGACAGACTATAGATAGCATTTATAGGCTAACTTCTGGATTTTAGTATGTCAAATTTAAGTGGGTAATCTTTCTTCTTCAGATTTACAGGAGGGGGTTCTGTGCAAATAGGGGGAAAATTTCCATATTTAGGGGATTCAGGAGATTGCCTGCAAGGTGGGGAATTTCAGCAGGGTAGAGGCTTAATAGAGTTTACCCCCATTTGGATTGGGCATGGAAATATTCGCAAAAAATATGGCTTCTTTGATTTTCCGACCTTGGAGGCGGGGATAGAGGAAATGCGGCAAATTCAAGCCACTTTCCCCCAGTAGTTCTGGATGTGAATGGGTTTTTTTAATTTCTCTGCCCGCGCCATTTTTTGTTCATCCGTTAAGTTTTGAGAATGATAAGGATTTTTCGCAAATCGAAGTTTATATTGATCTGTGATGGTATTCACCTGACAGCGGCCCCTGTTTGGCGAGTACCATCACTGTACATACATACAATTAATTCTCCTTCCTAATTTTGTTATTAATTTTTTCCATATCCAGATTTTGCAATTAGTTGCAAATTTTCTCCTTAATTCTTCTTAATTTAAATATTAATTAAATCAATACAGGTATTAAAATCAACCATGATTATTGTTCAACTTCTTCAAAATCATTTCCTAAATATGCCTCAAGGTCTTTTAGTTCCAGTAGCTTTTCATGGTCTGTATTATCGAGAACATCGAAATTAGCGTAATCTATATCCAACTTACCTATTCTAGTTTTTGAGTGATTTTCAATACCCAGCATCTCCACTATCTTCAAAGCGGCGGTTAATCTCTCCTTAGCAGGAGTTTTGCCGTTTTTCATAATCTCCTCAATGGCGGATAAAGCATCATGCCCTAAAGCGCGTAATTTTTCCTTACAAGCATCCCTCTGTTCTCTCAGAAGGACATTCATGGTTGATTCAAATTGGGGATCAGTCTTCCAAACCGAAATTGTGGAAGGATGAATCCCGATCTCCTTCGCTACATCTGTGGCAGACATACCCGATACTAAAAGGGTGGCCGCCTTGACTTGCGATGGCGATAATCCTTTAGATTTCTTCACATTTTGTGAATTTTTCATAATCAAAAACCTTAATCATTAAAAATATTAGTTTAAAATTGAAATTAATGGCACTACGAATTAAAAGGTGAAAGGCCCGCTTTTACCAATGCCTCAGGCAGGCCCGCAAAAATCTTGTCCGGCTGCCACCAATCAACCTTTGCGTTATCCTCAAGGATTTTCAGATAACTTGAACGGGTTTTTTTATCTTTGATTAATTTCAAGGCCCCCGCCACTCCTCTTCTATAAACCGAGTCAATGAATAATGAATATTTCTCATTAAAACGATTTCCTTCCTCCACAAGCCGGGCATCCAGAACTTTTAAATTTTTAAATGGATTTTTTATTTCAAGAATGGAAACTAATGGGGTCGATTTTTTTGAAATTCGGCATTCAATTCGAGTACATTCCTTTAATAATTCCCCTTTTCCATTTTTCTTTTGCTGAGCCTTTTTATCGTACACACAAAAATTCGTATTGCTTTTAGAGGAACCGAGGTATTGAGTTTGGATGAAACCCTTACCATTAAGCCTGTAAACCTCCCATTGGTGAAGTCCCGGCTTATAAAACAGTAAATCCTCCATCGAGGCTCCACTGACATCCACTGCCAGATCGAGTCTGGTTATAGATATCCTTTCATTGACATCCGGGTAGTCCCCATGCGTGTTTATGAAATCGAGAGCCTCCTCAAGGAATTTCCGGGCTTTTTCAACTCCACTTATACCGACAGCATTGGGATTGAACTCAAACCTGAGGAAAGGACGTTTAGGAGACTTAGGGTCTAACTGGATCAGGAGATTAGAAGTATCCTTACCTCCTTTACCCTTAATCGGAAGAGGACCAAGCCTGTAATTAAAAGCAAAATCATACATACCCTTGGGGGCATACGATGTATGTAGGCTCCCATTCTGTTGATCTTCAGCTCGGATGTTTGTGAAGAGGCTCTTAACACCTTCCCTGTCTTCTGGTCTAATATCCATAACTAGGGAAACCTTATCCACGACAATAGGGAGTACTTCTAATGGTTTTATCTCTTCATGCTCATTAGGAGTAATTCCCCCTTCTGCTGGCTTATTAGAAGCAATGGCGGATTTCTCAAAATAGGGTAGCTCCAAAAGGGAAGTACCTCCAAAATACGCAGGGCATTCTGGAGGCGTTAAAATGAAAAATTTGCTTGTAAGCTTAAATGGAACTTCAGCACTCTTTGATGGTAAAAAGATTTTCTTTTCTACTAGCATTTCTCACCTCCATCATTCGTATTGCATTGTTTTTGGTGAGAATTGATATATTCCAAAACATCAGAAAGCTCATAGCGTACTGAGCCACCTATCTTTCGATATGGCGGTCCCCCTCCACTCCAGCGTTTGCGTTCACACCACTTGACTGACAGGCCCAGCATTTCTGCGACCTGCTGTTGATTCAAAAGTTTGGGTATTTCTGTGGGGTTGCAATAATCCGTATTACCATTGGTATTCATTTTTTACTCGCATAGAAAAAGTTTTTACCGGACTAAAGTAGAGAAGTCCGGCCAATGAGTGGCTGGAGAAGCCACAATGCATCCATGCGATTAAAGTCGCTCCGGTGGGCGGAGCCTTGGGTGTGCTAATACTTCAATTTAATACTAGAGAGTCATAATATCAGATGTGACTATAAAATTCAAAGCAACTAGTAAAAAATATCATAAAAATATTCAAAAAAATAGATTTTGTGATTATAGGTATTCTAAAACCTTTGAAATTATTCTAAATACTATTTTTGGAACTGAATAATTTCCCCCGGCTTCGTTTCCCCAACAATACCAAGTAAATAATTAGTTATTTTATTGGTACATTTCCTTAGTTGATTTAAGTTTGGAACTATATAACTACCTGTGATATCTGCATCCATTTTATGGTTTACCAGCATCTTCAATTCATATGCCGTGATTAATCCAGAGGCTATCGAAATGTATGTTCTGCGTAAATCATGAATGCTGAATTTAATTTCGGATTGTTCTGAAACTAACTTAATAGCTGATCTCGGGTCAACTATATGGCCATTGGCCCCCGGACCGGGAAATACGAATTTATTAATAGCGGCTTTCTTGCGCCCTGACAAGAGTTTCCAAAGGAAATCTGAGAGAGGTAGGGTTAGAGTCTGATTATTTTTGGTATCGTGGAGGGTAACCGTTCTGGCTTTGGTGTTGATTTGGTCCCATTTTAATTTTCCAACTTCCTCCCGCCTCATGCCTGTGAATAGAAGAAAAATCAGATAAGTTTTGAAAATTTCGTTTGGAAGCTGTAAAACGGCCTGATACCAATCCGATAATTCTTCAGGTTGAATCACCGTTTCCCTACGTTTAATTTTATACCATCCCCCTGCTTGGGAAATACGATTGACAGGGTTTTCACTGATAAAGGGGGCACCTTTACCATCATCATATTGCCATTTTGCGAAATTAAAGATGGCTCTTAACAAACGCATTGACAGATTGGCATAAGCCTTACCATTTTCCTCACCCAATTTTTTATATTTTTTGGCTACCATCTCCTTAGAGATTTGGGTGAGGTGCTTGCTATGCCAGTCCTTGAACACCACCTCCATAATCCGGTCATAATCGTACAAAGTCTTAGGTTTGAGGTTTTTCTTCTCTGCCTTGTAATCTGAATAAGCTTTTTTGAGTGTAACGCTCTTGGCCTTCAGGGCCTGTTTACTTTCATTGGGGTTGATACCCTTAGCCATGTCCCCAATGGCGACTTTTGCGAGATTTCTGGCAGTTTCGGCGGTAATATCTCCGTGCTTTCCCAGTTTTTGGCGTACCGTTCTGCCGTTGACCCGTTTCTCTGCATAGTAAGTTTTAGATTTTGCCCCCGCATAGAGACCAAAGCCCTGTAAGTTCTTATCCCTGTAAAAAACCTGCCCTGTGGCGGGGTAGGGGAGCTTGTCTACCGTAGTTTTGGTGATTTTGATATTTTCCATGAAATCGCTAACTTTCAAAATTAATAGGCATGTAATAGGCAGGGCATTTAGAACTCTTTAGAAGGCGTTCTGATTCCTTGTATATAGAATACTCTTATATAGTATGAAACTCAAGGATTTTTAAAAAATAATAGGCAGGATTCAAAGTGCTTAAAAATGAATAACCGCTAACTCTTAATCAGTAGGTCCACGGTTCGATCCCGTGACGGCCCACCAATTTATACAATGGCTTACGCTTTTATGGTGTGGGCCATTTTTATTTTTATGTGATTTTGCCCCACTATAGCCCTATCCTATAAACGCCTTTGATTCGCGGTTCATCAGGGATTGGAAAAAGCTATGACCATTTATAATCGACCAATCGTTCTAAAAAATATTTTATTGTTAGTTCTATTGGGACTGCTTCAAATTATTCCGGGAGCCGCTTATTCCTCCGACCCCGCCTATGTTCCGAAACCATTGGAACCTTGGAAAAATTGGGTTCTTGAAGGGAAACCGGATCCTGACTGTCCTTTCCTGGCAGGTGAGATGCGTGCCTCAATTCCCGGCCAGAAAAACCTTTCCCCCAGTAGAATTTGTGCCTGGTCTTCTCCTCTTGAGCTGGATGTGACGACAAGAGGGGCCAAGTTTGAGCAACACTGGACTCTTTATGATGACGGGTTCGTTCCGTTGCCAGGTGATTCCCAATATTGGCCGCTCGGGGTAACAGTGAATAATCGTTTGCATCCCGTTTTATCCCAGAGAGGATTGCCCGCACTGTTTTTGAAAAAGGGAAAATACTCGGTCAAGGGAAAATTTCAATGGAACGCCCTGCCGAAATGGCTGACGACTCCATCGGGCACAGGATTGGTCCGTCTTTCCTTAAATGGGAGATCCATCCTCTTTCCTCGATTTAATAAAAACAAAATCGGGCTGGGGTTGAAACAGGTTGAAGGAGATCAGCCTGCCAAAGAAAGTCTTCAGATTAAAGTGTACAGGAAGATCCGTGACGAAATTCCGGCGACCATTGAAACACGAATTCTCCTGGATGTATCGGGACCTGGTCGCGAAACCTTGCTGGGGCGGGTTTTGCTGGAGGGTACCATTCCGATGAATTTGAGCAGTCCCATCCCAGGGCGACTCGAAGCCGACGGTCGGTTGAGGCTGCAGGTGAAACCCGGACATTGGGTGATCAATTTGTTGAGCCGGCACGCGGGGCCATTGTCAGAAATCAAATGGAATCCGGATGGAGGTCCCTGGGCCGCTGAGGAGGTATGGAGCTTTCAAGCAAACACGAATTTGAGACTCACCGAATCGTCGGGTGTCCCGGCTGTCGACCCCACGCAAAGTGATGTTCCTGAGGAATGGAGGACATTGCCTGCGTATCGGATTCGGCCGGGGGACACCCTCGCCTTAAGCGAAAAACGAAGAGGAAACTCCGAACCCGCCGCAGACGTTTTAAATATCCAGCGTGAGATATGGCTGGATTTCGATGGCAAGGGTTATACCGTAAAAGATCATATCACCGGAACGATGAATGAAGGCTGGCGACTGGATGCCAATCCGGAAACGTTGTTGGGACGGGTGACCATAAACAATAAAGATCAGCTCATCACTTACGGCCGGGACGGGAAAACACCTGGAGTGGAAATCCGTCAAGGTAAAGTAAACATCGCCGCTGTGAGCCGGATCGAGCGTCAAGATCATAAGTTCAACTCTGTTGGCTGGAACCACGGGTTCCATTCTCTAAAAACCACCGTTCACCTGCCGCCGGGATATGATCTCTTGGCGGGGACAGGAATGGACCGCGCTTATTCTTCCTGGATCAGCCAATGGTCTTTGTTTGACTTTTTTATTCTGCTGATGATTATGGCGGCCGTCAGAAACTTAATGGGAAACGTGTGGGGGCTTCTCGCTTTCTTCACCATCGGGATCATTTATCACGAGGTCAATGCACCGGTATACGTCTGGCTGAGCATCCTTGCCAGCCTGGCGTTGCTGAAAGTTATCCCAGACGGTAAATTCCGATCGGTTGTTTCCTGGTATCGAAATTTTAGTATTGCGGCGCTGTTGATCATCTCCATTCCCTTTATGATCGACCAAGCCCGGCAGAGTATACATCCTCAGCTAGAACACGAACACCGGCAAACATTTTCCAACCCGATGGTTCAGTATAAATCGAGGGCCGCTCCACCAAAGGCCATGAGAAAAATGGAAATGGAAGGCGCGTTGCAATTCGAATCACCGGCGGAGCCAGGCCTTGATTCTTTTTCTGGCTCATATTTCGACCAATATAGTTCTGGAAAGCGGCAAAAGTTCAGGCGTTTTGATCCTGATGCAAAAGTACAAACGGGTCCGGGGTTGCCGGTATGGAGATGGAATCGGGTCAACCTCACTTGGGGAGGTCCGGTCAGCCAGGATGAAACAGTCAGCCTCATCCTGATTCCGCCAACGCTCAATTCCTTTCTCGGATTTCTCAGAATTGCTCTGCTCCTTTTTCTGACGTTTGGAATATTGAATTTTAGTTTCCGTCCTGGAAAGGGATTTTCTTTGCCGACCCTGACGCGTGCCTCCCCGGTGATTTTTTGGTTTCTTCTCATAAGTGGGATGGCGCCGACCCAGGACGCCTTGGCGGATTTCCCCAGCCCGGAGATGTTAAACCAATTGGAGCAACGGCTCCTGGCTCCGCCCGAATGCGGCAATGACTGTTTCGATGTTCAGCGGGTGGCTGTCAGTGTCCAAAAGGCTGTATTGACCCTCCGGCTGGAAATTCACAGTGAAGAAAACTTAGCGGTTCCTTTGCCTGGGACAAGGGAGCAGTGGTTGCCCACTCGCGTCCTGATCGATGGCAAGCCGGCAAAAGAATTGTTGCGGAAAACGGAAAAATCAGGCATCTGGGTGCATTTGCGGCCTGGGATTCATCAAATTATTTTGTCCGGTCCGTTGCCTGAAAAGGATCAAGTGCAAATCTTTTTTCCAGGAAAACCCCGCCATGTGACGACCCGATTGCAGGGATGGGAAGCCGGAGGCTTGAGAGAAAAACAGCTTCTCAGCGATAGCCTGCAATTGACCCGGGTTCGCAGTAAAACCCAAAAAGAGGATTTGCGTTCCGATGCTCCACCCGCCTTCGCTTTAGTTGAGCGAACGTTGGCGTTGGGGCTGGATTGGCGCGTTCAAACCCGAGTGACCCGAATCGCACCTTATTCTGGTCCCATTAATTTGGAGATCCCATTGATCCCGGGAGAATCGGTTCTTTCCGAGCGAGTTAAATTCAATGGCAGTAATGTGATTTTGTCATTGGGATCGGGGCAAAAAGAAATTCGGTGGGTTTCTTCTTTGGACCCAACCGATCTGTTGACTTTGCAGGCGCCCAACAGCAATCATTGGGTAGAGCACTGGATCGTGGACGCCAGTCCAATTTTTCATGTCGATTTTGCAGGCCTTCCATCCATCATTCAGCAGAATCAAGACCGATTGAAACCGCAGTTTCGCCCGTGGCCGGGAGAAACGTTGACATTAAACTTCACCCGTCCTGAAGCGGTGCCTGGAAGTACTTTGGCTTTCGATGGGGTTGAATTGACTCAAACCCCGGGAGCCAGAGTCACCCAATCCGAACTTAGACTTAAATTGCGCAGCAGCCAGGGTGGACAGCACCGTCTTGTTCTTCCAAACGATACGGAGTTGGAGACGGTATTATTGAATGGAAAAACACAACCTATCCGTATGGAAGGAAACCAGGTTTCTCTACCCATCCATCCCGGCAGTCAGGAATATCAACTGAAATTTAAAACCCCGGTGGGCATGGCCTTTCGATTCCAGACCCCGGACATTGATTT
Organism: Nitrospinaceae bacterium; assembly: GCA_965237905.1. Classification (GTDB taxonomy): domain Bacteria; phylum Nitrospinota; class Nitrospinia; order Nitrospinales; family Nitrospinaceae; genus SZUA-226. Next base: position 1,006,327 of record OZ250172.1, on the reverse strand, counting down.
GGGACATGAAGCCTCAAATATTGATTTAAAAATCAAGGTTCCCCGCGACCGGTGGATATGGTTTGTCCACGGTCCAAGCCTGGGGCCCGGGGTTTTATTCTGGGGGGAATTGATTGTCGTCCTCCTCTTGGCGGTCGCCTTGGGCCGTACTTCTCTGACGCCGCTGAAAACCTCTCATTGGGTGCTCCTGGGGCTTGCGATGAGCACGATCACCGTCGTCGGTTTCTTGATCGTCGTCTTGTGGCTGTTGGCCCTGAATAATAGAGAAAAATTGGATACTAAAAGCTACGGACGATGGCAGTTTAATTTGATCCAGACCGTTTTAACCGCTCTCACTCTTGCCGCCGTCATCAGTCTGTTCTCTATCATTCCTGCAGGATTATTGGGGTCCCCCGACATGCACATTGTGGGCAACGGGTCGACCGCAAATCTTCTGAATTGGAATCAGGACCGGATAGCGGGGCCCTTGCCGACCGCGGGGTTTATTTCCGTGTCGCTTGTGTTCTACCGGGTGGCTATATTGCTATGGGCTCTTTGGATGGCTTTTGCTTTGTTGAAATGGCTGCGATGGGGCTGGTCCTGTTTCAGTAAGAGTGAAACTTGGAGAAGCAAATCTAAAATCGTCGCGCCTAAAGGCAGTGAAGTATAAAATTGGACATGAAAGTTTCTTCTGTTGTTTCCTCCTCCGTTAACTTTTGATCATGAGTCTGGCTACTCCTGGGCGAGGCTGAATTGGGGTTCGCAGGTCTTGATATGAAGATCCCGTTGCGGGAAGGGAATGTTTATATCCTCATTTCTGAACTCGCGATCGATGGCATATCTTAAATCGGAAAGAATAATGTCTGTTGTCCAAAGTTCTGCTACCCAAAACCGCAACTCAAAATCCAGCGAGGAACTTCCGAAATCCATAAACAAGACCTTGGCGCCGGGGGTTTTAAGAATCTGTTCATGTTCATTGGCAATTTTCATTAATATTCCCGTTGTCTTTTCAATATCGGAGCCGTAAGCCACACCCACTTTAAGAGTTCTCCGAATATTGTGCCCCGAAAAGCTATCGTTTATGACCTGCTCGGCGATGAATTGGGAGTTGGGAATGATGATAGCCACGTCATCTCTTGTTTCGATGACCGTTGACCGAACCCGAATATCGCGAACTCTTCCTGAGACCCCGCCCACAAAAACAATGTCGCCTTGTTTGATCGGCCGTTCAAGAAGGATGATTATTCCCGAGATGAAGTTTTGCGCTAGATTCTGCAATCCAAAACCGACGCCCACCATCAGGATTGCACCCAAAGCAGCTATGGAGGCAAGGCTTATTCCAATGGTGTCCAGGGCAATGAATGCGCCTACAGTTACCGTCAAATACCTTAAAAATCGTCCAATCGATCCTTTGATTCCCGGGTCGATGGCCTTATTTTTAAGTGCATTTTGCACTCCTCGTTCAATGATTCTTGAAATTATAAAAAAACCACTGAGAATCAATAAAACAACAAAAAGAGAAGCCAGAGAGATCTGGCTGTTGCCCAATTCAAACAACGGGGTGCTGAGTAGATTCCATGCGAATTTAATTTGATCAAAAAGGATATCCATTACGTTTTCTCCTATCGTTTACGGTTCATCAATAAATACAACAGGTTTTGTTTCCTGGCTCAAACGGATTGCTTGGGATGTTGAAATCGTTGGGTTATTTTGCCAGGAAAGTAGAATCCCGAACTTAAAATAAGTGGTATAACTATGGCTTCGCAGGTTTCGAACAAAACTTCCCGGAGCATCACGATCGGTCTAGCTACCCATGATTGACGAGAAAACGGTTTTCGACAAATACATTGTGCCCTTTAAGCTGGTTGAAAAATTCAATCTGAAATGCGGCTATGAAAAATCCTTTAAGCTGTTGGATCAACAATTATTACCTAACCGTTACATTCTGGGTATCAGCACAGCCGACTTGGACCAGGAAAAGCTTGAGGTCATCTGCAGAGAAATGAACATGCCGGGGAATTTTCTGCGCGAATTTCAGGATAATCTGGCCGAAGCAAATCTTATCATGTTGGGCTTCGAAGAAAATCGTGAAAACTGTATCTTCAAAATTTACTTTGAGTTCTGGGACAAGTTTCTCGAAGATATGCGCCAAAGGACGGATAAAACTGTTCCAGGGATTCTAGGTTTGGGACTCAAGTGGGACGCCCTGGACAATACAAAGGCAGCGATTACTAAATATGACTATTATCCTCAGCTTACTGCCGAGCGCATTCTGGAAAGATTGTCTGATCTCTATCATTCTCATGAGGACAAGACATCTATTGAGATAGCCAGGAAAATCATTCATCTTGCCGCCAGCCGAGCCGATCCCACCTCATTTCGGTATCTTGAGGCCGGCGAAGAAAATAGCCCGAGAAAATCGTTCGATATTAACTTCTACAGCGCGAACCTCAGAATACGCGATCTTTCTCCGATGTTGTCTGAACTGGGCCGGCACTACTCGAGTCCTATTCAGGAATTCAGTCGTCTTTATTCCCGGGTAAACACTGAAATATTCGGGCACCTGGCCGGCGGTATTAACAGGGAAGGCAAGGACTTTCTTAGCGTTTACTATGAAGTCGGCGAGAAATCAGGGAATGAAACCCAGGTATAAAATGAAGCGGTACGGGGAAGTGAGGATTCTCAACAGCCATCACCCTGATGAATATTCCAACTAACCTCCTTAATTAGGGTAATTTTTTAAAAAATTTATTTTTGGCTAAATTAATTGACACTATGGACGGTTATTTGCTAGCTTGATCCTTAAATTAATCCAATATTATTGAGAGAGTAGTCCGGTGAATTAAAGCCAACGGTTTTGGGATACTTTCCCGGCCGATTCATCTTGGGCTGTAATCCGGGGTTTTTGAAAACAAGGTCTTCAGGATTGAAATTGAAAAATTCTGACTATTCCTACAAACCCGCATTGAGCTTGTATTGGGGTAATCGAGTGATTATTAATTTGCAGTTTAGGAGGGTATCCAATGGCAGAGCAAAAGACTCCAGTCGCAGAAGCACAAAAAACTGAAACGCAATCCACAAAAGCAGATAACGCAACCAATGATCTTCTGAAGTCCCTGACACTCAACTGGGATGATTCGAAGATGCAGACCACTTACGCTAACGTGGTGAATGCGTCGAGCACCCGGGAAGAGGTTTCCATTTTCTTTGGCACCAACCAGTCGTGGAATATTTCGGAAGATAAACAATTGTCCATCCAGCTGTCGGATCGCATGGTATTGAATCCTTATGCAGCGAAACGTTTGCTGGTGTTGTTATCCCGAATTATCAAGGAATATGAAAACCGTTTTGGAGCCTTGAAGCTGGAAGGCGACACCAAATAAATTGAACCGTCGAAACCATCTTTTTTAAAAAAGATGGACATTGGTTTTTTGTCATCCCCGCTTCGGCGGGGATTTTTTTTGGTTAGTTTCTTTTGGTTAGTTCATTGATGCTCCGCCTAAGTCAAAGTATGTAATTTTTGAAATACAAAGTTTGGTTAGCCAGAAATGGGTATATTTTCACTGATCTCCACCTAGCCCAAAAAAAGTAAAAATATATTTATATTTTTAGAGTCTAATCGGGTGTAACTCTTTAAAATTAGTAGTCAATTAAACAATCAGTTATTCCGAAACTTATTTTCGATGCATTTTTATAGCCTAATGAGGGTATACCTAAAATATTGACAAAGTTTGTGCGTACGCCTAAATTCACTTTCATCATTACTAATTCTCGATAATTATGACTTCTCCAATATGATTTGAAATTTTTTTCTTTACGGTTGCCAAGACAGTAAAGGCTGTAAAACTATCTTGTATCCATGGGGGAAATAAGTGGCCTATCCGTTCGCGCAATTTGACACCCGCACACCACCTGCCGCTGAAGGCTACGTTCCTTCTTTTTTAAGCAAACTTCCTTTTATCCGCCGTTCCTCCAAGGGGACCACCGGCGGTTATCGCAAGCCTCCCGCCAACCAACATGTATTGGAAACTCTGGAACCGCGCGTTCTGTTGGCGGCGGATTTATCGTTCGGCGCCGCGACCGATCTCACCCTGCAATATGATTCCCTTGCCAGCGAATACCAACTGATCGACGACCTCAGCAATGTGGTCAGTCAGATCACGGCCGGTACCGTCGATGGCGGCGATGGTGTGATTGATATCGACGGCAGTGCCGGAGACGACACGCTGGGCCTGGATTGGGCGACACTGCTGGGTGGCAAAAACATCAACTTTACGGGATTGGGCACGGATACGCTGTCGGTGTTATCGGACAGCGATATGAACCTGACGAGTACCCAGCTGACGGTGAACGGTCTGGGTTATACGGTATCGGGATTCGATGCGGCGCGTCTGACCGGTGGTGCAGGGGATAACATCCTGGATGCGTCAGGGTTCAGCGGTAATGTGAGGCTTGAGGGAGCCGGGGGCCATGACACACTGATCGGTGGTTCGGGAGATGATGTCCTCATCGGTGGCGGAGGCCACGATGTGTTGTTCGGCGGCAGTGGCACGGATTCTCTGGCAGGTGGTTTGGGCAGTGACACGGTACGGGGTGCGGATAAGGCCAACGCCTGGCGGATCTCAGCCGGCAATCAGGGGAATGTCGATGGCGTCGCGTTCAGTGAAGTGGAGAACCTGATCGGGGGGAACTCGGCGGACATCTTCAGTTTTGACGATGGCGCGGGGATTACCGGTACGGTCACCGGCGGCGGCGGGGCCGATGAACTGGATTACGCTACGCGCACGACCGGCGTGAACGTCAACCTGGGAACGGCTACAGCTTCGGATACCGGCGGCTTTGCGGATATTGAAAGTATTACCGGTGGACTGGGTACGGATACCCTGACGGGTGCGGATGACGCGAACATATGGAATCTCACCGGAACCCATACCGGTGTGGTCGGTGGCGTTTCTTTCAGTGGTTTGGAAAATCTGGAAGGCGGTGCGCTTGATGACACCTTCGCGTTAGCCGATGGTGCGTCGATTGGTACGGTAACCGGCGGCGGTGGCACAGACACATTAGACTACAGCACAAGAACGACGGGTGTGAACGTCAACCTGGGAACGGCTGCGGCCTCGGATACGGCTGGATTTAGTGGCATTGAGAGTGTTACCGGTGGTCTGGGTACGGATACCCTGACAGGTGCGGACAGCACGAACACGTGGATCATTGACGGATCAGGTGCCGGTAATGTGAGCGGTACGACGTTCACCGGAATGGAACACCTTGAAGGCGGTGCCCTCGATGACACCTTCCAGCTGACTCTGACCGGTGGATTGACCGGATCGATCTCGGGCGGTGCGGGCAATGACACGCTGATCGCCTCCGACAGCGACAATGTGTGGGAGATTACCGGAGCCGATCAGGGAACGCTGAACACGCTGGTGTTTGTGGATATCGAAAACCTCACCGGCGGTGCCGGAGATGACCTGTTCCGCTTCCTGAATGGCGGCAGTATCAGCGGCACCATCGACGGCGCGGGCGGCATCAATACCCTGGATTACTCGTCGCAGGTGGCGGGGGTTGCGGTCAACCTGGAAACCGGCTCAGCCACGGGACTGAGCAACTTCACCGGTATCAACAAGGTGACGGGCAGCTCGGGTGCGGACACCCTGCGCGGTTTGGATGCCTCGAATGTATGGACACTCTCCGGTCTCGATACGGGTTCGGTGGGCAGCACGGATTTTAGCGACATTGAGAATCTGGAAGGCGGTTCGGTTGCCGACACGTTTGTGGTGCAAGTAGGCGGCGGTTTGACCGGAACATTGTCAGGCGGTCTTGGGTTCGATGAGCTGTTTGGCGCGGACGGACTCAATACGTGGACGGTGGACGCGGGTGACAGCGGTACATTGAACGCTCTGCCGTTTTACGATATCGAAAGTCTGGTGGGGGGAACGAACGAAGACGAGTTTCTGTTCGCGGTCGCGGGCTTCATCTCGGGACATTTTACCGGCGGTCCGGGACTGGACCGGGTACGGGGAGCCAACCAACAGAATACCTGGCGCATCAAGGGCAGTAACAGCGGCAAACTGAACGACCGCGACTTCAGCGGGATTGAGAACATCGAGGGCGGCAGTGATGCCGACGACTTCATCCTCGAAGCGCTGGGTTCCATCAGTGGCACGCTCACCGGCGGCGCAGGATCAGACACCCTCGACTACAGTGAAACCTCTGCCGGTGTCACCATCGATCTTTCCAATGGTACCGCAACCGGCACCGGTGGCATCAGCAGCATTGAGAATGTGATCAGTTCCGCCGGGAACGACACGATCATCGGTGCGTTAAGCGCGGTTCTGCTCGACACGGGTGCCGGCACGGATACGCTCGACTTCTCGAACGTTCTCTCCAATTTAAATATCACGGTGCATGCCGCCGGGACGCTGAGCGTGACCGATGGCGTTGATTCGGTTAATAACATTGCCGGAGCCGAGAACATCATCGGCGGTACCGCTACCAATACCTATACCTTCGAAGATGGCGCGTCCATCACCGGTACCATTACCGGCGGCAGTAATGTTCTGAGCTACGCGGCGTACACGACGAATGTCTCCATCAATCTAAATACCAATACCGCGACGGGCACGGGTGGCGCTTCCAGCGTGGTGAACGTGATCGGTGGTGCAGGCTCCGACACGTTAACCGGTGCCGACAGTGCGAACACCTGGAACGTCACGGGAACAAACACTGGCAGTGTGGGCGGCACCAGTTTCAGTGGTGTCGAAAATCTCGCAGGCGGCACGGGCGCCGACAGTTTCACGTTCGCCGCCCTGAGTTCGGTGGATTCCGTAGCGGGCAATGCCGGATCGGATACCCTCGATTTGTCTTCCGACACATCGGGTGTGACGGTGGATCTGAGTCTCGGCACGGCCAGTTATGCCGGTGCGATCTCGGGTATCGAGGATGTTGTTACCGGTGCGGGTAACGATACGATCATCGGAGCGTTGAGTGCGGTTCTGCTCGATACGGGTGCCGGCACGGATACCCTCGACTTCTCGAATGTTGCTTCCAATTTAAATATCACGGTGCATGTTGATGGTACGACCAGCGTGACCGATGGTGTGGATACCGTCAACAACATCGCCGGTGCCGAGAACATCATCGGCGGTACAGGCACGAACACGTATACCTTCGAAGATGGCGCATCGATCGCCGGTAACATCACCGGCGGCAGTAACATTCTGAACTACTCAGCCTACACGACGAATGTCTCCATCAATCTAAATACCAATACCGCGATGGGCACGGGTGGCGCTTCCAGCGTGGTGAACGTAATCGGCGGCACAGGTAACGACACCTTGACGGGTGCGGACAATGCCAATGCCTGGAGCATCACGGGTGTCAATACGGGTACGGTGGGCAGCACCAGTTTCTCTGGTATCGAGAATCTTGCGGGTGGCACGGGTGCCGACAGTTTTACGTTCGCCGCTTTAAGTTCGGTGGATTCAGTAACCGGTGGCGATGGTAGTGACACGCTTGATCTATCCTCAGACACGACGGGTGTGACGGTTGATCTCAGTGCCGGTACGGCCAGTTATGCGGGCACGATTTCTGATATCGAGAATGTAGTCACCGGTGCGGGTAACGATACCATCATCGGTGCGTTGAGCGCGGTGTTGTTGGATACGGGTGCCGGCACGGATACGCTCGACTTCTCGAATGTTGCTTCCAATTTAGATATCACGGTTCATTCTGATAGTACGACCAGCGTGACCGATGGCGTCGATTCGGTTAATAACATCGCCGGCGCCGAGAACGTGGTCGGCGGTACAGGCACCAACACCTACACCTTCGAGAATGGGGCATCGCTTGCCGGTAACATCACCGGTGGCAGTAATGTGCTGGATCATTCCCAGAACACCACCGGCATCAGTGTCAATCTCAATACGAATACAACAACCGGCGTAACGGGTACGGTGTCCAATATCGTCAACGTGATCGGTGGTGCAGGCAACGACACGTTGACGGGTGCCGACAGTGCGAACACCTGGAACGTTACGGGACTGAACTCCGGTAGCGTGGGCGGCACAAGTTTCAGTGGTGTCGAGAATCTCGCAGGCGGCACCGGCGCCGACAGCTTTACGTTCGCTGCTTTAAGTTCGGTGGATTCCGTAGCGGGCAATGCCGGATCGGATACGCTTAACCTGTCCTCTGATACAACGGGTGTGACGGTTGATCTCAGTACCGGCACGGCGAGTTATGCCGGTGCGATCTCTGATATCGAGGATGTCGTCACCGGTTCTCCGGTAACGACACGATCATCGGAGCGTTGAGTGCGGTTCTACTCGACACGGGTGCCGGCACGGATACGCTGGACTTCTCGAATGTCACCTCCAATTTAAATATTACGGTACACGCTGACGGTACAACCAGCGTGACCGATGGCGTCGATTCGGTTAATAACATCGCCGGCGCCGAGAACATCGTCGGCGGTACAGGCACGAACACGTATACCTTCGAAGATGGCGCATCGATCGCCGGTACCATCACCGGTGGCAGTAATGTACTTGATTACTCGGCCTACACCACTGCGGTGAATGTGGACCTGCAAACTGGCGCAGCCACCGGAACTTCCGGAACTTCCGGTGCTTCTGGCGTTGTCAACGTGATCGGCGGCAGTGGCAATGACACGTTGACGGGTGCCGATGCGGCGAATGCCTGGAGCATCACGGGTGTCAATGCGGGTACGGTGGGCAGCACCAGTTTCTCTGGTATCGAGAATCTCGCCGGCGGCACGGGCGCCGACAGTTTCACGTTCGCCGCCCTGAGTTCGGTGGATTCCGTAGCGGGCAATGCCGGATCGGATACCCTCGATTTGTCTTCCGACACATCGGGTGTGACGGTGGATCTGAGTCTCGGCACGGCGAGTTATGCCGGTGCGATCTCGGGTATCGAGGATGTTGTCACCGGTGCGGGTAACGATACGATCGTCGGTGCGTTGAGTGCAGTGTTGCTCGACACGGGCGCCGGCACGGATACGCTCGACTTCTCGAACGTTCTCTCCAATTTAAATATCACAGTGCCTGCGGATGGTACGACCAGCGTGACCGATGGTGTCGATACGGTGAGTAACATCGCCGGTGCCGAGAACGTGGTCGGCGGTACCGGTACCAATACCTATACCTTTGAAGACGGTGCGGTTCTGAATGGGTCGATCACGGGCGGCAGTAATGTGCTCGATCATTCTGCAAACACCACCGGCATCAGTGTCAATCTCAATACGAATACAACAACCGGCGTAACGGGTACGGTGTCCAATATCGTCAACGTCATCGGCGGCGCGGGCAACGACACCCTGACGGGTGCGGATACAGCGAATACCTGGAACATCACGGGCGTCAATGCGGGCAGTGTGAGTGGAGTCAGTTTCAGTGGTATCGAGAATCTCGCGGGTGGTATCGATGCCGACAGTTTCACGTTCGCCGCCCTGAGTTCGGTGGATTCCGTAGCGGGCAATGCCGGATCGGATACCCTCGATCTGTCCTCCGACACGGCCGGTGTGACGGTGGATCTGAGTCTCGGCACGGCGAGTTATGCCGGTGCGATCTCGGGTATCGAGGATGTTGTCACCGGTGCGGGTAACGATACGATCGTCGGTGCGTTGAGTGCAGTGTTGCTCGACACGGGCGCCGGCACGGATACGCTCGACTTCTCGAATGTTGCTTCCAATTTAAATATCACAGTGCATGCGGGTGGGACGCTGAGCGTGACCGATGGCGTGGATTCGGTTAATAACATCGCCGGTGCCGAGAACATCGTCGGCGGTACCGGTACGAACACCTACACCTTCGAAGATGGCGCATCGATCGCCGGTAACATCACCGGCGGCAGTAACATTCTGAACTACTCAGCCTACACGACGAATGTCTCCATCAATCTAAATACCAATACCGCGACGGGCACGGGTGGTGCTTCCAGCGTGGTGAACGTCATCGGCGGCACGGGCAACGACACCCTGACGGGTGCGGATACAGCGAATACCTGGAACATCACGGGCGTCAATGCGGGCAGTGTGAGTGGAGTCAGTTTCAGTGGTATCGAAAATCTCGCAGGCGGCACAGACAGTGATAGTTTTACGTTCGCCGCCCTGAGTTCGGTGGACTCCGTAGCGGGTGGCGGTGGCAGTGACACCCTCGATCTGTCCTCAGACACGACGGGTGTGACGGTGGATCTCAGTACCGGCACGGCCAGTTATGCGGGTACGATCTCTGATATCGAAAATGTGGTGACCGGTGCGGGTAACGATACCATCATCGGTACGTTGAGCGCGGTGTTGTTGGATACGGGTGCCGGCACGGATACGCTCGACTTCTCGAATGTTGCTTCCAATTTAAATATCACGGTGCATGTTGATGGTACGACCAGCGTGACCGATGGTGTGGATACCGTCAACAACATCGCCGGTGCTGAGAACATCGTCGGTGGTACGGGGACGAATACGTATATCTTCGAAGACGGCGCCTCCATCACCGGTAATATCACCGGTGGCAGTAATGTGCTCGATTATTCCGCCAACACCACCGGTATCAGTGTCAACCTCAATACGAATACGGCAACGGGCGTGACCGGTACGGTTTCCAATATCGTCAACGTGATTGGCGGCACAGGCTCCGACACGTTAACCGGTGCCGACAGTGCCAATGCGTGGAACATCACGGGCGTCAATGCGGGCAGTGTGAGTGGAGTCAGTTTCAGTGGTATCGAGAATCTCGCAGGCGGCACGGGAGCCGACAGTTTTACGTTCGCTGCTTTAAGTTCAGTGGATTCAGTAACCGGTGGCGATGGTAGTGACACGCTTGATCTATCCTCAGACACGACGGGTGTGACGGTTAATCTCAGTGCCGGCACGGCGAGTTATGCGGGTACGATCTCTGATATTGAGGATGTCGTTACCGGAGCGGGTAACGATACGATCGTCGGTGCGTTGAGTGCAGTGTTGCTCGACACGGGCGCCGGCACGGATACACTCGACTTCTCCAACATCACCTCCAACTTAAATATCACGGTGCAAGCTGACGGGACACTGAGTGTTTCTGACGGCGTTGATACGGTGAGCAACATCGCCGGTTCCGAGAACATTGTGGGTGGTACCGGAACCAATACCTACACCTTTGAAGACGGCGCATCGATTGCCGGTAACATCACCGGCGGCAGCAACGTGCTCGATCATTCTGCAAACACCACCGGCATCAGTGTCAATCTCAATACGAATACGGCAACCGGTGTGACGGGTACGGTAGCCAATGTCGTGAGCGTCATCGGTGGTGCGGGTAACGACACCTTGACCGGTGCCGACAGTGCCAATGCCTGGAGCATCACGGGTGTCAATACGGGTACGGTTGGCAGCACTAGTTTCTCCAACATCGAGAATCTCGCAGGCGGCACGGGTGCCGACAGTTTTACGTTCGCTGCTCTGAGTTCGGTGGATTCGGTGGCGGGTGGCGGTGTAGGCAGTGACACGCTGATCGGTTCCGACAGCGCAAATACCTGGAGCATTACCGGAGCGAATGCAGGTGATCTTGCAGGCATCGCATTCAGTGAAATTGAAAACCTTACAGGCGGCGTGTTGAGCGATCTTTTTGCATTTGCCGAAGGTGCGGGTATCGGTGGCGTGATTTCTGCCGGGCTCGGTAGTGATACGCTGGATTACAGTGCTTGGCTGACGGGTGTTTCGGTGGATCTGTCTGTTGGAACCGCAAGCGGCACGGGCGGGATTGGTGGCTTCGAGGACGTGACCGGTAGCGCAGGTGCGGACATCTTGACCGGTGATGGCGGGGCCAACCTGCTGATTGGTGGGGCCAGCAATGACGCGCTTTCCGGCGGCGGGGGTGACGACACGCTGATCGGCGAAGCAGGTGTGGACAGTATTATCGGCGGCCTGGGTATCGATACCCTACTGGCGGAGGACATCGACAATATCTGGAATATCACCGGGCTGGATGCCGGGACCCTTAACAGCGAAATATTTACCGGTGTTGAACACCTCGTCGGCGGAAATACGACCAACACTTACGTGTTTGCGGACGGCGCGGCGGTCACCGGATCGATCACCGGCGCGGGCACCTCCCGGCTCGATCATTCAGCGAACACCACCGGCATCAACGTCGATCTGAATACGAATACAGCAACGGGTGTGACCGGTACGGTAGCCAATATCGTCAACGTGATCGGTGGCAGCGGTAACGATACCTTAACCGGTGCCGATGGTGCGAATGCCTGGAACATCACGGGAGTGAGCACAGGTACCGTGGGTGGCGTGAGTTTCTCCAGCATCGAGAATCTGGGTGGCGGCGCAGGTGCCGACAGTTTTACGTTCAGTACCGGTAGTGCGGTGGACTCAGTAACAGGTGGCGGTGGCAGTGACACGTTAGCCGGTGCCGATACGGCGAATAGCTGGAACATCACGGGCCTCAACTCCGGTACGATGGGCGGCACCAGTTTCTCCGGCATTGAGAATCTGCAGGGCGGTGCCGATGCCGACAGCTTCACGTTTAGTGAGGGAGCGGATATTGCGGGCACAATTTTCGGTAACGCCGGATCGGATGTGTTGGATTACAGCGCCACAATTTCCGGTGTGTTTATCGATCTTACTGTCAAAGAGGCTGAAACGGTTGTTGGCGGCGCAGGCAGTGACACGTTGTCCGGTCCCGCGGCCGATACCGACTGGACGATCGATGGCGCCGACTCCGGGAACGTGGCCGGAGTGACGTTCTTCAGCGGCATCGAAAACCTGACCGGCGCGGCCGACAATGAGGATACGTTCACGTTCACCGCTACAGGCAGTCTCAGCGGAGTCGTGGCAGGCGGTGACGGAGGGTTTGACAGTATTATTTTTAGTGGAAGTTATAGCGAGGTTGCTTACGACGCTTTAGGGCCAGATTCCGGAACCATGCTTCTTGACGGTATGCTTTTGACATTCACCGGAATGGAACCCATTACGCTTTCGGGTACTCCAACCGATACGATAACATTTTCAGGAAAACTCCTTATTAAGGATGATCATATCCGCCTTTTGAATCATGAAACTCCGGGAATGATGACCATTGGAAGTGATACTAAAAGCTTCGAAGAGATCACATTTGCTACCCACAATTTAGTCATTAATGCTGGCTTCGGGGACGACACCATCGTCATTGAAAGTATTGATCCGACTTTTGATATAAATAACTTAACCGTCAATGGTGGTTTTGGCACAGACACCTTGATTACCGGTGAACTTCCCAGCGTGGTTGCGGCTAGCGCACCCTCATGGTTCGACGTAGATTCAGTTGAGCAATTGGATGCTTCCTAATATAAGCACTTTACTCAAAGCACTGAAGATCGAATTCAGCGGAGTCACGATTGTCACCCATGGCTTTCAAGTGCTCGGCTCGGATGGGGACTCGCTTCTTCCGATAGCTCAGGCCATCCACGGCCTGCCGGGGCAAAGCTGGTTGATTGATCTCGATATACCTGATGGCGACGATGGGATTGCTTGGTTTGATCCTGAGGATTCAGCATTGCCCACACTGGCTGACCCGTCCAAGGGTGAGCTGATTCTGCTTTGGGACTGGGCTGGCGCGTCTAATGAGGCAGCACCAGGTTTTGCAGAGACCGCGGCTGATGCCTTGTTCAGTCAACTGGTTAACTTCGGTATCATCGATCCTACTACCGGTAAAAAAGGAAATACAGTTCCTCTGCATTTTATCGCCCACAGTTTCGGAGCCGCGGTTAACAGTGAGGTTATCGAGCGTCTAGCCTTTTACGACATTCAGGTGGATCATGCCACTTTCATGGATCCCCATGACTTTGAGCAAGAGTTTACTGACACCATTGATGCAGCTACAAGACAATTCGACCTGGGCCTGCCGCAAGACCCTGCTGGAACTGAAGGTGGGTATGGGGTAACGATCTGGGATAACGTCAATTTTGCCGATGTTTATTATGAAACCAGAGGACAGCGAGTCGGCAGCGTAATACCTGATGTTTTTGATCCTTTGGGTAGGCCCATTCCCGGAGCCTATAACGTATGGCTGGATGCTGGCCCTGGCGGGGAATTGCCGGACTCTGGTTCGGACCATAGTTGGACATGGAACGGATATTACCTGGGTTCTATAGCCCCTGACAGACTGACGTTTAATGACGGTGATTTCGAGGGCGATACGGATAGAGACTCCAGCACCTCGGATGAAGAGTTTGAAGCTCCATTGGATTTTGTTGAAGTTGTTAATGGAGTAACTCAATCTGCCAGCACTTACTTTGCTGGAAAGGGTTATCAGTTAAGCCGATTGGCCGGAGGTAAAGCAGACAGGCCACCAATGGATAATTTCTTTGATCCTCCTCCTCCCTCTCCTCCTCTTCTTCCTCCTCCTCCCAATCAAGATCACGGGCATACCCCGCGTTTTATATCGGATGCCGCCGGCGTAGCCAACATCGCGGGTATCGCAGGCATCGATACCGCAGATATAGCAAACTTCGATCTCTCAACGCTGACAAAAGATGGGCTTGCCAAAGCCAAGTGGAAACCGTCCTGGACTCCCTTTGAGATCGTCAATGGCGATTTTCAGCATTTCAACCCTGAAACTCCTACAAATTCCAACGAGGACGGTTTTCAACAACCTGGCTGGTCCCATTATGGCGGGGGTGGTGAAGGAGATATTTTAACGCCGGCGGATCATTCTGTTCTATTGTCCGATGGAGAGTTTACCCCTGGACATGTAGACCGCACCCATAACTGGATGTATTTTCCGGACAACGTTATGCTTGCCTTCGATATGCACTTGCTTGGAGACCCGACGACTGATCTGTTGAAGGTAAGCCTGGACTCCTTCGGACGAAAAAATATCGTTGCGGAAATTGATTTGTCTCTCGCCAGCAATGATGGGCTGACTGGGAAGTTTGTGTTGATCCCCGAGGATCTGCTCAACAAAGTGCATAATCTTACTTTTGAGCTTACGGATAGGGCTGACGATCCAAATACGGTTGTCAACGAAGCAGATGGCATTGCTGCCAGCGTAACAATCGACAATGTGCGATTTATCCCTTTGTTTGATGAGGGGAAAGTCGGTGATGTGATCGAGTTGGATCTTTCGAAAGTTTACCCAGGTGCAACGTTTGACGTCATTACAGGAGATACAACAACTCCGGTTGCGGTACCCGGCGGCCGGATCTTCTTTGGGGAATTAATGGGACGCGGACCGGATTGGGAAGCAACGGCCCGGGCCAGCCTCAGTTACGACAGCGTTTTTTGGCAGGATGTGGCCGATGAATCAACAACAGATATGATCGATTCAGCAATCGTTGCAAGAGACGGTATTTTTGAGAATTTTGATGGCGATACGGGTACTTTGACCTTGGAAGAGCTTGAGTCCACCATGCGTATCTTGCACGCTGTTGCCAGACTTGGCGGCAATGCGTATGCATCTGAGATCGCGTCTCTAACCACAAGCGAATCCTTTCTGGTTGACTTTGAAAAATTGGTCGGAGTGAAGGATTGGTTTCAGGATTCCGGTAAACTGTATTTTGTTCCGGATGTCACAGCACTGCAAACCGATTTCAAAGGATTAACCACATTATTAAACGTGGTGGTTGATGACGAGACACAGACGATAGCCATTGATATTTCAGATGGTTTCAATGAAATTAAAATGGAAGATCATCTACCGGATGAGCTGGATAGTGTCGGTGCCAACGGAACGGATTTCGTTTTGAACGTGTTTCAGGTCCAGCAACGGTTGGCCTATCTTGGGTATCCGGACGCAGATGGGAATCCGCTCGCAGTGGATGGAGTTGTGGGACCCAAAACCATTGAGGCCATTAAACTGTTTCAGTCCGCGATCCATGACGTGCAGACAGGAACAGACGCCGGAGATCCGGCGACTGAAGACGGCAGGGTGGACCGGACCTTGCTCACGCATGCGTGGCTGAACGCGGCCAATGCTCCCCGTTGGACGGAGTTGGTGGATGACGGTAAAGGCAATTTCGCCATTGCCGTAGAGAGTGATGGGACTACGCCGACCAAATTACGTTATGGTACTAGCTGGTTGATTGACCTGATTAAAACGGCAACGGCCAGCGTTCTGGAAACCCAGACCATCCTGGCCATCAGCGAAAATGGGCACACCGTCGACGACCCTAATGACCCCAAAGACGACTTTCCTAACCATGACCCTGGCGATAGAGAACATAAATCCGGGATGGACGTGGATATTCAAATTAACGACGTGGCAGCGATCCAAGCTGCCACCGGTCCGCTGAATGACGCCGAAAAACAAGTATTGGCTGAACTATTGGCTTTTGCCAACCAATCCAAAGTGCCCGTTACCGACCCCAACCAACAACCCGTAGCGTCCGTTGTACGCATCAAAATTGCCTATCAACGCATCGTTGATGAATTTAACAAACAATTCCCTGGTATTGCCCAGGTTGATGAGGCTTTTACAACGTTTTACCAAATAGAAATCGGGGCGCCCAGTAAACCTGTAGAGCTTCCGGCCGCTGCCAAAGAGGTTATTCAGCAAGGTGCCAATGAGTTAGGTATTGTTTCGCGAACGATCACCGGAAACCCCGTTGTAAATAAAGCCATTGGCGGACTTAAGGGAAGACTCGGGACACTAAACGGGTTTGTGCACAACTCTCCCGGCCCTGACCTTGGGGATTTTCTGCAATTTGGCCAACCTATTCTGGCTTACTTCGATCGGGTAGTGTCGTTCGACGAAAACCCAACGTATTTTGGCATAAACCAGACAATAGAAGATTACATTACCAGGTTGTGGGCCGATGCCGAGGAGGGGCTCTCAAACATCGGGATAACGGTGTCCGGCGGGTTGACCACATCAAACATCGTTGAGTTCGATATTAACTTTTCGCTGGGTAAAAACATAGATTACCAGCTGGACCTGTCCGGCCTCCTCCCATTCATGGATTCCTCGGATAATAAGGTTGATCTTGGCCTTTCCGTAAATCTGGATGCGCAATTGTCCTTGAGGCTGGATTTAAATGATTTTTTTGAGGATCCCGACGCGAACCCGCTCACCTTGGACGATATGTTTATCGAAGTGGGTTTCATCGAGCTTAATGCGCGGGTGGGTGCCGGTAATTTAAATTTTTCGGCCGATTTGGATGTTATAGAGCTGGGAATAAAGGATGCGCTGGCGCAATTTAACTTTACTGCCGGTGTCGCGCTCACGGACCTGACTCCCGAAGACGGGAGACTGACCATAACGGATATCATCAATGATGACGTCGACGTTGCGGTGACGGTCACCGGCGCCTTGGATATTCTTCTTCCCATTGTGGCCACGAGTGAGATAGGGAATACTGAAATTGAAGCCACAGCAACAATCGCTATTACTGACGATAATGTCTTCGACGATACTCCCGCAACCTTCACCGCAACCGGATCCGTTACCTTGGACGAGATTGTTGTTGGCGACTTCCTGAAAATAGACAAACCCCGTGTTGATTTTAAGCTTGAGTCCGGAAATCAAATAATTGAACTGAACGCGGCAGGTGCGTCCATCAATATTTTTGACACGATCACCGCATCCATAACGGACTCGGATTTAGATGGAAACGCAATCAGCGGATCATTCGATTTAGATACAAATATCTTGAGACTGACGGCCGATAAGGTCGATTTCACAGTCGAGAATCTATTGACCGCCAATGCCAGCACTGTGGTGATCACCTACGATTCGAATGCTCCTCCCGAACAAGAGGTTTTGGGAATAGTAGAGGACCTATCCGTCACCTTGTTGCCTTTTGATACTACCCTTGACGTTAGCTTTATACCAGATTTGGAAATCATAGCAGCGGGGGCCGGTCTACAGCAGGTCCAAAGATCGCTCAGCGTTCGAAACAACGGGTTTACCCTTGGAAAAATCGAGAAAAATTTTGGTACTTTTAACCTTGGTTCGTTTTTAACTCTCACGGATCTGACCGTGTTTGCTGAACGTATCGATTACACGGCCGGCGGTCCCTTCTCGACAAAATTAGGCTTAACGGCCGATCCGGTAACGCTGGATATTTTAGGGGTGATCACTGCCACAGCCTCCGATTTTGTGGCTTCCTATGATATTGGCACGGCAGTCTTTGAGATGAATTTTACTCGATTGGATTTGAATGTGGATGTGGCTGGCGTGCCGTTTTTGACCGCCTTTGGCACCGATGTGGATTTGATGTATGATTTTAACACCGAGATCCTTGATTTAAGTATGGATCAACTGAATTTGGATGTGTTGGGTGTATTTACCGCCACGTCCGGCGCTGTCAAATTGACGTTTGATCCGTCCATAGCGGGTAGTCAGAAATTCGGCTTCATCAAAGACTTGGCCGTTTTGATCGATGTCGGTTTCGGTGAGTTCAATTTGTTCACGCTCGACTCGCTCTTGTTGTTCAGCGACACCGTATGGGCCGTCCATGGACTGAACTATTACAATTTGTCCGTCGAAGCCGATAGAGACCGATTTCTAAACGATATACTCTCTCTCCCCGCTGATGATATTGCCACTTTGTCGCAAACGATTATCGAAGACGGCTTTGGGATAGTCACCGAAAATTTCCTCACAATAAGCGCCCCCACATTCCTTGGCCCTGACCATGAAAAAATCATCGATTTGTTGGCCTTGCCCGCTGAACTGGATGTGATTGTTGATTTAG
Organism: Nitrospinaceae bacterium; assembly: GCA_965237905.1. Taxonomy (GTDB): domain Bacteria; phylum Nitrospinota; class Nitrospinia; order Nitrospinales; family Nitrospinaceae; genus SZUA-226. The sequence continues at coordinate 987,670 of OZ250172.1, read as the reverse complement.
GGGAACGTGTCGATGAGTTAACGGTTGTCGGAGACATCGATCTCGGAGACAAAAATCTTTTCCTTTTCGCCGAAACAATTCTTTTCGACCCCGGCTCAAGCATTGTTACTTTTGGGGATGTCAATATCAATGCCGCTTCACGCATCGATATCAGCCAAAAAGACATTGTTGAGCTCCTGGCCAGCATATTAGCGTTCGCCCCGGGAAGTTCCGTAACTCTCAACTATGAAACCATCAAGCAGATTCTGTTGGGTACGTCAACGGCGAGTGTGGACAGCTCCGGCGCCTCGATCAGTGGTGCCAATGTCACCCTCAGTGCGATTTCGACTGTAACCGGTATTTCAGAGCATTTTCTGCCGGTTGATACTGAGGATCTTGGTTTCGAGCTTAAGTTTCCGGGATTTGCCGTAGCTCTTGCCATCGCTCAATCCAGCGCTCAGGTGATCACCGGTGGTGCTTCCATCACCAGTTCTGAAGATCTGAAAATAATGTCTACGTCGAATGTTGACGTAAGCGCGCTGGCCGAAGCAGACGAGTCAGACAATGATCTGGGTTTAAACGCAACATTCGCGTTTTCATTTCTCACAAGTGATGCCCTTACGTATGTCGATGAGTCCACAACACTTTCGGCCAATGGGTCACTGGAAATCTCTGCCATTAACACGGTATCCGTTAAAACGACCGCTGATGGGATGCCTTCAGGGTCTACAGGTTCCGTTGGCGGTAGTGTTGCTGTTGCCTTTGTTGATGTTGAGACGACAGCCCGCATCGAAGACTCGGTATTGATTGCATCGCAACCCTCTGAGATTGCAATAAATGCACAGACGGATTTGTCTGTGGACACCAAGTCTATTGCCACCCCGGGTGGTTCCACCGGCAACGGTGCTGAAACGCAATCGGAAGTGCAGAATAACGGAGGAAAAACCTCGGATGGAGATCTTCAAATCGCGGCTGCCATTTCTCTTAATATCGTTAATGCCGACACATTAGCGCAGATCGATTCACCGACAACCGCTCCACCGGGCTTTTTAGCAGTAGAGAACCCAATCGCAGTATCCGGGCAGAGTAAGCTTGCAGTTGCCGCAAATGCGGACGGTTCTACAGTAAGTGGCGGTGGCGACGGTGTCGGCGTCGGTGTGGCGATCAATGTCGGGGATATATCAACAAAAGCGCTCATTAGCGGTCAGATTGATTCGGGCAGCGTTGAAATAAGTGCAAGCACATTGGCCAAGGATGAAAAGAGTGCTTTCTCTGCCAAGGCTGTTTCGGGAGCAGGGGCGAGTGATGTCGGTGTAGCCGGTTCATTTGCGCTCAATACGGTAACGGTCGTAACGGAAGCGTTAATCTCCGGCACAGTTTCAAGCGGCGATCAAAATGTGTCTATCAATGCTGATAGCAGCGTTTCGGTTGACACGTCGGCGAAAGCAAAGACTGAAGGGGCAGGTGAATCTGTGGGAGTGGGTGGTTCAGTTGCATTAAGCATCGTCGATCTCTTGACCCGAGCTGAAATCGAAGACAATGCAACGCTGATCAATGTCGGCGACCTGAGTCTGAATTCCAAGACCACACCGAAGGTCACGACATTGGCCGAAGCCGGAGTCGCAGGTGGTAGTACCTCCATCGGCGGTGCGGTCGCGATCACGATAGCGGACGTCGATACCTTTGCTCGAGTAGGAACCTTTGTGGGACCGATGGCGCTGAGCGGGACGCTGTTGGTTGAAGCTGCCCAGGACGAGGGTACGGTCAGTACCACAGCCGATGGTACGGTCACTGGTGCGTCCAGCGTAGGGGTTGGTGCTGCCCTGGCATTGACTTTGGGTAAGGATTTGGTCGGTGCGACCGTTTGGCGGTCTACCGTGGCAACGGGTACGGGTGAATCGAAGATTTCTTCGCGTGTGGTAGGCCGTCGGGAGAGCACGGCGAAGGGGTCGGTCGCCGGAACCTCGTCGCAGGCGAATAACGAGGGTAGCGCGAATGCACAGATAGGGAAACAGCGGGTTTTTGGGCAGCAGCAAGTCGTCAATTTAGGAAGCACCGCGGGCAGCGGTTCAGCCCAGACGCCGGGTGCGGGTTCCAGTGAAGGTCCGATTGGGGTCGGTGCTGCTGTTGGCGTAACGATCGCGGATATCAGTTCTGCGGCGACGGTCATGAGCGACGTGAGTGTGGGTGGCAGCCTGACAGTCGAGTCCAGCGCCAATGCCGATGTCATCACGACCGCTGATGCCAGTGCGACAGAGACCAGTATTGGTATTGGGGCAGCCGCTGCCATCAATCTTGCCGATGTGAGCAACACGGCGTACATCCCCGCATTGATCAATGTTGAGAGCCGGGCTCTGACGGTGGGCGCAACGATGGCGTCCCGCTCAGATGAAACGACGGCTGCGCACACCTTGACTGCAAAAGCGACCTCTGGCGCCGGTGCTCAGACCGTGGGTGTGGCTGGATCGTTTGCGTTGAACAGCATCGATGTTATCACAGAAGCGTATGTTGCGGACGGTGCGACGGTGGTTGGGGGAGATGTCTCGCTGATTGCAGAAGCCAGTGTGAGTGCCGAGGCGATGGCGAAAGCAAAGACTGAAGGGGCAGGCGGGACGGCCGGGGTCGGGGCCGGTGTGGCGCTGAACATCGTCGATCTCTTGACCCGAGCCGAAATCGAAGACAATGCAACGCTGACCAATGTCGGCGACCTGAGTCTGAAAGCCACGACCACGCCAAAGATTACGACTCTGGCCGAGGCGGGTGCGTCGGGTGCGAATGTGAGTGTCGGCGGTGCGGTCGCGATCACGATAGCAGACGTCGAGACCTTCTCCCGGGTGGGAACCTTTGCGGGACCGATGGCGCTGAGCGGGACGCTGTCGGTTGAAGCTGCCCAGGACGAGGGTACGGTCAGCACCACAGCCGATGGTACGATCACTGGTGCGTCCAGCGTAGGGGTTGGCGCTGCCTTGGCGTTGACTTTGGGTAAGGATTTGGTCGGTGCGACCGTTTGGCGGTCTACCGTGGCAACGGGTACGGGTGAATCGAAGATTTCTTCGCGTGTGGTAGGCCGTCGGGAGAGCATAGCGAAGGCGTCGGCCGCCGGGACTTCGTCGCAGGCGAATAACGAGGGTAGCGCGAATGCACAAATAGGGAAACAGCGGGTTTTTGGGCAGGAGCAATCCGCCGATGCAGGAAGCGCCGCTGGCAACGATTCACCCACAACGCCGAATGCGGATTCCAGTGGGGGTCCGATTGGGATCGGTGCTGCTGTTGGCGTAACGATCGCGGATATCAGTTCTGCGGCGACGGTTCTGAGCGACTTGAGTGTGGGTGGCAGTCTGGCGGTCGAGTCCAGCGCCAATGCCGATGTCATTACGACCGCTGATGCCAGTGTGACAAAAACCAATATTGGTATTGGGGCAGCCGCTGCCATCAATCTTGCCGATGTGAGCAACACGGCGTACATCCCCGCATTGATCAACGTCGAGAGCAAGGCTCTGACGGTGGGCGCAACGATGGCGTCCCGCTCAGATGAAACGACGGCTGTGCACACCTTGACTGCAAAAGCAACCTCTGGCGCCGGTGCTCAGGACAGTAGTGTAGGGGTTGCGGGCGCCTATGCTCAGAATTTTGTGGACAACCTAACTGAGGCAGTGATCCAGACGGGTGCGGATGTTGATGCGGGGGGTGGTGCGGTCACCCTTCAGGCGGAGAACATCACGAATCACACGGCCGTGGCTACCTCGGCGACCGGTGGTGATGTGGGTGTCGGCGCGTCAGTGGCGCTGAATATACTTGATACGAACATCACGCGGGCCGAGATAATGGACGGTGCCGGGCTCACGGGAGCGGGTGACGTGTTGGTGTCGGCGACAGCGGGGCACACCGTGACTACGACCACCAAGGCGGGTGCGACTGGCGGCAATGTCTCCATCTCCCCGTCGGCTGCGATCGCCATTGTCGATAATGACACCATAGCCCGGATCGGGATCGGAACTACTGCTCTGGATGCCTCCGGCACGGTGGGGGTGAATGCACTCCACAGCAGTTCAGTGACGACACTCTCCGATGGCAGTGTGGTCGGTGAAGTCGGGGTGGGTGTAGCGGTTGCGGTTACGGATGCCAACGACATCGTGATGGCGGAACTCACGCGTGAGCTTTGGGCTGGTGGGGCTGTGACCATCACGGCGCATTCTGCGGCCCTGACGAGTACGAGGGCGAAAGCGGCTGCCAAGGGAGCTCCGAGCAGTGGTGGGAACGATGCCAATACCGAAGCGGATAATCAAATGGGCCACGGCCGCGCGCTAACCACGGAGGGGAGTACCGGGAATGATGCTCCTGATGCGACATCCAGTGATGGGGCCGGTGGTAGCGAGGATGTGGGTGTTGCGGCTGCAGTCGCGGTGAACCTGGCTGACTCCGAGACGCGCGCGAAACTTTCGGACAATGTGTATGGGGCTACGGGGTCAGGCAGTGCCTCGGGCCAGCTTACGGTACAGACAGCCGGTGATACCGATGCGTCAGCTACCGCTGACAGTAGTGCCGTCGCGGGTGTGGGCATCGGTGCGGCGGTGGCGATCAATGTGGTGGGCCTGACCACCGAAGCGATGATCGGTGCTTCGAGTACGGTGGAAGCCACGGGTGTAGATGTCGGGGCCTTGATGAACACCACAGGGGACACCACGCACAAGTTTGGGGCTACCGCAACCTCTGGCGCCGGCGCTCCGGACAGTAGTGTAGGGGTTGCGGGCGCCTTTGCTCTGAATAATGTGGACAACCGAACTGAGGCAGTGATCCAGACGGGTGCGGATGTTGATGCGGGGGGTGGTGCGGTTACCCTTCAGGCGGAGAACACCACGGATCACACGGTAGAGGCTACCTCGGCGACCGGTGGTGATGTGGGTGTCGGCGCGTCAGTGGCGCTGAATATACTTGATATAAACATCACGCGGGCCGAGATAATGGACGGTGCCGGGCTCACGGGGGCGGGTGACGTGTTGGTGTCGACGACAGCGGGGCACACCGTGACTACGACCACCGAGGCGGGTGCGGCTGACGGCAGTATCGCCATCTCCCCGTCTACTGCGATCTCCATTGTCGATAATGACACCACAGCCCGGATCGGGACCGGGACCACTGCTCTGGATGCCTCCGGCACGGTGGGGGTGAATGCACTCCACAACAGCTCGATAACAACGACTGTTGGCGCTGATGTGGCTGCAGACAGTGTTGGAGTGGGGGCTTCAGTAGGCATCAATATTGTTGATGAAACGATAGATGCCATCGTGGCCAGGAGTATTAGCGCTAGCGGTGCCATTGATATTCTTGCGGAATCGGCAATTACAAGTGAGGTGATCGCAAAAGCAGGTGCCGGCGGGAACTCTTCGTCCGCTCGAAACTCCGATGATGAAGCGGACGGGCAGGTTAACGACAATTCACTTACCAATGATGGAGGCCTTGGTCGAACCTTGCCCAGTGCAGGCGGTGAGATCACCAGCGCCAGCGCCACAGCGGACTCTGAGTCAGGCAATAGTTCGAGTAGCGTTGGTGTGGCGGCTGCTGTGGCGGTGAATGTTGTCGACGTATCCAACACAGCTTCGATCATAAGCGGTGCAGACATTGATACGGCAGGTGCGGTTCGGGTGAGCGCCATGGCCGAAGTGGATGCAACTGCAAAGGCCTTGGGAGGCTCCATTAGTCTTGAGAGCGGATCGATCAATGTCGCCGCCGCTGTCGCCCTGAACGTGGCGACTGTCGAGAATAGGGCATTCATCGACTCTGGATCCCTGGTCGAGGGCAACGGAATCATCATTGAGGCCCTTACTACCGGTGCTGAGCGGAACGAATTCATTGCCTGGGGGGCTTCTGCCAGTGGTGGAAAGAGTGATGTTGGCGTAGCCGGATCTGTCGGCATAAATGTGGTCGACTTCTCTACGGAGGCCTCAGCTCGCGACGGATCGATCCTCAAGTCTGAGAGTACATTGAAAGTCGATGCTGAGACTGATATCGGTCTTCAGACTCTTGCCGCGGGTGGAGGATTCTCCACCGATGGGACTGCGGTCGGCGCATCTGTGGCTGTGACAGTTCTTGAAGGTGTGGGCGGGGATCCCATGACAACCGCGTATATCGCAGGGAATGCCGACGCAGCGGATACCATGTCCGTTACCGCCGAGACAGATTTGGCTCCCATCACTTTCACCCAAACACTATTAGGGGAAACTGATATCGTCGATTTCATGTCGATGGCTATTGCCGGTGGAGCCACCCAAGGGCAAACGGGCGTCGGGGCGGCGGTGGTCGTCAACGTTTTCGATCTGACAACAACAGCCTATATCGATGATGGTTCCATGATTAATAAGGATGCCATCATCTCACCAAAAGGATCGGTGATAGTTCAAGCGACCAGTACCACAGATATAGTGAGCGTCGCAGGGGCGCTGGGTCTGTCGACCGATGCCGCCGGCGTGGGACTGGGGCTGGACGTAGCCGTGATCGACAAGGATACGCGGGCCTATATCGGCAGTGGTGCCCAGGTGGAATCGGACGGGAACATTGAAATAGACGCGAACTCCAATGAAGATATCCTTTCTATCGCCGCGAACGCAGGCATCGCAGGGACTACCGGCGTAGCTGGCTCGGTGTCAGTCCAGGTAGTGAATATCGACACCCGCGCTTATATTGACAGCACGCCTCTTGCCATGACGACTGTGCATGCTGAAGGTGACATTGCGATTTCTGCGGACAACACGGCCGACATTACAATGATCGCGGGCGCTGTTGGTGTTGGCGATTCTACGGGAGTCGGCGCATCCAATACCACCTTGGTCAAGACGAATACCATAGTGGCTTCTATTGGTCAGGGTGCCGATATCGTCTCCATGGGAGCGCAAGGCGTGTCCGTGTTGGCGACCTCAAGCGAGGATGTCCTGACAACAGTGGTCGCCGGAGCAAGCTCCAGCAGTGTCGCAGTCGCGGGTGCCGTCACGGTGATTACCCTTAATACGACGACCCAGGCCTTTATTACCGGGGCTACGGTGGTGGCCGACGCCAATGTCAAAGTCTCTGCCGACAGCGAGGCTATATTCAAGACCATTATCGGAAATATTGCGATCTCCGCTGATTCGGTCGGTGTCGGAGCATCACTTTCCACGGTGATCCATACCGATCGTACGGAAGCCTTCATCGACGACGCATCGGTAGTGACGGCCAAAGGTTTGGGAGGCACCGTCAGTGTTTTGACCGGTGAGAGGAGTGGAGACACCAAGGTTCTGGAGGACATGCATGGCGTCGCGGTTGTCGCCAATTCCTACGAGGATCTATTGACCATCACTGCCGGAGCGGCCAATGGCGCCGAGGTTGGAGTCGACGGCTCAATCATCGTCAATAATTTAGATGAAACAACTCTCGCGTACATTGGCCAGGGCACGCAAATCAACCTGCCCGGCATGGGCGCCGGAGTCAATCAGGATGTTCTGGTCCGTGCATCGGATGAAACCGAAATTATTGCTGTTGCCGGCGGCATTCAATTTGGCGGAAGCGCCGGCGTGGGCGCCGGTTTAGACTTCGGCACAATTACAAAAAATACTCAGGCGTACATCAGTCGTTCGGCACCGGTCAATGCCAGGGGTGATATTGTCATCGATGCAAATTCTGAAGAAGATATCACCTCGGTTGCGGCCAACTTCGGTGCCAGCAATTTGGCTGGAATCGCATTCTCCGGGTCGGAATACACACTGGACACCAGCACCCGCGCTTATATCGACAGCGCGCCTCTTGCCATTACGACTGTACATGCCGAAGGTGACATTGCGATTTCTGCGGACGGCAAGGCTGACATTTCGATGACCGCGGGCAGTGTGGGTATTGGTGATTCTGCAGGAATCGGCGCAGCCAATACCACCTTGATCAAGACGGATACCGTGGAGGCTTTTGTTGGCCAAAATGCTGATATCGTCTCCATGGGAGCGCAAGGCCTGTCCGTGTTGGCAACCTCGAGTGAGGATATCCTCTCCATAGCCGCCGCCGGAGCAGGTTCTACCACTGCCGGAATCGCGGGTTCCGCGACCATCAATCTGCTGACCGAAAATACCTATGCTTATATCGGCGACCATGCCGTTATCAATGCGACTTCTGCCGATGACAGTGCCCCGAATGTTACGGTTAAGGCTAGTAGCAATACTGATGTCCTGGGTTTCGCCGGTGCCGCCAGTCTGAGCAGTAGTGTAGCCGTTGGTGCGGGTGTGGATACGGCTGTCATCAACAAAGATACCCAGGCCTACATCGCCGCCGCGGCCAATGTGACGGCAGACGGTAACGTCATCGTTGAAGCTTTATCGACTGAGGACCTGGCCTCGTTTTCAGTGGCCGGTGCGGCCTCCGGATCGGTGGGGGTAATTATTTCGGCCGCCGTTTATCATCTCACCACCACGACCCGGGCTTACATCGGCAACGATGGCCCTCTCGGTCTGAGTAGTGTCGATATCACGAATGTACACGCCGATGGCAGTGTGATTGTCAGCGCGGATACTTCTACGGAAATGGATCTTATCGCAGGCAATCTTGTTGGTGCCGGATCCGTGGGCGTCGGTGCCGCAGGTGCCGTGGCTATCGTTGATAAAACCACAGAAGCGTTTATTGGTTCGTTGGCTCAGGTGACGGGTAAGGGCCAGCAGCCGGCCGTCAGTGCCCGTACCGGTGTTTTCGGCGATGCGGTGTTTATTCCGACTCCGGAACTCCAAGGGGAGGTAGGCGAAACTATCACGTTTAACGAAATCCCCGGAACCGATGTGGACGGTAACTTGAATCCGGATACGATCACGCGAGATGTTGGAAACTGGGAAACGGATGGCTTTGCAATTGGCGATACCATCTCCATCGAGGGTTCTTCCAATGCGGGCAGTTACCTGATTGCTGATATTACCGATGCGGGCCAAACCCTTGTGTTGGATCCCAGCCAGGTCCTGACCACCGAAACGATCGCGGTTGACGACAACGCGCTGGTCATCGTTCGGCTCAGCTCTGCTGACGGCGAGGTTGATCCGGTGGGCGAAAGCGCAAATTCTGATGCGTCCTTCACCGGGGACCGGACGATCGACCCAGGGAGGGCTGACCTGCAGGGCGTAGCCATTACGGCCACCAACCGCGACGATCTCGAAACCTACGGGGTCAGCCTGGCCGGTAGTGGTACTGCCGCCGTGGCCATCGGCGGTTCCAGCAACATTATCGAAACCAATACCCGGGCTTTTATCGGCGCTCAGGCACAAATCAACGCGGACCTCAGCGGTGCCAGCACCGGTCAAGACGTGCTTGTCGCGGCTGCCAACGATTTTTATCATCTGGGCTTTGGGGCCGGGGTTGCACTGGCCGGTACGGGCACGGGTGCGCCCGGCGTGGAAATCAGTCTCATCAAGAACAACGTTGATGCTTATATCGGAAGCGGTGCGCTGGTGCAGGCCAACAACGACGTCATCGTTTCCGCAGTCGGCAGTGAGGATTTTCTCGTCATCACTGCTGGGGTGGCTGTCGGCGGTGTGGTGGGTATTGCCGGCGGTGTCGGATATCTGAGTATCGAAAACACCACCAAGGCTCACATCGACAGCAACGCCACGGTATATGCCGAGGGCGACGTACTGGTAACAGCAAGCGATACCACCAACATCGACGCGATCGCCGGAGCTGTGGGAGTCGGCATTGCGGCTGCTGGTGCCGCCGGTTCCGTAGGAACCGTCAACATCACCAAAGACACCCAGGCTTTTATTGGCGTCGATGCGATTATTAATGCCAATGGTCACGGTACCGGCTTCTCCGATATCTACTCCGGGGATATTTCCGGTAGTAACTTTGATACCGAAACCATGAATGGCGTGGCGGTTCAGGCTCATTCCAGCGAGGACGTGTTCACCCTCGCCGTTGCGGGAGGCGTGGGTCTTTACTTTGGACTCGCCGGCGGTCTGCTGACCACGCTCATCGATTCCGACACCACGGCTTCCATCGGCGACCGGGCTCTCATCAACACAGACCGGTCCTCGAAATTCCAGCGGTTGCCCAACGAAACCCTCACGTTTACTGAGAATCCCGGAACCGATGTTGACGGCAACTTAATAAATCCGGACACGATCACACGAAGCATTGGAAGCTGGGAAACCGATGGCTTTGCAATTGGCGATACCATCTCGGTCGATGGTGAGGTCTCCCCCAATTCTGGCACGTACACGATTGCTGATATCATCGATGGCGGCCAAACCCTCGTGCTGGAAATCGATCAAGAACTCTTTAACGAAACGATCACGGTTGGGGAAGAAGCGCCGGTTATTACCCGAGTCACTGCAGACCCGTCCCCGACATTCGTGCGGTCGACAGACGAAACCCTCACGTTTGTTGAAAGTACCGACACCAGTCCGGATACGATCACGCGGGATGCCGGAAGCTGGGAAAACGACGGCTTTAGAATTGGCGATACCATCTCGGTATCGGGCCAGAACTCCCCCAATGCCGGCACGCACAAGATTGCTGATATCACCGATGGCGGCCAAACCCTTGTGCTGGAATCCGCGGGAGTGCTTGTTAGCGAAACAATCGCGATAGGGGAAGACGCGCCAACTATCGTTCGGTTCACGACAGACATCGGTGGCAGTGCCGATCAGGGAGTCAATGTTTCCGCCACCAATTTTACAAGCGTCGAGACCTTTGCCGGCGCGCTGGCCGGGGGTGTGGCCGGGTTGGCCGGGGGCATCGACATGGGCAATATCAAAAACGATACTTCGGCGTCGATTGGCGAGAATGCTGAAGTTTTGGCCTCGGTGGATGTCGATGTGAATGCGCTGTCGATCAAGGAGCTGGATACTCTGTCAATCAGTGGCGCCCTGGGTATTGTCGGTCTGGCTGGTTCTATCAACATCTGGTCGATAGGAACGGCCTTTGATTCGACCTACGAAAATAACCAGGAAACTGACGGAAATGGCGATAAAGTCCTGCAGAGTGCGAGCGCAAGCGAGGGTGATGGTTCCGGAGAGGGTTCTAATACCGGCGAGGGCGAAGCCGATGGTCAGTCTGCAGGAGCGACGAGTTTACTGGCGGATTCCTTGAATGTCGGTAGTACGGCTCCGGCGCAAACTGTAAGCGCTATGGGCGATGCCTCTGCCAGACTTAATGCGGATGGATCAGGAGCTGGAGACCTGGAGGCCAAGATCGGCGAGGTTGTTGCCACACCACCCGGTGTTTCCGCGACCGTCGGCTCGGGTACCATGATTGTAGCTCTAGACGATGTTGAAGTCCGTGCCATCGAGAAAATGACCGTTGATGTGGTTGCGGGAGCCTTCGCCGTCGGGATAGTGGGTTTTGGTGCCGGTATAGTAGTTCTGAACGTCCGGAGTACGACCATTGCTTCGATTTCCGGCGAGGTCATGGCCGGGGATGATGTTCTGGTCCGTGCGCAATTAATAGATGATGTTGAAGGGCTGGGCTTCGCTGGGGCCTTCGGCTATGTCGGGCTGGGCGCCGCGGTGACTGTCATCAAGGACAACAGTTCCCAATTCGCATCTATCGGAGATGGCGGGGCGATCCATATTGCCGATACGGTGACCATTGAAGCTCTGGACAGCCGGACGATCAAAGGCGATGCGGCTCAAATCGCGGGTGGTCTCGCTGCGATTGGAGCGAGCTACGTTAAGATTACGGTATCAGGCTCGACCCATGCCTTCCTCGGAAACGGTGTTCAGATCGGGCAGCTTTTTGACAACGCCGTTAACGATGTGGTTATCCGGGCCGATTCGGATATCGATCCCACGATCAAGGCTTTTGGCTTGGCCGGAGGTGTCGGAGCGGGGACCATTAATTTTGGCTTTGTGGTCATGAGGCCCGATGTTCAGGCCTTCATCGGCGATTTCTCACGCGTCACAGTCAATCGTGACGTCCTCGTCAGGGCAGACTTCGACACCAAGGCCCGGGCGGATGGAAAAGGTGTGGCTGTCGGGGGCTTTGCGGCCGGGTTTATGGTGGCTAACATCAACCTCGGCGGGGGAGATGGAGTTGAGGCGAGCGTACGCCAAGGTTCCGTGGTGGATGCCCGATTCCTTCAGATCGGCGCCATAAGCCGGGATGATCTGGAGGCGGATACTTTCGCGGGCAAAGGTGGTGTGGTTGCGATTTCCGGCAGTTTTTCCGGGATCGACAGCGACTTGGCGGCCGTTGCGAAAATAGGTAATGATGTTCAGGTGAATACGGATGCCCTGGAGATTTCGTCTTTTCACGAGCAGGACGTCGACTCTCGTTCGGATAGTGTGACGATCGCAGCGGGTTCGGGAACCGGTGCCGTTACGGATAACAAGGTCACGAGCAAAGCCAACGTCGACATTGGTACCGGAGTCACTGTCAATACCGGTTCTCTGCGAATTACCGCGATCAACGAGCTGACTAAGAACAAGTTTGAAGGCGGCAACCTTCGATCCGAGACGGCCGCATTAAGCGGCGCTATTGATTTCCTGAGCAGTACCACCGATATTGGAACCGGCGCGGACAAGTTTCAGGCGGTGGTCAATATCGGCACAGGGAGCCACCTCATAGCCAACGGAGTCCTGGAAGTTGCGACACGGATCAATGTCGAGGCGATTGATTCGGTCCTGGTCGAAGGCATATCCGGCGTCAGTGGCAACAGTTTTGCCAAGTCCACCGTCAACATAAATTCCCTGGCGAACGTCGCCGTCGATGGCGCCATCCTGGAGAATCTTGGGGGAGACGTACAGCTCTCGGCCAAGAGCGAAGTCGTCAATGTGGCGTCTGCCAACCTTTTCGTTGCCAGCGGTCTGAGCGGGTCGGCCTCCGGCGATGCCAATGCCATCACGCGCGCCGAGAACCGCGTCGATGTACACAATTCGCAGATCAAAGGGAACGATGTCAACCTGTTCACCGGGAAGGGAGGCGCCTTGCTCTCGGGGAACCTTATGTTTAGCTTTGCGAATGCCACCATCACGACGGCCTCGTTACTGCCCAGTATCACGAGACCTAAACTGAGGGCTGAAATCGACGAGAACAACCTCGTTAACGTTACAGGCAACACCCAACTCGAGGCTTTCCAAGACGTGAACCTCGTTGCCAATCCGGATCTTTTTCCTTTTGCCAAAACCGATGGCCAGGCGCTATCGCTTTCGTTGATTCCCTATGGCATGAGTATTCCAGACACGGGTGTCGTTAAGGGTGTGAGCAAGGTGAATATTGATCCCACGGCTACCGTCAAAGCGGGCAGCAACAATAAAATCATCGTCCAGATCAAGTCTTTCGAATTCCAGGGCAACCCCGTGATACCGGGGATCGACACAAGCCTTCTGGGGACGGAGCTGACTACTCAGCAAAAGATCGATTTTGGACTGCCGGCAGAACTTGAGAACGTGCCTTACGAGTTCGCCGCACTGGGAGCCGACAATATCGTGCTCAGCATCAACCAGGGAACCATTGTCAGAGTGGTTGCCGGTTCCACCAATGGTATCGAGGGCAACTACTACCAGTATCGGCCGGTGACAGATCATAGCTCGGATGCGGTTTTGCTGGAGCAAGAAAATTATTTTGACACCAGTCGTTGGAGGAATCTGGGTGTGCTCACCGCCGACGAGATTTTGATAGAAGAAACGACCGGTAATCCTATTTACGACAGCGATATCACGCTTCAGTTGGGGGCAGCGCTGGAGAATAAATTCTACGTTGTCAAACCGGTCCAAATGGAAGATCTCCGTTTGACCTACGCAAACGTGGGCAACCTTCTGATTGAGGAGTACGAAAAGATACTCGGTTGGATTGTCAATCATGATGGAGACGACGAGGCGCTTGCGCGGTATGCGGTCCAATTATTGGCGGTCGAAACGGCTTTGATTAAATTGGGCCTGTTCGCTACGGAAGAGGTTGAGGGAGAAGAAAAACTGGGAATCAACGCCGAGCTGGATACGTTATTCCTGGAACTGCCGAATATCGAAGCGTCTCCCGGATCGGTCTTTATCGAGTCTCCGGATTCGGCTTCCGACGCGTTTGGCGATATTGTGGGCACCCAGATTCTGGCGGGAGCCGGCGCCCAAATCAGTATTTTCAACGAAACGCCCTTTTCGATGATCGTCAATGACACGTTTATTCGGGACAACAAGCGCATAACGATCGATGACAATGGGAATTTCCAGCTCCTTGAACCCGGAAACGTCTACCTCAACAACCAGCCGGTTTTTCCTTCTGACCTGACGCCGGAGGAACTCGAAGCATTCAAAGCGGAAATCGAATTCCTCAACCTGCAAAACAAGACCATTACCATCGTACAGAATCTTCTGGGATTGATCACCGATTATGATACCGAGGGTTTTCTGCTTCCCTCGGTGGAGCAAGATCTTTTCATCCGGGGCGATGTCATCAACGAGGACGGCACCATAGAAATCCAAAATGCCGAGGCGAGTATCAGCGTCAGCGGCGAGATCCGGGGTGAACAAGTCGTTATTGGGGCGGCCGGAGATTTCACGCTGAACGCGGAAGACTGGTTGCACACCAACCGGGATCCGCGCCAGTACATCGACTACGACAGAGTTAGGGAACAAGTATTCAATAGCGCGAAACCCGATTTCCCGGCACCCCCCGATCCCGATTCAACGTTTCGGTTTGGCAGCCTGAACGATGTGTTGGCCACGACGGCTACTTTGGTCCGGGAGGTGTTCGTTGATAATGATGGTGGAAATGGAGGTGGTTTCTTCGGCTCCTTTACTTTTGGTTCGGTCTACAAGTACGTCGGGGCGGGTGCTGCCAGTGTGTTGCTGAATGCTGTTGATTATGCCGGCGATCCGAATTGGAAGTTGTTGGAGCCAGGTGACGACGGTTTCGTCGACTTCTCTTCCAGCAGTCCGAAGAATAACCGGTACCTGAGCAATTTTGGCACAGGTTTTCTGAACTTTTTTCTAAGGCAAAACCCTGTTGTCCAGGTAACCCCCCTGGCGACCCTGGCCGACGCGATCAACGAGGATGCGTCTGATGTTCGATCCCCCGACGATCTCAATGTGAGAAAGGATCCTACCTCTGCTTCGAAGATTTTGTCGCAGGGACGGATTTCTATCACCGCCCGGTTCCTGAATGTCAACGGACTGATACAGAGCGGTACCGATGTCATTGAAATGGATATTGCTGCCGATTTCGTAGGGCCGACCCAAACCACCAACTTCCGCGATTCCAGCGGAAATTTTCTACCCGGCATCAGCTTCGGTGCGGACGGCGTTCCGATCGACGGGTACTGGGATGCGCAGCGACAAGCCATCGTTCTGGAG
This sequence comes from Nitrospinaceae bacterium, assembly GCA_965237905.1. GTDB lineage: Bacteria > Nitrospinota > Nitrospinia > Nitrospinales > Nitrospinaceae > SZUA-226. The sequence goes on along the minus strand of OZ250172.1, from coordinate 972,410 downwards.
GAACTGGTACCTCAGGGAGGTGAGATCATTATTGCCGGTCAGATCATGAGCACGGGCAACGGGCAACTCAAGGTCGCCAGCGGGTTCACCGGCGTCGACATCGATAACAACAGTCCCTTTCAACTTGTCGTCAATCGAATCGATACCACGGAAGATCGGGTTGGCAAGATCACCATCATCGATACCGACCTTCTGGAAAAAACCGTTTATGAGCTTTCCGGCGGCCAGATCACTGAGACCCACTTCAATGGGACCGCGATTGTTAATCCCCCGCCAGGCGAGCTGGCAGAAGAGGACTATGAAGACGGGTTTATACCTCGAATCGACTATATTCAGGAAGGTGTTGATATACAGCACGCTATCGGACAAGACATCAAGTATCAACTGGAAGACGGCCTCCGGTATGTCTGGACGGAAGGTCAGGAGAGGACGAATGTCGACCGGCGGGTTTATCAGGAGAAGAGTTTCGGTCTCCTTCCGGGCATCCAGGTTGATTTTCTTGTAAAGGATAGGGGCTGGCAGTCTCGAACCATCGTAGACCGCGACAACGATTTCCTGCTTGAATCGGAAAGTCTGGAAGAAAAGAACGGTGACGGAATACCGGGCTACGTCGAGGATGGCGATGCGTATACCATTGCGCTCCGGAGGATCAATGACATAACTGTTGATATCGATACGGGTGCCTTGGTCAAGGACATGCGCCCTGATGTCGGTACCGGTTTGATCTACAGGTATATTCCTCAGCTTAAGCCCATCGACGTGGAGTTGAATACTATTGATTTTCCCAGCAATCCGGATTGGGAGGAGCTGAGTCCACAAGAGCAAATAGATCTCGATTTCGAAGAAAGCGATCCGGGCAAGAACGAGTTCCTGAGTGATTTTATAAATGTCCGGGTAACCCAATTTGGTCCGCATGTCAGCGGTGGCGGCTATTTGCGTACGCTGACCGTCACCACGATTATTCGGATAGAGACGGGTATCAAGGATTTCTTCACGCATACCCTCGAAGCCGATCATCCGATCGATATCGTTTTCACCGGGGGAGCGGCGGTTCCGGACATTACCATCGAATCCCTGGGGGATATCTTCATTCAAGGTCATCTTGAGGCACCCGATTCCGGTAACGTTCACCTGACTTCCGGCGGCTCCATCAGTCAGGCCGAAGGGGTGGGCATCTTCAGCGCCGCGACAAACCTCAATGCGGGCGTGGTCTTCAACTCTCCGGCTTCGGTGGCTGATCCCGACGCGACTCTGGTTCTGGTCGTTGTGGGCAATACCGGGATACCGGTCAATGCGTTGTCCACTGGGGACATCATCATCAATGTCTTCTCCGAAGACAATGATCACAATAGTGTGGTGATCGGCCAGGTCACTTCGATCTTCGGTAATGTGACCGTGAACGCCCGGCACGGCGTCACGATGTTTGACAGTTCCTCCTTCATTCGAGGTGAGCGGGTCGAGCTTCGTGTGGATGAGGGCGCCATCGGTACGGCCAGCCAGGCGATCCGGATTGACAGCAATACCCATGGATTTGGTGGCGTGGCCGCCCGAGCCCTGGGCGATATTAACATTGTCGAAATATTGAGCGACCCCACTGAGATATCGGATGACCCTCAGATACCGGATGACCTTAATCTGCTCCAGCCCGAGGCGATTCCGGACGCGGAGGCTTCCATTCACTCCCTTACGGGTGACGTTCGGCTTGAAACTCTCTCCGGCTCGATCCTCGACAACTTTACTGAGTTGTTCAATCTCAGCGGCAGTATCGATGCCGATAACCTGAATCCCTTGCAACAGCAATTGGTTAATGACAATACCTTCACGCTGGACGCTTTCAGGTTTCCCGTTTCGCCCGGCCTTTACAAGACTCTGTTCCCACTGGCCGAATTCCTGGGTGAGGAACAGGAGACTTCCGCCCCGGAGACGCTTAACATCAAGGGAGCGAATGTCACGCTGATCGCCGGCGGTGCCGAGGCCGAGGCCCAGATCGGTCGTGTCGAGGCCATCACCACGATCGTTTTTAAGCAAACTTCTCCCGACCAGCCGTTCGATTACTCCGCCCTCTCGACCGCTGAGAAAGAGCTTTTGTCGCGTGCAACGGCCAACGACATTGTCGGCGTCAACTATGAACTGTTCAGGTACATTGGGACTGCGGACCTGGACGTCAATTTGATTCATGTTGAAGTTATCCCAGACGTGACCCTGGTTAAAGATCTGAACACGGGCACGGTGTACCGATACATTGGCGCCACGGCCATCCAAATTTCTCTGCGTGATGTGGATTACGCCAATGACGTCAACTGGGTCGATGCTTCGGACATGAGTCATCCCAGCTGGATCGATACTTCGAATATTAATGCTATCCCCAACGTTACCCTGGTCAATCATGAGGGAGTTGTATTCGAATACATCGGTGCCGAGACCGAGATCTTCCTGTCTCAGACTGACTTCACGGATATCACCCTATGGATGGAAGCGACGTTGGTTGACCCGGTTACTTTCGAGCAGAACCCGGTTGAAAACCGCTATTTCAGCAACTTCAAAAATATCGATCCGACCATTTTCGTTCAGGATGTTGATAACGACCGGTTTTTAAGTGACTACCTCAATCAGGATAGATTCAGCGATACCAGCCTATGGCAGAAGATTACGCCTGACTTCGTCACCAGTGTCGATTCAACGGGGTTGGTGAATACTGGCAATACCGTATTGGTGGAGTTTGACGCCGATGTGTATGGAGTCTACGAGTTCCTGGGTACCTCAGGCTCGATCAATTTCGCCAACCAGGACTACAACGATGGAACCCGCTGGCAAAAACTGGTTGCGGAACACGCGACTGACGATAATACCGTTGCCACTATTATGGCGGGCGATCTGGTGCTGAACAAGTTCGTGGTTGAGTCACTGACTCTGGAGCTTTCGGATGACGTAGACTTCGAGGCCACATCGAGTCTCACCGTCGACGCTTTTGATGGTGTCTCCCTTGAGACCCCGGCGGACGTGATGATCCAGCACATCATCGCCGGCGGTGATGTGAGACTCGAGTCACAAGGTAACATTACCGACCTCCACGACACGGGGACGCTAGCGGCGATCAGCTCTTTTGGTAATCTGACTCTGGGGGCCAGCGGTTTCATTCAAGGGGATGATGGGACCAGTCCATTCCGTATCCAGCTGTCTCCCTCCAGTGCGCTCCGCGCCATCGCCGGAGGCGAGGTGGATATTGTACAGGTTGCCGAAGACGTCACCATCAACAGTATCTTCCAGGAGATTTCAGATCTCTTCGTTTCCCGGGTCGACGCAGGTGGAAGCGCCACCATCGAAGTGATCGAAGGCAACATGATTGTTGGCCGGGTCTCCTCTGATGTTTCCGTTGATCTGATAGCAGATGACTCGATCCTTGATGCCTTTGAAGACAGCGGCGCTCCGATTGTCAACGTTTTTACCGGCAACGTGACGAGCCCCGCGACCGGCGATGTCACTTTGACAGCCGGGGGCGATATTGGAATCGCATCCAACTTCCTGGATGTAGAAATCAGGCTCGGGGATCTTGACGCATTTGCCGGTCGCGACATCTTTATCCATAGCCCGCGCACCTTGAACATCAGGGAATTGAAGTCCGACTCCGGTGATGTGGCCCTGGACGTGGAAGGCGACGCGTTGATCGACCAGATCACTGCTTTGATGGGGACCGTGGCGGTGAGGGCCGACCTCTCCATCGTTGATCGTCGCTCGGACAGCACCAGTAATATCGACGCCAATACTATCGTGCTCAATGCCGAAGCCGGCACGGTTGGTACATCGAATCCGAATCCCTTCGAGATCAACTCGTCTCATTTGATCGGCGGCACGGTAACGGTGGAAGCTTTCGGCGAGATCTTCCTGATTGAAACCGATGACGGCCTGATCGAAACCGATGACGACATGGTGATTAACACTATCGTTTCCGAGACGGACGATGTGACTTTGGAGACTGTCAACGGTTCGATTCTCGATGGAAATTTACTATTTGCGCTCGGCATCGAGGGTCTCACCCTTGCTGATTTCAATATCACTGCACCTTTGGACCCCGAAGACCTCAACATCTCTGCCATCAACATTAACATGACGGCGCAAAATGGCAGTATCGGTACCAGTGGCGATGCCATTGAAATCGATTCGTCGCCCATTCTCTCGACGGGTCACCTCAATGCGACGGCGACTAGCGATATCTACCTGACCGAGGTGAACGGTGAATTGAACGTCGGTCTGGTGAACTCCGATCAGGGCGACGTGGGTTTGAACGTGCGCGATTCGGCCGACACAGGTGAAGACCTGTTGATGGATCCGAACGCGCGGATCTTCGCGGTTCTGGGTTCGGTTTTTCTCAATGCCGGAGATAATGCGATCTTCGACTTGGGAAGTTTGGTCGTGTCGGCGGATGAAATAATTCTCCATGGCGACATTGGTGACACCGGCAACAACGATGCCGATCCTACATTCATCCACATCTTGAATACCCTCGATACGGATGCCATTGAGATCGCGGGCAATCGCGAAGACGACCTGATCATCCTGGAACCCGAAGCCCTGACCGGTTACACCCATGTGCTGGGTGATATCGATGGCTTGCCGGGTGGACGTGACACGATTATTCTCGATCAGTTGCCGTCGATCACAAACTCCCACGACCGTCCGGGCGACGGCGTTGATGGACTGGTGCGTGATTCGGTGGATCTGGACGGTCGCGGCGGTTACGATACTTACATCATCAACACCACCGGCGGGCTCACTGATTACCGGGTCAACGTGCTTGACACCGGACTGCCCAACGATGGCGCCGATACACTGACCATCAACGGTTCGGACAATTCCGATATCTTCCTGTTGCGCCGGGTGACGGAGATCATCGGACAGGTCGCCGATGCGCCGGCTTTCGTGACGCTGATCAAGGGCACGTTGGATGAAGTGCTGGCCAACTCTCCGGATCGCCCCATCGAGCAGGAGCGAATCAATTATGATGAGAACATCAACGGGCGGCTGATCGTCAACAGCCTCGGCGGCGACGATTACTTCGCCAGCGACGACACCACTGCCATTGTCACCTTGGATGGCGGCGCCGGTAAAGATACCTTCCAGATCGGTCAATTGTACAAGACAGCGCGGGTCGCCGATGATGTCGCACCCGAAGACGCCTTCGATACCGTGGAGGCCACGCGCGGGTTCCTCAGCCGTGGTGTGAGTCTGCCGATGACTATCTACGGCGGGTCCGGTGAGGATCAGTTCTCGATTTACAGCAACAAGGCCCCACTGCGCCTCGAAGGCAATGACGGCAACGACACCTTCGTCATCCGGGCCTTCGCGCTTGTTACCGGCGACGGCTTTACCACCGAAGAGACTACCGAGATCGATACCGGACTCGGCGAAGACACGATACAGTACAACATCAACGCGCCTGTAGCCATCGATGGCGGCGGCGGGTTCGATACCGTGGTGGTGGTCGGCACCGAATTCAGTGACAACTTCGCCATCACTGAAGACGGCGTCTTTGGCGCGGGCCTCTTCGTTCGTTTCGATAATATAGAAGCGGTGCAGGTCGACGGCGTCGAGGGTGACGACGATTTCTTCGTGCTGAGCACCCCCAGCGGCGTGGTGACCACCGTCATCGGCGGGCTGGGTAGCGATCAATTCAACGTCGGCAGTGATGTGACCCAAACAATTATCAGCCGCGACCCGGAAGGCCTGAGCGGCGTCATCAATCACTCCATTAGTAGCACGACCGACGCAGACTACGATCAACTGCTCGCCCCGGGTATTGACCTCACTATTGGAACCGCAGATCAGGGGAAAGTTATCATCACAGAGTCCGACGGAAAAACGGTCGTTCGCGAGTCCGGTATGGGTGCCCTGGATGATTACACCGTGCGCCTGGCCAGTGCGCCGACAGAAAACGTTTATGTTACTGTTTCGGCGGCACGCTCCGCGAGTGAGGATGAAGATCAGGGCGGCGACAGTATCCTGGTTTCCTCCGATGGCACAACCTTCGAGGAAGCGGTAGTGCTCACTTTTACTTCTGACAACTGGATGGATGATCAGATCGTTTCAGTGAAGGGGATCGACGATGGCTTCGTGGAAGGCGAACGTATCTATGTTGTCAGCCATGCCATGAAGAGCGATGATCTATTCTTCAATTCTAATGATCAGGAATTTGCTATTTCCGATGTTGAAGTGACGGTTATCGATGACGATCAGGCCGGATTGGTGTTCGAGCAGACGGGCAACAAGACTCAGATTCTGGAGGGCAACCTCATGGCGCCGGGCAATATCACCGGCATCAGTGATAGCTACACCTTACAGCTTACGCGGCCACCGGTTGCAGGCGAGACAGTGACGGTATCGCTGGATTTCGATAGCACACAATTTGTACTGACCAACCTGATGGGAGATGCACGCTTCGATACGACAACGAATACCATCGTCTTCGATTCCACTAACATGAATCCAGTCGAAATCGGTGTTGAAGCCGTGGATGATGGCGTACGGGAAAATACCCTGCGCCTGGCCATCACCCACAACGTTACCAGCACCGATACCGGTTTCGTGGTCGACGGCGCGCCGGAACTCGAGGTGATCGTGGTCGATAACGATACTGCCGGGTTGCTGGTGACCGAGACCGACGGCTCCACGTTGCTCTTCAAGGCTGACGCTGCAAATCCTGCCGTGTCTGATTCCTACGATATCCGCCTCACCAGCGCCCCAGTCGGAGAAGTTGTCGTCAGCATTCTTACGGACGGGCAGACGTTGATCAGTAGCGACGACATAAGGTTCTCTGGTGCGACCGGCAGCCTGCCACCGACGGTCACGTTTAATGCATCGAATTGGTTTGACGCCGTCACGCTGGAAGTGTCGGTAGACCCCGATTTCGTACCTGCGCCGGGAGCCGAGTTCATTAAGAAATTCCCCGTCCAGCCGCATACCTTGGCCGGGATAGCGGGTCCGTTGCTCATCGAGGGTTTCTTCCTTGAGGGTGCCAACCGTTCGCTGGTGAACCCCGTGATGTTGCCGGGCGAATCCAATATCTTTCCGGCAGACGGGGACGTTCAGGATTTCACCGGCACCGGGGAGTCCGGCGCAGTGGATACCATGACCGTCGCAACCGCCGACCTTGAAGTGGCACGTGTCCGGCTGGGTCTGGCCACCTTTAGTGAGTTGGTTGGACTGACGCTTGAGATCAGTACCGGTCCCGGCCAGGGCCGATTCTGGGAAATCAACGCGATCGATTCGGTAACCACGCCCGGCACTTCGGTATTGACATTACAGAACCCAACCCTGCTCGAATCGGCTGGCTTCGGGGATACCGTAGTGCCCACCAGCGCAAGCACCTTTGCCATCACCGATCAATCGGAGAATTTCTTTGTCGACGAGAATTTGCAGGTCGACCGTACGAACATTTTCAATGATGGCAGTGTCTCTGACGATACGGGCGTGCTTGATGCGGTGACTGTGGTCAATGATGTGGTTTCGCTGGCCGCACCGATCAACCTGTCGGGATTTGGTATGGGCGATAATCTGACCACGGATCTGGGCACCCCCGGTGATCCGTCCGACGACATCACCTTCCCGGGCGGCATCACGGTGGATGACCTGGAGGTTCTTGAAATTCTGCTCGGCACTGGCAACGACCTGCTGACCATCAACGACACTCTGAGGAACCCGGCATTACACGGTGGCCTGACGTTGGTCCACGGGGGCGGCAACACCGAGACCGCACCGGGCGTGCGGGGCGGCGATACCATCATCATCAATGGCGGCGGCGGTTCGGCCTCGCCGCTGGTGGTCTACGGCGACACCTCACAGGACGGCAACCGCTACCGAGGCCAGTCAGGTATCGTGGAACAGGATTCAGAAGAGAACCCGCTGGCCATCCAGTTTGGTAATTTTGGCGACGACATCATTGATGCCTCGGCTTCCATTCTCGGCCTGACGATTTACGGCGGACTGGGCGACGATGCGATCACCGGCAGTCAGGGTGGCGATCATCTCGCCGGCGGCTCGGGCAACGATTTGTTTTTCGGACAGGACGGCGTCGACCATATTTACGGCGATTCCGGCGTCAACGTCGATCCGTTAACGAACCTCCTGACCATTCCAACGGTGAACACGAGCTCTTTCCCGAATCACGATCCGCTCGTCGTTGGCGACGATGTCATTCACGGCGGCGGCGGAGCCGATATCGTATTTGGTGACCACGGCATTATCACAGAAGTGGTCCCGGCACTGAAGGTTTTCTCTACCGCCTACTTCCAGATCGCTAAAATCGAAAGTGCTGTTCTCAACGAAGGCGGCGAGGACACAATTTACGGCGACAGCGGTGCGGATATCCTTATCGGCGGCGCCAACAGCATCAACACCCTGGGTGACCGCATTGATGGCGGCACCGATGACGACCTGATTTTCGGCGACAACGTGGTGCTCGAACATCGTCCGGAAACCGCCCTCGTGCGTGATGCGAGTCCACGGGTTCGCGCGCTGACCGGTTCGCTCATCTATGACGAAAATGGGGATGTCCTGGCCGATCGGGTGACGGGGTTTGCCGATCCGCGGATCAGCGCGCCGTGGGCCGAATTCGAGATCACCGGTCTGGATCATACCAAGGCGTTGCAGGACGCTGACGGCACCAATTTTGGCAACGATTACATCGCCGGTGGAGCGGATGACGACACCATCTTCGGTCAGCTCGGTGACGACGTGATCCAGGGCGACGGTTCGATAGACGGCCTCGTTGAGGGCGGTATCCCTGTAGCTGCCAGTCGTGAGGTCCTCCCAGGTGGGCTCACTGGTGCGCTCTTGGTGACGGCTTCCTTCGAGGCCGATAGTGACGGCGACGATTATATAGAGGGCAATGCCGGTACCGATGTGATCTTCGGTAACCTGGGTCAGGACGACATTGTCGGTGGTAATTCGAACTTTTTCAGCCTCGACACGGATGAAGAACGTCCGGATGCAGGTGACCTTCTGTTCGGCGGCGCCGGTATCCGCATCAATCGCAACGAATATGTAGAAGACCGTAGCACGGGCGATGGCTCGGGTGCGGTTGACATCGCTCTTGTAGACCGCCATTCGCGCGACAGCGATATGATCCTCGGCGACAACGGCAACATCTTCCGATTGCTGGATGCAAGCGGTGCGCCTTTAAGTTTTAATTACGATGACGGCTATGGCGAGCAGATTGTTGTACGTGCCGCCGAATTACTCGACTATACCCCGGGCGGACCCGACTGGGATCCGGGCCTGATCGATAACGGTGCCGGCGATGAACTGCACGGCGAATCCGGTGACGATTTCATCTACGCGCAAGTCGGCGACGACGTGGTCTTTGGCGAAGGTCAGGATGACGACCTGTTCGGCGGCTGGGGTCGTGATTGGATTTCCGGTGGCACAGGTGACGACGGCGTGCTCGGCGACGACGGGCGCATCTTTACCAGCCGCAACGGCACCGCGGAGCCGCTCTACGGCATTGCGGCGACGATCCAGGAGCACATCGATACGCCGGGCAACGTCCAGCAGGCCGACATCCATGTCACCGGCGAGCTGAAGAAATCGGTCGACCTCACGCCGTTTAACCCGGTGGCGGGCGGCAATGAGTTGTCCGATCCTCAATACGCTGACGACATTATCTACGGCGGTCTCGGAAGCGACTGGCAGCACGGCGGCTCGGGCGACGACGCGATGTCGGGCGCCGAGGCACTGCCCGAGTACTACGACCTGCCGTTCAATCCGGGCGACGTGCTGCGTTACAGCATGGTGACGGGCGAATTCGCTGAGTACGATGAGTTCGAACCGCGTCTGGAGATCTTCTACGGCGCGCAGGACGGACAGGACGTCGTTTTCAACCTGCCTGGTGGCGGGCAGTACATCTTGGAAGCAAACTCGCCGTTCATCCTGAACTTCAACGAGGAGGAAGGGATTTTCCGTCCAGCGGGCGCGACCGGAGGAAACCAAAGCATCGAATACGGGCCAGTACACGACGACGGCGACGACAAGCTCTTTGGCGATCTGGGCAACGACTGGATCGTTGGTGGCACCGGGCGCGACAACCTGTACGGTGGCTGGGGTGACGACCTGCACAACGCCGACGACGATCACACCACAAACACCATCCTAGGCGTTGGTCAGAACGATGCTCCGGACACCCACCCGACTTACGAGGATCGGGCTTATGGCGGTGCCGGACGTGATCGGCTGATCGGCAACACCGGCGGCGACCGGCTGATCGACTGGGCGGGCGAGTTTAACAGCTATATCGTGCCGTTTGCGCCGTTCGGCATGGGCACGGTCTCGCGCACACTGCAGCCACAACTGGCCGAGTTCCTTTACGCCTTGTCGGAGAGCGACGGCGCGGACTTTACGCGAGGCGGCGATCCGGCGCGCAATGGCGAGCCGGATGGCGAGCTGGGCCTTGTACGCCAGCAGGACTTTGCCTGGCAAGACCAGACCGGCGCGCCGGACGATCCGCAGCCTGGCAATATTCCCGGCGGTCCTCGCGACGTGCTGCGCTCGGCGAGCTTCGATGGAACCCAGGGGATCATCGGCACAGGCTTCTTCGTCGATAGCGGTGTGTTCGAGGTGAGCGGCGGCGAGCTGAAAGTTGCGGCCGAGTCGCTCGACGGCGACGCCGTCGCGGTTTTCCACGTCGGCGACCAGCTGCCGGGATACTTCGAATTGCAGGCTTCGGTGAAATTTGACAAAGCCACAGGCGGCTGGGATGCTAACGCCTATGTGATTTTCGATTACCAGAACGAGTCCGATTTCAAGTTTGTCGGGATCGACGACAAGATAAACAAGCTGGTCATGGGCCATCGCGACGCGAGCGGTTGGCATGTCGATGAGCAAGGCGTCGTCCAGGGAGGCGTCAGGCCCGACAAGTGGTATAACATGCTGGTCGCAATCAACGGCGTGAACGTCACCCTGGTGGTCGACAATACAGAGGTGTTCCAGCACACCTATGCGCCGCGTATCGTCGACGACTACTCCTACGGCCTTAATTGGGGCCTGGTCGGTATGGGCTCCGACAACGCGCGTGGCAGTTTCGATAATGTTCGCGTGCAGATCTTACCGCCACAGGTGACTTTGGATGACACCGAAGATTTTGAAGACGGTGTTCCCGATCTGTTCACCATGGGCATGATCGGGGCTTGGGATGTTGTTGGCGGACGCTACACCGTCGACCCGGGTTTGAGCCTCGGCATGAACCTGCTGGATCTCGGTCCGGACAATCTCAATTTCAATTCCTATCTTGAGTTGAGCGCTGCCGTCAATACGGTCGACCAGGCGGGCTTCATCTTCGACCGTTACGGTGACGAAAGCTTCAAGTATATGGCGATTGATGCAACCACTGATCAACTGATCATCGGACATTACACGAAGAATTCCGGCTGGGCCGAGGATGCAACGGTAACCACGTTGATTGAGGTAAATACGGACTACACGCTGGGCCTCACGCTCAAGGGTACGACGGTGAGCGCAACGCTGAACGCTGCCGGCAATGGCGGCTTCCAGGCGATAGTCGGGCACGTGTTTAATGCTTCGACCGTCGACGGCCACTTCGGCCTGATGGCATTAGGTGGCAACGCCAACTTCGACGACGTCAGGGTCAAGACTGATGACCGCGCGTTCGAAGTACCGGAAGCGGCTTTGATGGCGGCTGAGTCGGCGGGTGAGTCTACGGCGACGTCGACCTTGACGCACGGTCAGCTGGAGAAGATATTCGACGCGGCGGTTACCCGGTGGACCGGGGTTGGTTATATTGATCAGGCCCGGTTGGCGACTTTGGATGATCTGGAATTCTACATTGCCGATATGGCCGGATTGGCCCTGGGCCGATCTTCCGGCAACCGGATCTTTATCGATCCCAACGCGGCGGGTCACGGCTGGTTTGTCGATGAGACACCGGATGCCAATGAGGAGTTCCTATTAAGCAGTAACGGTTGGGTGGCGAAGCCCAATAGCGCGGCTTATGGCAAGATGGACCTGCTGACAGCGGTCAGCCATGAGATAGGCCATTATCTGGGACTGGATCACGACGATGCCACTTCTGATACCTCGGTGATGAGCGATACCCTGCAGTCGGGTTCCCGGTATGTGGGAGAAGAGTCCAGCTACCGGCATATGGGAGAAGATACCCTTCTGAGCAGTGCATTCTTTGCGGCAGGTTCAGCCTTCCTGGAAGAGACGTTGGGCTTGACGGGCGAGTCGGAGGACGAGGAGGATGGCTCAGAGGAGACTCTGGCGCTGGTCTTTGACGAGGAATCCGGTGAGTTCAGCGAATCCGAAGCCACCAGTGATGATGATGAATGGTACATCGATAATGGCGATGTGGAGCCGGATGAGGATGTATACGCCCTATTGGATCTGGAGGATGAGGATTTCACCCAGCTGGCCGGCTTGAGCCTGGATGACACTAACGGCCAGAGTGATTCCAGAATCAATTGGAATGGTCGATATACCAGCTAAATTTAAATTAAAGTCAATTATAAGGGCTTGGGGTGTTTCCCGAGCCCTTCTCATTTGCCCAAACACCGAAACTAAACCAAGGGGAACTGAAGGGTGAATAGGGTTCCTTTTTGGGTTTCGCCCAGGTCGATTTTCCCGGAATGGGATTCGATCATGGTTTGAACGATACGGAGTCCCAGACCGGTCCCTCCTTTTTCCCGGTTGGTGGTAAAGAAGGGAGTAAAAATTTTATCCCGGTTTGCCGGAGGAATGCCTCGGCCATTATCCCGCATGTTCAGGATCACTTCGTGATCCTTTTTTATTACGTCCAGTTCAACCCGGGTAGCCTCGTGTTGCAGGCTGTTGGTCACCAGGTTGGAAAGCGCTGTTTCGAGAATTTCCGCCGAAATCTTGATTTGATAGTTGGGTTGAGATTTGATTTCAATGTCCAGGCCCTGGGAAGCGAAATTGTTTTTCAATTTGTTTAAGATATCCGAAAGGTTGGCAGTTTCCTTGGAGGGGGTGAGGTTTTCTGCTTTAGCCAATTCCAGAAGTCGTGCGACAAGGAGTTTGAGCCGGTCAGAATCCTGCAGCATGTTCTCAATAAATTTCCTTCTTTTATCAGGCGACATTTCTTCATAGTGTTCGAGTAGTAGTTCGCTGGCTCCCTGGATGGCTGTCAGCGGAGTTTTGAACTCATGGGAAACGTAGGTGGCAAATTCCCGAATATATTCCGACCGCTCGTGCAGGGAGAGGGCCATTTGGGAGAAGCTTTTGGAGAGCAACTCCATTTCTTCGGTGACCGGGTCGTCGAGCGGTTGCATGGCCGTGATATTTCCTTCCGAAGCGCCTTGGGTTTGTTTGATCAACTGGTAAACGGGCCGTGAAATGGTGCGCGATGTGAAATAGACCAGAAGCAGGGTCAGCCCTATAATGGACAAACTGGCCAGAATCACTTTCCCTTTTTGCGCATAAAGGTTTTTAAGAATATTTTTAGGTGTCCGAGAGATATAAACCACGCCCCACAGTCGGTTTTCGTGAATGACCGGAAAAGCGATGAACACCCGGATGCTGGTTCCACGGCTGATCGAAGCAATGGGGGGAAGCGGTTCGTCGGATATCCTTTCGCGGAGCACGCTTTTGTATCGACCCTCCAAAGCCGAGCGGATTTCCTCCACATGGGAAAATAAAAGTCCGATCTCCGATTGTCCCGCCACTGCGTTCCCATGATAATCCAGGATCTTAATCGCTGATAGAGTGGTCATTTTCGTATCGAGAAGAATGGACGATAAGTTTTTGCCGATGGCACCGACGACTGGATCTATACCGAAATCGGGTTCCGGCTCCACACCATCCGGCCGGGGAGGCCGTACCGGGTCCTCGGACAAATCTAGCTCTGGCAGAACCGGCGTGTATTTTTCATCCTCGGGTGGAAGGGCGGATTCCGGCAACGGTTTGCCGTAGCTATCCGGGTCAAACATCGAATGGACGATTTGATTTTTATACATGGAGGAGATGACCGCGGCCTGTGAAATCAGTTCCAGCTCCGTTTGCCGGACCAGGAGGTTTTCAAATATTCTGAAGAAAAAGATGCTTCCGAGAGGAAGGATCAGTACGGTGAGGTTGACCACCAGAAGGATGGTGCGAAGACGGTATTTTCTTTTTTTGTGCGGGGGATTCACCGGCATGACCCTAATTTATAACCCACCCCATGAACCGTCTCGATGACGGAGTCACAGCCCAGTTCCGAAAATTTACTGCGTATATGACGGACATGGCTGTCCACGGTCCGGTCGCTGATAAAAGAGTTGGTTTCGCAGGAGTGTTCGATAATCCGGTCGCGGTCAAAAACAATTTCCGGATACGCCAAGAAAGCCTGGAGAATGGCGAACTCTCGCGCCGTCAATTCCACAGTTTTTTCGTTCCATGTGATCCGATGTTTTTCGGGCTCGAGGATGAGCAGGCCGTGCTCCAGCACTTGGGGTGAATCTTTATGCAAGCGGGTTTGAGCCGCCTGTACCCGTTTCAAGATAGCATTGACCCGGGCCATCAGCTCTCGTGGGCTGAACGGTTTGGAAACGTAATCGTCGCCGCCGATTTCCAGGCCGACCACCCGGTCGATTTCCTCGTCTCTCGATGAGAGAAACAAAATCGGCACGTCGGAGGTTTTGCGGATTTCCTTGCAAAACTGAAAGCCGTCCACCTCCGGCATGTTGATATCCAGGATGATCAGTGCCGGGTTTTCCTGATCGACAATATCCAACGCTTTCTGTCCGTTTACGGCCTCCACCGGTGTCATCCCTGCTTGTTCCAAAGCGTAGGTAATCACTTCCCGGATATGAGGATCGTCATCCACTACAAGAATCGTTCTTGCCATAAGATCAAGCCTTGTTAGTAACATCATGAGTTTTATTCCTATATTAAATTATGGTAACACAATGCTTCGCTACCGCAGTTCATTTTTGTCCGGAGCAATCATCCAGCCGGAAGAACCGGGGATGTACTTAATTTGCTTCCAGTGCCTGAATTCCGGGACAACCGGTAGCTCCTGAATGTCCAGGTCCGCCACTCCCTCAGCTCCCTTCTTAAAGTATTTCGCAAGTTCCTTTCCAGATTCCCAGCCCGCAACATTTTGTAATTATATCGACGGCCATGCTGTTGAAACCAATCGAGTGCAGGCAGGGATGCGGTGCCGATTTCCCGCAGGTATTTCAAGTCCAGCACCGGCCCCTTGCCCCTCACTTCTTTGCAATGCTCGACATTGAATTGTGCGATCACGCCTCCAAGATTGATGAAGGCGCACAGCATTAAAACCGTAAGAAGAGTGAGCCCGTTGACATTGATGAGCCAGATATTGGATCGGGTCCAGAGGATTCGCAGGACAAGCAGGACCAGACCCAGCGCGACTAATCCCATCCATATCAGTGCCGCCAGGCGCAGATAGGTTAGGGAATACTCTTCTATATATAAGGTTGTTCTCCAAATCGAGGAAAGGACCAGGAATACGGTTTGCCCAATCCAGAAATAGACCAGATACCGGATAGATCGTATTCCTTCCGTTGCGCTTCCCGGACGCAGAGCCACCAACACAAAAGCGCCTGCGAGCAGGGCGGTGGCGATTAAAGGATAAGCTCCCCGATGAGCGTATTCTGAATAAGACATTCCCTCAGGCAATGCCATTCCTCCCCACAGGTAGATCAGGTCCATGGAGGTTTGTACCGAAAACAGGAGGTTGAAAAGAATCAGCGAGTAAAGAATGGATTCCTTCGAAAATAAAAAGTGAATCAATGTTTTTACATCCTTGAAGCCTCTTTTCTGTATGGGTTCTTGTTTCAGCCGGAGTTTTGACCGGAGGAGGAGCCAGGATAAAATGATGACCAACGACCACAAAGGGATTTGCTTGGGAGCAAAGAGTTCAGCGGTCAATATCCAATCGATCATCATCGGGTTAATGATGGCAAAAAGAATTAGAAAAAATAGAGATAGCCCGATTAAATTAAAAAGAATCAGTAAGGAAAAAAATGATTTCTTCGAAAATAAGAAGTGAAAGAGATTTCTGATTTCCTGGGAGTCCGTTTCCCCCATGCGGTTTTGTTTCAACCAGAATCTAGGTTGGAGCAGAGGCCAACACAAAATGATCACCAGCGACCACAACAGGATTCGTTCGAACGTAAATAAATCAGCGATCCAATTCCAGTTGATCAAATCCAGCCAGCGGATCAATATCGGGTTGGCCCCCGCAAAAAGAGTGACAAATACCAGAGACAGGCCCAGCGGCAATATCCAATTCCTTAATTGAATGCCCGACCGATTTGGGTTGTCCTTTTCTTGAAACAGGTTTTTAAGAAGTTTGGCGTCGTCGATAACCCGGAAGACATTTTGGGTCCAGAAGTCGAAGATCCCTCTTAACCAGAGCCCGGCGTTATGGGTCCAGCCCGGATGACTCAACAGGGCAATACTGGTAATTCCTAAAAAACTTAGAGAAATAGTTAACCCACTGGGATTTTCAACGAGCGCAAGCACCAAAACACAGTTAATTGCAATAATTACCTTGCCGGGCTTGGTATGGGCCAAGCCGGGATTAAAAAATAACAGTGCCCATGAAATGATGAAGGTGTAGATGCCGACGGCCCACCCCATTCCTTCCATATAAAATAGAAAGTCCGCCAACCCTGCCAGCAGGAGGCAGGCCACAGCCCGCCCTCCCAATTGGTATTGTTCCTGTGCATGGATCATGATTGCCTCCTTAGGTCAGTTTGCGGCGTTTGAGTAATGCCAGGGCCGCCAGGCTGATTACCAGTAATCCCGCCCAGGTTGCCGGTTCCGGGACGGAACTTCCGGAAAAATTCCGCGCCATTTTCATGGGAAACTTTTCGCCGTAAGCTTTTGGAGTTACACCTTTCACCATGGGCAGGGGCACCTGCGAATCTTCCGCGTTTTGTGGGTTTTCGTTGACGACTTTTCTGGATACCGCCACGAACGAAGTCCAACGCGTTGCCAGCGAGTGCTTGAGGCCCAGATCAATCACCTTTTGCTTCAACTCGTCATCACTGAGATGAGTGGTTTTAAAATTCTTCGGTGTATTCATCTGCCTCATATGATCAGCGATTTGCGATCGGGCCCAGATTTGTGGAATCGGAGAAGGCGTCATTTCGCCTTTCCCGTCAAGTAGAACCGCCTGAATCGGTAATGAGGCTTGTTTTCCACGCACCCGTCCCTTCACTTCAACCGTATGCGTTCCGTTCCCTTCGATTTTTCCGAGAACGCGAATCGAGTCGCCCGCAAATAGATCGGGGATCACCGCCGGTGTCACTTGGCTTACTTTAAGTTCGCCCCAGTTGATATTGATATCTGTCAGTACTGGGGACTCCAGTTTGCCGGCCAATTCCAGCGCTACTTCTTCCGCATCCTCGGTGGGATCCATGAACCGGGCAAAGCCCCGGCCTTTTCTCCCCATTTCGGAAAGTAGGAACCGATTGACCGAAGTGCCCACTCCAAACGCGTAAATACGTGCCTCGCCAATGGTGCTGGTAATGAGCTGTAAGACTTCCGATTCGTTGCCAATGTAACCGTCAGTCAGAAACACGACAATCCGCAGAGTCCCGGCTGGTTTGGGAATAGAGAAAGCCTGCCGGATGGCGTTGGGAATTTCCGTTCCGCCGTTGGCACTCAAAGAGTCGACATAGTTCAACCCATTATTGATATTGTTTGGGGTGGCGCGGACCGGACCCGATGTGAACTCGGAGGCGTTATTGCTGAAACGGATGATGCGGAAGTAATCCTGGCTCCGTAGAGTATTCAAGGCATGACGCATGAATGCTTTGCTGGCATCGATAGGTTGGCCGCTCATGGAACCGGAGGTGTCGAGCACAAATACCATTTCTCGTGCCGTGATGTCTTTCGACTTTGGGGATGCCGGCGGTTCGATCCACAAACTGAAGTAGCCGTCTTTCGAATCGTTGTAAGCCAGAAAGGCGGGCTGGGTATCTTTTCCTGCCAGTTGATAACGCAGAACAAAATCCCGGTTGTCGATGGTCCGACCCTCAGCCAGAGTGATCGATTTCTCCTTTTCCTCACCGGTCACTTTGATTGTATGAGTGTGGCTGTAAATATTGGGAATGGCTGTGCCCGCTTCCAAATTGATATTGATGGAAACCCGGTCCTTGTTGATGGTATCGGGGATCGTCAATCCGGAAACATCCGGATAGGATGGCAATGTCTCAATTTCCCACTGGTTGAATTGGGTTTCGGCTGCAACCTTCTTCATACCCACGGTGACACCGTCATCCACAACCTTCGGAGGCTTACCGGAGCGGGCGGGTTGGTAACGGGGGCCGACAATCAAGGGAATGACCAATTCATAATTGCCGTCCACCCTGGGAACGGTTTGATCGTAAACCAACGTAACCTTAACCGGCAGTCCCGGCATGAGGTTGGCGATATGCTGGGTGAACATGTTGGGCCGGTGCTGGGTCAGCAACGATGCCGCCTTGCCTTCCTTTTTCGCTTTTTCAAATATTTTCTTGGCTTTTTCGATCTTTTGAATTTGAGCCTGAATGATTTCGTCACCCACCTCCATGGTCATGGCGTGGACCGCCGCATCCTTGTTCAGGGGAAACAGGTAGGTGGCGTTCAACGGAACCATAGTCGGATTCGCAAATGTTTGCGTGACCGTTACCGTTGCCAGGTCGCCCTGGACTTTCGTCCGGATATCCGTTTTCAGGGCGGGAAAGTGGAAGGTTTTGCCGTTGACTACCGCCTGAACGGATCCCCCCAGGTCGTTTTCGGTAAATGCGTGAGCATTAACGGAAAAGACAAAACATATGAGAAAAGTGAAGGTTAAACTAAAAACTAAAAGAAATGTGTTGATTAAGGTTTTCATAGCTTCCTCTCTTTCGTGAATTTAGCAGGTCGTTGAGTAATATCGATATCCAGAGCCGCCAGGACCGCCTGGTCCCATCGGCGGGTTATTGATGCGTCTTGTTCCCAGGGGGAAATTCGTTGGATAGCGGACCACACGCTACCCGGCTCCTGCACCCAGCGCCACACCGCTTCCGACACGTTGGAGGTGATGTGACCCTGGTCGGAAATAAAGCTGACGGCGACGCGAAAGCTCTGTCCTTCTGCTGTGGTGGCTTTGTACACAGCGGTCGGTATCGTGTCGTATGAAATCCCGACGTGCTGGACCTCAAAGCCCAGTCCTCGCAAGCATTCATCGGGGGAGTGGAGGTGCCGCAGGGGCGATGAGGTTTGAATCAACAACAAACCGTTATCCCCATACGAAGCTTTGGCCGCCGCGCCGCCGTATTGGGTGAAGTAAACTCTCTCTTTCGGGAGTAGAGGTGAAAGGATTCCCTCATGGTTGTCAATCATCATAGGCAGAGAAATTTTGATATCGGGCCGGGCGACGTCGATCGGTGTTTTAGGAAGACTGACAATGGCGGCGGCAACGATCAAAAATCCAAAAGCCATTGCAACGGGATGGGTTTTAAATATATGGAATGCAAAACCCATTGCTTTGGCGCGCGAGAGCGATTCCTCCGGCTTTGAATGCGCAATCAGGTTGCGAGGTTTGAGGACATCTTCCGTGAACCGGGCCCAGAACAGAATGGGGAGACAGCCCAGAGCCAGTGCGATCAAGCCCAGTAGGGAATGTCCCGGTTCCGCCATGACATCCAGGCCGAATACCATTTCCGGGTAGGCGATGCCCACCGCCAGCGCCATGATTCTAAAAATGTTGATCCATAGGCTGGAGAACAGAGTGACGCAAAAACCGAACAAGCCGGAAGTTAAATTGGGACGGCACACCGTCATGCAGGCGGCATAAAACAATTGCAACAGCAACAGGGTCCGCGCGCCGGAGCAGGGCAGGTCCACCAGTACATCTTTTTGATTGATCAGAATGCGCACACCATGACAACTGACATTATCAAACAGGCCACCCAGAATCAGACAGGCGCTTCCGGCAGATAGGCTTTGCAGGCCAAATCCTACTGTGTGTTGCATCACCCGCTCCAACGGCAGGGCGAATAGAAAGCAAACCGCCAGCCATCCGGGAGAAATAGGCCGCTCTCTATGTTGAACACCGGCCAGAGTGGCCAGCGCGTAGACATCGATCACCAACGCCAAAGCACCGATGATATTGACGGCGAAGACCTGACCGGTCAAACGGATCAGGGCGGTGGCGGTCAGAAGGATCAGCGCCCACCGGGTATTATCCGGGCGGGTCAAGTTGCGGGGGCTGGTGACACTCCACAGAAACAATCCGACACAGACTGCAAATATGAGAAAACCTTTGGAGTCGTACGCCGGGTCCTGCCAGGTCTGAATCAACCAGTACACCGGTTCATAGGCCAGGACCCCAGCGGCTGTCCCAAAGATCAGGCCGGGCAGAAAACGTGTGGCATTGAGATGTATGCGTGCATTGTTCATGCACCCAGTGTTATGCTTGCATGTGCAATGCGTATGGCGGGTTAGCGGAAATTCTCAGGAAATTGGGTGCAGTTTTTGTGCAGGTAATTATAAAGCATTTAATTTCAATCAGTTACTTCCAACGCGGCGTCTTGAAAATTTATTGTCGGCCCTTTATTTCATGTGATTGTTAGAGAGATTGATCATGACAAAATATAACTACAATGTTTTAAAGCCAGACAAGGGTGTGCCGATCAAAGCCTGGACCAAGGGTGTTCCATTGGAAAAGGAAGCGGAACAGCAGTTGATGAATGTCGCACATATGCCTTTTATCTATAAACATATTGCGGTCATGCCGGATGTTCATTGGGGACTGGGGGCAACGATTGGAAGTGTGATTCCAACCTTAAAGGCCATTATTCCGGCGGCGGTTGGGGTGGATATCGGATGCGGCATGATGGCGGTGCAGACCAGTTTGAAGGCAACCGATTTGCCGGAAAACTTGAAGGAGATTCGCTCCAATATTGAAAAGGCTGTTCCGCATGGCAGAACGAACAATGGGGGACGGGGTGATCGTGGCGCCTGGGCGAATATTCCTGATCTCCAGGCGGAAGTCTGGAATGACCTGGGAAAAGGATTGGATTCCATCACTGAAAAGAATCCCAAGGTGATGAGAAAGCACAGCAACAACGTCAACCATCTGGGAACTTTAGGTACCGGTAACCACTTCATCGAAGTGTGTCTGGACGAGATGGATCAGGTTTGGTTCATGCTGCACAGCGGTTCCCGTGGTATCGGCAACCGGATTGGGACTTATTTTATTGAGCTGGCCAAGGAGGATATGCGCCGGTGGCATATCAATGTACCGGATATCAATCTGGCCTATTTCCCCGATGGGTCTGAGCATTTTGACGAATATGTAGAGGCGGTGGAGTGGGCGCAGACGTTTGCCAAGACCAACCGCGAGTTGATGATGCAGGCCGTGATTAAAGCGGTGCAGGGCTCCAAGGGTATTCCGCCTTTTGAAGCGAACTTGGAGAGGGTCAATTGTCATCACAATTATGTGGCCCGCGAGAATCATTTTGGAAAAAATATTCTAGTGACCCGGAAGGGAGCGGTGCGTGCCCGGTTGGGAGATACGGGAATCATCCCCGGAAGCATGGGGGCGAAGTCTTATATCGTCCGCGGCCTGGGCAACAAGGACAGTTTTGAAAGTTGCAGTCACGGTGCGGGCAGAGCGATGTCCCGGGCTGAAGCCAAACGACGTTTTTCGGTGGACGATCATATCAAAGCCACCGAAGGTGTGGAGTGTCGAAAAGACAAGGATGTGATCGACGAAACCCCTGCGGCTTACAAGGATATCGACGCGGTCATGGAAGCCCAGAAGGATTTGGTGGAAATCGCGCACACCCTGCGCCAGGTTATTTGTGTTAAAGGTTAGATAATCAATCTCAAGAGGGAACGGATGTTGGGGTTGACCTGATCAGAAAATCAGACTCTTCAAACGTAGACTCTTCTCCACCGGTTGATTTTCTCCAATCGAGCCAGCTTTTTTTCTGTCAGCTGGTTTTTTTTCCAATTTCCTGCGGCGAACTTGTTGGACTCGGCCAAAGTCGGATAGATGTGAATGGTATTCAAAATTTTATTCATACCAAAGCCGTTTTTCATAGCGGCCACATATTCTGCAATAATATCTCCGGCGTGAAGCCCGGCAATAGTCACTCCTAAAATTTTGTCCTTACCCGGTTCCGTCAGGACTTTGACAATTCCATAAGCCGCTTCATCGGTAATGGCGCGGTCCAGGTCGTCTATTCCATAGGTGGTGACTTCATAGGGAATTCCCTGCTCTTTGGCTTCCAGCTCATTCAATCCCGATCGCGCCACTTCCGGGTCTGTGTATGTGCACCAGGGCACAGTTCGATAATCCACCTTGTAGCTGTAAAATGGGCTGAGCATTGAATTGACCGCGCAGTACCATGCCTGGTGTGCGGCAATATGTGTGAATTGATAAGGACCGGCCACATCTCCACAGGCATAGATGTTGGGATAATTGGTCCGCATGTATTCGTCGACTTGGATCGTTTTCCTGGGTGTCAATTCAACTCCCAACTCCTCCAATCCGAACCCTGTCGTGTTGGCCTTTCGTCCCAGAGCGATCAAGACTTTATCAAAACCGATCTGAACGCGTTGGCCCTTGTGTTCGCACTCCAGAAAGTCTTTCCCGTCCTGTTTAAAAAATTTCTTGGGTGTGTGTTCCAGAAGAACGTCAATGCCGTCTTTTCTGAAGCTCTCTAAAACCATTTGGCCGATCTCGGGGTCTTCTCTGGGAAGAAGCTTGTCCCTGCGTTGCACTTGTGTGACCTGACACCCCAACCGGCAAAACGCTTGAGCGAGTTCCGAGCCAATCGGTCCTCCTCCGAGTACCAACAGTTTTTCAGGCTTTTCACGAATGTTCCAAACCGTGTCTGAAGTCAAGTAATCAACTTCTTCAATGCCTTCAATGGGGGGAATCGCAGGACGGGCACCCGTGGCGATGATGATGTTCTTTGTAGTAAGCACTTTCCCATTCACTTGAACTTCATAAGGTGAAATTATTTTTGCTTCTCCAGTTTCGCACTCAACTCCCAGTTGTGAATAACGCTCGATTGAGTCGTGGGGTTCGACGGTTTTGATAACCCGCTGAACCCGCTCCATGACATCAGCAAACTCAAATTCCACCTGGACATTTTTGAAACCCAGACTTTGACATTTTTTGACATCCGCCATAAACTTGGCTGACCGAATGAGGGCTTTACTCGGGACACATCCGGTATTCAGGCAATCCCCGCCCATTTTGTGTTTTTCAACAAGAACAACTTTTCCTTTAGTAGCCGCCCCAATGTAGCTGGTCACCAGTCCGGCCGACCCCGCTCCAATCACTACCATGTTATAGTCAATGACTTTGGGTTTTTTGAAACGGCTCAATACTTTCCTGCCCTTGAAGAAGCCTAAAAGCTTTTTAGTCAAAATCGGGAATAGGCCTAACAATACAAAGGACAAAAGAAGCCCGGGGGAGAGGATGCCTTTCAAAGATTCAATTTGAGCGAGTTGCGTTCCGGCGTTCACATAAACGATGGTCCCTGCCAGCATTCCGATCTGGCTCACCCAAAAGAATTGAAATGTCTTCATGGGAGTCAACCCCATCACTAAATTGATGACGAAGAACGGGAACGCTGGAATCAACCTTAAAGTGAAAAGATAAAACCCACCATCCTTTTCGACGCCAGCATTAAAAGATTTGAGGTAGCTTCCAAATTTATTTTGAACCCAGTCACGGAGCAATAATCGTGAAATAGTGAAAGCCAGCGTGGCTCCAATGGTGCTTGCGAAGGAAACAAGGATGGTTCCTGTGACCAATCCAAACAAGGCCCCGGCCAGCAGGGTTAACCAAGCGGCCCCCGGAAGAGACAGGGCGGTTGAAACAATATAAATGAGGCTGAAGGCGCCAATGGCCAATACGGTGTTTTCTTTATAGAAGACAGAGAAATCGGCCTGTTGTCCTTTCAGGTATTCCAGAGACAGGTACTGGCCGAGGTTAAAGTGAGAAAAAGCCCATATGCAACCAGCGATAACGGAAAGAATAATAATTGGTTTTGCTTTTTTCATTTATCCCCCCAATTGTTTATTTTTTGTCATACCCATGATTATCCAGAATAAATTAAAAGTGTCATCTAAAATAGCGGAACGGACGAAAAGATCAACCCTCTCGCCCAGGGACTACATCACGCCATAGGCCAGCATCGCATCCGCAACCTTTACAAATCCTGCAATGTTTGCGCCTTTGACGTAATCCACATAATCCTTTTCAGCGCCATATCGAATGCATTGTTGATGAATGTTCGTCATGATTTCAACCAGACGTTTTTCCAGTTCCTCAGAGGACCAGGACATTCGGATACTATTTTGCGTCATCTCCAAACCGGAAACAGCCACACCTCCGGCATTGGATGCCTTTCCCGGAGAAAACAGAAGCTTGGCGTTTTGGAAACTCTTAATCGCTTCAATGGTGGTGGGCATATTGGCCCCCTCCGCGATGCCTGCGCAACCATTTTTAATCAACTCCTTCGCATCCTCTATATCCAGTTCATTTTGTGTGGCGCAAGGGAAAGCCAGATCGCAGGGAATCTTCCATGGCTTTTGGTTCTCGTAAAACTTCAGCTTGTACTGGTTAGCGAATTCAGAAATCCGCCCTCTTTTAACGGTTTTTAATTCTATAATAAAATTCAGTTTTTCCTCGTCAATACCATCCGGATCATGAACGAACCCTGAGGAATCGGAAATGGTAATGACTTTTGCACCCAGTTGAATAAGCTTGAGGGCCGCATATTGAGCGACGTTTCCCGACCCGGAAACGATGCACCGTTTTCCCTCTAAACCGTCGGATCTGTGTTTCAGCATTTCTTGCATAAAATAAATACAACCAAACCCTGTTGCTTCTGTCCTGATTTCACTCCCGCCAAATTCCAAGCCCTTGCCCGTCAGGGTTCCTGTAAATTCATTTTTCAATCGTTTATATTGGCCGAACATATAACTGATTTCCCTTGCCCCGACACCGATGTCACCGGCGGGCACATCGATACTTTCTCCTATGTGCTTGGATAACTCGGTCATGAATGCCTGACAAAAACGCATGACTTCGTCGTCGGACTTCCCTTTGGGGTTGAAGTTAGAGCCTCCCTTGCCGGCTCCCATGGGCAAGGTCGTCAAACTGTTTTTGAAAATTTGCTCAAAGCCCAGGAATTTAAGAATGCTTAAGTTCACGGTCGGGTGAAACCTGAGGCCTCCCTTATAAGGACCGATGGAGTTGTTGAATTGAACCCGGTAGCCCCGGTTGGTGCGGATCGAGCCCTGGTCATCCTGCCAGCCTACCCTGAAAATGATAACCCTATCGGGCTCTGTGAGTCTTTCCAGGATTTGTGCTTTTTGGTAGTTGGGATGAAGCTGGACATAGGGAATGAGATAGGTCATGACCTCTTCAACCGATTGATGGAATTCTCCTTCTCCCGGATTTCTCCGCTTCAATCCATTTATAAAGTTGTCCATCGTCAGTTCAGGGCACTTATTCTTGGCTAAATCCTCTACCGTTTCTCTCATGATTGCTCCCCTCAAGATATTTGTTGGCCTTTGGATTCCTCCAAATTTCAAGGATTTGTCGCAGAGCTCTTGATTACCTTACATGGCCAAATAACAGCGACCACGTTTCATTCATATATAGTAGGAATATAGGATAATCATACCGGAGAGTTTGGATAGCTCCAAGTAGAAAAACTACTGTAAGGTTTGATTGTTTGCCTCGACTCATTATGGAGTTTACATCAAGATTATTATGAGGTTTCCCGTTTTTAGATTCTTTCAAAATGCTAATAAAACGTGGGGGGCGTTTATGCTACGTAAAACTTTTCAATCGCTTTATGCCAGTAGATCTGCGCCATTAAGCGCTAAAGAAGTAAACCAAGTGAACGAAGCCCTTGCTAAAACAAAATTGCGCATGGGTTCGCATTTTAAAAAGAACCAAATTTTAGGACGAAGGGAAGCTATTGGATGTGTTTCCCTGGAGATCAGTCAGCGTTGCAATCTCGATTGCTCTTTATGCTATCTGTCTCCCAGTTCTAACCAAGTCACCGATCTTCCTCTTCAAGAAGTATTTCGGAGGTTGGATGGGATTAAAAATTATTTCGGTGTAGGTACCGATGTGCAAATCAGCGGAGGGGATCCCACGATGCGGGACAGGAAGGAGCTGATGCAAATTGTACGTTATGCCCGTGAGCTTGGTTTGCATCCTACATTGTTCACCAATGGAATACGGTGTACCCGGGACATGATTGAAGAGTTGGTGGACAATGGCTTGAGCGACATTGCCTTTCATGTTGACATGACCCAGGACAGAAAGGGATTTAATACAGAACAGGAACTCAATAAAATTCGCAGGCAATACATAGAGATGGTTCGCGGGTTGCCTTTGATGGTTATTTTCAATACAACGGTTCACACAGACAACTTCTCTCAGGTTCCCGATCTCGTTCGTTTCTTCATAGAGCAGGCGGATGTGGTGCGATTTGCCTCTTTCCAACTCCAGGCAGATACCGGAAGAGGAGTCCTGGGAAAACGCGAGGAAATCATCTCCTTGGAGTCGGTAAAGGAGAGGATCAATCAAGGCTCGGGAAATCCTTTGGCATGGGATTCCATCCTTGTAGGCCATCCGAAATGCCACAGTTATGTTCCCACTGTTGTTGTGAATAATAAAGTCTTTAGCTTAATAGACGATCCGGATTTGGTCGGTGATTTTTTCAGAGATTTTCAACATGTAACACACGACCGAAGGGAGCGGCCGGGAATCATCGCCTTGCGGTATATTAAGGAGGCATTGAGCCGACCGCATTGGCTGATCCGCGGTTTAAAATATTTTGTTCCCCGTATTTGGAGAATCCGAAGAGACATCTTTGCGGCTCGGGGAAGAGTTCACAAGATTTCATTTTTTGTGCAAAACTTCATGGACGCCGACCATCTGGACCCGGAAAGAATCGAAGCGTGTTCGTTTATGGTCATGACTCCGGATGGTCCGGTGTCTATGTGCGCTCATAATGCGAATAGAGACGATTATATTCTGCGCCCCATCCCCGTTGAAGGGGAACAGGGAACTGAAATTTTTTATCCTTTAAAAAAACCGGATCGTGTGGAGTCGAATAATGTTTCGGTCTGAAAATATTATGAGGTGGCCTGATGAATATTATTAAAGTATGGTTTGATTCGAAATTACGGTTTTTCCATGCCGGATTGATCTTTGTATGCGGCCTTTTGATGTCGGGGTGCGTGACCGTGATCCAGCCTCCATCACTTCAAAAGGCAGAACATCAAACGGTGTCCAAGGAATCGGCGCAGGAATCCTGGGCTCAAGTATTGATGCAATCGGTAGATTCGCAAGGCCGGGTCGCTTTTAAAAGCGTTGCCGAAAATCCCGCATCTTTGTATCAGGTGGTTTCATATATTTCCCAAACCAGCCCGGAGAAAAACCCTGAGAAGTTTTCGACTCCTGATGATCGGATGGCATATTATCTGAACTCCTACAACGCCCTGGCCATGTACGGAGTCATTTCCTACAAATTCCCGAATGATTTTCAAAGTTTTACGGACCGGGCAAAATTTTTCGCATTCACACGTTTTAGTATCGGCGGCGAGGAGATTTCACTGTACGATTATGAAAACGATATCATTCGACCTTTGGGTGACCCTCGGGTGCATTTTGCGCTCAACTGTATGGTCAAGGCCTGTCCCCGTCTTCCCCAAACCCCTTTCCGGGCAGAGGACTTGGATAGCACCCTAAACGTCTTGGCCAGAGAATTTGCCAATAAGCCTCGTCATGTGAAAGTCGTGGAATCTGCCCGTAAGGTTCGGCTCTCAGAAATTTTCAGTTTCTACGAAGAGGACTTTGTGAATCCGAAAACAGCGTCATCGCTTATTGAGTACATCAATCGCTATCGTACTTCACCCATCGATGAAACCTTTGAAGTGGAATTTATTCCCTATGACTGGACTGTCAACTACCAATAAAATTGTTATTGGAGTTCTGCGTTATTTTATAGCCTCGGTCCTGCTTCTCTCCGGTCTCGGAAAACTACTGGATGTGCCGGGTTTTGTTCAAGTTCTCATTACCTATCAGGCCATTCCCGATTGGGGACTGCACTTGGTTGCTGTCACTTTGATTCTGGTGGAATTGAGAATTTCCGAATGGCTTTTTCGAGACAACACGCTTGTTATGGGTGCCTTGGGCTCTCTGGTGTTGCATTCCATATTTACGCTTTGGACATTGGTGACTTTATGGCGTGGAGTATCGGTACTCAATTGCGGTTGCTTTGGTGTATTTTTTTCCCGTCCGCTAACGGGCTGGACAGTTGTAGAGGATATAGTACTTGTCATCGCATCTTTTTACTTACTGCGTCTGGCTATAAAACGAGAGAAAAATCATCTGGCTCAAGGAAACGACCATTCTGCAGAAATGGCTTCCAATAATATCTAATCTGTTGCAATAATTTGTTTTATGCTGAAAGGAGTTCATAATATGCATTTTCTGAAGAACAATTCATCAAATAGGCTATCCACCCTACTTTTTAGCCAGAGTGCGGGTGGGATCAGGGGATCGATCGGTAAGTGGTCTGGCGTCAGTGTTCTGATTGCGGGATTTTTTTGGATGTCTCTTTTACTTGCTTCCGTTCCTTATGTAATGGCACATTCTACCAAGCCACAGCCTTCTTCACTGCCGGCTCTTTTTAACGCTCCGGAAATTTCGGGACTCAGCCATTGGATCAATTCGGAAAAAATAAACTCAATGAAAGAACTGCGCGGAAAAGTGATCCTCGTGGATTTTTGGACTTACTCCTGTTTCAATTGCATCAACACGTTCCCCCACGTTCAAGCCTGGCATGAGAAGTACGCCAAGGACGGACTGGTGGTCCTCGGCATCCACGCGCCGGAATTTCAGTTTGAGCGAAAGCTGACTAACGTCAAACAGGCGGTTAAAAAACACGGGCTCACCTTCCCAATTGCTTTGGACAATGGATTCAAACTTTGGCGGGCCTATCGCAACCGATATTGGCCGGCTTTCTACCTGATCGATAAAAACGGCGTGGTGCGGTACACTCACTTCGGTGAAGGAAGATACCGGGAAACCGAAGCGGCTATCGCCAGCCTTCTTAAGCAAAAAGCACCCAAGAGGGATTAAACCGATACCGTAACCTCTTAATTGCAGTTGCGGTCAAAGGATTCTAACTATTAGTATTCTCGTTTCATAGCGGATCCTAATGGTGCTGTTTTTTCATCAAAAATAGTGAGATTAATAAAGCCGGGATCACTACGATCGCATTTAAAAGCCCATGGGTGGGTATCATGTTGTGGATGTTATAAGAAGTTCCTAGAATCGCTATGGAAAATTCATAGGCGAAGGCTAAAACCATAGATAAGAGATTGGCCAACACACTAATGCCAGCAAATAGTGAGACATATATCCTGGATTGTTTAAGCGTGTTGACAAAATGCCAGAACAGTAGGAAAGGAACAACCAAGGATAATCCGGGAACGGCTAAAAGCTTGACATAGGGTACGCCATGGAATCCCATAGCGACTAACATAAAAAACCCCGTAATCAAAAATCCTCCTGCCAAAAATACCTTTGAATGAATCCCATTGTAATAGCGGGATAAGTAGCTCAGGCATCCTACTAAAAGCCACCCGAGGAAATTAAAATGCAAGGCGGTTAAGTAGCACCAAAAGGCGTCATAACCCACTAGGTCGAAATTAAAGACTCCGCCCAAAAACCAAAAAGACCCTCCGATGCTAAATCCCAGTGCGACTAACTCGAGAAGAGCGCGAGGGTTTGAAAGTAGCATAAATGTATTTGTGAAGAGAGTGAGGGGGTGTGAGAAGATGCTGAACCCGTTCAATCGCAAAAGAATAATCAATCCATAGGCACAAAAAATAGGCCAAACAAGAGAAAGAACACTCAGGTGTGCCAGTTCACCTATAATTAAAATGGCAATGACTATTTTATGGATAAGGGCATATGATTTAGGACCCTTTCCTTTAAATATGAAAACTTGGGTCAGAGTAGGACCCAAGATAAAGGCAATGAGTAAAAATAACTTAAAGTAAATTTCTTCAATGTTCATAAGAATCTCCTGAGATTGAACTTCTCCTGAATAATAATTGAACAAAAGCATGAAGTTTTTTGTTGATTTGTTTTGGTAGAGGATAACGGGTTGTTTTAAATCCAGTGATCACCAACGGCAAAGACAGTTCGATTAATTTGGTGGTGTTGGTTTGATGTTTACTGCGGTCAAACACCCAGAAAAATAGAATCGCCATCATGCAATACCACAGTAAGGCTCCTACATATTTTTCGAGGTTTTTATGACAATGAAAATCTGTTCCCTTTAGAACCTTTTTAAAGATTTTTATATAGGCGGTTCTGATAGGAAGTGCTTCGCGAGAGAAGGGCGACAGCGGTGAGTGGGGATCTGTTGCCGTGCCGGCAATATCGAACAGGATTTGATGGTAGGACGCAAATGCCTTGAATCGATACGAAAATAGATCGATCAGGCGTCTCGAGCATTTCAACCGGCTCAACTCTATCTCTTTGGCCTTTTTTTTGAAGTTTTCCAGTTCCCTAAGATAAAAATGATGAACTATTTCCTCCTTAGAGGAGAAATGTTTATAGAAAGCGCCTGGTGATTTTCCGGATTTTTTGGCTAAGTCTCTCATCGTCGTTTGATGAAAACCATTTTTTAGGAATTCTTCCATCGCAATTTGGTAGTACTCTTCTTTCTTTTTAGATTTGAATACACTAGGCCTCATGATAGATATCCTCTAAAGTCTCTTTTATATGCGGGTGTAAGAAAGTAAATCCTTCCTTTTTTAATCTCTCAGAGCTGGCATTACGCCCACTCAGTAACAATAGTGGATCTGTTTTTAAAAGATAATGAAATACCAGTTTGATAATCCAGACAGGCAAAGGTAATCCAAAACGTCTTCCCAATACGATTCTTAATGTTTTCATGAAGTGGCGATTTTGAATCGGATTGGGTGAGCAGAGGTTGTAGGCTCCCCTTACTTTTTCATTTTCAATGGCCCAATGAAAACACCTGGCGATATCCAAGATATGTCCCCAGCAGATAAACTGATTTCCCGTACCCTGTGTCCCACCTAAATATCTCTTAACCAGATTTTCAAATCGCGGGAGGACTCCGCCATCTTTGAAAAGCGCAAAGGGGATTCTTAAAACAACCTTGCGGGTATTTACTGGAGCGGGAGATTTCATAAATTCATTTTCATAGGTTGATGCCACTTCGCTGAAAAAATCATTTCCGGAAGGGTTATTTTCCTTAATAATTTTTTCTTTAGTGTCGCCAAAATATCCCATAGCTCCTGCCTGGATAAATACTCTTGGCGGGTCCGCACATTGCTGGATAGCCAAATGAAGGGTACTTATCGCGTCTAATCGAGATTGAAGAATCTCTTTCCGATTTTCAGCGGTCAGTGCACAGTCAATGCGCTTCCCAGCTAAGTTGATCAGAGCCCTCGCGCCATTGAGGTAGGGGACCCACCTTCCCAGGTTCTTCCCATTCCATTGGGCTGTTTTAAGCTCACCTGCTGAAGAGGGTTGTCGGCTCAAAATCACCACTTGGAAACCACGTTTTTGGAAGTATCGGCATAGATGCCGTCCGATAAATCCACTGCCACCTGCAATAACGATTGTGCTCATGGTTTAAGGGTACAGCAGGGTTTCGTGGGACACAACAAAAAAGTAAACATGTTTACCTTTTTGTTATTAATGAATGAAATATCAAGGGTTTCGGTTGACGGATTGAGGGCTGTTTCAGACGGATCTTCTTGGACTATTCGACTTGAGAGACTTGGAGGCGTTTATGAACAGGCCTTTCTTACGAAAAGGGATGGAAAATGGAAAGGGGAATGTATTTTATTTAATAAGGGGTTAGCGATTTTGGCTGACCCTTGGTTGGTTAGCTTGTATAGTAGACATTCGTTTATTAGAAGGCATCATGAAAAATGCAGCCAAGGGAAATTTTGACGATGGAAAACCATTCGAAATATATACTAAAAGTGCGCAATGTTTCGGTTTATACCAACCTGGAAGTGATCTTAAAATCCAGAACCACCAATGAGGAAGCGTGTAAGGAAGTGACCCGGATGCTGGAATGCGATGATCTGTTTAAGGGGTACGAGTGGAAAATTGAAGGGTGTGCCGAAGGCGGCATCCATGATTTCAATGACCAGTTACGGGCTGATATCCTTGAACGCCTCGAGCAGGAAGAGCCTGAGGACAGCGTTTTCTGGAATGGCTCGAAGATACAATTCGAACTCAACGTGGCTCACATTCCCGTGAATACCCATCTGGAAGTTCCGTTAAAATCCGAAAGCAAAGAAGAAGCCGTCAAGGAGATTGAAGCCCTGTGCAACGGCGGAAACTTGTTTGAGGGGTATGAATGGAAAATTGAAGGATGTGACGATGGCGGAATCAACGAATTCAGTGATGAGTTGAAAGAAGGGATCGTCAATCGTCTGAGTCAGCAAAAAAAGATAGAAGATTGCATTGAAGTCCATTCCTCATCTTAATCCGATTTTAAAATGTCGATGTTTTATTTCAGTTGGGTTTCCCGCGAGTCCGAACCGGTGGTTGAAAGATTAACCACCGCGTGTGAATCGTTCCTGGAAGGGAAGTGCATATTAGGGAGTGAGCGTGATGGATTTGTTCCGGAAAAAATCAAAAAAAGCCTGGCGGTTTGTGATGCTCTGTTTGTGGTGATTGAGGGGGAATCGTCCTCTACGGAACGATCGGAGTCCCTTATCGGCGACCGGCTGTTGAATGAACGCCTTCGGTTTGAAATCGTCACGGCAATGAATTTGGATTTATTAATCGTTTCGTTGTTGATTGATGACGTTATACTTCCAGAAAAACAGAACGCGCCGGGTGCCTGGAAACGTTTGCTGGAATGCAAATCGTATCGGTTGAGAAACGCATTTTGGTCCGAAGATTTGCATCAGTTTCTAGAGGATGTCGAAGAGGAACTGGACTTCAAAAGGGAGGTGGAGGAAAAATTATCTCAATCAATTTACCAGAATTACCGGGATCTAACGGATGCTGAAGGCAGGCCGCTTCAACCGATAGGATTGGGTTTGGAGTTTTCTGGAGCTCTGGAGTTGCGCCGGGTGATCGAGTCGGAACGATTTAATTTGGAAGAAGCGCGCCGCTTGGGCGATCGTGCCAGAGAAAAGAATGCGCTATCCGCATTAGGTTTGGCTTTTACAAAATTGAGTCAGACTCAACGGGCGATTCAATGTTTTCAGGAACAACTTGTAATTGTGCGTGAAGCTGAAAATGTGGAAGAAGAGTGCGAGTTGTTGGCAAGCCTGGGCGATGCCTTTGCGATTTCAGGGGATATCGAAGCCGCTAAAACGTATTATCAGGAACAATTGTTGCGGGCCGATTCCAACGGCTTGCGCGCTTTCGTCGGGAGCGCCTATAACGGCCTTGGGTATGTTTATGTCAAGCAGGATAAAATAACACGCGCGATCGAGTGCTATCTGAAAGCTCTGGCGATTTATCGGGAATTTGAAAATCATGAAAAAGAATTGGAACTACTGGTAGGCATCGGCCTGAATTATCAAAAGGCGGGAGAATTGGAACGGACCGCGGAATATTTGGAGTTGGCTTTAAACGCCGCAAAATATTTGGAAAATAGAAAAGAAGAAGCGCACCTACTGTTGGATCTGGGCGATACTTATTATCGCCTGCGAGACCATGAGCGGGTCAACATCTACCTTGATCGGGCCGAAGAAGTTTTGAGTTTTCATGAGGAGCTCTGGGCTGTTACTTTGAGAGACCGTCTGATTGCGTTACGCGAATCCCTGAACCGGATACCATAGGAGATGTGAATAGCAATGAATTCTAAAGCCCACCCGATTCTAGCAGAGCTTTCCTGGCAATTGCCGGACTCCGCTCACACCTTTCAGTATATTCAGGAAGCCGCAGAGTTTGAGGGGATTGCCGCCCAGGCCCAAAAAGATATTGCGTGTCTCGAAAATCTGGAGGGCCATCTGGAAGACGGGCGGCCCGCCAAAACCGTTCTGGAAGAAAGCGGTTACCGGGTATGGCTGGAAGGCTCCGACTCGGACGAACGGCTCAGAGTCCTGGGCGCCCTCAAGCTGATCGCCGATGTATCCGAAGACCTCGCCGACGATTGACCTCTCGTTAATTTGCAAGACCCGACCAATTCCCTCTACCGAGCGTTTTATCAATAGGATATGCTTGCCGGAACTTATCTGGTCGTGAGTTCTGCCGATTCCTGATTGAGAAATCACATGTGGGTAAGGACCTTTTTTGATTTATTTTCATCACATTGGGCCTTATTCTGGGAAAACAGCATGACCGAGTTGAAGCCTTTTGAAAATTAGAACTTCGCAATCTATGAAATTTTTTTATAAGCCCATCCTAATCTCTTCTTTTTCGTTGCTCATCCTTTCGATCCTGGCAGGCATCACTTGGGGATTGACGGAAACAGCGCAGAATATATATGAGCGTCACAGCGATTCGGTGTATCAAGTTCAGATCATCGATATCAGTTCGGGTGAAAAATCTGTGATCGGTTCTGGTTTCAGCTTTTCCAAAAAAGGGCTTTTCGCCACCAATTACCACGTGATCTCTGATGTTGTGGACACTCCAGAACGGTATCGTATCGAATATCACAAAGGCACCGAAAAAAAGGGGGAGTTGTCCATCCTGGCGCTCGATGTGGCGCATGATCTTGCTATTTTAAAAGACGAGAGCAGTAACGTGCCTTTTCTTACTTTGGGATCCTCGAACCGGTTGAAGGGAGATCGCGTTTATCCCATGGGCAATCCGTTGGATTTGGGGATGACTATCATCGAAGGAACATTCAACGGTCTGGTCGGTGTAAATCCTTATCAGCATATTTTACTCTCCGCTCCCTTGAATCCTGGAATGAGCGGAGGCCCTGCGTTCAGTTCCTCGGGAAAGGTCATAGGCGTCAATGTTGCGATTGAGGGCAATGATTTGAGCTATCTGGTTCCTGTGGAGTATCTCAAAAAGCTAGCCAGGAAAAAAACTGAGGAGAGGCAATCGCAGAATTGGCGGGAGATCATTCAAGATCAGATTTTGGAAAAACACGATCGCGCAATCCGGAAAATTCTTAAAACGAAGTTGTCTTTGGAAAACTTCGGTTCCCTCAAGATTCCTCAAAATATGCTGGCCTCCGCAATCAAGTGTTGGGGAGATAGCAGCCCCGAAGACCTTAAGGATGGCCAACTGTACTCCTTCGGCCGCAAGCGGTGCAGAAGTGAATACAATGTTTATCTTTCCTCAAAAATGAATACCGGTGCGATTGAGTATTCATTTGTTTGGATGGAGAGTGAAGTCCTCAGCCCTTTGGGATTTTATAAAATATATTCTAACAGTTATTCCAAAAGGCATTATTACCCTTACGCCACCGAAAAGGAAGTTGCGGAGTTCAGTTGCTCAAATAAATTCATCAAGCTTGCGGATCATGACTGGAAGGCGGCGTATTGTGTGCGTCCATACAAAAAATATCCTAAATTGCATGATGTGTATTTAAGTTTGGCTGTGCTGGGTGAACCTAAACGCGGCCATGTTATTCGAATCGGGCTGGCGGGTATTGATGAAAAGCTGGCCAGGCTTTTTCTGGGGAAATTATTGGGAGGCATTCAATGGATCGATTGATTATTGAATTGCTTCCTCCGCACGGTCATGGCGTCGAAAAGCGATATGTGTTTGAAGAGGGCATGGCAACTATTGGACGCTCCTATTCCAACGATATCATTCTAGATGATCCCTTTGTGTCGCCAAAGCACCTTTCGGTTTCGCGAAACGGCACAGGATTTTATGTAAAGGATTTGGCGAGTGAAAACGGAACGCGAATCAATGGGGAAACGACTCTTCAAGATCAGGGAGCCAAGATTGCGTCTGGAGGTGTAGTTTACATTGGTAAAACAAAGTTAAAGTTGGTTTTACCCGATCACCCGGTGGAACCCGCCAGGCGTATGGATACATTTTTGGCTTTGCGCCAGTTTCTCGACAAGCGCTCGGTGGCCATTGTCTATACTCTTGTGGTTCTGGGAATCAGTGTTTGGATGTCTTTTTTAGGAGAACCCACTGAAAGATTTTGGAAGGCAAATGGTTTTGAAATCATATTGGGATTCTTATTAGGCACCGCCTTGTATGTAGGCGTTATTGGTTTGATCTGTTATATAACACTCCGCAAGCCCTATTTTAAGCGCCACTTGGCCGTATGCAATACCTTCTCTTTAATCTGGCTGTTTTATGGTAAATGGGATCCGTTTTTATTTTTCTGGGTATCGCACTATGGTTTTTTAATCTTTGCCAAATACACCATCCACTTTGGTTTTTTGCTGGTCATGTTTTGGGCCAGTGTAAAGCTGGCAAACAAATTTGTGGGATGGGCCGATATGGTAAAGCTTTCTGTTGTCGCACTCATGTTCGTTCTGATGACGGCATGGGGGGCCAAGGAAATCCGATTGGATTTTTCAGGCGATCCCGCGTATCCGTCCCACCTGGCGCCTTATTTAGAACCTTTGTCCGAACCGGAGTCTTTTGAAGACTTCCTTGAAAAGTCCGGCCCTAAACTTTATAAAACCATCAAAAAAACAGCGGCCCAATAGTTCGCGCAGGCCTTCCATCCGCTCCTCCAATTCGATCTCACAGTTTTCAAAGCAGTCCCAAAACTTGTATAGTTCAACGATCTACTATTTCCTTCCAGGAGCACCTTTCCTTCGTTACCTCGGAAGCCTCCTCATGGCCTATTCCATGAGCGATCAAGCGAATAACCTGCTCGTCGTTATCATAACCATTGTGGGCGTCCACGGGATTAGCAAACTCACCCATTCCAAAGAGTGAAACCACATCTGCGACATTGATTTCAATATTCGTTATCTTGGGGCATATCCTGGAATCCATTTTTTCGCGGGCAAATTTGGGAGGAATCCCATAACTGAGCAGGTCGTTGGGATCGCTGAAAGCAACGATATTCAATTTCTTGAACGAACGATCATCCCAATGGACTCCATCAGGGTGGCAATACTCTTTGATCTGATTGGTAACCTTGGGTTCTTCTCTGCCCAGTTGAAGAAGAGGTAACTGATTCGCCAGCATGTAAATTGAGATCTCTTCATTTTTAATGGCCTCCAGCATTTTTGCAACATTTTGGTAATTCGTTAAATCCTCCTTTTTTGCCATTGAAACCTGTTCGGCGACCCATTGCAGGGAATCGATAATAATACGGCTCCCCAGGCTATGAGTCACAATAGAGTAATCGTCTTTTTGAATTCCTCTATGTAGCGGGAAGGAACGGCTATCGCAAAACTTTCCCTTGGATTGGTTTAAGTCGTTCCAATCTCCGTAAAACATCCAGCACAAGGATTGAGCCACCGATAAAATTATTTTCTGACGACTGTCGCCATAATAGATCATGGGATCAGGAACATGCTGGTTGAAGAACAATTTCATGGAATGGTTGAGATCGGCTCTCATATAGGAGTATTTGCCCGAATTATCGTACTCAATTTGTTTTTTTTCACTTTCAATAATTTCCGACCATGTCAGCTCATAGAAAATTAATTCTCTTGTAGAGTCTTTATTGAAATGTCGGCTTACGATTAGCTTTCCGAGGGATTCCCTTGGAAGGGTAGGATGTATGAGATTGATTTCCTTTACCAAACTTTCCGTGATATTGAGTTGAAGTTCCTTGCTTAAGTTCTCCAAAAACTGGGTCGAATATCCTGCCTGAGGAGAACCGATTCCGTGAATCATCAATACCTTTGCGGTGGGCCGGGTATCTTCTGAACCGCCTTTCTTTGAATGGCTTTCTTGGCGGTCAATGTGTCCATCCACTCCGAAAAATGGGTAGCCCTTCACGTTACAAATACGAGAATATTTTTCATTCCCATCCTTTTCTAAAATGGAATCGGTGACTCCTTTCGCTACACTTGAGCAACCCCCCCACAAATAGTAGTAGGGTTCCCAATAACCAAAAGAAAATGAATTGTCGAGTCATGGGCGTTCCTTACATTGAGAGAAGGATTATTGTTTTGCAACTGGTGCGGACAATCGTAACATTTTCGCTATCTACCCTATATCCATAAATTTTCAGAAGCTCTTTACTTAATAAAATCAATGGGTTCTGCGGGGTCAAAATTTTAGTTGACACTTACGTTAGTTTTAACTAACATATAGTCATGTTTGAAACGATACAGGCAATGGCTGAGCCAACGCGGCTCGCCATATTACAAATGGTGCGGCGCCGGGAGATGCCGGCAGGGGAGATCGCCCGGAAGTTTAAAGGCATCACCCGTCCCGCGGTTTCCCAGCATCTGCGCGTTCTGAAAGACGCCGGCCTCGTCGCCGAGCGACGGGAGGGCACACGCCGTATTTATAGACTGCGGCCGGAAGGGTTTGGTCCTTTAAGGGCGTTGCTGGAAGATTTCTGGGATTCCAAACTGGAACGGCTGAAAGCCGCCGCCGAAAAACAGGAGAAGAGGAAGCCATGAGCGAAACCTATGAGTTGACCCGTGAGATCACCATTGATGCCTCGCCGGAAACGGTGTTTTCATTTCTGACTGAGGAAGCCAGGATGAAGCAATGGTTCGGCGAAGTGGTGGAGGCCGACCCGAAACCCGGCGGCGTGTTTCATGTCGGTGCGAGGGATCCGAACGGCCATCACTGCCGTGGGGAATTTGTCGAAATCGTACCGAACGAAAAGGTGGTGTTTACCTTTGGCGGGATCGAAAATATAGAGCCGGGTGATTCCACAGTGGAGATTCTTTTAAAGTCGCAGGGCAAAGCCACGCATCTGACTCTGAGACATTATAATATTAGCCTGAAACCGAGCGCCGATTCCTTCGGTCAGGGTTGGAAAGAACACGCCTTGCCACTCCTTAAGGATATTGCAGAAGGCAAAAAACCGGATGGCCTGTGTTTTGAATCCGGCAATGAATGCCATAAGGAGTGAATTGATTGTTGTCCGGAAGCGCGGTTGTTCTTCTACCTAAAAAGAGGTGACTGATTTCGGTGCGGAAAACATTTTTGATTTGGCCGGCGGATTCAATTAACCTGATGGATACAATTCGGTGTCAAAATCCGGAAAGGGTCTTGAGCCTTTAAATGGAGCGCGCATGAAAACAGACACAGGTTTTGGGGAAGAGGTCATACGGTTTCGCTGGTGGATCATTGTCGCTACGATGTTGATGGTCGCGGCCGCCGCAAGCGGCATGCGGTTCCTGCAGTTTTCCAACAATTACCGCGTTTTTTTCAGCGAAGAAAATCCCCAACTACAGGCCTTCGACGCCCTGCAGAACAAGTACATCAAAAACGACAACGCGATGATCGTTCTTGCTCCTAAAAACGGCAAGGTGTTTACCCATGAGACCCTGGCGGCGGTGGAGGAACTCACCAAAGAGGCGTGGCAGATTCCGTACTCTATCCGCGTGGACTCGGTCACCAACTTTCAGTACACCTGGGC
Organism: Nitrospinaceae bacterium; assembly: GCA_965237905.1. Taxonomy (GTDB): domain Bacteria; phylum Nitrospinota; class Nitrospinia; order Nitrospinales; family Nitrospinaceae; genus SZUA-226. The sequence continues at coordinate 932,910 of OZ250172.1, read as the reverse complement.
CGATGGCGATGATCTGGTGGTAGAAGATCTGGTGGAAGGCGCAGAAGGATTGCCCGACGCGAAACTGGAGCGGGTGAAAGGCATTGCGCTGAAGGAACCGCTTCTGCTCAACCGGTTGATCAACCCGGATGCCAGCGTGACTGCTGTGAACGTCACCGTCAACATGCCGGAGAAGTCCATTGAGGAAGTGCCGGAAGTAGTCAGCTTCGTCCGTACCATGGTGGAGAAGATTCGTCCCAAATACCCCGATATCGATTTTCGTCTCACCGGTATCGTGTTCATGAACAACTCTTTTACTGAGTCGAGTCAGGGGGACTTGAAAAACCTGATTCCCATCATGTACCTCCTGATCATTGGGGTCATGGCGGTGGTCCTGCGTTCCTTTTGGGGAACGTTTACCGTTGTCCTGGTTGTCGCCTTTTCCAGTCTGACAGCGATGGGGCTGGGGGGATGGCTCGGTGTTTTGCTCACTCCCGTGTCGGCTACCGCTCCCACCGTTATTCTCACGCTGGCGATTGCCGACAGCATCCATATTCTGGTGACCCTGTTTCATGAGATGCGGTTGGGGAAACCGAAACGCGAGGCGCTCATCGAATCACTCCGGGTCAATCACCAGCCGGTGTTCATCACCAGTATCACCACTGCCATCGGTTTTCTCAGCCTGAACTTCAGCGACTCGCCCCCTTTTCAGGACCTCGGTAACTTCGTCGCCATGGGGGTGATGGTGGCCTACGTTTATTCGGTGACGTTTCTGCCGGCCATGATGGCGGTGCTGCCTCTCCGGATCAAGCCGCACCCCGAGGACAAGACGCTGGTGATGGACCGCTTTGCGGATTTCGTGATCCAGCGCCGCAAAGGGCTTTACTGGGGCATGCTGACGGTGATGGTGTTGCTCATTGCCCAGGTTCCGCGGGTGGAAATCAATGAGAAGTTCAACGAGTACTTCGATACACGCTATCAGTTTCGCCTCGACAACGATTTCGTCATCGACAACTTGACAGGGTTTGAAGCCATCGAATATTCACTGGGCGCGGGCGAATCCGGCGGCATCAGCAATCCGGAATATTTGGCCAGAGTGGAGGAGTTCGCCCAATGGTACCGGCAACAGCCCGGCGTGATGTACGTCAGCACGTTGACCGACATCATGAAACGGTTGAACAAAAACATGCATGGCGACGATGAGTCCTATTACAAGCTACCGGATCAGCGTGACCTGTCGGCCCAGTATCTTTTGTTATATGAGCTGTCCCTGCCTTTCGGTCTCGATTTGAACAACCAGATCAACGTCGACAAGTCATCGACCCGGTTTACCGCTATTTTGGAGAGCGTCTCCACCCGCTACGCTTTGGAGTTGGAGGACAAGGCGCAGGCCTGGTTGAAGGAAAACGGACTGCCCAGCATGGTCACTCATGGGGCCAGCCCCCTGATCATGTTTTCCAATATCGCCAAACGCAATATGAAGAGCATGACCATTGGCGTATTGCTGGCCTTGTTCCTGATTTCGATGATCCTGATCCTGGCCCTGCGCAGTTTCAAGTTCGGCGGGATGAGTATGATCCCCAACCTGGCACCGGTATTCATGACGTTCGGCATCTGGGGACTCTTTGTCCAGGAAGTCGGGTTGGCCGTGTCCATTGTCGCCCCGGTAGCGCTCGGGATTATTGTCGACGACACAGTACATTTCATGAGCAAATACCTGCGTGCCCGCCGCGAACAGGGCAAGAGTCCCGCCGAGGCCGTGCGCTATTCGTTTCACACCGTCGGTACGGCGTTGTGGGCGACCTCCCTCGTTTTAGTGGTCGGATTTTCCGTGCTGGCGTTCTCCGGGTTCAAGATGAACGTCCATATGGGCATCATGACCACCATTTCGGTGGTATGCGCTCTGGTGGTGGACTTCTTGTTTCTTCCGCCTTTGCTCATGAAACTGGAAGAAAAAAAATACGCCAAAGAGAGTGCTCTCGAACCGGCAGAAGAAACGGGGACGGCCTGAGGATGATTCAAAACCTTCTATATGGATGAGGAGTAAACATATGATGCGAGTTTTGGGAATAATTATATTGCTAATGGTAGGGGTTTCAACTCCGGTCTTAGCCGAGACTCCTGTGGAAAAGGGGCTCGCCATTGCCGTCGAAGATGACAAGCGCGATAACGGATTCGTCGACTATCAGGCAAAAATGGAGATGATTCTGAAAAACCGTCATGGCGAGAAAAGCGCCCGTTACCTCCGCACCAAGAATCTTGAAGTGAAAGACGACGGTGACAAATCCCTGGTGGTGTTCGACAAGCCGCGGGATGTCAAAGGCACCGCCCTCCTCAACTTCACTCATAAGACCGGGACCGACGATCAATGGTTATACCTGCCTGCCCTGAAACGGGTAAAGCGCATCAGTTCCGCCAACAAGTCGGGGTCGTTCATGGGCAGTGAGTTCGCTTACGAGGACGTCACCAGCCAGGAAGTTGAAAAATACACTTATAAATGGATACGGGACGAGACGCTGGACGGCATGGAGTGTTTCGTGTTCGAACGTTACCCCACCTACAAAAACTCCGGTTACACCCGCCAAGTAGTTTGGCTGGACAAAAAGGAATACCGCCTGCTGAAGATCGATTTTTACGACCGCAAAAACGCTCTGCTGAAAACCCAAACCTTCCGCGGGTATCATCAGTATCTGGGAAAGTACTGGTACCCGGATGAAATGTTCATGCAAAACCACCAGACCGGAAAAAGCACTCTGCTGAAATGGTCCAATTACGAGTTCAGAAACGGATTCAAGGATAGAGACTTCAACAAGAACAGCCTCAAACGCGCCCGCTAGCGGAGAGCCTCCGCTGGCACTTTGCTGAAAATTTAATTGCTGATGTTAATCATTGGGCGCTTCCTACCCAGGTCAATATTTGTTCATTTCCAACGGGCAACGCCCGGAGGAAATTTGGCAGAAGCGGGATGGAGCGGTCAAAAAGTTAGCTTTGCCATCCAGAATTTATTGGCCAGCGGGGGTACTCCGCCCAGCCCGTCGCTGGACCCAGTTTGGTCAGCGAGTGTGCTCTCCCCAGCGGGATTCTGGGCCCAGCTAAGTCAGATCCAGGCGAATCAGTATTCTGTAACCTATTGATATTAAAGCCCTATTCTCATAGAAGAAAAAAATATAAAAATAATTGAGAATATGGGTTGACAGATTTCCCATTTGGTATTATTTTAAGTTAGTCATTTAACTAAACTATAGGTTTTGAAATGGGACGTGTAACCGACAAAAGAGAACGACTGGTTGAATCCGCTACCAAGCTGTTTCATCAGGCAGGGTTTAAAGACACTTCGATTGCGGATATCGCCGAGGACTCCGGCGTTCCTTTGGGGAACGTTTATTATTATTTTAAAACCAAGGAGGATTTGGCCATCGCGGTCATTGAACAGCGTAGAGAGACCATAAAAGACGAGGTCAAGCAATGGGAGGAAAACCCGGATCCCAGGGCGCGGCTATTCAAGCTCCTTGATATGCAGGAAAGCATGAAAGATAAAATCGCCAAATACGGATGTCCTGTAGGCAGTATGTGCCAGGAGTTGGATAAGGACAGGCAACCTGTTTCGGATAAGGCCGATGCCTTGGTTCACTGGCAATTAAAATGGGTCACCGATCAGTTTAAGCACATGGGACATACAGATGCCGATAAACTGGGAATTCAGCTGACTTCAGCCCTTCATGGATGTTGTGTATTGGCTAACGCTTTGAACGATCCCAAGATTGTTGAATTAGAGATAGCACGGCTGAAATCCTGGATCGGGGAACTATAGAAATTTTTTTTTGGCATTTGTATTAGTTATTTAACTAACAAAATAAGAATAATTCGATACTCAAAGGAGACAAGATGCAACGCAAATACGGTTATGGAGAATGGGTGATCCGCTTCCGCTGGTGGATCATTCTGGTCACCCTGTTGTTCGTGATGGCCGCCGCAAGTGGCGCCCGATTTCTCGATTTTTCCTCGGATTACCGGGTGTTTTTCAGCAAGGAAAATCCGCAAATGCAGGCGTTCGATGCCCTGCAAAACACATACACCAAAAACGACAATGTGATGATCGCCCTCGCTCCCAAAGACGGCCGGGTATTCACGCGTGAGAATTTGGCCGCGGTCGAGGAGTTGACGAAACAGTCCTGGCAGATTCCCTATTCCATTCGCGTGGAATCGGTGACCAATTTTCAACATTCCTGGGCGGACGGAGACGGACTCGTAGTGGAAGATTTGGTGAAGAATGCCATGAGTTTGCCCGACCGCTACCTGGAACAGAAAAAGAAGATCGCTCTATCCGAACCGTTATTGGTCAATCGCCTCATTTCACCCACGGCGCACGTGACCGGGATCAACGTCACCATCAACCTCCCTGGAAAAACCATCACCGAAGTTCCAGAGGTAGCGGCTTTTGTCCGTAGCATGGCCGATGATTTCCGCGCGAACCATTCTGAATTCAATGTTTATCTCACCGGCGTCGCCATGATCAACAACCAGTTTGTGGAAGCCGGCCAGCAGGATATGCAAACACTGGTTCCACTCATGTTTCTGTTGATTGCCGTTGGGATGTGGGTGGCTCTCCGTTCATTGGCAGGCACGATGTCCACGCTTTTGCTGATCGGCATGGCCACCGCAACGGCATTGGGCATCGGGGGTTGGTGGGGAGTGTTACTCACCCCGGTTTCCGCCAACGCCCCGGTCTACATACTGACCATGGCTGTGGCAGACAGCATCCATATTCTGATCACCTTGTTTCATGAGATGCGTCATGGGAAAACCAAAAATGAGGCCATCATCGAATCACTGCGCGTCAACTTCAAACCGGTGCTCATCACCAGTGTGACGACAGCGATCGGCTTCCTGAGTTTGAATTTCAGCGATTCGCCTCCTTATTGGGATTTAGGAAACATGGTGGCGGTCGGCGTGATGGCAGCTTTTGCATACTCCGTCCTCTTCTTGCCGGCATTCATGTCGGTGATTCCACTGGCAAAAAAAACAAGCCAACCCAAGAAGAACGGAACCATGGAACGCGTTGCGGATTTCGTGATTAACAACCGCAAGCGACTGTACTGGGGCATGATGGCTTTGATCGTTGCCTTGACTGTGTTTATTCCACGCATTCAGATCAACGATTTGTTTGAGGAGTATTTTGATGAACGTTACGCCTTTCGCACCGACACTGACTTTGTGACCCAGAACCTCACCGGGTTTGAGTCCATTGAATATTCGTTGAGGGCGGGAGAGGCCGAAGGCATCAGTAAGCCGGAATACCTCGCCAAACTGGATGAATTCAAAGCGTGGTACCGCCAACAACCCAATGTCATGTATGTGGGCACGTTGACCGATGTCATGAAACGGCTGAACAAAAACATGCACGGTGATGATTCTTTGTATTACGACATTCCGAAAGACCGGGAACTGGCGGCGCAGTATCTGTTGTTGTTTGAAATGAGCCTGCCGTATGGCCTGGATTTGAACAATCAGATCAACGTCAGCAAATCGGCCACCCGCTTTACGGTTGTCTTTAAAGAGATCAACACCAAAACCGCTCTGGCACTGGAGGAGAAAGCCCAGACCTGGCTTAAGGTGAACGGATTGCCTGGAATGCAGACGCACGGCGCCAGTCCCTTGATCATGTTCTCCAACATTGCTCTTAGAAATGTCGAGAGCATGCTTGTCGGGACTGCTCTGGCACTGGTCTTGATTTCAGGAATACTGATGGTGACCTTGCGCAGCTTCAAGTTCGGCCTCATCAGCCTGATCCCAAATCTGGTTCCGGCGTTCATGGCCTTCGGTTTATGGGCCCTGGTGTTTGAGGAAATAGGGATGGCCGTTTCGGTGGTGATCGCCCTGTCTCTCGGAGTCATCGTCGACGACACGGTTCACTTCCTGAGTAAATACCTGCTGGCGCGGCGCGAACAAGGCAAAACTCCCGAAGAAGCGGTGCGCTATTCCTTTCATACCGTGGGCATGGCGTTGTGGGTGACTTCCATTGTTCTGGTCACCGGATTTCTGGTGCTGGCTTCGTCCGGATTCACCATCAATTCTCACATGGGATACCTGACGGCCATGACCATCGGCTTCGCTTTGTTGGCGGACTTTTTGTTCTTGCCGCCTTTATTGATGAAAATCGAGGAAAAATTTGGAAAGGATATTGAAATCCCGGAGGAAATGAACCCTGTACCCTCGACGGCGTAAAAGCCGGACTCGGGATAGACACCTACTTATAAATATAAAATTAACCAAAAAGGAGACTATCATGAGCATTTCAAGAATTTTAATTATAAGTTTAATATTAGTCGGAACCGGTATCCCACTTTCAGCTGCCGCCATGACCCCCGAGGAAAAGGGGCTGGCGATCGCGGTGGAGGACGACAAACGTGACAATGGTTTCCATGATTATAAAGCGGACTCCATTATGATCCTGAAAAACCGTCAGGGGGATGAAAGCACTCGTTACTTTCGCTTCAAAACCCTCGAGGTGCAAGGCGATGGAGATAAAAACCTGACGATTTTCGATCGGCCGCGCGACATCAAGAAAACCGCCTTTCTGAATTTTTCACACTCGTTGGGCAACGATGATCAATGGTTGTATCTGCCGGCTCTGAAACGAGTCAAGCGCATCAGTTCCTCCAACAAGTCGGGACCGTTTGTGGGCAGTGAGTTTGCTTACGAAGACATCACCAGTCAGGAAGTCAAGAAGTACACCTACAAATGGCTCCGCGATGAGGAATATCAGGGTCATAAAAGTTTTGTGGTCGAACAGGTTCCAGCGTATGAAAATTCAGGTTATACGCGGCGCGTGGTTTGGGTTGATCAGGGCGAATACCGCATCCTCAAGGTTGATTTCTATGATCGCAAGGATTCCCTGCTCAAAACACTGACTTATGAGGGATACCAGAAGTATCTGAATCAATACTGGTACCCGGATGAAATGTTTATGGTCAATCATCAAACCGGCAAGAGTACCCAGCTCAGTTGGAGGAATTACACGTTTCGCACCGGACTCGCGGACAAGCATTTCAACAAAAACAGCCTGAAGAGGGCCCGCTAGCGGAGCGCCTCCTCAGGTAAATAAGATAAATATATAATAAACGAAAGGAAACCCATCATGAAAATCAAAGACTCTGTTGTATTGGTCACCGGCTCCAATCGAGGAATCGGCAAGTCCTATGTCAAAGCTTTACTGAACCACGGCGCAAAAAAAGTTTATGCCGGCATGCGCGATATTGGGGCGTTTGACAAAATCGCCTCCGAATGGCCGGAACAGCACCGGGGGAAAGTGGAACCGGTAGCGATCGATATCACGAATGAAGGACATATTCGATCCGCGGCGACGAAGGTGGGAGACATCAATCTGCTGATCAACAACGCCGGCATCGCCAGTTTCGCGGGATTGATCTCCGCTGACAATTTAGACGCCGCCCGGCAGGAAATGGAAGTCAATTATTTTGGAACCTTGAGGGTCACCCGGGCGTTTGCTCCAGTTTTGAAAAAGAATGGCGGCGGAGCGTTGGTCAATATTTTGTCCGTCGCCAGCCTGGGGAATTTCCCGGTGCTGGGGTCCTACTCCGCTTCCAAAGCGGCTTTACACTCCTTGACCCAGGGCATACGGGCGGAGTTGGCCGCGCAGGGGACTCTGGTGTTCGGAGTGTTCCCGGGACCTATAGAAACCGATATGGCGAAGGATTTTGATATGGAAAAAAGCTCGCCCGATAGTATCGCCGAAGGAACTTTGAAGGCGATTGAACAAGGTGAGGAAGATATCTTTATCGATCCGATGGCTGTTCAGTTTCGTAAGGATTACTTTACCGATCCCAAAGCACTAGAGGCACAGTTGTCAACCTTCCTTCCGGTTACAAATCCCTAAAAGGGCATACAGATGGAAGTAATTATGGCAAAATACTCCGGAATATAAAATGAGAACCGATCAATTGACAATCAATCACCTCTTATGAATAGATTTCTTTCGTCTTGTTGTGCGTTGGCCGTTCTCCTGGTTCTGATGGGGGAACGCGCCGCGTCCGGCCATGAATTGTCCGGGAATGTGGAGGGTGAAGTCCGGTTGTACCCGGAGAACCCCAACTTTTTCGGTCAACGCGACCAGTCAGCGTCTTTTGCCATCAAACCGGAGTACTATCACGAGTTCGAAAACGGGAGCAGTTTCACCTTTGTTCCGTTTTTTCGTTTGGACAGCGCCGACTCCGACCGTACCCACTTCGATGTGCGGGAGTTCACCTACCTCTGGTTGCACGATGACTTTGAATTACGCCTCGGCGTGCGCAAGGTGTTTTGGGGAGTGACCGAAGTTCTGCATCTGGTCGACATCATCAACCAGACCGATCTGGTGGAAAATTTCGACGGCGAACAAAAACTGGGCCAGCCCATGGCGAACCTTTCCATTTCCCGCGATTGGGGAACGCTCGATCTGTTCGTCCTCCCTTTTTTTCGGGAGCGCACGTTTCCCGGAAACAAGGGCCGTCTGCGTTTCAACCTTGTGGTGGACACCGATCAGGCCCAATACGAAAGCGCCGCTGAGGAATGGCACACGGATTGGGCCGCACGCTACAGCCACACCTTGGGCGATTGGGATGTCGGCATCTATTATTTCATCGGCACCAGCCGCGATCCTTCTTTTATTCCGGGAACCGACGGCGCGGGTAATCCGGTGATCCTACCCGTGTATCAGCAAATCCAACAAACCGGACTGGATGTGTCGTACGTGGCAGGCAACTGGCTATGGAAACTGGAAGCTCTGTACCGCAAAGGCCAGGGTGATCGGCTGGGATTGATGCGCAACGATTATGTCGCCGCCACCGGCGGGCTCGAATACAGCTTCACCGGAATTTTGGGTAGCCGGATGGATTTGGGGATTGTCGCGGAATATTTGTTTGACGACCGCAAGGATTTTGCCCTGACGCCATTCGAAAATGATGTGGCGGGAGCTCTGCGGTTAGCGGTGAATGATGCCGCCAGCAGTGAGTTGCTGTTCGGCTGGGTGCAGGATATCGACACCGACGCCCGTTTCATATTCCTCGAAGCCAGTCGCCGCCTGGGCGATGATTGGACTCTGGAGCTTGAGGTCAGGACGTTTTTCGATCAACCCTCGACCGACTTCCTGTTCGCTCTTCGTGACGACGACCTGTTGCAGGTAGTCCTGCAGTACCATTTCTGATCCGCCAGCATTAAGCGCCTTGCATGATATAGAAATATTTATTGGGAATTATTCCTGGAAATCCGGTTCCACAAATTGCCATTTGATTTCGGGGAACTGTTTTCGGATCTGGTCTTCGATCTGATTGATGGTTTTAATGAGTTGGCTGACATCCTGGATGCTTCCGGGTGTCATCTTGAAACTGATCAGCACTTCACCGTCACCGGTTTGCAGGGCCAGAAACCGCAGGACCCGGCTGTTGGGGATGTGACCGCGTACCAGGGACTCGATGTGGGGGCGGTAATTTTTACTGGGCGCTTCGCCGATGATCAGCGATTTGATTTCGCGCCCCAACAGGATCGCCAGCCCGACCAACAGACACCCGATCAAAATGGAGCCGTAGGCATCGAATGCGGGATCACCCAGCGCCCATGAAAGAGAAACGCAAGCAGTAGCGATCATCAGGCCTACCAGAGCGCCCGCGTCCTCGGTAAAAATAACCAGCAGACCGGCGGAGGTGGTTTTACGGAACCAGGTCCATAAGTTATGGAACGGATTCGTCTGGCGTATCTCTTTCAGGCAGGCAAAAAAGGAATAGCCCTCCAGCAGGGTGCTGAACCCCAAAATGCCGAGGGCCAGCATCGGGTTATGCATGGGTTCCGGATCGGCCAGTTTGTGGACTCCTTCGTAAATGGCGAACAGTCCACCCAGCGAGAATAACAGGATGCTCACGACAAACGACCAGAAAAAAGTTTCGCGGCCGTATCCCAGAGGATGCGCATCGTCCGGCGGTTTTTTGGAAGATTTTTCCCCGAGCAGGAGAAGCACCTGATTGGTGGTGTCCACCACGCTGTGAATGGCTTCCGCCAGCAACGCGGAACTTTTAGAGAAGTAGGCGCCGAAGAATTTAGCCAGTGCGATACAGAGATTCGCCATCATCGCAATGAGAATCACTTTTGTGGAACCGGAGCCTGAACTCATAATTTTGGGAAAAGGGTTGGAAATTCAAAGATTGGCATCTTTAAGAGGATCAGTTAAATCCTGCTGTTTTTCAAGGGGTAAATTGGGGAATTGCCGTTATCCGCAAACACTTCCTACTCTTTTTCCAGTGACACTTCGATAGATTTAAAGGAAGGGGTTCGGGATTGAGGATCGGCAGCGCGCGGCACCAGCACGTTGGCTTCGGGAAAGTACATCATGATGTTGCCGGGTGTGATGGGATAGGGGACCAGTTTCTGCCTCGGCAATGACCCGGTCGGGTTGTGGACGGTGACGGTATCGTTTTCCTGCCATCCTTTTTGTTCCATATCCTCCGGATTCATCAGCACCACGTCGCGGGAATCCACGCCACGAAATTTATCCTCTGTCTCATAGACTACGGTATTGAACTGTCCTTCTGATCGCACCGTCATCAATCGGAAATGATTTGCCTTCAGGGGAGCGACCTGCGCTTGTGGTACCTTGAACGTTGCTCTGCCATTGGCGGAGGGAAACTGGGCCCGATGCAGGGTGCGGCCTTCAATATGAAATTCCTTATGCGTACGGTCAATCTCCTGCAATTGTTTCATCCCCTTGACGACCGATCCGATCACCTGCCGGATGTTCGATGTGTGCTGAAATTCCTTCCAGGGGATGGGGCTGTTCGGTAGTGCCCGCCCGGCGATTTCCGCGATCACTTCCACTTCACTCTTCAGTCCGGGATACCGTGACGGACCGCCGTTGCTCATCCGCACGTAACTGAACATGCTTTCCTGCGTGGTCGGTTCCGGTTCCTCGTCGCGTGCCAGCACGGGAAGAATGAGCGTCGTCTTTCCACGCCCCTGGAAATGGCTCGGGTTCAGTGTCGTGTTCATATAGAGAACGCAACCGATCTTCGACATCGCTTCCTCGGCAAAACGGGAGTCGGGATTGGACCCGTACAGATTGCCGCCCAGGTTCCAGGCGAAATCGAATCCACCGGCATGCGCCGTTTCCATGCAGGCCAGGGTGTCCATTCCCTCACCTGTCGGCAAGTGAATGCCGTAGGCCGATTCCAGGTTGTCCATGAACTCCTGTTTCAACTGCGGGGTGAAGCCGATGGTGCCGATGCCCTGCACGTTGCTGTGTCCGCGCAGGGGAAGTAATCCTGCGTGTTCGCGCCCGACCATGCCGCGCAGAAGCGCCAGATTGACGATGGCTTGCACGCCTTCCACCCCGTTGGCATGATGGGTGATGCCCATCGCCCAGGCGAATACCACGTTCTTCGCCTTTGCGTATTGTTGCGCCAGTTGTTCCATTTGCGGTCGGGGAACGCCCGACAACACTTCGAGTTCTTCCCACGAAGCGTTTTCTACATATTGCTGATATTCTTCAAAGTGATCCGTGTGTTCATCAATAAATATACGATCCAGGATGGCCGGTTGGCTGTCTGCCATCTGAAGCAACGCCTTGGCGATGCCGGTGCAGAGCGGCAGGTCGCCGTTGATGTTCGGCTGGACGTAGGTGCTGGCGATTTCGGAACCGAAAAAGAGGCTCCGGGCATCCGAGGGCACGTAAAATTTTTCCAGACCCCGTTCGCGCGCGGGATTAATAACTACGACTTTGCCGCCGCGCCTGCGGATATCCATCAGAGTACGCATAAAACGTGGATGGTTGGACGACGGATTGGCCCCTATTAAAAAGATGAGGTCCGTATGATCGAGATCTTCCAACTGGATGGTCGCGGTGCCGGTTCCGAGGCTTTGTGATAAGCCGACCCCCGACGCCTGGTGGCAGTAATAGGAACAGTTGTTGACGTTGTTGGTGCCGAACACGCGCGCGAATAATTGTAAAATAAATCCCGCTTCGTTGGACGCCCGCCCGCTGGCGTAAAAGAAGGAGCGGTCCGCGGAGGTGGTTTTTAATTGGTCCACCACCCGGTCCAGTGCTTCCTCCCAGGAGACGGGCCGATAATGCGAAGCATCGGGCTCACACAGAACCGGGGTGGTCAGGCGTCCGCTGTATTCGAGCTCCAGCGGTGTACGGGTTTTGAGCTCTGCGATGGAATGGCGTTGAAAAAAATCTGCCGGAATGGCGGGTTGCAGGTCGGACGCCTGCGCCCAAATGGCTTTTTTGCAGACCGAAGGAAAAAGGCCTTTTTCATCGCGCATGCCGCCTTTTTGCCCACCCATGCCCAGCGCGCAACTTTTGCAACTGTTTTTGGACAGCAGGGATTTCAACATCGCCCAAGGCCCTACCTTGAACGCCTGCTTCATCGAAAACAGGATGGAATCCCATCCCGCGATCTTTGCCGGAATCCTGGATGACATGAAAAGTTCCTTTATTAATGAAAGCGGATCGTTATGGTCTTAAAATGGTGTCTTTTTGACAGAATATCAAGGCAAAAGATCAAGTTATCCACTTTATCGGAACGGATAGGATTGGATGCTCTACATCCTTATTATGCAATAGGATATGTATTTGGAAGTTACCCAGAGTTTGATTCTACCCGGCTGGGGTGGGCGAAGAAGTCGAACGTATCTTTCAGGCCTTCATCCAAAGGCTGGACCGGTTGCCATCCGTGATCCTTGTTGAATTTTCCGTAATCGATGGAACTTCGGCGCTGTTCTCCCATGCGAGGCGGGTCGAGTTGGGGGGAGAGGGCTTTGCCCGAGGCTTTGATGAGGCTTGCGGCGATGGTATTGACCGATGTTTCCTTTCCGGTCCCGACGTTGTAGGTTCCCTTACAGTTTTTTGATAACGCTTTCAAGTTGGCGCTCACCACATCGAAAACCGAAACGAAATCCCGCGTCTGCTCACCATCTCCGAAGATGACTGGGTGTTGATCCTTCAGCAGTTGCTTGCAGAAAATAGCGACCACGCCGGCTTCCCCATGCGGGTCCTGTCGCGGTCCGTACGCATTGCTGTAGCGCAGAATCGTGGGCTGGAGATTGAAATTTTCCCGATAATAGTTCAGGTATCGCTCCACGGTTAATTTGGCGATGCCATAGGGACTCATCGGTTGTGTGGGATGCTCCTCATTCGCCGGATAATAATCCTGCTCTCCATAAAGGGCGCCCCCCGTCGAAGCAAAAATGAATTTGCGTACCTGATGAGCGACGGCGAGTTGTAATAGTTTTAAACTGCCGACGATATTGACCTCGGCGTCAAATGCCGGGTCGGTGACGGATTGAGTGACAGAGATTTGTGCGGCGTGATGGTTGATGACTTCGATTTTCTCCCGCTTGAAAATATCTTTTACTTCGGGGTCCATCAGGTCCAGGGCATAAAACGCCGCGTCCGGGTGCACCTGCTCCCGCTTCCCGGTCGACAGGTTGTCCAGAACCACGACGCGGCGGTCTTCCCGAATGTAAGCATCGACAATGTGTGAGCCGATGAAGCCGGCTCCGCCGGTAACCAGAATATTCATATTGGATGAGAGGTTGCTGGAAATATTTCCTTTTCAATAGTATAAGGTATGTTCGTCGGGTATGTGGGATAAATATTGAACGTTTTTCCCCGCCGCGAAGAAGTTTTTTATTTTACAGGGTGATGGAATGAGCGGAAATTCATGAGCGATACATCTCAACAAAAAAAACTGTTTTGTTTTGGTTTGGGGTTTACCGGTTCGGCGCTGGTACGGGAGGTCCGAGCCAGGGGCTGGACGGCGTCGGGAACCTGCCGCGAAAATGCTCAAAAAGATTTTTGGGCTGAAGAGGAAGTTCACTCGTATTCCTTCGACGGTGAAGAAGGTTCCAAGGCTGTGGAAAGCGCCGTGCGCGAGGCCAGTCATGTGCTGGTAACCATCCCTCCGCAAAAAGATGCCGGGGATGTGGTTCTCAAACAGTTTAAAAAAATCCTGATCGGCGGCTCGCAACTACAATGGCTTGGATATCTGTCGACCACGGGGGTGTACGGCAACCGTGATGGGGACTGGGTGGACGAAACCTCCGAATTGAAGCCGGGATTTGATCACCAACAAAGACGAGTGGAAGCGGAAGGGCAGTGGCGCGACCTCTATCGGGAACATCAGGTTCCGGTTCATATTTTTCGCTTGGCCGGGATTTATGGTCCGGGACGCAATCTTCTGCACCGGGTCCGGCAGGGATCCGCCAGGCGAATCGATCAACCCGGCTTGGTGTTCAATCGCATTCACGTGGAGGATGTGGTTCAGGTGCTGAACGCTTCGATGGATCATCCACACCCGGGAGCCATTTACAATGTCAGCGATGATGTGCCGTCTTCTCCCGCCGAAGCGGTGGCGTTTGCCTGTGAACTGTTGCACGTTGAAGTACCACCGGTGATTGCATTAGAGGATGCGGAACTTTCGAAAATGGGCCGCGGTTTTTATTTGACCAATAAGAAAGTGCGGAATCATAAGATCAAAGAGGAACTGGGTATTGAGCTCCGGTATCCTGATTACAAAGCGGGTTTAAGAGCGTTGTTGGACACCGAACGAAAAATCTGAGAAATAATCTATGGATGATGGACTGTATCGTTTCGTTGCGTTTGCCGGTTTTTTGATCGTTGGATTCATTGCCTGGTTGACGGGCAGGCGGGGTTCTGGCCTGATCAGGGAGATGGAGTGGGAAACAGAGCCGACCACAAATGCCAGACAAAGGAAATACCTATGATTACCACCGCGATCAGGGCCACGATAATAGAATAGCCTTCCTTTTTTCGCTTTTCTTCAGAAAGCTCGTCTTCATTTTCATGTTGGGCCATATCAGCAAACACCAGAGGCAGGTAAATATTTCCTGACCAAAATACTATGTTTCCCGGAAGAAAGTCCAGCGCTCTGATGATCCCCCTATTTAAGGTAATTGGTCTTATTGTCATAAGGGTTACATTCATTCCACTCGATACCGGGAGAAACAGAATCGCCTTATATTTATCAATTGCTTCGACGTGTATTTTTCCTGTTAAAATTCCACGCCACCTCCCCTTGTCCACAGGTTCCAATCATTTCCAAATTCAAGTTTTTGTACCAACCTGCATCTCCTAAAGGTAGTCACTAAATGCCATTCTTTTGTGTAAGTATTTATTTTTAAAAGAGTTATGTCGTGCTCTTAAAAGGGGCTTGCCCTATTTTTAAGGATGAATTAAAATTTACCCTGATCGTAGGCCCCTTTAGGAGGGTATTCCTAATGCAAGGCATACGATTTTGGTTCAACCTGAATGGAAGGGATTGCTATGGCAGGCCGTTCACAGGAAAAAGATATTAGAGAATTCAAGCATAACCGAGAGATGGGAGCCGATTATTACACCGGTTTCTCGGAAGAGGGTTTTGGCGGCCAGGAGGAGGGGAACGTCCCTTACAAGCTGGAACCCAGTGCTACGGAGATTGAAGATTTTCTGACCCGTTTGCGTCAGGAAGGTCTTTAAAGGAGCCGGGGCTAAACGCCGGATTTTGTCGGCTGGAACAGGTAGGTTTTCTTAAAAGTCTCCCAGTTCATCTTCCTCGAAGAGCTCCTTCATCGTTTGCAAGTCTCCCTGCTCAGTGGACCGCGCTTCTGCTCGGTCGATAAACTCGTTGACTGTTTTCAAATGGTCGGGAGAAATGTTGCAGAACTCTAACCTCTGCATCAGCATTTCTTTCTCGAAATGCCCCAGCAGTTTCCCCAAACATCCCATTAAAAAAGGCGAGAACAGGGTTTGAACTCCCTGGAAATCCACCTCTACGCTTTTCTTCTCTTTCAACTCCCCCAGAAGCAGGTGATACACCTTTTCCCCCTGATCGAGTGAAATACATTCCGATCCTATCGTTTCAATCAGTTGAACACGCATGGTTCTTAATTCTCCGGATGGGGGGTTCTCACAGGAGCTTCATTGACATGAAGCCAAGCGAATAATTTTATATTACCGTTTTTGAAAGGATTTGTCCCGCAAAGAATAAAGTACAGGCGTTGGTTTGTGTGAAATTCGAAGGGTAATGCCGAAAGGCTTTGCTCAGTAAACCATTTCGGGTCCCTTTTCCGGGAGAGTGATGATAAAGGTGGCGCCTTTGTCGGGCTTGCTTTTGACGGAGATGGTTCCACCGTGACGCGTCACTATTTTTTGACATAGGGCTAATCCCATCCCAATACCCCCGCGTTCGTTCCGTCCATGAAGGCGCTCAAAGGGTTTGAAGATGCGCTCTTGGTACTTTTCGTCAATTCCGATGCCATTGTCAGTTACCAGGAATTCCCAATACCCGTTACCCAGATCATGACTGGCGATGGAGATTTCCGGAATCACGTCTTTTTTGTGAAACTTCACTGCATTACTGGTCAGATAGGAGAACAATTGCCGCATTTGAATTTCGTCGGCGACCACGTTCGGGAGGTCCCCCACAATAATTTGCGCATGAGATCTGACGATTTTGCTTTCCAGATCGGTCAAGACTTCTCCGACTACTTTTTCGAGGTTGGTGGTTTCGAAATGGGTGCCCTTGGTGGTGACCCGTGAAAGTTGAAGCAGGCCGTCGATCAGCTTTTGCATGCGTAGCGAGGCTTTTTCCATAACCGCGATATACTCCTTGGCGCGGCTGTCCAACAGTTCCTCGTAATTGACCCGCAGGCGTTCTCCGAAACAGAGCACTTTGCGAAGCGGTTCCTGTAAATCGTGTGACGCGATGAAGGTAAAGTCTTTAAGCTCCTGGATATTCCTCTTCAGTTCAAAGGCTTTATTTTCCAGCTCAACCGTGCGGGCCTGGACGATTTCCTCCAGGTTTTTGTTTTGTTCCGACAGCAGTTTGTACAGCCCGCCGTTTTCAAGCGCGTTGGCAGTATTGTGTAGAATGATCGAAATCAGATGACCCATCTCCGGGGGAATCTTTGAGATCTTCCGATTCAGGCATCCCATGACCATCCCCTTGATGCGGGAACGCGTTCCCATCACATGCAGGAACAGCTTTCCCTTGAACAATTCACTTTCCACCAGTAAGGGACGATTTTGTTTCAACGCCCAGGCAAAAGTGCCGTTTTCAACCTGATGATCCAACTCCACCTGAAACCGTCCGTTTTCTTCTTCTGACTCCCCGCTGGCCAGATAAAAGCTGTTGTCCTTTTCGTGGACCAGGAAAAAGGCCAGCGATTTTAAATCCAGCAGTTGATTCAGATAACGGCGTGCCATGCTGAAAATAAAGTCTGGATTCGTCGACCGGGGGATATCCCGGTGCATGTCGCCCATCGAAGCGATCATTTCCATAGCTGAGAAGAACCATTGGTTTTCTCTTTCCAGAAACTTAATTCTGGATTTTAATTCCTTTGCGTCGGCTTTCTTTTTAGTAAGAGTTTTATCCATGACGTATCAACCTGATAAGATAATATCGACAGTTTCGTTAAATTGAGTCTCGGTCTGATTCCAGATAGCCGAAAAAACTCCAGTGGGCAATTTTAATTGCTCCCAGGACTTTTCATCCAGAGGAGGGACATGGATGTCCCCGCTGGAACCCAATTCCATGGCTTTGGCAATGATGTCGGCCAGATGAATGATGGTGGTTTCCAGAGGATACCGCTTGGAGCGGCCTGGGTTGTGGTGGTTTCCGATAATTTCCTCAAGACTGAGAGGGAGGTTCCAACTACGCGACAAAGCCGCTCCCACCTCGCCATGGTCAAATCCCAAAACTTCGCGTTCGATTTGCCACATGATTCCGCCAACTTCATTTTGGCGCGCGATGATTTCCTTCGCCTCTTCCGGTAGGTTTTCCAGGATGATCAACCGTCCGATATCGTGGACGATGCCGGCGAGGTAAAACCGTTCCGGGTTGCTTTCCCGGCAATGAATCGCCAGATTTCGCGCAATGATGGCCACACCCATACTATGCCGCCAGAATAAATTCATGTTGAGCATTTTTTCGGGAATGCCCTTGAAGTTGGCAATAATGGTTGTCGCCAGAGCCAGGTTGTGCAGTTGTTCCGTTCCGATAACGGTGATGGCGTGTGTGACCGTCTCAATATTGGATGGAAAACTATAAAATGAACTATTAACGATTTTAAGCAATCGCGCGCTTAGAGCTGTGTCCAGATTGACCACCTGGGCGATGTCCGAAAATGAACTGGTCGGATCGTTCACCACTTCATTGATCATGATAAATATTTCCGGGAGAGAAGAGGTTCGGGTCGACCCGGTGATCAAATCTTTGGGCCGTAAAGCTTTGGGACTAGTAGACATTCACATTCTCCATGCCGGGTTTTTGCCTCAACTTGTTCAAGGTACTCAACCGCATCAATTCTGATATCACAGGATGGGAAAGGTTGGAGTGCCGGAATAGATTGGAAATTTCGTTTTGTGATTCCATCAAAAGCTTGGCATCGATTTGGTTTTTGTCCAATGAGTTGGAAGAGTTCAACGAGGCGCTTTCTATTACAACCTCCAGAATGCCCCAAGCTTTGAAGTTTTTAATGTCCTTGGGTTGAAGCGGATTACCTTTATAAAGTAGAACTTGCCCGGAGAAATTGATCACGTCTTGACCCAATCGCATTCCCGGTGTCAATTGCTCCAATCTTATTTTACGCATGGCTCCTCCAACAGAGCGAGTGCTGATGGTATCGGGCCGGGTTCCTTCAAAGGGAGCAACTATCCGGAAAAATCCGGAGAGGAAAACCGGGGGTTTCCCTCGTTGCGGCGCCAAATACCTGTAATTATTTGTTAAATAGAGTGTAAAAATATTATCAGACCAAATCCCTTTTAAATCAATACTATAAAAAGGGTGCATCAAAAAATCCCTTGAGTTTTATCGAGTGAAATCTTTGAAAACCCTATATTTAAAGGACTTTAGATATTTGGAAGCCGGTATTGAGAATGCCGCTAACTCTCAAAAAAACAATTAAATTGAAGTTTATCGGTCGGTGGTTGATCCGATCGAAGCCCGTTTTTTACTTTCACATACCTATAAGGTTTTTCGGTAGAAATGGTCCATATCTTAGAAAGATGGATATGTTTTCCCTTAAAGAGCCAAAGAACAATAGGAATGATTTTGCGTTGAATTCAGCTGTTATACTTGCTCCATGAATAAATCATTGCTTGGGACATTCTTGTATTGAACATCGGGTCTTTCCGCGGGCCTCATGTATAATGCCTCCATCGATTTTTAACCAAAGGAAACAGTGTGCTGCTTGCCGTTGATATAGGAAACACCAATATTGTTTTTGGGCTGTTTGATGGGGATGAATTAAAAACTCATTGGCGCATCCGTACCGAGCGGAACCGCACGACGGATGAATACTGGGTGCTGGTCAATGAATTTTTAAGGCTCAACGAAATCGGTCCCGCAAGCATCCATAACATTGTGATCTCCTGCGTCGTGCCTCCGTTGATACCTGTATTTGAGGAATTGTCCCGAAAATACCTTGGGAATGATCCTTTGGTCGTCGGCCCCGGCATTAAAACCGGGATTCCTATTTTGTACAACAACCCTGCTGAAGTGGGTGCCGATCGGATTGTCAACGCGATCGCCGGTTTCGAAAAATACGGCGGGCCTCTGATTATTGTCGATTTTGGAACGGCGACCACCTTCGATGCGGTATCTGATAAAGGTGAGTATCTGGGCGGAGCGATTTTCCCCGGTTTGAATATATCGCTGGAGGCGCTTTACAAAAACACAGCCAAGCTTTCTCCGGTCGACATTGTTCTTCCCGAGCACGTGATTGGGAAGTCCACCAAGGAAAGTATTCAGTCGGGTACCGTGTACGGTTTTGTGGGGGTGATCGACAGCATCGTTTCCAAAATGCAAAGCGAGATTGGCAAACCCACCCAGGTGATCGGCACCGGAGGCGTTCTGCCGGTGATTCATAAGCAGGTTCAAAGCATCCAAACGGTGGACCCATTTCTCACTTTGGAGGGGCTACGAATTCTATATCAGAGAAACCGTTCGACAGGATGAGTTTGAATGGGAGGGCTTTCGAAAAAAACCGGCTCTCCCGACTTGAGGAGGGGCATCAAACCCAGGTAGAGGAGGGCACCCAGGTTCCATTGTCGGGAAAGCCGGCCTGAATTCTTTTCACTGAAAACAAGTCCGAAGGATTATTTGCTGTCCTTCTTGATAAATAGGCGGACCATCCGGGGATCTTCATCCCGGTTGAAAATAGAATATCCCCGTGTCTCGGCCCATTGCTGAAACGCTTCGGTAAAATTTTTCTTTTTGTCCAGAATGATTTCCAGAATACCGTTAGGGGTGACTCCCTTGAACGCTTTCGACGTTTTGCTCGACGCGCTGAAGAAGGAAAGCCCCCGAATATCCAATGTTTTGAATACGTGCATGATTTTTCCCCCGTGAAATGGACCGATGCCTTGGGGCATCCGCCTGGTTTTCCTGATGTCTGCTTATGAATATAGGAAATCAAAATTAAAACCTCGTTAATCCCATATTAATTTTTTTTAATGTTGGGTCGTTTCCAGAGGCTCTATCGTATCCATAGGAGCCCGATGGCCCTTTTAAATTAGTAGGTTACTGGGTTTTTGTAGGATCGGGGGAGAGGGCGGACCGGGGCTCCCGAGTTCCCGTCAGGCCCCCTCCGGCAAGAAAAAAGGAAATCATTTGAGAAACGGAAACCTTCGTTGATACAATGGTCTCCCAACTTTAGAAATCCCTGTGTTTTGAAAAGGAGTACCCGATGGCCATCTCCCGGGACGGCAACAGCGAATATGTTTCCAACGAGCCCACCTTCGAGGAGAAGGCGGCCCGGCTGGAAGAGGAAATCAAAAAGCAGTTGGAGCAGACCCCTGCACAGTTGGAATTGAAGGGCCGTTATTATGCGGCCGACGAGATGACCATCCTCGCCCAGTGCGAACAGATGCGTTCCGTTCGCACACTGGATTTGTCCGACAATCAGATTGACGACACCGGCCTGAAGGCGTTGTTCGAAGCCCCTACCTTGGAGCAATTGGAAGAACTCAGCCTGTCTATCAACTTCATCACCACCGCCGGGATTCAGGAAGTAGCGCAATCCGATTCCGTTAAAGTCAAAAATTTAAAAAAACTGTCCGTGGAAGACAACGGCCTGGAAGATGCCGCCGCGGTGGCGTTGGTCCATTCAGCCAACCTCAGCCGTCTCGAATCGCTCAGCCTGGGCTGGAACGAAATCGGCAACGAAGCCGCCAAAGCTTTGGGCCAGAGCGCCACGATGAAAAATTTGAGAGTGCTCGACCTGGAGCGCAATTACATCAACGAGCAGGGAGTGGTAGACCTGTTCAGCGGCGGGGAGTTGTCCCAACTCGAAGAATTGAATCTGTCCTCCAACAAATTGGGCGATGCCGGGACCGTGGCTTTGGCGCAGAGCGAATCTCTACCGCCGTTAAAAGTGCTGTCGCTGACCAACAACACCATCGGCGACGAAGGGGCGAAAGCGATCGGCGAGTCGACGCAATTGACCCAACTGGAAAAGCTGTATATGGGTAGAAATTATTTTGGAGAAGTCGGCGGTGATGCGTTATACAACACCAAAACCCTGACAAACCTGAAAACCCTCGTGTTGAAAGAAGGCGTGGAAACCAATCCGGCCTTCGTCAACTACTCCCGCCCCGAACTGCTCCGCCCCGGTTACGAAGAGTAATTCCGAATTCAGTTTTTAGTCCAGTGGCGAGAATAACTTTTAGATCGCGCAACAACGCTTCGGCGAAATTTGCTCCGGGCCTTGCCCGGTTAAAAAACTTTCAGTGTTTTGATCTGAGTGAGTTTGGGCGATTCGCGCAGGGCCTGTTTGGCTTCTTCGGATTTGACGCGGTTGCCGCCGAGATGCAGGTAGGTGAGGTTCTTGAGGTTGTCCGATTGCGCAATCGCCAGCGCTCCTTCGTCCCCAACCCGGTTGTCGACCATGCTGAGTGAAGTTACCTGAGTCAAAGTTTTGGAGGTTGCCAGCGCTTTCGCCCCTTCCGGGCCGATGCCGTTGCACTCCAGGTTCAGGGTGTGGACTTTGGCGAACAGGGGCGCTGATGCCACGATTTTCGCTCCTTCATCCCCCAACGCGTTGGAGCCCAGATGCAGGTAATCGATGTCGCTCAACATCGGGGAGTCGACCAGGATTTTTAGCGCTTCGGCGTTGAACCGATTATGGGTGATGATCAGGCTGGTGATGACTTTCAGCGGTTCGAAGGCGGCCAGCATTGTGGCCAGTTGAACCGGGTGATCCGGGTCTTCTGCATTGTGTCCGGTTTTCACGAAGACGAAGCTGTCCTGAATTTTCAGAACTTTCTTGTCTTTGATGCTCTCAAAAACGGCTTTTTCAAATGGGGAGAAATCCTTGCCCTCGTCCCCGTAATTTTGGCCGTCATTGATCAGCTCTTCCCAGTTTTTGAGCTTTTTGGGAGGACTTGCCATGGTCAGTTTCTTAATATCCGATCGTTATTTCGAAAGCCACACGACGTTATCACAGCCGGGTTGGTTTCCCATGTCGCAGGCCTTCTGGTACAGCTTTTTGGCTTTGCTGGCCCGGCCTTCCTTGTAATACAGGGATCCGAGATTGAAACAACCCCTATTCACATCCGCTTCACAGGCCTTTTTGAACATTTGAGATGCTTCTTTCCATTGGGGGCTGTATTGCTTCCCCGTATTTTGAATCAAATTACCTCCCCAAATACAGGCGTCCATATGGTCCGCCGCGCAACTCTTCCGGAACAGGGGAATGGCTTTCTTAGCGTCCCTATCCAGAGTCAAATATTTTTTGCCTCGTTCAAAACAGGCGACAGAATTGCCCTTATTGCATAAATCCAGCATCTTATCTTCTTCAGCCTGAACTTTATTGCCGTTAATCAGGAAACATCCCAATATCAGTGCAATGATGCAGGTAATAGATTTTGTTTTCACGATAAGGGCCCTTTCAAGGAAAGCCGCATAAACACCTAAACACCGTAGCGAGTGACATTTAAAAAATTGTATCATAATTGCCTGGGAACGGGCTTAAATAATGGGGTTTGCATGGGGTAGGGGAGATTCGTTTGCATCCCAGATGGAAACATTATAATCTGCCACCCAAACACTTGTGACGGAACGGTACGGAAATATCTTTATGAATATCATAGTGTTAGGTTATCGCGGGACCGGCAAGTCGGTGATCTCCCGGCTTTTGTCCAAACAATTGAAGCGCCGCTTGTTCAGTCTTGACTCGATGATCGAAGAGGCGGTAGGCATCCCCATTCCGGAAATTGTCAGCCTGTGGGGATGGGCCCGGTTCCGGGAGATCGAATCCAAAATCGTGGAGCAGGCGGTGGGCGAGGCTAAGGAGGCGGTCATCGATTGCGGCGGCGGGGTGGTCTTGAATGACCGAAATATCAAAAAACTTAAGGAAAATGGGAAAGCCGTTTTATTGACCGCTACATTTGAAACCCTGCTCAGCCGTTTAAGCCGGGATAGAAATAACCGGCCTCGGCTCAAGGAAGGCCTGTCCTGGGAGGACGAACACCGCAAGATCCTCGCCGAACGGGAGGCCAAATACAACGCCGCCGCCGACCTGGTGTGCGACACCACTGACAAAAGACCTGACGAAACGGTGTACGAAATCATCGAAAGTTTTAAAAAACACTCCTGGGTGGAAGCATGAGCGGGTCCCTGTTTGAAAGCCTGGTGCGGAACAGCATGACGTTGATTACGGATATCGACGAAAGTGAATCGATGGTGGTGCATGAAGGGGATATGTTTGCCCGCGCCGAGGCCAGCGAGGATCCCAAGTTCAAACTCGAGTTGAACGACAAGGACATCATCCTGGAAGAGTTGGAAGAGCTGATGCGCTTCCCCCGCCTGCACATGGTTAAAATGCTTTACTTGGATGAGAACAGTTTTAAGGACGAAGGAGTGGAGCGGCTGGCGGATACCGAGGCGCTTCACAAGCTCCATACGCTGTCACTCGCCGGAAACGAAATGACCGGTAAGGGAATGCGGGCACTGGCGGCCTCACCTCACTTGAAAAATTTACGCACGCTTTTTCTTCAGCACAATCAACTTGGGTCCGAAGCTATGAAAGCCCTGGCGGAGTCGGAAACCCTGGCGAACCTTCAATTCCTGTACCTCAAAGCCAATCCCTTGGGACCGGAGGGAGCCGTCGAACTGGCGCGGTCACCGCACCTGCGTCATTTGACTGAATTGTATCTGGACCGGGCAAAGATCGGTAACGAAGGATTAAAAGCTTTATGCGAATCCGAAATCATGCTGACGGTTGAGAAACTGACCCTCCCGCATTGCGGATTGGATAATGCCGCCATCGACCTATTGGTGGAAAGCGATTGCCTGCCCAATCTAGTGACCATCGATTTATATCGGAACCACATCTCCCAAAGTACTGCACAGCGGTTGAAGGAGTCACCCAAACTGAAACGGTTCAAATTCCTCCAGATGGATTGACGCGCTTATGGTTGATCGCCGCTCACCTACACAGGAACTGCCGACTCGCCGCCGGATATTGAACCATTTCAAGGAATGCGACCCGCAGATGGCGCGCGTGATTCAGAAGGTGGGGCCGTTTCGGCTGAAGCGGAACCGAAAATATTTTGTGGTGCTGTGCCGGTCCATCGTTTCCCAGCAGATTTCCGTCGCGGCGGCAGACACTATCTACATCCGCTTCGAAAAATTGTTCGCTGGCTATGCACCCACGCCTGAGCGCGTGGCCGGATTGAAAGACGCCCCTCTGCGCGCCGCTGGATTGTCCCGACAAAAGGCCGCTTATCTGAAAGATTTGAGTCACCGCTTCCTCGACGGCACCATTCGGCCGCGCCAACTGAATTATCTGGACAACGAGGAGATCGTCGGCCGGTTAACGCAGGTGCACGGCATCGGACGATGGACGGCGGAAATGTTTATGATTTTTTCGCTCAATCGCCTTGATGTTCTGCCCGTGGACGATTTAGGATTGCGTGTAGCAGTCCAGAATATTTATGGAATGAATGCCCGGCCCGATGCCAAACGTCTGCGCGCTATCGGGAAAAAGTGGAATCCTTTGGAAACCGTGGCGACCTGGTATGCCTGGCGCAGTTTGAATGCTGGTATCGTTAATTATTGAAATGACCTCACGAGGGAATTATGGAATTTATAGATGAAGAAATCGAAAATTACGTTTACGATCATACTAATGACGAAGGAGAACTGCTAGCGCGCTTGCAGAAAGAAACGCACGATAGTCTGGAATATCCGCAGATGGTTTCGGGGCGGACGGTCGGGCGGTTTCTCAAATTACAGGCGCAATTGCTGGGAGCGCGGCGCATCCTGGAAGTCGGTACCTTCAGTGGGTACAGCGCCTTGTCCATGGCCGAAGCGTTGCCGAAAGACGGCCGTCTTTATACCTGTGACGAGGACCCGGCGGCGATTGCCGTTGCCAAACGGTACTTCGCTGAGAGCCCGCATGGCAATAAAATTATCCTGCTCGAAGGCAATGCCCTCGATTCCATAGCCGATCTCAACGAAACGTTTGACATGGCGTTCATCGACGCCGACAAGACCAATTACCTGAATTACTTTAATGCGATTCTGCCGATTCTGCGTTCCGGAGGATTGATCGTGGCGGATAACGTGTTGTGGAGCGGACGGGTGTTGGCTCCCAAGGAGGAGTCCGATCACGCCATTCATCAGTTCAATGAAACCGTGTACCGGGATGAACGGGTTGAGGCGTTAATGCTACCCGTGCGCGACGGGTTGTACTGTCTGAGGAAAAAATAATCAGAGGTATTGATCCAGCAGGTCTTTGCGTTTCTGTTCATATTCCCGTTTGTCAATCAACTGGTTTTCGTGCAGGTATTTCAGGAATTTCAATTTTTCTTCCAAGTCGGTTGTGCTTTTTCCTGGAGCGGTGGCTTTCGGCGGGCTCGATTGAGAAGAAGGAGGAGGTTCGGATTGAGCTGTGCCGGGATTCGCGCGCTTTTTCTTGGGGCGGGCGATTTTCAGATTCGCCGGAGCCGGGAGATTGATTTTAGCCTCGATCCAATTAGTCCACTGCTTGGCGCCCAGGAGTTTGTCCGTCACGTGGAACTTCTGTCCTTTCTTGGTCACCATCCGCCAGGCGGTTCCATAGCGCGCCATCTGGTTGCGCGTTAACGAATATTTCACTCCCTGGATTTCAAAGAACCGCCAGTGCAGGTTCCCCTGGTTGGCGAACAGTTCACCCTTGGTGGTACCGCCCTCGGATTCCAGTTCGAAACCGATGATGTTTTGTGAATGCGCTTTGCTGAGTGCCTTGGTCAATAGGCGCTTGGTCTTCTTGATATCGTCCTTGGTGAACACCGGACCGGCCTTGCCCAGCAGAGAATAGTTTTCATAGGTCAGGGCCACCATGTGAAACACGATTTGCCGCTCGGTAATGGGTAACGGGTGTTGCAGGGTCAACTCGTTGATCTCTCTGCCGGCCTGCGCCTTGTCGGTATAGGTGAGCTTGAAACCCTCCGTGGTCAATGTTTTTCCCGCCGACTTGTGGGTGGAACTGCAACCCGCAAGAACCAGAACAATCATGATTGTGGCAACGAGAGGGCTATTAAAGTGCCCGATTGTTTTAGAGTCCGTCAATTTTTTCATCGATGAGTGATCATTCCTTCCGGGCTACCAGTGAGGCATAGGCTATTTCGTTCTCGGGTTCGTCTACTTCCTGGTAATCGAGTATTTTCAGCTCGGGAAATGCTTCCCGCAATTCGTTTTTCTCCAGCACCCATTCCCGTTTGAAGCCGCTGTATTTCAGATAATCCACCGTGAACGTTTTAAATATCAAGGTGCCGCCGGGTTTCAATCCTTTTCGAATACCCTCGAACAGGCGACGGTTGAGGAAATAAAAACACAGGATCAAGTCGTAGGTATTTTCCCCGATTTTATAGTTATCCAGATCGGCAATTTGGGTATGAATCGTTAGGTTATTTTGCCGGGCCAGGGCCTCGGCGCGGGAGACGCCGACCTCGGAAATATCGACCCCCAAGACATCATAACCCAGCGAGGCCGTGAACAGGGTATTTCTCCCTTCCCCCATGGCGATATCGAGGGCCTTGCCCTTGCCCGCAAGCATGCCAGCATGATCCGCCAGCCACTGGCTGGGTCCCCGTCCGTCCAAGCCTGCGGTAGACCCGTACTTGGCGTTCCATTTCTCCTTGTCTTTCAACGACATAAATAATTCCGAGTGGTGGATTGACTGTCTTCTTATAGCATTTCCCTGGAAATATGTGCAAGCGGGGAAAATGGAACCCCCCATTTCAGGGATGTGGGCTTAGGCGGAGTTATTATTGACTTGGCCTTTCTTATTAAGTACTATGCTGGGTTCGTTCCGTGTTAAATTATTGAAAAGGCCGGGCCGCAAGCCGTTCCTGCCGATCTATTTTCAGGAGTATTGAATCGTAATGTTTGCTGTAATGAAAACCGGTGGAAAGCAGTACAAAGTTTCCCAGGGCGACGTCATTCAAGTTGAAAAGCTGGAAGGCAACGTGGGGGACAAAGTGACTCTGGACCAGGTTCTGATGATTGGTGAAGAGGACAAAGTGGACGTGGGCTCTCCAATTTTGGACGGAAGCAAGGTGACCTGCGAAATTATCGATCAGGCCAAGGGCCCAAAGATCCTGGTGTTCAAAAAAAAGCGCCGGAAAAAATATCGCCGGACAAATGGACATCGGCAGTTGATCACATATTTGAAAATCACGGATATTTCTAAGAAGTAACGGGAGACGTCATGGCGCACAAAAAAGGACAGGGCAGTACATCCAACGGAAGAGACAGCATCGGGAAACGCTTGGGCGTCAAACGGTACGGTGGGCAAACGGTAAAAGCCGGCGAAATTATCGTGCGGCAACGCGGCACCTCGGTCCATCCGGGGGCGAATGTCGGTGTGGGTACCGACTACACTTTGTTCGCCAAAGTCCCCGGCGGGGTCAAATTCGAGTGGTTTACCCGTTCCAAGAAAAAAGTCAGCATTTATCCCCCCAACTAATTTCGCTCGCCGGTCGGTGAGCGTCCCATACCCATGTTCGTCGATCAGGTCAAAATTACCGTTCAGGCCGGCAACGGCGGGGACGGGTGTTGTAGTTTCCGGCGCGAGAAGTTTATCCCCAAAGGCGGACCCGATGGTGGTACCGGCGGCAAAGGCGGCGACGTCGTGTTTCGGGCTGTCGGCAATCTGTCGACCCTCCTCGACTTAAGATACCAGCAGTTGTACCGGGCTGAGCACGGCAAAGCGGGAAGTGGGCAACTCAAAACCGGAAAGAGCGGGGAGGACTGTGTCATCCAGGTTCCGGTGGGCACTGTGGTGCGTGACCATGAAACCCGCACCGTGCTGGCTGATCTGACCGAAGATTTGCAGGAATTCGTGATCGCCCGAGGGGGTCAGGGCGGCCTCGGCAACGAACATTACAAATCGTCCACCAACCGTGCGCCGCGCCGGGCCGATCCGGGACAGCCGGGCAAGCATAGAGTGTTATTCGTCGAGCTGAAACTGCTGGCGGATGTGGCCATCATTGGATTCCCCAACGCCGGCAAGTCCACCCTGATCTCGAAAATTTCCAACGCCAAACCCAAAATCGCCGATTATCCTTTCTCGACACTGGTGCCCAACCTGGGACTGGTGCAGGTGGGAGACTATCAATCGTTCATCGCCGCGGATATCCCCGGACTGATCCAAGACGCGCATCTGGGCAAGGGACTGGGCACCCGGTTCCTGAAACACACCGAGCGTACCCGCCTGTTGGTGCACCTGCTCGATTTTTCCATCGCGAGCGACCGCGACCCGGTTGCCGATTACGAGACCATCCAGAACGAGTTGAAGCACTTCAGCGAGGAATTGTATGGCAAACCGCAAATCCTGGTGGCCAACAAGATCGACCATCCGGAGGCCGAGACGAAATTTGCCGAATACAAGGAACGGCTGGAAGCGCTCAATCCCATCCTATTTATCTGCTCCTCGGTAACCGGCCAGGGCCTCAAGGAACTGGTCTATAAAGTTTACGAGCTTTTGGAATCTACCCGCGAAGAAAAGAAATAAACGGATGGCACCCTCAGAGTATTTTGGGAGTTACTGAATAGCGAAGTCGACGAACTTGGTTTTTCGGACGCGGCCATTCTTGAGGGATTTGTTCATGGCTGTTTGCAGGCGTTTCTGTAGTTTTTCTTTGACGTAGAGAACATCGTTATAAAATTTGCGCCGCAGGAGATCCTCCACCGTCCGGTTCATGATTTCCTCGTAAACGGGCAGGGATTCGCGCATCATTTTTGCGCTTTGGGCATCGCTCAACTGCATCTCCACGCTGAAGCTGAGCACGCGGATATCCGTTGGATTGTAGGCGACGGGCATGATGGTGCTCATGGTGACAGAGTGGCCGGTGAGCGTCTGCAGAGCGGATTGATTGATCTTGGCGGTCTGGGATTTACCGGTGTCCTTCAGGATTTGGGATTCGGCCAGATCCTTTAAAATTCCCTTCTCTTCCGGAGATTCTTCCAGAATTTTGGACGGGTCGGAAAGGATGGCTTCTCCCTTGTCTCCCGGCGTGTCCATCGTTGGAGTTTTTTCCGGTTTAGGCGGTTTGGGAGACGTCAGGTCCCCTGTCGGTTCGTCCAAAGGCACGTCGCGCGGGCTCAGGCCTTCCGGGACTTCGTCGGTTTTGGCCGTCTGGATATCGGTCAATTCGCCGGGGGCGAAAGTCTGCAGGATGAAATAAGCACTTCCGGCGAGCAAAAGGAATACCACCATGGCTCCGCCGATGACCCAATCGCCACGCCGCCCGTGTGGCAGGGTGAAGGGGCCGAGTTTTCGCTTCCTGCGTTGGAATTCGAATTCGTCATCGTCATCATAATCCGCGTAGGCCGCGTCGTCATATTTCAGAGAGTCTTCCGGATCTTCGTTCGTTTTGACGTTGGCTCCAATGACTAGGGGGGCTACTTTTGATTTGGAATCATCTTCCTTCTCGCCAGAGTATTGTGGAGTGGTTGGCTGGAATTCTTCTTCCCCCGGAAAGGCCTGCTTCCAGAGTTCCTCATCCGTTAAGGCTTCGCGCTCGGCCGTATCCTGGGCCACGGGTGCAGATGCAACCGGTTGCGGTTCGGTCTTGGCCTCGGTTTCGGCCGTTTGGGATTCCTCGGACTCTTTTTCAAGCACTTGATCCCAGAAATCGTTTCCTCCGAAAGGTTCCTCTCCCTCTTCCTCGGAAAAGGCTACTGGAGCCTCCGCGTCGACGGGCTGTGTTTCTTCCTTTGCCTCTTCCTCGGCAAAGGCTGTTGGGGCCTCTGTGTCGACGGGCTGTGCTTCTTCCTCGTATTCGGGGAGCAGATTGGCCCAAAGGTCTGCTTCATCATCATAAGAGGACCCCTGACTCGTAGTGGGTTGCTCTGCGGAGGGGACGGTTGTCTCTTGAGATTCCATAGTGAGCTCGGGCTCCATTTCGGGCTCGGGTTCCAGCTCCATTTCGGGCTCGGGTTCCGGCTCCACTTCAGGTTCCGACTTCATTTCGATAGGGAACGTCATGATAACTGTTTCTGCTTCTGCTGGAGTTCCGGCAGTCTCCAGAAGGGGTTCCATTTCGAGTTCTTCCTCCTGAGGCGTCTCGGCAGTAGTGGTTTCGGGTGTTGAGCGTTCGGTTTTCTCTTGCGATTCAGACGCCTCCTTAAAAGCTTGGGTGACCAGTTCTTTCATATTCAGGTCATCCAGATCAGTCATCAGATCGATCCCGCCGGGAATCGTGTGTTGATCAACGTGAGTCTCCTGAATTTCAGAGGACGGAACCTTTTCACCGGATACTTCCAGAGGTTCGTCCTGCGTTATCGCCTCAGGCGGCTCAGCGGTTTCCTGTTGAGACTGCGCTTCTGCGAATAATTGATCGACGAGATTCTGTTTATTTTCCTGCGTTACCGGTGTTTCTTCAGCGGGGGGCTCCGAGGGTATGTATTCCTCGCCCAAAGCATCGGCAAGTTGTTGTTCTTCGTGGATACGATCCTTCGCCTGGGCTTTTCTCCATCCGGTTTCTACTTCGGACTGATCAGCGAAGGCTTCTTCCCAACTGGGCATGGCTTCTGCCTGGTCGAGGGTGACCTGTTTCTCGAGGTCAATTTCCTCCTGGATTTTTTCCCGTTGGGCTTTGGCTTCGGCGAAGATTTGGCCGACCACTTCTTGTTTTTGGTCCGCTTCGGGTTCCGGTTGAGGCGTTTTAGCGATCTCTTTTGGGGCTTCTTGAGAGCCTTTGACTTCGGCGAAAATCTCATCAACGACGCTTTGTTTGTCCTCCTGGGGAACTGTGGGGGCCTTTTCTTCTGTGGAGGGTTCCTTGGGTAAAGCTTTTTTGCCCAAAGCTTCTGCGAGTTGTTGTTCTTCCAGGATTCGGTCTTGCTCCTGGGCCTTTTTCCATCCTGCTTCTACCTCGGACTGATGAGCGAAAGCCTCCTCCCAGTTGGGTGTGGCTTCTCCTTCGTTGATGACAACCTGTTCCTCGAGGTCAATTTCCTCCTGGGTTTTTTCCTGTTGCAGGTCCTTCTGGGTTAGGGAGGGCTGTGATTTTTCAGCCGGGGGTTTTTCACCGGATTCTCCCTGTTCCGCCTGGTGATCGGCGATCATCCGGTCGATTTCCCGTTGTCGATCTTCCAAGGAAGGTAGCCGTTTTGATTTTTTTACCGGGGGTGGGGGCGTTTTTTTGGATTTACCGATCGTACGAGCCCCTTCTTGTACTGCCTGATCCCAAATATCTTCCAGAGCTTCTTTTTCCAGGGAATCCCCGGGAGTTTCATTTTCTATAATGATTTCAATAGGTTCATGGTCATACAAAATGGGTTCAAGTTCCAATTCCTCAGAGGTTTCCCGGTCTTTTCCCGGTGAGGAGGGGGTCTGTTTTTTGGATTGGAGAGGCCGTTTTTTAGAGTCAGAAATCTCTTGATACTCATCCTTTTGGGGTGGTAGTATTGGTTCGGAAGGGCGGCCTTCTGGTAAATCAGAGTCCGGGCTAAATTGGAAAATATAAAGACATTTTCCGCACTGGACGTCGATACCAGCTTCACTTGGATCAGGAAGATCAATCTTGTAGGCGGCCTGACATTTAGGGCAGGTAATTTTCATAACGCCAATTTTATTAATGATTTATTGGAAGCCATTATAGTAATTCCGAGGGAAAAATCAACGATTTCCCGGATTTTTGCTGAAAAGTGGGTTTGACAATTAATCTGGACCTCCGTATACTCCGTCCGAATTTGGTAGTTGCACCGACCAAAGCCATCAAAACCCTTATGAACAAAGGATTTTAAGGATCTGGCGGATAAGTTCAATTTTTTCTAACATTTACATAGAAAACATCCGATGTAAATTTTATCACTCACAAAGGGTTAAGATGGATATTAATGCTTCTATAAAAAATTTAACTACCCTGTTATCGGTATCGATTGTCTTTGGGTTTCTAGGGGGTTTCTCCGGGAGTATCAATTATCTCAGTGGGGTCCCCGTGTATTACTCATCGGCAATTACCTCCTTGGACGAAAGCCACTTTTTGAAAATTAACCTGGAGCAAGAATACCAGAATTTCCATGTCACCCTGCGTGAAAAGCAGAGAATCAAAAACAAGATTTTTGATGTTATTTCCTCTTATTCTACCGGTCTGGACGGGGCTTCCCTGAACAAGATTCCTCAATGGATCTATGAAGCAAGCCAGAAATACGATTATGACCCCTTCCTGTTGACTGCCCTCATTGTTACGGAAAGTTCGTTCAACAATTGGGCCAAGTCCCATCGGGGTGCCTTGGGGTTGATGCAAATCCGTCCGCGGACGGGGCATGCCATGGCTACCGAAGTCAACCTGCCGTGGGAGGGGAAACCGACTCTCTTCAGGCCGGATTCCAATATTACCTTGGGGACTTACTACCTTAACAAGCTCCAGAATCGTTTTAACAACGATGTGAAGCTGGCGTTGGAAGCTTATAATCATGGTCCCACCAAGTTGGAACGTTACATTCAGCAAGGCAGGCAGCTCCCGGTGGACTATTCCAATAAGGTTCTGAAAATCTACGATTTGATCCGCTCGAACAACAACGCTTGAGAAAGTTTTTCCCGCCTGTACTTTATTTTCCCTAAATTTATCGGGTTGTAAAGTTTTTGTTTGTTCCCGGCGCAAATGTATAATAGGTTTCAATACAATATATTGATTTCTAAGAGATAGAGGTTGCGGTGCCTGTAAATCGAATGTGGCGGCGAGGTTTATTTGAGATGAAGTGGTTTTGGGTTTTGGCCCTGATTGGGATGAGTGTGGGTTGTTATACCCAGAAAATCGAAAAAGCCTTCGATGGAGATTTTGTTGCGGCAGACAGCAACAAAATTATCAATGATTACTGCCGAAGTTGCCATATCCACCGGGATTTTAACCCGGCCGGCCACGTTGAAGAGAAGTCCCTGCTTTACAAACGGAAAGTGTTCCGGTATGCGACGGAGTGCCGTACCTGCCATTACCTTGAAAAACAGTTTACCCTCAACGACTTTACCCGGAAAACACGAAGGCCACAGGAGGCCAATCAGGGGAAGTTTAAGGAATTTGAATTGGATATCCTGAGGGCTCAGAAAGCCAAGGAAAACTAGAGGAACAACAAAAAATCATTCACATGAAAACTCCGGAAATGAATGCCGGGGTTCATTGAGCTTTCAATATTCAATGATGCTGGAAAGAAAAAACGCCCAAAGGTTTTATAGCCTTTGGGCGTTCTTACTTTTAATGGATCCGAATCTTGCGGAGAAATTTAAGTCAACTTACAACGTGTTTTTGAGAGTCGGAGCGGGTTTAAACCCAACAGTTTTGCTTGCTTTGATTTTAATTTCTTCTCCGGTTTGTGGATTGCGTCCGTTCCTGGCTTTTCGGGAACGTACCGTGAAGGTACCGAATCCCGGATAGGCGAAACGTTTTTCCTTCTTGATAGACTTCCCGATTACATCGAATGCTGCATCGAGGACGTCTCCCGTTAATCGTTTACTTAAAGCGGAATCCTTTACGTTTTTTGCAACGGCGCCGATCAACTCGTCTTTTGTCAAGGGAACCCCTCCTTTCGAGGATGGTAGAGGTGGGTAGGGTTGCAGCGGGTTCAATTATAAAAAATGGCAAGTAAAAGTCAAACAAAAAATGTGACGGCAACCCTCTTTTCGTCTAGTATTGGCGGGGGATAAAGGGGTATGCCTGTTTTTGAACTTTGCCATTTATGTTAAGATAACTTGTACCTTTCCAAAGCGTTTGCAAGGAATGGATTTTTGAAAGAGTGATCCACTCCATTGTGGAAAACTTTCCCCAAGTCTAATAAAAAATTTTACTTTTGATGGTTAACTCTTCGATTGCAAAAGTAATTTGAATTTAGGAGAAAAAAATTGTCGGTTTTGAATATTGCGCGGCTCGGCCATCCGATATTGCGGGAAATAGCCAAGCTGGTGGACCTGAAAGCATTAACCGCATCCGGTGACAATGAACTGCAACACTTCATCGATGACATGGTTGATACCATGCGGGAAGAAGGCGGGGTCGGCATCGCCGCTCCGCAGGTGGCCCGTTCGTTGCAAATTGTAATCGTCGAATACCAGCAGAATGAGCGCTACCCTTCCCAGGATGATATCCCCTTGACCGTTTATGTGAATCCAGTGATCACCCATTCCGGAAAGGAAACCGCCTCATTCTGGGAAGGATGTCTGAGTTTGAAAGACTTGCGCGGATTGGTCACCCGGCCCAAAGAGGTGACGGTGGAAGCCTTCTCGCGCGAAGGTGAAAAAGTGGTGGTGGAGGCCAAAGGGTTTTTGGCGGTGGTATTACAGCATGAGATCGATCATTTGCTGGGCAAGGTGTTTCTCGACCGGATGACAGATCTCACGCAATTGGCTTGGGCCGAGGAATGGCAAACCTATTGGACCGAGAAGGAATCCGCTCAAAGCCCGGAGGTGATTTAAACTCATGAATGTGGATTACAAACTTCTGGAAGAGGATATCCTCCGCCTGTACCGGGAGCCGATTGTCGGAGCGAATTACAACAACTCTTATGGTGAGGAGAATCTGGTCAACCTCGTCAACAAATACCGGAGTCTCTCGCCGGAGGAAATGGAGTTCATGCGGGAGTTGGTGGCGGGCTATTCGCAATCCCCCGATCTTGCCTCCAGCTATGTCTCCGTCGGCGTGTTGCATGCCCTGGGTTTCAGCCAACAAGTTGAGGAGGCGTATGCCTGGGCGCAAACGCAGGACAACAGCGGGCAGGTCACCAGCCATTTCGATATCGGAAAATCCCTGGCGGATCATTTCATCAGCGGTTGACCGCTCATCCCCTGGATTTAAACCGAAGTCGGGGGGATTTTCGAATCACTGGGTTCCACCGGGCAGACGGAGTCCACGCATTCGCCCTGCTTGAACCCGGAGTTCATGAACAGTAAAAACCCTCCCCACAATACTCCAGGAATCACGAACAGGCCGGCCATCCACATACCCGTTTGATGGGTGGTCAATTCCAAGGTATCCACGGCGAACCCGGTCGACCAGTTGCTGAGTCCCATCACCAGAGTCAACAGCGCCATTTCGGTACTGAACACCCGTCCCAGGAACCGGCTGTCGGCTTCCAGATGGATCAACGCGGAACTGAATACCCAGATGATGGAGCCGAAAAAAGTGGCCAGCGCGATACTCAGGGAGGCAGACCATAAACTATGCGATTGAGCAAAAAGAAAATAGGACAGGGATCCTAGAAAGAACGCGAACAGAATGGATAGCTGAAGCACGCGGGTGGAATCGCCGAAAAATTTCTTTACGAGGATGGGTCCCAGAGCGGCTCCCAATCCTCTTGCGGAATACATGACGCCGATGGCCATCGAAATGGCGGAGGCGGAGACGGAAGCGAACATTTTGTTGGCGTAGAGCGGGATGAGAGTCATCACCCCACCGGCGACTGCAAGTCCGGATTTCATCAAAGCCAGGACGAAAATCATCGGTTGCGATATAAGATAGCGCATGCCGTCCACCAGCGTTTTGAATCCTGAAGCATCCGAGCGTTCGGCCTTTTGTTTTGCCAATGCTTCTTTGGGATACTGGATACGGGCGATGAACCAGGCGGAGAGAAGAAAGGTAAACGCATCGATGATAAAGGCGGCTTTAATGCCGAACAGGCTTACCAACACCCCGCCCAACGCGGCGCCGACGGCCAGCATCACTGACCAGGTGGAACCGCTGAGAGCGTTGGCGGTGACCAGGTCCTCACGCGCGGTGAGGGAGGGGATGATAGCGCTCCGGGCGGGTTCAAAAAAACCGGCCAGCGCGATCTCCACCACTGCCAGGCTGTATAGCAGCCATAAATCACCGGCGTCATCCACTAACAGAAATCCAAGTACCACTACGAAGCGGAGCACATCGCTGGTGATCATGATGACTTTCCGGTCCATCCGGTCGATCAACACCCCGGCTAACGGACTGACGAAGAAAATGGGCAGGAGTTTGGCCATCATGGCCGAGGCCATGGCGGTGCCGGTACCGCTGAGTTTGAGGACGAGCATGTAAATGGCGATACTGTTCAGCCAGTCACCCAGTTCGGAGACGACTTGTCCATACCAGAGGTGGCGGAAGGGGCGGTTGGTTTTCAGTAGGTGAACATAGCCGATGGAGCGTTGGGAATTCATACCTCATCCTGTGTCAAAGAGAGCTTTCGGTTCGGAAGTCTACCGCATGGGGTGCGGTTATGATAATATTTTAATTTTCAATGTTTTGTTTGAAGGGGATCATGGAAGACACACCACATGAGTTAGAAGACAAAATTGACAATTGGGTGGGCCGGTTTTCTTTGTGGGGCTCCATTCTGTTGTCGACCCTTGCCACTGTGATCTATTGTGTGGGGAATCCTCCGGATTCCGAAGAGGTGCAGAGGATGCGCATTTTCTTTCGCGAAAACGGGATGGAGGTCACGACATTCATCAAATTGCCGCGTGAGGAAATGGAGGCATTTGCGGCTCGTCAGACGCACCCCTTTTATAAAACCTATATACGGGCTTCGGAAAATGAGAAGGAAGAGATCAACACGCAAATTCATAATTCCGTCGATTACCGGCCGGCTCAATACTGGTTTAACGCGATTTTTCTCTGGTTTATCTGTTTCACGACTATCTGGTTTCTGGGACTCATGACCCAGGGTGTGGTGAACCTGGTACGCCAGAAGCCCGATTTAAGATAACCTCATTCACTGCGAGTTTTCATGACCGTCGATCAAATCCGGATTTCGATTTTTCTGGGAGTGTTGGTGTCGATGCTTGTGTTGGAAAGCCTCATTCCCCGGCACCCCACAGTGGACTCCAAACCCCGGCGCCTGGCGATCAATTTTTCCCTCACCGGTTTCAATGTGCTTCTGATCCGCTGGTTACTGGGCGGGGCGGCGGTGGGCATGGCGCATTTCGCCGGACAACAGGGCTGGGGCCTGCTCAATTATCTCGATTGGCCCGTTGCGGTGGAAATGGCGGTGGGGGTCGTCTTTCTGGACCTGATGATTTATCTCCAGCATGTGGTGCTCCATATGATTCCATTTTTCTGGAGGTTCCACAAAGTGCATCATTCCGATTTGGATTTGGACGTGTCCTCCGGCTTCCGCTTTCATCCGCTGGAGATTTTGGGCTCCATGATTTACAAGCTGGGGCTGGTGGCGGCACTGGGGCCATCAGTGATGACGGTGGTGGTATTTGAGGCGATCCTCAGCGGAATGGCGCAGTTTACCCATTCCAATATCAAATTGCCGCTGGGGCTGGACCACACCCTGCGGTGGCTGTTCGTGACGCCGGATATGCACCGCATTCATCATTCCGTCGAGGTGACGGAGACCAATTCCAATTACGGGTTCAATCTGTCCCTCTGGGACCGCCTGCTGGGGACGTATATCGCGGATGCCCTCAGACCTCAGCCGGAGATCGTCATCGGCGTGCCCCAATTCCGCACGCCAGAGCAGGTGTCCCTGCTCAAGCTGGTTATCATGCCCTTTCGAAGCACGCGTTAACCTTATTTCTCTAAGATAGAAGCGGATTTTTACCCAATTCCTGCAAAGATTGATAAAATGCACAGATGTCTGTGAGATTTTATTGGATCAGTTTTCTGGTTGTCATGGGATTGACCTTACTCATCAGTTGGGTCAAACAAACCCGGACGCGTAAGGAATTTTTCATAATTTTGCTCAAGGTGACCCTGGGGTTTATCGGGACCGTCTTCGCCCTGTGGGGTCTTTCCAATCTGTTGGTCGCCTTGGGAATCTCAAAATCCGGTTTTATTTTTTAAATCCTACCCTCGTTCCGGGTGGAGGTATACGGTTGGAGACGCTGGAATTTACACCTTTCATGTTCGTAGTGCTGTTTCTGGCTTTTTTGGTCATCTCGTATTTTATGGGGATGATGATCCACGCCGCCTGGATGTATGACGATCACCCTAAAATGAAACGGAACAGTCGGATCGCTTGGGTCTTGTGTATGGCGGCGGGAACGGGTGTGACGGGGTGGTTGTTTGCCTACGGATATTACGTCAACTTCTAAGCCGGGCTCCTACCCGGAGGGGGAACTTGCTGACCGCTACTCTCAAGAGAATGTCACTGGGCGCAAATCGTAGCAGGTAACTCTAAAAACCCGGCTGGCGAAAATCACTGAAGGATCCTGCCCTAACGCTCCTGCTAAATTTGCTCCGGGCCTTGCCCGGTTAGCCGGCCAGCGTGACGCTGGACCCAATGTGTCAATGGCGCACGGGATTCGTCGATTGCCGTTAACCGTTAGCCAATTACCTCCCTCGCTAGAGGGTTAGCCGGCGAGGATGTCGATGACTCTCTGACAATCGTTTTTATAGGTCAGGATATCGGATTTTTCCTGGTCGTCCAGATCGTCCGCCATATTTTCTTCAAGCATTTCAATGGCGTCGTTGAGGCCGCCGGCCGCGATATCCAGCTCATATTCAGCCAGGGCGTAAATGGAGGGGTTGGTTCTCAGTTTGTCATAGACTCGGGTGTACCGGGTTTTATATTCCATGACCTCTTTCATTTTGGTTTCCGAAAGAGCATTCTTGAGTTCCATGTTGATATCCGAAATAGCGTCGTTCAGAGCCATTTTGATGGTTTCGATATCTTTTGCATTGATCGACGCGAGAGACTTCATTGTTTTTCCTTCCTGATGATGCAGGGCTAAAAGAGATTTCCATCCGGCCTATGGGTGAAAATGCCGGGTTAATGATTTAAAAGTCAATTTTATATTATATAACAGAAAATAATAAAAAAAACCCGCGTTTCCAAAGAAAACGCGGGTTGGTTTTTACGAGATTAGGAACCAATTTCCACTTTGACGGTTTTTGGTTTGGCTTCTTCCTTCCTGGGCAAAACCACCGTCAGGACGCCATTTTCCAGTTTGGCGGAAATATGATCCGGGTCGATCCCTTCGCTGATCCTGAAAGAGCGCTCAAAGCTTCTGCGGCTGAATTCCCGCATCCGGTAATGGTTCTCTTCCTTCTCCTGCGATTCCTCGACATGGCCTTTCAGGGTCATCTGACCGTCTTTAATCTCGAGGTCGATATCCTTTTCCTTCATGCCAGGAACCTCAGCCGTCAGGGTGTAGTTATCCTCGTTCTCAACGATGTTGACTTTCAGGTCCCCGCCGAAACCACGCCGGCCTTCAACCGGAGCCCACGGCCAGAAATCGTTGAAAAATTGATCGGTATCAAAAAATCGATCCGCATAGGTTTTAGGTGCATATTTGACGATGTTCATGATGATCCTCCTGAAATAAGTTTTAAAGTTGCAGATATTCCAGTTCGGTACCGAACCATCTTTCCTGATCTATAAATAAAATCGTGGGTAGGGCGTGTCAAGGTGGGTGATAAAAAATGCGGCGTGTGGCCGTTGATGGATGGTTGGTGGCGAGAGGTTGCAGATTGTGCAGGGTTTTTGAACTCCGACAGATTCCCGTTGGACTAGGCTTGCCGTTTTCCGATGAAGGCCACGTACATGGCGGTTTCGTCCACTCCATCGATGCGCAGGAGTTTATTGGCTTCGTCGTCAAAAAAGCCGCAGGTGGTCATGACGGCCAGGTCCAAAGAGGTGCAGGCGAGATAAATATTCTGGCCGAGATGTCCAATATCGAGTAAGACATAGCGGTACCCACGTTCGCCATACTTGAGTTTGATCCGCTCCAGGACTCCGGAGATCAGAACCACGACAGAGGACTTAAGAACATGTTCTTGCCCAACACA
Source organism: Nitrospinaceae bacterium (assembly GCA_965237905.1). Lineage (GTDB taxonomy): Bacteria > Nitrospinota > Nitrospinia > Nitrospinales > Nitrospinaceae > SZUA-226. Next base: position 892,697 of record OZ250172.1, on the reverse strand, counting down.
AACTTCGTGGATTTTTTCGGTGGGGTCGCCCGGCATCATTAATTCCAGTTCATGATTCGGCACATTGTAATGATAGATTCCAGGCTCGACATCGGCAACTTTCCGGACGGCAATATAGATTTCAGCCGGGTAGAGGGCTCCCGCCGAGGGAGCGGATCTCAAATCCTGGCGGAATCCCCTGTTGCTTGGAACTTCTCCGGTGATCCCATAACTTTGGTGCAGGATCTTGGACAAATCATCCAGGTCTAAATCCAGATCGGCAAAATCCCGTAAGCTTCTCCGGGATGAAATTACCTCATCAAACGTGCGGCCGTTTTGAGGAATGCCTTCAATGGCAGGCAACTTGACGCGCGGTGCGTTGGGATATTGTTTGTAGGCCCTTGACATGGCTTGCAGGTCGGCGGCGGAAAAATCACTCAAAGGTGCTATCCCTAGATCCTGAGCGGTCAGGGGATGTAACTTGGTGTTTTCGTGGTAAAGCTCGGACAGGGAAAGAGGTGGCGGATCCAGTTGGGATTCCAAAGCCGGGACTGTATTTGCTCTTATTTTTGACATGGCCCAATCTCTTTACGATTAAGGAAATATATGTGGATAAGGGTTGACCTCTTCTTCAGTGAGAGGATGGCTTCTCAGTCCCATTTGGCAGGGAACTTCATAGAGCCGGGTTCCTCCCAAATATCTGTACGCATGTTTGACATCCAGGGGCTGCATCCCGGGCACCACTACACGGACCACTTTGAATCCCACTTCATCCACGTCGATTGTGGTCAGGTCTTTAACGACCACATTTAAATTTTTTTCATCCAGCTTATTTACCAGGTGCCGTACATTATTTACCATATTTTCATCATATCTGTTTTGTATGTCTTGAATGGCAATCGGCTTGCCAGAGGCATTGATGAATTCCAAAGACTTGCCGAGATCCGGGTCCACCGCATGGGCTATTCCATGAAGGATTACGGTATTGACATTTTGGTAATTCTCTGAGGGTTGATAATCTTTTTGAGACAAAGCATGCCGTCCCATTCCCACCCAACCCAGACTCACTTCTTCCAGGGCCAATGTGAGGGCTTTGTTGGGATTCAGGTCTGCTGATACTCCAACTACCGTATGAGGGAGATGGCCTGAAATGCCTCTGAGTAGCACCATAACCACAGGGACTTCGATATCCGACGGGATGAGAAAAGCCTCACACTCAAGTGGTAGCACTTCCAACTCATTTAGCATGGATTGAATAAAAGGGTCGTTGACAGTGGAGAGGTCTATTCTTGAGCAGGGCAATTGATTTTGCCACATGATCATGAAGGCATCCCGTTCAATGACTTCAAGGATCCCCTTGTAAATAGCCGGCGCCAGATTGGAGCCGCAGGCCAATCCCGTTGAAATGGGGTTGTGAGAGGAAGTTTCATACAACGGATCAAAATGATAGGGAATATAAACAAAGGAGGCTGGAACCAGGATAGGCCGATCATGGCTTAAAGAATAAGCTGAAACCCAACGCAAAGGTGTGGATGCCGTCAGCCGGGAGTAAGGAAAATCGGGCTCGGCATACTGTTTTTCGCTGAAAAGCGCAAAATCCGCCGGGTGAACGGCTTCGCAGTCTAAATCGCTGTAAGTAGCTAAAACAAAATCTTCGTATTTGAAATGGGCAGGGCAATACCGTTCGATACTTTCTCCCACCGATTTCATAATGGCTCGTTTGGGATCGATAGAGGCGGCAGTTCCTTGATTCATCGTTTCCATCCCATTTAAGGCGATATTGCTTGCAGGAGTACTTCGAGCTAAATAGAACGACGGCTCGCCGGATGCCAAATTTTCAAATTCCACCGTTGAAATAATACCGGTGCGCTTGCTGATTAATTTTTTGGAGGCTTGGATAGCATCGGACAGGGTTCGGGGAGAGCCATTTTGCAGGTTGTTGAGAGACAGGTGAGCATTGTTCAAGGCGATCATTGGTTTAATGAGAGCAGATCCCACGCCTCGCGCTTCGGTTCTTTTAAATTGCAGGCGGGGCAACGCGGTAGTCGCAGGACATCGTGTCCTTCTACCACAGGAGTCGTCGCCTCAAACTCATAGAGCCGCCCGATCGTTTTGGGCGGCGCAAATCCCGAAATAATCCGCGCCACTTCCAAAGTGACCTGCTCCGCCAGGGTCGACCATAAGGGGCTTAAGAACCCTTCGCTTTTAGAGGGTTCAGTTTGTTTTTGGTAGGCCAGATAACCTTGAAGTTCCGATGCATTGGAAGCCATTCGTTTGTCGTAACAGACATAACAGGCCGACTGATGGGGTACGATCGTGGGTCCCATGAGGCCTTTGGTTCCGGAAATAGCGACATGCATCCAGCGGGTTTGGGTTTCGAGGCAAACCGTGTTCAGGGTCTGAAAGAACCGGTAATCCGCTGTATCCTGGCAGGCGATGAGGAAATCCACTTCTTTCAGTTGGCCGGTGACTTCCTTATGCAGTTGGGACGGATCATACGCAGTCTTTTTGCTGAGGCCCTCAATTGCTACCAGGGAGCCAAAACCCATGCTCAGGAGACCCTTGCGAACCCGGCTTGTTATCGAATCGGAACCGATCAAGGCCACCCGCGCTTGATGCAGAAGAGCCAGTGTGCCCACCGGATCCAGCACAAAATGAGAAAAGAACTGGACCATGTTTTCATTTTCTTTAAGATTTTCCGGAGCCAGTGGCGGCGGAGGGGAAACCACTCCTTCCTGCAAAACACCGTTGGCGCGCAACATTTTGAGCAAAAAAGTAATCGTGGTGGGCAGATATTTGGGGTCGCGGGAAGCGACGATTTCCTCGACGGTGCGCTGACCGTCCAGCAAGGGGTGGACGGATTGGAAGGTTTCAATGAACAAGGGATGCTGTAAGGTAAAAGAAAACTCCGCCCCACGCAATTGCATGCGATTGTCACCCAGATCCACTAAAGTAACCCAGGGAGCCAATCGAGGTTTTCTGGGTAGTGGAACGGTGACGTAATCTACCGTTACCGAGGTATCTTCAGCCATGATCCCTGGATTAGTCATGATCCCTGATTCCTTCCAATTGCCTTTGGAAAATGATTATCGAATATCAAACATCGATTTTCGATTATTTTTTAGAAATAAAAAAAGGCATTACTCAAATTTGAGTAATGCCTTTTTCATTAAAACTTTTCGTTAGTGTCACTTTAACAACAGGAACAAACACCACACAGGTGCTGGTTGAGTTGCACCCTGAATGAGGGTATCGGAATTCATGGCCCGCATATCTTCCTCATTCAAACCGAATTGGTTTTTGATTTCTTCGGAATTCACATCTTCATTTGTAGAAAGTTGCTCAATGGCTTCTTGAAAGTTTTTATGGACCATAATTTCCCCCTCTATTTTAAAGTTAAAATACTTGGTAAAAAGAGCCTATCTGGGAAAAGCACCACAATTACGGTAAGTCGAATTTCCACCTTTGTATCAAAAATAGAAATCTTTGTCTACAAAAAAGTGTAATTGTAACTCTATTTTTCCGATATCCAATAAAGGCTTTATTTATAATAAGATATAGGCATCGGTGTAAATATAATATCGGTTTTGAGAAAAATTGTTGATTTAGCCCTTTTTATCCTTTTAAAAGGCAGGTTCAATCCTTATAATAAATTTATTCAGAAAGATAATGTAAAACAATCAAACCAACTCCAATTTCCTCAATACCTTGGGAAATGGAGAAAATCAATCATTCAAAAGGTCAGGCTCGGATGACTGGAATTAAAGATTTTCTCGAATTGGGTAGAATTTTTAAAAGCGCTCGCAGGCTGGCTTTACAAGGTGGCCCTTGTCGGGTCCACTCACAAAAAAAACAAAAGCCAACATCCCCTCCCTCTGAAAATCCCAGACAGAATATTTCCGCAAGCTTCTGGAATTTGAAACCATCCGATTTCCGAATCATTTGTTTGAGTGGTTTTATTATTTTCCTGGCTTTCATTGGTCCCAGCCCGGTTTTTTCAGATGAAGAGAAATTATCCCCTGACGAAGAAAAAGCTCTTGGAGGAGAAATAAGTCTTCAAGGACTGGGGCGTATGCAAGTGGATCTCACTACCACCATCGTCAATAAAAGGCCGGAACTGGTTCACAAGGCGGCTTCCGCAATCTATGTGGTGACGGGTGAGGATATCCGCAGATCGGGCGCCGTCAACATTATGGAAGCCCTGCGCATGGTGCCCGGGGTGTTGGTTTCTAAAATCAATCAAAACCGATACGCCATTTCCATCCGGGGATTCAACCGGCGGCTGGGTTCGGATAAACTGCTCGTTCTGATGGATGGACGATCCATTTACAGCCCGGTAAGTTCGGGTGTTTTTTGGATTGGCCAGGACACGGTTTTGGAAGATATCGATCGGATTGAAGTGATCCGCGGTCCGGGAGCGGCGCTCTGGGGTTCTAACGCGGTAGCCGGGGTGATCAATATTATCACCAAAAGCGCCGGGGAAACCCAGGGCGGATTGGTTGCGGGAGGAGTGGGTACCGAAGAAGAAGGATTTGGCACGCTACGCTATGGTGGAAAACTGGGTGGAAAAATGGTGGATGGAAAACTGAAAAATGAACTCAATTACCGGGTGTATGGCAAATACAGAAACCGGGATGACGGTAAAAACCCTGATGGAAGTGACTCTTTTGATGACAAGCAAATAGGCCAGGGAGGGTTTAGATCCGATTGGCAGATCAACAAGCAGGACCTTCTCACCCTGCAGGGCGATTATTACCGGTTGAATGCCGATCTGGACTTCACCAGCCGGTTTGTTTCTTTATCGGCCGGGTCGACTCCATTCCAAGGTACCCAGATTCAGGAAGGCGCCAATTTCCTGACTCGGTGGAATCGCACCCTGGATGATTCCTCTTCTTATCAACTACAGCTTTATTACGATCGCTTAAAACGGAAATCAGGAATTCCTACTGACACGGTTGTTGACCAGTACGACATCGAATTTCAGCACAATCTTGCATTTCAAACATTTCAAAAGAGTCATAATTTCTCCTGGGGTTTGAATTACCGGTATGTACACTTCGACCGGGAGCCATCAAATATTGTTCAAATTTCGAGGCAGGAGAGTCATCTGGCGAGCCTGTTTTTGCATGATGAAATTCAATTGATTCCCGATGAATTAAGCCTGATTTTAGGAACCAAGGTTGAGTATAATGTTTTTACCGGATTTGAATTCCAACCCAGTGTCCGCACGGCCTGGAACCCGCATCCGGATCACACGGTATGGGCGGCCTTCTCCCGGGCGGTTCGATTACCGAATCTCTCGGAAGAGGATTTCAGGGTTAATCGAATCCTCATTCCTGCACCGGGTGTCTTTGGTACCGGAAATCCAACACTAATTCAAGAAAACAATGATGGCCGGACGGATGCGGAAGTGTTGCTGGCTTACGAGTTGGGTTACCGGTTGAAAGCCAGTAAAAAATTGAATTTTGATATCACCGCCTATTATTTCGATTACGACAACCTCATTGAGCTTAACAACGGGACGCCCTTGTTTTTCCAACCCGGCCCACCGGTTCCAACAGGCTTTCACGACATTATCCCCATTCTTAATGATAATTCTTTGGAGGGTGAAGTTTACGGTGTGGAATTGAGCGGACAATGGGAGATTCTTCCGAACTGGCGGCTTTCCGGGAGTTATACATTCGCTGAGATTCAACTTCATACCTTACCCAATGCTGTCATTGATCCGAATGCTTTCAACACCGAAGGGGATCTGGAGGCCGAAGGGGAGCCGAGCCATATTTTTAATATCCGTTCTTACCTTAACCTGCCCTACAATTTAGAGCTGGATACTTTTTATTATTATGTGAGTAAAAACAAGTCTCGGTCCATTCCAGAATACGGCCGGTTGGATGTGCGTTTGGGCTGGCAGCCCATGAAAGATGTCGACCTGTCTTTTGTCGCCCAGAATTTACTGGATCCGTCTCATCCGGAACTCAATGAGTTGCTTGAAGTGGAATCGGAAACCCAGCGCAGTTATTACCTGAAGGCCACCCTTAAGTTTTAGGGTAAGTAACTTATATTTCCACGGTTCATAGAAATGGCGGTTGATTCCATTAGATTTTTAATCGAAACAAGCAGGAGTATTTGACAGAAAATTACCCAGGAACAAACCTATTGGACCGGTCTACTGAAATTGATGGTAATCTCATGTCAAAACCCCTTCCCCGTAAATTATTCAAATCCCTCCCTGGTTATTTTCTTGTATTAGCGCTGTCCTTTGTCATATCAAGCCATCTTCTCTCTTCACAAGCCATTGCCCAGGAAACGAGCTCGCGGGCCTATGCGATCAAGGCGGGTTTTATTTACCAATTCACCCGGTTTGTCAAATGGCCGCCCCAATCAGATGTTTACAAAAATAACAATGAATATAAAATTTGCGTTGTAGGAGACAACCCCTTTGGCTCTATTCTGCACCGTCTTGAGAAAAAGCACCGCTCTAAAGAACATCCTCTGGAAATCGAACTCGATGTATCCCGAAGTGATTTTCAGGGATGCGATATTCTTTTTGTCAGTTTTTCTGAAAGATTCGATGTTGAGCGAATTGTCAGGCAAACAAAAGCTCTTCCAATTCTAACCGTTGGGGATACGGAAGGTTTTGCCGAGCGGGGAATAGACATTAATCTCCTGGTGGTTGAAAACAGGGTCAAACTTGAGATCAACAAGCAATGTTTGGATGCTAAGAGATTCAAGGCGAGCTCCGAGCTGTTGGACCTGGCAACCCTTGTTCGGGGAGGGGCCTGCCAGTGAAACCTTTTAGCGCCTATTCCATTAAAAGGAAGTTGGTCCTGTTGCTGGTTGCGTTGGTGACGTTTACGTTGCTTTTGCAAGGGAGTATATTAGTCTATAACGATATCAAGACCCTGAAAACGAATATAGTGGAAAGTCTCTCAGTGCTTGCGTCGGCCATTGGATCCATGAGTCGAGCGGCCATTCTTTTTGAGGACGCAAGGACAGGGAGAAGGATTCTTTCCTCTTTGGAGGATGAAAAGCAGATTGACTTTGCCGTCATTTATTTAACAGATGGCCAGATTTTTGCGACCTATTCCAGGAATAAAAACGCACAATTCGGACCGCCACCGTTCGACCATGAAGGACAAGAGATTACGAAACGAGGGATTGAAATTATTAAAAATATTGTTTTGGAAGACGAAGTCTTGGGAAAGATTTATATCAAAGCAAATTTAAATGAAATGGAAGCCAAGATTGAAAACCAATTGATATTGGTGGTTGGAATTTTCTCCATCATTTTATTAGTTTCTATCCCTCTTTCCGTTCTATTGCAAAGGTTTATCTCGGAGCCTATATTATCTTTAGCTCAAACGGCTCAAAAAGTATCCCAGCTCACGGACTATTCGTTAAGGGCGACTTATGAGGGGAAGGATGAGCTGGGGGTTCTATACACCGGATTTAACGAAATGCTGACGCAAATTCAGAGTAGAGATCAAACATTGGCTCAATACCGTTCTAACCTTGAAGAATTAGTTAATGAGCGAACCAGAGAGCTGGAGGCGGCTCAAAAGGAACTTGTGAGTAAGGAAAAACTGGCGGTTATGGGCACCCTGTCTGCGATGGTAAGTCACGAAATTCGGAACCCTTTGGGAACAATTCGCAATACTATTTTTAATATCAAGCAATTGGTCAGTAAAAACAACTACGCTCTGGAACCCGAGTTAGACAGGATTGAAAGAAACGTGGTTCGCTGTGACCATATTATTGAGGAGCTTTTGGATTTTACCCGGCTTCAGGAAAAAAGCCTTGAGCCTGTTAAGATGGACCCGTGGCTAAATGAGTTGATTGATGAACAATCCATACCTGAAGCAATGACTGTCACAACAAACTTAAAGTCACAGGCCGTTGTTTATATCGACAATGAAAGTTTTCGCCGGGCTGTTATCAATGTTATCCAAAATGGAATTCAGGCTATGACTAAAGTCAAACCCGGTAAAAAACCAGAGCAGTCAGAGCAAAAAGATATGAGACTGACGATAGAAAGTCGCGTCGATCAAGATAGAGTGGAAGTGGTCATTACCGATAGCGGTGAAGGAATACCACAGGCAAGTTTAGAGAAAATTTATGAACCGTTGTACAGCACAAAAAGTTTTGGGGTTGGACTGGGTCTGCCAATTGTAAAAGGAATCATGGAACAACATTTAGGCGGGATTGACATCGATAGTCAAGTCGGCATAAGGACAAAAGTTACTTTATGGCTGCCCATGAAAAAAGGGAGTTGATGATATGTTGGAAGAAAAGATTTCAAATGCCAGCCGGTCGGATTATCGAATTCTGATCATCGACGATGATCTGGATTTTGCAGCCAGTTTAAAGCTAATTCTTGAGAACGAGAATTACAAGCCGTTGTTGGCCTATAGCGAGGAAGAAGCGTTGGAGTCGATTGAGAGGAATGTTGTGGATTTGGCATTGATTGATATCCGTTTGGGCCAGGATAATGGAGTTGATTTGCTTCTTAAGTTAAAAGAGATCCAGCCTAATATTCTATGTGTCATGGTCACGGGGTTCGGGTCCATGGAGACAGCCGTCCAAGCCCTTAGAAATGGAGCCTATGATTACCTCAGGAAACCGCTCAATCCGGGAGAATTGTTGGCGACGCTACGCAGAGGTTTTGAAAAGATTCGCCTGGTTAAAGAAAGGCAAGCTGGAGACCAGAGCAAAGAGATATGAGGCTGACGGTAAAAAGTTGTTCCCATTAAGATAGATAGGAATGAGAGTTACTTTATAGCGGTCTACTAAAAAAGGAAATGAGTGACATGCCGGAAGAAAAGATTTCAAATGCCAGCCGGTCGGATTATCGAATTCTGATCATTGACGATGATCTGGATTTTGCGGCCAGCTTGAAGCTAATTCTCGAGAATGCGAATTACCAACCGTTGTTGGCCCACAGTGAGGAAGAAGCATTGGAGTCTATTGAAAATAATGCTGTGGATTTGGCATTAATTGATATCCGGTTGGGCAAGGACAATGGGATTGATTTGCTTTTTAAGTTAAAAAAGATACAGCCCGGTATTCTGTGTGTCATGGTCACGGGGTTTGGGTCCATGGAGACTGCCATCCAAGCTCTTAAATATGGAGCTTATGACTACCTCAGGAAACCTGTCAACCCTGAAGAACTGATAGTTTCATTAAATAGAGGTTGTGAAAAAATTCGCCGGGCCAGAGAAAAGCAGGCTGGAGACCAGAACAAAGAGATATGAGGCTGACGGTAAAAAGCCGCCTCCATCAAGATAGATAGGAACAAAGGTCGCTTTATGGCGGCCTGCGAAAAAGGAAATGAGTGACATGCTGGAAGAAACAAAGATTTCAAACGCTAACCATTCGGACTGTCAAATTCTGATCATTGACGATGATCTGGATTTTGCAACCAGTTTGAAGCTAATTCTTGAGAACGAGAATTACAAGCCGTTGTTGGCCCATAGTGAGGAAGAAGCGCTGGAGTCTATTGGAAAGAATGCTGTGGATTTGGCATTGATTGATATCCGTTTGGGCCAGGACAACGGGATTGAGTTGCTTCCCAAGTTAAAAAAGATACAGCCCAATATTCTATGTGTCATGGTCACGGGGTTTGGGTCTGTAGAGACAGCTGTCCAAGCCCTTAATAATGGAGCCTATGACTACCTCAGGAAGCCGGTCAATCCGGGAGAATTGTTGGCGACGCTGCGTAGAGGTTTTGAGCAGATTCGCCTGGTTAAAGAAAAGCAGGTGATGCAAGGGACCTTAAGTGAAATCGAACAGCAGATTAAAGCTTCTTTTAATCAAGCGGCAATAGGTATTGCTCACTTGTCTTTAAAGGGAGAGTGGCTCACATGCAATAATAAATTTTGCCAAATCGTTGGTTATGAGCAAGAGGAATTACTAAAGATATCCGTTTTTGATATTAGCCATCCGGATGAAGTCCCTAATACCCGAAAGATGATTGATGAACTTTTAACGGCAAATGTCCAATATTTTCCCCGGGAAACTCAATACCTGCGAAAAGATGGTCTTCCGGTTTGGGTGAACGTTACGATTTCACCAGTTTCTTCGCCATCCGGTGAGCCCCTGTACTTCATACTATTCATAGAGGACATAACAAAAAGAAGAGAAATCGAAGAAATGCTTCAAAATCTAGTCAAGGATTTGGCTGAGGCCAATCAAAATTTAGAAGATTTTACCCGCACAGCATCTCACGATCTGCAAGAGCCTGTGCGGAAAATTATTTCATTTAGTGATCGATTGCGAACTTCTATGGGAGATAAGTTGGATAGTAAAGAAAAAGAATACTTTCATCGATTAGAAAACTCTTCCGTTAGAATGCAAAAGCTTATCGAAGATCTCCTTCGATATTCGAGAATCTCTTCTTTACCTCCGGAAATGGGACCTGCTGATTTGAAGGAGGTCGTCAATGAGGTGCTTCTTGATCTCGAAGTGAGTATTGAACGATCAAAGGGAGTAATTGAAATAAAACATCTTCCAAAAATTGAAGCGGACAAAACCCAAATGCGGCAGTTGTTTCAAAATTTAATCAGCAATGCCTTAAAATTTCACAACAAAACTGAACCGCCTAAGATAGAGATTGATAGCATTTACAACGATAATGGATATTGGAAGATTTTAATCCGTGATAATGGCATTGGAATGAAAGAGGAACATATTAAACGCATTTTTAAACCCTTTGAGCGTCTTCATGGGACCTCGGAATTCCCCGGTACCGGGATGGGGTTGGCGATATGTTTGAAAGTAGTGACGCGCCACCACGGAAAAATTGTGGTAAAGAGCTCTTTAGGGAAGGGTACTTTATATATTGTAGAGCTACCCGAAAAGCAAAATTGAGAATGAGAGAAATAACCCCTCCTGTATCCTTCCCCGGGTAAAGAGAAGAATAATCTTGGGTCCAGCGGCACGCTGGTCAGGAGTCGTAGCGGTAACCGACGCCGTGAACAGTAAGGATGATTTCGGGGTTTTGCGGGTCCTTTTCGATCAGCTTGCGGAGTTTGGAAATGTGTTGATCGAGGGTGCGGCTGTTGGGCAGGTAATTTTGTCCCCAGCAGTGGTCGAACAGGGTGTTGCGGTCCACCACCTTGCCCCGGTTGTCGTGCAGCAGCTCGAGAATACTCACGTCCCTGAGACTGAGATCGATCCGGAGCTCCTCTCTTCTGGCCCGCAACTCTTCCGGATAAACTTCCAGGTCGCCCAGCTTCAACACACGCGCCTTGCCCTCCCGGGGTTGATTGGCCAGGCACCGCCGGGTGACCGCGCGGATCCTCGCGACCACTTCGCGGGTGCCGAAGGGTTTCATGATGTAGTCGTCTGCGCCGAGTTCCAGCCCGATCACCCGGTCGATCTCCTCCGATTTCGCGCTTAGGAAAATAACCGGTACCTGACTGCTGTGGCCGCGAATCTCCCGACACACTGTGTAACCGTCTTTACCCGGCATCATGATATCGAGCAGAACGAAGTGCGGTGACTCTTCATGATATTTCGTCACCGCTTCGGCGCCATCCACCGCCAAAATGGTTTGGTAGCCTTCGGCTTCGAGAAGATCGCGCAATCCTTCGCGGATATATTGATCATCTTCCGCGATTAAAATTTTCATGCTGGCCTCACAGGTGTGTGTAACTCAATTTTAAAACAGGCTCCTTGGTCCGTGGGCACCAGGGTGAGGTCGCCTCCGTGCAGTCGGGCCAGATCTCTGGCGATGCTCAACCCGATCCCGGTGCCGGTCACCCCGTCGGTGATGTGGGAGCGGGTTCTGTAAAACGGGTGGAAAATGCGGTCGGCGTCCCTCTTGGAAATTCCGGGGCCATAATCCCGCACGGTAATGAAAGTGCGGTCGGCTTTGCGGCCGCTTTGGATATCCAGCCGGTTACCGGAAGTCCCGTATTTTTCCGTGTTGCTGAAAATGTTATTGAGGATCTGCTCAAGCGCGTCCGGATCGACTTCGACCCGGTCTCCCGCTCCCGCCTGAAAATGAATCCGCACTCCCTTGGCTTTCAGCGAAGGAGCAAACATGTTGAGGGCGGCTTTGATGATTTCATCGACATGGCCCGCCTCGAGGCGCAGAACCATACGGTCCTTTTTAGACCGGGCAAAGTTGAGAACATTCGCGATGAGCCGGGAAAGGCGATGGCTTTCGGAAGTGATCACTTCCAGATAACGCCGGAACTGACCGGCCTCTGCCGAGTCATCTTCCCGTTGGTTCTCTCCCAATAACTCGGCATAGAGCCGGATGTTGGTCAAAGGGGTTTTCAACTCGTGGGAAACCTGGTTTACGAAATTCACCCGCTGTTCGGCGAGTTTCATCTCGCGCGTATGCTCCCGATACAGGTAGAAGGCCAGGCCGAACAAAGCCGCACCGACTGCGGTCAAGGCTCCTGCCACGTTGAACCATTTCAAATCCGCGCCTTGCCCAAGTCCGGAGCCGAAATATTCCAGCTTCCAGCTTCCCAGCGGATGACTGAGGGATAATTGATGCACGGGGCCGTCCACCGGTTCAAACCGGCCCCACTGATAGACCACCGTTCCCGCGGAATCGATCAGCCGGATACGGGCATCTCCAAGACGGTCCTCCGATCCTCCGGTTGCGGGAAGCAGTCCGATGATATTGGCTTGCAAACGAATGGGGTCCAGCTCGAATCCAATCAAATGGCGGGTTTTGTCTCGCCACCAGAATAAATGATTCATTTCCGCATCGGAATACCAGACATGCCATCCCTGTAAATTCTGCCCTTCATCCCCAGGTCGGGCCGAAGCTGCCTTTTGCGACAGAGCGGGGCTACTGCCGGGGACTGGGGTTACGCCGGACTCCATCGCGCCGAATGCCGCTGGCTCCAGCTGGGACAAAACCGCTCCAGCCCGTTCCAGAAACCGGCCTTCCATCCGGGTCAGCGGTGAGTCGCCGGGGGGAAACACCCGTTGATAACTGCTGTCGAAAATCAGCATCTGCCGGACATTCGGTTTTCCGCGCAGGAAAGCACGCACCGCCGTCGGGTTTTTGGAAAGGGCCGCGGCCTCTTTGGGGAATTCAGTTTCCAATGTTTTGAAATATTGCCCAATGGATTGGTCCACCGCTTTGAGTTGTGATGTGATCAACATCTGGATCTGGTGATCGTGCAGTCTCTGCTCATCCCGTAAAACGCGAATTCCCATCCATCCGAGGAGGACGAGTGGGATCATCACAATCAGTAGAAGTACAGCCAGAGCTTTGGTTTTCAAGATTCAGTTTTGCCTTCTAAGTCAGATCCCCCTCCGGGAGACAGCCCGTGCCTCCCAAAGGGAGAATCTTTTTTCAATACTTCTGCTGGTTATCGTACTTGAACTGGCGTTGTCTCATGGACTTGCGTTTCTTGTTCCAGTTTCGATTGTCGTCCAGTTCATCTGCATCCTGGTGGACTTCCTCTTCCAATGCCTCAAAGCGGGGGGAAGAAGCGGCGCCGCTACTGCTCAAGCTTCCTTTCAGGGAATCAAGACCCAGATTCAAATGATCCTTTGCGGCTTCCGGTTTACCCTGATCGCGCAGTTCAACAGCTTCCTTACTCAATTGATTTACGATCTGTTCCGCCGCCGAATCCATGACCGGTTGGTTGACCGACTTCTTCACGTCTTCGCGTGTCTTACTGAAGTTGACGGAAACCGAACTCTGCAGTGAATCTCTCTTCTTGGCCCGAAGATCGAGATAGGAAACATCGACCAAAGCGAGATCCCGTGTTTCTCCCGCGATTCCAGGAGGAACCTCAACTTCCAGCATCACATATTTTTCCTGATTACTGGACAATTGATTGAGTTTCACATGCACATCCTGGCCGATAATCTCAGCATGTCGTCCCAGAACCCGGATCGGCCGAATGGAGTTGGCGCATTTAATGATGATGGTGAACTGGTTTGCCACAACGGTCAGCGCGGTATTGAATTCGGCCGCAAAGATTCGGTTCAGGTCGGCGGAATTCTGAACAAAAGCGTGGTGGCCGTCGCTCATTCCGGCCAGTTGAGTCATCAGGTCCTCGTTGTAACCGAGTCCCAAACCGATGGTGGTCACGCTGATGCCTTCCTTACCCAGAGACGCTCCTAATTGGCCCAATTCACTGGGAGTACTCGGCCCAATATTGGCTAACCCGTCCGAGAGCAGGATCACGCGGTTGACACGGGTTTTATCCAAAAATTTTCTCACTTCGGAGGCCCCCTTGCTGACACCTGCAAACAAGGCCGTGCGGCCGCCATCCCTGATACGGCGGATCGACGCATAAATGGATTGCTTGTCACTGACCCGTGTCGCGGGAACCACCACGTTCACCACGCTGTCGTAAGTGACCACCGAGACGATATCCCCGGATTGCAAAAGACCGATCGCCTTGATCGCGGCCTCTCGGGCGCGAGCCAGTTTTTCACCTGCCATGGACCCGGACCGATCCAGAACAATCGCCAGGTTGACCGGTGCCCGGTCGGATTCTTCAGGCAGGTCGAAACCCCTCAAGCCGATCTTCAAAAACGTTTTCTGGTTCTTTCCCGCCTCCATCACGGGGGTTCCCAGGTTCACCTGCAGGTCGATCGTTCGCGCTCCCGCGCTGGTCGTCAAAAATACTGACACCACAATCAGTAAAACAATTGATTTTAATTTGGACTGGATCATTGGCCTGACTCCTTATTAAGTAGATAATTTGGGCAAAAGGGTGGGTTCAAATGCATCGCCCATGTCTTTTATCCAATCTACAAAATCCGGCGACCCCAAGGGTCAGACAAGTTGGAAAGTTTTGTAAAATTTTTGTGAATTGCGCCATCGAAAGAACCCTTGCTACCCAAAACGCTACCCATAAAGAAAAATGACTTACAGTTAAAACCATAAGCCATTGATAAATATGGTGGGCCCACCAGGATTCGAACCTGGGACCGCCCGGTTATGAGCCGGGAGCTCTAACCAGCTGAGCTATGGGCCCGCACATCGTGCGGCTAGTTTTCGATGAAACTGCGCAGTTTCTTGGAGCGGCTGGGGTGCCGCAGTTTGCGCAGTGCCTTCGCCTCGATCTGCCGTATACGTTCCCGGGTGACGGCGAAATCCTGGCCCACTTCCTCCAACGTGTGTTCGGAATCGAGCCCGATCCCGAACCGCTTTCGTAGCACTTTTTCCTCCCGGCTGGCCAGCGTTCCCAGAACCTTCATGGTTTGTTCCTTGAGGTTCTTTTTGACTACCGAATCGATCGGTGACAGCACTTTCTTGTCCTCGATGAAATCACCGAGATGGCTGTTTTCCTCTTCCCCGATGGGTGTTTCCAGAGAAATAGGTTCTTTGGCGATTTTTAGAACTTTGCGGACCTTGTCGACCGGCAGGCTCATTTTGGTGGCGATTTCCTCCGGAGCCGGTTCCCGTCCCAATTCCTGCACCAAGTGTCGCGAAACCCGGATCAATTTGTTGATCGTTTCGATCATGTGAACCGGGATACGGATGGTGCGGGCCTGGTCCGCAATGGCGCGGGTGATGGCTTGGCGGATCCACCAGGTGGCGTAGGTACTGAACTTGTATCCGCGCTGGTACTCGAATTTGTCCACCGCCTTCATCAGCCCGATATTGCCTTCCTGAATGAGGTCCAGAAACTGCAGGCCGCGATTGGTATATTTTTTGGCGATGCTCACCACCAGCCGCAGGTTGGCTTCGGCCAGCTCGCGTTTGGCGGTTTTGTCCTTCACCCGGCCTCGCGCGATAGTGCGAACCGTCGACAGCAATGAATCCTTGGAGGTATTTGTTTCATTTTCAATTTTTCGGACTCTGCGACGGCATGCTTGAGCCATTTTAGTATAGGTGTCGAATTGTTTTTTAGTCACCACCTTGCTTCCTGGTAGTTTGACGCTCTTCTGGCTGGTCCAGTTCTTGGCCAGTTTTTTGATGTCCGCCAACGACATCTTTAATTCTTTTTCCAGCAGACGCTCTTCTTTTCCCGCTTCGCGGATTGAGGCGGCGATCTCATAAATATTTTCAATGATGCCATCCATGACATCGGAATGGATATTCAAGTCGCGAACCATTTTTTCAAGAATGCTTCGTTGCGCCTCCAACTCCTTGGTTATCTTGGCTTGCATTTTTTCCGAAAGTTTGGTCTCGCCCCGCTTTTGGAGCTTGTCCACTTTTTTAAATTGAGCAGTCAGAACGCGGATGGCTTTCATCACCCGCTTGGTTTCCTCTTTTTCGGACACTTCCTTTTTATCTTCGGAATCTACCTGTACGATAAAATCGAATACGGTGAGCTCGGACTTTTTCACCAAGTCCGCCAAGTAGGCAAGTTCCTGGAGGGTGACGGTGCAGTTGGCCACGGCGGCAAGAACCTCGTTTTGTCCCGATTCGATGCGCTTGGCGATTTCCACTTCCCCTTCCCGGGTCAAAAGCGAAATGGTACCCATTTCCCGCAGATACATCCGTACGGGATCATCAATAGTGACGTTGTCCGGTTTGACTGCCGCGGGCGTGGGTTCTTCGGGCGCGACTTCTTCCTCTTTTTCCGTTTCCAAATCGACCGGTTTATCGTTTTTAACGGCGGTGTCCACGATATCGATTTCGTTTTCCCCGAAAATGTGCATCAGATCGTCAATTTGCTCCGGAGCGACCAGATTGGCGGGAAGGACGTCGTTGACTTCCTCGTAAGTGAGATATCCTTTTTCCTTACCTAAGGAAATCAATTGGTTGACTTCAGTTACATCAGCGATTTTTTCGACATTAGACATCAGTGAGTATTCTCCTGCTGGAAAAATAAATTGATAGATTTCATATATTTAGATGCAAAAACCTTATTGTGGATGCAGGGAGACTTGCATTTCGCGCATTTGCTGGTGCAGTTCCCGCGACCGGTCAGTTTGGCCGGCCCGCTCCGCTTCGTTCCGTTGTTTCTTTAAGTCATTGATTTTCTTATCAATAGTGCGCTTCCGAATTTCATTAATACAGTCAGCGACCGCTTTCTTCACGTTATCAAATAATATGGGCTCCATACCCACCTGCGTCAAAACTGATTTCACCTCTGGCTGGTCCGTACGGTCGATCAGCCGGTCCACCCGTAGCGGTTGATCGCGTTCGATCAGGCCATACAGCAGATTTGCGGTTTCCTGATAGAGGGGATTCTCATATTCGGTCAGCGCCACGTTGGAAGCAATGTCCCGAGCCGCTTCCGTATCAGCCAGCATCAGATGGATCAGATACCATTCCGGATCGTGGTTGCCCTTTTTGGAAGAGATCGGTGCGTCCACCCGGTTCTTGTTTTGCGCCAGCGATTTCCTCATTTCCTCAAGAAAGGCCCGATCTTCGACCCCTACTTTTTCCGCGACATAACGGATATGTTCGCTCCGCTCCACGCTGTTTTTGATTTTGGCCAGCACCGGGAGCACCCGGTTGATGGCGCCGATTTTATCCTCCGTGGTCCGGGTTTCCGCCGAACGCAGGATGCGGCCCAACAAATAATGGACAAACGGTTGGGCGTCCTGAATCAATTTGAGGAAGCCGTCTTTTCCCTGATCCCGGATCAGGGAATCAGGATCGTGCCCCTCGGGGAGGACGGCGACGAATACCGATAATCCGTGCTCCTGCAACACTTCGAACCCGCGCTCAGCAGCGGCGTGTCCTGCTGGGTCTGAATCGAAAACCAACACGGCCTTCTGGGTGAACGGTTTTAACAGCAATGCCTGCTGGGCGGTCAGGGCCGTACCGCAGGTGGCAACAACATTCTGCACGCCGCTTTCCCAGGCGCGAATCTGGTCGAAATAACCCTCGACAATCAATACCCGGTCTTCCCGGCGGATGGCTTCTTTAGCTTTGTTGAGGCCGAATAGCTGTTGGCCTTTCTTGTAGACCAGAGTCTCTGGGGAGTTCAGGTATTTGGGCTCGCCGTCGCCCACCACACGTCCCCCGAATGCGATGATGTTGCCGTGGGAATCCTGAATCGGGAATATAAGGCGTTCGCGAAACCGGTCGTAATAAGAGTCCTTCTTATCCCTGGTCTCGGCGGCCTCCTTTTTGGAAACCAACCCGTATTTCGCCAGGGTGTCGCGGGAGCATTTGGCCTGGCTCTCAAGATGGGTCAGTAAATTCCGCCATCCCGGGGGAGCCCAACCCATTTGATAATCCTCAATAGTCTGTTCGTCAAAACCTCTCGAAACTAAATATTCGCGGGCGGTTTTCCCCGCTTGCGGATTCTTCAGCTGGGAAGCGAAGTATTGCGCCGTCAGGGTGTTGTAATTCAACAGGGCTTCCCGTTCGTTGCGGGAGGCACCTCCCTGAGATTTGTAAGCGGATTCCGGGATCGATACCTGATAGCGGAGCGCCAACCGCTTCACCGCGTCGACAAACGGCAGGTCCTCTTTTTCCATGAGAAACTTGAATACATTGCCCCCGGCTCCGCAACCGAAGCAATGGTAAATCTGTTTTTCGGGACTGACACTGAAAGAGGGGGTTTTCTCGGAGTGAAAGGGGCACAAACCTTTGTAGTTTTTGCCCGCTTTCTTGAGAGGAACAAATTCGGAAACGACTTCGTAAATATCCGCGCGTGACCGAATTTCCTCAATGATGCTGTCAGGAATCGTTTTTTTCAATTTATTGGGTATATGCCGAAAAATTCTGTTGACGATTTAGGGAGCCAGCAATTCCGTGACAATTTTACGGATTTGGTCGCCTTCCGCTTTACCTTTGAATTCGGGAACCACCACTTTCATCACTTTGCCCATGTCTTTGGGGCCTTGAGCATCCGTTTCTACGATGACTGCCTGAATACGCTGTTTCAGTTCCTCTTCCCCCACCTGCTCGGGGAGATAAACCTGGATGATGGCGCCTTCCTTTTCTTCTTTTTCTTTCAGGTCGGTCCGGCCGCCTTTTTCAAACATCCCGGCGGCCTCTTTTCTTTTTTTGATCTGGGTGGTCAGGAGAGCGATGATAGCCTCGTCTCCCAGTTCTTCGCGGAGGTCAATTTCTCTGTTTTTGATTTCGGAAACAATTAACCGAAGGGTGTCGACCTTTAAGGAGTCCTTGGACTTCATGGCCCCTTTCAAGTCTGACAGGAGCGTTTGTTTTAATTCCATAGGCTTTCTTTAACCAACCAAAAGGCAAATATAGGAACCTGACCCCGTTTTGTCAATAGTTTGGGGCAATTAAGTTGGAAATAATCATTTTAAAGACATTTTCTACAGGGTTCTACATAAATTATTGAATTTAAAAGATTTTTTAGGCTCGCAAGGACGATTGGAGCGTTTTTGGTTCTTGGTTTATAGAGAAACGTATATAATGATACGATTTTTTGCGCTTTTAAGCCTGAACCTATTATAATACGTATAGATTATAATTGAAAGTTTATGTTAATCTATATGAGAAAGTTCTTACTCTTAACTTCTGGTGAATTTGGAAATGGTTTTAAGAAAACTTAACGTAATCCTGTTGAGCATTCTGGTAACGGCGGGTTCGGTTCATGCCGCTTCCCTGAATGAAGATGCTGTCATCTTCCAGGCCATGGAAGAAGAGATGGCCCGCTCGCTTTCCGAATTGAAGGTGGATGTATTTGGGCCTCCGTACTTCGTCAATTATCAAATTCGGCACCATGATCGGGCGGAGGTGGCGGCGAGTTTTGGCGCTCTGGTTCATTCCGACACCCAACAGCACCGCACTTTGTTTGTGGATGTGAAAGTGGGAGACCCTCAATTTGACAGTTCCACTCCGCAAAGTCACCGGTATTCCGTGGAACAGCTTATACCGGTAGACAATCACCTGGATTCCCTCAGGCGAGCGTTGTGGTATGAGACCGATCTGCGGTACAAACAGGCGATCGTCAGTTTTCTGCGGAAAAAAGGCCGCTTCATCAGCGGGGTGGAAAGTCATGATCTCCCGGATTTTTCCAAAGGAAAACCGACCCGTGAGCAGATTGATTCGATTCCGGAATGGAAGCTGGATATGCCCCGATGGGAAAGGCTGGCCCGTGAGGTATCCGGTTTGTTTAAAGAAGCTCCGGAAATTGAAAAATCGCGAGTCAAGATTTTTTCCGACCGCGTTATCCGATATTACTACGATTCGGAAGGCAACAAAATCCGCGATGCCCATCTGCAATATGGGTTGAGCCTGGAGGCTTGGACCAAAACAGTAGAGGGGTCCCAAATCCACGACCAAAAGACTCTTTATTTTAGAAAGATCGATCAGATTCCACCCAAGACAGAATTGGTCCGGGCCACCCGGGAGTTGATCGCTTCCCTGAAGGAGCTCAAGGCGGCTCCCCAAATGGATCCCTATGTGGGCCCCGCCATCTTCAGCCCGGATGCGGCGGCGGTTCTGTTCCACGAAGCCATCGGGCACCGGTTGGAAGGCGACCGGCTGAGAGGGGACGAGGACGGCAAGACCTTTTTGAAAAAAATCGGTCAGCGCATTCTTCCGGAATTTGTCACGGTGGTGGACAACCCGGTCCTGGAGAGTTTCGAGGGAACTCCTCTGATCGGGAATTATCGCACCGACGATCAGGGCCAGCAAAGCCGGGAAGTAGTGCTGATTGATCATGGTGTGCTGAAAAGTTTTCTGCTTTCCCGGATGCCGGTCCTGGGGTTCAACCGGACCAACGGGCATGCCCGAAGCGATGGCTCCCATGCCCCCATGTCGCGCATGAGTAATTTTGTGGTGAAATCCGATCTTACCCTGGACGCGGCCGCATTGAAGCAAAGGTTGATCGAGGAAGTTAAAAAGCAGAACAAACCCTACGGGTTGTTCGTCAAGAAAATCGTAGGAGGGGAAACCCAGACCGACACCCACCAGTTCCAGGTGTTCAAGGGCAAACCTCTGTACCTGTACAAGGTGTTTCCGGATGGCAGGGAGGAGCTGGTCCGTGGAGTGGATTTTGTCGGGACGCCGCTTTCCATGATCAGCAAGATTCTAATTACGGGCAACGACACTACCGTTATTAACGGATTTTGCACAGCGGAATCGGGAGTCCTGCCAGTGGCCAGCATCACTCCCAGCGTACTTTTGAGCGAAGTGGAATTGCAGGCTTCCCACCAGCCGCATGTCCGCCGACCGATTTTGGCTCCACCGGCAGTAGCTTCTTCCACTCGTTAGGAACTACCTCATAAGGCTCGTCCCTTAAGAAATTCCAACCCTCTTGATCCTGAAACCGGTCTATCCCAAACCCGGCTAGAATACCTTTGGTTTCGGTTTAAAACCCAATGTTGACAATAGGGTTTGAAATAGACCGGTGATCTGGCGGGATTATTTGCAATGGACCTTGAGTTTCGAATCGCCCAGTGTGGAATTCACGATCCGTGCTTCGTCAACCCAGTTGCCCTTACTGGCGCCAGTGGCGAAAACGGATCGGCCTTGCAGTTTGTAACCCAACTTGCCTCCGGAGGGGATCTGGTCTATATCATAGTTGTCCCCGTTTCCCCGGATGATGTGCACCTCGGCCATATCCTTGCCCATATTTTCGATTTGGAAATTCTTGTTACAGTAAGTCGTTGTGCCGGGTTCCAAAACAGCCTGGTTGTTCTTCATGGTTTCAACAAACCAGGGATCCACCGTAACTTCATCTGCGGCCCAAACCGGAACCGCCCATAAAATGCCGGCAGTCAGAGCCGCCAACCCCATTAACATTAAATTTCTTCCTTTTATCGCTTTCCTCCTTTGATTCTATTTGTGTATTAACTGTGGGAAGTGAGGCGGAAAGCCTTTCCCGCCTTGAGACAAATACATCACTCCTTTATGGTCTTCATACATACAAGATTGATGCCAAAGGGTTTTTCAGGGCAACTAATTGTTTTTGAAGAAGAAATTTTTTAGCAACCTAAGGGGAGGGAATCCTGAAAGCGGCTAAAATTCGCCGGTTGGGCCGGGGGATCAGGCAACTCTCTCATTTATATTGAGAAAAATTTAGTGGCGAAAATTCACCGGGTGGCAAATATTAATCTAAAAGTCCTATAAATCCTCTTCGCGAAAAAGGAGTAAACTTTTCCCGAGAGAAATCTTTTTGTAGTTTCCACTCCCATGAAATACGAACTCGAATATGTTCTGGACAGCGCGTTAGACGGTGTTTTCATCGTAGCGAGAGACCACCGGTTAGTGCTTTTTAACCGCGCCTGCGAAGAACTTTACAATATTTCCCGCAAAGATGTGGTGGATAAGACCTGCTGGAAGCTGTCCGATTTCCAGCAATCCTGGGATATCATTTCCAAAAGGGGTGGCAAAATTTCCTACGGAGAACTGGGCGCCAAAAAAGAGCGCATGGTGTTGAACCATAAGGAGGGCAGACAGGTTTGGGTGGAGACCATCTACACCCCCATCTTCGACAAGGAGACCGGCGAAATCGCCTATGTCATGGGAGTGATCAAGGACATCACCGAGCTCAAACAAGCAGAGGATGAAAAGGAACGTTTACAGAAAGAGTTGATCGCTATCCGAAGCGAGCTGGAATCCAAATACGATTTTTCCACCATCGTGGGAAATTCTCCGCAGATTCTTCAGGCTTTAAAATTGGCGTCCCAAGTGGCACCGCAGAGCACCACCGTCATGCTGGTGGGGGAGAGTGGCACCGGCAAGGAGCTATTGGCCAAAGCCATTCATTACAACAGCCCACGTGTATCCCGGCCGTTCGTGGCACTCAACTGCTCGGCGTTTCCAGATACATTGTTCGAAAGCGAACTCTTCGGCTATGAAAAAGGAGCGTTTACCGGGGCGGATAAAGCCAAGCCGGGGAAAATCGCTTTGGCTTCGGGCGGTACCTTATTTTTGGATGAGGTCACATCGATGAGTGCCCCCACCCAGGCCAAAATTTTGCGCGTGATTCAGGAGCGGGAATATGAACCGTTAGGGGCGGTTCGGTCCAAAAGCGCGGATATCCGCATCATCGCCGCCACCAACAAGGATCTGGGACCGCTGGTCAGGGAAGGTTCTTTCCGGGAGGATCTCTATTACCGGTTATTTGTTTATCCCATCACCCTGCCTCCGCTACGGGAACGCGTCGGCGACCTTCCGACGCTGATTGACACTCTTTTGAAAAAATTTCATCATGCCATGGGCAAAAGTGTTCGGGGAATATCTCTGGAAGCACTGGAGGTGTTGATGCAATATCACTGGCCGGGCAATGTGCGGGAATTGCAGAACGTTATTGAACGGATGATGATTCTCTCCAAAGGAGATCGGGTCGAAGTGTCCGACCTGCCGGGATACCTGGTGGATTCGGCAGGGACGAAACCGGTTCAGTGGAAATCCGCGGGGAATTTGGCGAGAGGGATTTCACTGGAGGACTCCGTCCACGAAGTCGAGCGGGAGCTCATCCTTAAAGCACTCCAGAAGTGTAGCAACAACAAAACCAAAGCGGCTCACCTGTTGGGCCTTACCCGTTCCACTTTCCGCTACAAGCTTTCCAAAATTTCTCCCGATTTTTCACTACGGGAAGGGGGCAGGGCAGGGTCATATAAAAGATAACTAAGGTAAGAAAGGAAAAGTGCGCCAGCTCGAGGTTTCCTTGGGTGCTCTCGAAGATCAGGCGTATTTGAAATAGCTGACGAGTTTGTGCAGGTCTTCGGCCATGCCCGCCACCTTGCGGGCGGCGTTTTGAGCTTCCAAAGATTCATTGGTGGTGCTTTTCGCGTATTCCGCCACGTTGGTGATGTTCTGGGAAATTTCGTTACTGCCTTTAGCGACTTCTCCAACCTGTAGGGAAATTTCATTCGTCGTTGCGGTCTGCTCAACCACCGAACCCGCAATGGAGGTGATGATTTCACTGACTTGCTCGATGGTTTTGGAAATTTCACCAATGACGTTGATGGCTTCTTCCGTATCTTTTTGATTGGCTTCGACTTTTTTAATGATGTCTTCGGTGGCTTTGCCGGTTTGCTTCGCCAGTTCTTTGACTTCATTTGCGACCACGGCGAACCCTTTGCCGGCCTCTCCTGCCCGGGCGGCTTCGATAGTGGCGTTCAGAGCCAGCAGGTTGGTTTGATCGGAGATATCGTCGATCACTTTGATGATTTCACCGATTTCCCCGCTACTTTGGCCGAGTTTCGTGATGGTGGTGTTGGTCGTCTTAGCCAGTTCCACAGCGTTTTTAGCGATGTCCATTGCGCTGTGGGTGCTCCTTGAAATTTCCTTGATACTGGTAGACATTTCTTCGGTGCCGCTGGCCACTGTTTGAACGATGGAATTGATCTCTTCAGCCGCTACGGAAGCCTGGTTGGCCTGCTCGGAAGTCATTTCCGCGTTGCTTTTCAGTTTTTCACTCACACCCATCAACTTTTCGGAAGAATCGGTCAGGGTGCTGGCGCTACCACCGATGGTGGCCATATTTTCGCGCAGTTGTGCAAAGAATTTGTCCAGGATATCCTGCATTTTGCCAACCGCTTCATGGCCGTTGGCGCCGGTAACGGTTTGACGGATCTCCTGGGTCAAATCCCCTCCTATGGCGGCTTGGACCACACCTTGGAATTCTTCTGCCAATCGAAGGGTGGTTTGTTCCGCCACCAAAGCCTTTTGCTTGCTCTCTTTGAGATTGAGGACCATTTTGTTGAAATCCTCGCTCAGATTCCCGATTTCATCCATCGATTTCACTTGGATTTGAACATCGGTATTACCCTGGGCCAGTTGGTTGGTGGCTTGCCGCAGATCTTTCAGGGGTTTGGTGATGGCGTCACTGAAGAGCATTAAAAGGATGATACCGACCACGGCACACCCTAAACTGACCATGATGATTATAAAACGGTAGTTTTGGATCTGGGCATTGACTTCCTCCAAGGTGTTTCCCAATACCAACTTTCCACGAGTGGTGCCTTGATATTTGATAGGGACTGTGGCAAACAGATTGTCGCCCACAACCACCATGTCGCTATCAGCGAAAAGTTGGGTCAGGTCCAACTTCATTTCGTTGGGATTAAAAGAGGAAATTTCCCTGTTTCTGATGTCGTAGACCGCCAGGAAGCTCAGGTGATAGTCGTTCTCGGCCAGCTTAAAGGCTTCTTTGATCGCTCTATGATTTCCAGTTCCCAGGCCAACCCCGGCGTTCAAAGCGACCAGATTCATCGTGGCGCGTGCCTGAACCTTCATGTAGTTCAAGGAATTTTCTTTGGTCAGGTTGGGAAAATAATAAGAGATAAAAGCTGATATTGATACGAGAACAATGGCGAAAAAGAGAATCAATTTGAGCCGAATCGGCAGACGCAAAAATAATGAATGCATATTATCCTCTAAAGCCTGAAAGGGTCTGTTGATATTTTCCGTGACATCGGCCCCTCGTTGAATGCCTCATGGTCCGGCTACTGCAGAAGGTACTTTTAGTTGCCATGACGGGTCCCGTTAATCTTGAGGGCTTTGACAGTGAATCCTTTCGAGCGGACATTTTCATAGGCGGACACCCTGGCGAATATAAAATTGGCAGTGGGTACGCCCCTGATGTTTTTTTGGCATTGTTTTGGGAAGACACAATGATGATATTCTAATTAATTTACATCGTTATTAAATGTATCATTATTGGCAATTGATTACAACTCATTATTTTGCAAGGACTTTGGACACTCTTAGCTGTCTGAGGGAAGTGCTCAATAAGACAGATAGTTTTCGCGGATGGCCAGAAAACTGGCCAGATCGGTTTGCCAGGACGCCTCAATTTCCTTCAGATCGCGATTTTCAGGCAGGAGGGTCTCACGGAATTCGGGATGACCGTAAAGCAGGTCGATGGCCGGCCGGTCGCTGACGAACTCATAGGGCTCCGTGCGCCACTTGAATACCTTGGGAAACAGGTGGACGATGGCCTGGATTAGGGCGATTCCGGTGATGAAGGGTTTAAAGGCGTTGCGGTTGGTCACATGCAACTGCACTCCGCCGCAAATGTCGCCCGCGCATTTCTGAAACGTGGGTTTGAAATACTGAGGCCGAAACAGCACTCCCGGCAGCTTCTTGTCCGTCAGCGCTTCCGCCAGGCGATGGGCATCGATTCCCGGTGCGCCGCATAACTCGAACGGCAGGGTGGTGCCGCGTCCTTCCGACAACTGAGTGCCTTCGATCAGGCACATGCCGGGATACACCGTCGCGGTTGATACCATCGGCATGTTGGGGGAAGGGGACACCCATAACAGACCCGTCTGGTCGTACCACATCTCCCGCTTCCAGCCCTGCATTGGTACCACCGTGAGGTCGCAGGCGATGCCGATTTCATCGTTGAACCATTTTGCGAGTTCGCCGACCGTCATGCCGTGGCGGTTGGGCAGAGAGTACTGGCCGACGAAGGAGTGCCAACCCTCCCGCACCAGGTTGCCTTCCACCTGCACGCCATTGATCGGATTGGGCCGGTCGCACACCACAATGGGCACGCCCGCCTGCTTGCAGGTTTGCATGCAATTGGCCAGCGTATAAATGAACGTGTAATAACGTGAGCCGATATCCTGGATGTCGAACACCAACGTGTCGATATTCTTCATCAACCCGGCCTCCGGGGTGAGCGAGGCGTGGTTCTTCCCGTACAAGCTGACGATGGGGACTCCAGTGGCGGGCTCACTGCTGTGGTCGACGTTCACCATGTCCTGATCCACTCCGTACAAACCGTGTTCCGGGGCGAACAGTTTGATCAATTCAAAATCCTTGTGCTGGTGGAAATGGACGAAGGAGGGGAGGCCGTCTCCGGCCACGCTGGTATGGTTGACCAACAGGCCGATGCGTTTCCCTTTAAGGTATTTTTTAGGTTTGGCTAACAGCCGTTCCAGTCCGGTGGTGACCTTCTTCATATTTGATAAGGGCTGAGGTTCATTGAGGTGAAGTTTCGGGAAATTTATAACCTTTGTGGATGACTACGATATTGGATTCGGTATCGACATGAAACCTTTTTTTATCGGCTTCCGGGTCGTACCCGATCTCCGTGCCGGGCGGAATGATCACATCCTTGTCGATGATGGCCATATTGATTTTGCAGTTGGCTCCCACGTGGACCCGGTCCATGAGAATGGAATTGATGATGGCGGCACCGGTGTCGATCTTGACACTTCGGCCCACTACGGAATCCTGCACGATGCCGCCGCTGATGATACTGCCCTCGGATACCAGGCTGTTGATGGCTTGTCCGCGCCGTCCGTCCTGGTTGAATACGAACTTGGCGGGCGGCAGTCCCAATGCGGAAGCTTTGATCGGCCATTTCAGATTATAGAGGTTAAAAATCGGTTTCACGTTTCTGAGATCCATGTTGGCCTCCCAGTAACTGCCGATGTTCCCCACGTCGCGCCAGTACCCGATTTCCTCCTGAGTAATGTCCGGTACCCGGTTTCTTGCGAAATCGTAGGCAAAGACCGGATGTTGCTTATATAAGGAGGGAAGGATGTCCTTGCCGAAATCGTGCGAAGAATCCTTGTTTTTGGCATCAGCGTGAAGGACATCAGTCAGAAACGGGCCGTTGAAAATGTAATTTCCCATGGAGGCAAAGGCTTCGTCCGGTCGGCCGGGAATGGGTTGCGGGTTTTCCGGCTTTTCCTGGAAGCCGACGACGCGACCGGTGGCATCCACCTGGATGATTCCAAAATGCCGGGCTTCTTTAATCGGGACAGGAATCGCGGCGATGGTCACCTTCGCTACATTGGAAATGTGAAAGTTGATCATCTGCTGGATATCCATCCGGTAAATATGGTCCGCTCCGAAAATGGCGACCAGATCGTATTCCTTATCCTGGATCAAATTGATGTTCTGATGAATAGCGTCAGCAGTGCCCCGGTACCAACTCTGTCCGGTCCGTTGCTGGGCGGGGACGGGCAGAATGAAGTGATCGGCCAGGATCGAGCTGAACCGCCAACCTTCCTGCAGGTGCTCGGCCAGCGATTGCGACTTGAACTGGGTCAGCACATAAATGGAATAGATTTTGGAATTGAGAAAGTTGCTGAGTACGAAGTCGATCAGACGGTACTTACCCCCGAAAGGAACGGCCGGTTTGGCCCGGTCCATGGTGAGAGGATAGAGGCGGCTGCCTTCGCCGCCGGCCATGATCATGCCCAGTATATTCATAATTCCTGTTTGGGACGCCCGGTTTTTCCGGGTAAGTGGGAATAAAACAATACATCTTAGTGTCTCATATAGTACCCGTGGGGTTCAATGACTGGAAAAATACAAAAATCTTGCAAAAATTCACGGGATTGATAAGATGAGCACATGAATGCCAGACGAATCATATTGTTGGCCTGTTTCTGGGTGATCCTGATGGCGTCGACCGCTACGGCGGGGTCGATGCACTCTCACAGCCACGCACACCCTGCGATAGTCACTGATGGAGCGCCCTTTTATTCTCAAGCCCCCAAAGCCGTTTCTCCCTTTGAGGTCAAACTGGGGGATAAACGTCTGCATTGTGAATTGCTGGGGCACAATCCTCTGCTTCCCTGTCCACACCATAAGATTCCTGCAGAGGGGAAAGACAACGGCTATTTAACCAACGAATGCGGTGGCGGGCCCTTCCAGGCGCCATCTTCCCGGTCCGTTGGGGATTCCCTCCGGTTTCTGATTCCGGTGGCTTCGGTAGAAGATGACTTGCAGATGGCTGTGATCCCCATAAGCCCGGCTGTTTTTTACGATCCTTTCTATTCCCATTCCCTCGACCGCCCGCCCCGGGTTCTCTAATCCCACCTTTTAGTATTTCAAACTCTAGTTCGTAATCATTGCCAGTCCGTTGTACTTCAATTTCTTGTGGCCTGAGTTTTCTCCTTTAAGAAGGACAAGGCGCATTCATCGGACGGTTGCCCCGCTCTATTTTTAGAAAGGAAACGCAATAATGAAAAAGCTGTGCATGGTTATTACTTCTATTTTTCTTACGATGAATTTGATTTCACTGGCTGAAGCCAGTTGTGGGTCCTCCAATTGTACTTTGATCAGAGGATCCCAGTCGGGCCTGGCCAACGAAGGACGGTTCGTGGTGGATTTGTCGTATCGCTATATCCGTCAGGATGACAGAAAAAAAGGCTCTAGTGATTTTGACGGGAATGTGGACGTGGCCAAAGTGGAATTTGAAGACGGGGCGATTGAGCCGGAGCACCACAGGGAGTTTAGAACGATTAATGAACTCGCCCAACTCGATATCAGCTATGGCGTGACAGAGCGTTTCACTATTTCTGTGAACGTGCCCTTTTTGAATGACCGGAAGCATGAGCATATTGATGGTTTGCCTGGTCCTGTGCCCCCACCAGAATTCACCAATCAGGACGGGACCAGTGGTTTTGGCGACATTACGTTAATGGCAAAATATGCCGTGTTGCAGACGACCAAGCACTTGGTGATCGCGGGTGCCGGGGTCAAATTTGCCACCGGGGATTTCAAATTATTAAACTCGGAAGGGGAAATCAACGAGCCGACCATCATGCCGGGCACGGGCTCGACCGACCCGATCATCTCGGCGCTTTATAATTTTTCCCTCATTCCCAATAAGTTGGGCTTTTTTGCATCGGCGTCCCACCGGTTCACCACTGAAAATTCCCTGGATTATGAATTTGGGGACAGCACCTTTATTGATGGAGGGGTCAGTTACCAGTTAAACGAGAAAATTAATCTGATCACCCAAATCAATACGAGGATTTCCCGGCGCGACGAGTTTTTGGGTATGGACGTGCCGAATACCGGGGTCACCTTTATAAATGTTACGCCGGGCGTGGTGTTAACCGCCTCGGAAAATGTTTCTTTATACACTCATGTCCAAATTCCGATCTACCAGAGAGTCAACGAGGTGAATCTGGTTCCGAATTTTGGATTAATGGCGGGGATTTCTTATGGCTTCTAAATCGTTTGCAAAATCCCGATGCGCTCGGGTGGTGTTTTTAAGTCTCTTTTTAGTCGGAATGGCTGCGTCCCCGCCCCTGGTGGGCGGGCCGGCCCCGACTTTCAAGTTGGAAGCCGTGGATGGTCAAATTGTAAAAATGTCCGATTTGAAAGGACAATTCGTTGTCCTTAATTTTTGGTCTACCTGGTGCGTTCCATGTATCAAAGAATTGCCTGAATTCCAAAAGGCCCATGAGTCTTTAAATCCCAAAGTTAAAATCATTGGAATCAACCTTGCCGAATCCAAGGAAAAGATTGGTGAATTTGTGCAGATCAATCGTTTGAGTTTTCCTATTTTGCTGGACGGCTATGGAGATGTCTCCCAGGAATATGAGGTGCTCCACCTGCCGGTTACCTATTTCATTACACCCGATGGTGTTATACGGGAAAAAATATTCGGCGGCGGTATCACTCAAAAAATGATTGAGGCCAAAATCAATCAGTTGAGTTAAAAAACCATCCTCATCTCCTTTCGATAAAAGTCATTTGTCCTCCGGTGGGTCATGCTACAATTTGCGCATTGTTTCCTTTCGGGAGTGACCGTGCGCAAAAAATTGTTTTGGATATTCGCAATTGTGGGGTGGTGCCTGGTCTGTCCCACTCTCCTGTTCGCCGGCAGGATGGAGGTGGACTCCAATTTCGACGGTAAGGTCGATCAATGGCATCATGTCTCCGCCTCCGGTCAGATTCTTAAGGTGGAGTATGATCTGAACTACAACGGCGCAGTCGACCAGGTGCAGTTCTTCAAGTCGGACAAGAAACTGGACCGCATCGAATTTGATACGGATCACAATGGGACGTTCGATCAGATCCAGTATTATTCCGGGAAGAATCAGGTGGACCGCATCGAAAAAGATTCCGACAACGATGGTGAAATCGATTGGAAGGAATTTTACAACCCGGCAGGAAAATTAGTGCGCGGGGAAATCGACGACAACCACGACGGCAAGATCAATGCCTGGAAGTTTTATAACGATCAGGGTGTCTTGGAAAGGGCGGAGTATGACGTTGACCATAATGGGAAGGTGGATCGTTGGGACCGGTTTCGTCAGAAAACAATAGCGGAGGCCGCGTTCGATACCAACGGCGACCAAAAACCCGATCAGTGGCAGTATTTCAATGCTTCGGAAAAATTGGAGCGCGTGGCCTATGACACCAACCACGATGACAAAGCTGACTATTGGGAATTTCTGGATAAAAACGGAAAAACCACTCGCGTGGAAAAGGACCGGAACTTCGACGGCAAACCGGACCTCACTCAAAAACCGTAGGGCGATCCAGCGGATTCGTGGTTGCCGCGGCTATCATCGTGTTATAATATAATACTGGTGTCTATGGAAAATCTTGGAGCTGTCGATAAAGTGAATTCCCTGTTTTAGATTGGATTTTGGACACCCTGAGAATAAAAACGTCATTTCATAAATAGAAGTTTCGTTCCCGATGCCCTTATGCCCGCTCTCGATCACTCAAAGCCGGATTCCCTGGAACCCCCCCCAACCATAAGTCTCTCCAGTCAATGCAACCTGTGCGGTTCAACGGAATACGATGTTTTGTGCGCTATTGGAAGAGGAAACCAACCCCTCAATACCGTCATTTGCAAAAAATGCGGGTTAGTTTGGAGCCATCCTTTTCTCATTGATCCCTATAATTATTATCAAAAGCACTATCGCATTCGATATAAAGGGACGTATACCCCAAAGAAAAAACATATTTTCAGATCCGCCCATGCGGCCTTGGGCCGTTTCAATCTGCTCAAGCATTTGTTAAAGCCCCGCTGGAGGGTTCTGGAGGTGGGTTCGGGAGGAGGCGAGTTTTTATATCTGCTGAATAAATTGGGTTATAACGCCTTCGGCATCGAGCCCAATGAAGGTTACGCGGAATACGCGAAGAGTGAATATCAGCTGAATATTAAAGTCGGCTTTCTTCAAAATACTCAATTCGAAGAGAACTCATTCGAGATGGTCACTCTGTGGCATGTTTTTGAGCACATGGACAACCCGGCGGACATCCTGAAAAGAATTCATTCTTTTCTGGCCACCGATGGGTTACTGGTCATTGAGGTGCCGAACGTTGAGGCCACCTGCCAATCGCCCAACAATACTTTCCATACGGCGCATTTGTATAATTTCAATCAATCCACATTGAGCCGAATGGCTGAGCGGGCGGGATTTACAGTGGTCGAGAAAGCAATACCCGGAGACGGGGGCAATATCCGTCAGATTTTCAAAAAAAATGGCGCGGCACCCCGGGAAGTCCAGGCTGAAATAGATGGGAATTTTGAGCGGATCAAAAATATAGTGGCCCGAAGAACCACTTTAAAGCATTATTTTTCCCGCTACCCCTATTACCAGATTCTGAACAAAATGCGCCGATGGTTCAGAGAAAAAGGAGCCTCGAACCGATTTGCCAGTGGCAAGGAAATTCTGGATCATCTGATGGAAAAAATAGATCGGAATTCTCTGTCGTAAAATTGAATGGCATACGATGCTTCCCATCGAAGACGTATGGGGTTCAAAACCACGACGTTCAACATGAATTCCACAGGCTTGGTTTGAGCGGATGATCCGCTTGGATGTTAATAACTATTTTTTACCAGACCCTCCAATTTACCCATGGGTACTCTCGAGCAGGCTGGCCAATACCTGAGTGAGCGAGTTCACGACACCCCTCTCAGCAGGTGTCCTTTTGGACATCTGGAGCTGGTTTCCCCGTTCGACCCGGCACTCTATCCCGAAATACTGGAGAATCTCCCTGGCTCAGAATTATATCGTGAATTGCGGCACCATGACGCCCTGCTTCCGGATGGCCGAAGCGCCCGCTTGAAGTTTGATCTGTTGCCCGCCAATATCAACCGGTTGCCGGGGAGCCAGAGGACCTTCTGGCATGAAATCGCCCATCAAATGAAGTCCTCACCCGTTAACTTCGCGTACAAACAAAAATTCGCAGAAGTTCTTCAAAGGGCCACGGGACGACCTATTGAAAAAATAAAAATCAATTCTTTCCCGGTCTTGTTCCGGGATACTCCCGGTTACAAAATCACGATACACCCCGACTCCCACCGCAAGGCGATCACGACTCAGTTCTATTTTCCTGCCGATGAATCTCAGGTTCATCTCGGCACACTTTTTCATGAGAAACAGCCGGATGGTTCGTTCGACGAAGGGAAGGTGATGTCGTTTGCGCCCAATTCCGGCTATGCCTTTGGCGTGACACCCGACAGTTGGCACAGCGTTCGTCTAATGCGGCCGGATGACAAACCCCGGAACACGTTGATGATTATTTATTATTACGACCGTGGGTGGGTTTATGAGACTTTAAAAAGCGCCCGGGGCCACCTGCGCGGGATATATGATCAGATTCGGGGAACCTCCTCGCCGGAAAAGTATGAATGACTTGGAGGGCAGGAGCTCCGACGGCAAATCGGGCCCCATTCAAAAACCGTAAGGCCGACCGATGGGAGGCTCGATCGTTTCGGATTGGGGCGGCGTGCGGGTTTTAAAATATTCCTCAAACAGTGGAAACTTCGGCCTCCAGGTGATGTTAACCGCCACGATGGGTTGAAACCGTCCCAACGTAAACTGTCCCCGGACATCCAGAGTCGCGATCACTTCATCCGCCAGTTCCCAGGTTTTGATGATGCCCACCTCATCATAAATCCGCGCACGGTACAGGGGATCGCCCTTGGCCAGCGCTATGCCCGGTAGGGTGATATCTCCGCGGGGCGAATTGAAATTGAGACTGCCCCCCCGCCAATGCTGATAATAAACATACGTATCCCAGACGGTCAAAAAACCGCGGTAGGCCATGCCCTCATCGTCCACCTCTGGTAATGCCGGCGGACTGTCGGTATTTTGCAGGTAATGAACGGTGAACCCGATTTCATCGAGCCAATCGAGACTGCCGCCGGGTTTTTCCGGACGATAAGTGTAGCCGCCGCCCACGCCCACACTTAAATTGTTGAACACTCCGGGACCGGAGTTTCTCTGGCCACCCAGATGTACCCAGTAGAGCTGCCCCTCCAGCATGAAACCTTCCGCCTTCAATTGAGTGACATTGCCGATAGAAAATTTTTCGCGCTGAGTGTCGGTTTCCCGTTCCTCCCAGCTCAGCCACAGGTCCTGCCGGATATGCCGGGAATCGGCCTTGATTTGAAACCCCTGCTCGATGGGTTCGATATAGCGCAGGTTATCGTTGAAAAACGCGTCGTGCAGGGGATGGTTCCGGTCAATGGTTCCGGCGGTGAACAACCAATCCTGGGCAAAGGCATAGTGCAGGGAAATAATTGGGTCCACCTCGTCGGGGACATTGTCCTCGCCAAACTCGAAATTCCACAGAACCCCCGCCTCGACCCGCAATCCCTTTTTGATCTCGTACCGGAAGAATGCCCTGGACAGGTTTCCGATCAAAGTGAACCCTTCGGTCTGCAAACTCAAATCCACTTCCCTGGCGCGTTCCTGGTTGTAAACGTAGGTCTGGTTTTCGATCACCAGCGACAGCGGAGATTCCGCTCCAGCGGGACTTGCCGGGAATACGGACCCAAGAAGCAGAATCAAAAACCTCACTGCAAACAGTCGGCGTCGGGGATTGCGGTATCGGTGAGTGGGGGGCAGACAGTTCAATAGAACCCAGCAGGGGAGGTTGATGTTTAAAAAATGGTTATCAGATGAAGAGCAAACAGTAATGCTTGGCCACATCGAGCCCCTGAATTTAACACAACTGGAGAAAAAAGTTTAGAGGGGATGAAAAAGGCGGGGGTGTCCCTTACCGGGTCGGGTGAAGCTCCTCTCCAGTGCGATTCATTCATCCGAAAACCGAATTCGGATACCATCCAACTAATTGATTTATAAGATATTATATGGTTATCGCCGAAAAGTCAAATTTATAAAAAAAACCCCCGGTCCGAGGACCGGGGGTCGGTGTTTCATACTTAAGGTAAAACGGAATTACATCATGCCGGGCATACCGCCCATGCCTCCCATGCCGCCGCCAGCCGGGCCGTGGGCATGGTCTTCCTTCTCTTCCGGAAGGTCGGTGATCAACGCTTCCGTGGTGAGCAGGAGTCCCGAAATACTGGCCGCGTTCTGCAATGCGGTGCGGGCGACTTTGGCCGGATCAATGATGCCTTCCTTGATCATATCGACGTACTCGCCGGTGCGGGCGTCGTAACCTTGATTGCCCTTCAGGACCTTGACCTTCTCGACGATCACGGTGCCTTCTTCGCCGGCGTTGGCCGCGATCTGGCGAATCGGTTCTTCCAGTGCGCGTCGGATGATCTTGACGCCCATCATGAAGTCGTGCTCGCCTTCGATTTTGTCGAGAGCTTTGAGGCAGCGCAAGAATGCCACGCCGCCGCCGGGTACAATACCCTCTTCAACCGCGGCTCGGGTAGCGTGCAGAGCGTCTTCCACGCGGGCTTTCTTTTCTTTCATCTCGGTTTCGGTAGCGGCACCGACTTTGATGATAGCCACGCCGCCGACCAGTTTCGCCAACCGCTCCTGCAGTTTCTCGCTATCGTAGTCAGAGGTGGTTTCCTCGATCTGGTTGCGGATCTGTTTGACCCGTCCCTGAATCTCGGCCGCTTTGCCTTTGCCGTCGACGATGGTGGTGTTCTCCTTGTCGATAGTGATGCGTTTGGCCTGACCCAGATCGTCCAGGGTCACGTTCTCCAGTTTCACGCCGATATCCTCGGTGATCACCTGGCCGCCGGTGAGAATGGCGATGTCGTTCAGCATGTCCTTCCGGCGGTCGCCGAAGCCCGGGGCTTTGACGGCGCACACGTTCAGGGTGCCGCGCAGTTTGTTGACCACCAGGGTAGCCAGCGCTTCGCCTTCGATATCCTCAGCCAGCAACAGTAGCGGTTTGCCGCTTTTGGCCACCTTCTCCAGTATCGGCAGGAGGTCTTTCATGCTGGTAATTTTCTTCTCGTGCAGGAGGATGTAGGCATCTTCCAATACCGCTTCCATACGCTCGGCGTCGCTCACGAAATAGGGGGACAGGTAACCGCGGTCGAACTGCATACCTTCCACGATTTCGAGTGCCGTTTCCATGCTCTTCGCTTCTTCTACGGTGATGACGCCGTCTTTACCGACTTTGTCCATCGCTTCGGCAATGATGTCGCCGATGGCGGTGTCGTGGTTGGCGGAAATGGTGCCGACCTGCGCGATCTCGGTTTTATCCTTGGTCGGCTTGGCCAGTTTCTCAATTTCGGGGATGATGACGGCGACTGCTTCTTCGATGCCGCGTTTGATGTCCATCGGGTTGGACCCGGCGGTGACCATTTTCAGGCCTTCGCGGAAAATCGCCTGGGCCAATACAGTAGCTGTCGTGGTGCCGTCACCGGCGTTGTCACTGGTTTTGCTGGCGACTTCGTTGACCATCTGCGCGCCCATGTTCTCGAACGGGTCCTGCAGTTCGATTTCCTTCGCCACGGTCACGCCGTCCTTGGTGATGACGGGGGAGCCGAATTTCTTGTCGATGACCACGTTGCGGCCTTTCGGGCCCAACGTCAGCTTCACCGTGTCCGCCAGCTGATTGACGCCGGACAGAATCTTGTGTCGTGCTTTCTCATCGTAAACAATTTGCTTTGCCATATAACTCAATCTCCTAATATTAGATGAATAGTATTTTTTGGGTTCGGATGGGTTACTCGACGATGCCGAGGATGTCGTCTTCCCGCATCAGCAGAAAATCGTCCCCTTCGATTTTGATCTCGGTGCCGCCGTACTTGCTGTACAGCACTTTGTCGCCGACTTTCACGTCGGGTTTCACGCGTTTGCCGTCTTCTCCTACCTTGCCTGCGCCTACGGCCTTCACCCGGCCTTCGATCGGTTTCTCCTGCGCCGAATCGGGGATGATGATGCCACTCTTGCGAACTTCCTTCTCCCGGATGGGCTGTACTAGAATGCGGTCTTGCAACGGACGAATCTTCATAACAACTCCTTATAAATAGTGATAGAATTCAAATTCTGAGTTAAAACCTATTCAATAAACGTTTTGAATCAAAACGATAATGACGGCGATGGATTTGCAAATCCTTTTAAAATAACAAGTTATGTGGTTTTGGCCAGTTGGGGGTACCGGAAATTAGCACTCCTCGGCCGCAAGTGCTAATAGATACTATCATAAATAAAATCCCAGAACCAAAAAGCAAGGCCGGGACCGAAAAAAAACTCAAAAAACCTGAAAAAACTGAAAATTATGAAAAAACAAGCCGCTCAAGAGCTGGAAGTGTTCCTGAACCCCTATCCGGACCGGGATTATGAGATCCATATGGAGTGCCCGGAGTTCACCTGCCTGTGCCCGCGCACCGGCCAGCCGGATTTCGCCCATATCGATATCCATTATGTGCCCGACCACGAATGCATCGAGTTGAAGTCGCTCAAGCTGTATCTTTGGTCGTATCGCAACGAGGGCGCGTTCCACGAGGCGGTGGTCAACAAGATTCTGGACGACCTGGTGGCCGCCTGCCAGCCACGATGGATGCAGGTGGAGGGTGAGTTCTTCGTGCGCGGCGGCATCTACACCACCGTCAGCGCCGAACACCACGGCAAACCCCGGAAGGCCAAGGCCAAACGCAAGAAGTAACCAGCGTGACGCTGGCCCCTCTAGCGAGGGGGGCAACGGGTTGACCGATGCCTGCGGACGACAGTCATTGGGCACACCTGAAAGGTTTTAAATTTGCTCCGGGCCTTGCCCGGCTCCCCGGAATGAGACATTTGCATAATCCGGTTTTCCCCAGCTCGATGAAAACCCCCATCCCCTCTCCCCTCATGGGGAGCACCCACAGGGTGACAGGCAGGGTGAGGGGTGGTCTGCTTCATGCCCTTGAAATTGTTTGGTTTTTAAAGCCCCCTCACCTTAATCCGTCACCCCGCGGGTGCTCCCTTGGGGAGAGGAGATATCAAGCACGTTATCCTGACGTTTGAACCAGCGACTTATGCAAAGCCCTCCCCGGAACGGGCCTCAAGCCGGTGCGTATTTTGGGAATCGCTCCCGTTCAGGTGGATTTTGCTTTAAGAACCGGCACAGCGGATTATAGAATGGGATATCGTTAATCCCCGTTTTGCCGGGTTCAGGCCATGCTGAATATATTTGTCGAAGCCAATTGCAACCGCTACGTGCGCGATGAGTGCACGTACTGCCACGTCTACGAGCCGTTGTCGAAGATCGACCGGAGCGACTGGCATCTCCTGCCGGAGCAGGCGCAGGTGATGGTGGACAAGATCAAGCAGATCGACCTGTTCAACCAGCTGGCCCAACAGGAAATCAACTTCACCGGCGGCGAGCCTTCGCAGAATCCGCACCTCGTCGAAATTTTCAACATCTTCCGCAGGATTTCGCCCAACGTCCGCCTGCACACCAACCTCGACATCCAATCGAACACGCACTCACGCTGGTTGCGGCTGGTGGAAATCATGAAACTGCACGGGCGGGTCGATTTCACCCTGTACCCCACCGTGTGGGAATCACGGCAAAAACCTCTGCTGAAAGAAATCCTGGGACTGCAGAACGAATTGATCGTGAACATGATTTTCGAAAAGGTGCCGGACCTGCTGACTCAGTTGGAAACGATGAAGCAATTTTTTGGCGAGCAGGGGGCGAAGTTTCATCCCACCCTCACCCTGCTGGAGGCCCACCGCGAGCGGATCGAACAACTGGTGAAAGAAAAGCCGGGATGCACGGAAGCGGAATTCAACAACGCGATGGCAGATATCGAGAGCTACACCACCGTCGGCGGCTTCACCTTTGGGGTCAATATGATCCTGGGGTTTTATGTCGACGAGCGGGGAGAGCGGGCCATGGTGTCGCAACCGTTCCCGAAAGACGTCAACACGCTGGAGTGCACCATCCCGCGCGGTACCATCGAGATCATGACCGTCCAGCAAACCGGGGAGATGACCCCGTGCTGTGACGTCGGCAATTTGAAATGCCAGCCCAAGTTCGGCAACCTGCTCACCGATTCACCCGACGAGATCATGCGGCAGATCGAAATCTCCCGCCAGAAAATGATCACCGGCACCGCCAAAAACATCCAGAACATCAAGAACGGCAAACCCGGCACACCCGTCGAAGAGGGTATCCCGCCCTATTGTGTGTAACGTCCGATTGCATCTTCAGGAAAACGGAAATATAGCCTGCGAGAGGGCTTAAACCCCCCAAACCAAAAAAATTATATCCCACCGTTGACATCTCAGTCGACTTGTGACCATAATGGTATAGATTTAGACTAAGGACCACTATGGTTATTTATAAAGATAAATTTTCACCACAACGAATCCGCATAATTCGGGAAAGCCTTGGTCTTTCCCAAGTTAAAGCTGAGGAATTATTTAACTGTGCTCCTCGAGCGTTCGAAGAATATGAATCCGGGGTCACCAAGCCGGACTCTGCCTTAAAACGCCGGTTAATGATTCTGGAAACAGCACTGCGACACTAGAAATACTGACGTGAGAAAGAAATTCAAAATAGGGTCACTATGGTTATGAAAAACGGAAAAAGTGATTTAGAAAACAATAAAAAGGAAAATTTGTCTCCGAAACGTATTAAAACAATTCGGGAAGGCCTTGGCCTTTCCCAAGTTGAGGCTGGAGAATTGATTGGCGGTGGTCCGCGGGCATTCACAAAATATGAGTCTGGGGCTATTAAGCCGGCTGCTGCCGTAATAAACCTTTTAAAAATTCTGGAAACAAACCCAGCGTCACTTAAAATCCTAACTGGAAAAACAAGGGAATCTACAACAAAAGGAGGGAGGTCACCTTTTGAAGTCAGCGGAAAACATGTTGCTGAGCTATCTGCAGACAAGTTTCCTCTGCTCATGAGACGACTATTAGCGGCAGAAGCCTATGCCCACTCTATTCCAGGAGATGGTATTCACGTGGCTGAAAATATAACAGCGCCTGATGGTGGAGAAGATGGGAGAATTGTATGGACAGGGGGCCCGGAAAAAACTCGTTATTTGCGTCATCGCTTAAATCAGTTTCAACTGAAATCAGGTAAAGTTGACAATAAAAAAGTTGGCAAGGAAATTCTGAAACCTGATGGGAAAATAAAACCCATGGTGCTCTCCATGCTAGAGGCTGGAGGAAGTTACACTCTGCTTTGCGCCCACTCTTACACTAAGGAAGAAATTATAAAAAAGGAGAAGTCCATTCGTGCTTCCCTAAAGGAAGCTGGGCTAAAGATTGACGATTGGCAAGTGGCTTTTTGGGATTCAAGCCAAATTGCTGAGTGGGTCAATACTCATACTTCTGTTGCAGTTTGGCTCTTGGAACAAACCGAGCATGGCGCTATTGGTAAATTTAAAACTTGGTCCTACTGGAAAACCAGTCCTGAGCACAGCACTCCCTGGGTTGAAGATCCTCGCCGTATAGATCTGCGCCAAAAATTGCTTCCTATTATTGACCACCCAAAAGGTGTTGCACGTGTTCTTGGCCCTCCAGGAGTAGGTAAATCACGTCTTGTCTTAGAGACCTTGGACACTAAAGAATCCAGCAGTGATTCTTCATTCCAGTTAAGTGAACGGGCACTTTATATTGATGAACAGATGGCCGGGAGCATTGCGGTAAAACTCGCGGTTCAGAATCTTGCCGACTCTCCTACAGAGGTTATCATTGTTGTCGATCATTGTGATGCACAAACCCATTTAGATCTATCCAATGTTGTCCAAAGGCAGGAAAGTCTTCTGTCGCTTGTTACTATTGATAATGAGCCTCCTTTTTTAGAGGGTGAAGGCAGAGTTATTGTAGGGCTAGCTGACCAAGCCGTAATCGAGGGAATCTTAAAAGCCATCAATAGCGGTCAACCTGATGAGGATTTTAGGCGGCTTGTACGATTCTCCCAAGGTTTTCCAAAAATCGCGGTTTTATTGGGGCAGGTTGGGGTTCAGAATATTCCAGTTGCTTACGCTCCTGAAGACATTGCAAAAGCAATTATCATAGGACGTGATCAAGTGGAAGCGGATATTCTTTTTCGGGGTGCCCAGATCTTAAGTATTTTTGGAATTATCTATGATAGCGAAATCGGAACGGTCTCAAAACTTGGTCGTAATTTGAGCCCTGAAGCAATGCGTTCAGCAATAAGAAGGTTGGTAGATCGTGGGATCGTGCAAACCAAAGGAAAGAGCTTT
This sequence comes from Nitrospinaceae bacterium, assembly GCA_965237905.1. Classification (GTDB taxonomy): domain Bacteria; phylum Nitrospinota; class Nitrospinia; order Nitrospinales; family Nitrospinaceae; genus SZUA-226. The sequence continues at coordinate 851,805 of OZ250172.1, read as the reverse complement.
ATGATTCAGCCCCGTCCTGTAGCTTTGAACTTAGCTGAAAAACTTTGGGGTGAGTGGGGGAAGGATGATTGGGATAATATCATTGAAGGATCTTTGCCAGAAGGGCTTAAAAAGAGAGCCGCGTCACAACTTAAACTGCTAAACACCACTGACCTTGGTAGTACGATTGGTAGGCATTTATTAAGAAGAGGTGGTCCCTTTGATTCTCTTGAAAGTCTAGCCAAGCCGGGGCATTCAGAATTTTTTTCCAATTTGGCAGAAATAGATACTGAAGCAGCTGTAACATTGCTTGAGAGGATTATTGGAAATCTTTCTTGCGAAAAATTAATCAGTATTGACAATGATACTAGGCGTCACATCGTCTGGGCTTTAGATAAAGTATGTTTTGATCCTGATACGTTTGAACGAGGAGCCAAGTTGATGCTGGACCTTGCCGTTGCGGAAAACGAAAATTATTCTAATAATGCAACGGGACAATTCAAATCACTTTTTCCTGTATATTTAGGTGATACTGCTGCTGATGGTGAAAGACGCCTAAGGTTTATTGGAGATGCATTGAACACAGAGGAAGAAGGACGGCTATTGATTATTGTCGAAGCTTTACTCCAAGGCGCACAAATGGATCATTTCTCCCGATCCGTAGGTTCTGAAACACACGGCAGCCGTCCTGCGCTGGAGCCATGGCAACCTGAAACTTGGGGCGAAGTTTGGAATTATATTGAAGAATGTTGCAATCGACTAATCACACTTGCCCAAAGAAAAGATGAAGTGGGGAGATTAGCAGGAAAAGGCTTGGGCCATAAGTTCAGGTCGCTAGCAACACGGAATTTGATGCATATTGTCGAGAAAGCTATCAAAGATGTTAGTTCCATTCATGGTACATATTGGCCAGAGGCTTATGAAAGTCTGGGTCATGTTTTAGTTTATGATAAAGAGGGATTAGAAAAGGAAATTATTCAGAAAGTACAGGAGTTAATCAGCAGGCTACAACCGGAAGCATTGATTGATCGTGTGCGCTCCCTTGTCACAGAAATGCCGTGGGACTATCCATGTGACAAAAAGCTTTCTTATGAAGAACAAAACAAACGGCAAAAAGAGGATGTGGAAGTTCTAGCCGGAGAACTTTCGAAAAATATTGAAGATTTAAGAACATGCCTCCCCCAGGTGATCAAAGGCCAACAACGTATGGCAGCGGTATTTGGGTATGCTATTTCAGAAAAAATTGATGATCCTGTATCTTTTCTTGATTCTATAATCGCTGCCCTAACATCCATTAATAAAGAAGAAAGAAATTTTGAATTTTTATCAGGTTATTTATCAAGCCTTGTTAAAACAAACCCTGATGTTGTAGAAGATTTTAAACAAAAAGCTTCCGTGTCATCTGACCTCGCGGTTGCCCTTCCTTCCATTTGTTGGCAAATTGATATAAAACCAAGCGATATTCCTCTAGTTTTAAAGGCGCTAATTTCAAGGCTAATAAATCCTTGGCACCTTATGGTATGGAGTGGCGGTGGAAAGCTTGCTGAGCTCCCAGCACCACATGTTGCTCCACTTTTTGAAATTTTATTTGAAATGGGAAAGGACGCTTATTTAGTAGGCATAAATCTTATGGGGATGTATGCTTTTTCACGAAAACATGTGTTGGAGGACCTTACACCTCAAATTTTTCTTGCTGCGGAAAAAGCAAGTACTAAGGCTGAAAATGGTGGTCGGTCACACATGGATGGTCACCATTTCGAAGAAATAATGAAATGGGTTTTGGATAAAGGGCGGGGAAATTCAACAGCTCGAAAAATAGCCCTATCTCTAACACGTCAACTCATTCATTCAGTTGATTCTGGCGGAGAAGAATTGATTAAACCTCTTATTCCACAATTGCTAGCCGACTTTCCTGAAATTTCATGGCCGCTCATAGGCCAAGCTATAATTTCCAACAAAAAATTTATATGGAAGTTTGAGTATCTCCTTGGAGACAAGCATTCGTTCAGTAAACAACCTAATCCCGCAATTTTGAACTTACCGGAAGACACTCTATTTGCCTGGTGCCATGCCAACCCTGAAAAAGCCCCGGCTTTTGTTTCTGTTGTAGCCCCGGTTCTCTCTTCAAGGGATCCCGATGCTCCTGATCGAACGATTCATCCTGTTACTCGCCGCCTGTTAGATGAATTTGGTGATAGGGAAAATGTATTAAATGGAATAAATAGAAATATATACTCATACGGTTGGTCTGGTTCGCGCACAAAATACTTTGAGCTTTATGAACTTCCTTTCAAAGAATTAGAAAACCATCCGGTTAAACGTGTACGTATATGGGCGCAACAAATCCTTCATCAACTGGGCCTTGAAAAAGCTGCTGCCCGCGATGAAGATGAAGAACAAGAGGCTTGGTGGTCTATATAGGGGTTTCTATTAAACCTTGGCGGTCTTTTAAATTTATCTATTTTTTAAACTATTCGAGGATATGATGTTAAATAGAACAGGTGAGTGCCACGGGTGTGGCGAGTGCTGCAGGACGGTAAATATGACGGTGGTGCGGGATGTGACTCTGCGTCAGCACGGCAATCGGGAGGAGTTGGAACGTTACCTCAGCTACCGGCGTTTTACGCTGATTGTGAAATAATGCGTTCAATAAAAGTCGAAGGACTTGATATCCCCTGGACGGCCCTCACCTTTGGCTGCTGGCAGATTGCCCCCAGCGAAGGTTGGGGGGACGTGTGTTCGGTAGAAGAGGCCGACCGGGTGGTGAAGACCGCCCTGGAGGGCGGCATCATGGCGTTTGATACCGCCGAGGGTTTTGGCGACGGGGAATCCGAGCGCCGCCTCGGCAAAGCCCTGGGCTCCCGCAAAAACGATGTCCTCATCGTTTCCAAAATCTGGCCCGATGCCGGATTGACACTCGAGGCTTACCAGTCGCGTCTTGAGGGTACGTTGAAAGCGCTTGGGCGGGATTATGTCGATGTGTATCTGGTCCACTGGCCGGGCATGTATTTAGACACCATGCTAAAGACCGGGAAGATGTGCGACATCATGGCTGCCCTCAAAGAAAGTGGCAAGGCCCGTACCGTAGGTATCTCGAATTTCCGGGCGATAGACATTGGCCTGATGGCAGGCGCCGCCTCGTTGTTCACCGTCAATCAGGTTCCTTATAACCTGCTTCAGCGCGAGTACGAAGGAGAGCATTTAAAAAAATGTGAAAGAGCCGGTATCGGTTACATGGCGTGTTCGCCCAGTGCCCGTGGTCTACTAGCCGGTCGACTCGATGAAGAGGCCCTAAAGGCACCCTCCCGCAAGGAATATTACCTGTATTGGCAGCCTCATTTAGGTGATTCGCAAACCGTGCGCCACACTGTTCAGGAAATTGCACAAGAAATCAATACGGCCCCCATCAACGTTGCACTCGCATGGGTGATCCAGCAAAAGAATATCACCACCGCTGTGGTAGGGTCACGCAAAGTGGATCAGGTGAAGGAATTTTGTGCTGCCGGGGAAATTACGCTTACTTCCGATCAGCTGGACCGACTCAACAAGGCGAGCGCTCTGTTTCATTCCGCTGGCGGTACATTTATCTGATGACTGACCCGCCCCCCAAAAACCGGTCCAGGTGTTGTGTTAGGATTTGGGCCTAAAACTTGATACATGGAAGTCGGATATGAGCAGGAAAGTATTTCAACCCGAGCAGAATATCCGCTTTTGGCCGTTCGGGGACATTCGATTTCAAGCTGAGACACTACTAGCGCCTGGTCTCCCGCTGTTTCTCCTGTAAGTTATGCTAGGATATGATCTCGGGAAACCCTAACAGGAACAATAGTATGCTCAATCGAACAGGTGAATGTCATCAATGCGGCGAGTGTTGCAGGACGGTGAATCTAACGGTGGTGCGGGATGTGACTCTGCGCCAGCATGGCAATCGGGAGGAACTGGAGCGTTACCTCGGCTACCGGGGCATCCGGGTGGTGGGGGAGGACGTGGCGGGCAACGCGCTGTTTTACGCGGTCGATATCCCGTGCAGTCAATTGACGGAAGATAATCAATGCAAGGTCCACAACTCGCCCGAAAAACCCCTGCTGTGCCTCAAGTACCCGGATGCGCCGAGCGATATCGACACCTGCGGCTACACCTTCGAGCGTCAATCCCCGCTGGAACGCCTGGCATGACCGAGCGCAGCATTGAGCGTTATACCGACAACGGCGACGGCACGCTGACCGATTCTGTGACCGGGTTGATGTGGCAGGAGAGCTACGGCTACTCCGAGACGGGGAACTACGTCAACTGGTACGACGCCGGGAAATATGTCGAGGAACTCAACCGCAAACAACTGGGCGGGCATACCGACTGGCGTTTGCCCAACAAGCTGGAACTGCAAAGCGTGTACGAGCTCAAGCATGAGTTCGAGTCGCGCGGCCGCACGTATGTCTTGCACATCGATCCCATCTTCGAGATCGGGTACGGCAGTTGTTTCTGGACCTGGCAGACGCGGCTTTCCGGCGCGATGGGTTTCGGCTTCGACGTGGGCGAGAATTTCTGGTTTCCGCAGGGCAGTTTGTCGGCTACGGTGCGGGCGGTGCGGTTGAATATGAACCCTTTTAAACTGATACGGACTTATGGCCACGAGAAAACAGCGCAGTAAGAAGGGCGGTCGCTCCGCGACGGTGCATGAGGTTTGGCTGAATATGAATCCTTTTGATCTGAAACGGTTTTATGATGGCGAAACGACAACGCAGTAAGAAGGGCGGAGAGCCCGCAGCGCCGAGCCCGGAGAGCATCAAGCGGGAAAAGGAAAAGGGGAAGACGCTCAAGGCGTCGGTGTGGTGGCAGAACCTGCTCGAAAAGGGCGAGTGTCATTATTGCGCGAAGACTTTTGCGAAGAAGGATCTCACGATGGACCACATCGTGCCCCTGTCGCGCGGCGGCAAGAGTACCAAGGGTAATTTGGTCGTTGCGTGCGAGCCATGCAACAGTGACAAGAAATATTATACGGCGGCGGAACTCATCCTCAAAAACCAGATGAATTCGAAGATCAATTTCTAACCGGGCCACGCCCGGATGAATTTTGCTCCAGGCCTAGCCTGGCCTCCCCTTGGTAAGGGGAGCTTTGCATAAGACGCCGTTTCCGGCGGCAGGGTGACGTGCTTGATGTCTCCTCTCCCCAGGGGGAGAGGATTAAGGTGAGGGGGCTTTAAAAAATAAACCTTATCAAGGGCATGGACCAAACCACCCCTCACCCTGCCCGTCACCCCGTGGGTGCTTCCCGTGAGGGGAGAGGGGATGGTTATTTTTACTCGGATGAGAGGTTGGTTTTTAAGTCGCTCGATGAATCGAGCAACTACAAAAGAATTTAATTAGAAAAGATGAGGGAAAACCACCCCCAGCCCCTCCTTGAAAAGGAGGGGAGCAACTAAAGAAGCCCCCCTGCCCCTCCTTCGGCAAGCTCAGGACAGGCTTTCGGAGAAGGGGGAGCAAACAACTTTAGAGGAGCGGACAGGTGGAAAGCGACAAGATGCTGAAGATCATGGGATACGGAACGCTGGCGGTCATCGTCCTCGCCGGTCTTCTTTTCCTGTTTAAAACTTGACCAGCGTGACGCTGGACCCAAATTAACCACAGATAAACATCGATGAATGCTTTATGCTCCTCCCCTCCTTTTCAAGGAGGGGCCAGGGGTGGTTGATAACCTTTCCTATTTAAAACATACCTAAACATAGATTCTTCGCTAACGCTCAGAATGACAAAACCTGCCGCCCTTCGACAGGCTCAGGGTGACAGGTTTTTATCTGTGTTTATCTGTGTTCATCTGTGGTCAATTGGTTTTGTCTTGCTACGTCAGGAAGGAATATCCATGCTTGATGGAGGGGCCTGGACACGGGGGGCGTCTTTGGCGGCGAGGGCTTCGTAGCGCGGGTCGAGTTTTTCCTGTTCTTCCACGATCTTTTTGCAAATCTGCGTTTCACACACCAACACGATGTGGTAGCCGAGTTTGGATTTGATGGGTTCGAGGAACACAAACTTTTCGCATTTCAGGATTTCGTCGCGCAGGTCCGTGGTCAACATGCCTTCAATTTTCGGCATCTTGGGGTAGATCCATTCCAGATCGCCGCCCACGGCTTTGGAGGTGCACACGCTGTATTTTCTCGCCAGGCGTGCGAAAAACTTTTCGATCTTATCGTAGTCCTGATATTCCTTATCCGGATCGTCCGTCGGTTCCGCGGCCAGATCATTTTGAAAATCCACCAGAATTTGCCGGATCAGGTTGGCCGCCTCCTCGCTGGACACCCGGATATGGCGGACGCGATGCTCCAGCGGTTTCTTCGACTGAATTTTGACCTTCTTCGCCTGGAACACTTTGCGCGGCTTGACGACGGGACGCTTCGGTGCTTCGCCTTCCGGGCGGTCGGCGACCTTCGGTTCCTTCGCCGTTTTGTCGCGTTCGTAGACGGTCTTTTCGGGTTCTTGCGGTTGGTCTTTATCAGTCATTTTAAACACCTGAAAATTTGACAGGATAACAGGATAAAATCAGAAAAACCTTGAACAGAGAACAAGGATCAGGGAAGACCAAAACAGCCCTCCCCTTGGTAAGGGAGGGAGTATTGAGTTTTTATCTGTGTTGATCTGTGTTCATCTGTGGTTAATTATTTTGTATTCCTGTCAATTCTACCCCAATACGCTTCGCAGGGTCCAGTTATTATCAGAATCCGAGGGATTCCAGATAGTCCAGCACCGCGCCCCTGGCGTTGGTGCCGATCACCTGATGGGCCACGGCTTGCACCTCCGGCAGGGCGTTGCCGACGGCGATCGATTTCCCGGCAATCTCAAACATTTCAAGGTCGTTGAGGTAATCGCCGAACACCACGATTTGGGATAGAGGGGTATCCAGATGCTGGGACAGGGTGCGCAGCATTTTGCCCTTGTCGGCGTGGTGGTGGAACATTTGCAGCCAGTGAAATTTGGGTCGGGCGATATCTTTCGCGAAGTACAGGTTGAGATTATCCGGGAACCGTTTCCGCAGTTGCCGGTGAACGGGGTCCAGCACCGCCGGGGTATCGATCAGCAGAAGGCCGGCAATTTGTTCGCCGTCGGTGAATTGATATTCATCGACATAGTGCAGGCGGCCGTCGCCCTCCAGGCTTTTCAAATAGGCTTGCGAGCCCTCATTGGTGGCGTTCCGGTAATACAGGCGGTGCCGCTCATCGAAGGTATAGACGAACGGGTCCTGCTCCAGCGGGGCGGTCAACTCCAGCAGTTCATAGACCACGTCGCGCTCGATATAATTGGACTGCTCCAGATTCTCCCCGGTCCGGAAATGGGTCAGGTACGCCCCGTTGAACAGGATGACCGGCAGTTGCAGGTTCACCTCGTGTAAAATGGGGTGGGCCGAATCGTAGTTGCGGGCCGTGGCGATGGTGAACTTCAGGCCTCGGTCGATCAGGCGGTTCAGGCGGTCCACCCAGGGACGGGGGAAATCGCCGTGCATATCCAGCAGGGTGCCGTCCAGATCGGAAACGTACAGTAATTCTTTGGGGTCGGGATTCATGCGTGATCAAAAAAGTGTAAGGGAACTCTTCCGGAAGGGACTAAACAGGGAACCATTTCTATGAATTAAATTACCGTTCGCCCTGGGAGACTCATTCATGTCATTATACCGTTTAAATATTAAAATGCAGTTAAAGGATTTGAGGATATCCATGAAGCGTATTTTCTTTGAAAAGTTCTGGGTGTTGATCGTCTGTATCATGCTGGCCCCGTCCTCGGCTTGGGCCTTCGATTTCAAAGCATGGGACGGATTGGTGAAAAAACACGTGGGACCGACAACGATTGCAGGCGTTCGGCTCGCCGGGGTCAATTATCCCGGTATCAAGAAAGACCCGGCGTATTCGAAACTGATCGCGGACCTGAAATCGTTTTCTCCCGCCACGCTGAAGACTCCCAAAGAGAAAATGACCTTCTGGATCAACGTCTACAACATCATGGCAGTCAAAATGGTGGTAGACCATTACCCGGTGGACAGCATCAAGGATGCCGGGGGCGTATTTGAATCGGTCTGGAAGAAAAAGGTGGGCGTGGTCGGCGGTAAGGAGGTCACCCTCAACGACATCGAGCACGAAATTTTACGGAAGATGGGAGACCCACGCATCCATGTCGCCATCGTTTGCGCTTCGGTGAGTTGTCCCGACCTGCGCACCGAAGCGTATACGGCGGACCGTCTGGACGCGCAACTCGACGATCAGTTCAAACGGTTTCTGGAAAACAGAAGCAAAGGACTCCAGGTCGACCGTGGCAAAGGGCGGGTGACTCTCTCAAAAATTTTCGACTGGTTCGAGGAAGACTTTGAACCAAAGGGCGGCGTCCTGCCGTTTCTCTCCCGCTACGTACCGGAGAAAGACCGGTCTTTCTTGAAAAAGGGGAACCTCGATGTTTCCTATCTGGATTACAACTGGGATTTGAACAAGAGGAATTAAAGGAGGGAGGAGAGGGAGCCGCCTCAACAGCCCCGCATCTCCTCTCTGGGCGAACCTGCGGATCAATCGGCATGTTTCCGCAGGAACGTCGGGATATCAAAATTTGAACTGTTGGATATCGTTTCCGGAGACTCTTTCCGGATGATATCCGCCAGTTGCTTCAAACTTTCCTGTTGGTACGCGGGATGATTTTCCAGATCCGCTTCCACATCTGGCCCGTTCACCACTTTTTTCATGGGCATGGCACTGGGCTCCTGCGGCGCAAGAAAGAGCCGTTGGCGTTCCTGTTTTTCGAACCCGGTGGCAATCACCGTCACGCGCATGTCCTCTTTCATGGTTTTATCCACCACGGCACCGAAGATGATATGCGCATCTTCATGAGCGCTTTTCTGGATCAGCATGGCCGCCTCGTTGACGTCGTGCAGGGTGAGGTCTTCACCTCCGGTGATGTTGATGAGAATACCGCGGGCGCCTTCGACCGATGCTTCGTCCAGCAGAGGGCTGGAGATGGCACGTTGGGCCGCCTCGATGGCCCGGTTTTCACCGGAGGCGATGCCGCCGCCCATCAACGCTTTGCCCATGCCGCACATGATGGTTTTGACGTCCGCGAAGTCGAGATTGATCAATCCCGGAATCACAATCAAATCGGAAATACTGCACACCGCCTGACGCAGGACGTCGTCGACCTGTGAGAACGCGGTGCTCAGCGAGGTTTGCTTGCCGATGAAGCTCAGCAGTTTCTGGTTGGGAATAACGATGAGGGTATCGACCGCTTCCTTCAATTCCTCGATCCCGTCTTCGGCCTGCTTTTGCCGCCGGCTTCCTTCAAACATAAACGGCTTGGTGACCACGCCGACGGTGAGCGCACCCACTTCCCGGGCGATCTCCGCGATGACGGGCGTGGCGCCGGTACCGGTGCCTCCGCCCATGCCGGCGGTGAGGAAGACCATGTCCGAGCCCTCCAGCACGTCGTACAAATGTTCGCGGCTTTCTTCCGCCGCCATCTTCCCAATCTCGGGATTGGACCCGGCGCCGAGGCCGCGGGTCAATTCCGTTCCGACCCGGATTTTGTGCTGGCAGGGAGAAGCGTCCAGCGTCTGGATATCGGTGTTGGCCTGGATGAACTCCACGCCCTGGATGTTGGAACGTACCATGGCGTTGACCGCGTTGCCGCCGCCTCCGCCGATGCCGACGACCTTGATGTTCGCCGAATAATCATTGGTTGGTTCAAATTCGATCATGCTCATTGTTTCCTCCTTGGTGACTAAAAGAATTCTTCCGTCCAGCCTTTCATGCGGCTGAAGATTTTTTCAAATAGATTTCTACCTTGCAGGTCCATGTTGCGGCCTGCTTTGTAACTTTTTTCTCCGTAATGAATGAGGCCCGTGCTGGTGGCGTAGATCGGGCTGGTCACCACATCCACCAGGCCGCCCAGACCCATGGGCGTGCCGATGCGGACGGGCACCTGGAAGACTTCCTCTGCCAGATCTGCCATGCCTTCCACGCAAGCCGATCCTCCGGTGATGACGATGCCGGAGGAAATGCTGTCCTGGAATCCGGACGTCTGAATTTCGTGATTGAGCATTTCAAACATTTCCCGGATGCGCGCTTCGATGATTTCGCTGAGGATTTGCCGGGACACCTTGAGCGTACTCCGTCCACCCACGGTGGAGACCTCGATGTTGTCATCGTGTTTGATCAAGTTGGAGTAAGCGCATCCGTGCGCATGTTTGATTTTCTCCGCTTCGGCATTGGGAGTGCGGAGTCCGATGGCAATGTCGTTGGTCACCTGCGCTCCCGCGATGGCCAGCACGGACGTGTGCTTGATCGCGCCCTGGTAGAAGATCGCCAGGTCGGAAGTGCCGCCGCCGATATCGATCAACGCCACACCCAGTTCCTTTTCGTCGGCGGAGAGCACCGCTTCACTGGAAGCGAGTTGTTCCAGTACGATGTCCTGCACGCCCAGCCCCGCCTTGTTGACGCACTTGACGATGTTCTGCGCCGAGGTGACGGCGGCGGTGACGATGTGCACTTTAGCTTCCAGCCGTATCCCCGCCATGCCGAGAGGCGTTTTGATGCCGTCCTGGTTGTCCACGATATATTCCTGCGGCAGGACGTGGATCACCTCACGATCCAGGGGAATGGCGATGGCCTTGGCCGCTTCGATGACACGGTCCACATCGTGGTGGTTGATCTCCTTGTGCTTCGCCGCGATGATGCCGTGGCTGTTCATGCTTTTGATGTGGCCGCCGGCGATGCCCACGAAGACGGAATCGATTTCCGTTCCCGCCATCAACTCTGCTTCCTCGACCGCGCTCCGGATCGATTCGACCGTGCCGTCGATATTGACCACGACTCCCTTGCGCAGGCCGCGGGAGGGCGACTGGCCGAGACCGATGATTTCAATCTCGCCCTGAGGCGTCACCTCCGCGATGATGCAACAGATTTTGGTTGTGCCGATGTCCAGGCCGACAATGTAGTTTTGTTTTTTGGACATGTGTGTCCCCTTTTCAAAAAACGGTTAAATCTTGTGTACGATCCCGCGCCGTGGTTCCATCCGGTTTCGCTTGACCACCACCTTGTCCTTGAAGGACAGGTCGATGTAATGAATTCCGGAGAGGTTGGAATCCATGGCGTCGAGTATTATTTTCAAATTTTCAAAACCTTCCTGAATCCGGTCCACTGCCAGATAGATATCGATTCCCCGGCTCTCGGTGGTGAATACCAGCTTGCGTGGACTGGACATATGAAATTTCTGTATGGGATCGTTCTTGAACGCGCCCAGTTGATTCATGAAATGCATGGCCTGTAATCCCGGCACGATTCCCGCCACCGGGATTTCGTTGCCCAGCTCTACCCGGCGTACTTTCACTCCCGTGATCAGGGGCAGGGCATCGTATTTTTTATTATCGGGAACGATCAATACTCCGTAATGATCCATCAAATAAGTTTTATCCAACTGGATCCGTGCGAACGGTGTTCGTTCCTGAACCTGAATGCGGATTTCACTGGGCAATCGCCGAACTGTGGAAACATTTTCAATCCATGGATTGGCCTTGAACCGTTCGGTGATGGACTGCAGATTGAGCTGGAAAATGTTTTGACCCATCAGCGGCTGGACCATGTTTTCCAGGGTGGACAGGCTGACCTTCTCGTTCCCGGAGAAATTGATTTGTGCCACAGCGAACTGCGGTGCGGTGGTGACAAACCGGTATCCATGAAACGCCCCATAACCCATGATCATGACCAGGACCGCTTTGGCGGTCACATCCAGCCAGGTTTTAGCCATATCCCGGAACCCGGTCTGGCGGTTTTTGATTTTGCGTCCTTTAAGAACTTTGCTCGGACGTTTATGGTTTTTCCGCTGGCGCGAATGGACTTCTCCCCAGTTCAGGCGGGATCCTTTGGGTTTGTTCAAGGTATAATTCATCATCGTGTTCTAGTTTTTGTAATCCAGTTGTGCGCTTTTTAAAATTTCGATCACCAGGTCATCGAATTCCAGACCCGCCTGGCGCGCCGCCATGGGAAGCAGGCTGGTGGGCGTCATACCCGGTATGGTGTTCATTTCGAGAACGTAAGGAGTGCCCTTGTCCAGAATCACATCCACGCGCGGGAACCCCCGGCCCTTGAGGGCCTTGAACACCCGGACCGATGCGTCACGGCACTGTTGTGCTTCCTTCGAGGTCAATTGTGCCGGGCACACATAATCCGTTTTGCCCTCGGTGTATTTCGCTTCGTAATCATAGAAACCCGATTTGGGAACGATCTCCACGATCGGCATGGGTAATGGTCCGTTCATCCCTATTGCCAGCAGTTTGCCTTCGATGAATTGTTCGATAAGAATTTCCTCCGAAACCTCGAATGCCTCGTCGAGTGCCGCTTTCCATTGGGATTCCATGCGGACAATACTGACGCCGATGCTCGATCCCTGGTCGGCAGGTTTCACCACCACCGGCAAATCCAGCGTTCTCTTCACTTGGCCTCGGTCTTCGGCGGTGACCACTTGGTACGGTGCCGTGGGGATGCCGCGTTCCATGAATATCTCCTTGGACACCACCTTGTTGTACGCGATGGCACTCCCCAGAACGTCCGAGCCGCTGTAAGGGATTTTGAGATATTCCAGAATCCCCTGAATCGTGCCGTCCTCACCCCAGGTGCCGTGCAGTGCGATGCAGGCCAGGTCGATCTTTCGCTCCGCCAGGGTGGCGCCGATGTTGTGGTCCACGTCGATCATCTCAGCATTCAATCCTTTCCTCTGGATGGCGTTGAAGATCTCCTGCCCCGAAGTTAATGAAACCTCCCGCTCCGGGGAAAGTCCCCCCATCAACACACCGATTGTTTTTTGTTTCAATTGCTCCAACAAACTTTTCCTTACCCTCAAATTTAACGGTCCGCCCCCGGTCCTTGGCCAAGGACCGGGGACAAAGGAAGGAGGGGTACCTTTGTTAACGGACCATGTTCATCAAAATTTCCAATCAGGCGCTCTCCAATGCGCCCTTTACCGTTCGCCGACGATAATCACTTCGGTTTCCAGTTCCACACCGGTTTTTTCCAGAACCGTGGCCCGGACATGTTCGATGATTTCGATCACCTCCGAAGCCTGGGCGTCCCCTTTATTGACGATGAAGTTGGCGTGCTTGATCGATACGCCGGCGTCACCGATACTGAATCCTTTCAATCCCGCTTCCTCGATAAGGCGTCCCGCTGCGTCGCCTTCTGGATTCTTGAATACCGAGCCCGAGTTGGGCAGAGACAGCGGTTGTTTATTTTTGCGGCGGACCAGATGACTGTCGATGGTGTTTTGGATTTTCGTGTGGTCGCCTTTTTTCAATTCCAGTTCCGCGGATACGATGATGCCGCCTTTCGTGGGGAAGGTGGTCTTGCGGTACTCGAATTGCAGTTCCGATTTTTTCAGAGTTTCCAGATCGCCTTCCGTATTGACGCGGGTGACGCTCCGAATCACATCGCAGATTTCCGTGCCGTCCGCGCCCGCGTTCATGATCAGCGCGCCGCCGAGAGAACCAGGAATGCCCACCAGATTTTCCATTCCGGTCAGGGAGTATTTCGCAAGATTCTTGACCAGATAAGACATCTTGGCGGCGGCGCCCGCAGTGATCACGGCGCCTTCTTCCCCTGTGGTTTTTTTGAAAAACAAGGGAGGCTCGATCGACTTGAAGCGGTTTTTGGTGGAGATGACGATGCCCCGGAAACCTTTGTCGTTCATGATGAGGTTCGTGCCTTCTCCCAGGATGAATAACGGCATGTCCCCGTGGTTTTTGAAAATGAGTTGCAGGTCCGACACGTCCTTGGGGATGATGAAGATATCCGCCGGACCTCCGACACGCAGAGAGGTATGATTGGAGATAGGTTCATCGTACCGGATTTCTCCTTTAATTCGGTTCAACCAGTTTGTGGAAGGGCTCATAAAGGTTCTCTTGTGAATTGTTCTTCCCATGATCGTGCGAGACGATCCGGTCAAAGTTGCCATCGGTACGCTTTGTCCCTGATGCAGGTGAGCAAAGCGTATGAGTCGGGTTTTCCAAGGATTGTTCAGCATGAATTAACTATCCTTTCCAGGTTTTCCCTCGCGGAGCCGCTCGGGAAGGTTGGCAAGCAGATCGCGCCCCAGTTCCCACACATTACCCGCGCCGAGTGTCATGAAGACATCGCCGGGTTGCAGAATCTGGGACAAGCGTTTCAAAGTTTCCTTAGGTGTTGCAACATGTTCAGCGTTTTTGTGTCCGAATTTCCGGATGCCGTCCACGATTCCCTTGGAGTGAATGCCCTCAATGGGCTCCTCTCCGGCGGGGAAAATGTCGTTGATGATCAAATGGTCTGAATCGTTGAACGCGGACCAGAAGTGTTCCATCTGGGTCTGGGTTCGGGAATAGCGGTGCGGTTGAAACACCACCACCAGTCTCCGGTCCGGCCACACTTCCTTGGCCGTTTTCAACGTGGCTTCGATTTCAACCGGGTGATGACCGTAATCGTCGACCACCACCAGAGAATCGGTGTTGTGGTGGACTTCGAAGCGCCGTTGAACACCCGTAAATTGTTTGAGTGACTGGGCGATGGTGTCAAACGTCAGGTTGAGTTCCATGCCCACTGCGACCGCCGCCAGCGTGTTCAGCACGTTATGTTTGCCGGGAGCGACGGAGTGAATCGTTCCCAACTCATCACCGAGATAAAACACGTCGAACTGTGCGTCCAATCCCTTCACCCGGATGTTTCGTGCCGTATAATCCCCCTGGCTCACCAGTCCATAAGTGATAAACCGTTTCTCCAGTTTGGGAATAAGAGACTGGATATTGGGTTCGTCCAGACACAGCACCGATGTGCCGTAGAACGGTATTTTATTGAGGAACGTCAGAAACGCTTCCTTCATGTTGTCGAGCGTCTTGTAAAAGTCCATGTGTTCTTCATCCAGTGTGGTGACCACGGCGAAGGTCGGCGTCAGTTTCAAAAAGGAACCGTCGCTTTCATCCGCTTCCGCCACCAGAAACTCGCTCTGCCCCATTTTGGCGTGGCTTCCCGCACTTTTAAGTTTGCCGCCGATAATGACGGTGGGATCGAGGTTGCCACCCGCCAGAACGGTCGCGACCAACGAGGTGGTCGTGGTTTTGCCGTGGGTGCCGGCGATGGCGATGCCCTGCTTCATCCGCATCAGTTCGGCCAGCATCTCGGCGCGCCGGATTACGGGGATGGTCTGCTTGCGGGCCGATTGCACTTCCACGTTGTCCGGTTTGACGGCTGTGGAGGTCACCACTACCTGGCATCCGTCCACGTTCTTTGCGTGGTGCTCGTAGGCGATGCGGGCACCGATTTTTTCCAGGTACTCGGTCACATTCGACCGGGACTTGTCCGACCCGGTGACTTCGTAACCCTCGTTGATCAGTACTTCAGCAATGCCGCTCATGCCGGAACCTCCGATACCGATAAAGTGAATCCGTTTGGTTTTGCCTAAAAACATATAGCCTCATAATTTCCTGGGTCCTGCGTGTTGCTTCAATGACTCAATTGGGACTGCGCATCAGTTCCATGCACAATTGGCGGACACGTTCGGTGGCGTCGCGCCGTCCCATTTGAAAACTCTTGTTCCCTATCTCCCGTAATGCTTCGGGATGTTCGATGCCGTCCAGAATAATTCCTGCCAACTGTTCGCCGTTGACGTCTTTATCGAGAATGACCCGCGCCGCGCCGTTGGATTCCAAAGCGCGCGCGTTGTGTTCCTGATGGTTGTGTGCCGCGAAAGGGTAGGGCACCAGCACCGAGGGGATCCCCAATGCCGTCACTTCTGCCAGGGTCGTCGCGCCGGACCGGCAGATGATCAGCGATGCCTTGCGGTATTGCTCCGCCATGTCGTAGATGAATGCCCGTGCGTCGGCGGAAAACCCTTTGCGTTCGTAACCCGCCCGTACTTCGGCTTCGTCGGTTTGTCCCGTCTGGTGGATGATGTGTAGACGATCCTTCACCGGCGCCAGCCTATCCAGCGCGTCCAGCAGAGCGCGATTGATGGACTGCGCTCCCTGGCTTCCGCCCAGCACCAGCACCGTGAAATGATCGGAGGTGGGGATGTTGGCCGCTTTCGCTTCGGTGAATTCTTCGCGGATCATGTTTCCGGTTTCCACCACCTTGTGGGCGGGAAAGTATTTTTTGGACATCTCAAAGGTGATAGCCACTTTGTCGGCGATTTTGCCCAGCCAGCGGTTGGTTGCGCCGGGCACTGTGTTTTGTTCGTGAATCAACACCGGGATGCGGAGCACCCATGCCGATAGCGCCGCAGGACCGGAGACATAACCGCCGACTCCCACCACAAGTCGCGGACGGTTCATTAACAAATACCCCGTCGATTGCAGAATGCTGACCGGCAGTTTGAGCCAGTTGACCAGCCGTCCGATTCCTTTTTTACCCAGCAGGCCTCCGGACAATATTGTTTTCAACGGGAGCCCTTCGCGCGGCAGGACGTGGGACTCGATTCCCTGCCGGGTACCGATGAACGTGATTTGAATGTCTGCATCGTGCTTCATAAGCGCTTTCGCCAGGGCAATGCCGGGATAGAGATGTCCTCCGGTCCCGCCGCCCGCTATAACGACTGAGTTCGCCATTACTAATAATTCAACGCCGGACCGAATGGTCCGATATGTTCAACAGAACTCCCATGCACAACAGCGTGATCAGCAGGGACGATCCGCCCAGACTGATGAATGGAAGCGTCAACCCTTTGGTCGGCAGAACACCGACCGCCACACCCATATTGGTGAAGGCCTGCACGCCGACCAGCAGAGTCAATCCGATGGCCAGATGCGTGCCGTATAAATCCTTGGCTTGCGACGCGATGGTGAATCCCCGCCAGATCAATATGCCGAACAGCAGGATGATTCCCAGCGTGCCCATAATTCCCAGCTCTTCCCCGATCACGGAGAAGATGAAATCGGTATGCGCTTCCGGCAGGTAAAATAGTTTTTGCCGGCTGTCTCCCAATCCGAGTCCCCAGATGCCGCCGCGCCCGAACGCCAGAAACGACTGGATGGCCTGAAAGCCCGTATCCGAAGGGTCGGCCCAGGGATCGAGAAATGAAAGGATGCGCCGTGTGCGGTATTGCGCGCCCATCACCGCGGTAACCAGAAACGGAATGACTGCCAGCACGGAATAGAACAGGAACTTCTTTTGAATCCCGGCGACATACAACATGACGAACGCCACGATGGAAATGATCATGGCGGTGCCGAAGTCCGGTTGCAGAAGGATCAACAGGAAAAAAATTCCCAGCACGATCAGGTTGGGCAGATAGCCGTAGGCGAAACTCTTCAGTTTCTCGGCGCGTTTTACCATCGACTTGGCGATGAACAGGATGACGGTGAACTTGGCAATCTCCGACGGTTGCAGGGAAAACCCGCCGAGCGTCAGCCACCGCCGTGCGCCGCCCACTTCCTTGCTGAGCGCGGGCACCATGACCGCCAGTAATAAAAGAAAGGTTACCGCCATGATGGGGAGCGTCAGTTTTTCCCACCGGTGATAATCGAACTTGCGCGCGAAGATGAGCAGTCCGGTTCCCAACAGGACCCACGTGATGTGGCGCTTCAGCAGGTAAAACGAATCCTGATACGTTTCCTGGGCGTGCACGGCGCTGGAGCTGAAGACCATGACGATCCCCCCCAGAATGAGCGCGGCGAGGGTCCACGCCAACGTGGAATCGCATCCGTATTGTTTTTTTCGATGAGTACTCACGCATTTCCTCTAATGACTTCAAATGTGTTTCTCTGATACTCAAGGTTTACGAACCTCAAAGAGATTGCACGTATCCTTTAAATTGTTGGCCCCGGTCCGCGTAGTCCCGGAACATATCGAAACTGGCACATGCCGGAGAAAGCAGAACCACGTCTCCCGGTTGAGCCTGGGCGTAGGCCCGGCGCACCGCGGTTTCCATGTCGTCCGCACTCTCGTACCCGAACGATCCGTTCAGGACCGCCTGAATCTTGGGACGGGCTTCCCCGATCAGCACCATGTGCTTGACCTTCTTTTTGAACAGCGGTTTCAATGATTGAAAATCTCCGCCTTTATCCTGTCCACCCGCGATCAATACAACGGGCCGATCGAAACTGTTGAGCGATTTTTCCAGTGCGCCGATGTTGGTGCCCTTGGAGTCATTGATAAAATCGACACCGTTGAGGGAGCGTACCCATTCCAGGCGGTGCTCCAGTCCTTTAAATTCGCGCAGGGTCTTTGCGATGGAAGTGGCATCGATTCCCGCCAGCCGGGCGACCAGTGCCGAAGGCAGAATATTTTCTACTTGCCACTGCAGAGCCTGATGCAATTCGCCGATGCGGCAGATCGTCTCTTCTTTTCCGCCGTCTTTAAACAGGACGAGGTCTCCGTTTAAATAACAACCCCGCTCCACCGGCCCGCTCATGCTGAAGGTCCATTTCTGCGACAGTTTCCCTACCGCGACGCGATGCACCCAGGGATCGTCGTGGTTGAGGACCAGAACATCGTCGTGCGTTTGGTTGGCGGCGATTCTTTCTTTCAATGCGGCGTAGCGCTCGATCGTTTTATGCCGGTCGAGATGGTCCGGCGTGATGTTCAGAATGACGCTGATTTTGGGATGGAACTCCACTGCGCCCTCTAATTGAAAACTGCTGATTTCCAGAACCATGTAATCCTCAGGCGGATCTTTGACGAGGGAGACAAAGGGGACACCGATGTTGCCCCCGACCCGCACATCCTTGCCGCCTTGTTCCAGCAGGTGACCGATCAAGGAAGTGGTGGTGGACTTACCGTTGGTTCCTGTGATTGCGATGATCGGTGTTTCACTGACCCGGTACGCCAGTTCCAGTTCGCTGATAATTTCGGTTCCGCTTTCGCGGGCGGAATCCAAATCCGGTGAATCGATGTCCACTCCCGGGCTCAGGATCACCAGATCCGCATCGGGCAGGGGCTTGGATGATTGGAAAACAGTGTTCACTCCGGAAGCGAGTTGCTTTAGCACATCGCCCAACACTTCTTTGGGTTTGCCGTCCAGCACGGTCACGCGTGCGCCCTGTTCCGCCAGGAAATTGGCGGCGGCGATGCCGGTGCGCGCCATGCCGATGATGGAAATATTTTTGTCCTTAAACTTCACGTGTTACCTCAGTTTGAGCGTACTCAAGCTGGCGATGGCCAGAATCGCCGCGACGATCCAAAACCGGACGATCACTTTCGGTTCCGGCCAGCCGAGTTGCTCGAAATGGTGATGCAGAGGCGCCATTTTGAAAAAACGCTTGCCTCCGGTGTATTTGAAATATCCGACCTGAATGATGACGGACAACGCTTCAATAACGAAAATTCCACCGACGGGAATCAATAACAGTTCCTGTTTGGAGATACAGGCAATGGTGCCGAGGACACCGCCTAAAGAAAGGGAGCCAACATCGCCCATGAATATTTGCGCGGGGTAGCTGTTGTACCAGAGAAACCCCAGGCTGGCTCCGATGATGGCGGAGGTGAGCACGGCGAGTTCTCCCGCTTCCCGGATGTGCTGGATGTTCAGGTAACCCGCAAATTTGAAATGCCCGGTCAGATAAACGATGCCCGTAAACGTGACGGTGGCGATGATGATGGGGCCGATGGCCAACCCGTCCAGCCCGTCGGTCAGGTTCACTGCGTTGGAGGTGCCGACGACGATGAACACGATGAACACCAGATACCCCCAGCCGAGGTCGGGGGTGAAATCCTTGAAGAAGGGAACAAACAGTTGGCTTGCGTAATCGCTTCTTACCGGATCGTAATAAATCAGGAACACGGCAACGACCACACTCAACAGCATCTGGAGAATGATTTTACTCCGCGCCCGGAGTCCGTCGCCTTTGCGGAATTTCAAAGTATCGTCGTACAGCCCGATCAATCCGAACCCGACGGCGACAAACACCACCACCCAAATATAGATATTGCTGAGGTTCGCCCACAACAGGGTGGACACGACGAATGCAAACAGAATCAGCAGCCCGCCCATGGTCGGTGTTCCCGCTTTGCTCAAGTGGCGTTCCGGTCCGTCATCCCGGATTTTTTCTCCAATCTCCAGTTTTTGCAAAAAGCGGATCAGGTGTGGAGCGAGCAGCAGGCACAGCACCAGCGCGGTAATCCCGGCCCACGCCGAGCGGAACGTGATGTAACGGAACACGTTCAAGAACGAGTATTCCGAGCTGAGTGGATAAAAAAAGTGATAAAACATCGTTTCCTCTATTCCTGTTGCATTAAACCTTCTAATACGGTTTCCATATGCGACCCGCGCGATCCCTTGAACAACAGGCAATCGCCGGGTTGGGTGGTCGCCTTCAAGAATTCTGCTGCCGCCCGATGGGTGTTAAAACTATGCACCCGGTCTTTCGCCATACCCGATTCAACGGCGGCATCTCCAGCCAGCCCTGCCAGTTCCCCGACCGTGACCAAAAAGTCGAACCCATGTCCGGCGGCCTCGTTGCCCAATTGCTGATGGGCGGACTGTTCGTTCTCGCCCAACTCCAGCATGTCGCCGATCACCAGGAACTTCCTGCCCTCGGTGGTGTGCTCTTTCAGGGTTTGCATGGCCTCTCGCATGGATTGTGGGTTGGCGTTGTAGGTGTCGTTGAGAACTTCTATGTCCCCATAATGGATCGCTTCGCCCCGCTGGGAGAGCTTGTGCTTAACGCCCAACCCGGTTTTGATCAGTCCCGGAGATATGTCCAGAGCATGACCGACAGCGGCGGCAGCGAGCGCGTTATAAATATTGAATCGGCCGAGAAAGGGCAGGTGGACGGCAATCGCTTTGTCCAAAACGTTTAAGGTAAAGTCATACCCGGAATCCTCACTGGGGCGGATATCGGTGGCGCGCACGTCAGCCGGGTTGTCGATTCCAAAGGTAATGACCCCAGCCCGCAATTTTTTGGTCAGTTCATAGACCAGCGGATCGTCGGCATTGACGATGGCAGTGCTTTCTTCACTCAAGGACTGAAACAATTCGTTCTTCGCGGCCTGGATGTCTTTCAAGGTTTTCAATTGGATCATGTGGGCCTGGGAAATATTGGTGATGACACCGATCTTGGGTTTGGCGATTTCCGCCAGGCGTGCGATTTCTCCCGCGCCGCTCATGCCCATTTCCACCACCGCCGCTTCATGGGAGGGTTTCAGCTCCAGCAAAGTGAGCGGCAAACCGATGTGGTTGTTCAAGTTGCCTTCTGTTTTGAGAGTCGGGTATCGCATTTTCAATACACTCGCGATCATTTCCTTGGTGGTCGATTTACCATTGGTGCCGGTGATGCCGATCATGTGGACCGAAAACCGGTCTCTGTGGTAGCCCGCCAGTTCCTGGAGACCATGAATGGTGTCTGGCACCGCCACCGCAAAGAGGCCTGCTTGTTGAACCAAAGACTCTTTAAGCTTTGCGCGGTCGGAGATCACCACGCCTGCCGCCTTTTTTTCGACCGCATCGTTTAAAAATTCATGACCGTCGAACTGGTCTCCCTGGATGCAAAAGAACAACTCGCCGGGCTTCAGGGTTCGTGTGTTGATTGAAACTCCTTGAAATTTTTGGGAAGGTTCTCCCATCAAACGTTCTCCTTGAACGGCGGCTACCAAAGTCTTCAAGTCGCTATCCATTAACACTGCGTCTTTCTTTAAGGGCTCGTTCCGCTTCTTCACGGTCGTCAAAATGAATTTTCCCGGTATTGAGAATCTGGTAGTCCTCATGGCCTTTGCCGGCGATCAACACAAGGTCGCCTGTTTGCGCCCGGTGAATGGCAAAATCGATGGCTTCCCTGCGATTGGGAAGGATCGTGTAATGTTCATTCTGTTTCCGGTTCGCGGGAATACCTTCGCAAATATTACGGATGATCTGTTCCGGGTCTTCCGTGCGGGGGTTGTCGGAGGTGATGACGGTGAAATCGCTCATCTCCAACGCAACGCGCCCCATTTCCTTGCGCTTGCCCGGGTCCCGGTCGCCACCGCATCCGAACACGACAATCACGCGCTTTTCGGAGAGGGTCCGGGCGGCTTTCAGGGCGTTGGCCAACGCGTCGTCGGTATGCGCGTAATCGACCGCGACAATGAAATCCTGACCCTGCTGTACTTTTTCGAATCGCCCCGGAACACGCTCCAGCGATTGAATCCCCTGTCCGATGTGGGCCAGGGAAACTCCCTGCGCCAACGCGACGGCAGAGGCAGAGAGCAGGTTGTAGACATTGTGTCGCCCAAGCAAAGGGGACCGAATGGCCTGGGTGCCTGAAGGGGTTTTGAGTGTGAACCGGATGCCGCTTTCGGACAAAACACAATCCTCCGCCGTCACGTCTGCATGCGAGTCCAACCCGGTGGTCAGGGTTTCAAGGGAGCTTTCCTGCACAATTTCCCGTCCCACTGGATCATCGACATTGATGACCTGTTTTTGAATTTTGCAATCCCGGAACAAAATCTTCTTGCTGTCCTTATAGTGTTCGAACGTTTTGTGATAATCGAGATGGTCCCGCGTGAGGTTGGTGAACACTCCAACCGCAAACCGCAACTCCCGCGCCCGCTTAAGTGCCAGCGAATGGGAAGACACCTCGATGCAACATTTCTCGATTCCCTGGCCGGTCATTTCCGAAAGCATGCGGTTGATCTCCAGCGCCTCCGGCGTGGTCATGGGAGCGGGATATTCCGTCCCGCCGTAGCGGTAATTGATGGAACCGATGACGCCGCAGGAGTGCCCCGCGGTTTCAAAAATCCGTTCCAGCAGATAGGTCAACGTGGTTTTGCCATTGGTTCCCGTGATGCCGATCAAATCCAGTTGGTCCGAGGGGCGCCCGTAAAACCGGTCCGACACCCAGGCCAGCGCATGACGTGAGTCATCCACGTGAATGGCAGTGACGCCGGGGTTCTGAAAACCCGCTTCCGCAATCTGTTTTTGAGGCATTTCCGTGACGAATGCCCCGGCCTGTTTTTCGATGGCCTGCCCGATAAATCGGCCGCCGTCGTGATGGTGGCCGGACATGGCGACGAACAACCCCTCAGGCTCCACCTTGCGGGAGTCGTAGGCGATGGATGAAATATCGCGGTCCAGTGTTCCTGTTACGTCAGCCATGGGATAACCATCGATCAGGTCTAAAAGTTTTTGACCCATAAACACTCGAATGAAGGCGCGACGGGCGGTTCGAAAACCACCGGCTTCACCTTCGGGACTTGCGTTACACCCGGTCGAGCACAAACACCCGATCCAAACTGGAAGGGATGTGCAGGTACCGCAACGTTTTCCGGGCGATTTTTTGAAACACCGGGGCGGCCACGTCGCCTCCCCAATACGATTTTTGCGGCTCGTCGATCATCACCAGGATGACCAGCCGGGGCGCGTCCGCCGGAACGAATCCGATGAACGACGCGAGAAATTTGGTTTTCGAATAACTTTGAGTCGCCGGATCGATCTTCTGGGCGGTGCCGGTTTTGCCGGCCACCTCAAAACCTGGAATTGCGGCCTTGGCCCCGGTCCCGGTTTTCACCACCGATTTGAGAATGTTGATCATCTGGCGGCTGGTTTCTTCCGAGAGCACCGTCTGGATGACCTCGGGCTCGAATGTTTTTTCAATGGTTCCGTTTTTGAGAATGGCTTGGGTCATTCGCGGGCGGATAAGCACCCCGCCATTGGCGATGGCGGCAACGGCGGAAACCATCTGGATGGGGGTCACGGCAATTTCATGGCCGAAGGACATGGAAGCCAAAGACAACCCCGACCACTGGGAGAGGCTTTGCAAAGATCCCGAAGCTTCTCCGGGGAGATCGACCCCCAACTTGCCGCCGAACCCGAACTTTTGCATGTAGTCAAAGAAACGGGTTTTACCCAGTTCCTGAGCGATTTTGATAGCGCCGATATTGCTCGATTTGGCGATGATGTTGCGCAGGGTCAGCCATCCGAACTGGTGGTTGGACGCTTCGCCGATGCGCGACTTGCCCACCTTGAACGATCCGTTTTCACAGAAAAAAATATCGTCCGGTCCCGCCAGGCCTTCTTCCAGAGTGGCCGCGGCTACAATCGGCTTGAAAATCGACCCCGGCTCGTAGGCGCTGGCCACGGAGTCGTTCCGCCAGAAGTGCCTGGGGTAGGCCGAATAGTTGTTCGGGTTGAACTCGGGAGCGGAGGCGAGGGCGTAGATGGCGCCGGTATAGGGGTCCATGACAATCGCCAGCCCGCTTTTGGCCTGGTATTCCTGGACCTGTTTTTTGAGTTCACGCTCGGCGATAAACTGAATGACTTCGTCCAAGGCCAGCACGACATCCCGTTTTCCCTTATTGATTTCTTGAGCATAGGCGGTAGTCCACAAAAAGCGCCCGCGCGCATCTTTTTCCAGTACGGATCGTTGCGGATTTCCTTTTAAGACGGCGTGATGAAAATGTTCGACTCCGGCCAGGCCCTGATTGTCCAATCCTACGAAACCGAGGGTGCTGGCGGCGAGTTTGCGTTTCGGGTAATACCGCTTGGCTTCGGCGATGAATCCAATGCCGGCGAGATCCAACTGTTTGAGTTTTTCGACGGCATTCATTTCGCTTTTGCGTTTGATCCAAACAAAATGCCGGTTGGACTTCAATTTCTTCAGAACCTCCCTCGGGTTCAGCGCCAGTGCGCTGGCGAGTATGCGGGCGGTGTTGTCTTTGTCGATGACGCTTATGGGGTCGGCGTAAACTGATTCGACCTGGATGTTGGTGGCCAGTTGGTTGCGGTTGCGGTCATAGATATTGCCCCGGCCGGAAGTGATTTCCACGGTTCGCAGATACTGCTTATCCGATTGGGCCGCGAGGCGATCGTGCTGGATGATTTGGAGTTGAACCAGCCGCCCTACCAATACGAGACCAAAAACCGACAGGACAAGGGAAACCATCGCCAGCCTGCCCTTGACGGCCGACGCGGAGGTGTGATTGGATTTTGATTTGTGATTTCGCATGATGTTATTTCAACAGAATAGTGACCACTTGCCCGGGTTGCGGCTCTTTCATACCGATCTGGGTTTCCGCCAGATACTGGATGCGGTCCAGCGACATCAAACTATCCCGCTCAAGTTTCAGCAGGCTGTTTTCCTGAATCAGCTCCTGGTGCAGGCGTTTCTGTTCCTGGAATTCATAAGCCAGGTTCACCATCTTGACGTTGGGCCAGACATAAACCAGGGCACACACGAGAAACAAAAAGCCCACCAGAACCACCACCCCAAACTCCCGGGGCGAGACGTGAAACCATTCGGCCACCAGTTTGCGGGCGATCTTAAGCATAAATTCTTTCAGCCGCTCTCAGCTTGGAGCTGGAAGCGCGGGGATTGGCACGCACCTCGTCCACAGACGGTGTGACCACGCGGCGGGTGATGACCTTCAGCCTGCTCTTTTTGCCGCAAATGCAGATCGGCATTTTCGGAGGGCAGACGCATGCTTGCTCTTCATCGCGGAAGAACTGCTTCACAATACGGTCTTCCAGGGAGTGAAAGGAGATCACCACCATTCGGGCGGTGGCGTTCAAAATTTGCAGGGAGTCGGTAAGAGAGGTTCGGAGATGATCGAGTTCACGGTTGACCGCAATGCGCAGGGCTTGGAAGGTTCGTGTGGAGGGATGAATCCTTGTAGGACGCGGAGTTCTAGCCGCGCTGGAGAGGATTTTAGAAAGTGAGGCAGTTGTACTTAGGGGGCCTTTGCCCTGCGCTTTGCGGATAAACCGTACGATCTTTTTGTAGTGCCGTTCTTCTCCGTAATTTTTAATAATGTCTTCTAATTCTTTATCGGACAGCGTTTCAAGTAAATCCGCCGCTGTCGCTGTATCCTCCCGATCCATTCGCATGTCGAGAGGTCCGTCGTGTGTGAAGCTGAACCCGCGCTCCGGGGTGTCCAACTGTCGGGACGAAACCCCGAGGTCCAAAAGCAAGCCGTCGATTTCCTGGATGTTCCTTTGAGCCAGGATGCTTTGGATTTCACTGTAATTCCCGTGCACCAAAATGATCCTCTCTCCAAAAGGAGCCAAACGCTTGCGGGCTCGGGCCAGGGCCTCGGCATCCCGGTCGATTCCCAGAACCCGGCATTGTGGCCCGGAATTCTGCAATATCGCTTCGGCATGCCCCCCATCGCCTAATGTTCCATCGACGATGAGATGTTTGTCCCCGGCGTTTAAATAATGGAGGACCTCCTCTCTCAGTACGGGTATGTGATAGTCCACCATGGCGGTTGCCCTCCCATGGTTTGAGCGGTCAGGATTTGTTCCACCGGTCCCCCGCCCAAATTTCAAACGTTTTAGACATCCCGACTAGTACGACCTCCTTGCTCAATCCGGCGATTTCCCGCTGAAACTGGGGAACCAAAAGCTTTCCGGATTTCAACTCACACTCGCTGGCCTGGGAATAAAACTCCCTCATCTTTTGCCGATCTTCCCGTTCCAGCCCGGACAAACTATTTAATCTTTCCTCGTTGATCTGCCATTCCTTCTGGGGAAAGGCGATCAGAAAATTATCCATGACAGCCACCACCAAATTAGGATCGTAAAACTTCTCCATAATGGCCTTGAACTTGGAGGGCACATTGAGGCGGCCCTTTTCGTCCATATTTACGCTGTAAGTCCCTAAAAAACCGTTCATTTTCTCTGCCAGGAGATGGTGTCTGTATAATCGGTTTGTAACACTTTGTAACACATTAAGACACTATGCTAACACAGTGCGACATTCTGTCAACAAAAAAAGTGAAAAATATACACCTCCTACCCGGAGGGGGAGTGGGCTGACAGTTCACGGAAAGCGATGATCCTTGGGCGCAATTCACGGATATCAATTTACTCGTGGCGGTTCGCCACCCGGGCAAGGCCCGGCTGCGGAGAACGCGGGAATCGCAGAGAAAGCCAAAAAATAGACAGGATAACGGGATGAACAAATTAAGGTAGAAGCCCCCCAACCCCCTTCGGAGAAGGGGGTTGGGGGGCTTCTACCTTATACTTTTCCTTCAAAAAATGGCTCCAGGCTTTCCATTACCCCTTCGATATTGTTCTCCCCATCCGTGTTTATCTGTGTTCATCTGTGGTCCATTGGTTTTCTCTGTGCATCCCGTGGGGATTTGCTTTGACAGGGGCATTTTGTGAGTGATACTATGAGGCTAAAAGCGGGGAAATAGCATGTTTTTAAACCCTTTAACCCGGTTTCGGGGCAGAGCGTATATAAGATGAAACACAAGCAGATCAAATTTGTGATTGGCAGCGTTTTGATTGTTCTGGCGGTGGGTTACCTGATTACCACCAGCATCAGCACCACCTCCAAGTTTTTCTTTACGGTGGACGAGTTGCAGGCCGCCGGGACCACCCAGTATCATGGGGCCGGACTCAAGGTGAAGGGCACCGTGGTCAACGGGTCGATCAACCGGAACCCGAACGACACGCTCGATGTTTCGTTCCGGATTGAAGAGAACAAGTCGACGTTACCCGTTACCTATAAAGGGATTACTCCCGACATGTTTGAAGATGGCCGGGAAGTGGTAGTGGAAGGCACTTTGGGAAGGGACGGGGTTTTCCATGCAAATACGTTGATGACCAGTTGTCCTTCCAAATATGAAGCGGAAAAGGAAGCGGGAAAAACCCATCCGGGAAACATCCCTTATGGCAAGGACAAACAACCCGCTTTGGAATCGCCCAAAATCCAGCCCGGAAAAACTACGATCTAATTCCCAAATCGAGTCATTGAGGCCATGCGGTGCTGACTTCACCCCGAGTGGATTCCACCGAGCCGGAGGCAACAGGATCATTATCATATGAATGATATCGGAGAATTTGCATTATTGCTGGCCTTGGCGACAGCCCTTTACGGGGTTGTTTCCTATGTGATGGCCTTCCGGAGTAACCGGGTCGACGTCTACATGAGCGCCGACAAAACCCCCATCATTGTCTGGGCCTGTATCATGGTCTCCTCCGTCGCGCTGTGGAAGGCTTTTCTGACCAACGATTTCAGCCTGCAATACGTCGCCGCCTATTCCAACATCGACCTCGATTTCTTCTACAAATTTTCCTCGTTCTGGGGCGGGCAGAAGGGGTCGCTACTTTTCTGGACTCTGATTCTCACCACCTACATGATGGTGGTCCACGTCCAGAACCGGAAACAGAACGTCCGGCTGGTGCCCATTGCGCTGGCGGTGATGATGGTCATCACCCTGTTTTTCCTGGTGCTCCTCAACTTTTCGACCAATCCGTTTGAGCGTCTTCCCATACCACCGGCCGATGGACGGGGCCTGAACCCGCTCCTTCAGAATTACTGGATGGTGATTCACCCGCCGACCTTATACCTCGGGTATGTCGGGTTTACCGTACCCTTTGCTTTTGCTACCGCCGCACTGCTCACCAAAAATCTGGACGACGGCTGGATTCGCCTGACCCGGAAATGGACGCTGGTGTCGTGGTTCTTCCTGTGTATGGGAAATCTGTTCGGCGCGCAATGGGCGTATGTCGAACTGGGTTGGGGCGGTTACTGGGCGTGGGACCCGGTGGAGAACGCGGCGTTTATGCCGTTGATCGTCGCTACCGCTTATCTGCATTCGGTGCAGATCCAGGAGAAGAAGGACATGATGAAGGTCTGGAACATGTCGCTGGTTCTGTTGACGTTCGTGATGACCATCTTCGGCACCTTTATCACCCGGAGCGGGTTGATCCAGTCGGTGCATACGTTTGACGAAGCAACACTCGGTTATTACTTCCTGGGATTCCTCGGGGTGATCATCGCGTTTGCGGTAACGATGATTTTACTGCGTCTGCCACTGTTGCAAAGTAAAAATGAACTCGACTCGTTCTTATCCCGCGAGAGCAGTTTTCTGCTCAACAACCTGGTGCTTCTGGGAATCGCGTTCGCTACGTTCTGGGGCACCATTTTCCCGATCGTATCCGAAGCGTTCCGCGGGGTGAAGATCACTGTCGGTCCGCCGTTTTACAACCAGGTGAACGTGCCTATCGGGATGGTCCTGCTGGCGTTGATCGGTATCGGACCCGTCATCGCGTGGCGCCGGTCAAGCTGGTCGAACCTGAAAAAGAATTTCACGAAACCGGTCCTGACGGCGGCGGTGGGTGCCGCTATTTTGTTCCCGTTCGTTCCGCTCACCGACAAATCAGAAATCTTCACCTACATCACCTTCATTCTGTGCATCTTTGTGATGACGTCCATGCTCATCGAATTCAGGAAAGGTACCGGCGCCCGCATGGAAGCGCATGGGGAGTCCCCGGTCAATGCGCTGTCCGGCATGGTCTGGAAAAATAAAGGCCGGTACGGAGGTTATATCGTTCACCTGGGAGTGGTCCTGATATTTGCGGGTATCGCCGGGTCTCAGTCGTACAGCACTGACGTGGAGAAACAGCTCAACATCGGCGACCGGTTTCAACTGCGCGGTTATGATTTCATCTACGAGAAGCTGTTAGTGAAGGAGCAGAATAGCACCAAGACCCGGGTCATCGCCCAGTTGGGAATCGAGCGAGATGGCAAAAGAATATGGACCGGTTTGCCAGAGAAGGAGTTTTACAAGGGACAGAACCAGCCGGTCACGGAAGTGGATTTGATCTCCACATTAAAAGAAGACGTGTACATGGTCCTGGCGGATTTTAATCCAGATAACAGTTCCGCCACCATCAAGGTGTACGTCAAACCGATGGTCAAATGGATATGGCTGGGCGGCTGGGTCATCGCGTTTGGGACCATGATCGCCGTGTGGCCGGATCGATTGGAAATCCGCCGCAGGACGGAACGTTTGAAACGTCAGGAAGCCATCTTCATGCCGGCGCAGGAGTGAGACCTATGAAAACGATTCGAATCTATATGTTGATGGTAGCTGCACTGGTTCTGCTTGCAGGGCCGGCGACCGTTTGGGCCGCGTCGCAATTGGCCGATCTGGAAAATGCGCTGATGTGCAAATGCGACGACAAATGCGGCAAGGTACTGATCAACTGCACCTGCGACACCTCCAAGGAAACGCGCAAAGCCCTGACGGCGAAACTGGATTCCGGATTGACGGTGGATCAGATCGTTAAACAGTATGTCGACAAGTACGGCGAAACGGTGCTGTCGGCCCCGACCAAGTCGGGCTTCAACCTTTCGGCCTGGATCATGCCGTTTGCGGCGTTGGCGATCGGCGGTTTCGGGGTGCGTAAGGTGATCCAATCCTGGGTACGCCCGGTCCAAACCGAAAAGGATGCCGACGCAAGCGGAGAGGAATCGGCGTCCGAGGCAGATGCTCCCTCCGGAAAGTATTCCAAGAGGCTGAAAGACGAACTCGACCGGTTAGAATCCTGACACTATGACCGGTGCGAACTTCCTACAGTTGATTCTTGTTGTCTTGATTCTGGTGGCCGTCGGCATTCCCCTGTTTTCGAAGCTCCCTCCCAGACGGTTGTTCGCGCCTCTGGACCCTGCCGAGGAAGAGTACAAACATCTTCTGGTCCGCAAAGAGGAAGTGCTGCTGGCCATTAAAGAACTGGAATTCGATTTCAAGACCGATAAAATATCCAAACCGGATTTCGAAGCGCTCCACCACAAGCTGGAGGAGGAGGCGGTGGACCTCCTGGAAAAAATAGACACATTGGAAAAGCAGTTGAAGCAGAAAAAAAAGACCGCGGGTGCGGCTTGATTCGCCGATGAGTCGTCCCCAACCTCCCTATCCCTCATGACTGAATCCAAACCTTCGCCGAATCCCAGCCAAGCCATTCAGGTGCAAGGCATCCGAAAACATTTTGGGCATTTGGAAGCATTGCGCGGTGTTGACTTCGAGTTGAAGAAAGGCGAATTCCTGAGTTTGTTCGGTCCCAACGGTGCCGGTAAAACGACGTTGATCGGCATTCTGTCGGCGTTGACCCGGCCCTCGTCCGGCACCGCCACCGTGGCGGGATATGATGTGGAGGAGGCGGACCCGGAAATGCGGCGTGCAATCGGGGTGATTTCCCACGCCAGTTTTTTATACGCCGATTTGTCGCCGCTCGAGAATATTCGTTTTTACGCCACGATGTACGGCGTGGAACGGGCGGAGGAACGGGCCATCGAGGTGATTGACGAGGTGGGGCTGAAGCCGAGAATGCACGACCGTGTGCGGACGTTCAGCCGGGGCATGTTGCAACGGTTATCCATCGCGCGGGCGATTGTGCACAATCCATCGATCCTGTTTCTGGATGAACCGTATACGGGACTGGACCAGCACGCGTCGGGAATTCTCAAGGAGCAGTTGCAGGCCCTGCACACGGATCAACGGACGATTCTGATGACCACCCACGACTTTTCGCGCGGACTGGAAATGTGCGACCGGGTGGCGATCATGGTCCGCGGAAAACTGGCCCTGTGGGAATCGGCGGACCAGGTCGACCCCGCCGGCTTTGAACGGTTGTATCTCGAAAAAGTGGGACAGACAAAGGAGTTGAGATGAGCGCTTATCTGTCACAGGTGAAGGCGATCATCTGGAAAGATTTCGTCACCGAGCTGAAAACCCGCGAGCTGTTCAGTTCCATGTTTGTGTTCGCGGTATTGGTGATGTTGATCTTTATTTTTTCCATTGACCTGAGTCTTGTGAAAACTAGCAAAGTCGGGCCGGGAGTTTTGTGGGTGGCTATCCTGTTTGCGGGCACGCTTGGGCTCAACCGTTCGTTTACGCTGGAAAAGGAAAACGGTTGTCTGCAGGGTTTGATGCTGGCACCGGTCGACCGCTCGGCTATCTTCTTCGGAAAAATGCTGAGCAATCTGGCGTTTCTACTGATCATGGAAGCGTTCCTTCTGCCGGTGTTCATGATATTTTTTAATGTGGATATTGGGTCTCATCTGGCACCCTTGCTGGCGGTTGTTTTTATGGGTACGCTGGGTTTCAGCGCTCTGGGGACGCTGTTGTCCTCCCTGTCTTCCAATTTGAAAACGCGGGAGATCATGCTTCCGATTTTGCTGTATCCGCTGATGGTGCCGATAGCCATCGGATCGGTCCAATTGACCGGGCAGATTTTGGATGGTAAATCCCTCGCGGATATGATGAACTGGGTGGGATTGATCCTCTGTTTCGACATTATCTTTATCAGCGCATCCATTATGACGATCGATCATATTTTAGAGGAGTGATTGCATGAAATACATGGAGTATTTGTTTGCGGCCAACGTGTTTGTCTGGGGCGGGATTTTTGTGTACGTGTTCTCCCTCGTCCGGCGGAATCATTCCCTCAAAAAGGATCTGGACCTGCTCAAGGAAACTCTGAAAAAGGATTCGGACCATGAGTGACGCTTCTGAAGAAAATGAAAGCCCCGGTTACGGCCTGATGGGTCTGACGGGCGTGAGTATTCTGGCGGCCTTGTGGGCAATTTTTATCTATGTCCCGACGGAAAAAACGGAACAGGCGGTTCAACGCGTCATGTATTTTCATGTGCCTTCGGCGTGGATCGCGTTCTTCGCGTTTTTCATAGTCTTCCTGTGCAGTATTCTGTATCTCTGGAAGAAAGAGCGGGAATGGGATATATACGCCCATGCCTCGGCGGAAATCGGTATTGTCTTCTGTTCCCTGGTGTTGATCACCGGTCCGCTGTGGGGTAAACCGATCTGGGGTGTCTGGTGGGTGTGGGACGCACGTTTGACTTCCACCCTTGTTTTGTGGCTGATCTATGTCGCTTACCTGATGCTCCGGGCGCAGAGCGAACCCGGTTCCACCCGCGCCAAGTACGCCGCCGTGATAGGAATTGTCGGGTTTCTCGACATACCCTTGATCCATTTCTCCGTATTATGGTGGAACACCCTCCACCCGGATCCTAAAGTTTTGACAGGCGAAGGTCTCGGCACGGGTCTGGAAACTCCAATGTTTATAACCTTGATGATTTCCCTGGCGGCGTTCACCCTGCTTTATTTTCTTTTGATGAGCCTGCGGGTGCGGCTCGAACGGATGAAAGATGAAATCGACCGTATCAAAAAAGAGCGGCTCTACTCTCACTAAAAAGTACGCGGCTATTTATGCGGTGTTGTTTGTCGCCGCGATTCTGATCATGGTGGATCATTACTATGAGACGCCGATGACCCTGGCGGATGTCCAATTGCCGCCCGGTGTCGATATTGAAAAATCAGAGGTGGGGTTCAAGGCGCCGGCCTTTACCGTGCGCAACCTGAAAGGCCACCGCGTGCAACTGGCGGACCATAAGGGGAAGGTGGTTATTCTCAATTTGTGGGCCACCTGGTGCGGGCCCTGCCGGGTGGAAATGCCCGGAATGGAAAACCTTTACCGCCGGTACCGGTCCGAGGGCCTGGAAATACTGGCGGTCAGTCTCGATAAGGGGTCTTCCGACAAGGTTCAGACATTTGCCGACGAGTACCGATTGTCCTTCCCGGTATTGCTCGACTCGGACGGAGAGGTGGAAAGCCGGTACCATACCCTCACCATTCCCACCACTTTCGTGATCGATAAAAAGGGTATGGTGGTGGCTGAAGTCGATGGCGCTAAAAACTGGGAATCGGAAGAAACATTCAAGGCTCTCGAATATTTGTTGAAAGCTCCGGGGTAAAGCCTTCTAATAGGAATGTAGACCCCGCTCACGCACTTATTCTCAAACCTCAGACGGAAACGAAACCTATAATGCAAACTGACCAGCAAATTTTATCCTCCAACCAATCGTTTTACGACGCGTTCAACAAGCAGGATTTAGCCATGATGAAAGACGTGTGGCAGGACGATGCTTGCGCCCGTTGTATTCATCCCGGTTGGCCGGTGCTCAAGGGATATGAAGAGATCATCCAAAGCTGGGAGGATATTTTTCACCACAACCAGCACATGGAAATCAAAGTGTCCGACGCGGATGTGGTGATCCAGGATGATTTTGCCTGGGTGAGTTGCCAGGAAAACCTGTTTTCCATCAAAATGACCGGTGTCCAAAGCTCCAAGGTGCACGCCACCAACCTGTTTCAGAAAGTGGGAGGCGACTGGGAAATGATTCTCCATCATGCCGCCGCGCTACCCACCGTGACCCCGGAAGAGACTTCCTGATAGCTACGATGAGCCGGGAAGGCTGGAAGTCTTCCTGCCCTGTATAAACAGTTTCCAGAGTATCAAGCCGAATACCGTGACACCGGATACAAAAAAAGCTCCGCCCGATAGTTGAGCGATCAGTGCCACCGATTCTTTGGAGGCATGGGTCGACCCCATCCCCGGCGCCAGAATTGCCGCCAGCAACCAGAACAGGCCATACCCGAGGCTTCCCAGGCCGCTCAATAGAGAAATTCCCAGTTGAAATTTCGGTTGAAAGTTGAGCCAGGCGGCCAGCAGGGCGAACACGATGGCCATGACGCCCATGGTCTGGGAATGCAGATGCGCACGCTTGAAATAGACCCAGGACTTGCTCACGGTTGAGACCGCCTTGTTGGCATCGCCGCCATAATGTTTATCAAGTACGGCATCTGCACTCGCCCTCAGGTTGCCCTTGATGTCGTCTTCGCAACACCCGAAAGACAGGCCGAGCAAACCGCCGAATAAAATTGCCACCAGAGCGATGGCGATACCATAGCGGATATGGGTGAAATCCAACATAGATGTCTCCTTGGGTGTTGATCCGGGTGAATAGATGGAGAGGAAAATAGATTCCTATGAAAACCTCCCTATAGTTTAACCGAAAAACGCAAAGGTGCTTGCACTGATATGACATTTCCCTTATGCTTTGCGCTCTTTTAAAAGGGGAGTCTTCGTGAGACGGGTTCCCGTAATAACGAGGTTTCATGAACATTGTCAGCTGGAACGTCAATGGCATCCGTGCCGCGGTGAAAAAGGGATTTCTGGAATGGGTGGACCGGGTATCGCCGGACGTGCTGTGCCTGCAGGAGGCCAAGGCGTATCCCGACCAGGTGCCGCCGCATGTGGCGAAACTGGACGGTTACCACGCGACATGGAACCCGGCCCAGCGCAAGGGCTACAGCGGCGTGGTCACGTTCACCAAAAAGAAACCGAAGAGCGTTCACCTGGGAGTGGGGATTGACCGGTTCGATGTGGAGGGCCGTTACATCCGCCTCGAGTTCCCCAAATTTGATCTGCTCAATATTTATTTCCCCAATGGCACCAGCGGGGAGGAGCGCCTTCAGTACAAGCTCGATTTTTACGACGCGTTTCTCGAGCATTGTGAAGCGTTGCGGGCGGAAGGGAAAGAACTGGTTATCTGCGGGGATGTCAATACGGCACACAAGGCCATCGATCTGAAAAATCCCAAGCCCAATGAAAAAAACTCCGGGTTCCTGCCGATCGAACGTGAGTGGATGGACCAATTCGTCGCCCACGGTTATGTCGACACCTTCCGCCAATTCAACCAGAAGCCCGATCAATATTCCTGGTGGACCTATCGCGCCAATGCGCGTGAACGCAACATCGGGTGGCGGATAGACTACTTTTTCGTCACCGAGAGCCTCATGAAACGCGTTAAAAATTCGTATATTACGCCGGAGGTGATGGGCTCCGACCATTGTCCCGTGGGCCTCGAGATTACGGGATAGGGATTTTCCCCCATGCTGTGGTATTCTTCCCCCTTCAATTCAACCCCCATCCCGCAAAGTATCTCTTAGTGGGTTTCGATATCCGGAAAGGAACGTCCATGAGTTTTGAAACTCACCAGACCTATCACGGTTTTAAATGCATCCATCAGGAAAACATCAAGGAGCTCAACTCCGTCGCGCTCCAGTTTGAGCATGAGAAAACAGGAGCCGAGCTGTTGGTGATGGAAAACGACGATGACAACAAGGTGTTCAGCGTCACCTTCCGTACCCCGCCCGCCAATGATCGCGGTGTGGCCCACATTCTGGAGCACAGCGTACTGTGCGGTTCCCGGAAATTTCCCGTCAAGGAACCGTTTGTGGAACTCATGAAGGGCAGTCTGCAGACGTTTCTCAATGCAATGACGTTTCCCGACAAAACCATGTACCCGGTGGCCAGCAGAAACCAGAAGGATTTGTACAACCTCATGAACGTGTACCTCGATGCTGTGTTTCATCCGCGCATCACCAAGGAGACGTTCATGCAGGAGGGCTGGCATTACGAACTGGAAGACCCGGACGGTCCGGTGTCCTACAAGGGCGTTGTGTTCAATGAAATGAAGGGGGTTTTCTCCAGTCCCGAAAGCGTGCTCGATCGTTACCTGGCGCATTCCTTGTTCCCGAAAACCACGTACGGTTACGAGTCCGGCGGCGATCCGCTGGTCATCCCCGAGTTGACTTATGAGGAGTTCAAGGACTTTCACCGGCGCTACTACCATCCCTCCAACAGTCGCATCTTTTTGTACGGCGACGGCAACACGGCGGACCAGCTCAAGTTTCTGCACGAGGAATATCTCAACGGGTTTGATCGCGTGGAGGTGGATTCTGAAGTTGGGCTTCAGCGGCGGTTCAGCAAACCCAAATGGAAAGAAGTTCCTTACTCGATTTCCAAAGACGAATCGCCGGAGAAAAAAACATTTGTCGTCGTAGGACTCAAGCTCGGCAAGTCGACCGATTACGAACATTGCCTGTTCATGGATATTCTGAGTCATATTCTGCTGGGCACCTCCGGCTCGCCTCTGCGCAAGGCGCTGTTGCAATCCAATCTGGGGTCCGAAGTCATCGGCGGCGGGTTCGACGACAACCGCATTGAGACTATGTTCGCCGTGGGCCTGAAAGGCGCGGAAGAAAAAGATGCGCAGAAGATCGTTGATCTCATTTTCAGCACTCTGGAAGGTTTAGCTGAAAACGGCATCGATGAAAACCAAGTGCTGGCTTCGGTCAATACCATTGACTTCAAACTGCGCGAGGCCAATTTCGGCGGGTTCCCGAAAGGCATCGTCTACAACATTCAGGCCCTCGGTTCCTGGCTGTACGACGCCAATCCGCTGAACCATCTGAAATACGACCGGCTGATTAAAAAGGTCAAAAAGAAGTCGAAAGAAGGCCATTTCGAAAAACTTATCCGCAAATATTTACTGGAGAACAAACACCGCAGTGTGGTGGTGCTGGTCCCCAAACCGGGATTGGGAGAGAAGCAGGAAGCCAAAGTCCGAAAACAATTGCGGCAAATGAAAGCCTCCCTGGCCGAGCCGGAAATTGAGAAGCTGGTACAAACCACCCAAACGCTTCAAGAACGGCAGATGGAGCCGGACTCGCCGGAAGCTCTGGCCACCTTGCCCCGGCTGACGCTGGGGGATGTGGGCAAAGAAGCGCCGCAATACCCTTGCGAGATTAAAAAGGAGCATGCGCCCAAGACGTTGTTCCACGATCTGTTTACCAACAAGATCGCCTACACCCAAATGTGTTTCACCGCGGAGAAAGTACCGCAGGATCAAATTCAATACCTGCCATTGCTGGGCCGGTTGGTGTTGGGCATGGGAACCAACAAACGCGACTATGTGGAAATGGGCCAGCAGATCGGTATTCGCACCGGCGGAATTTCCTCGTCCGACTTTTCCACCGTCCTATTACGGGACCGGAACCAGATCATTTCCTATCTCAACTTCAACGGCACAGCACTTGTGGAAAAGGTTGACGACCTGTTCGACCTGTTCGAGGAATTGCTCGGCGAACGCAACTTCGATAATCACAAGCGGCTTGCGGAAATTATCCGGAGCGCCAAGGCAAACATGGAAGCTTCCATTGTTCCGCACGGCAACCATTATGTCGCGTCGCGGCTCCAGTCCTATAACTCCCGCATCGGTCGTTATGACGAATTGCTGGGAGGGATCACTTATTTCCGTTTTCTCGAAGACCTGCTGACGCGTGTGGAAAACAATCCACGGGAAGTGGCGGACCGTTTTCAGGAGGTGGCGAAGTATATGTTCACCCGGGACAACCTGCTGGCCAACATCACCTGCACGGGCAAGGATTATAAAAAGGTGGAAAAACGCCTGCAAGGGATTACGGACGTGTTGCCTGATGTGTCCCACCCTACCGCCGGGCTGGAGTTTGGATCGGTGGATTCCAACGAAGCATTCATGACGGCGAGCACTGTTCAATATGTCGGGAAGGCCGCCAACCTTTACGATCATGGATTTAAGTTTTCCGGGAAGTTCGACGTTCTCAGGGCTCTGTTGAGCACGGTTTACCTGTGGGACCGGGTGCGCGTCAAGGGAGGTGCGTATGGAAGCAGCTTGAGCTTTGACCCGTATACAGGAGATCTTACGTTGGTCTCCTACCGCGACCCCAATCTGGTGGAAACCCTGCAGGCGTACGATGACATCCCCGAATTTCTAAGCCAGCTGGAAATTCCTGACGAGGAGTTCGAGAAGATCGTCATCGGTTGTGCCGGTAAGATCAATCCTCCCCTGACTCCGGATCGCAAAGGATATATCGCTAAAACTGAACATTTGACCGGCCTGACCCATGAATTCAAGCAACGGCGCCTGGAGGAATTGTTGTCCACCCGGATGAGCGATATCCGGGAATATGCCGGGCTGTTTGAAATAGTCCGCGATCAGGGAACGGTGTGTGCTTTGGGCAACGAGGGCAAGATCAAAAAATCCTCCTCCCATTTCGAAAACCTGGTCAAGGTGTTCCATTAATCCCTATAGGCAATACGGCTGATTTCATCATTTTCCACCCAAGAAAGACTGGAATGTTTACCTGATAAATGGTAATCTGATGACTATCTAGTCATGTTCAAATTTGCAATACTTTTGAGGCTTTTTCCTAGACGCGCCCTATGAGTCCGGAAAACTTTAAAAAAAAGATCTGGAAGCACTTCGGAACAACTCTGTTTTTGGTCCTGGCGTTGTCCCTGGTGTGGGAGTTCGTGTTGGAAGGCATGATCAAGCCGGTCTTTCAAGTGTCTTCCCAAGGTGAAATGCCCTGGTTCGATACCGGGGTACATATCAGCATTGTTTTGCTGGCGATGCTCTTCACCCTTCCCGGTTTGATGGGAGGGCTTCAGGAAACCGGCAAGAAAACGGTCACCGAATTAGGCAAAACGGCACGAAGGTACAGATCCATTGTCGAATCCACCAATGATCTGATATTTCAGCTGGACAGCCATGGCATTGTTGTTTTCGCCAATCCTGCCGTGCGATTGCTGGGATATGAAGACGGGGAAATGGTGGGGGAGTTTGTCGGCGATCTTTTGTTCATGGATAACAAGGACGAAGTGCTTCCCCAAATCATGACCAAATGGGTCGGGCACCGGGCGACCTACCACCTCTCGATTCAATTGAGGACCAGCCCGAATTCCGTGATATCCAGTGAAATTCCAGCGCTCGAGTTTGCGGTGGATGCCTGCGGCCTGTGGGAGGAGAGCGACGAACACGTGCAAACGATCGGTGTGGAAAAAAACTTTATTGGGACGTTGTGCATCGCTCGTCCCGTAATCAAACCGGAAGACCTGCAATCTCACAAAGAAGCCGAAGCGGTATAAAACATTTCCCCCAAAACCGATCCTTGTCCTTATAAAGATTCCGCCAGTTGAAACGCTTTTTTCATGTTCGGCAGTTGTCCGAGGTCCGGCACTATTTCCAGATAACGGATCACGCCTTTTTTATCCACGACGACCACCGCCCGGGCCAGCAGACGGTTCTCCTGAATCATGAGTCCGGTGGATGTTCCGAACTGGCCATGCTGGTAATCGGACAAAAACAGCACGTTGTGGATTTTCGCCTCTTCAGCGAACCGCTTTTGCGCGAACGGCAGGTCCCGGCTGACGGTCACCAGGCGCACGGTTTTGTCCAGTCCGCCGTTCTCTTCGCTTAAAATATGCGTTTGTTTCTCGCACACTTTGGTGTCAATGGAAGGCACGATACTGATGATCGTCACCTTGCCCTTGAAGGATTGCAGGTCGGTCATTTTCAATCCACTGTCGGGAATCGTGACCGCAGGGAACAGTTGTCCTTTCTGCAAAGGATTACCGATCAGAGTCAATCGTTTGCCGTGAAGTGTAACCTGCACCCTCCCGCTCCCGCCACCTGCATGGGAAAGACTGATAAACATAAAAAGTATTGCCAGGCTGATGTAGCCTATCGGAATCATGCGTTTCATTATAAAGTCCTCACATAAATAGGGTTTGAGAGTATTGTTATTGAAATGACGCATCAGAGCTCTACCACCGTCACTCCGTCGCCGCCTTCGTGCCGTTCGCCGGGATGATGGTTTTTACCGATGCCGGAGGTATCCAGCGTGTCCCGCACCATCTGTTTCAGTTTGCCCATGCCGTGACCGTGAATGATAAGCACTCTCCCCAGTTTGTTGACGATGGCGCGACTGAGAAACACCTCCATTTCCTCTTTCGCTTCGTCCACGCTTTTCCCCCGAAGGTCGCATGTGGTTTGGGAAGACGTTTGGGCTTCCGTCTGGATTCGTATTTCCGGTTCCGACTTGGTATTTTTCGGTGGCGCAGGGTCACGGCTCCCTTTCAGTGTTTGGATGTCCACAGTGGTCTCGAGATTCCCCAATTGAATACGCACCTTGGTTTTTCCCGCCGGATTCTCCAAAAGAGTGCCGAAGGCATTGTAATTTTCCACCCGCACCCGGTCCCCGGACTTCAGTTGGTCCGCGGGCACTTCCCAACCCGCTTCCTGCGGGGACAGAGCGGATAAAGGGACTTGTCCCAGTTGGTGAATCTGTTTCTCGGCCTTGCGCAAGTGCGATACGTCGCGGGTCTCGCGCAGACTGTCCATGAGTTTTTTGATTTCCCGCTTGGCGTCGCGGACGAAGGCCTGCACTTTTTTTGCTTTGGTTTGGATAAAATCCCGTTCCTCTTCCTTTAAATTTCCGGTGATGGTTTTCTGCTCTTCCAACAATCGGTTGGTCTCTTCCATCTTTTGCTGGAGTGCTTCCTGGTCCTTAACCAGTTCCCGTTTTTGACGGCTCAGAGATTGCAGGAGTTGTTCGGCACGGTGGTCTTTTTGTTCATAGATAGCGCGGGCGCGGTCGAGGGTGACGACGTCGAGCCCGAGACGTTCCGCCGTTTCCAGCGCGGCGCTGTCTCCTGGTGCGCCGAAGATCAGGCGGTAAGTGGGCCGGTGTGTCTGATCGTCGAATTCGGTGCAGGCGTTTAAAAATCCTTCTTCGGTTTGCGCCAGAGTTTTGAGAGCCAGGTAGTGGGTGGAGACCAGCACCATCAAACCGCGCCGCTTCATTTCGATCAGGATCGATTCCGCCAGGGCCGCCCCCTCATGCGGGTCGGTGGCGATACCCAGCTCGTCCAGCAGAATCAACGCGCCTTCGGAAGCGTTATTGAATATATGAATAATTTTTGCGAGATGCGCGGAGAAGGTGGACAACTGCAGTTGAATATTCTGCTCGTCACCGATGTCGGCGTACACTTCCGGGAAAAACCCCATCTCCGAATTGTCCGCGACCGGCAGGAGCAATCCAGCCCGCGCCATCATGGACATCAACCCTACGGTTTTCAACGTCACCGTTTTGCCGCCGGTATTGGGACCGGAGATGATGATGACCCGTGTCGCCGCGTCCCATTGAATATCGTTGGGAATCACTTCCTGTCCGTTCAAAACCAGTTCGGGATTGCGTGCGCGGCGCAGGTTCACCAGTCCGTCGTTCCTTAACAGAAACCGGCGTGCTTCCATTTTTCCGGCCAGCCGGGCTCGGGCATAAATTGCGTCCAGAGTCGTCAAAATATCCTGATTGGCTTGCAATATTTCCCGGTGTTCCCGCAGGCCGCGTGCCAGCGCCTGCAGGATTTTTATTTTTTCCTGCTCGACATCCATCCGCGCGATTTTGACTTTATTGTTCAGCGGAATAATGGAGGTGGGTTCTACGAATAAGGTTTGACCACTGCCGGAACTGTCGTGCACGATGCCCCCCAGTTGGGATTTAGCTTCTGCCTTGACCGGCAGAACCAAGCGGCCTTCCCGCTCGGTGAAGTAACTATCCTGGAGTGCTTCTTTCGATCCGGTCTTAGCCATGATTTTCTTGAGAGCCGTTTCCAGATTTTGCCGGGCCGTGGCGGCATTACGCATGGCCTGCTTCAGTTCCGGCGATGCATTTTCTTTGATTTCACCGTCGGCATCCAGGCACCGTTCGATCTCTTTCAGCAATGGTGGTATGGGGTCCAGGGTTTCGCTGATTTGCTTGAGGAGTGGTGCGTCGTTCTGCTTTTTAAAATACTTTTTGAGATCGCGCGCCAGTCGCAGGTGATGCGCGGCCTGCAGACAGGAAATGGGTTCCACAAAAAGATTTTCTACTACCTCTTGGAGGATCGGAGTCAGATCGTCAAAAGACCGGAGAGGGCAGGGCTCGACTCCTGCCAGTGAGAGAACCATCTCGGAGGTTTCTTCCAATAGACGTTGGGCCGATTCAAAGCCGGATTCGGGATGCAAAGTGACGCAGAGTTCACGCGTGATAGCAGATTCGGCCAGCCCAGCCAGCGCGTTTTGGATGGCGGGCCATCCGATATGCGCCATACCGCTCTGTTGCGTTTTTTGTGGGGAAGGAGGATCGGAGCGGTTCATGGTTTCATGGCAAATTGGGAACCCTCTTCTAGAACCACGGTGATTTTCGCATCGTACAGTTGTTCCGGGTCCCGGCGCAATTTGAATTCCCGGAGCAGGAGGGCGGTATCCCGGGTTACTTTTCCCTGGTACTTGACCAGCTTCTGCCCGACGATAATTTTGCCCTCCAACTCTTTCATTTCCTGGAACGTCACCATGACCGGTTGTTCAAAGTCCACCCGGTTGGCATCTAAATAGAGTTCCATTTCCAGCAGATTTTTCCCCATGGTTTCGAACAGGTTGGATTCCTTGTGAACGGCGATCAAGGTGGCGGCTTTGCCGTCTTTGATGTTCATGGATTCCGGCAGGGGACCGGGTATCTGCAAGGCGGCCATATTCAATCCGCGAGTCACGCGAGCCCATTGAATACGGTCCAGATGATTGCCCTCCCGTACCATGCGTATGATGGTGGAATATGGTTCCCGTTGTTGTTCCTTCAACCATTCCAAGAGTACGGGCACTTCCGATGCGGGCAGAAAATGTCCGCCATGCGCTGTGCCTTTCTCGGTGTGTTCGCGATACGTCAGAGGATATTTCATATCGGTCAGGATTTTATTGATACGGTGACTGAACTGGATGGGAAAGATGGGATCATATTGCCCCTGGATGCTGTAGACCGGAGTGTGGGTGAGGTTGATCAGGAAATGCAAATAATGCGGTTCCGAAATCGCACCGGCAATGGGGATGATGCCTGCAAAATAATCGGGATGAAACGCTCCTATCATGTAAGTCCCCAACGCGCCATTGGAAAGTCCCGCCAGAAAAATCCGGTTGGGATCGACCGGGACCCGCATTTTGGTTTCGCGGATCAGTTGCAGAACCAACTCCTCCGCCGACTGGGTCCACCAGGCGCCGATGGGATACGAAGGGCAGAGGATGATGAATTCATCGTTCAACCGCTTCCGCCAACTCTGGAGAGTCAAATCGCCTGTTCCACCCATGCCGTGCAGGATAACGACCATCGGCAACGGTTGTCCCTCCTGTGCCGATTCGGGGATATATAAGGAATAAGTCAATTCCTTGCCCATGTGTTTGACGGGTACGCCGTAGTACAAGCCAGTTGGTCCGCGATAAATGACGGCACTGGCGCGTAAATGGGTTTTGATCGCGTCATGGGGAATCCCGGATTCTTTCAACCTTTTCAGGATTTCGGATTCTTCGGCGGGATCTTGGGTGGCCAAAAACCGGTCGATATCCGGGGCGGGATCGTAGGTGGTCGAGGCATTTTCCGTAGCAGGAGGCCCTGCGCACGCGCTTGCCAGTAAAAGTATTAAAAAGGCGGATATTAAATTTTGCATAGATTAATCATTACACGAATCGCCAGGCAAGTAAAGACAGCCGGGAAACCGCGCAAGAAAAAAGGAATTGAATTTACACCGGGCCAGAGTGTAAACTCATTGGGTTAGGTTTAAACGCCTCTTGATATCTTCTCAGTGGCCCTCCTGAAAGCGAGTTCTTCCATGCCAGCTTTAAAAAAGCAAACGGTTAACCCCGGTACGATTACCTTGGGAGTTCCCAGTGCCTTCGCCACGGCTGGAAATGTATTCAAGAACATATTCCGGTGCCGCAAAAAAGGTTTGGAGTTTTTGGGGCAGGTGAGTGTCGATTCCAGCGCTCAACGGGTGAAATGGGAGATGTTCAACGAAGGGTATTACGATTTGTTTCCGTGCGAGACGTCGGATGTTCAGGAGTCCCTCCAAAGCCGACTGCTTGGCCAGGTGGCGCAGTTGGAGCACTTGCCGGAGTCGCACCGCACGCTGGTGCGCAGTTTTCTCAAGGAATGCCGGGCCCAGGCCCGTCAGGAGGAATTGGAATGGGTGGAAGCACCACCGGCCGGTGAACGGGACCTGCAGGCGATTTTCGACCGCTTGAATGAAGAATATTTTAACGGCAAGGTGGAGGCTCAGGTGGAGTGGGGAAAAAATGTCAAAGTCCCCAATCGCCGTTCCTTTAGTTTTGGAAACTATGACGCCAAAAACAAATTGATTCGCATTCACCAGCGGCTGAAGCAGGATTT
Source organism: Nitrospinaceae bacterium (assembly GCA_965237905.1). Classification (GTDB taxonomy): domain Bacteria; phylum Nitrospinota; class Nitrospinia; order Nitrospinales; family Nitrospinaceae; genus SZUA-226. Next base: position 807,433 of record OZ250172.1, on the reverse strand, counting down.
TGTTCCCGTGAGCGTACTGGAGTTGACGGTCTACCATGAAATGTGCCACCAGGCAGTGCCGCCAGTACGGCGCAACGGTCAATGGCAGATGCACCACAAGGATTTCAAGGCCAAGGAAAAAGAATACCTCCATTACCGGGAAGCCATACAGTGGGAGAAAAAACACTGGATCAAATTGATGGCCCCCGCTCCCGAGCAACCCTCTTAATTCGCATTCATTTATTTTCTTTCCCATTGACGGGAAACGAGATCACAAACGTCGTTCCCTCCCCTGGTTCAGATTCGATTTTTATATTTCCGCCATATTGGTTCACCACCCGGTGAACGATGTTGAGTCCCAGTCCCGTGCCTTCGCCTTGTTCCTTGGTGGTGAAGAATGGATCGAACACTTTGGAAATGTATTCAGGAGAAATGCCTGGACCGGTATCCCGGATTTGAACGACGATGAATTCCTGGTCGTGTTGGGAGGAAAGAGTCAGCTTGCCTTTGCCCTCCATCGCCTGGACTGCATTGCTTATAATATTGAGGAACACCTGTTGGATTTCCTCCGGCTTGGCTTGTATGCTCGGAACCGAACCGAAATTTTTTTCCAAGTCAATGTCATCGGTATAAGAAGCCATCAAGGCCATTTCCGTGGCCGCCTTGAGCGCGTCGTTGATATCAACATCTTTTAAGGCATCCTGCTCATTGGTCCGGGCGTAGCCCGACAGGTTTAGGATAACCGACGCCATGTGTTTGGACCGGGCGAGCACTTTTTGGGCGAGAGGCTGGATTTTAGAAATCTGTTTTTCCTCCAGGATGGCTTCGGTGAAACCCATGATGGAATACAGCGGGTTGTTCATTTCATGGGCGATCCCCGCCGCGAGGGTTCCCAGCCCCGAAAGCTTGTCGGCCTGGGTCAACTGATCCAGCAGTCTTTTTTCTTCGGTAATGTCTTTCATGATGAGGCCGATCCGCTGTGCCTTTTCCTCTTCCAGCACCACATCGAAAAACTTATAGGCAAAAATGCAGTTACCCAGAGTGACGGTGTTTCGCGAATCCTTGTCCGGGCTTTCGTCGCAAGGAGCCAGGGGATCTTTGGCTTTATAGGAAGCGTCGGACTGAGAAGGAGGGCGGCGATCCTTTTTGATTCCCCATTGATATTTCTCCACCTCCTTACTCAATAAGTTCCACTCTTTCGAAGGTTCCAAAGAAATCTCAGACAACGTATGTTCCAGATACCTGTCGGGTTGACAGCCGGTCAATTGTTCAAAAGCCGCATTGGCGTATTCAATTTTCAAATCGGGGTCCAGAATCGAAATAATTTCTGGGACGCTCATCAAGATACTGTCGGTATATTTTTTAAGATGAATCACTTCCTGGGTTTTGGCCTCCACCTGGTGTTCCAGGCCGGAAAACGTTTTTTGTAACAGTCCACTCATGGTATTGATTTCTTCCGCCAGGGACTCGATTTCGTCTCCGGTTTTGATGTCGAGCGGTTCCACCGTTTCCCCACGTCCGATGGACACGGCCGCGTGCTGTACCTGCCGGATGGGACGCACGATCTTGTTGGCCGCCAGGGAACCCATGATGACGATCAAGAGAATGGAAAACAATCCGGCGCCCGAGACCCAGGTCAGTAGGCTTTCGGTCGGAGCGAACAGTTCGTCAGAAGCCTGCCAGGCAAAAGTGAACCACCGCTGATCGCTGGAGGCTAAAGTGTATTGGCTCGTTTTTTCAAGGGGAGAGTAGCCGATGATGGACGTATCCTCGCTTCCATGCCCGTCTCCCTGGGTTTGAACCCAGGCGTTCGACGGGCCGGTGACGGCTTTAACCAGTTCGGGGTCGGCCAGTTGGTGTCCCGTCGGTAAAATCGGGCAATTCAGTACCACTCCATTGGAATCGATCACCATCACGTGGCCGGTTTCACCGAAGGTGATGGTTTCGAGGGCATTGATAAAAAAATCTTTGGCAATATACACCCGGTGCAGCACGCCAGCGACCTGGCCTTCATGGTTTTTGATGGGTACCGCCAACTCGAATGTGTAGCGCTCTGTCTGAGTGTCCCGTGCCAGGGCACCGAAAAAGGTTTCCAGTTGCCCGGCCATGATTTTTTTCCAGGAAGGAAAATGGGTATTCACATAGCCGGGATGAAAATTGATACTGGAAACCAGCAATCCTTTGGCGTCGGTGATGAACAAGGCCAACGTATTTTCGGAGGCATAGGGGTCGGTCTTCAAAAAACCCTTCAATACATTGCTGGCCCTATTGGTGGTGGGCGAGAGGGATTGAGGGTTCCGATCGCTCCACGCCTGGGATTGTTGACGGATTTCCTGGTCGATTTTAGAAGAAGAGATCTGTTTCAGATATTTGTTTTGTTGCGTGACCCAAAGCACCAGCGTGGGATGACTGGCCAGGTGGGTGATTTTATGAATTTCCTCCTTCAGCAGGATGTCAATTTTAGTGGAGGTTTCGTAGGCCAGGGCCTGGAAACTGGCGCCGATCACCTGGGTCAGTGATTTGTTGCCCTGCAGGTAGGAGAAGATCATGGCCAGGATCAAGGGCACTGTTCCGACCCCGATCACGATGGCAATCAATTTGTTTTTTAATCCCATACGCAAAAAAGAAAAAGAATTGCGCGCAGGTTTTGGTTTCACGGTCACGGACCACCCTTTTAGAGTGAGCTGGAATTTTTCCGATACCCATCACAGCCAATATAGGCCCAAGGCCTTTAAATTTCATGCTTTTTACAAAAAAAGTGGCCCGGTTCCGGCCCAGGGCCTATTTTTATGATAAGATTAGCAAGTCCTCCATGGAGCGGGAAGGTCGAATATAGGCATCGGGCATGATTGATGCGTGAACAACCTTATTACACTAATTCTAATACTTTTAGAAACCTTTATGAAGGGGGTTGCTATGGCAAAGGGGAAAATTCTGGTTGTGGATGATGAAAATGACGTTCGGGATGTAATTAAACTACAATTAGAACAGAAAGGTCTCAACGTATTGGAAGCGGTGGACGGGCAGAACGCCATCGACATTCTCAAATCAGGGGATAATATGGTGAATTGCGGGGTGATTCTGTGTGATATTCGAATGCCCAAGGTCAACGGGGTGGAGTGCATTCAATTTATTAGAGAACAAGCACCGGGGATTCCTATCGTTGTCATTACCGGTTATCCAGATACGGAACTAGCGTCCGATTTGCTGAAAAAGGGGGTCAAGGATTACCTGGTCAAACCCGTCGAAAAAGAAAAATTATTAGCGGTGGTGGGGGACCTGATCGCCGCCGGGAAGGAAATTAACTTTTAATCGATAACGACCTCCGGGTTGAGTCACATAAGGCTTTGCAATCTGTACGGTTGCAAAGCCTTTTTTTTTCGTCTAAATTGGTCTTTCCTTATGAAAATGATCAGATGTTACATGCGGTTCGAGAAGCTGGATGAGATCAGGGAAAAGCTGTTTGCCCTGGGGGTTCCCGGTATGTCCGTGTCCGAGGTCAAAGGAATCGGCAAACCCCTGAGCCAGATGCAATCCGATCCCGATCCCGAAAAGAGCAAGGTTCCTCAATTTCACCACCGGATCGAAATTACCATTGTCCTGGAGGATGAAAGTGTCGATGAGGTGGTCGAGGCGATGGTGTCCACCCTGCGCACCGGCAACCTGGGGGACGGAAAAATTTTCGTCCAGCCGGTTGAGGAAGCCATCCGGGTGCGTACCGGGGAGAAGGGCACACAGGCCTTATATTGAGCTTCATTCTGAATCGGAGTTATTGGTTTTAATCCTGCAAACTTTCCATTCCCGACACCGGTCCCTATTCATGTCCTTGATTGCCGATAACCTGGCTACCGTTAAAGAACGCATGGCGGAGGCCGCCCGTAAATCCGGACGCGAGCCGAATGCGGTTCGCCTGGTTGCAGTCACCAAAACCGTTCCCGTCGAACGCATTGCCGAAGCGGGTGAGATTGGCGGATGCGTGTTTGGGGAGAACAAGGTTCAGGAAGCCCAGGATAAAATTGAAACCCTGGGGACAGAATCGGTTCACTGGCATTTCATTGGGCATTTGCAGAGGAATAAAGTAAAGTATATTCCCGGACTGTTCGAGTTGATTCATTCGGTCGATAATTCGGAGCTGGCCGAGGAAATTCATCGGCACAGTATGAAGTATGATTTGGTTACACCGGTGTTGATTCAGGTCAACGTGTCGGGAGAAACCAGCAAGTCCGGGGTGAATCCCGACGATTTGGAAGAATTACTGGACATGGTGGTTTCTCTGAATGGGATTTCGGTCCGGGGGTTGATGACGATTCCGCCTTTCGATCCCGATCCTGAAAAGTCACGCAAGCATTTTGCCGCGTTGCGGCGGTTGCGGGACCGGATGCAGAAGGTGAATATCGAAAATATATCCATGGACGAATTGTCCATGGGCATGTCGAACGATTTTGAAGTGGCCATCGAAGAAGGCGCCACCTGGGTGCGGGTGGGCACGGCCATTTTCGGGGGGCGAGATGCCCACTGAAATAATATTAATGCAGGAGATAACGTTGTGCTGAAGAGTAAAAAAATAGGATTCATCGGAGGCGGCAATATGGCCGAGGCCATGATCAAGGGTCTCTTGTCTGCTGGATTCATCGAGGCCAAAAACCTGATGGTCGCCGATGTCTGTCCGGTACGCCGGGAATGGTTGCATCAGGAATATCATGTCAAAACCACCGACGACAACTGCGAGCTGGCGAAGAAAAGCGACATCCTCCTGCTGGCGGTGAAACCGCAGTCCATGAAAGACGTGTTGGAAGGCATCGCCGAGTGGGTCGACGATAAAAAACTGGTGATCTCCATCGCCGCCGGCATTCCCATCAAAACCATTGCGGAATATTTGAGTCCGGACGGCAAGAAAAAACTGGGCGTGGTGCGCACCATGCCCAATACTCCGGCCCTGGTGCATGAAAGCGTAACTGCGCTGGCAGCCAGTCACAAAGTGTCCGCCACCGATCTCAAAGTGGCGCACCGGATTTTTGAAGCGGTTGGAAAAACTGTCGACGTGAGTGAATCGCATCTCGACGCGGTGACCGGGTTGAGCGGCAGTGGACCGGCCTACATATTCATGATCATCGAAGCGTTGTCCGACGCAGGGGTGAAGATGGGACTGTCGCGCGACGTGGCGAATATCCTCACCCTGCAAACCGTCCTCGGCTCCGCCAAACTGGCGCTGGAAAGCGGCAAGCATCCCGGCGAATTGAAGGATCAGGTCACCTCGCCCGGCGGCACCACCATCTCCGGCCTGCATATGCTGGAAAAGGGAGGACTCCGCACCACCCTCATGAACGCCGTCGAGGAAGCCACCAAGCGATCCCAGTGGCTCGGCCAAAACTCCGAAAACAACCATCTCCCTAAAAAAGGGAAATAACCACCCGGTTCGATTTTATAGGTTCAAATATTGACAGGAGTGGCGGGTCGGCCCATATTTATTGTGGGAGCAGGCAATGGAGCCGGCTCCTGTTATAGCCGATGGGTAGTGGAATCGAAGTAAAGTAAGTGTATTCGGCTATAAGGTTGTTGGGGTTGCCTCCGAAATGTGCGGCAACGGGTTGGGGGCAACCCCGGGGATCTTTTCTGAATCGCGTGCGCGAAAAGAAAGGGTCCTTTTTTTGGCGGAGTACCTCCGCTGGTAATTTTTTCTCCATGCTCCATGCTCCGTGTTCCCTGTTCCAGATTTATCAGTGTTTATTTGTGTTCATCTGTGGTTCCAAATCCCCCCAGCCCCCTTCAAGAAGGGGGAGTTTTTATCCTGTCTCACAAACTCCCCTTGCCCTTGTATTTCTGCCATTCCCCCCATCCGGCCAGGCCCAGCCCAATGAACAGAATCCAGGTGGGATGCAGTACCTTTTCCGGGTCGTTGAAATACAGGATCAGCATCAGCCCCACACCGGCCATGGCGATGATCAACCCCCAGTACACTTTTTCCATTCCCTTAACGAACAGGTCCGGGTTTTTCAACTCCTTGCGGAATTCGGGTTTCAGTTTATATTGAAACATTTTATTTTCCTTCGATTTCGGAGGACACCGCTTCGTTCAATCTGCCGGAACGGAAGCCTTCGGGATCCACCGTCACTTGTTTGAAACCGATTTCCAAAAACCGCTTATGGACCGGCTCGAACAGGTTTTCCTTATAAAAGTGCGGCAGGTCCTCTTGAGGCAGTTCGATGCGGGCCGACTCTCCATAATGCCGCACCCGTAATTGTTTGAAGCCGAGAGCAATCAGAAAATCCTCCGCCTGCTCGATCATCGCCAGTTTTTCTGGAGTAACGGCTTGTTCGTATGGAATGCGCGAGGACAGGCAGGGCATGGCCGGTTTGTCCCAGACGGGTAAACCCAATTGCCGGGCCAGGTCGCGCACATCCTGTTTGGTCATTCCCGCTTCGCATAAAGGACTCCGGACCCCCGCCTCGCGTGCCGATACCAGCCCGGGACGATGATCCCCCAGGTCGTTCACGTTGGTGCCGTTGACGATATGTTTCAGGTGGTGTTGATCGGCGACTTCACGCAGTTTGGAATACAATTCCGATTTGCAGTAATAACATCGGTTGATCGGGTTCGCGGCGTAGTCGGGGGAGGAGACTTCTCCCGTATCGATAACGCAATGTTCGACTCCGAGTGTCGCCGCAAACTCAGTGGCCGCTATCCGTTCCCGTTGCGCCAGGCTGGCTGAGTTTCCCGTCACCGCCAGCGTGTTTCCGTTCAAAATTGAATGCGCCACCGCCAGTACCAGGGCGCTGTCGACTCCTCCGGAATAGGCGACGGCCACACTGCCCATCTCACGGAACAGTGACTTCAGTTTTTCGTATTTTTCTTGAAGCGTCATGAGGGAATTCGGGATCAAGCGTTTTGAAAGTGGTAACAAATTAACACAACCGGGAAGCAAAAAAAATATCCGGGAGCAGGAGGGTCTGCTCCCAGACACTTTAAGAGGAGGTAAAAAGGTATAACAACTACCGATTTATTGAAACCAGTATACCACTACTTTTCCAAAAAACCAGATTTTCTGTAAATCTGCGGTTCGTTAGATTTACCTCAAACCGGGTTCTCATGTCTTTCAAGGCGAATTCGAATAAGACTTTTAAAATCAATTAGTTAACAGGATATTCCCAAGGAATGGTCAAGTCATCAAGGTGCAGAAAATGCAGAAAAGAGGGCAGGAAAGGGCAAGATCCAGTGTTCATTGAATTGCGCCCGGGGAGTTTCTCTGGCTGTTAACCGTCAGCAAGCTCCCTTCCCCGGTAGGGCCGGACAAGGCCCGGAACAAATTTTAAACTCCGTATTGCGCCCAGAGACTCATCGGTTGCCCTTAACGGTCAGCCAGATTCCCCCCCGTCGTTAGACGGGTTAACCGCCGATGGCGTGCATGGCGCGATCCGGCCGCTCGAAACTGTCGAGATTGATCTTGTGGCCGGGTTCCTTGGTGACCAGAGCGGCCCGGATTCTCTGCTCGATATCCGAGTCGGTAGCGCCGGAGCGGATCAGTTCTTTAAGATTGTGCTCGTTGGTGGAGAACAGACAGGTGCGCAGTTTGCCGTCTGCGGTCATGCGGATGCGATTGCAGTAGTCGCAAAACGGATTGCTGACGGCGGTAATGATACCGATTTTCCCCTTGCTGTCGGCAAAAGAATATTCACTGGCGGGGCCGATCTCTAACGAATCCTTGATGGGCACCAGCTCGTATTTCTGATTGATGATGTCCAGAATTTCGTGGCCGAATAGAACCTTGTCACGCTCCCAGACCCTGTCGGCGTCCAGCGGCATAAACTCGATGAAGCGGATTTCGAGATCCTGCTCCCGGCCCATTTCCACCAGTTTTAGGATTTCGTCTTCCGAGAAATTTTTCACGGCGACGGCGTTGATCTTAATAGAGTCAAACCCGACTTTGCGGGATTCAGCAATGCCATCCAGTACCTGTTGCAGGCAATCGCGCCGGTTGACGTGCGTGAATTTGTCCTTATCCAAAGCATCGAGACTGATATTGAGGCGCTTCAAGCCCGCTTCCTTGAGAATCGCGGCCTGATCTTTCAGAAAAAAGGCGTTGGTGGTCAGCGCAATATCCTCGATATCCTCCAGCTCGTCCAGCATCTTGACGAGAGTGGGCAGGCCCTTTCTCAGTAGTGGTTCGCCGCCGGTCAGGCGCAGGCGGTAGATGCCCATTTTAGAGACGACGCGGGCAACCTGCGTTATTTCCTCAAACGACAGCAATTCGCCCCGGTCCATGAACTCGACGTTGTCGGCTGGCATGCAATAGGTACAGCGGAAATTACAGCGATCGGTAACGGAAATGCGGAGATTGACGATCTTCCGCCCCATTCCGTCGATCAGTAGGGGTCGTTCCTTTTGAGTTGCCTCGCTCATAGCCTTATCTCTCGTTTGCTCTTATTTGTCTCGGAAAGAACCCCGCTGGGGTCGATCGTGTGTTTGATAACCTATCGGAAAAGTTGAGGAAATTATACCCTTTTTTTTCGGACGGATGCACCAAAATAGTGGAAAAAGGCTGGGTTCCATCCAGATTCGGCATTCAGGGTAAAGATAGGGCAGAACCCTTGAGTTTTGCACTCTTAATTAGAGCCCGGGTTGCAAACAACTCCTTCGTCCTGAGCGGCGAAGGTTTAATGGGGATCGCTTCGATGGTCTTTTTTGGGCTGGCCCTATAATTGCGGATAACTTCCCTTATACTAATTAATAGTCCCATATAGTTATTCTGAAGGCCACTTGGGGTATCACCGGAGTGCAATTTGGGGTATCACCGGAGTGCAATCACCTCGGTCGATAGAGCTTGAAGATGTGGGATTTCGAAGGGGGCAGTTTTTTGACACGATTATGAATAACCCAAAGGAGGGATATTGTTATGAAGTTGAGTATTGTTATTTTTACGGTATTGATGCTTGTCCCCGGTCTTGCTTTCGCCGATACCCGAGTGGAAAAAATTGAGGCTCTTATGAAGGCTCAAGGCGTCCTGGAAATGTGGCAGCAGCAAATCGATCAGAGTAAAGAGGATTGTAAAAAAATGGGCGCTCAAATGTTTGCCCAGCTCAAAAACCAGTTGAACCCGAATGAAGAGTTCATGTCCCGGCTCGAGGTAGCGTTCAACCGGTTTTTAGAAAAAGCCACGAATACCCCTTGGACCGCCCAGGAAATCACAGATACTTGGGCTAAATATTATGGAGCAAAGTTTACCGACGGCGAGTTGGACCAACTCATCGCTTTTTATACCTCCGATATCGGTCAAAAAGAAGTGACATCCAGCGGAGAGGCCTTGGCGGAGTTTACAAATCATTTTAAAGAGAAAAATATGGTATTCATCCAGAAAATCCTGAAGGATTATATGGATGATTTGAAAATGATTGTGGAAGATTGCAAAAAAGATCACTGTACCAAGGCTTAACCCCCTCAGATAGAATCCGGGAGGGGCGATCCGGCTCCTTCCGGGCTTTCTGAATCCCCTTACCCCATTCACCGGATTTCCCCCAGGGCGTCCTCCTGTCTTTGTTGAGTGTCAGATTGTAGAGATAGTGTGGTGTTACCCGAGTACCCTTCGAATCCCGATATTTCCATATTTTTATTGGATTGATATGGTGGAACGCGCTTGAATGGCGTTCGAGAGGGCAGGGATTCGATCTTCTGCTGGGCTGGCCGGTGTTGCTCCTTAGCTGACCGAGTTGATAGCGATCAGCCGCAAGGCGTATCCCTGGAGAGAAATTGAAATGGCTGACAAGCTAACAGGCATAAATGAATCCGGCCGGTTCAGGGAAATTCCCAATACGATAAAATTGGCAATCATTGAAGTGACTAGAACATAAAAAGCGTGAGATTCCATTTTGCCCTCTTTGTATTTCAGCTTTTTCTTGAGTGATTGTAGTTATTGGCGAGTCAGGCTGCCGCGTGACTCTTGCAATTTATAAACTGTTTTTTAATAAAAGGAGAAGTCATAGCGGCGAGAAGACCACGGTAATCCAAGTTGAACTTCACTTCATCTCCAACCTGCAAATGGTGGTCCTTGCTGTCGAGAATAATATGATCACTGCCGGATCCCAGGATTTCCAGCTCGCTATCAGGTTTCAAGCTGGATGCCCCAATGTCCTGCCTTCCTAAAGCAACAATCGCTCTTTGGTGAATTCCCTGATCCTGGAAACTGGGGACATTCCCAAAAGTATCTTGACCGATCTCTCCAAAGGGGAGGGATGGCTTTTTCTTGGATTCGATCACTTCGGCAATGAGTTGGAATGCTTGCGTGTGCAAACCTGGAATCGCTTTTCGGCTCACAGTTTCGCAACCTAAAAGAATGGATTCGCCCAGGCGAAGATTATTGATCCTGCCGATATCCTGGGCGGATTTATACCACTCATAATTTGCCGAATTCCCGCCGGAAATTATTTCCAAACTTATCTGAAATTCTTTTTCAATATGATCAGCCAGCGTGGATAGTTCGTGCATATTTTTATCATCTGGCTTTACTCCGCCATAACAAGCCAAGTTGCTGCCAATACCAATAATCTTTATATGGGGTAGAGAAAGAGTTTTCCTGATGAATTGAGGAAGATCGCAAGGCAGGATCCCTTCACGCAAATCACCTAATTCCACCATAATAATTACCTGGTGAATTTTATTATGTGCTTTTGCGTAATGGGAAAGTTTTTTGAGAGTCTCGATCTCAGTGTTGAGACTGATGTCGGCATTTTGAACAACAGACTCGGCCTGGTTTAAAGGAGTGCGGAGAAGAACAAACTGAGTTGATATCCCGGCTTGTTTCATTTTTTGAATGTTTTCAATACGAGAGTCGGCAATGAATCGGACTCCACCTTGAATCATTGCTTCGACAATGGAAGGTTCTCCCAGTACCGCTTTAGAAACTCCCATCAAGGAGATGCCTTTTTGCCCATAAAGTTCGGACAGCATTCGTGTGTTATCTCGTATTTGGGTTAGGGAAATTTCTATTCTTGGCATGGGCAATTTCATTTATTTTTCCAGGCGGTTTGCCCATCTCGTTGCCAATACAGGAACTATGGCTAAATCCTCTCGATCGGTTTTCTGATTTAGTTTCGGAAAATGCTTACCCAGGGTTTCGACAAGTTTCCGGCATCCATGACTCAGCACATCTGTTGTCGGTAATTGAAACCGCTGCTCATAGTCCTCCACGATTTCCAGGATTTCTTCGTCTGTCAGGTTTTCATGGCTCAATGCAATAGCCATCACCTTAGCTTGAGAAATCGCTTCAATCAGTTTGATTTCGCTCTCAACCGTGGGCATTGCCAAAAGAGGGAAATCACACCGGAATGTTCTGGCAGGTGGATGTTGAAGGATAATGCCATCGGGCATGCTTCCTTTCAAAATGCCGAGAGAACTCATAAAAGCAGGATGACTGACGGCGCTCTGCCCTTCAACTAAAATGATGTCAGGGCTTTCCTTGTCAAATGCTCGCATAACGGAGTTTTCTATTTCACCGACCACAAACTGGTTGATAAGAGCATCGGTCGATACGCCATACCTTGCTCCCTGCATCAAGCTGGTTTGACCTGTTGCGATCAGTACCGACTTTATGCCGAGATTGTTTAAGGTTTTGTTGAGCTCCACTGCGGTAGTCATTTTTCCGCAGGCGCAATCGGTACCTAATACGGCGATTACAGGAACATTTACTTTGGATATTTGACCCGTAAAGATATGCAGATCTTTTAATAGCGGAGGTTTTCTGATGTCTCTAATTTGGATATTGCTCTGAGCGGCCATATGGATGAACTCGGGGTCTTCGGAGAAGAACTGATGAAGACCGCTAATGATGTCCATTCCTTTTTTCATGGCCTCTAGGAGTAGAAGCCTTTCTTCGACTGATATATAAGTATCTAAGGGAGCCTTTCCGTAAATGTAGCAATCCGGAACCTTTGGAATTTTACTCAAAGCGTCTTTTAAATTTGAAAAAATAGGGATACCATTCTTTTCTTCTCCTAATTCTTCTCCTGCATCCTTGCCCGCTAATGAACTGTCAATAATCCCAACGACGGTATAGGTTTCAGAGTGCCGAATTAACGCTGAGGCGGTTTTTCCGTCCACTAAGCCGAATTCATTTTCACAGTAGACCAGGGCTGTCTTTTTGGGATCAGGTTTGTTCTCCCTTTGTGCTTTCTTTTGCCGTTTGGCAAACGTAGTTTCATATCTGATCATCTTTACCTTTCTTTGCTGAATTCGCTTTCAACCTTCACTATGCGATTGTTGTGACACCGCGGATTCAAGTTTTTGGTAACGCTCTCGTACGGACTGGAACGGCATACCTTCGGCACGCAAGTAGCGCTCGGCCCGAATGAACCAGAATGCCAGCCCGCCCGTGTTGTGGGGGGGTTCCGACGGGTTCCTACCAGCCCGGACACCCAGCGATCCTTTGCGACCCGCTTTCCGCCAACCGCGTGATTCCATGATTATGCGCACCACCACGCCAACGGCCTGCCGTAATCGCTTGCTCCTCTGAGTCTGTGTTTCTGCCAGAGACTGATCGATAGCTGGGTGTGACTCCAGCTCGCGGACGACGCCAGCCAAGGGGGGTCTGTCGTGGTGTATCTCAGACTCCTCCATCCGGCGTTGCCTGTTGTCATCATTAAAGAACTCAAGAACGGCATCGAAAGGTTGCTCAGGGTCCTTCAGTACATCGGAAAACGTTCGGCCTTGCAGGTCTTCGAGAAATTTCTCGCGTGTGATTGTTACGCTTGGCATTAATGGGCTCCGAATTATTGATGGCGGTACGGATAAACAGGCAATATTTAAAATTACAAATTTTGAAGCTACAAATATTGTATCTTAATTACAGAAAAAAGCAATGTCCCATATCCAATATTCATACCTGATGTGAAAGCAATAGAACGATAGAAGGAGCAGTTAGGTTAAATCTGGAAAGGAATAGAGTTTATTTTATCAATTAATACAAATACTTACGTTGATATGGCGTAAACCGTTTTTCTTTGGGTCCGTCGTCCGGTCCTTTAAAAATGAGATAATTTCCTCTTTTTATTGGGTTTCCCCTTGTACAAATGGTGTCACCGGAAAGGCGCGCCGGGCTGAAAAACGCCATTTTCCTTGAATTTATAAGACCTTTCGCCTCTAGGCCGCATCTAATGTTCGATTGATATCGACTGATAATTGGTTTATTATTCCCGTTGTCAGTTGAAATTGGTTTAATTATTCCCGCAATTCTCGGAATTTTGATATAAAATGGAGTTTGAACCTGTAACGGTCTGGGATAAGGTCCTTTTTTCTGGTCATTTAGGCGCCTTCCCAGTGTGTGATATAAATGTCTGTAACCGAAGAAAAATTTTCCGAAAAATTCGAAGCCGCCGCTAAGAGTCCGAAGAACCGGGGCGCCTATTACCAGGAAGAAGCCACCGAAAAAGGTATGGCTCTGGTCGAGGCCAAGTTCAAGGATATGAAACTCTATTGGCTGGTGGATACCGAAGAAGACCGGGTCTACAGTGCCAAGTTTTTTGCTTATGGCGGCAAGGTGTCCGTGGCCATCGGCGAAACGTTGTCGGCCATGGCTCAGAACCTTACGGTGGACGAGGCCTGTTCTCTTTTGGGGGCGGATATCGAGCGCGCCTTGAGGGATGATCCCGATGCGCCCGCTGTTCCGGAATCGAAAAAACTGGCGTTCGGCAACGTGCCGGAGCTGTTAAAACTTGTTAAAGAAAATTATCCCTCCGCCAAAGCAGTCGCCCTGGCGGCCGCGGGGATCAATAAGGAAGAAGGCAAGCCTGCCGGGATCAAGGAACTGAACCTGCAGGAACAGGCCTGGATGGGGCTGAGCGAGGAAGAACAGATTCAACAGATCAATATCGTGCTGGACGAGAAAATCCGTCCGGCGCTCATGAACGACGGCGGCAACGTGCAGGTACAGGAAGTGGTGGATGGTGAGAAGATTATCATTCAATACCAGGGCGCCTGCGGCAGTTGCGGGTCTTCCATAGGCGGCACTCTGTCGTTTATCGAGCAGACCCTCCGGAAGGAGATTTACAAAGACCTCCAGGTGACGCCCAATATGGATACGACATTCTGATTCCTCTAAGGAATTAAGGAGTACTTATAATGACGAATGAAACGAGCTCCAAAACCACCAGCCTTGACGAGGTGTTGGAGAAAAATGAATACAAGTACGGGTTCACGACGGATATTGAAACTGATACCCTGCCCAAAGGCCTGAACGAAGATGTGGTCCGCGCCATTTCCCTGAAGAAAAAAGAGCCGCAGTTCATGCTCGATTTCCGGCTCAAGGCTTACCGGAAATGGTTGACCATGAAGGAACCGGCCTGGCCGAACGTGCGTTACCCGAAGATCGATTTCCAGGATATCTCCTACTACTCCGCGCCGAAGAAAAAGAAAACAATTGAAAGCCTCGACGAGGTCGACCCGGAACTGCTCCGCACCTTCGAGAAGCTGGGCATTCCGCTGGATGAACAGAAGCGCCTGTCCAATGTTGCCGTTGACGCGGTGTTCGACAGCGTCAGTGTCGCCACCACCCACAAGAAGAAACTGATGGAGGTGGGCATTATCTTTTGTCCCATTTCCGAGGCATTGCAGGAATATCCCGAGCTGGTCGAAGAGTATCTGGGTACCGTCGTTCCGATCGGGGACAATTATTACGCCGCGCTCAACAGCGCCGTGTTCACCGACGGTTCATTCGTTTACATTCCGCCGGACACGATTTCACCGATGGAGTTGTCCACCTACTTCCGCATCAATACGGAAGAAACCGGACAGTTCGAGCGTACCCTGATTATATGTGCCGAAAACAGTTATGTGTCCTATCTTGAAGGCTGTACTGCGCCGCAGTTCGATACCAATCAATTGCACGCTGCAGTCGTGGAACTGGTGACGCTCGACAACGCCGAGATCAAATACAGCACCGTGCAGAACTGGTACGCCGGTGATCCGGAAACGGGCAAGGGCGGTATCTATAATTTCGTCACCAAGCGCGGCAAGTGTGCCGGGGACAACTCCAAAATTTCATGGACGCAGGTGGAAACCGGTTCCGCCATCACCTGGAAATATCCCAGCTGTATCCTTCAGGGCGACAATACCCAGGGCGAGTTTTACTCGGTGGCGCTGACCAACGGATACATGCAGGCCGATACCGGCACCAAGATGATCCACATCGGTAAAAACACCAAATCCAGTATCATCTCCAAGGGAATTTGCGCCGATCACTCCAGTAACAGCTACCGCGGGCAGGTCAAGGTGAGCAAGGGCGCGTCCAATGCCCGCAACTATACGCAGTGCGACAGCATGCTGGTGGGCGATCAGAGCAGTGCCCATACGTTCCCCTATATCGAAACGGCCAACAGTTCCGCTCATCTGGAACACGAGGCGTCGACTTCCAAGATCAGCGAGGAACAGTTGTTCTATTTTGAGCAGAGGGGCATCTCGAGGGAGAATGCGATTACCGCCGTCATCAACGGATTCTGTAAGGAAGTGTTCAAGCAGCTTCCCATGGAGTTCGCGGTGGAAGCGCAGAAGCTGTTGACGCTCAAGCTCGAAAACAGCGTCGGATAGATAAAAGCAAAACAAAGTTAGACAGGATAACAGGATAAATCCCACCTGAAAAAAGTAGTTGCCC
The DNA here is from genome assembly GCA_965237905.1 of Nitrospinaceae bacterium. Taxonomy (GTDB): domain Bacteria; phylum Nitrospinota; class Nitrospinia; order Nitrospinales; family Nitrospinaceae; genus SZUA-226. The sequence goes on along the minus strand of OZ250172.1, from coordinate 791,823 downwards.
CATTCATGGGGCGTTTTTGTTATAGCTTGGGGTGGTATAAAGAGCTCGATAAATCGAGCAACTACATAACAATTCATAGGCTGAATAAAATTATGTCATTACTCGAAATCAAAGATTTGCACGCGGGGTTCGAAGGGACCGAAATCGTCACGGGCGTTTCGTTAACGGTGAACGCTGGAGAAGTTCACGCCATCATGGGACCCAACGGTTCTGGTAAAAGTACGCTGGCGAAAGTGCTGGTGGGTCACCCGTCCTACGTCGTAACGCAGGGAAGCATCACCTACAACGGAAAAGATCTGCTGGAGATGGACGCGGAGGACCGAGCCCTGGCCGGCATCTTTATGGGGTTCCAATATCCCGTGGAAATTCCCGGCGTTAACAACGCCGAGTTTCTGCGCATGGCGTACAACGCTAAACTGGTACACAAAGGGGAAGAAGAGGTTGATCCTCTGGACTTCGATGAAATCCTCGACGAAAAAATGAAGTTGGTCGGCATGGATAAAAAATACAAGGACCGGTTTTTGAACGAGGGCTTCTCCGGCGGCGAGAAAAAGAAGAATGAAATTTTGCAGATGGCGGTGCTCAGTCCCAAATTATCTGTTCTGGATGAAACCGACTCCGGTCTGGACATCGACGCGCTGAAAGTGGTCGCGGAAGGCGTCAACAAGCTCAGCAACAAGAACAACGCGTTAATCCTGATCACCCATTACCAGCGACTGCTCAATTATATCGAGCCGCATTTCGTGCATGTGTTCAGCGGCGGCGCCATTGTCAAGTCCGGCGGCAAGGATCTGGCCCTCGAGTTGGAGGCGCAGGGTTACGACTGGGTCACCGCTCCGGCGAAGTAAGAGAATATTATGTCCGAATCCGCAGTCAAAAAAACGGAAGCTCCGGAAACAGCGGTGCTCGCGCTCCATAAGAAGTTTCTGGAAGCAGACCGAGCCAAGGCCTCCCTGCGTCCCGTCAACCAGGCGGGTATCGAGCGGTTCGAGTTGTTGAAGTTTCCCCACAAAAAACATGAGATGTATACCTTCGTCAATACGCACGAGTTGGCTGGCACCTCGTTTGAACTGGCTGTCGACGGTCCGGTGGATACCGCTTGGATACAAAGCAAAGTTTATCCCGCCTGCAAAAACAGCGTGATGGTATTCGTGAATGGCGCGTTTCAGGAAAATCTTTCGGATCTGTCTGGTCTCGGTGATTCATTTAAAATACAATGCCTGTCCGAAGCCGTGGCCGACGATGCAATCAAACAAACTCTGCTGGACTCGCTGGAGAATGAAAACGATGTGTTCGCCGCGATCAATAGCGCGTTTGTGCATCATGGCGTATGGATTGATATTCCCGCCAAGGCCACGTTTGAGAGTCCCGTGCAGTTTCTTTATGTTTCGACCGGTTCCGCATCGGCCCCGGTGACCTCCCATCCTCGTTTGGTAATACGATTGGGGGAAACGGCGGAGCTCAAGATGATCGTCACCTATGCCGGAACGCGGGAAAATTATTTCATCAACGCGGTCAATGACTTCATTGTAAAGGATGGCGCGGGTGTCACCTACACCCAGGTGCAGAAAGATGACCCCGAGTCCTGGCATTGTTCAAAGACGCGGGTGCAGTTGCATCGCGACGCACGCTTCTTCGGCAGAAATGGTTCTTCGGGAAACCGGCTGACGCGGCACCATTACGAAGTGCGCCTGAAAGAGGAAGGCGCGGAATTGCACCTGAGTGGAGCCTCTGTTTTGGTGAATCAGGAACAGGTGCATAATTTCATCCGGATTCATCACGAAGCGCCGCATTGCTCCAGCAACCAGTTGTTCAAAAACGTCATCAACGATAAAGGACGGTCCAGTGTCGACGGCACCGTCATTGTTGATAAGGGGGCGCAATTGACCAACTCGGATCAGTTGATCAACAACCTCATGCTGTCGGACGAGGCGCATGCGGACAACAAGCCGAACCTGATGATTTTCGCGGACGACGTCAAATGCACCCACGGGACGACCGTCGGGCAAATTGACGAAGACCAGTTGTTTTATCTGAAGACCCGCGGCTTGTCCAAGGAATTGGCCAAATCCCTGCTCACCACCAGTTTTGTGGACAGCCTGATTCAGACGATTCCGTTTCCGGACGTGGTAACGGATCTGAATGAAGTACTTTTAAAAAAATTGGAGGCGAAACATGCCTGAGTCCGATACCCTGACCACTGCCAAACCTCCTTTCGATGTCGATAAAATTCGCGCCGATTTCCCTGTGTTGTCGCAAAAGGTTCACGGCAAACCGCTGGTGTATCTGGATAATGCCGCCACCACGCAGAAGCCGCGGCGCGTCATCGAGAAGGTCCGCCAGTTCGACTCGGAAGAATACGGCACCGTCCGCCGGGGGGCGTACAAATTAAGCGAACATGCCACGCAGATGTTCGAGGACGTCCGGCAAAAAGTCGCCGGGTTGTTCAACGCGGCGGACAAAAAGGAAATCATCTTCACCAGCGGCACCACTCAGGCCATCAACCTCGTGGCGTACAGCTTCGGCAAGGCGTTTGTGAAAGAAGGGGATGAAATCATCATCTCCAATATCGAGCATCATGCCAATACCGTGCCCTGGCAAGTGTTGTGCCAGGACAGAGGGGCACACCTCAAAGTTATTCCGGTCAACGACCGCGGTGAGCTCATTATGGAAGAATATGAAAAACTCCTGTCGCCCAAAACGCGAATCGTGTCAGTCAATCATGTGTCCAACGCTCTCGGGACGGTGAATCCCATAAAAGAGATCACCCGGCTCGCGCACGAGGCGGGCGCCAAGGTGCTGATCGACGGAGCGCAAAGCACCCCGCATATAAAAATCGATGTGCAGGATATCGACTGCGATTTCTACACCTTCTCCGGTCACAAGATGTATGGGCCCAGCGGCGTCGGCGGTTTATTCGGAAAATACGACGTGTTGCAGGAGATGCCGCCTTACGTTACCGGCGGCGACATGATTCGCCAAGTGACGATTGAGAAAACCCTGTATGCTGATCCGCCCGCCCGATTCGAAGCGGGAACGCCGGCAATTACCCAAGTGATGGGTCTCGGCGAAGCAGTCGATTATCTTCAAGAAATCGGCCTCGATAAAATTGCCGAATACGAACACGCGCTGTTGGAATACGGCACACGCGTACTGTCCGAAATCGACGGGTTGAACATCATCGGCACCGCCGCCCACAAAGCCAGTATCCTGTCCTTCCATATCGACGTTATTCATCCGCATGATGTGGTGACTCTGCTGGACCAGGACGGCATCGCGGTTCGGGGCGGACATCATTGCGCGCAACCGACTATGAAACGGTTCGGTGTGCCCGCGACTTCCCGCGCTTCGGCCTCGTTTTACAATAAATATGAAGAGCTGGATGCCTTGGCCGCCAGTATTCGCCGGGCCATCAAGCTGTTCTCCTGACACTCCGTATCGATTAGGTTGGATATCCCTCCTTTGTCTTTTATAATGACGAACACGGGACTATATTATTTATAGAGAGAATTTTTGGATGTCATACGATAACGAGCTGTACCAACAGGTGATCCTGGATCACAACAAGAAGCCGCGAAACTTCCGTGAAATGCCGGAAGCCACGCATTTTTGTCACGGGTTCAATCCGTTGTGCGGCGACGATTATACGGTGTATTTGAAGATCAATGCCGATGATGTGATTGAAGAGGTCAGCTTTATGGGTTCGGGTTGTGCGATTTCTAAAGCCAGTTCGTCGCTGATGACCGGTTTTCTGAAAGGCAAGAAAGTCGGCGAATCCAAAGAGATCTTCGAAGAGTTTCATAAAATGGTTCTGGGAGAAATGGACCCGGACGAGCAGGAGCATCATCTGGGCAAGCTGGCTTTGTTCAAAGGAATCCGGGAATTCCCCTCGCGGATCAAATGTGCAAGCTTGTCCTGGCATTCCATGATTGGTGCCCTGGAAAAGAACAAAGATATAACAACCGAATAAATTCGGTTTGAAAACAGTTGCCGTTCTCGGTGAGTCAGGAAAGGGCAAGGAGCTGGGTTATGACACCCACAACTCAAACTTTACTGGATGAAAACACCCGCCCCGGCGAACTGTTCATTCCTCTTGAAAAAGGTTCGCTGATTTGTACGGCCTGTGGGCACCGTTGCCAATTGCGCCCCGGCCAACGGGGAGTCTGCAAGGTCCGGTACAGCGATTCGGATGGCGTGTTGAAGGTTCCTTTCAACTACGCCGCCGGCATTCACAACGATCCCATCGAAAAGAAACCGTTTTTTCATGCCCTGCCCGGAACCCAGGCAATGAGTTTCGGCATGCTGGGGTGCGATTTCCGTTGCGCCTACTGCCAGAACTGGTTCACCTCCCAGACGCTTCGCGATGATGCCGCCACGCTTGATTTTGACGCCATAACTGCTCAAGGCCTATGCGACCTCGCCGAACAGCAGGGTTCCCGAACCGTAGTTTCCACGTATAACGAACCGTTGATCACCTCCGAATGGGCGGTCGAGGTGTTCAAGGAAGCCAAGAGCAGAGGATTGGTCACCGGTTATGTCTCCAACGGCCACGGTACACCGGAAGTGCTGGAGTACGTGCAACCGTGGCTGGATCTGTTTAAGATCGACCTCAAATGTTTCGACCGGAAAAAGTATTTGAAGCTGGGCGGGAACTTTGAAGAGGTTCTGGAAACCATTCGGCAGGTGTATGCCATGGGATTCTGGACGGAGATCGTAACGCTGGTGATTCCCGATTACAATGATTCCGATGAAGAATTGACTCAGATGGCCGAGTTTGTCGCCTCCGTTTCCGAGGACATCCCGTGGCACGTCACCGGCTTTCATCCGCTTTACAAGATGACCGACCGGGACAGCACCCCGGTGGCAACCCTCCTGCGTGCCCGAACAATAGGAGTGAAGGCGGGTCTCAAATTCGTTTATTCCGGCAACCGCCCCGGCCATGTGGGCGATACCGAAAACACGATGTGTCCGCAATGCGGAAAAACCCTGATCGAACGTTACGGATTTCAGGTTCTCGCCAACGCCCTCGAAAACGGGTCCTGCCCCGATTGCCGGGAACCCATCCCCGGAAAATGGGCGGCCAACGGAACCTGTAAAGTTAGCAACAACTCGCCTATCGAATAAGAGAAATCACTCCATTCCGGTTATCTTTCCGGTGCATAAGGTGGGCTTTAACAAAGGCCTCTTCCCCGGAAAAACCAAGTCTCGGATGGCTTCCTCTATCTAAATGATATATAATGACTTATCCACTTAATATGGAATTGCCGAACAAGTGATGACGTTTGGGGGAGGGTTCGGCGGATGATCCAACCGGCGATGTAAGCGCCGACTAGACCGGACGTTGAATAATCCAATCGAACAGGACCACGCTCAAACTCTGTCTGCTATTCATTGCTCTTAGTTCTTTTGGGAGTGCGGTGGTGTTTCCTTCGCTCCTGCAGGCTCAGGTTTCGGTACCCCCTGCGGGAGAATCCGGCGTGGGCCAAAAAGCGCTGGAGCAGTCCCAGCCCCAGCTCCAACCTCCCGAAGAAGAACTCCCGCCTCTTTCCATCAAGGACAGCCGTACCGTGGTCGACCCGGGGGCGGGTCCTAAATTCATCGTCAAAAAGATCGAAGTGACTGGCAACACGTTGATCGATGACGCCACTCTGGCGCCTATTCTGGAGGTGGGCGACGGGTTGGAAGTGACTCTCGGCATCCTCCACCTCATCGCACAGGAAATCAATCTTGAGTACACCACGAAGGGATATATCTTAACCCGCGTCTATGTTCCGGAGCAGGAAATTGATAACGGGACCGTAACCATTCAAGTGGTTGAGGGCAAGTTGGGTAAAATTGAAGTGGAGGGGAACGAGAAATTCAAGCGGGAGGAAATCCTGGCACGGTTGAAACCGCTGCAGGATGACCCGGCTCTCAAGGAAAGCACCCTGGAAAAATATCTTCTGGGATTGAACGCCATACAGGGATTGAATGTAAAAGCCGTCCTGAAACCGGGGGAGGTGTTCGGCACATCGGACTTGACGTTACAGACGGAGGAATCCCGACCTTACCGCATTGCTTTCGACGCGGACAATTTCGGTTCCCGGTTTACCGGAGAGCAACGGTACGGTTTGACGGCAGAAGCCGGAAGCCTGTTATTGTTGGGTGACCGCTTGTCCATACGCGGGGTCAAGTCCAACGAGGATCAGGATTTCATCAATCCCTCCTATTCGATCCCCATTGGTCCCTATGGCACTACCGCCACTCTGTCGTACATTTTTACCGAATTCAATTTGGGCGGTGATCTGGCGGTGTTGAACGCCGGCGGTAAGGCCAACATATTCACCATGGATATAAGTCATTCCCTGATCCGGACTCGTAGCTCTGAATTTTATTTGAGCCTGGGTGGGGAGATTCGCAACTTTGAAAACGATCTTGCAGGATCCTCCTCCAGTGACGACAAATTGCGCGATGTCTATTTTGCGGTTGGGGGTTTCTTCAAGGACCCGCTACGCGCTCGCACGTTTTATACCCTGCGCCTGCAACAGGGCTTCAGCGAACGTGACGTTTCCGATCCGCTGAATTCACGGTTTCAGGGGCGCGGCGATGCCTTGCTTTCCAGTTTCGATGTCACACGATACCAGTCCGCTTTCATTGGGAAAACCTATTTGACGGTGAAGGCTAAAGGCCAAGTCGCTTCCAAAAGGGTGCTTTCTCCGGATCAGTTCGCGATCGGTGGGTTCGGATCGGTGCGGGGATACCCGCTGGCGGAAGCGGCAGGGGACAACGGGTATTACATATCCACGGAGTTGGTGATTCCCTTTCCCTTCAAAGTGACAGTGCTCAAGAATCCCCGGACAATACAACTGGACCAGGTGCTATCCTTTTTTGCTTTTCTGGACCACGGCCAGGTGTTTATCAAAAACCGGCAAGCCGGTGAGAGTGACCGGGAGTTAAATGGTGTGGGCCTTGGAGTGCGATTGAATATACCTCCCTTGGGGGAAAACTACCCTGCCGTCAGCTTTTCCCTCGCCTACGGATTCCCCGCATTTGGGGGTCCAGAGCCCTCGGATGGATCCTCTAACACGCTCTATCTCAATGGCATGATTTCCTTCTAGCCCTGATTTCAGACTCTCTTTGTAAATTTGAGTTCAAGCTTTTCCTGGATTTGCCCGAAATATCTAAAAAAGACTAAAGTTTTTATTGTTCTAAAGACATAAAAAACAACCCCTTTTGGGGTATTTTTGTGGATTTCCTATATTTCTCCTCCATTTATTTACATTTACGCATATAATGTTTCCATCAATGCAGGAATATTGAAATTTGCAGGAGTAAAGGGATGATCAAGCTTTTAGGAAAAGGATTGGCCTTGCTGGCGGTGGTGATTTTGATTCTTCCGGCGAATGCCTGGGCGGAGAAAAAACCGGTGGGCAAGATTATCGCCATTATTGGAAGCGCGGAATATCTGCCGGGTGGTGAGGAATCGGTAGCCAATGCCCAACCCGGCCAGGTGGTTCCAGTGTCATTGACCCCCTGGCAGAAGTTGCAACCCAAGCAGATGGTGTATGCCAGCGATGAGTTTCGGACCGGCCGCAAGAGCCGCCTGCGTATTTTGTTTGAAGATTCCAGCCTGATGGCCCTCGGCCCCAACTCCCGGATGAAGATTTCGTCCTATCTGTTTGATGCCAAGGAGAAGCTTCGTCAGGGTGTGATCAGCATCGGCCACGGCATTTCCATGTATATTGTCAATAAGGAACAGAAGCATCCCAAATCCCATTTCAAAATCCTTTCCCCCACCGCCAATGTGGCGGCGCGCGGTACCCAGGGGTATTTAAGCGTTTCGCAACTCAAAACGCTGGTTGCCAATCAAGCGGGCGCTATCCGGGTTCTCAATGCCGACCCCACCGTTATTGGGGACGTGATGGTCGGGCAGATGATGAAAACGGTCGTTGAAGAAGGCAAACCGCCGACGCAACCGGAAGCTTTGACGGGTTCCGAGCAGAGCCTGATCCAGCAGGTGGTCATGGGTGCGGTGGGTTCGCGTTACCGTGAAAAACCCCGGCAAGGCTCCATTGTGACGGATGCCTTAAAGGAAGAATATGATTTATTCGAGGAAGATGAATCGGATTCGTGCTCAGGCTGAGGCAGGATCCAGAGGATAGTGCATCATGCGCAAATTGGAACCGAAACAAACCCGCAGATTGAACCGGCTGGCCATCAGCCTTTTGGTGGGCCTGTGGGCGGTAACACCCGGATGGGTGAATGCCCTGCCCAATGGCGGGGAGATTGTCTCCGGAACCGGCAGTATCGAACAACCCTCAAAGCAGGATATGGTGATTCAGCAGAATACCCAACAGTTGATCACCAACTGGCAGGGATTCAGCATCGGTTCGAAGGAATCGGTCACGTTCAAGCAACCCGACATCAACTCGGTGGCGCTCAATCGGGTGATCGGCGTGGACCCCAGCATCATTCTCGGCAAACTTTCTGCCAACGGTCAGGTGTTTCTGAGCAATCCCTCCGGAGTGGTATTCGGACAGAACGCCAAGGTGGATGTCCATGGCCTGCTGGCGACCACGCTTAACATCTCCAACGACGATTTTCTGAAAGGCAATTATCAGTTTTCACAAGACCCGAACCGCCTGGTCGCTGTCATCAATAACGGAACCATAAATGCCGCCCGTTATGTCGGCCTGGCCGCTCCGGCGGTGGAAAATAACGGTTCCATTATCGTGGCGGACCTGGGATCCGTGGTCCTGGCCTCCGGCACGGCGGCGACCCTGGATTTCAATGGCGACAGCCTGATCAGTTTCGTGGTGGCCGACGCAAAGGGCAATGTGCTCTATGATCAAATCAACAATTCCGGACTCATTCGCGCCAACGGTGGACAGGTTTTACTGACAGCGAGATCTGCCGGCGACGTGATCAGCAACGTAATCAATCATTCCGGAATCATCGAAGCCCAAACAGTCAAGCAGAAAGACGGCAAGATCATTTTGTCCGGCGGAGGCGGCAATGTTGAGGTTTCCGGAACGCTGGATGCCTCCGAGGTCTTTATCACAGCGGAGGCGGTGGCAGTATCAGCAAACAATTCCCTGTCGACCAACAATGGGGACATCGATATCGTAGCCAATCATCTGGACCTGAAGGGCTATCTGAACAGCGGCACCGGCGACGTCCTCTTCACTCTCGCGGACGGTGGCGATCTGAATATCGAGTCCGGCAATAATCCCCATGGAAGTGTGGGTAGCAACGATATTCGCCATATCGTCGCAGAGAATCTGATACTGAAAACGGACGGCGACATCAACGTAAAAGGCATAACCGAGAACGATACAGACGGCATTACAGACTCTGTGATCTTAGAGTCCGGCGCGAACATTAATTTTGTAGAAATGGCTTCTGCCTTCCCGACTTTGAAGTTATTGGCTGTCAACGATATCAACGTGAATGCCGACGTCACCACCACCAAGACCGATTTTATTGCGGTGGCAGACAGCGAAGGGAATGGCAAAGGCGATTTCAACGTGGCTCCCGACGTGGCCATCGTTTCAGCACGCGATATCGATATAAGTGCAGTCAATATCAATGCCGATGAGTCGTCGTTCGGTGAAACCCGTGATTTGATACTGAATGGTAACGGAACCGGCGGAGGCGGCAGGTCCCAGCCTTTGCCTTCCATCGACACCAATTCCGTCCAGCAGGGGTCCTTGAGCTCCTTTCTCACCGATTTTTTCCAGAACGGTGGTTCAGGCGGCTGTTGATTCAGGGCAATCGAATCCGCTTGACCGGTGGTTTTTCTTCACCTGACTTTTTCCTTGTCAATTCCCCTTGTGTTAAAATTCTCCCATGAAAATTCGCTGGCTGAACGCCTTTACAGTCTCTGTGTTGATCACCCTGTTTTCCCTTTTCATTTATTCCCTCAATCTTCCCCTTTTTGAGCTACTGGAATCCAAGGCTTACGATTTTAAAATGTCCCTGCGGGGCACGCGGCCGGTTTCCGGCCAGGTGGTGATCGTCGCCATTGATGAGCACAGCTTGAAACGGGAAGGACGCTGGCCCTGGCCGCGTACCCGACTGGCGACGCTGGTGGACAAGTTGACTGAATCCGGTGCGGCGGTGATCGGTTTCGACTTTTTTTTCCCCGAAAAGGAAGCCTACATTCCTCTCGATAAAGTTAAAAATGAAATTGCGAAGAAAGTCGTGTCTGGCATGAGCCGGAAGAAACTGGTGAATTTGCTGGAAGAAATAAGTGATTCAGATTCCAGGTTTGCCGATGCGATCCGCCGGTCGGAGCGGACGGTACTGGGTTATTTTGTGTACGCCACAGCAGAGCAGGCGGCTGAAGATTCTGCGGCGATGATGGGACCCAAGGAGTTCGAACTGCTGGATTTTTCCCAGTACTCAATGGTGCAGTTCAGCGACCAATTGATTACCCCCGATTTTCTGCGACCCATTTATGCGGTAGGCCTCAGTCTGCCTTCGTTGATGGATGCCGCCAACAGCACGGGTTACGTGTCGTTTTGGCCGGGGCGCGACGGGGTTATTCGCTTTATGCCCATGGTGCGCATGCATAAGGAGGCGGTATTTCCGCCATTCAGTCTGCAATTGTTGCGGGAAGCCACCAAGCTGAGTGCCGTCGTTCGTATTTTTCCTCACCGCGTGGGGGAAATACGGTTGGGGGATTCCCCGATTCCCGTTACGGAGGAAGGGAATTTTCTGGTGAATTATTACGGACCAAAACAGACGTTTAGCTATTTGTCCGCATCCGACGTCATCGATGGCACTGTGGGGTCGATCCAGTTGAAAGATAAAATTGTCCTGGTCGGCGGTACCGCCCCCGCCCTGCATGACTTGCATACCACCCCTTATGGTCCTCTTTATCCTGGGGTGGAGGTACACGCCAATATGATTGAAAACATCCTTCAACAGGATTTTCTCAAGCGCCCATCCTGGGTCCCCGTTCTGGATATGACGATGATTCTGGTGACCGGTATTTTGTTGGGTTTGGTCGCCCTTTATTTCAAAGCCGTTGGCACCGCCATCTTGCTGGTGGTGGGAGTGGGGGGATACCTAGTCTGCGATTATATATTATTTACCCGGCAGGGATTGTGGGTTCATACGGTATCCCCCTTGTTTTCCCAATTCCTGGTTTATTTTGGAATTACGTTATACCGCTTCACATTTGAAGAACGGGAAAAACGGTTTATCAAAAGCGCATTCAGCCAGTACCTGGCTCCGGCGGTGGTGGATCAGTTGGTGGAAAATCCCAAGCTCTTGAACCTGGGAGGAGAAGACAAAGTATTGACGGCTTTTTTCTCGGACGCGGCGAATTTCTCCTCGATTTCAGAACAGTTGACCGCGAGCGAACTGGTGATTTTATTGAATGAGTATTTAACGGAGATGACCGACATTGTCATGCAATACGAAGGGACGGTTGACAAGTTCGAAGGCGACGCCATCATTGCGTTTTTCGGCGCGCCCATCGATTTTAAAGATCATGCCACCCGAACCTGCTACGCCGCGCTGGATATGCAGAAACGGCTGGCTGAGTTGCGGAACATCTGGAAAAGAAAGGGCCGGCATGAATTATTCATGCGCATCGGTATCAATACCGGGCAGGTGACGGTGGGCAACATGGGTTCCGAGAACCGGTTCGATTACACCATGATAGGCGATCCGGTGAACGTGGCGGCACGGCTCGAGGGCGCTAACAAGCAATACCAGACGTACACCATGCTCAGCGAATTCACCTACGAGTTGGCGAAGAACGATATCGAAGCGCGCGAGTTGGACTCCATCCGTGTGGTCGGTAAAAAAGAGCCTATCAAGATTTACGAACTGCTCGGGCGTAAGGGGGAGATGGAAGACCACATCCGCCTCATTCTTCCTCATTTCCAGGAGGGTCTGGACCATTATAAAAACCAGCGGTGGGAGGAGGGCATCACCTGTTTTGAAAACGCGTTGAATCTGTACGAAGACGACGGCCCGTCGCTGACTTATTTCGAACGGTGTATCACGTTTCAGTATCATCCGCCGCCCCCGGATTGGGACGGTGTTTTTGCCATGCGGACCAAGTAGAAAGGACTTCTGTCTGTGATTTTTGGAGAATATCTTGTAGCGCAGAGTATCATTCAGGAAAAGGACCTGGCCCGTGCACTGGAAATCCAGAAAACCGACCGGGTGCCGCTGGGACAGTTGGCTCTGCAAAAAGGATTGATCGACAACAAGCAGTTGTTTCGGATTCTGTCCCGTCAGAGGAAACCGGAAGAAAAATCTAAAAACTTCGGAAAACTGGCCGTTGAGATGGAGTACCTGAGTCAGGAACAGGTGGAGGCGTTACTGGAGCGGCAAACGCACACCAACCGCCTGTTGGGGGAGATTCTGGTGTCACAGGGCTGGGTGTCCCAGATGGAATTGATCAAGGCCTTGAAAAAATTCCGGTCGCAAAACAAAAAAGAATAAGTTCTGGTGTGGAGGAGACGGGGTTTCCCAGGCCGGTTTTGGGTATAATGAGCCCTTTTAAATTATCTGGATTCATGGGTTTTTTTTTGAGGAGTGGACATTGAAACATAAAAAAGAGGTAGGCAAAGCCTTGGGCCGCGTTCCGAGCGGCCTGTTTGTGGTGACGGCAAAACATAAAGATAAAGAGGACGCGGTGTTGGCCAGCTGGGTCAACCAGTGTTCGTTCGACCCGCCCGCACTGACCGTGGCACTGGGGGTGGCACGTCAGGGGCGGCTTCTGGTCGAGGCGTCCCAAGCGTTCATCGTGAACGTGTTGGGCAAGAATTCGAACGACTTGATGAAGCATTTCTTCAAAGCTCCGGTGCCCGGCGTTTCGGTGTTTGACGGATTAAAAGTGAGCAAGGGGTTTCACGATATCAAAGTGCTGAGCGATGCTGTGGCCTATATGGAATGCGAACTGCGCGAGCAGACTGCATTCGGAGACCATGTGGTGTATGTCGGAGAAATCGTCAGCGGCAAAATGTTGAAGGGGGGAGACCCTTACTTTCACGTCCGCGATAACGGATTCAATTATTGATAGGGGAGGTGGGTTATTCCAGTCCGATCATTTTCAGAAGGTCAGTCCGGGTCAGCGCCCAATAGATCCCCAGCCCTACGAAAATGAAACCGCCCAAGCCTCCGGCCACCAGGAGGATTAGCCGCTTCGGGTCTTTCTTGTAGAACTCCTTGACGTCCACCCCAAAACTTTCCACCACGCCTTCGTCCGCGTGTTTCTTGAACGTTTTGTCAATGGCGTCCCGGCCGTAGATGATGCCGAAGATAATTGCAATGATCAGTATTTCGATAGCGCCGATCATGGATTGTGTCCTGAGCCTCCCTGAGGCGTATGTTCCAGCCGTGCTGGAATGAATAAATGTTCCAGAGAAGTCAGCCGCTTGGGGGCGGAACTTTCCAGCCCATCCTGAGTGCACCGGAACCCATAATCGTCCAGTGCCGTATTCGGGTAGCTGTTGTTCCGGAAGGAGGCGTAAACAAAGGACCTGAGGTCTCTCCACGACCCGCCTTTGAGGACTTTGAACTCCCCCCCGATCTGTCCCTTTGGATTTAACTTGTGATTTTGTTCCTTATAATACTCCCGATCATACCAGTCGTCCACCCATTCTTTGACGTTACCCAGCATGTGAAACAGCCCAAATGAGCTTTTTCCCTCCGGCATGGAATTGACCGGGACCATCACGCGGTGGGCGATCTCTTCGGTCCAGTCCTGTAGATACCGGGCTTTTTGCGGGGCGATCGGATCGTTTCCCCATGGGAAGAAGTTTCCCCCGGTTCCACGCGCCGCTTTTTCCCATTCCGCTTCGGTGGGCAGGCGCTTGTTCTTCCATTTGCAGAAGGCCGCCGCTCCGAACCAGGTCACGTTGTTGATAGGATAGGATTCCAAACCTTTACGGGGCCTGAAATCCTTTTCCAGTATCAGCATGCCGAATTTGCTGTCCTTATAAAATTCCTTGAAGGTTTTGACATCGTTTAAAAACGTGGCGAACTGAGCTGCCGTCACTTCATATTTATCGATAAAGTAGGAGTCCAGGTAAACCTTGTGTTCCGGAGCTTCGTCATCGCCGTGCCCGTTGGCTCCCATGATGAAAAATCCCTTGGGAACCAGAATCATGTCTTCCGGCACCGAAAGCGCAACTTTTTTCAGAAAGCTCCGCGCTTTTCCGGCAAAAGGGCCTTTGGGACTTTGGGCCAGGTAACGGTCGAGCCATTGTCGGGCTTTATCCTTCTGGCCGCCTTGGAATAAAATCCACCCGCCGAAATAATTCATTTCAGGAATACCGGGATAATTTTTGAAGGCACCGCTCAAATCCTCGATCATCGCATCGACCGCTTTCGGGTCTTCGGCGTTGAGTGCTTTCTGGTACCACTTCTCGGCGGCACCGAATTTTTTTTCAAGCACATGATAAAACCCCAGGTTCATGTGGGCCAGAGTGGTGAGCCGGTTCGCCTGTGGGCTGGACCGAAGGCCCTGCCGGGTGACTTCGATAGCCTTCGCGATGCTTCCCATTTGGTAATGAATCCACCCCAGTTGAATGTAATTTTCAATGAACCGGGGAGCGCGCTCGATGATGAACTCATATTGAACGATCGCTTTTGGGTACTCCTTCTGCCGGTAGTGCGTCTCCGCTATACGTTGGTTGACCTCGATGGCCTGCGGGTAGCGGCTTTGCAGGTCTTCGAAGTATTTCAGGGCCAGTTCCGCCTGACCCATTTCCAGGAGCACGGTTCCGATGTTCAATTCGGTGAGGAGCCGTCCCGGTTGCAGGCGTTTCATGATTTTCAAATGGAGAAGTGCGCTCGCAAACTTTTTCCGTTGCATGTAAATCCGCGTCAGCATTTCATGTGCCAGATGATACCGAGGATTGATCTGCGTTGCCTGCAGGAATGTCTCTTCGGCTTTTTCCAGAGCATTCGTTTCCATATAGGCCAGTCCCAGGTTGGACAATGTGGAAAAATTTCCAGGGTCGGCCTTCAAGGCCCGCTCGTATGCGTGGATGGATTTGTCGTGTTGTTTTAATTCCGAGTAGATGTTACCCAGGTTGTTGAGCGCGTCAATGGATTGCGGATTGATGCTGGCTGACTGCTCCAGATAAAAAATAGCGATCTGAGGTTTGGCCGCGCGGTACATGACCAGCCCGACATTCGAGAAGTAGGCCCCCAGCGTTTGTTTCTTACCCAGATTGGTCAGGAAGTATTTCGAACCCTTAGCCACACCAAACCGTTGTTCGTAAAACGAATCGGGAAACGCTGTTCCCCCTTCCGTCGCTTCGATATTCACCCGGTACTCCGACGAGTCGTAACGCACGAAAAAATGATTCGGCAGAGGCACCCCGACCAACGGCAGGTTCAATCGCTCGGCGAGGATGAGATACAGCAGGGACAGGTTCATGCAATAACCCCGGTGGGTCTGTAACAGCCCGTGCAGAAACAATTCAGCCGGATTGACCGGCATGCCCGCCGGGTCCAGCGCCTCGGTGTAACGGTATTTCCCCTCCTCATGAATGACCTTGCGCAGAATTTCAACGGTTTGCTTCGGGGAGGGATTGCCCTTGAGTTGACTGCGGGCCGATTCGGTCAACCGGCCCAGCGTTTTCTTGAGAGGGGCCGTGTCCAGCCGGGGGTCCCAATGACGCGAGATCAAAAGGAGCGTTTCGGCCAGATCGATCTTGTTTTCCGGAAGGGCCAGGGTGGCGACCAGTTCTTCCGTTACCGAGATCTGGGTCGCGGCTTGGGAGGGCATCGCTCCGGTCAAAGTCAGACAGAGAGCCAGAGTCCCGATCAATTTGGCAGTGGGGTGTGCTCGGAAATTCATAGAAAACTCAACAGTTATACGAATTGATACTGCATGGGCTTAAATTATTATAGCAGAATGAGTTTCGCAAACATACGGGGGGAATCCGGGTCATTCTTTACGGACGACCCAACCCTCCCAGAACATCATGACTGCCAGCATCAGGAACAACAGGGTGGTCAGAGGCACGCCAGCGCCGACCGAGGCCGCGTTCAGCGCCTGATCGGCCGGGGAATAGTCCACCTGCGCTCCGGGAAAATATTGCGACAATTCCTTTTCAGGAACTTTGCCAGGGGCGGATTCTGCCGGATCGAAATTGACGGTAAAATTTCCCAACCGTTTGGCATCAGAGGGCAACTGTTTAGGCGCAGGGGGTGGAGAATCCGCCGAACCGGAAACGGGCGGCCCTGCCCATTGATACAATTCATAAACTCCCGGGCGATGGGTGTCTTCAAACACCGGGGGCGACTGGGGATTTTTCCGGGCGATGGAAATTTTGCCGCCGGGCGCGACCACCAACGGCGGTTGTTCCATTTCCTCCAGCACCAGCGGTGCGCCCACGGTTACGTCGTGGCGGGAAATATTTTCGAGGCCCTGCGCGGTGTATTTCACCCAGCGTTGGATCCAGGGAAGAAACGTGGGGTGAATGGGGAAATTGTTCCAGTCCCGATCCAGAGAAGAGACATACAGGATAACCTTGCCCTCGCCGAACTCCGATTCGATCACTGCGGGGAATTGGTTGGTGAAATGCATCGGCTCCTGAAACGCTCTGCCGCGCCGGGGTTCGATACTGTAGAGGGTCCGAAAAGGAATACGCGCCATCTCCTTTAACATGCTTCCGGTAAACACCTTCAAGGCCGGATGATCACTGGGTTGCGCCCTAAGGTAGAACGGCTTGTCCTTGGTTCTCACCTGATTGATGGATTTCAAAGTAACCGGCAGAAGCAACCCCAATTTTTCATTGTAGTATTTGGGGTCGACCTGATCTCCCAGACCGATGAACAAAGAGCCGCCCCGCAGTACGAATTTTTCCAGTTCTTGTTCGAGGCCGATCGCCAGGTCCCGGACGTTGCACAAAATGATCACGGAATACTGTTTCAAATCCCGTTCCGAAAATTCCGAGAGAGTGGATACAGTGGGCTCGATATCGGCCATGGGGGAAGAAAACGGATTGAGGGCTTTCTCGACATAAAACGAGTCGTGCTGATGTGCTACACCGCGCGGGTCGCCATCCACCACCAGTGCTTTGATTTTGCGGTCGGGTTGATAGACGAACAGACGCCGATTGTCCGCCGTCAGAGCGTCTTCCTGAATTTCAACATGGCCCAAAATCGGATCACTATTCAATAAAGGGAACGAAAATTCATGAGTCGCCTCGCCTTGGGCGGGCAGATCGATTGTGCTTTCGCTCTGCCGCTTGCCGTTGACGAACAGGGTGACGGGGAGTTGCTTGATGGCCCGGTCCGGTAGCAGGTTGACGATCGTGGCCTGCACCCGGATGACCCGGCGGTTGGTGAGGAATTCCTGATTCAGTTTGACCTTCTGCACGAGCGCCCGGTTGAGTCCTTTTTGTGATTCTGAAAAGTCGATGATTTTGATCTGGGTTCGTGAATCTTCTGCAAACGCCGTGGAGAATTCATCCCGGTCCCAGCCGTTCTGATCCATATCGGTCAGGATAAAAACCCGTTTGTTTTCCTGTGGCGCGGTATTTAGGAGATCGGCCGCCGCAGTCACGGCTTTGCCGATGCTGGTGGTGCGATGTGTGGGTTGGGCCGCCTTTAACCATTTCAGGGTTTTGCCTGGGTCTTCCGTCCAGTCCTGCACCATGCGGGCGGGATCGGATGCGAGCACAAGACTGAAGGAATGGTTGCTGGGAAGTTTCTCGATCAGTTCCGTCAGTGTCTTCGTCGCCCGGTCGAACAAAGTTCCCTGATCGCTCGTCGCGGACATGCTGTAGGAATCATCCAGAATAAACACATGGGCGGAAGGACGTGACGCCAGAACATTCTCCAGGCCGCCGGACGAAAGAATGGGATTGGCCAGCGCCAGGCACAGAAAACCGATCGCCAGACAACGCAAGAGCAGGAGGAGGAGCTTGTTGGGCCGGGATTTGCGCACCGTCCGCTTCTGCGCCTGTTGCAACAGGTAGACCGCTGAAAATTTGAGCCGGGTCTGCTGGCGGCGGGTCAGTAAATGGATCAGGATCGGTAGCGCCAGGCCTAACAGTCCCAGCAGGTACCACGGGGATGTGAAACTGAAATTCATATTTTTCGCAAACTTTTTCGGCGGAGAAGATAATACCGTAACGCCTGTTCCAGCGGCGTGGTGGTTTCCAAAAACAGATAATCGATACCCAAAGTCGGGCAGTTCTTTGTGTAGAACCCGATCTGATCTTGAATGGCTTTCTGATATTGTTGGCGCACGTCGAATGGGTCCAGTCCCAAAGGCGGATCGTCCTCCAGCGATTCAAAAACAAGGTCGCCTTCAAACGGCAGGGTTACTTCGTCCGGGTGGAGGACGTGAAACAGAATGACCTCCAGCCCGCGGGACTTGAGCATTTTGAGCGTTTTGAATACATCGTCTTCCCGCGTTAACAGGTCGGAGACCAAAATCAGCATGCCACGCCCCGGCAGGCGTTCGATCAAATCTCCCACCACTTCTTCCACCCGGGTGACTCCCTTGAACTCCATATCCTGCAACCCATTCAGAATATTCTGGAAATGCGAGGGTTTGGACCGGGGAGGAAGATGCGACACCACTTCGTCGTTGAACAGGGTCAGTCCCACAGCGTCAAATTGTTTTAAGAGGAGGTATCCCATGGCCGCCACCAGCGTGCGCGCATAATCCCTTTTGTCCATGCCGGGGGATTTAGAGTCGGGTGAGCGGTAGGCCATGGACCCGCTGGCGTCGAGCAGAATTGTGCATTTCAGATTGGTGGATTGTTCGAACTGCTTGACGTGGTATTTGTCCGTTTTGCCCACCACTTTCCAGTCGATATGGCGGATATCGTCGCCTGGCGAGTAGTCCTTGTATTCCGCGAATTCAACGCTGGAGCCTTTATGAGGGCTCCGGTGGTGACCCGACAGCAGGCCTTCGACCAATTGGATGGCCCGGATGCTGAGGGAGGAAATCTCCGATAGGGTTTCCGGTCCGTAACTGAATTGTGTGTTTTCCGCCATTGGGGTCTCCGGTCGATCATTCGACCTTGGGAACATTATGTTGTTTTCCGGTCCGCACATCAACCCAGGAGTTGGAGGACCGCACCGGAAGGGACGGGTAGGGACCCAAACGCACTGAGATCGGGGCAGGTATGTTTTTTCTTTCCTCTTATTAGGTATTCTGGCCTACCATAACTATTTGATTTTATGTGCCAAATGAATCAGGTATATCCAGTTTGTAATCTTTCATGTTACACTAAAAATCCACTCAATAAGAGGTATTTGAGAAGAATTTGGAAGGGGATTAGAATCGTCTATGAGCAAGCCTTTTAATGATGAACCGGTAGAGCAGTTGATCCCCAAATTGCTGTCCGAGGATGGCAAATCGCTGGATCTCAGGCTCAAGTATATCGGGGATGATGGCTTGAAAATCGTGGCTGGGACCGACGCCCTCCGGGGTTTGGAGGTGCTGAATCTGGAGCGCAACGATATCGGTCCGGAAGGCATTCGCGCTTTGGCAGAATCCCAAGTCATTACCGGGCTGGTCGAGCTTCACCTGGAACGGAACGACCTGGGAGATGAAGGGACGCGTGTCGTCGCGGAATCTTCTAATTTCTCCAACTTGAAATATCTGAACTTATGGAAAACCAAGGTGGGATCAGATGGAGCGAAGGCTCTCGCTCAGTCGTTGTACCTGTCCCGTCTGGTGAGGTTGGATATAGCGCAGAATAATGTAGGTGATGAAGGGGCTAAGGCCTTGTCGGAATCGATGACCCTTTCCGATCTGAAATATCTGGATGTTTTCGGTAACGGTATCAGTGCAGAAGGTCAGGAATTATTGAAGAACGCTGAAGGGTTGGGCAAAGTTCAGGATATGATCCTGACCTGACCTTCAAAATATTAATTTTTAGGAGGAAATTACCTTGTTTAATAAATGGAGCAATAAAGGCGCAGTATTTGTAATGAGTCTATTCTCGATCTTTATATTTACATTAACCACTAATGTGGTTTTTAATCCTGCCACCGTTTGGGCTGAAACTTCGGAAGCGTCCGAGGAGGCCAAAGAGAAGTTGTCCGGCGCGGCTGATAGTACGGGTAGTTTTTTCAGCGGTATTACGAACTGGATCAAAAGTGTCACCGACGCGGTCAATAAAATGTGGGGTATGGAAAATGGCAGTGGAGTAGCGATGGTGGTGAACGGAGTTTTTTATCTGCTTCTCGTCGTTGGCGTTTTATTCGGCGGTAAAATGATCTTCAATATTTTCAGTAGTGTGGTAAACGGAAAAGTTGATGAAAGATACGAAAAGCCTTCTTTCCGGAAAAAATAAAGCCCTGCTTTACCATGGGTTGAATGCAGGGCAGGGAGTGTCTACTTCCAGCCTGAGCCGGATAGTTGAATAAAAGGTCCTTCGTGTGTTTTGAGGAAGATTTGTACCTGTTCGAGTCCCGCCCGGTAATTTTTCCGGGCAAAAGCCCCCGCTCCCGGTCCCTGGTACCTCTGCGAAAAAATTGAAATTCTCTGCGCAGTTCGCATTTCATAATTCCTTTGAAAATAGGTAATCTCTTCCGGTCTAATTCCTCTCGTGGAGGGAAACTGTCCTACCCGGTATTGCAATAGACTTAAAAACGATTCATCGGTCTCCCGCTTCAGCGGAGGGACCAAAGTCGCCGGGGAATGCTCCAGTAAGGGGCGGTCGTCTGTGATGACCGAAGCGCGACCCACCAGCGGGGCCAATGATTTTCCATCGGTCAGGTAAAAATCCATCATATCCAAAAAATTGAAAATCCCGATTTGTTCCGCCATCTCCCTCACTTCAGCATGCTTCATGGTGTCTTCGAATCGGGATTTGTCGAGCACCTGCGGTTCGTCCGATCCCACCAGTAGAACAATACGCGTCAGATAACTGTTCCACACGCTGGTGTGGGGAAATACCGATTGAAACGTTTTGACAATGGCCCGCGCATCTTCCGGTCCCACCAGATGCAGGGGAAGCCACTGCATCATCAATCCTCCCGGAGTCAACCGTTGTCGGGACTGCTCGTAAAATTCCTTGGAATACAGATTATTGACTCCCGCCTGCACCGGCGACATCGGCTCCAGTGTGATGACATCATACAGTTTATCCGTCCAACGGATGAACCCGCGCGCGTCCTGATAAGTCAGGCGCACGTTACCCCGGTTGATCGCGTCGTGATTCCACCGGGAAAACCAATGTGCCATTGAAATGACGTTACGGTCGATCTCCACCCCGTCGACCGTCACCCCCGGAAAACGCGATACCGTACCCAGCGTGTTGCCGGTGCCGAAGCACATGACCAGCGCGTGCTTCGGATCGGGATGCAGGATCATCGGCACGAATCCCATCGCCTGCATATAGGCGCTTCCGCCGACGGAGTTGGACACGGTCGCCGTGCTGAACCCGTCCACATATAAAGTCCGCGCGCCGGATTGCTGATCCTCCACCACGCTCAGGGTCGAAAAATTGCCTTCTTTGTAGTCGAGTAGTTTTAAGTTTTCAGGAGCCGTATTGATTTCAACGCGGGACAGGTTGTTCTCGCCCAGTTTTTGTCCCGCCCACGAAGGCGTGAAGGCGGCGTAACTGCCGAAAATAACCAGTCCGCCCACAGCCAGCGCAACCGCCCATTGCCTGAACCGGTTGCCCCGGTGCCAGGCCAGCCCCGCCAGGCTCAATGCGATCAGCACGGCATATAAGATGAAGAGAGATTTTTGTATTCCCCACAAAGGCAACAGTAGGAAGGGAGTGAGCAAAGTTCCCAGAATGCCGCCGATGGTATTAACGGCGTAACTGTTACCCAGTGTTCCGGTCACACTGCCGAAAAAATTGAAATGAATATGATTGGCCAAAGGATACACCAGACCAAATCCCAACGTCGGCAGAATCATCAGCGCGAAAGCGGCTAGCGACCGTATCATCAGAGTGCGTTCAGGGGTATTCTCCAAAGAATAAAACAATTGATCGGCTTTCAGTGTCCATTCCGTAAGATTGTCAAATGCCGGGAACATCAACAGGCAGAGCAGACCGATGCTCAATTCCACCGCGAGGAATTTGAGAACCCAGCGCGATCGACCCAGTAGTTTTCCCGCCATCAGGCTTCCCAGTGCGTTGCCGAACAAAAACGTTGCGAGAATGATGGCAAAGGAATACAGCGAACTGCCCAAAGGAAACACCAACACGCGCGTCCACAGAATTTCACTTGCCAGCGCCACCAATCCGGAAAAACCTAATACGACCAGCAGAAGCAAGCCAAGTCCGCGTGAGGGAACATTTTCTTCGTCCACCAGGGTCTCTGGTTGGCGTGGCGGTGTCGGTTCTTGGGCGTCGCCCGGTTTCCAGAACCAACAGAGCACGAACACCAGGCCGTTCAGAACCACCGCACTCAGGTTGGTTCCCCGGATTCCAAGGACGGCGGTTCCAATAAACTGGGTGTACAAAACTCCCGCCACCGCGCCGAAGGTGTTGAGCGCATAGAGGAATGACAGGTTGGAAAATATTTTCGAGCTTTGGGCGCCGATGGACCAGCTTCCGATCACCGGCAGGGTCGCGCCCATCAGGAACGTGGCGGGAAGCATCAGCAATGCGCTGAGACTAAATTCGATGAAGTGCCGGGGCAATCCCGATCCTGTGGCCGGATCGATCAGGTGGGGATAGACGGCCGACAATCCCTCCAGCAACCAGGGGAATAGCAGGGCATAGAGGCCGATCCCGATTTCCAGTATGCCGTACAGCCGGACGAGGTGGGTCTTCTCCCGGCCCGGCTTCTGCAGGTATTTCGAAATCCCCCACGCCCCCAGCGCCAATCCCGCCATAAACGCGCACAACACGGCACTGATGGCGTACAGGGTCCCGCCAAACACCAGCCGCAACTGCTTGATCCAGATCAGCTCATACGTCAGGCTGGTCAGTCCGGAAAGGAACAGGCAAAAGTGCGGAATGAACTTGGAAGAAAATAGGCGGACGGAAGGCATTGGGAAGAATCGGCAAAAGGTTTCCGGGATTGTCACACATGCCGGAAGGGGAGTCAACTTGGCCCGGTTGCAACCCGATTGAAACGATGGTAGCCTTGACGCACTTTCGCAATGCCTTTACAACCATGAATTGCCTCCAAGGGTATGGGTCGCCGTTAACGGTTAGCAAAAGTTCGGGGGAGATTCTCCGCTTGCGCCCCAGGATCATCGGTTGCAGTTGAGCGTCAGCCAATTCCCTCTCCGGGCAGGAGATTAATTTTCCACTATGAAATTGACGCAAAGAGTGGTATGTTCCCTGCTTTTATTTTTAGGATGGGCCGCACCCTCGCCCCTGTTTGCCGATCCGGGTGCGGCGCTGTTCAAGGAAAAGCACTGTGCGTTGTGTCACAACATCCACAATCCCGGAACGGTATTCGCTCCCGTGTGCCCCGGATTGCAGGGCGTGCGGCACCGGCACAGCAAGGATTGGGTCCGCAAATGGTTGAAGGATCCCGCCGCCGTCTGGGCTACGAATGATGCCAACGTGCAGGATATCAACACCCGTTACTTCCGTTACCGGGGAAGCAAACCCAAACCACGGGAAAGCTTCATGGCCACGATTATCGGTAAGAAGGTCGTGTTGACGGATGAAGAGATCGAGGCGTTGATCGATTATTTGTGGAAGCTGTAAGGAATCACCGGCGGAAATCGCGCCGTTCCTATTCTCAATATATTTGGAGTCACACGCATGTTTAAACCCTCAGGCTGGATTTTTGGAATCGTCTTACTTGCAAGCTTGATCTTGAACGCACCCGTTCGGGCGGCGGAACCTCAGGGCGGCAAGGACCTCACCGAGGACATGAATATTCCCGGAGTAGTGGCCAAGGTCAACAGCGTCGAACTGCGCTCCGATTACATTCGGTTCCGGATAACCCTGGATATGCGCCGCATCGGCCAGAACCTGAGCGCTCAGCAGAAAGCCAAACTGGCGGGGGCCATCATCGAGAAGGAAATTGTGCGGGAACTCATGTACCAGGAGGGCCAGGCCAAGGGGAGTGGCGTGTCTCCGGAAACGGTTGAAAAGGAACTGCAGGATTTCAAAAAGTCCTACGGATCGGAAGAAAAATTTCAGGAGACTCTAAAGGTCCGCGGAATCTCCGAGGATGAATTGAAAAAAGGCATCGAGGTCGACCTCATCGCCAAGAACCTGCTCGATGACCGGGTTAAGGGCAAGGTCCATATCACCGACACCCAAGTCAAAAAGTTTTACGAGGACAAGAAGGAAAGTTTCAAACGGCCCGAATCCTTCCGGGTGCGCCATATCTTTGTCGCCTACGTTCCCTTTGATGTCGTGCAGAACACCCCGCCGGAGGAAATGAAGGGAAAGGCCGATGAATACCGCGCGGCTTCCAAAAAGAAAATCGACGAGGTGTATGGAAAAGTCAAGGCGGGAGGAAGTTTCGAAGATCTGGCCAAACAATATTCGGAGGACGAGGGAAGCGCCGGCAAGGGCGGCGACCTCGACTTCATGTACAAGGGCGTGTTCGACCCCATATTCGACAAGGCTGTGGCCGATTTAAAAGTCGGCGAGACCAGCGGCATCGTCGAAACCGAGTACGGCTACCACATCGTTCAGCTCATGGAAACCAAGCCGTCGGATTATGCGCCCTTCGCGGAGGTGGAGGAATCCATTCAAAAACATCTGTTTATGACCGAAGCCCAGAAGCTGGTCGGGCGGTATATCGAGGTCCTCCGGAAAAAAGCCGATATTATCGTGTATTACCGCGGGCAGTAGGACCACCCGCTCCCCTCTGTGATACAATAACCGCTTCCAGAAAAAGCCGGCTGGCCGCATGGCCCCGTGCCGATTTAAGACTCTCAATAGACAACCTTTTCATATATCAAGGAGCTTGCTTTATGGCCACCTATACCAAGGAACAGGACGTCGCAACCACGCAGGAGGACGATCCGAAAGCACGTGAAGCCCTGCGCGAAGTGTTCGGCAATACCGCACGGTGGAATGCCGACTTCAAGGGATTCACCGCCGATATCAATGTGAACATCAACGGCAAGGAAGAAACCGGGACTGTCACCGTGAAGAACTCCAAGGACATCGAACTGACGCTCCAGGATGAAAAGGCGAAGGAATTCGCATCGGAGAACCTGGCGTCAATCGCCATGCACCGCGGACCTCGCTCGTTCGACGAATCCGACGGCAAATACAAACTGACGTTCGGCGACGAGGGGACGCATCCCCTGGGACGCAGTATCGTCATGGGCGGCGATGGCATGGGTTCGTTCTACCGTGTGAAGGACGGACGCATCCAGCAGATCAACCGCAAAACGCCGCGCTTTTCGTTTTCCATCAACATCGAGGAAAGCGTGAAGAATGCCGAGGATAAGTTTCTGACCAAAAAGTATTCGGTGTTCTATTTCAACCCGGAAACCAACGCGCTGAAAAACGTTGAGAGTTACACCGACCATTACGCGCGTGTCGACCAGTACGACCTGCCCGAACAACGGCGCATCATCGACTGCCAGGAGGGCAACGTCGTGGTCAATGCCATGACCCTCAGCAACCACAAAATGCTGTAAAGTTAATTCTGCGCAAACAAAACCCCGCTCTGGCAACAGGGCGGGGTTTTTTATTGGGCTAGAGTTTTTTTATCGAGGGTTTCTTTATCTTTCACCGCCACGCCGTTTCCCAATACGGATTGCTTGACGTGGCTATTCTTTCCTAATGTAACACCTTCCCAGCAGATGGAGTGTTCGATGGCGGCGTGGTCGCCGACGGTGCAATTGTCCCCGAGCACGGTGTAGGGGCCGATGCTGGCGGTGTCGGCAATCTTACAGTTCTTCCCGATCAATACTAGTGGCTGTCCGCCTGGGTTGTTCTCGATGGGGAGTCCGCCTTCCATGCGCCCGTCCAGCAAATCCTTGTGCACGTCCAGGTAACTCTGAATCGTGCCGATGTCTTTCCAGTAGCCGGTGTGCCAGGTCGCGAACATCGGTAATCCATCCTCCAGCATGCCGGGGAACACGTCGGTGGTGGTGCCGTAAAATTTGTTTTCCGGGATGCGGTCGAAAATTTCCGGCTCCATCACCTGAATGCCGGTGAACAGCACGCGCGTGGTGTCGTCCGGCATGTTCATGGAAGACGTGCCGACCATGTGCACGATGCGATCGTTTGCGTCGACTTCAATCGGATCGCACTGCTCCGGCGAGTCACCTGCGCGCACCACCAGTGTCAACGCCGAACCCTGCGCCTTGTGGAAGGAGATGACCTTGTCGAGGTCGATATCCACCACCACGTCGCTGTTGATCACCAGAAACGCTTCGCCCTCCAGAAATTTTTGTGCCTTCTTGATGCCGCCCGCCGTGCCGAGAATTTCCGGTTCGTGCGACCAGTGCAGTTGCACCCCGAAATCTTTGCCGTCACCAAAATATCCTTTGATCATCTCCGGCAGGTGGTGCAGGTTGACGGTGATGTCGTGGATGCCGTGGCTACGGAGCAGATGAATCGTGTGTTCCAGGATGGGCCGGTTCATGATCGGCACCATCGGTTTCGGAACCTTGTCGGTGAGGGGTCTGAGGCGCGTGCCGAATCCCGCCGCCAGGATCATCGCTTTCATGATTGTGCCGCGAGTTGTTTCAGGCTTTCGGTGTAGGGCGGCTTCGCGATACCGCGTTCGGTGATGATGGAAGTGACCAGTTCGTTGGGGGTGATGTCGAACGCCGGGTGTCCCACTTCGATATTCTCCGGGGCGATGCGTTTGTTGTTGAACGTCACCACTTCCTCGATGCTCCGCTCTTCGATGGGGATGTCGTCACCCGATGCCAGCGCAAGATCGAGCGTCGATACCGGCGCCGCCACGTAAAACGGGATGTTGTGTTTCTGCGCCAGCACCGCCACCATGTAGGTGCCGATCTTGTTGGCGACGTCGCCATTGCCCGCGATGCGGTCCGCCCCTACTACCACGGCGTCGACTTCGCCCTTGCGCATGAAGAATCCGCACATGTTGTCGGTGATGAGTTTGACCGGGATGTTTTCTTCCTTCAGTTCCCAGGCGGTCAGCCGCGCGCCCTGCAGGAACGGCCGGGTTTCGTTGGCCAGAACCTTGATTTTTTTTCCGGCGTTGACCGCCGCGCGGATCACCCCCAGCGCTGTGCCGAACCCGGCGGTGGCCAGCGCCCCCGCGTTGCAGTGGGTGAGCACCGTCTGGCCGCTGGCGATCAAGGTCTGGCCGTGATTGCCCATCGCTTCGTTGGCGGCGATGT
The DNA here is from genome assembly GCA_965237905.1 of Nitrospinaceae bacterium. Lineage (GTDB taxonomy): Bacteria > Nitrospinota > Nitrospinia > Nitrospinales > Nitrospinaceae > SZUA-226. The sequence goes on along the minus strand of OZ250172.1, from coordinate 764,627 downwards.
CTTCCTCACAGATCGACAGGGCTTCCTGTTTCAGGCGTACTTTGATATCGGAGACGCTCTTCGCGCTGTTTTCCCGGGTGACGCGTTTCATGCGGTCGATGGCCCAGGCCAGGTTGACGGCGGTGGGCCGCGCTTTTCCCAGCGCGTCGCATTTGATCTCCAATTCCTCGTAAAATGTATCGAAGTCCGGCGCGTCGATGGCGTCCGCCGCCAGACTGATGCCCATCGCCGCCGCTACGCCGATGGCCGGCGCGCCGCGAATGACCATGGTTTTGATGGCATGGCCGACGTCCTCGACCGTTTTGCAGTCGACGAACACTTTTTCATTGGGCAGGCGGGTCTGGTCGATCATCCGCACCACACCGTCGATGTACTCAATCGTTTTAACCATAGCGTTTTACCATTTTAAGTCGCTTCGGGTATCAGGGACGCGAGAATGCTCATAAAAGTTTTGGGGTCCATTCCTTCGAACTGGATGGTTTTATTCCTGCTGGTTTCGCCCTTGACGATGGAGACGCGCGAGGGGCTGATGCCGAATGCTTTCGCCAGAAATTTGATGCATGCCTGGTTGGCCGCGCCGTCCACCGGTGGCGAAGTCAGTTTGATTTTCAAGCACTGGTTGTGGATTCCGAGAATCTGGTTGCGCGACGCCCGCGGCTGAATGGCCGCCGCAAACTGAATGCCCGCCTTATAGAGTTTGATTTCAAGGGTCATGAATCCGCCGGACCAGCGTGACGCTGGACCCATTTTTAAATTGCGCGTGGAGATCATCGCAAGCCATCAACGGTTAGCAAGTTTCCCCTCCCCGTCAGGCCGCTTCGCGCGGGGCGAACTTTAAAATATTAAGTTGCGCCCCAGACCCATTGATTGTCATTAACGGTCAGCCTGTTGCCTCCCTCGCCAGAGGGTCGGCCTCTATTTGTTTCGCGAGTTGGTGAAGGACTTGGTGGCGGCCTTGAGGTTGTCGATCAAATGCTGTCTCTCCGCTTTCAGGCGGCGGATGTCACCTTGAAGATGGTTGACTTCGGATTCAACTTTTCGTCTGTGCTGGTCAGCTTCATCGCGGGCCTGGTTCACAAACTTCCGCGCCTTTTCCTGAAGAGACGAGCGAAAGCTTTCAAAGTTGGGCGTCTGCCGGGTCTTCCCGGAGGACAGTGCCTCATCCAGCTCCCGGACTTGCCGGTCCTTCAGGTTCAATTCTTCCCGCAAGCGCGCGAGATCCCGCTTCATTTCCTTGAAATCCTTCGCCACAATTTTGAGAAAGTCCTGAACTTCCTCCTTACTGTAGCCACGCAAGGACTTTTTAAAGGTTTGTTTCAGAATGCTGTCGTAATCAAGTCTCATAGGTTAACGCAGAGATATGGAGGCGTGTTCAAGAGAGCCTACCAGAAAAATTTGCAGAAAATAAATTGTCAATATCACGAGGATGGGCGATAAATCGAGACCTATCCCATGCATCGGCACCGCTTTGCGGACGCGGTAAAGAACCGGCTCCGTGATACTGTGTAAAAATCGCACGATCGGATTGTAGGGATCGGGGTTCACCCAGGATATCAGCGCACGGGCAATGATAACCCACATATAGATATTTAATGCGATATACAACACTTGCGCAAGGGCATGTAAAAATAACGACAAATAACTGGACACGCTGGGCTTCCTATCGGCCTGTGAAGGCCATAAATATTTATAACTAAAAGAGTTTTTCTAAATGGAACGGTGATGCTGACTTAAAATATCGAAAAAGGCCGGTCTTGTCAATGGCGGTTGTGGTTGGGGGCCTGTCCGCAAAATTTGTCCTTTCCAAGCAATCGAAAAAGGGCTTATAGTAGGCACCGGCAATCAACGAAGGGAGCGGTTACCCAATGGCAAAGAAGAAGCGCGATACAGTGAAAGCCCTGCTGACGGACAAACCGCGCGACGGCATTCTGGTGCAGGGATGGGTGCGGACGCGGCGCGACTCCAAGGGCGGGTTTTCGTTTATTGAGGCCAACGATGGGTCGTGCCTGAAGAATATCCAGATTATCGCCGATCATAAACTCGACTCCTTCAAGGATTGGGACAAGCCGCTGACCACCGGCAGTTGCGTGTCCATTCATGGCAATCTGGTGGCATCGCAGGGCAAAGGCCAGTCGGTGGAAGTGCAGGCGACGTCCATTGAGGTGCATGGTTCCGCCGATCCGGAACACTATCCCCTGCAGAAGAAATTTCACTCACTGGAGTACTTACGGGAGATTTCCCACCTGCGGCCCCGCACCAACACCATCGGCGCAGTGATGCGCGTGCGCAACCGCTTGTCCTATTCCATCCACCGCTTCTTCAACGAGCGCGGATTCCTGTACCTGCACACGCCGATTATTACCACGAGCGATTGCGAAGGCGCGGGGGAAATGTTTCAAGTAACGACGCTGGATATGACCAACCCTCCGAAGAGCGATGGGAAAATCGATTACAGTGAAGATTTCTTCGGCAAGAAGACCAGCCTCACCGTGAGCGGTCAACTGGAAGCTGAAATTTACGCCATGGCCTTGTCGCTGGTTTACACCTTCGGCCCGACGTTCCGCGCCGAAAACTCGAATACCAGTAGACACCTCGCAGAATTCTGGATGATCGAACCGGAAATGGCGTTTTACGATCTCGATGACAATATGGAGCTGGCACAGGAGTTTCTCCAGTTTTTGTTCAACGATGTACTGGAGCATTGCACCGGCGATCTCGAATTTTTCAATGAACGTGTCGACAAACATCTACTCGAAACGCTGAATCAGGTGGTGAGTCACGACTTCGAACGGCTCCCGTATTCCGAGGCGATTCGCCTGCTCGAAAAATCCAGCGAAAAGTTCGAGTATTCGGTGGAGTGGGGATGCAACCTGCAGGCCGAACACGAACGTTACCTCGCCGAAAAGGTGTTCAAGAAACCGGTGATTATCTATAACTATCCGGAGACCATCAAACCGTTCTACATGAAGCTCAATGAGGGTGGCGAAACCGTGCGCGCGATGGATGTGCTTCTGCCTCGGCTGGGCGAGATCATTGGCGGCAGTCAGCGTGAGGATGATTACGATACGCTGATGAAGCGCATCAAAGAAAAGGAACTGGACCCAGAAGAGTACGGGTGGTATCTCGATCTGCGCCGGTTCGGTTCCGCGCCGCATTCCGGTTTTGGTTTGGGATTCGAACGTCTGGTGCAGTTCACCACCGGCGTCGAAAACATCCGCGACGTCATTCCCTTCCCCCGCACCCCCAAACATGCCGGGTTTTAAGCGGCTCTCATTTTTTACTGCAGAGAACGCAGAGGCCACAGAGAAAACCTTAAGCAGACAGGATAACAGGATAAAAACAAAACACAGATTCTTCGTCGCTAACGCTCCTCAGAATGACAAATCGGTACAGTTTGTCATCCTGAGCGAAGCGAAGGATCTATGTTTTTTTTGATTCTCATCCTGTTATCCTGTCAAATTTTTTTCAGGCTAAGTTCGTTCCAGGAGGACGGCTGTTTCGACATGGGCGGTTTGCGGGAACATGTCGATCACTTTAATCGCCTTGATGCTGTAATCGGTCAGCCGCGCCAGATCCCGCGCCAGTGTGGCGGGATTGCACGAGACGTAGATCAATCGTTCGACGTTCAGTTTTGGAATGGCGTTAATCACCTGCTCGGAACAACCCTTGCGCGGCGGGTCGACGATGAGGGTTTGCGCCGGATCAATGGCGTCGGTATCTTCCAGAAATCTTTCGAAAGTGCCCTGTACGAACCGGCAGTTGGGCAGGTTGTTGCGCTTCGCGCTTTCTTTGGCATCCGCCACCGACGCGGCGGAATCGTCCACCCCGGTCACGCCAATGCCCGCCTTCGCCAGCCACAAGCTGATGCCGCCGTTGCCGCAATACGCGTCCACCACCGGACCTGGTTTCTGAAGAACCCATTCTTTAATACTGTCGTACAGCTTCACCGTTTGAAACGGGTTCACCTGAAAGAACGAGGTGAGCGAGAGCTGGAATTCCAGATCGCCAAGGCGGTCGGTCAGGAAATCCTGTCCCCACAGTTTCTCGGTTCTATTGCCGAAGATCACGTTGGTTTTTATGTTGTTGATGTTGCGCACCACGCCGACGATACCGAGGTCGATCAGACTTTTCCGGTTCAACAGTTGTTCGGTAAACTTGGGCGGAAATTCCCCGGTGGTGGTCACGAAGCCGAGTAGACTTTCTCCAGTTTCCGGAGAGTGGCGCACCACCAGTCCGCGCATCAGTCCCTTATGATTTTTCTCGTGGTAGATGGAGAGGCGGTTTTGTTGCATCAGGCCGCGCACCCATTCCTTGATGGCGTTGATGGGCTCCAGCACGGTGTCGCAGGTATTTGAGTCCACCACTTCGTGCGTGCCCTCTTTATAGAAACCGATGCGCGGTTTCCCCCTGCGGTGGCTCAGCGCGAAGCTTCCTTTGTTGCGGTAGTGTAGGGCATGCTCGGCGGGCACGGTCTCGATGGGCACGGGAATCTCTATTTTCCCGATGCGCTCCAGCGCGTCGGTGACAGACTGCGCCTTGAACGCCATCTGTGAGTCGTAATTCAAATGCTGGAGCTTGCACCCGCCGCATTCCGGAAATACCGCGCAGGGCGCTTCCACCCGGTCCTTCGATTGTTGGTAGAAGAGGATCGCGCACGCCACGCCGAAGCGCGGGGTGGTCTTCACGATTTCGCACTTGACGACGTCTCCGGGGAGTCCCGTCGGCACGAACAGCGTGTATCCCTCGTGACGGCACAGGCCGTCTCCGCTGGAGGCGAGGGTCTCCACCTTAAGCTCCAGCTGATCGCCGATGGTGACGGGTATGGTCTGTTTTTCCTTGGGCATAGGGCTTTCGGTTCGGGGTGAAAGAGGGAGAAAGATAGCACAGGCCCCCGGCTTTGCCTAAAATAAAATTTTTTCACAAGACGACAACGGGTACAATTTAAAGATGGGATCACGAATCGCCATTATCGGCGCCATTAAGGATGAAATCGCCGGCATCAAAAAAGAGATGCAGATGACCCACACCCTGAGCTGGCAAACCGGCAACGCCTTTGTTGGCGAGTGGCGGGGTGTGCCTATCGTTCTTGTGCGTTCCGGCATGGGACGTGAACGGGCGCGGCGGGCACTGGTTGAAATTGCCGATAAATGGGATTTGAAGGAAGTGATTTCCATCGGCTATGCCGGAGCACTGGACCCCTCCCTGGAGGTCGGCGACCTGGTGGTAGCCGATAAAGTTGTTGGGATGGATTCTGCCGGGCCTGCCGAGGAGATGAAAACCTATTCATTAGATAAGGAAATATTTAATACAACAGAGGCAGTACGCCAGAGAATCCTGTTGACGGTCGACCGCATAGCGGCAACGCCGCAGGAAAAGAAGGAGCTGAGAGAAAAATATTCCGCGGTGGCCGTGGATATGGAAACCTCGGCTCTGGCAGAGGAGGCACAAACGCGTAACCTTCCTTTTATTTCGGTGAGGGCCATCACCGACACCGCGGATCAGGAGTTGATCGACTGTTCCCATCTGGTGGCAGAGAACGGAGACGTGTCGAAACTGAAAGCCAGCTGGCATGTTCTCACCCATCCCGGCGACCTCAAAGGCATGATCGATCTCGGTAAGCAGGCTAAACTGGCTACGGCGAATTTAACCGAATTTTTAAGACAGTACTTTGAAATTAAGGAAAAAAAGTTTTGAAGAAGGAGAAAATTTGAATCGGAAAGTTTTGCTTGTTTTTTCGGTACTGCTGATTCTATGGATACCACTCAACGCAGAAGCGCGGGACAAGCGTCCACCGTGGCAGATATTGGACGAGACATTGACCTATCTGCATAGCGTGCCGGAAGTCGCGTGGGTCAAGTTCTACGAGCATACGGTTTTCATCAGTTGGAAGAGTCAGCCGCGAAACTTTGCCCGCATCAATACAACCGCCGCGAAGAAGGCCGCCCACGCCCTGCACAACGAAGTGATTGTCTATTCCCTGCCACCGGGCGAAACTTTACCCTCAGAGCTCTGGGACTACGAACCCTCGTTTCTGTGCAAAACCATCGCCAACCCGCAGGAAATCGTCGAATCCAACTGCCGGTAAAATTCAGGTGTCATTTGAGAAATGGACGTTATCCTATGAAGCATAAGGGATAATTCGCAATCTTAGGCTAAAGGAGAGACTATGAAGCCTTGTAAAGCCTGCCAAAAGGAAATACCAGACGAAGCTTACAAATGCTCTCATTGTAGGGCATTTCAGAAGTGGTATAGGAATCCTCAAAATATTAGTTGGCTTTTACTCATACCCTTTTTTGGATTTTTGTATTGGAGTAGTTTGGATTTAAGAGACTCGTATCTTAATCCTCAGAAATACACACAGTATCAAAGTCAATTTACGGTGGAACTTGTAAAAGTGGTTACCAGTGATGATAAAAAGAAGGATGCAATCACCTACAAGGTTAAGAATGGGACGGACTATAAATGGGAGAATGCTAAAATCAGTCTCATTGGAACTGACGAGAAGGGTGATGTGGTCTTTACAGAATCAGATACGAAATATGGTTGGGTGATCCAACCCAAGTCAGAGTCCTTCCTGACAGTTACCGTGGAAAAAAAATGGAAGGTGAAATCCTGGGAAATCAAAATAACCGATCTCGATACTTCAAGATATTGATCGTAAACCTGCTTCCCTTTACCTTAAATCAGTTCGGCGTGAACATTTGGTGGTAGGTACTGCCACCACCGCCGGGGTGGGGTCCGCCGTTCAGGAGATGGATCGCGCCGTTCACCACTGCTGAGCCAAGTCCATGACAAGATTTCGGCATGGGCGGCATAGTGGTCCATTGATTCGCCTTCGGATCGAATGCTTCGTTTTCGTTGAAGGTACCTTCACCCGACTCGCCGCCGAACACATAAATTTTTCCTTTAACATATTGCGAAGTGATGCCGGAGCGTGCCGTTGGTAACGGTGCGCGCGTTTTCCATTGGTTGGATTTGGGATCGTAGGCTTCGTTGGCGTTGAGGTTGTGATTGTAGTTGACGTTGACGCGCCCGCCGATGGCGTACAGCAATCCGTTTGCCACGGACACAGTAAGATGGTCACGCGGGGTAGGGATGGGGGTTAATTTTTTCCAGGTGTTGGTTTTCGGATCGTACACTTCGTTGGCATCGGTGTTTTTCAGGCGAAAGAATTTTTTAAGTGCCCCGCCCACCGCGTAGATTTTGCCGTCGATCACTCCCACCGCCAGCGCGCCGCGTTCCGTCGGCATGGGCGCCTGTTGCGTCCATTCATTCTTGGACGCATCGTAAGCGTAGGTGGTATTGACCGGTGTCCACATGCCCGACGAAAATCCTCCGATCACATAAATTCTCCCGTTTATTGAAACCGCCGTGGTGTGGTGCCGGGGAGCGGGCAGGGGGGCGGCTTTCGACCAGCTCTTTGTTTTCGGATCGTACACCTCCACCTGATCGGTGATGCCATTGGGTGTGAAGCCGCCGATGAGATAAATTTTGTCCTGATGGTTGACCACCGCCACTTCGGTGCGGGCGGTGGGCGTCGGCGGCAGAAGTTTCCAGTCGCCCGAATTTTGCGCAAGCGTTGACGCTGGTAAAAGGACGAACACTAATAGAATGAAAACAAATTGTTTGATGGAGAGGCGCATGGTATGGCAACTCCGGTTGGACAGAAGGTTATTGCAAGCGTAGCTGGTCCAGGTCCTTGATCTGTTTCAAGAGAGCGGGGAGCGTGTCGAACTTGAGCATGTTGGGTCCGTCGGACGGCGCGTTGTCGGGGTCGGGGTGCGCTTCCATGAACAGCATGTCGCATCCCACTGCCACTGCGCCGCGTGTCAGGTGAGGCACCAGTTCGCGTTGGCCGCCGGAGGTCGTGCCCTGTCCGCCCGGCAGTTGCAGGCTGTGGGTGCAGTCGAACACCACCGGGTAGCCGAACTCGCGCATCAGCACCAGCGACCGCATATCGACCACCATGTTGTTGTATCCGAACATGAAGCCGCGTTCGGTGATCATGATATCTTCGTTGCCGCACTCCTTGATTTTGTCGACTACGTTTTTCATGTCCCACGGTGCGAGGAATTGTCCCTTTTTCACGTTGACCGGTTTTCCCGACTTGGCGGCCTTAACGACGAGGTCGGTCTGCCGGCACAGGAAGGCGGGGATTTGTAGTATGTCCAGTACCGCCGCCGCCGGGTCCACCTCTTCTTCCTTGTGGATGTCCGAGAGGATCGGCAGGTCCAATTCCTCTTTCACCTTGTGCAGAATTCTCAGGCCATCTTTCAGGCCGGGGCCGCGGAACGATTTGATGGACGACCGGTTGGCCTTATCATAGGACGATTTATAGATGAACGGGATTTGTGCATCGGCAAAAATCCGTTTCAGTTGTTCGGCGGTTTTCAACGCGTGCTTTTCCGATTCGATCACGCAGGGTCCGGCGATGACTACGATGGGGTTACCGCCGCCGATGGTCAGGGGGCCGATTTTTATTGTACGTGTTTGAGCTGAGGGTGAAGTCATAGTGTCAATACGTTGGAAGAGACGGGATCACGCCGTCAGGGCAGAGGAACCGCTTGCAGGGGTTTGCGTTCCGGAACCGGTCCATCCGGTGATATTAAATTATAGGTGATTTCCTTGGCATTTTCTTTGTTGATGGCCAGGTCGATGGACTTAAACCCCTTTTTCTTCCATTCGTCCAGTTCGATCTCGGCAGTGTCGGGGCTCGTCACAATGACAAAGGGAATATTTTTTTCACGGTGGTTCACCTTGTTGAGTTCCTTCAACTCGGCCCGGCCCGTTCGCAGGACATAAACCACAACATCGCATTTCAGCGGATTGTTCTTCTTGAAACAGTCCGTCAGCTTGACGAACCCGGAGATGGTGATTTTCTCCTGCTTCAGGAGCTTCGCCAACTGCAGGCGCTCACCTTTGATGGGGTCGACAATAAAAACGGTTTTGTAATCCATAAATCCTCTTGGCTGGCGATAATCAGTCAGTCTAGTTTATCATCAAACCCCTGCCGGATGAATTAAAATAAAAAACGGTTGGGAATTGCCATTATGGACCAGCGAATCCGTTTGACTTTACGGGTAGGGTCTGAAAAAATGATAGTATTCAATACTTTATTCTTGAGGGATTATGATCTGGAAAAAATGGTTCATAGGATGTGTCATCGGTACCGTATTGCTGTCCACCACGGCGTGGGCGGAGGACCAGGTTGTGGTGGTCGAAGTCTCCGGCGCCATCAATCCTGTAGTTGCTGAATTCGTCAGCACGGAAATCAAAGACGCCAATGCCGCCCAGGAGGAGTTGATCATTATCCGCATGGATACGCCGGGCGGTCTGGATACGTCCATGCGCCAGATCATCAAGTCCATTCAAATGTCGAAGATTCCAGTGGCGACGTTTATCGCCCCGAGCGGATCCCGTGGCGCATCGGCGGGAACGTTCATCATCATCGCTTCGCATATCGCGGCGATGGCGCCGGGCACCAACATCGGCGCCGCGCATCCGGTCAATCTCATGGGAGGTGAGGAGGGTGACCCGAAAGAGCCTTCCCCCATGGAAGAAAAAATCCTCAATGACGCGTCGGCCTATATCCGCTCCCTCGCTGAAACGCGCGGGCGCAACGCCTTCTGGGCGGAACAGGCGGTCCGGAAAAGCGTTTCCATCTCCGCTGTGGAAGCCAAAAAACTCGCCGTCATCGATCTGGTCGCCAACAACGTCGAGGCGCTGGTGTTGGCCGTCGACGGCCGCGAAATTAAAATGATCGACGATGCCAAGGTGACCCTGTCCACCAAAGGCAAGGCCATCGTGTATCACAAAATGTCGCCCCGTGAAAATATTCTGGACACCATCTCCAATCCCAACATCGCGTATATCCTGATGATGATCGGGCTGGTGGGATTGTATTTCGAGCTGTCCAATCCCGGCCTCATCCTGCCCGGTATCCTGGGCGGCATCAGCATGATCCTCGCCCTGTACGCCATGCAGACCCTGCCGATCAATTACGCGGGCCTCCTGCTCATCCTGCTGGGCGGCATCCTGTTCATCGCCGAACTGAACACCCCGACATTTGGTCTTCTGTCCGCGGGAGGGGTCGTTTCCATTGCCCTTGGGTCGCTTATGCTGATCGACACCGACGACCCCGCCATGCAGATATCCCGTTCGGTACTGTACCCGACGCTGTTCACCAGCGTCCTGATCGCGCTGGGCACCCTGTACCTGGCCACTAAATCCGCCCAACTGAAAGCGACCAGTGGAGCGGAAGGAATGATCGGCGCGACCGGCGTGGCGAAAGAAATGCTGGACCCGGAAGGCACTGTCTACGTGCATGGAGAATTATGGTCCGCTGTGTGTGACGGCGCCATCGCCGAAGGCGAAACCGTGGTGGTGGAAAAAGTCAACGGCCTCAAGGTGAAGGTTAAAAAGGCCAACGCCGCCTCATGATAAAAAAGATGCTTCTCAATACGCTCGTGGGTTTGATCGTAGTGCTGGCGCTGTTCACCGTACTACTGGTCGGCTGTGAAAATAAAATTATTTATCATCCCATTAAATATCCCGATGGCCTGTGGGACACGTCCAAGATGCCGCTGCCGATTCAGGACGTCTGGTTTACGGCCAAAGACGGCGTCAAACTGCACGGCTGGTATGTTCCCAGTGAGGAAGCGGTCGCCACTCTCCTGTTTTTCCACGGCAATGCCGGAAACATCACCCACCGGCTGGAGAATATTTTCTTCCTGCACCACCTGAAACTGAACGTTTTTATTTTCGATTACCGGGGCTTTGGGCGGAGCGAGGGCGACCCCGATGAAGACGACATTTATCTGGATTGCCAGGCGGCGTATGACACGGTATTGACCCAGCCGGGAGTATCGCTTCCATCCTTGTTTATATTTGGGCGGTCGCTTGGGAGGCCGTTCGCGTCGTACACCGCTTCCCAAAACCCGGCGGCGGGGCTGATTCTGGAGTCGACCTTCACCAACGCGGATGACATGGCCGATAAAATGTTTCCCGCCCTGCCAGTGGGCTGGTTCATCAGCTCGGAATTGAACACGCTGGGATACGTGGCGCACTTGAGCATGCCGAAACTGTTTATTCACGGAACGAAGGATACGATCATTCCCTATACGCTGGGGCGCGAACTGTACAAGGGTGCCGCACAACCCAAGGAGTTTTATTCGATCGTGGGCGCGGGACATAACAATACCTACGGCGTTGGCGGGGAGGAATACTTTGATACGATCAAAGAGTTTGTCATACGCATCCAGGCGCAACAGAAAACAGCCAAACAGGAAACAGCCAAACAAAATTAACCACAGATGAACACAGATGGACACCGATAAACCCAGAACAGGGAATAGGGATGAACCCGGAACAGGGAACATGGAGCACGGAACAGGGATAAAACCCAGATCCTTCGCTAGTGCTCAGGATGACATTCAGCATCAGTATGTCATTCTGAGGAGGCGAAGCCGAGGTAGAATCTATGCTTTCATCGGTGTTTATCTGTGTTCATCTGTGGATAAATTTCTGGTTTTGGGATTTTGTCTGGCCCTGCTTCTCGCCTCCTGTTCGGGAGAAGAGACGACCTATTTGCACGAGTCCGCGAAGATGGGCAACCTGACGCAGGTGCAGGGACTGCTCGAGTCGGGCGCGGACATCAACGCGCGTGATGGCTTCCAGCGCACCGCCCTGCACTGGGCGGTCAACCGCGGATACGGGCAAGTGGCGCGTCTCCTCATCGAAAAAGGCGCCAACGTCAACGCACGAGACCGCGACGCGTTCACCCCGCTTCATCTGGCGACGCAGTTGGTGCAGACGGATGTTGCGGAACTGCTCATCAAAAACGGCGCGGATCTGGGTGCCAAAGAAAAATCCTGGGGCAAAACCCCCTTACACTTCGTTTCGCAGTTCGGGCCGGAATCGATGGCGGACTTGCTCATGGAAAAAGGCGCCAATATCAACGCCCGCGATAATTTGAAACTGACACCCCTGCATTACGCCGCGCTCAGCGGACAGAAAGGCATCGCCAAGCTGTTGATTGCCAAAGGAGCAGACGTGAAAGCCAAAGGCCTCGACCCATTCACCCGCCAGCCCGGCATCACCCCCATCCACCTCGCCAACTCCCCCGCAATGAGAGAGTTTCTGCAAAGCAAAGCCAAATAAAACACCCCCTTGTAAAGGGGGCAGGGGGGATTTGGAACCACCGATGAGCACGGATAAAATTTCAATCGGACATGACCCCCTTTCCCTTATACTGGAGGGGATTAGAAATTAAGAAGGAAATTTCGAGATGGCAAAAATTCCCATTGCACTCCTACTATCGGTCTGGTTTGTCACACCCCTGACAGATTTTTCATTCGCCGACAAATGGGGGACTCCGCGAATAAAGGAGGTCTACAGCGAATCCAGGGAATACTTCGTCCGGGTCATTCCTGGCAATCTCGGGCGTACTCCTGGTTCCAAGCGAGCCTCAAGAGTCACCTACGCGAGGGCGGAGCTGTATCAACGACAGGAGAATAAATCCTACCGATTTATGAAGAAAATCAAGTTGGCCAACCCTTTGTCCCCTGTCGAAATTTATGTTTCCAACAAGGGGTATTGGGTGACACTGGACAACTGGGCTAACATGGGATACGGTCAAGTAATAGTTTTTTACGATTTTAAAGGACAACGCCTACAAAGCTATAGGCTTGCGGACCTGTTTATCGAAAAAGAAATTGCGTCATTTCCCCATTCGATTTCTTCCTTCCATTGGCGGAAACAACCCACCTACATCAATCCAGATCAGAGAACCTTATTTCTCTCGATAAAAGGAGGGGGGAGTTTTACTTTCAGGCTGGAAACCGGGTCGTATCAATTCTGTGAATATCAGGGAAAGAAATTCATGTGCAGGAGTGAAAACCAAAACAGAAAGTGGGTCCCCTTCAATCCAAATTAGTTGAACCGTCTCGCCAACTCCCCCGCCCTGCGGGAATTCCTGAAAAACAAAGCCAATAAAGAGTGATCTGCGAATCCTTCTTCTTGTACCTGTTTGAGTGATGGTTTAAGATGCAATACTTTATGTTTACTTGTCAAAGAAGGATGGTATGAGCCGGGAACTGCGAAAAAACATTCTGAAGCGGGCGAAGCGGGTGGTGATCAAGGTGGGGAGTGGGGTGATCTCCGACCACGAGTCGGGCAAGGCGCCTCTGGAGCGCGGCCTCAGCCAGAAGCGCATCCGCAGTTACGCGAGGCGCATCAAGGCCATCGCCGACGCGGGGTACGAGGTGATTCTGGTGTCGTCGGGTGCGATCATGGCGGGGCGCGAGCGGCTGAATCTCAAGCGGCCCAACCTCGACATCCCGGAGAAACAGGCCTGCGCCGCCATCGGCCAGAGTTCCCTGATGCGCTCTTATGAGCGGTCGTTCGAGAAGCAGGGCCTCAAGGTTGCGCAGATTCTGCTGGGCCACGACGACCTCGAAAACCGCAAACGCTATCTGAACGTCCGGCACACGCTGGAAGCCCTCTTGGAGCACGGCGTTATCCCGATCGTCAACGAAAACGATTCGGTGACGGTCGACGAGATCAAGATCGGCGACAACGACACGCTGTCGGCCAACGTGGCCTGCATGGCGGAGGCACATCTGCTGATTCTGCTGTCGGACGTCGACGGCTTGTACACGGAGGACCCCGCGAAGGCTCGAAATAATTCTGATAAGTCGCCGGAGTTGATCTCGCATGTCGACCGCGTCACTCCGGAAATCGAACGGTTGGCAGGCAAGAGTAAGAATCCGTTAGCGGTCGGTGGCATGTTCACGAAAGTGCTGGCGGCAAAAAAGACTATGAGCTTCGGCATTCCCACGCTCATCATCAACGGCCTCAAGGGCGAGAACCTGAAAAAGGTATTTGCCGGGAGTCCGATCGGCACGCTGTTCTGGTCGGGCGAGGCGAAGATCAAGGACCGCAAGCACTGGATCGCCCACACGCTGAAACCGGCGGGATCGATCAAAATAGACGCGGGTGCGCGCAAGGCGTTGGTGGAGCGCGGCAAGAGTTTGTTGGCGGCGGGGATCATTAAAGTGGACGGAAAGTTTGAATTCGGCAGCGCCGTGCGTATACTGGACGAGAAAGGGAAAGAAATCGCCCGCGGTCTGGTCAATTACAACTCGCGCGATCTCGACCAGATCAAGGGAATGAAAACCGCCGCCGTGCGCAGTCTCGTCGGCGCCAACTTTTACGAAGAAGTCATCCACCGCGATGACCTCGTGTTGATCTAACCATGCCCAAGTGGTGGGAAACAGAACCGATTCGGTTTGAGTGCCAGCCCGATTGCTTCAAGTGCTGTATGAAGCCCGGCGTGGTGAACTTCGACCGGGGGGATATCTACGACGCGGCGAAGTTTCTGGAAATCAAGACGTCCGACTTCAAAAAAAAATTCCTGGTAAAAGATCACGGCGTATGGGAAATGGAACTGGAGGAGGGGCAGGTGTGCCAGTTTCTCACCCTACAGGGCTGTGGCATTCACCCGGCCAAGCCCAAGCAGTGCCACACCTATCCGTTCTGGCAGGAAAACCTGCGGACCCGCAATCATTGGAAATTGACCGCCGGGTTCTGCCCCGGTATCGGCCAGGGGCCGGTCATCCCGCCTGAAGAAATCAAACAACGCCTGAAAGATTTCAAGGGCTAGGCAACCCCAACCCAAATTAACCACAGATGAACACAGATACACACAGATAAAAACAAGTACTGTCATTCTGAGGACCGCAGGGACGAAGAATCTGGATTTTATTTTACCAGCGGAGATATTTTGCTTTAAGGTTTTCTCTGTGTCCTCTGTGGTGAGAAACCTTCGTTACGTTTCGACAGCCTTGGGGGTCATCCGTGTTTATCTGTGTTCATCTGTGGTTAATTTTCTTTGGTTTTGTTGTAAATATGAAAGCGGTTGACTTTATATCTCAAATCTCCATAATACCCGGTTGGTCGCCGGAAATCTGCCACCCAACCTGGTACTGAACTCGTAACAATTTTTTTGAATTGAAACCAACTGAGGAATAGCCATGTCTGTTTTTGTCGTCGTCGGAATGCAGTGGGGAGATGAAGGGAAGGGCAAGATCATCGACCTGCTGACCGAGCAGGCAGACGTGGTGGCGCGTTACCAGGGCGGGCACAACGCTGGGCACACCATCATCTTCGACGGCAACAAGTACATCCTGCACCTGATTCCCTCCGGCATTTTCCGCGCCGATAAAAAATGCGTCATTGGCAACGGGGTGGTGATCGATCCCGCCGCGCTGGCGGAAGAGATGCAGATGCTCAAAAAATTGGGCTTCGATTACGAAGGGCGGTTGATGATCAGCGACCGCGCCAACATCATCCTGCCGTACCACCGCATCTCCGACCAGCAAAAGGAAGGGGACTCCGGTTCGCGCAAAATCGGCACCACCGGGCGCGGCATTGGGCCGACCTACTCCGACAAAATCGCGCGAGTGGGACTGCGCACCTGCGATTTTGTCGACGCCTCCCAACTGCAGGCAACGATAGAAAGCAACTACGAGGAAAAGAAGAAGATTCTCAAAAACCTGTACGGTGAAAACCTGCCGGATCTCTGTGAAATCGTCGACCAGATGTTGGCGCACCGCGACATGTTCGTGAAGTTTATCGGCAACACCCAGAGTTTTCTGCGCGACCGGATCGCCGAGGGCAAGAAAATCCTGTGCGAAGGCGCGCAGGGCACCATGCTGGATGTTGATCATGGAACGTATCCGTTCGTCACCTCGTCGAACTCTACCGCTGGCGGCGCGTGTACGGGCCTGGGCATTCCACCGGGCAAGATCAGCGGGGCCATCGGCGTGATCAAAGCCTACACCACGCGCGTGGGTGAAGGGCCGTTCCCGACGGAACTGCACGACGCATACGGCGAACAGTTGCGCAACGACGGCGCCGAGTTCGGGGCGACCACCGGGCGACCGCGGCGATGCGGCTGGTTCGATGCCGTGGTCGGCCAATACGCCGTCGAGTTGAACGGCATCGACAAAGTGACCCTCACCAAAGTCGACGTGCTGGACCAACTGGACACCCTCCGCGTCTGCACCGGCTACCGTCATAACGGCAAAGCGGTCACGGGCATGCCCGCCAGCTTCGCGGTGCTGGAGCAGTGCGAACCGGTGTATACTGAGTATTCGGGGTGGAAACAGAGCTCCTCGGGCATCCGGTCGTTCGAGAAACTGCCGGACAACGCCAAACGCTATGTCGACGGCCTGCAGGGTCACCTCGGGGTGGAGATTCCCCTGATTTCCACGGGTCCCGGCCGCGAGGAAACGATCATGCGCGGAGAGTTGCTGTGAAATTCGAGTTGGCTGACAACCTGTTGAGTTATATGTCGGAGCAGGGCGCGGCAGACGTGACCCTCGACCTCGAGGAAATCCCTTCCAGCTGTTGCCTGGGGCGTCTGCCGGAGATGAAAATTTCCCTGCAAAGCCCGCCCAATTCAGACGAATACCGGCATTTCGATGTCGGCGGCATCCACATCCACCTGTCCAAACTGCTCCGCACGAAGGATACCCTCAAGCTGTTCCTCACCGGCCTCGGCCCCTTCAAAAAAGTTGAAGCGTCCGGCGTGAACCTTGTACTATAATAGCTATTAGCCTTTAATTTTAAGGATTTAAGGGGCTTGGGAGATTCTCCCGGGTTGAAGTACTATGTGGACGCTGGTCATACTTATTTTTTCCTGCCTGTTTTTTTATTTCGTGGGCTACCGGTTTTATGCCGCGCGGATTGACCGCGACGTGGTTCAGCCCGACGCTGGATTTAAAACCCCCGCCGTATCGCAGAACGACGGCGTCGATTACGTTCCCAGCAAGCCGGTGGTGTTGTTCGGTCACAATTTCGCGTCCATTGCCGGGGCGGGACCGGTCATCGGCCCGATCATCGCCATGCACCATTTCGGTTGGGCGCTGACCCTCGTCTGGATTCTCCTCGGCAACGTGTTCATCGGCGCGGTACACGATTATCTGGCTCTCATGATTTCCGTCCGCAACCGGGGAAGCTCGATTGCCGACATCGCCGAAACCACCATGGGTCCGCGCGCCAAGTCGGTGTTCGCAGTGTTTCTGGTGCTGGCGATGCTGTTGGTGATCGCCGTGTTCGGCGTGGTGGCGGCCAAAACGTTGATCGCCCAACCGCAGATGGTGATTCCCACGCTGGCGATCATTCCTGTATCCATGTTGTTAGGCTGGGCCATTTACCGCAAGGGATTTCCACTCGGGCTATCCTCGGTGCTGGCGATTGCGGCGCTGTTGTCCAGCATCTATCTCGGATTCAAATATCCTGTGCCCTTGTCCGAAGCAGGCGTTCTCGGATTGTCACCGCTCATGTTCTGGTTTGTGGTGTTGATGCTGTACGCGGCGGTGGCGTCGGTGATGCCGGTACAACTGCTCCTGCAACCGCGCGATTATTTGTCGACCTATGTGTTGTTCGGGAGCATGGCGTTGGGAATACTCGCTTTGTTGTGGGTGCACCCCGGACTCAACACCCCCGCATATCTCGGTGCCTATTCCGAAGGACAGGGGCCGGTGTGGCCGATGCTGTTCGTGCTGGTGGCGTGTGGTGCCGTCTCCGGATTCCATTCACTGGTGGCGGGCGGCACCGTGTCCAAACAACTCACCAATGAAACCGAAGGCCGCCTGATCAGCTACGGCGGCATGTTGACCGAAGGTGTGGTAGCCGTCTGCACCGTGCTGTTGGTCGGTGGCGGGCTGTACTGGGTGGCCCCGGCGGCGGGTGGAATCGATATGGGCGCTCTCGGATTCCGCGAAACGTTGAAGGCCGGGGGATGGATTCACGCGTTCGGCAGTGGCTACGGAAATGTGGTCAGCCAGATGCTGCCGTTTCTGGGATTCACCGTCGCGTCCATGGTGGCGGTGCTGGCCCTGAACACGTTCGTTATGACGACGCTGGATACGGCGGTGCGGATTACGCGGTTCATCGTGCAGGAAAGCGCGGGCGCACGCGTACCCGTCATGCTCAACAAATATGTGACAACGGCTTTGGTCGTGATACTGGCGTATCTCATCGGCGCGACCGACGGTTGGCAGAAAATCTGGCCGATTTTTGGCGCGACCAATCAACTCATCGCGGCGGTGGCTTTGTTCGTGATTTCCACGTATCTGATTGGGGTCCGGAAACCGACCACCTATACCCTGGCCCCGGCGGTGTTCATGGTCATCACCACCATCGGAGCGCTGGCGTGGCAGGCGTACCGGTTCATGACCGCGCCGCAACCGAACTGGTTTCTGGGTAGCGCGTCATTGGTATTGATCGGGCTGGCGCTGTTTGTCGGATATGAGGGCTTGCAGGCCCTGAAAGTGCATAAATTGCGCCCCCTGCCGGGGGAGGGAATTGGCTGACAGCTGACGCCAATCGATGATCCCCATGCGCAATATATGGTTTTTAAATTATCTGCGGCGATTCGCCGCACTCCGCCTTGATTTTCCACTGAAATGTATTATGATGAGGGCTTAACAGTCATTGAGGGTACGAACCGTGAAAATCAGTGAAGTACTGGCCCGCAAGGCCGAACAGAAAAACGCCGGGAAGCCGCCGGAAGACCGTCCGCGAAAGCCGGTCGATAAAAAGGCGCTCAAGGTGATCCGTACCCGCGAGACCCCCAACCCCAAGGCCCTGCAATTCGTTTTGAACACGCAGATTCTGGAGAACGGCTACCGGTCCTTCACCAGCCCGGTAGACTCGGTGGGCGATGCCTTGGCGACAGCTCTGGTGGACCATGATGAGATCACGAGTGTTTACATCATGAAAAATTTCGTCACCGTTACGGTGGGGAACGAAGCCGATTGGCACCACCTGAAGACCCCGGTGTGGAACATTATCGACGAAAAGGTCCATGTGTATCCGTCGGATACGGCTGTCGAGAAGATCGATATCGACGTTTCCGATTTTAACGCGCTCCCGCAGGAAAAAAAGTTGGAAGCCATTGAAATGGTGCTGGACCGTTCCATCCGGTTTCAGTTGTCCCAGGACGGCGGCGGAGTGGACCTCAAAGGATTGGAGGGGAATGAAGTGCAGATTCATTATCAGGGCGCTTGCGGCGATTGCCCGTCGTCCCTGACCGGCACCCTCCAGCATATCGACCGGCTGATCAAACAACAGCTCGACGGCGACCTCACCGTTAAATCCGTTTAATTCCTTCCTGCTTTATTTATCTTATCAAACCCTTCAGGTTTTTGAGTAACTGGCTTGATTTGCCTTTTTGTAGCTTGATTCCGAGCAGGGTCATTTGTGGGTGGGATACCGGGCCTTCCAGCTTGAAATGGGTTGCGATCAATCCTCCATCATCGGATTGCGCTTTCGATACAAATTGAGCCAGTTGTGAAGAAGACTTCAAGGTCCTGATCATATCGAATTTTGGGATCGCTTTTCCCAGCATGTTTAATGATTGGCTGTGTCCATCGAACATGCCCTCGAAATAAACATCCATTGGCTCACCCTTCAAGGTGAGGTTGCTGGTGTTGAATTTTCCGTTGGTGATTTTAAAATTGCCCCCCAGATCATCGAATCGTAATCCCCGGGCATTTTGTTTCCGGAAAAAAGTAGGATCGATGACGGCCAGAATGGTTTTGACTTCTTCCGCTTTTTCGAAATTGACGGGGGAGATTTTTAATGAAACGTTACCGAACAATCCACGGATTCCTGGAAGTTTCTCAGGCACATAACCGTTCACCGAGCCGTGTGTTCTCATAATTCCCAGCACTTGATTTTTAGTGTAATCGCCTGCCCAAAGGTTTTTCCCCAAAAATTCCAATTGATATTTTTTTGATTGCGTATGGTAGGTGCCATGCGCGGTGAGGGTACCATGCCTCGGGGTAAACGTGGATCGTTTAAGAACCACCTTGCCGGGGGTGAGCAAGACCTGTGCCGTGACTTTCTTGAAGCGGACGTTATCCATCACTACTTGGTTTGAAATCAAATTCATGGATATGGGTTTGTCCGGAGGCGATTCGAATTGGACCTCGGTTTTCTGGGAGGATAATTTAAAACTTTTTCCTGCCAATACCAGATCTTCCCCCAGCAGAGAACCGGTGACGAGCGGTGGTTGCTCCATATTCCAGGAGGTGGCCACTTTCAAGACCCCGGAAACCAGGCCTTTGGATTGTTCCCAGCCTTTTGGGGTGACCAGCTGGGAAAAATCGAGGGCGGTCAAGTGGATCTCCGTTTCCAGTAAAGGATTGGGGTTTTCGGTGGTCTTGAAGGGGAAAGGCTGTTGACCGTCGATACGGGCTCTTCCATTGAGCGTTTCTCCCTGGATCTCATACAGGATATAGCTGCCTTCCCAGTTGGCTGTTCCCTTGACCTGGGAGACCAGCAACTCGTGTTCTCCGATGGGGATTTGAGCATCCTTGGTCACGAAGCGGGCTTCCGCTTTCAAGTCGCGCCGCAGGGTCTCCGTATCCGTCACGGAGTTGAGTGGACAGGAGGCGAGAAGGGTCAACTGCTCAATCTGAAACGGGATTTCATTGTTTCCGGAGGTCTCGCCCTGTTCCTCCGGGAGGGGTTTGAAAGCCCGGATCAATTCTGAGATGGCAAAAGGCTTGGTGCGAATCTGGACTTCCAGCCGGGAGGTTTTCGAAAGCACATCATCGGCCTCAACCCTTCCCAGTAAAAAAAGCGACCCCAAATCCAGATGGAGATCTTCCAGGATCACATCGATCACCTCGGCACTGGGTCGGCGGATTTTCAAATCAAACGAAAACCCGAGAGGTTCACTTTCGTTCGGTGCATCCGCAACGCTGCGAATGATCTGAAGGGTTCCCTGCTCCACATGGATATTTTCAGCGGTGATATGAAATTTTTTCAGTCGGTTTCGAAATTCATCAATGATGTGGCGGTCGATCAGCGCTGACGAAGTTTCCTGTGCGAGGTCTTGTTCAGCCTGGGCCGGAGTCTCGGGCGTTATCACCTGAGCTATTGAATAGTCCCCCACGGTTCTTTTCTTAAGGGAAGACAATGAAGTTTTTTTAAACTCTGTTTTCAGGGGATCCTTGGAATCCCGATACACTTTGATCCTCGGTTTGATAATTTCCGCATTTTCGACCACCACCTCTCCGGTCAAAAGAGGTAGGACTTTGACTTCGAGGAACAAGCTTTCTGCCGATAACAGTTGGTGACCTTCTTCGCTGTTGTGAACGGTCAACCCGCTGGCTTCCAGACCCAGGCCGTGAGAATATCCCAGGTCGAGAAATTGTATCTCCACCTGTGTGCCGGTTTTTTCGGACAAGGACTTTGCCAGGGATTGCCGGAGGGTGTCCATGTCCAGAAACATCAGGCTGGCCAAAACTCCGACGACGAGCAGGGCGCACCCCAGCGCCATCACCTTAAAAAGTTTTCTCCACTTTTTAGGGGGTGATTTTTTCCAGGGAGTGTACTCAGAATCTTTGGAAACACGGTTCATAGGAGATATCTTATATTATATGATGAAACGCTTCCAGGGAAGGGGGTTTCCTGAATTTTTGGGGTCCGGGGGTCGAAAGGGCTGCTTTTATAGGCTCAATGGGAAATGAAAAAAATAAGGAGACGGTCAGGACTGAGGTTTCAGCCTGCCGTCTCCGGTAAATCAATTGGTTTTTCAGAGGGTAGTTATCGGAATTAAAATCCGATACCGCCGTGATTGGCCGCTATCATGCCTATCAGCATGGGAATCGAGAGCCAGGCGTTGGTGCGGCTGGCGAGAAAAGCGGTCCGCTTGGCTTTGGCCAACGCGTCGCCTTCCAATTCTCCGGCGATGATTTTTTTCTGGTTGGGCCAGATCAGAACCCACACGTTGAGCGCCATGATGATGCCCAACACCATTCCGACCATGATCTCAGGACTGGGAATGCCCTGAACCTTGCCGCGTCCGACCACATAATAGATGATCCCCGTGATCACCGTCCACAAGGCCGCGTGCCGAAAAAGGAATAAAGCCTTCGGCAGAATGATCTGTGTGTACGGTTTGGCCGCACCCGCCTCAGTCATCTTGGGCATGGACTGCACCTGCACCAGATTGAAAAAGTACAGCAGGCCGATCCAAAGGATTCCTACCAGCACATGAAAAAATTCAGCTACCCACATAAGTACCCTCCTAAAGTTCCAAATTGATATTGGTGTATGGTAAACCTGAAAATTCGGGTAAATAACCAGTTGAAAAACTGCAGTCAATTACACAATAAGATGGGGAAATTATAGCCGAGATTCAATTATTTTGTAATAATTTCAGTATATTTGGGCAGACTGCCCGGTTTTAGGGGGTCGGTCTTTGTAGTAGGACGAGTAGCAAAATTCCGATGGCGACCAGATTGAATATCAGCAGAAAAAACGCCCAACGGTCAGGCAGAAAGCGGCTGGTGGGCCGCGGAGCGTCTGAAGTGGGGGTATCCGCCTCTTCCTGAGAATCTTCCCGGGTGCCGGAATGGGCCTGCCGGTGTTTTTTTAAGGCTTTATTCTCGTTGCGCAGGGTCCGGTTTTGAATGGTGAGTCGGTCAACCTGATCCCTCAGTTGCAAACGCTCCACCTTCAGGGATTTGGATTTGGCGATCTCCCGCTCCAGTGCTTCTTCCGGACCCAGGGTGATGCCGTCGTCTTCCGGGGTGTCCTGCCATTCTTCCGTCATGGCCCAATCATACTCCCAATGGAATGATAAGGAAATGGGGAAGCGGTTAGGATTTATGCGCGTGAAAGGCGTCGCTGGCGGCGGTCAACCGGGACAGATATTCCGGGCTGAGTTCGAGGTTTCCCGCCCTGCAGAATTGTTTGATCTGTGTGGGTTTTCGGGACCCGACCGCGGCGGTCACAATATTCGGACGGGAAAGCACCCACGCGACGGCCACATTGATGGGTGCGGTATTCAATTCTTCGGCGATCGCCTCAACGGTTTTCAAGACTTCCTTCGAGTGGCTGAACAGCGGTTCCTGGTACACCTCGTATTGCTGGCGTGTGGGGGAGTCGGCCTTCACCCGGCCACCCAAAAGGCCGCGTGCCGAGGGGGAATAGACCATCGTGCCGACACCGGCGTTTTGGCACAGCTCCAGCGCTTGATCTTCGTATTCGCGTTCCAGCAGGTTGTAGGCAATCTGATTGACCACGAACTCGGATACATCGGCGCCGAGACGGGTTAAATCTTCCCCTTCAAAATTGGACAGGCCGATGGTTTTGGCCTTGCCGCTGTCACGCAGGGCGATCATGATCTCCGCGAGTTTTTTGGATTTGTCGGGGGTATTGAAATAACTGCCGGGCCAGTGGACGAGGTAGACGTCTACAAAGTCCCGAGCCAGGGCGCGGAGGGTGCCTTCCAACCGTTCCTGATAGCTGGCGAGAGTCAGGTCCGCGTCCGGCCATATTTTGGAAATGATCAAGACATCATTCTTTTTGGAGCCGAGGGCCTTGCCGAGGCGGCGTTCCGATTCGCCGTCGCCGTAGCCTTCCGCCGTGTCGAAGGCGGTGATGCCGCCCTCAAGCGCGGTTTTCACCGAGGTGTCGGCGTCTTCAGGAGAGCAATAATCTCCCCAGCCGCCGCTCGGCGCGATCTGCCAGCACCCGAAGGTGATGACGCTCCACGGTTTGTCCAGACCTTTGCAGGCGACGCTCCGCATACTACTTCATCACCACGAAAATGCGGCGGCGTGTGTAATGCGGGCCTTCAGTCTTGAACGAGGCGGTTACCGGTTTCGACCATTCCTCGGAACTGCCGAGGTGTTTTTTAAACCGCCACACCTTCCAGCCGACTGCCAGGATTGCGGTTCCGGCGAACAGGATGAAAGCGGCGAAAATGAATCCGATCAGTGCCGGGAACATGAAAATCAGAATCGCCAGCGCCACCAGCGATCCGCCGAAGATCAGGATGCCCTTTTGCAGGGATTTGTAACCCTCGTCGAAAATGTCTTTGTTAGGATTGCGTTCAAACATGATTCCTCCTTCCGGCGAAGCGCCGGAGCAAATTTCCCCCTTGTAAAGGGGGTTAGGGGGATTCTTCCTTTGTGTCTATATCTATATAAGATTTCGTGGGTACCCGGTCAAGGTGCAGGCGCGAAAATTGAGGTCAGATCTCGCTAAGGGCGATTTTCAAAATCTTTTTAAAATCGCGTTTTTGAACGCTCAACGGCCGTTTCCAGTTGGTGACGCGCGGGCTGGGATGGTACAGCGGTAGGAGCGTAAAACGCTCAGTTCGCTGAGGCTTGCCAATGACCTCTGCCAATGTGTAGCGGGTGCCCAGTATCCGGTTGATCGCTTCCAGTCCGACGCCTCCCAATGTGACCACGACTTTTGGCCGCACCAGTTCCAGCACCGATTTCAAATAAGAGGAACAGTTGCTGATTTCCTTTGTAGTCGGACGGCGGTTGTTGCCGTTGTGAAGCGGATTGCACAACACCGCGTTGGTGATGAAGATGTCCTGTCGCGTCAGTCCGACGTGGGCGATCAACGCTTCAAAATTATCGCCGGACTTGTCGCCGGAAAACGGGATGCCGGTACGCCCGGCACCGAAGCGTCCGGGAGCTTCTGCGACAAACAGAATGTCGGAATCGATCGAACCGTTGGCGGGTCCGAGGACGGCACTCTGGTTGACCATATTCGGACAGGTGGTACATTCCGCGGCTTGCCGGGTCAGGCGTTCGAATTCTCGGTTTGGATAAGATTTTTGCATAAATGTTTTACTTTTGTAGTTTTTAAAACTGCCCCATAAATGGGGCAACTACAAAATATTAAAACCAACCCCACCTATATCCTCCCCTTAGTAAGGGGAGGAATATTTTAGGCTACGAGAGGCGAAAGTAACGGTTCAATCGCGCCATACCGCCTCAGCAAAATTAGCTCCGGGCCTTGCCCGGGTCAGGAGGATTTTTTGTCGTGGGTGGCGGGAGGCGCGGGGGTTTCTTCTTCCTCCTCTTCGTACTCGTCCTCATCGTCGAGGCTGGAGCGGCAGACGACGAGGAATCCCACGAGCAAAAGAACGCTGGCGATGATGGTGAGAATTATATCCATGGCTCATTAAAACGGTTTGACGGTGGCGAGATAGATCATGCCGCCGGCGATGATGAATATGGCGATATGCACCATCATAGCGTATTTTTTGGGTAAATGTTCCTGATTGATCTGCCGGCCGTTCTGAAAGCCCAAAGCCACCAACACCACCAGCAGGCCCAGCTTGGGATAAATCCATTGGGCCTCGTCGAATACCCCCGTCTTGATCGCCAGATAGAGACCGGAAGCGACTGTCACGAACAGGATCGGATAATAAATAAATTTGTGAATACGGACCTGTGTTTTTCGGAGACCTTCGCGTTCATGGGCCGATTTCAGGCGCAGGCGGAGCACGACGGTCAGCGATTGCAGGAACAGGGTGCCGATCACGAGGCACATCGAAACCATATGAAGCGTCAGGAAGAAATTTTTCATAAGGATCGAGGCGCCTGTCTCAGGAATTTTCTTCCACAGCGGGTTGAGTTTCTCTCTTCCAGTAGGTCAGGCTGGAGACCATCAGGGCCAGGCCGATGCCGCAATAGACAGCGGCCACCACCACATAGCCCCCCAGATACTCGTTGAACGTTCGCAGGGAGACGCCGAGTAGAATCATCCCGGCGATCAGAATATAAAACGACTTGGCGTACACATGATGGACTTTCAACGGTCCTTCGATACTTTCAATACGCGATTTGTTGCGGCGCGCAGTTTTGGAGAGCACGAACCGGCCCTTGGCTATACCTACAATGATGCTGACTGCGATGGAGATCGCCAGCGCTGTTTGGGTGGCGTTTTGCGTTTCCAGGGCGGCTTGGTACATCATGGCTCCCCGAATCATCAGAAATAATCCCACCAGTCCCCAAATGGAACCGGCCAGGGCATAGAGACTGTTTTTATTCACAGCAGTATCCTCAAAAGCGGTTAATGGCTCAAATTAAGATGATGGGAATGCAAAAAGGATTGTATCAGAGAAAGGTCATCGTTGGGTAGGACGTTCGCTCATTTTAGTACCCCGGACCGCCCGGACGGCCATCCGGCCGCTTTTGCTTTTATACAGGGAGTCGGCCTTCCCTGTCGTGAAATTCACGATATATCCGTCCGAACCGATGCCATCTGCCGTCCAGACGGTGGCCAGTGGGCCATTGGGAAAGACCGGATTCATTTTCATGTCTTTTCCGTATTTATCCTGGATGCAATGGTCCGGATCTACCAGTATCAACATTTCTTCCTTTTCCGGGAACCGCCAGTCGTTGTACCCGGCCAATTGCTGATAGGCCATGCTGTGGATATATTCGCGGGCCTCGTCCCAAGAGAGCCACCGGGTTTCCATTTGCCAGGAATCCTCTTTGGCCCACATCAGGCCGGTCAGGTTATCGGTGATGGTTTCATCATTATTGTCGGTAAATCTGGGTTTATCTTCTGTCATGAGATTTAGGTTCGCAGAGCCGCCTGGTCCTCCAGGGACATGGCAGATAAGCGGGATTTCAGGTTATTGAGATCGAACTCCGGCGGATGGATCAATTCCGCGCGTTTCTGGATGCGTTCGAAGGACAGTTTCAGCAAAGTGTCCGAATAACAGAGTAGACGTGTCCGGCGCAGAATCTGCCGGACGGTCTTCCGCGATATCTTGACGGGGTCGTCCGATTTCAAAAGTTCCCGGTTGTTATGGAGGACGGCCACTGTCTCCACTGCCATCCACAACGGCCAGATGCAAAACAGCCGGATGCGTGTATTTTCCCGGGGAATAGCCAGGGTAAATTTTAAGGCATCCTGCAAGTGTCCCATGGTTTTGTTAAGAAGTTGTGCCAGGATCTGAAGATTTTTTTCCTCCGAGGCCCCGGCGCTGAACTCCTCCACCGTCAGGCCGTTGGATTCGATGTAAGAGCGCGGCACATAGGACCAGCCGCGTCCCCGGTCGACAATGATATCCTTGGAGATATTGGTTATCTGCAGGCCGAGGCCGAACGAAACCGCAGTGTCGCGCATGGTTTGCCGGGCCTGTGGGTTCAAATGAGGAATCTCTTCCAGAAACAGATTACAGAGCATTTCACCGACCGCACCCGCCACGAAGTAACAGTACTCCTCCAACTCTTTTTCGTTTTCCAAAAGGGTGAGGGCGTTGGCATCGAATTTTTTCTGAAAGTAAGCCATGCCTCGGGCCATTTCCGAGACCGAAGGGATGATCTGCGCCTGGTGATTTTTTTTCAACGTGTCAAACACATTGAACGCCCGCTCGGTCTGGGATAGCAGTTCCAGATCATTGGGACTGCCGTCGACGGCTTCACATTCCCGGAGCCAGGAGGTCAAAGCGCCTTTGCGGTAATCCGCGTCCTGGATCAGGCGGGAAAATTCGAGCAACAGTTTGATTTTGATTTTGGGGTCGAGTTGAGCGGCGTCTTCAATGGTATCGATGATGCGGCAGAACAGGTAGGCGGTCAGGATACTTCGGTGCAAATCGCCCTTGAGGACGGAGATATTGAGCGCGAAAGTCCGGCTGACTTTCGGCAAAGCTTTTTGGCAATATTCCCAGTCCTCCATCACTTTGCGTTTTAAACCCCCCAGGCTTACACGTTCCGTAGACGGGGCGATTGGCGGCCCGTGTCTGTAACCGGTCGAATGAATAAAATTTCAGTTTTATGGAACCTTCGTAGGATTTCGGAACGGTTCCTGAATGAGCCCGGTTCTCCAGGCCTAATGAACCGGCTGGGTTTCCAGTTTGTCCATTTCCCTGGCGATTTCGAGGATCGCCGAATGCACGTCATTGATAATGTATTCCGGCGTGCTGGTTCCCGCCGTGATGCCGACATGTTTTTTGTTGATGAACCACTGTCGGTCCAACTGCGATGAGGCCTCAATGTGATGGGCTTCCACATTCTTCTCATCACATACTTGCATCAGTTTTTTGGTATTCGATGAGTTGTAACCGCCGATGACGATCATCAGGTCCACCTGATCCGCCAGATCTCCCACGGCAATTTGACGGTCGCGGGTCGGCTGGCAAATGGTGTTGACGAAGGCGACATCGTCGACGCAATCCATTTTCCGGATTTTCGCAACGATTTGTTCTACTTTTTCCACCTGTTGGGTAGTTTGGCTGACGATGCCGAATTTTCTTTTTCCGGTGGTTCTCAGTTTTTCCAAATCATCTTCGCTTCCCACCACAACATAGTCATCGAGATCACCGACAATGCCTTTGACTTCGACGTGATCTTCCTGCCCAATCACAACGGGGAAATAATTTTTATCCACCATGGATTTAATCGTGTTGTGGACACGCATCACCAGTGGACAACTGGCGTCGAACACGACCACCCCGGCATCCGTCAGTTTCTTTTTCATTTTTTCAGCCGCACCGTGAGCCGTGATCATGACTTTTTTGGTTTTGATCTGGTCGAGGGCATTGGCTCCGTCGACGACGGAGACTCCGTTCTTTTTCAACGATTCATTGACCTGCCGGTTATGAACCAGTTGGCCGACAATAGTGAGATCTCCCTTGAACTGGGGTTCCAGGGCGAGATTGATGGCGTCCTTAACTCCGAAGCAGGTTCCAAGGGCGCTGGCGAGTGATACTTTCATGGGTTTTCCTTCGAAATGAATATGGGGATCAACCGTTTCTCAACGGTAAATATCTATTAAATCCTGACTTTTAATAATATCAGACTGGCTGGTGGAATTAAATAAAAATCGGGCACCGGGAAAGGTTTAATCACTTTAAAAACAGGTTTTTCAACAATTGTAGTGTGGTCTCCCGCCCAATTTCTGCGATCGATTCGGTTAATGGGATTTTCTTCGGGCACACCTCGACGCACACCTGTGCGTTGCCGCAATCAGCGATACCGCCTTCGCCCATCACCGTCTCCAATCGCTCCTCCGATTCCATGGCGCCGGTGGGGTGCATATTGAAGAGACGGACCTGGCTGAAGGTGGAGGCTCCCATGAAATTGTTGTCCTTGGTGAATTGGGGGCAGGCTTCCAGGCAACATCCGCAGGTCATGCATTCGGACAGCAGGTAAGCCTTAGCCCGTTGTTTTTCCGGAACCACCGGACCCTCGCCAATGTCGTAGGTCCCATCGATATGAATCCACGCTTTGACCTTCTTGAGATTTTCAAACATGCGGCTCCGGTCCACATGCAGGTCGCGAACGATAGGAAATTTGGACATGGGTTCCAGCACGATGGGTTGGGGCAGGGCATCCACCAGCGCAGTACAGGCTTGGCGCACTTTGCCATTAATCACCATGGTGCAGGCACCGCACACTTCCTCCAGACAATTGCACTCCCACACCACAGGGGTCACTTCCTGCCCTTGCCGTGTGGCCGGGTGCATCTGAATGTCCATGAGGCAGGAGATGACGTTGGCCCGGGGTTTGTAGGGCAAATCGAATTCCTGCCAGTAAGATTTGGTGTCTGGTTGATCCTGACGTTTGATTTTCAAACGGATGGTTTTATCGTCGGGCATGGTTCACCTTCAATCGTATTTTCGGGGCCGGGGTTGGACTAATGAAGTGTTCACCTCTTCAAAGCTGATCTCCGGCTGATGATTTTTGTGTTCGGCGATGGTCGTCTTCAACCATTGCTCGTTGCATTCCTCGAAGCGTTTCATGTAAGCGGCGTGTCCGGTGGGGAATTCTTCCTCCCGGATTTCGCCGTATTGTTTTTTCTCAATGTACTCGACGTATTCATGCGGATCGAAATCAGCGGGCTGGTTCAAATCGTATTCCGGTTTGTAATGCGCCCCGCGAAACTCGTTCCGGACCAATGCTCCCTGGGTGATGATTTTAGCGAGCTGAATCTGGCAGTGCAACTGCTGGATCATGCTGGGTGCCGGGTTGGACCAGTGCGTTGTGTCCAGGCATTGCACGTCATTGAACCGGACCTCCAGATCGCTGATCTGGGTCAGGGCTTTCTCCAGTTTGGAGTTTTCCCGGACGATCAGCACATTCGCCAGCAGGATGTTCCCCATATCCTGGTGAAGCGCGTATGGGTTTTCCTTGCCCTTCATTTTTTTGATGGCCTCGAATCGTTCCCGCCACTGGTCGCGGGCTTGGTCGAACACGGTCGAAGGCACGTCCTCAAAATGCGTGCGAAGGTTTTTGCTGTAACTGATCAATCCGGGGCCCATCATGAGTCCCGTGTAGATGCAACTCAGCAGGGAGTTGGCTCCCAGCCGGTTGGCCCCGTGGAATTGATAGCCGCATTCTCCCGCAGCGTATAACCCCTGAATGGAAGTCATCTGGTTGCGCGGCGATTGGTGGTCGATCAATCCATGTCCCTCATCTTCGTAATCGGTCCAAATGCCGCCCATGGAATAATGCACGGCCGGAAAAATTTTCATCGGCACTTTTTTCGGGTCGTCGCCGGTGAACTTGGTGTAGATATCGAGAATGCCGCCCAGCCGGTTCTCCAGGAATTGTTCGGATTGATGCGTCAAGTCGAGGTACACCATAGGCTGCCCGTTGACACCCAGCTCCTTGTTGTAGACGACGTCGTGGATTTCCCGGCTGGCGACATCGCGCGGCACCAGATTGCCGAAACGCGGATGATTTTCCTCCAGGAAATAGTAGCGTTCCTCTTCCGGGATGGTGAGCGGGTCGCGCTCGTCGTTCGGTTTTCTGGGAACCCAAATACGGCCGCCTTCTCCTCGCGCCGATTCGCTCATCAATCGCAGTTTGTCCGGGCCGGGGATGGCGGTGGGATGCACCTGGATGAATTCGCCGTTGGCGTATTTGGCGCCCTGCAGATAGGCGGAGGTGGTGGCGACGCCGTTGCACACGGTGGAGCCGGTAGTCTTACCGTAAACCTGCGCCGGACCGCCGGTGGCGAGCACCACGGCATCGCCTTTGGCGGTAAAAATCTCCCCGGTGCGTAAATCGTGTAACACCGCGCCACGGCAGATACCTTCGGAATCGAGAATGGCGGACAGGTATTCGTGCCATTCCAGTTTTTGGACCTGCCCGTCGTGTTCGTACCGCCGGACCTGTTCGTCGAGGGCGTACAGTAATTGTTGTCCAGTGGTGGCTCCGGCAAATGCGGTGCGTGAATAGAGGGTGCCGCCGAACCGGCGGAATTCGAGATGCCCCTCCGGTGTCCGGTTGAAAGCGACTCCCAACCGGTCCATGAGGTGAATGATGGCCGGGGCCTGGTGGCACATATCGCGCACTAATGGCTGATGTGCCAGAAAATCGCCTCCTTTAACAGTGTCATAAAAATGCGTTTCCGGTGAATCGCCTTCGCCCTTGGTGTCAATGGCGGCGTTGATACCGCCCTGGGCACAGACGGAGTGGGACCGCTTCACGGGTTGGTAGGAAACGAGAGTCACCTTCGCTTTGTCTTCGCACAATTTCATGGTGACCGCCAACCCGGCCAGGCCTCCGCCGATCACAATATAGTGCGGTCTCCGTTTCCTCATCAGGAGGCTCCCTTGAAAGTGGGTTCGACGTCAACCGGGTGCAATGAAAATTCGAGAACCGTGGCAAACCCGAGGACCGTCAGCGCCCCGCCAAATAGCATGAACACGATGCTGGCGTTGCGTTGCGCCCTCGGCCCCACGATGATGCCCCAGGAAATACAGAACGCCCAGAGCCCGTTGGCGAAATGAAAGGTGGCACTCAGGATACCCACAAGATAAATAATCCGTCCCGTCCAGGTGGCGAACTCCTGATTCATGACGTCGATCAGAAAAGGCGCGGCCTCGAACAGGTGATAGCTGTTCCATATTTTCGGAGCCACCGTCGTTCCCATGTGGTAAATGAGAAACACGAACACCACTGCACCGGTCAGTCGTTGCAACATGTACATCCAGTTGCGGGAATAGCGATAGCGGATGATATTCATCTTCGCGACCTGGGTGATATAAAATCCCATGAACGAATGAAACAGGAGCGGGATATAAATAAAGAATATTTCAATCCAGATCAGAAAGGGAAGGTTGTTGATCACGTCGATGCTCCACTGGTAGGGAAGCACGCCGACGGTCCTTAGGGAATTGATGAGAAGGTGGAACGTCAGGAATAGGCCGATGGGGACCAGGCCGGTCAGGGAATGAATTTTTAAAAGGAGAAAATGAACCTGGCCTTTTGAGATGTGGCCCATCTGGAACCCCTGTTTGCGAGCGTGAGCGTTTCACTTGGGGATTTGACGATACTCTCTGTATTTTTACTTAATCGCATAATGAAGACAAGAGTTTTCGGGAGAAAATTCCTGAGCAGGGTAGAGAAGCGGAGGGCGGGAATTAGAAATCGTATTCGAGAAGGGGGCGTTGTTTGAAACCGGGATCGATCGGTTTGTCGCTGGAGGTGATTTTCAGATTCTCAGGGTTTTCGACGAACAGGTCGACAAATCCGCATTGGGCACAGACCCGCGGTTGGAGGGGAACCTTTTTCTCGATGCCATGGTCTTTGCGGACGACCATGATCAATTCCAGGTCCCTGCTGGTACGAAGGCCGATCTCCCCCTTGAGGACGCTTTTCGCGCCGCATTTACTGCAAGTGTTGGGGTCGCTCATATCCAGCCTCCTTGTTGAGGATTCCGGACTGAGGGAAAGGCCTGGTACTTCCCAAACCTCCCTCGGTTCGAAAATCGGTCAGAGAAGGAAATTATAGCACAAATACCGCCGAGCAGATTTTGGCAGTAATTTCTTCCCTTACGCCGCGAAAACGGGTGTCTGAACCGTTTCCACATAAACCGGACGTTCGGTGGTGCGCTCTCGGTTGATGAGCTGGTTCAATTCCTTACTGGCGTGAAATACCGGTTTTTTGCGGGCCGGAATCTGGATGGACTCACCAGTCACCGGCTTTTTGCCAATGCGGGCTTCGTACTCTTTCAGGCGGAATGAACCAAATCCCTGAATGACGACACGGCCATCTTTTTCCAGATTGGTCATGATGCCGTTGATGAAGGCCAGCAGGGTACGGTCGGCTTCCTGCTTGGAAATGTTCATCTTGGCGGCCAGTTTATTGGCTAATTCAGAGCGTATCATGGGTTTCCTCGGGTTAAGGTTTATCAATCTCACCCCAGTTACTTCAAGAGTCGTGCCAAAATGGGTTGAAATATTAAGTGATTGATTTAGAATGATTTAAAAAATTGGATGTTAGATGGGTTGTCTCAAAATTGTATGGTTTTTAGTAAATCGGTGTATGGAAAGCTGTACTACCCCTAAATGAGGAGTTATCAGTATAAATGGATATTTTGATCTATCTGACCCACCCCCATGTCGAGGCCTGGAACTTTCAGGATCGCCATAAGGAGCAATTTAGTAGA
Organism: Nitrospinaceae bacterium; assembly: GCA_965237905.1. GTDB lineage: Bacteria > Nitrospinota > Nitrospinia > Nitrospinales > Nitrospinaceae > SZUA-226. The sequence goes on along the minus strand of OZ250172.1, from coordinate 731,387 downwards.
CACTTGCCGGGGGTTTCGGTGGTAGTTTGCCGAAATTCAAAGGAATTTCTGGCCGGCTTGCCCACAGCGAAGGGGGTTCTGGTCTGGTATTTCAAACGCGAGTGGCAAAAAATTTCGTCTCAGCTGAAATGGATCGCCACCCCAGCCGCCGGGAAAGACTGGGTTGATGTGGAACCCGGTTCCAATCTGCCGATACTGTTCGGCGGTTTTCACGGCCTGATGATGGCTGAGAGCGTCCTGGGAGCGGCTCTCTATTTCTGCAAGGCGTTCCAGCTTTCCGGCGATCTCCAGAAAAAGAAAAAATGGGGCCCCGTCAAAATATCTCAAAGGATCACATCTCTCTATCAAAAGAGGGTGACTGTCCTCGGATTCGGGCGCATCGGCCAGATCATTGGCCGCGTCTTCAAACCCTTCGGGTGTCGCCTCACCGGAGTGAAACGCCAAACCATCAATCCGCCGGATTATTTTGACAGCCATGACCGCGTGGTGACCGCTGATCGCCTCGTAGAAATTTTGCCCGAGACCGATCACTTGATCATCGTTCTACCCGGCGGGGCAGACACGGATGGCCTGTTCACCCGCGAGCATTTCAAACAACTGCCGCGCCATTGCATCGTGTACAACGTCGGACGCGGTAACGCATACCGTGAAGCGGATCTCGTTCACGCCTTGCGGGAGAAGCATATCGCCGGCGCTTACCTCGACGTATTCGAAACCGAACCCCTGCCGGAATCTTCTGAGTTATGGGAACTTAACAACGTCCTCATCCAGCCGCACCTGTCCGCCGCTTCTCCTCACTACCTCGACCTGTTTATCGAAGAGTTGATCCCCCGCCTCCAGCCCGGCCCTCTACCGAGGGAGGCAACTGGCTGACCGTTAACATTTAGCGATGACTGTGGGGCGCAATTGCAAAGCTTCCACCGCCAGCCAAAGTGAAAAAAACCTCCGGGCGTTGCCCGGCCGCGTTACAATAAGCACAGCAAACAGCTATTCATGAAATAACCTGAGAAGGGGAGCGTATGCGACCGATCAAAAAAATTCTGGGAATGTCGGTATTGGTGTTCATGGTAACGGGATGTGCCGAGTTGGATCAATTCACAAAAAATGTACAGGGCTCCATGTCTCAGGTGGATTCGCAGGGCAAAATTATTGCCGGGTTAAAGGAAGCACTTTCGATCGGTACCGGCAATGCCGTGGTGGATGTCTCCCAAGCTGGCGGTTACTTTAAAAACCAGGCGATTAAAATCCTGCTCCCGCAGGAAATCCAGAAGACCGGCGAGATGCTCCGGAAATTCGGATTCGGCGGGGTAGTGGATGATTTCGAGCACAGCATGAACACCGCCGCCGAGCAGGCCGCGCCGAAAGCGAAAGCGATTTTCATCAGCGCCATCACCCAAATGAGCTTCGACGACGCCCGGCAGATTCTAAACGGACCCGACACCGCCGCTACCGATTATCTCCGGGCAAAAACCTCATCGGACATCGCCGGGCTGTTCCGTCCCATCGTCACCGACAACATGAATCAGGTTGGCGTGACCCGGTCTTACAAGAAAATGGTTGAGCCGCTCAAGATGTTACCCATCGATTCGCCGTTGCCGGTCGACCTCGACGGTTATGTGACCGAAAAAGCATTGAACGGATTGTTCGTCATGGTTGCCGATGAAGAGAAAAAAATCCGGCTCAATCCCGCCGCCCGCGTCACCGACCTTCTCAAAGACGTCTTCGGCAACATGCGGGGATAATGTCGGATTATATGATCTGATTGAAGGTTTCAAATTTGGCTTCGATCCAATCGCCGTATTTGGCGGCCTGGCCGGGACCGTTGTAGCGGCTGGCGAATTGTTCAAAGTTGCCGGTTTGCAGGGCCTGGAGCATGGGTGACGTGTTACCGGACCCTCGAATGAAATCGAACAGTCCCAGAATATGAAAGCGCACGTCGTTTGAAAAGTTGTCGAACATCTCTCTCACCGAGTCGTACCCGATCGCGGCATAATTGAATCCCATGATTTGCGGCAGGCCCATGCTGATCGAGAGCATGGCCGCCGGGGCGCTCAATCCCCGCGCAAAGTCGAACACCTCCCACTCCCCGGGTTGCCTGCCGTGGAAATTCTTCCAGCGCCCGGTGGGTGATTTTCGAAATTGGTGCCCTCGCCATCGCTTGCTTGGGTCATACTTGAAATGAGCCTTGAATGTGTCCGGGTGTTTTTTGCCGTAATACTTCAGAAATTTGTGATTTTCGAAACGGATGATCATGCGGCCGTCGGCGGAAAATCCCTTGCCACTCGATTCCACAACCAGTACCGCAAGGGCGGCCCCGGGATCGATGTCGACCTTATCGCTCAGTTTTTCGATCAAACCCCCGAACCGGTTCCAGGTGCGGGCCATCTGCTTTTCATCGCGCGAAAAATCCGAATCGATTTTTATGACTTCACCGGAGGAGGGTTCCAGCGGGTGGGTCCGCAAGGCTTCCTGCTCGAACAAAAACTGATGAAAAGGCTGGTCGTCCTGGATCGTTAAAAAATTGCCGAAAACATACCCCGTCTGGTCGCCGGATTGAATTTTGTACCACCGGCCCTCCCGTCCGATAATTTGCACGGTGTCTCCGCGTTTGAGTTGGCCAAGGGGCGGGCGTCGCGTCGAGGGTTCCGGTCTGAAGTTGAGTACACTGGCCGTGACTTTCCCGGTTTGGTTCATTTGAAATTCCTCCCAACTGAAGGGGCTGAATAATCGGTATTCCTAAACGGTATTTCAAGTATCGAACAATGTCAATGGGGGGTCTGAGAAGGTCTAAAGAACCGGGTGTTGGAGGTGGTGGTCAGTGGTTTGTTGGTACTGGTGAGCGACGTTGAGGAGCGTTGCTTCGTCAAAGTGATTGCCCATCAACTGCAAGCCGATGGGTAAGTTGTCCTTCGATTGGCCGCAGGGGATCGACATCGCCGGAACCCCCGCAAGGTTGGCGGAAATGGTGAAGATGTCCGACAGGTACATCTGCAGGGGGTCATCCAGCTTCTCGCCCAGCTTGAAAGCCAGTGCCGGCGCGATGGGTCCCGCCATCAAATCGCACTTCTTGTAGGCTTCCTCGAAATCCTGTTTGATCAGCGTCCGCGCTTTCTGTCCCTTCAGATAGTATGCGTCGTAATAGCCGGAGCTGAGCACGAACGTGCCGAGCAGAATCCGCCGTTTGACTTCCTCGCCGAAGCCTTCCTCGCGCGTGTTGGTGTACATGTCCATCAGGTTGCCGGCATGTTCCGACCGGTAGCCGTATTTGACGCCGTCGTAGCGCGACAGATTGGCACTGGCCTCGGCGCAGGCGAGAATGTAATACGTTGCCACCGCGTACTCGGTATGCGGCAGGGATACCTCGACCGTTTGCATGCCCATTGACTCCAAGGTTTTGATCGCTTCCTGCACCGCCTTCTCGACGTCCGCGTCCAAACCTTTCCCGAAATATTCCTTGGGGACACCGATTTTGAGTCCTTTGACATCTTTTGACAACGCCGCGGTGAAGTCCGGTAACGGCACGTTGGCGGAGGTGGAGTCCATCGGATCGTGTCCGCCGATGACGTTCATCAGTACCGCCGCGTCTTCCGCTGTTTTGGTCATCGGTCCGATCTGGTCGAACGATGAGGCGAACGCGACCAGTCCGAACCGCGACACCCGGCCATAAGTCGGTTTGAGTCCGGTGATCCCGCAGAACGCCGCCGGTTGGCGGATGGAGCCGCCGGTATCGCTTCCCAATGCGGCCATGCATTCGTTGGCTGCCACCGCCGCGCCCGATCCGCCGCTGGAGCCGCCGGGCACGCGGTTGAGGTCCCACGGGTTTTTGGTGACGTGGAAATAGGAGTTTTCGTTGGACGAGCCCATCGCGAATTCGTCCATGTTGGTTTTGCCAATCAGTACCGCTCCGGCAGATTTCAGTCGCTGGACGACGGTTGCGTCGTAAGGCGACACGAAATTTTCCAGGATATGCGAGGCGCAGGTGGTGTGCGTGTCTTTCATGCAGATCAGATCCTTGAGAGCGATAGGGACGCCCAACAACGGCCCGTCTTCCCCGGCGGCGAATCTTTTGTCCGCCTCCTCCGCCTGCCGGCGTGCGATGTCGCGCGTCAGGTGGACGTAGGCCTTCACCCGGCCGTCTACCGTGTCGATGCGTTTATAAACGGCGTCCAGCAGTTCGACCGCTGAATATTTTTTATCTTTGAGTTGATGACGGGCCTGGATGATGGTGGGCTGATGCATGTTAGATGATCTGCGGAACTTCGTAGTGGTCCTTGTCCTGCCTGGGGGCGAGCGGCAGGTACTTGCCGTCTTCAAAGACGGTTTTCACTTCGTCTTCACGGAACACATTCTGGAGAGGCAGAACGTGCGACGTCGGTTCTACGTTATCCGTGTCCAGTTGATTCAACTGGTCGATGTGTTCGAGGATTCCGGCGAACTGTCGGCCCAAGCGGGTTTTTTCCTCTTCTGTGAGCTTCAGGCGGGCCAGGAGGGCGATCTTTTCAATATCAAAGGAATTGGAAGACATGATGGGGACCGGGAAGGAAACAAAAAAACAAAGCGGGAGAATTATTCGCCGCCGCCGGCTGCTTTTTTCTTTTTCCCCTTTTCCTCTTTTTTCTTTTCCATGTAAACGATTTTTCCCGCCTTACGGGTCAACCGCTTGTATTTTTTCTGAACTTTGCGGACGTCCGGATCGTACTTGGCATCGCCCGCCTTCTTTTGGACTTCGTCCAGCTTGGTTTTGGTGGTGGAAATATGGGTTTTTAATTGATCAAGTGTGGCCATGAAACTTCCTCAAAGGGTGGATATGAAATTGGAAAGTATCGTTTATATCAGATTTCAGCGGGCTTCTCAATGGGAAAACATGAGGCTGGGGGAGGGCTATACTGCGGATTTTACGCCTTCAATTTCCCAGACGATCACGCGGTTGCGGCCTTTTTTCTTGGCCTTGTAGAGGGCCTTGTCGGCCAATTTGATCACAGCATCGACGGTTTTGGCTTTTTTATTCGGGTTGGCCAGGCCGATGCTGATGGTGATCTGGACTTTTTTACCGTTCTTTTTGGCTCTTTTCCGATCGAAGGGAGAAGTGGGTTCGCGTTTGGAATTGGCTTTACGAATGTAAAAATTCCGTTCCTCCAGTTTCCGGCGTACTTTGTTGGCGTACATATAAGCGTCTTCTGCCGAGACTCCCTTGAACACCGCGCAGAATTCCTCACCGCCGTAACGGTAGACTTTGTCCCCCAGTTCCTGGCTCAATACACTTCCCACGAGCCGCAACACGTTGTCCCCTTCGTCGTGTCCGTAGTTATCGTTGAAGGCTTTGAAATGGTCGATATCCATCATGGCAATGGCGTATTCACCGGACAGATGGGAGAGGCGTTCGTCCAGGGCCCTGCGGTTGGGGATATCGGTCAACTCATCGACGTAAACCCGGTGCCAGTACATCTGGAAGACGGCATGGAGCTGGATGGCGCAGATGACGGTGAATGCCGCCACTATGTGCGGAGAGGGATCAGTGACCCCTTTACCGGTTTTCATACCCGCCCAAATCGCCGCCATCAATGGAACCAGACTGATGCCGATCACCTTGAGAAAAGGTTTGATTTTATGATCCCTCTTTAAAAAAACCACCAGGCCGAAAACTGCCAGGGAGGCCAGAGCCAGTTGCGGGAACAAAAATCCGTCCAGAGGCAAAAATTTGAATTGTCTGATTTTTGTAAAACCCGGATCGTGCGCAAGAATAAAACCGAGAGCAATGGGGATTAGCGATAATGCCAGTCGCCCCAGATGCTGAAGATCCATGAAGCGGGTTTCCCGGAAGCTGAAGGCCAGTGCCAGCGTCAGCGGAAAAGCCATTGCAATGGCCGCATTCAGCTCTATTTTTCCAATACCCCACCAGGAATTGAATAGAGAGGGATTGATCAGACTGAAGCTTATTCCCAGAAATAACAGGCCGGAAAACAGGATGCGGTTTTGGTTCAGTTTCAGACCCAGAAAACCCACCAACGCGAATCCCATATAAAGAGGATAGGGAAAAAATTCCGTAAAACCTTTGACAAAGGTTCCTTGTTTAGAGGTGGGCGGGTCAAAAAAAACCATAACCACAGGAATCAGCGCGAGGGCGGCATATATCAAATAGACTTTGTTGAACTTGGACAAACAGAACTCCCTAAAAGGGGTGATATTTGGCGTATATCAAAGGATAACAGGTTTTTCTGCAAAGGCCAACACAGAGTCATAATAAGAAAAAGAAAACTTAATCTATTAGCCTGATAGGACTTTAAAATATATAATTATTTATTTTATAAATCCTTATGGTCAGTGATTCGGGTGTCGGTGCCGTCGGTGGTGATGCAGATGGCGCCTTGCAGATCGGTCCGCCACAGGGTGGCTCCTTCCTGGCGGTAACGGTCCACAATATTGGGATGCGGATGGTGGAATACATTGAACCGTCCGCTGGAGACGATGACGTCATGAGGCCCGACCGCCCGAATGAAATCCGGATGACTCGACGTGCGACTGCCATGGTGCGGGGCCTTCAGGATTCCCGCTCGCAAGGGGGCCTCATGTTCCCCAGATACCGCTCGGCTTTTTCGGTGATGTCTCCCGTCAACAGCATGCTGAACGCGCCGTATTCGATTTTCCAGACCATGGACAAATCGTTCCCGATCTTGTTGTGCGCAGGGGAAGCGGCAATAAATTCCGGTGTGGGATGGAGCAGGGTCAGGCGCACCTCGCCGACCTTCCAGGGTCGGCCCGGTTGCAGAGGGAGGGGGATCGTATCCTGTTCCAGTAGACGGTCCTTCAAGCGATCAATGCGGCGATCGGGAAGCGCGGGCCGCCGATCCAGAAAATGGCCGATGGAAACCAGTTCAGCGAGAGATTCCAGGCCACTGATGTGGTCGTGGTCGGAATGGGTGGCGCCCACATAGCTGAGTCCCCACAGGCCGCGGTTCCAGAGAAACGGCGCGACCACGAGCTTGCCGACATCCAGACTGTTGCGGAAATAACCGCCGCCATCCAACAACAGAGTCTTGCCGTTGGGGAACTCCATATAAATCGATTCGCCCTGTCCCACGTCCAGCAGATAGACCGAAAGTTTTCCGCTTTTAAAAAAAGGAAAACGCGGCCAGATAAAACTGACGATCAAAGTCACCGAAGCCAGCGCCAATGCCCAGGGATACAATTTGTTCCAAGGGCCGCGATGGCCGGGGACCGGTTCTTTAATCGATTTTCGGGATCGAAGCCAAGTGGGAATCGCTATCAGTAACCCATAGTAAAGAATCGGCCAGACTGCCGGCGGCGTCGGGACATAAAAGGACATGAAGGGTAGCTTAGCGGCCAACCGGGGCAGGCCGACGTAAATGTGGAGCAGTCCCGCGGTCAAAGGCATCAGCAGAGTTCCTATAGGTTCATAGAGCAAAGCCAGCAGGGAGGTCAGTAATCCCAGGGGAATCAGCAGGGCCGTCAGTGGCACCAACAGCAGGTTCAGGAAAATGCCGCCGATGCTGATGTGGTTGAAAAAATAAATCAGAATCGGTAGAGTTCCCAACAGGGCGGCCAGGGTGATGAAAACGGTGGATTGAAAAACATCGTAGAGGCGTGCGCCCCAGGAGGCTTCGTTCAAGCGGGGTTTCGGCAGGCGGCGGTACCAGGGCACCTCGCCCAATTGATCTAGTGCGTCTCCCGAGGGTTTTCCCATGAACTGGATGGCGAGCACAATGGTCAATAAGGCACCGAAGGAAAGCAGAAAGCCGGGTCCGACAACCGCTTCCGGGTTCCAGATCAAAATCAGGAACGCCGCGACGAGCAAAGCATTCAGCAGGTGTTTTTCCCGGTTGATCAGCACGGCGAAGAGATAGACCAGTATCATGACGCCCGCACGCAAAGCGGAAATTTTCGCGCCCACCAGGAACATGTAGAACAGGACCGGAAAGACACACAGCAGGGCGACGATTTTCCGTCCGTAACCGAGCAGGGCCCATCGGGAACGAAATTTCCAGAGCCCGTAAAAGACCAACGGATACAGGATGAGAAAGCAGGCGCCCGCCACAAAACCGATATGCAAACCGGACACCGCCATGAGATGCGCCAGTCCGGTATCGATGTAAGCCTGGCGCAACTCCTCACTCAGATATTGTTTTTCCCCCAGCAACATGGCTTTTAATAATGCCGCCGAGTCCTCCGGCAGATGCCGGTCGAAAAACGATAGCATGCGTTCTCTGATATTGCCGCGCAGGGAGGTGAAGGTTCCCAGCGGAACCGTTCCCCGGCGCTCGATATATTTCGCCTTCGATAATCCACCCAGAACGTCGATCCCCTGCGACCGGGTGTAGTGCACGTAATCGAATCGTCCAGGATTCTTAAAATTGCGCGGGCGCTTCAGCTTGATGCGGTTGACCCGTAACCGGTCGCCGGCGCGAAACGGGTTTTTCGATTGGTAGAGGGTGATGCGGGCGATGCCGCTGACGCGGACGGGGACAGATTCTTTGTAGGTGATTTGCTCCAGGCGAACGCGGTATCGCACCTTGTCGGGATACACCGTGGGCGTCTCCTCGACCCAACCTTCCACTGCCGCGTGTTGACCCTCCTGCAAATGATTCAAGATATGATGCTCCGGCCTGAGACGGTCCTGCCAACCGGGCGCGGAGAATCCCAGTGGAAACAGCAACACTAGAACGATGGACTTGATGGGAAAGTTGCGACGCGACCGGGCAAACAGGAACGCGCCGGTGATGGCCGTCGCGAGTGACAGAAAATAAGGGGACAGAAAATTCTGCGACGCCGGCAGGGCCGCGAGAATTCCCGACAGGTAAACCAGAAAATAAGGAAGCAGAGGCGTCATCCTTTTCCAGTCCATTGAGTAGAAATATCCGAATGGGGAAAGCTGTGCCGGAGTGTAACTCAATTTGAAACGTGATGCGGAAAAAATTCTGAAAGAAAAATGATGGCGAGGATTATCGCTTTTTAAATAAGGGGCTAGGTCGATTTGTTTTTTGGAGATGTCGACGCGGGTGACTCGTGCTCAGAGAGCGTTGCCGATCCGGTAGGTCCTAATGTGTTATCTTTAGACAATGAACACTTTCAGTTGGGTAATCCTTATTGGACTGGCGGCCGCTTTTTTGATTTGGATGGCGCTTCTGATACACGCGGAGTGGGAACATCGGCGCTGCCCCAATTGCGGCAAACACCATCTTGAGGTAGTTGGTCTCCACAAACCCCCTCCCAACGTTATGGGTTATGTCACACAGTACGCGCGGTGTAAAAAATGTAGCCGCCGGTATGTTCATCCTCCCAGAGGGCCCTGGCAGGCTATTGATGACGATGAGGAATGGCGCCGGTATGTGACGGAACCCGAGAAAACCTGATGAGACGGCCTATCGTTTTTTAAATACGGGGGAGAGGTCGATCTGTTTTTTGGAGATGTCGACGCGGGTGACGCGCACCTTCAAGGCGTCGCCGATCCGGTAGGTCTTATACTTGTGCTGGCCTTTCAGCATGTGCTCGTGTTCGTAGTACACGTAATAATCGTCCCCCAAACTGGAAATGTGAATCAACCCCTCCACGAACACGTCATCCAGTTCCACAAACAACCCGAAGCCAGTGACTGATGAGACGTGTCCGGAATATTCTTTTCCCACCTTGTCGGCCATGAACTGCGCTCGCCGGAGGTTGGCAACTTCCCGTTCCACCTCCACTGCCTTGATCTCCCTCATGCTGGATTGCTCGGCCTGCGATCGACTTTGCGGCAGAAGTTTTTTCCGATCCTGTTGGGTTGCTTTCTTTTTGGAGAGAAAGGCTTTGATCATCCGGTGCGTCGCCAGATCCGGGTAGCGGCGGATGGGCGAGGTGAAATGCGTGTAGTGCTCGAACCCGAGACAGAAATGCCCCGGATCCTTTTCCGAGTACACCGCCTTTTTCAAAGAACGCAACAGCAGCATGTTGAGAGTTCGCTCCTGGGCATGTCCGCGCGCTCGCGTCAGCAGGTTTTGCAGGTGGCTTGACTGCACGTTGTGAAGGTTCGGCAGCCGAAACCCGATATCCTTGATGAATTCCTGGAACCGGTGCAGTTTGTCCTGATCGGGCGGTTCGTGGATGCGGTGAATTCCCGGCAGGTTTTTTTTATCGAGATGTTCGGCCACCACCCGGTTGGCGGCCAGCATGAATTCTTCGATCAGCTCATGCGCCACGTTGTGTTCCGCCTTCACGATATTTTCAACATGGCCTTTGGCGTTCATCACAATGACCGGCTCCGGGATGTTGAAATCGACGCTGCCCTCCTGAAACCGGCGCTTGCGCAACATCTGGCTGAGTTCGAACATGTTCTGTAGTACCGGCAGGGCATCCGTGTATTTTTTTTCGACGGATTTGGATTTCAGCATTTCCGCCACCTGGTTGTAGGTGAAACGGAACTTACTTTTGATCACGGAGTCGAAAATCTCGTAATCCAGAACGGTGCCCTGTTTGTCGAAGGTGATTGACGCACTCAGGGTCAGGCGTTCCTGTCGCGGCTTGAGACTGCACATCTCATTGGACAATGCGAACGGCAGCATCGGGATCACTCCATCCGCATAATAGATACTGGTGCCGCGTTCCAGCGCTTCTTTGTCGAGAGGGCTGTTTTCCGTCACGTAATGACTGACGTCGGCGATATGGACTCCCAAAACGTAACCGTTCCCGGTAGTTTCGAGCGAGACGGCGTCGTCGAAATCCTTGGCGCTTTCGCCGTCGATGGTGAAAATCATGTCGCCAGTGAGGTCACGCCTCTGTTTCTTTTCCCGGTCGCTTACGGTTCCATTAATTTTTTGTACCTGTTTTTGGACCTTGGGAGAAAAATCCTGGCGCACGCCGAACTTGTGAATGATGGAGCGCAGTTCCACTTGCGGGTCGTTGGCATCGCCCAGCACTTTGATGACGCGCCCTACGGGCGGGTGATTCCGTGTGGGATAAGTGATGATTTCCACCGAGACCAACTGACCCGGCTTCGCGCCTTTCTTTTCCTTGCCGGGTACGAATATATCCTGAAAATATTTATGCTCGGAGGGGATCACCCAGCCGTCGCGGTTCAAGGCTTCGAACAGGCCGACCAGCGTGGGGGTGCGGCGTTCCAGGATGCGGACGATCCGCCCCTCCTGCCGTCCAAAGCGTTGCGCGTGCGATTCAATGCGCACTAATACATGATCGTTGTGCATGGCGCCGCCCAGTTTATGCCGGCCGATGTAAATGTCCTCCGAATCGTCCTCCCTGATGACAAAGCCATAGCCATCCGGGTGGCCCGACAAAACACCGGGGATCAGGTTCATCTCATCCGGCAGGCCGTAACGCCCGCCGCGCAGTTTGACCACCGAGCCCTCGGAGGCCATCTCCTTGAGCTGGGCGCGGAACTCCCGCCGCTGGTTTTCGGGAATGCTCAAGAGGCTCATGAGTTCCGCAAACTTCATAGGCCGGTTGGTTTTCGCGCGCAGAAGTTTTAATATTTTGGTTTCAGAAAGATCCATAAATTTGCCGAGAGGCCTTTAACAGGGTTTCATTTATATATCATGCTGGCTGGAGCCGTCAAAGGAGGGATTTGGGATGCCGGATGCTGTTTTGATTTTTGCCGGAAGTTCACCTATAATCCTGTTCCTATTATACAAGGTATTTTTCAAAGGAATGAAATGAAGATTCAACTCGACTGGCTGAAAACCTACATCGATCACGGTCTATCCGTACAGAAGTTGAGTGACCTGCTGACCATGGGCGGCTTGGAAATCGAAGGCCTGGAGTCGGTCGATCTGGGCGGCGGCCGCACCACCGGGGTGGTCGAGTTGAACGTGACGCCCAATCGCGGCTATTGCCTGAGCCATATCGGCGTGGCCCGCGAAGTGGGGGCGATGATTCATAAAGCCTGCAAACTGCCCGCTCCGGACAAGAAATTAACGAAAGCCATGGGATCGGTCCCCGTGAAGAAAAAAATCACCGTGGTCAACGAAGAGCCGGAGTTATGTCCGCGTTATACCGCAATGGTCATCGAGAACGTAAAGCCCGGTCCATCTCCCCAATGGCTGGCGGACCGGTTGAAGGCGGTGGGCCTGCGTCCCATCAACAATATTGTCGATATCACCAATTTCGTCATGATGGAGTACGGGCAACCCCTGCACGCGTTTGACATGGCGTTATTGGCGGGAGAGAAGATTGTCATCCGCCGCGCCCGCAAGGGAGAGCCGTTCACCGCGTTGGACGGCACTGAGTTGAAACTGGGCACCGATGCGCTGGTGATTGCCGATGCCGAAAAGCCGGTAGCGCTGGCGGGGATCATGGGCGGTACCAACAGTCAGGTGGATGAGTCTACACGAACGGTGGTTCTGGAGAGCGCCAGTTTTGATCCGGTGGTGGTGCGCAAGGCGTCGAAAAAATACGGCCTGCGCTCCGACTCGTCTTACCGTTTCGAGCGGGGTGTCGATATTAGGGCGGTAGTAACCGCATCCAGCCGGGCGGCGTTGTTGATCCAGGAGTTAGCGGGCGGAGACATCTGCAAGGGCCGGATCGATATTTATTTTCGCTCCCGCAAACCCAATCGGTTCGATTTTCGGATTTCTCGCACCAACCAGGTACTGGGCACCCGGCTGGGCGCCCAAAAGATTTTGAAATACCTGAAAGGCTTGGGTATTACAATCGTGAAGGAAAGAAAGGCCGGGGAGTGTTACCAAGTTGAGGCGCCGTCGTCCCGCCCTATGCTGACACGCGAGATTGATTTGATCGAAGAGGTGGCCCGCCTCGACGGGTATGACGGGGTGGAGGTTTCCCATCCGGTGGCTTCGGTGAGCCCGGTCCGGTTTCCCAAAATTCAAACCGCCGTCCGGCAGAGTAAGGAGGTCCTGCGCAACCTCGGTTATTCGGAAGCGATCAACTACAGCTTTATCGAGGGTGACTGGGCTCAGCGGTTTTTGGATACGTTTGGCGATCAACAGCCGGCAGTGGTCCGGCTGGACAACCCGATCAGTGCCGACATGGATACCATGCGTCCCAGCCTTTTGCCAGGTTTGATCAAATCCGCCGCACGCAACATCAACCGGGGACAGAAGAACCTGCAATTGTTCGAGCAGGGCCATATCTTTTTCAGTAAGAAGGGTAAGCGATCCCATGAAATTGCCTGCCTCGCCGCGCTGGCGACCGGGCCTTATCCCAACAGCGTGTGGAAGGACAGCGGCAAGCCGTTCGACTTTTACGATTTGAAAGGCGCGTTGGAGACTCTGGCCGACCATTTTCAGGTGGCATTGGAGTACCGGCCTTCCCAGCGGAGTTTTCTGGATTCCGGACAATCGGCGGATGGTTTTGCAGGGGACCGGTGCATCGCTTATCTTGGCCGGCTGGACCCGGCCCTGGCCAGCCGTTGGGAGTTGAGTCCCAACATCTATGTCTTCGAGTTGAATATGGAAGAATTAGCGGCGGCGATTCCGGACCGGACCCGTTTTCAATCGATTCCCAAATATCCCGAGACGTACCGGGATATTTCACTATTGGTGGACCAGACCGTCGAAGCCCAGACTATTTCGGACCTGATCCGCCAGACGAGCGGTCCCTTGATCCGTCGGGTGGAATTGTACGACCAGTACCAGGGCAAAAGACTGCCTCCCGGCAAGAAAAGCCTGACCTTTGCTCTGTCTTTTCAGTCTTCCGAAAAAACCCTGACCGACGAGGAAGTGAACCCCATTTTCGAGAAAATCGTGGGAAGCCTTTCAGAACAGTTGGGAGCGGCCCTCCGCGAGTAATTTCGCGTTCTTTCCCGACGATTAACGTGGATTGACACCTCACGGCGGCGGTGGTAGGATTCGCCCATGCCCAAGAATCCCATAGACAAATTGGAAGAATTGATCCCCAAACTCGTCGAGGAAGCCCGGCAACTGCGTGAGGATAATCAGCGTTTGCAGAAGGAACTTAAAGCGTTTAGCTCGGATTTGGAACGTGCTCAGAAAGACGGGGTAAAACTTCAGGGCAAAATCAAACGGTTAGGCGATTTGGAAAATGTGCAGAAGCAGCTGGAGAAGAACCAGACTAAAATCCGGTCCACCGTGAAGAACCTTTTGGCGGGAATCGAAAAAATCGGTAACACGCATTAAAAATTATGACTGACAAAAGCCAGATCACCATTTACGGGAAAACCTATAACATCAAAACGGATTTGTCCGGGGTCAATCCACAGGATCTGGCGGATTACGTGAATGAAAAGATGCACGCATTGTCGGGCAGTAAAACGAAACCGTCGACGATCGACCTGGCCATTTTGACCGCTCTGAACATCGCCGGAGAATTATTCGAAGTCAAAGAGACGGCTAAACAGGCCGTGACGCAGAAAAAATCGGGCCAGAAGGAAGAGGATCAAAAAGCCCGCCATCTGGTGCAAATGGTCGAAAAAGAATTGAGCCAGATCAAGTCCTCCCGGGGTGCTGCCAGGTGAGTTATCCCTTGAGGGGGCTTCGGAAATTGTGATAGGATAAGCAGTAGTAGAAGGGATATTGTGCTTCCCTGTGGTGCTCGAGTAGAAGATCCATTCTTGAGCCAACATTAGAACAAGGGGTCGAAACTAGCTGTGGTGAGCATGCCTCCTCGGAGGAAGCCTAAAACAGTATACGGAGATCCCACCTGTCCTTGGCAGGTTCAAGAAATGATTTTTGCACGGCATTCGCGGGGAAGTACTTTTTTTTATAACAAATTGTTTCAAGAGCCGGGACAGCAGGGAGTTGGAATGGGCTACCCCGATTGGATGATGGCAATAATGAACGGATCACGCGTCAAGGATACGTTTTTAATAGATATAGACACTTGGTGTCTTCTGGAATATTTCGAGTTTCGACCTTCTCCCGCCGGGTCGACCAGTGGTCAAAACCCATATCTTTCCTTGTTGTCCTCCAATTCCGTTCAGAAATAGAACCGTCCAGGAAACAAAAGATCGGTTTATTTTTTTAAGGGACAAGTCCGGTGTGGCCGGAACTTTCCCCGAGCGCATGTGCGTTAATTTTGAGTGCTAAAAAACCCCTGCCGGGTTTTGGCAGGATGGGATTGGGAAACCGGGTGTGGCAACAGAAGCGCTTTTTCAGCAGAAAGCAACGATTCGAAAAGAAATTCTAGAGAAGCGCAAGTCCCAAGACCCGAAGATACGCGCCGCGCAAAGCCGCAACATTATCAGAACTCTGTTGAGCCACAAGGAGTTTCAAAAAGCGGATAAGATTTTGATTTACCTTTCCAAGGATGGGGAAGTCGGCACCGATAATTTGTTGGGCCGGGCGTTTGAACTGGGAAAGCGGGTTTGTGTTCCGGTAGTGGATCGGGACAGTGATGAACTCCGTATTTCAGAGTTGCCCGGCCCCGATATCAGTTTCCGGTTGGGGGCCTTCGGGGTTCGCGAACCGGCAGAAGAAGATTTGAATTTTGTGCCGCCGGATCAGATAGATCTGGTGGTCGCTCCCGGTCTGGCGTTTGACCGACGGGGAGGCCGTATCGGATACGGCAAGGGGTATTACGACCGGCTGTTAAGCCGTTTGGGTTCGCAGGTACCCCGGATTGCTTTGGCGTTTGAGTTTCAGGTTTTGGATACCGTTCCTCAAGACGAGAATGATATCCAGGTCGACGCCATCATTACCGAGAAAAGCACGATGAACTGTTCCGGCATCCAGGGAGCGGAGAGTTCATTTTTACCATAGCAAAAAGAGGACTTTAAAATGGAAGCCTTTCAGAATGTTCAGGTTAATTTAATAACTTTGATTATCGGGATTATCCTGGCTTTGGTAGCCGGGTATCTGCTGGGATACTTTCTCCGCAAAATTTTTACCGATTTCCAGATCAAGGAAGCCGAAGCGCTAGGCGAGAAAATCATCAAGGAATCGGAGCGCGAGGCGGAAACCCTCAAGAAGGAAGCCCAAATCGAGGCCAAGGAGGAAAAGCTCGCCCTGATCAGTGAAGCCAAAATGGATTTGGAAAGCAAACAGGCCGAACTGCGCGATAAAGAAAAGGAAAGCCGCGAAAAAGAAAACGAACTGAACACTCTGGTCGATAAAAACCGGGAAGCAGAAAGAAACTTCGAGCGCAGACAACAGGAGTTGAATGAAAAACAGCAAAAGCTGGGAAAAAACCAACAAGAATACGATCAATTGATTGCCGAGGAGATCAAACGGCTGGAGGAAATCGGCTCCTATTCAGCGGAAGAGGCCAAGGAAGCGATTAAAAACAAGGTGATTCAAACCGCGCGGTTGGAAGTGGCCAAGGAAGTCAAGAAGATCGAAGAGAACGCCAAAAATAATGCAGACGACGAGGCACGCAAAATTATTTCCCAGGCTGTGCAACGGCTGGCGTCGGACCATGTCGCTGAATCCTCCGTGTCTGTGGTGGAACTGCCCAACGATGAGATCAAAGGCCGGATTATCGGACGGGAAGGAAGAAACATCCGGGCTCTGGAGCAGGCAACCGGTATCGACCTGATTATCGACGACACCCCCGGTGCCGTGGTGCTTTCTGGGTTCGATCCCATTCGCCGGGAAATCGCCAAACGTGCTTTGGAAAAGTTAACCCTCGACGGACGCATTCATCCCGGACGCATCGAGGAAGTTGTTGCAAAATGTAAAAAGGAAATCACTCAGGGCATCCAGGAAGCCGGCGAACAGGCGGTCATGGACGTCGGCATCGACTACCTGCATCCGGAAATGGTAAAACTGCTCGGACGGCTCAAGTACCGGACCAGTTATACGCAAAACGTTCTCGAACACGTCAAGGAAGTGGCCTGGGTGTGCGGCGCCATGGCTGCAGAGTTAGGTTTGGATGTCCAACTCGCCAAGCGCTCCGGCCTGCTCCACGACATCGGCAAGGCCATCGACCGCTACACCGATGGCACCCATACGCAACTGGGCGTGGAAATAGCCAATAAATATAACGAGCACAAATATGTAGTCAACTCCATCGCGTCTCATCACGAAGACGTGGAGCCGGAATCCCTGTACGCAGTGTTGACTGCCGCCGGGGATACCATTTCCGCTTCCCGACCCGGAGCACGACGGGAAATGCTGGAAACCTATGTGAAGCGAATGGGTCAGTTGGAAGAAATCGGCGACTCCTTCAAGGGAGTCGAAAAAACCTACGCCATTCAGGCGGGCAGAGAGGTCCGCATCATTGTTGTTCCTGAGAATATCTCCGATAGCGAGGCCAATCTGCTTTCCAGGGATGTGGCCAAGCGGATAGAAAAAGAAGTCACCTATCCCGGTGAGATCAAAATAACGGTGGTCCGGGAAGCGCGTTACGTCCAGATGGCCCGGTAAACCCGAACGCGAAGGCTCCCGAACGAATGGGAGCCGAGTCCTTTGGGACACCGTTTTCGTGATCGTCTAATCCACAACCAAAATCCTGCACACGTTTCATGGAAGAATCCACAGACCTGCTTAAACTGCGCCGCGACAAAGTTGCCGAGTTTCGCGAAAAAGGGATCAACCCCTACATCAACCGGTTCAAGGTCAACGCCTTTATTGGAAATCTGACCAACGAGTTCCACGAGCTCTCCAAAGAGGAACTGGAAGAAACACCGCGCGAGTACGTCGTCGCGGGACGCATCATGACCCGGCGCAAACACGGCAAGACCACCTTCTGCAACATCAAGGATGGCACCGGTAATATTCAGGTGTACATCAAAAAAGATGATATCGGAGCCGATTCCTATGAATTGTTTTCCAAGTTTGATATTGGCGATTTCATCGGTGTGGAAGGGCGGTTATCCAAGACCAAGACCGGCGAGTTGACGGTTTTCTCTCAAAAGATAACTCTACTGACCAAATCTCTCCTGCCGCTTCCAGAAAAATGGCACGGCCTCAAGGATGTCGAGTTGCGGTACCGTCAGCGGTATGTCGATTTGATCGTTAATCCCGAAGTGAAAGAAGTCTTCATCGCTCGCAGTAAAATTATTCAGGCGATCCGGGATTTTCTCAACGAGCGGAATTATCTGGAAGTGGAAACCCCGATGATGCAATCCATCCCCGGCGGCGCCACGGCCAAGCCGTTTGAGACCCATCACAATGCTCTGGACATGGACCTGTACCTGCGCGTTGCCCCGGAGCTTTACCTGAAGCGGCTGGTGGTGGGCGGTATCGAGCGGGTCTATGAGATCAACCGCAACTTCCGTAACGAAGGCATTTCCACCCAGCACAATCCCGAGTTCACCATGCTGGAGTTTTATACGGCCTACGCGGATTATCGGGACCTGATGGTGCTCACCGAAGAATTATTCCGCCATATCGGGAAGACGGTTTTTGATCAACAGATTTTTCCCTGCACCTATGAAGAAAACGGCCAGACCCAGCAGGTGACCATCGATTTTTCACAACCCTTCCGCGTGCACACGTTCAAGGCGTCGTTGACCGAAGTGGGTCAGATTCCATCGGAGGCAGTGGCCACTCAGGAAAGTGCCGTAGCGTATGCCCTGGAGCACAAAGTGCTTCTGGAGAAAAGAGACACCTTTGGAAAGGTATTGGGCAAACTGTTCGACCATTTTGTGGAGCCGCTGTTGGTGCAACCGACCTTTATTATCGACTACCCGCTGGAATTGTCGCCCTTGTCCAAAAAGAAAGAGGACGATCCGGATCTGGTTGAGCGGTTCGAATTGTTTGCCGGGCGGCGCGAGTTGGCCAATGCCTATACCGAGCTGAACGATCCTATCGACCAGAAAGAACGCTTCGAACAGCAGGTGGAGCAGAAAGATGCGGGCGACGAAGAGGCGCACTGGATGGATCACGACTTCATTCGCGCTCTGGAATACGGCTTGCCGCCGACCGCTGGCGAGGGAATCGGGATCGACCGCCTCGCCATGATGTTCACCGATGCCCAATCGATCCGCGACGTTATTTTATTCCCACAGTTGAAAAAGGAAGCCGGAACGGTTTAAGCTGTGTAAACCGGTACCCGCGCCGGGTTATCCATTTCTTTCAACGGAGCCCCATGAGCTACGAACTACGAATCAGTTGGCGTCACCTCTGCTCCCGCAAATCCCAGAAATTCATTTCTCTCATCACCTTCATTTCCATGGGGGGTGTGGCGTTGGGCGTCATGGCTCTTATCGTGGTGATTGCGGTGATGACCGGCTTCGGCCAGAACCTGCGTGATAAAATTCTGGGAACCAACAGTCATATCGTGGTCACTCAGATGATGAGCAATGGTATGGAGGATTATGATAGCGTGCTTGAGAAGGTTAAAGCCGTTCCCCAAGTCAAGGATGCCGCACCGTTTATTCTCAAGCAGGTCATGCTGATCTTCGGGCAGAGAAGTTCCGGAGTGGTGGTTCGGGGAGTTGACCCGGAGCGGGAAGGCAATATTTCCGATCTCCAGAAAAACCTGACGAAAGGAAAACTGGCTTATCTGGACGGCGCCCCGTCGCGTCCCTCGGATCAGGAGGCGGGCGTTCAACGCAAGGGTATTATCCTTGGCAAGGAATTGGCCAATTCCCTCGGCGTTGGTATCGGGGATATTATCGGCATCATGTCGCCTTCGGTGCGCATGACACCGCTGGGCATCATCCCTAAAATGAAAATGGTGGAAGTGGTCGGCGAATTCGAATCGAAAATGTATGAATACGATGCCAACCTGGCATTTATTTCCATTTCCTCCGCACAATCGCTGTTCGGGATGAATGACCGGATTTCGGGAATTGGAATCAAAGTAGCCGATATCGATGCCGCGGGCGAAATCGCCATAACCATCAGGGAAAAGCTCGGCTCCCCTTATTTTGCGCGGGACTGGATGCAGATGAACCGGAATCTTTTTTCCGCACTCAAGGTGGAAAAGGTCACCATGTTCATCATTCTGGTCCTGATCATCCTGGTTGCCGCGTTCAACATCATCAGTACGTTGTTTATGGTAGTCATGGACAAGGCCAAGGACATCGCCATTTTGAAATCGATGGGTGCCACCCGGGGGAGTATCATGCAAATTTTCAGCATGCAGGGATTGATTATCGGTATCTGTGGCACCGCGTTGGGTTGCATTGGCGGGTTCACCCTTGTGCCCAACCTCAACGAACTCGTCAAGCTTGTCGAAACGATATTTAATATCAAAGTGTTTCCCCCGGACATCTATTACCTGGACGCGTTACCCTCTCAAATCCAGTGGTTCGATTCGTTTCTGATTATCGTGTTTTCGATCCTGATTTGTTATCTGGCCTCCTTGTATCCTGCCTGGCGGGCCTCCCGCCTTGACCCGGTAGATGGATTGCGTTATGAGTAAACCTTCAACGAATACAGAACCTTTGATCTCAGCCGTCGGGCTGGACAAATCCTACAACAGCAAGACCAAGGCGGTAGAGGTGTTGGCGGGGGCCGACCTGGAAGTGCATTCCGGAGAGATTTTGGGAATTGTCGGTGCCTCCGGTTCCGGAAAAAGCACTCTGCTTCATATCCTGGGAGGATTGGACCGGCCGCAAGCGGGCAAGGTGCTGTTCAAGGAACAGAATATTTTCACGCAGGGAAATAATTTTCTGGAGCAGTACCGCAACCGGCATGTCGGTTTCGTGTTCCAATTGTTTAATTTACTGCCCGACTTTACCGCGCTGGAGAACGCCATGTTTCCAGGATTGATCGCCAACCGGGATAAAAAATCGGTGCAGGAGAAAGCGGAAGAGCTGTTGGGCCTGTTGGGATTGAAAGACCGACTGCATCACAAACCCGGCGAACTCTCAGGTGGCGAAACCCAACGGGTGGCCCTGGCGCGCAGTCTGGTCAACCAGCCGGAACTGTTGCTGGCCGACGAACCGACCGGCAACCTGGATGCCCGTGCCAGCGAACATTTCATGGACCTGGCACGGAAATTGAATGAAGAAATAAATCAGACCTTTGTGATCGTGACTCACAGCGCGAAAATCGCCCGAAGCCTGGACCGGGTTCTGCAATTGGCCGACGGCCAGGTAAAACCGATCGGCAAGGAATTGATTTTATAAATCCAAACCACAACACGAGAGTTGGTTATGAAATTGCAAGAAATCGCTGAACGGTTGGGCGGCACCGTGGAGGGGGATGGCTCCCTCGAAATCACCGGAGTGAACGGCATGGAACTGGCGGAACAGGGCCAGATCACGTTTTTAGCGGAAAAGAAATTCAAAGACCAGTTGAAAACCTGCAACGCCTCGGCTGTGATCGTGCAAAAAGCTATGGAGACAGACAAGGCCCAGGTGGTTCATCCCGCTCCGGCGTTGGCGTTTGCCAAACTGCTGGCGGAATTTCATCCCGAACCTCGGCCCCAACCCGGCATCGATGACAAAGCTTCCATCGCCGAAGGCGTTCAACTGGGGAAAGATGTCTCCATCGGCCCGTTTGTTGCCTTGGGCAAGGGTGTGGTCATCGGCGATAACACCGTCCTTCATCCTGGAGTGGTGGTGCACGAGGGATGCCGCATCGGCAACAATGCGACTCTGTTTGCCAATGTCACGTTGTATCGCAATTCGGTCGTCGGGAACCATGTCATTCTGCACGCCGGGGTAGTGATCGGCACCGATGGATTCGGCTACACTCCGGATGAAAAGGGGCGGCACGTCAAAATCAACCAGGTGGGCCGGGTGGTCATCGAAGATCATGTGGAAGTGGGGGCCAATACCTGCATCGACCGCGCCGCGTTCGGGGAAACCGTGGTGGGAGAAGGCACCAAAATAGATAATCTGGTGCAGATCGCTCACAACTGCGAAATCGGCCCATATTCCATAATCGTCTCTCAGGTGGGCATCGCCGGTACCTGCAAACTGGGGCATCACGTTATTTTGGCCGGTCAGGTGGGCTTGGCCGATCATGTGACAATCGGGGATCAGGTGATCGTGGCGGCGCAGGCGGGGGTCAACAAAGACCTGTTAGAGCCCGGTTTTTATGGGGGTTCACCGGCGATGTCGGCCATGGGCTGGAAACGATACACCACCATTTTGCCCAAATTGCCGGAGCTGTCCCGGAAAATCCAGGAACTCGAAAAACGGCTGAAAGCGATTGAAAAAGAATAACCTACCTTGTTACAATAAGAATACAGTTCAATTACCCTTTTAAATTCAATATCGTTATCCAGTTGACCGATTGTTATGTGTAAGCCAGGATGGCGGGCTCTGGGTTTGCTGTTGGTGTTTCTGTTTTCTTTTGCGGCGGCACAGCAGATGCCCCCCGAGGCGCTTGAAAAATATATCGAGAAGAAACTGCGCCGGAATCACCATACCCTGCGCCTGAACGAAAAAATCATTGGGGATCAAGGTGCCGTTTTGCTGGCCCGGTCTCCTTTGATGAAAAGCTTGAGAGTGCTCAAGATTTATAAAGGGGAAGTGGGGGATGAAGGGGTGCGTGCGTTGGCCAACTCGCAGAACCTCGGCAACCTGAAAGAATTGTACATCGAAAACAATCAGGTGACCGATCAAGGCGCACGCTATCTCGCGGAGTCGGCATTGTTGGGCAAGCTGGAAGTGCTTAATCTATACCGGAACCGGATTGGAAACGCGGGAGCCAAGGTCCTGGCGCAGTCAAAACATTTATCCAATCTGGTGGAATTAAATCTGAATTACAACCGGGTCGGGGACACGGGTGCGCAGGCGCTTACCCGTTCTTCCAGGTTGACCCGGATGGTTCGGTTGGGGCTGGCTTACAATCCCCTGGATGATGCCGGACGCCAGGCGTTGGAGAATTTTAAGTTTAAGCAAAAGATTAAACTTTGGAAGACCCGGGAAACTCTCGGCAACCTTGAAAACAATTATATCGGTGATTCCGGTTTGAAAGTGTTGTTGGATTCGCCGTACCTTGAAGGGATCCGGGAGCTCAACCTGAACAACAACAACTTAAGCGATGAAGCCGTGATCGCGCTGGCCCGATCGTCCAAGTTAAAGGATGTGGTTTCCCTGCATCTGGCGGCGAACCGCATCACCGATCGGGGAGCCCGGGCGTTGGCGGAATCCAAAGTGTTGGGCAATTTAAAAAGCCTGGATTTGAATTTCAACCGCATCGGCAACGCAGGAGCGCGGGCGTTGGCTCAGTCGCAAACGATGGCTCAACTGGAATTCCTGCGGCTGGGGCAGAACAAGATTGGATCGGAAGGCGCCAAAGCCCTGGCCGAATCCGCGACTCTGAAAAATTTAATTTATCCGATTTTCGGATTTTATTGATCGATAACCTATCAAAGGTATTTGCAAAATATGGCACAGATTCTGGATTTTGAAAAAGACATATTCGCGGTGGAAAGCCAGATCAAGGAATTGTATTCCCTGTCGAACATGTACGACAGCGTCGGCGACCTGACCCACGAAATCTCCAAGCTGAAGAAAAAACTGCGTCACATGAAACGGGATGTCTTCAATGGCCTCGACGGTTGGCAGAAAACCCTGGTGGCCCGCCATC
This sequence comes from Nitrospinaceae bacterium, assembly GCA_965237905.1. Classification (GTDB taxonomy): domain Bacteria; phylum Nitrospinota; class Nitrospinia; order Nitrospinales; family Nitrospinaceae; genus SZUA-226. Next base: position 708,030 of record OZ250172.1, on the reverse strand, counting down.
CCGAACGCCCTTACACGTTGGATTATATCCATAACATGTTCACGGATTTCGAAGAACTGCATGGCGACCGGCATGGGGGAGCGGGTGTTTCGATCGCAGGCGGATTTGCCAAGTTCGATAACCAGACGGTGATGGTGATTGGCCATCAAAAAGGCCGCGATACCGCGGAGAAGATTCGCCGTAATTTCGGCATGTCGCAACCCGCCGGATACCGGAAAGCTCTGAGGTTGATGCGGCTTGCGGAAAAGTTCAACATTCCCGTCATTACCCTGATCGATACCCCCGGCGCCTATCCCGGCATGGATGCGGAAGAACAGGGGCAGTCGGAAGCGATTGCCTACAATTTGTTTGTGATGTCCAGTCTCAAGGTTCCCATCATCGCCGTCATCATAGGTGAAGGCGGCAGTGGCGGAGCGTTGGCGATCGGGTTGGGTAATCGCGTTCTCATGCTCGAGCACTCGGTGTATTCCGTGATCTCGCCCGAAGGATGTGCCTCCATTTTGTGGGGCGACAAGGATAAGGTCAAGCAGGCCGCACGAGCCCTCAATTTAACCTCCAAACAACTGGAGAAGCTGGAGGTGATTGATCAAATTATCGGCGAACCGTTGGGCGGGGCGCACCGCAATCATAAATGGGCGGCCATTATGCTTAAAAAAGCCCTGCGGTCCCAACTGAAAGAGTTGATGGCGTTAAAGCCGAGTGAACTGGTCGAACAACGGCAGGATAAATTCCGCAACATGGGTGTCTTCAATACCGAAAAAGAATAAATCTTCCTTCCGCGATTGTCCCACCGTTACAAATGAAGTTGTGATTTGAACAGGCTGGCGTATTCGCTGTCGGTCTGGATCAATTCCTTGTGCGAGCCGGACTCGACCAGCCGTCCGCCTTTCAGCACCAGTACCCGATCCGCTCCTTCCAGCGTCGACAACCGGTGCGCAATGACCAGAGTGGTGCGGAGCGCCATCAACTGGGTCAACGCTTCCTTGATTTTAACTTCCGTTTCCGCATCGACCGAGGCGGTGGCTTCGTCCAGCACCAGGATGGGCGGGTCCTTTAGAAACACGCGGGCAATGGCCAGCCGGTGCCTTTCGCCGCCGGAGAGTTTCACACCGCGTTCCCCGATCAATGTTTCGTATCCCTGCGGCAACTGTTCGATGAACTCGTGGGCATGTGCCGCCCGGGCCGCGCGTTTTACCTGATCCGGGTTGGCATCCAGCTTACCGTACAGAATATTTTCCAGTACCGTGCCGTTGAACAGAAACGGTTCCTGCGACACCAGTCCCACCTGCTCCCGCAGATAAGACAGACTCAGCTTTTGAATGGGGTGATCGTCGATGTGGATCTGTCCGGCCCTCGCATCATAAAACCGCATCAGCAGTTTGACGAGTGTGGATTTGCCGCTTCCGGTATGACCCACCAGCGCCACTTTTTCTCCCGGAAGCAGGCTGAAGGACACCTGATGCAGAATCTGCTTGGACGGTATATAGGAAAAATCGACCGCGTCAAACGTGATGCCTCCTCGAACCGGAGTCGTGGGATGCGTGGGGTTCGGGTCCTCTTGCACGTCCGGTTGCGCGTCGATGATCTCGAACAACCGATCGCTGGAAGCCAGCGCATGCTGGAGCATGTGGTTCAGGGTGTGCAGTTGATTGATCGGCGTGTAAAACAGGCCCAGGTACAAGATAAAGGCAACCAGCATGCCCACAGTGATTTCCTGCGCCTGCACCAGGCCGATGCCGTACAGGATGATCGACACGGTGCCCAGCGATCCCAGAAACATCATGGCCGGGGAGTAGATGGCCCACAAACGCATCACTTCCAGCGTGCCCTTGCAGTAATCGTCACTTCGCTGTTCGAACCGTTGCACCTCATGAGGCTGACGGTTGAAGGCGAGGGTTTCCTTGATTCCGGAAATGCCGTCCTGAAGCGTACCGTTCATTTTAGCGGCGCGTTCCCGGACCATGTGGTACAGACTGTGCGCCCGCATCGTATACTTCCACGCACCGATCACCAGAAAGGGAATGGGGATCAATGAAGCGACGGCCAGTTTCCAGTGCATATTGAGCAGGATGATCATGATTCCGATCAAAGTCAGCGTGGCGGTGACGACTTGCTCTACCCCATCGATGAAAATCCGCTCGACGTAGGTGACGTCGTCGTTGACGCGCGACATGATCTCGCCGGTGGACCGGTTCTCGAAATAATTGAGCGATAGTTTTTGCAGGGCGCGGTAAACGTGCGACCGGATATCGAACACCACTTTCTGCTCGAGCTGATTGTTGATCAGGATGCGTTTGTAATTGGAATAATTCCTGCCAAAATAAGCCAGCACCAGCACCAGAACGAAGGTGTACACCCATTCGTCGTTGACGTGCTCCCGCAGCCGGTCGATGATTTCCTTGATCAGCCAGGGCGGGACCAGATCCAGCAGGGTAGTGGCAATGGCGAACCCGAGGGTCAGCACAACGAATTTTTTATAGGGTTTCAGATAACCTAAAACGCGGAGTAACGATTTCATAGGGTGTTTTTACTAAAAAACCGCTCAGCCCGGATTTCCACCTGACACGGTTCTCTTTAAGTGATATTTTGGTTTTCATTCACCATTAGAACAGACCCGAACAGGTCTGCAAACGGTATTCTTAATATATAGCAAAGGGCGTCATATGGAATACAGAAAATTGGGCTCCAGCGATTTAAATGTGTCGGTGATCGGGTTCGGGGCCTGGGGGATCGGCGGGGCGCCGTTCTGGAGCAGTGAGGGCGACAACATGTCTGTCAAATCCATTCAAAAAGCCTACGATATGGGCATCAACTTTTTCGATACGGCGCCCGTGTACGGATTCGGCCTATCGGAACGGTTGATCGGCAAAGCGTTGAAACCGGTGCGCGGCAAGGTCATTCTGGCCACCAAGTGCGGCCTGCGGTGGGAGAAAGAGGCGTTGGGGTCCATTTCGAAAGTCGCCACACGGGAATCGATCCTGGAAGAGATCGATCAGAGCCTGGAGCGTTTGGACACCGACTATATCGATCTGTATCAAGTCCACTGGCCGGATGGTAAGACGCCTCACGCAGAAACGATGGAAACACTGCTGGAAATCCAGAAGCAGGGGAAAATACGTTACATAGGCGTCAGCAATTATTCCGTCACGCAGATGCAGGATTGTTTGAGAATAGGGCCGCTGGTTTCTCTGCAACCGGAGTACAGTTTACTGCAACGTTCGATTGAAAAGGAAACCGTGTCGTTTTGCCTGATCCACGATATCGGCATCATCGCCTACAGTCCGTTGGCTTCCGGGGTGTTGACGGGCAAGTACGACCGGGACACGAAGTTCAAGGACTGGCGGAGCAAGGGTATCATCGGCCAGTTCACCGGCGAGGCATTCGTGAAAAATATCGAAAAGGTCGAGCGGTTCAAAGCGATTGCCGAGTCCCAGGGAAAGTCTTGCGGGCAGATGGCCGTCAACTGGGTGATTCATCAACCGGGAGTAGCTTCGGCGCTGGTGGGAGTGAAAAACGACCGCCAGGTGGAAGAAAACTTAAAATCGGTCGGCTGGCAGGCGGACGCTTCGGTGCGGGATCAAATCAATAAGATTTTTGCTGTGGAGTGACCGGAGTCCATTAGAATTCCCGGCGCAGTTGGGTGTCTTTATTTTCTGAATATTGTCTGTAGGTATGTAAGAAATCGCCTGAATCTTCCTTGACCCGTTCGATCAATTGTTGAACTTGGGGAGATTCGTTGTCGAGGCGGGAGATGGTGCTGTTCATTTCTTCCACCACCCCTTCCAAACGGTTGCCGGCGCCCAGAGCCCGGTCTTGCATCAAAGTGTCAAGCTGGGATTGGGTGCCCTGCATTTCCAAATGAAAATTATTTTGGGTCGATCGAAGCTCAATGTTGTAATACAAGGAACCGCCCACCAGCAGAACCACCGCCGTGAACAGCATGATTTTGAGGCCGAGAACGTCTCTTTTAGTTTTCCGGACCAGGTCCTCCATGTTTTCAGTGGGAGGGGCCACGTCATCTTTTGATTTGAAAGTTAAACCGAATGCCATAAAAGAATTCCTGTTAAGTTGATGTTTAAATAGTGTAACACCAGCGGGCAGGGGTCACAACGGTTTCGGCACAAAGGTGTTGAGGTACCAGTCGACGATGGGATCGCCGAAAAAAATTGAAATCAGCGTGGCAAGAGCCAGAAAAGGACCGAATGGAATCCGGCTCAAAAAATCTAATTTTTTGACACCCATGCCGATCCCGCCGAAAATGCCTCCCGCCAGTGCCCCAATAAAAATGATGACCAGCACCTGCGCCCAGCCCATCAACGCACCTGCCGCGGCGATGTACTTGATGTCGCCTCCCCCCATACCCATTTTCCCCCGCATGCGGAAATAACCTTCCGCCAGGAGCCAGAACATGCCCCCGCCCAGCGCCAGCCCAAGCACCGAATCCAACCATCCATTGAGATAACTCCCCGCCGCCAGACCGAAGATAATTCCGGGAAGGGTGATGACGTCGGGGATGATTTGATGTTCGATGTCGATCATGGTGATGATGACCAGTGCCGGCACGACGATGGCAAAAATCAGACATTCCCACGAAAAACCGAACCGGTAGAAGACGGCCGCCATGAGCAGTCCGGTGACCAACTCGATGGCCGGATAGATTAAAGAAATTTTTTGTTTGCAGTTGCGGCATTGACCTTTCAACAGGATGTAACTGATCAATGGAATGTTATCGGTCACATGGATGGGTTTATTGCATTGAGGGCAGTGCGACGCCGGGAATATTATCGACTCTTTTTTCGGCAAACGCGCAATGCAGACGTTGGCGAAACTGCCGACCATCAGGCCGAAGATCAAACCGACAAGGGAAAATATCCAGGGAGGGAGCTGGGAGATGTTTTCGATCATCTTAATATTGTAAGGCGGAACGTCTTTTCGTCAAGAAAAACAAAGGATTGTATTTTTACGGGAAGGGGCAGTGCTGGGAGGTTAATCCAGAACTTTGTAGATGATGTCGAGGCTGAACCCTTTGCGTTGCAGGAGACCGACGAGGCGGTTTTTTCTTTTGTCGGCGGGAAGGTCTTGCATGGAAGGCAATTTTTTTTCGACAACGGCCCGGGCGAGATCGATCTCTTTGACGGTTTCGAACAGCGTATCCAGAGTTTCGTCGATGAGGTCTTGAGGCAGTCCCTTGCCGATCAATTCCTGGCGCAGGCGGTATTTGCCGAATTGTTTGTTTTCCGCGCGGGTGCGGGCCCAATGTTCGGCGAACCGGCGGTCGTCCAGATAGTTCGCTTCTTTTAAATAACGAAGCGTTTCCTGAACGACCGCTTCCTCTAGTCCTTTTTTTCTGAGATGGTCCGCCGTTTCGCGGGCACTGCGGTCCCGGTGCGAAAGATACCGGTAGGCGAGAGCCCGCGCCTGTTTGAACTCCTCGGACATGGCGTCGGTCAGGACGCCTCAGCCTTGGCCTGAGCTTTGGAGGCTTTTTTGCCTTTGGCGGCAGGTGGTTCTGCCTCGTTTCCCATGTCGATGTGGGGCGCGGGGAGTTCCAGTTTGTCGCGCAACCGTGTTTCGATTTCGCTACGGATATCCATATTATCGTTCAGGAAGTTGCGGGAGTTTTCCCGGCCCTGGCCGATGCGGGTTTCCCCATAGGAAAACCAGGTTCCGCTTTTGTTGACGATTTCGTGATTGACTGCCAAATCCAGCAGGTCGCCGGTTTTGGAAATGCCCTTGCCGTATATGATATCGAATTCGCAATCGCGGAACGGCGGCGCCAGCTTGTTCTTGACCACTTTGACGCGGGTGCGGTTGCCGATTACCTGGTCGCCGTCCTTGAGCGCGGAGATGCGGCGGATGTCCAGGCGCACCGAGGAATAAAACTTCAGCGCGTTGCCGCCGGTCGTGGTCTCCGGCGTACCGAACATGACACCGATCTTCATGCGGATCTGGTTGATGAAAATGAGCGAGGTATTGGATTTGTTGATGACCCCGGTCAGCTTGCGCATGGCCTGGGACATGAGCCGTGCCTGCAGGCCCATATGCGAGTCGCCCATGTCGCCGTCGAGTTCCGCCTTGGGCACCATGGCCGCGACCGAGTCGATAACAATCACGTCAACCGCGCCACTGCGTATCAGCACTTCGGCGATCTCCAGCGTTTGTTCGCCGGTGTCGGGCTGGGCGAGCAGGAGGTCGTCGAGGTTCACGCCCAGGTTTGAAGCGTATTTCGGGTCCAGCGCGTGTTCGACGTCGATAAACGCCGCCACCCCGCCGGCCTTTTGCGCTTCGGCGATGATGTGGAGCGTCAGGCTGGTCTTGCCGGAAGCTTCCGGTCCGTAGATTTCAGTGATTCTGCCGCGGGGAATGCCGCCGATGCCCAGGATGCTGTCGAGCGAAATGGACCCGGTGGAAATGACGGGGACTCCTTTCTGGACTCCCGCCTGGCCCAGTTTCATGATCGCCCCTTTGCCGAATTGCTTTTCGATTTGCGAAAAGGCCAGGTCTAGCGCTTTTTCTCGTTCGTTGTTTACTGCCATGATTCACGTCTCCTTGCTGAATGTGTACCCGGTTTCCATCCTTCAGGTCAGGGATTCAGTTTAAAGTTCGCCAATACGGTATAGATGGAGCCCTTGGGCGTCAATTGGCTTTCGTATAAATGGATTCCACCCACGTCAAACGGGTGAGGGTCGATGCCTTCCTGATTCACGGCATCCAACTCGTTTTTCAATTCCTTTATTCCTCTGGGCGACTTGATTCCCTTAGGGGATTTTATCCGCGCCAGCGTCAGATGCGGCGAAAACGGCCGCTGTTCCATCGGGAATCCCACACTCTCCAGAGCCTTTTCGATGGCGGATTGGAGGGTTTCCAGCGTTCCGTCGTCATCCTTGAGGCCTACCCACAAAACGCGGGGACTTTTGGTATTCGGAAACACCCCGGCTGAGTCCAAGAACAGCCGGAACGGCGAAAACGGCGCCAGGGTTTCGGTTAATTTATTTTGAATACCTGGGATTCGGTCGGGATCGGTGTCTCCCAGAAACTTCAAGGTCAGGTGAATGTTTCCGGGCTTGACCCAGGACGCGTACAATCCCAGGGATTTAAATCGATTCTGGATACGGGTGATCGTATCGAGTACAGCCGGTGGAACGTCAATGGCAATGAAAGTTCTCAAAGCCGCCACAGTTTACAAATCGCCCTCGTGGTTGTCAATTTCATTTATAGCCTCCCCAGTGAAGAAGAAGAACCATTTAGCCATTGAAAATAAAGGATTTAGTTAAAAGTCGAGAAAAGAAATTAAATTGCCTTATACTGCTTAAGTACACTTAAAGCATTTGTTTTCATTGTTTTTACCCCGTTCAGGTTAAGCAGGGCCCATTTACTGAAAAACCCTCTACAAGAATTATTCTTCCAATACATGAGCACACAAGTCAACTCCCTAAAAGAGAAGCTTTTTTTATTCCAACAGAATTTGAAAAACGGGTTGTTTGAGTTTTTGTTTCGTCCCCCCCCGGGAACTCTGGTATCCAAAGCCGGAAATTATCTGGTCCTGGGTGTTGCCTATTTGATTGGAGCCTTTCATTGGGCCTGGATCATCAATTACGGGAGGGTACATGTTAAATATTTTGACTGGGATATGTTTTTTAATTGTTACCGAATAATTCAAAAAGCTTTGGCCGAGAACGCCATTCCTTACTTCACGCCCTATTTTTTTAAGGGGACCGACCAGTTTCTTGCTTTTCCTTCCTCCGATCTTTTTCCAACTATTTTTTTATTGAAATTTTTGAGTGTAGAAGAGTTTTTTCTTTTTCAATTGATATTTGTTTATTCCCTGGGGTTCATAGGATGTTTGTGGCTTAAAAAGACCTATCAGTGGTCACTCTTTACGTTTGTATTCTTTTTCCTCATTTTCAGCTTTAACGGGCATATTGTTTCGCATATTGCCATCGGTCATTGGCCATGGATCAGTTATTTCATGATTTCCTTTTTTCTTGTGTGGGTTTTTAAGTTGGTGGAAGGAGACGTTTCTCCCCTTCATGGAACCCGGCTGGCCTGGGTGTTTTTTGCGATGCTTTTATTTGGAGGATTGCATACTTTTGTGTGGTGCCTGATATTCCTGCTCCTCCTATGCTTGTGTCAGAAGCGATTTTGGAAACCCGTTATGATAGGTGTTGGGTTATCTCTTGTATTTTCTGTGCATCGGCTATTACCGGCGGCCATTACCTATTTTGGTTATACAAATGAATTTATTTCGGGGTTCCCTTCGTTTTCCATTTTTTGGAAAGCCCTGGCCTCTGTTAAAGGGCAGGAAAATATGCTGACCCTGGGTTTTGGGCCGGAGGGTACCGCACCCTGGTGGGAGGTGGATCATTATATTGGGATTATTGGGTTGGTTGCCATGGCCTATTTTGGAATTTTCCTACGGCTGACCAAAAAAAGCGAATGGCGCATTAACGATTACCGCGTACTCAATATTCCTATGCTGGTTTTAACCGTCCTTACTTTTGGCAGTCTTTTTAAGTTGTTTACTTTGGTTCCCATCCCCTTTATCTCGGTTGAAAGGGTTTCTTCCCGATTTTTGATTGTTCCTCTGCTGGTTCTGCTGGTGATTTCCTGTATTTGGATGCAGCAGATGTTTAATCGGTTATCTGCAAGTTGGTGGGTCATGTGTATTGCGCTGACGGGTATTTCCATTCATGGATTTTTGTTTATAGAGCATTCTTCCATCTGGCAAGTCAAGGTATGGGGTGACACGTTAGCGGACGTAATTATCCCCATGTTCGACACCTTTTCAAGTTGGGCCAAATCGGTGGAAGGGTACTATGTTCCTGCTGTTCAAATATCCTATCTGATTTCACTGATTGCACTGGTTGCATTCTTCGCAGGAGCCCTTTATTTCAAAATGAAGCGCCCGGCTCTTGAAAAGGGTAGCAGGCCTTAATAAATGAAAAAGTTCCCAATGCTGTTAAAAATAAATACACAAACCGGTTCATTAAGAGAGAAGTTTTATTTATCGCAACAGAATTTGAAAAACGGGTTGTTTGAGTTTTTGTTTCGTCCCCCCTCGGGAACTCTGGTATCCAAAGCCGGAAATTATCTGGTCATGGGTATTGCCTATCTAGGAGGCATGTTTCATTGGGCCTGGCTGATCAATTATGGGAAGGTTCAGTACCGATACATTGATTGGCAAATGTTTTATGATTTTTACCAGGTCACTCAAAATGCCCTGATTGAGAAAAGCATCCCTTATTTCATGCCATATACTTATAAGGGAACCAATCAGTTTCTCGCTATTCCCGCGACGGATTTATTTCCTACTATTTATTTATTAAAATTTTTGAGCGTTGAGGATTTTTTTCTTACGCAATTAATATTTGTTTATTCGCTGGGTTTTTTGAGCTGCTTGTGGCTCAAAAGAAAATACCAATGGTCGTCGGTTTCGTTTGTCGCTTTCTTTCTCCTGTTCAACTTTAATGGCCATATCACCTCACATTTGGCGGTGGGCCATTGGTCCTGGACCGCTTATTTCTTGTTGCCTTTTTTTGTGGGTTGGGTTTTGAGTTTGGTGGAAGGGGATGATTTAGGAAGCCGGCCGGCCAGGTTGACGTTTGTGTTATTCGGAATTCTTTTGTTTGGAGGGTTGCACCCTTTTGTATGGTGCCTGTTGTTCTTGCTTCTCTTATGCCCGTTTCAGAAGCGATATTGGAAGCCGGTATTGACCGGAGTGGGTTTAACTCTGGTATTTTCCATGTACCGAATACTGCCGGCGTCTATTACTTTCTGGGACTATAAAAATCCATTCATGTATGGTTTCCCCTCTTTTTCGGTTCTTTGGAGTGCGTTGACCAGCATTTACCAAAGCCAGGATGTAATACTGGATATGAGGTATAGCGAAAAGGTTTCAATGCCCTGGTGGGAGGTGGATCACTATATATCCATTCTGGGGTTGGGGTTCCTGTTGTATTTCGGACTCTGGAAACGATGGAGGGAGACGGAGGTATTGACGGATTACCGGATCCTCAACATACCCATGCTGTTAATCGCAGTTTTTTCCTTCGGTGCCATTTTTGGGTTTATCGCTCACCTCCCCTTACCCTTGATCTCCGTTGAAAGAACGCCCTCCCGGTTTCTGATTCTTCCTCTTTTGATTTTGCTGACCCTGTCTTGTATCTGGATGCAAAAAACATTTGACCGTTTACGACCTGGTTGGGGCATTCAGATTCTGGCTGTTGCGGGGATTGTTTATGAAGGTATCTTTCTGATGGAGCATTCTTCGGTTTGGTATGCGCATGCTTCAAGAATTAAGTTATCCTCGGGACTCCTGCAAAGGATAGAACCCATCTCGGATTGGGCCAAATCGGTGGAAGGGTACTATGTTCCTGCTGTTCAGATATCCTATCTGATTTCACTGATTGCACTATTGGCTTTCGTTGCCGGGTCCATTTACTTTAATAGGAAAACTCGGAAAAAAGAAGCATGAGGAGGGTTTGAATTTATGAGTTCAAATTTTTGAAGATATCCTTGTCGGCCAGGTGGATGGTGGAGGTGGGGAAAGCGCACTCGGCTTCTTCTTTTTCGATGATGTCGATAATTTTCAGCATCACGTCCTGCTTGATTTCATGGAATTGGATCCAGTCGGTGGTTTTGGTAAACGTGTAGATGAAAAAGTCCAGCGAAGAGGGGGCGAACGCATTGAAATTGACGATCAGCGTTTTGCCGGTGTCGATTTCCGGATGGTTCATCAGCATATCCCTGACCTTGTGGACAATCGCTTCCATTTTTCCTGCGTCGTCGTAACGAATGCCTATGGTTTCCTTGATGCGCCGGTTGAGCATGCGTGACGGGTTCTCCACGGCAATGGTAGTGAACGTGGAGTTGGGAACATAGAGGGGACGTTTGTCAAACGTGCGAATGCGCGTCAAGCGCCAGCCGATTTGCTCCACTGTGCCTTCGATGTTGCGGTCCGGCGAGCGAATCCAGTCTCCCACTGCGAAGGGGCGGTCCAGATAAATCGTCAGTCCGCCGAAAAAATTGGCCAGCAGGTCCTTCGCGGCAAACCCCACCGCGACCCCGCCGATGCCGCCAAAGGCCAGTACCCCCGAAATACTGAATCCCATCGTTTGCAGGACCACCAAAAGCGAGGTGATGACTACGGAAACTTTTAACAGTTTGGATATGGCGTCGACCGTGGTCGGGTCAACTTTCTTTTCCCCTTCAACAAATTTCTGTTCACCGTGCTTGATCAGGCGGACCAGGAACCAGGCAATGGCGCCGATAATCATCGTATCCCGCAAAGGCCCGACTGCATCGAAGATCACTGCACCGGTGGCTTCCTGAATGATTTCCGCCGCCAGGTAAAGTCCTGCCGCCCAGATGATCAGGGAGATCGGTTTTTTGATGGAATCGATGATCGCATCGTCCCAGATTCTCTTGGTTTTCTCCGCCTTCAGATGTAACCGATTCAGAACTTTTCTCTGGACAAAATCCAGGATCAGAGCAGCGAAAACGACCAGGAACGCTTGCAGAATATAACTATTCTTCTGGGTAACGAGTTGTGTGAGGTCTTCCCAATTCATTGTCAATAAAGGTGTGTTAGTGGTTATATGAATATTCCCCATTTCAGCCTGGGCGGGGGCCATTGTAGCAACAGAAGCGACTTTTAGAGAATAAAAAAATTGGAGACGGGTGGGCCGACCGGGAGTAGAGCGAATTCCGGGACAAGACGATCCGGGAGAGAAGTCAAAACTGTTTGTGATGGTATATCTCGAACTGATCTTTCTTGGATTGCGCCGTTGTGCTCCTGTTATCTCCCACCCGCTTTTTGGCAGGTCGCCGCCAGTTTTGCCAGGATTCTATCAGAGGGTGCCGGTAAGTCTGGAAAAAATACTTGACCATTTGCCGCTTCAAAATGTCTTTGAACACCTGAGGCGTGATTTTTCCGGAAACCAGACGCTTTTTCAAAATCCGGAGAGCTGTGGGATCCAAATAGCTTCTAAGTTCCCCTTTCATCAGGTCCATTCAAGCCCATCCTTCCCATTCCAGTTAGGGTTAAATTCATTTTAAAAAATAAAAGCAATCTTCGTACCAATGCGTTAACTTAATAAATAGCTGGAGTTTGCTCTCAGCAGGTGTCAAATTTTTTGAATTTTTGGGGCATGGTGATGGGAAAATTGACGTGGACCCGTTATGGGCTGTTGTTGCTTGCCGGATGGGCCGGTTTCGCCTGTTCGCAGGAGACCCGGGAACCCGTGGAGGTCGGGGCCGCTCAGGTGGAACTGCGCAGTGATCTCGTTCTCCCCGAAGCGCCGGGTGCGGCCACTGGATTGTTGGCTGAACAGAACCCGGATCATCCCGGTCAATCGACGAATCCAATGCCGGCCACTCAACACATTGCTTTGTCAGGGATGAAAAACTATTCACAGGACCGCGCTTACGGTGCGGTCCAACGCTATGAATTTTTGCCCGCCTTACTGAAGGAGTCCAAAACCCGGAAAAGTTCGGAGGGTAACACCCACACGAACTCGTGGACGCTTGCCGATAAACATTGGGTGCGGGCGGGCAAAGGGTTTGGCGTGGCGGCAGAGGGGATGGCACCACCGGGCACCGTTCATCTCGATGATGCGTCGTATTATTTTCCTACCGTTGCTTTAAAACCCTATTCCAAAGCGTCGGAGCATCTGGAGCCGATGGCCGGGCCTTTCAAAAGCCGGAAGCCTCTTATTTTTCACAGCAGGGCCACCGGGTTTGCTCATGAGCTTCCGGCAGATGCCACGCCCCCCGGACATTCGCCTGCTTTTGAAACCCGGTTGGAACTCTCTCCGATTCCGGAGACGCAGGTTTACCTATCCTCCAAGCCCAATACCCAGGTGACTCTGGCTCCCGCCAAACACCGTTTGGATCTGATGAATGGTAATGAAAACCTCAACCGCAACAGATTTGGCAAGCTTCCTCAATAATCGTATAATCGGATCAGGGCGATTCGCGCCACCAAAAGTAAAGCAACCAAAACGCAATAAGGAGTACCCAGAGGAGAATGCGTCGACCCAGGGGGGAATGTTGTTTATTGGGATTGGGGGGAGAAGACATGGCAACGTCAGGGGTTCTTCGCGCAGCGGAAACCGAAGCTGTTGTTCTTCACCTCGGGATTGAAAAAACTGCGGTTGAAGGTGGGTGCGCTGAGCCCGCATCCGTACGACAGACAGTCGAACCATGAGCCGCCTTTCAGCACACGTTTGTCCTTGCCGTACTCCGGTTTTGGGATGGTGTTGCCGGGATGCGGCAGGTAGTAGGCATCCACCCACTCCCACACGTTACCCGACATGTCATATAATCCGTAGACACTCCGACCGCCGGGGTAGGATCCTATCGGTTCCGTTCCAGTGGAATGTTTGTACGGGTTGTTGGATTTGTCCAATGACCAGAGGTTGCCCCAGGGATAGATACTGCCAGCTTCTCCACGCGCGGCTTTTTCCCATTCCTCCTCGTTGGGCAGGCGTTTGCCGGTCCATTGGCAATAATCGTTCGCGTCGAACCAACTGACATAGGTGACCGGGTGATCTTCCTTGCCTTTGGGAATATTGTCCTGAGCCCAGTGGTGCGGCGGTTTACGTTTCGTGGCGTCCACAAATTTTTTGTAATCCTGGTTGGCTACTTCATAGAGATCAATGTAAAATGCGCCGGTCTTGTTGATGTGTTCAGGCGACTCGTCATCCCAGCGTTCGTTGGATCCCATAATGAATTCCCCGGAGTCGATAAAAACCATTCCCGGGGTCTGCGGGTTTTTTTTCGATTTTCGGATTTTGGAAGATGCCATTATTTGTCCGGCAAGAACCGGGGGCCGCGGCGACAGAAAACGCTGGTTCGGTCGTTGGTTTTCCGGCAATAGAAAGGGGTCCGGGGTCTGGAAAGGACTCAAGGTTTCCAGCGGCAAGCCTCCCTGGTGGCAGGAGGCGCATTCGGCCTTTTGGGTTTTTTCGATGCGGGCCTGCTTTATATTTTCCGGCAAGTGGCAGGCGGTTTCACAAGTCACCTTCTGATGGAGAGGATCCCGCAGATGCTCGAACGCCGCTACCGGCTTTGGAAACGCCATCGCGAAAAGCACACAACCCCAAGTCAAACAATAGTAACTGCGCATTCTTTTGAAATTTCCTCTGATTTGGTTGACAATAGGACGCACTGAACGTTTAGGGCCGAGTGAAGCCTTGGAATAGGCTATCAAAAAATTTTATAGAATGCACCCGATAGAGTCAAAAGGTAAATCTCAATAAAGGAAAAGAATGCTTCATAATGAATGGCGTTGGATATCCGATGGTCACCACCCAGCGAAATGGAATATGCAGGTGGATACGGCGTTATTGGCCGACTGCGAACAGGGCCGGATTCCTCCCACCGTGCGGTTGTATGGATGGTCCGAACCCGCGATCACTGTCGGGTATTCGCAAAAAGCCGAAGAGGAGCTGGACATCGAGCGTTGCCGGGAGCTGGGTATTGCCATTGTCCGGCGGCCGACGGGTGGGCGCGCTCTTCTGCATCACCGGGAGTTGACCTATGCGGTGGTGGCGCCGGTGTCGTTGTCTCCGTTCAACCGGGGGTTGAAGGCGACCTTCGGCGCTGTCAGCGAAGCATTGTTGTCCGGGCTGGACGGTCTGGGAATTCAGGGCGACATCAATACAGGCAAACAACGGTCTGGGTTTGCGCGGTCTCCGGCCTGTTTTGCATCACTCAACCATTGCGAAATCACCATCGATGGCAAAAAGCTGGTGGGGAGCGCTCAGAAAAGGACTTCGAAGGCGTTTTTACAGCACGGGTCTTTGATCATCGAATCCGATCACGAGTTGTTTGCGTCTTTGTTAAAGTTTGGTGATGAGAGTGAGAGAATGGCCATGCAACACCGTTTGATCCATTCAACCACCACGTTGAATCAGGTTTGTGACCGAAAATTTTCTTTTGAAGAGATCAGCGCCGCCTTGCAAGAGGGATTCCAGAAAACATTGGGCGGTGTCTGTCTGAACATTTGATGAAATCAATTTCCCAAATAAAAATAATTTTCAGGTTTTCGGCGCTGGTGTGTTTGCTGGCGTTTTTTTGCGTGGCCTGCGGTAAGGGTTCGGTATTTGGTGAAGACCCGAAGCTTCAAAAGTACAAGGATCAGACCCGAGTCTACTTGCCGGATTTGGAGCCGGGAATATTGAAAGCACAATTGGCGTATATCAACCGGGATGTATTGCTGGACCTGGTTCTGCTGCGAACCGGCGATCGGGGCCAACCGGTAATCCGGGTATGGAATAATAAAGCAGGTGAAAAATTTGTTCCTGTCAAGCGAGTGGGATGGGAGGGACAGCCCTCCGATCAGATTTTGTTCATGGCCTTGCAGGATGTGGATCACGACAGGGTACAGGATCTGGTGTTGGTGGGCCGGTTCAGCGACGGCACGGCGGCTAAATTTTTGTTCAATAACGGCAAAGGTTATTTTTACACGAAGAAGGAAATTCCTTTTCCCTACGTGAACCGGGGGATGGACCGGGTTGATATGAGGGATATAGATGAAGACGGTCACGTCGATTTGCTTTTTACCGGACAACGGGTTTTGAATAACCAGGGAAAGCTCCACAAGTACCAGACTCAATTTATGATCAACAACGGGAAAGGGCAGTTTCGCGATGCCACACAGTTGTTGATGCCTCCGTTGAAACCGGGAATCGTTGGCACTTCCTTCGCCGATTATGACGGCGACAAGACCTTGGACATCTTCATGATCAACGGCGAGGGACAAAATTCCCTGTTGATCAACAACGGCCTGGGACAGTTTGCGGACCGGACCTCGGAACTGCTTCCCGCCATCAGGGACCGGAGCGCTCATGCGGATTGGGCCGATTTCGATCAGGATGGCGACAATGATTTGTTGGTGGTCAACCGGGAGGAGCTGTCGGCGGGAGAATACAGTTATTTCCTGGTCAATCACGGGCGAGGGTATTTTAAGAAGGCCGCGTTCAAGGCGTCTCCCAAGGTCGCTTTTCAGGCGGTGTATCTGCTGGATGCCAACGGCAGTGAGTTTCCCGATATCCTTTTGTTGAGCGAAAATGGAATTCATTATTTGAGGGGGCTGGGCAAGTGGCGGTTCTGGAAAGAGTCCCGCCGCCGGCTTCCCTTCAATGACAAGTTTCACGCGTTGACCTTTGCCGACATCAATCGGGATTCCTTTCTGGATATTTTCGCATACGCCAAAAGGGAAGGGCGCGGTGTGCTGTGGATCAATACCTTCGAATAAAGTGACAGGAAAAAAATTATGCCTTCGTTTAAACATCTAACCTTTCTGAAAGTGCTGGCGGTGATCGCCTGGGCCGACGGCGAAATGACTGAATCGGAAAAGAACGTCCTGAAAAAGTTCTACCGGAAATTTGGCCTGGAAAAAGATGATATCCGGCAACTCAACCCTTACCTCCTGGCGCCGATTCCCAAAAAAGAACAGGAGCACTTGTTCAAGCAGTTGGCGGCGGAGCTCAGCTCCCAAAAAGAAAAGGATGAAATCATCACTGAGCTGGAATCGATTGCCAACGCCCATCGCGATATGAAAACCGAGGAAAACGAGCTGGTAGAGGAATTCATCCGCATGCTCAAGAAAACCTCGTTTACCAGGCGGTCGTTCGGAAAGGTACGCAATTTCTTTCAGGCCACCATTTTCAAACCGGCCCATGAAAAAAATCCCGCCGTCAACCGATACTTTAAGAACACGATCCTCAAAAAGCTGGAATTGAAAATGAAAGGATCGGGCCAGAAGTTCGATCTCGAAAACGATAATGTTTACTTCATTTGTCTGTTCGGAGCTCTGCTGGCTTCGGTGGCGCAGGTGGACGATCATTTTCACGAAGAAGAAAGAAAGGCGCTCCAGCAAATCCTGAAGGAACGGTTTGAATTTTCCGCCGGAGAGCAGAAGTTGTTGTTCGAGGTCATTGAAGAGCAGGCGCGGCACGGATTCGATTTTCATGAAGTCGTTACCGAGTTCAACAGCCGCGTGTCCTACAAGGATCGGGTGAGTGCGGTCGATTGCTTCTGGGCCATCGCTGTGGCTGACGGCAGTATTTCGCACGAAGAAAATGAAGAGGTCCGCCGCATCACCAAGGCCATGCATATCCCTCATCAGATTTTTAAGGAATCCAAAAAGAAATTTTTAAAGCAGTTAAAATCATCGTGATGATTAAGAGCTAACACGATCACCGGGAGATCGGGGTTCCAGTCATGGGCGAGGTATGAAACCGCAGAAAGATAAAAAATTTATCGGCATCCTGTTCGAGTGTTGCAAGGTGTACCGCCGCATCTATATCAATAAAGACGGCAACGCCTACGAGGGCCGGTGTCCTCTCTGTTACGCCAAAGTTAATGTTGCGATCGGGCCGCAGGGCACCGATCAGCGGTTTTTTAATGCCCGTTGACCTTTTCTGACGTCATTCTTTTATGAAAATCGTATTGCAGAGAGTGCTTCGCTCTTCCGTGACCGTGGACGACGAAGTGGTCGGTGAGATCGGCAAGGGATTAATGATCCTGTTCGGCGCGGAAAAGGGGGATAGCGACGAAGCCGTGAATGCTCTTGCTGAAAAGGCGCTCAACCTGAGAATTTTCGCCGACGATCAAGGGAAGATGAATCGTTCCTGCCTCGATGTGAAAGGTGAGGTTCTCGTGGTGTCCCAGTTCACCCTGGCAGGCGATTGTTCCCGCGGGCGGCGGCCGGGATTCGACAACGCCGCCGCTCCCGAAGAGGCGGAACGATTGTACCAAAACTTTGTGAAAAAACTCGCTGAGTCAAAGCTGAACATTCAGGAAGGCCGGTTCGGTGCCCACATGCAGGTCGATATCGTCAACGACGGTCCCGTTACTTTTATTCTGGAACGGTGACGGCTATCGCTCAACCTGCCAGGGATTGACGGGGCCGGGTTAATCGGTGTAATTTTTTTCTTTTGAATTTATACTTTTTCGCCAGGATGGAAATATTCTTACTGCAGTGCGCCGCCATTTCCACGTTGCGTTTTTTCCGGTACAACGATTCCGCCAGCGCCATATACGCCACCGCTTTTTCTCCCGCCTTCAAATGATCGTTCAACCGTCCCAGGTGATAATAATTGTCCGGTCCTTCCGGGTCCAGTCCGGCGGCGGCTTCGTAGGCGTCGATGGCCCGGCTGTAGTGTTGGGTGATGTCCCACAACTCGCCCAGGGCCTGCTGTGCCTGTAAATTGGAAGGCGCCAATCGCACCGATTCTTCGTAAAACCCGATGGCGGGTCGATACCGGTTCAGCTTGTGATAAGTCCAGCCCAGCCCCGCCAGAATTTTCGGATCGTGGGGATGTGCCTGTTGCGCGATGCGGAAATGATTTAACGCTTCATCACTCTTCCCTTGCTGTGTCAAAGCGACAGCCAGGTTGAAGTGCGCCGACCCGTATCCGGGGTCGAGGGTCAACGCAATCCGGTATTCGGCCAGCGCCTGTTCCGGTTGTCCCGTTTTTCCCAAAAGGACTCCCAGGTTGTTATGCGATCCTGCCGAGTCCGGATTTTTTTTCAGTGCTTGATGAAGTTGTTCGGTTGCTAACGGGTACAATCCCAGATGTCGGTAAGCCGCCACCAGGTTGTTGTGGATGGGCACCGTGCCCCGCCCGGTGTCGACAAACGGTTTCAACAGATCAACCGCCTCGCGGTATCGTTTTTGACCGATGTACACCGCGCTCAGGGTGGAGAGGGTGGCGCGGTCGCGTGGTTTCATCTCCAGCGCCTTGAGGAGCCAGGGTTCCGCCGCCCGGTATTCTTTGAGTCGGTACAACGCCCAGCCGAGGTCGCGGTGGGCCAACGCATGCTTTTTACTCAGGCGCACGGCGTCTTTCAAATGGTTCACCCCCTGCTCATACCTGCCGAGCGTCAGGTGGGCGTGCCCCAACTGGTAATGAACCTCCGTGTTGTTGGGGTCGACGGCGATCCGTGCCTGGTATTGTTCGATGTGTTTTTCGATCTGTTGGGGTTCCGGCGCACAGGCGCTTCCCCACAACGCACATAGAGCGATGAAAGTGGTAAGGCATCTCATACTCAAATTGTCGCAGGAAATTTTGAAGGGCACA
The DNA here is from genome assembly GCA_965237905.1 of Nitrospinaceae bacterium. Classification (GTDB taxonomy): domain Bacteria; phylum Nitrospinota; class Nitrospinia; order Nitrospinales; family Nitrospinaceae; genus SZUA-226. The sequence continues at coordinate 688,939 of OZ250172.1, read as the reverse complement.
ACCCAAACCTATTTTGACAGGATAACAGGATGAACCGGATGAATGGGAAAACCTGTCACCCTGAGTGAAGCGAAGGATCTATGTTTTATCGGTGTTTATCTGTGTTCATCTGTGGTCAATTGTTTTTAAATATTGTCTTGAAAGAATGGGGCTGGAGTTTTGCTAAAACGGGATGGAGGCGAGGGCGAGTTGCATGAGTTTGGAGGGGAACAGGCCGATGGCGAGGATGGCGACGGAGCTGACGGCGACGATGGCGGTCATGCCACGGCTGGTGTGGATCGTTTCCTCGGACTCGTCTTCCTGGAAGTACATCATGGCAATCACGCGCAGGTAGAAGTACACGGCGATCATGCTGGCGACCACGGCCAGGATGGCAATCAACACATAGCCTTGTTTGATGGCGGCGAGGAACACGTATAACTTTCCGAAGAACCCGGCGGTGGGCGGGAATCCGGCGAGGGACAGCATGAACAAACTCATCGCCGCGGCCAGATACGGTTTGCGCTTGGCCAGTCCCTTGAAGCGGTTGATGGAGTTCGCCTGCTCGCCTTCGCCTTCCAGCATGTACACCACGGCGAACGCGCCGATGTTCATGAACAGGTACACGCCCAGGTAAAACAAAATGCTCGCCACGCCGTCCTGGCTGTTGGCGACGATACCGATCAGCAGGTATCCCGCGTGCGCCACACCGGAATAGGCCAGCATGCGTTTGACATCATTCTGAAAGATGGCCGCCGTGTTGCCGACCAGCATTGTAATGACCGAGATGCCGAACAGGAAGGGCATCCAGATTTCTTCCAGGCTGGGCAGGGCGATAAAAAAGATGCGGGCGATCAGCGAATACGCCGCGGCTTTGGTCGCCACCGACATGAAGCCAGTGATCGGCGTCGGCGCGCCCTGGTAGACGTCGGGCGTCCACGCATGAAACGGCACCAGTGACACCTTGAACGCGAGGCCGCAAAACGTCAGACCCATTCCGATATAAAGCAGTTTGTTCTGGCTGTACGGGTTGGTCTCCAGCAGATGGCCGATTTCCCGGATTTCCGTGGTGCCCGTGCCCGCGTACATCAACGCCATGCCGTAGACCAGAATGGCTGAAGCGAATGCGTCCATCAGCAGATATTTGACGGTGGACTCCTGTGATGCCAGCGTTTCCCAGTCGAGGTGTTGGGCATCGCCCGGCTGTTCGGTGCCCTTGCCGTGCTTGGCGGAAAAACCGCACAGGATATATAAGGAAATGGAAAAGATTTCCAGAGAGATGAACGCGGTGATCAAATTGCCGGACTTGGCCAGGAACATCATGCCGACCACAGCCATCAACACGAGGCAGAAATATTCGGACTTGTTTTCGTTGTTGGGTTTGGGATAACGCACCGCCGCCATGACAGCGAACAAGGACATCAAGAGGAAGATGATGTTGAAGCTTTGCGAAAATTTGTCGAACAACAGCGATCCGCTGAAGATCGCCGGGCTGGTACCGTCGCTGATGGAGGGAGCCAGGCCCCATAAGTAAAAGGTATAGCCTAAAGCGGTCAGGATGCCGACCGAGGATGCCTTCGACAAGTACGAATTGTTGTTGTAGGTTTTGAGCAGTCCCATCAACAGAACGGTGAAGGCGGTGAGCACCAGAATCAGTTCCGGCGCGATGGCCTGCCAGTTCATGTCTTCAAAATTGATGACAGCGGTCAATTGGGAAATCCTTGGATTCTAGAGTGTTGGCAGACCCGGGGTTTTAAAAATGCCAGAAGTCCACCGATGCAGTGTAGAGGGCTTTTTAAAACATTTCCCGGCCTTTTTCAAGGAAATGTTCGGGGCCGGCAGAACCCCGTGATCCGATATTCGCTTTGCATTCAGGTATTAAGGAGAACAGATCAAGAAATCATTCCCGCCAGGCTCTTGAACCGAAAACCTTTAACGCCACGGGCCACAGTCTGTTGATCCCGGATTTTATTTTCCGAAAATACCCTTCATCGAATCGGTCACGCCTTCGGTCCCTTTTTTAAGCGTGTCCTTAACCCCTTCGACCGCTTTCCCTGTGACCTCACCCACTTTATCCAGATTGAGTGGCGCTACGGCTTTAACAATGGATTTATTCAAAGCGCCGATAATGGATTTGACCACCTCACCGGGAGTTGCACCATTTTCTTTCTTGCCAAGGTCTTTCAGGTGAATATCGGGCAGTGGCACGGTCATAGACTTGCCGCCGAGCAGAGTGGCGCTGATATTCACCTTGCCGCCTTTCACATACACATGATCAATCACCATTTTGGTTCCGCCTTCTTTTGTCTCACTCTTTTCTTTGGAGTCCGAAGCCCCGACATGTTTTTTGACAAAGGCGTCGACATTCTTTTGGATGGCGTCGATATTGCTTCCGCCGCCTCCCAGTTCGTAAGTAACTTCGGGAGCCTGAATGTTAATTTCATTGATGACGATCGTATCCGAGGTGACCGAAGCCGTGTCCAGGGCTATTTCGATTTTATCCATTTTGAAGGCGCTTTCGGTTTCGAAACCTTCGGGATTGCCGATGAACAAACCGTGCATGGAACCTTTTCCAGAGGTGGTATCGATGACCGTTTCATCCAAATTCACTTTCGCCTGGATGATTTCCGGTCCTGTGGTATTGACGGCTTTGGTGATAATCGCCCCTAGGGAAGAATAAAGGACAAGGACGCCGACAACCAGGATGACGACCAAAGCGGCAAGTCCGATGGCTACACGTTTCATGGTGGCACTCCTTATAAAAGGGTGAAATACGAAATGAAATATTACCCGGCTTGAGACTCGGGAAAGACTTGCCCTGCTTCCAATACCACCCAACGCTCCGAAGTGTCGCCCAGGACCAGATCGAGATTGTCGTTGAGGCGGACGAGATTCATGATTTCAGCGGGCAGACGAACGCGGATGGGGTCTTCCTGCTGGCGGCCCTGAAGATAAATATAATCTCCGTCGATTTTGATCACCATAAAAACGTCATTAATGGTTTCTATGATGCGGGGCGGTTCCTCCAGAACGCGGCCGGTTTCGTCATCCAGAAAATGGCTGAGTTGCAGGCAACGGTCCTGGGCACCGTTTAACGCCTGCACCGTTTTCTGAAAATCGATTTTGGCTAGACCATGTTGGATGTCTTTCTTCTCCAGCCAGCGGAGAAAAGAAAACAGGTCGAATAAGATTTCGTTCGTTTCGGTTTTGGTGGACACGGCGTTGAACGGCAGAAATCCCACCACAAACCGGCTCAGGTGCATGGGCAGAAGGCTTTCCGGTCCCGCCGTAACGATGCGGTTGCCCGTTTCCCCGGAATGCTCCATCCCCGATTCGATCAGGCAATTGTGAAACAGAGCCAGGCTTTTGCCGAGTTCCCCGGCAGGCAGTTCCGAATCGGGGCGCTGACCGCGGCTCTGGGCATAACTATTCATCAACGCGTAAAGACTCATTGCAATCCTAAGATGGAGTGGAAGCCGAAAGGCAATTCTTGAGCGTGTCGAGCAGGCGCTGGAATTCTTCCGTGGTGATGTCTCCCATGTTGGCGATGCGGAAAATACTTTCGCTCAGTTTCTTCTGGCCCGCATAAATGACAAACCCTTTTTCCTTCAAACGATCATGCAACCCTTGGTAGGTGACACCTTCCGGCAGTTTCAGCGCAGTCAGGGTGTTGGACCCGCGCCCTTCGGGAACGATGGTCTCCAATCCCATTTCCCGGAATCCTTTGCGAAGCATCGCCGCCGCCTGGCGGTACCGTTGGATCCGGCCTTGGACCGTTTCTTCAATCAGCTCATCCAGCGCGGCATCGAGCGCGTAATGAATCTGCACCGCCGGAGTGAACAGGGTGTCGCCTTTTTCCTGGACCTGGTGATTTTTATACAAATTGAAATAATGGGAGCGCTCGGGAATTGTCTCCAGCCGGGGCAGTTCGGTTTTGCGCACCAGCACGAATGAGACGCCAGGCAGGCCCTGCAGGCATTTGTTGGCGGTGCCCACGCACAAATCGACGCCGGCGCGATTGAAATCCAGAGCATCGCCTGCGAGACTGCTGATACTGTCTACCAGAAACCGTTTTTTATATTTCTGGACCAACTCTCCGATTTCATGAACCGGGTTGAGTAGTCCCGTGGTTGTTTCGTGATGCACCAGGGCGACCACTTCAATTTTGGGATTCTGCTTCAACGTTTGCTCGATATCGTCCAGAATGGGCGGCTCGCCCCAAGGAGTGTCGAGACACTGGATGTTGAATCCGTACGCTTCCGCCATGGCGGCGATGCGGTCGCCGTAGACGCCGTTGCGGATCACCAGCATGGATTGACCCGCGCCGAGACAAGAGGATACCGCCATTTCCAGAGCGGCGGTCCCGGAGCCCGTGGTCAACACGGCATCGTAATCGTTTTCGATTCCGAAGGCGCGAACCAGTTTGGAGCGGATCGACTGCATCAGATCCGAAAACTCCTTTTCCCGGTGGCACAAGTCCGGTTTCAGCAGGGCCTGGCGGACCCGCTCGGTCACATTGACGGGCCCCGGATTGAGTAGAACAGTACGTTTCATCAGTTTTCCCGGTTAAAATCACAGCAATTTGAATATGACTATACCACCCCTCCAAACCCCCGCAAAAATAATTTGAGAAGGTCCGGCACCCCGTAGCACGGGAATTTGGTATGATTGCAAAAGAACAGGCTCTTTCATGAATCCTCTGTGGGTATGATCCAGTGCGGTTGAACTTTCTCATTCTAACGGTCTGCCTTCAGGCGGGCATCCTGATTCCCTGTCCGGCGTTCGCTTTGGGCGAGGCGTCGAAGGTCGTCATCCCTCAAATCAAATATAAGGGCGGCACCTACAATCCCCGGCCTCACGCGGTGGAAAGCCTGCTGGCGCAGATGGCCAAACGCACTTCAGTCGAAGTCAAACGGGCTCCGCTATTCCTGAAACCGGGGGATACCCGGTTGTACCGGTATCCCTTCATTTATATGGGCGGCAACAAGGCTTTCAAACCGTTCAGTGAAAAAGAATTGAAAGCCCTGCGCAATCACCTGACCTACGGCGGATTTCTGTTAATCGACGACAATTCCTCGAAGCCCAATTCTGAGTTCGATAAATCGGTCCGAAGGATGATCGGCCGTTTGTTCCCGCGCATTCCCCTGCAACGGATTTCCCGGGATCACTCCATATTTCGCTCCTTTTATCTGATCAATCAGGTGGTGGGCCGGGTGGTGAACAAACCGTATCTGGAAGGAATCACCACCAAAGGGCGTACCGTTCTGGTGTATTCCGCCAACGATCTCGGCGGGGCCTGGTCCAAAAGCAAGCTGGGGCACTGGGATTTCGACATGATCGGCGGCGGTAACCGGCAGAGGAAGTTGAGTCTAAGACTGGGCGTCAACATCATGATGTACGCGCTGACGTTGGATTACAAAAAGGACATGGTGCATCTGCCTATCATTCTCGAACGCCTGCGGAGGGTCAACCCCAAGTGAACTGGCTGGCTACCCTATGGGGCGAAGAGTGGAGCGAATACAACGCCTGGGAGTTGCACTGGACATCGGACGTCTGGGGGGGCACCTTTGCTTTTCTGGGAGTGTTGATCGTTCTGTCTCTATGGTTTTTCTGGACCAGTCTTTCGCGGGTCCGTTCCCTCCGGAAGAAAACGGTTCTTTATGCTCTGCGGGTGGTCGTCCTGCTGTTGGTGGCGGTGGTGGTTCTGCAACCCCAACTGGAGTTCAAAAAAATCCAGCCTTTGAAAAATATCGTCGCCGTTCTACTCGATGACAGCAAAAGCATGACGATCAAAACCCTTCCTTCCGAAAAATCCCGGGGTGATCTGGTGCGCAAGGTGATGGAAGACAACAGGGAATATTTTGAAACGTTGAAGCACGATTATGAAGTGGATTTCTTTTTTGCCTCGGATCAAATCGACCCGGTTCCGCTTTCGAATGTGGTAACCGGCTATCAGGAACAGGCAGTCAATACCGATCTGCATCAGGTATTTTTGGATATGACGGAAAATTACGAAGGCAAATCCTTGCAGGGTGTCCTTCTGTTTTCCGACGGCGCCGACCTCACCCAGGACCCATCCGGCATTTCTCCAGAATTTACGGAAACGCTGACCCGGTTGAACGGGCCGGTGCATACCTTTCAGGCGGGAGGCAACGAAGGGTTCAAGGACCTAGCCATCGAAAAAAAAGTGGATGCAACGGATTTCGGATTTGTTTATCAGCCGCTGAATATTGCGGTAACGGTTTCTGCGCGGTCCATCGGCAAAAAAAATATTCCACTGGTGTTGAAAGAAGGCGATAAAATTCTGGTTTCAAAAATCGTTTCATTGAAAGAAGAGGATTCACAATACACTGCGGAGCTTCAATTCACACCGGCGTCTCTCGGTAAACGCATTTACACGCTTTCAGTCCCCGTGTTTGCGGGCGAGGCGGTGGAGGTCAACAACCGCTGGAGTTTTGAGGTCAAGGTGATCCGCGACCGGGTACGTGTGCTTCATCTCAATGGCCGGCCCTCGTGGGACTCGCGTTTTTTGAGGGAAACGCTCGCTAACAATCCCAAGGTGGATTTACTGTCTTTCTTCATTTTGCGAACGCTGACCGACGACGTGGGTGCCTCCACTTCCGAGTTGAGTTTGATTCCGTTCCCCTCCAATCTCCTGTTCAGCGATTATCTCAACTCGTTCGATCTGGTTATTTTTCACAACTTCAAATTTTCCCCGTTCATCGACAAGAAAAACCTGCCTAACATCAAGGAGTACGTGGAGCAGGGCGGGGCGTTTCTGATGATCGGCGGCGACCTCTCGTTTGAAAACGGTGGATACGACCGCACCCCGGTGGAAGATATTCTCCCGATGCGTATCCGGGGCGAGTCTAAAAAGTTTCTGCTGGGAGAATTACAGATGAAAGTGCAACCGAAGCTCGCTCATCATCCCGTGCTCCGGTTGGAAAACGATCCGAAGCAGAATGCGAAGGCCTGGAAATCACTGCCTCCGATTCAGGGAATCAATATTGGTTTGGTTCCGGCGAAGGGGGCGTATGTGCTGAGTACCACCCGGAAAAATAAAGCCAGTTATCCGGTGCTGGTTACGCGTCAGGTGGAGGAAGGACGCACCATGGCCATTGCTACCGACTCCTCGTGGAACTGGAATTTTCTGCGCGTGGGGGAGGGCGGTAGCGGACGGTATTACCAGAAGTTCTGGGAAAACGTCATCGCCTGGATGACCGGCGAGCCGGAAACCAATCCCATTCAAGTGGAAACCGACAAGGAAAAATACCGGGAGCATGAAAAAGTCGTGGTCCACTTTAAAGTCAGCGGGCAAGATTACAATCCTCTGCCCGGCGTCGAGGTGGACCTTGTGGTGAACTCCCTGCCGAAGGAACAGGAACTGATCAGGGAAATCGTGAAAACCGACGAACACGGGGAAGGCCGGTTCGAATTTGCGCCGGGCCGGGAAGGGTTTTATTCGGCGGAAGTGTTCCTGACGACCGGCGGCGAGGTGCTCTCCGGCGAAACCCGTTTCATCGTGTTCAGTCCGCAGATCGAATTTCAAAAACCGCTGGTGAACGAAACGCTTCTTCAAACTGTGTCGAAAGTGACCGGCGGCAGTTATCGCGTATTGGAGGAAGGAACGGAGATCGAAGACCTGACTTTCCCCGATCCGGCAGTGGAAATCAAATCCAGTTCGCGGATGGTTTCGCTGTGGGACAGTTGGTGGACGTATGGATTGATTGTCGGATTCCTCGCGGTGGAATGGTGGACACGCCGCAAATCCGGCCTGAGTTAACCGGCCTGCTCGGCGCAGGGCCAATTTCGCTGAGGCGTTATGGCGCGATAGAAACGTTCCCTTCGCCTGCCAGGTTTTTAAGTTTCCTCCGGGCGTTGCCCGGCCTGCCTTGTGAAACTCCTGTATTTCCTGTAATATCAAATCAGTAGAGTTATTTGATGCCTTCCTTGAGATGTGAACCCCTTGTTGTTTTGAGAGACGATGGAAAAACACAATAAAAAAAGCATTCGAGTCCGGTCCTGGATACGCGATCGGGTCATGTTCCTGGCGGTGATGATCTTTGTAACCGGGGCCGCGTTGTACATGGGGGCGGGTAAAATAATCCCGCACGAGAGCATCTGGCTGGATCCGGTCAAGGAATTCTCCCTGCTGATCTCAATGATCGGTGTCGTGTCCCTGGGTTACGAATTGTTTCTGCGGGAACTCACGTTCAATGAATACAAGGAAGCCCTGCAGGATATCGTCAACCCCGATGCCGTGCGGTTGGGCATTCAGGGGATTTACAAAAACCGCTCGGAGTTGGGCCAGGCGTTCACCTTTCAGAATTTGTTCAAGGACGTCAAGCGCGAGATTTTTATCGGCGGCACATCCCTGTTGTCCATTTCCACCGGAAGCCGTGAACTGCTGAGGGAAAAAGCCTTGAACGGTATTACCGTCAAACTGCTGGTCATCGACCCCGATTCGGAAATCGTCGAGATTATCACCAGGCAAATCGGCGGCAAGGCCACGTTCAAGAATGAGATCAAAACCTCTTTGCTCCTTCTGCAAAAACTGCAGGAAGAGATTGAGGAGGCCAATCCGTCCGCCAAAGGAAAACTGCAGGTGAATACCTACAAGACGATACCCTCGCATTCCTTTATTTCCGTGGATGAAGGCAGTTCGAACGGGTTTATGATCGCCGATATCGGTCCATACCTGGGCCGCAACCATCCGCGTCCCAGCATGGTACTGGTCAAAAAGAAAAACGGCCTTTACGATTATTATACGGAGCTGAACCGGACGTTCTGGGAAGAGAGCAAGCCCCAATCGCCGGAACCGCACAAGCCGTCCGAAGAGGAAACCCGCACCCAGGTCTTTGTCAGCGGAGAAGAGACGGAGTATTACGATGCCGCAACGAAGAGCTGGAAGCCGGCGGTGATCTGCGATCCTCTCAACCAGTGGCGGGGCATCAAGGGCAGTCAATGGGTATGGATTCGCGAACAGATCACCCTCGAAGAAGCCAAAACGGGAAGCAAGAATCAATTTCGTTTGCAGTTCGGCGTTCCCGACGGCAAGGTCCAATCGGTGAAGCGGGCGGAGCTGTTCGTGCGCAGTGACGACACCTGCCACATCACCGTCAACGACGTGTCCCTGAAGCAGGAATACGGCGGCGCGGATTTCCCCGACCCCTTCATCATCGATTTCGATCAGTACCTGAAGGAGGGCACCAACACCCTGACGTTCGAAGTCATCAACTACGCCAAGCCCGACGTCACCGCGCCGGAAGAAAACCCCTCCGGCCTGATCTACCGCCTCCACCTCGAATTGCCGGAGTGATTCCCAAGTCAGCCTCGTAATTTGTCTGCATTCAAGGCTACTAGATATGCCGTTTGGTATCCATTTTCTGATGCAGGACCCGGACAATCAAAATATCCTTTCCCCTCCTTTTGTAGAATATGGAGTGGCTGACATGTTCGTACCGGAAATACCCCTTGCGAATGGAATCGATCTGTTTTCCAAGATGAGGATTCTCAGCTAAAGAGTAAAAAGTTTCCTCGAGGGCCAATAAATAGGAGTCCGCTTTGGCTGGGCCGAATTTCTGGTAAGAAAATATGTAAATTTCGGTAAGATCTTGGTCCGCCTGATTGGATAAGGCGTAGTCAGCCATTCTTCAGGCGTGCTTTGGTGGATTGAATGATCTTACCCACTTTGCGCTTGTTGACCCCGCTTTGCTCTCCCTCAATGAGAGCGAGCCGTAAGGCGTCACGCTGAGTTTGATCGTGTCGGATCAAATCCCGGATATAATCGCTGGCGTTGGCATATTCGCCGGAATCCACCTGGGCGTCGATCCATTCCCGCAGGGGGCCGGTCAAGGAAACATTAAGGGTTTTCATTGTTCACCTCCATTGAAAATCAATATTGGCATACTTTGCCAATATTTGTCAATACGATTTGGGGCATCTGGAACGCTTTAATTACTTCCCCTGTTCGTCGGGCGGTATTTATTTTTTTGAAGATTGCCTCCACCTCGAAGTGCCGGAGTAAGGCCTAACCCTTTCTTTCCCGTGGGGCCTGTCTTTTCCTTTGCGGAAAGCGAACACCTGGCTTATTCCGGAGAAATCCCCTGCCTTTAGATTCGCCGTCCAATCTCCCAAAAATACAGAAGCCAGATCGCCCGTAAAGCCTTTAGAAACCGGTATTTCTGTATTCCGAGGTTCGGCGAAAATTGCCCGAAATGCTGGATAAATCAATAATTGACAGGTCCCTAAGGGCCGAATATAATCGCCAACTCCAATACTTTTCCGCGTGGGAAAAGTAGGAGTGATACAATACCAGATTGAGTAAAACCGGGCGGTTCGGCCACCCTGGTGTATCGGGCTGAAACTCTTGTTCTAAAAGCAATTCCCCGGATTTCCAATTAGGAAACCTATCCATTACGGACACAGTTCTGTGAGTGAATATCTATTCGTCATCATTTTTGCGATTGTCGCGCTGGCCGTAGTGGGCGGTGTGCTTGTGCTCTCGTCTATCCTCGGACCGAGGAACTCCACGGTTGAAAAGAATCTGCCTTACGAGTGCGGCATGCTGCCCTCGGAGGAAGCCAAGGGGCGGTTCCCGGTGCGGTTCGCCACCATCGCCATGCTGTTTATCATTTTTGATATCGAGGTGGTGTTCATGTACCCGTGGGCGGTGGCGCTGGATGAGCTCAAGGTATTCGGATTGATCGAAATGATAGTTTTCGTGGCCATTTTGGCCGTCGCGTACGTCTTCATTTGGGGACGGGGAGGTTTGGAATGGGATTGATAGATGAAGCGGTCGATAACATAGAGACCGAAATCAATAATCTGAAATTGAACGCCAAAGAGGCGCTGGACCAATTGGGTGCGGAGTTTTCCGGCGCGGTGTACGACAGCATACTGACCACCAAGCTGGGCAAGGTGGTTGGATGGGCGCAGAAGAACGCGCTCTGGCCAGCCACGTTCGGCCTGGCCTGTTGCGCCATTGAAATGATGGCGATGGCCAACTCCCGTTGGGATGCGGCACGGTTCGGCGCCGAAGTATTCCGCGCTTCCCCGCGTCAGGCGGATCTGATGATCGTCTCCGGCCGGGTCTCGCAGAAAATGGCACCCGTGTTGAAACGCATCTACAACCAGATGCCCGAGCCGAAATGGGTCATTGCCATGGGCGCCTGTTCTTCGTGTGGTGGTATTTTCAACAACTACGCCATCGTGCAAGGGGTCGACCGCGTGGTGCCCGTCGACGTTTACGTTCCCGGTTGCCCTCCGGGTCCGGAAGCTCTCCTGTATGGGGTGATCAAGCTTCAGGAAAAAATTCTCAAAGAAGCCGGGAGCGAAAAAGCCAGGCAAAGGGTGGCATGACCAGCGAAGAGATTAAAGAACAACTCGAAGCGACCTTTGGTTCCGCGATCACCCACTCAGAAGTGACACCCCACGGAGAATGTATCATTCATGTGGCGGTGGAACAGTTGCTGGCGGTGATGGAGGATCTGAAACAAAACAAGGATTTCGATTATCTGTCGCAGATCACCGGCGTCGATTACCTGGAACAGGACCGCGAACCCCGGTTCGATGTGGTGTATGAACTGTTCTCCCTGTCAAAGGATCGTCACATCCGCGTTTATGTGAGTTTGCCGGAGGACGAGCCGACGATTCCTTCGGTATTTCATCTGTGGCGGGGCGCCGATTTTCCCGAGCGGGAGTTATACGACATGTTCGGGTTCACCGTCACGGGCCATCCCAATTTAAAACGGTTGATCATGCCGGAAGGTTGGGAAGGGCATCCTCTGCTCAAGGATTATCCGTTGACGGTGGAAGAAGTTGCTTTTTCCTACAACCCCGACCACAAAAGCGAACTCATTAAAACTCAAGAAGACGTGAAAGCCGATCCATGGGCGTAACCGAACAGGGCTTACTCGAGCGCGATAAAGACACGATGACCCTCAACATGGGTCCGCAACATCCCAGCACACACGGTGTGTTCCGCGTGATCCTGGAGATGGACGGCGAAATCGTGAGGACCGCTGAACCGGACATCGGGTTTCTTCACACCGGCATCGAAAAGACTGCCGAGAACAAGCGGTACGTGCATTGCATTCCCATGACCGACCGGCTCGATTATCTGAGTCCGCCCCAAAACAACCTTGCCTTCTGCCTGACCGTCGAGAGATTACTGGGTCTCCAGGAGTTACCTGCGCGCGCCGATTACCTGCGCGTCATCATGTGCGAACTGGGGCGCATCGGCAGTCATCTGGTCTGGCTGGGGACGCACGCGCTGGACATCGGAGCGATGACCGTGTTTCTCTACGCCTGGCGCGAACGCGAGATGATTCTGGATTTAAACGAAATGATCTCCGGTGTGCGGATGATGACCAGTTACATCCGTATCGGCGGGGTGGCCCAGGACGCGACGCCGCAATGGCTGGACGGAGTCCGGAAGTTCGTCGATCATGTTCCTGCCAAAATTGATGAATACGAAAGCCTGCTCACCAACAACCCGATCTGGCTCGACCGCACCCGCGGCATCGGCACGATGACCAAGGAGGAAGCGATGAACTGGAGCATGAGCGGTCCGGTTCTGCGCGCCGCCGGACTCGATTGGGACTGGCGCAAAAAACGGCCATACTCGCGTTACGACGAATTCAAATTTGACGTTCCCACCCAGGATCATGGCGATATCTACGACCGTTATCTGGTGCGGGTGGAAGAGATGCGGCAAAGCCGCGAAATCATCAAACAGGCGCTCGACAACCTGCCGGACGGACCTTATAAAGTTGAAGACAACAAGGTTTCATTGCCGCCGCGCGAAACGCTTCACACGAGTATGGAATCGCTGATTCACCACTTCAAGTTGGTGTCCGATGGTGTCAAGGTGCCCAGGGGTTCGGCCTATGTGCCCACAGAGGGTGCGCGCGGGGAGGTTGGGTTCTATATCGTCTCCGACGGGTCCAACACGCCCTACCGGATGAAACTGCGTGCGCCGTCGTTCATGGGTATTCCCGGCATGTGCAAAATGATGGATGGCGCGTTTATCGCCGATGTCGTTGCCATCATCGGCAGCATCGATATTGTGATGGGGGAGGTGGACCGCTGATGTTTGCTTATACCGAAGCCTCCGAAAGCCGGATCGAAAAAATTCTGGCCAAATATCCCGAGGGACGAAAAGTCTCTGCGCTTCTGCCGTTGCTGACGCTGGCACAGGCTCAGGAGGGGTACGTCACCGCGGAAGCGATGGTTGAAATCGGCAAGCGTCTGGATGTGTCTCCGGCCTACGTCGAATCGGTCTGTACCTTCTATTCGATGTACTACACCAAACCGGTGGGCAAGTACGTCGTCAAGTTTTGCATTAATATCAGTTGTCATCTCAACGGGTGCGACAACCTGATGGAATACACCGAGAAAAAACTGGGGGTCAAGGAAGGCGAGACCACCTCGGATAAAAAATTCACCCTGCTGAAGGAAGAATGCCTGGCCGCCTGTTGCGAGGCCCCGGTGATGCAGATCAACAACAAATATCATGTCAACATGACTCCGGAAAAGATAGATCAGGTTCTGGAGTCCTGTCCATAAAAACTTATGACTGAAATTCTGTTCAAAGCCATCAATACTCCGAACCTGACGTCCATCGACGTGTATGAAAAAACACTCGATGGCTACCAGGCTCTCAAGAAAGCGTTCGCGATGGAGCCGGACGAGGTTGTGGAAATGGTCAAAGCCTCTGGCCTGCGCGGACGCGGCGGAGCGGGGTTCCCTACGGGACTCAAATGGAGCTTCCTCGCCAAGGATGTGTTTCCACGCTACCTCGCCTGCAATGCAGACGAATCGGAACCCGGTACCTGCAAAGACCGCGAACTGTTGATGAAGAATCCGCATCTCCTGATCGAAGGGATGATTCTGTGTTCTTACGCCTGCCGGATTGAAACCGGTTACAACTATATGCGCGGCGAGTTCTGGGAATACGAGGCGCTCATGGAAAAGGCCGTCGAAGAGGCTTACGCCAAAGGTTACCTCGGCAAAAACATTATGGGCACCGGATTCAATTTCGATATCCACACACACATGGGCGCGGGCGCCTACATCTGCGGCGAGGAATCGGCTATGTTGTCGTCGTTGGAGGGGGAACGGGGCGAACCGCGTCTGAAACCGCCGTTCCCGGCCGTCAAAGGATTGTACGGCCAGCCGACCATCGTCAACAACGTCGAAACCCTGTGCGCTCTTCCTTATATCGTCAGGAACGGAGCCGAGGCTTACGCAGCCATCGGCACCGAAAAGAGTAAAGGCACGAAACTGGTCAGCGTGTCGGGTCACGTCAACAAACCGGGCAATTATGAAATTCCGCTGGGGACGCCGACCATCGACCTGATCGAAAAATACGCCGGCGGCATCCGCGACGGCAACAAGCTGAAAGCGTTCATCCCCGGCGGGTCCTCGGTGCCCATGTTGCCTGCGTCCAAGGCGGACGTGCCCTACGATTACGAATCCCTACAGGCGGCCGGCTCGATGCTGGGCTCCGGCGCGCTCATCGTGATGGATGACACCACCAACGTGGTCTCCGAAACCCTGCGGATCACCAGCTTTTACATGCACGAATCCTGCGGCAAATGCACGCCCTGCCGGGAAGGCACGCGCTGGATGTACCAGATTCTGTCCGAAATTCAAAACAAGGTGGGGAAACCCGAACAGCTGGACCTGTTGATCGATATCTGCGACAACATGGAATTTAAATGTTTTTGTCCATTGGGCGACGCCGCCGTTGCGCCGGTGGTCAGCAGTATTCAGTTATTCCGTGAGGATTACGAAGAACTCCTGGGAACCCTGAAAACCGAGCAACCTGTAGGATAAACATCGATGGATACCGCAACCCAAACCGATACCGTCACATTGACCATCGACGGCAAGTCTGTGACCGTTCCCAAAGGAACCATCGTGGTGGACGCCGCCGAAACGGTGGATATCGAAATTCCCGTCTTCTGCTACCACAAAAAGCTCGGCCCCTTCGGCTGTTGCCGCATGTGCCTGGTGGAGGTGGAAAAAATGCCGAAGCTGACCACCGCCTGCACGCTCGCCGCCGGCGAGGGCATGGTGGTCAAAACCAACACGGAAAAAGTGGAAAAAGCGCAACAGGGCATGTTGGAGTTCACCCTGCTCAACCATCCTCTCGACTGCCCGGTGTGCGACAAGGGCGGCGAGTGTCCGCTCCAGGACCACACGTTCAAGTTCGGCCCGCCGGATACGCGCATGGAGTACAACCGCTTCCAGCGCGACAAGGCCACGCCGCTCAGCCCGGTGATCACCATCGACCGCGAACGGTGCATCGCCTGCCAGCGGTGCACGCGTTACAGCGACATCATCGAGAAAGACCAGGCGCTGGTCATGCTCAACCGGGGATTCCAGAACCGCGTGTCTACCTTCAACGATGAACCGTACGACACCCGGTTCTCCGGCAATGTCATCGACATTTGTCCTGTCGGTGCGCTCACCAATACGGATTTCCGTTTCACCGCGCGGTCATGGGACCTCACCAACGCCAACACCCTGTGCGGCCATTGCGCCTGTAACTGCAATATGACGCTCGGCACGCGCCTCAACGAAATGAGACGCGTCACCACCCGGCCTAACGATCTGGTGGACGACGGCTGGATTTGCGACAAGGCCCGTTGGGGATACGACTTCACAAAAAGCAAAAACCGGATCACTCAACCCCGGAAACAGGGGCAGGCTGTGAGTATTCAGGAAGCCTGTGCGGAAGTGGCGGCGTCTCTAAAAGAAATTGTGGAAGCGCACGGACCCCACAGCATCGGATTCATCGGTTCCGGTTACGGGTTGAATGAAGATTTGTACTCCTATCAGAAACTGTTCCGGCTGAATCTCGGCACCAACAATATCGATCACAAAACCTATGCCGACACGCCGGGCCTGCCGGTGGCGCATTTTGATCTGCTGGACGTGGAAACGTCCGATCTGGTGGTGTTGATCGCCAGCGACCCGACGGAAGAACTGCCGATCCTCGATTTGCGTCTCAAAAAAGCGATGACGCGGCAGGGAGTCCAAATGATCGTGCTGAACGATCAGCAGACGTTGATGGATAAATACGCGACCTTGTCCATGCGTTACAACATCGGGTCGGACGGCGCGGTGCTGGCTGAACTGAATGCGGCACTGCAGGGGCAATCGGCGGGATCGGATATTGAAAGTAAGACAGGTGTTTCTGCAGATCAACTGAAAACGGTTGCGGAGAAAATCAAAAGCGCGGGCAAAGTGTGCGTGATTTATAATCCCGCCGCCTTAACCGGTTCCTCCATTCATACTTTAAAGCAATGCCTCGCCACGGCGGGTGGGCTGACCACTGTCGGTGCGATGCCGGCGGCCCCGGTCACCAACGCAGTCGGCGCGATGGACATAGGTATCCTTCCGGATTGCTATCCCGGCGGAGTCGCGTTATCCGACGGTGACGCCATCAAGGCAAAATGGGGTGACACTGCGCCGCTTGAAAAAGGATTGTCGGCTTTGGAGATGATCGAAAAAGCCAAATCGGGAGAGTTGAAAGCGCTGGTGATATACCGCTCCAACCCGGTCGTCGATTTCCCCAGCGGCCATGAAATGGGAGAGGCTCTCAAGAAACTCGATCTGCTGGTGGTGCACGACATGATGGAAACCGAAACCGCGAGACTGGCGCAGATTGTTCTGCCCTCCAATGGACCCGGTTTCGATGAAGGCACCACCACCAACATTGGCGGACGGGTGCAGTTGCGCACCAAAGGATTGACGGCCGAGAACCCCGCTGACTGGAAAATCGTTTCCATGATGGCCAAAGAACTGGGGCAGGAAGCGGCGCCCAAGGACGTGCATGCGATAACAGCGGAGATCGCTGAAAAGGTCAACGGGTATCAGGAAATCAAACGCTCGGCTATTCGCAGGCAAGGCAAAAACCGGGAGGCGGTGCCGTCTACCAATGGCGCTCCCGCACTCGAAGGAACCCTCACGGGCAATGGATTGGTCCTGCGCGTGGCGGATGTGTTGTTCAGTCACGACAAGATTCTCGATGCGGAGTCGAATCTGGCGCATCAGTTCCAGCCGGCCACCGTTCATCTGCATGAAAGCGATGCCAGCACGTTCGGCGTGAAGGAAGGCGACGAGGTGCGCGTCACTGGCAACGGCCATGAAGTGAGAGCCGAAGTCCGCGTGTCCAACCGGTGTAATCCGGGCGGCGTAGTGCTTCCGAAAGTTTCCGACGAACAGGGAGTGATGTCTCTGGCCGAAGCAGGGAAAGCTGTCAGCTGGGTGACGATTAAAAAATAATTTTTGATAGTTCGAAAGGATTTGCATTGATCGACGACATCCTAAATTTCCTGGACCCGTACTGGTGGCTGATCATCGGCGCTGTGAAAGCGGTGATCATTGCGATCGGATTGTTGTCCACGGTGCCGCTTCTGGTATGGCTGGAGCGGCGGTTGATGGGGCGGTTCCAAGTGCGCCTCGGACCCAACCGCGTTGGACCGTTGGGACTGGGGCAGGCAGTGGCCGATGTGGTGAAACTGCTGTTCAAGGAAAACATCGTCCAGAGTTCGGCGGATAAATTTTTATTCTATCTGGCACCGGCCATCGTGGGATTTACGGCGATCGTGACGTTCGCCGCGATACCATTCGGCGAGCCTTTCGAAGTGGGCGGGCAGTCCATTGGACTGTGGGGAGCGAACCTCAACATCGGTCTCCTGTTCATCTTCGCTATTTCGTCGATGGGCATTTATGGCATCGTGCTTGCCGGGTTTTCGTCGAACAATAAATATTCGCTGATGGGCGGTTTGCGCTCTTCAGCGCAGATGATCAGTTATGAATTGACGCTCGGCCTGACGGCCTTGAGCGTGGTGATCATGAGCGGGTCGCTCAACCTGTACGATATCGTGAAGAGCCAAAGCGACATGCCTTATGCGATTCCCCTGTTCCCGGCGTTCGTATTATTTTTTATTGCCGGCGTGGCGGAAACCAACCGGGCGCCGTTCGATTTGCCGGAAGCGGAGCAGGAACTGGTGGCCGGGTTTTTCACCGAATATTCGGGTATGAAATTCGCCATGTTCTTCATGGGTGAATATATCAACATGATCACCATGAGCGCCCTGGTGACGATTCTGTTTTTGGGCGGATGGAATTCCTATATCGGTTTGGATATTCCCATCCTGGTATTCGCGTTCAAGGTATTTTTATTATTGTGTGTGTTCATCTGGTTGCGGTCGACCTTTCCGCGCATCCGGTACGATCGGTTGATGACGTTCGGATGGAAGTTTCTTCTGCCGTTGTCCCTGGTCATTATGTTGTTTTATAGTGCGGTCAAGGTGTACTTAATAACCGCCTGAGGTATTTTTTATGATAAAAGCTGTGATTAAAGGTGCCTACAACCTGATGGTGGGGATGGGCGTCACTTTCAAAAATATGCTGTCGAAGCCGGTTACCTTTCAGTATCCGGAACACAAACGGGTGATGCCGGACCGTTACCGCGGGCGTCATTTCCTGAACCGGGACGAAGAGGGTCTGGAAAAGTGCATCGGGTGCAGTCTGTGCTCCATCAATTGTCCCGTGAATTGCATCCACGTGGTTTCGGCGGAGAACGATCCCAACAACCCCGTGTCCAAGGGGGAACGGTACGCGGAAGTGTACGAGATCAACCTCCTGCGTTGCATTTACTGCGGGTACTGCGAAGAGGCGTGTCCGGTGGACGCGGTGGTCCTGCGGGAGCATTACGAGCTCGCCGATTACGATCGGAAAACATATATTGCGACCAAGGAAGATCTTTTGGTCTATCCCGAGCCGAACGTGTTCAGCGTGAATTTTCTGGGCAATACGAAAATCGTAAACAAAAAGTAACGCTGAGCCTTCTTTTCCATTAATGGGACCAAGCAACGGCAGTGAAACATTCTGCCGGATCGAATGGATGGGTGTTCCGCAAAAGCCTTGCGGGGCCGGATAGGGTGGGAGTTTTTGCGTTTAAAGCCGGCGTTTTGCCGGATGTGGAGAAGAGAGTGAACTCATGATGGAATTTCTGGATCAACTGTGGTCGTTCAACCTGGACCGTGAAACGGTGTTCGGCTTGTTTCAACAGAGCCTCGTGTTCATTATCGGCATGACGGCGATTCTGGCCAGCCTCGGGGTCATCCTCTGCGCTTCTCCCATTTACAGTGCTCTTTACCTGATCGGCAACATGGTGTGCCTCGCCTTATTGTTTCTTTTATTTAATGCGGAGTTCCTGGCGGTCGTGCAGGTGGTCGTGTACGCCGGGGCGGTGATGATCCTGTTCCTGTTTATCATTGCGTTGTTGGGTGCGAAAGAGGAAAAACGGGAATTATCGTTCCAGAATCTTACAGGGCTGGGGTTTGTCGGCCTTCTGTTCTGCGAACTCCTGCTGGCGATGACCGTGGGCGAAACCAAACCGGTCGTAGGGCAGGCAACGCCAGAAGTGGTGCAACAAGTGGGCAGTGCCAAGGCCATCGGCATCGAGCTGTTTTCCAATCATATCATTCCGTTTGAGCTGGCGTCTCTGCTGTTGTTGGTGGCGGCGGTGGGGATCATCAGTCTGGCCAAGTTTACCTACAAACCATTGCGAAAACGTACGAGGACTTGATCATGGGAAGTGAATTTGTGTTGTTTGTCAGCGCGGCAATGTTTTCCATAGGGGCAGTGGGTTTTGTCATCCGCAAAAATCCACTGGTCATGTTCATGTCCGTCGAGTTGATGCTGAACGCAGTAAATTTTCTGCTGGTCGGGTACTCCAGTTTTTTGAATTCGCTGGACGGGCAAATCTTCGCGCTCATTGTCATGACCGTGGCCGCGGCGGAGGTGGTCGTCGGCCTCGCCATCATTTTGACGATTTTCCGCACCCGGCATGAGCTGGATGTGGACCATATCAATACATTGAAAGGGTAATCGGCTTGTACGCACTGAGTTGGCTAATATTGTTTCTGCCGATGGCAGGATTTCTCGGCCTGTCCTGGTTCGGGAACCGCATTCCCAAGTTCATCGGAGGATGGTTCGCCTGTGCGACGGTGGGCGGCGCGTTTCTGGTGACTCTACTCATGCTGGCCCAACTCTATTCGGAAAATCCCGCCGACCGGTTGAATCATATTCAGACGCTCTACCCGTGGGTTGTGTCGGAAGGGTTCAGTCTGAATCTTTCGATCCTGATTGATCCCCTGTCCGTGTTTATGTTGCTGATTATAACGGGAGTGGGATTTCTCATCCATGTCTACTCCATCGGCTACATGCACCATGACAAGGAGTTCAGCCGGTTCTTTGCTTATATGAATCTGTTTATCTTCGCCATGTCCCTGTTGGTGCTGGCGGCAGATTTCTTTTTCCTGATCGTCGGCTGGGCGCTGGTGGGCCTGGCTTCGTACCTGCTCATCGGTTTCTGGACGGAAAAGAAAAGTGCTGTGCTGGCGGCACGCAAAGCGTTTGTGATGAACGTCATCGGCGACGTGGGCATGGTGATCGCCGCTTTTATGATTTTCGAGCATTTCGGGTCACTCAATTACGTGGACGTGTTCAAAGCCGCGCCGACCGCTTTTTTCCCGAATGATGACACAATTTTGCTGATCACCTTTCTCCTGCTGGTGGGGGCGTTTGCCAAGTCGGCGCAGATACCGCTCCACACCTGGCTACCGGATGCGATGGAAGGTCCGACCCCGGTCAGTGCGCTCATTCACGCGGCGACTATGGTGACCGCCGGCGTTTATCTGGTGGCCCGGTGCAACGCACTTTTCATGATGGCGCCTTTCATGATGTACCTGATCGCGGCGGTCGGGGTGATCACGGCGATCTTCGCCGGGTCCATCGGTATGGTGCAATACGATATCAAAAGAGTCATCGCGTACTCCACCATGAGCCAGATCGGTTTTATGTTCCTGGCGGTGGGAGCGGGTGTGTTCAGTGTCGGCATGTTTCACCTCATGACACACGCGTTTTTCAAGGCGCTGTTGTTCCTCGGTGCGGGAAGCGTGATTCACGGCATGGCGGATGAACAGGATATCCGCAAAATGGGCGGACTGCGTTACGCGATGCCAATTACGTTCATTACGTTTTTGATTGCGGCTCTCGCCCTGGCGGGGTTTCCGTTGACCGCCGGGTTCTTTAGTAAAGAGGAGATCGTCATGAACGCCTACCACGGCCAATACGGAAACTTCGTGTTCTGGGGTCTGGCAGTCATCGCGGTTGGCATGACCGGATTTTATACGTTCCGTCTGTTCTTCTACACCTTCATGGGAACCTCAAGGACACCGGAAGCGAAACCGCATGAGTCTCCCTTGGTGATGACCGCACCTTTGATGGTGCTGGCGGGTCTGTCTCTGCTGGGCGGTTTTCTGGGACCGTGGGTCCACGATTTCCTGTCTCCTGTGTTCGGCGGGGCGGTACCGGTGCATCACGATGACGCCATGCTGGAGATCATCGCGGTGGCGGCGGCTCTGGGCGGCATCCTCACAGCGGTGGCGATTTACATGACGGGGAAGGATCAACTGGCGTTTGCCAAACAGATGCTGGCGCCGATTTACGAGGCGTTGTTCAACAAATATTACATAGACGAGATATACGATTTTCTGATTGTGAAACCTGTGAAGGCCATTGGAAAATTCATGGAGGAGCGGGCCGAGAAACAAGGGATCGACTTTTCCGTCGACCAGGTAGGCGAGCAGGTGCGCGAAGTGAGCCGCGGCATCAGCATTTGGCAGTCCGGCAAGGTCCGTATTTATGCGCTGAACATGGTCGCGGGTATGGTGACCATTTTATTATTTGTTATTTTTATGTGACGTTGTAGCAATGGATTTTATTTTAACAGGCATTGTTTTTCTTCCATTGATCGCGGCCATCGTCATTATGGTGATGAGGGTGACCGGGGATAACAATGGAATGGTCATCGGGATCGCCAATGGGGCGAGCATCCTCACTTTTGTGAGTGCGGTTATTCTTCTGGTGATGTTTGATTCCCACCATCACGGGATGCAGTTTGTGCAGTCCGTCGAGTGGGTGCCGATGCTTCATATTTATTACAAGGTGGGAGTCGACGGCATCAGCTTGTGGCTGGTGGTGTTGACGGCACTATTGGGAGTGCTGGCGGTTTACTTTTCCCGTGGCCAGAAGAAAAATATGCAGTACTTTCTCGCATTGATTCTGATGCTTGAGGGCGGAACCCTGGGCGTGTTTGTGGCGATGGATTCCATTTTGTTTTACGTGTTTTGGGAATTGATGCTGGTGCCCGCGTATTTCCTGATCGGTTTCTGGGGCGAAGGCAAAAAAGTCTACGCCACCACCAAGTTTGTGATTTATACGCTGGTGGGCAGTCTCTTGATGCTGGTCGGTATTATCTGGGTCACGGTCGTTCATTATGAATTGACGCAAACGCTGACCTTCGATATTCCCACTCTGTTGCAGACGCAGATGCCGGCGGATATTCAGTTTTATATGTTTATCTGTTTCTTCATGGCGTTCGCGATCAAGATTCCCATTTTTCCGTTTCACAGCTGGTTGCCGCACGCTTATGTGGCTTGTCCGATTCCGGCACTGATTCTGATCACCGGGGCCATGTCCAAAGCCGGGGCGTATGGATTGATCCGCTTTTGCCTGCCACTGTTTCCCGAAACCATCTCCGACTGGGGGTTATGGATCGGCACTGCGGCGGCGGGGGGTATCGTTTACGGCGCGTGGATCGCGGTGGCGCAGAGGGATCTCAAGGCGTTGGTAGCTTATTCCAGCATCAGCCATCTGGGATTCATCGCTCTCGGAATTTTTGCCTTCAACGGCCAAGGCGTGGAAGGCAGTGTGTTGCAAATGGTCAATCACGGCATCATCGCCTCCGCTCTGTTTATCATTGTCGGTATTCTTGAAGAACGCTTGGGGACGCGCCAGCTGGATAAATTCCGCGGATTAAAAAAACCGATGCCGGTGCTTTATGCCATGTTCATGCTCATTACCCTGGCGGCGCTGGGCTTGCCTGGTTTGAACGGGTTTGTCGGTGAGTTTCTGATTCTCATGGGCGTGTGGAGTTCGCATCTGTTCGCAGGAATGGCCGGCCTGTTCGTTTTGGCCGCAGGGTTAGCCATCGTTTTTGCTTCGATCTATATGCTCTTCATGTTTCAGGGTGCCATGCAGGAACCGGTAGAGGAGATGCATGACGGAGTAAAAGACCTGGACCGGAAGGAAATCGGCTTGCTGGTTCCGGCCTGCATCCTGGCTGTTGTGATCGGATTGTATCCCAAGGGCATCGTCGACCGTGTATCGCCGGCGGTGGACCACGTTCTTCATATGGAAAAGAAATTTAAAAGTCTGGATGCGGATTCCGGTCACGGAGGCGGCCATTAAATGCGCCGCCGCAGTTAAAAACTAATCTTCAAATCTTTCCTTTTTTTCCTCTTGAATTGAATCCAACCATGAAACTGGGCGAACGGATGGTCGATGGAATTTTTCTCGAGCGGCCCAACCGTTACCTGGCGCATGTCGAAATTGAGGGACAGCAGGTTTCCGCACATGTTCCGGATCCCGGCCGGTTGCCCGGATTGATGATTCCCCAACGGCGCGTCCGTCTCATACATAACCCCGGTGCGAAGCGAAAGACCGATTACACGCTGGCTTTGGTAAAGCATGGGCGCATCTGGGTTTCAGTATTTCCGGTATTTGCCAACCGTTTGGTGGGGGGTGCGCTGTCCGACCGTGCATTGCCCGGGTTTTCCGGTTACACCGACTTTTCTTCCGAGGTCAAGGTGGGCCACAGCCGGTTTGATTTCCAATTGAACTTTCCAGATGGTCCTATGTTTGTTGAGGTCAAGTCCGTGAGCCTGGTGGAACAAACGGTGGGAAAGTTTCCAGACGCGCCGACCGAGCGGGGCCGCCGACATGTGGAGGAGTTGATTGAGCTGAAGCGCAAAGGAAACCGGACGGCGGTGGTGTTTGTTTCCCAGAGGTCCGATACTCGAACGATCACTTCCAATGACGCCATTGATCCCGAGTTCGGCAAGCGGTTGCGGGAAGCAAAACAGGCGGGAGTGGAAATTTACGGGTTCAATTGCAAGGTAACCGCATCGGCGGTGACCCTTGATTGTCCGGTTGAAGTGGTCATGCGAACCTGAAAAATCATTTGAGGAACGGTTTCAAGTTGGGTTCCAGTCGCCAGGTATCTTTGTCGAGCTTCCAGCGTTGCTCATGAATAAAAGTTTTCAACCGGTTGCTGGGGGAGATGGTCACTTTATACCGCATGGTAATCACCGCTTCATCGATTTCACCTTCGGGATTTTCATCATTGATTTCCAACGGTTTGCCGCCCTTGAAGTAAGCAATATTGAGTGTCTGGGCCTGGAGGAACGAGACCTTGCCCTGGATATCACCGTATTTCAGCAGGTAGTCCATCCGGTAATCGTTTAGAACGTAGCCAGAACCCCCGTCTTCGGACTTGCTTTCAAATGCATTATTGTAGATACGGGTAGTTTTGTTCAACCGCTCAAGACTCTTTTCAGTAGAGGAAGCGCATCCCCAGACCAAGGTCAGCGACGCGGCAATCCAAAATGTTGCGATCCAGTTTTTTAGAAAGGGTTTGTTGCTACTCATGGGAAGTCCTCGTGTGGTAAGATTGACGGCGGATTTGAGCCAAGTGAAACAACTCACAAAAATTATACGGTTTCCTTCCCGATAGGGCAAGGTCTAGTTGTGAAAAGAAAATGAACCGGAACGCGAAAACAAAAAAGACCCGACAGTCCGGGAAATTGAAAAAGACTTCGCCTCGCACGGGGAAACCGGCATCGAAAAAGCCTTCCGTCGTATGGGATCAGGCGGCGCAATGGTACGACGCTTTGGTGGGACTGAAGGGAAGCGAGTACCAGACAGCCATCATTTTTCCCGGTGCGTTGCAACTGATGCAGTTGCAGAAGGGCGATGCGGTCCTGGACCTGGCCTGCGGGCAGGGTGTGTTTTCCCGGTATCTATCACAACGAAAAATAAAGGTGACGGGTCTTGATACTTCGGAAGAGATGATTCGTTTCGCGCAATCGCGGTCGGATCCCTCCATCCGTTTCGAACACGCAGATGCGGAGGATAGCCAGGCGCTCCAGGGGAAGACCTTCGACGCGGTGGTATGCCTGCTGGCTCTACAGAATATCGAATCCCTCGCTCCCGTCATGCGCAATGTGAAGCGGTGGTTGAAGCCGGGTGGACGATTTGTGATGGTCACGACGCATCCCTGCTTCAGGATTCCCCGGCAAACGCATTGGGGATGGGACGAGCAGAAAAAAATTCAATACCGCCGGGTGGATTTGTATGGCTCCGAATCGGCCATTCCTATTCTGACGCCGCCCTTTGTCCAATCCAAATCCTTTACCGTTACCTATCATCGTCCTTTACAGAGTTATGTTCAGGCTTTGACCGAGGCCGGTTTGTGCGTGGACGGATTGGAGGAGTGGACGTCTCATAAAATCAGCGAACCGGGCAAGCGTTCGAAAGCGGAGAACCGAGCACGGCAGGAGATACCTCTGTTTTTGGCTCTGCGGGCGGTGCCCTGCGGTGTTCGGACTGAAGAAAACCTCTTATGAAAAAGCGGCGCAGTTACACCTACGAATTAATGGATCCTCGGGAACTGTTGTCCCGTGTGAAGCAGGCCTTGAAGGAGGGCGGGGAAGCGTGGGCCCGTATCGCGGAAGTGATTCCGCTAGGCCATGTCGAGT
Source organism: Nitrospinaceae bacterium (assembly GCA_965237905.1). Classification (GTDB taxonomy): domain Bacteria; phylum Nitrospinota; class Nitrospinia; order Nitrospinales; family Nitrospinaceae; genus SZUA-226. Next base: position 663,272 of record OZ250172.1, on the reverse strand, counting down.
ACAAACCGATCCGGAACAATCCCATGCGGTCTGGTTTTCAATACCAGTACCAGACAGCGGGGCTCGATTTCACGGTGTATTATCCAGAGGCGCAGTTCGAATTTCTGCTGGATGTACTGGACCGCGAAAAGGTGATGGAGCTGAAAGGCATTTTCCAGGAAACTCTTCCGGAGCGGTCAGGCTACATCATTCGGGAATTCAAGATCAAGGGCATCATCGATGAACCCGGTCCCGGAGAAACCTGAGTCAGCCGATTCGCAGGTAGTGTCTCAGTTAGAAATCTAAATGGCTGGAATCGACCCAAAGCGGACATTCTAAGCCGCTCAAATTATTTACATATTTGAGTATTAATTGCAGTAGTAACTAAAAGCGTTTACAAATTTAGACTCATAGAAGTGAAAGAGTCGACGCAAAACCCGTTCAAATCACAAAATTTCTTTGTCCTGCAAAAATTCTGTCACCAATTCCGAAATTTCCCGTTTATTTTCATTCACTTCATAGTTCAGAACCCTCATGGTTGTGTTGTCTATGAGGGACCCTAGAGGAGCCAATGCCTCTCTCAGATCAGGGTAGGCATTCAGAACTTCTTCCCGAACTACCGGTGCCGCATGGTAAGGAGGGAAAAATTTCTTATCGTCCTTTAGGGAAACCAGATTGTATGCTGGAATCCGTCCATCGGTCAAATAACCGTCGATCACATCAACCGCTCCCTTGGCCAAAGCCTGATAAATTAGACCCGGGTCCAGATCATGAACTTCTCCAAACTTAAACCCATAAATCTCCTGAAATCCGGGATATCCGTCAGGCCGTTCCTGAAATTCTCCAGAAAACCCTGCTACTAATTTTGAAGACACGGGAATCAAATCAGAAATGTTTTTCCAGTGATTTTGCACGGCGTCCTGCTTTCGGACGGTGAGGGTATAGGTATTATTGAAGCCGAAGGGTTCCAACCAAACCAAATTGAATCGGTTTAGATATTCTTCTGACACACGATGATATACTTCATCGGGATTGTTCATTGCAGGAAGTTTCAGAATGGCCATCAAGCCTGTTCCGGTGTATTCCGCGTACAGATCAATCTCCCCCCGTTTTAAAGCCTGATGGCAAATAATTGTTCCACCCAGGTTGAACTTGCGATCCACGGAAAGGTGAGTTCGTTTTTCAATCATCTGGGCCATCATTTCGGCGAGGATATGCTGTTCTGTAAAATTTTTTGATGCAATGCGGACGACATTAATACTTTTCGTTTCATTCTTTTCAGAAGATCCTGCTGTTTGCGAGGACCAGGGGAAAAAACTTATAAAAACGGGGATCAAAAGGAAAAGAGGAATCAGAACTATGGAGAGTTTCAAGGCAAAATGAAACCGGTGGGACCAATGTCTGTTTCGTTTAGGATCACAAACCTTTTCTACGAAACCCAGCACGAAATCCACCAGCAAGGCCAGTAGGGCCGCAGGAATCGCACCAAGAAAAATCAGCCGAGTGTTGGAAAGAGCCAGACCGCGATTAATAAATTCGCCCAAACCTCCTGCCCCGATAAATGCTGCGAGAGTTGCGATACCAACTCCCGCTACCGAGGCAGTCCGAATGCCCGCCATAATTACTGGAATTCCCAGAGGGATCCTGATCAGTCGCATTTTTTGCCATTCTGTCATGCCTATTCCCCGGGCCGCTTCGATGATCTCCGGAGCAATTCCCTGAAGCGCGGCCAGAGTGTTCCGAACTATAGGGAGTAGAGCATAGAGAATGAGCGCAACGATTGCCGGTATTACTCCGATTTTCTGGAAAAGGGCCAAAAGAATGACCAGCATTGCCAGACTGGGGATCGTTTGTAAAATACTGACTACTCCCAAAAGCGGACCGCGCAACCCGGGTCGGTAGAAAGCCAAAATAGCCAGAGGAATGCCGACAAGCACCGCAGTCACAGTCGATATTCCTGTAAGAAAAATGTGCTCCCCGATGCGCTGCCAAATCTCTGGCAGGCGTTCGATAATGTAATCTGTCAAGGATGTAGTCTTCATTACAAAATGTTTTTGAACCCCTTCCAGGACTTGACAGATTTCGCAAATAGTTCCCGAACGAAATCTGTGGCAGGATTTTCCAGGATTTCTTCACTGGTCCCGATTTGTTCCAGTTGCCCTTCGTGGAGGATGGCGATACGGTCGCCTAAAGTGACGGCTTCAACAATATCGTGAGTGACAAAAATAATCGTTTTATTCAAACGTTGTTTCAACTCCAGAAATTCCTGCTGGAGAGAATCCCTTGTGATTGCATCAAGTGCTCCAAAAGGTTCGTCCATCAGGAGATAAGCCGGATCCGCCGCCAAAGCACGGGCAACGGCTACGCGCTGTTGCTGGCCGCCTGATAGTTCATCGGGAAATCGATCGGCGTGGATTTCGGGAGACAGCTGTACGAGTTCAAGCAGTTCACGGTACCGGTTGTTTATCCGGTCCTCGGGCCAACCTATAAGGCGTGGCACCATGGAAATATTCTCTCGAATAGACAGATGCGGAAACAGGCCGATGCCCTGAAAAACGTATCCTATGGAACGTCGAAGTTCTATCGGGTCCTGTTGCTGAATATCCTTTCCATCCAGGTATATCCTTCCTTCTGTCGGATCGATCAAACGATTGATCATTTTAAGTATTGTTGATTTCCCGCAACCAGAAGACCCTAGGAGCATCAGGATTTCTCCTTCCAGTACTTCGAAGGAAAGGTTATTTATGATTCTGGAAACTCCATCATAAGATTTACTGACTTGGTCAAGGGTAATCATAGATACGTATCGAATCCACTATAGGATTCATCAAAGGGACCTCAAGAAGAAATTTCTTCAGGTATTATAAACTTGGTCGTGTTGAAGAGGTAGGGAAAGAGCGGCTTCATTCCTCAGCGTGGTTTAAATTGAATACATCAAGATTTAAATATCCCAAGGCCACAGAACCTTGGTGCTGATAGTTAGAAACATCAGATTGAAATTCCTTTTGATTCCAAAAACTCTGGCGGAATAGCTGCATTTTTTCTACCCGCAACCGCAAAATAATGAAGTGGCTGGCCATCAATTGATAGTCTATGTCTGTACCGCTCGATGTGGTAGATATCAAGATATTTTGAGAAAATTAATTCTCGTATCAATTTGGAAAACCCAGTTTCATCGTTATTATCAAGGAATGTATCTTTTATGTTGAACCCTATCCATCCCTCGTTCTTAATAATATTGAACGCATTCACGAATGCTTTTGTTGGGATATCGCCAAAACCAAGTGCCGCAACAGTTACCATACAGTCGCATTGCCAAGACTCTATTTCGTCTTTCTTTTCTCCACTGAGTTCGCAAAAATCCTCAACATAATAGGCATCATACATTCCCGGCCTATCGCGAATAAGCGCTTCATAAGCTTCTGGAATAATATCTATGCCTATTAATCGTGATATGCCATGCTTTTTTAGTTCCTCCCCCATCATGCCATTCCCTGCGCCCAAATCTAACACTCGAAGTTCAGTAAAATTATCTTGGGATTGTTTTATAGACGATTCGAGAATAGAAGCCACTTTACTTGGAGATGTGCATTTCAGGCGATCATAAAATATCTGTTCATATAAACCGGGCACCTGATAAATCTCGTCGTAGTCGTGGAACTTTATCTTTCTCTTTTTACTTGTGCCATGAAGATAGAAATAGCTTTCATCTTGATCGCTACCGAATGATTCGGATTTTGGAAACTGTACTCTATGTCTCTTATTCATAACTTCCTCGGAATGATTTGGATATTTTTTAGCTTAAGCCTACAAGCCTCTCCCACCCTTTGATGTGGAGTTACTAGGGTCCCCGGTTTCCAATTGAATTACGTTCTTTGACCTACCTAGATACTTGTACCACTTTTTAAGTCAGAGGTCACGTTTGTGACTCTTACTCAAGAGGTCGGGGGTTTGATCCCACCCCCAGCTCTACTTTAGTATGAAAGGGGCTAATCGTTGCGTCTAGGCCCTTTTGTTTTGAAATTGTATCGTGAAAGCTGTTTCACCCAGCGATGTAGTCAATTGGTTAAATTGTTTAACGTCAACCAAAAGTGAACCGTATGGGGTAATAAGCGAAGAGATACTTTCTGTTAAACTTTCCTTAAAATAGGGGTTATTATGAACAAGAATGTATCGAGTGAATCAGTCGTTAAAGATATCCGCCGTAGAACCCGCAAGAAGTATTCCTCAGGAGTGAAGATTCGCATCAATCCTCGTTAAGTGCTTCCCCGTTGTCTTCCGGAAAACTCCAGTCGATCGGTTGGTCCTGTTGGATGGTCCGGCGCAGGCTGGCCATCCACGTTTGAAAGAAAGCGATGTTGTGCAGGCTGTTGAGGCGCATGGCCAGAATTTCATCCGCCACAAACAGGTGGCGGAGATATGCCCGCGAATAATTGCGGCAGGTGTAGCAGGTGCATTGCGGGTCGAGCGGCAGGTCCTGAGTCTTGTACTTCGAGTTTTTGATATTGATTTTCCCCTCGCTGGTGAACAGCGAACCGTTGCGCGCATTGCGGGTGGGCATGACGCAATCGAACATATCGATTCCCATCTGTGCGCATTGCAGAAGATCGTTGGGCGTGCCGACGCCCATCAGGTAGCGCGGCCGGTCACGGGGCAGGAGGGGGGCCGTGTGCGCCGCCAGATCCAGCATCTGCGATTTCTCCTCACCCACGCTCAAGCCGCCGATGGCATAGCCGGGAAAGTCGAGATCGATGATCTGTTTCGCGCTTTCTTCTCTCAGATCCTTGAACATCCCCCCTTGAACGATTCCGAACAGTTGTTGGCTCTCTTTTCCATGCGCTTCACGACAGCGTTTCGCCCAACGGGTGGAGAGCTCCAGCGATTTCTGCGTGTAGTCTCGGTCGGCGTCGTGCGGGGTGGGTTCGTCAAAGGTCATAATGATGTCTGCTCCCAGCGCCATCTGGATTTCCATCGATTTCTCCGGCGATAAGAGATGCGATGACCCGTCGATGTGCGATTGAAACGCGACGCCCTCCTCGGAAATTTTCGACAGGGTGTTGAGGCTGAACACCTGGAACCCGCCGCTGTCGGTCAGGATGGGATGGTTCCAGTTCATGAAGCGGTGGAGTCCGCCCAGGTCCCGGATCACTTCATGGCCGGGCCTGAGATAAAGATGATAGGTGTTGCCGAGAATGATCTGCGCGCCACAGTCTTCGAGGTCTTCCGGGGAGAGCGCTTTGACCGTCGCCTGGGTACCAACCGGCATGAACACCGGCGTATCGATTTTGCCGTGCGGCGTGGTGAGTACTCCCAGCCGGGCCTGCGAATGACTGTGCTGGTGTGTGATTTCGAATTTAAACACGGAGAATTTTCAGATGAGATGAGAGGTTTCTAATGACTTAATTTTAAAGGGGTATTTTGATTAATAAGCCCCCAAACTGCAAATAAAATATTTTGACAGGATAACAGGAAAAACAGGATGGGAAACCTAGATCCTTCGCTGAAGTTCAGAATGACAGTCAATATTGAATTGTCATTCTGAGGAGGCAAAGCCGACGAAGAACCTGGGTTTTATGTGCTCCCCCTTGTAAAGGGGGCCGGGGGATTCCTCCTTTTGCCTTTTATGAAGAGCCTGTCGAAGGGCGACAACAATCTGAAAAGGTTTCCGAAACGATGGGATTTAATTGCCCATTTGGAAATATTAGGGTTATAATCCGCGTATCGCTATACCTAAGAGGGCTTTCCCATGAACGACGAAACCCCAAAACCTCCAGAGAACGAATCAGCGCCCTCCCTCAACGACAAACTCGAGCTCCACCATGAATGGCTGAAGCTATCCCCGGAAGACCAGGAAAAACAAAAAGACCGGCGCCTGAAATTGCAGAAATACGATCTAAGGAATTGGAATATTTCTAGTCAAAACCTCAGAGGAGTGGATCTCAGTGGTTCCGACCTTTCCGGGGTCGATTTCGGTGATGCCGATTTATCCAATGCCAATTTACGGGGTGCAAAGCTGGTCAAAGCTAATTTGGAGAATGCCAATACCGATGGCACGCAATTTGGAGGGGCCAATGTATCCAACGCCAAAATGCCTTCGGAGCGTTATTTCGAGGACCGGATCGATAACATGAACGATAGTTCCCGGATGATCCGCACCTTGTTCATAACCCTGCTGGGTGCCCTGGCGTTTTGCGGGTTGACCATTCTTTCCGCCGAAGGTGCGCAACTGCTGACATTTTCCACTTCCACCGGTTTCCCGCTTCCTATCATCGGGACCCGTGTTTCCTTCAAATGGTTTTATTATCTCGCCCCCTGGTTTCTATTGGCCTTGTTTGTTTACTTTCATCATTACCTGATGAAGCATTGTTGGTTACTGGCGCAACTGCCGCGCATGTTGACCGACAATACACCTTTGGGCGCCAAAGTCCTGCCGTGGGCCCTCAACAGTTGGGCGACGCATTACTTTGAGGATTCGAAGGGAGACAAAGAGTCTATTCAGCAATCCCACAGTCTTCTCGATTCACTTCTGGGCTGGTTCGCCACACCCAACTTTGAAAGTTCGAAGGGAACCAAGAAATCTATTCGATGGTCCCACGAGTTTATCGGTCTACTTCTGGCCTGGTTCGCCACGCCCATTTGCCTGTTATTTTTCTGGGTCGCATCTTTGGGCAGTCAGATTGATTGGCTTATTGAAGCTCATTTCCTGGCCGCTCTGATTGGTTGGTTGTTGGCCTGGGATTATCTGGGAATGGCCCGGCGAACTCTCGCCACAGAGGGCCGGAACTCAGAAGGAGGTTTTCTGCAGAAACATGGTCTCGATGCCCTTGGATTCACAGTCATCATTGGGCTTGCGGGATGGATTTTCTACCAATACAAGACTGATAGTTTTTTAATCAAATATCTTAGAGCTCCAGATATCGATTACCAGGAAGTTTCGATCAAGCCCAAAAACTGGAACCCTGAAAATCCTACCAAGGGTGTCGAGGGAGCGGTTCTTTCAGGAAAAGATTTGTCCCATGCCAATGCGCATAATGTCTTTCTGGTAAACGCCCAACTTGTTGGAACCAATTTTGATGGAGCGGACCTGCACGAAGCCCATTTGAGAAATTCGAACCTTCAAGAAGCTGAACTCCAAGGGGCTGAACTCCAAGGGGCTGACCTCCAGGATGCCAACCTCCGAGAGGCCAACCTCAAGAGAGCCAAACTCCAAGGGGCTGACCTCCGGGAGGCCAAACTCCAAGAGGCCAAACTCCTGGGAGCCGATCTCCAAAAGGCCGACCTCCAGAAAGCCAAACTCCATGATGCCAACCTCCAAGAGACAAGTCTCCAAGAGGCCAACCTCCAAAAAGCAGAATGCTAATCTCCAAGAGGCTGAGCTCCAAGGAGCCAACCTCCAAGGAGCCAACCTCGAAGGGGCCAATTTGGAAGGAGCCAATTTAGAGAACACCCAGGGATTGGAAGTTCCCCAAATCCAATTAGCGGTCAATTGGAAAAAAGCTCTATTCGATCCGGAGATGGAAAAGTCACTCGGTCTCTCCAGAACACCCGTGCTAACACCCGTACCGCCAACACCCGTACTGCCGACACCCGTACTGCCGACACCCGTACCGCCAACACCAGCACCAGTACGGCCAACACTCGTACCGCCAATAAGGCCCGTACCACCAAGACCAATATCGTCGGTAATAATTACTCCAAATATGGCAAAAAAATATGTTCTTGAAAAACCTGTCTATTTCACCAGAATTCGCCACATATCGGGCACCGATGCGGATGTTAACAGTAAAAAGGGAAGCAGGACCCAGGTCGATGTTAGAACCGAAGGAGCAACCATAATTAAGAATGGGAAAAGTATTGTTGTTATTGTGTCTTATTCAATAGCGGAATTTTATAGAAAGAATACCTTCTTGCAAAGAACTCAAGCAATAAAGAATACCTTCTTGCAAAGAACTCAAGCAATCAGGATTCCAGCACCGCCTGGATACTTGATAAAGAAGATTAACAGGAATCGTTCAACCAAATTTTCTTACTACTTCCCAGGCGAGAATCATCGGTGGAATGACATTTCCAAAAGGCCGGGTGTTGCCGGAAGCCATTTTTCATCCCTGAGAGTGAAATTTGATGGTAAGGGAAGAGACGACAGAGGTAATGCCCAGCTCAAAGGAACTTTAAAAATATCCGTCGTTTTGGAGAAGATTAAGAGGAAGAGTAAAAAATAGTATGAGGAATGGCCGGTAGGTATAAGAAAAGCCATCAAAGAGCGTGCGGGAATCCACATCATCAAGGTAGCAATCATCTCTGAGGGGGGACTTATCATGGCGAAGAATATCGTGATCTGCTCCGATGGCACGGGCAACACTGCCAGCAAGGGGCGCGGCACCAACGTGTTCAAACTCTATGAAGCGGTGGACCTTCACCAACCGCCGCCGGCGGAACAACAGGTCGCCATTTATGACGATGGCGTGGGAACGCAAAAATTGAAACTGTTGAAACTGCTCGGCGGCGCCTTTGGCTGGGGTCTCAGCCGGAACGTCAAGGAACTGTACGCGGACCTCTCCAGGGTTTATAAACCCAATGACCGGATCTTCCTGTTCGGGTTCAGCCGCGGCGCGTTCACCGTGCGCACCCTGGCCGACTTCATCTGCTCCCGCGGTCTGCTGGACCCGTCAAAGTGCGACGACGATGCCGACTTTCTAAAACAGGTCAGAAGAGCCTACTCCAATAACCGTAACAAGTATTGGTCGGTGTTGGGCTGGCTGTTTAAGGGGATCAAATGGCTGTTCGGCCTGGGCACGGTAAAAGAAGAAGCGTTTCGAGAAGTCGCCAGCATTCGCTTTATCGGAGTGTGGGACACGGTGGACGCGGTCGGCCTGCCCTCCGACGCGGCGACAAAATTCCTTAATCTACTTTATAAATTCACGTTCAACACCCCTACGCTGAATAAAAAAGTGGGGAAGGCTTGCCACGCCCTGGCCATCGACGACGAGCGCGGCACTTTTTCCCCTGTCATGTGGGACGAGAAAAACCAGGGAGATCGGATCGAGCAGGTCTGGTTTTCCGGGGTTCACTCTAATGTCGGGGGCGGCTATCCGATACAAGGGATGTCGTTGGTCTCTCTCGACTGGATGATGGCCCGGGCCGGGACCGCGGGATTAAAATTCTTGGGCCATGACTGGGAGCTTTACAAAACTCACCGGAATGTCCACGACAAACTCTATGACTCCCGGTCGGGGTTAGCAGTCTACTACCGATACTGGCCCCGGAATATCAAAGAGATTTACGGAAAAGACAACAACATCACCCCCAAAATCCACATCAGCACTGTGGCTCGAATCTCGCAGGCAACCGAGGGCTATTTCCCCGGCAACCTTCCCGGAGCCCTGAAAATCGTATCGACCGATGCGCCCTCAGGAAATTACGAAGACATTGAAAAAGAAATTCTGAACGCGCACAACGGAAACGAATCTCTTTTGAAAAAATATAAGTGGCTGGTTTGGCTCCGGGCGGCGGCCTACTTCGGTTTTGTCGCCTGTACGTTGTGGATTCTTGTAGGGTACTTCATTACAGAAGTAAGAGCGTCGAACCCGGCCACCCTTTGGGATACTGTGAAAGGAATTTGGGACGCCCTGACCAATCTGTTTTTATGGGACGGCTTGAAAAAAATATTTTTGAGTTTGTGGAACCAACCCCTGGTTCTGGGGGGATTGATCTTATCCATTGCGATCAACTTGGGGACCCAATGGAGGATGCACAAGATTTTCTCCGAGTTTTGGTATCATCTGCAACCCAAATTAAAGGAACTGTTGAAAGGACTGGGGAACCCCAGATGATTCGCATTATGAAGTGGAAATGGAATATTTTTATTATTCTGTGCGAATAGAGGGATTCACAATCAGGCTTGGGATTTTAGGTTGTCGGGGAGGGTGACGGTGAGTTGGTTGAAGGGGATGATCAGGTTGTTCTCGTTACAGATGCGGACGAGCGTGGACTGGATATCCCGCTGGATTTCCTCGTAGCGTTCGGCGCAATGTCCCTCCACATCGACGATCACTTTTAAGTTGAGCGCGCTACTCCCGGCATTGTCGAAGGAAACCTTCGTGTAGGTGAAGTCCGGCGAATCTTTCTGGTAGTGCCGTTCCAGATGAGTCCACAGCCCCTTTTCGAACAGTTGGGGGATTTCATCGCAGATGCGCGATTGCACACTGTAATCCAGTCCGAACTCGATATCGTATCTAAAACCCTTCGACAGGTTCATAGGGGTTGTGCCGAGGAACTCCGGTGTTGAATAAAACTTCAACGTATTGCCTTTGAGGCGCAGGACCACCTGTTCCATGGTTTGTTGTTCCACCTGTCCGTAGGTGCCGTCGGAGAGAGTGACCCAGTTGCCTGTCTGGGATGGAAACCAGGGTTCGTCTGCCACGATGGGACGGGAGAGCTTGCCGATCAACGCTCCCAGAGGCAGTTGCAGTTGGCCCCCTTCCAGATGAGGATTGACAAGGGTGGCCTGCAGGCCGAGGTTGGTAACTTCCCAGGGAACGCCGTTCCAGATCAGCCGTTCTTTTTCTTTCACGGTGCCCAGGTTGAGAGCCAGCCGCACCTCTTGAAACAATCGGGGAATGAACTGGCGCGAGGCCCAGAAGATCGCCAGCATGAAAAGGATGATGACACTCAACAACAACCAGTCATTTAGAAAATAGAGCGCAACCAGACTCGAAACAACGCAGAGCATGAGAACCAGCACACTATAGGCAGTGACCAGGAGCTTTCGTGTCCACGGTGGGATTTTGATGAAACTCTTTTCGCCCACGATAAAAACGCGCAGTTTGGTCAACAGGTACCACAGGGCAAAAAAGAGGGCTACCGTGATCAGAAGGTTAAGGCCTCGGTGTTTGAAGAAGTCCTTGACCGTTTTCGTTGCCGCATTCCATAAGGACTCGCTACTCTCTAATTCATTTTCCAGGTTGCGGCGGGCTTCCTCCAGTTTGATCTGAACCAGCTCTATGTTGTATTTGTTCTTCAAATTTTCCAGGGTGGCCAGGTATTTTTTTGTTTGGGGGCTCTTCGGGTCCAGGGACTGATTGTCCATGGTAAGAAGGCTCTTGATATTGTTTTGTCCCACTTCAAACATTTTGAGTTGGGTTTCCAGAGCCGCGACTCTTTTTTTGAGTCGTTCTATTTTGCGAGGCTTCTCCGTGACATCACTGACGGCCTCCAGCAGAGGAAGTATTAATCCCTCCAGTTCCTTGCTCCAGCCTGAATCCTCTTTTTTCTTACCCAGATAAAAATCCTCGGTCTGCAGTTCGGTTGCCAGCGATTCAAAGTTATGGTTCAACCCGTCCAGTTGCAGAATCAATTCCTCTCTCCGCTTGTTGACGGTTTTGGTGGCAGGCATGTTTTTGAGTCCGTCCAGTTCTTTTTGGATTCTCAAGGTCTGGTCGGAAAGCAAAAGCAATATCTGGCGGATTTTTTGCGGATCGTTGGGGGGCTCCACCGCCTTTTCCTTTGCGAAGGCGGGGGCGTTGCCGCAAGCCATCCATATCAGTAAAGCTGGAAACACTATTTTGAATAAAAGTGCTTTGACGGAGGCGAGAACCGGATACGCTTTGAGAGGATGGGCTGGGTGAACCATGGGCATCACACCTTCAGTTTAAGAGGTAACGTTCGTTATGAGAGTTGGGTCAGGCTTTTAGTCAGGACCCGGATCAAAGCATCTATATTTTTTTGCGACACGATCAGAGGTGGAATGAACCGCAGGGTCCCCGGCTGAATACTATTTACCAGAATTCCCTGTTCCATACAATCCTTGGCAACGCTGGCGGAGGAGCCGTTGATATCGATGGCCAGAATCAGACCCATGCCCCGGACTTCTTTTATGATGGAGAATTTTCGGGACAGCTCTTTCAGTTGCGAAAGAAAATACTTTCCTGTTTCCCGCACGTTTTTAAGAAAATCCTTTTGACTCACGATAGCCACCGATGCGAGGGCGGCAGTGCACACCAACGGATTGCCACCGAAAGTACTGCCGTGGGTGCCCGGTCCGAGCGATTTCGCCACCCGATTCGTCATCACCAGGGCGCCGATGGGTACCCCGGCACCGAGACCCTTGGCGAGGGTCATGATATCCGGTTTGGCTCCGAACGCCTGACAAGCGAACAGGTGACCGGTTCGTCCGAATCCAGTTTGTATTTCATCCAGGATCAATAAGACATCCCTTTCGGTGCACAATTTTCGCAATTCCTTAAGGTAAGTTCTGGAAGGAATGTTGACGCCGCTTTCGCCCTGAATGGGTTCGACCATCACCGCGCAGGTTTTGGAGGTGACGGCTTTTTTCATCGCCGCAATATCATCGAACGGAACGTACTTGAAGCCCGGCACCAGCGGACCGAACCCTTTTTGAATTTTATCCTGCGGAGTCGCGCTCATCGCTCCCAGGGTGCGCCCGTGGAACGCTTTATAGGTGGTGATGATTTCAGTTTTGCTTTTTTGTCCCTGATCGACAAAAAACCGCCGCGCCAGTTTGATGGCGCCTTCGATGGCTTCAGTTCCGCTGTTACAGAAAAAGACTTTGTTGCCGAAACTCAACCGGGTGATTTCTGCCGCGAGCCGTGCTTGCGGTTCGATATGAAACCAATTGGAGACGTGAATCAATTGCCCGGCCTGTTTGCGGATCGCTTGAACGATTTCAGGGTGGCAATGCCCCAGGCTGTCTACCGCCACGCCCGCAACAAAATCGAGGTACTTGTTTCCCGATGCATCCCAGACGTGCATGCCCTTGCCCTTGACGAGGGCGATAGGATAGCGTCCATAAGTGGCGGCGACATGGCGCTGGGTCAGCTGAATGATTTTCTTATTCATCCTATTATATTTAAAGGAGTTATGGGTAGAGGTCTGGGGTTCGGCTTTCGTGATATAATGTCACTTCCTTCCGAAGCAAAAAACTTTATCACAAAGTCCTGGCGATTGACATGATAAACCAAATCCTCCAAAGCCCTCGCGTGGTTCGGGTTTGCGAATCGATAGTGAACGCCGTGTTTCCGCGCAGTTGTGTCGGTTGCGGACTCAGCCGAAAGAACGGCGGGGATTATTTGTGCGGGTTGTGCCGCGACGATATCTTTGTGATCGACGATCCACTATGCAACACCTGCGGGATTCCCGCCGACATCGATTACGATTATCCGGCGGAAGGCTTCGAGTGCGGTTGGTGCCAAAAGGGCGGATTTCGATTCGACCGGGCCCGCTCGCTCGGGTTGTACGACTCGGTTTTAAAGGAATTGATCCACTTTTACAAATACCGCAACCAACCGGGAGCAATCGACGAGATCGAACCCTTTTTACGGGATTATTTTGAAACGTGCCGGGATGAGTATCTAGGATACTCAGTGGCCTCGGTACCACTCCATGTGAAGAAGTTGAAAGAGCGTGGATTCGATCAGTCTTTTGTTCTGGCGCATAAGATAGCGGAAATTTTGGGCTTACCTCTCTTGGTTCGGCCCTTGAAGCGCATCCGCGAAACATTTCCCCAGGCCCGGAAAAACCGGGCGGAACGCTTTCAAAATGTCCGCGGCGCGTTTGAAGTGGTGAGTCCGGATGCGATGCTCGATAAAAATATTCTGTTGGTCGACGATGTGTTCACCACCGGTTCGACGCTGAACGAGGTGACCCGGGTATTGAAGCAAGCCAAGGCGGGTTGCGTACAGGTCTTCACCCTGGCGAGAGCTTGAGCCAAATGTTCCGGCAGGAAAATTAACGGAGGCTTTCCGTGACCCAGTACCAGGACAGGATGCTCGCCGCGTAGCCCAGGGCGATGGCCCATGCCCATTTCATGTGGGAGAGGAAGGTGTAATTTTTCCGGTCGACGCCCATCACCGCCACGCCAGCGGCCGAACCGATGGATAGAAGGCTACCGCCCACTCCCGCGGTCAGTGTGACCAGTAACCACTGGTCGATTCCCATCGCAGGGTCCATTCTTAAAACGGCGAACATGACGGGAATGTTGTCGACCACGGCAGAAAGAATGCCTACGATAATGTTGGACCATGTCGGACCGATGGTTGCATACAGATTTTCGCTGATCAGGGCGAGGTAGCCAATGTATTGCAGAGCGCCGACGGCAGTGAGTACACCGAAGAAGAACAGCAGGGTGTCGAATTCCACGGAGGCTATTTTGTCGAAGATGTCAAAATCGCGGTGCTCCTCCTGCCGGCTTTCAGGGATTTGCAACTCCTTCTTCAGATGTTTGTTTCCCCAGCGTTTCAGATAGTAACCGAAAAGCATGAGTGCGGAGAGGCCGAGCATCATGCCCAGAAACGGCGGCAGGTGAAAGAATTGGTGAAAGCTGACAGCAGTGGCGATGGTGCAGATACCCATGAAGATTATGATTTTGGCGCCGGGTTTCAGATGAATTTCATCCGAGAGGCTTTCAGGGACTTTGTTGGGAATAAAGAAAAACATGCACAACGCCGGTACCAACCAGTTGACCAGTGACGGGATCATAAGGTAAGCGAACTGTAGCGTTTCGACCTTGCCGGAAGTCCAGACCATCAACGTGGTGATGTCGCCGAACGGACTCCAAGCGCCTCCCGCGTTGGCCGCGACCACGATATTGACGAACGCGAGAACAATGAATTTGGAATTACCGCCGCTCACCGCCAGCGCGACGGTGGACATGAGCAGTGCGCTGGTTAAATTGTCTGCGAGGGGAGACAGGAAAAAGGTGATGGTCCCGGTCGCCCAAAACAGAGAACGAAAGCCCAATCCTTTACGAAGGAGCCAGGAGCGCAGGGCATTGAATACATTCCGTTCTGCCAGGGTATCGATGTAAGTCATGGCCGCAAGCAGAAAGAAAAACAATTCGCCGATTTCCGCGATGAGGTGCTTCACATAATCGTGAGCCTGGCCAGTGCCGTGACCGTGTTGGGATTCATAAAGGCCAATGAAAAACCACATGAGGCACCCCGCAAAGATAACGGGTTTGGATTTTCTCATGTGGATTTTTTCTTCGACCACGACCAGGGAATAGGCCAGAACAAATATGATCAAAGAAAGATATCCCACCCATGTGGTGGTCATCGTTTCCATACAGTGCTCCTTGGGATCGGGTCAAACGGATTGGGGTGTGGCATGGAGTTGTCAGCAGTTTCCGAAATGAGAGTCTTCAATCTATGAAAAAGGGTTTTCCTTACTTTGTCAATACTATAAGGCTCAACATTTTAAGTGTTTCGTTCAAGCAAAGAAACTGATTTGTTTAGGAAAGGGATCATCACTGATAAGGTTTTCCGGATTTATGTCTGAATAGAGCCCATCCCTTCACCCTCTTTTGGGGTGTTCTCCAGGGTGCTGAAGAAAGAATGGCCTGTGTTGTCATGCCTGTTTTGCACCCAAGAGTGATCGGCGAGAGGATTGTCTCACGTTCCCACCAAAAAAATGTAAGGTTTGGCGTAAAATCCCGACCGTAATCATGAGGATATTCGCAAGGTTAAAGCGATGGAGGGGCAACGGTGTGCCGGGATTTTGAATAAAGGTTGACTGAGGTAGGATGTGTGCTAACATTTTATATTACGATACCTTAGGGGTTTTTAAATGGTTCCGGTGACCCAATCAACAGAAAGAGTACTCGCCAAGAAATATTTAGGGGAATGCAAAGAATTTATCGATAGAGCGATACCCCAGTTTTTGCCGGAAAAAGATGGTTACCCCAAGAGTATTCACGAATCCATGCACTACAGTTTGTTCGCTGGGGGGAAAAGGTTACGCCCCAGCCTTCTTATAGCTTCAGCGGAAGCTGTAGGAGGGAGCCGAACCAACGTCTTGCCTTTTGCAGTAGCGGTTGAGTTTCTTCATACGTACACGTTGATTCATGACGACCTCCCGGCTCTTGATAATGATAGTCTGAGGAGGGGCAAGCCGACCAACCACAAAGTTTTTGGTGAGGCCATTGCGATTCTGGCCGGGGACGCGTTGCTGACGCAGGCCTTTGTGTTGATGACCAACCCTTATCTGATGGAGGCCATTTCCCACAAAAACATCCTTCGCGCTTCGCAGGAGATCGCCAAGTCGCTGGGTTCCACTGGAGTGATCGGTGGCCAGGTGGTGGATTTGGAATCGGAGGGGAAGAAAATTGATGCTTCAACTTTGGAGTACATCCACATTTACAAGACAGGCTTTTTTTTCAAGGCCTGTGTTCGAAGCGGCGCGATCTTGAGTGGGGCTTCCCATTCCCAGTTGGGGGCACTTTCCCGTTACGGCGCTCATATCGGTCTGGCCTTTCAGATTATCGATGATATTCTGGATATTGTTGGAGATAAAAAAGAACTGGGAAAAGATATCGGTAGCGATGTCGACAAGGACAAGGCCACTTACCCGGCCTTGTTTGGTTTGGAGGATTCCAAAAAGAAAGCCGAATCTCTGGTAGATGAGGCCTTGGAATGCTTGGCAGAATTTGACGAACGAGCCGATCCTCTGCGCGAGATTGCCCGTTTTTTCGTCCAACGTACCTTTTGATATGGAAACATTATGAGCAGGCTCTTAGATGGAATCAACGGTCCTCAGGACTTAAAAAAACTCAACAGAGAAGATCTTCCCACTTTAGCAGCAGAGATCCGGGAAACTCTTTTAGGGACGATATCCAAAACTGGCGGACATTTGGGCTCCAATCTGGGCATTGTGGAATTGACACTGGCGATGCATTACGTGTTTGATAGTCCGCGGGACAGGTTTGTTTGGGATGTGGGGCACCAGAGCTATGTCCACAAACTGCTGACGGGCCGCCGGGAACGGTTTCATACACTCCGGCAATACGAGGGGTTGAGCGGATTTACCAAACGCGAAGAAAACGAACACGACCATTGGAACTGCGGCCATGGAGGCACCTCCATCTCCGCCGCACTCGCTTTTGCCAAAGCGCGCGACCTCAAAAAAGAAGACAGCGAAGTGGTAGCGGTGATCGGCGACGGGTCGTTGACCGCAGGCATGGCTTTTGAAGGCTTGAACCATACCGGCCATCTTAAAAGCAACATGATCGTTATCTTGAACGATAACGAGATGTCGATTTCCACCAACGTCGGCGGCATGTCAGCCCACCTGAGCCAGATCATGACCGGACAGGTCATGCGAAAGATCAAAGGACAAATTGATGAGATGCTGCAATCTATTCCCGGGGTGGGGAAAAATATATCGCATTTCGCCCACAAAATCGACGACGCCATCAAAGGCGTGTTCATCCCCGGACGGTTGTTTGAGGACTTGGGATTCCGTTACGTCGGTCCGCTGGATGGTCACGATACCGAGACGTTGATTGAAAACCTGGAAGACCTCAAAGGCCAGAAAGGTCCGACATTGGTTCATGTGATTACCCGCAAGGGCAAAGGATACAGAATGGCTGAAGAAAAGGCCGAAATCTGGCACGGCGCGTCTCCCTTTGACATCGAAACGGGAGCGTTCCTGAAAAAGAAATCCAATCCGGCGTACACCGCAGTGTTTGCCGATGCTCTGATCGATTTGGCCAAACAGGATGAGAAAATTATTGGCATCACCGCCGCCATGCCCTCGGGTACGGGGATCAGTAAATTCGGGCAGGCTTTTCCGGAGCGCACCTTCGACGTGGGTATGGCCGAACAACATGCGGTGGATTTTGCCGGTGGCCTGGCGCTGGAAGGGTTACGGCCGGTCATTGCCATTTATTCCACGTTTCTGCAACGGGCGTACGATCAGGTGGTTCATGATATCTGTCTCATGAACATCCCGGTGACGTTCGCGATGGACCGCGCCGGCATCGTCGGCGAGGATGGGGCGACCCATCAGGGGTTGTACGACATCGCGTATTTGCGGACACTGCCCAATATGGTCATCATGGCGCCCAAGGATGAAAATGAACTGCGCCATATGCTGAAAACCGCCGTCTATCATCCCGGTCCCGCCGCCGTGCGTTATCCGCGTGGTGCCGGCCTGGGCGTACCTCTGGACCCGGAAATGAAGGAACTGGAAATCGGCAAGGGCGAGGTGATTCAGGATGGAACCGATATCGCGCTTATCGCTTACGGCCATATGGTGCCACCGGCTCAGGATCTTGCCAAGTCTTTGGAAAGCGAGGGCCTCAGTGTGGCTGTTATCAATGCCCGGTTTGTGAAGCCTTTGGATACCGATCTGATCTGCCGCTATGCACAGTCGGCAAAATGCCTGGTGACGATGGAGGAACACGCGCTTCAAGGTGGGTTCGGTTCCGCGGTTCTGGAAGAAATCAACGAGCATCTCCCGGAGAAAAATGTTCTGGTGAAATGTATCGGCGTGGCCGATAAAGTCATTGAACATGGAGCTCCGGTGCTGGTCCGAAAAGATTTGAAATTGGACCCGGAAAGTCTTTTAAACGCGGTTCAGGAGTTCTATAATAAGACCGTTCTCGGGGCCGTCCCGATTTCTGGTAATGGTAAAAAACAAGTCCATGGAAACGGCAAAAACGGCCAAAACGGAGGCAATGGAAAACATTCCTCCAATGGCAAAAAAGATAAAGGAAAAGAAATACAGCCGGTCAATGGATAGATGCTCCAAAATCAAACGTGTTACCAGCGAAACCCAAATTGAAATCAGTCTGGTCCTCGACGGAACAGGACAGGGGGATATCCAAACCCCGATTCCATTCATGGATCACATGCTTGCGCAGTTATCCCGCCACGGTTATTTCGATCTCACGGTAAAAGCGACAGGAGATACCCACATCGATTTCCACCACACGGTGGAGGATCTGGGAATTGCGTTGGGTCAGGCCTTTGAAAAAGCCCTTGGAGACAAGAAGGGAATCCGGAGGTTTGCGCAGTCCAGTGTGCCTTTGAACGAGGCGCTAGTGAATTGCGTCGTGGACCTGAGCCGCTCTTACTTTGTGTTCAATATCGACTTGCCTAAGGCGAAACTGGGCGAGTTTGATGTTGAGCTGGTTTCGGAATTTTTCCAAGCCGTCTCCGCCAACTGCGGGCTCACCCTGCACTTCAATTCTCCTTACTGGAACAACCTGCACCACGTGGTGGAAGCGTCTTTCAAGGCGTTTGCCAAGGCGATGGACCAGGCCAGCTCCCTGGACCCGAGGTCCAACACGATTCCGTCTACCAAAGGCACTCTCTAGATGATCGCCATTATCGACTATGGCATGGGCAATTTGCGGTCCGTGCAAAAGGCGCTGGAAGCCGTGGGCGCCGATGCCGTGGTGTCCAGTAAACCCCAAACCATTTTGGATGCCGATTCGGTGGTCCTCCCCGGTGTCGGGGCGTTCAAGGATTGCATGGACAACCTGGATCGCCTGGGGCTGGTGGAAGTGGTCCACAAATCGATTCAATCCGGCAAACCGTTTCTGGGTATCTGCCTTGGGTTGCAATTGCTGTTTGAGCAGAGCATTGAGTTTGGCACGGTGGAAGGATTGGGGATTCTTCCCGGGAAAGTCATGCGTTTTCACTTTCCCGATGACCCCACCCTGAAAGTCCCGCATATGGGATGGAATACGCTGACCCTCAACAAGCCATCGCCGCTGTTTGATTCGATGGATGCGCATCCCTACTACTACTTTGTTCATTCTTATTATGTCGTTCCCAAAAATCGCGACATGGTCGCCACCACCACCCAGTACGGAGTGGAGTTTGTGTCCGGGATCCAACACGAGAACATTCACGCCTTTCAGTTTCATCCCGAAAAGAGTCAGAAGCAGGGATTGACGATGCTGGAGAAGTTTGCTCACCTAAACTGACCGGACTATGCAGAAGCCCAATTACGTCCGGGGCCTTGCCTGCGTGGCGATCACCGCCTTGCTGTGGGGCTTTCTTCCCATCCTGATGAAAATTGCCCTCCAGGAATTTTCCGGAGGCAGTATCGTCTGGTTCCGTTTTACCTTCGCTTTTATAGTGCTCTTCCTGTTCTTGAAATTCCAAAAGAAGCGACCGGAATCAATCATCTATTCGCCGCCGGGTTTCGGAGTTCTGGCGGGAATTTTTCTGGCCGGTAATTATTATTACTTTTTGAGAGGCGTAGAAGTCAGCAGTCCTTCGAACGCCGGCATTCTCATCCAGATCGCGCCGGTGCTACTGGTTTTCCTGGGAGTGGTTTTATTCAAGGAACGACTCAACTGGAGACAGGGCATCGGTTTGGCA
This sequence comes from Nitrospinaceae bacterium, assembly GCA_965237905.1. GTDB lineage: Bacteria > Nitrospinota > Nitrospinia > Nitrospinales > Nitrospinaceae > SZUA-226. The sequence goes on along the minus strand of OZ250172.1, from coordinate 643,167 downwards.
ATTGCCGCAGTCGGGTTCGTTCTTTTTTACAAAGATCAGAGTCGCCAATGGGGAAGCGAAGTCTACACGGAAGCCTCGATTACTATGGTTGCGGCCGCCGTGCTGTGGGCCGGATATATGGTTTTCCAGAAAAAATTGTCGGTGGCCTACGAAGCCCCTCATCTGAATCTGCTGGTGTATGGCACTGCCGCGCTGGTGTTGATTCCTGTCGCGACCTGGGCTGAATTCAACAATCCGAATTTTGGCAGTTGGGCGTTGATAGCTTTTCTGGGTGTGAATACCCTGCTGGCCTACGGCTGTCTGGCGGAGGCGGTCAATCATATTCCGCTGTGGCTGATCAGTGTGGTGATCACACTCAACCCGTTTATCACACTGACCGTCATGCACATCCTGCCCCTCGTGGCGCCGGATTGGGTAGCGCCCGAAATGATCGGATTGTGGGGCTACATCGGCGCCTGCACCGCTATTTGTGGAGTGGTGATGGTTCTTCGCAAAGACTAGGGTTTATCCCGTTTCATGGCGCGGGCAATTTCGCGGTCCGCTTCCCGCTTCTTGATGGTTTCCCGCTTGTCGTGGGTTTTCTTGCTCTTGGCGATGGCAAGCTCCACTTTGACCTTACCGTTTTTAAAATACAGTTTCAGTGGAATCAGGTTGAGGCCTTTTTCCTGAGTAGTGCCGATCAATCGCGCAATTTCTTTTTTGTGAAGCAGGAGCTTGCGCTTGCGCATGGGATCGTGATTGAAGGCATGCGCCGGGGTGTACGGGCTGATGTGACAGTGCAGCATGAAGACTTCCTCCCGGTCCACCACCGCGTAGCAGTCCGCCATGCTGGCCTTGCCCTCGCGCAGGGCCTTGACCTCCGTCCCCTGCAGAACCACACCCGTCTCCATCGTGTCCTCGATCTGGTAATTGTGCCGGGCTTTTTTGTTCTGGCAAATGATTTTAATGCCATCGGTATTTTGACTTTTTTTATTCATGAGTCCGGGATTACCTGGATTTTTCGGAGTAATGGGTCGCGAAACTGCGGATGACGATCTTTCCCAGTTTAACAGTCAATTCCCGAAAGTGTGGGCAATGTCGCGATATCATTTCCCGCGAAGTATGAGTGATGGCGTTTCCGAACCGGTCGATTCGATGGTCAGGATTATGACGGCAGGCATCCGGAAACCTGTTGTTCCAAAACCTCAGTGATGCGGACGGGAACAATTCGGTTCATCCATTCATCGCACCCTTCAAAAGAGACCGGTATATAGGTGTCGGAATGACCCCGCAGGCGTCCTGTTTGAGGATCGCGGCTGTTTTCGACCAGCACCGGGACGGTTTGGTTCAGTAAGGTTTCCCAGAATTGCCGGGCTTTTTGGTTTCCCAGTTTGGTCAGGATTTTATTGCGTTCCTTTTTTACGGACTTGGGAACGTCGTTGGTGAATCCGGTGGCCTCGGTTCCTTTACGGGGAGAATAGGAGAATACGTGCAGGGTGGTGAAGGGCAGGTCTTCGATCATTCGGCGGGTGTTTTCAAACATCGCGTCGGTTTCGCCGGGAAAGCCGACAATGATATCCGCCCCCAGTCCCAGGCCCGGATTCCGGTCAATGACCTTTCTCATCACTTCCCGGTATTGCCGGACGTTATAGTTCCGGCGCATGCGGGAGAGTACGGTATCGTCCCCGCTTTGAAGCGGGATATGCAAATGCGAGCACAGATTGTTCCGTTCCGCCATGAGTTCGATCAACCGGTCGTCGATTTCCATGGGGTTGATGGAACTGAGGCGCACGCGAAATTCGCCTTCGAGGTCGAGGATTTCCTCCACCAGGGAGGAAAACGTTTCCGGCGGGTCGGTATCCATTCCGTAGGTTCCCAGGTTGATCCCGGTGAGGGTGATTTCCCGGAACCCGGCTGCCAGCGAGTGGCGCACGTTGTTGAGAATATTTTCCCGTGAATCGCTGATGGACCGTCCTCTTGCCCGCACCACGGTGCAGAAGGAGCAGGCCTCGTCGCACCCGGTTTGCACTTTGATGAACGCTTTGGTCTTGCCGTGGAAATCGGAAACGGGGATGGTCTTGAAATCCCATTTCTGGGTAATGTCGGACATGTGCACCAGCGGCAGGCCGAAGCTATCTTCCTGTTGAAGCCGGTTCAGTTGGGTTTTGATCACCTTGGCGATCTCCAGCTTGTTGGCGTTCCCCAGAACCACATCCAGTCCAGGAATCTGTGATGCCTCCTCCGGGCTGTTCTGGGCATAACATCCAGTAAAAACGACCATTGCTGCGTCATTGATGGCCAGGGATTTCTTCACCGCCTGGCGCGAGCTGGAATCGCTTTTGGCGGTTACCGTGCAGGTGTTGATGACATAGATGTCAGCCCGTTCCTGGGAACCGACGATGGAGAATCCTTCCTGTTCCAGGACGGTCTGCATTTCCGCGGTGTCGTTTTGATTGGTCCGGCAACCGAGTGTGGCGAAGGCGACTTTCACAATAAATTCTCTATTCTCTTTTTGGATTGAATAAATAATTTCCCATCTTATGCCATCTCATTGTTTTTTATCAACTGAAAATTATTTTAAAACGGGTGGACCGGAACCTGTTCTTGACCTCCCGAAGCGGGTTTGTTACGATGCGCCATCTCCACCCCATGAAAACCGATCTGTAACTTGATTGACCCGTTTAAGACCTATGCCGAAGGTTGATAAAAAAATCCAGACGTTTCTCGAAAAATGGTTGGATACGAGCGTTAAAAAATACGTGTCCCATATGGACGTTCGGCAAAACGGCGGCCTTCATGATTTGATCATCGGCGGAGTGGAAAAACCCCTGCTGGAAATCGTGCTTCAGGAAACCGAGGGCAACCGGACCAAGGCCGCCAACATTCTCGGAATCAACCGCAACACCCTCCGCAAAAAAATCCAGGACTACAACATCAAATGCCGAGACAAGGGTTAGCCGTCGTCATTCTAGCCGCCGGGAAGGGCACCCGGATGGAGTCCGACTGCGCCAAGGTTTTGCATTCTTTGGCCTCGCGCCCGTTGCTGATTCATGTGCTGGACACGGTGGCTACCTTGAATCCCAAACGGGTTCTCGTGGTGGTGGGGTATCAGGCCGAGGAAGTCAAACAGGCCTGCGCCAACCGTCCCGTTGAGTTTGTCGAGCAGGCAGAACAGCTGGGGACCGGACATGCGGTTCTGCAAGCCCGGGCCGCTTTGGAGGACTTTGAGGGAGATGTTCTGGTCCTGTGCGGGGACATGCCGCTGATCCAATCTGCAACCCTCCAGGCCTTGCTTCGCATACATCACGAAACCGGCGCCGGATGCACCCTGTTGAGCCTTAAAACCGGGGAAAAGAAGGATTTCGGGCGGGTGGTCCGCAGTCCGGGGGGGGCCGTTTTGCGCATCGTGGAGGTCCGGGATGCCAGCGAACAGGAAAAAACCATTGACGAATACAACTCTGGAGTTTATTGTTTTAATAAAGGCATTCTTTTCAAGACGTTAGCTTCAGTCGACTCCAGCAACGCGCAAGGGGAGTACTATCTGACCGATACGGTTGGAATTCTCTCGCGGAACGGGCATGCTGTGGCGTGCCATTCGACCCAGGACGCGGATGAGATTTTCGGAATCAATTCTTCCGAAGATTTAAAAAAAGCCGAACAGATTGTTCAGGCCTGACGGACCGGCACCATCGTTTCCCCCAATCAACCGAATTCGAAAGTTAAACCATGAAAGCTGTAATCCTTGCCGCGGGTAAAGGTGACAACCTGAAACCCTTTACCGACACCCGGCCCAATCCCATGATCAGTGTGGCCGGGAAATATTTGTTCGATCACAGCCTCGACCTGCTCCAGAAAGCCGGAGTCAATGATATTTTTGTGGTGGTGGGCCATCAGAAGGACAAATTGGTTGAGCAAATCGGCGAGCATGTGCATAACGGCTTGAACCTTCAGTATATGGTACAGAGTCGGGCCGGCGGCATCGGCGATGCGGTGCTGAAGATCAAGGATAAGATTCTACCGGGTGAATATTTCCTTTTGATTTACGGAGATATTGTGACCGCGGAGAATATCTTCACCAAAACCCAGCAATCGTTTCACGCTTTCAAGGGGCCGGTGGCTTCCATCTGCCTGCCGCCTTCCAACGAGATGTTCGGCAATGTGTTTCTGAACGCCAACATGAACATCACCAAAATCATTGAGAAGCCGAAGGGCGATAACCTTGGCAATTATGTGTTGTCCGGGGTCTATATCCTTCCAGAAAGCTTTTTTGGCTTGCTGGAGAAGAATGGCCGCTCTATGGAAAAGGCGATCAAGGCGCTGGTCAAGGACGAGGGTCTGCGGGCCTCCATGTGGGAAGACGAGTGGCTGGATGTCGTCTACCCTTGGGAAATTCTGAGGGCCAACAAAATCATCATGGATTCCTGGGAGCACTCGCGGATATCCAAAACAGTGACTCTGGAAGCGAATGTGACCATTCAGGGAACAGTTCATATTGAAGATGATGTCATTATTAAAGCGGGGGCGGTGCTGGAGGGACCCTGTTCCATCGGCAAGGGATGCTATATCGGAAACAACTCCCTGATCCGCAGTTACACCGCCCTGGGGGACAACTGCTCCGTCGGTTACGGGGTGGAGCTGAAAAACTGCGTGGTGCAGAAAAATTCCCATATTGGCCGCCTGTCATTTATTGGCGACAGTGTTTTAGGAGAGAATGTGGACATCGGTGCCGGAACGATGACCGTTAACCGGCAGTTGGACTGGAGCACCATCAAGGTCAAGCATCAAAAGAAAGCCAAAGACACAGGTATCCTGAAATTGGGTGCGTTCATCGGGGATGATGTCGTCATTGGAGCGGGGAATTCCATTGAGCCCGGCACCATCGTGCCGCCGGGTAAGGTTCTGCCCGCTCATTATTCCGTGTCCAATAAATAGGAAGTCAACTTTATGTGTGGGATTACCGGGGCCGTCGGCCTGAAAGATATATCGAACGTTTTGTTCGACGGCATTCGTAACCTGGAATACCGGGGCTACGATTCCTGTGGCGTGGCTTTGATGAACCGGAAGAGCATCATCGTCAAAAAAAATGTGGGAGGCGTGAACGATGTTTATCAGAAAGAAAATATTCTGAGGCATTCCTCTCACCTGGGTATCGCTCATACCCGCTGGGCCACACACGGACAGGTCACCCGCAACAACACGCACCCCTTTTTATCCTGCGATAATAATTTCGCCGTCATTCACAATGGTATTATCTCCAATCATCTGGAACTGAAAGACCGTCTCCGAAAAGAAGGGCACCGGTTCCTGTCGGACACCGATACAGAAGTCATCCCTCACTTGTTGGAAAATGCCTATAAAAAAACGGGGAATGTCGAGGCCAGCCTGTTGCAAGCCATCGAGCAATTGGAGGGTACCTTCGCGATGGCTTTTATCAGTAATTATGAACCCGATCAGCTTTATTGCGCCAAAAGGGAATCGCCTTTATTGTTGGGTATCGGCGACGAAGTGAAGTTCATTGGATCGGATTTCAACGCGTTCATCGACCACACCAAAAATGCAGTGATCATCGATGACGACGAATACGCCATCGTCTCCAAGGACGGCTACACTGTCAAAAACTTTGTCACGAAAGAAGAAGTGGACAAGCCCATCACGCGGATCGAATGGGATAGCGAAACGTCCAAAAAAGGCGGGTATCCGCATTATATGCTCAAGGAGATTTACGAACAGCCGCAGACCGTTTTGAATGCGATGGAGGTGGAAGAGGCAACCATCGACCGCCTCGTGAGCATGATCCATAAAAGCAAAAACACCCAGTTGGTCGGTGTCGGGACGACTTATTATGTGACGATGTATGCCGACTACATATTTTCCTCGCTGGCGGGAAGATACATCCCCGCCATCAGTTCGGATGAATTTGTATCCCTGTCGCCAGCGGACAAAGACAGTTTTGTGCTGGCCGCTTCCCAGTCCGGGGAGACCTATGACACGATATCCGCTCTCAAGCATGCCAAGTCTCGCGGCGCAAAAACCGGCGCTATTGTGAATGTGATGGGGTCGACCCTCTCCCGAATGGTTGATTGCCCGGTTCTGCAGGGATCGGGACCGGAAATCTGTGTGATCAGCACCAAGGCGGCTTTGGCGCAGATGATTCTGTTTACCCGCACCGCTTTGAAGTTGGGAGTCAAAAATAAAAATATGACTCAAAAAGCGTATGACAAATACATGGAGTCACTCAAGTCCCTGCCGGGCATTATCGAGAGCATTTTGAACGAACGTTCAGGTTTTATTCACCGGATCGCCCACAGCCACCGGAATGTCAAAAACTGGCTGTATCTGGGCCGCGGCATGTATTATCCTATCGCCCTGGAATCCGCCCTGAAAATGAAGGAAGTCGCTTATGTCCATGCCGAAGGGATGCCCTGCGGATTTTTGAAGCACGGCACCCTGGCCATGATCGATTCGGACATTAATTCAATTGTGTTCATCCCTCCCAATTCCGAAAAAGAACTGTACGAGGCTACCCTGGCCAGTGTGTCGGAAATCCGCGCCCGTGACGGGTTCGTTTTGGGAATCCACTTCGACGAACGCAACCGAAACCAGAAACTGTTCAACGAGGAATTGATTCTGCCGCCGGTTCCGCCTGTCATCGCACCCCTGATTCAGATGGTCATCGCCCAGCTGTTCGCATATTTCACGGCCACCTCTCTGAAAAGGAACGTCGACAAACCTCGCTCTCTTGCCAAATCGGTCACTGTGGGTTAGGCTGTTGCCCGGACCACTCCCCAACGTTTGATTTAAATAAACCCTTCAGTTCAACGGTCGGTCTTTGGAAAGCCTGCTGAATTTTGATTAAAGGATTGTGTGACTATGAAACAGGTTTCATCAGTATTGACGATTGCCGGTTCCGACTCCAGCGGCGGGGCCGGTATTCAGGCGGACATCAAAACCATTTCCGCCCATGAGTTGTTTGCGACATCGGTCATCACCTCCATCACCGCCCAGAATTCAAAAGGCGTGCAGGCCACCTTCGATCTGTCACTCGAAGAAGTGGAGGCGCAACTGAAAGCCGTGCTGGAAGATGCCAAACCCGCCGCCGTCAAAACCGGCATGCTGGGTAACGAGGCGCTGGTGGAATGCGTCGCCCGCCTGTTAAAGAAGATGCGGGTCAAAAATCTGGTGGTGGACCCGGTGATCAAGTCCTCCAGCGGAAAAACTCTGCTCTCCAAAAAGGGAGTGGAAGCGCTCAAAGAGAAACTCCTGCCGTTGGCGTTACTGGTGACGCCGAATATTCCCGAAGCGGAGATTTTATCGGGCATTCGCATTACCCGCCCGCAGGACCGGCTGAAAGCCGCCAAGGCGATTTGTAAACTCGGAGCCCGCAACGTATTGATCAAAGGCGGGCATTCCAAAAACGATGCGGACGATTTTTTCTTTGACGGCAAACGGCATTTTACTTTTGAAGGCGATCGGATTGGCAAAAAAGATTGGCACGGAACCGGATGCGTGCTTTCTGCTGCTATCGTATCGGGATTGGCCCTGGGATTGGATGTGTCCTCGGCGATTCAAAAGGCCAAAGGGCTGGTAATGGCGGGCATCGCCAACGGTGTTGGAAGGGGAGACGGCTCGGGAAGCGTAAACCCGATGGCGTCTCTGTTCAAAACACAAAAACGATTCCAAGTGATTCAGGGCCTGTCCGCTGCTGTCGATGTGTTGAAGGGAAACCGGATCGGCTTACTGATTCCGGAAGTGCAGTCGAATATCGGGGTCGGTCTTCCCGGCGCTCTGGGGGCGGAGGATGTGGCAGCTATTCCGGGACGGATCGTCAAAAACGGGAACAACATTTTTACCGTGGCCGCACCGCAATTCGGAGCCTCGCAACATGTTGCTAAAATCGTATTGACGGCCATGCACTTTGACCCTGAAATGCGGGCAGTAATGAATATCAAGTTCAGTGATCTCATCCTGAAAGCCTGCAAGAAACTGAAATTCAAGATTGCATCGTTCGATCGCGCCAAAGAACCCAAAAGTGTCAAGCAAAAGGAAGGCTCTTCTTTAGAGTGGGGAACGCACACAGCGATCAAGCAATGCGGGTTCGTGCCCGATATCATTTACGATCTGGGAGGGCAGGGCAAGGAGGAGATGATCCGTGTGCTGGCGCGGGACATCGGAGAACTGGTGGAAAAAATCCTCAAGATACACCGGTTGGCCGAAGCCAACCATACCGGGCGTGAAAAGGATACATGGCGGGTGCGGTAGCCAGCCAGCGTGACGCTGGACCCAAAAACTCCTGCTATAATGCAAGCGTGGGGCGATTCTGGCTCTGATTCCTATGCTGTCATCCGGTATTTACAGGAGTGTCTGGTCGATCAGGATGTCGGCATTCTCTTTGACATTTTCCATCCACTCCTGGAAAATCACCTGGGCTTTTTCATTTTTGAGGCGGGTATAGATCTTTTTTAATTTTTCCGGATCGGGCTGGGCCGCCGCGTCACGCTCCACCATTTGGATCAAGTAGTAGACTCCCCGGCTGGCTCCAGTGGCAGTTTCTCCTGGGTTGAGAGGGAACACAGCGTCTTTGATGGACTGGATGTTGCCGATGCCGGGAATAGAATCCGATTGATTGATGAACGGGGTTTCCTCCACGGCCATGTTGAGTTTCTTAGCCAGTTGTTCCAGGTTCTTTTCAGTTTTCAACCGTTCCCCAAGGGCCTTGAATTGACTTTCCGTGGCGGATATATTTTTCTCCTCGACAACTCCCTGGGTCACTTCGCTCAATACTTCATTCAGCTCCGGAATATAAGGATCTTTTCTTGTTATTATTTTGAGCAAATACGAAGCTTCCGGAGTGTTGACCGGTTCGCTCAATTGCTCACCCGCCAGTGAAAATGCCGTATTGAAAAACTCGGGGACATTCCCAATTTCGGGAACATTGTGAACTTTTCTTGATATGAATTCGGTGGTTTTGGTTTCGGCTTTGTATTCCAGGGCGGCTCGGATCAGGTTATTGTCGGCTCCGGCGGCTTTTCGAATTTTTTTGGCGATTCTTCGGATGCGTTTTCGCGCCTTATCTTCTTTAAGTATTTTTTTGATTTCCTCCTGCACTTCCGTCAGGGGTTTCCAGTGTTTCTCCTTCACCTCCTCCAGCTGGATGATATGAAAGCCGAACATGGTTTTGACGGGACCGCCCAGCTCTCCGGGTTTTAGCAGGTCGAGCGCCGCTTCAAATTCAGGAATCATCAATCCCTGGGAGAACTGCCCCAGACTGCCGCCGTTGCTACCAGACGCCGTGTCTGCGGAATGTTTTTTCGCCATTTCTCCAAAATCGGCGCCTTCCTTGATTTGTTTCAGGATTTCATCGGCTTTGATCTTGGTTTTCTCGTCGGCCTCGTTTAACAACTTTTCCTTCTCTTCATCTGACAAATCCTCCCCGAATGGAAGCGGAGTATCATTTTTAATCAGGATATGACTCGCTTTGTATTGTTTCTTGATGAGAAACTTGGCCTGGTTGGTATCGTAATAGTCCTTGATATCTTCTTCGTAAATTTCGATAGAATCTTCGACCATTTTTGGAGTCAGTTTGACGTATTGGACCTGAATTTGTTCCGATACTTCAAATTGGCTCTTGTGTGATTCAAAGTACTTTTGGATTTCCTCGTCCGAAGGACGACCGGCGGGCTTGAAGTAATCCTTCGAAAAGCCAATATATTTGAATTTTATTTTTTCGCTTTCCTTTTTATAGGCGTCCTGTATTTCGCTTTCCGATACTTGCGTCGAAGCTTTAATGACCCCTTCGAGTTTTTCGCGGAGAAGGCTTTTCCGTTGGTTTTCCTCAAAATCTTTGGCGCTGATGCGACTGAAACGGAGATAATTTTTATAGAGACTACTGCTGAATTTACTGTCTTTTTGAAATTCAGGTCGTTTGGAAATGCCTTCCGCCAGCTCCTGATCGCTGACCCTCAGGTTCATTTTTTCCGCTTCCAGGAGCACGAGCCTGTTCTGGATCAGGGCATCCAAGGCATTTTCCTTGAGTTTGAGTTGTGCCGCCATTTGTTCTGAAAACTGGCCGCGAAATTGGTTGCGGTAAAAATTGACGATATTGCCGTAGGCGCGTTCAAACTCATTGACTTTGATTTCCAGCCCGTTAACGGTGGCAACGGTTTTATTGGCTCCCCCGATCTGGCCGCCTGCCCCCCAGGAATAGAAAATAGTGGCGACAAAGGCGAAAACGATGCCCCAAAGGATGGTTTTGATCATCCAGGTATCGGACTGCTCTCGAATGAATTTGAGCATGGATTTACACTCCCAAGGCCTGCAAAAAGATGTTAAAATTTAAACTGGGTATGTTAGTCCACCAAGGATTGATTCGCAACCTGTTTATTCCAGTCTTATTGCATTGAAAACAATCCCGAACCTCCTCTTTTGAGGTCCCGGGGCCACCGGGTCTTGCAAATCTCCAACTCCCCTGATATAAGGTTATTAGTAGAAAAATCAATTAGTTAATAAACCTTTACCAACCTCAACAGGATAATAGTTGTGTTGAACTTCTTTTGGGATTTGTTTTCGGACGATTTGGCCATTGACCTTGGTACCGCCAATACCTTGGTGTTTGTAAAAAATAAAGGAATCTGCCTGCGCGAACCTTCTGTAGTGGCCATCAATACCCAGACCAAAGAAGTGCAGGCGGTCGGGGCGGAAGCCAAGCAGATGCTGGGTCGGGCTCCCGGCAGTATTGAAGCCATCCGCCCGATGAAAGACGGGGTCATTGCGCATTTTGAAGTCACGCAACAAATGATCAGCAGTTTTATCCAGAAAGCCCACAACAACCGCAAATCGCTGGTCCGGCCGCGGGTGGTGATTGCCGCGCCTTCCGGCATCACGCAGGTGGAGAAACGGGCCGTGCGCGATTCTGCGGAGTCAGCGGGTGCCCGGGAAGTGTATCTGGTTGAAGAACCGATGGCCGCCGCCCTTGGCGTGGATTTACCGATCCAGGAAGCCTCCGGAAATATGATCGTCGATATCGGCGGGGGGACCACCGAGGTCGCCATTATCTGCATGTCCGGGATCGTCTACAGCAAATCGGTGCGCGTCGCCGGTGATGAAATGGACGAGGCCATCGTCAATTACGTGAAACGTAAATACAATCTCTTAATCGGCGAGCGGACTGCAGAGGAAGTCAAAATCAAAATAGGTTCGGCTTATCCCCTGGAACAGCGAATCACCATGGAAATCAAAGGGCGGGATCTGGTGGCGGGTATTCCCAAAACCCTCGTCATTTCCGATGAAGAAATTCGAGAAGCCCTGCAGGAAACATTCAGCACGATTGTTGAATCCGTCAAAATCACCTTGGAGCGAACGCCTCCGGAGCTGGCGTCGGATATTGTGGATAAAGGCGTGGTGGTCGCCGGGGGTGGTTCTCTCATCAAAGGTCTGGACATTTTGTTACGGGAATCAACCGGACTTCCCATTACCCTGGCGGAAGATCCCCTTTCTGCTGTGGTGCTGGGCGCGGGGAAACTACTGTCAGATCCTAAACTCCTTAAAAAAGTAACGTTTTAAAGTGTGGCGAAAGAGACTCAGTGGTCGTAAAAATATAATAATTATTGTGTCACTGGTTTTGGCTTCGTTCGCCTTGATGACTTTTGACATCAAGCGGTCGCAATCTCCCAACATTGTTGAGACCGTACTGATGTGGGTGGTTTCCCCTGTTCAAAACCTTGTCACGTATACCTTGGATTCCGTCAACGATGTTGTGGACCATTATCTATTTGTGGCGGAAGTCTCCGAAGAAAACGAAAAACTCAAACAGGAAATCGACAAGCTGATCCGGCAGAATAACGAGCTGAGTGAAGATCTCCGTCAGAGAGACCGCGTCGGCGATTTGATGGAGTATCAGAAAGAGCGACAACTGGAATCTGTCGTCGCCAAAGTGATAGGACGAGACGCCACCCAGTGGGCTCGGGTCGTCTTCATCAACAAAGGCACCCAGGACGGGATCAAGGAAAATCTGGCAGTGGTCACCAATGCAGGCGTCGTGGGCCATGTGATCCAAGCCGGACTGAATACCTCCAAGGTCATGCTCATCGTGGATGGTCGGAGTTCCGTGGATACCCTGTTCAGTCATGACCGCGTTGCTGGAATCGTCGTCGGAACGGGAATGGAGTTTTGTGAAATGAAATACGTGCCCATCACCGCCGAGGTCAATGTGGGCGACCAAATTATTTCTTCCGGATTGGGAGGCGTCTATCCCAAAGGATTGGTGATGGGGACCGTTATCAGTATAACCAAAGCAACCCAGGGACTGTTTCAGGAAATCAGCATCGCTCCCAGCGCGGATTTTGGGCGCTTGGAGGAAGTTTTGGTTCTTTTGTCGTGAGATGAGTTGCGAACATGATTATTGGTATTTTTACAGTAGTCTTCATTCTCCTGTTTTCTCTTCAGACCAGTCTGATGAGTCATTTTTCCGTGGGCGGAATGACTCTGGATCTGGCTCTGATTCTGACGGTTTATTGCGGTGTCCTTCTTAAAGGGGACCGGGGAATCTGGGTGGGGTTTGCTATCGGTTTCGTCCAGGATTGTCTTTCCGGAAGTCTGCTGGGAGTCAATACACTATCCAAAAGCGTTATTGGATTCACCTTTTCCACCCTGAAGGATAAACTGATGGTGGTCGGGTTTGTTCCCATCTCCGTGATTTTGCTCGCCGCCTCTTTCTTCGATGGTTTGGTGTATTATTTGACTATGACCACACTTCTCAAGGCCCCAATTCCGTTTAGTTTTCTATTCAAAACGCTCCTCATTTACGCCATGTACAATGCGTTGGTCGGGCCCATTTTGTTCTTTTTTATAAACTGGAGCAAACAATGGGTACTCCGTAAATTTCCCTCGCTGGAGGGTTTCAGACAGTGAGTACCGAACGTTATACCCGTGATTTTTCTGATGACGTACGAAAAAAAATAAAAATATTCGTACTTTTGGTGGCTATCAGTTTTCTGGTCCTGTTATTACGGGTTTGGTATCTGCAGGTCTTGAAGGGATCCGACTTTATGGGGTTGTCGGAAAACAATCGGGTGCGCCTGATTTCTCTGCCCTCCTACCGCGGCGAAATCACAGACCGTAATGGAGTGACGCTGGCTTCCATTCGCCCTTCCTTCAATTTATACATCACTCCGGAGGATGTTCAAGACCTGGGTGAAACGCTGAATACCTTGAAGGAAAAAATTGATTTTGACGTCCAAAAGGTAAAAAACGATATACGGCAATCTCAACCGTTTCTGGATGTTCTTGTCAAAGCGGATATCCAAAGGGATCAGGTGGCCTTCGTCGAAGAGAACAACCGGTTGTTGGGCGGGATTCATCTGAAAGTCGAACCTTTGAGGGATTATCATTACAAGGAACTTGCCGCTCACCTTTTAGGCTATTTGGGAGAGATCAACAAAGACAAATTGATGAAGGGAGAAGCCGGATACCGGATGGGGGACATCGTCGGTAAAGAGGGGATCGAGTTTTTGTTCGAGCAGGAAATGCAAGGGAGCAAAGGATATAAGGAAGTCGAGGTTGACGTTTTGGGCCGGGAGCTGGCTGTTTTGAGAAAGAGTCCTCCTCAAAGTGGAAATCATTTGCAGTTGACTCTGGATTTGAGAATTCAACAGGTGGTTGAAGAAATGATGACTGGAACGGAAGAAAATCCGATTAACGGTTCCGCCGTCGTAATAAAAGTGCAGACCGGTGAAATCCTCGCCATGACCAGTAAACCCTCGTTCGATCCCAATCTGTTTTCCGCAGGCATTTCAGTTGCAGAATGGCGCAAGCTCATTTTTAATACACAACACCCACTACAGAACAAGGCAATCGACGGCCAGTATCCACCCGGATCCGTCTACAAAATTGTCGCCGCTTATGCGGCTTTGGAGGAACAAGCAGTGAATCCGGAAGACACGGTGTTCTGCCCCGGATACTATCGGCTGGGCCGGAGAGCGTATCGCTGTTGGAGGCGAGGAGGACATGGAGAGGTTGATCTGCATGACGCCCTGGTCCAGTCCTGCGATGTTTACTTTTATACCGTCGGCCACAGGTTGGGAATCGATACGTTGGCTCGTTACGCTAAAATGCTGGGAATGGGAAGCCTGACCCGAGTCAACTTGATCGGCGAAAAACCGGGTTTGGTCCCGACCAAGGAGTGGAAGTTAAAAGCCCGAGGGGAAGAATGGTTGGCCGGAGAGACTATTTCCGCATCCATCGGGCAGGGATTCAATTTGGTGACTCCCATTCAGCAGGCACGATTGTTAGCGACTGTAGCCAACGGCGGAATGGTGCTGAAACCGTACCTGGTGCGGCAGATCAAGGATAAGGACGGCCGGGTGATCAAAGAGGTTTTTCCCAGCATCGAGAAAAGGCTGGAGAGTCGTCCCGATACCTTTTCCATAATACAAAAGGGTCTTTTTGGAGTGGTCAATGAAAAGCGGGGAACAGGCTGGCGAGCCCGTTTGAAACAAATAAAGGTGGCCGGGAAAACCGGCACCGCCCAGGTGGTACGCCTGAAGAAGGGCCCTAAGAGTAAGGAGGACGAGATTCCTTACCAACATCGCGATCATGCCTGGTTCGTCGGGTATGCGCCATTTGAGAATCCTGAAATCGCGGTGGCGGTCATTGTGGAACATGGCGGGCATGGTGGCTCTGCGGCGGCTCCTATCGTCCGCCAGATCATTCAAGCTTACAATAAATACTACCCCCAGATTCCTTCCGAAGAAGAAACCCGGAAAACGCCGGGTAGCGGGACATAACACCATTACTTAAAATAAAATGCCCCGGATCGTTTAAAAAACTAAAGATAATCACCTGTTTCTGCCGATTTTGTAGACATGCAGTATTATCATTAGAACTGAAGGCGGGTTGACATGAAAACGGTTACCAAAACAGGGTTGCATCTGTCCTTGGGCAAGAAGGTCAAGGCCACCCTACGGGGTGAGAAATACCCGGTCGCTCTTCGAGGTTGGGTGGAAGACGAATACCTCATTGTGGACTATCCACATTTCCAGGGAGATTTTGTCAAGGTTGCTCCACTCACCGGGTGTAGCCTGAGTTTTACTTCTGATGGGACTTATTTCGATTTCAAAACATTGGTGTTGTATGCCGTAGCGCAACCGGTCCGTCTCATGGTGCTGGAATATCCAAAAAGCTTTACCAGTTATAAGATGAGGAAGAACAATCGGCACAAGGCCAATTTCCCGTTTTCATTTTCTGTTGAAGGCGGAGCCTCGGAAACGACATTGACCGGAACCATCCGCGACCTGAGCCTTTCCGGAGCCCTGGTCACCCATTCCCAACGGCTGACCAAAGGGGATGACCTTCGCCTCACCGTCAATCTTACTTTCGGGGAATTATCCAATGTGAAAGCCCAGGTGCGCAATGTCCGCAAGAACCCTGGCAGCAAAAGTGAACCGTTCGTCACCGGACTGGAATTTTCCAAGCTTTCCCCGGAGCATGACAAAATTCTGCGCGAATTCATGGGAACGCGTATGGGCGAGCGGCGGCGTGCCGACCGGTTCCGGTCCTCTAGATAATTCCCAGATCCTTTTCGCGTAACCGTTTGATCCGGTCCCGCAATTGAGCCGCGCGTTCGAACTCCAGAGCTTTGGCGGCGGCGTGCATTTGTTTCTCCAGCCGGGTTGCCAGGCCGACGATATTTCCTTCCGGCAAATAGTCCTCTTCTTCCTCCTGGACCACAGGAGCCATGGAGAATTTTTCCAGACCCATCAGCGATTCCTGGATCGATTTTTTGATAGAGACAGGAGTGATGTTATGGGCTTTATTGTACTCCGTTTGAATTTTCCGACGTCTCTCGGTTTCGTCAAGGGCACTTTGCATGCTGGGGGTGACGGTGTCGCCATACATGATGACGTGACCGTCAAGATGTCGCGCGGCTCTACCGGAAGTCTGAATCAATGATGTGCTGGAACGCAAAAACCCTTCCTTGTCCGCGTCGAGAATCGCGATCAGGGACACCTCGGGAATGTCCAGCCCTTCCCGTAACAAATTAATCCCGATCAACGCATCAAATTCGCCCAGCCGCAATTCCCGGATGATCTCCATTCGCTCGATGGTCACGATGTCGGAATGCAGGTACTTCACCTTCAATCCCATTTCCGTGAAATGCTCGGTCAAGTCTTCCGCAAATCGTTTGGTCAGGGTGGTGATCAGCGTCCGTTGGTTTTGTTCGGTGCGTTTTTGGATTTCGTTGTAGAGATCGTCCACTTGACCCGTTACCGGCCGCACCTCGATTTCAGGGTCCACCAGGCCCGTCGGTCGGACGATCATTTCGGTGACTTGGCCCGCGGATTGTTCGATTTCATATTTGCCCGGTGTGGCGGAGACGTAAAACCGGTTGTTGGTCCGGCCTTCAAATTCGGAAAACATCAACGGCCGGTTGTCGAATGCCGAGGGTAGGCGGAAGCCGTAACGGATCAGCGTTTCCTTCCGTGCGCGGTCGCCTTTGTACATACCGTTCAGTTGCGGAAAGGTGACATGGCTTTCATCGATGACGAACAGGGCGTCGTCGGGAAAATAATCCAGTAGAGTCGGGGGTGGGCTTCCCGGCTCCCGACCCATCAAATGGCGCGAATAGTTCTCGACGCCCTGGCAGTAGCCGATCTCGCGAATCATTTCCAGGTCGAACATCGTGCGTTGCTCGATACGCTGAGCCTCGATCAACTGGCTCTGGCTTCGAAAATACTGAATGCGTTCCTTCAATTCTTCCTGAATGCTCTCAATCGCCGCCTCCAATTTGTCTTTTGGGGTGGTGTAGTGGCTGGCGGGGTAGATGGCGATACGTTCCAGGGTGCGCAAGGTTTTCAGCGTGATCGGATCGAAGCAGGTGAGCTTTTCAATTTCGTCGCCGAAAAACTCGATGCGGATTGCTTCATTGCGCTCGTAAACGGGGAGTATTTCCACCACGTCTCCCCGCGCCCGGAAGGTTCCCCGCTGGAAATCGAGATCGTTGCGCTTGTATTGGATGTCCACCAGTTTACGCAACACCTGGTCTCGTTCGAGCGTCATTCCTGGTTCCAGAAACAACAGCATGCCGTGGTAAGCTTCCGGGGAACCCAAGCCGTAGATACAGGAAACGCTGGCGACGATCAGCACATCCCGCCGTTCGAACAGGGCATGGGTGGCGGCGTGGCGCATTTTGTCGATTTCGTCATTGATGGATGCGTCTTTTTCAATATAGGTATCGGTGGTGGGCATATACGCTTCCGGCTGGTAGTAATCGTAATAACTGACGAAGTAGCCGATCGCGTTATCCGGAAAAAAAGTTTTGAATTCGTTGTACAACTGCGCCGCCAATGTCTTGTTATGAGCCAGCACCAGGGTGGGGCACTGAAGTTGCTCGACGACATTGGCCACCGCATAGGTCTTGCCCGAGCCGGTCACCCCCAGCAGAGTCTGGTGGACTCCGTTGGGCTTTTCGAAGCCCTTTACCAGAGCTTCAATCGCCTGGGGCTGATCCCCTGAGGGTTTGTAATCGGATACCAGTTTGAACGGTTGCATTGCCGGGTAATGGTCCTTGTGAACAAAAATGAGGTTATGTTACATTAGAAGGCTGTAAACAGCCAGAACCCTTATAGCTGTTCCCCGCCATTTCGTCAGGCTTTTGCCTTGCGATGGAATAACGGCCCTCCCTGAGGGCGGTGGGATTCATCGAGCGCACCCTCGCATAGTTTACGATACTCCCTGCCGGGTCAAGAAAGGAATTTGTGGAAGCCACCCAGGATATTGTCAAAACAGTTCAAGTCAACGGCGCCGCCATCACTCTGGTGGGGACCGCCCATGTCTCCCAGAAAAGTGTCGATCTGGTCGAAGAGAAGATCCGCACCGGAGAATACGATCGTATAGCCATTGAACTGTGTCCTCCCCGTTTTCAGAATCTGGTGAAAAAGTCCATGTGGAAGAACCTGGATATTTACCAGGTCCTGCGTCAGGGAAAGGGGTCTCTGCTTCTGGTGAATCTGGCCCTCTCCGCCTACCAGAAGCGTCTCGCCGAAAAAATTGGTGTGGAGCCGGGCCAGGAAATGATGAAGGCCATTGAACTGTCTACCGAATACAATCTGCCGTTGGAGGTGATCGACCGGGATATCACCACCACCCTGCAACGCATATACCGGGAGGTTTCTTTTTGGCAGAAGCTCAAACTGTTTTCCAGTCTCATCGCCAGTATCTTTGTCGGTGAGGAAGTCACCGAACAGCAGATTGAAGAACTCAAAGAAGGGGATATGCTTCATTCCCTGGTCGAGGAGTTCGGGGAAACTCTGCCGTCTGTTAAGAAAGTATTGATCGACGAGCGGGACCAGTTTATGGTCGGAAAATTGATTGAGATGACAAAATCTCCCGAGGGTCCCAAAAATATTCTGGCGATGGTGGGTGCCGGGCATCTGGTCGGAATGTTGCCCGCATTTGAAAATCCCCCCGGACCCGAAGCGATGGCGGAGCTGGACGAAAGGCCACCGCCCGGCAAAACCGGGTATTATGTCGGCTGGGGAATCGGTCTGTTTATCCTCAGTATGTTCGGAGTGGGGTACATGCGGTCGCCCGAGTTGGGCACCCAGCTGGTTCTCCAATGGATCGTGATCAACGGCGGGTTGAGTGCCCTGGGGGCCGCGTTGGCGTTTGCTCATCCGGTTTCGATATTGACGGCGCTTCTGGCGGCTCCATTGACTTCTCTCAACCCAACCATTGGCGCCGGTATGGTGGTCGGCATCGTGGAATCTTATATCCGGAAACCCAAGGTAGCCGATTTTGAATCGATGCGCGAAGACATCGCTCATTTTTCCATGTGGTGGAAGAACGGCGTGATCCGGGTGTTTCTGATCTTTTTTTTCTCCAGTCTCGGGTCGTTCATCGGAACTTTTGTGGCAGGGTTAGCGATTGTCTATCAGATTTTTGGTTCGGGGCCATGACCCGGATAACCCCGCGGGTGGCGGTCACCCCACCGCCTATTTGTGATTCTTCCACGCTCCGGGACCAACTCTCCGACCTCTTTCCGCAACCGTTGTTCAATGATAAGGGACGTTACCTGAACGAGGACGAGTTGATCCGGTTTGCCGGTCAGGCCGACGCACTGTTGGTCGGGCGCGATGGGATTACCGATAAGGTGCTCTCCGCCCTGCCGCAATTGAAAATCGTCGCGAAATACGGAGTGGGCCTCGATAATATCGATCCGGAAGCTCTGCAACGGCACCAGGTTGAACTGGGATGGACAGCAGGCGTCAACCGGCGTTCGGTAGCCGAATTGACCCTCAGCTTCATGCTGGGGCTGTGTCATAATGTGTTCAAGGGCGGATGGGCTCTCAAGCAGGGGCAATGGGCTAAGGAAGGGGGACGGCTCCTCCAGGGTAAAACCGTGGGCATCGTCGGGTGCGGGAACATCGGCAAAGAAGTGGTGCGGCTGTTAAAACCGTTTGAGTGCCGGGTCTGGATTCGCGATATATTGGATATGTCCGAATTTTGCACAGAGACCGATGCCCTTGAGAAAAGTTTCGAGGAAGTGCTGGAAGGAGCCGATATTATTTCCCTGCACGTTCCATTGACAGAGGAAACGCGGCACATGATTGACGTAACCACCCTCCGCCGAATGCGGCCGACGGCATTTTTGATTAACACCAGTCGGGGAGACGTGGTGGATCAGGCGGCCCTCAAAGAAGCGCTTGTCAAGGAAACCATCGCTGGCGCGGCTTTGGATGTGTTCTCTCAGGAGCCGCCGGAGGATACCGAACTGCTGGCATGTCCTCAATTGATGGTTACTCCGCACATCGGCGGCAACGCCGTCGAAGCGGTGGAAGCGATGGCCCGCACTGCTTTTCAACATTTGAAAGAATATTTCAGCAAACAGTGACTCATTATGACTGAAGAAATCCGCAACGGCTATGAGCAGGCCGATTGGCAGAAACATTACGATGAAAACGATCTCGCCTGGGACCTGGGGGAGGTGGCCAATCCTTTCGTCCGCCTGTGGAAAGACAACTTGCTCCAGCCGGGGACGCTGATCGTTCCCGGGTGCGGGCAGGGGCATGAAGTGATCTATTTCGCTGAGCGGGGGTTTGAGGTGACGGGTGTCGACTTTTCCCCCGGAGCGGTCAAATTGCTCCGTGATTCCTTGAGCAACAAAAAACTCAGCGCACAGGTTTTGCACCGGGATTTTTTTGAGTTGGAGGCCAAGCATGACCGGGTATACGACAACCTGCTGGAGCAGACGTTTTTCTGCGCGATTCATCCCGATCAAAGGTCGGCGTATGTCGAGACCGTGTCCCGAATTTTGAAACCTGGCGGCCTGTTGTTCGGATTGTTTTATGAGACGGGAGAAGATGGCGGCCCGCCGTTCAATACCACCGAGGCCGATATTCGGACCCATTTTTCAGGGGGGTTCAATATCGAACGCCTCGAGAAATGTTCGTTTTCGAGTGAGAAACGCCGGGATAAAGAGTGGTTGGCGATACTGCGGAAAAAATAAATACCGCCCGGGCAAGGCCCGGAGCAAATTTAAAACCTTGAACTGCGCCCCATAGTCATCGACTGCCATTAACCGTCAGCAAGCTCCCTCCCCCGGTAGGGGGGTGAAAGAAAATTTGAGAGGTTTTGGTTTCAATCATATAATGAATTGTTAAAGATCGATAAGGCTTCAATCCATTTTAGGAAATGTCATGCATGTGAAATCCAACGGTTTTGCGGTGAAAAACGGCAAGAAAATATACTCCGGGATCTTTCGTGACGGGGGCGCGGGCGCTCGTGCCAAAAGCCGTTTTCGGGAACGCCGCCGCAAGTTGATGAAAAAGGAAAACCAGTTGATGGTGCTGACCGGTGTGCCCTATGGGCCGGGGGAGGAGACAACCTGGACCTACGCCTATGCTCCTACCTATCAGGAACCGACGGTCATGTACCTGACCGGCGTCAACCAGTCAGAAGTGATTCTATTGCTGGACCCCGGGTCTAAAGAGTCGGACGAAATTTTGTTTGTTAAAAAGAAGGACCCGAGAAAAGAATTCTGGGACGGCGTCCGCTTTGGTGTGGGGGATCCGGCCAGCATCCGCGAAGTGAAGCGGGTGACCGGGATCAAGGACGTGCAGGACATCGATGACTTCGATGAAATTTTCAAGAAACGCTTCTCGAAAAGGACAAAGAAACAGGCGGGTACGTTCTGGCTCGAAAGCACGCGCGCCGGTAACCGGCGCACCATTAAAACCGATCATAACTGGAAATTCAAAAAGAGAATTGAAGGTCTGCTGAAAAAAGTGAAGGCACCGAAAGGAAGCCTCAGCAATATCATGCAGTCCCACTTTGAGTTGCGACTGCCGCTGGATGCTTACGATATTGCCAACACCCTCAAGGCGCAGACGATTACAGGCAAAGCGTTCAAGGAAACCTTGCAGAACTTCAGGCAGTTCGACAACGAATACCAGGTGCAGGGGTTTCTTGAAGGGCAGATGTTGATGAACTCGCCTTATGGCCTCAGCTTTCCGGGGATCATCGCGGCCGGTCATAACGCCACGGTGTTGCACTATATGAAAAATGACGACCCCATCGCCAAAGGGGAACTGGTGCTATTGGATTTTGGTGTGCGCTGGATGACCATGCATGCGGATATCTCCCGTACGGTCCCCGCTTCCGGAAAGTTCAATCCGATGCAGAAAATTTTGTACGAGATCGTGCTGGAAGCGCAGTTGGCAGTGGAGGCCAAGGCGTGCGCCGGAGTGACCATTGTGGAGCTGAATGATGTGTGTTGGGAAACTCTGCAAAAGGGTTTGGACGAGAAATTTCACAATCTGGGCGGCAAATCCAAAATGGCTTATAAAGGCCGTCCCCACGGTGTGAGCCATCTGATAGGCGAGCAGGAGCACGACGGTGACCCGTTTCGGGATTACGGGATCGAGCCGATGAGGCCGGGGTGGTTGATCAGCAATGAACCGGGCCTTTACGGCAAGTTTCGGTGGAAACATAAAGGCAAGATTTACGATGAGGAAATCGGGATTCGAATTGAGGACAACCTGCTGATTACCAAGACCGGGTGTGCCAATTTGTCGAAAGGGATACCGAGGCGGGTGGTAGAGATCGAACGGTTGATGGCGCGTCCGCGCCGGTAAAGATCAGAGTTCCTTCAAAGCTTCCAACACTTCATCGATGTGCCCCTTGACTTTGACCTTGGGGAAAATTTTGCGAACCACTCCTGACTTGTCGATGATGAACGTGCTCCGTACGATACCCATGAACTTCCTGCCATAGAGCTTCTTTTCCTGCCAGACGCCGTACTTGTTCACCACCTTTTGATCGACATCACTGATCAGTGTAAACGGCAAATCGTATTTTCCGATGAATTTTTGGTGTCTTTCAGCGGAGTCAATACTGACGCCGAGGATTTCCGTATTTTTGAAATTTTTGGAATGGTCGCGAAAATCGCAGGCTTCGGTGGTGCAACCGGGAGTCATGTCCTTGGGATAAAAATAGAGGACGACGTTCTTCTTGCCCTTGAAGGAGCTGAGTTTGATTTTTTTCCCGTTTTGATCAGAGGCTGAAAAATCGGGAGCCTTGTTTCCTTCTTTGATCATAGAGAATAAAAGGTGTGGTTTAGGCTTCCAATTCTTTAATCAATTTGTTCAAGTTGGAATGAAGCCCGTTGATTTTTGCCATGATTTTTTTGACGGGATCCCTGCCCGGCCGCAGGTTGAAGATCATCCGCGCGTCACCCAGAATGTTGTCAATTTTTTGATAATTCTTTTTGGAAGGTTGCTTCGACTTGGCGCATTGGGATTCGAAGATGACAATGATGCGCTGTAATTTGCCATCCACCTGGAAGCCAATCATGGAATCTCCTCTAAGAGAAGAGCTCTTTTCCATGTATCCCCAGATGCCACCCCGGCCCTGAGTGACTTCAAAGCTGGAGCGAAGGTTCTGGGTCGCGTCCTGGCAGGCATTCGCAAAAACCAGATTAGGGGTGAAGAATACTAAAAAGAGCAATCCTGCAAAACATATTCGCAAGGACACGACCACGCGTGCTTTACCATTTTGAAACAAACTCATGGCATTTCCCCGATTTATTGGGTTGGCTATAAGTGAACAATCAGCTTGCTGGTTTTGCACTGAATTGTTCGTATCTTTTCATGTAACCAAGAAAAGAGAGAGTTGTCAAACTTTATATTATTGCAACCATTTTGCGCGGGTGTTGTTGGTATTAAGGGTTGGAATTTCAAGGTCATTGCCGGAACAATTCATGATCTTTCAAATCCTTGAATGCGGGATCGGCTCTCAGCACTCTGAGGATGGACGGTTTGATTTTTCGGATGAGTTTCAAGTTCTCGAGTGCTCCTTCGCGGTCGCCCTTTTGAGCATAAGCCTTGGCTAGAAGCACCCTGTGGGCGAGGATATGTTCATGATCGGGATGAGAAATCAGGGTTCGTTCCAGAAGGGTGATGGTCTTGTGCGGCGTTCCCATTTTGTAATAGGCGGCCGCCATATTGAGTTTGCTCATCAAATGTCCGGGGTAGGTTCGGAGAGCCAGGGAGTACAAGGCCAGCGCTCGTTGGTACATTCCATAATGAGCGAATACTTCACCTTTTCGGTTCAGTGCTTTCACGAGATCGAAAAACGGTTCGCTGGAATCCAGCGCGGGCCGAGTGTCCGGAGTTTGAAGCGGCAGTTCAGCCAGACTGATTTTGGCCAGGCCGTCCGGGTCACCCATCGCTTCGGATTTTTTATAATAGTTACGCGCCTGATCCAGTTGACCCCGCATCATTCTCATATCGCCCAGTTCCTGGAGTCCTTTGGCCTGCAGGGTTTTATCATTGGGATGGGCGCTCATCAGTTGCTTGACGGACTTTTCGGTCAAGTCCAGCCGCAATAACAGGCTGGCGATAGCGACCAGGATATGATGGGTGGCTTTATCGTTCGGTTTGAGGCGGTGGGCGGTTTGGATTTCAAACAGCGAGAGGCCGTACTCGCCGGACTGGTAAAGGGCTCGTGACCGGTTGAGGTGATAGCTGTGATGATTCACCTGGGCGGGAAGCTTATCGGTGTCGCCCTTTTTGATGAGTTCGATCAAAGCCCGGGCGGCGTCCACCTTGGGGTGGTCCTGCCGCGTTTGCCAGATACGGTTGAGATGGACCTCAGCTTGCTTGAAGTTCTTTTGCAACGCGTACAGGTATCCCAGCTGGTAACCGGATTCCAGATCGTCAGGATTGAGGGATAAGGCTTTGAGAAACGAACGCTCGGCTTCTTTCAGATCGTTCAAGTAAAAGAAATTCATTCCCCGCTCGAAAGGGTAAATCGGATTGGACGCATCCAACTCGGCGGCGCGGACCAACTCCTTGTTGGCCAGTTCCATGTATCCCATTGCGGCCAATGTTTGTGCAAACTCGTAATGGGCGTCCTTGTTGTTTTCATGCTGGTGCACCGCGATTTTACAGGCCTGGTCCGAGAGTTCCACGTTCCCCATGATGCGATAGAGCCGGCAGTGCGCGAAGGGAATGGCGGGGTGCCGGTGCTGGATGTTCCGGCCCTGTTGCAGAATTGTGTAGGACTCCTTGTAGCGTTTCATTTCATAAAGGAGCAGGGATTTTAATACCAGAGGCGTGCCTTTTTGCGGATTTTGCTGATGGGCACGGGCGATCAGTTGCATGGCCTCATCATAATTCTTTTGCTCGACCAGTTTATGAAACTCCAGGTAAGCGGAGTTTTTACGGTCTTCCTTGGCCTGATGCGCGTCCCACAGGGTGATGTCCATGCCCGGAAACCGCGCTTCTGCCGGTTGGGAGAACATCATCAAGCCCACTGCCACCCCTGCACCCAAAATTAAAAAATTCCAATCGCGTCGCTTCAAAGGTAACCCCTTTTTTGTTCAGAGACCGTCAAGGCTTGACCACCCGCATGGGTCGCACCGCTTTCCGGGCTTTCGATTTTTTAGGCGCCGAAAACCGTTTCCCATTATTGAATTCAATACCGAAGGCATTGAAATGTCCGTTGGCTTCCAGAGCCCACCAAGCCCCCGAACCCTCCTGCGCGAAGATCGGGTCGATATGAATTTTCATTTCACGTCCAACCTGCTGGCTGTTGGTCTTGTGGGGTTCGTGCAGGGTTTTTAAATCCTCTAAGGTCGGCATTTCCCAGTCATAGTGATTGGCGAACCCGTCTTCGTTGGTTTTTTTGATGTAGTCAAAAGATTCCAGCCAGGTGAGCCAATGGCCGGTGTGCTGGTAGGAATCCTGCTTCATCCACATCAAGTGAGTTTTCGTGTCGGTGACGGTTCCGTCCCCGTTGTCGACGAATCGTTTGTCCTGCGACCAGATTTTTTCCGCCGGCGAATCTTGTGGCGCTCCCGCCAGGGCGGGCAAGCTCCATGTGATCGCCCCAATTAAAGCGCAGGACACCATGAAAAGGGTTTTTGAGGAAATTGTCGGCATGATCATTAGGAACTTAACTTTTCCTTTAGTAATTTGTTGACCAGAGCTGGGTTGGCCTGGCCTTTGCTGGCCTGCATCACCTGTCCGACAAAAAATCCCATCAGCTTGTCCTTGCCGTTTTTGAAATCCGCCGCCTGGCCGGGGTTGGCGGCGATGACGTCCTCCACCATCTTCAGCAGGGCGGATTCGTCGGTGATCTGCGTCAGTCCTTTTGCCTTGACGATCTCCGCCGCCGGTTTGCCGGAACGATATATTTCCTCGAATACCGTTTTGGCCATTTTACCGCTGATCGTCCCGTCGTCAATCAACTTCAAGAGATCGGTCAGCCGCTCCGGGGTGACCGGGCAATCGTCGATGTCTTTACCGTTGTTTTTCAATTCCCTCAGCAGGTCACCCATGATCCAGTTGCTGACGGTTTTGGGTTGAGGAAACAGTTTCACGCAGGTTTCGAAATAATCTGCCAGGGCTTTCGAGGTGGTCAGCACGCCCGCGTCGTATTCGGGAATTTCGTATTCGCGGACGAACCGGTCGCGTTTCTGTTCCGGCATCTCAGGAAGCGATTGCCGGACCGAATCGATCCACGCCGCGTCGCACACGGTGGGCACCAGATCGGGCTCCGGAAAGTACCGGTAGTCGTGCGCTTCTTCCTTGGAGCGCATGGGAAAGGTAACTCCCTTTGCGGAATCGTACAAACGGGTTTCCTGCACCACGGCGTCGCCCTGGTCGAGGATTTTGGCCTGCCGCTCGATTTCATACTCCAGCGCTTTTTGCACAAACTTGAAGGAGTTGATATTTTTGAGCTCGGTGCGGGTCCCCAACTCCGCCTGACCCACCGGCCGCAGGGACACGTTGGCGTCGCACCGCAGACTGCCTTCTTCCATGTTGACGTCGCTGACTTCGGCGTAATCGAGAATGGCTTTGAGTTGGACGAGGTATTCCCGCGCTTCTGCCGGCGACCGCAAATCCGGCTCGCTCACAATTTCGATGAGCGGCACACCGGTGCGGTTGTAATCGACGTAACTCTTGCCGGGCCGCCCCAGATTTTCGCCGTGAATCGATTTACCGGCGTCTTCTTCCAGATGGATGCGGGTCAGGCCGATCCTTTTAGGCGCGCCGTTGGTTTGAATATTGATGTAGCCGTTGAGCCCGATGGGCAGTTCAAACTGAGTGATCTGGTAACCCTTCGGCAGGTCGGGATAAAAATAATTTTTGCGGGCGAAGCGGCTCATAGGCTGGACCTCGCAATGGGTCGCCAGACAGGCCTTGATGGCGTACTCCACCACCTTCTTGTTCAGCACCGGCAGAACCCCCGGCATGCCGAGGCAGATCGGGCAGGTGTTGGCGTTGGGCGGTTTCCCGAACTCCGTCGAGCAGGCACAGAAAATCTTCGACTGGGTTTTCAGCTGGACATGCACTTCCAGCCCTATAACTACTTCATAGTTCATAGTTTTTTGGTGCGCTCATAAGCGCTTCACTCAAAAAAACAGCCCATACGCGGGCCGTCAGGGGTATCCCACTCATCTCTAGCGGTATCTGTGGATTCTAAACGTCAGGCGGGAGCCAGTCAATACCGTGTTTACAGGGCCATATAGCCACCGGCGAAGCGCCGGCCAGCGTGACGCTGGACCCAGATGATTAAAGAATGTCCAAGACCTGTTCCGAGGGAGGATGAAAAGGGTAGGTTCAGATCTCAAAGTATCTTAAGTTTTATCCCCTTCCTTAATCATTTCAAATATAATGACCTATAAAATTCTTTTCCCTGGCGCATTCAAATTCTTTCCGATTACTTTTTGAGGATAATCACATTTTATGACTCAAACAAAAATTTTTAAAACGCATCGTTTACCTGTCTGGATTATCTTTTTTCTTTTCTTTTTTGTGGGGATTATCCAGTCCGCGTCGGCAACTGAAACAGCCTCTCATTCGAGCTTTAATAAAATAAGGGGAAAAGGAATCCTTCGCGTAGGTATTTCTCCGTTCACGCCGTGGGTTTTTAAGGATAAAACCGGGAAATTAGTGGGCTTCGAAATGGACGTTGCCAAAAAGCTGTCAAAGGATATGGGAGTCACTCCTAAATTCATTTCCTATGATTGGGAAAACCTGATTCCTGCTCTTAATGACAGCGAAATAGATATTATTATAGCGGGCATGGCGATCACCCCGCAACGCGCCTTGAAAGTGAATTTCAGTTTGCCCTACGCCACATCAGGGATCAGTCTGGCGACCAATATTGAACGTACGAAGCACATCAAAAGTGTTGAAGAACTCAACCGGCAATCCATAAAAATTGGTGTGATATCAGTAACGGTTGCAGAGGGTCTCGCCAAGAGAATTTTCAAGAAGGCCACGATCATGGCATTCAAAAAGAGCAATGAAGCCGAGGACGCGATTGTAACCGGGAAAATCCATGCTTACCTGGAAGCCAAACCGATTCCCCGTTTTATTGCATTGGATCACCCTGGAAAAGTGGATGTCCCTTTATCCGAGCCGCTCTTGGCTTACAAGGCTGGGTTTGCGATCAACAAAGGGGACCCGGATTTTCTCAACTTCTTAAATTCCTGGATTATTGCTCGAGAAACGGATACCTGGCTGATGTCCACTCACGACTACTGGTTTAAATCGTTGAAATGGAAATAGAATATTATTCATATAAATTGGATGGAGGGGAACGGTTTTATCCCCAATCGGTTCTTGTTTTTCTTTTAGCGCTTGGACTATTTCTATGGGGGAACTTTATCGTTTTTGCAGATCCTTCCTCGAATTTGTCTATTGAAGAGGATTCTAAAATTCCCTTGTCAAAGAGGATTTTTGATTCAGCAGGCGGATGGAGATCTCCCCAAAAATCAAAAAACAAATGGCGAGAGTCAGAGCAAAATAAATTAACGATTCAAAAAGGCCGAATCAAGAAGAAAACCTCTTCCCTCTATAACCCCACCCTGGACCGGGACAATTGGGATTCCTATTCTACTCTGGACAACCCGGGTTCCCATACCAAACCTGCCAAGGTCTTTGAATTTAGATTTTAATTGGTCCATCCATACCGCGTTTACAGGGCCGTATCGCCGCCGGTGAAGGGCCGGAACTCATTTTTCTACCTTTATATTCCTCCCATGCCCGAGGGGAGGATTAAGGAGGGGTGGGCGTACTAATTTTAAGAGGAGTTTTTTGCTAATTCTGCTCGGTCAGTTATTCCAACCTCTGCCAATCGTTTCAACCAGTTCTTCAACTCAAAAGAACGAAATTCGAGGAAATGTGCTTGGTCATCTTGGGTAAAGTGAAACACAATGATTTTCCCGGCGATTGAATCTTTTACTTCAAAAAATTTTATAGATTCAATGCTGATTTTCCAAACGTAGGTCAAGCGAGTGTTTTTAATAAGAAGGAAACTTGACGTTAAGAGTAAGCGCCAGTCGTTTATTCGTAAAGTTAACCCCCCACTTTGATATCCCCAAACGTTATATTCAAAATCTACTTTTATTTTAGAAAACATTGAAGATTCTTCAATCAACCTTTTCCCAACTGAGCTGTCCAGAGCTGGCCAGATATTTAAGTATTTTGGCAAAAACCCAATAAGCGCAAAATCTAATAGCACCATGCACAGAATGATAGAGATTATGAGTAGGGCCATCTTATTCTCAGTCTATATTTTTTGATTATTGGTTATTAAAGAGAACGTGCGTTTTGTCTCCGAACCATTTGACAATATACTCTCTTAGGTTAATGCCCGGAAGCGGGGCTGGCAACAGGTTTTCCACGGGCGAAGCGGTGGCCAGCGTGACGCTGGACCCAGATGATTAAAGAATTTCCAGCACCTGTTCCGGGGGACGGCCGAGGGCGGCTTTGCCGTTGGCCAGAACGATGGGACGCTCGATCAGAATCGGGTGCGCAACCATGAAATCGATCAGGGCGTCATCCGACAGGGACGGATCATCGAGTCCGGATTCAGCATAGACCGCTTCCTTCTTGCGCATCAGGTCGCGGGGAGAAAACCCGAGTTGGCCCAGAATCGCTTTCAGGGCTTCAGCGGTTGGCGGTGTTTTGAGGTATTCGATGATGGTCGGCGTGATGCCGTTTTGCTGGAGC
Source organism: Nitrospinaceae bacterium (assembly GCA_965237905.1). Classification (GTDB taxonomy): domain Bacteria; phylum Nitrospinota; class Nitrospinia; order Nitrospinales; family Nitrospinaceae; genus SZUA-226. The sequence continues at coordinate 613,669 of OZ250172.1, read as the reverse complement.
AGTTCCAGAGTCTGGCGCGATTTACTGCACTTCGGATTGTGATAAAGGGTTACGGACATAATTTAATGGTTGAAGGGTAAATAAAGGTTAGTTATTTAATTTCAACCTTTTCATAATAAAACCCAAGGTCATCGTCCAATGGAAGAGTAATTTTGCCAAAAATTGTGCGCTCAATAAAGGCCGGCCATATATTGCTCTCACCTTTCTCAAACTCATAAGGATAGTAGTTATTGCGCCATCGATGTTGAAAATTATAAAAGCTGATTAAAGGTTGGTCCTTAAAAATCTCATATTCCCAGACACCCTCTCTTTCAAATACCTTTTCAGACGTCTTAAAAGTATGTAAATATTTTCCGCCTTCCTTAAGAACAATAACGTCTTCTCCTTTGCCGTGGTTGGCCTTGTAAGTCCCAACAAGCTCAGATTCCTTGAATTGAGCTTCACATGCGCAAAGCCCAATTGATATTGAAAATATTATTATTTTATTTATCAGTTTCATTTTTTATTTAAAAAAAATGGTGTTGAAATCGCCAAAATACCAAAAATCCAAAAAAGAATTTTGAAAATAGGGTATTCAGGATATAAAATTACCCCTCCAAAGATTCCCAAAAACAACAAAGCTCCTGTTAATGAACTTATTAATTCTTTTTTTGTTATAGGTTTAATTGTCGTATCTGATTCCTGATGGATAACTAAAGGAATAAATGAGGTTACAAGAATTTCTAAAGCTATGATTACGGAAAATGTAATTATTCCAACTTCCCATGTAAGGTTAAAGAGGCAATAGATTATCAGTATTGTATATAAAATCGATGTGACCCCTATAAGTAAAGTATAAACTCGAGGTTTTAGATAATATCCTGAACCACAGTTTGAACACTTTTGAGGATTAGATTTAAAGGTTTTCCACTTTTTAAAAAGTGAAATGCTTTTTACATTACAAGCGGGGCAGGTAAACATAATTTCAATTTAATTTTATTAGTATTCGGTTGCAACCATCGACACTATACTCTATCAGGATAAAGCCCGGAAGCTGGGCTGACAACTGGTTTCTAGGTCGGAGGGTTACGGTACCTTTACAGGGCCGTATATCCACCGTCGATGGGGAGTGTGGCGCCGGTGATGAAGGCGGACTCGTCGGAGGCGAGAAACAGACAGGCCTGCGCGACCTCTTCCGGTTTTCCAAAACGCCCCAGGGGATACCCCTTTAAAAATTCTGCCATCAGAGCGGCATCCTGCCGCAGTTCTTCAGTCATTTCGGTTTCGATCATGCCGGGGCAGATGGCGTTGGAGCGAATCCCCTGGCCTCCGTATTCCACAGCGATGGATTTACTGAACTGATTGAGCGCTCCCTTGGAGGCGTTGTAGGCTGACGTCCCCGGCACGGCGATCATTCCCAGGATGGAGCTGATGTGTATGATGCTCCCGGACCCTTGCGCGATCATCTGCGGCAAGACCTTGCGCGTCAATTGAAACACGCCGCGCATATTGATGTTGAAGGTTTGGTCCCAGATGGCGTCATCCGTTTCGTGAATGGGACCGCCGCCGAAGATCCCGGCATTATTAATAAGAATGTCCACCTTGCCCAGTTGCTTCACGGCGGTCTCCACCAGACGGGCCGTATCCTTGTCTTGGGTGATGTCGCCCTGGACGGCCAGTACTGCAGACCCGATTTCCTTCTGCGCCTGGTCGAGGCGGTCTTGGCGGCGGCCGAAAATGGCGACCCGGGCGCCTTCCTGTACAAACAACCGGGCGCAGGCCAGGCCGATGCCCGTAGCACCTCCGGTGATGATGGCGGTTTTCTCGTTCAATCGCATGATTTCCTCTTTCTATCGAGAGCTTTGCATAAAGTTGCACCCTTTCCTTCGACAAGCTCAGGACAGGCTAATCGTCTCAGGGTGACAGAATTCTGGGTCCAGCGTCACGCTGGCCGGGCCTTGCCCGGCTTTCCTTCTGGATAACTATGAAGCCCTATGTATATAATAACGGGGCCAACGAATGCCAGCACAATTTCGCCCCAATAATGCCAACCATCCCCCGGGGTGCCGGGAAGGGCTAATCCATGGGAACCATGAAATACTTCTACTTCGGATTCGGAGGATTCATCGGATTTGTGTGCGGTATGCTCATCCAAATGCTTTTTTATATGGTTGAACGGGCCGGGTACCCTGTTTTGACGCAGTTGGGCCGCGGGGATTATGGGATTTTCGGGAAGGGTTTGCTCATGTTATATGAAGGTCTGCCGTATATGGGAATTGTGCTGGGTGTGATACTGGTTCGGCTGATGTTCCGGAAAGATATCGAAAAAGAAGGATCTGATGAGGGGAATTCCGGCTCCAGTGACCGCAGATGAGCGGTTTCTCCTGCCCGGTCCGGGTGCATTCATTAAAAAATGATGTAAAATAAGATCGTAACAGTCTGCTAAACAAATTGAGCTCTCAATGAATCAAAAATTTAACGAAAATATACTGAAAGCGCTGGAAACTTCCCAGGGTGCCCTGAAGGTTTGCAAGCAGGCCATGGAAGATGCCAATGATGAAACCTGCCGCGCCATGTACTCCGCCATCATCAGGGATTGCGAAAAACATGTGAAGATGCTGAAGGGGGAGATCGACCTCCATAAGGTTCAGAAAAAATGGGATTGAACGGGTGAGAATTTTAATCGTCGAAGATGAGAAAAAGGTGGCCGGGTTCATCAAAAAAGGCCTGGAGGAGGAGACTTATGCCGTCGACGTGGCCTACGACGGCGAAGAGGGATTTCACCTCGCGGCGATGAACGAGTACGACATGATCATCCTGGACCTGATGCTTCCGAAAATAGACGGGTTGGAAGTGTTGACCCGCCTCAGAGATAAAAAGGTGAGTACCCCGATCCTATTGTTGACCGCCAAAGATGCGGTGGAGGACAAGGTTACCGGTTTGAACAAGGGCGCGGACGATTATCTGACCAAACCTTTTGCTTTTTCAGAATTGCTGGCACGCATACGGTCGCTGTTGCGGCGCGGCCAGGTGGAAACCAAAACGGAATTGAAAGTGGGCGATTTGAGTCTGGACATGGTCAGTCACAAGGTAAGCCGTAATGGTGAGGAGATTGAACTCACCGGAAAAGAATACAGCCTTCTTGAATATTTCATGCGCAACGAGGGCAAGGTACTGACGCGCACCATGATTGCGGAACATGTCTGGGATTACAACTTCGACACATTCACCAATGTCATCGACGTTTACGTCAATCACTTGAGAAAAAAAATCGATAAGAAATATCCAGCCAAGCTTCTCCACACCTTGAGGGGCGTCGGCTATGTCATGAGGGTTTAGGAGTTATGATTTTCAATTCCATCCGCTCCAGATTGACAGCCTGGCACGTCGCGGTTCTTGGATTTTTTTTGATCCTGTTCAGTGTTCTGCTCTACGCGTTTCTTTCCAAACGACTGCACGAAAGCATCGACAATTCGTTGAAGGTGTCGGCCAGCGTGGTCAAAAAAGCGGCCCTGATCGATTATTCAAGGACCCCCCTACCGGGGCTGGATTTGTTTTTCGATCAGTTCCTGGGGTACAGCAATATCAATAAATTCTACAGGATTTATGACGGTTCGGGAAATGTGGATTCCCGGTCGAAAGGGATCGATGCGTCCAAATTTCCTCTGACGCAGGATTCCTATTCGCGCGCCACGAAAGGTGAGATCACCTACGAGACGTTTACCCTGGCTCCCAGGCATCACATTCGGGTGATTACAATGCCGGTGATCCGGAACGACAACCTGGTCAACCTCATTCAGGTCGGAACCTCTCTGAAAGGGGTTGAGGATACGTTGAAGAATCTGCGGATTTTTCTGTTTGCCGCCATCCCGGGGGTGTTGATTCTGAGTACTCTGGGAGGGCGCTTCATGGCCACCCGCGCCTTGAAACCCGTGGCGGAAATTACTCAGACGGCACAGAATATCGCGCATGGGGCCGACCTCAGCCAGCGCATCCCGATGCCCGAGGTTCAGGATGAAATCGGCAATCTCGCCAACACGTTTAACGAAATGATGCACCGGTTGGAGAAGTCGTTTGCCCAGATGCGTCAGTTCAGCAGTGACGCTTCGCACGAACTCCGCACACCGTTGACCGTTCTGAAGGGGCAAAGCGAATTGGTGTTGGGCAAACCCCGCTCCAAGATAGAATATCAGGAGGTGTTGTCCAGCAATCTGGAAGAGATCAATTATATGTCGCGCATTCTTCAGGATCTACTAACCCTGTCAAAAGGCGATGAAGGTGAAATTTCGCTGGAGAAGGAACCTGTTGAACTGGGGAATATCATTGAAGAGGTCAGCCGACAGGGAGAAATTCTGGCGGATGAAAAGGATGTTAAAATTATTCTGGCCTACCTGGAACCGGTGACGATTTTGGGAGATGCGCACCGCCTCAAACAAATGGTATGGATTCTGATCCACAATGCCATCAAGTTTACCGCCAGCGGTGGGGAGATCAAAATTACGCTTCAAGATCTGGATAACACCGTTTACTTCACTATCAAGGATACGGGAATTGGCATCCCCGAGCAGGATCTTCCCAAAATTTTTGACCGGTTTTACCGTGTCGACAAAGCCCGCTCCCGGCAGGAGGGAGGCAGTGGCCTCGGGCTTGCCATCTGCAAATATATCGTGGACCGCCATCAAGGAACCATCGATGTGGAAAGCAAACTGGGAGAAGGAACCAAATTCAAAATCCGCTTCCCCAAACACCAAGTGGCCGAACAAAAAATAGCGTAGTCATTAATTGCCGAGTTAAATTTCTGGAGGGTTCAATTGGATAACAAGCAGACATTGTCTTCCCTGATGACGGAAGAAGAGGCCCGGTGCCTCAGGGAGTTTGTTTATGAGTTGAATCTCCAACCGTCAAAACACCTGCTTCGCAATGAAATTGTCCTGCGGTTCACTCAATTTCTGGACCAACGGAATTCCGGGAAAATAGATTCCGATGATTTTTCCAACCTGGAAGATTTTTTTTCCAGGACTCAGGAAATGCTGTTGCTGGAAGAAGACGTGGTGCTCCTTCATCGAAGCCAGGCGGCGCAATATCGTTTCTACCAGATTCATAATGTGGAAGACCGCATGGATGAGCTGACGGCGGAAGAGTTTCTGGATTACCGGGAAATCAGGGCGGATCGCGCCCATGTTCCCCCCGAAAAAAAACTGCTGATCGATTTCCAGCCGTTTTACAGCACGGGACCTGAAATTCCCGAACCCAAAAAGATAGGCTCCGGCCATCGATATTTGAACAGCTACATGGCCGGCAAACTACAGGAAGAGCCGGAGGACTGGCAGGCTTTTCTCTGCGAATTTCTGAAAACCCACAGTATCGACAACGACCAGATACTGGTGGATGGAGAAATCATCGAAGATGCGGCGGCATTGGTGGAAGCGCTTCAAAAAGCCATCGCTTCCCTGGAATCGTTGGATGAGAAGGCGCTGATCCATGAAGCCCGCGCCACTCTGAACAGTCTGGGGATACGAGAGGGTTTTGGAAATACCGTCGAGAAGACCCTGACCCACCTGCAATTGCTCGCCAATCTTTTTGAATCGCCCAGCGCCGATTATCTCGAAGAGTTTATCGGTGCGATTCCGCTGGTATCCCGTGTCGCGGTGATCTCGCCGCATGGATGGTTCGGACAGGACCATGTGCTGGGCCGGCCCGACACCGGAGGCCAGGTGGTTTATATTCTCGACCAGGTGAAGGCGCTGGAAGCCTATATGAAAAACTCGCTCGCTTCCGCCGGAATTTCCGTGCCGCCCAAAATCATAGTGGTGACCCGCCTCATTCCCGAAAATGATGGCACTACCAGCAACCAGCGTCTCGAAAAAATCAATGGGACGGACCATTGCTGGATTCTGCGCGTTCCGTTCAAGGATGAGAATCAGAATATTGTTCCCCACTGGCTCTCGCGGTTTCAGGTGTGGCCGTTTCTGGAGCAGTTTGCGCTGGATTCGAAAAACGAATTGCTGACGGAATTCGGTGGCAGGCCGGATATGATCATCGGAAATTATTCGGACGGCAACCTGGTGGCGTCTCTACTGGCTCCCTGGTTACAAGTGATTCAGTGCAATATCGCCCATGCGTTGGAGAAGCCTAAGTTTTTGTTTTCCGACCTGTATTGGCAGGATATGGAAAAGGAGTACAACTTCTCGCTTCAGTTTACTGCCGATCTGATTTCCATGAACAAGGCGGACGTTATCATTACCAGCACCGCGCAGGAAATTGCGGGCACGGAGACCAGTCTGGGACAATACGAATCGTACTGCCTGTTTTCCATGCCGGAGTTGTACAAGGTAACCGATGGCGTCAACCTACTTCATCCCAAATTCAACGTGGTTTCCCCCGGAGTCGATGAATCCATTTATTTTCCATACACCGACACATCGCGGAGGCTGAAAAACCAAACGAAGGAATTGAACAAACGGTTATTTTCTAAAAAGGGAGATGATATTTTTGGGGAGCTGGAGCATCCGGATAAAATTCCCATTTTCACCATAGCGCGGCTGGATAAAATCAAAAACCTTACCGGACTGGTGGAAAGTTTTGGCCAAAGCAAGGAACTTCAGGACAGGACCAATTTGATCATCGTGACCCACACCGTTCGGGAGGAGAAGGCGACGGACGAGGAGGAATTGTCCGAATTGAAAAAAATGTATCAGTTGATCGAAGAGTATGGACTCCAAAATAAAATCCGCTGGATCGAAAACTCATCGAGGAAGGATGGCGCGGAGTCGTATCGGATTATCGCCGATCGAAGAGGCGTGTTTGTGCAACCCGCGTTGTTCGAGGCGTTCGGGTTGACGGTTCTGGAAGGGATGGCCAGCGGCCTGCCGGTATTCGCGACCCAGTTCGGAGGGCCGCAGGAAATTATTGAGGATGGTAAAAACGGGTATCTGATCAATCCCACTCAGCCGGAGCTTATCAGTCAACCCATTCTGGATTTTTTGCTTCGATGCGAAAAAGCCCCTTCCTGTTGGGAGACGCTGGGCGGCCAAGCCATCGTTCGCGTCAAAGAGCGCTTCACCTGGAACTTGTATGCGGAGAAATTGATCAAAGCCGCCAAGCTGTACGGATTTTGGAATTATTCGGTTCTCGGGGATGAAAAAAAGGAAGTGGACCGGTACTGCAACCTGCTGTTCCACATGGTGTTCAAAAACCGGGCGAGACAACTGCTCGGGGGTTAGGGAAGGGTTCTACTTGATCCAGACCAGAGGCCGGTAAATCCACGCTTTGTCACCCCAGGCATCCACGACTTGTACCCAGTTGTCCTTGATCTTGATGACTTTCATGGAGAAATACTTTTCTCCGGGCATCCCTTTAACCTTTTTATAATGGGTGCCGGGACCGTTGCGTAAATTGGTCGCATCTTTTTTGATGACGGCGCATTTGAACGACTTGGTGGTGAGCCTTTTGTGCACCCAGTAGATGTCGCCGTCCAGATCCTGCACTCGCAACCACTCGCCTTTTTTACCCAACTGATGGAACGGCATGTACCGGAACACTTCCCAGATTTTGTCGTAGTGGAGTCCGGGTCCCTGCCGTAGATTGGCCTGGCGATTTTTGATGCACAGGGCATCCGCCGACGAAGTCCACAATACGGTTAAGCCGAAACAGGTCAAAATCAAAAGAAGGAAAAACTTATTCTGAGATTTAGGGTTCACACGACTCATGGGTAAAACTTTGGGTTGGGGGAAGTTTATAACTGTTTGAGAGACAAGGGACTTGTTATAGTGTGCCGCAAGACTAAATTTAGATTCGCTCCAATGAAATCTATAAATCATTGAAAAAATTGAAATTATACGCTTGGAGCGCGGGCGGGTCAACTCCTGAAAAGATCGAAGATGACCTTTTCAGAGTAACATGGAAGTTTCTCGAATACAAATGAGTGGGGTTTTTATAGTGGCGAAACACAGACATCCGAGCTCAAAATGCTGATCTTTCTTTCCGTTTTACAGTTCGCCTTGATTATTGCAATCGTGATCTATTTGACGATCAACACCTATTTTCTGGTCAAAGTCGAGCCGGCGGTCGGACCCCTTCCAGCCTATCCTTTCGTTTCGGTTTGTGTCCCGGCACGCGACGAGGAGCGGGATATCGAAGCTTGTCTTACCTCTTTGCTGAACCAGGACTATCCAAATTTTGAAGTGATCGTGGTCGATGACAACTCCACCGACAACACGCCGGATATTATCGAATCGTTGCAGGAGCGTCATGCCAACCTGGTCGCCATTCAGGGCGCCACATTACCTTCCGATTGGTACGGCAAACCCTTCGCTCTGCATCAGGCCTCGCAAAAGGCGCGGGGCGAACTGCTCCTGTTCACCGATGCTGATCCCGTGTTCCAGCCGTACGCCTTGACGACTGCAGTCCATCTCATGCAGAAGCACCGGTTGGATATGGTCTCTCTCCTGCCCGGAGCGGAATTCGGTTCGTTTTGGGAGCGGGCGGTGCAACCGGTCATTTTCGCGTTCATCGCGGCCCTCACACGATTCGGAAAGGTGAATGATCCGGAGTCTCCGGACGCGATGGGCGTCGGAGCTTTTATCTTGTTGCGACGGGAAGTGTATGACCGGGTGGGAGGTCATGAAACCCTCAAGCAGACCATCCTGGAGGATATCGGCATGGCGCATTTGGTGAAACACTCTGGCGCTAAAATGATGATCGCCGATGCCCAGAAAATTTATTCCATCCGCATGTACCATTCGTTCCGGGAAATATGGACCGGTTGGCGCAAAAACGTTTTCCTGGCGATGAAAAAATCCATCTTCAAAACATTTTATTATATCTTTTGCGTATTGGGATTCGTGCTGACGCCTTGGCTTATGGTGGGAGTTCACCTGTGGATGGGATCGAGCCTGGGGTGGCAGGCGATGGCTCTGGCAGGGCTGGGTCTGGTGTTGATTACGAAATTGACCTTATGTCATGAACTGAATCTGGAAAAACGTTATGTGTTGTTGTTTCCCCTGGGAGCGTTGGTCATGTCCGCCATCATGATCAACTCCATGATCCACGTATTGTTCCGCGGCGGGGCTGAATGGCGCGGACGAACCTATTCACAACCAGTGAGGTGAGCTATGGAAATTTACGCGAAACGTTTTACCAAAGTGGCGCTGATTTATCTGGCGCTGGGGGTGGTGATGGGTGTGGTGATCGGCACTCAGCCGGAGTGGAGCCAGCGACTGCGTTTCGTTCATATCCATCTCAACCTGCTGGGATTCATGACCATGTTTATCTCCGGGGTGGCGTATCATGTGCTTCCCCGCTTCAACTCCCGTCCCGTTCCCTGGCCAGGGGGCGTTAAGTATCATTTCATATTGCACAACGTCGGCCTGCTGGGTATGGCCACCACTCATTTGGCGGGAGGCCTCTGGTCCGGCGGCATCCTACACGCCGCGTTCGTCGGCTTCGCTCTGATGACGGGAGCGGGTCTGTTGATCATGGCATACAATCTGTATTTTGTATTGACCCCGGCGAAGGAGGATCAATGAAAGGTGATGAAGCCGGACTACGTCCGGAGGAAATTTCGCTGAGGCATGAGCGTGCGATCAAAAGGTTTATTTCGCCGACAAAGGTTTTAAAATTACCAGCGGAGGTACTCCGCGTCCTGCCTACGAGAAATACGGCATGAAACCGTTTCGACCCTCGGACAAGCAGACCCTCAAGAACTATTACGAAATCCCGCCGGACATCCTCGAAAATGAAGAGGAACTTGTTCTCTGGGCCGACAAAGCAGTGCAAGTTGCTCTGGATCGGAAGTAGCGGGAAATGGGACTTTTGGGGATCTCCAAGATATTAAAAAGAGTATTCTTACCTTAATTAGGGTATTTCGGTTAAGCGAACATTCACTGTTTTCGGGCCACAAAAGTATGGGTTGTTTTCCCCGGTTATGGTAGGATACGCGTGCCAAAAAGGGGTGGTAGTGGTCACGGCAATCCGAAAAGTGGGGCCCGGGCAGGGTCTTTGCGGGGATAGGGCCAGTAATCGCCTGAAAGACAACTGGGGAACGCGCTTTAGGTACCATCTGGAACGCCTTCCCGCTCAATCTGAGGAGCGCGATTGGTATGTCTCTAGGTAAAGTTAAGTGGTTCAACGAAAGCAAGGGGTACGGTTTTATCGAATCTGAGGATGGAGAAGACGTGTTTGTTCACTTCTCGGAGATTCAATCCGAAGGATTCAAAACACTGAAAGAGGGCCAAGAGGTCGAATTCGAAAAGACCCAGGGAAAAAAAGGCCCGCAAGCCTCCAACGTAGTTCCAAAATAACCTCACGCATTTAATCCCCCGGCGGAGCTCCCCACCTCCGCCGGGTTTTTTGTGCCCGCCAATCACCTCCCATTCACTAAAAAAACTTGGGAAAATCGAATTACTTGTGGTACAAAGGGGCCGTAAAATGAGATGGGCTTTGAATCCATCCGCCCGGATGAACGGGCTTTTCCGACAGCGGTGATTGGAACATTCGATTCGATATGAACCGACCATCCTCTGGGATGGTTTTTTTTGTTGGGAAACGCACCCGCCGGCGGAGTTTTTGAAGACCGTCTTACGAAAAATCTGGGAATGCGGTTTTGGGTTTTGCTCGATAGGCTTCCCGCTCATTTAAGGAGCACGATTAGTATGTCAGTAGGAAAAGTAAAGTGGTTTAACGACAGCAAAGGATATGGATTTATCGAAGGGGAAGATGGCGAAGACGTTTTCGTTCATTTCTCAGAGATTCAAGCCGAAGGATTCAAAACCCTGACGGAAGGCCAGACGGTCGAGTTCGAAAAGACCGATGGCAAGAAAGGTCCACAGGCCTCCAACGTCATTCCCAAGTAAAACCGCGATCACTGAAAACCCCGGCCGGGCATCCCGCCCCGCCGGGGTTTTTTTGTGCCTGCGGCACCCGCAATCTTAACCACTGTATTTCAGCCACGTCAGAGGTGAAGGTAAATCATCCACTGAATACTCGACATGGAGGATGCGGCGGTTTCCTTTCGATATTCCTTTCTTTGAAGAATGCAGAAGTAAGGGTTTCATCACCAGAATATCTCCGGCATCGGCATTACAGAGGACCTTTTTCTTAAGAGTAGTTTCTTTGATGATAGCTTCGGAAGAATGTCTTTTGTTGCGATGAGATTCCGGAAGCACTCTTAAGGCTCCATTGGTTGCATCGGTATCATCTAAGTGGACGCGAAGGGTCACCATACGTTCCATGATCTCCACCGGCGGTTGCACATGTTGAACTCCGTCTTTAAGAGTCCAGGCGCTGAATCCGGGCATCTCATGTTTAGCTTGCACGGCGATGGTCAAATCCTGGTGCCAGGGCACCCCCCAATCCGTATCTGCCGACTTATCGAACAGAATTGAGCGCACCGGAAGGGCCTTGCCGGGTAAAAACTGATGCACGATGGATTGCAGGACGGGCGATTGAATCAGTTCTTGAATGGAAGGGAAGCGGGTTTCCGGGCTGCGAATCCCAGCGCGCGTCATTTCACAAGCTTGCTCCTCGATTTCTTGGATGATTTTGCTCACAGTAGAGGCATCCAAAGCCCCGCGGCAAAATGTGTATCCGGATTGTTCTAATTGGTTTTTCATGAACAGTTGTTCAACTCCTCATTGCGCTCAAGGCATTTCTCCAAGGTATGGGAATGCCAGTGCGGACAACCAGAACCAAAATAACCAGTGGGCTTTCCAGTGATTTTCAGGTGGTTGGGTGGAGAAGGTTTTTTTGATCACAAAGAGAAAATAAATATGACAGGCGATGCTGATGGTGGAAAATCCATAGGTAATGAGCTTCCCTTGGTATTTCAAGCCATATGGCCAAGATATGAAAATAAAATAAATATTGAGAAGACCAAGGCCAATAAATATGATTAAAAATAATAGGTTTGCTTTTTGTAAAGGAAACTTTATCTTGATGTAAGTGCTTAAAAAGTACCCCAATGATGGATAAATCACTCCAAAAATAGACGCAATAGATATGAATCCCAGCAGTGTAAAATAAGGGAAAAAACCAAGTACGGCACCAATACCGATTGTAGCAATAGGGGAAAATATTAATAAAATCCCTACAAATGGTTTGGTGTCAGGCATGGATCATTTCCCCTTCGCTTCCTGCCAATAACGTTCCATTTCGTCGAGAGGAGTGTCTTTGAGCGGCTTGCCGGATTTTTCGACCTGGGCTTCGATGTATTGGAAGCGTTCGATGAATTTGTTGTTGGTGCCACGTAACGCTTCCTCGGCGTCGATCTTTTTGTGCCGCGCGATGTTCACCAGCACGAACAGGATATCACCCAGTTCGCCAGCGATGTCGCCGTCCTTGCCGCTCAGTACCGCTTCCTTGAACTCGGCAACCTCTTCGTCCAGCTTGGCGAACACGTCTTTGATCTCCTGCCAGTCGAAGCCGTGCTTGGCGGCTTTCCTGGTGAGTTTTTGCGCGCGGGCGAGTGATGGCAGATGTTTCGGCACGCTGTCGAGCACCGACTTGTGGTCCCGGTTGGCCTTTTCGCTGATCTTGATGTGTTCCCACTGATCAATCACCGCGTCCGGCGTATCGGCCGTGGCTTCTTCAAACACATGCGGGTGACGCCGCACCATTTTTTCACTCAGGTTGTCGATCACCTGCGTGATATCGAACTCTTTCTGATTCTCGGAAATCTTGGAGTGAAACAGGATCTGGTACAGGAGGTCGCCTAACTCGTCCTTGATTTTTTCCGGCTGGTTGCTGTCGAGCGCCTCCAGCGTTTCATACGCTTCTTCGACCAGATAGGGTTTCAACGACTCGCGCGTCTGCACGAGGTCCCACGGACACCCGTTCTCGCTCATCAGGGTATTGACGATATCGATCAGTTTTTTAAATGCCGCGTCAGGGGTGTGGCTCATGTCAGATTGCTTTCTCCGGTTCCGGGATGAATTCGATGATCACCGAGTCAGCTAAAAATAAACCCTCATCGGTCAATGCGACGTTGTCTTCGCTTATTTTAATTAGACCTGTCTCTTCCAACTTTTCTATCGTATTTCCAAACGCCGCATGGAATGACGTGTCAAATTGTTTTTCGAATGTCGTGAGGCGAATGCCTCCGCGCAGGCGGAGTCCGAGCATGACCGTCTCGCCCATGCGTTGGCGGCGGTCCGGTGTTTCGCGCGATTCCACCGCTGTCCTGGATTTCTGGATCTGCGCGATGTAGCGGGCGGGCAGGTTGGTGTTTTTGTAGCGATCGCCGTTGAAGAAAGACGATGCCCCCGCGCCGAGCCCAATGAATTCGCCGTCCACCCAATAATTGATGTTATGGCGGCTTTGCTTTCCCGGTTTCGCGTAATTGGAAATTTCGTAATGTTCGTATCCGGCACCGGTGAGGGTGTCGATGGTGATCTCAAACAGTTCCCGCTGGAAATCGTCCGGCGGCATAGTCAGTTGGCCTTGTGATTGTTGTTTGTAGAAGACCGTGTCCGGCTCGATGGTCAGGTTGTAGGCCGAGATATGATCCGGTTGCAGGCCCAGGGCCTGTTGTAAATTGTCCTGCCAGCGCTCCACCGTTTGCCCCGGCAGAGCGAACATGAGGTCGAGCGACAGGTTTCCAAATTTTGCCTGCCGCGCCCGTTCGACTGTGAGGTAAATCTCGTCCACGCTGTGCACCCGCTCCAGTCGTTTCAGTTCGTCCGGATCGAACGACTGCACTCCGATGCTGAGGCGGTTGAATCCCGCCTCGCGCAATTGCGCCAAATCGGTTTGCGGGATGGTGGCCGGGTTGGCCTCGCAGGTGATCTCGGCTTCCGGGCCCACTTGAAAATGCTGGCGGCAGGCCTCCAGAATGCGGGCCAGGTCGGCGAAGGGCAGGGTGGTGGGGGTGCCGCCGCCGAAAAAGATCGTGGTGACCCGGCGATTCTGCGCCCCTTTTGCTGCATGCTCCATTTCCATGAGCAGGGCCTGGACGTAGGACTCCATCTCCGCCTCATTGATGTTATGGGAGTTGAAGTCGCAGTAGCCGCATTTATGCAGGCAATAAGGAATGTGAAGATACAAACCGATAGAGTTCATTGATATCCGTGCTTGGTTTATGGCCTGTCCTATAATACAATTTATCCAGTCAAACGGAACAATCTATACACATTTAAATGTGAGTGAACAGTAGCATTTTAGCCTCTGAGAGCACAGTATTCAAATCGGGTTACGCGAGCCTTATTGGCAAGCCCAACGTGGGGAAATCGACCCTGCTCAACCACCTGGTGTCGAGCAAACTGGCGGCGATTTCCCGGCGGCCCCAAACCACCCGCAACAAGATCACCGGCATTTGTCACCTGCCCGGCGGGCAGATCATCCTGATGGACACGCCCGGTATTCACGAGTCCACCAGCAAGCTCAACCAGGCGATGGTGCATGCCTCGATGAGCACTTACGGGGATGTTGACATCATCCTGTTCATGGTCGACGCGAAGCAGAAGTTCCGGCCGGAAGACGAGTTTGTACTGGATTCATTGAAAGATGTGAAGACCCCGATTTTTCTGGTGATCAACAAGATCGACCTGATCCCCAAGCCGGAGGTGTTGCGTTTGATGGCCGAGTTGAAAAGCCGCGCGGCGTTTACCGATATCATCCCCATCTCTGCGTTAAAGGAGGACGGGCTCGATATCCTGAAAGATATCCTGCTCAAGCATCTGCCGGAGGGGCCGCAGTACTTTCCCGAGGACATGATCACCGACTGCCCGGAGGAGTTTCTGGTGGCCGAGATCATCCGGGAAAAGATCATCCGCCTCACCCATCTGGAAGTACCTTATGCCGTGGCGGTGATGGTGGAGAGCATGCGCGAGGGCCAAAAGGGGGTAATCGTCATCGATGCCGCCATTTACGTTGAAAAATCTTCGCAAAAGAAGATCGTCATTGGCGAAAAGGGAGCCCTGCTCAAGAAGGTCGGAAGCCAGGCGCGGACAGAAATTGAGAAACGTTTGGGCAGTAAAGTGTATCTAAATAGTTTCGTGAAGGTTAAGGAACGCTGGCGGGAAAGTGCACGCTATTTGAAGGAGTTCGGGTATACCCATGGTCACCATTAAAAAAGACGACGAAATCGAATTGATGCGCATCTCCGGCAAACTGGCGGCGGAGGTCCTGTTGATGATCGCCCCGTACATTAAGCCGGGAGTGACGACCAACGAGCTCAACGACCGGTGCCATGACTTTATCATCAAGAACAAAGCCATTCCGGCACCGCTGAATTACCGGGGATTCCCCAAAAGTATCTGCACCTCGGTGAATGATGAGATTTGTCATGGTATCCCTTCGGAACGCAAACTGCGCAATGGCGATATGGTGAATCTGGATATCACGACGATTGTCGACGGATTCCACGGCGATACCAATCAGTCCTTTTTCGTCGGTTCGCCCCGCAAGCAGGCCAAGAAACTGGTGGACACCACCCGGGAAGCGTTGCATAAGGCCATTGCCATTGTCCGGCCGGGAGCGCGGTTGGGGGATATCGGCGCCACGATCCAACAGCATGTGGAACCCAAAGGCTATTCCGTGGTACGCGAGTTCTGCGGCCACGGCATTGGACGCAATTTTCACGAGGACCCGCAGGTCCTGCATTTCGGCAAGTTCGGACAGGGCATGGAACTGAAGAAGGGGATGACCTTCACCATCGAACCCATGATCAACCAGGGGAAACCCGACCTCAAAATCCTGGAGGATAACTGGACCGCCGTCACTCAGGATGGCGCTCTCTCCGCCCAGTACGAGCACACCATTCTGGTCACCGACGACGGTCATGAAGTGCTCACCCGTATCGAAGGTAAAACTGCTTTTTAAATTGAGAATCCGCAGTTTCTCAAGTCTTTCCCCCGATCCCTCCATTTCTACCAATTCTTTTTGGCATTTAACTTGTTTGATTTTAATGAGTTAACTTAAAACCATAAAAATCTTAAAAATAATATTGACAATCATTATCAATTAGGATAATCTCCCTCCGTTTATTAATAATGAGAATGATTTTCAAAATCTTTTCTGCACGGATTGCCTGATCGGGTGGTTCAGAGAGGTTTTTATGAGTATAGCCATTATTGGAGGTTTGGATCGGTTGAAACGGAATTATGAACAGAAAGGCCGGGAAATGGGGTTCGATGTCCGGTTTTTCGGAAGGCGGGTGCCTGCCATGTCCCGGCGGTTGTCCGGGGTCGATGGCATTGTCATATTCACCGGACAGGTGGGGCATCCTTTGGTCCACGAAGTCAAGCGAACCGCCAAAATGAATGCCATTCCATTGGTTCACGGTTCTTCCGGGAGTCTATCGGGACTGAAGCGGTGTTTGACCCGTTTTCAGGCCTGAAATGCTTTGCGGATTTTAGGAATAATAGAGTGAAGTTGAAATCATTGAAATTTAATTTGCGTTTTTGGAGGAAGCAATGAAACACATTTTATCCCTGGCAGGGGTTCTGGTCTTGGTCGGGTCGATGGTGCCTTCGGCGGTGTGGTCGCAACAGGCGCCATCGCCTAAAAAACAGGATGCAGATATTTTGATCATCGAGGATGAGGGTGACGATATTTTGATCATTGAAGAAGACGGCGGCGGGAGCCTCGAAGATTTGCGGGAGGAAATCAACCGTCTGGCGGATGAAATCGACGATATGCGGGACATATTCGGAACCATCCGCAAAAACGTCAACGTCACCGGTTACGGTGAGACGCATTTCAATATACCGACCGATGAGCGTGACAGTACGTTTGATGCTCATCGGTTTGTCATCGGTATCAACGCCCGATTTACCGACTGGATCTTCCTGAACGCTGAAATCGATTACGAGCACGCGGGGCAGGAGTTGGAATTCGAGATGGGCTATCTGGATTTTCTGCTCGATCCCAAAATTAACTTTCGCGCCGGTACGGTACTGGTTCCTGTCGGGTTCCTGAACGAATTCCACGAACCGGTTTTGTTCTGGACGGTGGAACGTCCCGTGTTCCACAACCGCATCATTCCCACGTCCTGGAACGGCACCGGCGGCGGCTTCTTCGGCACCTTCGGTAATTTTCTGGGCGGCATGAACTACCGTCTGTATGCGATCAACTCCCTGCAATCCATTCGCGAGGACGGTTTTTCTTCCGGCTCGGGAACCGGGAGAGGTGGGAGTTCAGGACGTTTCCGGGCCTCCAGCGGTATCCGCAGTGGTCGCCTGCAACCCAACCAGGCAATTGCTTCCGATATAGCGCTGACCGGCCGTATCGAATTTTCCAACCTGCTTCCGGGATTCCAGCTCGCGGGTTCGTTCTATACCGGCCAGACCACCCAGGGTTTGATTCAGGAAGGTGGTCGCACCACCATCATTGAAGGAGACATCAAATACCGTAGAAAGTGGTTTGAGATGAACGCCAGTGTCGCCAACGTTCACATCAACAACGCCGCGGAATTGAATAATTTCGCCATCGCCCAAAATGTGATAGCGGCTGGTAAGGGAAATTCTGCGGTTTTTCCAGATGTTGCCAACAATCGGTTTATCGCTTCCAACATTCTGGGATACAACGTGCAGTTCGGTATTCACTGGCCGCAACTGTTGGGCAAGAGCACGTCCCATGATGTGGTCACTCACTTCATGTACGAGTTCATCGATACTCAGAACGAAATGCCGGCGGGTTTTGCGCCGCAAACGGGGTCTCGGGGTGAAACGGATGTATATACGGCCGGTGTCACTTGGTTTCCCTCAACCCCCAATGTGGCGTTAAAGGCGGATTATACCCATCAGGTGTTCACGGACGGGACATCGAACAACCAGATCAATTTTGGCATGGCCTACATGTTCTTCTAATCAGGAATGGATGAATGGGCCTTTTCGTGGAATCTCAAGATCCGCGAAAACGGCTATTTCAAATAAATATCAATTAAACGTATAATGAACTTTATAAACACGAGGCGGGCAATGAAAACTGAAAACATCAAACAAACGGTCCGGGTTCTCTGGCAAGGGTTCTGGGTAGTCGCCGCGGTTCTGGGGTTGATGGCGGGCAACGCTTCCGCTCTGGACGTTTCTTCCAAAGAAGAGGCGGTGAAAATGGCCTTCCCTGGAGCGGACAAAATCGTTAAAAAACGCATTCGGTTGACCACTCCCCAGCGGGCGGCCATCGGCAAGCTGTCCACCCAGGTGATTCGGGACAAAACCATGAGCTTTTATATCGGGAAAAAGGGCGGGCAGGTCATGGGATACGCCGTGGTGGAACGGGTGACCAACCGGTCCTGGAGCGTCAGTTATCTGGTGGTGATGAATGCCGATGGCAGTGTCAAGGATGTCGAGGTGTTGAATTATGAAGGCGCACGCAACTGGGGGATTCAAAACGAGTCCTGGTTAAAGCAATTCTTCGGGATGAAGTCTGATTCCGATTTCCGGTCCATCAGCGGCATCACCGGCGCTACCATTTCGGTGCGCACCATCACAGCGGGGGTCCAGAAGAGTGTCTCCGCTTACCAGGTTATTTTTCTGGACAAGGTGAAATAGAAAGGTTGTTATCGGTTTGGCATTATCCTTGAACTCCATAAATACCCGACATGCGAAGAAACCCGGTGGCCTGTGGCCTCGGGTTTCTTTCTTTTTAAAAGCCGCACTCCTTGCGGGTATGATGCTGTGTCTTCTCACCCTGACCGTGGGAGCGGAAGAAGAGGAGGAGTACGTCGAGCAGATGTTTCTGACCAAAAAGGAGGCGCTGAAACTGGCGTTTCCCGGGGTCAAAAAAGTTAAAAAGAAAAAGGTGTGGCTGACCGACACCCAAACGGCGGCCATCCAGAATATCCTTGGCGATCAAATTAAATATAATGAACGCCGCGCGACCCATTATTTCGGATTGGACGAGGCGGGCAAGCCGATGGGCGCCATGGTCATCGGCAACGAAATCGGACGATCTTACCCCATCACCTTCATGGTGGTGATCAATCTCGACGGCACGGTGAAGGATGTGGAGATTATGGTGTACCGGGAGCCGCACGGCTGGGAAGTGCGCTTCGAATCATTCATGAGCCAGTTTTTCGGGCGGGGTGCCAGCGATCCATTCAACGATATCAATAACATTACCGGGGCAACGTTATCGGTCCGCTCCATGACCAAGGGAGTCAAAAAGGCGGTCGCCGAGTTTCAAGTCATTTACAAAGATAAAGTGAAGTAATTCTTTCAACCTGCCTGAAACGCAATCAATCTTTCTTCGGAGTGTATTTGAACTCG
This sequence comes from Nitrospinaceae bacterium, assembly GCA_965237905.1. Lineage (GTDB taxonomy): Bacteria > Nitrospinota > Nitrospinia > Nitrospinales > Nitrospinaceae > SZUA-226. Next base: position 594,485 of record OZ250172.1, on the reverse strand, counting down.
CAGAAGGAACCCAGCTTGGCAAACGTGTTGGTCAATTTCAGGTTCACATAGTCCTGCCGGGCTTCCGAAGGAATCGAATCAAAACTGCAGGCGGTCTGGATGATATCGGTGCGCCCGTACCGGATGAAAAAAGTAGCGAACCAGCACTGTTTCATTTTGTAGGTCCAGTTGGCTTCGTCATTCTTTTTGTGATCCAGCTGAAAATGCCGCCAAGAGTAAATATCATCCACCTTGGGAAGGCTCTGTTCGACAAAGGTTCTGAAGGGATTGTCCGATGCCTTTTCTTCAGCAACCATTTTATCAAGTTCCGGCTTCAACCAGCTCCGGAAGGCTTCCGTGACATATTCCCGCGCCCGTTTGACATTGATGTTGTAATCATCCAGCGCGCCGTGAGTTGTGTAGATAAACAATGCGATGGTGGTCAGGTATTGTTCCTCCGGGCTCAGCTCGTCCGCTTTCTCAAATTCCCACAATTGGTCAAAATGAGTGCGGATTTTGTCCAGGTCGACGTCCGCTTCCACCACCTTGAGGTGGGCGATAATCGGCTCGATCTTCTCGCTGGCTTTTTGAACCGCTTCCTGCCCGCTTTTACTTTCTGATTCCTGGGCGCCTTCTTCTGTCATGGTAAATCCTTAAATTCAAAATTTTCAATGGATTAACTCAATCTTCCCAGACGTCCACTGCACCCGCCGGGTAAGGGGATTGTATTTTAGAGATGCCCCAAAATAGCATACCCTCCGGCCTTTTATCAAGCGCTACAGGCGCTTTCGGAGATTAATTGTAGGCCGCCAGGAGTCCTTTCAGTGGAGCTGTTTTACAAATTTGGTTACAATGCCGGGACTCATACAGGAGACTCGCTTTATGGCATCAGATGCGTTTGATGTGGTGATCGTCGGGGCTGGGGTCATCGGCCACAGCATTGCCTATCAGTTGAAAGGAACCGAGCCCTCGCTCAACGTGGCCGTGCTGGGGGATCCCATGAATTCGGTGATGGCATCCCGGGCGGCGGCGGGGATGCTGGCCCCCTACTGTGAATGCCGGCAAGGAGACCGCTTTTTCCGGTTTTGCCGGGAATCTCTCGACAAATTTCCGGTTTTCATCGAGGAACTCACCGACGTCAGCGGTGTTGGCATTTACCTGTCGATGGCCGGGTCCCTCATGCCTGCGTCTTCGGTGGGGGACCAGTGGGACGAACGGCTCAGGTTTTTTCGCGAGGAGAATATTCCGCATGAGGTGTGGCCGGTGAGCCGGGTGCGTGCACAGGTACCTGACTTGGCGCCGGATTGCGGTGAGGTCATCTGGGTGGGCGAAGGGCAGGTCAACAACCGGCAATTGCACGATGCGCTGGTGGCCGGTTCCAGTCAGCGGGGCGTCCAGGTCTTCAATAAAAATGCGACGGGTTTTCAACGTTACTCCAACCGGATTCATGCGGTGGTTACCGATTCCGGTGAAATCCGCGGCAAACAATTTGTAGTGGCGGCGGGAAGCTGGTCCCAGCAGATGGGCAAGGTCCTTGAAGTGTCCATGCCGCTCAAACCCATCAAGGGACAAATGTGCCGCGTGGCGGTGGAGGACGGACGGCTGGACTATACGATTCACGGCCTGAACACGTATGTGGCACCCTGGCGTGAAGGCAACGGTTTCGTGGTGGGATCCACCATGGAGGACCGGGGATTCAACGACACGGTGGAAGCCGATGTGATTCAAGGCCTCATCAATCGTGCCGCGGGAATTTTGCCGTGCCTGAAAGAGGCTCCGTTGATCGAATCGTGGACCGGGCTGAGGCCTGCGGCGGAAGACTTGATGCCCATCATGGGGCCCAGCGGACGGTACGAAAACCTGTTCTATTCCACCGGGCACTATCGCAACGGCATTCTGCAAACTCCTCATCAGGCCGATTACATGACCGCCTGCCTGTTGGGAATTTTGAAGGACCCCATAACGGAGTTCTCTCCCGATCGTTACGATCTTTAATAGTTTTAAATAAAAAGTGAGCGTTCTATGGCGAATTCGCCGCTGGCATTTGTGAACCCTAAACAGGACGAGGATTTGGTCCGGGACTTTCATCACGTCTGGCATCCCTGCACCCAGATGAAGGACCATGCCGAGGTGCCTCCGCTTCTCATTGACCGGGCCGAGGGCATTTATCTGTACGACCGGAAGGGGAACCGGTACATGGATGTGATTTCCTCCTGGTGGGTCAACCTGTTCGGACATAACCATCCCCGCATCAACCAAGCCATCAAGGATCAACTGGACAAAATGGCGCACGTGATGTTCGCCGGCGTGACGCACCAACCCGCCATCGACCTCGCGGAAAAACTGGTGAAAACGTCTTCCCCCAGATTGACTAAAGTATTTTTTTCGGACAATGGATCCACCGCCGTGGAAGTGGCGTTGAAGATGAGTCTGCAATACTGGTTGCAGACCGGCAAACCTCAAAAGACGAAATTCATTTATTTAAAGGGCGGCTATCACGGCGAAACATTGGGAGCGCTCTCGGTGTGCGGGATAGATTTGTTCCGTAAAAAATTTGAAAAAGTACTCCCGCAAAACTTTGAGGTCGAGGGACCGGATTGCCTGCACTGTCCGTTCGGTTTAAAGCGTGAGTCCTGCCGGGCCGAGTGTTTCGAGCCGATGGCGCAGGCTCTGGAGAAAAACCGGGATGCGGTCGCCGGGGTGATCCTCGAACCGTTGGTGCAGGGCGCCGCGGGGATGAAAATGTATCCCCCCGTGTATCTGAAAAAACTGGAGGATGCCTGTAAGGCATCGGACGTGCATGTTATCTATGATGAAGTGGCGGTGGGCTTCGGGAGGACGGGTTCTTTATTCGTGTCTGAACATCACGGGTTGAATCCCACCTTTGTGTGTTTGTCCAAGGGGATCACTTCCGGATATCTGCCACTGGCCGCGACATTGACCACGGACGAAATTTATCAGGCGTTTTATGACGATTACGAGTCGTTTAAACTGTTCATTCACAGCCACAGTTATTCGGCCAACCCGTTGGCCTGCGCCGCCGCCAATGTAACGTTGGACCTGTTGACCGAAGCTGGGTTTATGGACAGTCTGCAAGCGAAAATAGAATCGATGCATGAGCAGGGTGAAATCCTGTGCGATCTGCCCTGGTGTGGTGAGTTTCGTCAAACCGGGATGATCGCGGCGGTGGAGTTGGTTCAAAACCGCGCAATGCTCGAACCGTTTCCCGTTGAGCAGAGGGTGGGGTATCAGATTTTTCTTGAGGGTCTGAAGCGCGAAGTGTATTTGCGTCCCCTGGGGAATGTGGTTTATTTTATTCCGCCACTGGTGACCGAGCCCGACCAGATTGAAACCATGGTGAACGCGGCCCATGAAAGCATAACCGCCGTCTTGGGAAAATGACTGGACAGGATAACCACAGTCTTAAAACCTTTTTGACAGGATAACAGGATAGAGGAAGGAGTTATGGACCATTAAGGGCAGATTCAAAAGTTATGGAATATAAAGAAATAACCGAGAGAATAATTGGATGTGCTTATAAAGTCCATAATCAAATGGGATCAGGCTTTTTGGAGAGTGTTTATGAGAAATGCATGATGATTGAATTGAAAAGTCTTGGTCTGGATGCTGAAACTCAAAAACCGATTAAAGTATATTATGGTGATATAATTGTTGGTGAATTCATAGCTGATAGCATAGTTAACGATTCAATTATTCTGGAGCTGAAAGCAGTTCAGAAAATTAATAAAATTCACGAGGTCCAGTTAGTGAATTATTTAGTTGCCACAAGACAACCGTTAGGTCTATTGCTCAATTTTGGGGACGAAAAAGTAGAAGTGAAGCGTAAGGTTAAAGACCTCAAAGGTATTAAATAGATTGTATTTAATCTTGGTTTTTATCCTGTTATCCTGTCTAGAAATTTTTTATGAATTGGTCTGATTATGTATGAAGTTTATGTGACCACACAATTCTCGGCGGCACACCGGTTGAAAGGGTATGACGGCCAGTTTGAAAACCTGCACGGTCACAACTGGACGGCATCCGTTACTGCCGAGGCGAAGGAGTTGGATTCGATCGGTGTCGGTATCGATTTCGTCAAGCTCAAGGAAAAAGTCGGGTCCTGCCTGTCCCTTCTCGACTACAAGAACATCAACGAAATACCGCCCTTCGATAAAGACAACCCCTCCGCAGAAAATATCGCGCGCTGGTTGTACAAAAAACTGAGCGCCGATCTCAATAGCGATGGCGTCCGCATCAAAAAAGTGGAAATTTACGAGATGCCCAATTGCGGGGCTTCCTATTATGAATAGGGATTTCTGAGGAGTCCGGTCTATTTCACGCCGGTGATGTGGCCGTCGACCACGTCGATGTGTTCCGCCTGTGGGCTTTTCGGCAGGCCGGGCATGCGCATGATGTCTCCGGTGATAGGGACGAGAAATCCGGCGCCCGCCGAAATGATGATTTCACGCACGGTCACGGTGAATCCTGTGGGCCGGCCCAGCAGTTTGGGATCGTCGGACAGCGATTGCGGCGTTTTGGCAATGCACACCGGTAATTTGTCGTATCCCAGTTGTTCGATGGATTTCAGATCGCGCTCCGCTTTTTTGGTGTAAACGATGTTCTCCGCGCCGTACATACCGTTCGCCACTTTCCAGATTTTTGTTTTGACGCCCTCTTGCCAGTCGTAGAGCGGGCAAAATGGACTCGAGGTTTTCTCTGCGTGTCGCATCACCGCCTGTGCAAGTTCCACTCCGCCTTTGCCACCTTCTTCAAAATGATTGCTGACTGCGAAGGGTACGCCTAAATTTTTCAGGCAGTGGTTGCGGATCAGTTCGATTTCTTCATTGTGATCGGTGGCGAAGCGGTTGAGGCAGACCACCGGCGGTTCGCAGAATTTGTGGATGTTCTCGACGTGTTTGTCAAGATTAGCCAGGCCTTTTTGCAGGGCTTCCTTATTTTTTTCGGTGAGCTTGTCCTTGGAGACGCCGCCGTGCATTTTGAGTGCCCGGCAGGTGGCCACCAGCACAACGGCGGCGGTGTCCAGTCCCGCGCTTTGGCATTTGATGTCGAAAAACTTTTCCGCTCCCAGGTCGAATCCGAATCCGGCTTCAGTAATCACCCAATCCGCCAATCCCAGTGCCATTGTGGTGGCGATCACCGAGTTGCATCCGTGGGCGATGTTGGCGAACGGTCCGCCGTGGATGAAGGCCGGAACGCCTTCGGTGGTCTGTACGAGGTTCGGCATGAGCGCGTCTTTCAACAGAGCGGACAACGCGCCGGTGGCGTTCAACGAGTCGGCGGTGACCGGTTTGCCGTCGTAGGTGAACGCAACGAGGATGCGGCCCAGGCGGGTTTTCAAATCGTCGTAATCTTTGGCCAGGCAGAGGATGGCCATGATTTCGGAGGCCGCGGTAATATCGAATCCCGATTCACGCGGTACGCCCTGCAGGACTCCGCCCAAGCCGATGATGATATTCCGCAGGGCACGGTCGTTCATATCGACGACCCGTTTCCAGGTGATGCGGCGCGGATCAATAGCCACCGCTTCCTCGCGGTAAATTCTGTTATCGAGGAGGGCGGCCAGCAGATTATGCGCGGCAGTGATGGCGTGGAAATCACCCGTGAAGTGGAGATTGATTTCTTCGGCGGGGTGCACCTGGCTCAAGCCTCCGCCGGTGGCGCCGCCTTTCATGCCCAGGCACGGGCCGAGGGACGGTTCGCGCAAAGCGATGCTGACAGATTCCCCCTGATGTGCCAGGGCCTGTCCTAATCCGATGGTTGTGGTGGTTTTGCCTTCGCCCGCCGGGGTGGGGGTGATGGCGGAGACCAGAATCAGTTTGCCGCGGGGTGGGTGCTTTTTTAGAACATCGAGATTGACCTTGGCTTTGGTCGTGCCATAGGGAATCCAATCTTCTTCTTTCAGCCCCAGCTTGGAAGCAATTTTGGAGATGGGTTTTCCTTCGAAGGGTGAAGAATCGTTCATGAAGAAGCCTCATTCAAATATCGAAATCCGTTGGCACCGACTCGATTCAATCCTGCTTGTCCGGTTGGGGCGCTCTGTATGAAGGAGACTTGTGGGCGCCCATTTGAAACAATACCGGGAGCATGAACAAAGCGCACAGGGTGCAGACGATGATTCCTACTTCCACGACATGAGCGATGGATCGTACTCCGGCATGCTGTGCGATATTCAGGCTGATATATCCCGCCAGGCTTGCCAAGGCGGATAGAATAATAGCGCTTCCGGTTTCCTTGACGGATTTGGTGGTCTCATACCGGGAATAATCCAGAATGTGATGCCCCAGATAAACGCAATGATCGACCATTATACCGACAATTGAGGGAAGCATCACCATATTGATGAAATTCAGTTTGATATGAAAGACGGCCATCAACGCTCCGGTCAGAGCCAGACCCGTAAACAGGGGAAGGAAGGTTTTGAAGGCCAGCCGGGGGCTCCGGTAGTCCCAGAGCAGGATTAAAAATACCAGTCCCATGGCCCAAGCCAGGGTTTGTGGGCCTTTCTGTTGAACCAAGTCCAAAATAGCGGCGGCCAGCAGGTTCTCATTCAATACTGCAAAGTGGATATTGTCTTTGGCGAGGGATGCCTTGAGTTCAGTGATTTCCTTTTTGAGTTGATAAATATTTCTTACATCGAAAAAGTTTTTATTTGCCGGAGAAAAAATCAGGAGCAGGTATTGATCCCCCGCCATAAAGCGTTTCAATAAATTAGGAGGGATATGTTTTTCGTCGAAGGGTTTGGCTTCCACCAGACGTTTGAGCTTGCGGTATCGCTGTGTCCCCATGGATATTTCAATGATATCCCGGTCTTTGATCAATTTATCATGGATGTGCTTCAGGACCGCTTTTTTGCTTTCGTATTGCTTGAGGCTGAACAGATCCAGTGAATGGTGAATTCCTATGGTGGAGTCGTCCCCGTACTTCTCCTTGAGGGTTTGAAGAGCCTGATGGATTTGGAAGAGATCCTCTTTGTTGGGAGTCATAATCACAGTTGGAGAAAAGGCGAACCCAAAGTCTTCTGAGGTTTCTGCTTCAAAGTCGGCAGCCGGCGATTCTCCACGCAGTTTTCGGAAATCGTGCTCGAACTCAATATCGGGAAGGAGAAACAGGCTGGAGATCAGCAACACGATGAACATGGCCGCCAGAAAGAGAGGGGTTTTGGAATAGATGGCGGAAATTCTTAAAGAGAACAGCCGGGGCCGGGGCTTCCGTAATCCGTGAATTTTGTCGGCGCAAAGAATCAAAGCAGGCAACAGGAAAAAATAGCTGAGGAAGGAGCACATGATCCCGATAGCTGCAATGGCACCGAACTCAGAGAATCCGCGGAAATCGGAAAACATTAACAAAGAGAAGACGCTGATGGTTGTGGCCATGGCGATGACACCGGATCGACCTACCTGGGTGGCGACCAGCTCTGCCGCCGCCGGGATGGTTTGGCCTTTGCGTAATTCCTGCTTGAATCGAATGTATAAATGTATCCCATAATTGATTCCCAATCCGGTCAGTATCGCGACCAAAAACCCGGAAACAATGTTGACGTGGCCAATCAGCAGGCGGGTGAGCGCGAAGGTCAGGCTGAGGGAGGTGATCAGGGGAATGAATAGTAGAATAATGGAGAGGACGGACCGGTTGTACAGAGCTAGAATGAATGTGACCAGAACCACGGTGACGATCGCTGAATTTTTTAAATCATTTTGGATGACCCGGTTTTCCTCGATACGTGTAATCATGCCTCCGGAAAACTGGATTTTCAAATTCGGGAACCGATTTTTTGCAAGGAACTGATCGACTTGCTCCTGAATCGACTCAACGAATTGTTGGGTGAAACCTGTATTGGAGGCCGTGCCGCGAGGTTGAATAAAAATATAATAGCGTTTTCCGCTTTTGCCCTTATAGAACGGTTGGATATTTTCAAAGATTTTATAATGGCCGGACAGGTCTTGGAGTTTGGAGGGATTATAGGAATCCTGAGTAGTTCCGAAAAATTGGGTCACCGAGCTGCGGGCGTGTTCAATAGCCCCCTCAATCACTTGATCCAGTTCTTCCAGATCACTTTGAGTGGCGAACAGCAATTGGCGGTTGTTTAAAAACTTAACCGGTACCCGGAAGTCTACAAAATAAACATCAGGGACCCGTTGAAATCTTCCGGTCAGGCTATCGATAACTCCGGGTGCTTCTTTTGGTTTTAAGCCGTCCAGAACCACCACCAGGGGTCCGGTACCTCCTGTTTTTTCTATCACCTGGTTGAACTCCTGGACAAGTTCCAGGTCTTGAGGGAGGAGGTTGTCCAGGCGAGGGCTGTAGGTCAAGCCGGAGGCAATCCAGAGGGCTCCGAGCGTTACCAGAGCGGCGCACGTTACCAGGAGCCACGGATTTCTTGAAGTTATATTAAGATAGCACCACTTAAGAATATTTTTCATTGCGAATCATATAATGATGAAGAAGGAACGTTATAACCAACTGTATGATCATGAATCCTGAGAGCCACTGCAAGTAACTATCCAGAATAGAAAAACAGGAAAGCAGGGCGATGAGAAAAAAAATCAAATCCGGCCCGTTCCATTTCCAAAGAATGATCAAGGGTCGTTTTTCCTGATAATAGCGTAGTCTTTGTTCTTCCGGCCAAGCGGCGTCCTTCGATGACCCGGCTGAAGCATAACCCTTGAAAGAAGTCCAATGTCCTCTGAACAGCAATTGCTGGAGTTGCAAATAATAAAAATAGATTCTGAGTATAAAGGAGGAGGATGCGGATATTTTTTCATAAGTTTTTTGGATATCGCGTTGTGACCCGTCATACCCGTGCTTTATTCTGTTCATCATGCTTTCTTTGAAGTAGTCAAAAGTGACGCCTCTTAAAAATATGAGGAACGCCAGAATGAGTAGTGCTCCCCTGGAGTCGGGAAGCCCAATCATCAATCCAATTAAAACGGCGATGCTGGAAACGTAATCGCCGATGCCGTCCACGATGCGCCCCCATTCGCTGGCCAAGCCTTTGGCCCGGGCGAGTTCCCCATCCACACTATCCAGAATAAGGGATATTTCAAAAATAATCCCCCCCTGAATCATGGAGCGGGTATCCCCAAAACTAAAAAAATACGCCGCCACAATGGCCAGAATGGCCGAGAGGCCTGTGACTTGGTTGGGTGTGACTGGAGTTTCTTTAAAAGCATAGACGAGCGGCCGCGCGGCCGGTTCCTGAATCCACCGGACCACCGGTTCTGCCAGGTCTTTTCGGATTTGATTGATCTGGTCTTGCAAAGACATTTCAGAGCCACCCCTGTTGTTTATACCAGGCGCATGTCTGTTTCAAGCCCTGATTCAGGTCAAGCCGGGGTTGGAAGGAATAATGGTCGAAAAATCGCTGAGGCGATGCCGTCCATGAGCTTTGGCGGAGATCGATCATCCGTTGCCGGTCGAGGAGCGGGGTTCGGTTTCCCATTTTTGCCAGAAATTCCGATACCATGGCGGCAAAGCCCATCAACGAAACCGGGATGATCACGGTCTGCGCCCGGACCTCCAGAGCTTTCATGGCGGCATTGGCCACATCGTCCCACGAATAAATAGTGCCGTCGGTGATGAAAAAAACATTTCGATCCGGGTCCGGAGCCTCCACCGCCCGGATCATCGCATCGACCAGATCTTTGACATGAATAAGGGAGAGGGTTCGCGGCGCGGTCCCTATTTTGATGGCCAATCTCCACTTGATGGCTTTTAAGTAAGAGAAAAAGTTGATTTCCCGTTCCCCGTACACCACCGGTGGACGTAGAACCACCATAGGAAGTTCCGAAGCATATCCCAAGGCAATCTCTTCGCCGGTCAACTTGGATTTGCCGTAATAGGTTAGCGGATGACATGGAGTGTCTTCATCGACTTTCTGATCGAGAGGTGTGGGGCCGACCGCCGCAAGACTGCTGACATGCACCACCCGTTTGATCTGTTTTCCATACTCGACGCAACTTCGATAAAAAGGAATGCAAACCCGGGCATTGTTATGCAGGTATTCATGCCTGTTCTTGGCACGGGTGATACCGGCGCAATGGAACACATAGTCCACTTCGGTGAGACTGTCCTGATAGGTTTCGGGGTGATGGAGATCCCCGGTGTGCAGGGTTACGCGGGACGTGTCGAGCCATTGCAGGTTGCTGGTTTCACGGACTACGCAATGCACCTTGCATCCGCGTTCCAGCAAAGCGTCGACCAGATGGCTCCCGATAAAACCGGTGGCACCGGTGACGAGCGTCGATGACCCGTTAATGAGTGAGACTTCGTTCATAAATTCGATGCCTTTTGTAGGGGGTGCCCCCGAATCTTTCAATGGGACCGATCATGGCCTGGTTGTCCTCCAGAACCCATGACATATCCAGCCGATAGATATTTATTTCCATTAATTGCTTGCAGGTGGCGTGGTAAAAAAAGGCGTCGATTCCCAAACGTTGATATTGCTTTTTGACTCCCATAGTGATCACGCGGAAGCGATTAATCCTTCTCTTACCTAGAATAAACTTCAGCCAGCCGAAAGGAAACAGTTTTCCTTTCATGGGTTTGAGTGCCTGATTCACGTCCGGCAAAGTCAGGCAAAATCCGGCGGGTTCACCGTTCACCTCGGCAATGAAGCATAGCCGGGGATCCAATACGGTCTTCATTTCCCGTGCCGTAAAAACGAACTCCTTGTGATTCATCGGCACGAACCCCCAATTGGTCTCCCATGCGGCATTGTAAATTTCCCACAGGACATCCAATTCTTCGTCAAACCGATCCATCTGCAAGCAACGTATGCTAAACCGGTTCCTTTTTTGAATTAATGGAACCGCTCTTTGTAGATGCTCTGGGATGTGGGTTATTTGAATCTTGAATGAGACCATATCCTTGATTTTTTTCAAGCCCCAGTGGAGGAACAAGTCAGCGTAGTAGGGAGGGTTGTAGGGAATTCCCAGGATTGGAGGGTCGTCAAAATTTTCCACGAGCAGGCCGCATTCGTGGTTGATAGACAGGCTCAGAGGACCCCGCATTCGGTCCATTTCTTTCTTCCGGCACCATTGCTCCACCGCGTTTAATAGAAGGGAGGAAACCTCCACATCATTGACGCATTCAAACATTCCGAAGAAGCCGGTATTTTCCTTGTGAAACCGATTGTGGTCGTGGTCCACGACGGCGGCAATGCGCCCAAGAGTTTTTCCTTCGGTGGATAAAGCGAGAAAGTACTCGGCTTCGGCATGATCAAAAAAAGGGTTTATCTCCGGGGAGAGAAACTTTTTTCTCTCGCTGTCCAGTGGAGCCACCCAGTGGGTATCGTCGGAATATAGTTGGCGTGGAAAATGTATGAAGCGGTCGGTATCTCTGGTGGATTCGACCTTTTTTAAAACGATGGTCATTACTGAGGGATAATGCCCAAATCGGTTCCGATGGTTTTGAAGGTGTGGAGAACGTGGTCCATATCCTCCTGCGTGTGGGCAGAGGTGAAGCTGGTTCGTATCATCGCGTGGAAGGCCGGAACCACGGGTGACACGGCAACTCCCGCGAAAACCCCTTGATCGAACAGGAGTTGGTTGAAATAAAGCGTCAATGCCTCGTCTCCGATTTTGATGGGAATAATCGGAACCGGATTGTTGTTGATTTGATATCCCATGCCGAACAATCCTTTTTTCATGTAGGTGGTATTGTCATGAAGTTGCCGAATCCTCTCCGGTTCCTGAATCATAATGTTTAAAGCAGTATTGACACCGGCGACGGAGGCCGGCGGCAACGCGGCCGTAAAGATAAACGCCGAAGCCTTGTGCCGGATGTATTCGGTGACTTTAGGATGTGCAGAAACAAATCCGCCAATGGATCCCATGCTTTTGGAAAAAGTGCCGACATAGATGTCGATTTCCTTTTCCAGGTTGTAATAGCTCGTGGCCCCCCGGCCGGCGTCATCGATGACCCCCATGCCGTGGGCCTCATCCACCAGAACGCTGGCTTTGTAATCCCGCGCCAGCTTGACGATCCCCGGAAGGTTCGCGATGTCGCCGCTCATGCTGAAAACGCTGTCGGTGATGATCAATTTGCCTTCGACTCCGCTATATTTTTTCAGGCAGTGCTCCAGATGATCCATGTCGTTGTGGCGGTAACGTACCGTTTTACCGGGAGACACCGCGCATCCTTCATAGATGCTGGCATGGTTTTCCCGGTCGGAAAAAGCAATGTCTTTCCGGCCCAGCAGACAGGCGATGGTTCCCTGATTGGCCTGGTAACCGGTAGACATGACGATTGTGTCTTCCCGCTGCAGGAAGTGGGAGATGTCGCTTCCCAGTTTTTTGTGGAGACTCAGGGTTCCATTGAGAAACCGGCTGCCGGTGCACCCGGTACCGAATTTCTCCAAAGCGCTTTTGGCCGCTTCGATGACTCGGGGGTCCTTGGTCAGACCCAGGTAGTTGTTGCTGGATACCGTTATGACGTCGCGTCCCCCAATGGTGACGTGGGCGCCGTTCATGGCTTCAATTTCGCGGAAATAGGGGTAAATGCCGAGATCCTTGGCTTGATCCGGGGCTTCATACCCGTGGCATTTTGACAAGACGCCTTGACCCTCATTAGACGAGGAGCGCAGGTGGGCGTTTTCAAAATCGAAACTTTCCTTCAGCTTGGAAACAATCCGGTCCCGCCGAAGGTGGGGAGGGGTATTCTTGTAATTGGGATCGTCAAAGGTCAGTTGAGAATACTTCACGAGCTTTTTCCCTCTCAAATTCAGTGGTCATGCAGGCCTAAAATCCTTTGGTCACGCGATCCAAATAGATGGCTTAATTGAAGTTTTCAGAAGCTTTGGAATAATCCTTTCTTTGAAAACTATTAGGAATAAATTCATTATTTACAAAGATTAAGATTACCACGATACCTTTGGATTGGCAATAAGTACCAGATTTTAATGACGTTATTTCAATAGTTTTAAATGCTAAGGTGCCTTGCGATCCAGAATATTTGGGCTTATGAATGATTCCCCGCGGATCAGATAACGGTTTGAAACGGGGTCAAGGTTTGCCTGGTAAAAGAAATTGGAGTAGTTCAGGGTCGTCGAATATTTTTTGAATAGCCATGGAAAGACTATTGTTCACCAAGCGCTCGTTTTTGAATTTCCCGGTAAGCACGCGGTGAGATTTGGTCATTCGGGAGCTGTAAATATTTTTGAAGGATTGATCTCCATGGCTGGCCTGTACCCGGAGGATTGTTTCCATTTGAGCGTGGACTTCCGGGATTTTAATGCCTACTTTCCCACTCTGGTAGTTCAATTGAAGCTTGGATATCTCCACGGTGATCATTCGGTTGGAATTGTTGCCATGTTTGGATGGATGAAAACCCATCCGTTCAAAGCCCGCCATTATCTTATCCGAAACGGTATCGCGAACGCTGGAGGATGCATAGATGTTGACCGTGTCGACCGCGCGATCCGAAATTACTTTAAGGTTGGTTTCTTTTTTGGAAATAGCTTTTTGGGAACGTGTATCCTTTACTCGAACTACCAGCCTTTCACCGTTACCGATGTTGCTGACGCGGACGAATATTTCCGGATTGAGATTAATTTTGTGATCATGGGTACACCCAAATCCTGAAAGTGAAACGAATACTCCGAGCATTGTCCCCATCAATAGATAAGGTAATCTTCTTTGATGGGCGCTTTTTAGGACTTCAGGAAAGTTGATTATTTTTGTCATGGCTTACCCGCTTGGGAAGTGAGATGCAGAATCAAACTCGGACAGGGAGTTATTCGGTAACCTTTTGGTCGGGCCGTAGTTTACTACAATTAACCGGGTTTGTTGTTCTTGAAAAGGTCATTAGTAAGCATTTTCGAGAGGGGGTAATTTTGAAGACAACACCCATGCCTTGGATCCATTTACGCGCCCACTCCTTTTTAGAAAAAGGGCAGTGAAATTGCGATAATGAGCGGGTCCTATTTTTAGCTGGTTAGAAATTGGGCGAGTTTGGGATCTTCCAGTATCTGGTGCAGGAGCTGGGTGAGACCGTAATTCAGAACCTTTTCGGTTTCTAGTTTTTCAGGAGGGCCTTGGTAGGATTTTTTGATGAAAAACTCGTATTCGTTTCCGTAAGCCATGCCTCGGTTCTTGGCGGACACTTTCATTTTTGAGCGAAGCCGGGCCTGGACTTTGGGTAGAGAACCCGAGCGAGTTCTTTCCTTGCGTAGTCGAAGATCCATTTTGGTGATGTAGATGGTTACTTCCCGGGCGCTCCCGGTACCTTTGCCATCCGTGTGGTATCCTTGCAATTGAAAAGCTTCGGTGGCGGTTTCTTGGAAGCTGGCATCTATTCGAAGAGATGGATGGTAATCCTTTACAACCAAAGCCCGGCCGGATCTGATTTTTCTTTCTGATTCTCTCCTCATCAGGGTTTTATGCCTTCTTTTGTCCACTACGGAAACCTCCAGGTTCTTGCCGCCACCCAGATTGGATTCGTGGATGAGTATTCTGGTATTGAGGTCCAGAAAAGCTGTGTCCGCTTTTTTAATATTACAGCCTGCGGCGGTTCCCAGCAAAAGTAAAAGACCGCCTGCCCATGCCAACGCTTTGGTTTTTTGCATAACTCTTATCCTGAAAATGTGAATTGACTCTATCTTATTAATGTAACAGGTCATTCTCAGATTGCCACAGGTTTTGTGGCAGGATCGGGTTGTCCAAACGTAGGAAAAAGCACAAGGGTGGTTTCCGGTGGCAGGGAAGGGGAGCGTTAGAGTAGGAAATTCAATGATTTTCAGATCCGTGCCTCGGATTGTTTATTCTTTGCGGTTGCTCACTGGACTCTTGAATAGCTTGTCGTATCAGAAAATAAATCAGGCAGGTTTGGGTTTGGGTGCAGTTGCTTCCTGGGTTTGACGGCGGAACAAATCCCGGCGGCTGACCAGCCGGTTGAGGAGCAAAAGCCCGTCCAGATGGTCTATTTCATGCTGGACGGCTCGCGCTTCATAGCGCTCCATCTGAAACTCGCGTGAGTCGCCGAATTCATCCTGCGCTCGGAGTGTTATGAATTTGGCGCGGGCCACGTTCCCGATGTACTCGGGGACGGACAGGCATCCCTCGCGTCCGACCGCCGACCCTTCCCGCGAGAGGATTTCCGGGTTGATCAAGACCAGCCGGCCGTGGTGTTTGATCTTGGGTTTACAGGAGACATCCACAATCACGATGCGCTCAAAGTATCCGACCTGCGGCGCGGCAATGCCGACGCCCCCCGGCCCGGCTCGTAGGGTTTCTTCCAGGTCCCGAATAAAGCGTCGCAGGGAATCGTCAAATTGTGCCACCGGTTTTGAAATCTGTTTCAATCGCGGATCGGGATAAACCAATATATCAAGAACAGCCATGCACCTTACCCGATCAGCGTATCAATAGGTTCCAATTGAGTTTCCAACCCCTTTTCCTGCGCCAGTTTTTGAAGCGCTCCTTCGAGGACCTCGATCCCCTGTTCCGCGACCCCCTCAATGGTCATGACATAGATGGGATTCTCCGCCGTGCCCCCGACATCGGATTCCAGATTAAGGATGTTGAATCCTTTTTCAGCCAGGGTTCCCGTGGCCTCTGCGACGATACCCGACCGGTCCGCCCCGTAAACGGTGATGCGGACGTCCGGCTCCATGTGGTGCAACAATTCACCCTCAATCGCATCCACATGATGGCGCAGGTCAAAGGATCGGCAGACCGGCCCGATCAAATCATCCAGCGCGGGTTCGTTTCCCGCGAACTGGACCATGAGCATGACGGTAAAGTTGCCGCCCAGTCGTACCATGGATGCTTCCCCCAGGTTGCACTCGCCTTCATACAATGCGCGGGTGATTTGGGAGACGATGCCGGGACGGTCTTGTCCCACCAGGGTCAGCATGAACCATTTTTTCATAGGGGGTTCCTTTCAAACGGTCAACGGATTACGAAAACATGACATCCATTGAAAGCATTGTCAAGCAATGGAGTTTTGCCTGAGGTCTATCTGCCCGTTCAGTTTTTTAAAACAACGCGGTACCGGGCCTGATTGTTCCGCACCCGGTCCATGGCAGGGTTGACCTCGTTCATGGCGAATGATTCGGTTTGGGCTTCGATTCCGTGACGTGCCGCGAAGGCCAACATGGTTTCAATATCCCCCCGGCTGCCGATGGGACTGCCACGAACCGACTTCCGGGCCACAATCAGGGGGAACGCCGGGATGGAAATGGCGCTTTGCGGAATGCCCACCATGCACAACTGGCCCTCCGGACGTAATACGTCGAGATAGGCTCCCCAGTCGAGGTCCGCCGGGACCGTCGAAATGATAAAATCCAGTGTAGCGGTATTGGCTTTCAGGGTTTCTGGATCTTTTGAATTGAGTACCTGATGAGCGCCGAAATCTTTCGCCTCTTTTTCTTTTCCGGGGGTGGCTGAAAAGGCGGTTACCTCGCATCCCCAGGCTTTGTAAAACTGCAGGGCCAGGTGTCCCAGACCCCCGACGCCGATCACTCCGACCTTCATGGCGGGACGAATGTCAAAATGAATGAGGGGAGCGAACACGGTGATGCCGCCGCACAACAGAGGCGCGGCATTTTCCGACTCCAATCCGTCAGGCAAAACGAAGGCAAACCGGCTGTCAACGACGATAGCTTTGGCAAAACCGCCATAATTCCCCAGGCAGGTGCCTCCAATTTCCAGGCACAGGTTTTCCTTGCCGGAGATGCACCATTCGCAGGTCATGCACGAGGAGCACTGCCAGCCGATACCCACCCGTTGTCCGGCTTTCAAATGTTTGACTGAGGAACCCATGGCCGATACGGTTCCGACGATTTCATGTCCCGGTACCAGGGGATATTGGGAAATGCCCCAGTCGTTGTCCACCAGATGGGTGTCGCTATGGCAGATGCCGCAATGGCTGATTTTAACTTCGACGTCCCATGGACCCAGATTGCGGGAGGTGTAATTGAACTTTTCAAGCGGCGCTTTGGCGGCCTGTGCGGCATAGCAATCTATATTCATAAAAGCGGTCTCCTAATTTTGGGTTAACCCTGAGAAGTCGACGGACGCTTCCAATTCCTTCAACTTCTCCGGAGAAAAACTTTGTGTGTTCAGGTTGTCGATATACGGGAATGTACCCAGAATCTGAGTTCCCGACAACTCCTCGACCAACCGGGGTTGGTCCTGTTCGATGGCATCTGGTGCCCCGGGTTCGGTCTGGCAGAAGACGACCCCTCTCACCGGAATACCGTTTTGCTTCAGCGTGTCCAAAGTCATCAACGTATGGTTAAGGGTTCCCAGTTGATAACGTGCCACCACCAACGCGGGCAAGCCCAGATCGCGTATCAGCTCCACCACTCCGTAATCGCGGGTGATAGGGACGCGTACGCCGCCGATGCCCTCCACCAGCATCCAATCGTATTGGCCCGAAAGTTTTTTGTAGGCCGACAGAATCGTTTCCAGTTGGATGGAGCGGTTTTCGATGAGGGCTGCCTGGAAAGGCGAGGCGGCGGGCTTCAGACGAACAGGGCATATCTCCGCCAGAGCATCTTCGATGCCGCCGCATTGCATCAGAAACAGCGCATCGGAATTGGCTGGTGAACTGCACTCGCTGTCCACCCCGGTTTCGATGGGTTTCATGACCCCGGCCTTTTTCCCCTGGTGTAGGAAATGGGCCAGAATCGCCGCGGTGACCACGGTTTTCCCGACTCCGGTATCCGTTCCCGTTATGAACAATCCCTGTGCTGACATGCTGGGTTCCCTATTTTAAAGAGGCTATTGTAGGGAAGGGCAGGGAGAGATGCCATATTAAATTTAACGAGGGTTCCACCAGTGGGACTTTTGAAGACATTCAATTTCTGCTATAATTTTGCTGGGTCAATTGTTATTCGTTCTCTTATTTTTGGGAAAGGCCGGACCATGAGCTCGAAACTGGAAATCACATGCCCCTGTTGCGAAGCCAAAATACAGGTGGATCAAAAAACCGGTGAGGTGCTTTGGAAAGAGGAGAAGAAAAAAGAGTTTTCCTCTCTCTCCGATATGGTCCATGATCTTGCCGAGCATCAGAAAGAGAGCCAGTCCATGTTCCAGAAACAAAAGGAACTGCAAAAAGACAAGGCCCGCATCCTGGCAGAAAAATTCAAGGAAGCGCAGAAGAACGTCGATAAATCCGACGACACCAAACCCCTCCGCGATTTTGATCTGGACTGATTACAAATCCACCGTCAACCCGTCGTAAGCCAACTCCACATTATCCGGCAAATCCCGGCTGACTGTTTCGTGATCGAACTTGTGGTTGATATGAGTGAGGATCGCCCGTTTCGGTTTGAGCCCGGCAATAGCCTCCAGCGACTCGCTCAGGCAAAAGTGCGTGGCATGCGGTTCAAAACCCAGAGCATTCAGGACGAGGACATCCAGCCCGGACAGGATTTCTTTGGCTTTATCCGGTAGACCGCTGCAATCGGTGACATAAGCTGCGTTGTTGACCTTGTAGCCCAGTATCGTCATGTTGCCATGGATGATATCGACGGGAGTGACCTGCACGCCGCCGAGGGAAAAGGGTTCGTTGTCCAGGGTGATCATGTCGAGTTTCGGCACGCCGCCACCCATCGGCTTTTCCCCGTTGAAGATATAACTAAAATTCTTCTGAATGGCGGACAGGGTCATTGGGTTGCCGTAACAGGGGATGACGGTTTTGTTGAAAAAGTTGAAGCACCGCAATTCGTCGATGCCGTGTACATGATCGGCGTGATGGTGGGTGTACAGCACTCCGTCGATCTGCGTAATGTTGTGCCGGAGGCATTGTTGCCTGAGGTCCGTGGAGGTGTCGATCAGAACATTGAATCCGTTGTTCTGAATCAGAACGGAGGCTCGGAGGCGCTTGTTGTGCGGATCGTCCGATATGCAGACATCGCAGGGACAGCATAGGCTGGGGATACCGGTTGAGGTGCCGGTTCCCAAAAACAGAATTCGCATGGTTTCTATTAATGCTTGATATCGCACGCCACGCCCGCTGCTGAACAGGGGTTGGATTCAAACTGAATCGTGGAATGCGTAATGTTAAATTTATCCTTCAGCAGGGATTCAATATCCTTCAGGATGATTTCCACCTGGTTGACTTTCTGATCATTCACCAGGGCATGAGTGCTCAAGGCGTAAATGTTGGAACAGATCGACCAGACATGCAATTCATGAATGTCCTTGATCGCGGGAATGGAGGTCAATTCCTTTTGCACTTCCTGGATGGAAATTCCCTTGGGAACACCTTCCAGCAAAATGTGAAAAGCATCGCGGATGATGGACTGTGCTCCCCAGATCAACACCAGCGCCACCACCGCCGCGATGATCGAGTCCAGTGCATACCATTGGGTTATCCACATGGCTACCCCGCCAAGAATCACCGCGACGGACGCCAGGGAATCACCGATTACATGATAAAAAGCCCCCTTCAGGTTCAGGTCATGGTTATGGGCGTTATGAACCGGGTCCTTCAGGAAATAAAGGACACACAGATTGGTCGCCAAACCGACCGTGGCCACGGAGATTACAATCAGGCTGTGTACCTCCTGCGGGCTGGTAAAACGGCGGTAGGCCTCCCATAGGATTCCCAGGGCCATCAGGAGCAACAGAATACCATTAGCCAGCGCGGCGAGAATCTCTACCCGATGATATCCGAAGGTTTTGGTGCGGGTCGAAGGTTGGGCGGCAATGGTGAGGGCCATCAGGCTCAGGCTGAGAGCGAAGACATCCGTCAGCATGTGTGCGGCGTCGCTCAACAGGGCCAGGCTGTGAGCCATGATTCCGCCAGCGACTTCCACGCACATAACGAGAAATACCAATATGAGCGCGATTTTGAGTCTTTTTTGGATGGCACGAGATTCCATTTTTTTGCAACCCTGGCTGGGATAGGACATCTAAAGGGGCGATGTCGGGTTCCGTCAATCAAAATACCTTTATTAACATTCTATGTGCCTCCCGATGAGCTGTCAAGAAACTCATCGATATTCTCCAGTTCGGCCTTAAGGACCTAAGGGTGCCATTATCAGTGTCGCCGAGGCCAAGGTTTTTTACTGAAACAAGGGTTTGAACGTACTAGAGGGTTTGTGCTAAATTAGACCCCTTCATTTTCATTTGAAACATTGATCATACCTTAGAGGAGTTTAAAATATGGCGACATTAGTTGCGAAACCTGCCCCCAATTTCAAGGCGCAGGCTGTCATGCCGGACGGGAGTTTCAAGGAAATCCAGTTGTCCGACTACAAGGGAAAATACGTCATTCTGTTCTTTTATCCATTGGATTTTACATTTGTCTGCCCAACGGAGATTATCGCGTTCAGCACACAAATTGATGATTTTAAAAAACGCAACACGGAAGTGCTCGGTGTTTCTGTCGACAGTCATTTTTCCCACCTGGCCTGGCGGAACACGGATCGTAAAGTGGGCGGGTTGGGCCAGATCGATTATGCTCTGGTGGCTGATCTGGGTAAAACGATCTCCACCGATTACGGTGTGCTGGCGGACGGCGGGATCGCTTTCCGGGGTCTGTTCCTGATCGATAAGGACGGTATCGTCCAACACTCATTGGTCAACAATCTGCCGCTGGGACGCAATATTGATGAAGCGGTCCGCATGGTAGACGCGCTTCAGCACCATGAACAAAATGGAGAAGTCTGCCCGGCCAACTGGAAGAAAGGCGAAGATGCCATGAAGCCGGGGCCGAAAGAATCCCAGGCATATTTCAAAAGTCACAATTAACCCTCCTGCCCGGCCAGCGTACCGCTGGACCTAATATACTCCTCCCCTTACTAAGGGGAGGATACAGGTGGGGCCGGGCAAGGCCCGGCGCTAATTTTTCCCTCTCCTCTTGGGGGAGCACCCATGGGGTGACGGTTTAAGGTGAGGGGGAAATAAGAATTGTAGTTGCCCCATTCATGGGGCGGTTTAAATGCGCTCGGTGAACCGAGCAACTACAAAAAGGAATCCCCCTAGCCCCCTTCGCTTTGCTCAAGGATAAACTCCGCGAAGAATCCAGGTTTTAAAATTACCTGTGGCGGTTCGCCACTTTTCTTATGATTCTTATTACCAATGACGACGGTTTTTACGCCAAGGGCATCCAGGCTCTACGGGCGGGGTTGGCCGAGGTGGCTGATGTCCTGGTGGTGGCTCCCGAAACCGAGCAGAGCGCTGTGGGGCATGCCATCACACTGTCCAGTCCTTTGAAGGTCCGAAAAGTCGAGGAGGGCGGCGAGTTGCGTGGCTATGCCGTCAACGGCACACCCGCCGATTGCGTTAAAATCGCTGTCACCGAACTGCTTGACCAATCTCCCGAACTGGTGATCTCCGGGTCAACCAAGGGGGTAATTTAGGCACCTGCGCCATTTATTCAGGCACAGTGTCGGCGGCGACGGAAGCGGCCATTATGGGGTTGCCCGCCATTGCCGTGTCCCTCAATTCGTTCGAGTTTCAGGATTTTTCTCCTGCCGTCGAGTTTGTCAAAAAGTTATATCCCCTGGTCATTGCAAATGGATTGCCCGAAGGGGTGTCGCTCAATGTCAACGTACCGGCCATCCCCAGAGATCAAATCAAAGGTGCGGTGGTGACTCGTCAGGGGAAATCGCGCGTCATTGAAACCTTCGATAAACGGGTGAATCCGCGTAATGAGACTTATTACTGGCTGGCCGGGGAGATGAAGTTCGATGAAGTGGAAAAAGGCACCGACTGCGAAATGGTGGCGGAGGAGTATATTTCGGTGACCCCCATCCATTTCGACCTCACCCATTTCCAGGCTCTGGAAAACCTTAAAGAGTGGGACCTCGATTTCTAGCGCAAAAAAAAAAGCGGATGGCCGGAAAGCTCCGGCACATCCGCTGAGATTTTGAATCTTGAGACTTAATGCGTGGCGGCAGCGGCCTCGTCGCGCATTGCCTCTTTGCGGCTCAGCTTGACTTTGCCATTGCGGTCCACGTCGATCACTTTGACCACGATCTCGTCGCCTTCCTGAATCTCGTCGCTCACTTTCTGAATGCGGCGATCACAGATTTGCGAGATGTGCACAAGGCCGTCGGTGCCCGGTAAAATTTCGACAAAGGCCCCGAAATCCATGATCTTCTTGACCTTGCCCATATAAATTTTCCCGACTTCGACGTCCTGTACCAGATCCTGAATGATCCCAATGGCTTTGGTGGACGCTGCCTCGTCGTGCGAAGCGATGTTGACCGTCCCGTCGTCGTTGATGTCGATGTTGACTCCGGTGCGGTCGATGATATCCCGAATCACTTTGCCGCCTGGTCCGATGACGTCGCGAATCTTGTCGACCGGTACCTTGATGGTGGTGATGCGGGGTGCGTATTTGGACATCTCGGTACGCGAAGTATCCAGCGCCTTGGCCATTTCATCCAGGATATGCATTCTGCCCTCCTTGGCCTGTGTCAGCGCAGTTTCCATCACCTCGTGGGTCAGCCCCTTGATTTTAATATCCATTTGCAGGGCGGTGATGCCGTTGCGGGTGCCGGCTACTTTGAAGTCCATGTCTCCCAGATGATCTTCCGTACCCAGGATATCGGACAAAATGGCGACCCGGTCATCCTCCTTGATCAATCCCATGGCAATCCCCGCAACCGGGGCTTTGATGGGAACGCCGGCGTCCATCAGCGACAGCGAACCGCCACATACGGAAGCCATGGAGGAGGAGCCGTTCGATTCCAAAATGTCGGAAACGATACGGATGGTATAGGGAAACGTTTCCTTATCGGGGAGCATCGGGGTGAGGGCGCGTTCCGCCAGCATACCGTGGCCGATTTCCCTTCGTCCGGGTCCCGACAGGAATTTCACTTCTCCGGTACAAAAGGCCGGAAAATTGTAATGAAGCAGAAAGGATTTTGTGCCTTTGAACTCCAGACTATCCAACCGCTGTTCGTCCGAGCTGGTTCCCAGCGTGGTGGTGACCAGTGCCTGGGTTTCACCGCGGGTGAATATGGCGGACCCGTGGACGCGTGGCAGATAGCCGACCTGGCTGGTGATTTTGCGGACTTCATTGAGGTTTCGCCCATCGATCCGTTTTTTCTCATCCAGGATCATACTGCGCATGGCTTCCTTTTCAACGTCATGAAAAATCCCGCCCAACGTCTTTTTGATGTCTTCATCGGCATCGGGATTGAATTGGGCCGTCATGGCCTCTTTGACCTTAGCAGTTGCGTCGCTCCGCTCCTGTTTGCCGGCGATGCGCATGGCATCGGCCAGGCCCGGTCGGGTTGCTTCGGTGACCTTCTGGGTCAGATCCTGGTCGGTTTCTTCCGCTGTGATGACGGTTTTTTCTTTACCCATCATTTCCCGGAGTTTGATTTGACCTTCCACGATTTTTTTGATGAAACCGTGTCCGTACTCCAACGCATTCATCATGACTTCTTCGCTGAGCTCGTTGGCCCCGGCTTCAACCATGACGATAGCATCGGCAGTACCGGCCATCACCAGAGTGAGGTCGCTGGCCTGGGTCTCTTCATACGTCGGGTTGATGATAAAAGCGCCGTCTTTTCTCCCCACGCGTACGCCGGCAACCGGATTTTCGAAAGGAATATCGGATACCAGGAGTGCGGCGGAGGCGCCGGAGATGGCGTTCACATCGGGGGAGTTTTCCTGATCGTGGGAAACGACGAAACAGACGATTTGGGTTTCATTGCGGAACTCGTTGGGGAACATGGGCCGGATGGGCCGGTCGATCAACCGGCAGGTCAGTGTTTCCAGATCACCGGGCCGGGCTTCCCGTTTGAGATAGCCGCCGGGAATACGTCCCGCCGCGTAAGTTTTTTCTCGATAATCTACAGTGAGGGGGAAAAAGTCGATTCCTTCCCGTGCACTTTTCGCCATGGTGGCTGAAACCAGCACCATGGTATCTCCATATCTGACGACAACACATCCGTTGGCTTGTTTGGCCAACCAGCCCGATTCGAGCGAAAGGGTTTTTCCATCAAGATCTATTTCTACTTTATGTTCTTGCATTCAATACTCTCCAATTTTCTTGATCCTATAGGTAGGATTCTAATTTATCTGCGGATGCCCAATTCTTTGATGATAGTCTGATACCGCTGGGCATCCTCTCTTTTGAGATAGTCCAGAAGTTTCCGCCTTCTGTTAACCATACGAATTAAGCCGTGGCGGGAATGGTGATCCTTGCCGTGGGTTTTGAAATGATCATTCAAATAATTCAATCGTTCGGTCAATAGCGCGATCTGGACCTCTGAGGATCCGGTATCTTTCTCATTCACTTGGTACTTGGTGATAATATTGGTTTTAAATTCCTTGGTAAATGACATGTAAAAAGCCTCCTCTTTCGGTCTGTGATGGGAGGGGTTGTTGAATGTTTTCGTAGAAAAAATTCTCCGTAGGGAATCTTCCCTGCGAAAACATTCCAACCGCAACAACTCCCGTTGTTCATTAAAAATAAATAGGGTTTCTTTTAAACCAGTACTCGTTTCAATTTAAATGCAGTGTCTCTGGGGTCCAGTTTTTGAAACCCCTCTTCATCGACCATCGGTTCGACGATCGCGGCAATACGTCCGTCTTCTCCCGTTACCCGGAGGTTCATTCCAGGCCGGAAGTGTTTGGGCGTTTCCATCACCGCAATTTTAGTTAATGGCTTGCCGTGGGCGATGGATGCGACATAATCCGGGATGACTTTGATCTCCGGAAGAAAATCCAGAACCGTCTCCGTCTCCAACAACTTTTGGGCCAGGGTCCCGTCATCCTGGGCCTGGCTCAACTCCTCTATGGTCAGTGAAGACTGTACATCGAACTGGCCGACTTGTTCCCGGACCAGTTGGGACATATGCGCCCCACAACCGAGGGTCTCACCGACATCATGGCATAGGGTGCGGATATAGGTTCCTGCGGAGCATTTTACCCTGAAAGTGACCTGATCGTCCTTTTTTTTAAGGAAATCTATGGAATAAATTTGTAGGGTCACCGGCTTTCTTTCGGCGGTTATGCCGTTTCTCGCTAATTTGTACAAGGGAACCCCATTTTTCTTCTTGGCGGAGTACATGGGGGGAATCTGTTGTTGCTCTCCCTGAAAACCGGCCAGAGTTTCCCGGACCTCCTGCTCAGTGATGTGGCTGGCGTCTCCGGTGGACAGCACCTGACCGGTCGCATCCTGTGTATCTGTCGCAATTCCAAGGGTCATGGTGGCCAAATAGACCTTGGGAAGACCGACCAGAAACTGAATCAGACGCGTGGACTGGTCGAGGCAGATCGGGAGCACTCCCTCGGCTTTGGGGTCCAAAGTGCCGATGTGGCCCGCTTTTTTGACCCTGAGCGTTCTTTTGACGGATTGCACCATAAAAAAGGAGGAGGGCCCCACGGGTTTGTACAGATTCAAGATATTATTCATGGTTCCATTCACCGATGATTTTGGTAATTTTTTCGACATGGTCGGCGGCTTCGTCCAGCTTGAAGTGCAACTCGGGGATATGCTTCAGATACAGGTTCTTACCGAGACAACTCCGGAGGTATCCCTTGGCGCTGTTCAGCCCTTCGATCGATTGCTCCTTTTCCTCTTCACTGCCCATAATGCTGACATACACCCTGGCATTCTTGAGGTTGTCGCTCAACTCGATACGGGTGACAGTTACGAAGCCGATACGGGGATCCTTCAAACCATGCTGAATCAGTTTGGAGATTTCCTCAAGGAGCAGTTCCTGTACTCGCTGTGACCGTTTAAATCGAAACATAATACTTTTTCTATTGTCCCTTAATCCGCGTAGCTGTTATTGACATTAATGATTTCCGTTTGGCAGTCAGTCATTTCCGCCAAGTGCATGTTGTCGACGAAGTTCACCACCTGCTTGAACAGCCCATCCAGATATTGAGCGTCCGAATTGACCGCGGCGATTCCCAGGTGAATGCTTTGCCAGACGTCCTGATCGCCGACTTCTGCTACGGATACGTTGAATTTATTCTTCAACCGGTCCTTGATGGCTCGGATCACCTTCCGCTTACCCTTCAAAGAATTGTTTCCGTGCAAAAAAAACCTCAATGAACAGTACCCAAGATTCATGGCGGTTCCTCTGGTTTCCAAATCGGCGATCAAGGGGCGACTTCTTCCAGAACAAACGGCTCGACGATATCCCCCTGCTTCAAATCTTGATACTTATCCAGCGCCAGGCCGCACTCGTAACCCGATGCGACTTCCTTGACATCGTCTTTGAAACGTCTCAGAGATTGGATTTTGCCCTCGTAAACGACTACATTGTCCCTGACCAGCCGGGCTTGGCTGTTGCGTTCGAGGGTACCGGAAATGACCTGGCACCCGGCAATAACGCCGATTTTGGGCATGGGAAACACCTTCCGCACCTCGGCCCGTCCCATGATTTTTTCGCGGAAGACGGGCTCGAGCAGACCTTCCAGGGCTTTTTGGACATCCTCGATGGCCTCGTAAATAATGCTGTACAGCCGCACGTCCACTTTTTCCTTGGCGGCCATGGCCTCGGCTTTGAAAGTGGGCCGCACGTTGAATCCGATGATGATGGCGTTGGAAGCGCTGGCCAGGAGAATATCCGATTCGGTGATTCCTCCCACCGCGTCGTGAATGATTTTCACCCGCACTCGATCTGTTTCCAGTTTACTGAAGGCTTCCTGAACGGCCTGGATGGAGCCCTGGACATCAGCCTTGATAATCAGGTTCAATTCGTGAATTTTTCCTTCGACGATTTGCTGGTGCAGGTCTTCCATGGTGATGCGGGGTTTCTGAGACAGGACTGATTCGCGTTTCCGTTGGATCTTCAGGTTGCTGAGCTGGCGGGCCCGCTTTTCGTCTTTAACCACTAAAAAGGTGTCGCCGGGAGCCGGAACTTCCGGAAGCCCGATGACTTCCACCGGCGTGCTTAGAGAAGCATGTTGGATTTCCTTGCCCTGATCGTTCACCATGGCGCGCACCTTCCCGAAATAATTCCCGGCAATAAAAGGATCGCCCACATTGAGTTGGCCTTTTTGGATCATCAGGGTCGCTACCGGACCCCGGCCTTTGTCCAAGTGTGATTCGATGATGATCCCGCGAGCCCCGAGTTTAGGGTTCGCTTTCAATTCCATGACTTCGGCCTGCAGAAGAATCATTTCGAGCAAATGGTCGATGCCCTGTCCCTCTTTGGCGGATACCCTGGTGTAAATGGTTTGCCCTCCCCATTCTTCCGGGAGAAGTCCCTGATCGGCCAACTGCTTTTGGACTTCGTCGGGTTTGGCGTCGGATTTGTCGATTTTGTTGATGGCCACCAGCAGGGGAACGCCCCCCGCGTTGGCGTGGTGAATGGCTTCCAGAGTTTGCGGTTTGATGCCGTCATCGGCCGCCACCACCAGGATGACGAGATCTGTGACCTGCGCGCCGCGCGCCCGCATGGCGGTAAACGCTTCATGGCCCGGAGTATCAAGAAAAGTAATCGTCGAATCCTTAATTTTGACCTGATACGCCCCGATATGCTGGGTGATCCCCCCGGCTTCACCTCCGATGACATTGGTTTTCCGGATAGCGTCCAGCAGGGAGGTTTTACCGTGATCGACATGCCCCATAATCGTAACGATCGGCGGGCGCGGGATACGGTCCTTCGCTAAATCCTCTTCTTCCTCTTCCTCAAAACCGAGCTCCAACTCCGGGGTAATGACTTCAACCTCAAATCCTCTTTGATCAGCAATTTTCGAGGCGACCTCCAGGCTCAGGCTCTGGTTGATGGTGGCCATGGAGCCCAGGGTCATCAGATCCATAATGATATCGTTGGGCGTGCACTTTAATTTTTCGGCCACATCGCGCAGGGGCATGTTGTCCATCAGTTGGACGATTTCGAATGTCTCTTCCTGAACCGGTTCTTCAACCGGAGGAGCTTCTTCCGGTCGTTTGTCCTTGGCCTTTTTGGCGGGGGAGGATTTAGGTTCTTCTTTTTTCTTTTTGGCCGCCGGTTTTTCCTTGGGAGCTTTGGATTCCTTTTTCTTTTCCGCTTCCTCCGATTTAACGACTACTTTCAATCCCAGTTTTCGGGATGCTTTATGTTTGTCGGAAGCGATTTCTTCCTTTTGGGCTTTGGCGGGAGCCGCTTTGGGCTTTGCGGCGGCTTTGGGGTTTTTGGCTTCTTCTTTGGCTTTCTCTTCCTGATCGGCTTTCTTTTTAGCGGCGGCCTTGGCGGCTGTTTTGGCGGTGATGGGTTTAGCGACTGTCGACTCTTTCTTGGCAACGGCTTTTTTGGTGGCCGCTTTTTTCTGCGCCTTGACCACGGATTTGTCCGTGAACAGACCGCGGACATACTCCACCGCTTCGCCATCGATGGAACTCATGTGATTCTTGACAGGATAGTCCTTCTTCTTGAGCTCGTCGATGATCTTGTCGTTGGGGATGTTCAATTCCAACGCCAATTTATTGATTCTGATTTTTCCCAATGAAAGTTCTCCTAATGCTGTAAGGGAAAAGTAAGCGACAGGTTAGTTACCCATGGCGATCTTCCTTCTTAAACATTTTCAAATTTTTCCATATGCAGCCGGGCTTGCTCCACCAGACTGTTTGCCAATGCTTCGTCGATTCCTTCCAGGGCAACTAATTCCTCTGCCGGGGTCACTGATAATTCCGCAATGGTTTGGAATCCATTGCTTTCCAATGTTTGGATGATGGCGGGGTCCACTTCTGAAAGTTCGCTCACAGGAAACTCCTGATCTTCTTCTGCGGTTTCTTCCTCTTCTGCCTGGAGAGCGGTGTCCACAGTATCTTCCTCGTCCGTCACTTCTTCAGCGACCGGTACCACTTTAGGCCTCTGGCTTATATGTTTTTGAGAAAACTCAAAAATCGCTTCGGCTTTTTTGGGGCCAATACCGGTAATCTGGGTCAACCCTTCGACGCCCCGGTTAATGACTTCCTCAAAGTTCACCACATTATTGGTGAAAAGAATGGCGACGATTTTTTCTCCAAATCCCTTGGCATTTTTGATGATTTCAAGAAAATCTTCCGTGGGAGATTCCTTGAGGGGCAGCAGGCCCGAAGCTTCCAGGATGCCTCCGACCTCGGAGCCGTTTTTGATGTCGATTTTCCATTTCACCAATTTTGCGGCGAGCCGCACATTCTGGCCTTTCTTTCCTATGGCGAGTGACATCTGGTCGTCCGCCACGATAATGGTCATGTGGTTCTCTTCCTTATTGGAGATAATCCGGGAAACCTTAGCCGGGCTCAGTGCATTTCGTATGAATACCTCGGGGTCTTCGGAGTATTCGACGATATCGATTTTTTCTCCACGCAGTTCCTGGACAATCGATTGAACGCGCATACCGCGCATGCCGACACATGCGCCGACCGCGTCGATATCCCGGTCGTTGCTGCGAACGGCAATTTTGGTGCGTCCGTTGGGTTCGCGTACGATACCCATGATCTCTACCATGCCTTCGCTGATCTCAGGCACTTCCAGCTCGAACAAACGTTCTATGAGTCCGATATGGGTTCGGGAAAGAATGACCAAGGCGTTTTTCGAGGTTTTGCGGATGTCTACCACATACGCCCGGATCCGGTCACCGCGGTTGAAGGCTTCGCGGAACACCTGCTCGCGCCGGGGGAGAATGCCTTCGGCCTTTCCCAATTCGACGATGATGTCTCCATGTTCAAAGCGCTGAACGATGCCGTTGATCAGGTCGCCTTTTCTTTCCTGATATTCGTTGTAGGTGATTTCAATTTCCGCTTCCCGGACTTTTTGCAGAATAACCTGCTTGGCCAGTTGGGCCGCAATTCGGCCGAGATCCCTCAACTCCTGTTTGACCAGAACGATCTCCCCAAGTTGGGCGTCGGGAGAAATTTTGACCGCATCTTCCAGTCGGATTTGGTTTTCCGGGTCCTCAATGGAATCCACGACGGATTGTTCCGCCCAGATTTCCGCTTCGCCGTTTTCTTCGTTGAACTGGCTTACGATATTTTCCACATGCGGAAGCTTTTTGCGCGCAGCGGCTTCCACCGCGGTTTTTACAGCATCGATCAGAAAATTCTTGTCGATGCCTTTTTCCCGGCACAATTGCTCAATAATGTGAATGACTTCAATGCTCATAATCGTTAAAACTCTATTCCCAATGTGGCTTTGGCGATTTGGTTCTTGGGAATTTCCACCTGTTGATGATCGATTTCCAGAAACAGTACATCTTTCTGGAAATCCTGGATGGTTCCCTTAAAGTTCTTTTGCTGATGGATGGGAGTATAGGTGGTTACGTGGGCGCGTTTGCCCTTGAACCGAAGAAAGTCTTCCTCCTTTTTAAGAGGCCGGTCCAACCCGGGTGAGGAAACTTCCAGGGTGTAACTTGAGGGAACGACTTCTTCCACCTCAATCAAATCTTCAATGTGGCGACTGACCCGCGTGCAATCGTCTACCGTGACTCCGCCTTCTTTATCGATAAATATTCTCAGAAACCAGTTTTTACCTTCCTTTTTATACTCAACGTCGACCAGCTCAAGGCGGTTCTCATTAATGATCGGGGTCACCAGCTCTTCGATGGATTCTGTAACCGAGCCTTTACCCATTTTCGGGGCTCCCATGATTTGAGAAAGAACAAGAACCAATAATAAAGTGTTGCAATGAAAATAATGCCCTTCGAAACAATCGAAGTCCGAAAAATCGATATAAATTTTTAATAATTAAGGCCAATACAAAAAAAGCGGGCCAGAGAGCCCGCTTAGCAGCCCTTTAAATTTGTGTAGATTTTACATAATCCCTGCGGTGCCTGCAAGAAAAATGTCGCTTTTGGGCTGGGATGTCAGGAGTTTTTGAGCCGATTGGGAATGTCCTGGAGGCCGACGGGGAAGTCGATAAGCTCGGAAGTACCCGTTTTTCTTGACTTTATCTCAATTTGGCCGTTTTCCAGATTTTTCGGGCCGATAATGATCTGGAGAGGGATTCCCAAGAGTTCGGCGTCCTTGAATTTGACTCCCAGCCGTTCCGGGCGGTCGTCCAACAAGGTTTCTATGCCCAGGTCACCCAGGATTTTGTAAGCCTCCTCGCAGACCATGCGCTGGCTGTCCTCTTCAAATTTGACCGGAATGACCACGGCCTCAAAGGGTGCGAGAGGGACGGGCCAGATGATGCCTTTGTCATCGTGATTCTGTTCGATGGCGGCGGCGGCGGTGCGGCCCACGCCGATGCCATAGCATCCCATGATCATCGGGTTTTCCTTGCCATGCTCGTCCAGATAATGCGCTTTCATGGCGGAGCTGTATTTGGTGCCCAGAATGAATATATGCCCCACCTCGATTCCGCGTTTTACCTGGTAGCGGCCGCTGTCGCATTTGGGGCAGGGGTCGCCTTCCTGTACTTCATGCAGGTCGCCCACCTGCGCGACTTTGATATCCCGTTCGAATTGCACGCCGGTGTAGTGGGCGTCCTTGCTGTTGGCGCCGGTCACGAAATTGTGCATGACGGCGACTTCGTGGTCGGCATAGACCTTCATGTCCAGTTTCACCGGTCCGATGAAGCCGCAGGGAATTTTTGTTTTGGAAGCGATCAGGGATTCGTCGGCGGCGTGGAGCCAGTCGCATCCGATCAGGTTTTTGAGTTTGATGGGGTTGAGTTGCCGGTCACCCCGCACCAGACCCGCCACCAGTCCGTTCTCATTCTCCATGATGAGGGTTTTGACAATTTGCCGGGGAGAGATTTTGAGGAATTTCGCCACCTCCTCCACCGTTTTTTGTCCGGGAGTCGGGATTTTTTTCAATTCTTCTATCTCTTTGGGTGGATCGACCGGGTCCGGTATGCGTGCAGCGGCCTTTTCCACGTTGGACGCGTAGTCGCAGGCGTCGCAGAACGCGACGGCGTCTTCTCCCGAATCGGCCAGCACCATGAACTCGTGTGAAAAACTGCCGCCGATGGTGCCGCTGTCGGCTTCCACCATTTTGAAGTCCAACCCGCACCGCCGGAAGGTGTTGGAGTAGGCCTGCTTCATATTTTCGTACATGTCTTGAACGCTGGCTTCGTCGGCATGAAAACTGTAAGCGTCTTTCATCGTGAATTCGCGTCCGCGCATGACGCCAAAGCGGGGCCGCACTTCATCCCGAAACTTGGTTTGAATCTGGTAAGTGAGCAAGGGCAGCTGCCGGTAGGACTTGATCTCGCGGCGGATGATATCGGTGATGACTTCTTCATGCGTGGGTCCGTAGCAGAACTCGCGGTCGTGGCGGTCCTTGAACCGCATGAGCTCTTTGCCGTACAGTTCCCATCGTCCGCTTTCCTGCCACAGTTCGGCAGGCTGGATGCTGGGCAGGAACACTTCCTGACCGCCAATGCGGTTCATCTCCTCGCGAATGATCTGCTCTACTTTTTTCAGCACGCGCAGACCGAGGGGCAGGATGGAATAAATACCCGCGGCCAATTGCCGGATCATCCCGGCACGCACCATCAGCTTGTGGCTGACGACTTCGGCGTCGGTGGGTGATTGTTTCAGTGTGGGTATGAACAGTTTCGAATAGTACATGGATGTCTTTCAGGTTGAATGGGCCGGGCGAATGGCGATTATGCAGAAATATGAAGTATAAATCAATGCGTGGAAATTTCCGAGGAGTGTCTCAGTTTAAAATCGAATGTCTCCGAACGGCCATAAGCGGACATTAACGACCAAGCTTACCTGCCGCTATGAAGCGCAGCGAAATACCTGCACTATTCATTTTGACCCATTCTCCACTCAAATTTCGGTCATTTGTAGCCGTCGATTTTTCAAGGGTTATCGTCCTCCGGCCCCGGAGCGTCAAACCTAAGGAACAAACTCTAACTTAACATGTGGTACAACTTACGGGGGCAGGTCACAGGCATTGAGACCTATCTTTGAAAATGGGCTA
Source organism: Nitrospinaceae bacterium (assembly GCA_965237905.1). Lineage (GTDB taxonomy): Bacteria > Nitrospinota > Nitrospinia > Nitrospinales > Nitrospinaceae > SZUA-226. Next base: position 561,716 of record OZ250172.1, on the reverse strand, counting down.
GCCCAATAATCCACATAATCTATAGGGGGATCAATCATGAAAACGATGCTTAAAAACAAATCTTTTTATTTGGTCATTCTTTCCTTGTTAGTGATGTTGTCGGGTGTGGCCTGTACCGAGGACACCATGATGAAAGAAGGCGAAAAGATGGATAAAGAAGGGACCATGCCTAAAGACACCATGATGAAAGAAGGCGAAAAGATGGATAAAGAAGGGACCATGCCTAAAGACACCATGATGAAAGAAGGCGAAAAGATGGATAAAGAAGGGACCATGCCTAAGGACACCATGATGAAAGAAGGCGAAAAGATGGATAAAGAAGGGACCATGCCTAAAGACACCATGATGAAAGAAGGCGAAAAGATGGATAAAGAAGGGACCATGCCTAAGGACACCATGATGAAAGAAGGCGAAAAGATGAAATAAACTCGGCCGCCGTCAGACTCTTTTGGGGCGATAATACCTGAAAACCGATTTTGAAATTGGCAGTCCTGCAACCTGCCGTGCAAGGGGTTGGTGACCTGCCCTCCGAAAACGGATCCAGAGTTTATGTTAGGATTTGGACCTAAAACCTTGGATGTCTTCTATGGCCCTCTTCATCCCCAGTCGATGCCCGAAATGCTTTGCGAGCGTGACGCTGATACAGCCACAGCATAATCAAACAAGATATCTAAGTCGACTCAGCGAGCTTCTCCCTTTCAAGCGCCCAATAAATATTCAAGTGCTTTTGAGCGATGGCCATAACCCCTCCCTGAAGCAAAATCAAAGCAAACTCAAACCACCAGTAATAAGGAAGCTCCGAAGGCAAGAACTTTCTCATTCCACTCAAGACAAAAAACATCAGGACAATGGATAATATTGGGAAAGATTTTTTTTGTACTTTATTTAAAATTTCCCTGATCATCCGAAACAAAAAAAATAAAAAAGCCGCCTCTATACCCGCCATCATCACATAGAATGAAATTTCAATGGAGGGATCAAAGCGATGTCCTTTCCACCCTCCCAGAATAGCTCCATAAATAAAAAAAGGAATGATGGTGAATGCAAACAACCCCAGAGTCCTAAGGTCAGGATTGAGTCTCAGGTTTTTATATTTCTTGAAATTCCAGTAATTCCTGTGGAACCAAAAATAAAGGTAGAGTCCGAAAGTCAATCCATAGAAAACTACAACCCGTTTGGCGGGCAACACTCTGGGTGGAGTTTTTGCCCGAACTCTGGCCTCCAAGCCGATTTGCGAACCCCAAAGGGTGCGTATGGAAATTCTTCTATCGCTTTTCCCGGGAACTAAAATATCATCCAGTTTTAGACTCCCCTCCGAAAGCCTATCCCGGATATCTTTTAATAACAGCGGCTCTTTTTTCTTTACATCTTCTGGTAAAAAATATTCCCCGGAAGAGAATTCGATCCGTTTGGAAGTTTTTTCAAGTTCTCTTTTGACTTTCAAAGCCAGATAAATTCCAAAAATGACAATTCCAAAAAGCGGATAAATCGACCAGGATAAATTGGAAAATGCCACGGAGTCATAAGTCCCGTGGAGAATGATTACTATGACTAGGCCCCGCGCTAAATGTTTCCAGGGAGTGGAAGAAAACTTGGCCTTTCCCATGAAGTAGCCCAGGATGATCCCATCGAAGGCGTGGGAGGGAACAGCGGTGAGCATTCTCAAAATCCCTGTCTCGTAACCCAAAGGAAATACATACATTATATTTTCCATGGTCGCAAAACCACAGCCAATCATACCCCCGTAAACTATCCCATCAAAAGGATCGTTAAAATTCGGGTCCTCGTAAATGAATTCTTTAAGGAAAAAGAATTTGCAGACTTCTTCCGCCAGGGCTATCCCGAAAAAGGCAGAAATAACAGTCTGCCACCAGGTGTCATTGAAAGATCCTTCCCAACCAAGAACCTTTACAAAAGTTTCCTCATAATACATAGTCGGGAATACGGCCAAAGCTCCCCAAATGAAACATTTGAACACCAGTTTTTTGGGTTTGGGGTTCCACCGGCCGGAGTAGTAAATATAGACGGCAAGCGCGATGCCCGGTCCTACGGCAAGGTATATTAACTTGAGAGTTTCCATTCCTCCGTTCATTGAGTTTCCTGTTTTCCAAATAAGGTAGAGAGGCCGGAAATCAAAAGGGGTGCGAAGGGGGAAAGTTTTTTTGTGTGGTATTTAAGAATGCTGGAGCACTAAACGTTTCTTTCTCCTCCGATTTCCTACTATATTAACTTTATCTATTCAGGTTAATGCCCGGAAGCTGGACTGGCAACAGATATTCCAGTGGTAAAGGGGTGGGGTGAATTTCACAGTTTTCTCGGCTTGCTCGCCTTCCCTAGCCAATATACAATCTGCTTCATGGCCCTCTTCATCCCCCACAGATGCCCGCAATGCTTTGAGGGCGTGACGCTGATCAAACCCCGAAGCTTAGTCCACTCCCCCATTCATCGCCATTGGAACGTCCGCTTTGGGTCGTTTCCAGCCATTTAGATTTCTAACTGAGACACTACATAACTTCCGAGGGATGTTCCTGTACGGTGAACAATTCGTTGGCCTGTTCGATGTCTTTGGGAAAATGGATTTCCAGCCAGCCTTTGTGGATTTCCAGGTAATGGACGTTGAAACCACGATCGACCATCTCCTGAATCAGGTCGGTAAGGCGGAACTGGGAAATGTCCTCCGCTTCCTGGACTTTGCCCTCCAGGTTTTTCAACACGTCGTGATAGGTCTGAAGAAACTGTTCGGCTCCGGTCTTTGAGAATTTGGCGAGGCCGATGAACTCGTGAGTGGCTAACGCCGGATCAATATTTTTACCGATTTTGGCAAGGGTGTTCTGGTGATCGAAGTTGATGCTTCGGCGGTTCCGGTTCCGCCGGTTGCGGCTGATCACGTAATCGGTCGCCTTGCCCTCCACCGATTCCAAGTATTGAATGGAGTTGTCCAGCACCAGCACAATATCTTCCCGGGACGCCAGCAATTGGGCGATCACATGGTTTTCAATGAGAATATCGGAGTACAGCATCAGAAATCCGTTGTGCATTTTTTCCTGGGCGGTGAGCAGGCTGTGCAGTTCGGTGCCCTTTTTGTAATCCTTGTTTTGCAGGAAGGAAATCCCTTCGCCCTTCATTTTATCGCCTGCGTAACCTGTCACCACGGTGATATCCGTCAGATGGTTCTGGTTGAGGGTTTGGGCCTGCCGGGCCAGTAGGGTTTTGCCGGCGATATCGGCCATGGCCTTGGGCGTATTTTTGAGAACAGGGGCGATGGCCGGCGCTTCTCCGGCGGCGGGGATGATGACCGGGATATTGGTATTGGTCTCATCCTGCTGGTCTTTTTCCTTAACGTCCAGAAAACCGACGGCATCGAATATTTCACGCACCGGGGCGCACAGGGGGTCGGCTTCGAGCGAGCGTTGGTTCGACAGAATAGATTTGGCGGTTTCGCGCATCGCTTTATACGCGGAGCGTAACAGATGGTTGGCGTAAATGATGATCTGGAATCCTGCGGCCTGCAGTTCTTCCTCAAGGATATTGTTGTAGGTGGTGGGCACACACACGAGGGGTTTACTCAACTCGAGTTCTTTGAGGAGACTCTGGTATTTCCCGGCAAACTCCATGATCTCATCCGGCTGTTTAGACTTGGAGTGGATCATGATGCCGTCTACCCCCGCCTGCAGATAAATTCGGGCGCGGGCGAGCGCGTCTTCCATTCCGGTGCCGGCGATCAGGCTTTCAATGCGGGCGATGATCATGAACTCATCGGTGGCCTGCACTTTTTTTCCGCGCTTGATTTTCTGCGCGAACACTTCGGGTTCCTGCAGAACCTGACTGGTACCGGCTTCCAGGCTGTTGCGTTTGGGAAATACTTTGTCCTCGATGATGACTGCCGAGACGCCGGCCCGTTCCATTTTGGACACCATGTACTCGAAGGTGTTGGGGTCGCCGCCGGTATCGCCGTCAACGATCATCGGTTTTTGCGTGACGGTCAGGATTTCCTGAATGGTATGCAGGCGGGAATCGAAGCTGACCACTTCAATATCCGGATGACCCTTGGAAGCGGAATCGGTCAGACTGCTTTCCCAGAGGGCGTCGAACTGACGGGTGACCGACTGGTCGCCGGATTTTCCTTCCACGCAGGTGGTGTCGGCGACGATGCCGCTGAGACCGTTGTGGGCTTCCATGACGCGGACGAGTTTGCCCTGAGTGAGCAAGGCTTTGAGTTTGCCGCGCCTTTGTTCCGGTAAATTTTGGCTGAGCAGAGTCATGAAGTGAGGCCGGTGAGTTTGGGATTATCAAGGTGCTCCCGAATCCAGGAAGCGACATAGACGTCATCCCAATCGAATTGTTGGAAGATGTTAAGGATCACCTCGATCTGACGTTGAGCCGACAATCGTTTGTCCACCACGATCAAATCCTCACCGCGCACTTTACAGGTACCGCTTTGAGTGGGAATTTCCGGGTCGGACAAGTCGGCGAACAGGATTTCAATCGAGAGTTTCCGTGCGGTGTCCCTGAGGTCTTCCAAGCGGGACAGCGTTAGGGATTCTGTGTTCGAGTGGGGCATAGAGAAAAACCCTCTTTTTGGAGGACGTTAATTGAAGACCCTCATGATGTCATTATAAAAAGCAAAAATCATCAGCGAGAGCAACATGAAGAGACCGACCTGAGCGGCCCGCTCCCGGTTTAATTCGCTGATGGGTTTGCCTTTGACGATTTCGATCAGGAAGAAAAATATGTGCCCGCCATCCAAAACCGGAATAGGCAGAAGGTTCAACAATCCCAGGTTGATGCTGAGTATGGCGGTCAATATGACAAAATCCAGGAGTCCTTGCTCCGCCTGATGGCCGTAAGCCTGGAAGATCAGAATGGGGCCGCCGATGTTTTTTGGAGAAATGGACCCGGTGAGCAGTTTTTTGATGCTGACACCGATCCGGTAAGTCCACTCCCAGGTTTCCTCGAGCCCCCGTTGGATGGCTCCCAGAAACGAGTATTGTTCGGTCACCATCACCCCGGTGACCCCGAATCCGATATATCCGATTTCAATATCCTTGCCTTTGAGGTCTTTAACCGTTTTGGGTTCAGGAGTGACCTGAAGAGGAATGACCTTGCCATTTCTCAATAGGCTAAAGGTCAGTACTTGTCTGGGTTTTCCCAGGGAGACTTTTTCCAAGTCGGAATGTCCCATGATTGTTTCGCCATCGATCGCGAGAATATCGTCGCCCACCTGAAATCCGGCTTTGTCGGCAGGGGAACCCGCTTCGATAGCGGAGATTCTTCGCTGCAGTCTTTCGATACCGATCAATCCTACCTTTATCTTATCGCCAAACAGGTCAGGGGTTTCTTTATCTTTGGGTGTAATGGGAAGGGTAAGGATTGTTTTCGAATCGCGTTCGATCACGAACTCCATTTTCTTGCCCGGAGCGTTGTGAATAATTTTAGTCAATTGGTGCCAGTAATAAGTTTTCTTACCGTCAACCTCAATGATCCGGTCACCGGTTTGGAGGCCTGCCGCCAGGGCAGGGGAATTGTCGTGGATTTTGCCGACAGTAGTTCCATTGGTAGGCATGCCTACCATATAGACACAGGCATAGATAACGATGGCAAACAGGATATTAAACAGTGGGCCGCCGAACGCAATGGCCAGTCTTTGGTACACGGACGCGGCGGAGAAGGAGCCCTGGGTGTCTGGCAACTCTTCTTCGGGATCTTCGCCTTTCATTTTGACGTAACCACCCAGAGGAATGGCGGCGATCAGATATTCGGTGCCTCCGGATTTGAATCCAATAATTTTTGGGCCGAACCCGATGGAGAATTTTTCGACTGTCACCCCGCATTTGCGGGCGATCAGAAAGTGGCCCATCTCGTGGACGAAAATAAGGGCGGCCAAACCTACCAGGAAAGCCATCATTTTGAATCCGAAAGACAGGAAGGCGTCGAGAGAGAATGCGGCAAAATCAAACATGATAAATAAAACTACTCCATGGAAGAAAGATCAATGAGCTCCACCCCTTTGGGAACCTCGAATCGAAAGAATTTCTTTTCAAGGGTGGGGTTGGTTCGGATGTTGCTGAATATCATTTCTGTTTTGTTTCCTAAGTTATCATACACCCGGGACCCGACGATCTGGAAATTTTTCTTGTCGGCCAGCAGCACCATTTTTGAGAGGTTTTGTACCTTATCCCGCGGGATCAACTCGGCGACGTAAAGCCCGCTCTCTTCAGTCACTTTTCCGATTGTGAACGATTCGGTCAGCTTGCCGCGTCCCGCCAGAAACAGGGCCGGGGTGTTGGAAGAGTAGATGCTTTGAACTTTCATTTTAGTGACCTGCTTTTCGTCGGGCAGGTACAGCCACAGGCCCTGATCGTTGCTCACCAGAATCTGGCGATCCGGGGCCTTGTAATCCCATTTCATTTTACCGGGTTTTTTGATGGAGACGAAACCTTCGGCCTTCTGCGACTGTCCCAGAATCTTCAGATACGATTTTTGAATGAACCGGGCCTGAAAAGTATCGGTGGCGTCATATTGTTTTTGGATGGCATCGACAATAGCGGTGGAGTCCAGGGCGAAGGCCGATCCGGGCAGGAGCCACAGTACAAGCAGAATAAGGAGAATGGTGCAGGTTTTAAAGTTCATTGCGATATGCTTTCTTTGTAGGAGACCTTCCGGTTTTTAATATGCAGGCGATTTTCGACAATCATTTGTATCGCTCTCGGATAAATAAGATGTTCCTGGATCAAAATGCGTTCGGCCAGGGTCCCCGCGTCATCAGACGGGTGGACGGGCACTACCGCTTGTAGGATGATGGGGCCGCCATCAACTTCTTCGTTGACGAAATGAACCGTACACCCGGAAAATTTGACTCCATGATCGATGGCTTTTTGCTGGACGTCCAGCCCCGGGAACGCCGGCAGGAGTGACGGGTGAATGTTGATGATTTTCCCTTCAAATTTCCTGATGAATTCCGGACCGAGGATGCGCATGTACCCCGCCAGGCAAATCAAGTCGACTTGGCGGTCCTCAAGTTCCCTGGCTAATGCCAGATCAAATTCCTTTTTACCGGCGAATGGTTTGGGGTCCAGATATACCGCTTCGATGCCCTTTTTTTGAGCCCGTTCCAGGGCGGGCGCTTCTTTTTTATTGCTCAGCACTACGGCGATGCGAGCGTTCAATTCGCCGTTTTCAATGGCATCGATGATCGCCTGCAAATTGGTGCCGCGTCCGGACACCAGTATTCCGATTTTAAAACTGCTGGAGGTCATGGTTCTCTTGGGTCCCGATTGCCTGTGTTTATGGCATTAAGGGATAGGGGTGAAGAATAAATTTGTCGATCCCATTTTGATCAATGAACGGGCACCGCTTGAGCCAGGTCTTCCTTGATGGTTTTCAGGAGTCCGATGTTTTGGGTGTGTCCTGATTTATGAGCTTTGATATAGCCGCGGATCGGTTTTCCCAGCAGATAGAAATCCCCGAGAATATCCAGGATTTTGTGGCGTGCGAATTCGTTGTCATACCGCAATGTGGTGTTGAGGACTTTTTCGTCCCCCAGCAGGATAAAGTTATCCAGCTTACCGCCCACCCCGAAACCCATTTTATTCAGCATGGCCACATCTTTCACAAACCCGAAGGTGCGTGCCGGTGCGATTTCTTCTTTGAAGCTCTCAGCCCCTTTAAACTCAAAGGTGTGCTCCATGATCCCTATGGGTGCCGGATATTCCATATGGTAACTCACTTTGAAGCCATCATAGGGCTCAATGGAAATATGTGCTCCACCTTCTTCTTTTGACCCGAAGGTGTACGTTTTATCAATCACCAGTTCTTCGTAAAGCGCATCCTGTTCCTCGAAATCTCCATCTTCGATCAATTGGCAGAAATCTTTGGCGGATCCATCCATCACGGGGGCCTCGTCTCCAATTTTGATCAAAAGGTTATGGACCCGGTACATGTGGAGGGTGGCCATAATATGTTCGATCGTGGAGACGGATGCGTAGCCCTTGCGCAGGCTGGTGGCGTATTCCGTGGATTGCACGTTTTCCACCTTGGCCGGGATGGTGTTTCCGCTGGAAATATCACCGAAAATTATTCCGCTTCCCGGAGGCAAGGGTTGCATGATGAGGCCGGTTTTGATTCCGGAATGCAGACCGCGTCCACACAGCACCACACTGCGCTTCAAAGTGCGCTGAAGCGGGCGGTCTCCCTTCTTGCCTTTGGATGTATTTGGTTTTGTCTGGTGTGGGTGTCGGGTTTGCCTGATCAGGGCCGATAAGTCCTTCAAGGTGATTTCTTCATCCGGGTGGACGGTCCGGGCAATCTGGTCCAGGACAGAACGCAGTTCCTTGAAGTTTTCCGGCCAGTCGTATTCACAAAGAACCCGCATGGTTTCTTCGTTGAAGTTTTTGCAAACGACTTTGCCCTTGTTCTCCAAATCTTCAAAATATTCGTCCACCAGGGTTGGGATCAGGGCCCGGTTATCTCTTAAAGGCGGCACGTTGATGCTGTTTTCTTTCAAGGTTTCATACAGGTCAGAATGAAACTCTCCTTTCCCAACCATAGCCTCCAAGTCTTTTGTAGAAGAGGCAAAAATCCTGTCTGGAATAAAGCCCTCCGGTTTTCCGGGAGAGGTGGACTTTAAGGCGGTTGCCAGTTTTACCTGAAGGTCCTGGCTCATGGAATCAATATTTTTTAAATACACCGCCTTCTTCCCGGCGCCTCCACGGGTTGGTTTCGTTTCCTGGCCTTTTTCATCCTGATGGGTAAACAGTTCGATTTGGATTTTCGGCATGGACCGGAGTGCGCAATTGATTTTGTGAAGGGGAAAATTGGACTTTTTGCTCTTATGGTGAATGGCCTGCGCGATATATTCCTTACCCGTCCCCATTTCACCGTGGATCAGGATGGGGGCATTGGTTTTAGACGCTCGGGTCACCGCTTTCTTGACTTCGACCATCATTTCAAAACAGTGGGGAAGTTCGTGCTGAGCGGCGTCATGTTTGCCGCTTCCGTTCATCCGGCCTTTTCTTTGTTTGAGAGCTCTCTCGACGGACAGGACCAGTTGATTCAGGGAAAACGGTTTCTCAATAAAGTCGTAGGCTCCCAGCTTGGTCGCTTTCACGGCGGTATCGATGGTTCCGTGGCCGGACATCACCAATACTTCGATTTCAGGGTGATAGGTTTTGATGGCCTGCAATACTTCAATCCCGTCCATGCCCGGAATCCAGATATCCAACAGCACCAGATCCGGGGGCTCGGACTGTACTATTTCAAGGGCGTCCAACCCGTCTTCAGCTGTGACGATATCATACCCCTCGTCGTTTAATATCTCCTGAAGAGAGGAGACTATATTTTTTTCGTCATCGACAATGAGGACTCTTTCTTTAGCCAAGGAAACCTCCGTGATTGGTTTCAAAAAACAGCATTTCTAAATCCATTATGCGGTGGGAGCCAACGCATAGTCCTGCTCTTTGGAAAATTCGAGATAATAGATTTTCTTTCCTGCGTCCAGAAACGCTTTTTCATATTTGGTTTTGGGGACATCGTTCCGCTCGTGGAGAAATCCCAGATCCTCGTGTGGATTGTAGAATTGGGCATTCGCTTGCATGACTTCCAGGATTTCTTGCGCATAGGATTCGAAGTCCGTTGCAATGCGGACTTTACCTTGCGGTGTCAGCTTGCCTGCCAGGGTTTCTACAAATTGTGGTTTGATCAATCTTCTTTTGTGATGCCTTTTCTTGGGCCAGGGATCCGGAAAATTAATGAATACCTCGCTGAGCTCACCCTCTTCAAAAAGAATGGGAATTTTTTCGCTGGCGTTGCCATAAGCGACCCGGATATTTTTCAGGTAGAGCCGATCCATACGTGTGATGACCTTGCGAATTCCCTTACGGTAAAAATCCATTCCAATAAAATTACTTTGGGGTTCGCGAATGGCCATGTCGATGAGAAAATTGCCGTTGCCGAATCCGATTTCCAGCTTCAGTGGAGCGCTGTTTTGAAACAGGCCGCACCAGTCCGGCCGTTCCTCGGGGTCCAGAAAACAAGGATGCTCGGTGGCGATTTTATCGAATGGAATGAGCCGCTTTGCCATGGGGTTTCAGGTCTTTCAACCGTTCTCCTGATGAATGGTTTTCAGTTGGATGACTTCAAAGTTTTGCCGTTCCCCTTCGATCGGCACCTCAACCTCATCCCCTTCCATTTTGCCAGCCAGCATTTTTCCGACTGGGGAGGCCATGGAGAGTTTGCCAGTATCAGGATCCACTTCCTCGGGGAACACCAGGAAATACTTTCTTTCTTCTCCCGAGTCGGTATGTTTTAAAAGTAAAGTGCTGCCCAGGCCGGACCGGTCTTTGGGAATGCGGCTGATATCGATGGAAGTGATATCTCCAATTCGCTTTTGAAGTTGCGAGATACGGCTCTCCAGGAACATCTGCCGTTCTTTCGCCGCCTTATATTCCGCATTTTCGCTGAGGTCGCCCATGTCCGTAGCAATTTTCAGGGCCTTGGGAATATCGACATCCAGTTCTTTTTTGGAATCCATTAACTGTTTTTCAAGTTTATCCAGTATCGGCAGTCTCATAGTTTACTAATAGTTTGTCAGTTGTTAATCCTCGTAACCGGAGCTATGGGCTCAGTACGATAAATGCTTCTTCAAATCCCTCGAGTCGCATCTGGTCCATGGGCTCCAGGGCCTTTTCGTAGTTGGAATATTTCCCAACAAGAACTTTGTACCATTTCCGGTTGCTTTGTTTGACCGCAAAGATCCGGCTGTTATTAAATTGGTGTGAAATCTTCCGGGCATTGTCAAGGTCTTCAAAGACGCCCACTTGCACCGAATAGATTCCCTTTTTCGCGGAAGTCCCGGCCGCATTCCGTGGTGGAGATGATTGTGCTCCTCTGATCACCCGAAGGTGTACCGGAGCAGTTCCTGTTTCAACCATGCCCAGTTTGTTTGCCGCACCATGACTCAGATCAATAATCCGTTCGCCCACAAAGGGGCCACGGTCATTGATACGAACGGTAACACTTTCCCCACTTTCCCGGTGGGTGACCAAAACGACAGAATTAAACGGCAGTGTTTTGTGCGCCGCCGTCAAGGCATTCATATCATACACCTCCCCGTTGGAGGTGAGCTTGCCATGGAAATCCCGGCCATACCACGACGCGATGCCTTCTTGAACAAACCCCGAAGAACTGCTCAAAGGATGATAAACGCGACCATCAACCCGATAAGGTAAAGTCTGAACGGAATCGGAATGGGTCTCAGGACCCGGATGGACCATGGGATGTGAGGCGCAACCCGAGCCCACACCCATCAAGGTCCAAAACACTATTATAAACGGCAATGGGGAGTTCGATACAGTTGATTTCATTTGATTGTAAGTTTTGATCGGTTTCAGTTGGAGAAACCAGTCTGCAGGAGGTTGTGGGAGCCGAGCAGACACGATCGGGCAAATATCAGAAAATTCATCGTAAATCATTCAAAAATATGATCTTATAGAGGAAGTGCTCGCATCAATTGTATGAATATCCGGGAATCAGGTCAACACAAATTTGACCGGCTTTTCGTCTTTAACAAGCCAAAAGGGTTGAAAATTGACTTATAAATTTTTGAATTTTGACCTTATACTAGACTACAGGAAAAATCACCGGTGAAGCTGGAGAATCCGCCTCCAGCTTTTTAATGATCATTTTTTGAAGATTTACAAGATTCCCATGCTTAATACGACCCAAGAAGGGATGCGAAGTGCCATCCTTGCCATGGTGGAGGAAAAGGGAAACATTCCTCCGTTGCCGGATATTCTCGTACGCCTGGAATCAAAAATTGAAGATCCCAAAAGCAATATCAGCGATATCGCCATATTGATCGAAACCGAGCCCATTTTAGCGGGCCGGATGATTCAGCTTTCCAACAGCGTATTTTTCAACCGTGGCGGCAACAAGGTCGAAAATCTGTCTCAGGCCATTATTCGGCTGGGACTCAAAATGATTCTCGATTTGGCTTATACGTTGGAAGTTCCCAAATTGTTCATGAAAGGCAAGGGGATCAACCAAAGTAAATTCTGGCAGCATTCTCTGGCGGTCGCCATTCTGGCTAGGATTTTGAGCCAGCGGTTGGAAGGTTTGAGAATCGAACAGGATATGTGTTACCTCTCCGGATTGATGCACGATATAGGCATCATGGTATTCAACTATCTGATTCCGGAAGAATACTCTGCGTTTCTTAAACAGATTGGCGGAACGGACAGCCCTCTGCACGAACTGGAAATTCAAAAATTCGGTATTTCGCACCCCGAACTGGGTTCGTTGTTTATTCAGAAATGGTGGCCCGTCCCTGAAGAGGTCGTGACTTCCGTCGGCGGGCATTATCTGACCATGTCGAATCAGGGGAAGAGCCATCCCATTCTGCTGGCTGTGATCATCTCCAATGCCATTGCCAATACCTACGATATGGGCAACGGCATTTCCGATTCAGAGGAACCGGTCAATTACAATTTCTTGATCCAACAGGGTCTCTCCAGGGAAGACCTGGAAGAGATTGTGGAAGAAACCCGGGAAAGTCTGTATCTGGCTAAAGAAGTCCTTTATAAATAAGCCATCCCAAGTATAATAAATTGCGCTGAATACGGGGATTCTTCTCACCCTGGCCAAGTTCCGTTGAAACAGGCAACGAACCTCTACTTTCCTTCATTTGCAGACTATGGACCAACTGCCGTTCCTGGTTACATTTTATGGCGTCCGGGGCTCCATTCCCAGTCCGATGGTGGGGCAGGACGTGCGCGAGAAGCTGGTCAAGGCCCTGGAGCAGGCCAGTCCGGAAAACCTCAAAGATGCAGCCTCGCGCGAAGCGTTTGTGGACAGCCTTCCCGATCATTTGAAAAGTTGTTATGGTGGAAATTCCTCATGCGTCTACCTTAAGGTGGGCGGCCATCATGTGATTTTTGACGGCGGATCGGGCCTCCGGGTTCTGGGCAACCATCTTCTGGAACAGGAGTTCGGAAAAGGGCAGGGCGAAGCGCACCTGTTTTTGTCTCATACCCATTGGGACCATATCCTGGGCATCCCGTTTTTTGTCCCCTTTTATAGAGAAGGCAACCGGTTTAAGATTTACGGTTCTCATCCCCACTTGGAAAAACGGTTGATCGGCCAACAGCATTTTGATTATTTTCCGGTGTCTTTCGATTCCTGTCAGGCCGATATCGATATGGTTTCCCTGGTGGACCGGAAAGAATGCGTGCTGGGGGATGTCCGCATCACCTGGCATGAAATGAACCATCCCGGGCAGTGTTTCGGCTACCGGGTGGAGTATCGGGGGAAGTCTTTTATTTACGCGACCGACTCGGAGTATAAAGACTTGGGGGATGAAAACCTAAAGCCCACCATCGAATTTTTCAAGGATGCCGACTTACTGGTGTTCGACTCCCAATACACGTTCATTGAGGGAATCGAAAAAGAAGATTGGGGACACAAGCTCCACGTTTATCGGCGTGGACATTGCCCTGGAGGCGAATGTGAAGAAAATCGCCTTTTATCATCATGAGCCGACTTACAGCGATTTCAAACTGGCCAATATTTTTGAGCAGACCAAAAAATACCTGAAAGCCATCGGTCCCAAAAGCACACTGGAGATGATCCTCTCCCAGGAAGGCCTCACGCTCGACATGTTGAAGGGGTAATTCTCACATAAACCCCATCCCCTTACGAGCTGGGCGGTTCAATGGTAAAACCGGGAACAGGTTCCGTCTCTTTAAAACAGCAGTGGTACATATCCATAAAAATTTTGAATTTCTGGTCCCCGCAAACCAAGTCGTATCCATCGAGGATGTTGCCATACGGCCCTGGCGCATAACTGCCTACGCGGTGAAACTTCGGAGTTTCGCCATCGGGGCACTTCAACCGTTTGATATAGGCCCGCTCGCCACTCGGCCCATTGCTTTTCACCGGGTTATTCCATGACCCCAGAGGCCCGGAAATGGCTGCTCCCTCGGAACTATTCGGGACCGGACTGTTTTTCGATTCCGGTTCGGCCAACGCAATATTCGCCGATATCACGGCGCTCAAAATGAATAGTGTGATTATGGTTTTCATGATTCTGAATCCTATTCGTGATAATGGCCTTGTTACCTAGGGTAATAAAGGCCTATGCGCTTTGCAATATATTATGAAGCCCGGTAGGGCAATTGGAATTTCCAGGAGGGGGAGTCGTCAGCGTTTCTTTTTTCCGCCTTTTTTGTTTTTCCAGGTCAACAGCCAGCGCTGGATGATCCGCAGTTTCTGCGACCCGGTGAATTTGCGCCGTTTGATTTTCGGCGTGGTTTCATATTGCAGGCGGGCGATGACGGTCGGCGCCACCGCTTCTTCCACCAGCACGCCGCGTTGCGCATGCTCCAGGTTTTTCGAGGCGCATACTTCGCGGAAGGCAACCATGAGGCGGCAGTCCAAAGGCCGGTCTTCGTGGATCATGCAGGACTCCTCTTCATCCAGAAACGGGCACCGTTGATTGACCACCATGTGGTACCAGTCCACTGTTTCCGGGTCGATTCCGGACTCCAGAGTCTTCGCCACCTTGCGGACGGTTTTCTCCGACTTTTCGATAATTGCGTTGAGGTCGATATCCTTGTCGCGCGCGGCGTTCATCATGCCGTCCCATTCCAGCTGGGTATGGGCGACACCGGTGTAACAGCAGTGACTGCATCCCTTCCGGCAGGTCAACGGCGGGGCCTTGCTGACATAAGCGCGGTCGAGCACTTTCCAGAACGCTTTCAGAAGGGGAATCTTCTCGGCCTTGGCCAGCGCTTTGGTGTCCGCCAGCATTTTTTCGTAAGCGTACTGGATTTCGGCTTCGGAAAACTTCTGCTGAATGAAACGGCGCAACTCCTCCGGGTCTGTCACTCCCTGGATAAAGGCGCCGATAGGATCGGAATATAAAGTCATGGGGCAATAAAGATCACTGAGATTAAAAGAAACAAAATACCACTCCCGTGACAAGGAAGGCAATAGGCATTGGGAATCGAATGGGAAACGGACGGCGAGGAAAGGGCAACAATGGCTATTTCGTGGTTTTGGCCACGTACTTTATTTGCAGTTCGTAGATCAATTGCTCCATCAGTTTGGCTTCTTCGGCATCAAGATTATTTTTGGTTTTTTCCTGGAGCATGATGAGGATATCGATGGTCTGCTTGACAGCCGGCAGGTTTTCCTGTTTTTGGCCGGTCATGGGATCGGGGATGTCTCCCAGGTGGTAAAACGCGGATGAGGTCAGCGATAGCACGAAGGTGGAAAAATTGAGTTCAAAGTTCTGGCCTTCAGCTTGAGAAGGCGGCTCTTCTTTTGCGGCGGGTTCTTTCTTTTGAGACTCTTCGGAGGCTTTTGTTTCTTCTTCGGGCTGATTGGACGAGCGCTTGTCCTTGATGGTGAAGCCTTCTCCTTCCGTGTCACTCATGACTCGATCTCCCCAAGTGGTATGTTTTTCTATAGATAGGCGGAATCATAGCAGTTTGGCTGTGGCTTGTCAAAATGGGGTATAAGTTGTTGCTCTACCGGGGTTTTGCTATGATAGGCCTATGTATGCTCGACTTCCGGCAGGCCTCATTCTTCTGATTCTCTTCCAGGGATGTTCCACCCTCTCCATTCGTTTGGCCACTCCCATGGTGCAGGGCCAAGTCGCCTCCATCAATGAAGAAACCGATCCCGTGTTGGCGGAACAGGCCATTCCGGCCAGTTTGAAAATGCTCGAAGGCATGCTGAGAGGGGACCCGGAGAATGAAACCTTATTAAAAAATCTCTCCGAAGGATTCTGCGGATATGCCTTCAGTTTTGTGGAGGACACCGATCCCGAACGCGCCTCCCGCTTATATCTCAGAGGCCGCGGTTATGCCGAACAATTGCTGGTGACCGACGGGGCGCCGGAGAACCTGACCGCACTGAACCCCGGACAATTCAAAAGCGCGTTGCAGACTTTGGATGCGGATCACTTGCATGGGTTGTACTGGATGGGGCAGTGCTGGGCGGGCTGGCTGATGCTCAATCTGGATGATCTCCAAGCCTTTGTCGCCATCTCCAAGGTAGAAGCCATTTTACAAAGAGCATTGGCATTGGACGAGTCTTATTACTATGCCGGACCACACCTTTTGTTGGGCGCGTTTTACGGTGGCCGTTCCAAACTGCTGGGCGGAAAACCGGACAAGGCCCGTAGCCATTTTGAAAAATGCCTCGAACTCACCCAGCAACAATTTTTGATGGCAAAGGTGATTTATGCCAAAACCTACGCGGTTCAGATGCAAGACCGCGCGTTGTTCAAAAAACTTTTAAGCGCCGTCCTCGACGCCCCGGCGGATATTCTGCCCGAACAGCAACTGGCCAATGCCGTGGCGAAGCAAAAGGCCCAAAAACTACTGGAGTCAGCGGATGATTTATTTTAAACGCAATCAAACTTCTCGTTTCAGTTTGCCGGAAATTAAAAAAAGAATACTTCGACCCGCCACCCTGGGGTGCATTGTGTGCGGCATTCTGGCATCCCTGTTGTTGGCGCTGGTCCTGATTTTCGGACCGGCCGAGGAAGCGCTGGCCGCCAAGAAAACCCGCATCAAGTTTTCCACCCTGGCTCCGGAGGGTTCTTCCTGGATGAAGGTGATGCGCGTGTTGGAAAAGGAATTGGAAAGCGTGACCGGCGGCGAAGTAGGATTTAAATTTTATCCCGGCGGAGTGTCGGGAGACGAGATCGACGTGATCCGTAAAATGCGCATCGGGCAGGTGCATGCGGCAGGGTTCACCGGCGTCGGCCTCGGGGAGATTCTGCCGGAAGTCCGGGTGCTGGATTTGCCGTTTCTCTTTCGCAATGACAAGGAGATCGCACACATCTATGAAAAAATGAACGATCATTTCACAGCCCGCTTCGAGGAGAAAGGGTACATCCTCCTCGGCTGGGTGCCGGTGGGATGGATTCATTTTTTCTCCGCCGAACCGGTAACCTCCGTCGCCAGCCTGCGCCCTCAAAAAGCCTGGATGTGGGAAGGCGATCCCCTGGTGCAGGCGACCTACAGTGGACTCGGGGTCAGTCCGCATCCGCTTTCGGTTACCGATGTCCTGCTGTCCCTGCAGACGGGGATGGTCGACACGGTCTACGCCTCAGCCATGGGCGCTTTGGCTTTGCAATGGTTCACCAAGGTGAAATACATGTCCGAACTGCGCATGGCCAACGCGACCGGCGGTGTGTTGATGACCAAGCGCGTGTTCGACCGTTTGCCGGACAAACATAAAAAAGCCGTCCGGGATATCAGTCAACGTTATCTGAAGAAACTGGTGCAGAAAATCCAGGAAGATAATGACAAGGCCATCACCGTCATGAAACAGAACGGGTTGCAGATAACGCCCCTACCCAACGGCAGTGAACTCGAAAAATTTTACGCCGTGGGGGGAGAAGTCCAAAAAAAAATGAACGGTAAGTTGTTCAGCCAGGCCGTCTTGGACCAGGTCATGACCCACCTCAAGGAAGTCCGCTAATTCGGATCCCTCCCTGTAGAGCTGTAAAAATACAGCCCCAATGGACGGCAGAAATTGGTTGTCTGTCCCGCCTTCGGGCCTTAACCTGATTAAAAGGTACAAGGCCAATGGGCAGAGTTTACCTTCAGATCCTAAGCGAATTTTTGGTAAGAAATGAAAAATCGCTGAACTCAAAAGCCTTATTTAGACAACAAGAGACTTGATCTCTTTTGTTTTTACAAAATTAGGGATACGAAAATGAAAATGAAGCTGTTTATTTTTGTTTTGATGTTGGGGTTTGGTTGTCAAAACGTTTGGGCAAAAGGACCGGACCTTGCCAAGATAGAAGGTTTGATCGGTAAGAAGAAGTATTTCTCCGCATTTACTCAATTGAAGTCTTACGACCCGGGATTTAATAATCCAAAGGTCGTGGCCAAGATGGCTCATCTGGCTACTCATTATTATGCCTTCTGTATTGGTCGAAAAGTTTTCGCATTTAAGGATTTGTCTCCATCCGAGTCTATTGAAGATGTGCGAGGGAGCAAGGGCAAGTATGAGATGTTTTCGTTTGACATTGAAAAAGAGCTTTTGAAGTTGGAAGCAAAGGATCCGAATTCGGGAGAAATTTTAGAGGCGATAGGCGACTTCTATTATTCCGGGACATGCCAGTTGGAACAAAATAAAATCAGCCAGGCGGAAAGCTACTATGGAAGGGCTGAAAAGTTGGTTTCGCTCGGCTATATGGCTAACCACAACATGGGCGTGATCCATTTGCGACGGCAAAAGTTTGCGAATGCGTTGACTTATTTATCGCGGGGGCACTCTCAAAATCCAAATCATGGAAGCACCCAATACAATCTGGCTTATACCTACAATGCCCTCGGTAAGCCCAAAAAAGCCGTTTCGCATGCGGAAAAGGCGTATCACCTTTATCATGATAAAAAGCTAAAATCTGAAGCGGCTTTGATGGCGGCTTATATGAATTTGGATGCGAAAAATAAAACGAGAGCGCTCGAGTATGCAGTGTTGGCAAACAAATATAAGCATAAAAACCACTATCATATTCTAAACCGTTTGTTGGCAATGTATTTGGAGATGGGGGAAGTTAAGCTGGCCGATGAAAAGGCGGATGAACTGCTTAATCTTGATCCAAAGAATTCACGTCTTTCCGAAGACGCGCTTGGTTCTTATACAAAGTTTGGTTATGAAAAAGAGTTTTTGGAGTACTTGAAAAGAAATACGAGAGTTCACGCAAAAAGCCCCATGGCTTTGGGCAATTTATTCTTTCAAAAAGGAAGATTTTATTTTTATGTAAAAAAAGACAAACCAAATGCTATTGAAGCCTTTAGAATCGCTCAAGGCTATTTTAAGCAAGTTGTTGAGAAGGACCACCCGGCGTTATTGGCCATTTCGAAGATATTGCAAAATATTGAAAAGGAATAAAGCTTTCAATTGATTCGAGCGCATTCCATAGTTGGAGTAGGAGCTGATCAGGGAGAGGGCAGGGTTTCCGCCCAACGGGTGAGTTGTTCGCGGCCGATTTTGGCATTGTGGCGGATGTCTACAGGAAATGCCGAGTGATACAACACCTGTCGGATCGGTTGGGTGATGGCGTGCGACGCGCCGAGTTGTAATAATTCTTCAGTGAGAGCCTTCTGATCGACCGCTCCCTCCGCTTCAATCACGATGACCGGGGTCTGGTTTTCTTTCGAACCAACTCCCACCAGGGCGGACCGTTTCACTTTTTCGTGCGTGTTGAAAATCGCCTCGCAGGGAATCGTGAACAGGGTGCCTGCCGCGGTTTGGACGCGGTGACTCTTCCGTCCGCAAAACCATAAACGATTTTCATCGTCCAGATAACCGACATCCCCCATGCGGTGCCAGAAATTTTCTCCGTCGCGAATCTTGGCCAGGCGCGTGGCGTTTTCCAGATTGAAATACTGGCGCGTCACCCAAGGACTTTGCACCACCACCTCGCCGATGGTGCCATTGGGGACTGCCAGTGAATCGTCCCATTCGTCAATCGCGTCGTCGGTGATTTTTATTATTTTGAGTGTCAATCCGTCCACCGCCCGCCCGACGCACGTTCCTTTGCCTTCTCGCGTTTGTTGCCAGGTTTCGTTGAGGATTTCGCGGTGGGAGAGGGCGGCGACCGGCAACGCTTCCGTCGCGCCGTACGGGGTATGGATCAGCGCGTCTTTGGACAGGATGCGGTCGAATCGTTCCAGCAGACTGCCCGTCACCGGCGCACCCGCCATCAATATTCGCTTAAGCGTCGGGAGCTGAACTTTTTGATCCAGGCAGTACCGCGAAACGGTGTTCCATAACGCCGGCGACCCGAAACTATTGGTAATGTTGTGCTCCTTGATGTGTTCGATTATTTTTTCCGGGTCCACCCCGGCGGGACGGGTCGGGTCCATGTCCGGAATCACGCAGGTCATGCCCAGCGCCACGCCGAACAGGACGAACAGCGGGAAGGTGGGCAGGTCCATTTCCCCTTGTTCAATGTGAAACAGTCGGCGCAGTAACTCTACTTGTTGGTAGAACATGCGGTGGCTGTACAGCACACCCTTGGAAGGACCGGTACTGCCGCTGGTAAACAGAATGGCGGCGGCGGCGTCCGGCGCCACCTGTGCGGATTGGAAATTGGTATCGCCGTGTCTACGAATCGTTTTCAACGTCGTGCCGCCCCAGAACCATCGCCGCCCCACCGTCACGTTCAATTCGATACCTTTAAACGCTTTGGGAAATATCTTGCGCGCTACATGGGCCAGAGGCACGGCGATCATGCCCCGGGGTTGGGCGTTGGCAATGCAATTCAAAACATTGCGGCGGCCCAGGCCGGGATCGATCAACACGGGAACCGCTCCCAGTTTGAACAGGGCAAACGTGAGGGCGATGAAATCGATGCCCGGAGGCACCATCATCAATATCCGGTCGCCCTTCGCCATGCCGGTGCCGCGCAAACCATCGGCCAGCCGGTTAGCGTCCTGATTGAGTTGCTGAAAGGTAATTTTGGCAATCGATCCACTGCGGGGAACGATGATGGCATCGGCCCCGGCCCGCTCCCGTGCCAGTTGCTCCAGAGTGTGTGCGATGTTTTCCGGAGAATGGGAATCCATAACTGTTTAAAGACCCAGTGCGGTTTTGACGAGAGGCAGAGTGACCTTGTGTTTTTGCCTGAGCGATTCTTCATTGATACGAGTCACCGCGCTTTTGACGGACTGGAAATCCCTGGGAATCCGGCTCAAGAGCCAGGTGATGATTTTATCCGGGATGTCCAGACCCAGATCCTCTGCCAGTTTTTGAATCAATTGGGCGGTGGCCTCGTCATCCATGGGCAGAAGTTCCGCCGTCATCCCCCATTTGAAGCGCGAGGTGAGAAAACTTTCGGTCTTTTCCAGTTGGTCCGCCGGGGTGCGTCCGGCAAACACCATTTTTCCTCCCTGCTCAAGAGTTTGGTTGTAGACCCGGTACAGGGTTTCCTGCGCGGTGGGATGATCGGTGATTCGGTCGATATCATCCAGTAACAAAAAATCGATTTCCGAACCGGGGGTCCCCAGATTGCCGGGCAACCCGCTGTCTCCCCGGTTCAACGATTCGATCAAGTCCTGGCAATGCACATACAGGGCCATTGTGCCGGTTTCTGCGAGATGGTTGCCGATGGACATCAGTAAATGGGTTTTCCCAAGTCCGCTGGCACCGGACAGGTAGAGGGCTTGATACGTCACCGGATCGCCGGAGCACAGTTCCCGCGCGCAGGCCAAAGCGAAGCGCGACCCTTTGGACACGATGAAGTTGGAAAATCGGTATTCAGGGTGAGCGGGAAACTGAAAGATATATTGCCGTGAGGGAGAATCGTGTTCAGCCATGGGGGATTGGGTCAAGTCTCTCCTTGACGACATAAGGTGCTTAACCGGAAATACTGTTTGGATGCATTTTTACTTTCAACCGTTGAGATACTGATCCGCGACATGATACCACGCCTCCGAAATTTCTACACCTGCACTACATTCCCGCTTGTCGAAGGAAAGGGCGATAAGGAAAGGGCGATAATGACTCCCCCTTTTTCGAGAATGGATTAGTCCGTTAATGACAATCCACTCTATAACAAATCAATTTGCAAATAATTCATTAATAGAAATAAAGGCCAAGTAATAGCGTTAGTATCGCAATCATTATTGATACCAGTGAAGTTAATATAATTTTAGATGCCGTTCTGTACCATGGCGGTGCTAACAGATAGGCTTCAGTTAACGTTCGTTTTTTTCCTCTATCTGGGAATGCGAACACAGTCATGAACATTATGGTTCTGGTAGGGGCGTAAGGAAACCCGTTAAACAGTTTGCATTCAATTTCTTTAAAATAAGGCGGTTTAAAATACTTTTCCAATACGGTCGTTGGCATTAAGAAATGCATGACTAGAATCATGGCGAATATTATCCAGAGAACGATAATCAACCCCATTACGACCAGAAATGCGATTTCCGCTGCATTTAATGGCATAGTTTTCTACTCCTGCGACCGATGCAAAGTCGATTTCCTCAGTTCCATAAAAAGAAAAAGGGGCAAGTCTTGCCTTGACTATATAAGGAGTTAAGTTTGTATATTCCTTTTTCTGCCGGAAAGCCAGGGTTGGCCAGGAGGGTCGTCCCCCATGCCTCAGGGTATTAAGGAGTGTTGATCGCGCCCTTGCCCATATAAACCACTGCCAAGCCGAGCAACATCAGCACCAACCCGATGTATCTCAACGTCGTGTTTTCGAGTTCCGGTAATTTCCGGGCCAGTTCTCTTAAATGGTCGGGGAAACAGAAAAGAGGAATCCCTTCGAAGACCATCATCAGCCCTAACGCAACCAAAATTAAGTTCATATCTGACTTTCCTCCCTGAAATAAGGCGACCGACCGAACGCGATTATCTTTGAAGCGGTTAGGGGAGTCAACAGGCAATTCAGAGCAGTCTTGTCGAGCTCCAAGAAAGGGGGTTGTAAATAAAGAAAGGGCCATTATATAATGTACTTAATAATCAATGTTTGGAATGACCCACCACCAAATATCCACTTGGATGAATGTCCGATTCCGGGATGCTCCAAATTAGCCGGATGATGATTTCATCATTTTCCATTTACTGAGGATGATCCATGATTTTCAATTCTTCTAAAGTTCCACTCCTTGTTGTTATGATGGCCGTGTTGGTTCTACCCCTGTCTTTTCTCGAGGGTGACGGCGGCAGCACCCTTATTCAAAAGGCTTACGCAGTCAGTACCAAGAGCCAACCTCTGGGAAGCAATATCTTTGTTGAGATTGCCAAGAAGCAGAACCCGGCGGTCGTGAACATCAGCACCAAGACAAAGCGGCGGGCGCGTCCGCCCCGGCCCCCGAGAAACCCCAAGGCTCCGGGGGGGCAGGACCCTTTCCAGGATTTTTATGACAAGTTTTTCGGCGACCGCGACAAAAAACCGCGATCCGGCATGGGCTCCGGTTTCATTATCGATAAAGAAGGATACATCCTCACCAACAACCATGTCATCGACGGCGCCGATGAGATTATCGTTCTGATCCAGGACGGAAACAACGGCGAGAAGGAATACGATGCCAAGCTGATCGGAACCGACTCCAAAACCGATATCGCTCTGATCCAGTTGATCCTGAAGGACGGGGATAGAAAGAAATTTCCTGCGTTGAGCCTGGGCAACTCCGACAAGCTGGAAGTCGGCGAATGGGTGGTGGCCATCGGTAATCCCTTTGGTCTCAGTCATACAGTTACCGTTGGCGTGGTCAGCGCCAAGGAGCGCAATATCGGCTCCGGTCCGTATGATGAATTCATCCAGACCGACGCGTCCATCAATCCCGGCAACAGCGGCGGCCCGCTGATGAATATCAAGGGTGAAGTCATCGGCATCAATACCGCCATCATTTCAGGAAACACGGGCGGCAACGTCGGCATCGGTTTCGCCATCCCTATCAACGTTGCCAAGGGTATCCTGAAAGATCTGAAGGAAAAAGGAACGGTAACCCGCGGCTGGCTGGGGGTCATGATTCAGAAGATCACCCCCGATCTGGCGGAATCGTTCAACCTGGACCGCACCGACGGCGCCCTAGTCGGGGACGTTATTCCCAACAGCCCGGCAGAGAAGGCCGGTATCAAGCGAGGGGATGTCATCGTCAGGTTTGACCGGCATGAAGTGAAAACCATGGAATCTCTTCCCAAGATTGTCGGCAGTACCACACCGGGTAAGGCCGTCAAGGTCGAGATCATCCGCGACGGCAAGAAAAAAGTGTTGAATGTCACCATCGCCATTCTCAAGGATGAACAAATAAAAGTAGCCGCACTGGATCCCATGGGGATTCAGGTGCAGGACATTACTCCGGACATCGCGCAGAGCCTGAAACTAGAAGGTGTGGAAGGCGTGCTGGTTTCGGATGTGACTCCCGGCGAAGCTGGCGGGGATTCGGGAATCAAGCGCGGGGATATTATTTCCGAAGTCAACCGGAGCAAGGTCAAAAACACCGCCGATTACAACCGGGTCACCGGCAAGCTGAAGCGCGGCGATACCGCCCTCATGCTGGTCAAGCGGGGCGGAACCACCATTTATATTGCTGTTAAACTCAAATAGTGCCGAGCCTGTTCCCATGTTTGAAACTTTGGGCCAGCCGCCGGTATCCTGATTAAATTAGGCTGTGGGTTCTTGGGACCCACGGCTACTTTTTTAAAAGGGATGGTATGCAAACCTCTCGACGTGCTTTCTGGAATCGTATTCTGTTTTTTGGAGTGATCCTGTGGGGTCTGATTGCCGCTCCAGCGCTCGCCTACGATACAGGTAATCGAAGAACCCCCATTGTTACCGCTGTGGAACAAGTGGGGCCTGCCGTTGTCAATATTTTTACCGAAGAAGCTCCACGCCAGGCAAAAAACCCGTTCCGGGGTTTCATGGGCGACCAGCTGTTCGAAAAATATTTTGAGGATTTCTACCAGCAAAATGAGCCCAACCGACGCAGTCTCGGTTCCGGCGTCATCATCGATCCCAAAGGATACATCCTGACCAACGAACACGTTGTGGCCAGGGCAGTGCGCGTCAAGGTCACTCTGATCGACAACCGGGAATTTGAGGGGAAGGTGGTGGGTGCTGATATCAAATCCGATCTTGCCGTCATCAAAATCAATCCGAACCGTCCATTGCCCTACGTGGAAATGGGCCGCTCTAATGATCTAATGATCGGTGAAACCATCGTCGCCATCGGCAATCCCTTTGGCCTCAAACACACGGTGACCACCGGTATCATCAGCGCGGTGAACCGCACCATCCGCGCCAGCGAAAAACAGGTGTTCAACGATTTCATTCAGGTCGACGCATCGATCAACCCCGGCAACAGCGGCGGCCCACTGCCCAACATCAACGGTTCATTGATCGGCATCAACACCGCCATCTTTAAAGATGCTCAGGGTATCGGTTTTGCCATCCCCATCGACAAAGCACGGCGCATCGTCGACAATCTACTCCAGTACGGAAAGGTGCGGCGCGGCTGGCTCGGCGTTTCAGTGCAGGATTTGACTCCCAAGGCAGCGCGCCATTTCGGTCTGGATCACGTTCACGGCGTGCTGGTGACCAACGTCTTCCACAGAAGTTCTGCGAAACGTGCCGGCCTCCAGCCTGGAGATATCCTGCTACGCATCGACGGTCACGAAATCGCCGACAAGTCGGATTACTTCCGCCAGATCGCTTCGTATACCGTGGACGACCATTTTCGGCTGAAGTATTTGCGCAACGGCCAGCGGCGCAAGGCCCGTGTGCATATTTCTCCCATTTCCAAAGATGCCGCCGGGGAAATGGCAAAACAGTGGCTCGGCATTTCGGTCAGGGATATTAACTGGAAACGCGCCAAGCGGCACAATATAATGGCGCGTAATGGCGTGGTGGTGGCGAAAGTCCGGTCGAACGGTCCCAGCAGAGCGGTTGGCATCCAGCCCGGCGATGTTATCCGCCAGATGAACGAAAGCAAGATACGGAACCTGGGCGAGTTCAACACGGCCATCCTTGAAGCGGGCAAACTCAGTTCCGTCCTGCTCCTCGTCCAGCGCGGAAGAAACTCTTATTATGTTACATTAGAACCGTAAGCCAACCCGCCGTTCCCCTCCCTTCCCAATGACCGGGTGACCATGTCCGACAGCGACCAAAAGAAAATCAAACAACTCCACAAAGACATCCAACGGTACGATCATCTGTATTACGTGAAAGACCAGCCGGAAATCTCCGACCGCGAGTACGATCGCCTCCTGGAGCAACTCAAGGGCTTGGAGGCCAAACACCCGGAATCGATCACGCCCGACTCCCCCACCCAACGCGTCGGCGGCCAACCCGCCGAAGGATTCGCCAGCGTCGTCCATAAAGTTCCCATGCTCAGCCTCGACAATACCTACAACGTCGAGGAGTTGCGCGACTTCCACAACCGTGTCGTCAAGAACCTGGGAACGGAGGAAGTGGAATACGTCGTGGAATTGAAGATCGACGGCCTCGGCGTTTCGCTGTTTTATGCAGACGGCAAATTCGTGCGGGGCGCGACGCGTGGCGACGGCAAAACGGGGGAAGATATCACCACCAATCTCAAAACCATCCGCTCGATCCCACTCACTCTCCCCATGCAGAAAGCAGGATATCAGTCCCTGGAAGTGCGCGGCGAGGTGTATATGGATCGCAAAGGGTTCGATGCGCTCAACCACCAGCGGGAGGAAGCGGGCGAAGCACCATTTGTCAATCCGCGCAACTCCGCCGCCGGTTCTTTACGTTTGCTCGATTCGCGTATCACCGCAAGTCGGCCGCTCAATGTCTGGATTTATGCTCTCGGCCACTTTGAAGGTCCGGCATTCCAAACCCATTCTGAAATGCTGAAAAAAATGGGAGAACTCGGATTTCGCACCAACCCGAACACGCGTCTCTGTCGATCGTTCGATGATATTCAGAAAATGATCGACGAATGGCAGGAGAAGCAAGCGACGCTCGATTACGATGTCGACGGCCTGGTGATCAAGGTGAACTCCATTGCGGCGCAGAATAAATTGGGAAGCACCAACAAACACCCGCGCTGGGCGGCGGCGTTCAAGTACGAAGCGGAGGAAGCGGAGACCGTGGTGGAAGATATCCGCGTGCAGGTCGGGCGCACCGGCTCGATCACTCCCGTGGCGGAACTGACGCCGGTGTTCGTCTCCGGCTCCACCGTCAGCCGTGCGACATTACATAATGAAGATGAGATCAAACGCCTCGACGTGCGCGTGGGTGATAAGGTCGTTATCATCAAAGCGGGAGAGATCATCCCGAAAGTAGTGCGCGTGTTGAAAACGAAAGGCAAAAAGCGCAGCTCGCCGTTTAAGATGCCGAAGACTTGTCCCGAATGCAATTCGAAGATCGAGCGGCCGGAAGGGGAGGCGGTGTGGCGCTGTGTCAACGCCACCTGCCCGGCGCAACTCAAGGAACGC
Source organism: Nitrospinaceae bacterium (assembly GCA_965237905.1). Classification (GTDB taxonomy): domain Bacteria; phylum Nitrospinota; class Nitrospinia; order Nitrospinales; family Nitrospinaceae; genus SZUA-226. The sequence continues at coordinate 534,776 of OZ250172.1, read as the reverse complement.
CTGCTCCACTTCGCATCGCGCAACGCGATGGATATCGACCACCTCGGCACGGCGATTGTCGATCAACTGGTCGACAATGGCAAAGTGAAGTCCTTTTACCAGTTGTACGACCTCAAGCTTGAGGATGTGAGCACGCTGGAACGCATGGCTGAAAAATCCGCGCAGAATCTGGTTGACGCCATCGAAAAGAGCAAGCAGGCAGGGCTGGCGCGCCTGGTGTATGGGCTCGGTATCCGGCACGTCGGGCAACGTGTGGGTCAGATTCTGGCGCAGACCTATGGCAGCATGGACGCTCTCGCCAAAGCGCCGTATGAAGATCTGGAGACGATCGACGAGATCGGCCCGCGAATCGCCGAATCGATCCGAGAATTTTTCGGCGAGAAACATAACAAGAAAGAACTGTGCAAACTCAAACAGCACAAACTCGTCATGACCGAAGCCAAAAAAGCGGGCGGAGGAAGTTTGTCCGGCAAACAGTTCGTCCTCACCGGTACGCTGGAGAGCCTGACGCGTGACGAGGCCAAGAAAAAGATAATAGAAGCCGGAGGCCGCGTCACCTCATCCGTGTCCGCCAAAACCGATTACGTCGTTGCCGGCGCCGACCCTGGCAGTAAACTCGCCAAAGCCCAGAAACTGGGCATTGCCATCCTCAGCGAAAAAGAACTTGAAAAAATTTTTGGGAGCTAGTTGGAGGCCGCTGGACCCAACAGGCCAATACTGGCTAAACGATGTTTTGTGAATCCGGGCGGGAGTGGTATAATTTTTCACCTTTGAGTCCATCCATATCAGGGGCTTGAATCCAATCCATCCGCTGGCGGCGGATCATTTTTTTTGAGGGAGGAAACGGTGGCGCAAACGGAAAAGCCTTTTGACCCGAAAGCTCCGGAACAATATCACATCTGGTATTTCAACACCAAGGTTTGGGAAACGACCACATTCATGGGAGTCCGCTGTCTGAAGTCGGTTTCCGATATGTGGAATTATCAGGAAATCATTTGCGAACTGAAACCGTCTCTCATCATCGAATTCGGAGCGTACAAGGGCGGAGCGACATTGTTTTTTTCAGAAATTTTGAAGCGGATCAATCCGAACTCCAAAGTCCTGACCGTGGACAATATGAGTCCTAAAAAATACAACGAACATGTCCGCAACAATCCTCACGTCGAAATATTCACCTCCTCCAGTGCCGAGCCCCAGGTGGCGGACAGAATCCGTGAGTTGCGCAAACAGTTTCCGGGGCCGGTGTTTGTCATTGTCGACAGCGACCATCGCAAGGACCACGTCCTGGCCGAAATGAAACTGCTCCGCACCGTCCTGGAGCACGGCGATTACGTGGTGGTGGAGGACAGCAACATCAACGGGCACCCGGTGGACCCGGATTTCGGGGAAGGGCCGATGGAAGCGATTCTGGAATATGAAAAGGAATTTCCCGACGACTACACCCACGACACCAAGCGCGAGAACAAGTTCGGGTTCACGTTTGCCCCGCATGGATTTCTGATCCGAAAGAAACCCATCCTGGACCGCATTTTAGGCCGATCCTAGGCGGCCTCGCAATCACCCTGGTTTAATTTTTCTCTATGCGTCTATTGCCCAGAGGTTGCACCGGGCGAGCATTCTTTCCGATAATCGCCGAAAATTTTCTCAAGCTCTGCTCAGATATTTTAATGGGTTCTATTAATACCAGCCACAGAACTCCCTCAGAGCAGGGTGGGGTGGTCAGTGATCCAGAGTAGGTATAGTGTTGAGTGTTTTCAGGAAGCACGTCTCGGAGGCTGGCCCTCAAGGGAATTGAAGTTTCCTTGCCGATTTGATCGGGGAGCCAATCCCAAAGGTTTTTTATGACAGGGTGTTCCGGACCTACTTCCATCATCACTGCGATGACGAGAATATGTCCGGCTTCATCTTGATGGACCAGATGCATTTCCATAGGAAAGGCTTTGCCATCGATATGGTGTTCACTGGGTTCATGAAAATGAAACTGTCGTAAATTATAAGCGCGCTTGTTGATGTCAACATGGCATCCTGATTTGTGAGACACCTGAACCGTATGCCCATTATTCATTTCATGAAGTTCAGATGTGTTGTAATGAAAATCCAGGGTCTCCTGGCGATGACTCAGTCCTTTCGTGGGTATGTCAATCGGCGATTGCTTGCTTCCGGTTTCGCATGTCGCGTATTTTTTAGTGAGCAATCCCCAGTGTTCAGGCCCCTCGATTCCCAAATAACCCCAGTGCAATCGGTTTTGTTCATCACTGGCCGTTTTATGAGCAGGGTCCTGACGGGACTGGGAATTTTCATGAGCAAAGCTAACCAAAGAGGCCAATAAAATGACAAGGAATACCCCAAAAGTAAACGCATGAAAAACCAACGATGACTTATAAAAATGCCGCTTATGAGTTTTCTTCCTGCCAACATTTTTCATTCAATCATTCCTTTCTAAGCTTCTCCATCCACTTTTCTACTAATGAATATCATACTTGGTTTTTTTATTGTTTATGGCATGGATCAATACGGCCACCACTGCATGATTTTTTGAAACCAGAAAATCCAGGTCATATTTAACCCCGTTCGTATCTGTAAAGTCAGCACAACTGATGAAGTAGGGATACTTTCTTCCCTTGATCTCGACGCTATCGTGAAACCGGTCAAACTTTAATTGAACGACTGTCCTTTGGCCCGGGTCATATATGGGGAACATGCCGTTGCCGTTTTTTTGTGAAACGTCTTTAATGTGGTTGGCCATTGCGGTTTGAATGGCGTCTCGATGCGTTTCTGCGATTCCGCTATCCGCCAGGGCCCATCCTGCCCACATGAAATGAATTGCAACCATCGTGATTAATATTTTTTTCATGGTGTTTTCCCCTTATTTGAAAACGTTTCGGATTCTTTGAAAAATTCGATCATGAATTATTATTTTCGTCCCGGCTTGGCGGCACGGAGGACCGGATAGTATTGTGTGAATACCCAATCATCTTTCGCAAACGCCTGGTGACAGAAGTTGCATTTGGTTTTTGAAAATGCCTTTGCGCTCTTTTTATGCGGCTGTCCTATCGGTGTGGTGAAACTGAAATAAGCCCAGTGCCCCGGTTCCTTCTTGAATCGCTTGGTATCCTTGATCGTGGCTTCCAAACCGATAAAATCACCGTTGAAATACCCCTTGCCGCTGGGAGCTTGTTTTTTGCCAACGCTCAGCAGTTCCTTGACAAGAATGGTCCCGTCCGGGAATGCTCCGGTGCGCTTGTAAACCGCGAAGGCATCGGGATGAATGTACACATGATGGAACTCGGGGAAGGCCGCCTTTCCGTCATTCATGTCATTGGGAGTCAATGGCGACCCCACAAAAACCCACTGCCGATAACCCGTGGGCTGAACCAGCTTCCCCGCTCCGTCGAATTTGTAATGCCGCGATATCTTTTCCGCGGCCATTGTATTGGAAATATATATCCCGGAGGCGACAACCGCCAATGCGGTAACGCCCAGGAAAAAACCGATTCGATTGGCTATTTTCAGGTTCATGATTTTTCTCCTCACTTTTAAAATTTATTTTTTCTACTCTACAATCGCGCTTCGCAGAGACCCAATAATATCCAGAAGCTCTTTCTTCTCAGCGGCTGGAACTTTAAATTTGTCGAGCGTGGCCGCTAAATGGCCTGCGACAATATTGAAGTTGGTGTTATCCACACCCATGCCCTCATGCGCAGTCGTCATCGAACGTCCCAGATATGTGCAGGGCCCTCCGGTAACCGCGCAGACAAGCGTGGTATTAAATTGCTTGAATTTGACCTGCGAGTCCGTACTCAAAGCGCCAAAAAAGCGGTCAAGCTTCTTGTCCGCAAAAAGACGATCGGCAAATTCATTAACCACAGCACTAATAGCGTCGTAGCCACCGAGGCGTTGGTATAAGGACTTCTCCTTAGCGCTGGCCGTGGACGGCATGCTGAATGCTGTAATGCACAACATCAGCATCATGACGAGGCCTGCGGTCAGGTAATTCGTATCTCTATGCATTCGCTCGGTTATTTTAAGATTCATGATTTTCCCCCTCAGAATTTAAAATTGAAAAATGGAATGTCATTGTTCAACGTGCGTTGAGCATTAGTGGAGGAGAGGTTCTGATCCTTACAAATCGGCGCCGAAAACTTTCTGGAGGTATGAAACGAATTTCTCAAAATCCTGGTAGGGCTCGGGAAAAGGGAGGGAGGTGGACCCAACGCAACAACACTAACTCACCAATAATAAAGAGATTCTACCTGGAAACCTTGGTGCCCATCACTGCGGGGTTTTTTAATGAAGTACAGTTTGGAATGATGAACCTCCCCCGGGACCGCGTCGCTATCAAAAATCCTGTGAATTAGAGGATTTAGGTCTATAATTCACGCAATCGTTTAAATAGTCCGTTACTTCATACATGATCAGTTTCGTTTGCCCTTGGGAGGGGGATTAAAAGTGAAAATGAATCGAGAGACTATTAACTCGCACCAGTGGGTGGAACGGTACAGTGACTGCATGTTCCGGTTTGCCCTGCTCCGGGTCAATGATGAAGAGCATGCCGAGGATATTGTTCAGAATACTTTTCTGGCGGCGTTGAAGGCGCAAGATTCGTTTGCCGCACTATCTTCAGAGAAAACAGGGCTCTTTGGTATCATGAAGAACAAAATCATGGATCATTATCGGGAGAAAAAGAAAAATCAAAAGTACGGCCTGAGCCTGGAAGACTACCATGATCCTTGTGAATCGGATTTTGACGGCAAAGGACATTGGCAGTCCTTCTCTTCCCATTGGGGGATTGATCCTGAGAAAGCCGTTGCTGACAAGGAGCTTCTTCAAATTTTTTCAGGATGCATGGATACCCTGTCTCCCAAGCTTCGCCAATTCTATGTCCTTCGGGAAGTTGAAGGATACGATTCCGAAACCCTGTGTTCAGAATTGGATATTACTCCCAGTAATCTTTGGGTTATGCTTCACCGGGCACGGAATCATCTCAAAAAGTGTATCGAAGTTCATTTACCGGAGAATCATTAATTGGCGGTTTCCTTCATAGAAAAATTAAGAGACGTTATCCTGGATTTGACGTTGTCCAAATGTAAGGATACGACAGAGCTTGTTTCCGAAAATATGGATCACAATCTTCCTGTTTTCAAGCGCTGGCGAATGGGATTCCACCTGGTCTTGTGTAAATATTGCAGGAAATATAGGGCTCAGTTGGAAACCCTCAGGAAAATGACTCGAGGCCTGGACAAAGAGGTTTCCGACACGGCTCCTGAGGCCTCCCTGAAGCCGGATTCAAAAGAAAGAATGAAGCAGATCATCGAAAAAAATAACTGACCCGTACCGACCCCGCAAGCCAACCCACCCAAGCCCAGAAACTGGGTATTCCTATCCTCAACGAACAAGGCTTCAGAAGCTAATTCAATAACTTTCCATCACAAAGGAGCTTTTTTATTTCTTTGTGGTTAATTTATTTTGTCGCCCTTCGACAGGCTCAGGATGACAGGTAGGGGAGTATATTTATTGCGGGGGGAGGGGGTGCTTTATCTCTGGCCGGGGCGTCGTCGTCGGTTGGCGGAACTGGAGCCGCCGGGTTTGGGTCTGCGGCCGCGAGATTGACCGCCGCCTCCGCTCGGGCGTCTGCCGTTGGAGGGAGCTCCGCGGCTGTTCCCGCCTCGTGTCGGGGGACCACTCGGCCGCCGTCTTTTATAGACCGGCATGCCTGCCTTCGGTTCCAGAAACATTTCGTCTTTCGGCCAATCGACCGGGATTTTCTTTTTCAGGGTTTCTTCGATCGCCATCAGGTGCTCGGCGTAGTCTTCGCAGGCGAAGGTGATGGCGTCGCCATCACGTCCGGCGCGCGCCGTTCGACCGATACGGTGGATGTAGTCTTCCGGGTCCTGCGGTACGTCGTAGTTGATGACGTGGGTGATGTCGTCGATATGCAGTCCGCGTGAGGCCACGTCGGTGGCGATGAGGATGTCGATCTCGCCTTCGGTGAACTGTTCCAGTACCTTGATGCGTTTTTTCTGAGGCAGGTCGCCGCTGATCTGCTGCGCGTTGTAATCGTTGTATTTGAGTTGAGATTCCAATCGTTCGGCGGTGGATTTCATATTGGTGAAGATCAGCGTTTTGCCCGGCGTCTCGCTTTTCAGGAGGCCCAGCAGGAGTTTGAGCTTTTCGTTCTTGCCGACGTGGTACAGCACCTGTGTGACCTGATCGACCACGATCTTGTCCGGTTCGATCTTGACGGGAACCGGTTCGTTCATGTGTTCGTAACACAGTTCCATGACGCGGAAGTTGAGAGTTGCCGAGAACAGCATGGATTGGCGTTTTTGATACGGTGAAATATTGCGCAGGATATAGCGTACGTCGGCGATGAAGCCCATGTCGAACAGGCGGTCGGCTTCATCAATCACCATCACTTCAACCGATTTCAGGCTGAAGAGCTTCTGTTTGTAATAGTCAATCAGCCGCCCCGGCGTCGCGATAAGAACATCGATCCCTTTTTTGATGGCGTCCTTTTGCTTTTCGTAGTCGACCCCGCCATAGACGCAGAGAATTTTCAGTCCGCAATGTTTGCCGAGCAGTAATGCGTCGCGTTCGATCTGCAGGGCCAGTTCACGGGTGGGGGCGATAATCAGCGAGCGCGGTGCCACCTTTTGTTTGCCTTTCTGCGGCATTGCTTCGTGATTGACCAGGCGTGTGAACGTCGAGATCAGAAACGCGGCGGTTTTACCGGTTCCGGTCTGTGCCTGGCCAGCGACATCTTTTCCGGACAGCGAAATGGGCAGGGTTTTGGCTTGAATGGGAGTGCACTCTTTAAATCCGGCATCCCGAATACCCTGCAGTACCGGCTCAGGGATGGGGAGGCTTTCAAATTCAATGATTTCTGATTCGATTGTTTCTGATTCCATGCGTGTGATTGACAGGCGCTCCGGTTCAGGGCAGGCGGATTGGGGTGAACCGGGTGACGGTGTGATACTCCATATGAGGGTTGGTTTGGCGGATTAACTCGTTGAGATTTTTCCCAATTGAGCATCAGTATATACCAGGCGAGGGGGGTTTCAACCGTAAATCTTCATTTTTCTTGACATTGCATGGCTCAAGGTGGTTCAATACCGGCTCAATTTTTGAAACTTTCCTGATATTCGTTGTGAGCACTCGCCTCAGGCCAATCCCGAACTCTTTTTCAGTAATCATTTGTAACTTATGTGTTTAAGGAGTTTTTCCTCCACTGGATAAGGTTCAAAGGGACGAGGGTAAACGAGTCACTAGGAGGTAGCGGTTTTGATCAAACATGACGTCTTAATTGTAGGTGCGGGCCTGGCAGGGATGCGTGCCGCTTTGGAGGTGTGCAAGGATCTGGATGTCGGCCTGCTGACCAAGGTGTATCCGTCACGGTCGCACAGTGGTGCGGCGCAGGGAGGCATCGCCGCCGCCCTCGGCAACTCCGAAGACGACAGCTGGGAAGAGCACATGTTCGATACCGTCAAGGGTGGCGATTACCTGTCCGATCAGGACGCGGTGGAGGAATACGTCAAGGCCGCGCCCCGGGTGATCTATGAACTGGAGCACATGGGTTGCGTTTTCAGCCGCACCGAGGACGGTAAAATCGCCCAGCGCAGTTTTGGCGGTCATTCCAAACCGCGCGCCTGTTTTTCCGCCGACCGCACCGGTCACGCTATTCTCCATGCTCTGCATGAACAGGTATTGAAGAACGCCAAGGCCATCAAAATATATTCCGAATGGTACATGCACCAGCTGGTGATCGAAGAAGGCCGCTGTAGCGGCGTGGTGGTGAGCAACATCCGTACCGGCGAAGTGGAAGTGATTCACGCCAAAGCGGTGATCTTTGCCACTGGCGGGTACGGGCGGGTCTTTAAAATCACCACCAACGCATTTGCCAGCACGGCGGACGGAGCGATGGCGGCATTTCATGCCGGCATACCGCTGGAAGATCCGGAGTTCGTGCAGTTTCATCCCTCGGGTCTGTACCGTCAGGGGATTTTGTTTTCCGAAGCGGCACGAGGCGAGGGTGGTTACCTGCTGAACGGCGCGGGGGATCGGTTCATGGAACAATACGCGCCGTCGCGGATGGAACTGGCGCCGCGTGACATCGTGGCGCGGGCCGAGCAGAGCGAAATCGATGCCGGACGCGGCGTTAACGGGGAAGCGTGCATCCACCTCGATCTGCGTCACTTAGGAGAAGCGCGGATCATGGAACGTCTGCCGCAGATTCGCCAGTTGGGGATCGACTTTATCGGGGTCGACTGCGTGAAGGAGCCTCTACCAATCCAACCTTCCGCGCATTATTCGATGGGCGGCATCCCCACCGATATGCATGGCCAGGTGGTGATCGATGGCAACGGGACGCCGATGAAGGGGTTTTTCGCGGCGGGTGAATGCGCCTGCGTTTCGGTGCACGGGGCCAACCGTTTGGGCACCAACTCGTTGTTGGAAGCCACGGTGTTCGGAGAACGCACCGGGAGGTCGGCGCTGGAATATGCAAGAAATGCGGAGTTTGGCAAGATCAACGAGAGCCACGAAAAAGCCCGGGTGTTGAATCAAATCGAGGAGATTTTTCAACGGGATGGCTCGGAGAGCTACAACGATATCCGCAACGAGATGAAGGAAGTAATGATGGAAAAGTGCGGGGTGTTCCGTGACGCAGACAATTTGAAATCCTGTGTGGCTACTATTCAAGGCTTGAAGGAACGTTGCAAAAAAGGCAAGGTAACGGATAAGGGCCAATTGTTCAACACGGAAGTGTATGAGATCATCGAGTTGGGCAACATGCTGGAGATAGCGGAGATCATTGCGACCGCCGCGTTGGCGCGGACGGAAAGCCGGGGGGGTCATTACCGCACTGATTTTCCCAAACGCGACGACCAGGACTTTTTGAAACATACGCTGGTGTATTCCAAAGAGGGTGGGTTAGAGTTGAAGCATCGGCCGGTAGTGATCACCCGGTATCAACCTAAAGAAAGAACGTATTGATGGCCAAGTTTCGAATCAAGCGATACAACCCGGAAAAACAGGAGGAGTCGTATTACGAGGAATTCGAATACGACTTTCCCGAAGGCGCGACGTTACTCGATTGCCTGAACCACATCAAGTGGACTATGGACGGGACGCTGACCTATCGCATGTCCTGCCGCAGCGCGATTTGCGGTTCCTGTGGGATGAAAAGTAACGGACATGCCATGCTGGCCTGTCAGAAACAGGCGGCGCATCTTTTGAAGGACGGAAGCGACACTATCACCATCGAACCGCTGGGGAATATGCCGGTCATCAAAGATCTGGTTACCGACTTCCAGCAGTTCTGGGACAAGGTGGATCAGGTGAAGCCTTATCTCCAGAACAAAGAAAAGTCGCCGGAGCAGGAGCGCGAACAAAGTCCCCATCAGTTCAAGAAAATCGACGATGCCACCACCTGTATCATGTGCGGCGCGTGTTATTCCGATTGCCAGGTCCTGGAAGTGGACAAGAGATTTCTGGGACCGGCGGCGCTGGCGAAGGCGCAACGGTTCGTGGGCGATTCGCGCGATCAGGCCACCCGCGACCGCATCAAGGAATTGAGCAAGCCGGGCGGCATGTGGGATTGCACCCACTGCGGGGAGTGCGTGGAACGGTGCCCCAAACCGGCAGAACCGTTTTACCGTATCAAGGAGTTGATGGCCGTGGGACTGAAAGAAGGCGTGACCAACAACGTCGGCGCCCGGCACGCGTTGTCGTTCGTCAAGTCGGTGAAGCACAGCGGCCGCTTGAACGAAAGCAAGATTCCCATCGAGTCGATGGGTTATTTCAACATCAAGGGGCTTCTGGATCTGGTCCCCGTCGGGTTGCGAATGCTGTTGAAGATGAAGATACCGCCCCTCATTCACAAGCCCATTGACGATGCGAAGGATGTACAACGAATTTTTGAGGAGTTTGGCGAATGAAGTTTGCGTTGTTTACCGGTTGCGTGGCTAGAGGAGCGACACGTGAGTTGATGTTGGCTACGATCAAATCCGCCGAGGCTCTCGGAATCGATTTCGTCGAGATGAAGAGCGCCGCTTGCTGTGGTGCGGGTGTGATCTCTGAGAAGAATCCGGTATTAACCGATGCCATCAACGCGCGCACGTTTGCGCTGGCGGAAGAACAGAACCTGGATATCATCACCATCTGCTCGACGTGCCAGGGTAATTTGAAAAAGTCGGAGTGCCATATAGATTCCGATACCGAGTACAAGGACAAGATCAATCATGTTCTCAAGGATGGCGGGCATCAGTATCAGGGCGGCAAGATCAAGATCAAACATTTTCCCAATATTCTGGCGACGCCGGAGGGCAAGGCGTTGCTCAAGGAAAAAATCAAGCGTCCGTTGACCGGCCTCAAGACGGCGGGATTTTACGGGTGCTATGTGTTGCGTCCCTCAGAATTGTCGGAATACGAAGACCCGGACAACCCGAAAGAACTGGAAGAACTGTTTGAAATTCTCGGCGCCACGCCGATTTATTATCCCAGCCGGATCAAGTGCTGTGGGTTTCCCATCATCATGATGAACAAGGAAGCGTCGCACGAGATGGCGGGCAACGCCCTGATCGAAGCGGTGGAAGCCGACGCGGACTGCGTGGTCACCGGTTGCCCCTTGTGTCATCTCAGCCTCGACTCCTATCAGCCCGAAATTGAAAGCATGCAAAAGAAGCATTATTCCATCCCCATCCTGCACCTGCCGCAGTTGGTGGCCCTCGCACTGGGATTCAGTCCGGAAGAAATCGGCATGGACAAGCACATTGTGTCCACCGCCGGCCTCGATAAAATTCTCGCCCAACACGCCTGACCCCGGCCACATCAAAGAAAAATTAGACTGGCAAAGCTCCATCTGGAATTGAATGGGGTGTGGTTCGATCATCCTGCGAGAGGGAACTGATGCCTGGCTGGAGAAATTTGCTAAAACTTACTCACTCAGCATTGGCTTCCATGGATTGGGGATGGGTTTGGGAATTTTTTTCATACTGTTTTCTCAATCTGAAAAAGTACAGGGGAGAATAGAGAAATATGATAAAGGCGTACGAAAATATTCCCATGGAAATATAGAACCCCCAATCCTTTGAGGGGCTTGGGTAAAAAAGCATCACGACAATTCCCAATACCACAATAAGCAGGCCGGGAATCAGGAGGAGAGCGACGGTTTGCCGAGGTTCGGCTTGACCCGATGCGGAAATCATAAATTCGAGATATTTTTTTTCTCCGATAGCGCGAACCAGCCACAACCCTCGACTATTCGCGTAAGCAACCAGAAGAAAAGCGACAATCATCATAATTGCACCGGATGTCCAGAAATACGGAATCATGCATAAAGGGATAGTAGTGATCCAGACAAAAGGCCAACCGAATTTGCGAACTATTGGATTAGCTTCCAGTTTGAGGTTGGGTGTGGCCAAATAGGTCGTGCCAATGTCCGCCAACCTTGAAATAAAAACCAGGAAGGCCAACACATGCTCAAAGTTGGCGTAAAAGAATTCTTGCATAGTCATTCCAGAAACCAAAAATTAATTATGGGCAGATATTTTTAGTTTAAGGCCTTTTAGGGAAAATTAAATGTTTATTTCAATTTTCCTTCAAAGCTCGTTTTATGCGTTTTTAAAATTTTTGCTCCAGCGTTGCGCTGGGGTACACTGCTAGGTAATGAACGAATTACACTTTCTTCTGAAAAAGAAAATCATCGTACTGGTGGGCGGTTTGGGTCTGTTTACCCTGATGCTGGTCATGCCGACCCCGGAGGGAGTTTCGCCCGAAGGCCAGAGGATGGCTGCCGTCGCCGTGTTGATGGCCCTCTGGTGGATCGGCGAGGCTGTACCGCTGGCCGTAACCTCCCTGATGCCTCTCATTTTGTATCCACTGCTCGGAATCCTACCGAGCAAGGACGTCGCGCCGCATTACACCAACCACCTCGTGTTCCTGTTCATGGGCGGATTCATGATCGCCCTCGCCATGGAGAAATGGAATTTCCATAAGCGGATCGCGTTGGTGATCATCCGGTTCATCGGCACCAGTCCGTCGCGCATCATTCTGGGATTCATGGTGGCCACCGCGTTTTTGTCGATGTGGATCTCCAACACCGCCACCACCATGATGATGCTACCGGTGGCCATAGCCGTGGTCAAACAAATCGCTTCGCAGGCCAGTATCAAAGGCGAGCGGACCGACGCCACCCGGCACAAAGTAGAGCATCACTTCGGGCTGGCCCTGATGCTGGGCCTGGCCTATTCCGCCAGCATCGGCGGGGTGGGCACGTTGATCGGAACGGCGCCCAATATCGTGTTTGCCGGATTCTACAAAAACAGTTTTCCCGACCAGCCGGACATCACTTTTCTACAATGGATGGTGGTGGCTCTGCCGATCGTACTTATTTTTCTGCCGCTGGTCTGGCTGTATCTGTGCCGCTGGGTGAGCCGTGTGCCGATTCGCGATATCGAGGTGCATAACGGCACGGGGGATTTGATTGAGGAAGAACTGGAGGCGCTGGGACCGATGCATCGCGCCGAAAAATTTGTCGCGATCATCTTTTTAATGACGGCGCTGTTGTGGATTTTTCGCCAACCGATTGAGCTGGGATCAATTACGATTCCCGGCTGGTCGTCGCTGTTTTCGTGGGGCGGACATATTCACGACTCCACCGTCGCCATGTTCATGGGCCTGGTGCTTCTGCTGGTGCCGCTGGGCTATCCGCGCGGCATGGAGCGCGACGGCAAATTGGAATACTTCGCGCTCGACTGGAAAACCGTTCAGGAAAAACTGCCGTGGGGGATATTGCTGTTGTTCGGCGGGGGATTCGCGCTGGCGGCCGGATTCAAAAGTACCGGGCTCGATATGTGGATCGGCCAGCAGTTGACCGGCATTCAGGCCCTGCCGATTTGGATGATTATCCTGACACTGTGCCTGGGCATCACGTTTCTGACCGAGTTTACCTCGAACACCGCGACGGCGACCATGATCCTGCCGGTCATCGCCGGTGCCGCCGTGATGATGGACACGCATCCACTCCTGTTGATGGTACCGGTGACCATCTCCGCGTCGTTCGCATTCATGATGCCCGTGGCAACGCCACCCAACGCCATCGTGTTCGGCAGTGGCTGGGTGACCGTGCCGCAGATGTCCCGCGCCGGATTCATCCTCAACTTCCTCGGCGCCGCCCTCGTCACCGGAGCCATCCTGCTTCTGGTTCCTTTATTGATATCCTGAGTCTCACCTACCCTTGAACTGGGGCCCTAAGGTCCAGATTGTTTTGTGGACAGTACTCTGACTTGCCTTACACTGGGTATACACTCACTTTTCACGGAAAATACAGGGAACCGCCGCACGAATCCCATTTCTGGAGCCTTCTTATCTTGATAAAGTTGAAAAATATGAAAATCACCCGCAAGCCGGGTCGTGTGAAGTTTGTCTGGGACAGGAGGTTGATCATTTATACCTTTCTGGCGTCTCAAATTGGGACTATGGCTTTGCTGATTTATGTCTTCCTGTTCATGATGAAACCAATAGAAGGGTATGAAGAGTTCCTGAGCACATGGGGTATTTTTCTGCTTTTTGCTTTAATCGGTGGGCTGATATTTATGGTCATAATGTTGAAAATTCAAGGGGCGATCCATGTGAACCAAACCCAATCCAAGGTTGAAATTTTCAAGGGACTCAGTTTGAATACCCGCACCCATTTTCTTCCTTTCGATACCCTGGAGAAAATAGTTCTTACCACGCCCACGCCTTTCGTGACTGTATCCGCCAGCGCGCCGTCGCCGTCACAGAGGTTGTTATACGAACAGGTCGGCATTTGTCTCAAAACCGGAAAAGAGATTGAACTGCCGTTCGCCCGGCTCGTCCCGGAGGAAGCTTTAAAGGTGGTGCAAGAGATCGCAGAAGCCGCCGGTATTCCCGCCTTCGACCGTGAAGGCAACCCCATCCACTCCCTTCAACCGCTTGGGTCCCGCACGTGACCCGGTAGGTTCGCCTTACTATTGAAAATATGATTATTCAGGTTCGAATCATGAAAAGCTTGCTTCTGGTTTTTGTTCTTTTTGTTTTAAATTTGCTTCCCGCTTCCCTTTTTGCGGAGGATATTTCTGACAAATCAGGCCGTTGGGCCGTCCGGACCCAGACCCAAACCGAATGCGATTGGAATAGAATGAGTTGTTCGGGGGATTATGCCTATCGAATTCAGGTATCCGATTTAAAAAATGGGAAAAGCTATGAGCTTGAATTTAATAGTCGCATAGCCAGAATTGATCATCTGAAAATTTATGGTAATAAGTTGTTTTTTGTTGGAGGAAGTAAAATGGAACACCGGGCGATGGTTGTTGATTTGAGTCGAGGGGAAATTGTGGATAGGATTCAAGGCTGGCATTTTCACCTTTCCTCAAGCGGCCGATACCTGATATGGACACCCTGGTATGCGCGCATGACTCCAAGTGAATACACCCCATCAGGCGTTTTACTGTATGACATGAAAGCTACCCCAGAACAGAATTCATACGTATTTGCAGAGGTGTTTAAACCCAGTAGGGAGCATGGAATTCCTCTGATTCCCGTGAAATACCGAGAACAGCCCGATAGCAATGATTTTGGCTTGGCGGGCATGGAACATCCCACCTGGCTGGATAATGATAATCAATTGGTTTTTGTGTGGCAGGATAAAAAAGGAAAGCCCAGTCTGGTGATCGTGAACTTGAAGAAGGGCGGCTTAAAGACCAGGGTTTGCCGGGTTCCCTTGCAGGACAAAAATAATACGTTGCGGGGAAGAATGTGGGTGGGCAATCTGAAAATTGATGATAAGGATAATGCAGTCATTACAATAAAAAAAGACAGGACTGAAAAAAACTATACCGTTTCCAACGTTGGCAATCGTTGCCGGCATTAGTTTTTGAAACGAGCCGGACTATTTAATTTCCCTGCTTCCACCTTAACACCGGTTTGCGGGCGGCGCGGGCTTCGTCGGGGCGGGAGACTTTGGGCAGGTAGGGGGCGTCGTGAAAACTCGCAGGATTCTGTTCGGCTTCTTTCGCGATGGCCTGCATGGCTTCGATGAACTGGTCGAGGGTTTCTTTTGACTCCGATTCGGTCGGCTCGATCATCAACGCGCCTTTCACGATCAACGGAAAGTAAACGGTCGGCGGATGAAATCCGTGATCGATCAGCATCTTGGCGATGTCTAAAGTTTTTACGTTGTATTTCAACTGCTCCTTATCGTTAAAGACGCATTCGTGCAGGCTGGCTCCGGGGTAGGGCAGGTGATATTCATTTTTTAACTTTGCCTTGATGTAGTTGGCGCTCAGCACAGCCGACTCGCAGGCTTCGCGGATGCCGTCGGGTCCCAGCGTCCGGATATACGTGTAGGCCCGCACCAGCACGCCGAAGTTGCCGTAAAAGGTTCGTACTTTGCCGATACTTTGCGGCTGATCGTAATTGCAAACGTATTTACCTTCCGTCTGCTCGATATGCGGCACCGGCAGAAACGGTTGCAGGAAATCCTTGACGCCCACAGGACCCGCACCCGGTCCACCGCCGCCATGCGGCGTCGAAAATGTTTTGTGCAGGTTGAAATGCAGAACGTCGACTCCCGTATCGCCCACCTTGCACATTCCCATGAGTGCATTCAGATTCGCGCCGTCGCAATACACAAGGCCGCCTTTGGAATGCACGATGTCGGTGATCTCCAGAATATTTTCCTCGAACATGCCGAGCGTGTTGGGATTGGTCAGCATGATGGCGGCAGTGTCTTCGTCCATCAGCTCCTTCAGTTTGTCCATGTCGATCTGGCCTTCCGCGTCCGACGGAATTTGCACCACGTCGTAGCCGCATAGAGCCGAGCTGGCCGGGTTGGTGCCGTGGGCGGAGTCGGGCATCAGCACCTTACTGCGTTTTTCGCCACGCGATTCCAGACAAGCCTTGATGACGAGCATGCCGGTCATTTCGCCGTGGGCACCGGCGGCGGGTTGCAGGCTGACCGCGTCCATGCCACTGATTTCCTTTAGAAATTCCTGAAGCTCGAACATCAACTGCAAACTTCCCTGCGACAACGATTCCGGAGCGTAGGGATGATGCTGGCTGAGACCGGGCAGGCGCGCCATGTCTTCGTTGAGTCGCGGGTTGTACTTCATGGTGCAGGAGCCGAGCGGATAGAAATTGCCGTCGATGCTGAAATTCCATTGTGAAAGCCGTGTGAAGTGGCGCACCACGTCGAGTTCCGTCAACTCCGGCAGGTGTTCGACGGGGCCGCGGATTTCATCCGGCGGCAGCAGGGTTTCGAGGTCGGGATCGGGAATCGTGCTGGACGGCAGGGAATAGGCTTTCCGGCCGGGTGAGCCGAGGTCGAACAGTGCCGGTTCGTCGAAGATCAAACCTTTAATGCCGGGGCGGGGAGCGGTGTTTTGAGTCATGGGAAAGTCACCTTTATATATGAAAGAAACATTTCATGTCAGATGGAGCTTTTATTCGACAGGCTCGGCCTCATCGGCCAGCATGACCGGGACATCGTCGCGGATCGGGTATTTCAGTTTGCAGGCCGGGCAGACCAGCCCATCTTCTTCCGGAGTGAGGGTGAGCTCCCCCTTGCACTGGGGACAGGCCAGGATTTCCAATAGTTCTTTGTCAAAGCTCATAACCGGCTTTCCTTATCAAGCGGTGCGTGCGTTCATGTGATCCTGCGCGCTTTTTTGCACGGCTGAAAAGACGTCTTCCACCGTGATGGCGGTCATGCATTCGATCTGCGTCGGGCAACTGTGTTTGTGGCAGAAACTGCAAGGCTGAAGTTTGACGACCACTTCATGATTACTGCCGTGCGGGCGGCTGTAGACCGGGTTGGTCGGACCGAACAGCGACACCGTCGGCACTCCCTGCGCCGCCGACAGGTGCATCGGCCCGGTATCGCACCCGATACACAGACTCATTCGCTTGAGCATGGCGATCGATTCATGCAGCGTATTTTTGGGAGACACCCAATGCTTCTCCTTCATCTGGGAAGACAATTTTTTTACCGCATCTTCTTCACCGGGGCCCCAGGTGAGCAGGACATTGAATCCCAATTCCTTCACGATGTGGTCTCCCAACTGGGCGAACCGTTCCATCGGCCAGAGCTTGGTGGGGAATCCCACTCCATGATGAATAGCGACGGTGGGCTTTGCAGATAATTCCGGGTTGGCTTTCCAATACGCCTCGATATGTGCTTCAGCGGCTTCGGGGACGATCAGGGGAAATTCATTCGATACTGTTTTAGCACCCAGCGCCTGGATCATCGCCAGATATCGGTCGACCACATGAACTTTTTTCCCCATATAAGGAATTTTTTCGTGTGTGAACCAGGCGTTGAGGCGTTCCCGGCAATCGTGTTTGTCAAACCCGATAATGCGCGGCGCCTGAGTGAGAAAGGCGATGACGCCGGTTTTGATCAGTCCCTGCATTTCGATGACCAGATCGAATCGGCCGCGGATCAGTTTCAGGCAGGCCTTGAATTCACGCCAGCTTTGCAGATTCCAATGCCTGCGCCAGTGGCGGATGCGTACTACAATCAACTCGTCCAGATCCGGGTTGTTGTACAGAAGGTCCTTGCACTTTTCCTCGACGATCCACGCGATGTGGGCCTTGGGATACAGTTGGCGCAGGGTGCGGAGTGACGGCAGCGCATGAATCACATCGCCCAGTGAACTGAGTTTTATCAGCAGGATGTTTTTGGGGGATTGCTTCATATCAGGGATCGGGAGTTGAAAGTCATACGAAGGAAACAGGGACCGGTAAAGTTTGCAGAACAGAAGTCCTATTATAATACCACATAAGCCTCCTGCCAGAATATCTGAAGGATAATGAACGCCGAAGTAGATACGGCTCAGACTGCCCAGCAGAGCCAGAGGAAATACCACCCAGCCCGATCCCCGGAAAAACAGAGCTGATACCGTGGCCAGAGCGAACAGGTTGCCCGCCTGAATAGAGGGGAACGAAAAAGAGTGGGTGCACTGGACGGCATGCAGGATATCCAAGGCATGGCAGGGGCGGGACCGGGCGAACAGGGGTTTCAGAATTTGGTGGGTGAGAAAATCGTTGGTCAAAATTGCCAGTGTGGCAACGATGATAAACCAGAAAGCCTGTTTTTTTCTTAATACCAAAAGGGCGACAACGGCGGCAATTGCAGGAACCGGGTAATTGTTTTTGTCCGTGAACATGTCAACCCAAGCGTTCAAGGTCAGGGATTGCAAATGTTCCTTGATCCAGTAAAATACCGCGGTGTCAAAATCCATAAAGTTCCGGTACGGGAAATAAAAAAGGCAGGTGTTTCGGTTTGGGTCAAAACCTGCTCAAGTCTAGGGAGATTGAAAGAGTGAGTCAATTGATTTATTTCATGGGTATAGCGCCTCAATGACGACAGGTTCCTACAGCGCATTAATTCTATTTGCAAAGGAGCCTTTGGAGGGTCAGGTGAAAACCCGTTTGAGTTCTCTTCTGGACTCTAAGACTACTTTAAGCCTCTATCAACATTTCCTGAGCGACAGTATTGAGAAGATTGACTCGATTATGGAAGTGGATCGCTTTATCGGTATTGCATCAACGCCGGTATCGGACTATTTCGATAACGTGTCCCGCAACTACCCGATCCGCCTGTTTGTGCAGGAAGGAGCAAACCTGGGGGAGCGGATGCGGCAGGCTTTCCAGGATCGTTTCGAGGAAGGGTACGAGCGCGTGGTGATCATCGGTTCCGACAGCCCGACCCTGCCTACGGCTTACATTAAGCAGGCGTTGCAATCGGAGAAAGATGTCGTGATCGGGCCGAGTACCGACGGCGGTTATTATCTGATCGGCATGCAGGGAAAGATGACCGATATTTTCGAACGTGTTCCCTGGGGAACCGATCGCGTCTTGTCGGAAACTCTGAATGTATTGAAGGCTCAACAGGCGGAAGCGGAGTTGTTACCCGTGTGGTATGATGTCGACCTTCCAGAAGACCTTCGCTTCCTGAAAACCCATTTGGAATGGATGGCCCATACCGGTCTATTAAAGGAGGAGCAGGCGACTCTGGCATTTTTAAATCAGTTACATCTCGAATCAAAGATATGAAGATTATCAAATATAGTGACGATACCTACTCGCAGGAAATCGATGCGCTGGTGGAACGGTGCGATGTGGATTTTCAATCGCAGGACGAAACTGTTCGGACCATTCTGGAAGCCGTCAAAAAGGATCGCGATGAAGCCCTGCTCAAGTTCACCAATCAGTTTGATCAAACCGATTACCAGTTGAGCGATATAGAAGTCCAACCGGAAGAAATTCAGGAAGCCTACAACCAGGTGGATCTGGCCGAGTTGAAAGCGATGAAACTGGCGGCGGACAACATCAACCGGTTTCACGCGCGGCAGGTCCAGGAATCCTGGGAATATAAAGAAGAGGGGGTCACTCTCGGGCAGGCGATTCGTCCGTTGTCCATCGTCGGAATCTATGTGCCGGGCGGCAAAGCGTCGTATCCTTCCTCAGTGTTGATGAACGCCATTCCTGCACGGGTGGCGGGGGTCGAGCAGGTGATCATGTGTTCACCCACCTCCAAGGGGGAAGTCAGCCCGCATGCGTTGGTGGCGGCTGATATTGCCGGGGTGGACCGGATTTTCAAGGTGGGAGGTGCCCAGGCGGTGGCCGCCATGGCCTTGGGAACCGACATCATTCCCCGCGTCGATAAAATTGTCGGCCCCGGAAATATTTACGTGGCTCTGGCGAAACGCATGGTGTTCGGTCTGGTGGATATCGACATGATCGCCGGGCCCAGCGAAATCCTGGTGGTGGCCGATGAATCTGCCCGTCCCGATTTTATCGCCGCGGATTTGCTATCGCAGGCTGAGCATGATGAGGAGGCGGTGCCGATTCTGGTGACTCCTTCCGAGTCTCTGGCCAAGGCCACGCTCGAAGAATTGGAGAAGCAGAAAAAGCAGTTGAAGCGGACCGCGATTATTGAAGAATCGTTGAACAATAAATGCCGCTTGATTGTGACTGCCTCCCTTGATGAAGCGCTGGACCTGGCCAACCGAATCGCCCCGGAGCATCTGGAACTGGCTGTTGAGAATCCACAGGAATGCGCAAAACAAATCAAAAACGCCGGCGCTATTTTTCTGGGTCATTACACACCGGAAGCTATCGGAGATTACCTCGCGGGGCCCAACCATGTGCTTCCCACCAGTGGCACGGCCCGGTTCTCATCTCCCCTGGGCGTATATGATTTTGTGAAACGGACCAGTTTGATCACTTACAGCCGGGAGGCTTTGGTCCAAGCCGGGAAAACGTGCCGGATTCTGGCGGAAATGGAGGACTTGGATGCGCATGCCAAGGCCGTCCAAATTCGAATATCCTGAACTGCTTTTTTAGGTGGGTTTTTGCTGAAAAGGCCTGAATTTTGAAATTTTACAAATTCACTTGACACCTTTCAGCCCTTTATGTTAAATATCTGCGACTTTTTATTTGGATGGTGAAGAAGTACGCCAATTCCGCCATCACCGCAAGTCCTTTAGGGTCAGTTAGTTAGAGCATTATGGCCGCCGCGCGCTTAAGCCGTGGAGTCAATCATGGGAATAAAATATCCCTTTGAGTTGCCTTTTGAGCGAAAATAATGAGGTTAATAAGGGTATTGAGGACTTGACTTGAAAATGCTGAAACGATTTGGAAAAACAAGTTTGAAAATATACCGGTTTGAATTGAAAATCCTAGGATATCCAGAGATCCCCTTAAGGAGGTTAGGCAATGTTTAATTCTAAAGCTAGAAGTATCAAGTGGCTCCCGTGGGCACTTGTTCTGGCAGTGACTCTGTTTTTTGTTCCGGCCCTGAGCGGCCAGGCTTTCGCCAAGGAGGCGTTTGCGGAACAGGCTTTTGCGGAAGAGGCTTTCGCGAAAGAAGTCCTCGCTGAGGAAGGCACGGAAGAAGGTGGCGAGCCCGCGATCGAATGGAGTCAGGACGTTTTCTATAAGGATTGGGAAGGTAATCCTTTGAAAGGTCCAGTCAGTGGTTTTCCTGCCCCGGAATTGGGGGAGTCGGACTACAACAACTATGAATTTGCGCCTAGCCGAATGTTACTCTGGATGGCGAACCAACAGCATCTCTATTTCGGGAGTTTCGTACTGGCGGTTCCGATCTTTTGTATGCTCATCGAATTTGTCGGTATCCGCACCAAGGAAAGCGATCCGGTTCTGTCGGAGAAATACGACAAACTGGCGCAGGACCTGATGAAAGTCAGCCTGACCGCATATTCCTGGACGGCAATTTTGGGTGGTATTCTGCTGTTTACGTTCATCACTCTATTCCCCGGATTTTTCAAATACATGGCCGGTATTTTCCGCCCTGTTATGCATGTGTACGCTTTGATGTTCCTGGCGGAGAGCGGCATTTTGTACGTTTATTACTATGGCTGGGAGAGGATGAAGGGCGACCCGTTCCTGAAATGGATTCACTGCAGTCTTTCCGTTCTCCTGAACCTGGTCGGTACCGTTCTGATGTATCTGGCCAACTCCTGGGCGACTTTCATGCAGGCGCCCGGCGGGATCGATGAAGAGGGCCGGTTCCTGGGCAATATCTGGCACGTCATCCATTCCACGTTGTGGAATCCGGTTGGGGTCCATCGTATTCTAGGCAACATCGTGTTCGGCGGCGGTATCGTCGGCGCGTATGCGGCTTATCATTATCTCACCGCTAAAACCGCTGAAGAGAAAGCCCACTATGACTGGGTGTGTTACATCGCGATGTTCATCGCGATCTTCGGTTTGATTCCCCTGCCGTTTGCCGGCTACTGGCTGATGAAGGAGGTTTATGCTTTCCGTCAACAGATGGGAATCACCCTCATGGGCGGCATCATGGCCTGGTTGTTCATCATTCAGGCGGTAATGATCGGTCTCCTGTTCTTTGGAGCCAACTCCTATCTGCATAACTCCATGTCCCGGGTCAAAGGTTCGCACCGGTACATGAAATACGCGAAATACATGGTTCTGTTGTTGATCGTTTGTTTCACCATGTGGATGACCCCGCACACCATCGTTATGACTCCGGCGGAGTTGAAGGATATGGGTGGCGCACAGCATCCCGTGGTCGGTCACTTTGGCGTAATGTCCGCCAAGAACACCGCGGTGAACCTGATGATCGTAACCACGATTCTTTGTTTTCTGTTGTATCAGAGGGCGAACAAGAAGATCAACGTCAGTTGGGCGACCCAGGGGAATGCCTGGATCTCCGCTATCTTTGTTCTGGCGGCGTGCAACATCATGTTCCTTGGCTATTACGGATACCTCCTTCCAGCCAACCAGCGGGTAGGTCTGTCGGTGCCGCAGGTGACCAGTACGCTGACGACCCTGTTTGCCGGGACGGCGATCAATATCTCCATGTTCAAGGACGCCGATTCGTACGGAGAGATTGAGTGGGGAACCCAGTCGCGAGTGGCAACCTACGCGATTTTCCTGCTGGCGATTTCCTTTACCTGGCTGATGGGCCTGATGGGCTACATCCGGTCCGCCGTTCGCTTGTTCTGGCATGTCACGGAAGTGGTGCGTGACAACTCAGTGGACGCTTACACGCTGACCATCGGTGAAGCGGGTAAAATGCTGTCGTTCAACGCGTTGTTCGTATGGGTGCAGTTCGTCGTCGTGTTCTGGGTCGGTGGTTTGACGGGTAAGAAGACCGCGGCCAAGGTGCCGGAAGGCGTTCCCGTGCCAGCCCAGCAACAGCAATAACGGTTATTAGAGTTACGAGTTTAACTTTTTTTAAATATACCAAAGAATGAGAGGAGAGAAGGATGCTTCCTGAACAAGCAGACATCCTGTGGACGTTCACCACAATCATTTTCACTTTGTTCTCGCTATTCGCGTTCATCAATGTGATTCAGAATTGCCGGGAGCGGGCGGGAACGAATACGGTATTGTGGGGGACGGTTTTCGGCGCAGGGCTCATCACCAATCTGTTGTTGACCAACCACATGTTCGAGCTAACCCAGCAAGAGCAACTGGGATTTATTTCCTACCAGGTGTTGGCGGTATTTTTGACCCTGCTCACCTGGGGGCTATTCTTCAAGAGTGAGAATATTGAAAATCAGTCTCCCCCGCTGATCCGGGCCGCGTTTTTCTATGCCACCATTTCCATCCTTCTCGCCGGTTACACCAACTGGTTGCCGCAACAAAGAAGTGATCCTCCGGTTGTAGTTAAGGAGGGTGAAGGAGAAGTCGCGGAAACCCTGGAGGAATATGTAGAGGAGGGCCGGTTCATCGTATTCGGTCCCCCGCCGACGGGGGGTAACAAAGCCATCGGTAAAGGTCAATGTCCTCTCTGCCACACCTTCGATCCTGGCGATAACATCGGACGTTGTCCCAACCTGTTTGGTGTTGAGGAACGCAGTCATACCCGGATCAAGGAAGACCGGTATCTGAACGAACCGATCAAGATCGGTGAAACCGACGGAGCCACCCAGATTGTGAAGGGCGAGCCCGACCAGATTCCTGAGGAATACCGCCGGGACGATCCTACAGAATTGATTGGGGAAGACTATCTGCGCGAATCGCTGATGTGTCCGTCCTGCTATGTGGTTAAAACCTATGGTAAAGCAGGTGATACCAAAAGCCCGATGCCGGTTATCAGCAAGCCTCCGATCAGTTTGGGTAAATATGAGTTGAATTCAGTTCTCGCCTGGCTCCAGTCGAAAGACACGCCGGGTGAGTTCGACAATGTGACTATTCCACTGCCGGAGAGTAGGGGAGAAGGAGTGGTTAAGATTGATGGTCCTCCTCCGTCCGCCATCGAAACTTGTAGCGAGCCGAGCTGTGTTGTGGCTATGATCAACACTTTGGGTTGTCCGCTGTGTCACACCATTCCGGGTGTTGAAGGGGCGGAGGGCGAGTTGGGACCCAAACTGCATGAGAAGATCAACGCCCCCAACCGGATCAAGGATCCGAAATATAAAGGCAAGGCCAGGTCGGGGCGCGATTACGTCAGGGAGTCCATTCTGAACCCCAACGCATATATCGTGTTTAACAAAGAGGCCGGGGAGTCGTTTCCGCAAGATCTCATGCCTCAGGACTTCGCCAACAAATTATCCGTCAGTGCGCTTGAGAACTTGGTGGATTTTATTAGTAACACCCAGCCGGAAGGCTAATCCAGGAGGGATTTAAGGGATGAACAATGTAGTGAAAGGAATACTTTTCTATGTGGTCGGTTGGGCCGCTTTCCACTATGGTTTGTTTGACTTTATGAAGCCTAAGGAATTTAGCTGGGTACTCAACCGCTACGTTTATTTTCTGCTGTTTGTGACTTACTGTATCGGTTTCAACCTCGTTCTGAAGTTGAAACCCCCCATCGCCCTGAACGGTTTGGCCGTTTGGCTGATCGGTCTGTACTTCTATGAGGCGATCTTGTTTCCGCCGATTCCGTGGACCCTGCTCATCACTTACATGATGCTGTGGACCATCGGTACCTTCCTGTATGTTTCGCAGGATCCGGTGACCTTCGCGGAATTCAGAAAACCGATCGTTAAAACCATTGTTGGGGATTATAAAATAGCGCGGATTGTTGTATTTATCGCTCTGCCCCTACTGGTGGGTTTTGGGACTTATAAGTCGCTCGAACCCAGCTTTGCGGAACCGGTTGAGTTGCGCACGGTTCATCCGGCGCCTCCGGCCACCACCAAGGTGTTTGGCAAAACCTACACGTTGGAAGGATTGCAGAATCCTTTTCGAACGGATGAGCAGGACAATTATAAAGACAGCTTCCCCTTTCTGGATGCCGACAAACAGGTGTACATGAAGTCGGTAACGGAAGGCGGAACGATTTTCTTTCAGAACTGTCATTACTGCCACGGCGATCAGTTGAACGGTCAGGGAATGTTCTCCCATGTGTTCAACCCGACCCCCGCAAACTTCGTTGACCCGGGAACCATCGCCATGTTGCGCGAATCATTCCTGTTCTGGCGGGTTGCCAAGGGCGGTCCGGGATTGCCGAATGAAGCGACTCCGTGGTCCTCGGCGATGCCGCCCTGGGAAGAGCATCTGAAAATCGAGGAAATCTGGAAGGTCATCCTGTTTGAGTACTGGTACACCGGGCACCATCCGCGAACCTTCGATGAGGAATCCTCTTCAGGTGGGGAGGAATAATCAATGAATCGAACTATTTCAATTCTGAAATATTTAAATAAAGAGGGAGCTATGCTAACGGAGTCTAGAAAAGCAGTAAGGCACTTCTTGGTCGCACTGGCGGTGATGTTGTTCGTGGGTCTGCCGTCGACTCTTCTGGCGCAGGAAGGGCAACTACCGGATCCGATTCAGCAGGACAAGCTGGAGCTCGGTAAAAAAACGTATTTCAAGCGTTGCGTCTGGTGTCATGGGGTTGAAGGCGGCGGCGATGGACCTTCTGCCGACCGGCTGTTTACCCGCCCCAGAAACTTTATTCAGGGGACCTTTAAAATCCGCTGGACGGATTCGGGCGAGCTTCCTTTGGATCAGAACCTGATCGATACCGTCACAAACGGTTTGCCGGGGTCTGCGATGCCGGCTTGGGGCGGAGTCCTGAGTCCGGATGAAATCGCCGCTGTCGTCCAATTTGTCAAAACCCTGGTTCAGGATCGGGATTTTTTGGACGAGGATGAAGAAGTTTTCAGGCAGGATTTCGGTGAGAATCCCTGGGGAACGGAAGGCCCGTATCATCTGGGTATTCCTCAGGAAGACATCGATCTGGGTAAAGATGTTTTCCTGAAAAACAAATGTTTCGAGTGTCATGGCGGTGAAGGACGCGGTGACGGTAACCCGACGATGAAAGACGATTGGGGATTCCCGATTTTCGCGGCCGACTGGCAGCAGTGCTGGAACTTCCGCGGCAGCCGTCGGAATCACTACGATCCTTTTAACGTTGTTCGAACCGTTTCGACTGGTATGAATGGCACGCCGATGCCGAACTTCAAGGACAAGATCACGGTTGAAGACCGGTGGAAACTGGCGGCTTTCGTCAACTCCCTGTGTCCTCGGAAGAAAATCGATAAGTTGGCCAACAAGCCGATCAACGATTTCCTGATCAAATCCAAGTTCACCAAGGGTCCTATTTCAACAGATTTTACTGATCCGATGTGGCAGGCCCCGGATGACGATTTCAACATTAAGTCGCGGCCGGATGGATTCACAGGTAAAAAGGAACAGCGGTGGCATTATATCGCCCTGGCCGGTCAGATTACCCGCGGTGAGCGGAACTTCAAACCCAAAGTAGACAATCTGTGGGTTATGTCGAACTGGTCTGAAGAAGAGCAGGCGATCTACTATCTGGTGGAATACCACAACCGGTTTCTTTCGGTTGATCCGGCATGGATGGATAGCATCGCCATGCAATGGCCGGGCCAGCGGGAAGAGCTGTACGGCGCGGAAAAACCGTACTTCATTTACGGCGATGACAAGAAGCCTGTGGATATCTGGAAGGCCAATTTCATGGTCAAGAATTACAAGGACACCGCCGCACCCAATCCCAATGGATACGATCTTGATATATCCGTTAAGGAACTGATTGGTAAGGGTTTTCAGGACGTTTCTGAAAAAGAAACGCCCGGTGGTGTTGAGATCGTAAACTCCAAATATCATCAGGGTCGTGTGAAAGTCATGTTCAAGCGTTCTCTCGAAACTGAGAATCCGGACAAAACGGATGTCCAAATCCCGGTTGAGACCTATATTCCGGTTTCCTTCATGCAATGGACGGGCTGGAATAAGGAGCATGACGAGTACATGGCTATTTCCACTTGGGTTTACACGATCCTTGAACCTGATAATCCTGCATCCATGTATTACATGCCTCCGATTATCGGGGTGGCGTTTTTCGGATTCCAGATGTGGTTGTTGTGGATGACCAAGCGCACACGTAAGATGGACGCAGAGGGTAAAGTCAAGTAGTCCTCGTAATCCATCGGTTAGGAAAGCAAAATAAAAGGCCCGTCCAAATGGACGGGCCTTTTTTAATTTAATCGGTAATGGTGTTCAAAAAATCAAAGGGTGGGGGTCTTGCTTAGCTGGCGATTTGTTCCAAATCCATATTGCCTTCGATGATTTCCCGGAGGGCGAGCTCGTAATAGGTTTTGGGGTTTTCATATTCATTTTCGCCCACCTCAATGCAAGGCTGTGCTCCTTTTTCCAGTTGATGAATCCGTTGAGACACCAGGATACACAATAGATAGCGGCTTTTGATCACGTCCAAGGCCAGTTTTTCCAGTTCCAGTAATTCCTGCATTGATACTCCTTACAATAAGTGGAATGTTCTACCTGTGCATTCTAATCTCTATGGAGGGGTCTGTCAAACCTTCTATCGCCCCGATTACCGTCCCAGTATCGATTCTGCGATTTGAAGCGCCGATGCCGTGTGTTCGCGGGTGACCATCCGGTTCAGGACCGCCCGAAACACCCCGCCTTCCATCAACAGCAGTTTAACTCCCTGCGAATCCATTTGTTCCAGAAAACCTTCAGGGGTCACTTTCGGGTGGTCCAGTTGGAAGAAGAGAATATTGGTTGGGTTTTTTTCAGGGTCGATCACAACGCCTGGGAGCCCTTTCAGCCCCTGCGCCAGAGTTCGGGCATTTTGGTGGTCCTCAGCCAGGCGGTCCACCCCGGTTTCCAGGGCTACGATTCCCGCGGCGGCGAGGTGACCGGCCTGCCGCATGCCGCCCCCCACCATTTTCCGCCATTTCCGGGCTCTTTCCACCCAATCCCGGGTTCCACAGAGTACCGAACCGACAGGAGCGGAGAGGCCTTTGGACAAGCTGAACATTACCGAGTCCGCTTGACGCGTCAACTCCCTGACATCGATGGATAAGGCGGTAGAAGCGTTGAAAATGCGCGCTCCATCCAGATGGACCTTTAACCCGTATTTGTGAGCTAATTCGGCCACTGAATCCATATATTGAGGGGTCAGGGGCGATCCGAAACAATAATTCTGGGTGTTCTCCAGGCAGATCAGGCGGGTCGGGGGATAATGCAGGTCGCTGTGCCGGATGGCGTTCTCCAGAGTCTCCAGGGGCAGGGTGCCGTCGTCCCGATTGGGGACAGTGTGGGGATGAATCCCTCCCAGCGCGGATATTCCCCCCACTTCATTGAGAAAGATATGGCTCCGGTCCCCCAGGATGATCTCGTCGCCCCGGCCGCAGTGGGTCAGCAGGCTCACCAGGTTGCCCATAGTGCCGCTGGGAAGGAACAGCGCCGCTTCCTTGCCCAGTTTTTCGGCGGCCATGTCCTGGAACCGGTGAAGAGTCGGGTCTTCGTTAAACACGTCATCCCCCACCTCCGCTTTGGCCATGGCTTGGCGCATGGCCTCTGTCGGCTGGGTCATGGTATCGCTTCTCAAGTCAATGATCTGCATTCGGGTCTCCAGTTGAAGGCGGCGGTGAGAAACGTTCCAAACGCGATCTTTTGATCCGGTAATACACCAGGGAAATCAAAAATACCGGAGCGGCGAATCCGGCCAAAAGAACGGTACGTGCGGCGGCCGCTGGGAATTCCAGGTCGATCAGAATATCCAGCTCTTGGGTGATGCAAAGTACCAGGGCCACGAGGGTTATCAAAACATACCCGAGTTTTTTGGATCCCGGTCCTCCGGGAAACACGATGGCGCAGGCGACAAAGTTCAGGCCCAGAAACAGCAGGCCGTTCAAAAACATGAGATACACCATCTGGTTTTGGGCCGGATTCAGCAATGCGATTTCCTGACAGGGTAATGATGCAGGTATTGTAACGATTCCGTCTGCTGGAATAAAGAAGTTTGGGAGAGAAGGGGAAATAAGCCGATTAAAAAAGCCCGGAGAAACCTGCCTGCGAAGCAGAGTTCCTCCGGACTCTTTACTTAAGAAGCCACCGGTTGTTAAAAGTGGACCAGGGCGTTCATGGCGACCGTGTCCTGATGACCGGTGCCGATACCTCTGCTATTTTCAAATACACCGAGGTTGGATTCGTCGTGGCGGTACTCAAAACGAACCACCATGTTTTCAGCAATGCGGAATTCGGGAGTGAAGGTTACCTCCCACAATCGATTGTTGAGTGCACCCATGCGGAAGCCATCGGCATCGATGAAATGGGCGCCACGCACGTTCATGGAAAACCATTTGTTGAAATCGTAACGGACGATTCCGGCAAATCCACCCCATTTCGCCGTCCCGCCACTGACGGGATGAGCGTTTTCCTCAGCACCATAGTCGGCGTTCAACTGCAGGGACAATTGATTGGTCAACGCAATATCAACCACGATATCGAAGATATTCCGCCAGTCGTTATTGTTACTGGTGACTCCCGGGCTTGTGGCGGTTCCCTGGTTGCCACCAACCCAGTTGAAAAGAATGCCGATCGTGTCGGACGGACTGTAAGCGATCTGTGTGCCCAGCACTTTATCGGTATTATTGTCGCTGACACCGGCTTCTTCCCAGTTATTGGCGAGCATGGCCATAACGGTTAACTTGTCGGTGAATTCATAGGTGGCGCGAAGGCCGGTATGATTAAAAGGAATGCCCCAGCCGAACACGAAGGTACGGGAAAAGTTCATGTTCCAGCCGTCGTAGCCGTCAAACACTTCGGCGCCGACGTGGGTAATGAATTTACCGAGATCCAACTGGAGGCCGTTTCCGATGGGCGCTTTCCAGGAAACGTAGCCCTGCTGAAGATCGAAGTCGTCATCCGCTGTGGCGATCGGAGATATTCCTCCCGGGGCGGTGGCCGAGCTTCGTGCCCGTTGCGCACCTTCCGGCAGGCTGAAGCCGAAGGTGAGGTCAAACCGGAACCCGATATCGCCGACATCCGAGGTTTCCTTGAGGAACACCAGCTCGGTGTTGTCCAGCTTGAAGCTGTTGTCATCCTGATCGAAAATACGGGCACAGCCTGCCAGGGGGGCCACGCCGCAGTTGGTTTGAGACAGGGGTCTGTTGAAGTTGTAACTGTAGGAGGAGGAAACGAACCCGTGTATTTCCATATCCTCGAAAAATTTAAAGACGTTTTTCCCTGCCAAAGCCTGGCTGGGTAATAGCAGGATCAATCCCAGCAGAGCGACCGATCCAAGCCGCGAACCATATAAACTCAAAAACTTTTTCATCGAACCTCCTCCTTATAAATTCATCTCATTAAAAAATTAGCAAGCTACAGGTTATATCCACGTTCATCATGCTGTGAAAGGTCCAGCCCTTCCGTTTCTTCGTCGTCGGCGACGCGCAGGCCAACCATCCTATCCACCGCTTTCAGGATCACGAAGCTGACGACCCCGGAATAAACCACCGTCGCGCTGATGCCGATGAGCTGGACCCAGACCTGACCGCCGATACCGGTGTTGTCACCGCCGAAACCGACTCCGCCCAGCCCTTGGGCGCAAAAGACTCCGGTGAGCAGGGCGCCGATGATCCCACCGACGGCATGCACACCGAAGACGTCCAGAGAATCGTCGTATCCCAAGAGACGTTTGATCTTGGTGGAAGCGATGAAACAACCCACACCGGCGGCGGCTCCGATGGCCAGTGCCCCCATGGGGCCTACAGAGCCCGAGGCCGGGGTAATGGCGACCAATCCCGCAACGGCACCCGAGGCAATGCCCAGTACACTGGGTTTGCCATGGTCGATCCATTCACTGAACATCCAACCCAATGCGGCGGCGGCAGTGGCAATTTGCGTCACGGCCATGGCCATGCCAGCTGTTCCGTCGGCGGCCAACTGACTGCCCGCGTTGAAGCCAAACCAGCCGACCCACAGCATGGACGCTCCCATCAGGGTGTAACCCAGATTATGAGGCGGCATGTGCTTTTCGGGATATCCCTTGCGTTTGCCCAGAACGATGGCGGCTACCAAACCGGCGATCCCGGCATTGATGTGCACCACGGTCCCTCCCGCAAAATCCTGAATGCCTTTGTCCTTGAGCCATCCTCCATCCCCCCACACCCAGTGGCATACAGGGGCGTAAACGATAGTGAACCAGAGGGTCATGAAAAGCAGTATCGCGGAGAATTTCATGCGTTCGGCAAACGCGCCGACGATCAGGGCGGGCGTGATTATAGCAAAAGTCATCTGGAACGTCATAAAAACGGTCTCGGGAATAGTGCCGCTGAGCGAGTCGACCGTCACACCTTTCAGGAAGATCTTGGACAATCCACCCCAATATTCGCCCGATCCACCGAAGGCCATGCTGTAACCGTATATGACCCACAAAACCGTCATGAGGGAAGTGATCGCAAAGCATTGCATCAATACCGACAGCACGTTCTTGCTTCGCACCATGCCGGCGTAAAACAGAGATAAACCAGGGATGGTCATGAAAAGCACCAAAGCGGTCGCCGTCAACATCCACGCGGTATCGCCTGAATTAAGAACCGGGGTTTCCTCGGCCAACACCAGACCGGGGAAGGCCACCGCCAGCAAAGTTATTATTAAAACGATCAACGATTGCGATCGAAATCTCATCTGCATTTAATTTTTCTCCTTCCAAAAGTTAAGTGAGGTTTACTGAAATGCTTTTTATTCTTCAGTTAAATAGCGTCTTCGCCCCGCTCCTCGGTTCTGATACGAATCACATCCTGAAGATCACTCACAAAAATTTTTCCATCGCCGATTCTGCCGGTTTGTGCGGCTTTCGTGATCACTTCGATGATTTCTTCGAGTTGTTCATCTTTGATGACAATTTCAAGTTTGGTTTTAGGCAGGAAATCCACCACGTACTCCGCCCCCCGATACAATTCAGTGTGGCCTTTCTGTCTTCCGAAGCCTTTGACCTCGGTCACGGTAATGCCAAAGGCTCCCTTCTCATTAAGCTGGTCTTTGACTTCATCCAGTTTGAAGGGCTTGATAATCGCTTCAATTTTTTTCATTCAAGGTGACTCCTGATAATTGGGCCGATCGAACCGTTTATGGGATTGACAGGCTTGATTCCAGCCAAACAAGGGTTAAATTTAAAACCACCGCTTCGGAGACTTACCCCGAGACTTGCCAGATGTAATTCAATTCCTGTACCAAGTTGCCAAAGGGGTGGTATCAAGCACTTAGAAATTAAACAACCATTTAACTTTCAAAGGTTTAAAATATTAAAGAACGGACTTTGAGTGGCACAAGGGGCACTGGGGGATGGATCCATTTTGCATGAAAAAAGCGCATACCCCGGTCATATGCAATAAAAATAAACAGATGCTCAAGTATTTGGGGGGTTTTACCGTGAAAGATATATAATGTTGTAACCTGTTGAAATCTGTATTAATTCCACCCTCCTGAGCCCGGATCGGGGAAAATAGGGCGGTGAAAGGGGAGGGCCTGGGATG
Source organism: Nitrospinaceae bacterium (assembly GCA_965237905.1). Lineage (GTDB taxonomy): Bacteria > Nitrospinota > Nitrospinia > Nitrospinales > Nitrospinaceae > SZUA-226. The sequence continues at coordinate 502,512 of OZ250172.1, read as the reverse complement.
GTCTGCCAGAGTTCCACCCTCCCGGTAGATTTGGGTTATGGCTTATATGGATTTATAATGTAATGGAGATATTTTTCTCGTGGACCCACTAGACAGGGAGACCCCGGCTCATGGCTGAGGAACAACCAATTTTAGAAAATGTTCAGACGGGACCTGCCCCCCGAAGTTCTTTTATGAGTATTCTTTTGGTGGTGGTGCTGATCTTGATTGCCGGAGTTGGGGGTTATTTTGTCCAAGAGTTGATTTCCGGAAACTCCGAATCCAAGGTTCCATCGTCCTCCGCGCAGATTCAACCGGTAGCGACGGCCCGGCCGGTAGCACCGGCAGTTGGAGTCATGGTTCCTCTGGAGCCTTTTATGGTGAACCTGGCGAGGACCAAGGGGAGCCGAATTTTAAAGGTGACGGTCACTCTGGAATTGAATAATCCCGCGGTCCAACCGGAAGTTGAAGACAACCGGCAGAAGATCATGGATTCCATTCTGGTATTACTGAGCAGTAAAACGTTCGAAGATGTGTATTCGATTCAAGGAAAATTCAAATTGAAAGATGAAATCACGACGCGGGTCAACCGGTTTCTGGCAATGGGGCATGTCAAGGAAGTGTATTTTTCTGAATTTTTAATTCAATAAACCCTTAACAATTTTTAGGGGTTTGGCAAGGGTAGTTGATATGGAACAGGTTTTATCCCAGGGAGAAGTGGATGCCTTGTTGAGAGGTGTCAGCGGGGGTCAGATTGAAACGGAGACCGATGCTCCTGAGGAAGTCAGAGGAGTGGTTCCCTACGACCTGACCAGTCAAGAGAAAATCGTTCGTGGACGCCTCCCTACTCTGGATATTATCAATCAGATGTTTTCGAGGTTGTTTCGGAACTCCTTCTCCAGTTTGATGCGCAAATCAGCCGATGTTAGCACGGTTTCCACCGACTCGCTTAAATTCGGCGAATTTTTGCGGTCTCTGTCGGTACCCTCCAGTTTGCATGTGTTTCGTATGGAACCACTACGCGGATTTGGACTGATGGTGATTGAAAGCCGTTTGGTATTTTCTTTTGTCGATAATTTTTTTGGAGGAACGGGAACCTCTGATATCAATACTCTGGGCCGGGATTTCAGCGCCATTGAAATCCGGATGACCAAAAAAGTGGTTCAGAACGCTTTGGAGGATTGGGAGCGCGCTTGGAAATCCATTCATCCCGTGGCGTGTACTTATGTCCGCTCGGAAGTCAATCCTCAGTTTGCGGCCATTGTTCCACCTACGGATGTGGTTTTGGTTATTGTGTTCGATATTGAAATGGAGAATTCTTCCGGAACCGTTACCATTTGCATTCCTTACTCCATGATCGAATCCATCATCAATAAGCTCAAAGCTAACTTCCAAAGCGAACAGATGGAAGTGGATCAGGTATGGGTCAACCGCCTGCAGGTGGAGTTGATGAAAACCGAAGTGGAGATGGTGGCCGAGTTGGGTCAAACTCAAATAACTCCCAGGGATTTGCTGGGCCTTCATGAGGGCGATGTGGTGATGCTGAGCAAGGATGTCTCCGACCCGCTTCATATCAAAATTGAAGGAACCGCTAAATTCAGAGGCTACTCCGGTGTCTCGCGGGGAATGAAAGCAATTCAAATTACAGAAGCTCTTCAATAGGATGAATCATTATGGCTGAACATCAAGACGATTTGGAAGCGTTGGATGATATCGATAATCTGGACCAATTCAGGGATGATCCAAATGTGTCCGATCCCGGGGCATTGTCCAGAGGGGAAATCCAAAACCTGGATTTGATTCTGGATATTCCTTTGACCGTTACCGTGGAATTAGGTCGGTCCAAAATGCTGATCAACGATTTGCTCCAGCTGGGGCAGGGCTCGGTGATTGAATTGACCAAGTTGGTGGGCGAACCGCTGGAAGTCCTGGTCAATGATAAATTAGTGGCCCGGGGCGAAGTGGTCGTTGTGAACGACAAGTTCGGGGTCCGTTTGACCGATATTGTATCTCCCATGGAGCGGGTCCAGTCTTTGACCTGACGAGCCCGCTTCCCTGCTTTTTCCTTCAGACTCCACGGGGCTCCCTCCGCCTCATTTTTTCTGTACGCGACCCATCATTTCATATCCGTTAGACCGCCTTCGTCATTTTAAAACCCCATTGATCAGGCAATTTCGGTACGGCCTTTGCATTTATCTATTTGGATCATTGGTGTCGGTATTTTTGACGCTATTCGTTCGCCCAATAGAGAGGTCGGATCATGAAAATTGTTGGTCACATTGTGGCAGGAACCCTTGGTTTTGTCTTGCTTTGGACGCATCTCGCGTTTTCTTCACAAGCGCTTTCGAGCTACAACTTTTTACAGGACGTCACTGTGGATCGAAAGGATGGGGAACTGCTGATTCAGCTGAAATTCAAAAATCCGCCCGTTCGTTTTCAGGGCCCGAAATTTTTTAAAAAATCCATTCAAATGGATTTCCCCTTGGCCTATGTCAATCCGTCCAAGCGTTATTTTGATACGGGGGATGACCGGGTCCGGCAGATCTATGTTTCGCAGTTTGATCCCAAACGACTGCGCTTGCGTTTGATGCTGGCTCCCGGCGCCTCGATTCTCAAGGATGAAACTGTGGTGGAACAGGTGGGACGCGTGCTTCGTATTCGAATCAACCGGGGCGCACCGCAGCCGGCTTCCATCAAAAGTGAGGTTTCCGATCCGCTGGAAAGTTTATTGGCACGGGCTTTCCGCATCCAGCAATCGAAAGTCGTTCAAACCAAAACAACTTCCGGGCAACTGCCGAAACCCGGTCTTTCTAAAATACCGACACGAGTTTCCCCGCCGACGAAAGGGGTGAAACCCGTTTCTTCAACGAAAAAAATCGACAAGACGTCTACGCCGCTGTCACAAGTATTGGGTCAGGCCTTGAAGAGTGAGCAACCTGAAAAAACGTCTTCATCCGAACTCCCGGTTTTGAAAACCAAAAAAGCCGGAATGCTGGATTTTGAAAATGATCTATCCGCTGGGAAAACTGATTTGTTCTCGGCCAGCCTCAAGATGGTTTATACCCTGGGGCTGGTTTTGGGTTTGATATTTATCGTATTTCACTTGTTTAAAAAGTTTGGCTTGAAGAACAGCGTCTTCGGGGGTGAAGGGAAACCCATCAAAGTTTTATCAACCGGATTTCTGGCGCCCAGGAAAAGTATCGCTCTGGTGGAGGTGGCTGGAGATGTTCTGGTCATCGGGATTTCCAATGATCAGATCTCATTGTTAAGCAACGTTCAGGACCCGGAAAAAATTGAACAGATTAAAAACTCTCTGCATAAAAAGGGTCACGACCGGAAACCGGTTGCGGCGTCTCCCAAACCTGATAATGGAGTCATGCAGCCGCAGACTGTAAAAGAAGAAAAAAAGCCGCAGGCAAAGAAGCAGGGAGTCGATGTTTATAACAAACGTCTGGTCCAGTCCGGTTCCACCAATCCGTTTGGAGAATATGTGAAGCAATTTGAAAATTCTTCCGAAGCCGAGCAGACTACGATGAAGGATGTTGCTTCACGAGTCAAAAAAAAGTTTGAGGAGGTTCCGATTTTTAAATGAAACGATCGGCACTCATTTTAATTTCAGTGTCCACTTTATGGATGGCTTTCAACTTTGTGGTTCCTCAGGAGGCTTCCGCCATTCCTATTCCCACGGTTCAATTTGGGGTGGAGGATGCCGGGGAACCCAGCACTTTGTCGACCGCTTTGCAGGTCATGTTTCTGCTGACGATATTGACCCTGGCACCATCGATCCTGATTCTGATGACATCATTTTCCCGCTTTGTCATTGTCCTGTCTTTTCTCAGGCAAGCCATGGGGACCCAGCAGACGCCACCAACGCAAGTGTTGATCGGGCTGGCCCTGTTCCTGACCTTTTTTGTCATGAGCCCGGTGCTTACAGAAATCAACGACAAAGCCCTGCAACCTTATCTGAATGAAGAGATCACCCAGAGCAAAGCATTGGATCTGGCGCAAACTCCCATTAAAACTTTTATGTTGAAGCAGACCCGCGAAAAGGACCTGGCCTTGTTCATCAATATGGATCAAGGGGAAAGGCCGGAGACGCTGGAAGAAGTTAAAATTCAATCGGTGGTGCCTGCGTTCGTAATCAGCGAACTGAAAACGGCGTTTCAAATCGGGTTTCTGATTTATATCCCGTTTTTGATACTCGACATGGTCGTAGCCAGTATTCTTCTTCCCATGGGAATGATGATGCTGCCTCCTGTGCTGATTTCCCTGCCGTTTAAATTGATGCTGTTTGTGATGGTCGACGGCTGGCATCTAACCGTCGGTTCCCTCGTCAAGAGTTTTGCATAGGATGGCGTGATGACTGAACAATTCATCGTAGACTTTGCCATGAATGCTATTAAAACCACGCTTCTGGTTTCCGCGCCCATGCTGGGTTTCGGGCTGGCCACTGGCCTGGTGATATCCATTTTTCAGGCGGTCACTTCCATTCAGGAACTGACGTTGACGTTCATCCCCAAAATCCTGGCGGTGTTTCTAGCCCTGTTCCTGTTTTTCCCCTGGATCATGCGGATCATGTTGAGTTTTACGGAGCAGGTTCTTATGAACTTTCCCAGTTATATTGGGTGATGGAGCTCTTCAATCTATCGTACGGAGATTTCGAGCATTTTATTTTCGTTTTGGTTCGGGTAGCGGCTTTTATTGTGTTCGTTCCGATACTGGGAAGCCAGCAGTTTCCCGCCCGGATTAAACTCGGTTTTATCCTCCTGCTCAGCCTGAGCATCTTTCCTTTGGTCCGGCATATGCCCATGCCGGAACCCAGTGGATTGATCGACTTCACCATTTACTTGTTTTCCGAGGCGACCGTGGGTCTGGCACTCGCTTATGCCACGCGGTTGATTTTCGCCGCGGTCCAAATTGCCGGAACGGTGGTGGACTTTCAAATGGGGTTCGGTGTGGTCAACGTGATCGACCCGCAAACCCAGTCGCAGGTTTCGATTACCGCCCAGTTCCAGAATATGTTTGCCATCCTCTTGTATTTGGCCTTGAATGCGCACCATTTAACTATCTACGCGTTGGTCGAGAGTTTTGAGCTGATCAACCCACAGCAGTTCGGGTTTTCCGCTGGAACCATGGCGTTGATTTTAAAATTGTTTGCGACCACGTTTGTGGTGGCCGTTAAAATCGCCGCTCCTATCATGGCGATTTTGTTTTTTATCAGCGTGGGATTGGGTTTGGTGGCCCGCACGGTTCCGCAGATGAACGTTTTTATCGTCGGGTTTCCATTACAGATCGGGGTGGGGCTCTTGATGGTGGGGCTCACTATGAGCTTTTTTAGCATGGTGATGACGCAACACATCTCACAATTACCCCAATGGCTGATGGGCTTGATGCACACCATGAGGTAATGACACTCGACAACAGAAATTAAAGGATTCCGGTTATGGCAGAAGAAGCCAATATCGATCAGAAAACAGAAGAGCCGTCAGCGAAGCGGATCCAGGATGCCGAGGGAAAGGGCAATTTTGCCCATAGCCGGGAACTGACTTCCGCCTTCGTCCTGCTGGCCGCCATTTTAGCGTTCGCTATGGCCGGGGCGTTCAGCACCCGGCATCTGATGGCGACCTGGCACAACCTCTTCACTCAGGTTCATGCCATTCAGCCCAATATGGAGGAGATGAGAGGATTATTGGCGTGGGTGATGGGGAATTCCTTTACCATTCTAAGTCCCATTTTGTTTGCCATCATGCTGGGAGGTGTGGTCGCCAATTTGATACAAACCGGAGGCATCCGGTTTTCCATGCATCCTCTCCTGCCACGGTTTCATAAAATGAATCCCTGGAACGGATTCAAGCGTCTGTTCAGCCGGATCGCATTGATGGAACTGTTCAAATCCGTTTTCAAGGTGACTCTCATTTCGTTGATTGCCTATTTCACCATCAAAGGACGCTTCGATGAAATCCCTCCCATGATGGGAAAGAGCGTTGGTCAGATTTTGATTCTCATGGGGGAGGTGGCGCTCGAGATCATGATCCAGGTGCTGGTGGCAATGATTTTTCTGGCGTTCCTCGATTATATGTTTCAACGGTTCACCTACCTTAAAAACCTGCGCATGACCAAACAGGAGGTCAAGGACGAACGCAAGGATACGGAGGGAAACCCGCAAGTCAAACAACGGGTGCGCAATGCTCAAATGGAAATGATGAAACGCCGGATGATGACTGCCGTGCCGGAAGCGGATGTGGTGATCACCAACCCGACGCATATTTCGGTGGCGATCCAATACGACCGGGAGAATTCGGATGCACCCGTGGTGGTCGCCAAGGGTAAAGGCGTCATCGCTGAAAAAATACGTGAACTCGCCAAGGAGCATGACATTCCATTGGTAGAGGACAAGCCGCTGGCCCGCCTGCTTTTCAAAACGGTGGAAATCGGGCAGATGATCCCGGCCCACCTCTATAAAGCGGTGGCAGAAATCCTGGCATACGTTTATCGGTTGAAAGGAAAGTCCTTGGTATAAAGATTGCACTTAATCATAATCATGGCGCCATTTGCTTGAAATATTGGCGCTTATAGCCGTTGGGAAGCCTCCGTGTTTGCTGAGATCGTTTAAATATAATAACTTAGTGATATGCGCCCGCATCCGGGGTGCGTCAATTTTTTGGGATAGGAAATAGGGTTTATGGCCAGTCGTATTGAAAAGTACATGTCCGCCCGTCCGCAAGAGCTGGCAGTCGCCATTGGCATCATTGCCATTCTGGTGGTGATGGTCATCCCGATTCCCACCTTCATGCTGGACCTTCTGTTGTCCTTCAGCATCACTTTTTCGCTGATCATCCTGCTGATGTCCATATTGATGCTGGCGCCCCTGGATTTTTCAGTGTTCCCGTCGATGCTTTTGGTGGTGACGCTGGTCCGTCTGTCACTGAATGTCGCATCCACGCGCATCATTCTTCTGCATGGCAACGAGGGGCCTGCGGCGGCGGGACAGGTGATCAAATCCTTCGGATCTTTTGTAGTCGGCGGTAATTATGTCGTTGGCGCGGTGATTTTCATCATCCTGGTGTTGATCAACTTCATCGTCATTACCAAAGGTTCGGTCCGCACGTCCGAAGTCGCCGCGCGGTTCACTTTGGACGCCATCCCCGGCAAGCAGATGAGTATCGACGCCGATCTCAACGCAGGGATTATCACCGAGGAAGACGCACGGGTGCGCAGGCGCATGTTGGAGCGGGAAGCGGATTTTTACGGGTCTATGGACGGTTCCATACGGTTTGTCCGGGGTGATGCCATCGCCGGAATTCTGATCACGCTGATTAATGTGATCGGAGGGTTCGCCATCGGTGTGTTTCAACAGGACATGGCGGTGGCCGAAGCCGCTAAAGTGTATACCCTGTTAACCATTGGTGACGGACTGGTCACTCAACTCCCGGCGCTGATCGTTTCCACTGCCGCCGGCATTATCGTGACCCGCGCCACCACGGACAAAAATCTTCCCGATGAACTTATTTCTCAGATGGGCAACAGCCCAGCGGCGTTTTCCATTGCCGCGGCGGCGTTATTCTTTTTCGGAACCATTCCCGGTTTGCCGCACATTCCATTTTTTGTGTTGTCCGCTCTAACGGGATGGATCAGTTACCGGTTGTATCAGGGCCGCCAGCAGAAGGAACGGGTCCAACAGAAAAAAATCGATGAAGACAAGAAAACTCCGCTTCCCGAGAAGGTAGAATCTATTTTGCCATTGGACGTCATGGAACTGGAAGTGGGCTACGAATTGATTCCTCTGGTCGATGCCGACCGCAATGGCGAATTGCTGGAACGCATCAAGTCCGTGCGCAGGCAGTTTGCGTTGGAGTTGGGTTTCATCGTGCCGCCCTTGCATATCCGGGACAATTTGCAATTGAAGGCCAGTGATTATGCCATTCTGATCAAGGGCGTGGAAGTTGCCCGTGGGTCCGTTATGACAGGACGGTTGCTGGCGATGAGCCCCGGTAAAACCGAAAAGGAAGTTCCCGGCGTCAAGACGCAGGAGCCGACGTTCGGTTTGCCTTCGATCTGGATCAACACTTCGGCTAAACAGGAAGCGCAAATGGCAGGGTATACGGTGGTTGACCCGGCAACGGTCATCACCACTCATATCAAGGAAACCATCAAGCGGAACGCACAGGAATTGCTGGGCCGCCAGGAAGTGCAGACTCTGCTCGATAAATTCAAGGAAACCAATCCGAAGGTGGTGGAAGAGCTGGTGCCGAACCTGATGACGCTCGGTAAAGTTCAGAAGGTGCTCCAGAACCTTTTGCGGGAGCAGATTTCCATCCGGGACTTGAGAACCATTCTGGAAAGCCTGGCAGATTACGCGGCCAAGGTGGAGGACACGGATGTGTTGACGGAATATGTTCGGCAGTCGCTGGCGCGACCGATTACCAAAAAATATTTGGCGAAGGATGGGTCGCTTTCGGTGATGACTCTGGACCAGAAAGTGGAAGCACTGATCCAGCAATCGATCCAGAAAACGGAACTGAGTTCCTATCTGGCGCTGGAGCCGACGGTCGCAGAAAAAATCCTCGCCAGAATCCGGGAAGGGGTGGAAGCCATTACCCCAATGCTGGAGACGGCCCCGGTTCTGCTGGCATCGCCTTTGGTCCGGATGTATTTGCGGAAACTCACCGAACGGTTTTTGCCGGACCTGGTGGTGCTTTCCCATAGTGAAATTGTTCCGACCGTTCAAATTCGGACTTTACGTGTGGTGACGCTGAATGCGAATTAAAAAAGTGATTGCCAACAGTTATGGCGAAGCTCTGAGCCGGGTGAAAAGTGAATTGGGAGAGAACGCGATGGTGCTTTCGACCCGGTCCATCAAGTTCAACAAGGATCAGGATGCCGGCCAGTGTTCTTCTCTGGTGGAGATTACCGCCGCACTGGATAACGATTCCCACCGGGAAACCGCTGCTGTCGCTGAAAACTCGAATGAAAAAGAATGGATGCCTGTCGACACAGGTGGGGAGATCCGCGAACTCCGCACCCTGATTGCATCTTTGCTGACCCAGACGGATAAAGCTAAATCCCTGGGTCTGAATGAATCCCTGTTGCCGGTCTACGAAAAGCTGATCGGCCGCGGGGTGGACGACCGGGTGGCCGCCCGGATGTTTGAAACGATTCACGAACGAAAACAAAGGGAGGAGGGGGATCCTTTTATCGGCGAGAGCGATCTTGCCGCAGTGATGAAAGGGGCGGTGAAGTGTGAGGGGCCTATCCGGCTGGAGTCGGCTCGGCCCAAGGTGGTGGCACTGGTAGGCCCCACCGGGGCCGGCAAGACCACCACCATCGCCAAGTTGGCGGCCCGGTTCGCGCTTCAGCAGAAAAAAAAGGTGGCCCTGGTTTCTCTGGACACCTATCGCATGGGCGCCTGGGAACAGTTGGAGTCGTATGGCGAACTGATGCAGGTTCCGGTGTCCCTGGCGGCCGACCGCAATGAATTTTCACGGATCATGCAGGAGCACCAGGACAAGGATGTGGTTCTGGTCGATACCATGGGCAAATCGCATCGTGACTTGGATTACTGCAAACGATTGAAGCAGGTGTTGGAAGCCGTGCCCCAGGTCGAAGTCCACCTGGTGCAAAGCGCCACGGCGCAGGAGTCGGTGGTCACCGAATGCTTCAAGCAGTTTGCTCCTTTGGGAATCGATCGGGTACTGTTCACCAAATTGGATGAAGCGGTGCATTTCGGTTTGTTATTCAACTGTTCGGTCCGGTATCGGATTCCATTTTCGTATTTCACGACCGGACAGAGCGTGCCAGAAGACATTGAAGTGGCGGCGCAGGATAAGGTTATTCGTTTGATTTTTAACTGATTTGGGCTTAAAGTGAAAAGGCTAAGTTATGGTTTTTACAGGAGTAATCGGGAAAGCGGGCCGGCAGGCCGATACCTTGAGGAGAGTGATGGGTAAGAGGCAGAATAATATGCCATCGAAAGTTTTGGCCGTCAGTAGCGGCAAGGGGGGCGTTGGCAAAACCAACGTGGTGGCCAACCTCGCAATGGCTTTAACCCGAAAAGGCAACCGGGTGCTCATTTTCGATGCGGATATCGGGTTGAACAATATCGATATCCTGTTGGGACTGGCTCCCCGCTATCACATCGGTCACGTGTTTAACGGTGAGAAAACCCTGGAAGAAGTTCTGGTCGAGGGTCCTCGGGGACTTAAGGTGCTACCCGCCAGCAATGGCTGGCAGGAGTTGACCACCCTCGATAACGAAAAAAAGATGATCCTGCTGGAAGAGTTGGACCGTTTGATGGGTGATTACGATTTTCTCATCTTCGATACCGGGGCGGGCATATCATCCAACGTTACTTATTTTTGCAGTGCGGCGCATGAAACCCTGTTGATAGCGACGCCAGAACCGACGTCGCATACGGATGTCTATGCCTTGATCAAAGTATTGTTCCAGAAACATAATCAAAAAAAGTTTCAGCTTATTATCAATTCCGTGAAATCGGAAAGAGAAGCGCTTGAGATTTACCGGCGGTTGACCGATGTGGTGGACCGTTTTCTATCGCATGTTTCGCTCGAGTACTTCGGATATATTCTCTTCGATGAGAATGTCACCCGTTCAGTTCGCCAACAGAAGCCGGTGGTGGAGTTGTATCCGCATTCCCCGGTGAGCCAGTGCATTCTGCGTTTGAGTGAGAAGGTGATTGAAACCCGTAACCAAATTCCGGAAGAAGGGGACCGCCCCTTTTACTGGAAAAACGTTTTTGAGGTGAGATGAGTCGAACGTTGATAAAGAAATTTTCTGTGGTGGCCGGTCTGTTTTCGTTTACGTTGATTTTTTTCGGAAGCTGGATCTATGAAGCCCGAATCTTCTCCTCTTTTGTCAGAGGATTGGAGGGATTTGCAATTTTTGGTTTGTTGACCTGGTTGATTTTGCGGGGGTGGGCCGCACTGAAATCGAAAGAACGCCTGGGGGAGGGCAAAGACAAGGGTGTCAACTTGGATCAAACCGCCTGATGGAGAGGCCCTGAATGGCTGGAAAGCCTCAAGCAAACGAAGAGATGGAAATTTGTCCGGAAAATACGGATCAGATTGTTCAAGAGTATTCTCCCATGATCAAATATGTGGCGAATCGGATTGCTCTGCGCCTGCCACCTCATATTGAGGTGGATGATCTGATCAGCGTGGGGGCCATCGGGTTGATGGATGCCATCGAAAAATACGACCCGACCCGGGGCGCGAAGTTTAAGACGTATGCCGAGTTTCGGGTGAGAGGTTCTATCCTGGACGAACTACGCTCACTGGATTGGGTGCCGCGCTCGGTCCGCCAGAAAGCGTCCAAGCTGGATGCGGTGGCCAGTAAACTCCAGTCCACACTGGGCCGGCCCCCCGAAGATGAGGAGCTTGCAGAAGAAATGGGAGTCACTTTGGAATCACTATTCGATACCATCAATGAAACGCGCAACATGCCTTTGTTGAGCCTGGATGATTTGGGAATCGCCAACGATTCCGGAGACAAGCAAAACCTGCTGGATACCCTGGCAGGAAAAGGGGATGTGGACCCGCAAACCCAACTGCGGTTAAGCGAACTCAAAGCTCTCATCGCTTCTGCGATCGACTCGCTTCCCGAAAAGGAACGGTTGATGGTGTCTCTTTATTATTATGAAGAGTTGACAATGAAGGAAATCGGCGAAGTGTTGGGGATTACTGAATCCCGTATTTCGCAGATTCACTCCAAAGCCGTCTACCGTCTGCGGACCAAATTAAAATCGCTGATTGCCGATGAATCCTGAGACCGATCGTGAATAACGGATCGGGTTTTTAGTCCCGGCTCCCGCACTTCAATAAATGGAAATGCGTCCTTCTTCACCCGGAGGGCGGGACTTCCATCGTCGGTGAAACCACATCCAAGGCTCCGGCCGTTCCCGGATAATTTTCTCCAGCACCTTTTGGTATTCCTCCGTCCATCGAAAAATGTCTTTATCCTTATCACCGGTTTTTTCCAGCTTTATTTCGGGAAAGAGAACGGCTTGATACGTTCCTTTCTCGGTGGGGTAGGGGATAAGCGGAAGCACGGGTGCGCCGGTAGAATAACTCAGCAACGCCAGGGAACGGGGTGTGGCGGCTTTCTTGCCGAAAAAATCCACGAACAGCCCACCGATATCTCCGTTCTGATCCATCATGACCGCCACACAGGAGTTCTTCTTTAAAGCGCGGACTACTTTTAGAGGGGAACCTTCTTTGTGAAAAACACCGCCTCCAGAAGTGGTCCTTAATTTGTTTATGAGATTTTCGAGATAAGGGTTGTCCAACTTCCGCGCAATCGAGTAGACCTGTGAGAAATTTTCATGTCCCCAATAAACCCCAAGAGCCTCCCAGTTCCCATAATGGGCCATCAGGTAAAAAGCACCCTTGTCTCGCTTCAGGGCCTGGTCCAGATGCTCTATGCCTTCGGGATGGGATGGGAAGAGCTGATAGATCCTTTGTTCCGTATTGCGTGTGACCCATAGGCATTGCAGGGCAATCGTTACCATATAGATCATGGATTGTTTGGTAATGCGATTTTTTTCTGCAATGGTTTTGGTGTCGCCAAATGCGATATCCAAATTGATGCGGGCAATTTTCCTCCGCTTTGGAGAAATATGATAAAGGGTGTTCCCAAGGAGCCGTCCCAAGAGGCAGACCCCCTTCAGGGAAAGCATTTGGATAGGAAACAAAATAAGCCGGAACAGAATATATTCCAGAAAATAACGGATCTTTTTAGGGATTGTCTGGCGGCGGTCCAATGAAAACTCTAAGTATTAAGGAAGGTTTGTATTCGACAGAAAGTGCCAAAACGGTTGGCGGCCATCCGGCAGGTCAATTCATTTCCGCAATGGCCTGGGCGACAGCATATTGTTTGTCATGGGTGATGGAAATATGGATATTCCTCAGATTCAGCGAATCAAAGATATCCCGGCCTTTACCGCTCAGGCTCAATACCGGCCGTCCCGATTCCTGGTTCAGAATTTCCATGTCTTTCCAGGCGATGCCCTCCGCCATGCCGGTTCCCAGCGACTTCAGCACCGCTTCCTTGGCGGCGAACCGGGCGGCGAAGTGTTTGAACGGATCGGCTTTGGAACGGCAGTAATCGATTTCTTTCGAAGTAAACACCCGTTCCTCGAACTTTCCGGAGTATTTCTGAATCGAGCTTTTGATCCGGGAAATCTCGATGAGGTCCACTCCCGTTCCATGAATCATGCTGGCACCCTATGTGTGAATTGATTCGTTCCGAATCCTATTATTATAGGACATGACGGGAAAATTCGTAAGCCTCAATTTCGGAGTTTGCTGAAAGGTTACCCCTACTGTACTGGGAGCACCGATTCCAAATCACTGCGGGACAAGGCTCCCTCTCGGAGCAGGATTGGAGGTTCCGTGGTGGTATCGAGGATCGTGGACACTTTTCCTCCTGGAGCCGGGCCGCCGTCGACGATCAGGTCCAGCGCATCTCCCAGTTCTCTTACCACTTCCTGGGCCGTTCGGGGTTCTTTCGCCTCACTGAGATTGGCGCTGGGTGCGGTCAATGGTTGGCCCAATCTTTCAAGCAACCGGAGGGTGAAAGGATGGCCCGGCAGACGGATTCCAATTGTACCCGTTCCAGCGGTTAACGCATCCGGCAGTCCGGGTGCCGCTTTGAATAGGAGTGTCAACGGTCCCGGCCAAAAATGCTCCATGAGCGTGTGGGCGTGATCGGTCACCTCTTGGGTCAGGTCTTCCAATTGATCGAGGGAATGAATGAGGATCAACAGTGGTTTGTCCGGCGGACGTTGTTTGATTCGAAAAATTTTAGAGAGGGCGTCGGGATTGGAAGGGTCGGCTCCCAGCCCGTAAAACGTATCGGTGGGAAACGCGATCACTCCGCTGGCATTCAAAACGGATTGAATATTCTTGATGGAGGTGGGGTCCAGTTGTTCAAAATCGACTTGTAGGACGTTAGCCATGTTCGGCTTCGAGCTTCCGGCTTTTCGCTTCCACCTGCTTGGCCATATCCTTTTTGTACTGGTCCAGTTTTTTGGTGAGCCGGGGATCGCTCAAGGCCAGTATTTGAACGGCCAGAATTCCCGCGTTTTTCGCTCCGGCTCTGCCGATGGCCATGGTGGCAACCGAAACGCCTCCCGGCATTTGTGCGGTGGAGAGCAGGGAGTCGAATCCTTGCAGAGGACTGGAGCCGATCGGTACGCCGATGACCGGCAGAATCGTTTCCGCGGCGATGACACCGGCCAGATGGGCGGCGGCTCCCGCACCGGCGATCAATACCTTGATGCCGCGTTTGCGACACTGTTCGACATATTTTCTGGTTCGTGCCGGGGTGCGATGCGCCGAGGTCACCAAAACCTCATTGGCAACTCCGAACTGATCCAGAACTTTCGACGCCTCGCTCATGATGGCATAATCCGAGTCGCTCCCCATCACGATTCCGACCAGAGGTTTTGCAGTTTTCTTTTTGGAAGTGGCCAAAACGCTCTCCTTATATATAGGCAGGATTACTTGGAAACTTTGATTATATAGCAATTTTGCGGGATCATATCAAGCAATGTCTGGCCCGGATTCTTCGTGGACTAGGGGATGATCTGAGAGGTTGGAATATGCCTCCCGCGTCCGTGCCTGATTTCGGGGATGAGCATCAATGTCGCCAGTATCATCAGGGCAAACGAAACCATCCCGATGGCGGACGGTCCGATCTGTTGCACGGTCCAGAATCCGATCAGCGGACCCAGGGTGCCGCGCACTCCAGTCAAGAAGACGTGGACCGACATGTAGGCGCCCACTTTTCCGGGGGGCGCGTACTTGGTGACCCACAAACTCCACGCCACCGTGCCGCCCCCGAAGGCGATACCGATCAGTGCCGAGGCGAGCCCAATCACCCAGGGGTCCTTGGTCAGAAAGAATAGACCAACCCCGAGCGCGAAAATGATGTTGATGATCATGCGCAGAATGACAAAATTTATGCGGTCGAACAACTTCGCCAACAGCGGCGCTGAAAAGGCCCGCATGAGATCGGGAACTATGGTGATGATGGTGGCGACGAACAATGCGGACCCTTCGATGCCGTAGGTACTCGACGTGAGGTAATCGACGCGCAGGGGCAGTACCCACAAGTTGGCGAACCCCATAATGAACCACGTCAGGAGAACATAGCCGAAGGAGCGGTCCTCCAACACCAGTTTCATGTGATTGAATGGATTGGTGTGGTTGTGGTCCTCGATTTTATCCGAGGGCAGGTGCCAGATGGCGTAGGCTTTTCCCAGACCGGCTATGCCCAGAACGATCAGAACCCACCGGTAAAAGTCCGGGTCCTGGTCCATCAACGAGGAGCCGACAAATCCCGAGACAATGGAAACCAATACGGTGACGAGCACCGCTTTGGAGTAAAAAGCGCCGCGCCGGCCGGCCGGATAATTGTCATTATAAATGGACGTCAGAAAAGGAATGATAGCGGTCAGCATCATGAACCCCAGGACGATGCACAGGGTGTAAGACCACAGGGAATCGGCGCCGGCGGAAAGGATCAGTAGAGCACCGCATAGGATCATGGGCAGACTGCCGCAAATCGATTTTTTTAAATTCGTCAAGGCCGCGTAATGAAACAGGAATAACGAAAAGAGCATTCCCATGAAAGGGGCCGAACCGATCAGCGATTTGGAAAAAAGCTCGGCATCAAAGTAGCGGATGGCGATGAACAAGCCAAAGGTTTGGGTTCCTGACGTGAGTATTCCCCGGAAAAATCCGCGAAGCAGGTCCCACCGAAACGTTTTTTGAGCCAGGGCTTCCGGGGCTAAATTAGAAGAATCAATCATCAGCGATCAAATAATCAAAGAAAGAAACGACACAGACGGAAGATTGTAGGGTGGCAATGGGAACCGGCAAAGTCGATCGATGCGTGTTGTTTTACGTTGTGATCAAGGTTATAACAATGAAGACCCTGCGTCCATGAAAAACGAGCCATCGAAGGCAGGGATTGATTCCTTGGAACGATTATAATGAAACCCATCCCATACAATGCTGAAATTTTGACGATCGGTAACGAGATCATTACCGGTTTAGTGGCGGACACCAATTCCGGTGCCATCACACGGCGGTTGGAAACCCTGGGCGTTCCCGTGACTCGCCATGTCTCGGTGGGTGATGATGAAGAGGCGATTGCCGGGGCCTTGAAGCAGGCGCTGGAGAGGGTCGATTGCGTGATCCTCACCGGCGGGCTGGGTCCCACGCATGATGACATCACCAAACACGTGCTGTGCCGGTTCTTCGATTCGGGCCTGGTGACGGATGCCGAGGTCAAGCGCAGGATCGATACCATATTCCAGTCGCGTGGAAGAGAAGCCCCCCAAGCCGCTTATGTCCAGGCGGAGGTTCCGGAGCAGGCCACGATTCTTCACAACAGCCAGGGCACGGCACCCGGTCTCCTGTTTGAGAAAAATGGGAAACGTGTCTATTCCCTGCCCGGCGTTCCCCTGGAAGCTGAGCATCTATTGGAAACGTATATTGTCCCGCACCTGGAGTCGCTGGGAACAATGAAAGTGGAGCACCGGATTTTAAAAACCACCGGTATTCCCGAGTCGGCGCTGTGGGAAGAAATCGGTCCGGTGTCTCCCTTCGAGGAGCATGTGAAGGTGGCTTCACTGCCATCGCTCCTGGGAGTTCGCATCCGGTTTACCGCAACCGGCAAAGACTTGAAAGAAACCACTGCCCAGCTGGACGCCGCCGAAAAACTGTTGCGGCAGAAGATCGATCATCATATCTTTGCCGTCGACGACGAAACCCTCGAAGGGAGTATCGGTAAGCTGTTAAAGAAAAAGCAATGGACTCTTGCGGTGGCGGAGTCCTGTACAGGAGGATTGATCGGACACCGCCTGACCAACGTTTCGGGAAGTTCCGACTATTTTTTGGAAGGGGCGGTGACCTATAGTAATGAAGCGAAGCAAATCCGACTGGGCGTGGACCCGGCACTGATCGAAGCTCATGGAGCAGTTAGCGCAGAAGTGGCGACGGCGATGGCAGAGGGAATCCGCCAAAAATCCGGAAGTGATTTCGGGTTGGCGGTGACGGGCATTGCCGGTCCCACGGGTGGCACTCCTGACAAGCCGGTGGGGCTCACCTTTATCGCCGTGACCGGAGCGCAAGGCACCCGATGCGAGAAGTTTCTGTTTCATCAAGATCGGGTCCGCAACAAGGAGCGTGCCGCCCAGGCGGCGTTGAATCTGCTCCGCCTGGTTTTGGCGGAGTGAGAAAACCCTGAAGGAAACCCATCTGTCTGCTGTCGATGAAACGTGTTACCCTTTTAATATGGAGACGATTCGGTGCGCTCAATGCGATAAGGAATATGATGGCGAACTGGAAACCTGTCCGCACTGCGGTACCCCTGTTCCGATTCCCAATTACCCACGGTTCGGCGGCTGGGCTTTTATGACGATGTGGATTTTTTTTGTGATCATGATCATCGTCCTCCTGGTTTCCATGTTCACTGTTTAGCGGACTCTTGATCTGGCTGGTCTGAGAGAAGCCTTGAACGGTAAGATCAAAACCATTCCCGCCACGAAGCCCCCGATGTGGGCCATCCATGCCACCCCCCCGCCTTCATTGCTCATAGCCATGTTGCTGTAGATCTGAATCCCCAGCCAGAAGACCAGCAGGAACGCCGCCGGAATGCGAACGATGGTGATCAGAATTCCGAGAAACACCAGCGTTTTCACCTTGGCCTTGGGAAACAGCATCAGGTAGGCGCCGAGTACTCCTGAGATGGCGCCGCTGGCGCCGACCATAGGAATTTCCGATCCGGTATCCATGAAGACGTGGCACATGGCCGCAATGATTCCGCAAATCAGGTAGAAGCAGATGAACCGGATTTTCCCCAGCACATCCTCGATGTTATTCCCGAAAATCCAGAGGAAGAGCATATTGCCCGCCAGGTGCATGAGCCCGGCATGCAGGAACATGGCGGAAAAGACAGTGGGATAGGTTTGAATCGGCGCATGGACAAAATTATAAGGCACCAGGCCGTAGCTGGTGAATAGCGAGGCGATCTGGCCGGGATAGGAAAACTCCCAAAAAAACACGAAGATATTCGAACCAATCAGCACGATCGTGAGCAGGGGAAAATACCGGGTCGGGTTTTCGTCGTGAAATGGGAAAAACACGTGTTTTTGTCGGGTTGCAAAGGTGAATATGATAGACTCTGGGGTAATTCCTAAATTGATTATATGAAAAAAACCGCATGAGTGAAAGCAAGGATATACCTATTTTAAGGCCGGAGGCGGAAGTCCCGGAGGTTCAGGTTCGACCGGAGGAATCCCCGGAGTGGGTCATTGCCACCTATCGCAAGCACCGGCTAGCACAAGTCACGGCAGAATTGGATGCTGCTCTCGGCAAAGGCCGGGGAGAAGAGGTTTATATCGAACCGGTTCTACTCGATATGAATCCCATAGTGCACCGGCAGAGCCTCCAGGAGCAGGTGTTCCATAATCCACGTGAAGTGACCGAGAATCTTCTCGATGTTCAAACCTCCAAGGTCATGCTGGAGGCGGATTCGGGCATGGGGAAAACCACCTTTCTCCAGGTTTATCAGGAGCGTCTCTTGCAGGCGGAAGCCGCCAGGGAATATCCCATGCCGGTATACTTTGACCTGTCGCAATTGCCGGAGGGCACCGGGTTTCAGGAATTTTATCCGGAATTGTACCGGCAGATCATGGCCGTGGTTCTTCTGGAACGAGAGGAACAGCCGGATTTGGAAATCCAGGAATCTCTTTTGGAACGGACCGTTAATCGTCTGGTGTTGACCGGGCAGATTCTCTTTTTGCTCGATGGGTTTGATCAACTTATGCCGGATGACCGGTTCCAGATTTATTTTGACGTGGTGGTCGATGGCGACGCCCTGCGCGATAATTTTGTGATGATCGTTACCCGGTCAGTTGGGTTCGGATCCTTTGCCACCACTTCAATCGTCAAGCGGGGGCAGGACTCGACGTTTCGTGTCGCCATCCAACCCGTCAGCGACATGCAGCGGAGGCACTATTTGCCCTCGGCCTCGATCAAGTCCCAGGCGGAAAAGTTTCAGTTGTTTTACCCGGAGCTGTTTCAAAATCCCCTTCTGCTGAAAATGATCCGGTCTTTGGCGGACGGTGAAAAACTCCAAGGCGTCACTTCGCGGACGCACCTGTACCGCACCTGGATCGATGAAATTTTTATCGGCAAGGAGCCAACAAAGCCGGATGCGGAAGTTCAGGAATGCCTGAAGACTCTGGAAGACATTTCCCTGCAATTGGTCCGGGAGGATCATCGCCAGCGCCAGCAGGATGCGGAAACGGGATTTGAATTGAAAATCTTTGAAGACCGTGGCGCCCATTTAAAAAAGTTGTATGTCGACGGTCGAGTGTGCGCTCCCTTTGACCAGTTGATCCAATCGACTCCCACGCGCTGGGAGTTCCGTCATCCTTCGTTTCAGGAATATTTTGCGGGACAGGCGTTGGCCCGGGACGCCGAGTGGGAGCCGATCTTGCGGGACCATTGCCGCGACGATTCCTGGCAGAATCTGTTTCAGTTTTTCGCAGGAACCACTTCCATTTCCTCTGATACGCTATTGGATATTCTTCTGGAAGAGGGGGCGTTATTTCTGGCGGGCCATGTTTTGGCGGAAATGGAAACGGTGTCCGAAAACCGCCGTTTAATCGTCGGCCAGTTGCTGAAATACCAGTGTCCCGAAGCGCAACCGCAGTTTTCCAAAAACCGATTGGTGCGGCTGGCGGCGGTTCTTGATCAAAACGACCGAGATACTCTGCAGACGTTGACCCGCAATCTCCTCAAACGGGATAAGCGCGACTCCAGAATTCTTTATGGTGTACTCGAGCTACTGATGGCCCTTCACAACATCGACTGGAAAGAAGTGATCGACAGTCAGAACTTTGAAGCCGTGTTGGCGTTGCCCGACCTGCAGGAATTTTTGAATGAACATAATAATTCGAAAACGGTCAATACCGCAGTTATTAAAAAATGGACGGAGATGGTGACGGTGCCGGCAGGAAAATTTATTTATCAGGATGAACAAGATGAGGAAGACCAAATCGAAATGAAAGAATTTTCGATCATGAAATACCTCACCACCAACGAGTTGTACCAGCAGTTCGATCCCCGGTTCCAGTTCCGTTATCCCAAGTACTCCTGGGACAAGGATCAACCGGTCATCGGTATCAACTATTACGAGGCCACGGTCTTTGCGTTGTGGTTGGGGTTGCGGCTCCCGACCGAAACGGAGTGGGAAAAAACCTCGCGTGGAACCGATGGCCGCGATTATCCCTGGGGAGAGGCTATGGGGTACCAGACCGGATATTGCAACACCGCCGACTTTGTGGTCGGTCGTACCAACCCGGTGATGGATTTCGAGGAGGGGATTTCCCCCTACGGATGTTTTGATATGGCCGGCAATGCCTGGGAGTGGTGCGTTCAATTGTATTCCTCCCAATTCACCACCCAGAAAATCGTCCGCGGCGGGTCCTGGCTCAATTATCTGGTGAACGCCAAATGCCATTTCCGTAATGCCTTTGATCCTGCCGAAAGACACCCCGGAGTGGGCATCCGGTGCACCACCCTGCCTCTGGTTGAAGTGGAAAAAGAGGATGTAGACGATTTCTGATCGCGTCCAATTCTGTCTCAAAACTCTTGGAGCATGGGGCTTGGGGGCACTCTCGGCCCGTTGCGCCCGAAGTCGGGTAAACTTTTACTTGACAATGCTTTAGGTCACTTTCTATTCTGAATAAATAGAGCATATTCCGGGGAAATCCGCCCGCTTCCAGGAAAGACTTT
Source organism: Nitrospinaceae bacterium (assembly GCA_965237905.1). Taxonomy (GTDB): domain Bacteria; phylum Nitrospinota; class Nitrospinia; order Nitrospinales; family Nitrospinaceae; genus SZUA-226. The sequence goes on along the minus strand of OZ250172.1, from coordinate 481,705 downwards.
GGGATCGACTCCCCGCAGGCGTTGGGGACGCCAAAAGTCTGCGAGCATTATTCCAACGTCCTCTCAACCAATCTGGTGAACATCCGTGACCGCTACCGACACGAAAAAAAAATTACTGTTTGTGGATGATGATCCCGCTATGGTTAAAGTGGTCGGGAAAATCCTGGAGAGCGCTCTCGGGCCGGAATTGATAGAGTTTCATGATGCTGTGTCCGGAGAGAAGGGACTCAAAAAAGCTAATGACCTGCAACCGGATATTGTGATTTGCGACATCCATTTGCCTGGTATGAATGGATTCGAGTTTTGCCGAAGGATTCGTGAATCGGGGCTCCATGCCACCGTTATTTTGATGTCGGCTTACGATGAGGATGAAGATTATGCGATCCAGGCCAAGGAAACCGGAGCCGATGCGTTCCTGATCAAGCCTATTAAAAAAGGCGAACTGCTTTTTGTCGTCAACTTTATTCTTCGAATTGAACATCTCAATCAAACGGTTCTTGGTAAAAACCAGGAATTGGAAGATTCACTGGCCCGATTGAAGCAGGCTCACGAAAAAATGTCGGGTATGAACGATGCGCTTCAAGAAGATAAACGCCGGCTGAACGACAATCTTAAAGATATCACGCGGATGAATTCAAAATTGGAATCCCAGAATGCCCAGATTTCTTCCATGAACAAGGAGCTGGTTGAGCGGTTCGACTCCACGGTGGGACTGCTCACGAACATCATCGAGCTCAATCAATCCCAGCATCGGGGGCATTCGGAGCGGGTAGCGGAAATTTCAGTTTTCATCGCTGAAAAGATGAAGGTGTCCAAGGACTCAATTGAAACTCTCAGGATCGCCGCACGGTTGCATGAGTTGGGAATCGTCAGTCTGCCGCGCGACGAAACCGTGGAGCAAGCGCTTGATGAAGGGAAAAGCCGGCAAGTGACCAGTCACCCGATGGTTGCAGAAATGCTTCTGAAAGGGTTTGCTGGATTTGAATCCGTTGCCGAAATCATCCGGCACATGCATGAAAATGTCGATGGGTCCGGAAAACCCGATGGTCTGGTAGGTGAGCAGATTCCTGTTGGATCGCGGATTCTTTCCGCCGCCAGTTTTTACGATCATTATATGGTGTCTCATCCGGACAGTTCCATTTTGGAGGTTTTAAAAAGAGTGGAGCAGTCCAACGGCACCTGGTTCGACGAAAACGTGGTTTCGTTTCTTTCCGATTATGCGTTGTCTCAAAACCAGAGCGATGAGGAGAGAGCTGTCAGTTGTTCCGTGTTTGCTTTGAAAGAGGGCATGGTATTGGCCTCGGATATTTACTCCGAGTCCGGCATCAACCTGCTTCGCAAAGGCACGGTGCTGGACCGGGACATGCTCAACAAAATTCTCAAATTCAATAACGTGGACCCCGTTGCGGGGCAAGTTCAGGTAAAACCGTAATTCTCTTATGGATATAGCAACCTTATTAGGAATTTTTTCCGGGATGGCCCTGTTGTTGGCCTCCATCATGCAGAACAGCGGGCTTGAGTTGTTTATCAGTGCGCCTTCGGCGATGATCGTGCTGGGAGGAACCATTGCCGCGACCCTCGTGGCGTATCCCATCAATGAACTGTTTGGTGTCTTGGGTCTCTTCCTCAAAGTGTTCGTGACCAAAAAGCGCGATCTCTACGATTTGATCGACACCATGGTGATGACCTGCAGTGTCGCCCGCAAGGGAGGGGTTCTGGCTATCGAGTCGCGTTTGAATGAAATCGATAATGGATTTCTCAAAAGAGGATTGCAATACACCGTCGATGGTAAGGACGAAAAAACCGTGGTGACGATTCTCAAAAAAGAGATTCGTCAAATCCAGCAGAAGCACCGCGACGGATGGGAAATCATGAGCGAGATGGGAAAGTTTGCTCCGGCTTTCGGAATGGTGGGAACACTCATCGGATTGATCCAGATGCTGTCCGCTCTCGACGATGTCAAAACCGTTGGTCCGAAAATGGCCGTGGCCCTGATCACCACTTTTTACGGTGCGTTGCTAGCCAATCTGGTGTTTATTCCCATGACCGTCAAGCTGAGACGCCGGAGCGCGGTGGAAACTCTGGAAATGGGTCTTGTGCTGGAAGGCATCACCTTCATCCGCAAGGGTGTGAATCCCCGGTTCATGAAAGAAACTCTGGAGAATACTCTGGAGAATGCCATCGGTAAAAAGTTAAGAAGAGAAGACGTGCAGGCCCAGACACCGGTTGCCAAACCTGCTCCCAAAACCCCGATCAAAGAAGGCTCCCATGCTCGAACCCGACGAGAACCTTGACATCGAAGAAGAGTTTGTCATCGAAGAGTCCCGGGGCATTGCCCCCTGGATCATCACTTTCGCCGACATGGTCACGCTTCTCATGGTCTTTTTCATTCTCTTGTTCGCCATCGGTACCGTCGAGCAGGACAAGTGGCGGCAGATCAAGGAATCCCTGCGGGAAGCGCTGGGAGCGGATGCCGTTGAGGAGTTGGGAACCAGACAAGGATTGGATGTGATCCAGACCCAGGTGGATGAACAAACGGTGCATGCCGTTGATGAAGTTGGTGCCATGGTGAATCGGGAAATGGAAGATATCATCTCCGAGGTTGAGGAGTTTGTTTTCAAAAACAAACTCTCAGGGGAAGTCCGCGTTTCCTCGGACGAGCGCGGGGCGGTGATCACCATCTCCGACGTGGTGGTGTTTCCTCCCGGGTCGGCGGACATGACCTCGAAGGGCCGCAAGACCCTGCGTCAGGTGTTCGATGTGTTGAAGCAGTTTAACTACAACGTCAAGGTGGAGGGCCATACCGACAATACCCCCATTCACACGTTGAGATATCCCTCCAATTGGGAGCTGTCAGCCTCCCGGGCGGCCGAAGTGGCCCATATGTTGATCGACGACGGGTACCCGCCGGAGCGGTTGTCTGTTGAAGGTTTTGCCGAGTTTCGGCCGATTGTCCCCAATACCAGCGTGGAAAACCGATCCAGGAACCGTCGGATCGAGGTGGTCTACCAGCGCGGCAGCATCCGCAAACGTATGGTTCAAATATTGAACCGCAAATGATCTTCGTCAGGACTCATCATCCATAAAAGCTATTTTATTTCAATAATTTACGTTTTGACAACCCTTCCCATCTCTGCTAATTTAAAGCCATTCTCTCTATTTTTGCGGTGCTACCGGTGCCGGGTTACCCACGATAATGGTAATAGCTTGAAACAGGAATATCAGGAACAATGGATGCGGCGGGCCTTGGAGCTGGCCGGAAAAGCGGCGGGCCGAACTTCGCCCAACCCCATGGTCGGGGCCGTTATCGTGAAAAACGGCCGCGTCATCGCCGAGGGCTACCATAAAAAAGCGGGCCGTCCTCATGGCGAGATTGAGGCCCTACGGAAAGCGGGGAAGCGGGCCAGGGGAGCGCAGATGTTCGTGAATTTGGAGCCCTGTTGCCATCAGGGGCGCACACCGCCCTGCACCGATGCCATCATCGAAAGTGGTCTCAAAGAGGTATTTGTGGGTATGCGCGACCCCAATCCACGGGTCACCGGGAAGGGCATTCGCCGGCTGAAACGGGCCGGAATTGCGGTTCACCGTGACCTATTGAAGCCGGAATGTCAGCGCCTCAATGAGGTGTTCGTCAAATATATACAGACAGGAATGCCGTTTGTGACCTTAAAATCGGCCTTGTCTCTGGATGGCAAAATCGCCACCTCAACCGGTGAATCCCAATGGATCACCGGACCCGAGGCACGGGAGCGGGTGCACCGGATGCGGGATCAGGTCGATGCCATCCTGGTAGGAGCCGGGACGGTGCTCAAGGATAATCCGCGTCTGACCACGCGCCTTAAAAAGGGCAAGGGGCGCAACCCGGCCCGTGTTATTCTGGATGCCAAAGCGGAAATACCGCTTAAGGCAAGAGTGTTTCATCACGCCAACCGGGACCGGGTGGTCTATGTCACCACCAGCAAGGCTTCGGCCTCCCGTGTGAATCGGCTGGCAGACCGCGGGATTGAAGTTCAGGTATTTTCAGCAAGAAATAATCATATCTCTTTGATTAAATTGATAAGGTTATTAGGCAGGATGGAGATAGCTTCAGTATTACTTGAGGGTGGAAGTGGAGTCAACGCCAGCGCTCTCAAGGAAGGCATGGTCGAGAAGGTGGTTTTGTTTCTGGCGCCCCTGATTATCGGGGGAGAGTCGGCTCCCGGAGTGGTGGGCGGACCGGGTATCAAAAGCCTGAAGCAGGCGCTCAATATTAAAAACCTCACGGTCACTCCTGTGGGTGCCGATTGGATGGTAGAGGGATATCTGTAAATCATGTTTACCGGAATCATAGAGGCGGTCGGAACGGTTGCGAAAATCGTTTTTCAAGACGACAAAGCCCGGATGCGGGTGGACACGAATCCGCAATTCTCCCGGTTTGAAATGGGGGAGAGTATCGCGGTCAACGGTGTCTGTCTGACAGTGATGGATATGGGAGAACACTGGTTCGCCGTCGACATGACGACCGAAACGCTGAACCGGACCAGCTTCAAGCAGGTGAAGGAAGGGTCGCGCGTGAATCTGGAACGCACACTCACGCCCTCCAAGAAGATGAGTGGGCATTTCGTCACCGGCCATATCGATAGTGGAGTCAAGGTGGTGAGCATTGAAGAAAAACCGGGTGAGGTTCTGTTCCGATTCGAGCACCCCCCGGAGCTGACGCCATACCTGATCGAAAAGGGTTCGGCGGCAGTGGACGGCATCAGCCTGACGGTGTTTGATTGCCGGGACAACCGATTCACGGTATCGATTATCCCGTTCACGCTGGAACACACCAACTTAAAGGACCGGAAAACCGGGGATATCGTTAACATTGAGTGTGATATGATTGGTAAATACGTGATTCGAGCGTGTGAAACGGTGTTCGGCGGCTCTGCCAAGGGCGCCGCAATTTCTCCGGAATTTTTAAAGGAACATGGATTTCTATGACAACCGATAAAGCGAGTCCATTCAGCTCCCTCGACGAGGCTATCGAAGACGTCAAGCAAGGCAAAATGATTGTCATTGTGGATGATGAGGACCGCGAAAACGAAGGCGACCTGATGATCGCCGCTGAAAAATGTACCCCCGAGGCGGTCAACTTCATGGCCAAATATGGGCGCGGGCTGATCTGCCTGACACTGACCGAACAGCGGACCTCTCAGCTGGGTTTACCGATGATGGTGCAGGAGAACCAGGCGCAGTTCGGGACGCCCTTTACGGTATCGATCGACGCGAAAAAGGGCATCACTACCGGCATTTCCGCCGCTGACCGGGCGAAAACGATCGAGGTGACCATGGATCCCGAAGCCACGCAATACGATCTGGTTATGCCGGGACATATCTTTCCCCTGCGCGCGAAGGATGGCGGGGTGTTGGTGCGGGCGGGCCAAACCGAGGGTTCCGTTGATATGGCTCGCCTGGCCGGTCTGAAACCGGCGGGGGTGATCTGCGAAATCATGAACGACGACGGCACCATGGCACGCGTTCCCGAGCTTTCCAAATTTGCCAAGAAACATTCTATTAAGATGATCACCATCAAAGATTTGATGGAATACCGCCTCAACAGCGAAGCGCTCGTGGAAGAAGTGGCGGCGACGCAACTGCCCACCGATTTCGGCGAGTTCAAGGCCGTCGCGTTTCGCAACAAATTGATCGATCAGGTGCATATCGCTCTGGTCAAGGGAGAGATAACTCCGGACAAGCCCACCCTGGTGCGGGTGCATTCCCAATGCCTGACCGGCGACGTGTTCGGTTCCCACCGTTGCGACTGTGGTGAGCAGTTGGCGCAAGCTCTGAACATGATCGAAAAGGAAGGGCACGGTGTTCTGCTCTATCTGTACCAGGAAGGACGTGGCATCGGCATCCTCAACAAACTGAAAGCCTACGCGTTACAGGACGAGGGGCACGATACGGTGCAGGCCAACGCGGAGTTGGGGTTCAAGCCGGACCTGCGGGACTACGGCATCGGTGCGCAGATTTTACGCGCCCTCGGGTTGGGAAAAATCAAAATCATGAGTAACAATCCCCGAAAAATCGTCGGGCTCGAAGCGTACGGCCTGAATATGGTGGAACGGGTGCCCATCGAGGTGCAACCGAAAAAGCACAATATCAAATACCTCAAAACCAAGCAGGACAAGATGGGGCACCTGATTAAAAACGTTTTCTGAGCAGGACGAAGCATTGCCAAAATTATTTCAAGGGGATTTAAGCGGAGCGGGTCACAAAGTAGGAATCGTGGTGAGCCGGTTCAACGATTTCATCACCGGTCGCCTTTTAGAAGGTGCGGTCGATTGCCTGGTGCAACAGGGCGTGAAGGATGAGGATATCGAAGTCGTGCACGTACCAGGGGCTTTTGAAATTCCCATGACGGCCAAGCGGATGGTCGGTAAAAAAAAATACGATGCGATCCTTTGCCTGGGGGCGGTGATTCGCGGCGGCACGCCTCACTTCGAATACGTCGCGGGAGAAGCGGCGAAAGGCGTGGGTGCGGTGGCTTTGGAAGCTTCCATTCCCGTTCTGTTCGGGGTTCTGACCACGGATAACCTGGAACAGGCGACCGAACGTGCCGGAGCTAAATCCGGCAACAAAGGCTGGGAAACGGCATTGGCGGCCATCGAAATGATTAATTTGTGCAGGCAACTTTAACGCGGACCTTCTTATGGGCAACAGGCGGTACTCAAGAGAATTGGTGATCCAATTTCTTTATCTCACCGAGATGAACGATGGAGAAATTGCGAATCAGTTGAAGTCATTCTGGGAGAATAATTCATGCAAGGAAGAAGATGTCCAGTCTTTTACCGAAGATATTCTGAAGGATATTTTCGATCATAAAAAGGAAATCGATGTCCAGTTGGAAAAATACAGTGACAACTGGACTCTCTCAAGAATGGCGGTGATCGACCGCAACCTGCTCCGTATGGCGGCTTCCGAACTGATGTACAGTAAAACCGTACCGCCCAAGGTGGCCATCGATGAGGCCGTGGAAATTGCCAAGAAATATGGTACCGCAGATTCTCCCAATTTTATCAATGGCGTTCTGGATCGTATCTTAAAAGAATTGAAGCCGGACGTTCCCCTCAAGCCCGCCTGAATCAATAACGATTTAAAAAACGGCTCACCATGGTTTATCTCATTTTTTCCGATTTGCACAGCAACCTGGAATCGCTGGAAAAGTTCATCGAGATCAGCGAAACGATTCCTCACGATCAGAAGGTGTGTCTTGGGGATATCGTCGGGTACAACACCGATCCTAACGAGTGTGTGGACTGGATTCGCGATAATGTGGATATCGTGCTTGCGGGTAATCACGATTATGCGGTGGTGGGAAAAACAGATACTTCGTATTTCAATCCTTACGCTCTGGAAGCCTGTTTATGGACGCGGAAGCAATTGACCGAGCACAACATCGAATACCTGGGGTCACTGCCCACCAAAAGGGTACAGAATGGTATTTTATGGGTGCACTCCTCTCCCTTTGAGCCGAATGAATGGCATTACGTAAACAATCAGTATGATGGAGAGGAAAACTTTCCTCATTTCGAGGCCCAGTGGTGTTTTCTGGGTCATTCCCACAAGCCGGTCATTTTGGAAAAGCCTCCCAAAGGTAAGGTGGAGGCCGTGTATGGTGGGGCGGTACATCATTGGGAGTATGCTCTGAAGACGGACTGCCGTTACATTATCAACGTGGGCAGTTTGGGACAACCCCGCGACGGTATTCCGTCTCCCTGCTTTGTGGTGTTCGATTCTGACCAGCGATCGGTGGAGTTCCGACGCTATGACTACGATGTTCATCGGACTCAGGAAAAAATAAGATCCAACAAGCTTCCCTCATTTCTTGCCGAACGCCTGAGCGCGGGATTTTAACTGCCGGTTTTTCAGCGTCTTGACGGCCCTCCTCAAAAGTGATATAGTCAAAACCTTAATAAAATTAGTAAGTTAAGTAAATCTCTCTGGTATTATCCCCGAATTTTAAAAAGCTAAATGGTTTTTAAAAGGAATTATTTCATGGGTCTTGGAAATCTAAAGCCTTTTACGGAAAGAATGTTATTTGGACCGAGGTGGCTGTGGATGGTTTTCGCTGTGTGTCTTGCGATCGCATTTGCAGGGCAACCTGCCTGGGCGAAATTGGATTCCTCAGTATCTTCTCAGAAGCGGTATGCCATTGCGAAACAGGAATACCAAAACCTTCTGTACTCCAAGAGTAAAATGAAATACCGGGAAAACTGGGTGCAGGCGATCGCCCGGTTTCAGTCGGTATTAAAGAAATATCCGCAGACCCAGGAAAGTTACAAGTCGGTTTTTACCTTGGGCCGTTTATATCAGAAGCTGGGAAAACGGACCGGTCGATCGACGGATATCAACAAGGCGCTGTCTTATTACCATCGACTCGAGGCGGAATTCCCAGCGGGTTGGTTGACGGATGACGCCCTGTACTTTGCCGGCCAATTGTATGTAAAACGCAGGAGTTATGCCGAGGCGCGTACGGCGTTTCAGAAAATTCTGACCCATTACCCCAAGGGCGATTTTGTCCCGAAAGCCCGCAGGCAGTTAAAAAGCAAAACTCTTCAAGTTAAGAAAAAGAAACGGGTCCGCCAGCCCACAGTTGTCTTGAGGGACCTGACCTTCGTCAGCGGCGCGAATGAAACCCGTGTGGTTTTGAAGGTCGATGGATCGGTCAAGTACTCCAAGAAAAGACTGAGAAACCCCGACCGCGTGTATTTTGATTTTCAAAATGCCCGGTGGGATGAACATATCCCCAGCAATATACCTGTGGATGACGGACGGATTGAGCAGTTGCGGATGACGGATACGAAGGGATCCCCCAGCCGCCTGGTGTTGGATTTGGATGAGCAGACGAAGCAGAAGGTGGCGGTTCGAGTCAGTAAAAATCAATTGATTATCGTTGTCCCTCGTCACAAGGAGAAATTCGTAGCGGTCAAAGCCAAATCTCCGAAAAAGAAATCGACACTCCGGGTTGCAAAAAATTCTACGGTATCCAAAGCGCAAGCCAACCAGAAGACTCCAGTGGTGGTTCTGGATGCGGGGCACGGAGGTAAGGATTATGGAGCCAAAGGAGCCCATGGCTTGTTCGAGAAGGATCTCAATCTCCAGATTTCCAAGCAGGTAAAAAATATTCTGCGGAACCGGTACCACTACAAGGTCATCATGACCCGTAAAAACGATACCTTTATCGAGCTCAAGGACCGGGGAAAAATCGCCAACAAACATAATGCCGATTTATTTGTATCCATCCACGCCAATGCCGCCAAGCGGAAATCTGCGAAAGGTATCGAAACCTATTACCTGGGATCGGGTTCCAACGAACAGGCCCGGGAAACCGCCGAACGTGAAAACGGGGACCTGGTTCATTCCGTGGCGGATGATGCGGTGCAGGAAATACTGGCCAGCCTCATCTCCACCACCAAAATCAACGATTCATCCCGTCTGGCCGCGATTGTTCAAAAGCGGTTGCATAAAACCATGTCCAAAAAGTTTTCCGGTATTCAAAACCTGGGTGTGAAAGAGGGCCCCTTCTTCGTGCTTCACGACACCAATATGCCAAGCATTCTGGTGGAGGTGGGTTTTGTGACCAACCGCCGGGAAGGCAATCAATTGAAGAGCAAGATATATCAGAAATGGTTGGCCGAATCCATTGCCCGTGGTATTCATGAATACTTGGAAGAAATGGCACCCTCCATATAACTTCCGGAAACCGAGATGATGCCATGTCCATTCCCCAAGTCGCCATCATCGGAAGAGCCAATGTCGGCAAGTCCACCCTATTTAATAAAATTATCAAGAAACGCGCCGCGATTGTAAACGATACGCCGGGAGTGACGCGTGACCGGATGTTCAGCCGGGCAGAGTGGCTTGGAAAGCCATTCATGGTGATTGATACCGGTGGAATCGATCTCTCCGCCGACAATGAAATCGAACTCCAGGTCAAACTGCAGGCGGATATTGCGATCTCCGATGCCGACTTCATCCTGTTTGTGGGCGATGGCCAGCAAGGTCTGACTCCGCAGGATCAGGAAGTCATCGCCAAGGTACGTGCTTCGGGAAAACCTCTGTTTGTTGTGGTCAACAAGGTGGATGATCCCAGCCACGAAGCCATGACCCACGATTTCTTCAAGATGGGGGTGGAAAACACCTTCGCCCTTTCCGCTGAGCACGGTATCGGAATTGAAACGATGCTGGAGGAGTTGGTGAAGGGTTTTTCCGAAGCGGAGGAGGAACCGGCAGAGGTGCCTGGAAAAATCCGCGTTGCGGTGATCGGGAAACCCAATGCCGGCAAATCGTCACTCATCAATAAATTATTAAAATCCGATCGCTGTATTGTCTCCGAAATTCCAGGAACCACGCGCGACGCGGTGGACACATCCGTGGTATCCGATGGGAAGGAATTTGTATTGATAGATACCGCAGGTATCCGGCGTAAGGGTAAAACCACGCGCCTGCTCGAGAAGTACAGCGTGATCATGGCCTTGAAAGCTCTGGAGCGGTGTGATATTACGGTTCTGGTTCTGGATGGAGAAACAGGAGTGAGCGAACAGGATGCCACCATTGCCGGGTACGCCTTTGAGCAAGGCAGGGGATGTATTCTGGCGGTCAACAAGTGTGACCTCCTGGAACGCGAGAAAGGCGTCCATGAAGCTATTGAGGAGAGGGTGAAAGATAAGCTGAGATTTCTGGATTTTGCTCCGGTGCTGTTTATCTCCGCCAAATCCGGATATGGGTTGAAACATTTTTTCCCGGAAGTGGAGAGGGTCTATTCCGAATACTCGAAGAGGATTCCAACAGGAAGACTGAACGATTGCTTTGCCAAGGCCATTGAAAAAAATCCATTCAGCAGTTTCCGGGGAAAGTTTATCAGGCTGTTTTACTCCACACAGGTGAAAAGTTGTCCTCCCACGTTTCAATGTTTCGTGAATTATCCAGAGGGTATTCATTTTTCATATCGCAGATATCTAACGAACAGTTTGAGAAAGGTGTTTGGTTTTTCGGGAACTCCGGTGCACCTGAAGTTTTCTCCCCGGCGTTCCGACAAATAGATTATGGCAAATCCTAAAGGGTACAGCATATACAAAGGCTATAATTTTCGGGTTTTGGAGATCAAGGGATTCCACCCGATTTGCTTCGGATGTCCTCCGGGAATTGTCAAGGATTTCAGCAGGCGGTCCGAAGCGCTTCCCTCTAAGTATGTGCTTCCCATAAGAACCTTTGTCCAGGGAAAAAACAATTTCGATTTCGAGTTTATCGTCTATACCTTTCTCTTTGCCCGCCCGTCCCACGAAAAGATCATAATCTACTGCACCTCCGACCAGAGAGATAGGCTGAAATCCATTCTCCAGGAAACTCTGTTTGGTCCGGCGTTTCAGAACCTGGTCCATGCCCAATTTCGCCGGTTTGGCCGGGAGAGCGGGTTTACCGATGCGGAATTGAAACGCTACGAACAGTTTTTAGATCATGTGGCGGAAAGTAAAAAACCGCTCGACCTGTACAATCGTCTTCTCAAATACAATACGCCTGACCGTCAAATTCAATCCGAGATCAGAGACTATTTTGAAACCTTGATCCGCGGTAAACAATGGCTGATGAATAAAGCCAATGCCCGAACGACTTCGCTTTTTGCCCGGAACTATATTACCTGCGCCCAGTTGAAGAAAGAGATGGATCTGTTTTCCATTGCCAAAGATAAAAATCAGGATGAATTTGTCGGCTCATTGATCGATTTTCAAATATTCAATAAACAGAATACGGTGACGATAGAAGGTGCAGGCAAGCAGGGGAAAGAGTTAAAAATAGTTCAAGCCCGGCCCGCCGAATTCGATATTCATCAGCAGGGCCGACAGAAATTCCCTGTCAATATGTTGAAGCTTGACCTGCCTCCCAAACCGGGAGTCGTGACTCCTTTGGAAAAACCCTTCATGGGAGTCACCTACCTGGGTGTGGGCTCAGGATTTTCGCACAACAGGAAAAACAGTTGTCTGATTGTCTGGTCGGAGGGCAAGGGCATCATGGTGGATGCTTTCAGCGAGCATAATGAGTCCGCGCTGAAGTACGGGATAACGGACAAAGATATCAGCTATATTATTCTCTCTCACGTCCACTCCGATCATGATTCCGGTTTGATCGAAAAAATTCTTTCGGGTCAACGTATCAAATTGATCACGACGCGAATTATTTTCGAAAGTTTTCTGAGAAAAGTGCAGGGCATCAGCCGGTTTCCCAAAGAAGTGATCGAAGAGTTTGTCGATTTGCTGGAGGTGGAGGCGGGCAATGAAATCAAACTGCCCGGTTTCAAATACACCTATCTGCTGTTTGATTACTCCCTTCATTCGATTCCAGCCGGGCGGTTCAAGGTGACTTACCGTCCGCCTGGAGGAAGCGCAAAAACGATCAGTCATTCCGGAGACACCAAATACGATGAGGACTTGACCCATCGGTGGTGGGAAATGGGTAATTTTTCTCGAAACCGGCGGGACAGCATTTTGGGATTTGTCTGGGATGCAGATTTGATTATTCAAGAAGTGGGTGGAGGCAACCTGCACACCGAGCTGGCTTCTCTCACGCATATCGATGCTTCTCTCGCTAAGAAGGTGGTGCTTGTTCACCAACATAAGGAACCTTTTAAGCATCCTTATTTTCGGTTTGCTCATGAAGGCGAGACGGATGTGTTGATCAAAAGCAGGAAGTCCAAAGTTCGGACCAAACTGAATTTGGTCAAAGATGCGGTTTTGTTTCAGGGCGTTAAAAAATCTCAACTGACGAAAATTGTGGAACAGTCGAAAATCCAGAAGTTGAAATCCGGAGCAGTCGTTTTTTCCAAAGATGAAATTGGGAATGATTTTTTTGTGATTTTGGACGGTTTCGCGGAAATTGGTATTAATAAAAACCATTCAGTTGTTTATGAGAAAGGAATGTTTTTCGGCGAATTGGCCGTTTCCACCTCCAATCCGCGCCGCCGGGCCACCGTCAAAGCTTTGTCGGACCTGACTCTTCTCAAAATCCCAAAAAAATTCTATACCCAATCCAGCCTGCCTAAAATTATTGATGAGTTTTACCAATTGGGCAATTATTTCAATAGTATAATGCGCCCCGGCCTGATCGCATCCCTGGGTTTCGGGGACCTGCGTCATTGGAAAAAAAAGGACCCTATTTTTTCCACTGATTTAAATGGAGACCGGGTTTTCATCATAATTTCAGGAGAAGTAAAAATTTGCCCGCAGGGCACAAAAAACGTTGCTTTTCTGTCAAGTGGCGATATTATGGGGCAAATTCCGGACTGGAAACATGTTCCATTGGCGGATCAAGCCATCGTTCATACCGATCGGGTATTGGCAGTGGGCATCAGTACCCGCGAACTAGATCAGCTCTTTCGGCTCTATCCGTCTTTTTATGGTACGGTTTTCCAAAAAATGAAGCGGTTGGAATCTATTTTATGTTGATTCATGTCGGGATTTCGAGGAAGCCCAGTTAAAATCTCTTTGTACATCTATACGTTTAAAGATTTAAGTTAAATACAGCTCTTTAAATTGGTATTATTGCTCTTGTTGGAAGGCTCAGGTTTTTTGTAAAATCCGCCTATCGGGGGAGAAGCATGAAATCGTACAAAGTTGAGCAGATCAGGAACGTTGCATTCGTCGGCCATGCGGGTGCGGGAAAAACTTCAGTGGTGGAAGGCCTGTTATATTTGTCAGGCGTTTCCGATCGCCTGGGGAAAGTAGGTGACAATTCTTCCATCATGGATTACGATCCCGACGAGGTTCGGCGCGGTCATTCCATAAACGCCTCATTCGCCGTCAGCGAATGGCAAAAACACAAATTCAATATTCTGGACACCCCCGGCAACGGGAACTTTATCGCGGACACTCCAGGTTGCATCCGCGTTGCCGATGGCGTGGTCGTCGTCATTGCCGCTGACTCGGGGATTCAGTTTTACACTGAGAAAGTTTGGCAATGGGCTGATGAGAGCTCCCTCAAACGAATTGTCTTCATCAACAAAATGGACAGCGAACAGGCCTCCATCCAATCCATCCTGGAATCCTTAAAGAAGAAATTCAGCGCCCAGCCTTTTCTGATGCATGTACCCGTCGGCAGTGCCGATCAATTTTCCGGCGTTGTGGATCTGGTCGAGAATAAATACTACGCTTACGAAAAAGATGGGAAGGGATCGGGCACCGCTTCCGACATTCCTGACGAGGTCAAGGACGAAGTGGAAAGCCGCCGAGCCGAGTTGGTCGAAGCGGTTGCCGAAGCGGATGACGAGTTGATTGAGTCCTATCTGGATAAGGGTGAATTGAGCGATGAGGAATTTGATACCGGTCTCAAAAAGGGGGTGGAAAGCGGCCATCTGATTCCGGTTATTCTGGGTTCCGCTCTTCATAACATCGGGACCGACCGGTTGGCGAAAGCGATCATCGACTTTTTGCCCTCGCCCGATCAAAGCCCGGCCCAACTGGCCAAAGCCTTGAGTGGAGATGAAGCCATAGAAGTGAAGCCGGGCAACGGGATGTTTGCCAGTCTCGTCTTTAAAACCATCGCCGATCCCTATGCGGGCAAGTTGACTCTGTTTCGTGTTTATTCCGGTTCGGTGAAACCGGATACATCGGTGTTCAATTCCAATCACGAAACCGACGAGCGGGTAGGCCAACTGTTTGCCCTGCAGGGGAAGAAGCAGATCCCGCTACCGGAAATTATTGCCGGAGATATGGGAACCGTGGCCAAACTTAAGGTCACCACTACCGGGGATACGCTGACGACCAAGAACAAAGGAGTGCAATTCGATCCGATCGTTTTTCCCAACCCGGTGCTGGCGCGGGCCATGGTCCCCAAAACACGTGCAGACGAGGAAAAAATCAGCAACTCCCTTCACCGTCTGGTGGAGGAGGATCCGACTTTGAAAGTGGAAAGGGATGCCCAGACTCACGAACTCCTGGTTTCCGGTATGGGTGCCGAGCATCTTGACGTGATCATTGAACGGCTGAAGCGGCGGTTTGGGGTGGAAGTCGATGTGAAACCTCCCAAGGTGCCTTACCGCGAAACCATTCGCGGTAAAACCAAAGTGCAAGGCAAGCATAAGAAACAATCCGGCGGTCGTGGCCAGTTTGGCGACACCTGGCTGGAAATATCGCCTTTGCCCCGGGGCGGTGGTTTTGAATTTGAAAATCGGGTTGTGGGCGGCGCCATTCCCAAAACGTATATCCCGGCGGTGGAAAAAGGCGTGCATGAAGCCATGGCCCAGGGCGTTCTGGCCAATTATCCCATGGTCGACGTGAAAGTAGCCTTGTACGATGGCTCCTATCACGACGTCGACTCTTCGGAAATGGCTTTTAAAATAGCCGGATCCATCGGATTCAAAAAGGGGGTTCTGGATTGCAAACCGATTCTTCTGGAGCCGCTCATGACCACGGAAGTGGTCGTTCCCAGTGAGTTTGTCGGGGATGTAATTGGCGATCTTAACTCCAAGCGTGGTAAAATCCTGGGTGTCGATGCCAACGATGACAATCAGAACGTTCGCGCTCATGTCCCGATGGCATCGATTTTGAATTATGCTGCAGAACTTCGTGCATTGACCAGCGGCCGTGGAATTTTCGTTATGGAGTTTGATCATTACGACGTTGTACCGGACCACCTGACTTCGAAAATTGTTGAAGAAGCTAAAAAGGAATCGAAGAAGGAAGAATAACTTTTTTGTCGAGGTGCTTATGACAAAAGGATCAGAACTGGGTACCATTGTGAAATCGGATATTGTCGACCGGGTTTATGAGCGGGTCGGTTTTACCCGGCAGGAAGCCGCCTCGGCGGTGGATGTCGTGCTGGATGAAATTAAGGCAGTATTGAGTAAGGGTGAAAATGTCCGTATCGTTGGATTCGCCAGTTTCAATTTGAGAGAGAAAAGGGCCCGGAATGCGAGGAATCCTAGAACGGGTGAGCCGATTATCATTAAACCCCGGCGGGTTTTAACATTCAAGCCCAGTAGACACTTGCTGGACTCAACCAACAATAAGGATTATGAAGCAACCTATTCCGAATAAGCTGTTTTTCAAAATTGGTGAAGTGGCCGAAATTGCGGAAGTGGAGCAACATGTCCTCCGTTATTGGGAGGAAGAGTTTGATGTTCTCAAGCCCAATAAAAACCGGTCCGGTCAGCGTCTGTACCAGAAAAAAGATATCGACCAGGTTCTGGAGATCAAGCAATTGCTGTATGCGGATAAGTTCACCATCGCAGGCGCCAAAAAAAAATTGAAGCAAAAAAGATCCAACAATGGAGGAGGAGACCAGTTGGACTTTGGTTTCGACCGGGAAGCGCTGGCAGACTGGAAAACGAAGGCCACGAAGGATCTGCAGTCGATTTTAAATATCCTGGACCAGAATTCAAAATAGCCTCCCTCAAAGAATGAAGGCCTACCTGCCCCGGATTTTGGGCTGTCTGCCCATTCTCCTGATTGTGGAATCGGGCGCAGGGTTGCCTTTCCTATGGTCCCAAGTCTCACAAGAGGGGCAAGTCGAAACTTTGGAACCCATCGAGGTCACGGCGACTCGCTCTGCCAAGCCGGTTCAAAATATTCCCAACGCGGTGGCCCGCATTGAAAAAGAAGATATCCAAAAAGGCCAGCCCGCGCTGACCTTGGACGAATCCCTATCTATCCTCCCCGGACTATTCATTCAAAATCCATATAATTTTGCGCAGGACCTGCGAATATCGATTCGCGGTTTTGGGGCCCGCTCACCCTTTGGCATTCGCGGTATCAAAATCCTGGTAGACGATATTCCCCAAACCCTGCCGGACGGTATCAGCCAGCTGGATGCCGTCGATCCCGGAATCATCGACTATATCGAAGTTCTTCGTGGTCCTTCCGCCTCACTTTATGGAAACGCCTCCGGAGGAGTCATTTCGATATTTACCGAAAACGGTCCTAATGATCCCTTCGAAATAGAATCGAAAGTGGTAACCGGTTCATTTGGTTTGTTGAAAACCCAGATCAAGCTGGGAGGCCGTACTTCGACCTCCGATTATCGGGTGTTCGGATCGCGTCTGGAGTTGAATGGTTACCGGGAACACAATGTTACCGAAAACCTGATGTTTCAAACCAAACTCAATTGGCAGGCGGCATCGGGTTCAGACACCCAATGGACGTTCCAAAAATTTCATTCTCCCCGAGCTGACGATCCTGGAGGATTGACGGAGTTCCAGGCGGCGATCAATCCGCGCCAGGCCCATCCTCAAAATGTGCTGTTTGATGTGGGTGAGGAGGTCGATCAGGAAACGCTGGGGTGGCGTTGGCGGAAGCCTCTGGGACAACGACAGGACCTGACGTTTACCGCTCATTTGATCCATCGGGATTTTTCCAACCGCTTACCGTTCGTTTCCGGCGGACAGGTCGAATTTGAGCGATGGGCGCCCGGAGCGGCTTTGAAGTATATCAATAACCATTCTCTGTTCACCAAATCCAACCGATGGATCGCCGGTCTGGACTTTTTGTACCAGAATGACGACCGGCAACGTTTTAACAATAATTCGGGTGCCCAGGGAGCCGAGACTTTAAGACAGCGCGAAATCGTGGACAGTCTGGGGGTGTATATCCGGGACGAAATGATTCTATCGGATGATTGGGAACTGACCGCCGGGGCGCGGTATGATCGGATTCACTACCGGGTGAACGATGCATTTCTTGCCGATGGAGATCAGTCCAGTGCTCAAACCCTGAACCAGGGCAGTGGCACTTTGGGTGTGTTGTATCATCTAACCCAAGAGCACAGGGTTTATCTGAACAGTTCCACGGTCTTTGAAACCCCGACCACCACCGAGTTGATCAACAATCCGTCAGGGACCGGCGGATTCAATCCGAATCTCAAACCTCAAACCTCTTACAGTCTTGAACTGGGACTTAAAGGCAACCTCGGCATCGAATATGAGTTGGCTTTGTTTTATATTCGGACGGAAGACGAGATCACTCCCTTTGAGTTGGCCGCGTTCCCCGGCCGGACGTTTTTCCGCAATTCAGGTACCTCCGAGCGCAAGGGAGTGGAAGCCTGGCTCCGGTGGCGTCCCCACAAAAATTGGCAGGGAACGGTTTCTTACACTTACTCGGATTTTGAGTTTCAGAAGTTTGTGGTCAGTGGGGTGGACTTCAAAGGAAACCGCCTGCCGGGAATACCGGTCCACCGGGCGGTCGGCCAAATCGAATACCGGTATCCCGAGGGATGGTTTGGGAGTATGCTCACCGAATATGTCAGTCAATTTTATGTGAACAACGAAAACACGGCTGAAAACTCCGCCTATACCCGCATACAGCTGAAGATGGGAATGGAAAAACGATGGGGCTCGGTCCGGGGCTCCATGTTTTTGGGAATCAATAATCTGCTGGATGTAAGCTACAATGCCAATACTCGTATCAATGCCGCCGGCGGGAGGTACTTTGAGCCGGCTCCACCGTTCAACCTGTTTGCGGGGATTTCTCTGACTTGGAACCCTTCTTTTCAGTAAGAAAATCGCTATTTATTTTGTTTGTGATTCATCCCCCGGATTTGCTACTTTGAAGGGGAGGCGTAATTTTTGAATAGGATTCTTGAGTGAAGAATAAATACTTTTGGATGGTTTTGATATTGCTGATGGCCGGGATCATTTCTCCAGTGGGAGAAGATGGGGTTCGGGCCAGCCATATGGGAGCGGTGGGGGAGGGGCATCAGAAGGAAAAACGTCCCCTGTACGTTTATCCGGGGAATTACCGGGAGGAAGTCAGCCGTCTCAAAGAAAAATTTAAATCAGCTTTCGGGTATGAATTAATGGATTTGGACGAAGGGTGGCGGCCCGAAGAGATTGAGCGTCTGCACAATGCGTTTTCCCGCCTGCCTGAAAAATTTTATCGCATCCAGGGGTTGAAGGGATTTTACCGCACCGCTCAATTGCAAATCAAAAACAAGGGGCTTACCACTTCAAATACTCCGGATAATTCAGGAATTCCTGCCGCCACGTTTCCCCGGTTTACTACAGTTTATCGCCAGGCGCACCAAAGCTACCAGGTGGCGCTGACGGATGAACCGCTCCGCATCGAGTTTTACAATTCCATATTCTATGAAAGTGAGGAGGATTTCGACAACATCGTGCATCACGAAATGGGGCATGTGTTTGATCTGAGTCATGGATTTTTAACTTTCCAGAACGAGTGGCTGGAATTGTCCAAATTTCATATTCTCCATCTACCGGCGCTCGATGGGAAAGCCGACAGTGATTTTTTATACACTTTGGTCAGCGATCCCGGTGTTCTCAATTACGGTCCCGTTTCTTCGCGGCATCTGCCCACCTATTCCCGGGAGAACCCGCAGGAGGATTTCGCCAATTCGATCGCCGCCTATATTCATTATCCCTATTTCCAATACACACATCCAAAACGCTACCAGTTTTTAAAGAAGCATGTTTTCGGGACGAAGGAGTACTTTAAGGCAAGGGAGGGAGGCTATGCTTTTCTCATGGCGAAGGATTTTAAAGAGGCGCTTGCCAAACGGGATTGGCCGCAGGTGATCCGTCTGGCGCGGGAGCAAAGCCGCGTTCTGGATACACCTGTGGAGAAGAAAATGGTGGAGGCGTTGCGTCATGCTGTCGATCAAAAAATTTCAGCCGAGGCCGATTTGCAACTGGCCATCGCCAGTTGTTATCTGATTCACCCGAAGGCTTTGGACTTAAGGAAAAGTCTATTGGTTACCCGCCGCATCCAACTGGCGAAAGTGCTTCGTGATTCCCGTTGCCGTCGCATGGGAGGTCAAGTGTTTGAAGGAGACCAGGCGAAATGGTCGTTGACCCATCTGCAGTTTTACCGGGAGGAGGGAAAACCAAAAATTCAGTTTCTGGATCCGGTGGCCCTGACGGCCTATGCCCGTGGATTTGAGACCCGCTATCAGTGGAAGCTTTCGGTGACGTCTCCCCGCTCCAAAATCATTTCGCGGGGGGAATCTGCTGGCTCTCAAGAACCCAACGGCGCGTTCAAGATCGATCTGGAAAAAACAGCCAAAGGGCGGACCTCTAAGCGTCCGTATGTTTTGCCGGAAGGCAGGGTGCTGATTCTTGAGTTGAGGGCATTGAGGTCCCATCCGCAAAAGTCGAAACCCCTGGAATCACCCTGGACTCCGATACGGTTTGTCGTGCAACCCGGCTACGAATATTTGGGCCCAGCACAGGCTTCCTTCCGGATCATCTACCCTTCGTCCTGGCTGTCCAACAAGTGATCCAGGCTTAGACACTGCGGACCAGTCGGACCGCCATATTCAGGTTGGCGTACTGCGAGGGCCAGACTTTAATCCCGTCTTCGTATTGAATGAGGAGTGCCGACGAATCCTTAATGTCTTCCGTCCAGGTCACCCCGGCGCTTCCCGGCTCGAAAATGGGGTCGAGGTAGATGTCGTCCCCGTACTTGTCCTGGTTGATTTTTTCCAGTTCGAACAGGCTGTAGGCTTCATCCTCGAAGGGAAATCGCCAGCCCTCAGACCCGCCAAACCTTTCCAGGTTCACAATTTGCATATACTCGTGACCGGTGAACCAATTCTTCCATTTTTTGGTATCCTGGAACGAGTCGGTTTTCTTCCAGATTAAATTGGTTTCGGAATCGGTAATGGTTCCGTTGCCGTTGTCGATAAAACGTGAATTGTTGGTCATGATGGTAAGTCGCTCGGTTAAGATTAATCCAGATAGTGATTCATGACCAGAAGTTTGATTTCCGTCATTTCTTCGATACTGTACTTCAGGCCTTCCCGGCCGAACCCGGAATCCTTCACGCCACCGTAAGGCATGTTGTCGACGCCGGAAGGTGGGCACATCGTTGAGCACCACACCGCCCACTTCCAGCTGATTGAAGGCACGCATGGCTTTGTCCAATTGATTGGTGAATACTCCCAAGGGGACTCATTATTCAGGAATGTCGATTTTCAGCCGAGAGCCCATTATACGGATTTTAGGCGAAATTGATAAGAGGGGGAGTAAAAAAATCTGGTGAGGGAATTAACCGGCGGTCCCGAGGGTTTTCGGCTTCTTCTGGGAGGGCCCGACGTGGGTGGTGGACGAAGGATCTGGAAATTCAAGGGTAAAAATGGTTCCCTTGGGCTCATTGGATCGAACCTGGATGATTCCTTTGTGATCGGTAATGATACGAGTTACGATGGCCAGACCCAGACCGGTGCCCCGTTTTTTGGTCGTAAAATGCGGGAGAAACAGTTTATCCCGGTCCGGCGGATTGATACCCATGCCGTTATCCGAGAAGTCAATTTTGACCCGCTTGGTCTGGTGGTCCCAATGCGTGGCAATCTCAATCAGGCCTTCTTGATCGTCCAGGGCATCCAACGCGTTGTCAAACAGGTTGATGAATACGCGTCGTATCTGCTCGGGATCGATATAGAGCAGATTGACATTCGGGTCCAGGTATTTATTGATGGTCACGCCCTTCTCATGGTTGAGATACAGGCGGGTCACATCGTCGATAATAGTGTGCACGGAATACAATTTGGGATGGGGAGTGGGCATGCGCGAAAACCGGAGAAATTCATTCAGCAAGTCCTTCATGCCTTCCACTTCCTGCGTGATGATCCGGATGCTTTCATCGAATACCTTGGCGAAGGATTCTTTGTCCTCATAGTATTTCTTTTTCAGACGTTGCGTGTTCAGCTGGATCGGCGTCAGGGGGTTTTTGATTTCGTGGGCGATGCCCTGGGCAACTTCCTGCCAGGCGGAAATTTTCTGGGCCTTGATGAGCTGGCTGATATCTTCAAACACCAGCAGGAGGCCCAGGTATTTTTTCCGGTCGTCCCGCATGAACTTGATATTTGCCAGTAGAGTCAGGTTATCTTCGCCCACAGTCAATTCCACCTGCTCCTCGTAGTTTTCCTTATGGTCTTCGTTCATTTTTTTAATCATGTTGCGGATAGGTTCGTGGAAAGAGGAGTCGAACGCGTCTTTGTAAGTGAGTCCGATGATGTCCTTGTCCTCCGCATCCAGCAGACGTTTGGCACCTGTGTTGAGGGTGGTGATCCGTCCTTTTTTATCGATGGAGATTACACCGGCACCGATATTTTCCAGGATGGTTTCGGTGTATAACCGACGTTCGTCCAGCTCGATGTTGGTAATCTGAAGGTTTTCATGAGCCTCTTCGAGGGTTTTGCGGCTGGTCTTAAGCTGTTCTGTCATGGTGTTAAAGGAATTGACCAGTAATCCGATTTCATCGCCGGTGTCCAGATTGACTTTGACGTTGAGGTCCCCTTCTGCCACGCGCCGGGTTCCTGCGGCCAACTGCTGGATGGGAATGGTGATGCCTCGCGCCATATAAATACCGAGCCATATAGCCGAGAACAGGATTAACAAGGTCATCAAGATAAAGGTGGTGTAGTAATTGGCGCTGACCGGAAGCTTGAGAAAACTCTGCTTCTTATAATCCTCAAACGTGTTGCGGATGCCTTCAATCTTGATCATGGTGCTTTTGGGGATCTTGGACAGGGTTAAAATATATCCCCATATGGAGGGTTTGCCTTCCACATTCTGCTTGAGTGGAAGGAGGACCACCAGGTAATTGCCTTTGGTGTGGGACCGCGTTTCAGCAGTGCCCTCGCTTTCCATGCTTTCGCGTATCAGATCCGCATAGTCCAGGTTGGTATAGTTCTGCGGCATCGATTTGTTGGCATAAGACACGACGACTTGTCCCTGTTGATCGTATACGATGACTCCACCCAGTTCATACTCTTCGGTCTTGGTTTCCACCAGCCGTTGCAGAGTATCGCGTTTATCCTGCAGGTACAGTTGATTTTTGGTGATCAGTTCTTCCAGTTTCCGGGCGTGAAACTGGCTTTTGCGCTCGACATGCGAATAATACTCGCGCGCCACTTCCATAGATTGCTGTAGGGAACGTTCTACCTGAATGCTGAACCAGTTTCCGATACTGTAGCTGAACAATTTGCTGGCGACGAAAAACAGCAGGATGGAGGGGACCAGAGCCAGAATTAAAAAAGCGAGGATCATCTTGGTCTGAAACTTTGCACCGATTGTTTTGTTTTTCCGCTCATTGTACAACTTGACCAGATTGCGCGTGATCATCACGATCAGCAATACGAGCAGAATGATGATCACGTTGAACAGAAAAATGATATTGATGTTGTCCGCAATGCTGGCTTTTTGCTGTTTGAGGAAATAGACTTCCAGCACTGTCAATCCGACCAGAGTGACAATCAACCATGCGATATTGCGCCGGGCACGCTTTTTCTTTAATTGGATTTGTTCTTCGGAGAGTTGGACGTACTGGGGGTTACTGGTTAAAGGATCGGATACCATTTGCTACCCCCTCGGAAGGGATTGCCGGCTTGGATTTTTTTTGAGAAGCTTCCATTCCAAAGGCCGGATCCGTTTTAATAGCCAGAGGGGTGGACTGGGTCCACGAAGTTTCAAACTCCTCAAAAGGAACAAAGAATAGAAGGTAATTGAACGGAAACCACAGGCCATCCGCTTCCATTTCCGCTTTCACACGAGCGTAATACTTTTCCTCCGGATCCAGTTTGAAGATGTGGGCAATGGGAATATCCTTGAGTGTCAACATCAATTGCTGATACTTCTCCATACTCTTGGTGGTAATCTTGCGGTTGACATTTTTCCCTTTTGAGGAAAACTGGTAGACTTTTTTCAGCGTGTCGTACTGGATGGTATGGGTCACCTTGTTTTGCGATACCACGTCGTCTCCAAAACCAGAAGACTGTTTGAGTAACTCGACTTCGTAAGTGAAAGTCATCGCGACGCCGCTTTCGATAGCCTCCTTGATCTTTTCATTGAACGCGTCAATCAATTCCGCATCGAGAGTGATTAATTCTTTTTCGGTATTGAGGCTGATTTTGGATATGGTCGGTTTGGCCCAGGCTGGGATAATAAAACAACACCATATCCCGAAAAACAAAGTGAGAACTCGGAGGGTTTTAGAGAAATTATTCATGAGGGGTTTTATAAAAAATGTTTTGTACCGATTAAACGCAAAATAAAACAAGGGGTTTTCACGCAACTCTATTGATCCGACCTAACATTCCTATGATAGATTATTTTACATTGGTAGTAAATACCCATTTTTATTGAAGTTGGATGAAATTGCGCCTGTTTTTGACATCCCTTTTTGGGGGAATACTTTAGAGAATTGTTTTTAGGCAGCTTTGCGGGAGTTCCAAAGGTTTCGGTCGAGTAAAAACTTCTGAAAAAAGGGGGCAAATCACCCGTCTTTCAGGATTTCAAGGACTTCATCCCATTTTGCCAGGGCTTCCCGCGGGGTCAATTCATCGGGCCGGATTTCCTTCAGTTTCTGAACCAAAGGTGAGGGCAGGGAGGCGAACAATCCCATTTGCTGGGGTCCGGTGGCGGACGGAGCGTCCTCCGAGCGTCCGATTTTAGGCGCTCCCGCTTCATCATATTCGCTGTTTTCCAAATTGAACAATACCTCGTGAGCCCGCTTCAAGACTTTCTCCGGTAAACCCGCCAACCGGGCGACCTGAATTCCGTAACTCTTGTCGGCACCGCCGGGCGCAATTTTTCTCAGAAAGATAATCTCGTCGTTCCATTCCTTGACCTGCACGTTGAAATTTTTGACTCCCGGAAGCGTTTCCTCCAATTCGGTCAATTCATGGTAATGCGTGGCGAACAGGGTTTTGGCGCCGATGCGCTCGGGACCGTGGAGGTATTCGACCATCGACCAGGCAATGCTGATGCCGTCGAAGGTGCTGGTGCCTCGCCCGATTTCATCCAGAATGATCAGGCTCTTGCGAGTGGCATTGTTGAGAATGTTGGCGGCTTCGTTCATCTCCACCATGAAAGTCGATTGCCCCTTCAGCAAATGATCCTGCGCGCCGACCCGGGAGAAGATGCGGTCGACCAGCCCCAGTTCCGCTTCTTCCGCCGGAACATAACTGCCGATCTGCGCCATTAATGTGATCAGCGCCACCTGCCGGAGGTAGGTGGATTTGCCGGCCATGTTGGGACCGGTGATGATCATGATCTGGTTGCCGTCACAGTCCAAAGTGGTGTTGTTGGGGATGAACGGATTGGAGGGATCGATGAGTTCCACCAGTGGGTGGCGTCCGTTGACGAAACGAAGATCCGTGTCCTCTCTCAGCACAGGGCGGGTGTACTGGTGCCGATGAGCCACTTCCGCGAGGGACGCCATCGCGTCCAGTTGACTCAGCAGGAGTGCCATGGATTGAATGCGTTGGCCCTCCGCCGCCACCGCCTGCCGGACCTGCTGAAACAATTCCTGTTCGAGCGCCAGTATCTTTTCTTCCGCACCGGTAATCTCAGTTTCGTGTTCTTTCAGTTCCGGCGAGATGAACCGCTCGCAGTTGACCAGCGATTGCTTGCGAATATAATCCTCTGGCACCCGGTCGAGATTCTTTTTCGTCACCTCGATGTAATACCCATAAATTTTGTTGAAGCCGACTTTCAACTGAGGGATGCTGGTGCGTTCGCGTTCGCGCGCTTCCAAAGCGGCAATCGACTGGTTGCCGTCGCGCGTAATGGATTTCAACCGGTCCAGTTGTTCATGGCAACCGGGTTTGATCAGGTGGCCGTCCTTGAAGTTATAGGGCGGATCGTCCACAATCATTTGATCAATCTTTTGATGCACCGATTCCAGGTTGTCCCACGATTCGATGAATCGTTGCAGGTCTTTGGAATCACAGCGTTGCAGAGTTTGCTTGATCTCCGGCAGAACGGCCAACGAGCTTTTGAGCGCCGCCAAATCCCTGGGACTGCACGCGGACAACGAGATGCGGCCCAGCAGGCGTTCCAAGTCATAGATGTTTCCAAGGTGGGAGCGCAGATCGTTGCGGTCCATGAGGTTGTCGTGAAACACCGTCACCCCATTCAGCCGGTCCTCGATTGCGGTCCGGTCGACCAGCGGTTTCAGAATCCATTCCTTGAGGCGCCGGGCCCCCATCGGCGTGCAGGTTTCGTCTAAGAGGCCGAGCAGGGAATGCTTGCGTTCGCCGTCGCTGGATTTCACCAACTCGAGGCTGTTGACGGTGGCTTGGTCGAGCCACATGTAACTGTGGATGTTGAAGGTGGACAGGGTATTCACATGTTGCACCGCGGACTTCTGGGTGTCGCACAGATATCGGATCAGGGCGCCCGCCGCG
Source organism: Nitrospinaceae bacterium (assembly GCA_965237905.1). GTDB lineage: Bacteria > Nitrospinota > Nitrospinia > Nitrospinales > Nitrospinaceae > SZUA-226. Next base: position 455,548 of record OZ250172.1, on the reverse strand, counting down.
CTGATGGCGTTTTTAAGATGCTCACAGCCGAATCCTTCCAGTGAGTGGGTTTTGAAATGGTCCGTCAACTGCCGGTAGGCTTCGCCGTGGCTGTAGGTCCAGTCCTCGCAAGGGTTCACGCAGTACGACCCCTGGGAAAGTCCGGTGATGCCCGAACCTTCGTCATTGAGGATGGATTCGGGAGCGATGACTTCCCGCGGGTCCAGTTTGTTCAACTCATCCATCAGTAGAGAGTGCGACCCGGTATCCTGGATTTCGGTCACCTTGAATTCACCGGTGGACAGATCCACCGCCGCCAGTCCGGTGCCGTCGCGTCCGATGTAGATGGAGGCCAGGTAATGATGGCTTTTCGGGTCCAGCAGGTGATCCTCCAGCACCGTTCCCGGGGTGATGACGCGCACCACTTCCCGCTTCACCAGTCCCTTGGCCAGCCTCGGGTCTTCCACCTGTTCGCAGATGGCGATCTTTTTACCCTGTTTGACCAGCTTCGAAATATACAGGTTGGAGGAATGATGCGGGATGCCGCACATCGGCACCGGGTTCGCCTGGTTTTTATTGCGTGAGGTGAGGGCGATCTCAAGAATCTTGGAGGCGGTTTTCGCGTCCTCGTTGAACATCTCGTAGAAGTCGCCCATCCGGAAGAACAGGATGGCGTCCGGGTAGTCCCGCTTGATGCTCTGGTACTGCTGCATCATGGGAGTTTCGTCGGGCACCGGTTTTTTATTCTTGACGGTTTCAGTCATGTTAGAGCTTCAAATTTTGAAACAGCGGTTGCAGGCGGTTGTAAGTGCCTTCGATGTGTTCCGGGTGGACCTTGGTGTCGGCCAGCACCGGCATGAAATTGGTGTCGGCGGCCCAGCGCGGCACGATGTGGGCGTGGATGTGGTCTTCAAATCCCGCGCCACCACTTCTGCCGATATTGTATCCCACGTTGAAGCCATCCGGAGTATAGGCCTGGCGCAGGATGTCCATGGACTTCTGGATCAACTTGCCGCTTTCCATCAATTCGGCGTCGTTCAGCTTGGTCAGGCAGTCCAGGTGCCGGTACGGAGAGATCAGGAGGTGCCCGTTGGAGTACGGGAAGATGTTGATCATCACAAAACTATGCTCGCCCCGGTGCAGGATTTTTTTTGCGGGGTCATCGTTGGCCGGCGGGGCGGTGCAAAAGATGCACTCGGCGGTTTTGTCCGACACGATATACTCCATTCTCCAGGGGGCCCAGAGGTTTTGCATACAATCGGGTCTCCGGTTCGCGCAGTCGCGGTCAAAAATTACTGGTTCCCGAGGGACGTCGGCCGGGAAACAGGGTTTCGAAAACTGCCTGGGTTTTGTCTTGCATGATGCGGGCGTCTTGCGGGGACCGTTCGTGGTCGTAGCCCAACAGGTGAAGTATGCCGTGAATGGCCAGCAGGATCAACTCTTCATTGAAGCTGAGATGATGCTCCTCCGCCTGACGGGCCGCCGTTTCGACCGAAATCACCACGTCGCCCAGCAGGGTATCCCCCGATTCGTTGACCGCATCCTCGTCCTGAGGGAAGGATAGCACATCCGTGGCCTTATCGAGGCTGCGGTAGGTCCGGTTAAGCCCTTGAATTTCAACGTCATCTGTCAACAACAGGCTCAGCTCGCACTGGGTTTCTCCTAATTTTTCAAGAACTTGACCGATTTGGGACTGGAACTGGGCGGCGTCTACCGGGTATTGACTCTGGTTGTTGGTGAGCAAAATTTCCATAGCCTTTTATCCTAAAAAGGCGCTGGTAAACTAGGATTCTTCGCATTTTGCTTCGCTTGATCATCAATTACCAAAACACCTTTTTCATTAGACCAGACCAAAAAATCTCTGTTTTCTTTCCACCAACGCTGCCATTCTCGTTGCTCTTTAAAACGCAGTCCAGAAACCTCATGCATTTGGTCGATTATTTTGGGACCAATATTGTGTGATTTCCCATCCTCCCCAGCTACGGTGTAAAGTCCGCGATCGTAATCAGAACGATTAATCCATATTTTCATCCAGTATTTTGCACTTCGGGTATGGGGTCCGATTTCCTCCAAAGTGTCCTTTTTAACCTTGATGCATCTCGTGTCTCTCCATCGACTCAGTGCATAAATATATTCGCCATCTGCCTTCTCTGCGACAAAAGGAAGTTCATAAAAAGAACTCCAATAGGCTTCTGCTGAAAATTCTTTGTAGGAGTCGCAAATTTTATTTATATCGGGGTTTGCATTGGCTGGCGGAACGTAATACAGATTCCAAATCATTAGAACCGCTATAACCAATTCAAACTTTAGTGTATTAAATATATTCATAGTAAAAAATAAAAGCGGTCAAGTCTCTCCTTGACTGCACAAGATGTTTAGCTGGAATTGGAGTTGCCATTGGCAGAAGAGGTGCGCTCATTCTCGTAGGCGTGGACGATTTTTTTGACCAGATCGTGCCGGACCACGTCTTTTTCTTTGAAATTAATGGTCCGGATGCCTTCGATATGTTTCAGGGTATGTTTGGCGTTGATGAGGCCCGACTGGGTGCCGGTGGGCAGGTCGACCTGGGTGATGTCGCCGGTGACCACCATCTTGGAGCGGGATCCCAGCCGCGTCAGAAACATCTTCATCTGTGGTACGGTGGAGTTCTGCGCCTCATCCAGAATGATGAAGGCATCGTTGAGCGTGCGGCCCCGCATGTAGGCCAGGGGGGCGATTTCGATATAGCCTTCCTGGATCATCTGCTGGACCTGATTGAACTCGATCATGTCGTACAACGCGTCGTACAGCGGCATGAGGTAGGGATGGATTTTCTCGGCAATGTCTCCCGGCAGGTAGCCCAGTTTTTCTCCTGCTTCCACCGCCGGGCGGGTGAGAATGATGCGCTTGTATTGGTGTTTGAGAAATCCCTCGACCGCCATGGCCACGGCGAGATAGGTTTTGCCCGTTCCCGCAGGACCGATGGCCAGTACGACATCGCTATCCCGGATCGACCGGATCATTTCACGCTGGTTGGTTCCCTTCGGGGTGATGAACCCTTTTCTCGGAGATACGGTGACCCGCTCGCTGAACAGGGATTGCAGATTCACCTCCGGGTCTTCCGCCACCAGCCGGATGGCGAATTTGATGTCGCCATTCTGCAGTTTATTGCCCTGGGCCATCATTTCCTGCAATTGCAGGAGCAGGCGTTCGACTGCTTCGACATCTTTCGGTCCGCCGTTGATTTTGATATGGTTTTCCCGTGTGGTGATGCGGACGTTGAACTTCTTTTCGATTTGCTTGAGGTTGAGGTCCTGGGTGCCGAATATATCCGGAATGTACTCGCTGGTTTCGAGGAGTAAATCTTTGGTGGTGGAGTCGTTCAAACGATTGCGTTCCCTTGGAATGGTTAATGCCCCATTATAGCTCTTGGTTTTTGGGGATGTCAAACCGAGTGGGCATAAATATTCCTTATTTTAAAAGGGTTTACGAAAACGTGCCGGATTGTCGGTCATTACCGGTTGCGCCCTGCAAGCAGGCTCAGAAATTCGCTCCGCGTGCTGGGATTGGTTTTGAACGCGCCGAGCATCGAGCTGGTGGTGGTGTATGAATTCTGTTTTTCCACCCCGCGCATGGACATGCACAGGTGAAGCGCATCGATCACCACGGCCACGCCTTTCGGTTTCAGAATGTCGTTCAGGCTGTTGGCAATTTGTGTGGTCAGGCGTTCCTGCACCTGCAGGCGCCGGCCAAAGGCATCGACAATCCGCGGAATCTTGCTGATTCCGATGATTTTGCCGTTTGGGATATACGACACATGGCATTTGCCGAAAAACGGGAGCATGTGGTGCTCGCACAAACTGAAGATGTCGATGTCTTTCACAATCACCATTTCGTCGGTGTTGGGATCTTCAAACAAGGCGTCGTTGACCAACTCCTCGATATTCACCCAGTAGCCGCCGGTCAGGAATTTCATGGAATTGGCGACCCGCTCCGGCGTATTTTGCAGACCCTCGCGGGAAGGGTCCTCGCCCAGTTCGACTAGTAGTTTTTCAATCAACTCTTTCATGGGAATTTCCTCTGTAAATTACAAAATTGCGATCCGATTCGTACAGTTTGATTTCGTGCAGTTGTCCATTTTCCAGCTTGGATTCCAGGACTTCCCAGAAATGGATGGCCAGGTTTTCCGCGGTGGGAATAATGTCTTTTAAAAACGGCACGTCCACATTTAAATTTTTATGGTCGACTTTGAGAATAATCTCTTCATTGACCAGCTTTTTGAGCGCTTTGAGGTCCAGCACCATTCCGGTTTCAGGGTGCACCTCGCCCCTGACGGTGACTTCCATCACATAGTTGTGGCCGTGGCCGTTGGGATTGTTGCACAGGCCGAAGACCTGCGCGTTTTTCTCCTCGGAGTATTCGGGGTTGAACAACCGATGGCTGGCGCAGAACTCAAGTTTTCGGGTGATATATATCATGCTACTTCAGGTATTTGCGTTTGTTGTCGGTGGAGTAAAAGCCATCTCCATAGAGATGGAAAGTGGAATTGGGAATTGTTTTCTGGAGTTTGCCTCCGCATTTTTCACAGGTTTCCAGAGGGGGATCGGCCGCTTTTTGCAGAGCCTCTGTTTGCTGTTTGCATTTTTCACATTGGTACTCATAAATCGGCATGAAACGGTCCTCCAAAAATCAATAATGCCCAATCAACTCTTTTTTTAGTATAGCACCAGGAACCCAATCGATTTCCTCTTTTTCCTGCCGCAACTGTTTGCGAAAAACATCAAGTGTTTTTGAGATATTATCCTTTAACTCTTGAACTATAAAGACTTTTGTGGGCAGGGTGAGCCCGAATTCCTGATCGTAAATGCCCACCATAATCCCCACGCCATCGGTCAGAATCTGGAGAATGATGAATTTTTCCAGCCGGTACTTTTTCTGCACTTCCTTGGGCATCATGTAGGTAAAGTTATCCTTCTTGTTGCCGGAACGCATGATGGCTTCCCCGGACTCGACTTTCTTGAAACCGAGTGATTGGGCGGTTTGTTCCAATTCAGGAAAGATGCTTTCTTTAGGGAAGATCACCAAACCAAAATTTTCCGGATTGGTGTAGAGCTGGTAAAAATAGTTGGAGCCTGCCTCAGCGGTGAAAGGCAGGGCGAGAACCATCATCCACGCGAGTAAAGCCGGTGCGATGGTTTTCCGGATTTCCAGTCTCATGATTTTCCTCTCCTGATGACTTTTCGGTTAACCCAGAATCTCCGTTTGGCTGAAGAAATAGGAAATTTCAAACGCCGCGTTTTCGGCTGAGTCCGAGCCGTGAACGGAGTTTTTTTCAATATCGATGGCGAAATCCTTGCGGATGGTTCCTGCGTCGGCATCCTTGGGATTGGTGGCGCCCATCAGTTTCCTCCATTCCGGGATGGCGTTGTCGCGGGCCAAAACCAGAAGCACGACCGGACCGGTACACATGTAAGTGGTCAGGTCCTTGAAGAAGGGGCGTTCCTTATGAACGTAATAAAACCCTTCGGCCACAGGCAGGGTCAACTGCGCCCGCTTCATGGCTGCTATGCGGAATCCGTTAGATTCGATCCGCTCCAGAATTTTTCCAATGAGATTGCGTTCGACCGCATCGGGTTTAATCATCGCCAGCGTTTTTCCCATGATTTGAATGGTTCCCCTTGTGAAAATGAATATTTATCGGAATAAAAAAAAGGTATTTGGGCGGGGCCCAAATACCTTTTGAAATCTAAAGAGAAGTACTATCTTTGAACAAGGCCAATGCGTTTGATCACAAACCGGTCTTCCAGATTTTCAATCCACGTCATTTCGATGGCGTTCTTTTTAGCAACATCAGAACAAATATAGACACAGATTTCGCAGGATTTGCACCGGTCCACCGAGACATAGGCTGACTTGTCCTCTTCACTGTAATTGATGCAATTGGCTTCCGGGCAGTAAGTCGTGCACAGATGGCAATTGCTCTTGGCGCAAATCTCTTTATTAACATCAGCAACGTAGTACATGATTTCTCCAATAAGTGCTCGTTAAACAGCAACCGTTTTTTCCTTTTTTTCCTTGGCATCCGCATGGACGCCCCATTTGTGATCGATGGCGTATTGATGTGCCGCTTTGACGGCGTTCATATTTGCCTCAAGCAGTTTCTGCTTTTTGGCGAATTTCTTTTCAATAACGCTGTCGAGAGCGGCGGTTCCGCCGGAAACAACGATACCTTTACCGATGAACCGATCTTTAACCGATGCTTCCAAAGCAACCAGATCGGGCATGCCAAAAATAGCAGAGATGGCGCCACACATGCACATATTGGTGGCCAACTCAGTTTTGGCGACTTCGTTCGCCATTTCCGTGGCTGGGAGATAGTAAACTTTTGCTCCCTTTTCTTCCATTTCACGAGCCTCGTCCGGAACGAAATTGATCGGCTTTTTATTATTGATCAAAATGATCCCGTCCTGCTTCAATCCAGTATAGAACGGCATGGTGTATGATTTCCCCAGCGTGATAACCTGTTCGCTGAAAATGATCAATACGTTGGGATAAACAATCTCCCCAATCTCGTAGATTTCTTCATTTGAAATCCGAACATAACTTTCCACCGGAGCGTTGCGTTTTTCCGAACCGAAGAAAGGCACTAGGGAGCTGAATCCATTGGAAAGGACCACCGCATTACTCAAAATATGAGACGCGGTGACGACACCCTGACCACCAAGACCGGCCATTCGTACATTGTAACGTTTAACTTCTGACATGGATTTGAAACCTCCTCATTATTTTTTAACGTTCGCTTTAGCCAGCTCTTTTTGTTTCTTTTCAATCTCGGTGATATAGGCTTTGGCTTCATCGGTCATGATTTCCTCGAAACCATACCGTTGTTTTTCCACATCGAAGGCGTCTTGCATGACATCGGGAGTGGGAATGGCGTACTCAATATTGCATGACGTATAGGCTTGAATATACGTGGGGCCGACTTCCCGAGCAATGAGAACCGCCCGCCGAATGGTGCGCATGACGCGAGCAGGGTTGGTCGGCGCGATTTGCGCGATATAGGCGCAACCGGCTACTTTGGCCAGACCCAGGGCATCAATTTTATCCACTTCTTTCCCGCGGGGAGCCATTTTGAGGACTTGCCCCTTCAGGGTCATGCCGCTTTCCTGGCCACCGGTGTTTCCGTACACTTCGTTGTCAAGCATGATGGTGGTGAATTTTTCCTGGCGGAACCACGAATGCATGAGTCCCTGGAAACCAATGTCGATCAGGCCACCGTCGCCAGCCATGACCACCACGTCTTTCGTCTGGTTGGGAAAGCGCACCTTCAAGGCTCGTTTCAGTCCGGAGGCTACGGAATTGGTATCTCCATAGTTTCCGTAAATAAACGGAATGTTGGCCTGGCTGATGGCGAGACGTCCGCAACCGGCGGTTCCAACGTTGATGGTGTGCTCCGGGTTGGGCAAAGCCATCATCGCGAGCCGAATGAACAGAGTCATGGCACAACCGGCGCACATGGGATGCTCTTCGACGAGTTCCTTGAATTTGCCTATTTCACTGACTTTCACATCGCGGCCGTATTGACCGTGCTTGACCAGATCCCGGTACTCAATGGGGAGTATATCTTCATAGCCTGGAGAAGGTCTGACAGTTTCTAATGACATAGTTTGATACCTTTCTATATATGAAATTCCGTTAGCTTCGATTATGTAGAAATAAAAGTATTTTTCAAAAGGAAAACTCAGGTTTTCCCTGAAATGCGTTGTGAGTCATCCGCAAAAACAGACTTTCAGTATAACCAAAAGGCCGTTTCGATTCAACCGCCGATGAGATTACTTGCGGTACTTCGCCAGCCATTCCAGAACCATTTCCGTCGGCATGGTCATGCCGCCGTAAACGCGCGGTCCCGGGACAATGTCAGCCTTGATTTGGCCGTACAGAGTGGAGCACAATTCTTTGTGCAACCAACCGGCCTGGTTGAATTCTGGAACGAAAATCCGTTTGGCATTTTTCAACGCCGCAAGGAGTTCCAGTTTCGGCCAAGGTCGGATGGTTTTGATTTTAACCAATCCGACTTCCCGTCCTTTTTCACCTTCCTGGCGAACCGCTTCGCGTGCCTGGGACACACAGGCGCCTGAGGAAACGACAAATTCCTCGGCATCGGGATTGACCACTTCGATCAGATCGCCGATATATCTTCTCCAGTATTTGGCGGAACGTTCGACCGCCGCAAAGACTTCCTGTTGCCAACTGGCATGCATGTGGTAACTGATAAAGTTACTTTTCTGAATAGGAGCGTCACGGGAAAGACGGGCCGGTGGATTTTCGTTGTCCATGGCCGGTATCGCAGCACGCCAGCCGTCACGCGGCGGCAGTTTGTATTCTTCGGAGAACATGGACACCTGACCGCGGGCGTGGGTGACGAAGAAACCGTCCACTGAAACCACGGCAGGCAAGGTGACGTCCACTTGTTCCGAGACCATGAACGCGGCCAGGGAATAATCAAAAAAGTCCTGCTGGTTTTCGGCATGGGCGTGCAATATGCCGGTGTTCAGCAGGAATGAAATTTCAATATTGTCGGGTTGAATCGCGAGAGGGGTGTTGATGACGCGGCACATGTTCATCATTACCAGCGGAGTGCGCGCTCCGGGCCATGAAGAAATCGCTTCCATGCCCCGCATCAAACCTGGGCCTGAGGTGGCTGTCAAAGATCGTATACCGGCGCGGGATGCTCCCCCGAGGGCGGACATAACCCCGATTTCTTCCTCAGCTCGGTAATACTCCTTGATATAACCCTCGTCAAACAGGTAACCCGCCTGTTGCATGGTTTCACTCTGCGGGGTGATGGGATAGGAAATGGCGATATCTACATTGGCGCGGCGGATGGCTTCGCGAGCGGCTTCACTACCGGTAATGAACTCGGTTTTCCGAGGTGCTTCGTGAAACAACCATTCGGGGTCCTTTATTTCCTGTAAATCCCCCTTGGGTACCCATTCTTCCTTGGTTTGGGTGCTCTCTGACATAACTACTCCCCTTTATTCAAACTATTGGTGTGGTTTATATATAAATGAGATGATCAATTCGAAAGTCTAAGGAAACTGTGGATAAAACAGGAACTTGGCAGTACCCACCTGTCTAAATAAGTGCAACAAATTATCATGATTACAAGGACAATTCAATTTTAATAAGCATATTTTTTATCAAAAGCACCATTCCATTTCCCCCAAAAGTGGTCCGACCGGAAATGACCGGCCCTCTGGCGCCCTGCTAATTCAATAATATATTTAAAATCAACTAGTTATATAAAATTTAATGGACGGGGCAGGGCTTGGGCTGGGACTCTGGCAGTGGCTTTTCTGCAAATAACCTGGAGGTTGGAGGTTGGCTTTTCCCGTGATGGAGCCACGAGTCATTTTTCAAGCATATTTTCCAGATTCTGCAGTTCCGTAAAGTAAACAAATGCTTTGTCCAGGAATTCGTTCACTGATTTGTCGTTTCGGAACGTGAGGCTTTTGCTCGCCAGTTCCGTGGTGTGACACAGGTCGTATTGCAGGGTATCTTTGTTCTGATATTTGATGACGTCCACCTGCCAGTGAATGTGGGCGACATCTTCCTGTGGGCTGGTGACTGCCGCGACACCATAATCATTGACCCGGTACAGAAACTGCGTGCCCCCCTGTCCGTTGGGCTCGATGCGACTGAGTACTTGATTTTCCTGTTTTAACATCACTCGCTCCTGTTTATGATAGATCACCCGAAAACCGTTGTATTCGTCGGGTTGTTTGGTATAAATTCAATAAGGCTTCTGTTCAAAGGATCAGCTTATCAAACGATCCGATGGGAAGCAAAACCTTTCATCGAATTTTTGAAAACCGGTAACGGGAGTGATATGAAATCGATTGAGTTGAACGATCCTGCCGAAATAGAACAGTTTCTCAGTAAAATCAGTTTTACCGGAAAAGGGTTTACCTCGGACTCCCTCCTGCTGGAGGTCTATGAGGCAGGGCTGGACTACCCGGATTTTTTAAAGGCGGAAGGGGAGGACCCCGAAGCCAGCTATGATGGCAAATCCCCGGCATGGGCCAAGTATCACATTCGTCAAGGCAAACGGGTATTTATGGTCTATGGGAAGAGTGGGAGCGATCGCAGGACTCATTTTTCTGAGACCCCTTGAGCTTTTTTACATCTAAACATTACCAGTGCATGCTGATATCCGATACCCACTCAACCGGGCCTCTCGTGGATTTAATAATTATTTTGGAGAACAGGTATTATGCAGTTTGACAAGGAAACCCAAACCCGTATTCTCAGAGTTGCTGGCGAACGGATTGGCGGAGACGATATTGCCGAAGTCGACGAGAGAATCGCGGATGTGATGGATATGCATCCCGAATTCGATGCCGCCTGGGAAATGGGCGACATGGCCGTCTATCCGCAGGAAATAGATGGCAAGATCATCAACCCGTTCGTGCACACGGTCTGGCACGTGATGGTGGACAAGCAGATTCAGGACGAATCTCCGGAGTTCGTCGCCGAGACGTATAAGCGTCTGATGAAAGAGGGATTGAATTCACATGATGCCCTGCACACTATCATCGGGGTCTATGCGGGATTGTACTATGGCAACTTCCGCAAGGGGGATTCGTTCAGTAATCTGGATTATGAATCCAAACTCTCTCATCTGTCGGTTAATCCCGATGCCGCTAGCGAATAATCATTCCGACTGACCGGGCTTGAGCGGTTCGTGGCATGCTTCGCAGTGGTCGAGATTATAATCGTTGGGATGAAAGCAGTGGGGGCACTGCAGGGTTTTCTCCTCCCGGTAGGTTTGAAACGGAGTGAGACACTTCTCACACCACGCGGCCTGCGCCACGTTCTCCGTCCCGCAATTTTTACAGACAAGATTCCCGCTCATAGTTTTGAGATGCAGGAATCCCGATGCGGATTTTTATTTCTGGAGAGGAAAGTCTGTCTGTGCTAGGGCCGGTTTGCGTTAGAGACAGCGGGCGATGGTTTTGCCGAGGTCGGCCGGGCTTTTGACTACCTTGATGCCGCACTTTTTCATCACCTTCATCTTGCCTTCTGCCGTGCCCTGTCCACCGGAGATGATGGCGCCGGCATGGCCCATGCGCCGTCCCGGGGGGGCGGTCTGGCCCGCGATGAATCCTACCACCGGTTTGGTGATGTGCTTCTTGATGAAGTAGGCTGCTTCGTCTTCCGCCGTTCCGCCGATTTCTCCGATCAGACAGATGGCTTTGGTGGCCCGGTCTTTCTGGAACAGTTTCAGCGTGTCGATGTAACGGGTGCCGATGATGGGGTCGCCGCCGATGCCGACACAGGTGGACTGGCCGATACCCAACGCAGTCAACTGTCCCACCGCTTCATAGGTCAGCGTACCGCTTCGCGAGATAATGCCGACGTTGCCCTTTTTATGAATGTGCGCGGGCATGATGCCGATTTTGCATTTGCCCGGTGAAATGATACCGGGGCAGTTGGGGCCGATCAATCGCGAATCGGAATCCTGCAGGTAGCGGTACACTTCCACCATGTCGTACACGGGAATCCCTTCGCTGATGCAGATGATCAACTCCACGCCCGCATCCGCCGCTTCCAGAATCGCATCTGCCGCAAACGCCGGCGGCACGAAAATCATCGTCGCGTTGGCTTTGGTTTTGGCCACCGCTTGTTTGACGGTATTGAAAACCGGAATATCATCCATCACCGTTTGGCCGCCCTTGCCGGGAGTAACGCCCGCCACCACTTGGGTGCCGTATTTCCGGCACTGCTCGGCATGAAACTGGCCTTCCCGGCCGGTAATTCCCTGAACCAACAGTCTCGTTTTTTCGTCAACCAGTATGCTCATTGGATTGCCTGCACCGCTTTCCTGGCGCCATCTTTCATGCCGTTGCCAATTATAAAGTTGAGTCCGGAGTCTTTGAGGATTTTGTGTCCTTCCTCCATATTGGTTCCTTCCATCCGAACCACCACTGGAATTTTAAGGCCAATTTTCTTCGCCGCCGCCACCACTCCTGCCGCGAGGATATCGCACCTGAGAATACCGCCGAAGATGTTGATGAAGATCGCTTTAACTTTGTCGTCGGAAACCAGAATGCGGAAAGCGTTTTCGATCTGTTCTTCGTTGGCACCGCCGCCGACATCCAAAAAGTTGGCCGGTTCTCCGCCCGAATGTTTGATGATGTCCATCGTTGCCATCGCCAGGCCCGCGCCGTTGACCATACAACCGATGTTGCCGTCCAATTGAATGTAATTGAGGTGATATTTCCCGGCTTCGATTTCGTTGGGATCTTCTTCATCCAAGTCGCGGAATTCCAGTGTGTCCTTATGGCGTCCCAGGGCGTTGTCGTCGATATCGATTTTGGCGTCGAGCGCCAGAATGCGGTCGTCCCCGGTGATCACCAGAGGATTGATCTCCAGCATCGACAAATCCTCTTTCACAAAGCACTCATACAAATTCATGATGAACGGGATGGCTTTTTTGAGCGGCTCGCCTTTGAGGTTCAATGCGAATGCGATTTTGCGCGCGAGGTAAGGTTTGACGCCGACAATCGGATCCACGATTTCGGTAATAATCTTTTCCGGCTCCTCGGCGGCGACTTCCTCGATTTCCATGCCGCCCGCCTCGCTGGCCATGATCATCACCCGGCTGGTTTCCCGGTCGATGAGGAGACTGATGTACAGCTCCTTGACGATCTCCATGCCTTCTTCGATCAGAACCTTTTTGACCAGGCGGCCTTCCGGCCCGGTCTGGTGAGTGACCAGAGTCATTCCCAGAATATCACCGGCGTATTGTTCCGCTTCCTGCGGACTCTTGGCAAGTTTCACGCCGCCGCCCTTGCCGCGTCCGCCGGCATGAATCTGGGCTTTGACCACCACCACCGGTGTGCCGATTTCCCCGGCGACCTGCACCGCTTCAGATTTGTCGTGAATCAGTTTTCCATTGGGTACAGGAACGTTGTATTTACGAAACAGTTCCTTGCCTTGGTATTCGTGGATTTTCATATGCTCGTCTGTTTTGAACCAAAAGTTTGGTGAATAATTCGGATGGGAGGCAGATTTTTATCACATGTACTTTTCAATGTCAAAGAAAAGCTGCCGGGCAAGGCCCGGAACAAATTTAAATCCATAAATTGCGCATGGGGATTATCGTTTGCCGTTAAAGGTCAGCCAGTTGCCTCTCCCGCCAGGGAGTCAGCATTTTGCGGCGAAGCGCGTTGCGGGGTCTGCGGGTTCCGGGAGCTCAGGCTCCTCCTCGTCGGAGGCTTTAGTAATTCGGCTCCAGGCATCGCGCAGGGGAGATAGGACTTTGATGACCGATTCCAGATACATTTTGTCCGAGGTGATATTGGCCTGGATCAATTGGTTCAGAACAAACTGATACAACTGCTCCAGTGTTTTGGCAACCTCGCCGCCCTGTTTCATGTCCAGTGCCAGCGACAGTTCGTTGATGATATCCTGAGCTTTCAGAATATGCCGGCTTTGCCCGGCGACGTCTTTCTGTCCCATGCATCGTATGGCCTGATCCGCCGCCTGCAGAGCCCCATCGTACAACATTAAAATCAATTGGCCCTGGCTGGAGGTGGAAATGTCGTTGACCTGGTAACTGTGTAATCCGGTTTGGGGTGCCATAATTTGATTCCGTCAGATTCTGCGTGAAATTCGGTTCAGGCTTATTGATTGGAAAAACTGCCCAGACCTTGTAACGCCTGCTGGAACGCATTTCTCTGGGCGTCGAGTTTGCCCAGAATAATTTCCAGATTGATAAATTCCTGCCGAATTTTTTTCTCAAACAACTCCAGACGCTCATCCATCCGGAGCAGGGTTTCGTTCAAGTCGTCGATGCTTTTGGTCAATGAATCCAGTTCGGCAGACAACGGTCCCTGTTGGGACGAATCGAGCAGAACCGAAATTTCCTGATTCAACCGCGGGATCACTCCCAAAGAAAGGGTGATCGTCCCGTAACTGCCGTCGACCAGCGAGGCCAGGCTGAAACTCAATCCTTCCGCGTCTGTTCCCGGTGCGCCGGTGAAAAAAGAACCGTTGTTGATTGCGGGGATAAAAGCGCCGACTCCCGCCGGACGTAACTCGGGAACACCGCCCGTCACCCGCACATCGTAAGTGCCCGCGACCGTATTGTCGGTAAAGCCGACAAACGTCACGTTGGCGTCGGTGGCACTGCCCGAAGAGGTGAACAGAGACACCACACTGTTGAGGTCGGTTGTCAGCGCCGCGTCCAGCTTTACTTCGTCCAAGGCCAGCGTGCCGTCGTCCTGCGTGGTGATGCCGATCTGGGACAAAAACTCAAAAGTGCCGCTGGTGCCGGTTGTTTGTCCGGTGGCGATCCTTCTAAGGTTCGTCTCAAGACTCTGCACGGAGGAATTGCCGAATAGAATTCCGGTTTCGAATGTTTCCGCATTGAACGCCGTCTGTTCGTCGATAAATGCGACCAATTCGTTGAAGGCATCCACGAAATCTTGAATGTTTCCGGCGATGGCTGTGTTGTCGGTGGAAATGGTCAGGGTGCCGGAACCCAGCGATTCCAGATTGAGCGTCACTCCCGGAATAATATCACTGATGGTGTTACTGCTCCGGATGAAGGTCACGCCGTCGACGGTAATGGAATTATCCGTTGCCGCTTGCACCGCGGTAAAAGTGAGTTCATCCTGTTCCGCGCCGCCCCCCGTTACTCGAAATACGCGGGCGGTCACTGCATTAGCAGTGCCGGGCTGGTTGCCTTGAATTTGAATTTTGAGTGGATCGACGGCGCCGCCATCATCAATGATGGAAGCCGTGACATCGGCGCCGGAAGCGTTGACAGCGTCTACCACGTCCTGAACGGTAGCCGTGTTACTGATAGCGACCTGGGTGATGGCTCCGCCTACAATCACTTCGACAAAACGGGTCGCACCGGGGCCTCCCATACCAGTCGGCACGATATCGGTGGGGTCGTTGTAACCGGTGTCCGACAACAGGGTGGTTTCCTGCGCCAGCGCGTTTACCGTAATATCAAACGTGCCGGGGCTGGCGGAACTGGTGGTGGCGACGTTGAGTACGTTTCCCGTGCCGGCGGTCACCGTGAAATCCGCCGTGGTGACATTGAACCGGTCGGCCGTGCCAATACCATTGAGCACCGATTGAAACGTCTGGAGCTGGGTACGTAGATCCTGAAACGCTTCCAGCTCGGTTTCCTTGGCCTGCACCTGCGCCAGTTTGAGGTCCATCGGGCGCGCCTGCAGGGCGATCAGTTTTTCCAACAGGCTGGCGGAATCGAAGCCGGATTGGATGCCGAAAATGGAGGTAAAGGCCATGGTAAAATCCTTTTCAAATTCTAAAATCGGTGATAGGCTCACCTTTATTCAGTCTAAGGTATTTAACGGCCCCGGATTCACTGAACTTTAGAGAAATAAAGGATTTACCTGCTGTTTGGAGGCGGTAAATCTGGCCGGATTCGGGCCTAATTGCTTGAATTTTGAGCCTCTAAAATGATATAAACCGTCATGGCCGAACAGTTCGATTTATTCGCAGATCCCCCTCCGGAAGTGGCTTCCGAGCCACCCCAACCGGAGACATCGGGTCCCCGAATCCAGTATTTTGATCTGGAAACCCAGAAAAGCGCCGATGACGTCGGCGGCTGGGGCAATATCCACAAGATGGGGCTCGCCGTCGGGGTGGTGTGGGACAGCGTGGACGAGGACTACTTCAGCTACCTGGAGGCCGACGCGCTGAAGCTGGTCGACAAACTGAAAACCGCTGATCTGGTGGTGGGTTTCAACGTCATCGGATTCGACTACACCGTTTTGCAACCCTACGCCAACGAGAAACACATCGACCTGCTGGAAATCCCGACCTTCGACATGCTGAGCGACGTGCACAAGAAACTGAACCACCGGCTCAGCCTCAACAACCTCGCCGAATGTTCGCTCGGCGCAAAGAAAACCGCCGACGGGCTGGAATCGCTCAAGTGGTACAAGGAATTTCTGGCGGGGGACAAGGCGAAGCTCGACAAAATCATCGAGTACTGCAAAATGGACGTGAAGATCACCCGAGACTTATTTTTGTTCGGCGCCGACAACGGTTATGTCGAATACAGCAACCGCAGTAAAACCGGCCGCAACCGCCTCAATGTGGATTGGAACCCCGACCGCCTCATAAAAAGCCCTTCATGAAATCAGGTTGCCAGAGGTAAAAGTCCGCATCCCCTGTAAGAAGAAATAATGGCAAACGATTATCGAAGTAAACTTGAGAGAGCTTTAAAACAAGTACGGCCGCGCTTGGCGAGCACACATCATTTGGAATTCAAAAACTGTTTCGGCGCGGTCGCGGGATATGTCGAGGGCAGGATTTTTTGTTCCTGCGGCAGGTTTGGTCTGGCCCTGCGTCTGCCGGAGAAAACTCTGTCGGAGTTGTTTCAAGAGAAGGGTGTTAAAAAGTTAAAATATTTTCCCAACGGCCATGTCAAAAAAGAATATGCCGTCATCCCCAAGCGAATCCTCGAAGACCCCGCCCGCTTTAAAAAACTGGTCGACCAAAGTATCCGGTTTGTGTCTTAGTTTTCTTAGCGGCATGTGGCGCTAATTTGTCAGCCAGCCGTTAACCAACAACGACAGTAAAAAGCCCAAACCCAAGCCATTAAGCGCGAGGCCTGCGCTCCTGTGTTTGCCTGTTAGCTGGAGTGCTGAAATGAGCCCTCCTAAGAAGCAGAATGGCGGAATAATAATGGCGAGGAGTAATAAAAAATACGTGCCCCGACCGCCGTGAAGGTTGAACAGTTCGAAGAATCCGAGGATTGAAAAAAGAATATACGGGATAATGCCCGCGATGAAACACTTGATAGATATCGTCAGCTTGGTCATATAGAAGATATATCTATTGTTCCATTTGGAAGGTTGGAATCAATCTCTCCATAGCCAGTATTTTTTTACCTTTCCCTTTTCGTCAAAGGATATGGAAAGCCATTCGCTGTCGATTCTGATAAAACCGCGTTCCGGACCGAGGTAATAATAGATTTCGTTTTGGTCGCTATTTCTAGGGTGCTGATCACTCATCGGCGGTCCAAGCAGTTGAATCACTTCCTCCCTGCTTAAACCCTCCAATATTTTGCTTTCAATCAAACTGTCAACCATTTTGAGTTTAGGGGGCCACATGAAATCTTTGAAATCCTTTTCACTCATTCGCCAAAGGTTTTCATCAAATTTTTCCTGGTTCATGTAATTTTCAATTGGAGAGCCCAACAAAATGAATCCAACCAATAAAAAGTTGGGTAACACCGTACCTAAAAAATAAAAACCAACTTTGACTTGAGAACCTTTTTTAATTCGTGCTATCAGCACAACAAATAAAATCACCCAAGGCGCCCAGGCGAAGGTCCGTACATAAATTGAGGATAATAGAGGGTTCTTCGGATATGTGACGCGCTCACCCTTTAGCCATCCGAGAATTTCCGATGAATTGATATTTGCCAAAAAGCAAATACCCGCCACAGCGAACCCGGCCGCAAGATAGATGAGTCGTAGTTTGGTTGAGGGCTTAATGGTTTTGCCTCCTCCCGGTAATGAGGAATAACGGCTTTACCCAGCTTTCACAGACGCAAGTAATTTGTCGATGATGTCGGTGGGTTTGATGTTTTCGGCTTCGGCTTTGAAGTTGAGGAGGATGCGGTGTTCCAGCACCTGCCGGGCGACGCTGCGGATGTCTTCGACGGTGGCGGTGACGCGGTTGTCCATCAGCGCCCGCGCCTTGGCGGCCAGCACCAGATACTGTGAGGCTCTGGGACCTGCGCCCCAGTTCACCCATTCGTTGACGAAGTTGGGCGTGGCGCCGTTGCCGGGACGACTGCTCTGCACCAGGTCGACGGCGTAATGCGCGACGTGTTCGGACACGGGCACGCGCGGCACCAGGTTCTGCAGTTCCAGAATACGGTCGGCATTGATCACCACTTCCAGTTTCGGCTTGTGGCCGGAGGTGGTGGACAAGGCGATCTCCACTTCCTGTTCCTTGGTTGGGTAATCCACATTGACGATGAACATGAACCGGTCCAACTGCGCTTCGGGAAGCGGGTAGGTGCCCTCGTGTTCAATCGGGTTCTGCGTGGCGAATACGAGAAACGGCTGGTCCAGCGTGTAGGTTTCGGGACCGGCGGTGACCTGCAACTCCTGCATAGCCTGGAGCAGGGCCGCCTGCGTCTTGGGCGGGGTGCGGTTGATTTCGTCCGCCAGGATGATGTTCGAAAAAATCGGGCCCTTGATAAACCGGAACTCGCGGTGCTTGGTCGCCTGGTCTTCGTAGAGAATTTCCGTGCCGGTGATGTCCGACGGCATCAGGTCGGGTGTGAATTGAATCCGGCTGAACTTGAGGTTGAGGATTTTCGCGAGGGAGCTGACCAGTAATGTTTTCGCAAGACCGGGAACGCCGACGAACAGGCAGTGCCCGCGCGAGAACAGAGCGACCAGTAAATCCTCGATCACTGCATCCTGCCCGATGATCACCTTGTGGATTTCGCGGGTGACTTTCTCCCTGGCTTCCAGCAGTTCCTTTGCCAGTTCCAGGTCCTGTGCGGTTGTTTCTGTCGGCATAAAAAATCCTTTTATATTCGATTTCTAAAAACACCAACGGGTAGCGGTCATCTGTAATGACTTGTTATGCGTCCCTGTATTCTACAACCAATTTACATTATTGAAGTACTCTTTATTTTCCTCGGAATGCGGTTCGGCTATATGCAGTAACACTCCTGCGGGATCCCAAATATACAGGATTCGCCAACCCCAGGGTTGCACCGAAGGCTCTGCTACTTTTGCGGTCGGGTATTTCTTCTCCAGGTCAATATTTTTGAGGTGAACTTCCCAGTCATCAACGCTTTCTACCCATATCTGAATCATCAGGTTTTCTGCCAAATCTTTATTGTATTTTTCCAAAAGCAAAAATCTGTGACCAAACCCTGTATCGAATTCGCACACGGCGTTTTCGTTGCCACCCCACAGCAACGTAAAGCCAATATCTTTGTAAAAGGATATTGATTCTTCCTGGCCATTGCGACTGCAGGGCACGAATGTTTTAACGTCTTTAATTTTAGGGATTTTCATTATTCAGGCAGTCATTCTTTATGTTTTAAGTCAGTCGTAGGCTGTATTGGTCCAGTTTAATCTATTTGATGTAGCTATACAATAATCCCTGCTGTTCCTTCTTTTTGGTTTGTCCCTGTGCCGCGTAGATATTGATGAGGCGGGAATGCACCAGAGGATTGAACGGGTTGATGCGCACCGCTTTCTGAAAAAATTCCTCGGCGGCGGCGTAATCTTTTTTCATATAAAACAATTCCCCGAGGTGGGTCAGGGTGGTGGCGAACTGTGGATAGTAATTCAAACTTTCCCGAAGCAGGGCTTCCGACTTGTCGTAGTCTTTTTGCAGGAGATAGGTGCCGGCCAGTTTGTTGTTCAGAATCGGGGATAGCATTTTCGATGCGTCGATGGCTTTCCGGTATTCGACGATGGCGGCCTGGATATACTGACGGGATTTCAGGATGTCGCCGAGCTGGGTGAGATCATGCGCCCGTTGGTTACCCGCTTCCTGCAAGGCCGTTTCTTTGGCCGAGTCGTTTTCATTTGGCGAACGGTTGTTTTTGAAACGAAATTTCAGCACGGTCAAGCCGGGAATGGTTTTCAATTGACGGCCATCCATGTGCTTTTTCCAATCGATCTGGAATTCGTTCAGGCTTTTGCCGATGGTGGTTTCCAAAGCCAGTTCAAACGGCATGCCTTCCGCCAGGCTGGCCGCCAGTTGAGCCAGAACGGTTTCGCCGTTTTGCTGCACCATGTAGCCGACCATGGTGGCGACTTCGGCATAAGCCAGTTGGACGTCCTCCGCATTCTTGAGTTTGGCGAGAGACGGCATCATGTCTTCCAGTGCGACCATGTAATCGTTGGCCAGTCCGTCGGCCAGAATGGTTTCCATGATGGGAGTCATGTAATCGGGATCTTTACGCCAGCGGGTTTCCAGATATTTGGCAATGCCTTCGTGAAGCCACAGCGGTGCATTGTTATAACTTTTACTGCTGAGCAGGTAATGAGTGTACTCATGGCTCAGTGTATCCATCCAGCTGTAACCGCGCACCAGAGAGCCGGGGGAGATCATCATGATGCGGTTGTACTTGCAGAGGGCCACCGTCCCGGAGGTCATGATATCTTTCAGTGTGAGCGGTGAGATGCGGGAAAAGGGGATGCGGTCGGGATAAATTTCGACTTGCACCTTTTGCTTCGGGAAGTATCCCAGAACCTTGCCCAGTACCTGATAGGATTTTCCCAGCACTTCTATCGCGTAGGGAATGAGCACCTGGTCGGGTCCGTCGACATAGCGGAAAATGAAATGTTCCGATTCCTGCGTGACGAATACGGAGGTGGCTTCGCGAGTGTTGCTGACCAGAGTTTTGAATTCCTTGACGGTGTGGTATTGGTCGTCGACGGTTTCCAGAATCTTCCACGCTTTTTCGTAATTCCCTTTGTAGAACTCGACCCGGGCGTTGAGAAAGTGGACGTCCCCCGAGTTTGGATATTGTTGAAGCAGTTTCTGCGTTTGCGCTTCGGCCTCCTCGAACCGCCATTGATCGATCAGCAGATAACCTTCGGTGACTTCGGCTTGGAGATCGGCCCGGGCAAAACCGTGGAAAGCGGACAGCAAGGCCAGGGTTCCGCAAATCAGTGTCATCTGTTTCAACAAGCGGTTCATTTCACCAGCTCCTTGTAATATTCGCCCACCAGGCGTTCGTATTGTTTGGGATATTGATTTTTCATAGCCTCTAAAATATCCTCCCGAAACTGACCGGGCACTTTGTATTGATCTTCCGTGGGCAGATTGACTTTCTCCTGTTGCATGCGCGTGGACCGGCCGCCGCGCTTGCCGTCCGGGGCTTGCCCCTGGCCGAGACGCAACATCCGTTGGCTCCGCGACCGGCTGGGCCGCTGGCTGGCTTCTTTCAACTGGTCCAGCATTTCCCGGGTTTCCGAAAGCTGACGCAGAGCCTTGTTTTCCGATTCGATACTTTCCGGGATCTGGCTCTTTTGCAGTCCGTTTTCAGCCGCTTTCATATGCCGCCCGCTCGAATTCATTTTATGCGACAGCATGGGGCTGATCATGGGGTTGTCCTGATTCATCTCGCGGAACATCTGGGATAGTTCTTCCGATTGTTTCCGCAAGCTTTTTTGATCCCCGGACATTGCCTGCATGTCTTGCTTGTTTTTCTCGGAGATAAGATTTTGGTAATCCTGTTTGATGTCGCGCATCATGGTTCCCAGTTTCTTGGAAATTTCGCTGTTGATTTGATCGATGGTGAACAGGTCGACCTTCATTTGATCCAGGAGCTCAGGATTCAGTTTTCGAGAAGTACGGAAATGATTTTGCCACCGGGTGATTTCAGGGTAGGTGTTCTTGAACAGTGCGCTGAATTCGAACAGGTCCATCAGTTCGGTGAATTCTTCCAGTTTGTTGTATTTTTCCAAAAGTTCCGGCAGATAATTTTTGTAGACGTGAAACAGTTTCATCTGAAGTGCCTGTTGTTGTTCCATATTGGCGGACAATTGTTTGCGGGCCTTGTTGAGCTTCGTGAAGTTGCTCCGGAGTTTTGATTTACCGACTGAGTCGATAGCGTTCTGATTCAGGTTTTGGATTCGCTCGCTGATTTTTGCCTGCCGGTCCATCAGTTCGATGAGCTTTTTCATGTCCGGGTGGTTGTCCAGAATACGTTCGTCTTTATGCAGAATGGTGAGAATAGTTTGCACGTCCTTGCGCAGGTCCGCGAAGAATTTCTCCAGCCGCTTTTCAAACTTTTCCGATTGTTTGGAGCGCAGAGTTTTGTTCAATTGCGAGGTTTGGCCGAGAAGGTTCTGCTGGTCCTCTTCCAGCTTGCTGATTTTTTCCAGTGCCCCGTCCAGTTTTTTCATGATTTGCATATCCACCAGGTCTTCCTGGCTGGTATTCATATCATCCAATTGCTCGGAAAACGCCCGGAGGTCGTCCGATAATTTTTCAAGTTCCTCCATGGCTTCGTCAATCTTTCCCTGGTTGACCAGATCCATCAATTTTTCCAGCGAGGCGGAGAAGGAATCCATATTGAGGTTTTCAAAAGAGTTGGGATTGAGAAACTCATCGGACAAGCCCTGATTCTGTCGCGCCAGTTGCTCCATGATTTGCTGAAGTGTTTCCTTGATTTTCGCCAGGGCTTTCTTGAACTGGGGAGTGCTGGCTTTACCTTTTTTGTCCTTGGCTTTTTGGAACTCCTCCCTCAAGGATTCCGTCAGCTCGGTCAGAGTTTGATTGAGATCCAACGCCTGTTCCATCCGCTCCCGGTTGAGGATTTTGATGAGGAAAAGTATGTCCCGCTCCAAGTGGGTGATGAGGCGCTCATGGATGGATTCCAGCGGCGGAAAGTTGAGGCCGATGGGAGTTGCCTTGATCATGGCATTAGTGAGACGGTTCATGGCTTCAATCTGGTCCTGGCGGATTTCGTTGAATCCGGAAATGATATTGTCCAACAGGATCAAATAAGGCTGAGGAAACGATTCGATATCCTTAGCCTGGCTTTCGATGGATTGGGCGAGACCGATAATATCGATCAACTGATTGGAGCTGGAAGCCAGAACCTGTTTGAGTTTTGCCATGCCTTTCCGCGAATTTTTCAGGTCGGTGATATCAGTCACCAGGCTTACCGCCAGCAGGGCGACCATTTTCTCGATCAACTGTTCCTGCAATGCCAAAAGGTCCTGCCGCTGTTTTTGCTCGTCGAATATATCAAACGAGAACACCTCGGATTGGCCGGTGTTGGGACCGAAGACATTGTCGTTATCCTCGATTTCGAGATAGTAATGCACGCGGTCACCGGGCTTGAAATCTATCGTGCTGAGTTCCCATGTATACCCGTCTTTCACATTTTTTTGGGTTCCCTTGATTTTTTTGACGGTTCTCCGTTGAATACGGCCTTCGACATCAATAACCAGGTCGATTTTATGGATGCCAAAATCATCTTCTCCTTCGTAGAACAACTGGATCTTGTTGGCCAGGTAGTAGACGGGTTTGGGCTTGTGCAGTTTAATAATAATTCTCGGAGATTTATCCTTCGTAAGTGTTATCGGGTATTTCTCAGCGAGCAGAGTTTTCTCTCCATGCGGAGATTTGAGGCGAAACTGATAAAAGCCCGACTCTTTAACGATGAATCGCCCCTCCAGGGCGGTTTTATTTTGAACGGTCATGGAAAGATTGTCCTTGCCGTTGAGTACCAGCGAGGCGCTTTCGACGGGAACGCTCACGTTTCCCTTCAGGAGAACTTCGGTCCCGGGAAGCACCTCGATTGCGCCATCCGACGGATCATAGGTAGCGGGTTCCTTTCGGGTATAAGCCGGGTAATTAAACGTCAGATTCAGTTGGTCGATGGAATATTGAATTTCGTTTCCCGGAGTGGCCGATGTCTGATCCGATGCATCGGAATTTTGCACCGCATTGGCCAGCGCCGGTGGGTGAACCCAATGGTCATAACCCCGCGTCATAAAATCCGGCAGGAGCAGGGCCACCGTTAATGCGATCAGAAAAATACCTGCGGCCCATCGTCCGCTTTGGAACAGTGGGGTCCGGGAGACAATCTCGTTGATCTTGAGAGTTTGGATGCGCTGGCTGGTTCTTTGGATCAACTCCCGGATCATGTCCTGCGACAGGCCGGTTTTGGCTGGGGACGACTCGCTCAGATGAGGTTCCAACTGCACCGAACTGACCAGGGAGTTGTTGAGACCCTCAACTTTGTTCTCAACCCATAGGGCGGTTTGATGGAGGGGAGTTTTAAAGAAGAGTCCTCTGATCAGCAGAAGGGCCAGCCCGATCCCCAGAAGGGTGACCCATACTATAAGGAAGGGAACCAGAAGAAGGCGGGGGTTGTCGGAGAAATAGGCGATCAGGTTGCCGATCAGCGCGCCGGTGAGTGCCAGCGTGAGAAACTGCAATACCCCCTGAACCAGGCGGATGCCCTTCCGTTTTCTGTGGACGCGGTCCAGAAAGTTTTTGATTGTCGTTGAAGAATCCATAGGCCCGAAACTCTTGGGTTACTTAAGGATATTTTATTACATCCCAAGATGCTTTTCCCCATAAAAGGGAGGATAAAACGCAGGGGCGGGAGTGGAAACTTTTGACCGGACGAAAGATCGGGGAAACTTTAAGAGCCTGTATTCAAGGTTTTAGGGGTGGCGCGACCGGTAGTGGCCCTCAAGCCGTACCGGGATTGTTGTTGCCTTTAGAATCGTTTCCTTTCAAAAAAGGCCCAAAAAGTTCAATGGGAAGCGGGAAAAAGGTTGTGGTGGCTTTATCTGTCGAAATGTCCAGCATGGTCTGGAGAAACCTCAACTGCAGGGCCGGCGGATGCATGTTGATGATGTCCGCCGCTTCGCCGATTTTTGCCGCCGCTTCGAATTCGCCGAGGGAATGAATGACCTTGGCACGCCGTTCGCGTTCCGCCTCCGCCTGCTTGGCCAGCGCTCTCTGCATTTCCTGCGGCAGGTCGACGTTTTTGACTTCCACGTTGGCGACCTTGATGCCCCAGGGTTCCGTCTGGTCGTCGATCACTTTCTGCAGGTGGTTGTTGATTTCTTCGCGGTTCGATAATAAGTCGTCGAGTTGGCTTTGGCCCAGAATACTGCGCAAGGTGGTCTGGCAGATTTGGGAGGTGGCGTACAGGAAATCTTCCACTTCAATGATGGCTTTTTGGGGGTCGAGCACCCGGAAATAGACCACTGCGTTGACTTTGACGGTGACGTTGTCCTTGGTGATAATATCCTGAGGGGGGACGTCCATTACCACGGTGCGCAGGCTGACTTTAACCATTTTCTGGACGCCGGGGATGACGATGATGAGGCCCGGTCCTTTAACTCTATAATATTTTCCCAAAAGAAAAATGACGCCGCGCTCGTACTCGCGCAGGATTTTGATCGCACTGAATAAAAGCAGGAACAGAGGTATTAAAATGTATAAGGCTAGATTCATGGCAAGGTACCCCTCTCGAAACGGTTTTAAAATCCCATTGGCCATATCATAACAGTATTTTCATAGTTGACCCGAAAAAAGATGAGGAGTTTTTGCAGGTTCGGGCATTGTTTTGGCTTGTGGTAGACTTGAAGCATGAATCGGGTCCGTCTTCAAATATCCTTAAGCCTCTTTCAGATCGCGAGAATCGTTGTCTGTGCTGTGGCAGGGATTGTTTTGGGAATTCCTGGCCTTTCGGTTGGCGACACCCCTTTGGAACTTTCCACCCAGTCTCAGGTTTCCGCCGATGGCAAAGTAACGATTGCTCTCACGTTGAAAAATCCCGGCCGCCAACCCCTGTTCCATATTCATCCGATGTTTCATTTTCATCACATGATGTCCCACATGCCGATGATTCATCGCCTGGCTCCCGGCCAAAGCGTGACCTTGGAGAACACGAAGCACCCGCCCGTGCGGCGTGCCGGCAGTTATCCGGTGGTGGCTATGGTCCGTTATAAAGAGTCGGCAAAGACGGCGGAGTTCCACACGAGTGTGCATACCGATTCCTTTTATTTTGAGGAGCCGGGGGTCTCCCTGATTGTGGGTCATATGGGCGCGGAGGTGGGTGAGGACTCTTCACGTGTCAGAGTTTTGCTCAAAAATCCTTCCCCTTCTTTCAAAAATGTCCGGATGATGTTGCTTCTGCCGCCTGAATTGACCGCTGACCGTTTCAAGGGGGTGATGGGGTTTACCATTCGTAGTGGCGAGGAAAAGTATTTCGAGGTGCCGGTACGCAAGGTTTCCGGCCCGCCGAGCGGGGTTTATCCGGTTCACCTGCTGGTGGAGTATGGCGAGATGACGAAACATTACTCCGGGGACATCCGCGCTGAAATCGATTTCGGTCCAGTGATTGGCCAGAGCGTCTTCTGGCCGCAAATGCTGGTCTTCGTTTTCCTGGCCGTGACCCTGTGGTTAGCATTCTACAGGCGGTACAGCGCCCTCAAATCGACATAATTCTCTCCTCCTTTTTTGACACAAAAATAGTTCTCCCTGTACGTGGGTTGCCTTTACACTAAAAGTATGTCGAATATTTGCTGAAAGGTGATCGATGACCACTACTGTTTCCCCTGCTCGTGAGCGAGTACAGCTGAAAGGCCGCCAACCGGTCAGCCGGACCACGATTCATGGCTGGCCGTCTGTGATTTTTGGATCGCCCTTTGCGGGGATGGGAACTTTCATTCTCCTGATGGGGTTGGGTAAAATCGAGGTGGATCCCAACAAGGTTCACGCACCCATGTGGGTGATTGCAGTCTGCGGGCTGATGTTTCTGCTGGCCGGGCTTTTTTTGATCTGGCATGGGCTGGATGGTGTCCGGCGCAAAGCCAAAATAAAAGACGTCAAAAGAACCCGGGCTTCCAGTCCCTGGCTTTGGGATTATGAATGGCAGGCTCTCGGTATCTCCGACAATAAAATTAAGAAAGTGATGCACGGTCTCATCATGTTGATCGTCGTAGGAGCTTTTCTGGCGCCTTTTCATTGGTGGGCGTTCGTTTCGGGTGAAGGCCCCCTAATGGTAAAAATAATGGTCGTGTTTTTTGACCTGGTCTTCGGATTGGCGGGAGGCTATTACTTTTTAAACAACTTGGCCCTGTACTTAAAATACGGCAACAGCCGCCTGCGCTTCGGCAATTTTCCCTTTTATCTGGGGGACAAGCTTTCGGTGGTCTTAGCCGACCTGCCTGCCGAAATCAATCAACTGCAACTCGACCTGCGATGCATTGAAGAAAAATATGAAACGCGGCGAAGAGGACGGAAAAGAGAATCGGTCGTGGTGTGTTACCAGTTGTTTCATGAATCCCGGACGCTGAAGGGCAGGGAGGTGGCGCCCTCCGGCAAACTTTCACTGGAATGGAATCTGCCCAGCGAATTGGAGCTGACCTCGACTATGAGCGAGCGGCCCGCCCGCTTCTGGGAACTGGAAGTGAAAGCCGACACCACCGGTGTCGATTACCACAGCCGTTTCCTCCTGCCCGTTTACGCCAGCGCATAATATAGACTCTTTGTTTTCAACTAGCTGTGTCCAAAGCGCCTCATAATTCGATCAGAGCGTTAGCCCCCTCCCTGAATTCCGTCTATTTTGGCATTCCCAAATATCCATTAGAAATGCACCTTTTTTGTGTGGGTTTGGGGTGGGATTTATGGAATAATTCCCTCGGTTTCTACTGGTGGTAAAGACTAGGGATTTCGGTGTCTTGAAAACTCCAAGGGTGGGAGGGGAGGTTTTTCGAACCGCCGGAATGCTTGCTGATTTTTTGGTTTTTGTAATATTTGTTTCCCTTGGAGGTTGAAGATGTATGTGGTCGGGGGGGGTCACAGGTCACACCGGGTCGCTGGTAGCCCGGACCCTGTTGGAACGTGGGGAACGCGTGCGCGCCATTGTGCGTAACCGTGAGCAGATTTATCAGTGGAAAGACCGGGGCGCGGAAGTGGTGGTGGTGGATTTCAACGATGTTTTGATCTTGTCTTCCGTGTTGGAAGGAGCGAAGGGCGCCTACCTGCTCACTCCGCAATCCGTTTACGATTCAAATCCCCTGGAAAAGTGGGCCTGTCAAAATCAGTCGATTGTCTCCGCCGCCAAGAATGCCCGATTGAAGAACACGGTTTTTTTGTCTTCCATGGGTGCGCATCGGGACAAGCACACCGGCCTGGTGCAGGCTTTGTCCGATGCCGAGCAGAAATTCAAAAATGCCGAGATACCGGTGACGGTACTGCGGGCCGCCTATTTCTACGAAAACTGGATCCCCACGCTCGGCGCGGTTTCTGAGAAAAGTGCATTGCCCACCTTTCTCAAACCCAAGAGTTCCATCCCCATGGTTTCAGTCAAGGACGTGGCAGGCGTGGCAGTGGACTTGCTTCTGAATCCTACCGGATCCCACCGGGTGGTGGAGCTTTCCGGTCCCAAAGATTATTCTGCCCAGGACATTATTGATATCCTCGAACAAATTCTGGGAAAGCGATTGGACTTCCTGCCATTTTCTGACGGTGGTTGGGAAGAGGTTTGGGGAGAGAAGGAGGAACTCCCTGATGAGATGAATAATCTGTTGAACGAAACCTACGACGATCTTAATAATAATAAAATCACTTTTTCAGGGAAGAATGTGGAGACCCGCCGGGGAACGGTCACTTTAGAGGAAGTGCTGGAGAAATGGGTCAGCTGATTTTAAA
Source organism: Nitrospinaceae bacterium (assembly GCA_965237905.1). Taxonomy (GTDB): domain Bacteria; phylum Nitrospinota; class Nitrospinia; order Nitrospinales; family Nitrospinaceae; genus SZUA-226. Next base: position 427,360 of record OZ250172.1, on the reverse strand, counting down.
GCAAGCGGGGAAATGATAAAAGGGCTTATGGAGAAGACACCCATAAGCCCTTTCAGCATAAAACCCACACTAACACTGTGGGAGGGGAGGTTACGCTTCTTTCTCTGACTGCACATCAATGGTGATGCGCACCGTCTGTTTCTTTCCGTCACGGAGAATCACCACCTTCACGGTTTCCCCCGGTGGAACAGTGGCTACCAGCCGCGGCAATTCGGAGACATCTGTCACCGGTTGATCGCTGAATTTCACGATGACGTCACCGCGTTGCAATCCGCCCTTGAACGCCGGACCGTTGGGGAGTACATCGCTCACCAGTGCGCCCTGCGTGGTTTTCAGTGAGAAAGATTTGGCCAGATCCGGCGTCAGATTCTGGATCATCACTCCCAGCCAGCCGCGGGTGACCTTGCCGTGTTCCTTGAGGTCCTTCATGATGTCGGCCGCCATGTTGATGGGAATGGCAAACCCGATTCCTACGTTACCGCCGGTGTTGCCGGAGATGATGGCGGTGTTGATACCGATGACTTCGCCCTTCATGTTCAACAGCGGACCACCGCTGTTGCCGGGATTGATCGAAGCGTCGGTCTGGATGAACTCGTCATAAGGGCCGGCGCCGATGTCGCGTCCTTTCGCGCTCACGATGCCCGTTGTCACCGTGTGACTCAACCCGAACGGATTACCGATGGCGATCACCCACTCACCGACTTCCAACTGCTTCGAGTCACCCATCGGGATATAGGGAAATGGCGTGGTGTCATTACCCTCGCGTTTGATTTTTAAAAGGGCGATGTCCGTTTTCCTGTCGGACCCGATCAGTTCCGCTTCGTAAACCTTTTCCTTGTCTGCAACCTGGAGACGGACCTTGATCTTGTCCGCACCGTTGATCACATGATGATTGGTCAGCATATAACCTTCCGGATTGATGATGAAACCGGACCCGGTGCCGCCGCCCCGCTGTGGCGGTTGAGGCATCCCCGGAAAATTTTTAAATAAAGGATTGCCGGGGCGCTGGCGATTCATCTTTCGAATTTTTTGTACCGATTCCACCCACACCACCGCCGGGTTTTGCTTTTTCGCGACCTGCACGATCAGATTCGTGCCCACCGGATTGGTGTCGGAACTCACCGCCAGCGCTTCATCCTGATCCCAGATGAAAGAGAACGGTTGGCCCGGAATCATCGGCAGAGCCAGATAAACCACCATGAATAATGTGAGAACAATTATGTTTATACGTTTCATATTAAGCACCCCTCAAAAAGTTGAACAGAGAGAATGGTCTCTCAATAAATTTTTCTACTTTCTAGGATAGGATTTCAGGATTAACAGAGCATTAATGAAAAATTAATTGTTTTTAATGTTAAAGAACCGGGTTTTTTGGCGGTTTCCCATTGAAAACTAAAGCTTTCCGGCGGGGGAGTCGATAAAGCTTTCATAGTTTACAGGAAGGGGGGAAACATGCTGGAGGACCTGAAAGAGGTGATCCTTAACCTCGAGAAGTCCCTGAACATGCTCGTTCACGACGAGGAAGTCGAGCTTCTCAAACATCCGGAATACCTGGAGGCCATGAAGGAGGTTGTCCAGTCGATCAATCAGGTGACGCAGATGCTCAAAAAGCTGGAGGAATCCTACAGCGAGGGACGGGAACTGGATAAGGAAAAACAAGCGGAGAGGGAAAAAGCTTCCGGGTCCGCCAATCGGGTTCTGAAAGTGGTCGAAAAAAAATCAAAAGACCGTCGCGCCTCCTCAAAATAACAAAGATTTTTCACCGCCGAGGACGCGGAGAGCGCGGAGAAAACCTGAAAAAGGGGTAAGAATAAATCCTCCCCTTACCAAGGGGAGGACTAAGGAGGGGTTATCAATAACCTCCCCTGTATCCCCTCCTTGCCAAGGAGGGGAGTCATTGTAGTGCCGCCCTTGTTTTAGGTAATGCAAAGGTCTTAGTGAATATCCGGCTATAAAGGATTAGGGGGATAGTCGAATTCATACATGCGATGGGTCGATGGTTTTCCGGCAGGCGAAGCCATCCCCTGGACGCCTTCCAGATAATCCAGAATCTGATTCCGGGTCTGGGGGGACAACTGCTCCAGCCCTTGTTGGTTCTGCATCCAGGTAATCGTTTCATCCCATCGCTTGCGGGTCATGCGGTTTTGTAAAATGATCGCGGCGGAATGACAGGGCGTGCAGGTTTCTTCCACCACGGCGCGGTGGGGTCCCTTCGGCAACGGGTGATCGATCTCCGTATTCAGCGTCAACGCCGACCCAAATAATAAAACAGTTCCGAATCCAATTATCATTCCCGAAATTATCAGCCGCTTGTTCATATCGTTCACACCACGGTTACGGCAATGCGATGCATGGCGTTGTTGAGGTAGCCCTTGGGATTCCACCCCGGCACCACCATCGGTTGCATGATGCCCACGCTGTCCGTCGCTCGCGCCCACAGTTCGTAATAACCGCGCTCGGGCAGCTTCAAATTCAACCACCAATCCTGCCACGCGTATTTGTTGACCGGGTCCTTGAGTTGGGTTGCCATCCACGTCGCGCCGAAATCGTAAGACACATGCATCTGGGAGACGCTCCGGTCTCCTGCCCAGGCATGGCCCTTCACTTTCAGGATTTGATTTTTTTTGATTTGTACGCGCGTTTTGGGTTGGGTGATGAGCGATTTAACCGGCATCGATTCGATGATCTTCATATCTTTCTTCGGGACCTTGGTTCCCGGCGCGACGTTGTACTTCGGCACGCGGTAGGAATAGCCGCCCATCTTGGGTCCGTCGTGCACGCGGTCGCGTACCCGGATACGCTTCAGCCATTTCGCCGAGGTCGAGCCCGGCCAACCGGGCGTGACTACCCGCAACGGATAGCCGTGCAGGGGCGGCAGGGGTCTCCCGTTCATGGCCCACGCCAGTAGGGTGTGCGGGTCCATCGCTTTGGCGATGGGTGTGCCGCGCGAGATCGTCACTTTGTTCGGGTCGCCGCTGAGATGCAGATCGCTTCCGTAATAGCCGGTATAGACCGCCGAGTCCTTGAGTCCCGCCTTGCGCAATACATCGCCCAGGCGCACGCCGGTGTAACGCGCACATCCCACCGCGCCGAACGTCCATTGATTGCCCTTCGCCGGGGGATTGAATCCTGCCCGTCCGTTACCGCCGCACTCGACTTGCAGGGCATACGTGTGGTGCTTGAAGCGTTTCAGTTGATCGAGGGACAGGGTCAACGGACGATGCACTTCGCCATCAATGGTTAACTTCCATTCAGATGTATCCGTATCGTAAGCCGAACCCGGCGGGTGGCCGTTGTTGCGCACGAAATAACGGTCATTCGGAGTGATGGGGTCGTCCAGCAGATGCGGCGGTGTTTCGGCGTTGAGCGGCCGGTCGTTCAGCACTACCAGGCCGTGCTTGCCGGGAATTTCAAAAGAGTCGGAGGTGTCTGCCAATGCGGCGGGGATGAGTCCGGCAGGCATATTACGGAAAAACGGGATCGGAGCGGACAGTGCCAGCGTCAGCGCCGCGAGTCCGGAATTTTTCAGGAAGCCGCGGCGCGAAACAGTTTCAGCGACACGACTCCACAACTCCGCATCCGCCTTTTCCGGATCACTCGCATACAGCTCCCATAAGCCCCGTTCTTTAGTATGGTTCATTTTGGTTGGCCTCAGAAGTGTTGCTTTTATGCCAATTATATCAAACTCATATCAAACAAGGGGTTTCCAAAAGACTAACCTATAATGACTCTAATGTTTTCAATAGTTTAACAGACATTAATTTAACGCTTTTCATGCAACCACATTATATTGTATGATTAGGAAAAATCCTACCCCCCATGTAGTATTGTCTTACGAATTTTTTTTAAGGAGCGATTTATTATGGGTTACGAAATTGATTTTTTGGATGTTGGTAATGGCGAAAAGAGCGGTGATGCAATTTCATTTAGGGTCGGAAACTTATTTGGACCTAGGGAAGAACAATTTGTTGTGGTAGTGGATGGCGGAACAAAGGAATCCGGAATCAAACTTGTCGATCATATTCGAAAATATTATCAAACAAATAAAATTAACATGGTTATTTCCACGCATCCAGATTACGACCATTCCTCTGGACTAAGCGTTATTCTCCAAGATTTGGATGTAAATGCCTTCTTAATGCATCGTCCTTGGAACTATGCTGATAAAATCTTGGAAAATTTTGATGACGGCAGGTTAACGGCTAATAGTTTGAGCGAATATATTAAAAAAGAACTTAGTCACGTATATGAACTGGAAAAACTAGCAAATCTAAAAGGAATCCCCATTTTTGAGCCATTTTCCGGGGACACCTTAGACTTTTCATTTGTAAAATTAAATATCTTAAATCCATCCGTAGAATATTATTTAAAACTTTTACCGTATTTTCGATGCATGCCTAAACTTAAACCGGAAGGTGAAACTTTAAAAGCATTGCAAACTCTTTTGCAGGCAATTAAAACCGGAACATATCAAGCATTAAGAGAGTTCTGGTCAGAGGAGACCCTAATCGAACCGGGTGACAGTGCTACAAGTGCAGAAAATAACTCTAGTGTTGTTCTATCGATAAGAACTGATGAAGTGTCAGCACTTTTAACAGGTGATGCCGGGGTTCCGGCTTTGGTGCAGTCCGTTGAACTTTCAGACGAGATAGGGATAGGTATAGAGCAATTTAAAATTTGTCAAGTCCCTCACCATGGAAGCAAGAGAAATGTGGGTCCTGAAATTCTTGATAGGATAATTGGGCCCAAAAAGAGCCATGAAATTTATAATAAAAACGCAGTTGTATCCTGCGCAAAAAATGGAAACCCCAAACATCCGTCCAAAAGAGTGGTGAATGCTTTTAAACGGCGTGGTGCGCAGGTATACGCTACCAAGGGTTCACCAATTTATTTTTTTGAAGATAACCCAAACCGAGGATGGGGCTTAGCTCTTCCCCTGCCATTTTATGAGGAAGTGGAAGAAGATAGTAATTGATATACATGAAAACTTTTGATTTTTACACTTTAAAAGCTAGGTTTTATCCAGTGGTAATAGTTATTTTGCCGATAATTCTTGCTATCCTTTCATGGTATCCCAAAGGAATGGAAAAACTTTCTATGGTAGGTGGAATTGTGACTTCTTTTGGTGTTTTTGTTTTGTTAGCTCATCTAGGCCGTGATTTGGGAAAATTAAAAGAGCGTGAATTATTTAAAAGTTGGGATGGTCAGCCTTCGATTAAAATGCTTCGCCATAGAGATGATTTTTTAAGTCCGTTGTTGAAGAGTGCATACCACCAAAAATTGAATAGGCTGATTGATGGTTTGAGAATCCCAACTAGGGAAGAAGAAATTCAAGATGAAATGGGAGCAGATGAAATATATGAGGTTTGCGTTAACTTTTTAAGAGAAAATACACGAGATAAAGAAAAGTTCCCTTTAATTTTTAATGAAAATGTTAATTATGGTTTTCGTAGAAATTTGTGGGGATTGAAACCCGCTGGTTTGGTTTGTTCTTTTATAGGGTGCCTTGGAAGTACGCTGGCTTATGGGGAGCTTGATAATTCTCTAATTCCTATTTTAACCATGTGCTTAAATTCGATGTTGTTTACTTTTTGGTTAATTAGGATTAATCCTGGATGGATAAAGATGGTGGCCGAGTCTTATGCACAAAGGCTTTTGGCGGCTTGTGAAGTTTTATAAGAGCTGCTGAGAAAAAACTTCTTATATCTTTTGGGTGGAGAGAGTGGCAGGAAAACCGGTTTCTCAAGGGCGTTTAAGGTAGTTGGAGGAGAAAATGCCGACCAGCACCCCAACTACGAAGATCATGAGGATCATCAGCACGCGGGAAATCCGGAATTCCCAGAACAGAAAACTGATAGGCACCGTTTCCGTGTTCTGTAAGGTGAACAGCACCACCAGAATCAGTAGCCCCAGCCCGGCATACACTTTGATATTTTTTTTCATTTTTCTAATTTTCTAAATTGAGGCGATAGCTTTAAGAATAAATTTAGAATAAGGCTTTTGGCCCTATCGGTCAATTGAGGGGATTACTTCTTTGGCAAAGAGAAGGCGAGGAGGAACCAACCGATCATGAAGCTCAGGCCGCCGAGGGGGGTGACGGGTCCCAGCCACCGGGGACCGCCGAGCGCCAGCGAGTACAGACTGCCGCTGAACAGCACGATGCCGGCGAGGAAAAACCATCCCGGCCGCTGAACCTTTTTTTGATGCTCTTCGGCGAACTGCATCGCCAGCAGACCCACCAGAATCAGCGCCAGGCTGTGCATGAACTGGTACAGCACTCCCGTTTGGAATGTCGCCAAACTTTTTTCGGTCAGCCGCTCCTTGAGCGAATGCGCGCCGAACGCGCCGAACATGACGCTCAACCCACCTAAGATGCCACCGAGTTTGATCCAGAGATGCATGATTATCCTGTGATGTTGTACCGCCGGGCGCGGTAGTTGACGCCGAATTCTTTGTTCACGATGTCCTCGCACTTGGCTTCGTCGACATCTTCCTGATGCGTCACGATCGTCGCCTGCACGTCGGGGATATATTTTTTGGCCTCTGTGATGAACTTTTTGATTTCATCGTAAATCATGCCGCGGAACGAGGGCAGGGGCTGGGCCACTTCATCATACGCTTCGGAGCTTTCAGCGTTGAGGCTGATCGAGATTTCGTCGACCAGTCCTTTGAGTTCCGGCAGGATGTTGCGTTTGTTGATGACGTTGCCGTGGCCGTTGGTATTGACTCGCACGCGCCCGCCAGCGTCCTTTATTTTTTGTGCGACTTCTTTGATTACGTCGAGGCGCAAAGTCGGTTCGCCGTATCCGCAGAACACGATCTCGTCGTACTTCTTCACGTCATCAATGGAATCCCACACCTCCTGCGCGGTTGGCTCGCGGTCCAGCGCCAGGTTGTAACCCTGCACGATCGGTTTCGTCAAACGTGTGCAGAACACGCAATTGGCCGTGCACCGTTGCGTCAGGTTCAGGTACAGCGAGTTGCGGATCTGGTACGACACCGTTCCTGCTTGGGCGGACTCGCCGATCCCGAATAGGTCATGGAAGTTGAGTTCCATCGTGCGTTCGACATCTTCTATTTTGAGGCCGCGCACCTCCGCCAGCTTGGCGGCGGTGTGGTTGACGAATGCCGGTTCGTTGCGTTTGCCGCGCTCCGGCACCGGCGCCATGAACGGGCAATCGGTTTCGGCGAACAGCCGGTCGGCGGGAATAGTTTTGGCGATCTGCCGCAGGTTGTCCGCATTCTTGAACGTCACCGTGCCCGCAAACGAAATGTAGAATCCCATTGCCAGCGCGGCGTCGGCCAGTTCCTGATCATCCGAGAAGCAGTGGAAGATACCCGACTTGCCGTTGGGATCGTCATAGTAATCGGACAGGATGGCGATCATGTCCTCCTTGGCGTCCCGGCTGTGGATGATGATCGGCTTGCCCAGTTCTTTCGCGAGTTCGATCTGTTTGCGGAAATGCGTGCGTTGCACATCCTGTGGCGAATAATTTTTGAAGTAGTCGAGGCCGATCTCTCCCAGCGCGATTACTTTGGGATGATCCAGCAGGAGGCGCAGTTGATCGTAAGTGTCACCGGTGATGTCTTTGGTGTCGTGCGGATGAATCCCTGCGGTGGCGTAGATGAAGTCGTAACGCTCGGTCAACTCCATCGACCGCTGACTGCTCTCGATATCGCACCCGATATTGACCATGTACTTCACACCGCTATCACGGGCGCGTTGGATGGTTTCTTCGCGGTCCTCGTCGTACTTGTCCATATCGACGTGGGCGTGGGTATCGATCATCATTTGACGCGCGCTCCCGGCGGCAGGTCCCCGTCGAATCCGCCGAGGATGATGGAGTCGCCGTCGCTTCCGGCGAGAATCATGCCCTGCGATTCGAGGCCCATCAGCTTGGCGGGTTTGAGATTAGCGACCAGGATGACGGTGCGGCCGATGAGTTGTTCGGGCTCGTAGGCTTCGGCGATGCCGGCCAGTACCTGGCGTTGCTCCGTGCCGAGGTCGACTTTCAGCTTGATCAGTTTTTTCGACTTTTTGACTTTCTCCGCTGCCAGGATTTTAGCGGTGCGCAGATCGACCTTCATAAAATCGTCGATGGTGATCTGGCCCTTGCCATCGCTGTCCGCTTTCTTTTCGGAAGAGGCATCTTCGCCGCCGATGGTGATCTCTTCCAGAATTTTCGCGGCGGCTTTGTCGTCGATGCGTGGAAAGATTTGCGCGCCCTGGTGCGTCTGCGTACCGGGTTGGATCCATCCCCATTTTTTTATTGAGTCCAAACCCTGTTTGTCGACCGGAGTATCGATGCCGAGTTGTTCCATTATTTTATCGGCAGTTTCCGGCATGAAGGGCGCGATGAGAATGGCGATCACCCGGCAGGCTTCGGCTGAATTGTAGAGAACGGTCGCCAGACGCTTCTTGCCGTCATCGGTTTTGGCCAGGTTCCACGGCGCGGTGTCGTTGATGTAGATGTTGCCGGCATCCAGGAACTCCCAAATTTTTGCCAGGATTTTACTGTACGCCAGCTCGCCATAAAGCGCATCCACCTCCTTAATCACCTCAGCAGATTTTGCAGTCAGTGGCTTATCCTCATCTCCTTTAGTACCAGCTTTTGGAAGCTCACCTTTAAAGTACTTCTTGAGCATATTGAGCGTGCGATTGAGCAGGTTGCCGAGATTGTTGGCGAGGTCGCTGTTGATCCTGCCGATCAGCGCCTTGTGCGAAAAGTCGCCGTCCAATCCAAACGGTACTTCGCGCAGCAGGAAGTAACGGATGACGTCGACCCCGAACTGATCGATGAGATGATTCGGCTCCACCACGTTGCGGAGCGACTTGGACATTTTCTGACCGTTCACTGTCCACCACCCATGCGCGAAAATATTCTGCGGCAGGTCGAGTTTGGTCGCTTTCAACATGGTTGCCCAGTACACCGAGTGCGTGGTGAGGATGTCCTTGCCGATCAATTGATGCGCCGCCGGCCAGTAGCCGCTGTTCTCGATCTGTTCGAGATGACCGTGCACGGAAATATAATTGATGAGTGCGTCGAACCAGACGTAGGTGACGTACTGATCGTCGAAGGGCAGGGGGATGCCCCAAGGCAACCGTTCCTTCGGCCGCGAGATACACAGGTCGTCCAACGGCTTTTTGAGGAAGCCGAGAATTTCGTTACGACGCGATTTGGGCTGGATGAAGTTCTCGTTTTGGGTGATATGTTCGACCAGCCAGTCGCGGTGTTGGCCCATCTTGAAAAAGTAATTAAACTCTTTAATCTTGTCGACCTTGCGTCCGCATTCCGGACAGTTGCCGTCGACGAGGTCTTTTTCCGTCCAGAACCGCTCGTCGGGCATGCAGTACCAGCCCTCGTAGCTGTCCTTGTAGATTTCGCCTTCGTCGTAGAGCTTCTGGAGGATTTCCCGGACCACTTTCTTGTGGCGTTCCTCGGTGGTGCGGATGAAATCGTTATTGGAAATATTGAACCGGACCCAGAGTTCCTTGAAGCGCACGTGCAGATCGTCGACATGCGCCTGCGGATCGCGGCCCGATTGCCCGGCGGCTTGTTGGACTTTCTGGCCGTGTTCGTCGGTCCCCGTCAGGAAAAACACGTCGTATCCCGCCAGCCGTTTGTAACGCGCCACCACATCCGCCGCGATGGTGGTGTAGGCGTGTCCGATATGGGGGACGTCGTTGACGTAATATATGGGCGTGGTGATAAAAAACGTTTTCTTCTTCATTAATGGATTAAGCGGGTAAAGGGTTATTGGGCTGGGGCCGTGGGTTTTTCCTGCGGTTTGTCCAAGTATTCCCGAAGTTCGTCCAGATGATAGTACATCATGTAGTCATCATCAAGTAGGCGCACCGTGATGACTTGCTTCAGGATATCGTTTTTGATCACTTTGCCGGAGCCTTCTGGAGTATTGATGATCTTGCCGACTTTAGGCAGTTCTTTGATCATGCTTCGGTAAAGGTCGTGCTCGTATTGGAGGCAGCACATGAGGCGCCCGCACACGCCGGAAATTTTACTGGGATTGAGGGCCAACCCCTGGTCCTTGGCCATGCGGATGGTAACGGGGGTGAACTCCGGCAGGAAGGTGGAACAGCACAGGGATTCCCCGCAAATTCCGTGGCCGGTGATGGCCTTGGCTTCGTCCCGGACGCCGACCTGCCGCATTTCGATCCGGTGCCGCAGTTTGGCGGCCAACTGCTTGACCAGCTCGCGGAAATCGATCCGTCCTTCCGCCGTGAAATAAAAGATCGATTTATTCATTTCTTCAAAATAAACCACCCGGCTCAGGTTCATGGCCAGACTCAGCTTGTCGATCAAATCCCAGCAGAGTTGGCTGGAGTTCCATTCGCGTTCTTCTTTGCTCTTTTCTTTAGCCAGATCGTTTTCATTGGCGATGCGCAGAATTTTGGGTGGAGCGAAAGAGTCGTCTTTGCGAATGTTGATGATTTTGTTGGACACCACCTGGCCCATTTTGGGTCCATCATGGGTGTTCACTATGACCTGCGCTCCGACCCGGAGATTGAAGTGTTGCGGGTTGCACAATTCGGACTTGAGCGATCCCCGGATACGAGTCCCAATGACAAACTTGGGAGGTGACTCCGGCGGATGATTCGCCTGTTCGTTTTTTTTGCAGTCCGGTTTGTTGTTCACGTTCTGTTCCATCAGGCGGCCTCGCAAAAATCCAACAGCATGGTTTCCAACGCCAGCTGGGCGTTGGCGTTTCCAGACAAGGCATACTGGGTTTGGTTTACCGCTTCGGTCATTTTTAAAAGATGGGACAGGGATTTTTTCCGGGCGACAGGTTCCAACTCGGCCATCAAATCCCGGTTGAACAACTGGTCCGGGGACCCGCCCGATTTGATAAACGTCAGGTCCCGCAGAACGCCCAACATTTCTTCGAGGATTTGGGATAAAGGTTCGCTGCCTTTCGCCATGGCTTTCGACCATTGAAACAGAAGGTCCATTCGTTTGAAGGACACCTGCTCGATCAGGCCGATCATTTCCAGGCGGTAAGACGAGGTTTGCGTGGCTTCGTCACTCAAAGCACGCGAGACTTGTCCCTTGGAACGCCCGACCCTCAAATCCACTTCTGTGGGGTTCAACGCTTCCTCGCCTTGAGATTGGAGTATTTCCCGGATTGCTTCCGGAGGCAGGGGGTTGAACTTGATGCCCTGGCAACGGGAAATCAGGGTTGGTAGCAGTTGGTAAATATTGGATGTGATCAGTATCAGAATGGTCGAGGACGGCGGCTCTTCCAGAGTTTTAAGAAAGGCGTTGCAGGCCTGCAGATTCATTTTTTCCACCTGGTCGATGATCGCCACTTTGGCTTTTCCTTGATAAGGAAGGAATCCCAGCTTTTTCTGCAATGCCCGGATGTCGTCTATTTTGAGGACCGCTTCGCGCGCAGTCGGGGTGGATTTGGTGGGTTCCAGAAAAAAGAAATCGGGATGAATGCGGTCTTCTATTTTACGGCAGGAGTCGCAGGTGCCGCAGGCTTCTTCCGTTTCTGGGGAGAGGCAGTTCAAGGCTTTGGCAAATTCCACTGCCAAGAGCTTTTTGCCTATGCTCTCAGGCCCGTAGAAGAGATAGGCCTGGGAGAGTCGGCTGTGAGAAAGGGCCTGACTTAATATATGTTTCGCCTGGCCTTGGCCAAGGATGCGATTAAATGACATGATGATTGAGTTGAATCCATATATATGAAACGTTTGAACCAAACGATTGGTTGCATATTCTGTGTTTTCCGAGAAGCAAAGGGGTTTATCCAGAAAACCCCGGTTTCGAGCCTGATTCCAATCCCACATCTTATATGAAGTACCATTTTCTGTAAAGGGAAAGCGTAGCGGGTCCGGCCAGCTTAAATTCTTGTGAAAATGGGTTTTTCATCGTCAAAAGCTTGCAAGGGGGGCGGGAATTTGATATACATCAGTGCTATTTTTGTTAAAATGTGGTGATTGATCAATTTCTCATAAAGCGTTGAATTATGGCCGTAGCCGAACGAGCAAAAAGATCCGTACAAAGGAAGCGCAAGCCTAAATTAATGGCGGTGATCAATGACGCCTGCACCGGGTGTGCTGGATCCCCGATTTGCATCACCGAATGCCCGGTAGACCTGTGCATGTATGAAGTTGAAAACCCCGATGCACCGATTTTCAACCGGGTGGATGTGGACCCCCTGCTGTGCATCGGTTGTAAAAAGTGTATCTCCAAGGGGCCGATGGATACCTTTCTCGAAGGGTGCCCCTGGGACGCCATCGATATGGTCCCCATTGATGAATACGAAAAGACTTACGGTGAGCTACCTTATTAGAGTAAATCAATTAATTAGAGTAAATCAATTACGCAGTTCCGTTTTCTCAGTTACAATCCCCCGAGTGATTTCAGAAAAATCCGATCTTGTAGCCTAAAAGGCCGCTGGTAAAGCTGTAAAATCTAAATTTTCAATTGACATGCAGGGCAGACAAGGTTATTTTCTCTCAGACTTGATGGAGTGATTCAGGTAGAGTTGTTTGAGCGGTTCCTTCCGGCTGAGCATCCCCGGTCAAAAAAATAATGAGTAAAGGTGACAACTTACGCCAAGGCCTCGGTCTCGCGTTCCGTCTGGGTATAGAATTAGTAGCGGCCATCCTGATCGGAACGCTTATGGGGTACGCTGTGGATCATTATTTTGATACCAAACCCTGGGGCATTTTGGCCGGTTTGTTTTTGGGGGGAGCGGCGGGTTTCCTGACAGTGTACCGGACGTCCATGGCCATGCAGTTCGACGAAGAAGAAAACAACGGGGATCAACCCCCTAAAGAAGAGGATTCCTAGCCGGATCGATGAAAGAAAGCCCCTTACATCATTTTGAATTGCATCCCATCGGTCACTTAAGCCTCATGGGGATCGATATTTCCCTCAACAAGGCCATCTTTGTTATGTGGATTGCCTTGGCGCTGGTTTTAGGTCTGTTCCTGTTGATTAGAACAACAGGTTTGCGTCTGGTGCCGACCAAAATGCAGAGTATAGCCGAAATGTTTCTGCTGTTTCTGAGGGAGCTGGTGGATGATTTCATCGGCAAGGAAGAAAGGAAATTTTTCCCCTTTGCTGCCGCATTGTTTTTTTTCATTCTCAGTTGCAATTTGATCGGCTTGATTCCCGGGTCTTACACCATCACCAGCCAACTGGTGGTCACCGGCGCCTTTGCACTTTTTATATTCATAATGACCCTCTTCATTGGTTTTGGACGGCACGGTCTGCACTTTTTGGGAATCCTGGTACCCCCGGGCATCCCTAAAATTCTGATCCCAGTGATGATTCCGATTGAAATCATCAGCATGCTGGCGCGTCCTTTTTCGCTATCTGTCCGGCTGTTTGCCAACATGCTGGCTGGCCATACGATTTTGGCGATTTTGTTCGGAATGACCCTGACCGTACCGTGGTTCCTGAGTTTTCTGCCTTTTGGGTTTACGGTGATAATAACCGGTTTGGAAGTAATGGTCGCTTTTATACAAGCGTATATATTCACGACATTGACCTGTTTTTATATAGGCGATGTCATCAAAATGCATTGATTTGATAACCAAAAATTGAGGAGAAGTAGAATGGATGCAAGTGTAGGAGGTTTGATAGGCATGGGGTTGGCCGCGGTCGGTTTCAATGGCGCGGGCTTGGGAATCGGAATCGTTTTTGCCAAAATGATTGAAACCGTCGGCAGACAACCCAACGCGGAAGGGAAGGTCACAAAATACCTCTGGATCGGGTTCGCGTTGGTTGAATTTACCGCCCTGCTGGCATTTGTTATGGGAATCCTTATCATGCTTCGCCTTCCGTAGTCAGTTTTTAGCGTCGGCAGGGGCTGTCGAGTAGTCATCAAAAACCATTTTTTTGGATCAAGAAGATGCCGCAATTTGAGCAAGTCGAGATATTCGCGTCGTTAACATTCTGGTCATTCGTTTCCTTTGGAATCTTTCTATTCTTGATGGCAAAGTATGCTTTCCCGCCAATTTTTGCGATCCTTGAGGCCCGTGAGAAAAAGATTTCCGGCGATTTGCAAAGTGCCGAGGATATTAGGGTCGAGGCGGAAAAGCTGAAAAAGGATTTTGAAGAACAACTCAAAGCCGCCCATGACAAGGCCGCTACGATTGTCCAGTTGGCCAGTGAGGAATCGCGTAAAAACCAGGAGAAAGCTCTGGAGGAAACCCAGGCCAAATGCCGCCAGATGCTGAAAGAGGCGGAGCACGAGATTCAAGCCTCGCGCAACCAGATCCTGGCGGAAATTAGGGGACATGTTTCCGCCCTGACCATCACCTCGGCGGAAAAGATTATGAAGCGCGCGTTGACGGAAGACGATAAAAAGCGGCTGGTGGACGAGTCCATCGACGAAGTCGCGGCCAGTCTGGAAAAACAGTCCTGATTGGGATCGCCGTTGTCTCTCATTAATTTTATATTGAATCCATTGATATGATCGAGAACCAGATAGGCAAACGATTTGCGGAAGCGTTGTCGGGAGCAGTGACTGACGACAAACGTCTGCAGACGGCGCTGGAAAACCTGCGGTGGTTTCAGGACGCGTTCGAGGCCGAACCCAACCTGGGTCGGTTTTTCATCCATCCCGGGTTCTCCCAGGAAAAGAAGGCGGCTCTGGTGAAAGAAATGTGTGACCGCGTGAAAGCTTTGGACGAAGTACGGAATCTGCTGAAACTTCTGGTCGATCGCAACAAAATGGTGTTTCTGAAAAACATCACCGAATTTTTTGAACATGCAGTGGACCAACGGTTGAAACAGGTTCGGGTGAATGTGGCCAGTGCTTACCCCCTGAAGGACGCCCAGCAAAAAAAGCTGAAGTCCTCTCTGGAGCGGATTCTGGGCAAAAGCGCAATCCTCGAAGCGAGTGTTGATGAAAGTCTGATCGGCGGAATGCGATTGAATGTGGGAAGCCTGGTCGCCGATGCCACCCTCAAAAACGGTTTGGCCCTGCTGAAACGATCTATAGAACAAGAGGAGGTTTTAAGTGAGTCTACGAGCGGATGAAATCAGTTCCCTGATTCAGAAACAGATTCAGGATTCTGATTCGGGAATTGAACTTAAGGAAACCGGCCGGGTGATTTCGGTGGGTGACGGTATCGCCCGGATCTATGGTTTGGAAAATGCCATGTCCGGAGAGCTGTTGACGTTTCCCGGCGACCTGGCGGGAATGGTGCTGAACCTGGAAGAAGACAATATCGGTGCCGTCATTCTTGGGTTCGACAGCAATATCAAGGAAGGCGACGAGGTCAAGCGCACCGGACGCATCATGGAAGTGCCGATCGGCCCCGAACTGGTCGGCCGCGTAGTGGACGGGCTGGGACATCCGATCGACGGTAAAGGTCCGATCAATGCCAAGCTGAATGGTCCTATTGAAGCCATCGCGCCGG
Source organism: Nitrospinaceae bacterium (assembly GCA_965237905.1). Taxonomy (GTDB): domain Bacteria; phylum Nitrospinota; class Nitrospinia; order Nitrospinales; family Nitrospinaceae; genus SZUA-226. The sequence goes on along the minus strand of OZ250172.1, from coordinate 411,963 downwards.
GCGTCATCGACCGTAAATCCGTTCACGAACCGATGCAGACCGGCATCAAAGCCATCGATGGCATGATTCCCATCGGCCGCGGCCAGCGCGAATTGATCATCGGTGACCGTCAGACCGGTAAAACCGCCGTCGCGCTCGACACCATCATCAATCAAAAAGGTCAGAACATGTTCTGCGTGTACGTTGCCATCGGACAGAAGCGCTCGACCGTCGCGCGCGTGGTGAAAACTCTGGAAGAACATGATGCCATGAAATACACCACGGTGGTGGCTGCCACCGCCAGCGACCCGGCGCCGATGCAGTTCATCGCACCTTATGCCGGATGCGCCATGGCCGAATATTTCCGAGACAACGGCCAGCACTGCCTGATCGTTTACGATGATCTGTCCAAGCAGGCGGCGGCCTATCGCCAGTTGAGTCTGCTTCTGCGACGTCCTCCGGGACGCGAAGCGTATCCCGGCGACGTATTCTATCTGCATTCGCGTCTATTGGAACGCTCCGCCAAGGTGAGCGATGAGTTGGGCGCGGGTTCCATGACGGCCCTGCCGATTATTGAAACACAGGCGGGCGATGTCTCCGCATACATCCCGACCAACGTGATTTCCATTACCGACGGCCAGATTTATCTCGAAACCGATTTGTTTTACTCCGGTGTACGCCCGGCGGTGAACGTCGGTCTGTCGGTTTCCCGTGTGGGTGGCGCCGCGCAGGTCAAGGCCATGAAGCAGGTCGCCGGTCAGTTGCGGCTCGACCTCGCTCAGTACCGGGAAATGGCCGCGTTCGCGCAGTTCGGCAGTGACCTCGACGCCGCTACCCAGGCCCAGTTGTTTCGGGGCGAACGGCTGGTGGAACTCCTGAAACAGGATCAATACAAACCGCTCAGTGCCGTGCAACAGGTGGTCTCTCTTTTCTCTGGCGTGCGTGGATTAGTGGATGACGTCAAGGTCGGCGACATCAAACGATTCGAGTCCGGTCTGCTGAACTTCATTGAAGAGAAGCACAAGGACATCATGGACGCGATCGATAAAGAGAAAAAATTAAGCGACGAGACCGAACAGAAGTTGAAGGACGCGATTAACGCTTTCAAGGAAATTTTCTAAGATACCATGCCCAATTTACGAGACGTTAAACAGCGGATCAAGAGTACCAAGAACACCGAGCAGATGACCAAGGCTATGAAGCTGGTCTCGGCCTCCAAACTACGTAAGGCGCAGGAGGCCATCCAGACCGTCCGGCCGTACGGTCATAAAATGCGCGAAGTGATGAACCATCTCGTTGCACGGTGCAACAAGGATATACATCCTCTGCTGGACAACCGAACCGGCAACCGGGTGCTTCTGGTGGTGATCACCGCGGACCGGGGGCTGTGCGGGGGGTTCAACAGCAACATCGTCAAGATGGCGCAGGAGTTAATCGAGGAAAATAAAGACAGCGACATCTCTTTGTTCATCGCCGGGAAGAAGGGGTTGGATTTTTTCCAGAACCGGCCATACCCGATTGAGGATAAATACCTGGGATGGACCAAGGACTTTGCATACCTCAAGGCGGTCGAAATCGGCGAAATGCTGGCCCAGCTGTTCGTCGAAAACAAAACGGACCGGATTTACATGGTGTACAACGAGTTCAAGTCCATCATTCAGCAGGAAGTCATCCGCGAGCAACTGCTTCCCATCGTTCCCGAAGAATCCGGAGAGGACATGATGGATTATGTTTTCGAGCCGGATGAGGAAACCATTCTCGAAGATTTATTGAAACGGTATATGACAACGCAGATCTACCGCGCGTTTCTGGAGTCCAGCGCCAGTGAACACGGCGCCCGAATGACCGCGATGGATGCCGCCAGCAGAAACGCCAAGGAAATGATTGGCAAGCTAACGCTGTTCTACAACCGCACCCGGCAGGCGTACATCACCAAAGAATTGATCGAAATTGTAAATGGGGCGGAAGCGCTTAAGGGCTGAGGTCACACATAATAATCTAGTAAAGGAGCTTGGAATGAGCACAGGAACCATCACACAGGTCATTGGACCCGTCGTGGATGTTAGATTCAAGGACGGGGAACTGCCCGCTCTTTACAACGCCATCCATATCAAAAAGTCCGGCGACAACGGCGATGCCGGAGAGACGATCACGCTGGAAGTGGCTCAGCATCTCGGCGACAACTCGGTCCGTACCGTTGCCATGCAGCCCACCGATGGATTGGTGCGGGGAATGGCCGCTACCGATACCGGGAAACCCATCTCGGTGCCCGTGGGCGAAAAAGTTTTGGGACGTATCCTGAACGTCATTGGCGAGCCGGTGGACAAAAAACCGCCGGTGGAATCCGAAGAAACCTGGAGTATTCACCGTGATGCACCGTCTCTGGAAAGCCAGGACACCAAAATGGAAATGCTGGAGACCGGCATCAAGGTTATCGACTTGCTCGAACCCTACCTGAAGGGCGGCAAGACAGGCCTGTTCGGTGGTGCGGGTGTTGGCAAAACCGTATTGATCATGGAACTCATCCGGAACATCGGCGCTGAGCACGGCGGTTACTCGGTGTTCGCTGGCGTAGGCGAACGGACCCGTGAAGGCAACGACCTCTATCATGAAATGATTGAATCCAAGGTTATCGACAAGACCGCGCTGATCTACGGTCAGATGACCGAGCCTCCCGGCGCCCGCATGCGCGTTGGCCTGACGGGACTGACCATGGCTGAATATTTCCGCGATGTCGGCGGGCAGGACGTTCTGCTGTTCATCGATAACATTTTCCGATTTTCGCAGGCCGGTTCCGAAGTATCCGCACTGCTGGGACGCATTCCCTCTGCCGTCGGTTACCAGCCGACACTGGCGACGGAAATGGGTAACCTGCAGGAGCGCATCACCTCAACGAAGAAAGGGTCCATCACTTCCGTTCAGGCGATTTACGTGCCGGCGGATGACTTGACCGATCCGGCTCCGGCGACGACGTTCTCGCATCTCGACGCCACCACCGTTCTCAACCGCAGAATTTCCGAGCTGGGTATTTACCCGGCGGTGGATCCTCTGGACTCCACTTCGCGTATTCTGGATCCCCAAGTCGTGGGCGAGGAACATTACAACATCGCCCGCGAAGTTCAACGGATTCTGCAACGCTATAAAGATTTGCAGGACATCATCGCTATTCTCGGTATGGACGAATTGACCGAGGACGACAAGGCGCTGGTAGCACGCGCCCGGAAAATCCAGAAATATCTGTCGCAACCGTTCTTCGTCGCCGAGGTGTTTACCGGTTCACCTGGGAAATACGTCAAGGTGGAGGATACTATCAAGGGCTTTAAGGAAATCGTCGACGGCAAAATGGACGACATTCCCGAGCAGGCGTTCTACATGGTGGGCGCGATTGAGGAAGTTTACGAAAAAGCTGAAAAAATGAAAAAAGGATAATTGAGAATGGCGGACAAACTCTTTTTATCGGTGGTGACTCCGAAAAAAGAAATGGTGGCTGATGCTGAAGTGGACCAGGTGAACATCCCCGGTTTTGATGGGGACATGGGCATTCTGGCCAATCACGCGCCTCTGCTCACCCTCCTGCGACCGGGCCGCTTCTCCTATCAAAAAGGGGAAGAGCAGATCGAACTGGTGATCAGCGAAGGTTACGCCGAAGTCACCGCCAACCGCGTCACCATACTGGCCGAGTCTGCCGAGTTCCTGCACGAGATCGACCATGACCGCGCCGAAACCGCACGCGCCGCCGCCGAAAAACTCCTCGAGAAAGCCGACCTCGAAGGTGAAGCCTTCAAAGAAGCCCAGGACAAACTGTTCCGCGCCCTGGCCCGCCTCGAAACCAAAAAATCTGATTGACCCACCTTCCGGAATTCTCCTTTTTATTCCTATAGCCTTTTACTCTCTACCAGGAACGCATACGCGGATTGGCGTAGTAATGGATCAGGTCCTTGACCGAGAGCATGCCCACCACCTCATCGTTTTCCGTAACCGCGATATGACGAATCCTTTTGTTGGCCATCAACTGGTTGGCATCCACGATGGGTTCATGGCAGTCGATAGTCTGGAGCGGGGTGGTCATGATTTCTTTGACGCTGGGATTTTTGTCCTGCAACCCCTTTGCCACAATTTTCCGCGTTAAATCCGTTTCCGTGATGATACCGACAAAAGTTTCGCCCTCTTTGACGAGGAGCGACCCGACATGCTTGGATTCCATGAGTTGCGCGGCATCTTGAACCGAGGTATCGGGGCTGACACTCAAAACCGGTTTGACCATATAGTCGCCGATTTCTTCATTGGGATTGGATGCGGCTTTTCGTTTTTTCATGGTTCATTCTCCTTCAACAATGGTGAACCCTGAATACATTGAATGATCGAAATAGGATGTCCCTCTCGCCCAGAGGGCGGAGCTTGTTGCCATATTAAATGATTTTTGAGAGGAAGGGGGTTCCTTTTTTGCTACGGTAGCTGAAGAAAACCCTTAATATCGTTGATTTTATTAGAGTAGCGCGTAAAGAATAAGTAGTATACTCCCGTTAGTTCTCATCTGGAGAATCGGACCTGAAGTCTTTAATTAAATCGATACATTTGTTGCACAAAATCACTCCGGGCATTTTTATCATTTTCTTCGCATCCCTGAAAGATTTCTTGCAACTTGAGCACAGCATCTCTCTGCGACTTTTGGGTTCTTCAGCATCTTCTGGATCTTGAGAGATTCGAGTGGGTGGGTCCGGTTTGTTGGAGTCCAACAGTTTAATGATTATTTCGTCTCCAATTTTGAAATCAACGCCATCCCAGAATAAGTAATCAGGTGGAGAATTTGTTTTCCATATCCCGGCGGTGACCTCAAGAAACGCCTCTTTCTCCAGGGTTTCTATCGAAAGACCAAGTTCAGAAACATCTTTGTATCCCGCCAGGAGTTTCTTTTTCCCATTTAGCCATACCTCAAAGCAAAGCATCTCGACCCTCCAGAAAACTTATAAATATAATATTAATTTTTCACATATTTCTTTTTAAGTTCAAGCAACTCTTTTGGCAGTGTCACTCCATCCCTGCGGGCTATCTCGTACATGGCTTTTTGGAGGAGAGGCAGTGCTTCCTTTTTTTATGGTTTATTCTCCGTGCGGGGGCCATTTTTGTAAAATGAACGGGTTAGGCCAATTCTTTTGTCTGAGTATAAATGGCCGGGAGGTAAATTATAAACGCGCTGACATTTTGGTTCAGAAATTTTGAGCTGTTTCATGTTAACGGAAAATAGATAAGAATGAACTTTTTTAGGCATTCCCCAGAATTCAAAAGAGGAGTTGCTTTTCAATTCTTTTAGATAAAGGTCGGCTCTGTAATATCGCGCTCCGCTCGATTCACTCAGGCAAGAGTCTAATATGCCTACCACCTGAGCTAAAGTTTCAAATGATTTCTTGAAATCTTCTGAAATGCGGTTTGGATTTTTTTCTTTTGTGAATAGTCGTTGGAATCCTTGGGAATAATTGAAGTAGAGAAGATTGTTGCGCAGATAACTCAACCTGCCGCCATTTATGTCCATGAATGGAACTGTTCTTTTAAATTCGTAATTATCATAGGTTTCGATCAGGACGATACCGGGAGCCCCCATTTTTAAATCATCGGCACTCATGACGTCAACCCTTCCTTGGCCCAGTAATGGAAGTTGGCTGGAAATCAAGGTAGACAAAATGGATGCTATGAGAAATAAACTGAAAAACTTAACAGACCACTTTTCGGGCTTAAAATGTTGTCTATTTTTAGAGGAATAAAAAAAAGGTTCGCAAACTCCAAATAACTTTTTTCTTCTCAGGGCCACCCAGCTATAGGCCCTGCCGCCGAGGCGGGTAACTTTTCCAGCAACGAATAGGGGAAACAAAAAGCAGAAAGGGAAGATATTTTTACATATTTGATAGTAAGCGCTAAAGCCTGCAAATAAATCTTCCTTTTCCCCGTAAATAATTGGCGTATCATTTGGAAACGCCTTTTGGACTCTGACCGGAGCTTGGGAAAGGCCCGTGACCTCAATGCGGTCATAAAAGTCTATGATCTTTAAAAGAGTAACTGTTTTTTTGCATAAGTTGCATCGGTCATCGTAAAACAGCCGACCTTTTTTGAGGTTTAAGCATTGCGGATAATTAAATAGAAAAATCCACATGCAAATTTCATAATAAGGAAGATAGCCTAAATTGAGGAGAAGCAGGGAGATTAGAAAAAAGGCCATTCCTTGAACCATGACAAAAATCCGACCCCACCCAAAATACATTAGAGGAAACAGTAAGATTTCCCAAAATGACTGAATGAATAAGCCCGATTTGCATAGCAGATCGTAAGCTAGTGGAAACATTTGGCTGAATTCCCGGAAATATAAATAATGATCTGTTAGGTAGGGGGTGGTGAAAATTAGTTGAAGTGTCTTTCCGTGGAGCCAAGAGGAGTCATCCAAATGGAAAACCATCGCCCTGACAGAAACGCACCAAAACAAAAACAGAATGAAAAAACGGATTTTAGCAAGGCTTACATTTCCAGAGGGAAGAGAAAAAGCGTAAAGGTATTTTATTAATCTTTGTGTATGGGGAGAATTAAGCAGATAAGCATCAATGCTCCAACGTCTTCCCACTCCAATGAAAAGCATTCCCCACAACAGCATGATTAAAACCATTGTTCCGAGATAGGGAACAACAGGGCTAATAAAGTGATAAATGAGTAATCCGCATGTCAGAGGCGTAAATAACCCGATCATGAAAAAAACGGATAGAGCCAATACGGTTATTGCTTTGAATGTACTTTGGGGGAGGAGGAGAATGGAAAAACCCAGGGAATCCAGATAACTGTGAAAAATACCCAAGCCGACAAGGATTCTTGCCAGGTTGATATTTTTTTCGATAACTTCCGAGCTTTCTTTGATAAGAAAAGGACGAAAAGATTTTTTGTAGGCTTGCTTCCAAAAAGCCATGTGTTTGCTCTAATTATTTTTGTTGATTGTGGTTGAATCCGGCGTCGACCTGGGTCAGTTATATTTGCAGACTATCCAGAGGATATTAATGGCTAAATAATTAAAACACCTTAATTTCTACTGATATCCAGTATAAAGCGTAAGATGCCTAAATGCTCCTGTATGGGATAATTTTTTCTGAAGAGGGTTTAGGCTTTCAGGCTGGGTTTTAGATATTGCCCGGTGTAGGAATTTTTAACTTTTACGATTTCTTCCGGCGTTCCTGCCGCGAGCACTTCGCCGCCCTTGTCGCCGCCGTCGGGTCCGAGGTCGATGATGTAGTCGGCGGTTTTGATCACGTCGAGGTTGTGCTCGATGATGATCACGCTGTTGCCGGCGTCCACCAGTTTGGAAATCACACCCAGCAGGTGTCCGATATCGTGAAAATGGAGGCCGGTGGTGGGCTCGTCGAGGATGTATAGAGTCTGACCCGTACTGCGTTTGCTGAGTTCCTTGGCGAGTTTCACGCGTTGCGCTTCGCCGCCGGAAAGCGTGGTGGCAGGCTGGCCGAGGTGGATGTAGTCGAGCCCGACACTGGTAATCGTTTCCAGTTTGGACCGCAGGGCCGGGATATTCTGGAAAAATTCTTCCGCCTCCTCCGTCGTCATCTCCAGCACGTCGGCGATGGTTTTGCCTTTGTATAAAATCTCCAGCGTTTCACGGTTGAAGCGTTTACCGTGACACACTTCGCAGGTCACAAAAATGTCGGGCAGAAAATGCATCTCCACTTTGATCAGGCCGTCGCCCTGGCACGCCTCGCACCGTCCGCCCTTGACATTGAAGCTGAACCGGCCCGGACGGTACCCGCGCAGGCGCGATTCCGGGACTTCGCTGAACAGGTCGCGGATGAGGGTGAACAGGCCGGTGTAGGTGGCCGGATTGGACCGCGGCGTGCGGCCGATCGGCGACTGGTCGATATCGATCACCTTGTCGAGATGATGAATCCCCTTGATCTTTTTAAATGTTCCCGGCTTGTCCATCGAGTTCCAGAAGTGGCTGGCCAGCGCCTTGTACAGGATGTCGATAGTCAGTGTGCTTTTCCCGGAACCGGAAACGCCGGTGATGCAAGTGAGGCATCCGAGAGGAATGCTGACATCGATGATCTTCAGATTATTGTGTTGCGCGCCCTTGATCTCCAGAAAATGTCCGTTGCCTGGGCGGCGTTTTTTGGGAATGGGAATCTTTTTGCGTCCCGAAAGATATTGCGCGGTGAGCGAGGTTTTGTGTTTCAGCAGGGCCGTGGGCGTTCCCGAGAAAATCACTTCGCCGCCGTGGATGCCCGCACCCAGTCCGAGGTCGACTACGTAGTCGGCCGCGGTAATGGTGTTCGCGTCGTGTTCGACCACGATCACCGTGTTGCCGAGGTCGCGCAGTTTGGTGAGCGTGTTGAGCAGGCGGTCGTTGTCACGCTGGTGCAGTCCGATGCTCGGTTCGTCCAGCACGTACAGCACGCCCATCAGGCTGGAGCCAATCTGTGTCGCCAGGCGGATACGCTGGCTTTCGCCACCGGAAAGTGTGCCGGAGGTTCGGTTGAGCGTCAGGTAGTCGAGGCCGACATCCATCAGAAATTTGAGGCGCTCCTTGATCTCCTTGACGATGCGCCGGGCGATGGAATACTCCTGCTCGCTGAATTTCAATGTGTCAAAAAACTGTCCCAGCGCGCCGATGGAGAGTCCGGTCAACTCCACAATATTTTTCTTGTGAACCTGTACCGAGACCGCCTCTTTCTTGAGCCGCGTGCCGTCGCAGGCGGGACAGGGCAGGGCGCGCATGTAACGCGCGATTTCGTCTCGTTGTGAGGATGATTCGGTTTCGTGGTAGCGCCGTTCCATATCCGGGATGATGCCGTCGTAGGTGCTGGTATAGGTTTGGCGGCGGCCGCTTTTCTCATAAAAATATTTCACCGGCCGGTCGTCCGCCCCGTAAAGCAGGATATCGCGGGTTTCCTGCGGCAGGTCCTTGAGCGGCGTGCTCAGCTTGAATTTGAAATTCTGCGCCAGTGCCTCCACCATCTGATGAAAATTGATGGAGGTTTTTTTCTGCCAGGGATGAATCGCCCCGTCGCGGATCGAAAGCGAATGGTCAGGCACCACCAAATCCGGGTCAATCTCCATCTTGCTTCCGAGTCCGTCGCATTTGAAACAGGCGCCGGTGGGATTGTTGAAGGAGAACAGGCGAGGCTCCAGTTCCGGGTAACTGATGCCGCAGTAACTGCAGGCGAATTTTTCGCTGAACAGCAGTTCTTCATCTTTTTCCGACTTTTTACCCCCCAGGATCGAGACCACCAGACTGCCTTCTCCCAATCGCAGGGCGGTTTCGATGGATTCCGCCAGTCGCTTACCCATTTTATTTTTGATGATCAAACGGTCGACCACCGCATCAATGGTGTGCTTGAATTTTTTATTGAGTTGAACCCCTTCTTCGAGTGAGCGCACTTCGCCATCGATCCGGGCTCTTACGAATCCTTTTTTCTGGAGGTCGAGCAGGTCTTTTTTAAATTCCCCCTTGCGGTCCTTCACGATGGGTGCAAGGATCATCACCTTCTTACCCTCGGGAATGCTCTGCACCTGATCGGTGATCTGCTGGACGGTTTGCGAGGCGATCCGGCGCCCGCATCCGTAACAGAATACATGACCGACGCGGGCATACAGTAGACGCAGGTAATCGTAAATTTCAGTGACCGTGCCGACAGTGGACCGGGGATTTTTGCTGGAGGTTTTCTGCTCGATGGAGATGGCGGGCGACAGGCCTTCGATGTAATCGATATCCGGTTTTTCCATCAACTCCAGAAACTGCCGGGCGTAGGCGGACAGCGATTCGACGTAGCGGCGCTGTCCCTCGGCATAGATGGTGTCGAACGCAAGCGACGACTTCCCCGATCCGCTGAGGCCGGTGATGACCACCAGTTTTTCGCGCGGCAGAGTCAGGCTGACGTTCTTCAGATTGTGCTCACGCGCACCTTTAATGGTAATATTTTCTATAGGCATCTATAGGTCTATTGCGTATAACTTAAAGTTATACATTAAATAGTTGATTCCACTTTTGATCGACCTTTTGGGTGATCTCTTCTGACATGACGATCTCATCCGGCCAGCTTTGCTGGTAACCTTCTTCGGGCAGTTTGCGGGTGACGTCGATACCGATGCGTTGGTCTGCAATTTGGATATCCCGTTTGGGATCGAGATTGTTGAATAGTTTCCAGAGCACCTGGGAGGTGTTGTCGAGGTCCACATGCGCTTCCAGCACCAGAAGCACACCGACCGATTGCAGTGCGTTGTCTTCAAAAAAGTTTTGGATAAATTTAGTGCCCTGTCCGGGTCCGGTTTTATTGAGAGCGACCAAAAGAATCGGTCGTCGCTGAGCTACATTGATCACGCGGCTGTTATGCGCTTCTGGAAACTTTTCTTTGATCCGTTCCGTGATCCCGGAATCGGGAGGTTGAGTTTCGTTCGGCACAATGTTGCGGGGCGGTTCGCCGTCAATTTTTCGGGTGGCGTCGATGCCGAGCTTGGACCCGTACAGCGCCTGGTCGGAGGCATGGTTCAATACATCGAGAATGCCTTCGGAGAAAAACAGATCCTGTTCCAGGTCAACTTCATTAAGCAGGAGTTTTAAGACGTCCGCTTCGTTCTGGACGTCCACGTCGGCGTCCACCGCAATGATGGTTTTGACGAAGCTCATCTGTCCCATGCCCCACAGGGTGGTCATGATGCGCCGGGCCTGCATCGGGTAACGCTTTTCCAGAGAAATGATCACGCAATTGTGAAACACGCCTTCCAGCGGCATGTTCATATCCACTATTTCCGGCAGTTGAGTGCGCAACAGCGGCAGGAAAATGCGTTCGGTTGCCTTACCGAGATAAAAGTCTTCCTGTGGTGGAATGCCGACGATGGTGGTCAGGTAAACGGGATTTTTGCGATGCGTGATAGCGGTGATGTGAAACACGGGGTAGTCGCCATCCTGCGAATAATAGCCGGTGTGGTCGCCGAACGGTCCTTCGAGGCGCATCTCGGCGGGATCGATGTATCCTTCCAGCACGATTTCGGCATGCGCCGGGACTTCGAGATCGACGGTTTTGCATTTCACCAGCGGCACCGGTTTTTTTCGGATGAATCCTGCCAGCAGAAACTCATCGATGCCGTAGGGTAGAGGAGCGGACGCCGCGTAGCAGGTTGCGGGATCGGCCCCGATCGCCACCGCGACTTCCATCCGTTTGTTGGCTTTCTGGTATTCGTGAAAAAAGTGAGCGCCATCTTTATGAATGTGCCAGTGCATGGCAGTGGTCTGTTTGTCGAACACCTGCATGCGGTACAGGCCGACGTTGCGGATCGTCTGGTCCAGACTGCGATTGATGACGATGGGGTAGGTGATGAAGCGTCCGGCATCGTCCGGCCAGCACTGGAGAATCGGGATGCGGTCGAGGTCCACGGCATCGCCGGTCATGACCACTTCCTGGCAGGAGGCTCGTCCGGCGGAGACGGCTTTCGGCGGAAAACTCGAGGCTTGCAGAAGCATGGGAATGAGTTTGGCCTTGTCCATCAACGTGGCAGGCGGGGCGATTTTAAGATAACGTTCAATCTCCTGCGCGATGTTTTCCAGACTTGAGACGCCCAGAGCCATTTTGATGCGCCGCCAACTGCCGAACGCGTTGATCAGCACCGGCATGGCGGACCCTTCGACATTTTCAAACAACAGGGCCTTGCCGCCGTCCGGACTTTTGGACACACGGTCGGTGATCTCGGCGATTTCCAGAATGGGAGAAACCGGCTCGGTGATGCGAACCAGTTCCCCTTCGGATTCCAGCCGCGTTATAAATTCTTTGAGCGATTCGTAAGTCATGGGATATCGTTTTCCAGCGGTAAAATGGAGCGAAACGAATCATTATATCCCACCCGCGTGACGCGGGACTCATTTTTTTTAGCGGAGTACCTCCGCAGGTCAATTAAAAACCTTGATTGGCGAAAGTAACGCTTCAATCGCGCCCTAACGCCCCAGCAATCTCCCCCTCCGGGCAGGAGCCCTCCGAGGAGGAGTGTGCTAGGATGTGCGCCATGTGGATGTATTTTTTCAAACGTCTGATGCACGGCATACCGGTCCTCCTGACCGTCGCCACGCTGACCTTTGGCATCATGCACCTGGTGCCCGGCGGGCCGTTCGACCAGGAGAAAAAACTCCCTCCCGAAATCATCGCCAACATCGAAGCCAAGTATCATCTCGACAAGCCGGTCTGGCAACAGTACCTGCTGTACATGAAACAAATTCTGCAGGGGGATATGGGGCCCTCGTACAAGTATGTCGGGAGGGACGTGTCCGACATCATTATGGACGCGTTTCCCGTGTCACTCACGCTGGGACTGTGCGCGGTGTTGATCACCCTTGGGCTGGGAGTGCCGGCGGGGGTGCTGTCTGCCGCGCGGCAGAATTCGTGGATCGACCACAGTTGCATCTTCGCCGCCACGCTGGGGATTTCCCTGCCCAGTTTCGTGTTGGGGGCGTTATTGATCCTGTTATTTTCGCATCAGTGGCATCTACTGCCACCGGCGTTGTGGGAGGGTCCGAGGCACGTAATTATGCCCGCGTTCGCGCTGGGCGCCGGATTCGCCGGGTATATTGCGCGGCTCACCCGCTCGACGGTGATCGAAGTATTGGGGGCTGATTATATCCGCACCGCCCGGGCCAAGGGGTTGAGTGAAACGAAGGTGTTGCTCAAGCACGCTCTCAGCAATTCGATCACGCCGATTGTTTCGGTGATGGGTCCGTTGACGGCGGGGCTGGTGACGGGTTCGTTTGTGATTGAGTTTATTTTTTCCGTGCCGGGCATGGGGAATTTTTTCATCACCGCCGTCACCAATCGCGATTATCCATTGATCATGGGAGTGACGCTGGTGTACGCCGTGTTGATCGTACTGGCCAACATAGCGGTGGACCTGATCTATATGAAACTGGACCCACGGATTTCCCTCACCGGGATTAAGGGTTGAGCGATGTTCACTAAAATGTCGTTGCCCTCAAAATTGAGCGCGGTCTTTTTATTGGGATTGATCCTGTGCGCCCTGTTCGCCCCGTGGGTGGCGCCCTATTCTCATGAGGCGCAAGATACTCTGAAAACCCTCGCCGTGCCCGATGGCTCTCATTGGATGGGTACAGACCGGCTGGGGCGCGATGTGTTTTCCCGGATGGTTTACGGGGCGCAGGTGTCGCTGTTTATCGGGGTATTCACTACGCTGGTGGCGCTGGTGATTGGGACGGTCTACGGAGCGGTGTCCGGATACGTTGGCGGCAAAACCGATAACGTTATGATGCGCCTCGTCGATGTGGTTTTTGCATTGCCGGATCTGCTGATGATCATCCTGATCATGGTGGTGTTGGGGCGGGGACTCCTGGGGATTTTTATAGCACTCACTCTGGTGAGTTGGGTGACCGTGGCACGGTTGGTGCGGGGCGAGGTGCTCCGGATTAAAGAGTTTGCGTATATCGAAGCAGCTCGGGCCATCGGTGCCAGTCATAGTCGCATCGTGTTTCATGAAATCCTTCCCAATATTTTGGGAGTCTTGATTGTGACTCTCACCTTTCGCATTCCCGTGGCGATTCTGGCGGAATCGACTCTCAGTTTTATCGGCTTGGGGATCGCGCCGCCGTCCAGCAGTTGGGGCACGCTGGCAAATGACGGCTGGACGGCGATCAAGTTCTATCCCCATCTGATCTTGTTTCCATCGCTGGCGATCTTCCTGACCATTTTATCGTTCAATTTCCTGGGAGAAGGCCTGAGAGATTGGTTGGACCCGCGAAAAATGAATGGGTAAGGTTAATAATTTTAATGGCTTAAAGGATATCATCCGGAATCATTTTTAGGTTTTTTTTAGGAGTGGGATAGCGCTAAACTATAAGTGTGCACACGGTGCATAAGCGTGAGCCGCGAGCCGGTTTGATTTTAAAATTTGAAGAATGAACACCCTTTGTTTCGGGTTGACAATACGAAACAGTCGATTTAAAGTACCGATTCCTTAAGGATTGGAGCCTTTGGTCCAGGGTGGATCATTGACAGGATGGACCATGACTCAAATAAAAAGTGATCTGATTTGCGAGATTATCCGCAAGTCCCAAACCCGGTTTCTTAATAAGAAAGGGTGGACGGCGGAACGTTCTGAAGCGTGCGAGCAATCCGTTTTGGAATGGGTGAAGAATAATGCCTGTGGCTACCGCAATCATTACAAGCAACAACTGGAAGCCCATTCCACCGGAGAGTTGAGCGAAATCCTGAAAGGGCTCAATGAGTCTGACAAGGATTTGAACGATATCCTGAATACAGCTCCGGCCTTTGTTGAAAAGTAATTTTGAATCGAACCGAACTTTGATTGATTAGCAATGTCTGAAACGCCTCCCAATAAAGAAACTGTCCCATCCGCCGAAGGCGCACCCCCGGCAGAGGATGCCAAGCCTGCCGAAGACGCGAAACCGGTTGCCGAGGCCAAGCCTGCTGAGGATGCCAAGCCTGCTGAGGATGCCAAGCCTGATGCCGACGCCAAGCCGGCCCCGAAAGCAGCTCCCAAGCCGGCAGCCAAACCCAAGGTCGAGAAAAAACCGCTGATCGATAATCAGGACGGTACCATTACCGACCCCAATTCCGGATTGATGTGGAAGCAAACCGATGCCTGGCTGGATATGCACAAGTTTTATACCTGGCAGGAACAGCCCGAGTATGTCGAAAAGTTCAATAAGGAAAAATTTGCGGGCTATACGGACTGGCGCATTCCCAACAAAGCAGATTGCATGACATTGGTGGAAAAGGGCAGGAAGGAAACGGTGATTGATAAAAACGGGACCCTGTTTCCGTTTGATCCCATTTTTACTGAAGGATGCGTCAGCAATACCTGGATCAGCGAGTGTACGGAAGAAGAAGTGATCCGGTTCGATTTCAAAATCGGCAGTGATTTCAAGTATCCCCCGTCGGAGCTTTGGGCCTCGATCCGACTGGTGCGGGACGTGGCGCCCAAAAAGGAAGAAGCGGAAGAAGCCAAGAAAGCAGAAGCCCCTCCAGCAGAAGCCAAGAAAGAAGAAGCACCACCGGCGGAATCCAAATCCGAAGAACCGGCTCCTGCGGCATAATCTACCCCTCCAACCAAGCGGTTCCATCCTTTCGATAGAACCCTTTTCCGGCAGTTACCAACCGACGCTTTCTTTATTTTCCTGAATTTTCATCAATTTGGAATTTGACCACAAAGTCGCCGCGTTTTTTACCCCAGGGTTGCGTGGCCCCCTCACCGGGAATACGGAATTCTTCGCCGGTCAGGGTACCCTCCTCAACATGAATGGTCGTGGTGGAATCCAGCATTTGAATTTTCAGAGGGCCTCCCTTTTCGGCCAATTCCGGTGAAATGGTGACGACCGAGTGGACATCCGTCTTGACTTTTTTGAAATGCGGGTGCTTTTCGATACAAACCTTGGCCATCAAGTCCCCCAGCGGACCTCCATTGCGTCCGGCGCCGCCCTGTCTGGGGAACTTCAGAGTATATTGATCGGCCACGCCGGAGGGGATGTCTATGTCCAGGGTCACGGTCTCGACGACACGTTGTTTGCCCTGGCACACGGCGCACGGGTCCTCGTAATCATTGAGTCCCGAACCTCTACATTCCGGACAGGTCACGTGTTTATCGTAGGTATAGGGGATTTGCCCCCCAAGAGCGGCCACGACAAAGGGGACATTGACCATAAACTGGAGGTCGAATCCGCGGCTAGGCATGTCCGGGTCCATGACTGTTTCGTCGGCAAAAGGAGGCTGGCTGAACGGGTCTTGCTGACCTTCTCTGGGACCTTGCCGGGTGTATTGCCGTCCGAAATCAAAAGGATCGGTGTAGCCCTCGTTTCGGCCTCCGGGGGAACGGCTCGATTGGTGTCTGCGTCCATTGGCCCTTAATTTGTCGTATTCTTTCCGGTTTTTGGCGGTACCCAAAACCTCGTAAGCTTCGGAAATTCGCTTGAACGCTTCTTCAGCTTTTTTACTGCCCTGATTGGTATCGGGATGGTGTTTGCGGGCCAGTTCGCGATACCGTTTTTTGATATCCTTGGTTTTGGCGCTCTTTTTGACCCCAAGGATTTTGTAATAATCTTTTTCTATGGAAACCTTCATGATTTTCCTATGGGGATTCGGCCTGAATTCGTTTAGGGCTTTATTCTATAACTTGGCGGAGGGGTATTCAAGCGGAGGGAATCCGGGCGGACTCCAGATCGTCATCCACCTGAAATCCTTGGGTATCGGAATCCTGAACGCCTGACAATCGCTGAAACCACTGGTCGCGCAATTCCCGGTTTTTAAAAGGATAAAATTGTTGCCGGATAATAATAGTCCACGCTTCCGTTTCTTCGTTTGAATTTTGCCGGGCCGGGACGATTTTGATTTTTTCGGAACTGATCTTTTCAACGGTTAAAACGGTTTTTCGGGAAAATACTTTGCGGGCTATGATCCCGTCAAATACCAGTTGATGCCCGTGCCAATAGGTATAGCCCGAGTCGAGCAAAGCGGCTTTCATGCCGATTCCCAGTCCGGTGCCGGAACGCTGTCCAAGTAACATGCAAAAGACGGAATTTTTCGGGGCGGGTAGGGAGAGCGACTGTAATTTTAGTACCAGGCGGCGGTAGATGACATGGGTGAAATCAAACCATCGAAAAGAAATCAGAAAGCAAAAGATGAGATTAAATATAAAAAGGCGCAAGCCGTCGAAAATTAAAAAATAAACAATGAGCGCCAACATAAACGCCATCGCGAAACTTAAAATCGTATCGGCGGCCCCGGTCAAGAAATGTATCCAGACGATTTTTTTCCATTGAGGTGGCTGGCGGTTTAATAAAAGCAGTTTGCTGTAGATGAGGTAACAAGTCCAGGCTCCCAGACACGCCGCCAAGCCGGGAATGGGAAAGATGAAAAATAAAAGAATGAGTAAAGTGATACCGATTTCAAGCATGTCGGGTTTTCTAAAAAGCCTCGTTTACACTAGGTGCCTGTTTCTCTTTCAGGGAAGTTTGATTTTAGCAGACCGCTTCAGAGGAGTCCCCCTGAAGTGCTGAGAAGTCCTCTAAAGGCCTGTTTTTCAGTATATTTGGTGAGGGAATGGGAAGGTGCTTTCCGGAGTTTGAGGGTGTGGGGAAGGGCGGAGAGACGGCCCAGATTCCAAGGCAGGCATTCATTCCATCAAGGTGACTTCTCCTGAGTCAAACGCGATTTCTTCACCGTTGTCCATCAATATCACCAAATGCCCCTCCTCATCCAGCTTCATTGCGGTTCCGAAAAATGTCTGAGTTCCCTGGGTCAGGGAAATGTGCCTCCCAAACATGTCACTGTTTTGATTCCACTGATCGACAGTGGCTGAGAGGCCTTCATTGAGGAAGGACCGGTATTCTTGGTCCAGGTGATTCAGAAGAAAGGTGATCAGAGGAAGCCTTTCAAAAATTTCACCGTTCTCCATAGCCATTGAGGTGGCAATGGGCTGAAGAGGGACCGGGAAGCGGGCATGATTGACGTTGATCCCAATGCCGAGAATAACTCCTGAATGTGTGTTTTCCTGGTAATTTTCGGTAAGGATACCAGCGACTTTTTTCCCATTGAGAAGAATATCGTTCGGCCATTTTAAATAAGCCCGGACCTGGCTGAATTCGTTGACGGCCTGAACCAGAGCCACGCCCGCGACCAGAGTGACTTGGGCCATCTGTTCCGGAGGCAGGGAGGGTTTCAGAAAGGTGGAAAGATAAACCCCGACATTTTTCTCTGAGTACCAGGTTCTGCCCGAGCGCCCTTTACCCTGGGTCTGGTGATCAGCTAAAACAACCGTGCCTTCCCTGGCCAGACGTTTCACGATGTCGTTGGTGGAGCCGACGGAATTACAGGTTATGACTTCCCGCCCGATATGTTCAGCTTGCAGTTGGCTCTGAATCCATTTCTGATCTTTCGGAGAATAAGGCATAAGTTTATGAGAAGGTTTGGGTTATAATTATATTTAAAGTCATTGCCCCGTTAGTAATACTATAAAAATGAAATTTATGGAATCCATCAAGCGCGCCTGCAGATATTTTTATTATCGGTTTATCCGATTACAGGCCACTCCGGAGAGTCTCGCCCGGGGTGTGGCCATTGGATTGTTCATCAGCACCACTCCCACCTTTGGGGTTCAAACTTTCATCGCTCTCTTTTTGGCCGCTTTTTTAAGATGCAGTAAACTTTGCGCGGTTATAGCCGCCCAGTTAACCAATGCCCTAACGGCTCCCTTCATTTTTCTGGGGACCTATTATTTGGGGGCTGTCATTCTGGATCGTCCCTTTGATCGGTCCAGGTTGGACGGGCTCTTGGAGGGTTTTCAATGGGAAACTGTATGGACGTCGGGATTATCGGCTTTTACCCCGCTGTGGGAAGGCTTTCGGGATGTTTTTGTCTCCCTGTGGGTGGGAGGGCTGATTGTGGGGGTGGTTCTGGCCGCCATCGGTTATTTTGTGGTCCTGGGCATTGATACCAAGGCTCACATGCAAATCATACGGGCTAAAAAGCAGGTCGAGCGGCTGAAGCGGCTGAAACGGAAAAATGCACCGGTATATGAAAAAATTGATTGAAATGTTTGAGAAATATTGATAAAAACCATAACACGATTAGGGATTGAGGCCTAAGTCAGTCAAATAATGAGGAGCTTTTTAATGAAAAAATTGGTGATCATTCTTATGTTGTTGGCTTTTGCGGTTGCGGGCGTTGGTTGTTACGGGACCGGAGAATGTCCTGGAGGTGTGTGTACGGAAGAGCATTCCAAATCCACGGGTCCCCCCGAAAAAGGTTCTGAAGAATAATTTTTACCCCATCGGTTTTCAGAAAATACCCCCCTCTGTATTTGAGAAGGGGGTATTTTGTTTTTTGGCGGGGTTTGGGGATTCTTTTCCCGCCTCCTCCCTCCATAGACCCTAATATTTTGAAAAATTCTGTTTCGATCTAAAATTGCCTTAAGAGGCTTATCCGAAATCAGTCATCCGAACTTCTCCAATTTTACGGTCTTTTTCAGTTAATTTTTGACAATGGGGCCGGGGGCGGTGATAGAATATGGGCAAATTTCATTAATTTTGGGTAATTCCAGGCTCCCCGGCAAGGCACACTCGGGAATTGGGAAACTTATGTTTGAAGGAGAAGTTATGTCCAGGCAACGGGCGACAGTGGAACAAGTGGGGCAGGTTCAGGCTTATTTTAAAGCCGGAGTCGATTTCCATAGCGAGAAGAAATTCAAGGAAGCCATCGAGTCCTTTAGAAATGCGGCAGCGATCACTCCCTTTCAAGAAAATCATTTGGATGAATTGAGTAAAAAACTGAAAGCCATGTCGGTCAAGCTGATTCAAGAAAGTATTGCTTACATGGGGTGTGCCGCCGTTCATTTGAAAGGCGTGATTGATGAACTCGATGAAAGTGAAAGAGAATTGGTTCCGGTAGATGATTCACTGCTCGATGCTTTTAAGGAATGGGATTGAGGGATATTATGGACGAGCAGGTTTTATACGACGTATTCAGGCAGGAGATCCGGGAGCGAAAAATTCCGATCAGTTTGGGTAAAACCTGTCCGGTCAAATGCACCTTTTGTTATGAGAAAGATCATAGTTACCGTCCCACCATCGAGCCTCCCCTGACCACCCAGGAGCAATGGAAATTCATCCTTGGGGAGATCCAAAAATACCCGACCAAAGATGGAGAGGCCTGGCTTCTGGGCGGCAACGAATACATGGAATGGACGGATATTTTCCTGCATCCCAAAGCCATGGAGTGGTTGGAAGAGTTTCTGGATACCACGGACAAGCAGGTCATATTTTTTACTGTCGGGTATGCCAAGCCGGACCGTATTCAAAGGCTGGTTGAAAGATATCCCGGCCGCATCAATTTCGAGCTTTCTGTAATAACCTTAGGGGAAAGCCGGAAGAAACTCATGCCGCACGCTCCCACGGTTAAACAAGTGCTGGAATTGATCGGGGGACCGTCTGTGACCTCCTCGAATTTTTATTCCTTTGGGCCGGACACCATGTCCAAAGACGCCTCGACGATTTCGAAGATTAATCCCGATTGTGTTTTATGGATGGGGTGCTTGACCCCCTTGAAGTATATCGATGAGGAAACGAGCGCGCTGATGCGTTACGGGAGACGTTACCTGCCCGATGAAGCCCGCAAAATTTATAACGCGGGTCTGCCCAATACGCAGATGATTCATACGGAATCGTATATCTCTACATTTCTGGCACGTCAGAAAATACTCAAAACCTTTGATGCCTGTGAGCTGGAAAAGAAGGATATCGTTGTGGTATCTGCCAGTATTTACCGCCTGCTTTCGACCTTGCGGAAAAACCGGGCCCGCTATCTTTACGTTCCCAATCAGATGCTGGGCGGGGATTCGGATTGCTCTACTTTGTTGACGTTCAATGATGTGGCCCAACGATTGAATGGGGAGACCCAAGTGTATCTTCCCAAGGTTATCATGGAGCATCCCTCTAAAGGGGAGAAGGATATTTCCGGAGTGACCTTTGATGAGTTTAAAGAACGGTTTCCACGGATTCGCTTCAAGGTTCTCCATAAAGTGAATTCCAGAATGTCCAACAGCAAGCTTTATGAAAAAGGCTATTTAAAAAATGTGGTTGAGGATTATTTGGATCATCCGCTTGCAAAAAAAATTGCGGAGGCGCCGCTTCCCAATTAAAATGCCCCGAACTCTCCTCCGGACAGTCAGAGGCAAAACTCCAGACAGGGCTTGAAACGGTCAGGAATCAATTAATTTTCGCATAGGGCAGGGACATGCAATATTGGCTGAAAGTTGTTTTTGTAGATAATAGTGAGTTGAAATTGGATGATACGGAAAAGCATTTTATCAGCGACGATTTGGAAGTATTGGAGGTCACCACTGCCAAGGAAGTCTTGATTGTGCCGGTTCGGCAAATCAAGTACATCGCGTGTGATTCAAAAATCTTCAAACAAGGGGGTGGCTCTTAGGGAAAGGGAAGGCAAAAAAAAGAGCGCCACAAGGGCGCTCTTATGAGATTGGACCTTGAAATATTTTATAGTTTGATGCGGGCCTTCTTCAGCCAGTCTTTTTCGTCAAAAGTCGTGTTGCAGTACTCTTCAAACAACTTTTCTTTGTTGGAAAGCCTTTCACCGTTAATGGACTGGGTCTCTTCCTTGTCGGCAAAACCAAACTCCAGCACGGTTTTGGGCTTGGGAGGTTCGCCGTTGGGTTCCAGTTTGTAAATTTTTTCCGAAAAAGGCTTGGGATTTACATAGTCATCCAACTCTTCCAGGCTCAGAAGAAGGTTGAAGACTGCAGATTTCGTAATTAATCCGTTGGACCCCAATTCCTTGAGGAGCTCTTTCACATCCTTGGATGATGTGATTGAGTTCATAATGGCCGCGCTGAGTTTCTCGTAAATTTCGTCTTGGTACGATTCGCCAGAATCCATTAAATAACCTCCATTGCCACCTTCATAATGATTATATTATAACGCCATTTCTCGAAATAGATACACAGCAATATGCGTGCCATGTAA
The DNA here is from genome assembly GCA_965237905.1 of Nitrospinaceae bacterium. Classification (GTDB taxonomy): domain Bacteria; phylum Nitrospinota; class Nitrospinia; order Nitrospinales; family Nitrospinaceae; genus SZUA-226. Next base: position 390,461 of record OZ250172.1, on the reverse strand, counting down.
ATATGACTGCTAAAAAAACTGCTTAACCTATTGTTTCTAAAAAACTTAGTTGTATAATGGAGACTGAAAAAAAAATTGGTTAGAAGGCTCCAGCGTCAATAACTCAACCGTTTTTCATTACTAGAATTACCCTAATTCGAGTGTTGAGCTGGTTTTAGTGGGGTATTTCCTTCTGGCAGGTTTAAATATCAAGTAACCCTTTTGATATAAGGGTTTTTAGCCGTTTTTTTTGCCTGAATTAGGGTAAAAAATCAGGATCAAGGGGTAGAGGAGATTCCCATGCCGTTTCCCATTCACCGACCCAGGCGATTACGAAAAAACCAGACGATTTCGAGAATGGTGAGGGAAACGTCTCTTTCTCCAGATGACCTGATCCACCCCATGTTTGTCTGTGAGGGCAAGGGCAAGCGGGAACCGATTTCCTCCATGCCGGGGGTGTTTCGTCAATCCATTGACAAGGCAGTGGCCGATGCCCGGGAAACCCACCAGCTCCACATCCCCGCCGTTATTCTCTTTGGCATTCCCGACAAAAAGGATGCGCGAGGTTCAGAAGCCTACAATCCCGACGGCGTGGTGCAACGGGCCATCCGGGAAATCAAATCAGCGGTTCCCGAACTGGTGGTCATTACGGACGTCTGTATCGATGAATATACCGATCATGGGCATTGCGGCCTGGTGGAAGGAGATGAAATCCTGAATGACGCCACCCTGGAACTGTTGGCTAAAATGGCCTTGACGCATGCCGAGGCAGGGGCGGATATCGTAGCGCCGTCCGATATGATGGACGGAAGGGTGAAAGCCATCCGTGAAGCTTTGGATGACACCAGCCATCTCGATACCATTATCATGTCCTATGCCGCCAAGTATGCTTCGGCCTTTTACGGGCCTTTCCGAGAGGCGGCTGATTCCACCCCGCAGTTTGGAGATCGGAAATCCTACCAGATGGACCCGGCCAACAGTGATGAAGCCCTGAAGGAAGTATGGGAAGATATCGAGGAAGGAGCCGATATCGTCATGGTCAAACCCGCACTGGCCTATCTGGATATTATCTGGCGGGTACGCGAAGAATGCACCGTTCCCGTCGCCGCCTACAATGTCAGCGGCGAATATTCCATGGTGAAAGCCGCGGCCGAGAAAGATTGGATTGACGGTTCCCGTGTGATGATGGAAATCCTACTCAGCATCAAACGGGCCGGAGCCAAAATGATTTTGACTTACTCGGCCCAGGAAGCCGCCAAAATCCTCCACTCATAAATTTTAATACCCCCATTTACAGGGTGTTTTTTTTAGGGGTTTTTATTTATTGTCTAATAAGTCCCACCGTGGATATAATAAAAGAAAAACTTTCTAACAGAGGAGTACGGTAAATGTCAATTTTGGCTCAGAATATGAAAATTATCCGGCGTGAGTTGAAGTGCACCCAATCCGCCATGTCCGATATTTTAAAGGTCGGCTTCAGAACTTACGTTCGCTACGAGGCGGGAGAGAGAGATGCACCGGTCGCCGTTTTAGTGAAAATGGCGCGGCTGGGGAATATTTCCTTGGAACACCTTTTGACTGAAAAAATTGATTCGCTTGCCATATTGCCGATGGATACCGAGACTCTGAACCTGACCCCTCCTGAAATTAAATCGGTTAATTTTCAAACCGGACATATTTCTTTTAAAAAATTATCCAAAGAGGGAATGCTGGCCCTCGACGAAATCGAAAAAAAAGCTATTTCCGCCTACCGGAGAATGCCTCAGAATTTAAAATCGGCTTTTCTCAAGGACTTGGAAAAAAACTACAAAGTCACAGGGGCCGGCCTGAAAGCCAGGCGACCGGCTCCCGCAAAACCGGTGAGCCCTGCTGTGATCTTGCCTCTTGAGAACAAGCCGGTGGCTAAAAAAGAAAGCGGCACGGGTGTTAAAAAGAAAGGGAAGCCCGGACGGAAAAAACTGGATAAAAAGGCCCTCAAGGAAAAAATTGACCGGCTTAAACTGATTACCAAATCCGTTCCGAAAATTACCGTGAGATGAGGTTTTGAAAAAAGCTGGAATTTTGGGAAATCTAAATGGCACCGTTTTTATCGTTGCCCTATTGGTGATTTTTTCCCTTGAGATTTTTGGTAAGGTGATCGAACGGGGGGTCGGATATTACCTCAAATGGGAGAATCATACTCGTCCTCAATTAGGCCGAATCTGGGAGCGTGACCGCGAAAAGATCGTCGCCCAGAAAAAAATTGAATCCATCCTTTCCAACCTGAACACCGAGGAACAAAGCGCCGAATCCATCCAATCCTTCAAGGAATTGTTCGAGAAGCTCAACCCATCCGATCCGCAGATGGTCTCGCGGAAAAAGTTCCTGCAACTGTACTTCGAATTTCCGGAGCAGTTGTCCTACAAGATGGTTTCTCCCTACGAATTGCTGGAGATCGACTCCAACCGCGATTGGCAACGCGTTTTGTTGACGCAGTTGGGCGAGTGGGTCACCATCAGTTTCATCAACAACCAAAACTTCCCCATCCGGGAAGTATTTTTGTCTGCTGACGGAACGGGGGAAAGCCCCTTGAACCGTGACATTTTTAAAGGCACGTTGGAGGAAGCCGGGTTTGGGCAAACCTCCATTCTTTCGATTGCCGATTTCATGAGAGTGATGAAAACCCTGGATCCGGATGCCCAGGCGAATCTGTTTCCCAATCCCTATTGGTTCTTCAGCAAAAATTATCATGTGACCCGGGTGGGTGTGAAAGAGGTCGAAGGTTCGGATGAATATCCGCCTCCTGTTCGAATGGGTGTCGAATACCAGAGTGATTTTTACACCGAAGTTTTAATCCTTCCCGTACCCATGGATATTTCGGAAAACCTGCTATCCCAAATTGAAATTCCGGTTTACGACGAGCCCACCGAAGGCGTTTCCCCCTTCGGTGATTATCAAGGAGACCTGAATTGAAGCGGCGCATTTTCGAAAAAATAGCCTTTTCAATGTTTACCCTGCTGATGGCGTTTTCCCTGCTGGGCCTCGGTCTTTATATTGACTTGAAGGACGATCTTCCGCAATTACCGGACAGTCTCGAAAAAATAAACCTGAGTCTGCCGACCGAAATCTATTCCTCGCAGGGCAATGTGATCAAGGTTCTGGGCCAACGCCATCCGGTGCCTCTGGACGAAATTTCTCCACGGTTTACCGAAGCCATGATCGCGACGGAGGATTCCCGATTTTACGACCACAGTGGGGTCGACCATATTGGCTTGACGCGGGCCATGCTCCGGAATATCCAGAAGATGAGGGTCTCGCAAGGCGGAAGCACGATCACCCAGCAACTCTCTAAAAATCTTTTCTTCTCATTCGAAAGGAAATGGGTCCGCAAAATCAAGGAACTGATGGTCGCCCTTCAAATAGAAGCGACCTTTTCCAAAGAGGAGATTCTGGAAGCCTACTGCAATCAGGTCTATTTCGGGAGTGGCGCTTACGGCGTTGAAGATGCGTCGTTGGCTTATTTTGGGAAGCGGGCGAAGGAGTTGACCTTGCTTCAGGCTGCTCTGTTGGCGGGTTTGCCCAACTCTCCCAATAGCGCGAACCCATTCAATAATTTCGAACGGGCCATGAGACGAACGCGGACGGTTCTGAAGCGAATGGTCAGTTCCAACTTTATAAGCCCCATCCAGATGGAAGAAGCTTTGGAAACCGATCTGGAACTGGCGCCGCGCCGGATTCAATCCAATCCCAATCAGTACTTCATTCAATACGTGATTTTCAAGCTTGAACAAGAATACGGCAAGGAGTTTGTTCATTTCGGCGGCCTCAAAATTTTTACCACCATTGATGCCCGTTTGCAGAAGTTCGCCCAACAAGCCGTCACCACCCATATGAAAAGCCTCGATAAACGGATGGAATCCCGTGAGGATGAAGAAATTCTGCAGGCCGCGATGGTGGGATTGGAAAATAAAACCGGCGCCGTTCGCGTGTTGCTGGGCGGGAGGGATTACGCACAGAGCCAGTTCAATCGGGCGGTTTCCAACAACCGTATGGCCGGGTCTTCCTTTAAACCGATCGTTTATTTGACGGCTATGGAAAACTTGGGAATCTCGCCTGCAACCGTGATGATGGACGAGCCCGTTACTTTGGAGATTTCGCAGGATAAAACCTGGGAGCCGAAAAACTTCAACGATGAATATTTCGGGAATTTAATTTTGAAGCGGGCTTTGATGAAATCCCTGAACGTGGTGTCGGCGAAACTGGTGCACGACCTCACTCCAGAGCGCGTGATCAAAACCGCACGTCAGATGGGGATCACCAGCCCCTTGGGAGAAAACCTGTCATTGGCTTTGGGCGCCACCGGGGTCTCGCCGCTCGAAATGGCTGGCGCGTATAGTGTCATCGCCAACCTGGGAATTTTAAACGAGCCTTATCTGATAGACCGGATAGAGGATTTCCGGGGCAACACACTTTATGAGCATTTCTACTTCGGAGTTCAGCGGTTTTCCCAAAAATCCATTTACCCGCTTCTGGACATGATGCGGGGCGTGGTGGAAGAGGGCACCGGGAGAGTGATCCGGCGTATGGGATTCCGCCATCCGGCGGGCGGCAAAACGGGTACCACCAACGATTATAAGGATGCCTGGTTTGACGGTTACACCAAGGATTTTTCGGTTTCGGTTTGGGTGGGTTATGACAGCAACATCCCCATGATCGACCGCAACGGCCGGGGCCTGACGGGCGGCGGCGCATCAGCACCCATATGGACTTATTTCATGAAGAAAGCGTTGAGTGGCAAAAGTCCGGTCAATTTTCCCGTACCTGAAGGAATCCGGTTTGTTGAAGTGGATTCCGAAACCGGTTATATCGCGAATGCAAATACAACGAAGACCATGAAGGTAGCGGTGAAAAATGATGTCGTATTGACTCTGCCGCCGACCACGGATTCCATCCAGGGGTATTTCTCTTCGGACGAACCAGATCCTGAGACGACCCCTCCACCCGACAATCATATAGAGGAAAATGTTTTACCAGAGCTTTAAATACATTTTAGTCCGAACCGGATTGACTTTGTTCCTGGTCCTGGTCCTCGGCTACATGTCGTTGTATTTCGTGCACGAAGTGGCTCTGCCGAACGTGCATTTCAACGACCTGTGGATCAAGTGGGCGGTGGTGGGTATCTGTTTGTTCTTCGGGTTTGTGGTTTATGGAATCTTCGGGGAACACCGTTTCCTTAGCGCTCTGAGCAGCCTGAAGCATATCGACCTTAAAACGGTGGGGCCTGAAATCAGAGGCCAGTTTCAACATCTGGTCGAGTTCACCGGGTCCTCCTATTTTTTACCGGGAAAGGGTCGCGAACTGCGGGAGCAGTTGGTTCAGGATTATGCCGAATTCCTGATGAGTACCGGCTCCGAGGACCCGGAAGCCCTGAACGTTTTTCTGAAAGCTTTCCTGCAAGACCCCAAACAAACCCGCTTCCGTAATGTTCTGGTTTCCACCCTGACTCGGAAAGAGAAACTGACCGATCAGGAAATTGACCTGCTGCTGGTGATTATGAAGACGGAGGGATATGAAGACCGGGAACTCCTCAAGCATATGATCACCGTTTTTTTGGAGCAGGAGTGGTTCACCAACAAGTCGGAGCCGGTTTTCCTGAAAGCCTTGCAGTTAAAAACAGGCCAGGAAAATAAAATCATCAGCTTCATGCTTCCACATTTGCTTGATAAAAAGCGAGCCGATTATTTGGCCGTAAATTTTTATCTGGAGTCCTTATCCTCTTTGCCCGAGGACCAGCGGGGAACAATGGCCTACCTTGTGGGTACCAGCTATTGCGAAGAGCGATTCAAAGTGCTCGATCCCGATCTGCATGCCCGGTGCAAACAGGTTTTCGATTCTTTGGAAGCCCAAACGAAAGAGCGTCTGCTCCGCCTGGCCAAGGATACCAAAGTTTCCGAACAGTGGAAAAGTGTCAAGCTATTTCATTCCGATGACAAACAGGCCTTGGAGCGGTTAAAGGTCTACACCGGATTGAGTCCCACGTTCTGGCAGGTGGTCGGTAAAAAAGTGTCGGAGGGACTGGGCGGCGGCATTTTCAATCTGATCAAGAAAATCGTTTTCAAGATGTTCGATGGATTGAACTTCATTGGAAGTACGAGTACGGCTACCAAACTGGTCCTTGCGGGGCTCATCTTTGGTGGGATATTTTATGCGGCGGTGGCGGTGGATTGGAAAGCCCTGATTCCGGTCTCCCAGCCCGTGCCGACGGCTCCCCCGGAGCAGGCGGCGGTTCCAACGGTGCAAGTTTTTACCCTGCAGGTGGCCGCTGTGAAAGGCAAGAAGCAGGCCGATGACACCGTCCGCCGACTCAAAAAAAAGAAGGTGCAAGACGTGTATGTCGTGAAAATCCCACGCCCAGAAGGAGGATTCTGGTATAAAGTCCGTGTGGGAAAATTCCGCGAACGCGACACCGCGGAAAAAGTTGCCGTTATCCTGGTGAATCAAAAAAAGATCCGATCCTATTTCATCATTGCGCTGGACGACCCGCTTAAGGCCCCAAAGCCTCAGACCCAATGATCCGTGCTTTTGTTTAAGGACATTTTCCTCTCAACGAACCATGACCGAAACCCTGGAACTCAACACCGATAATATTCATTCCTTTGTGATGGAACAGGAAATCGCCGGTCTGCAACCGGAGGTGGATCGACACCATCAGGATCTGGAATCCGTCCGGGGGAAGGGTGCTGACTTTCTGGGTTGGCTCGATCTGCCTTCGCAAACCACGCCGGACCAACTCAAGGAAATAGAACATTCAGCCGCCTGGATTCGGGAAAACTGTGAGACGTTTGTGTCCATCGGCATTGGTGGTTCCTATCTGGGTGCCAAAGCCGCGATTGATTTTGGAAGCCACACTTTTTTTAATCAACTCCCACCATCCGCGCGGGGTGGGCCGGAAATCCTATTTGCCGGTCAAAACATCAGTTCCGACACTCTTCACGATCTGTTGGACATTCTGGAAGATAAAAAAGTCTGTCTGAACGTGATTTCCAAATCCGGAACCACCACCGAACCGGCCATCGCGTTTCGTCTGCTCAAGCAGTTCATGGAGAAACGATTTGGAGTAGAAGAAACCCGTAGGCGTATCTTCGTGACCACCGACCCGGATAAAGGCGCCCTCAAGCAGTTGGCGGATGAAGAGGGATATCGGCGCTTCGTGATTCCCGGCGATGTCGGGGGACGCTATTCCGTGTTGACTCCCGTCGGTTTGTTGCCCATCGCGGTGGCCGGAATGGACATCGGGGAGTTAATCGCCGGTGCCAGGGAATGTAATGATCGAGCCTTCAGCCATACCGGTTTGGACCATAATCCCGTCTATCGTTATGCGGTCATTCGCAGTTTATTATATCAAAAGGGGAAAACTCTTGAACTCATGGCTGCGTTTCACCCGGCCCTGCAAACTGTGGTAGAGTGGTGGCGGCAGTTGGCGGGGGAGAGCGAAGGCAAGAATGGAAAGGGTATTTTCCCGGCCACCGCCGAATATACAGCCGATCTGCATTCCCTCGGACAATGGGTTCAGGAAGGCAACCGCATCATCTTTGAGACCTTTCTCAGGGTGGCTTCTTCTGATCATTCCATGGCGATATCCGAGTCCCCCGAGGACCGGGACGGCTTGAACTATCTGGCGGGCCGGAGCCTCGATGAGGTGAATGAGAAAGCCTGGCAGGGTACCGCCCAGGCTCATCTCGAAGGCGGCGTGCCCAACATGACCCTGACGGTGAAAGATCGTAGCGCTCATACCCTGGGCTATCTGTTCTATTTTTTTCAACGGGCCATAGCCATGTCAGGGTATTTGATGGGCGTCAATCCGTTCGACCAGCCGGGAGTGGAATTTTATAAAAACAACATGTTTCGACTGTTGAATAAACCAGGATACGGGAAGGAAGAATAATGGGGACCATCAGTAAAGATTTGAGTGAAACCGTTCACCGCATCGCGTTCCAGAAAATCAGTTCGGGCAAGCCGTCCGAACAATACCAAAGCGATCCCCTGTTGGCCCGGCTCCGGGAACTGGGTACGGAGTTGTGGATCGATACCGGGGAATTGGAGCTGGCCCAATCGATCTGGAAAAACGAACTGACTGCGCTTACCACCAACAACACGTTGGCCAACCAGGTGGTGCAGAGCGGGGTGATGGACGACGTGATTCAGGAAACCGTGGACAAACTCGGAGAAGCCGTGTCCGGTCTGAGCCGGGAGGAACTGGTGATGGAAATTGGTTTCGTGATCAACTGCCGCATCGCGCTGAGACTGGTGGAAGCGTTTAAAGTGAAGGTCAGCGTCGAACTGCATCCTTCCATCTCGCGGGATATCGAAAAAAGCGTGGAATACGGTAAGCGGTATTTCGCAGTGTGCCCCGAATATTTCATTGTCAAGGTTCCCCTGACCCCGGAAGGTCTGCTGGCGACCCGGCGGATACGCCAGGAAAACATCCCGGTGAATTTCACTTTGGGTTTTTCCGCCCGGCAGAATTACTTCGCCGCCCGTCTTTCCAATCCGAATTATGTGAATGTTTTTCTGGGACGGCTCAACGCCGTGGTGGCGGATAATTCCGCCGGCAGTGGCGAATGGGTCGGCGAGAAGGTCACTTTGCAGACCCAAAGCGCTTTGGAAAAGGTGCGCCGCGATCACTCCGATATTGGGAGCCAGTTGATCGCCGCCAGTATCCGTAACGGCGATCAGGTCGCGACTCTGGCGGGAATGGATGTCCACACGATTCCGCCCAAGGCGATGAAGGAATTTCAGGAATCCGGCCGTACTCCGGATCAGATCCAAAAAACGGATGGAACCGCTTTAAATCCCGATGTGGATTCAGCACATGACTGGAGCGCCCGGGTGACCCGACTGTGGGAAATGGATGGAGATTTTCGGGAAGCGGTCGACCGGTTGATGGCCCGTAGCGATCTGGATCAACTCTCCGGCGAAGACCTGATACAATTTTGCAATGAAAACGGGTTGGATCTGTTTCATCCCTTTTCCCAGCAGGATCTGAAAAAAATCCAGGATAACGGTAAAATTCCCAAGCTGGCCGACTGGCCCGCTTCCATCGCGCTGGACGATTTGATGACTCACTCCGCACTGCAATCGTTCACCAAGGACCAGAACGCGCTGGATGCAAGGATCCAATCCTTTCTTAAATAGGATCGGCACATGATCCTTACGGGGGATGTGGGAGGAACCAAAGTCAACCTGGCCCTGTTCGACATCAAAAAGGGAATCCCCAGCTTGTCGGTGGAACGCAGTTACGTCAGCCGAGATTATCCCGATCTGATCCACCTGCTCGAACATTTCCTCAAAGAAACCCAACCGAAGCTCACCCATGCCTGCCTGGGAGTGGCTGGTCCGGTTCACGAAGGCCGGTGCCAGATCACTCATTTACCGTGGGAAATCGACGTCCAGGAATTACAACCCCTTTTAAAAACCGATTCCGTTTCACTGATCAACGATCTGGCGGCTCTGGCCTATGCGGTTCCTTATTTAGCGCCGGAGGAATTGGAAGTAATCCAGGGAGGGCAGGGCGACCCTAATGGGAATATTGGCGTACTGGCGGCAGGGACCGGTTTGGGGCAGGCTTTTCTCATCCCGGAGGCAGAGGGGCGTTACCGGGTTCTTGAAACCGAAGGCGGGCAATGTGATTTTCCCGCCCGCACCCCGTTGGAAATCAGCCTCCGTGAATTTCTCAGTCAGGTTTCCGGCCGGGTTTGTATCGAGGATGTTTTGTCCGGCCCGGGTTTGATCCGGATATTTGAGTTTATGAAAGAACGCGATCGCGCCACCGAGCCCGACTGGCTGGCCGAGGAATTTGAGCGGGAAGATCCGGCATCGGTGATTTCCCGTAACGGGTTGTCCAAAAAATTCAAGTCCTGTGAGCAGGCCCTCGAAATGTTTGTATCCGTTTATGGCGCGGTGGCGGGCAACCTGGCGCTCCAGATTATGGCGCGAGGCGGGGTGACCCTTGGCGGCGGGATCGCCCCCGAAATTCTGCCGCTTTTGAAATCGGATTTATTTTTGGAGGCGTTTTGCGATAAAGGAAAATTCAGGGATTTCATGGAACAGATCCCCGTGAAAGTCGTTATGAATAAACGGGCTCCGCTATTTGGGGCGGCCTATTTTGCGCTGGGAGAAAATCAGATTCAGTGATAAGGTGACTGTTTTTATTTGTTCAACAGAGCGCTCAGGAATGGAAACATGAAAAAGAAATTGAATAAAATTGTTCTGGCCTATTCGGGAGGACTGGACACCTCGGTCATCATCAAATGGCTGAAAGAAGAATACGAGGCGGAGGTCATCGCGTTCTGCGCCGATCTCGGCCAGGGAGACGAGTTGGACCCGGTTCGGGAAAAAGCTCTTGCTACCGGAGCGAGTAAAGTTTATATCGAGGACTTGAAAGAGGAATTCGTCAAAGATTTTGTTTTCCCTATGCTGCGGGCCAACGCGTTTTACGAAAACAATTACCTGCTGGGCACCTCCATCGCCCGACCGTTGATTGCCAAGGAGCAGATTCGCGTGGCCAGCCTCGAAAATGCCGAAGGGGTATCGCACGGAGCCACGGGCAAGGGCAACGATCAGGTCCGGTTCGAATTGACCTATATGACCCTCAATCCGGATATCATCATCATTGCTCCCTGGAGAGAATGGAATCTGGACTCGCGCACCAGCCTGTTCGATTATGCCACCCGTCATGGCATACCGGTTCCCGTGACCAAGGACAAACCGTACAGCATGGACCGGAACTTGTTCCACGTCAGCTACGAGGGCGGGGTTCTGGAAGATCCCTGGTATGAGCCGCACGAGGAAATGTTCCTTTTATCCGTATCGCCGGAGAAAGCACCGGATCAGCCGACAGTACTTGAAATTAACTATGAAAACGGCGATCCTGTAGCTGTTAACGGAGAGCGGATGAGCCCGGCTCATTTGCTGGCCCGGATGAATGAATTCGGTGGGCAAAACGGGATTGGACGGATCGATATCGTTGAAAACCGATTTGTTGGAATGAAGTCGCGGGGTGTATACGAAACCCCCGGCGGCACTATCCTGCATGCCGCCCACCGGGATCTGGAGACCATCACCGTCGATCGGGAAGTGATGCATCTTCGGGATTCACTCATACCGGCCTATGCGCGGTTGGTATATAATGGAATGTGGTATTCCCCGGAACGGCTTCTGCTTCAGAAGATGATCGATGAAGTGCAGAAGACGGTAACTGGAACTGTCCGCCTCAAGTTGTATAAGGGCAACTGCATAGTTACGGGACGCAAAGCGGACCGCTCTCTTTACTGCCCGGAGACCGCCTCCTTTGAAAAGGATGAGGTTTACCGTCAAAACGATGCCGAAGGGTTTATCCGGCTCCACGCTCTCCGATTAAAGCGCTATTCGGAAATCCTCGGTGACAAACTGTTCTAAACCCATATGAGCCGTATTTTAGTTGTCGATAATGAAAAGAGCATGCGGGAAATGCTTTCCATCGCCCTGGGTAAGGAGGGCTATGAGGTGGAGACCGCCCGCAACGGCGAAGTTGCGGTCGAAATGGTCGAGGGCAGTAATTATGATGTCGTGATCACCGATATCAACATGCCTCGCTCCAACGGCATTGATGTTCTGGATGCCGTCAACCGTGTTCGTCCGGGAACGCCGGTTATTATGATGACCGGTTATGCTTCCGCCGAAACCGCCGTCGAAACCATGAAGAAAGGTGCGTACGATTATATTACCAAGCCTTTCAACATGGAGGACTTCAAGCTTGTCATCCGCAACGCCTCTGAAAAGAAACAACTGACCGAAGAAAACACCTACCTTAAATCTGCCCTCAAAGATAAATACCAATTTGGCAACATCATCGGCAAAAACGAGGGCATGAAAAAGGTATTTGAATATATCGAGAAAGTCAGCAATAGCAACGCGACGGTTTTGATTGGTGGTGAAAGCGGTACCGGAAAAGAACTGGTCGCCAAAGCGCTTCATTATAATAGTTCACGGAAGAACTATCCGTTCATTTCCATCAATTGCGGTGCCATGCCGGAAAACTTGTTGGAAAGCGAGTTGTTTGGCCATGAAAAAGGGGCCTTCACGGGCGCGGACTCCACCAAGATCGGGCTGATGGAAGTGGCTAACAAGGGAACGTTTTTTCTGGATGAAATATATGATGCTCCGCTTTCGATCCAGGTCAAATTATTACGGGTACTGCAGGAGCGTGAGATGACCCGGGTGGGAGGTACCCAGCCCATCAAAGTTGATTTGCGCATCATTGCGGCAACCAACCGGGATTTGATCGAAGGCGTCAAACAAAAGATTTTCCGCGAAGACCTGTACTACCGATTGAAAGTTATTGCTATTGATTTGCCTGCTCTTCGCAAGCGAAAAGAAGATATTCCTTTACTGGTCCAACACTTTATCAACAAATACAATGAGCAACATGACAAGGATCATAAGATTCAGGGAATCCAGCCGGATGCGCTCAAGTGCCTGGAGCATTATGAGTGGCCTGGAAATATTCGCGAATTGGAAAATACCATCGAGCGGGCAGTGGTTCTGGAAACAGAGGATTTGATCGGCATATCCAGCCTTCCGGAAGAGGTATTCAAGGCGCCTTCTCCTGCGGATAATCTGATCCCTTCTATTGAAGGAGACCATCCGGTTGATTTGGAGAAGACCCTGGACAACATCGAGAAGAGCATGCTTCTGGGAGCTTTGAGCAAAACGGATGGAATGATTAACAAGGCTGCCAAACTACTGAATCTGAGTTTTCGTTCGATGCGGTACCGGGTCAAAAAGCATAATATCAACGCCAAATCCGAGGGAAATGAATGAGCCGGTTCCCTCGGCCGTTGACCATGCGATATTCCATCTTAACCCTACTCTGCTTGTTGCTCGTTACAGTAACGTCCGTTTCTGCCCAGGATTTTGAATCCCGCCAAAGTGCAGACACTCTGTTTGCCAAAGCTGAAACTCTATATCACGAAAATAAATTGTTGGAGTCCCGTGCCTCTTATGAGGATTTTCTAAGCGCGTTTTCAACGGATACCCGTGCTCCCAAGGCGGCCATGCGATTGGGTGGGATCGATTACAAAAACAAATCCTACCTTTCTGCTCTGAGGCACTACCAATATTTTCTAGATACATTTCCTGATTCCACGTTGATTTACAGTGTCAAATTGGATATGGGCCGGTGCTATTTTGAAATAGAACGGTACCCCGAAGCTGAAAAACTGTTGCGGGAAACGGTTCAGCTCAATCCCGACCCGATTCAAAAATGGAGGGCCTTTGTTTACCTGGGTTATATTGATGACAAACGCTTGGAGCTCGAAAAGGCCTTTAAGAAATTCAAACAGATTATGGATAGAAGTCCCTATCCGGAAATCAAGCAGGAAGCCGCCAGTTACATCAAAAATATCGTCAATGAAAAATTAAATAGAAAGCAGTTGGCATTCCTTGCCAAGTCGTTGGGTTCTGAATTCCCGGCGGATTTGATTTTACAAAAGTTGATTTCAATTTACAGGATCGAACGCGATTTGGGGAATTATCAAATCAGCCTGGAGGATTTGATTTCTCGTTTTCCAAGCCATGAATTAAGAGGACATTATGAGAAGTTACTGATCCGGCTGAAAACCGATTCAAGTCGGGCCATACGGATTGGTGTGGTGCTACCCTTGTCCGGGAAAAGAGCGATTGTGGGACAACGGGTTTTGCAGGGGATTCAGCTGGCGATCAACCAACTGTCTCGCAGGGATAAAAGCCGGCTGGAGCTGGTGGTGAAGGACTCTGGATTAGGTCGGGAGGTTGTTCAGGTGGTTGAAGAACTGGCTCAGGACCCCAATGTCATCGGTATTATCGGGCCGGTATTAACGGAGGATGTGGAGAGCGTGATCCCCATCATTGAAAAGTATCAGTTGCCCATTTTTACCCCCACAGCTTCGACCCCCGGTCTGGCTGACAAGAGCCCCTATATTTTCAGGAACGCGCTCACCAAGGAACTGCAAGCCAGCTACCTGGCCCGGCATGCCGTCAATGACCTGAATTTATACCGGTTTGTGGTGATTTATCCCACCGCCTCTTATGGCGAAACTATGCGGAAGGTGTTTGAGGCTGAGGTCCGTTCGTTCGGCGGACAAATTGTCGAATCCATTCCCTTTGATCGGACGCAGTCGGATTTTAAAAAGCAGATTTTACAGGTCGGCGGAATGGCCGATGATCAGTTAAAGGCCCGGGTCCAGAGGCATATCAAACGGGGCACTCAGCCCCCGCCTTTGAATGATAAGGGCATCAAGTCCAGACCGCTGGTCGAAGGTGGGCTTTATGCGGACGATAAAGTAGAGGCGCTGAAAGTTGCCCTGGAGCTGAATTACGATGCCATCTTTATTCCCGGATCTTATGACAAAGTGAGGTTGATCGTTCCTCAACTGGCTTTTTACAATATTGAAGATGTCCTGCTGATGGGAGGCAATGGCTGGAATTCCCGTGAATTGGTGGATGCCGCCCGGAATTATTTGAAAACGGTTTTATTTGTGGATGGGTTTTATGCTAATTCGCAAAACGAAAGAACCGTGAAGTTTGTAGATATGTTCCTCTCCACCTTTGGGCAGAATCCAACCATTCATTCGGCCCAATCTTACGATGCCGCGAATATTTTTGTGAAGTTCATCAAAGAAAGGGCGTTCAATCGTCTTGATGTGTTGGAAAAGCTACGTTCGCTTAAAGATTTCCCCGGCGTATCCGGGGATACCTCCATTTTACCCTCAGGCGATTCCGTAAAATCCCTGGTCAAGCTGACTGTGAAGGAAGGGGATATCGCCGAACAGGTTCCTGAAAACCCGGGGCTCCAGCCCGTGCCGGAAGACGAAGCTCCCTAAAATGTATTTTCATCCAGAGGATTGATTCCCGACATACTTTTGTCTGGCAGGTTATCATTCAGAAATACTTCAAACCGTCCATCCGGGTCGTCGAAGGTGGTTTCCTGTCCTGTTTCCTGATTTATTTTGATGTAGGTCACATCATTGGGAATAGGAAAACTTTTAACAGGCACATCCTTTAAGGCTTCCTGCATATACTTTAGCCAGATGGGTATAGCGGTCCGGGTCCCGGTTTCGTTCACTCCCAAGGGTTCATCCTCATCTTTTCCGACCCAAACGCCGGTGACCAGTTCTGGAGAAAATCCGATGAACCAGGCATCGTTATAGTCGTTGGTGGTGCCGGTTTTTCCTGCAATGGGACGATTCAAGTTTTTTCGTATGACATAAGCCGTTCCGTGTTGAACCACACTCTCCATCAAGTTGGTCACCAGATACGCCATCCCAGAGGAGAGGACGGGTTCCCCCACGGGCTCGTAAGTGTATAGAATCTCGTCGTTCCGGTCCTTGATGTAACGGATGGGCACGGGGGGTAATCGTACGCCCTGGTTGGCGAAGATGGAGTAAGCAGAAACCAGTTCGTACAAAGTGACCCCGGAAGACCCCAACGCAATGGACAGGTTGTTCGACAGGTCGGTCGTGATCCCCAATCGGCGGGCCATTTGAATGGCTTTGGGAACGCCGGTGTTTTGGAGAAGTTTTATGGTGACCACATTGCGGGAATGGGTCAGCGCTGTCCGAACCGAGGTGGGGCCGTAAAACTTCTTTGCAAAGTTGACCGGTTTCCACTTGCCGAAAGTATCTTCCTTTTCATTGAAGATGATCGGTGAATCGATAACGATACTTGCGGGAGTGTAGCCGTCTTGAAGCGCAGTTGCGAAAATAATAGGTTTGAAGGCTGAGCCGGGTTGGCGTACTGCCTGGGTGGCTCGGTTGAACTGGCTTTTGCTGAAATCATAACCGCCGACCATGGCCTTGATGTAACCGGTGAAAGGCTCCACGCTGATCAGGCCGGCTTGGGCTTCGGGTTCCTGTTCCAGCCCCAAGTTAAGGATATCCTCTTTTTCTTTGTTTTGCTCTTTCCCCTTTTTCTTTCTTTTCCCTTTTTCGTCCTCTTCTTCTTCCGGCGGAGGCAGAATCTTCACCTCGATAATGTCTCCCTTGGACAAGGCTTCCTTGGGGTTGGTGATTTGGTGATATTTGCCATCCAGCTTTGGATTGGGTTCGCGAGCCCAACTCAAATTTTCAAGGCGGATGATCCCCTGATTGCCCCCAAGATAAACCGCGACCTCCTCGTCTTTGATCTCGGTGACGATGCCCTTGGCCAGGTCGCCTTCCTCAGCAATATCGCTATCGAGAACATTACTGGATGCTGTAGTGACCTCTTTGGAACCTGGCGGGAGCGGTGTGTTTGCTGGAGGTTCAATGGAATCTGTGGCTGAAGATGGATGAGTTTCGCTCAGGCCCAGGTGGGGTCCCATGGACCGTTTGTTGAGTTCCATCAGCAGGTTATCCAGAACCTGGATATCTTGCTTGGGATCAATGTGAGCCAGGGCGCCGCGGTAACCGTACCGTTTGTCCGCCAGTCGCAGGCCGTCCTTCACCGCCTGTTCCGCCACCATCTGATTTTCCAGATTCAGGGTGGTGTAAATTTTCATTCCATCCTGGTACAGCTGTTTGCTGCCATAATTTTCCTGGATAAACTGGCGAATATATTCAACAAAATAAGGAGCCTTGTTGAGCATACCCTTGACTTCTCCCAGTTCGAGAGGTTCCGTCAGGGCGGCTTGCATTTCCTCCTCTGTAATGAATCCGTGGTACTCCATACGGCGAATGGCGTGGTCCCTCCGTTTCAGCGCCTTGTCGAGATTGTTGTAGGGCGAATAATGCGTGGGGGCCTTGGGCAACGAAGCGATCATGGCACATTCGCTGACCGTCAGATCTTTCAACTCTTTTCCGAAATAGGTGCGCGATGCCGCCGCGACGCCGTAACTGCCGTGCCCGTAATAAATCTGATTGAGGTACATTCCCAGAATTTCATCTTTACTGAAAATCAATTCCATTCGAATCGCCAGAATGGCTTCCCGGATTTTTCGTTCAAATTTTTTCTGGGGAGATAAAAACAGGGTTTTGGTCAATTGTTGGGTGATGGTGCTGGCGCCTTCCACCACGTGACCAGCCCGGTAATTCGCGATGGAAGCCCGGATAATAGCCTTGGGATCGACCCCCAAGTGATAATAAAAACTGGAATCCTCCACCGCCAGGGTCGCTTGCTTCAAACGCAGAGGGATCTGCTCGAACCCAATCATGATTCGCTTTTCAATAAAAAATTCTGCGATCAATTCATCCGTGTCGGAATAGACCTTGGTGATGATATTGGGTTGATATTCCTTGAGTGTCCGGACATCCGGCAGGTCGTCGGAGTATTTGAAGTACAGGACGCTGGCCCCTATAAAACCGATCACGAGGCAAACCAGAGAACCCCACAATGTGACTTTCAATAAAGTTCTTTTCCAGGTTCCGGGTTTGTCTGTACGGTTGGAGCTTGAGAACACTTTTTGATTTTTTAGGATATTTTTCATGGTTGGATCAGCATTTCATGACGGAGTTAAAAGGATACTAAGTATGGCTTTAAAGTCGGCCTTCCTCCAGATCGATCAAATCCACCCAGGTGGTTATATCTGTTCTGGATGGACCGAGACCCTCGCGGGTTTCATGAAAGGTTTCCCATTTTTCCGGGCTGTCGGGCTGGCTTTTCAGAATTTTATTGTTAACCGCATCTTTATCTCCCAGAGAACGGTTTTGACATTGCAATAGGATCCAGGCCAATAGAGCCTCTTCTGTATCGTTGCAGACTTTTTTCTGGAATGTATCCGAATCGACTCCCAGAAAATCCAGCATGATTTTGTCCAATGGGCAGGGATAGATATATTCCCCCAGGGTGTTTTGTTGGGCGGCGTGTGCCTTGTCAATCATTCTCGGAAGATGAGCCAGATCCGCGATTTTTTCTCTGGGGCTCCTGGGGCATTCCTGGGTCAGGTCCATTTTTAGACTTCGCTTAATGGGTTACGGGTTTTCAATCCAGCCGCACCCGGCTGAGATTTTTGAAAAATTTTGATTTCTTGATGGCGGCGGTGCCTTCTGTTCCCAAGTCACAGCGAAACAGATCCAAGGTATTCAATTTTGGAAAATGTTCGGAAGCCGCCAGGTGTTGGGCGCCCTCTCCACCAATTTTATTGAACTTGAGAATCAACTGTTCCAATCGGTTCAAGTAGGGAGAATTGGCAATCGCTTGCACTCCTTGTCCGGTGATTTCGTTCGATTTCAGGTTCAGAATCTTTACATTACTGATGTGCGGGCTTGCCATTAGCGTGTTCACTCCATCATCGCCGATTTGGTTGTCACCCAATTCCAGGCGGGTGACTTGCGCCAGAACTTCCATCTGAGCCAGCTCCTTCGCTCCGTCATTGCCGATATTGGATTTTTCAAGATCCAAGGTATCGCCGTTAACCAGATTTTGTTTGACCAGTTCTTCGATGGGCATGAATTGAGGGATTCCGGTGTCGATGGGGCGTTAAGCTACGCCTTCCAGTTTATTGAATTTCGGGCGCGCGTTCAAGTCCTTAACTTTATAATTTTATTGATACAATTTGTATGATAAGTGGAAATAAAGGGCTTTCTATTGGAATATCGCGATATAAATTGAGGTCATCGATTTGTATTGGGATTACGGCTATTTTTTTAGGGTGCCCTGGGCCTCCTCCCGGGTTCAAGAAAACTGTTTTTTGGTCCCGGAAAATGATAAACTCAACCGTGAAAATTACTTCTCTTAACAATTTTGGGAGAAATACCCTATGAAAAAGGTCATGCTTTTTTTGGCAGCTTTATGTTTACTCGGTCTTCCGGTTACGTCATTTGCAGGGGAAGGCCCCATGTCGTTGCCAGCTGGTTCCAACGCTGACTCGGTGAAACACAATAAAGAAGGAATCGATCACTGGGGCCAGGGACATCATGACGTGGCTTTGAAGCATTTTCAGGCGGCGTCCAAGGCGGATTCTTCCATTGCTGAAACGCATTTCAATGAGGCCATCTGTTTGGACAAACTGGGACGTCATGGCGAAGCCACCATGCACTTCAAGGCGGCTAAAAAGAACGCGAAGGGGAACAAAGCGATTTTGAACTCCAAGATTTTGAACGGCCATATCGGTCACTAACCAAATTTTCAGAGTTACCCACTGCGGGAAGCTGGGCAGAACCGGCTTCCCGTTGTTATTTGGGTGCATCCAATACTTAAGTAGTGTTATTATAACTAATTGAAAGTATTGATATTAATTTGATTATAGGATCGCCGGTGGGGATTTTCCGGTTGTGTTATAATAATCTCGAATTTTTAGAGACAGGTTTAAACACCACACGGAGACAGAGTTATGATGGGCATCGGCTTTCCAGAGTTAATGGTCATTCTGATCATTATCATGATTATATTCGGCGCCGGCAAACTTCCGGAAATCGGGAACGCCTTCGGCCGCAGTATCAAAAATTTCAAAACCTCCATGAAGGAAGCCGAAGAAGTATCAGGTGATCAGGTGGCGCAAGCGGAAGGCGGAGATACCGCCGAGCTTCCTAATCCTGAAAACGCTCCTGCCACCACCGAAGAGGAAGTCACCGCCCAGTTGGGAGGATCTCATCCGAAGGCCGCACCTTCCAGTCAGCCGACCGCTCAATCAACCGCCACCCCGGCCACCGACACTTCCAAACCCGCGCCGCAACAACCGGCCGCGCAGGCGCAGTCCCCGCAAGGCAAACCCAAACCCAAGGGAGAGCGCGTGAAGAGCGAGGAAGAAAAAATGATCGAAGATGCCATCAAGGAATTAAAGGATAAGCGCATTGGCACCATCCGGACCCCGCACGACGGCCTGGTTCAGCAGAACGACGTGTTCACCGAATCGGTTAAACGCAACCCGTTCGGCCGTGGAAAGGGCCGCGGCGTGCGGCGTGATGTCCTGTAATTGAAGGTTTTCGTTTCCCAGAGAAAATCTCAGGGGTGTTCTCTTTGAACTCCGGAAGCCTTGACCCAGCCCAATAATAATCCCAAAGCAATCCACACCAGTTCGCGGATACGCCGCACGAAAGACACCGCCAGGCCCAGAGGGCCGGCCATCCCCATCGAAGTAAAAATCAGGATCAATCCGCCCTCCTGAGCGCCCAAGCTGAGCGGAATGAAAAAGCTCCCCGCCCGGACCAACTGCAACAGGGATTCGATGATCCACAATTCCTTGAAACCCACAGGTATCCCCAGGAAGAATAGGGTCAGATAAAGCTCCAACACGCCTGCCACCCATCCGAGAAAACCGAAAGCAACCGATTTTAGAAACAATCCGCGATGCTGGCGGTAGTAGCTGGACATCATGCCGCAGAGGGCGACCAAATGCTCCAGCGAAGGGCGCGGGGTCTGGGTGGGAAACAGTCGGTTGAATCCGTGGGCCATCCGGCTCAAGGTGCCGGTGACCTGAAACAGCAGAAACAAAAATATGAGGACGGAAAAGGTGATCAGTCCGGTCAGGCTGGAGATTTTGAAAGTCTCGGCGATACCTTGATCCATGAATAGGAACACGATGCCGGGGATCATGAATAGGATCAGCGAGACCGTCAAGGTGGTTCGCGCCACCACTTGGGACGCCGCACCCTGTTTGTAGGTCAGGCCGTATTTCTCTTTCAGCAAATGGGCTTTGACCGGTTCGCCGCCCATGGTGCCCAGAGGGGTGATGGCGTTGAATGCCTCGCCGATGATCCGGATACGCCAAATGGCGAAGGAATGAATCGTTTTAGCTTCTTCAGGTTTAAAAGCGTACTTCCAGGAAAGGGCATCGAACCAGGTCACCGGGCCAAAGGCCAGGATAACGGCCAGCAGGCCCGGGCCCATTTCCAGCAAGAGGTCGCCAACCTGTGAAAGGTCCACCTCCCGCAACGCCCAAATGAACAGCAGCAGGCCGAGGATCAGGAACAGAGGTTTTAGAAATCGGGTCATGGATTGACAGTATCAGGGATTGCAAAGACTATGGGAAGGAGTTTCCCTGGAAATCATTTGGAACTGAAGAAGGCAAAGGGCGACGCGTTGCAGTCTTAGCGGTCGCACTCGCCGCCGATCATGTTGAGCATGTCGAAGGTCGGGATGATGTCCGCCAGCATGGCGCCGCGGACGATTTCCTCCATTCCGGCGGTCATGGTGAAGCAGGGAGGTCGTACCCGGCATTTGTAGGGTCGACCGCTGCCGTCGCTGACAATATAGAAGCCCAGTTCCCCGTTGGCCGCCTCGGTGGCCATGTATACTTCGCCGACCGGGGGTTTCAGGCCGTCGATGGTTATCTTGAAATGGGCGATCATTTCCTCCATTTTCGAATAAGTATCCTGCTTGGAGGGTTGCCGTATGTAGGGGTTGTCGACATTGATGGGGCCGTCGGGCATTTCTTTCATAGCCTGCTTGATGATTTTGAAGCTTTGCTTGATCTCTTCCATGCGCACCAGATACCGGTCGAAGTTGTCGCCGGTCGTGCCCAGGGGGATATCGAAGTCGAAGCGGTCGTAAAGCATATAGGGCTGAGCTTTCCGGACATCGTAATCGACTCCGCAGGCCCGGAGGCAGGGACCGGTGAACCCGAAAGAAATGGCGCTTTCCCTGGAGATGGTTCCGGTATCCCGCATGCGGTCGAGGAAGATCCGGTTTTTGGTCAACAGTTTGTCGACATCATCGTACAGGCTGTCCAGTTTCGGGTAAACCGCCTGCAGATCCTCATCGAAGCCGGGCGGCAGGTCGCACATCAGGCCACCGATGCGGACGTAGGTGGACGTGAGGCGTGCGCCACAGACTTTTTCCAGAAGGTCCCAGATGATTTCGCGGGTCTCGACGAAATAAATAAAAGCCGTGAGGGCTCCCAACTCCAGCGCGGCCGCGGCGATGTTGGTGTAATGGTCGGAGATGCGGGATAGCTCATTCGTCACCACGCGGATGTACTGGCACCGGTCGCTGCATTCGATCCCGAGAAGTTTTTCAACGGCCAGCGCATACCCGATGTTGTTCATGATGGCTGAACAGTAATTGAGCCGGTCGGTGTAGGGGAACACATTGGTCCAAGAGACGCTTTCGCACATTTTCTCGAAACCGCGGTGCAGATAGCCCACGTCGACGACACAATTCACTATCGTTTCGCCATCCAGGGTCAACAGGAATTTAACGGTTCCATGGGTGGCAGGGTGCGACGGTCCCATATTGAGGACCATATGATCGGTATGTAAATTTTCTTTCAGATCAGACATAATTATGCTCGTGTTCTATCTTCAGTAAAAGACAGGCTGGCCGTCAATCCTGTTTGTTGATACTTACGGGAATGAGTCCCCGGTTCCCGTTTCTCAGTTTGTTGACCGGTACGTCCACCCAGTTTTTGGGCACATACACCACGCCCGGAGGGGTGCGGTCGGTGACCGCCACCGGGACATCCAGAAAATCCGTTTCCGATTTAATTCGGATCCGATCGCCGGAGTTGATATTCATTGCCTGGGAATCCTCATAGCTGATTTCGGCCACACAATCGGGTCCAATATCGACCAGCGCCTTGGCGTAATGCGAATAACTCCCAATGTGGAACATATGGTTGTTGGTGATCAATTTCAGCGGGTAGTCCTGTGGAGGAGTCTCAACGGCATCCTCTTCCACAAGTGCAAACTCGGGTTGGCTTCCGGATTCCGTCGGAATCCATTGCGCCGATTTCTTGCCGGGGAACGTTCCCTTATAACTGGGCGCAACGTTTTCAATTTCTTTTTGAACCTCCCGTAAGGAGCTATGAGCGAACGGCTTGCCCAGCGCCTGCGCCAAATCGCCGAATATTTCGAAGTCGGGGCGCGCTTGTCCTTCAGGCAGAACCGCGGGTGCCACTCGTTGTACGTGGCGGGACATATTCGTGAACGTGCCTTCCTTCTCGGCATAGGAGCAGGTGGGCAAAATAATGTCCGCCATACGCGCCGTTTCCGTCATGTACATGTCCTGAACGACGAGAAAGGGAACCGTTTGGAGGGCGTCTTTCACGATGGCGGCCCGGTTGCTGGAATGGCACGGGTTTTCCCCGGCGATGAACAGCATTTTGATAGCGCCTTGAGAACAGTTTTTCCAAAGATCGGCGACCTGGTTTTGCTGGTTCAGATTATTCGGCTGGTATCCCGGAAGAGTCTCCGGAACCATTCCCATATCGTTGACCCCCTGAGAGTTGCAATGCTCCCTCGGCGGGTAGATATTGACACTCCCCTCACCGCCATGCAGGAGAAGTAAACTGAGGTTCAGCAAGGCGCTCAGGATGGCTTCACCCCGTCCGGTCTCTATAATATCGTTACCTATCAAAATAAACCGGTCGGCATTTTGTCCCAGCCGCTCAGCCGCCTGAATCAGAGTCGCATCGCTCACACCTGTGACTTCCTCGGTATACAGGCCTGTATATTTGACCAGGGATTGCACGAGGGCGTCGTAGTTGGGTAGAGCTTGCTTGACTTTGGCGATATCAATGAGATTGTTGTCGATGAGGATCCGGCTGATCCGGTTCGCCACTGCGGCATCGGACTCCGGTTTGTAGGTCATGCGCACTTCCACCCGGGATTCGTGCCTGAATTCCACATTCCTGGGGTTGGCGATCAGAATGTCCGTGCCGGTGTAAATGGCGCCTTGACGGATGGAGTTGCCCGCCACGGGATATTCGGAAGGAATATCCGTATTGAACAGCAGAACGACATCGGCTTCTGCCAACTCCGTAATGGGCTTAGAGACGATCCCGCCTTCAAAGCATTTCTGTTGGAATGCATTGATGTAGGGCGCGCGCAAATGATTCAGGTTGGTGACCTGGTTGGATCCGATGACCTCCCGGAACAGCTTTTGAAGCAGGTAATTTTCTTCGTTGGTCAGCGTTTCTCCACCAATGGCCGCAAGGCTTGCAGGCCCGCTCCGGTTCACGGTCGCGGTGATGCGTTCTGCGATGGTTTGTATGGCTTCGCCCCAACCGATTTCCTTGAATTCTCCGCCGACGTTCATCAGAGGGGTTTGGATGCGGTTTTCGTTTTGCACCATACCGTGTCCGAACCGTCCCTTGGCACACAGGTTGCCCTGGTTGATTCCGACATCGAAGGTTTCGTCGCCTTCGATGCGGACCAATTGGCCTTTTTTGGTTTCCAGTTTGAACGTACAACCCCACGAACAGAAATTGCAGGTGGTCTCCGTATTGGTGAACATGGAAGCGAGGCCCCGTGCCTCGGAGGTCAGGTCCATCAAAGCGCCGGTGGGGCAGACGGTGATGCATTGTCCGCAGAATTCGCAATCCAGCGGTTCCTCGTTGGCGGTGCCGATGGTGATTTTATAACCGCGCTTGTGATAATCGAGTGCCTGCACGCCTTGGATTTCATCGCAGACACGAACGCACATCCCGCACATGATGCATCGGTTGAGATAAAACTCGATGATGGGGTTGGTCTTGATGCTGGGTTCGTTGCGCCGCTGGATTTCAAAACGTCCGTTATACAGGCTTAAGGCATCGGTGTTGTCTTGTAGCGGGCACACTCCGGATTTATCGCAAATCGGGCAGTCCAGCGGGTGCTCCACCAACAGCATTTCCAAACAGGCTTTGTTGTAGCGGTCGCTTTCCTCGGTATCGGTTCTCACGGCCATCCCTTCAGAGACCGGGTGGGTGCAGGAATACACCAACTCTTTTTTGCCGTCGACCACGGTTTCCACCATGCAGGTGCGGCAGGCGGCGAAGGGTTTCAGTTGCGGGTTGGAACACAAATTGGTTATAAAGACGCCTTTTCGTTTGGCGGCGTCCAGAATCACCGTTCCCTCGGGAGCGGAGATGGGTTCGCCATTCAGAGTAAAATTGATCGTTTTTTTTACAGCGGTGCTCATAACAGCTATGGGCTCCTAGTTTTTGTTTACAATTAAAGGGTGTATTTGTTGCTGATTTCGATGGTTTTTTCAGGATCGATGGTGCCGTAGGTATCGTCCCCGATAATGGCCATGGGTGCGGCGCCGCAGTTTCCCAGGCAGGAAGCAAACTCCAGGGTGAACAGCTTGGTTTCATCCGTTTCCCCCTGGCCGATATGGTATTTTTCCTTCAATTTCTCGGCAATGATGGGCGCTCCTTTTACGAAACAAGCGGTGCCATAACATAATCTGTATATATATTTTCCCGGCTCGGTGACACGAAATTGATGATAAAAAGAAATCACCCCATAAATTTCGGCGCGGGTGATTTTCAGTTCCTTCATCACGAGTTTGATAACGTCCTCAGGGAGATAGCGGAACTCCTCCTGCATTTTCGACATCATGGGAATCAGATACCGCCGGGACCGGCTGGGAAAGCTGTCCAATATCCGGCAAACCGTTTCCATGCAAATCTTTTTTTCTTCCGGAGCGGTCTCGGTCGCAGTCTCTTCAGGTATATTTTCGTTATCTAGAGTTTCCATGGGAAGATTCCAATATTGTGATTGTTGGGTATCGGGAGTCTGCTGAGACTCCCAATTTTACAAGGATATTCGCGATTCAACTATATCAAATCCAAAACGAAATCCGAAGTATATAGGGGGGGTCCGGCGACTGTCAACTAAATATATGGCTTGAAATGTGGTGTTATTTTCACTTCGATTCTGCCGGGAGACCGGTTTAACCGCCAATTTTTGAA
Source organism: Nitrospinaceae bacterium (assembly GCA_965237905.1). Classification (GTDB taxonomy): domain Bacteria; phylum Nitrospinota; class Nitrospinia; order Nitrospinales; family Nitrospinaceae; genus SZUA-226. Next base: position 364,897 of record OZ250172.1, on the reverse strand, counting down.
GGGGTTCAAGGGAGTTGAATTTTAGAGGAGTTGGAGTTTTTTGGGTACCGCAAAGGATTTTGGAGGACCTGCTTGAGCCTCTTTCAAAACAATGCGAGGTTGAGAAAAATCAGCGGGTTACCTTAGCCGGGCGGTCTTGTGCCGGATAGGTGCGGAATCAATCTTCCAGGATGGGTACCGGCACGGAAGAGGGTGGTGTGGTGGAAACCGGCACAGGGTCTTTACCCTTCATCCGGGCCTGGAGAAGGTTCAATTTGAACTGGGCTCCCGAATGGCCCGGGTTGAGGCGCAGAGTTTCCTGGTACGATTGAACCGCCAGAGGCAGGCGTCCCAATCCCTGATAAGCCCGCCCCAGGACATAATGGGACTCTGGATTTTTCGGGTTCCGCGCGATCGACTTGCTCAAGACGTCCACCGCTTCGTAAAACCGTTTTTCTTCGGTCAAAGCCCAAGCCAGGCTGAGATAGACGCGATCCCCCTTGTGAGGAATTTTCAGAGCGGACTGAAATAGTTTGATCGCTTCTTTGTGCCTCCCCATTAACTCCAATAACAGGCCCAGCCGGTAACGCGCTCTCAGGTAATTGGGCCGAAGCTGGATGGCCTTGACATAGGCATTGAGGGCAGTTTCGTGACGTCCCACGGTGGTGTTGACTTTTCCTATCTCGTAATAAACACGGGGATCGTTGGGGGACAGTTGCAGAACTTTATGATAGGTCGCGATCGCATCCTCGTACCGTTTCATTTTCAGATAAATCGTCCCCAGATGGAGCCATATCTTTTGATTGTTTGGCTCCACCTCCAGCGCTTTTTTGTAAGGGGCGATGGCTTCCTTGTGTTTGCCGAGCCTTAAATAGTTTTCCGCCATCAGCAAATACAGCTCGGAGTTCTTACTGTCTCGTTCGATCACTTTTTTCAGATAAAACAAAGCGTGCTTCGGCTGGTGGAGTTGGGTATAGGCCATTCCCAGGCTCAGTTCGGCTTCCTTGAGTTCTGGGTTCAGCGCCAGGGCTTTGCGATAGGGAGGTACCGCCTGTTTGTAATTTCCTGATTTCAGATAAGACTCACCCAGATAAAAATAGGCCCAGGCAGTATTGGGATTCAGGCGCAAGGACTCATTGAACGCAGGAATCGCTTCCCGGTAGCTGTTTTCGAAATAATGGGCCTTTCCCAACTGAAACCAGAGATTCGCCGACTTGGGTTTGTCCTTTAAAATTTTCTGAAAGCCCTGTACCGCGTCTTTGTAATTTCCAATATAAACATAAGCGATGGCCAGCTGTTCCTGGGCGTCCTTGTTTAAGGGTTGAATCCGAAGCACCGCTTCATAAGCTTTTACGGCCTGGTCGTATTGCTTCAGGCCTATGTGGATAGTGCCCAATCGGTAGTAGGCCCGGGAATATTTGGGATCGATTTGTACGACCCGACCGTATTCCCGCGCGGCCTGTTCCAAATCATTTAATTGTTCAAATGATTTTGCCAATTTGAAGTGTGCCCTTTTATGGCGGTCGTCCAACCGAACGGCTTCCTGGAAATATTGGTTGGCCTTGGAATAGTTATTACGGGACAAATAGGCTTTGCCTAACTGGAAATGAGCCTCGGCGCTTTTCGGGCGAACCTGGATTAATTGCTCCAAATGATGCAGGGCTTTCTTATGCTGGCCCAAAGTAAAGTAGACGCGTCCGAGGTAGTCCAGCGCGGCATCGTCCTTCGGGTAAACCAGCAGGGCATCCTGCAAGAGAGGCAGGGCCTTGCGCAGTTTTCCTTGTTTGAAATAAATCCGCCCGATACCGGAATAGGCCCGGTAAAAGTTGGCATCCAGATCCAGCGCCTGGCGATATTCCGCCATGGCCCGCCGGTATTGTTTTTTGATTTCATAACTTTGGCCCAAGGCGTACAGCCACTCCGGCTGCAGGGGATTCAAATTAAGCGCTTTGTTGTATTCCTGGATGGCACGTTTGTGATTGCCCTGCGCGGCGTGGGTCTTTCCCAAGGCAAAATACGGTTCGCTGAGATTCGGACTGAGGCGGATGGCTTCTTTTAGATGATCGATGGCGCGAGCATACTGCCCCATAATGAGGTAGGTGTCGCCCAACCCGTATTGGGCTTCCGGATAATGAGGGTCCATCCGGATCGCCTCCAGATAAGCGTCCGCGGCCTGCTTGAACCTTTTTAAGGCTTTATGGCTTTCGCCGGCTTCAAAATAAGCGGCCGGGAACAATGGCTCCAGTTTTAAAACCTGCTCGAACTCTTTAATAGCGTCTTCGTACAATCCCATTTGCCGGTAAGCCCGGCCCAAGCCGTAATGCGCAACATGATCCTTGGGGTCCACCTTGAGGGCGGCTTTGTACTCGTCGATTCTGAGGAAATCCGCGCTCGCGGGCACGGGCAGGTGCCAGATCAGGAGTAGTAGAAATGGGAGTATGATTTTAAATTTCATAGACATGGAGATAGGAGTTTATTTTTTTCTTATCGTCAAAGTACTCGAAAAAAACAAGCCTTGATACCAATAATTACGACCGCTGGAATAGGAGGGATGAGTTAAATTGAGGGACAAGAATAGATAATCTATTACTTAATTAAATTCTACCTAAATGGGTTAAAAATATAGGATTTTATTGGTCAACCACGGACCCGGTGGTTCAGCTGGTACTTTTGAACGGCCCGGGTATGGTCCTCGTAGTTGGTGGAAAACTGATGACTCCCGTCCTTGCGGGAAACAAAATAGAGGAAATCCGAATGGTCCGGGTCCAGCGCCGCCCGAATGGAGTCCAGACCCGGACTGGCAATCGGACCGGGGGGAAGTCCAAAGCACTTGTAGGTGTTGTAGGGAGAATCAATGGACAGATCCTTTTTGCGGATATTGCCGTCGAAACTCATCATTGCGTAGATGACGGTCGGGTCCGTTTGCAAACGCATTTTTTTAACCAGACGATTGTGAAAAACCGAAGAGATCAATTTTCTTTCCGTTCCGAGCCCGGTTTCTTTTTCGATCAGGGAGGCGAGGGTAACGATTTCGTGAAATGTGAGATTACCCGCTTTTGTTTGTTGCATCAATTCGGGTTTTTGGACGCGTTCCTTGAAAGTATCGACAAGGGTTTTAACGATCTTTTTGGCTCCTACAGCCTTGGAAAACTTATAAGTTTCAGGGTACAAATAGCCCTCCAGACTGCCGTCTGAAGGAATTTGGAGAGCATCCAGCAGCTCCTTGTTTCGCGTTTCCGCGATGAATGCCTCCTTGTTCACTAGCCCCTTTTTTTCCATTAATTCTGCTATCTCGGTGATTCGATAACCCTCTGGAATCGTGACCGTATAAAGAATGGCCGTGCCGTTTGTCAGGGACTCCAGGATTTTCCAGGGAGGAATGGATGGGGAAAACCGGTACTCTCCCGCCTGAATGCGGTTTTGCTTTCCCTGAAAATAGGCGTACAGGACGAACGCGCTGGGTTCATCCAGCAATTTCTTATCGGCGAGAAAATTGGAGACTTGCCTGAGGGTCATACCCGGTTTGATCTCGACAACCTGCTCCACCGGGCTTGAACTGGCGGGAGTGTTGCCATAATTGTACAAGAGGACGATAAAGACGATTCCCGTGATCCCCATCACAGCGGAGAATAGAACCAGCCTGGATTGGAGCCATTGTCGCAATGATTTTGCCTTTTGATCTGCCATACTTATAGGAGATCAGAAAATGGCCAAAATATCCATAATTATTTGATTATATGTGCCATTTTCTCCAAAAACGCCTTATTTTCATCAGGTGTTCCGATGGTGACCCGCAGGCAGTTTTTGAGGCGTGGGTGACTGCTTAAATCGCGGATCAATATGCCGTTTTCCATCAACTGCTTGAAGAGGGCGCCGGAATCCTGTTCCACTCGAAAAAGTACGAAGTTGGCGTCGGATGGAAAGACTTTGAGTGATTTGAATTTGGAGAGTTCCCGGATCATCCCGTCCCGCTCTTTCATCAGGGCATCCAGTTGCCTTTGTACGGGAGCGAAGTGGTCCAGCAACCGCTCCGTCAATTTCTGGGAAAGGGTGTTGGAGTTGTAAGGAAGTCTTATTTTGTCGATCTGGTCGATGATGATGGGGTCCGCGATAGCATACCCCACCCGCAGGGCGGCCAAGCCGATTTTCGACAGGCTTCTTAAGAGGACCAAATTGTTGTGTTTCGGCAATTCGGAAAGAAAGGTTTTCCCGGCGAAATCATGATACGCCTCGTCCAGTACCACGATGCCGGAAAAATTTTCGATGACCTTTTGCACTTCCGGTGCGGAAAAACAATTGCCCGTAGGATTGTTGGGGTAACTGATAAAAGCGATACGGGCTTGGCTTTTTTCCAACGATTCGAGAAACGGTGCCGCTTTAAAATCCCATTGGTCATCCAACGGATGGGTTTGCGACTTCAGGCCCATTCCCTGAGCGATGATGGCGTACATGGCGAACGTGGGGTCGGGAAAGCCAACCGTTTCGCCGGGATCGCAGAAAATCTGCAGAAGGATCTGAATCAACTCGTCGGACCCGTTGCCGATAGCCAAATTTTCGGGTGCGACGTTCAATCGCTTGGCAAGGGTTTGCTTCAGTGGGCCGCAGTCGGGATCCGGATAACGGTTGAACTCGGTGGATTTGAAAACCTCTTCAAACTGCTTGAGGATTTCCGGAGGTGGCGGAAATGAATTTTCATTGGCGTGGAGTTTGATTTCGCAATCGATATTCTCCACATGGTAGGCTTTCAGCGATTGAACTTTTTCTTTGACGAGTTGAATTAAATCCAGATTGGACATGACTAGGCGGTTCCCGATTCAATGATTTTCCGGATTTCGGGGCAATCGGGTTGGCAACGGCTCACCCGGTTTTTTTCAGCACGGATGATAGAGAGAAGGGTATCCACCGACTCATCGACATTCACATTGGTCACGGCATAATCATAAAGACGACTTTTAGCGATTTCTTTTTTGCCTACTTCGAGGCGTTGCTTGATCTGGTTATCCGGTTCCGTGCCTCGCCCAGCCAATCGTTTTTCGAGTTCCTCCATGGAGGGGGGCAAAATAAAAATATAAACTCCCTGATATTTCAGGGCACGCAGGGATTCTACGCCCTGAACATCCAGCTCGAGAACCAGGTCCTTTCCTTTTTGCAGGGTGTTCTCGATGTTTTTCAGGGAAGTCCCGTAATAGTTGTCATGGATTTGGGCCCATTCCAGAAATTCGTTGCGGTCGGTCATCTCAAGAAACTTTTCCTTGGAAATAAAATGATAATCCACTCCATCCCGTTCATTCTCGCGCGGAGGGCGTGTGGTGTGCGATACGGAAAAATTGAGATCGGGCAGCCGTTTCTTCAGAGCCTGGCAGAGGGTCGTTTTGCCGGCACCGGAGGGCGCTGAGATGATGATGGGTAATCCTTCTTGAGCCATAGAAAGATGAGGTCGTTGAAGTTCGCCCGGCCAAGGGCGGTTTATTCGATGTTCTGGATTTGTTCCCTGATTTTTTCCAGAAGACTCTTGATCTCGATCACATTCTGCGAAACTTGGTAGTCCACCGATTTGGAACCGATGGTATTGGTTTCCCGGTTGATTTCCTGGGTGATGAATTCCATCTTCCGGCCAATCGGTCCTGCTTTTTCAAACATGCCGTTGAATTGCTCAAAGTGACTTCCCAACCGGGTGATTTCCTCCGAAATATCGCACCGGTCTGCCAGCAGGGCGGTTTCCTGTGCCAAACGGGTTTCGTCCAGTTCCATTCCCTCGGTCAGTTTATTGATTTTGTCGTTGAGGCGGTTGCGATATTCTTCCAGCACCACGGGTTGACGTTCCTGGATGCTTTGCACCAAGTGATGAATCTCCTGCAACCGGCTGGCAAGGTCCTTTTGTAGATTACTGCCTTCCTCCTGCCGCATTTTTATCAGAGCCGACAGAGCATCTCCCACCGTTTCCAGAATCATCTCTTCTTGAGACGTATCAAGAGTCAGCGGTTCTGTTTTGATGATGTCTTTCACACCCAGCAGAGCTTCGATGGGCATGTCACCCGCCAGGCCCAGTTCATCTTTGATTTGCTTAAAGGCCTTGAAGTATTGAGTGGCAAGACCCAGATTGGGTTTGATTTCGAGATCGGTGCCGGAATCGTCGTTTTTTTCGAGGCTCAGGAACAGGTCGAACGAACCCCGTGCGCATTTGGACTTGATAAACTTTTTGATGGGCAGTTCCAGTGGGGCCAAAAACTTGGGCAGGCGGGTATTGATTTCGATAAAGCGGTTGTTGACAGAACGAATTTCCGCCTTGCAGGCGAACAGTCCATTTTGTTTTTCCGACCGGCCGTAACCGGTCATGCTGTTAAGCATTCCGCCTGGAACCTTTTTTACGCTTTTTCAATGACGATTTTGTGGTGTCCGTTTTCTTCCACATGGGACAGTAGTTTATGTCCGTCATTCTGGACGCTTCGGGGAACGTTCTTGGAGGGTTCGCCGTCGTCCAGAAGAACCTCAAGATGTTGACCCGATTGCATGGTCTCCAGCTTGAGTTTGGTTTTGACATAATTGAAGGGGCATTTAACTCCCAGCAGATCGATAGACTGGCTAATGGCCGCCGCATCGGCGCTACCGTTACCGGAGGACTCTTCGGCGACATTGCCCTTGGAGCCGACCCGGATGCGGAGCGATTTGTCCGATTGCATCTTATCGTTGGCTTTCCGGCATTCGTCCACCAATGCCTGGGATTCATCCAGCATAATCTTCGCTTTGGCGTTGTCAGCTTTTTCGGGGTCTTCCTGATAACGCTCCGTGACGCCGGCGTGTTTTTCGGAAACGATGCCGGTTTCCACGATCAGCGATTCAAACTTGGTCAGGGTTTCCACGTTGTCAGTAAAATCCATGCCTTCCGTTACCAGCAAAGCGCGGGCGGAGGAAGCGATCGACCGGTTGGCCTGGCGGACCGCTTCGGCAAATTGGTTCTTCTCAAAGGCCCGAGCGCATTGAAAGAGAGCCCGCTCGGCTTCGGACAGATGGTCGGAGATCATATCCGTAACCGCTCCGGCGCATTCGCCCTGTCCCCGGTCGTCCAGTGAAAAAGCTTTGGTCGCGTGGAAATCGATATACGATTGTGGTGACGATTCGATATCAGGCAGTTCCTTCAAATCGATCAGCAGGTTGGAGAAGTATCCTTTGCCGACCCGGTCGAAGAACTGCACGAACGATTCGTTGTTCTGCTTGTCTTTCTTGTAGGCATCGACGGAACGGCGCACCGCGTTAGCAGCATTCTTTGCCGGTAGTTTGATCACATTGGTGCCGAAAACGGCTCCGTCTTCGGTGATGCGGCCGCCCATCATCATTTCGTAATGGGGGGCGAGAATGCCGTTCACCTTCTTCGCGGAACCGGCAAAACCGATGGACGCGATGTGATGCTGACCACAGGAGTTCGGGCAACCGCTGGCTTTGATGGTGATGTGATCCAAATCGGTCGAATCAGTGGTTTCGTTGTCTACGTCCTCGGTTAATTTATTGATCAACCCTCGGGAGTGAGTGATTCCCAGGTTGCAGGTCTCGGAACCGGGACAACTCGTCATATCCTTCAACTCTTCGGTTCCGGCTTTGTGCAGGTCGATTTTTTTAAGAGCATTGTAAACCGGGCCGAACGCTTCCGGCTTCACCCACGGGATCATGAGGTTCTGAAACACGGTGCAAACGAGAATGCCTGCGGCATAGTCGGAGGCGATTTTGCTGAGGGCCCGAGCCTCGTCATGGGTCAGGTCGCCCAACTGTAATTTGATGTGTACGTTGTAAAATCCATTTTGCCTCTGTTCGTAGGAATTGCGTGCCTTCCACTGAACGAAATCGTTGTCCGATTCCATATCCCCGTTGGTCGAAAACTTCGGAATAGTGGGAGTGGCGTCTTCGGGAATTTCGATTGCAGGATATTGGGTGCCTTCCAGTTTTTTAAACTCCTCCTGGACGAGCGCACGCACTTTTTCGACGCCGTACTTTTCCACCACAAACTTGAAACGGGCCTTGTTGCGGTTTCTTTTGTCGCCGTGCTGGTCGAAGACCTGAACGATGGCTTCGCAGGTTTGCAATATTTCGTCTGCAGGTACAAACTCCGATAAGAGTTTAGCCAGATGCGGGGAGGAGCCCAGGCCGCCGCCTATGATGACCTTGAAGCCACGCACCCCATCCTTGATCTCGGCGTTCATACCGATGTCGTGGATCGGTCCCAAGCCACAGCCTTTGCATCCGCCGAGACTAATTTTGAATTTGCGCGCCAGGTTTTGCGTTAAAGGGTGTCTCAGGAGATACCGGGAGACCGCTCCAGCGTAGGGAGTGACATCAAACTTTTCCTCTTTGCAGGTGCCGGATTTATGGCAGGCGGTGACGTTGCGGACGGTGTTGCCGCAGGCTTCGCGGGTGGTCAGGCCATGTTCTGCCAGGTCTTGAAGACCTTGGGGTACATCTTTAATTTTGACGTAATGAAACTGGATATCCTGCCGGGTGGTGACGTGCAGAATCCCGTTGGAATAGTTTTTCCCGAAATCTGCCAGGCAGGTGAGCTGGTCGGAAGTGATGCGGCCGAAGGGCAGTTTGGTGCGGACCATCTGCACATCTTCCTGCCGCTGTCCATAAATACCCTGTTGCAGGCGGAACCGTTTGAAATCCTCTTCACCCACTTCGCCTTTTTCAAGGCGTTCCACCTCGGCGGCGAAGTCTTCGATTTCCTGTTTGACCTCCGGCGGGAGGTTTAAGGTTTCCAAGTCCATGATAAACCTGCTTTAATTTACAAAATCGGGGCTTAAGAGCTATTCTGCCGTCAGCGGCCGATTCAATTTCAGATTGGGAGAGCGCCGGGTAAAACTACTGAAACATCTCATGTTATCGAAAGCCCGGCGACTTTACCTATTTATTATAATGGATTAATCATATAACAAAAACATTTCAAAAAACACAAGAATGCGATTTTGGGTTATATTTTGCATACTCCCTGTGAGTCCAGCACCCAAGTTGCATTCATGATACAGGATCTGGCTTTAAATTCAATGCATTAAGCATTGCGCACGGTATTGGAAAAGGGCTGAAATAACAGAGTAAAGGGGGCCGGTGAGGATGGATCAGGCATGGTTGATTGAGCATTGGGCTTTCTGGTGGATACTGGCCAACTTTTTGATCTATCTGGCCGTGTTTGTCGTGGCGTTGTGCATCAACTACAACTTCAACATCATTATGGTCGGGATGATTTATCTGCTTCCCCTGATTCCTATTGGATGGGAGACAACCATCGGCCCCGGTTCGTGGTGCAGTCGACTCACAATATGGTGTTTGGCATCATCGAGCTGGTGATTTTTGTGATTACCGTCAAATCGGCTGATGCAACGTTCGACCGGGCACACGTCAAGCAGCTACTGGGGCATACTTTGCCCATTGCCGCCGCTTTGATCGGATTGTCCTATGTGTCGCGTACTCGTTCTATTCCCCTGGGACAATGGGAACTGGCAATCATTATGGCCGTATTTAGTGTGGGTTCGATCATGCGGATGATGGCGGTTTACCAGTTGGGCGCACAGGCCTTCAAATTCGATATTGTTTTTCGGGACCAGCAGACCCTGCGGAAGGAAAAACTATATTCCTGGATTCGCCACCCCTCTTATACGGCGATGATGGTCGTTATCCTGGCGTACGCGCTGACCACGCATTACTGGCTGGCGGGAGGATTGGGATTAGCCTCCGCCTGGTTTGGGTTCCAATACCGGATTCATCACGAAGAAAAGGCCCTGCAGGAGCAGTTCGGCGAGGAATATGTGGAGTACCGGAACAAAACCGGGATGTGGTTTCCGAAGATGATGCGGTGAGAGGCGGTATCAATTTTCGTGAATATCCGGGAACCAGCTTTTCCACAGGGGTGTGGTGAGGTCGCCCACTTCCACTGGACTTTGAAACCAGGCGGAGAAACCATAAAGCGCGATGATGTACAGATAACTGGCAGTATAGAACAAGGGCCGGTTGAGTGTGAGGCCCTGAAACCGCTTATCGTCCGGGCCTCCCAGTTTTTTGACCCGGAAATAATTGGAGATCATCATCAACAGAAACAGCATCAACGGATTGTAGTTGAAGATAGATATCATGAATGCGGCCAACGGTGCGATCACCAACATCAGGGGAATTTTGACCCAGCTGTTTTTGGTGATATGGTCGAAGGTGTTCAGAGCGGCCAGGTAACACACCAGATAGAATAATCCGGTAAAGCCCAGCCATATCAGGAAGGCCAATATGGTGGTGCCGCCAACAATGTCTTCCCAGCCAAGTATCATGGCCGAGAGCATATCAGGCGGCAAACCGTTGCGCAATCCGGGAGGCAGTCCGTGACCGAGGAACGTTTACATTTTGGCAAAGAAGGGGAGAAGGCGGCGGTCAAGTTTCTTAAAAAGAGGGGATACCGGATCGTCGAGAAAAACTATCGCAACAAATCCGGAGAGATCGATATCGTCGCGGAGCAGGATCAAGTGCTGGTGTTTGTCGAAGTCAAATCCCGGGCCGATACGGAATACGGTGACCCGTTGGAAGCGGTCACGCCACACAAGGAGAGAAAAATCGGTCAGGTCGCCAAGGGGTTCATGGCCCAGCACCGGATCGAAAACAGGGACTGCCGGTTCGACGTGGTGGGGATTAAAGGCGATCCCAACCAACCCAAAACCTGGGAAATCGAGCTCGTCCAGGACGCCTTCCGGCTTTGACGGCTCCGGAAAATACTTCCCTTGCCGGGTAAGGAACCCTGTAGTTTGCTTTCTGAAAGTCAAATATCTATAATATAAATAGATATTTAAAAACATATATTTATACTATATTATTTAATGTAGTTTGTTGATTTGTAGAAGGCGGGATTTTTTGCAGAAATGATTCCGGCCTTTTTGTGGTGAGCTTTGTAAGGTACGATCTTTACCATAATTGAATTCGTATCCGGGTATTCGTACCCGATATTCAAGGAGTGTTACTATATGTCAGTTCTTAAGAAATTATCGCAAATGTTTTCGGGGCCGGATTCCAAAGAGCAAGTAACAGGGGAAACGGTGAGCGAAAACCCAAAGCCGTCAGATTCCCAAAGTTCTTTTGCCGAGGAACCGCCGGCCCGTCGCAGAGTGGTTCAGGCCCCGGTACTTATGGAAGAGGCTGAGGCGGGTGTTCCGTCCGACCAAATCCTGATTAAGGCCGAGCCTTCGCGGGATAATGAGCAATGCAAGTTTATGGTGAACCGTCCTTTGTTCGAGGGGCATTCCTGGTTGTTTTCGAATTTTGAAGAGGCGGCGGGTTCTCCCATGGCCGAGTCGATCTTCAGCGTCGAATCCGTCGAAACCTTATTGATCCACGATTCTACCGCCGTGGTCACCAAAACAGGGACCAAGGGAGTATCCGATTGGGAAGCCCTCGCGAAGGAAGTGGGAGGCGCACTGCGCAAAACACTGGAAGCGGAAACGGATCTGGTGTCAAAAGATATCGTCGCAAAGATTCCTTCCGAGCAGGTCGTGCAGGAAGAAATTCAGAAGGTGATCGATACCGAGGTCAATCCCGGAGTCGCCGGACATGGTGGCAAAATCACCCTCACTGCGATAACGGGCAACACCGTGACCATTCAAATGGGCGGAGGATGCCAGGGGTGCAGTGCGGCGGATCTAACACTGAAACAGGGGATCCACAGCGCCTTTAGGAAAGCGGTGCCTTATGTTGGCGCTATTTATGATGAAACCGACCACGCCGGTGGTTTGAATCCCTATTACAGTTAGAGGACCTCATGCCCAAGCTGAACCGATTCAACATCGAAATCGAAACCGGAGAGACGGGAACCGATCTACCGGTCCATTTCACCATCAACAACCATAAAATGCCCTTGGAGGATACCCAGGGCGGGGTGGGGCCGGCGGAAACCTTCTCCGGCGGATTCGAGATAGGCAGTTTCGCTCATTCGCTGACGCTGGTGGGACCTGAATCCGGCCAATGGGATATCCGCAAAATGAAAGTCAATTACGATTGCGAACACACGCCTCCGTATTCTGTGGTTTTTGGTGCGGTGACTTTGGATGAAACCACAGAAGTTAATATCTGGCAGGATCCACCTTTACCGACCTGGGATGTTTAAAAGGCCGGATTTGAGGATTGGAAGGGGTAGGGTAACAATAGACCGCTAGTTTAATTTACCCGGTATTCCGCTGGTCAGTTTCCCATGCAAATCTCCCAGCAAGAGGTAGTCCTTAATCGTGGTTTCGAGAGGGATATAGTGGTTGGAGGCCCAGAAGACCAACTCGCCCGTTTCAGTTTTGAAGACATCTTTTGGAATGATTACCTTCAGTAACAGTTCGTCATTTTTGGTTCGGTTTTCACTGATGCGAAACTGTTCTTGCTCGTTTTCCGTACTAATGTAAGTGGTAATATTTTTCATGCTTTTTTCCGGCACAGTCTCAATTTTGTAAGTCCCCCCTTTTTTCAGGTCACCGTAGACTCCATTACGGAAATTGTAAAAGAACGCAAGGATATCGTCATAGATGACCCCTTCTGGAATAGGGTCACGGCTACGTTCTTTCAGCTCTCCTCCACCAAACAAGAACCAGAAGTGAGTTCGAGAGGTATAATCCAGGAAGTGAACGGTTCGTTCTTTTTCCTGACCGATGATTACATCCCTTTCGAATTTACTGGTTTGGACTCGTCGGCCCTGGTCGATAATATTAAATGTGGACTTGTAATAGTGTTTCCGGTAATTGGTGAAAAAGCCCACCACTCCCTTGGTTTCGGCAGACAGCGTCGCAAAATATTTTCCTTTGTACTCGTAAAAGCGCACCTTTGCAGTAGCCGCCTTTTCGAAGAAAAGGAAGTCGATATCATAAGTCAGGGTTTCCCTGGCAAAGCGCCGGATATCCCCCTTGGGAGTAAACGAGGGGTATTCTCCCTGGGCGCTGATGAGGGCGGAAGTTTTAAGCGACCCGGAAATTTCAGCTAAAGTTGGGTAGAAAGCACTCAACAGGGGCAGAGATAACCCTAAAGCCAATAGAATTAAATATTTAGGATATTTTGCCCTTGGTCGGGTCATAATTCAATCCACAGAAATTTATTGAAAAAGGGTGCCAAATAATTTAATATTTGACGAGAAAAACTTCTGGAATTTGTTGGACTTAACCTTTTGTTTCTATAAGTTTAGTAATTATGACAACCGAAACCTTACCAGAAACTTTGCCCGATATCGAGGCTCCTGCTCCCGGAGTGGTTACCGAAGAGGAGACTCGCAAAAAGACGGCTTATTTACCGTTATATAAAGTTATCATGTGGGACGATAATGTGACGACCACGGAATTTGTGATTCGTATGTTGGTCAAAGTCTTCGGCAAGGATTATAATACCGCAGAAAAACTGATGTTGGAAGTCCACCTCACCGGGGCGTCCCATGTCGACACCCTACCCCTGGAGCGGGCCGAATTCAAGGTTCAACAGGTTCATACGGCGGCCGCTTTTGAAAATTATCCGTTTAAGTGTTCGATCGAAGCTTTGTAGGATTTGCTGAGAATTTGCGTCGGCACATCATTTTCTTTTCTTTAGAGGGATATAATCCGTCTTTCCTTGTCCCTGATAAATCTGCCGCGGCCGGCCGATTTTAAAATCCTTGTCCCCTTGCAACTCTATCCAATGTGCAATCCAACCTGGCAGGCGCCCGATGGCAAACATCACCGGAAACATGTTGACTGGAATTTGCAGGGCTTTGTAAATCAATCCTGAATAAAAATCCACATTGGGATATAATTTTTTGGAGATGAAATAGTCATCCTTGAGGGCGATTTCTTCCAATTGCAAGGCGATATCCAGAAGGGGTTCATTGAGTCCCAGCTTGTCAAACACCTCATGCGCCAGTTTTTTAATGATTTTGGACCGGGGATCAAAATTTTTGTAGACCCGGTGCCCGAATCCCATCAACCGAAAAGGATCGTCAGTATCCTTGGCTTTTTCAACAAACTGCTTCACGTTACCGCCAGCCTCTTGAATGGTTTGCAGCATTTCGATAACGGCCTGGTTGGCGCCTCCGTGTAGCGGTCCCCAAAGAGCATACATGCCCGCCGATACCGAGGAGTACAAGTTGCATCGGGAACTGCCGACCAGGCGCACGGTGCTGGTGGAACAATTTTGCTCATGGTCGGCATGCAGGATGAGAAGGGTATCCAGCGCCTTAGCCACCAAAGGGTCCACTTCATAATCTTCACAGGGGTTGGAGAACATCATGTGCATGAAATTCTCCGTATAACTCAGGGCGTTTTTGGGATATGAAAAAGGTTGGCCGATTGATTTTTTGTAACTGTAAGCGGCGATGGTGGGGAGTTTCGCCAGAAGACGGTGAATGGTGATTTCGATCTCACGCTCGTTTTGGACGTTGAGCTGGTCCTGGTAAAAAGTGGACAGGGAACCCACGACGGCACTGCAGACGGCCATCGGATGCGGGTTGTTGGGGAATCCGGCATATAAGTTTTTGAGAGATTCGTGAATCATGGAATGATGCGTTACATGATACTTGAAGTAGTCCAGTTCCTGTTGATTGGGAAGATGACCGTAGATCAGCAAGAAGGACGTTTCGATAAAATTACTGTGCTCCGCCAATTGTTCGATCGGTATGCCTCGATACAGGAGGATGCCCTTTTCCCCATCCAAGAACGTGATTTGGCTTTGACAGCTACTGGTACAGACAAAACCGGGATCGTGAGTAACCAAACCTGTCTTATTGCGCAAAGTGGAAATATCCACCGCTTGCTCTCCACAGCTTCCCTCAATGATGGGTAACGTGTATGATTTGCCCTGGTAGATCAGTTCGACGGTCTGGGTCATGGCAACCTCCGTTAGGTTATTCGCGGTAGCTCGTTGGACAGGAAATCAAAAATTCAAACGGCTCATCTCTAGAGTTTCTCAAAGGGGTTTCCAGTAATCAACTTAAATAATTGACGGTCAATATGAAAAATAAAAACGGGCTCTTATATTTTATTTTAGTAGGCATCGTTCTGGGAGGAATTTGTGGGTGGTGGTTCGGAAAACAGATGATGGCGGTGGCTTGGATGGGCGATATTTTTCTAAATGCTCTAATGATGCTGGTGATTCCCCTCATCGTCTCTTCCCTGATCGTGGGAATTTCCGGATTAGGGGACATCACCAAGGTGGGGAAAACCGGGATGATCACCTTGTTTTATTTTATGGCGACGACCGCTTTTTCCGTAGTCATCGGTTTGTGTATGGTGAACCTCATCGACCCTGGCCTTTCCGTGGAAATGGTAACGGAAATTCCGGAAAAGGTGGCCGATAAAAAGGATAAGGGGATTATCGACATCCTGATGAGTTTCATTTCGCCTAACCTGATTGAATCCATGCTGGATATGAAAATTTTGCCCATCATTATATTTTCACTGGTGTTTGGCGGTGCGTTGACCACTTTGGGTGAAAAAGGGAAAAGTGTCATCAATTTTTTTGATGGCGTGAATGCAGCCATCATGAAAATGGTTCATTTGGTGTTGTATTACGCGCCGGTGGGTATCTTTGCACTCATCGCTTCCAAACTGGGAGCGGCGGGTGGCGGCGACGCCTTCTGGGGGGAGTTGATGAAGATTGGGAAATACGCTTTCACCGTGATTGCGGCCCTGCTGTTTCATGCGCTGATCATCCTTCCGGCAATACTGTTTTTCGTTGGCCGGCGAAATCCCTTCAAATATTTCAAGGGAGTGAGCGCCGCTTTGACCACTGCGTTTTCGACCGCCAGCAGTTCCGCCACCTTGCCGGTGACCATCGATTGTGCCGAAGAGAATAATAAGGTTTCGCGCCGGGCTTCCCTTTTTGTTCTGCCCATTGGCGCGACGGTGAACATGGATGGCACTGCCATGTACGAAGCGATAGCGGCCGTCTTCATCGCTCAAATGTTCGGTATTGAGCTGAGTTTCACCCAGCAGATTATTATATTCGTTACCGCGACCCTGGCCGCTATCGGCGCCGCGGGCATCCCGGAGGCGGGATTGGTGACTATGATCATGGTTCTGCAGTCCGTCGGTTTGCCGCTGGAAGGCATCGGAATGCTGTTGTCGATCGACTGGTTTCTGGACCGGTGCCGCACCACCGTCAATGTCTGGGGTGATTCCATAGGCGCGGCGGTGGTTGATAAACTTGAAGAAAAATATGTGGAAGGAGGGTAGTCAATTGGAATGGATACTCTTGGTCCTGTTGGGACTGGTGGTTGGTCTTTTGGCCTCTATGTCCGGTTTGGGCGGCGGATTTCTGGTGGTTCCTGTTCTGCTGTATCTGGGGAAGAAAGCGCATATGGCGGTCGGCACTTCGTTTCTGGTGGTTCTTCTCATCGCTGTGTCGTCGGTTGCCGCCCATTACAAGTTGGGGAACATCGACCTCAAGACCGGCCTGATGATTGCCGCTGGAGGGATTGTCGGGGCTCAAATAGGCCCAATGGTTTTGCAAAGCATGTCGGAACAGAACTTCAAGCGCTTCTTTGCAGGAATACTGGTGCTCCTGGCGATCTGGCTGGTGATTCAGTCACGCAGTGCCGCTTGAAAGACCGGGGTAGGGTAGCAGACCACAGGGTCGTCAGGAGGCCGGGTTTTCGTGTCCTATGCGTTCACCCCGGACGATTCTTGCCGCGAAGGGGCCTTCGCCCAGCTTGTTGATCCAGTTGGACCGGCCTTTGATCAAATTGAACATCATGGCCCGGTCCTTGTTGACCGTATCTGTCCAAGTGACATCGGCGCAATCCGGTTCAAACACCGAAGGCATGTAGATGATATCCCCGCCTTTGGCTTTCAAAGAAAAATTCTTATCATAGATGGTTTTGATGTCCTCGAGTTTGCACACCCGCCAGTCGTTGAACCCGGCATAATTTTCATTATTCAGCTGTTGGGCGTAATCCTGGCATTGTTCCAGGTTCCGCCATTTTCCCAGCATCTGCCGGGTATCTTTCTTCAGCCAGGTCAACCCAGTTGAAGAGTCAGTAATGGTTTCGTTTCCGTTATCGATAAATCTGTCGTCAGACATGGAGCCCTCGAAAAGGATTTTGAGATGAGGATTATTATATCAGAGTTTAGTAACGAGCAGGCTACGGGGCGGAATTTTGGTCGGATTCAGGTCCGGAAAAAATTAGTTTCGGATGTAAAAATACAGGCCTTGGAAATGATAATTCAGTCCGGGAGGAAACTTGGTTTCAAAAAAACCATTCGCCAGGGGAGGGCCATGGGGCTGGGCGATGACCGAAACGTAATCAAAAGGACTTTCCTCGCAGTTTCGGAAAAAACACCATTTTACGAAAAGCGCTTTGTCTAAATTACGCTTGAAGATGATTCCAAGAACATCCGGACCGGTGAAAAAGAATTGCAGCACAAAGTCCGGTGAATTGACCTGAAACGTTTTGTTGAGCGGGAGCCGGGTCAAATCCACCGGGTTGTCCAACTGGATTGCCTGGGTTTGGTATTTTTTGAGGGAAACATTTTCAAACGAATAGGCGGGAATGGCCGACTGCAAACAAAAAAACAAAACTGCAACCCGGAAGAGAAGAAATTTCCCGGTATTTAAGCGGTAACAGGAAAAAAGAAAAAGCCGATAGAGTATAAACTCTATCGGCTTTTCAATCGAATTTACCAGGACAGTGAGTCCCAAACTTCTTAAGCTTACTTCAAAGTCGGATGAATTTCGGCGCACATGGAATTCGGAACCAGCTTTTCCTTCATGTAGCCTTTGCGATTCTGATTCATCTGCTTCCGGTATTTGCCATCAGAATTCTCACCCCGACAATCGCCAGCTATCAGACCGGTTTGCATGTTGGCTTCTTGAATCGTCGTGGCAGCTTTCCAGGACTGATTGCTCTGCGATTCACCAAACTGCTGGTCAACGTTAACTCCGCGGGCAGAGTTTCGGGACATATGAGCGCGGGACGCGCGGTTAGTGGCGTCCGTCAGAGCGCGTTGTTTGGCGCCCATTTGCATCATGGTCTGGCCAACGCCCATTACACTTTGATCCTGCTGGGCATAAGAACCCGGAATCATGTCATCGGCAACGGCGCTGTTCACACCGAAAGCCAGTACAGCCGCAAAACATACTGCTAACAAAAGCGCTTTCTTTTTCATTGTTGTCTCCCCTAAAAAAGATTGTACTTAAAGGTATAGCTCATAAATAAATAATTCATTAACAAAACAAACAGCGGACAATGAATTATGAAATACCGACAGTATCAGGCCTGCGCTATGTCACCCACTACTAAGCGGCCATTTTTGAAGACATTCTGAGGTGTCTTGCACGGGAATTTATAATCTTAGGGGCGATTTGTCAATAGAAAAACTCCATTGCGTCCCCGGCTAATTATCTGATCAAATGGAATTTTCAGGAATTTGCGTGCCTCTGAAGACGTTTTTTGGCTGTTTTCCCGGCAAGAAGCTCGAAATTATATTAACTTATTGAATTCTCTAGTTTAAAAAATTTCCGGAAGCCGTTTGAATTTTCTGGGTTCCCGTGTATGATTGCGATTCTAAACCCTTTTCAGAAAACCACGTTTCAGGAAGAGTTTCATGCCGAAAAAGTACTTTACCCTTGAAGAAGCCAACGCTCTGATCCCCGAATTGAACGACTGGGTCCCTCGACTGCAGGAATTGTATACACTCATGCACAAAGGCTTCCCCGATATTCAAAAAGCCCGTTCCAAGGCTGAATATAGTGGGGGAAGCGCCTACGGAACGGATTATCTGAAAGTGGCGTTAAAAGCCAATCAGATTACCAAGAACCTGGAAAAAAAAGGCTGTGTGATAAAAGGGATTGAAATGGGGTTGGTGGATTTCCCGTCCATGCGGGAGGGTAAGGAGGTTTACCTTTGTTGGAGAATCCCCGAACAGGAGATCCGGTTCTGGCATGATCTGGACAGCGGGTTTGCAGGCCGCCAACCCATTTAGTGAGTAAACACCTCTATCCTTTTTTAGTGTTGACGGTTTGTATCGATTTTTGAAGCGCCTTCACTAATTTGGCATTTCCCACCAACGCGGACCCTTCGCAGATGCTATTTTTGCTTCCCGTAAAATTAATAAAAGCCCCTCCGGCTTCCTGAACCAGAATTTTGCAGGGCGCGAAATCCCAGATATAAGCCCAGGGATCCACCATAGCATCGACCGATCCCCGAATTGCCATCAGGTGGCCGAAAGCATCGGGATAAGTTCTCACCAGTTTGGCCTGGGAATGCAGTTGGTTCCAGAACCGAAGATATCTTTTTTCGCGGAAACAATACAGGTCTGCCGTGGCCAGAACCGAATCCTTTATTTTCGAATGGGAAGAAACACGGAGCCGGCGGTTTCCCGAATAGGTGCCTTTGCCTTTCACAGCCCAAACCGTTTCCCCCATGGCAGGCAGGCAAATGATGCCCATCACGGGCTCTCCTTTGTGAAGCAGGGACAGGAGCGTCGCAAACAGCGGCAACCCCTGAATAAACGAACGGGTGCCGTCAATCGGGTCCACCGTCCACACCCATTCCCGGGTCGCTTCCTCTTCGCCGAATTCCTCTCCGATGATCCCATGATCCGGAAAATACCGGTGAATCTTTTGGCGCAGCATTTCCTCGGCCCGCTGATCGGCAATGGTGACTGGACTTTGGTCGGCTTTTTGTTGTACGGTGAGTTCTTTTTGGAACCAGTTGAGGATTTCCCGGGTAACGGGTTTCAGCCAGGACAGGGCAGTTTCTTTGGCGGCGAGGAGGTCTTTCATCCGTATCGTTTAGGATTGCATTCCGGTCATGTTAAACTATAATCACTTTGCCATTTTAGCCTTTTATCTCCTTTAAACATATAAAAATATGAACAATAAACAATTAGTCATAGCGGTAATCGCCTGCTTTGCCATAGCCATCCTGTTTCTTCTGGTGATCGTCTGGGAAATTAAAAAATCCATCGATCAAGATGACAGGGTTCGAAAGATGCAGGCGCAGACCAAGCAAGTAACGATTGATGATAACCGCGATTTCAGTATTTATGAAACCCTTGTCGGTGACGATGGACGGGAAATGATCCTGATTCCCGAGGGCGTGTTCACCCGGGGGGCGGGGAACGGCGGCTTTGATGAAAAGCCCCAGCAGGAAATTTATCTCGATGCTTTCTACATCGATAAGTATGAGGTGAGCGTGGAATCCTACAACGTGTTCCGCCGCGCCGCCAGTTATATAGAACCATCCGTACCTTTTTTTCAGGGGGATCACAATATCTTGAAAACCGCTAATTACCCTGTGGTCGGGGTTTCCTGGAACGATGCGGTGAATTTTTGCACTTGGGCGGGCAAGCGTCTCCTCAAGGAAGTGGAATGGGAAAAAGCCGCTCGCGGCACTCATGGCCTGGTGTATCCCTGGGGAAATAATATGCTACCCAAGCGCGCCAATATCGCGGGAACCGCCGATGGGTTTCAATATATGGCCCCGGTCGGAAGCTTTCCCATGGGACGGAGCGTGTACGGGGTTTATGATATGGCCGGAAACGCTTCCGAATGGGTGGAAGATTGGTACGATCAGCACTATTACCAGAAGTCCCCCCTGATCAATCCACCCGGGTCTGAAAGAACCAAGAACCGGGTTTTTCGTGGTGGATCCTGGGACGCACGTAAAGTGGATATCCGCTCCGCCAAACGGTTCGCCGCCACTCCTGGACGCAAAGACAGTATTGTCGGATTCCGTTGTGGAAAATCGGTCGAAAAAAACTCCAAGACCAAGTAACCGTAACTTTTGGAACAGCCTCATTTGAGCCGCTCCCATTTTCGCATTTGGATTTTTCTTTTTTTCTTCATCTCCGGTGCCACCGGTCTTATTTATGAAGTGGTGTGGACCCGCCTGCTCACCCTCGTTCTCGGCAACACGCATTATTCCGTTTCTACTGTGCTCGCCACCTTCATGGGTGGCCTGGCCCTGGGGAGTTTTTTCGGAGGACGGCTCATCGACCGGGGTGGCCGACCGCTTTTGATTTATGCTTTGCTTGAAGGCGCAATCGGGATTTACTGTTTTCTCATCCCTCATTTCATCGATACCTCCCTGCCGTTGTTTCAGTGGACCTATCTCAACTTCCAAGACTCTTATTCTCTAACCAGTTTTTTTCGCTTCGGAGTGTGCGGGGCGATTCTTCTCATTCCCGCCTCATTGATGGGAGCGACCTTACCCATTCTTGGAAAATTCGTTTCCGATGACCCGGAAGTGATCGGCCGGGATGTCGGCACCCTGTATGCCGTGAACACGTTGGGAGCGGTGGCGGGGGCCTTGACCAGCGCTTTTGTGTTCATGAAGCTTTATGGCGTCAGCACCACCATCTGGATTGCCGCCGGTCTCAATCTCGGCCTGGCATCAGTCATTTTAATTTTCTTCCGCAGTCACTGGGCTCGCATGAGTTCAGCAGAGACGTTGCCGCCTTCGGAAAAGGAACCTCGGTTTTATACCCCGGAAGTGATTTTGATCCTCGGCGGGTTTTGTGTCACCGGGATCGCATCGTTGATTTATCAGGTAGCGTGGACCCGTATTTTTTCCCTACTGTTGGGATCGTCGGTGTATGCGTTCAGTTTGATCCTGACTGCCTTTATTCTGGGGCTGGCCTTGGGGACCCTGGTGTTTTCCAGAATCGTTGGGCGCTTCGTAGATTTAAAAAAAGTTTTCGGCTGGCTTCAGGTGGGTATCGGCCTGTCCGCGCTGGCGGCACTGCCCTTCTTCGGAAAAGTGCCCTTGGTCAACCGCTGGGTGTACCTGAACTGGGGCCTCGATTTTTCTTCGATTCAATGGTCGAACTTTTTAATTATTCTTTCACTGATCTTTATTCCTACTTTTCTCATGGGAGCTCAGTTTCCGATAGTCATGCGGCTGGTAGCGCGGAATCTCAAGACGTTGGGGCACCATGTCGGAACCGCGTACGCGTCCAATACCGTGGGCACTATCCTCGGTTCTTTGATTGGCGGATTTCTATTAATCCCCATCCTGGGTGTGCAAAATACGATTCTCTGGGCGGTATTCGTCAATATTGTTCTGGGAATTATTTTGTTATACACCTCCAGCCTGCAAGTCAATTTTAAAACTTATGTTTTGCCGGGTTTGCTTTTGGTTTGGGTCCTGGGTGCCCGTGGCATTGACCCGTGGGACAAAGCCGTTATTTCCAGCGGTTCGTTCATGCCGTACCGGATCGATGAACTGGAGGGTGCCCTCCAACGAAAAAATAAAATTCTGTTTTACAAAGAAGGGTTGCACACCACGGTAACCACCGAATTGTCTATCGACGGCAATATTTTTTTACGGGTGAACGGCAAAACCGACGCCTCGCTGGCTATGGATATGCGGACGCAATTGTTGTCCGGTTATCTTCCGATGTTTTTCAGTAAAAATCCTGAGAGCGTTCTGGTCGTGGGGCAGGGGAGCGGGGTGACTTTGGGGGCGGTTGAACAGTTTCCGGCGAAGAATATCGATCTTGTGGAAATTTCTCCCACGGTCATTGAAGGCAGCCGGTTTTTTGATCCATTCAACCACAATGCGCTGGACGATCCCCGGGTGCGCATCATCTTGGAGGATGGCCGGAACCATATCACCCTCACGGAAAAAGAGTATGACGTCATCATTTCCGAACCGTCCAATCCCTGGATTTCCGGGATAGGGGCGTTGTTCACGCAGGATTTCTACGAGTTGGCAGATACCCGTTTGAAGCCGGGCGGGATCATGTGCATCTGGATGCACACCAATATGTCGCCGGAGAGTTTCAAGTCCATCTCCCGCGCATTTCTTTCTGTATTTTCCAATGTCACCATGTGGGAGTCCATTGTCGGGGACGACTATCTATTAATCGGGTCGCACCAGCCGTACTCCCTGCCTTATGAAAAAGTCAAACGGGTGCTGGAGGACCCGGTCCAAGGGCGGGAACTGAAGCGGTTGGGGATATCGAGTGTGAGGGATTTGATGGGGTTGCTGATTATGAATCAGGACGAGTTAAAAAAATTCAGCGAAGGCGCTCCCGTTCATACTGATGATAATTCCCTGTTGGAGTTTGGCGCACCCGAATATATTTACAAAGATGAGCGTCAGGTGATTGTCCGCCAGATCACACCACACTTTCAAAGGATGCCTGGGCTTTTGAGGTTCGACACACTGAGCGTGGAAGAACAGGAGATTGTTAAAAAACATATCGGAACTCTCGAACGCTCTGAGGTTCAGGTACGGGAGATCAAACGCAAAGTCCGCATCGATCAGTATTTGGATGAGGCGGTGGCGGCGGTGAACCGGGAGGCTTATGAACGGGCCGCTCACCTGTATCTGAAAATTCTGGAGCAGGAGCCGGATCATGTGCTCACGTATCTGAACTTGGGCAATGTTTATTCCGCAGTGCAGGAGTTTGAAAAGGCAGAGCAGGCTTATCGCAGGACTCTGGAGATCAACCCTTATTATGTTTTCGGATCGCTTTCCCTCGCCAGGCTTTACCTGCGGACCAACCGTCCGGATCAGGCGGTGGCGGTTTTGCAAAAGGTGAAGAAATGGTTGCCCTATGATTCCGACGTAACCCGTTTCTTGAATCTGGCTCTGCAAAAGTCCAAGCCATGACTGGCAGGTGGTAAAGAAATTTTGATACCGGTTGCGGTTGACTGTATACTCCTGAGGTTTGTTGAATGAACTCTTTGAGGCGAAAATAATGCCCCGTAAAATCAAAACTATTTGGGTTCTTTGTTGCATTTGTATCTTTCTGGGATTTGGTTTTCTATCTGCCAAGAACCAAATCCAGGAGAATCGACAACGGAACGAGGAAGCCATTGAAAAGAATAAACAAGCCGCCGAGGAAAATGAAAGACGCCAAACGCTGAAGAATCAAGTCGGGGAATTGATGGGGAAAGTCCAGGAACTGAATGCCCTGGGGAAGTACGCTGAGGCGGCTGAAACAGCTTCCAAAGCGGCAGAAATGGATCCCAAGAGCGCCAAGATTTATACCTGGTGGGGGCTGTCTTTGGCTAAATCGGGAAAATTCAAGGAAGCTTATGAAAAATTCGACCAATCTTCCCGGTTGGATCCCAATCAAAGCAAAAACTATTATCTTTGGGGATCAACTTTGTTGGTGGAGGGTAAAAATCAAGAAGCGATCGACAAGTTTGAAAATGCGCTCCTTCTGGATCCCGAAAACAGTAAGGCCTACGCTTCCTGGGGAACGGCCTTGAACAATCTTGGGAAATATGACCAAGCCATAAAAAAACTGGAGGAGTCCTTGGCGCAGAATTCTTTCAACCGTCCGGCCTACGGTGTTTTGGTGGATACCCACTTCCATAAGGGGCAATATCAACAAGCTTGGGAAGTGGTCGCCCGTGCCCGCAAGAACAAAATCTCCATTACCGCGGGCTCTCTCAAGCGGTTGTCCGACGCCAGTCCGGAGCCTCACTGATTGCCAACCCAAAAGCCTTCTGTTAGACTAAATTGGTGCTATTTAAGTGCCTTTTTCGCTAATCCTGGATGTTCCTAAACGTCAATCGCCTATGATCTTTGAGACCACAGCCAGCCCGAGGAAACCGTTTTGGGAGCAGGTAAAACGCTTCCATTTTTATTGTCTGGTACTCGGCCTGCTGGTTCTCCCCACTTCTGCGTTTGCCGCTTATTTTTCGGGTCCCCCGGAAGTTCTGTCTGCCCTTCAATTCAATTCCCAGGGCGAAGTGGTATTCGATTCTCAGAATTTTTCTCAAGACCACTTGATTCCAATTGATCCGTCTTCAGGGGAACTTATACCCTCGGAATTGAATGTGTCGAAAGAGAAAAATCTTTCTGCTGAAGCGGAACCGGGTGGTTCCGAAGTGGACCCTTACTCCGACGAAGCTATTGAAGAGGGTGATCCCTTTGGAGATGATCCGAAAAATGAATCCGATCTCGAAGAGGATCCTTTCGCCGATGAAGAAAAAGAAATTGCGCACATGCCTGACCCTTTTGAGAGGTGGTACAACCGTCCGGTTTATGTGTTCAACGATCACTTTTATGAATACTTTTTGCGGCCGGTGTCACAGACCTACAAAGACATCATGGCGGAAAATTTTCGGATCATGATCCGAAATCTTTATCGTACGATTACCTTTCCTGTCCGGTTGGTGAGTAGTCTGCTTCAGTTCAAGTTCGATAAAGCCGGCCGGGTGATCAGCCGGGTCCTGATCAATTGCACTTTGGGATTTATGTGTATGGTGGATGTTGCGAATGAAGGGTTCGATATCAAACCGGTGGATGAGGACTTTGGACAGGTTTTGGGATTTTACGGAATTCCATCAGGGCCCTATGTGGTCCTTCCTTTATTGGGACCTTCCTCGGTCAGAGACGGTGTGGGCCGGGCCGTGGATGCCCTGTTGAATCCATTGTTCTGGGTGGTGCCAGACTTTACCACCGGAGCCGGCATCACTTCCGAGCAGTTGGTCAACGAAACCTCGTTCTATATTGAAGATATCAAGGCGTTGAAAGAAAGCGCCATCGACCCTTATGAAAGCCTCCGCGATTTTTATAACCAGCGCCGCGAAATTCTGATTGACGAGTAGCCCGGCCAGCCCTCCCGGATCAATAGTTCTCTCCTTTTTGGAATAAAAACTTTATTCATCCCCCCATATTCTGTATGCTTTGGGAATCCATATCTAAAGCAAAACTTTAATTAAAGGCGCACCCTTCGTATGGCATCGACTCAACATAACAATCGGCTGGCGCAGGAAACCAGTCCCTATTTGCTCCAGCACGCCCATCAACCGGTGGACTGGTATCCCTGGGGGCCTGAGGCTCTAAACAAGGCGCGACAGGAGGACAAACCGATTTTCCTGAGCATCGGGTACTCGGCTTGTCACTGGTGTCACGTCATGTCCCGTGAATGCTTTGACAACGGGGAATTGGCTCGCCAGATGAACGAGCGGTTCGTCAATATCAAGGTGGACCGGGAAGAGCGACCGGAAATCGATTCGATTTACATGAATGCCCTGATCGCCATGAATGGGCAGGGCGGTTGGCCCTTGAACCTGTTTTTGACGCCGGCACAGGAACCTTATTTTGGAGGAACGTATTTCCCTCCGGTTCCGGGCAACCACCAACCGGGTTTCGGTGAAGTGCTCCGGCAGGCTCATGACCAATACCGGAATCAGAAGGAACAGGTCCAGAGCCGGTCTGGTGAGATTCTCCAGAAGATCAATGCCCGGCATACTCCCGGCGTTGCTCAGGAAAATTCGGCTCAAACTTTGATCAACACAGCGGTTCAATTATTAACCGAAAAGTTTGACGAAGCCTATGGCGGGTTCGGGACGGGTATGAAGTTTCCGGAACCCATGCTGTATTCCCTGCTTCTCCGGCACTGGGTGCGTTCGGAGAGCAACGATGTGCTGATGATGGTGGACAAGAGCCTGACCCACATGGCCGAGGGCGGCATGTACGATCAGTTGGGAGGAGGGTTCCATCGGTATTCGACGGATCGGGAATGGCGGGTGCCACATTTTGAGAAAATGCTGTGCGATAATGCTCTCATGGCCCGGTTGTATCTGGATGCGTTCCAGGCTGCTCAACAGGACATTTACCGAACAATCCCGGAAGAAATTTTTGAATATGTGGATCGGGAGATGACTTCCCCCGAGGGTGCGTTTTTTACCAGCCAGGATGCCGACACCGAAGGCCGGGAAGGAATTTATTTCACCTGGGAGTTGAAGCAGGTTCTGGATATTCTGGGTTCACGTCACGCCAAGGTCTTTGCCAAGATGTATGGAATGACCCCCGCAGGACAATTCGAGCGGCGCAATGTTCTTCGCGTGATGCAGGACATGGAAAAAACTGCTGAAGAAGAAGGAATACCCATCTTTGAAGTCGGACATATTATCAAGACCGCCAGGAAAACCCTGCTGGAAACGCGAAACAAAAGGCCTCAACCGCACCGCGATGAAAAAATCCTGACGGGTTGGAATGGGTTGATGATTTCCGCATTGGCCAAAGGTTTTATCGTACTTCGCAAGGATTCGTATCTTCAACGCGCCGCGACCTGCGCCGATTTTATTTGGAAAACCTTGTGGCAGGACGGTTCTCTCTTGCGGGTTTATAAGGATGGCCAGGCCCGGTTCAACGGATGTCTGGAGGATTATGCTTATTTTCTGGATGGTTTGGTGACGCTTTATGAGGCGTCGTTTGAATCGCAATGGCTGGAGAAGGCTCAGGTGCTGGCTGAATCTATGATCGATCGGTTCTGGGATGAAAATGACAGCGGGTTTTTCATGACTGCCAGCGATCATGAACCACTGGTAGCGCGTCTCAAAAATCCGATGGATGATGCCATGCCTTCCTCCAATGCCGTGGCCGCCCTGGCGCTGTTGCGGTTGGGACGCCTGACCGGCAATAAATTATTTGAGGAGAAAGGGAGACAAACAGTTCGGGCGTTTCAGGGAGATATGGAACAAGGTCCCGCCGCCTTTACGGCGATGCTGTCTGCCATGGATTTTATGGAATCGTCCCCGGTGGAAATTGTATTGTCCGGCCCGGAGGAGGACAAGGAATATCAGAAAATGCTGGAGACTCTTTATCGGGATTACCGTCCCAACCAAATAGTTGTCGTGTGCCAGGGAGAGGAAACCGCGAAACGGATTCCCTGGGCCGAGGGGCGGGGTCCGGTGTCGAACCAGCCCACGACTTATGTCTGTAAGGAGGGAACCTGTCATCCTCCTGTGCATACGGCCCATGCGCTTTATAATTTGTTGGGACGCCCGCCTGAGATTCGTCTCAATATTTTTAATGAAGACAAAAAAATAAAGGACATGCAGTCGCAGGAACAAGCCAATTTCCTGAACGCCATGTCCGATATTTTCAAATACTCAGGTCTGGGAAAGAAGTAATTCTTTCGCCAGATCTAAAATCCCACCGAGATGTTGATGAAATCCAGTACCACACGGGTTTGCACATTAAACAGAAGCACTCGGTCGTCATAATAACCATATTGTGTGCTGCGAGGCAGCGGTGGCAATTGACGAACTAAATCGACGGGTACTACTTGCATCTGTATTCCCGGAGGCAGTACGCTCCGTCTGCGCAGACCGGGAGGCAAATGGCCTCTTCCTTTATTTTTCCACTTGCGCTTTTTGTGTTTTTTGCCGTGATGACGAGGATGCTTGTGGTAATAATCCCGGGCCCTATGCCTGTGGTTATCGGTGAAAGTAAAAGTGATCGGTGCCGGAACAGCTACCGCCACACGGGGTTGGACGGCGACTGGAGCTACGTAATGACCAGATCGATGGCCGCGATCATGTATAATGCACCCCGAAGCAAAGACGGCGGCCAGAAACAGGATCGCTATAAACGGAGCCATCCGGATTCGAGTCCTCATATAGGATGACTGGACCGGAAGGTTTGGGTTCATTGGGTCGGATTTGTCGGAACGCATAAATAGATTCTCCTTGAATCAATCGTCAATGACAATCATGGGGGAAACAGCAATCCCCACAGCGGGTTTTATTTTAATTTTGCTTTTGTGGTGTCCATGACCGCGCTTATACCCATGTCCCTGGTGCTTATACCCATGCCCTTGGTGGTGGACCACACAGCCGGACATCAATACGGTCGCTAAAAATATAAAAGCCAACCCCAGACAAGCCGGAGCCAAAATTCCTTTAGAGGTCAAGCGGGTCGTGGGGCGCCTCTTTTGAGTTTCGTCGAAAAGCATAACAAATACCTCCATAAAACAATATAAAATTCCTGCAGTGAGCCCCTCACGATAATTTTATTTCCTTCTAATATATTAAACAAATCCCTGGGTCATACGAAATCTTTTTTGATTGTCCTTGAATTCCGCTTGCTTAAAAGCGGCCTCGTTGATGACCCGAACTGCCCAAATTTCAATTGTTCACATTGATTACATCCAGAACTTTGTTGGTTCCTCTTTCTATGAGGACCACCTGCTGGTTGTAAAGCACCCGCTTGGTGTTGGGAGGCGGCGGTGGCAGTTGTGATTCCAGGCTCCGCGGCAGAGGTTCGGTCGATTGAGTCAGAATATTGCCCTTGGCTACAGAAGAGGTTTTCTTTCTTTTGGAACCTCTGGATTTTTTCCCTTTGCCTTTACCTGATTTCTTGGAGCCGGAATTTTGATAATAGCTCTGGATGATGTTTCGTTGATTATTATCAAATACTGACGGCGCGAACGAGGCTGTGGTCGTGGGGGCCGGTGCCGGTGGAGCCATGCTCGGGGCCGGTTCCTGTTGTGTCACTGGAGCTGTCATATCGGCCTGCTGTTCGCGTTTACCCCGTTTCGCTTTTTCCGGCTTGCCAGAGCCTTTGGGTTTGCCTTTACCGCGACCCTTTTCAGCCTTGGCGATTTGAATGTTCTCCTCGGAAGGAGCGAAAGATTGTTCTGAAGAATCGGCAAACGTGTCTTTCTGTTTTCCTCTACCTTTGGGTCCACCCTTATCCGGTTTTCCCCTGGCGTCCATCTGGTGTGATCCCGAATCATCTGTGCTTTCCATTGAAGGTTTACCTTTGCCTGGGCGATCATGACTTTTTGGAGATCCACCTTTATCCGGTTTTCCCCTGGCGTCCATCTGGTGTGATCCGGAATCATCCGGGCTTTCCATTGAAGGTTTACCTTTGCCTGGGCGATCATGACTTTTTGGAGATCCACCTTTATCCGGCTTTCCCCTGGCGTCCATCTGGTGTGATCCCGAATCATCTGTGCTTTCCATTGAAGGTTTACCTTTGCCTGGGCGATCATGACTTTTTGGAGATCCACCTTTATCCGGTTTTCCCCTGGCGTTCATCTGGTGTGATCCCGAATCATCCGGGCTTTCCATTGAAGGTTTACCCTTGCCTGGACGATCGTGACCTTTGGGAGATCCGCCATGCCGGTCTTGGTTACCTTGTTGCGGTCCACCTCGATTGGCTTTATCTGATTTGGCGTGGGCAGAAGGACCACTCTTATCTTTTTGAGGCTTCCCTTGCTGTCCACCCCGCTTGCCTTTATCCATTTTAGCGTGGGTAGAAGGATGACCTTGTCCTTGATCGGGTCTCCCCTGACCCATTCTATGGTTTTGACCCTGGGACGAGGTGCGGTCGTCTCCCCATAGGGGTTTCCCTTTGTTTCCTTGCTGGCCGCGACCCCGATCGTTTTTAGCATGCTGGGATGGATGATCGTCACCCATATCGGGTTTGCCTTTGTCCATACGGTGACCCTGTCCATGGGACGAGGGGTGCTCGTCTTGCGTGAAGGGTTTTCCCCTGGCAACTTCATACGCATTGGAATGTGAAGGCGGCTGATGGCTCTGCGAAGGGTGTTGCTCTTCATAGGAAGGCATTTGGTCTACGATTTTTGGAGCCGGTTTCCGGTTATAGGCGTTCTGATGTTCGACCGACACCTGAATATTTATGAAATCCAGTACCACACGGGTTTGCACATCAAACAGAAGCACCTGGTCGCCGTAATAGCCATATCGTGTCCCACGGGGCGCCGGTGGCAACCGACGAATTAAATCGACAGGAACTGCCCGCATCTGTATTCCCCGAGATAAGTAGGCTTTTCTTTTATATTTCCATTTTTTCCAATTGTGCCTTTTGCCGTGAGGGTGGCGGTGGTAATAATTCTGGACCGTGTGCCGGTGATGATTGTTAAAGGTAAAGATGACGGGTGCCGGCTTCACGTAAGGGCGATGACTACGTCCACTACTGTGTTTATGGACAACACATCCTTGGAAAACGAAGCCCACTAAAAATATGAACAGCATGGAAATTCCTGCCGAATACTTGAACCTGGAAAAATTCCCGGGGTGGGAAGGACTTTTACCGGAACGCATGATTTTTACTCCCTAAAGATGGCGGCTTGTTTTGCGGTTTACGGGACGATTCGCTCAATTATATTACTTATATGGTAACTAAATGTAAATGAATCTCCAAGTACTTTCTGGGGCAGGGGATGGGGAAAACAGGTTGAGGGGCTGGAGAGGGCTTAAAACTCACTCTCGTAGACGTGATAACCGGCGTGAGACATGCCCAGTTTTTTGTAAACAGCCTGACCTCCAGCGTTTTCTTCTTCGACATAAAGGCGCAGGCCTCGCACGTTGGTATCTTTTCGGGCCAGGGTTTCGATGTGTTGGTAGAGTCTTTTGAAAATCCCCTGTCGGCGGAAATCGGGGTGCACGTAAACACTTTGGATCCACCACAGGTCGCCGTTGCGCCAATCGCTCCATTCATAGGTAACCATTGCCTGGCCGATCACCGTATCCCGGACCTCCGCGACAAAATAACGGCATTTCTGCGGTTGAAGCAATCCCTGTTCCACTCCTTTCCCCACGGTTTCGGAATCCAGCGTTTTGCCTTCGGTTTCCAACGCCATGTGTTGATTGTATTCGGCGATGATGGCGGCGTCTTCCGGTCGGCCTTCACGGATTTGAACAGGGTGGCTTGGGTTATTCATTGCCTGTATAGCGGTAATGTCCGGTGATTTTGAATTCAAACAATCGATCCTCAAGCATCGGCCCGGCTCCAATATTATGAACGATCAACGGCCTTTTGCCGTCTTCACTGCGTCGATCGACCACAATACCGATGTGCGGCAGGTTATTGTCCAGTAGCCAGGTCACCAGATCGCCGGGTTGGTAATCCCTGGGATGGTGTGTCACCTTTAACGATTGACCTCTGCGGGAGAAAAACACCTGCAGGTTCGGTACCCGCCGGTGGTCGATATTGGAGTCCGTGGTTTTCAAGCCCCATCGGTTGGGAAAGGCTTGGAAGTCGGCTTTCATCTCCTCGTGCACTCGTTTTTGTAGGTCGATTCCCAAGGCTCGATAACTGCGAATCACGACATCCGTGCAGACCCCCGTGTTCTCCGGCACATCTCCGTTGGGGTAAGAGATTGACCTGTAACTGCCGTCGTAGCGAACAGTGTGGGTGGTGCGTTCCAGCGCCGCTTTAGACAAGGTCTGTCCAAAACCCACTCCTCCGTTGGAAGGGCTCGGGGCCGTCATGCGGAAAGCGGCGACCGCCAGGAGAACAACAATTCCAAACGTCCATGGGTGCTTTTGTTTTGAAATGAAAAAAGATGGAAGTTTCATGAGTTGCTCTTCAAGTGTCGGGTGAGATGGTCCACCAATTCCCGAATTTTGGATTTGACCTTGACGGCGGTAAGGGTTTGATCGTCGTAATCCTCGTAACTGCTGTAGACGATGGGCTGCACAGTGGTGACATGTGATTCGTAGGCCAGGATGTTGCTCAGGTCTGCCGAGGCCATATAGGACTGTTTGCCACCGGCGTTGCAGAGAATACCGGCGATTTTCTTTTCCATGGCACCGCTGGTGATATCGATAAAGTTTTTCAGAGGGCCGGAAACGGAATAACAGTACACCGGCATTCCAATGACAAAGGCATCCGCCGCTTCCATCGTCTGATACGCTTGTTGCATCTCCGGGTGATATTCCTTGAGCGATCGCCCGTCACAAAATTCCATTTGGATGTTTCTCAAGTCCAGATGACCTACCTCGAGGCCGGCACGCTTTATTTCCGCGGCCGCATGGTCGATCAGCACCGCCGTTCGCGATTCTTTGTTAAGACTTCCCTGAATGAGAACTACTTGAGACATGCTTGGTCACCTTCCCTGAGGGAAATCATTTTTGGTTCAACGTATCGGCAATACGTTCCAGCGCCCAGTCGATCTCCGCTTTCTGGATAATCAGCGGCGGAGCAATGCGCAACACGTGCTCATGAGTTTCTTTGCATAGCAGCCCTTTGGTCTGTAGAGCTTCGCAGAATCGCCGGGCGCCTCCGGCTTGGGGATGCAGTTCGACGCCGATCATCAAGCCTTTCCCGCGGATTTCCTTAACGTGAGGAGACGCAATTTCCCGCAGTCGATCCATAAAATAGGCACCCAGTTCGGCGGAATTTTCGATCAGATTTTCCTCCACCAGTATTTTTAACGCTTCCCGTGCCACCGCACAGGCGAGAGGGTTGCCGCCGAACGTGCTCCCGTGGTCTCCCGGTTTGAACACGCCCAGCACCTCTTTGTTGGACAGCACCGCGGAGATGGGATAAAAACCTCCCGACAGCGCTTTACCGACAATGGTCAGGTCCGATTCGATGCCTTCATGTTCTTCCGCGAACAGCTTGCCGGTTCGCCCCAGCCCGGTTTGGATCTCGTCGAGGATCAGGATGACGTTATTGTCATCACAGATGCGGCGGGCATCTTTCAGGTAACCTGTGGGCGGGACGATCACCCCGCCTTCCCCCTGAATGGGCTCCACCAGAAAACCGACCGTGTGGGGAGTTATAGCTTGTTCGAGGGCCTCAGCATCGCCGAACGGGATGATTTTGAAGCCGGGAGTGAAGGGCGCGTATCCCTGCCGGTATTGTTCCTCCGTGCTGAATCCGACAATGGTCAGGGTTCGGCCGTGAAAATTGTTGGCGCAGACGATAATCTCGGCCTGACCGTCTGGAACCTGTTTGACTTCATAGCCCCATTTACGGACCGCTTTGATGGCCGACTCGACCGCTTCGGCTCCGCTGTTCATGGGTAAAACCGTGTGAGACCGGGTGAGTTCGCATATTTCCTTGTAAAACGGTCCCAGTTGATCGTTCCGGAAGGCCCGGGACACCAGGGTCAATTGTTCGGCCTGCTCTTTCAGGGCCTTCAGGATGCGTGGATGGCAATGGCCCTGGTTGACCGCGGAATAGGCTGAGAGACAATCCAGATACTTATTGCCTTCCACATCCCATACCCAGATGCCTTTGCCCCGGCACAGGACCACGTCTAAGGGTTTGTAATTATGAGCTCCATACTGATCTTCAAGGTCGATGAATTGCTGTGTTTTCATATCGCCCAAACGGGGGTTTGATGTTGAAAATGTGGGACCCAAAGTTTATTATATGACATCCAAAGGAGGGCACGAAAATCTTTCAAATTACAGGTCTTGAAAGGACTCGTCCTGAAAATACAATCGAATTGATATTTCAATCGATTATAGTATAATTTGTTTACACCTTACCAACCTAATTCGTAGAGATTAAACCATGGCGATTGATGATAAAGAACTTGATGAATTGATGCCCGCCACCGAGCTGAATTGGACGGAAGACGCCCGAGCCCGGATGCTGAATGTTCCCTTTTTCGTCCGTAAAAGTGTGGTGCGGGGGATCGAACAATACGCCAAGGATAAGAGCATCGAAGTGATAAACGACGACGTGGTTTCCCGCGCCCGCCAGGAACGCGAAGCGGGGGCCGTTGCCGAGGCGCAGGCCAAAAGACAGGCGGCAACCAAAGATGAGAAACAGGCGCCCCGACAGTTCGTCAATTTTTCGTTCTTCAAATTGGACCCGGCGTTCCGCCGTCTGCCTCAGGAAGAAATCGACAAGGGCAAAAAAGAATTTATGGAAGTGTTGGAAGAATATGACAACCGGCGTGACATAATCGTGCTCAGCTACACCACCATGGGCATTCGTGCCGATGCGGAAATCATGTTCTGGAGAGTTTCCCATCGGATGGAAAATTTTCAGGAGATGACCACCAAAATGTACCGCACCGGCCTGGGGAAATATCTTGTCCAGACCTATTCGTATTTTTCACAGACCAAACGATCCATGTACATGGACATCTTCAATCCGGAGCATGAAGAAGACCGGACGCACATCATTCCCGGCAAAGCCAAGTACCTGTTCATCTACCCCTTCACCAAGAAACGCGAATGGTACCTGCTCACTAAGTTTGCGCGGCAGGGCATCATGGACGAACATATTTTCATCGGCAACAAGTATCCCTCGGTCAAACTGAACACCACCTATTCCTTCGGCATCGACGACTACGAATTCGTGGTGGCGTTCGAAACCGATTCTCCCGACGATTTCGTCGACCTGGTCATGGACCTGAGAGAAACCGAAGGCAGCCGCTTTACCCTAGAGGACACGCCGATTTTCACCTGCACCGCCATGTCTCTTGAAGATGCGGTGAACAGTCTCGGGATTTAAATTCTCACTAAGTCACGAAAACAAAAGCGCCTGGCAGATGATGCCGGGCGCTTTTTTTAATGGATGAGGTTTTAGTGTGCGGTTAAGCCAGCAATTGGCCGTATTCCCATTGTCCTGCGTAGACCTGGCCGCTCGCCAGAATATGAACTCCCTCGCCGTGTGGCAAATCATTGAGGAGCTGGCCCATGTACCGGTCGCCGTTGGCGTAGTTGTATTTCCCCTTGCCGCTCATGGTATCTTCCCGGAACTCACCGGTATACGAATCCCCGCTGGCGTACACCATTTTTCCCTGCCCGTCGGCCTTGCCGTATTTGAACTGTCCCGTATATTTGTCGCCGTTGGCGGAGGTGTAGATTCCCATGCCATGCGGCATTTCATTAATGATCTGCCCTTCATACATGTCGCCATTGGGCCAGGAACGGGTGAAGAATCCTTGTGCTTCCTGGGACTCTCGGGTGGACGAATGCCGACCTCTTTCGGTTTCCCTGTCCTGGGTCGGGTCCTCGGCTGAAAAAGGACGCTGGGCGGAGTTGGGAGGTTGATCATCCTTAAATCTGGATCGCGACCGAGTGCCATACACCTTTTCCAGGAACTTGTAGGCTTCACCGATTTTCTGGAATTTCGCGTGGGCCTTTTTTTGAGCCTTGGTATCATCCGCTGGAAACCGGTCGGGATGCCAGCGCTTGACCTCAGACTTGTAGGCGCGTTTGATTTCCTTCCAGGAAGCGCCCGGCGGCAGTTTTAAAATGTCAAAATACTGATTCATGATTTCTTTGTGCAGTTCGAAAGATAAGGCCAATTCTACTATTATCTATGAAATGTCAAAGGAAAATATGAAGTCTTTGAAAAAGAGGGGTTATTCCGCTTCGGCTTCTACTACAATGTCAGTTTTTATAATGGGGGTGTTTTTCATGTGGCACAGCAGGTTATCCAGGTGGTTGCGCAATTCTTTGCGGTGCACCACCTGATCGATGAGACCGTGCTCCAATAGGAATTCGGAACGCTGGAAGCCTTCGGGGAGTTTCTGGCGGATGGTTTGTTCGATGACTCGCGGTCCGGCAAACCCGATCAGGGCGTTGGGTTCGGCGATGATGATATCCCCCAGAAACGCGAAACTGGCGGACACGCCGCCGGTAGTGGGATCGGCCAAAACAGAAATGTAAGGCAGTTGTTTTTCCGCCAAGCGTTGCAGGGCGGCGGAGGTTTTCGCCATTTGCATGAGGGAGAGAATACCTTCCTGCATACGTGCGCCGCCGGAACAGCTGACGATGATCACGGCTCTTTCGTTGCGGATGGCCCGTTCAATACCGCGGGTGATTTTCTCACCCACCACCGAGCCCA
Organism: Nitrospinaceae bacterium; assembly: GCA_965237905.1. Lineage (GTDB taxonomy): Bacteria > Nitrospinota > Nitrospinia > Nitrospinales > Nitrospinaceae > SZUA-226. The sequence continues at coordinate 328,644 of OZ250172.1, read as the reverse complement.
TACTGCCGCCCAGGAAGAAGAAATCGAATACGCACAGTTCCACTTCATGGCCGCCGATTTTTCCGGTGCCGCATACAATGGCATCGGTACTTCCTCCGGTTTTGAGTGAACTTTTAATGCGATCCTTGTATTTCTTTTTGTCTTTGAATTTGATCGGGTCGGCGGAGGTCAGGTTATGATCGTGTTCCTCGAACGAATCGGGATTGACCAATAACCGGATGCGGTCCATGGCCTTCATGCGGAAATGATTGTCGCACTTCGGGCAAATGTAGGCATTCTCGGCCAATTCCACTTCAAGGATCTGTTCCTTGCATTTTTTGCACTCGAGCCACGACGGTTCCAGGGTTTTGGGGACTTTTTCCCCCATACCGGTTTTCGATATGATTCTTTCTAACCAAGACATAATTCAGGCCTTCAAACTTGCAATTAATTGAAACAGGTTAATCTAAAAAATGAAAACCACATCCACGTACATTATTCATCCTGCTTGGTGACCGTCTCATTCAAGTTCTGTGAATCAGAATTCTTGAAAAGAGAGAATACAAAATTTCCGGGACCTGCCATCGCATAAATAAAACTGAGGACAAACAGGGCCTCTCTCGGGATGGTGGCCAGGACATATATAAACAGAATGACGAACATGAACCGGGTAAAGGTCACCCGTTTTTTAAATTCAAATTTCTTGAACGCGGGGTATTTGATATTGCTCACCATCAGGAAAGCGAGCAGGTAAACCACCGCAACCATGATCATGGGATCGAGCTTGGTTTTAAACAGATCCTCGAAAGCGATGACGATCGAAGCGATGACTGCCGCCGCCGCAGGAATGGGGAGCCCTATAAAGTTGTCCCCGGACGTATCCGGTTTGGTTACATTGAAACGCGCCAAGCGCAATGCCCCGCAGAGCAGGAACAAAAAGGCAGCCAACCACCCCAGCCGTCCGAACGGTTTCAATACCCAGGCATAGGCAAGCAAGGCAGGGGCCATCCCGAAAGAAATCACATCGGCCAGAGAATCGTATTGCACCCCAAACGCGCTGGTCGTTTTGGTCAGGCGCGCTACTCTCCCATCCAGTGCGTCGAAAATAATAGCGACCACAATGGCCACTGCCGCTACGAAAAACTTTTCGTTCAGGACGGATATGAATGCATAAAATCCGCAGAACACATTGCCCGTGGTGAACAGGCTGGGGAGAATATAGATGCCTTTTTTGAATGGAACTCTGGGAACCTTTTTCATTTTTTATTTGAGGTAACCGATGATACTGCTTCCCCCGCTGACGTGGTCGCCCAGGGAAACTTTGATCTCTGCATTTAACGGCAAGAACAGGTCGACTCTGGAGCCAAAACGGATCAAGCCGAACCGCTGTCCCAGACTATAATTATCACCTTCTTTGGCCCAACATACAATACGTCGGGCGATTAAACCTGCAATTTGTTTGACCAGAACCTTTTCCTGTCCGGTATGGATGATCATGGCATTCTGTTCGTTGTCGAGCGAGGCTTTGTGGCTGGCGGCGTTTAAAAACTTCCCTTTGTTGTATTTGATCTGTTCAACTCGGCCCGCAACGGGCGTCCGTTGGACGTGCACGTTAAAGACGTTCAGAAAAATACTGATACGCCGGTAGGGCTCGTCCAGCAGGGCATCCTTTTCCTCAACGATTTCGACCACTTTGCCGTCACCGGGAGAAACGATGACCCGCTCCTCATTGGGAATGGCGCGTTCCGGGTCCCGAAAAAAATTAAGGACGAACAACAGGAGCAGGCCCGACACTCCCGCCAGCCAGATCAGGGGCGACAGGGCAAGTGCGACTGTTAGGATGACGAGGGGAATGATAAATCTGTAACCATCGGAAGCGATGGGTATTCTCATTGGGACCCCGGAGCTATTTCAGTTTTTTACCTACGAAGGGCATCATTTTTCTCAAACGGTCACCCACCTCTTCAATCATGTGCTCGGAATCTTTTTTGAGCAGAGCGTTAAAGACAGGGCGGTTCGCTTGATTTTCGAGGATGAATTCGCGTGCAAAACTGCCGCTTTGGATCTCGGAGAGGATTTTCTTCATTTCCTTGCGCGTCTCTTCAGTGATCAGGCGTCGGCCACGGGTGACATCGCCATAGGCGGCGGTGGTGCTGATGGAATAACGCATGTTGCCGATTCCACCTTCATAAATGAGATCGACGATCAGTTTGAGTTCATGCAGGCACTCGAAGTAAGCCAGGTCGGGACTGTAGCCGGCTTCGACCAACGTGTCGAACCCGGCGCGGATCAGCTCGGTGACGCCGCCGCACAGTACGGCCTGTTCGCCGAACAGGTCGGTTTCGGTTTCTTCCTTAAAGCTGGTTTCCAGAACGCCGGCACGGGTGCCGCCTATTCCCTTGGCGTAGGCAAGAGCCACCTGCTGGGCATTTTTGCTGACATCCTGATAGATGGCCATGAGGCAGGGCACGCCTGCTCCTTGTTCGTAGGTACGACGGACCAGATGGCCCGGTCCCTTGGGCGCGACCATGAATACGTCGACCGTTTCCGGCGGAACCACTTGACCGAAATGGATGTTGAAGCCGTGCCCGAAAGCGATGGCGTCGCCTTTTTTCAAGTGCGGCGCAATATCGTTCACGTACATGGCCCGCTGTTTATCGTCCGGGATCAGGATCATGATGATGTCCGCCGCCTGAGCCGCTTCCGGAACCGTCATCACTTTGAGGCCGTCCTTTTCCGCCCGTTTCCAGAAATCGCTCTCCTTGCGCAGGCCGACCACCACCTTGATGCCGCTGTCGTGCAGGTTACGCGCGTGGGCATGGCCCTGACTGCCGTAACCGATAATGGCGATGGTCTTGTTCTTGATGAGTTTAAGGTCCGCGTCTTTGTCGTAATATATCTTGGCCAAGAGATTTCTCCTTTACTGTCCTTTATGTCGAGTCAATTAATGGATTTCATTCCACGGCTGAGGGCGATACGTCCTGACCGGACGATTTCCTTGATACCCAGCGGTCGTAACAACTCCATGATCCCTTTCAGTTTGCCCTGGTCTCCCGTTATTTCGACGGTGTAGGTGGATGAACTGACGTCGACCACCTTGGCCCGGAAGATTTCTACAATGCGCAGAATTTCCTCACGGTTTTTCTGCTCGGCGTTCATTTTGATCAAAACCATTTCCCGATCGATAAAATTTTCCTCGGTCAGGTCGATAACCTTGATAATATCCACCAGCTTGTTGAGCTGTTTGGTGATCTGCTCAACTTTTTGATCATCGCCGCGGGTGACAATGGTCATCCGTGAAATATTGGGATCGTTGGTTTCGGCGACATTCAGGCTCTCGATGTTGAACCCCCGGCCGCTGAACAGGCCTGAAATACGGGACAACACCCCGAACTTGTTGGACACCAAAACTGAAATTGTGTGCTGCATTGCCGTGCTGAATGTTGAAATTTGGGATTCATTCGGACGCGAGGTCCAAATAGTGAATCGGGTATACTAACAAAAACTTAGCGCGTTTTCTATACCCTGACCGTTGATTTATTATGAATAATCGCATTCTGGCCGCAAATCTTGCCCGTGTCGGGAAGTCCCTGGAGCAGAGAATGCCTCCCGCGATGGTGAAAATCGGCCAAAAGGCCGACCCCTTTCGGATTCTGGTGGGGTGCCTGATCAGTGCCCGTACCCGGGACGAGGTCACCGAAGCGGCCTGTGCCCGGTTGTTTCAGAGGGTGAAGGGTCCCTGGGATCTTCTGAAATTATCAACCCGGCAGTTGGAGCGGGAGATCTACCCCGTGGCTTTCTACCGGAATAAAGCCAAGGCCCTGAAGTCGCTATGTTCCGACTTGATGGATCGATTCAACGGACAGGTCCCCGAAACCCTGGAAGAACTCTTGACCTTGAAAGGGGTGGGCCGGAAGACGGCCAACTTGACCCTGATCCTGGCGTTTGATGGTATGGGGATTTGTGTGGACACTCATGTGCACCGGATTGCCAACCGTTGGGGGTATGTCGAAACCGCTACGCCCGATCAAACGGAAGATGCCTTGCGGAAAAAACTCCCGCAGAAATATTGGAAAAGGATCAACGAGTGGCTGGTGGGCTTTGGACAAACCGTCTGCAAACCAATATCACCACTGTGCAGTCAGTGCCCGGTCGATAAGCATTGCCCCCGCATAGGAGTGGACAAACACAGGTGAAACTCCATTGAGTTGGTTTTCGGAAGCATTTCTTATGTAGTCAAGAAGAGACTTGACCCCTTTTCTTTTTCTCCTTTTTTTCTTTTTTATTCTGAAAAAGTAGCCGGGATGTCTGCTACAGGGAAGTGGCCCACCCCTGAAACAGCTTTGCTCTGGGAGGAATTTTCTAACAACTATTTGCCTCCTGAAAAAAAAATCCACATTTTTCAAATCTTGAATGGCAATTGCATCCTAGTAACTTCTTTCAACCTGTCTTCTACCGGACGGTCCATAGGACCTCGCAAATTATTACCAGCTATATCCTCTAAAGCAGTGTTAACATGGATAGAGTATTTTCCTTTTTTCCATGGATAGGACGGGATAAAGCGCCATTGAGTTTCCATTCCATCAACTTGGATCCTTCCTGCGACCAATTGTCCCTCTTGATCAACTTCAATCATCCTTGTTAATAAAGCGTGATCAAAGGGACGATTGAACTCAAGTGTAAGCGGTTCCACCGAATTTGCAGCCGGAAGTGTAACTTTCCATTGATTTGGATCAGGAACGGAGCGGAGAGCAGGAAAAACTCGAAATCGCTTCTCGTAGCCCTCTTTAAGTGTATTGCCATTCTCGTCCAGCCACTTTTTATCAATCAAAAGTCGATATGTTTTTCCCGTCTGGAGAGCAGAGCCCAATTGCAGATTTGTGCTGACACCGCGTTTGATGCGCCCCGGATCGAACAGGAGGGTTAATCTTCGTTGATCAGGACTCCAGAGCTCTTGCTTGAACTTCATAAATGCATTATTGATTTCTTCGCCATGTTCATCTGTCAATTTGATGGCTTTGCCAGAGAAACCGCGACGCATAGGAGATGAAAAGTAGATATAGAAACGCAGTAAATTTTCAGGAAGGTCTTCATTGCGGGGATAGATCTGTACTACCCGGGTATGCCCTTGCGCTTGTTTTTTGGAAAGAGAGAACTTGATCTCAATATATTCCTGCCCTTGTTCCGTGATCCTTTCAACTGCAAAGCCATTTAGATCGCTTACCAGTTCCGACTTCATCCTGAGTTTGTACACGACTCCTTCAGCAAAGGGGAAATCGGGCTGAAAGGTGACACCATCTTTGCTGGAAAGATAATTCCCTTGAACGGGAATCTTTCCATCACAGCAAAGATTTGCGTCATCGACATAGATTATAAATGAGTCCTTCCAATCTATTGCTGGTGAAATATGCTGAGGGTTTAAGGGTAAGATAATGGGGGATTCACCCTCGGCATAGGCCAGCGTCAACCTTTGGGGAGCTTGAGAGAATCCCCAAAGGCCAAAACTTAATAGAACCGCTAGCAATAGTGGAGGAAAGTACGTTTTCATTTTTCCCTTGCCTGGTAACCAGGAAAATCATACTCAGCATATAAACGATGCAGTTTTACTGGGGAAAAGGTCGGTAACGATTCCAAATCAAGACTGCCTGTTTGCGCATCTCGCGTTAAGGAAACAAAAAACATGTCGTTGAGCAGATCCATCTGAAGTGAGGACCCTACAAACATCTGTGTGTAACCCAAGGGTCCTATAGGAAATACGCCCATCGGATCAAACTTCATTCCCTTTTTCAGAGTTGTATCCGTATAAACCTTGGCGCCAGCCAATCCATCCAGAGGAAAAACTTGCGGCCCCCGGCTGTTGCTGGTCACAAGCAAAAGCTCTTTGCCGCCCATCATCTTGCTTTTAAACGGGACCATGTCGAGGGGTTGCCCATTGCCCATGTCGCCAATCGTCCTGCCTGTGACAGAGGCGCCATCCTGAAGATCTTTTAGAGGAATAAGGACAATGGGAGAGCAGGTGTAGGAAGCGACCAGATAATCGGCGCCGCCAATGTTTTTGGCAACCATGGTGCGAATGGGCGCTCTGGTTTCAAATTGATCATGTGCAATATGCCACACTTTGATGTGGCTGGATGTATGCTTCCCGGTAAATGGATAAGGCATTCGTCTTAAAGTGGAAGCAAACTCCTCATTAGAGATACCCGCTACAAATAGCTCACCTTTATAATATTCGATATCCATGATCGCCAGGGTGCGCATAGGCTGTTGCGATTTGGCAATATCTTTTAATGAAGGCGGTATTGCCATCATGCCTCTCGCTTTGAAATGCTTGCTGCCATCCGGCATATTCTTAAGGATCTGCTTGGTATTTTTCAATTTGTTAAAGTGAATATTTTTTAAATTTCCTTCTCTATCTACCTTAACGATAGCTGGCAAGGCTGAAGAACCATGACCTCGAGTAACCGATAAATAAACTTCCTGGGTTACAGGATGTACGACCATGTCATTAATTGAGATGAAATTTGGGCCCACGCCAAGAATGCTTGCTATTCTGGCATCGATATTATCGACATCAATTGGGACGGGTTTTTCAGGTGCCTCTCCTTTACCAATCTGATATGCGTGGATCGCTCCTCCCTCGTTATCGCCTACAAATAGAACACCATCTGGACTGAATGCCAAAGCGCCGGCGTGTTTTAAATCCTGGGCAAATGCGCTTGAATTTAAAATGAACCCCATTAAGAGAACTAAAACAAAGATAAGACTTTGAGATTTAAAGTAATTCATCATCATACTCCTTGAATGACTGCTATTCATAAGTCCCGCGGATCGGGTAGTCGTTCTTCTGGATCCAATCAACGGTATCCAATAATTCATCCGGGTCTGCCCGATTAAAAGGGGTGTTTGATATATCTATCAAATGAACTTTACCTTCAGTATTTACAGCAAACATTCCAGGTTCTGCAAAAGGCCGATCAGTTTCCTGAGGAGACCGCGGATTGGAAATATAGAGACCCAGGGCTTGCATCTGTTCAATGGACAGTCCGTATGCCACAGGAAATGATAAACCACTGGCTTCCATCATATCCATGGCTTTCTCTTTCGGGTCGCCAGACACAGCTATCACCTCACCACCTATAGCAAGAAATTTGTCGTTCAAGGTTTGAAGTTTCTTCAAATATTCTTTACATATGGGACAATGTTTCCCTCGATAAACGAAAATCAATTGCCAGTTGCCATTTTTCTCTGGAATTCCTAAAGTGACAGTTCCACCTCCAACGAGTGAAAGCTTGATTTCGGGCAACTTGCTTCCGGACAAAAGTTTCTGTGTGGTCATAGTTTTATTCCTTCAGCTAAAGTTGAGTAACCCCTCCATCAACCACCAGTTCGAATCCGGTCATAAACGACGAATCATCGGAAGCGAGCATTAGTGCCGGTTTCGCGATTTCATTCGCAAGGCCCAATCTTTTCATTGGAATGATACTCTCAAAGAACGCTTTCGTCTGTTTTGCTACATCATCTGGTATGCCCAGATTTTCAAAGATCGGCGTGTCAATTGATCCAGGTGCCAAGGCATTCACGCGAATTTTTCTATCCACCAATTCGGCAGCAAGTGTTCTTGCAAGGGATCGGACGGCTGCTTTGGTGGCAGAATAGACGGCAGTTTCCGGGAAGCCCTTCTGAACTGCGATAGACGTTGTCAGAATCACCGAAGGCCCTCACCAAGTAACGACAATGCTTTTTGAACATTGAAGAATAGACCTTTAAAATTCACATTTACCAGTTCATCAAAAGTGGCTTCATCAACTTCGCTGAAGGGAGAAAAGCGGCCAATACCAGCATTCAGATATAAGACATCAATCTTCCCATAGCGCTCTTTTACGTTTTCATATAGCGTTGTAATGTCGTCAAGTTTGGCAGAGTCAGATGTGAAGGCTATACAGTCTCCTCCTATTTCTTTGAGTGCAGCGTTATTGGCATCTTCTCGCCTGCCTGTGATGATTACCTTAGCTCCCTCGGCTTGGAACAATTTGGCTGCAGCCAAACCCATTCCGCTGTTACCACCGGTGATAAGTGCCACTTTGGCTTCAAGTTTTTTTGTCATGACTTGATATCCTTTAGTTTTAAAAAGTTGTGTTAGTTTTTATTCCAGCTTTCTAAACCCAATGCAGTTAAATGTTGTTCTTGTGCGACGGCTTGAGCTTCGTTTAACTCTCGGACACCAGCTGTTGCGGCTTTGCCAACGACAGTTCGAATCGGCCGTTCACCGGCAGGCATGTCTACCAACTTTTTTACTGCGTCCGCAATCCAAACAGGGCCTGGTGCATCGTCAGCAGTAATGGCCCCCATCATTGGTCCAAACATAATCTCTTTGCCTTTGTTAAATTCAGCATATTCTGCATCAATCTCAATATTATCTGGAGCGGCAAATTTACCCATTATTTCAGTATTAAATGCACCGGGCTCGATAATAACTGAATCAACTCCATCTAAAGCTAATTCATAATGTAGACCTTCGGCGATGGATTCTACTGCCCATTTTGTTGAATTGTATGTTCCATGAAAAGGCAAATAAGTTCTTCCTCCAACACTTGAAATTTGAATTATTAAGCCCGATTTACGTTTGCGCATGCTTGGTAAAACAGCCTGGATAACACGGAGCGGACCAAATACATTGGTATTAAACATTTTCTGGGTTTGATCCATGGAATAAGCTTCAATCGGACCAAGCCCTACGATACCAGCATTGTTAACAACAACATCCAGATGACCTGCATCTCTAAGTATCGAGGATATTCCCTGACTTACAGATTGATCATCTGAAACATCAAGCTCTACAACTTTTAAGTTAAGTTTCTGATCATTTGCCCATTGTTCAAGGCTTTGAGCGGCGTCCGCATTTTTGCCGTGGACTCCTCGCGCGGTAGCAAACACCTGATGTCCATCATTGGCAAGCTTTTCCGCAGTATGTTTGCCAAAGCCTGAGGTTGCTCCTGTGATTAATATGTTTAATGGGTTACTCATTTTGTGACTCCCTTTGTGAATTAACCAATTGCAGAACTATTATTCTGTAATTAGTCAAAAAATTATTTTGTTATAGCCTGTATCACGGTATCCATAATCTTATTCACCGATTTTTTAGTAGGATTGGTTTTTCCCATCACCATCAGGCCTTCTAAAAAGCACATCAAATAATCCGCAAACATCTTGCAATCTTTTTCCTTCGAAATCTCACCGTTTTCTTGCGCTGCATGTAAACATGTTAAAAACATTTTTTTTTGTTCATTCAGATTTTTATTTACTATTTTGTTCAATTTGTCATCGAGGGTTTTGTTTTCCACTGCTGTATTTACCAAAAGGCATCCGTCACATTCTCCTGAAGATGCATACTCAATTCTGTTTTCGAAAAAAGCTTTAATATTGCCAATACCAAGAGGCTCTTCTGTTAAGATGCCTACTAAAAGGTTAGTAGTTTTATTTACGTAATTATCAATACACGCAAGGAAAAGACCTTCCTTATTTTCAAACTCACCATACATACTATGCTTATTTAACTCTGTTGCTTCAACAAGGTCATTCATGGATGTGCTATTGAAGCCCTTTTTCCAAAATACATGGGTAGCGGCTTCGAGGACTTCTTCTCTCTTGTATTCTATTGGTCTGCTCATAATCAATTGAATTTATTATGAATCAGTTATAGAATGATTGTTCTGTTTTGTCAAGAAAAAAAAGAAAAAAGGGGTCAAGTCTCTTCTTGACTACATAAGGCCATAGTTGGTCTGGAGACCAACCGTGACCATTCATTTTCTACCCTATAAGGTTAATGCTCGAAAGCGGGGCTGACAATAGATTTTCCAGCGGCGACCAGCGTGACGCTGGACTCTATACTGCTCACCCTCCGGGGGGTGCTCACAGGGTGACGGGCTGGCTGAGGGGTGGTCGGTTTGGGTGATCTATGTGCAGCTTATTTGAAAATACTAAGTCAGGCTTCCGATGGTTTTTTTCTGGAGAGCGATCAATTCTTTGATTCCCTTGTTCGCCAGACTGAGCATCGCATCCATATCTTTTTCTGAAAAGGGTTCCTGCTCTGCGGTTCCCTGAATCTCCACGAATCCGCCGCTCCCGGTTTTGACGATGTTCATATCCACTTCCGCTACCGAGTCCTCGCTGTATTCCAAGTCCAGAATCTTTTTGCCTTCCAGAATGCCGACACTGGTGGCCGCCACGAAATCCTTGATCGGTATCGTCTCGATCTTCTTTTCCTTTTTCAGTTGTTTCATGGCTAGGCACATGGCGACGAAGGCGCCGGTGATGGAGGCCGTCCGGGTTCCCCCATCCGCTTGAATGACGTCGCAATCGATCCAGATGGTGCGCTCGCCCAGTTGTTCCATGTCGACCACCGTGCGCAGGGATCGGCCGATGAGCCGTTGGATTTCCTGAGTGCGCCCGGAAACTTTGCCGCGGGACGATTCCCGGGGGGTGCGGGTATGGGTGGAGCGGGGGAGCATGGAATATTCGGCGGTCACCCATCCCTGTTTTTTATCCCGCAAGAAAGGGGGTACTTTTTCCTCGACGCTGGCGTTGCAGATGACTTGGGTGCTTCCCACCTGAATGAGGACGGATCCCTCGGCGTGTTTGATGAAGTTTTTCTTGATGGATACGGCTCTCATTTCATTGGGCGCACGCCCGTCGCTTCTGGACATTTAAATCTCCGGATCTTTAAATTGCGGGTTAGGGAAAGGAATATTGTGAACAAGGCAGGTAAAATAGCAGGAATTCGGTTTTTATTCAATGAGGTCGGTCCAGATCCGTTGAAATGCCATTCAGGAATCGGATTTATCCGGATATATGGGAAGAAAAATGCCTTCGGACTCGCTTTCGCACCTACTTTCAATCATTTTGGGGATTCTGCCGGGATGGGGCATAACTCATTAATTTTATTGAGTTTAAAAATTAAAGGACTTAGTCTGGGGTAAACCAACCGTTCACCCTTTTCGATTAAACAACCCCCGGGAAAAACTATGGACTCATATTTTCAAGATGGAGTGAAGCTTAAGGGAATTTTGCACAGTAAAGGTGTTCTCCACATCGAAGGAAAATTCGAGGGCGAGCTTTTTTCTACGGACCATCTGGTTATTGGTAAGGGGGGCTTCGTCGAGGGCGAGATTAAGACCTTTGACCTCACCAATATGGGGACGATCAAAGGTGATGTGAAGGCTGAAAATAGAGTCAACCTGAAAGAAGAAAGTGAACTTGTAGGAAATGTTTCGACCTATCAGTTCATCGTTGATGAAGGCTCGAATTTTGAAGGCCGCTGTAAAATGACCAAGGCCAAACCAGAATCGAAAACTCCTTTCAAACCCAAGAAAAAAGAGCCGGTTGAGCCTCCGAAAGAAATCAAGGACATCAGCGAAGACTTGACGGCCGTCGCAGCGCAAATGATCCCGGACAGTTTTGAAATTCCAACAAGCGAACCGAGCAAATCGAAACAATCAGTCATTAAGTTTTTCTCGAGAATTCCCAAAACCGGAAAAAGGGCGTTAGGGGGTCTGGCAGGCTTGGCGATTATTGGTGTGGTGGCCATGCAGTTTACCGGGCCGGCACCCAATAGCGTTGGTGATCTGCTGAATAAAGGAACCGCTTACCTGGAACAGAAGAAGTTCTCAGATGCCGAAGGGGAGTTTTTGAAAGCTTTGAAGGTTTCTCGCAATAATCCCCATGTGTATGCCGGGCTGGGTGAAGTCTATCTGCAAAAGAAGGAATGGAATCAGGCGTTGACTCAATTCCAGCGCTCCCTCGACCTCGAGCCTCAGGAAAGTATTTATCGCATCAAGCTCGCCAAAGTGTATTTCGGCAAAGGCCAGTTCAAGGAAGCCACCGATATCTACCAGTCGGTCATCGACCAGGACCCACAAAATCCTCAGGCTTTTTATGAGCTGGGAGTCCTGAAATTGAGTGAAGGGGCGCGGGATGACGGCATCGCCGCCATTAAAATGGCTTCCCGAGTGGATCCTGATTTTTACAAGCCTCACCGCAAGCTGGCGGAATTGTTCATCGAAGAAAATAGAATTCCCGAAGCGATTCAGGAAATGAAACAAGCGGTCCGAGCCCAAAAGGATGAGCCCGAACTTCATTTGGTCCTGGCGGAATTGTTTATTAAAAATAATCAGGAAGAGGAAGCCGTTGGAGAGTTTGAAAGAGTCGTCGAATTGTTTCCCGAAAACCTGAAAGCCCGGCTGAAAGTGGCGCAATGGTATTTTGAAAAGGGAGATATTCCAAGATCTTTGGATTCCTACCAGGCGGCGGAAAAACTGGATCCTCAAAACGACATGATTCAAACTCAGTTGGGGGAAATTTATCTCGCCAGCCAGGACAAAGAAAAAGCCGAACTGGCTTTACGCAAAGCGGTTCAAATCAACAATCAGAATGGTGAGGGGTTTTATCTGTTCGGAAAACTCTTGAGCCAGGACCAAAAGCTGGATGAGGCGAAGACGGCTCTCGAGACCGCCGTGGGATTAGATCCCAAGCTGGGCGGCGCTCATTATGAATTGGGCCAGATTTCCATGACGGCGGAGCAAGTGGCTTCCGCCGCTCAATCTTTTGAAAAAGCGTTGAAGGCCGAACCCGAAAACCTGACGTACATGTTGGCGCTGGGTACCGCTCAAACGCAAAATAAAAATCCCAACCGTGCCGTGGAAGTTTTATTGCAAGCCGAGAAAATGGAACCGAACAATGGTTTGGTTTCTCAGGAGCTATGCGAGGCTTATAAAAAGAAGGGATTTTACAGAGTCAGCATCAACCATTGCAAAAAGGCTATAAAAATTCTCCCGAATTCGCATCCGGTAATGAACCGGCTGGCCTGGTTGTATGCCAAGAAGAAAACCAATCTGGCGAAAGCGCAAAGATTATCCCAAAAAGCGGTCAAGTCCGATCCGCAAAACCACAGATATCTCGATACGCTGGCGGAAGTTTACTATGTTCGTGGGAAAAAGGATAAAGCCATAGCAACCATCAAAAAGGCCTTGGAAATTGATGCGGACAATCGTTTATACAAACAGCAGTTATGGCGTTTCAAACATATTAAAAGAACGCCGCCGCAGGCAGTGAAAACCGAAGCTGAAGCGGCCGCCCCCGCTGAAACTACTGAACCGGCGGATGGAGAACCCGCTTCAGGAGTCGTCATCACCCCCTTTGATACCTTTGGAACGGAATCGGAAGAAGAAAGTCCGGAAACTTCTGGATCACCGTCCTTTGCCGAGGAACTGTAGCCCTCAGATTGTCCCCATCCCCTTCAGTCCGATATAGCTGAAATAGCACAACAGCAGGATTATGCCGTCGGGCTTGCTCAATCGATGTTTCCGACTGATGAGAAGGAGCAACAGGCAGGTCACGCCGGTGGTGATCAGCAGGTCGGGATGGATGGCTTCCTGGATATTCAGAGGATGAAGGGAAGCGCTGGCCCCCAGAACCATAAAAATATTAAAGATATTGCTTCCAAATATATTTCCCAAAGCCATTTCCCCATGGCCCCGCCGAGCGGACAAGAGTGAAGAGACGATTTCCGGTAAGCTGGTTCCCAACGCGACGATGGAAATTCCGATAAACCACTCACTGATTCCTACTTGCCGGGCAATGTTGACAGCGCCATGCACCATCCATTCCGCTCCCAGGACCAAAAGCGCCAATCCCGCGAGAGTCAATCCGATTTGATAACCCATCCCTTTGCCGGCGAAGAGAGAAACCTCTTCATCCAACTCAAAATCCGCGGTCTCATCACTTTTAAGTATTTTCCAGATATAAATCACCAGTCCCGTCAGCAGTAACAATCCTTCCCAGCGGGACAAGGAAAAGTTCCAGGCCAAAAATAAAATGAGAAAGCTGGCAATTAAAAGGGGAGGAGCTTCGGATTTAAACCGTCTTTGATCAATGGTGAGAGGGACAATCAGGGCCGTCAATCCGAGAACCAGCCCCACGTTGGCAATGTTACTGCCAATGACATTTCCAACCGCTACTTCGGCTTCTTCCCGGAAGGAGGCCAGTAGGCTGACTGCCAGTTCAGGAGAGGAGGTGCCGAATCCCAGTACCGTGGCGCCGATCACGAAGGGGCTGATTTTAAAACGATGGGCGATCCGCAGGCTTCCGGTAATCAGGGATTCACCGCCAAAATATAACAAGGCGAGGCCTGCCAGCACATAAATAAGGTCAGTAGTCATAGAAATCGTCTTGTGATCACTTTTGAACCGGTTGGCGAATGGAGCTTAATATTTCTGGATTGTGACTGAAAGGTTGCGGTCCAAAGGATGGCAAAAGTTGGAGTAAAACGGATTAACCAGACTGGGAATTCCTGTTAACCAAACCTAGAGGATCATACAAGAATTGGTGCGAAATTTCATTAAAAAGCAAAAGAAAAGCCAGGGAATCCTGATGGACTCCCTGGCTTTCTAAGTGACGCGCTTTTTGCAGAAATTAACTGCCCTCTTTTTTTGGAGCGGCCATTTTTTTGCCGTCCTTGCTTCCTTCTTCCATTTTTTTATGGTCGGCACTTTTATCATACTCTTCTTTACCCGCGCTGCCTTCCTTCATATGACCTTTGCCATCTTTGTACTCTTTGGAATGCTTCTCTTTATACTCTGCGGAGGATTTATCCATTTTCTTACCTGAACCCTCTTCCATATGTTTCATGTCATCAGCCCACATCAGGCTGGGTATCATAAGTGCGATAGAGAACATCAAAGCTGACAATAGGATGACTGTTTTCTTCATGAACTACTCCTGAGTATGGTGTGGAACCAGATTAATGGATACGAAATAGTTTTTCTTCCCGTAACTGGGTGAGGTTTGCCGGAAACCTTTCAAATCTCATATTAGTCGCTTGAGGATGACATATATTACAGACAAAAATACGGGTTTTTAGACATTTTTCCGGGAGAGGACATAAAAAAGCCCTCATCCTGCGGGGATGAGGGCAAAAGAAACTCAAAAATATCAGGATTTCTTGCGAATCAGGGTCCCTTTATAGCCCAGATGCTCCAGTTTTTCCTGGCCTTTGAGGGCGTTCGTATTGTTTTCAAACCCTCCGACACGGACGACAAACATTCGCATGTCAACGTTCATCGGTTTCAGGCTGGTGAAAATACCTTGTTTGGCTAATTTTTGTTTGAGCGCTTCAGCTCTTTCCTTTGATTTTTCTTTGCCCAGAACAATGGAATAACTCCCGTTATCATTTTTTTTCAATAGGGGGGTCAATCCCTTGTTCTTCAATTCTGAAATCATATTTTGTGGACTTTTTTTATCGGCGAAACCTCCGATGAAAACGACATGCATGGAAGACCGGGTTGTCCGGGTTTGCACGAGTGGGGAAAATCCACCGGACATTAATTTTTTGATCACGCGATCCGCGTTTGCCTTTACGGAGAAGGCTCCCACCTGTATGAAAAACTCACTTTGCGCCTCTGTAAGCCGGGGCGCGGCAGATTTGGACGGGGAGGGCGCTATCTCTCCTCCGGATTTCGATACTGGGTCGAGTGCCGGGTTCGTAGGTTTAGCAAGAGGCGTGAAGGGAGAAGTGCTCTTTACCATGGGAGAAGTATTCTGGGAAGGTTTTGCAGGCTCCAGTTCCGAGACTGAAGACGTTCCCCCAGATTCCCCAAGGTTTTTTTGAATCATGGAAATCACTTCATTTTCCAAAGGACTCAGGTCTTCCCCTTGCGGTTCGTTTAGGGCCGAGACTGACGCTTCCTTAGCCGGAGTGGACTCGGTTACCGAAAAAGGAATGGGTTTGGGCGTAGGCCCCGGTGCGGACGGTGCTTCGGCGACCTGAGCTTCATCCATTAGAAAGGAAGGCACGGAAATGGTCTGGTTTTGCGCTCCCGGATAGAAAACATAGAACAATCCTACTACAACCAGAACTACCAAAAGCCTTCTGGTATTATTGGAACGCATTTTTTGGTTGATCTCGGCCTGAGCCTCAATCTCCGCATCCAGAATCAAATCATCGATTTTTTTAATGGTTCTTCTATGCTGAGGTTGTTCACTCTGTTCAAGCTCATTAAATAATTTGGCAGCCATGGTTTTTTTGGGAGTGAAAGGTTATTGGAAAGAAGGAATTACTTTTGTGGTCCGGATTTATGATCGGGAGAGTCGGATTCTGGCTGATTTAAAAATGCGCAGCGGGAGAAAATCTGTTAATTTGAATAGGGCATGTTGTCAGGGGTAGCCAGAACCTCTATCCCGCTGAAACTGTGAATATTATATCCAGCATCATTTCTAGTGTCAAGCAAAAGTCATTGTTTTTTAAAAGGTTAGGCTTTTAAATCCGCCTGCCAATTTTAACAAATTTCAACAAATCATCTGATGGCCTCTGATCCTGATATATCTGTCAAGTTGGGCGCTTTTGAGCTAAGCAACCCCGTCATTGCCGCGTCGGGAACTTTCGGGTATGGGTTGGAATTCATCCCGTTTCTTGACCTCAACCGGTTGGGCGGGTTGTGCACCAAAGGACTCTCCCTGAAACCTCGCCTGGGCAACCCGGTGCCCCGGGTGTTTGAAACCGCTTCGGGGATGCTCAATGCCATCGGGTTGGAAAATGTCGGCCTCGAACAATTCCGGGATGAAAAGCTTCCCCTTCTTGAGAAATATCAGACCCGCGTCATTGCCAACTTCTTTGGAGAAACCGTCGCTGAGTATGCGGATATGGCGGGGCTACTTTCTTCACTGGAGCGTATTGACGCTTTGGAAATGAATATTTCCTGTCCCAATGTGGAAGAAGGCGGCCTTGCTTTCAGCTCGAATCCGCAAATTGTGGAGCAGGTGGTGAAGGCTGTGCGTCCTACCACTCAAAAATTTTTAATCGTAAAACTGTCCCCCAATGTGACCGATATCTGTGAAATCGCCCAAGCGGCGGAAGCGGCAGGGGCCGATGCGGTGTCGCTCGTCAATACCTATGTCGGGATGGCTCTGGACGTCGATACCCGAAAACCCTTTCTGGCCAATGGCAGTGGCGGGTTATCCGGTCCGGCGATCAAACCGATTGCTTTGAACATGGTGTATCAGGTGGCCCGGACGGTGAACATTCCCGTGATCGGGATGGGGGGTATTCGGACAGCGGAAGACGCGCTGGAATTTTTGATGGCCGGTGCATCGGCGGTTCAGGTGGGCACCGCCAACTTCTTTGATCCTGCCGTCACCGTCAAAATTATCGACGGAATCCGCCGTTGGTGCGCCGCTCAAGGTATTAATAAAATAGATGAGATTCGTGGCGGTAAATAGTTAATATTATGGAAAATAAATACGGGGAACCCGTTTGCCCACGCCGCACAAAATTTCGTAGGGGATGGTTCCGGCTTGGGAGGCCATCTCGTCGGCGGTGATGGTTTCCTTTCCTTGCTGACCGAACAGGACCACCTCGTCACCTTCCTGCGCCTCTGCAATATCGGTCACGTCAATCATGCACATATCCATGCAAATGGTTCCCACTTGAGGCACCTTGTGCCCACGCACCAATATATTCATCCGGTTCGTCAAAAGCCGTTCCAGTCCATCAGCATAGCCGACGGGGAGTGTGGCGATACGGCTGTCACGCTGGGTGACGAACTTCTGGCCGTAGCTCACAGGGGAGTCCTTGGGAAGTGAGTTGATGGTCAATATTCTCGTTTTCCATTGCATGACCGGGAGCAGGGAGAATTTTCTGTTCTCCGTGGTCAAAGATTTTATCACCGTGGACAATCCAGGGGCAGGTAACGCTCCGTACAGAGAGATTCCGGGCCGCACCAGATCGAACTGGCTTTCCGGGAACTGGAGCAAAGCGGCGCTGTTGGCGCAATGCGCCAGCGGGACATCAAATTTCGCTTTTTTCAGTGCGTTGAGGGAGGACTGAAAACGTTCAATCTGATTCTGCGTGAAGCCGGGGTCTGCGTCGTCGGCGGAAGAAAGATGCGTAAAGATGGATTCAATTCGGATATTTTTTAAGCCCGCAACGAACTCGACCAATCCGGGAAGCTGGTCCGGAGCAATACCGAGTCGCCCCATCCCGGTATCGACTTTGATATGAACTCCCATTTCTTTCCCCAAGAGGCCTGCGCGTTGAGCCAGGGTTTCTGCCAATGACCGGCTGTGCAAGGTGGTGGTCAAGTTGTGTTGAATCAGGTCATCGACCTCGTCCGGGGAAATTCCGATCAGCACATGGATAGGAGCCTGGATGCCCTGTTCTCTCAGTTCGATGCCTTCGGAAACGATGCCCACTCCCAAAGTATCCGCACCGGCATCGAGCACGGCCCGAGTACAGGGCAGTGCACCGTGGCCATAGGCATCGGCTTTGACGACGGCCATCAGTTGGACATCGGGTTTGAGCAGAGAGCGCAACGCCTGCACATTATGCCGCAGGTTCGATAGATGAATCTCCGCCACGGTTGCACGGTGCAAGCCCAGTGGGTTGGCTGATTGTATGTCTATGGAATTGGAAATGATTTTCTCCTCTATGCCCGTCGCGTGCGGCCGGTGGCTGAGGTCCGTCCCTGAACAGTGGCTTTTCCCGCTGTCCGGACGGGCCGGCACGACATGTTGGCGTCCTCTTTCGTGGATTTACGTATCTGGTAGCCGCGGTCGCTGTAAAAGTTATAGGCCAAGGCGTTGATGCCGCTTTCCTCGATGCACCAGTAGGTGGATCCGCATCCCTCGGGAAAGGCGTAGTCGATGTGAACGATGTCTCCGTTAAAGTCGTAGTTTTTACTGTCGTGTTCGTACAGGTTGCGGCACTCCTGGCTTTTGGGCAGTCTCCAATCCTCATGCCCCGCGAATTTTTTTTCATTCAGCCGGGCGACGAACTTGTGGGCTCCTTTCCAACTGCACCATTTACCTCTTTTCTGATAGCTGTCGACCTTCAGCCACATCAGTTTGTATTTGGTGTCGGTGACGGTGCCGTCCCCGTTGTCGACAAAACGTTCTCCTTCAGCCATTCATCAAATCCATAAAGTTAATGGTTAGTAGATGTGTCTTGATAATCAAAAAGTGATCTATATCTTGACTTAGCTATTATAATTCAATAGTTTCCTTGAAACAAAAATTAATCCCAGCGGGATTGGGTGGATTTTCCAGCAGGTTCATTAGGTATAAGCATTGTGAGGGATTATCCATCATAAATAACGATTACAATAATCTATTATTTTTGTGGTATTTTGTGGCTTTCATTTTCAACTGAACATATCCGGATAGTTCCGGTGGGCGTTTGCCGAATACGAGATAAGGAATATTATGGCTAAGATTGAAATCCGAAGTTTTTTTTTCGACCTGCTTCATTGCAAGGATAAGATCATCAGCATATTCGATGGGTTTGATGAAAAATACGGGGAGGATGAGCGGGGCTCCCTGGTGGCGGGTATTCGTGAAATGGAAGACGCCGCGCTGGTCAACCTGCTCATCAACATTCAGCGGATGGCCACGGGTTATGAACAGATCAAGGAATTGATGGACGCGGCCGAGGAGGAAGAGCTTCAGAAATCGCTGGAAGAAGAGGATGACGATGATGATGATGATGATGATGATGATGACGACGATGACGACGACGACGATGATGAGAAATAAATCCGTCATGCAACAGCATATCCCTCGGTTCGTCTGAATGTTTGCTAAGAGTCTCCTTTGCGTATTTTTTATCGCTGTTATTTTTCTGTCCGCTTGTGAAATGATACCGGGTTTTCTGCCGCCCAAAATGGTTTCCGAAGTAGATGGCAAGGCCATGAGGCTTGTTCCCGCCGGGGAATTCATTATGGGGACCAATCGCACCGACCCGGAAAACACCCACCTTAAGATCGGCACCGTCAAGCCGCTCTACAAAGACCAACATCCGGAGCACAAGGTCCACCTCGATGCGTTTTACATCGACCAGTATGAGGTGACCAATCGCGAATATAAGAAATTTATCGATGCCACGCAATTTCCAGAACTTCCCGGCCATTGGGAGGAAGGTACATTTCCCGAAGGGAAGGGGGACCTCCCGGTCACCAACGTCACCTGGCGGGAAGCGTTGACTTACGCGCTTTGGGCCGGCAAACGGTTGCCAACCGAAGCCCAATGGGAAAAGGCCGCCCGAGGCACCGATGGCCGATTGTTCCCGTGGGGCGATGAGTATCAAAAAGGCTGGGCCAATAGCGGGGTCGATGGCGCCAAGGCGCTTGCGTCAAGCGGCAGTTATCCGAAAGACGTCAGTCCCTACAACGTCTACGACATGGCGGGGAATGTCATGGAATGGACTGCGAGCTGGTACCAGCCGTATCCGGGGAATGATTATCAGTTTAAAAAATTCGGGAAAGAATTCAAGGTGCTTCGCGGCAACGGGTTTCAGAAGGGCGGGCATTATTTTCTGGAGGCGTACCGCTACACGTTTTACCGGACCGAAGCCAAACCCGATGAGTATTTCGAAAATGTCGGATTCCGGTGCGTACTGCCGGTCACTTCTCTAAAGTGATCTTATACTCACCAGATGATTTTCTTTTCAGAGGCCGCCACCAAAAAGAAGAAAAGACCAGCGCCGCGAAAATCATATCAACGATAAAAACCGCGCGGGGAGTGAACCATTCCATATAAATGATTCGGTTCAACCAGGTGGCGAGAAAGGAACCTTCATAAGATTCTCCTGTCGAGGCTTCTTCAAGAACGGTGAGAGGACAGGGAATTTGCAGGATCATCAGCAGGGTGATGAAGACGAGGACCCCGGCATGGATCAGACGAAACCAACGGTGGTTCGTGATCAACGCGACTGGAAATCCGATCACCACGAATAAAATCACTGCAGAGTGTAATATTAGAAAAAATACCGCCATGGGTCGGCCTTATTGGGAGGATAAAGAATTTCCAGAGCATTCTACTCCAGGATCGTGTTATCCAAAATAGCTTCCTTGAGCAGAGCCTTCGAAATATTGGCGTCCACCAGATAGGCATCCTTGAGGTTGGCTTTGCTGAAGTTGGTGCCGTGGAGATTGGCTTCGAGGAGAAAAGCGTTTTTCAGATTGGCTTCTTCCAGATTGGCGTACGTCAGGTCGGCTCCTTCCAGGTTGATTTCTTCCATTTCCGTTCCTTTACAGAAGGAATCCTTCAATTCGCACCCCACCATTTCCGCGTGCGAGAGTTTGACTCCCTTGAACGTGCAGGAGTTGAAATCGGAGTATTTTAAGATGGCTCCCCGGAGATCGGAGTTGCTGATTTTAGAAAACCCAAAATCAGAGCCCCGGGCATTGATGCCATTTAAGCGGGAACCGGAGATGTCGATGGATTTGGCATAGGCGTACATCAATCGGGCAAAACTCAGATCGCTGTTCTGGATTTTTGCTGATGAAAGATTACCGCGGTTCAAATTACAGCCTCGCAGTTGACACCCCTTGATCTGCGCCGAGGCAAAATTCGCATTTTCAAGTTTGGCGTTTTTAAAAATACAATTGATCAGAGTGGCGTCTTCGAAATTTGCGTTTTCCAGGTTGGCGGAAGTAAAGTTGACGTTTTTTATTTTTGCGTTTTTAAAACGGGTGTTCTTTAGATTCGCTTGGGAAAAATTAATGTCAACCAGCTCGGACTGGTTAAAATTGGATTCCGTAAAAACGGAAAATATAAACGATATTCCATTCAGGCTGATGCCGCTGAGATCATAGGATTTGAAATTAACGCCATCTTGAATATTGCTGTTTACTGTGAGGGCAAGAATCTCATCAATATTTGACATTAGATTTTCCGATCCGATAACAGAGAGGCGCTCATATTTATACAGCTGTTTGAGTGGCGGATGTCATCGCCATGATTTACTTCGATGAAGGTGAAGCTTCTCTTTTTGAAATGCCCGACTCTAAGAATTTCAAGATATAGGTGTTCAGCCAGAAAAGGTTCATGGAATCTCTACGGCTCCCAGGTACAAATACTTTCAAATAATCGGGGTTATCCAACACTTCGCCGGACGTTTGAGGCCGAAGATCTTTAAGGCTCCGCCCCATACAATTTATACCCGAATACGTTTTGCAGAACAACTCCCCCCAGGATGTAAGGTATATGATGACCACACTTTGAACCCGCTCCAGGCGCTTGGTGATATAGTTGGAGTATTCCTTATTGGTTGTGCAGTCATTGATATTTCCTATAGTGATTTCCCTGGGGATGGGATTGCCAAAGTCGACAATGACAAAAGCCTGTTTGATGCGGGCAGTGGCCAATAAATCTTCGTTCGAGATATCGGCGATATTAACCTGCGCCAGAAAGCTGGACAGGTTACCTAAGAGAGTTTTCAGATCCTGATCTTTAATCGATTGTTGCTCGGCCCGCAATAACAGGACGGTGTCATTGTTGTATAGGTTGTTGAAACAGGTGAATGCAATCAGAAACTGCAATGTGGAAGCTTTTTTAATGATATTGTCCGGAGGGATCAGCTCCAGCAGGGCCAGGGTTTTGCCGCGGATGAGATACCAGGTTCCCTTATCCGTCGGATTGGTCTGATGCAGCAAAAATGTCAGTTCCATTTCGCTGGTTTCTCCGTCGACCAGTGCAAAGAGGTTCTCCACTTTGTTGAGGGCTTTGCGGTAAAAACTGAATAGTTTGCGTCCCAGAAGATGAGTGTCCCTTTCGGTAATCAGGCTTTTCCCAGGTCCCAGCTTGGAATTAGCCTCTGAGATTTTTTTGTAGGAGTTCATCAATATCTGGTTCATACGATTTCCCAGAGCCACTTTTTTCATCATTTGCCAATTCAGATACGAATTGAGTTTTTCCACTCTTCCCGGACTCCAATCCCAACGATTAATCAGTTCGATCAGCATTTTTTTATTGAGGTCCGTACTTCCATGAATCAGTTCATAATTATTGACTTTAGACCCTGTCTTTAAATAAAAAGCGATGCGAAGAGCGTCTACCTCACGTTCCGTCTTGGTGGCAAGAAAATATTTTTCCACCCTTTCGAACAGGTTTTTATAGGTATCAATTTTTTCATAAGGAACGCCGCTGAATATTTTCTTCTTAATATCATGGCAGAGCAGGTTGGATTTCGTATTGTTGAACATGTACTCTTCCAGCAGGCTCATCTTAATAAGAGTTTTGAAGGGTGCCTTAAACGATTTGATCAAGGCCCATATCGACCCGCCAAAGAATTCACCTTGAGAGATGTCATCCACATTGCCGATATCCAGAAAATCGTCCGGGTTCAAAAGAGTTTGATTGGTTTTGACCAGATGATACAGGTTTCTGTACATGCGATCGTCCGTATCGAGAGGCACGATCCACCAGAAGGGAATTTTGCCGCCGGTAATAACGGCAGTACGATACATTTCCTCTTTTAACAATTTCGCCTGGGCGGAGCCGGTGCTTTCGGAATCGCTTTCTCCGAAGATGTTATTTTTGACGTCGAGGATGTCGTTATTGAAAAAATGGATTTCAAGGTTGAAGGTATTCCAGGTCCACTCTTCAATCAACTTCAGTTTTTTATCGAATAAATCCAGTCTTTCGGGAGAGACGCTATGCTTATCGACGAGCAGGGTAAAGTCCAGATCGGATTTTTGACTTTGGGCCATGGACCCAGTGCTTCCCATCAGCAACACTGTGTCGATAAAGGAAGAATGGTTTTCGCCGCCTCTCAAAATGATGTTCGGGAACAGGCGCTCCGCCGCGATTTGATATTCCTGATTGATTTTAAAATTATGGATTCCGCAGGGGACATCATCCTGAATGTAGCCGGGAAGACCTTTTTGATTGATATGCAGTAACCGGGGAATGAGAGTGAAAACCAAACGGTCGGTCGAGGAAAGCGTTTCCAGAATGCGGTTGATTTTGGACTGATTGTAACGCAGGAATAACTGCCGGTTATTGAACAGCGTGTTGGAAATTTTTGTTTTAGAGTCGTTCATAAATTTCCGGTGAAACAGTCAAGATAAGTATAATCGTCGCTACATCAATTATAAGGGTTTGTTTTGGGAAAACCCTATAATTTTGTTCGAAATCGATACCCCATAATTTTTTCCTCACGGCGATTTTTGTGTCGGCAAAGGTATTTTAAAGTACTATAATTTTAAAGTAACAAATGATCCGTCTGCGGTTCCCAAGGGACTGCTCCCGCCCGATCGAGATGAGGCCGGATCAGGGAAACGCCTCACCTCATCCTGAATCTGAAACGCTCAACGGAAATTACATGTTCAAAAATGAGTCTGTCACAGCCACCTTCAAATCTCTTTGCAACCGCCGAATTGGAGTCGTTTCCCTGTTGGGTTTTGCTTCGGGTTTACCTCTGGCCCTTACCGGTGGGACTCTCCAAGCCTGGATGACTGTGGAAGGGGTCAGTTTAAAGACCATAGGCATCTTTAGTCTGGTCGGACTGCCCTACACCCTCAAGTTTGTGTGGTCACCCTTTGTGGATCGGTTTTCTATCCCGTTTTTGGGTCGCAGGAGAGGATGGATTCTCATTTTCCAGATTGGACTGATGATCTTGATAGCGGCGATGAGTGTATCTTCTCCTTTAAATGCGCCCTTGATGGTTGCGATTCTGGCACTGATGATTTCGTTTACCTCGGCCTCTCAGGACATAGTCATCGACGCCTACAGGACTGATGTCCTGCATGAACGGGAGCGAGGTCTGGGCGCTGCGGTGTATGTCACCGGATACCGGATCGCGATGTTGGTATCGGGAGCTATGGCGTTGATTTTATCCGAATATCTGGGATGGCGTTTGACGTACATGCTCATGGCGGGGCTCATGGCGATCGGCATGCTGGCCACCCTTTGGGGACTCGAACCAGAAGAAAAGGTAATTCCTCCGAGAACAATGGAAGAAGCGGTTGGAGGACCGTTCAAGGAATTTTTCTCACGCAAGGGTGCCTGGGTTTTTCTGGCATTAATTATTCTGTATAAACTGGGAGATGCTTTCGCCGGGACTCTGACGACGGCATTTTTAATTCGCGGTGTTGAATTTTCGGTTGGAGAAGTCGGGACGATAAACAAGGGAATGGGGCTTGCGGCAACAATAATTGGTGCGCTTTTCGGTGGCGCGCTGATGTCCCGTTGGGGTTTGTACCGGTCTATGATGATCTTTGGAATTCTTCAGGCGGTTTCCAATCTCTCATTTATGGTGCTTGCTTCTCTCGGGAAAAGTTACCCGATGATGGTCTGCGCTGTGGCGTTTGAAAACCTGGCCGGGGGTATGGGTACAGCGGCTTTTGTCGGATTTTTAATGACGCTTTGCGATCATCGTTTTACAGCCACCCAGTTTGCTCTGTTCTCTGCATTGGCTTCCATTGGGAGGGTATTTGTGGGGCCGCCATCCGGATTTCTTGTCGAGGAAGTGGGATGGATCGTTTTCTTCTTCATAACTTTTCTGGCGGCTTTGCCCGGCTTGGCTCTTCTCCGATTCATGAAGGCAACAGTTCAGGGTCTGGAACATGAAAATAACTGGAAAAATAATTCCTGATAATAGGTGGTTTTCTTTGACAGCCCTCTTTAGTAAAATTTACTTCTGTCTTTACAGGTTGAATTAGTTTGCATATGGATAAGACTGTATTCGTTTATTTCCACGGTTTTGCTTCCAGTCCCCAATCTCAAAAGGCCACGGCATTTACCCAGCGGTTTGCCGAGTTGGGGTTGCCATTGGTGGTTCCGGACCTGGAAGGCGGCGATTTCAAGCATCTGACGATCTCCCGGCAACTCCGGATTATAGAGAAAACTCTGGATTCTTTTGCGGAAGCCTCCTTTGCCCTCATCGGAAGCAGTATGGGAGGATATCTGGCCGCTTTAACAGCCCAAATTCGACCCGAAGTGAAGGGGGCGTACCTGATGTGTCCGGGGTTCAACTTTATGAAGAGGTGGCGGTCGGCAATATCGGAGGAAATTCAGAAAGAAGGTGGGGCAGGGTTGATTCGGGTTTTTAATTACCGTTACAATAAAACTATGGAGTTGGACTTGGGCATTTTTGAGGATGCGGAAAAATGGGAGGCGGTCAAATACAAGAGGTCCGTGCCCACCCGAATTGTCCATGGCATCCACGATGATACCGTGGATATTGAAGAATCCCGGAATTTTGCCCGGAATCACCCTTGGACCAGCTTGAAAGAGGTGGATTCGGACCATGGATTGCTTTCGCATCTGGACTGGATTCTTGACGATTGTTTGGATTTTTTACGTGTCCAGGGTCTATTATCCGTTTAGAATGGATGTAAGGGTTCCTGTAATTGTATTATCAAGGACGAAAAAATCATGACGGCAAATCCTTCTCAGAAAAGTCAACGTTACTCCCTGTTGCTGGTCGATGACGACCCGGATATCCTGGGCCTTTTGCAGTCTCAGTTTAGGGATGAGCCTTTTGAAGTTTTTACTGCCGGCGAAGGGGAGACAGCCTTAAATATCGTACGCACTCAAAAGCCGGATTTGGTGGTGCTGGATATTAACCTTCCCGGGTTAAGCGGGCTGGAAATTTGCCGCTCCCTGAAAGCAGATAAAAATACCCGGGGAATTCCCATCATTATGTTGTCTGCGCGGAGCGAGGAAATTGACCGTGTGTTGGGGCTGGAGTTCGGGGCCGACGATTATGTGACCAAACCGTTCAACACACAGGAGTTGATTTTACGTATCAACAATGTTTTGAAACGCGTTTACAAAGAGGGAGATGCCACCGAAGGGTTCACGCGGGACGATCTTACCGTGGACTTCCTCAAACACGAAGTGACTGTGAAGGGCCAGCCCATTCAACTCACACTCACGGAATTTAAGCTTTTGTCCTCTTTGCTCGAATCTGTTGGGCAGGTAAAAACCCGGGAATATCTCCTGGAGCATATCTGGGAACATGGAGACGGCGTTTTCTCCCGCACGATTGATACCCATATCCAGAGATTACGGACCAAGCTGAAAGAAGCCGGCCGCTATATTGAGACCGTCCGTGGCGTGGGCTATCGGTTTCAGGAATAACCCTGAGTTTTATTGGGCCTGAGGATATCTGATTAGCGTATTTCCCCCTGAATAAGTAACTCATCCCGAAAAACGTTACACAACTGTGGCATTGTCTTAATCAGTTGTTAATGTACATCTTCTATCTTAAGAGCATGTAACCAACAATAATTAGAGAGGTTATCATGCACAGTCAAAGTAAAAATTCGTCGGGATCCCCGGCAACCGTTGGAGGGCGGTTGAAGTATTGGAGAAAAGTTTCAAGATTGAGGTTAGTCGATGTGGCTGCCCTTGTTCACGTGTCGCAGGGTTCTTTATCGGATCTGGAAAATGACAAGTCCCTGCCTTCGGCCACCACATTGACCGGTCTTTGTCAAAAGACAGATATGAACCTTTATTGGCTTTTGACGGGTGAAGGATCCATGGTCAGTAAAGAGGAGAGATTTCAAGCAGAATCCTTAGCTGTCAGCGGTTTGATGGCATGGATGCAGGACAAGGATTTCCGTAAAACTGTTATGAAACTTCTCAATATTTTTGACAAGGGTTCGTCTGCACAGAAAGCCCAAATCCGAGGTTTTATTGCCGGAGTCGAGGCGGATCATCATTAGGTTTTGTTCCGCCTCATCCTGCGATATTGGATTTTAGGGTCCAGCCTTTTTTTCCGTCGGGCAATTCTATCTCATACCAGTTCTCTTTTTCTTGTGAGATAGAAACGAGAGTTCCCTGATGCAGTTGGAATAAGGCCACCGTGGTGGCATTCCATCCTGAATGCACGTCGATTTGCTGGGGCAGGATGATCCCAGTGGATTGATGGGTTTCCTGATGCCATCGAGAACCGGTTGAGACCAGAGCCAATATCAGGAAGGCCAGCAGGATATTTTCGGCCGACCGGGTGGCCGGGGTCTGACGGCGCAACCGAACGGCCATTGCAACCCAAAAAGCCAGGTTGATCCAAAACAAAGCCATCCTGTGTTCGCTCAAATTGAAATCGCGGACCCAGAACAAAACCGATTGCAGGACATGCGGTTTTCGTCCATCCAGTTGGTCCACCGTTTGCCGGATCGCATACTCCAGATTGGCTTCGACATCTTCGTTGCGCGGTAAAAGGTTTTGGGCTTTGATGTAGTTAAGGATTGCCTCCGGAAGGTTTCCCATCCGGAAGTAGCTGTTTCCCAAGTTGTAGTACAGATGTCCGTTCTCCATGCCACCGGCGGCCACCCGTTCATAAATTTCCGCCGCTTCGCGGAACTGGTTTTGGTTGTACAACTGGTTCGCCTGACTTATCTGGGTAGAGACCTGACCCCAAACCGTGGCGGGTAAAAGGATGGCTCCCACCCAGAAAATAAATATTTTAAAGCTCAGAGTTCGGGTCGTCACGATTTCTTCTCCAACCGGTCCAAAAGGCTCCTCGCATCCTGAATCAACTCCTCAGACGGGTTGTCCGCCGTCGGCGCGTATTGAAGCGTTTCATGTTTCTCCAAAAGCTCTCGGGTCGCCTGAATTTCTTCCGCACTGAAATCCCCCTTCACCAACTTTGCTTCCACTTCGGTGGCAGTGATCGCTGTTCCCTGAAGATTCAAAATATTGCCCAGGTATTCGCGGACAATCAACGATAACTCTCGAGCGATTTCCCGGGAATCGCTGTCCGGCGAAAGAGCGTGCAGTTTTTTTTGCGCCTGCTTGTAAGCGCCGTGACTTCTGGAAAAGGCGATATCGTATTTCAGGCGTTGCTGGCGTTTGTAGATTCCACTGGTGATGAGAAATAGTCCGGCGGGTAATAGCAATCCAATTCCATACAATATTCCTGACCCGCTGGCAAAGTTTTGATTCTCAAAAATTTCTGGTCCGGTATGGATCGGCAGAATATCTTCCCCGATCTTCCGAATCGAATCCCCGGTCCTGCCCGTGGTATTCGAATTGGATTCGACCACTTTTAATTTGGGATCGTCTTTTCCGGGTGACACCGTAAGGGGTAGAGCTTGCGTTTGAATAGATACGTAATCACCTTTCGTCGGATCGAAATAACTCAGAGGAATAGCGGGGATCTGCAATTCACCTGGTTTCAGCGGGACCAGAGCATAGGTATAGACCTTCTCTCCTGAAACAGTCCGTGCCCCGGTGGTCTGCCGGTATTCGGATTGATCTTCGTAAACTTTAAAATTATCTCCCCACTGGGGTGACGGCAGAGAAAGGTCTTTGACGTTGCCTTGCCCGGCAACGGTCACCGTTAAGGTGGTGGTGTCGCCTACCTCGACCTCCGCACGGCTCAGCTGGGCGGAGATAATAAAATCTCCCACCAGATTGGAAAAGTTTTCGGGACGATTCTTTTGCGGCAAGGGCTGGATGTGGAGAGTGATCGCTTTCGTTCTCAGTGTTTTATGTTGCAACCGGCCAAAATTATTGAAGATCGATCCTTGGCCGAAGGGATCGAACCGGTCCGAGGGTTGGACGCCCCGCGACCGGTCGACTTGGTCAAGCTCGATGATGGTGGCTGGAATTTCCACCTTTCCCGATCGCAAGGGAAATAAAGCGGTGGGAATTTCATAGGATAGGTAACGAATGCCGTTGACCATCCGCGTATTCTGAACGGGTCCCTTCAACGCCTCCTCGCGGAACCCTTGGAATTGAATGTCGGCCCTCAGATTTTTGATTTCCACGCGGTGATAAATTCGTAGAGTCGCGGTTACCTGCTCCCGGACAGAAGGCTTTTGATTGGAAACCACCATCTCCGCGAATACCTCTCGCGATGTATCCGGGACAGCGGAAGGTTCCTTGACAACCAGAGTAATAGGCGCCGTCTGATAGGGTTTCCCTTCAATGTTTACCGTGGCCGGGCCGATGGTGAAGGTTCCCGTTTCCTTGGGGAGCAGGACAAAATTGTAGGTGATGGACGAAGATCGATTGCCGTTGATGATTTGAAAAGAGGACGAGGATCCCCGGGCTCTTACCTTGAAGGAATCAAGAGGCGGCAGTTGCGGTGGGGGCGCGCTTTGTGTTCCTTCCACCACGACGGAAAAATTCACGCTGTCTTCGAGCGTGAGCTCCTGTTTGTCGACCGATGCCGTGACTTGGATATCCGCCGACCAGGCCGTCCCCGTTGCCAGGATGAAAAACGCCGGTATCCACAACAAAACTCCGGCCGTATAACTAAAAGTTTTTTGGGATTTCGGCGAGCGGGATTTACCAGTCTTTATCATGATCCGCAAACATATCCTTCATTTTGCCCTGCATTTGACGCCGGGTAATTTTTTTCAGATCTTCAGAAAGAGAACCCAGCCAGCGTTCGGCTTCCTCCGGCGTCATTTGAGTCATTTCCCGGAGAGCGTCCTGAACAGCCTGGTCTTCTGTATTGGCTTCAACTTCCTTTTCACTGGGAGGAGCGGGAGTTGGGGGGGATTTATCGGGAGAATCAGTCTTGTCTTGGGGCTGGTTCTCGGCGGTTTGCGTGTCCTCCGAAGCTTCGGGTTTGGTGTCCGGAGACTCCTCGGGTTTCTCCTGAGGGTCCGGAGGATTGTTGGCCTGATCGCTGATGGCCTGTTGCTTTAGAAGATTTTTGTCGCGTGGAGGAGCGATCCGTCCGGATTGGATGGCTTTCTCATATTGTTGGCGCGTCCATTCCAGATTGAACTTGCTGTCCACGTCTCCGGGGTTCAGCTCCAGCGCTTTCTTGTATGCATCGATCGCCTCTTCCAGATAACCCATCCGGTAATAGGCATTCCCCATGTTGTACCAGGATTTCTGCTTGAGATTCGGCGGAGTGCTTTCGGTGAGAGCTTTTTTGTAAGCTTCCACGGCCTCTTCGTAGCGGCCCAAGCGGAAATGGCTGTTGGCCAGATTGTACGCTACGGCTGAGTCCTCTGGTGCTTCCAGTTGGGATGCCTGAAATTTTGCGGCGGCCT
Source organism: Nitrospinaceae bacterium (assembly GCA_965237905.1). Taxonomy (GTDB): domain Bacteria; phylum Nitrospinota; class Nitrospinia; order Nitrospinales; family Nitrospinaceae; genus SZUA-226. Next base: position 297,877 of record OZ250172.1, on the reverse strand, counting down.
GATCGAACTCCTCGCGGTTGTAATGGGTGACCCCCTCCCGCGCCTTCGGGTCAAACGAATCGGCCAGGACGGGTGAGACGATGCCCAAAGTGAGGACCCATCCGGTAATAATGTAGATCGACAATTTCATGAGGTAATTTTACCATTAAAACTTCTCACCAAAAATAAAAGGGTCCCCTAAAACAGGGGAACCCTTGTCAGTGACAGATATGAGTGTAGGATTTACCGCCGTGTGCCCATCACCCTGAGCATCATGAGGAACAGGTTGAGGAAATCCAGGTAAAGCGACAATGCTCCCCGAATCGCCTCTTTGGTATCTTCATCGGTGCCTTCGTTGCCGAGGATGTTCATTTCCTTGATTTTCTGGGTATCGTAAGCAGTCAACCCGACGAAAATCAGAATCCCGGCGTAAGTGATAATCCAGTAAAGCGCCGAACTGTTCATAAACATGTTCACGATGGACGCGAGGATGATCCCGATCAATCCCATAAACAGAAAACTGCCCCACGAGGTCAGATCCTTCTTGGTGGTATAACCGTAAAAACTCATCGCCCCGAACATGCCCGCCGTTACCAGAAATGTGGAGGCCAGGGATGCGCTGGTGTAGAGCAAAAATAGCGGTGCCAGGGTTACCCCGTTCAAGCTGGCATACAGGAAAAAGACTCCGCTGGCTTGACTTACCGACATTTGCATGACCCGTGCAGCCAGATAAAACACCAAGCCGAGTTCAACGATAAATAGACCAATGAATAGTATGGGGTTGGCAACCAGAATATTGAGAATGGTTTCATTGGTGCTGGTAAACCAGGCCATTCCTCCAGTCAGTGCCAGACCGGCGCCCATCCAGTTGTAGACGCGCACCATGAAGCGCTGTTGTTCTCCAGCGATGGCATCCTGGCTTTGATATCTGGGTTTGGAATAGTCTTCCATTATTTGAACTCCTGAAAAAATTAACTCGAAAAGAATTACTTTCTATTAAATAAGATGGTTTAACCCGGTTGTCAATGTATTGTAAAACTTTAAAAGACAGAGGGTTATTGCTCTAATGTCTGTATTGTACCAAAAATCACACTTGCGAGGGCTTATTTTTCGCGGGCACCGCTTTCTCCGTCTCATATTTTGGAATGAAGTGTTAAGCGTCAGGTTAGACTATGAAGCGAGCCTCTTTTTTCCTGGTCCTCCAGATCTGAAAAGCGCTGATGGATAAAAGACAAACACTTACACCGGCTCGGTATAGGTATTCATCCGAAGTCAAAGGAAGCGGCGTCGAAAAGAATTGGTAGTCGAACAATTGCATGCCCACGTTCACCAGGATGACTCCGCCGGCAACACCACAAACCATAAAAGAAACAGAAATGACCCGTTTTAGAGGATTTAGTATTAAAAGAATTATGGTGCAAATTGATATTCTCCATAAATTTGGCGGTATTTCCGGATTCAATAGATATCTGCATAAATCAACAGCCACTATAACAGTGCATACGCTATTGGTTATAAGACGTCCGAAAAACAAAAAGATCGACTTTCCCTTGTAGAAAGCGGCTTTAGCTTGCTCTTCCGTAGTATCCATTTTAATCCATTGACTGGAAATGTTTCGATAGTCTGTCTCTGCCCTGGTTCTTGCTTCTTCAATGGATTTGCAGTTGGTTGACGTAATAACCTCCCACGCTTCATCGCAGTAACATAGAAGGAACGCATCTTCATTTTCATCTTCGTCTTCGTCGCAATATTTGCAAATTGCCAAATAGGGCACTTTGCGGATGCGTAGATCGTTAACCTCAATCCATTCTTTGTGTTTAAACTCAACAGGTTCTTTCGTAGAAGCCCATTCAAGAACCCAAGCCGTATCATCAAGAATAATAGGAGGTCCTGATTCCGTTCCTTCCTGACCGTTAGCTGGTTGTGATTTCTTTTCGTATGGCATAAGTGACCGGATGATTATTGTTTTGAATACATTCCTGCTATATTCGGGTTATATCAAAGAAGCTCTATTTTGCGGTTTATTTTTCAATTAGACAAACCGTTTTTATTAAAGGAAAGGATCAAAGCTTATTTTTCCCGGACCCAGCGTTCGCCTGCGAGGCACAGCAACCCGGCGAATATCAACCATTGGAACCGTTCGGTCCACCGTTTGCGGCGCGACGATTTCAATTCTTTCTTTTCCATGGATTGCTGAATCTCCTCCAGATAGATGGTGCGCAGGTCCATGTCGCCATGCACGGAGCGCACATAGGCGCCCCCGGACTCCACGGCGATTTTCTCAAGAAGCGGTTCGTTGATTTTGGACAGCACGATTTCTCCCGACCGGTTGCGTTTGAATCCGCCGGATGGATCGGGCACGGGCACTCCTTCCTCCCGGCCGATGCCGATCACAAAAATCTTCACCCCTTCTTTTTGCGCCTGTTGAATGGCTTTCAAAACCGCGCCTTCGTGATCCTCGCCGTCAGTGATGAGAAGGATGGCTTTCGATTTCTTTTCCGTCGTGCTGAACGCCTGGATGGAAGTTTTGATCGCATGACCGAGGGCGGTGCCCTGTAGAGGGATCAGGTCGGTATCCAACGCGCCCAGGAACATTTCCGCCGCCTGGTAATCGAGAGTCAACGGACAATGCAGAAAGCTGGCCCCGGCAAACGCGACCAGACCGACCCGGTCTCCCTTTAACATGCGTAACAGGTCCGCCACCTTGTGTTTGGCCCGCTCCAGGCGGCTGGGTTTGATGTCCGTTGCCCGCATGCTGTTGGACACGTCGAGCGCCACGATAATATCCACGCCTCTCTGCTTCAAATCTTCCCATTGGAATCCCCAGCGCGGCTGGGCCAGCGCGATCATCAAAAACACAAGGCCCCATATCAGAAGTTTGGTTTTCCGACGGCGTTGTTCCACGACCCTGGGGCTGACCAGACGGGATAAAAGGGAGGCGTCCACGAATTGGGCGGATAGCGCTTTTCTTTTCTTCTCTGCCCAGATCATGAATCCGATCAACAATGGAATCAGAATGATCAAATAAAAATAAAGAGGCTCGCCGAACCGCATGTCAGGGCACCCTCCGCAAACGCGTTTGAGTGAGAAGCATTTCGGCGAACACCAGTAGCAGGGCGGGAATCAGGAACAGGGGAAACAGTTCCCGGTATTCGGAGTGGTCGATCCATTTAACTTCCGATTTTTCCAGGGAATCGATCTGCGCATAAATCTGTTTCAATGAATCCGAGTCGGTAGCGCGGAAATACCGCCCGCCGGTTTGTGCGGCGATCTTTTTCAGAGAGTCCTCGTCTATTCCGGCTCTCTGCATCAGCATTTGCTGTCCGAAAGGAGTGTTTATTGGAAAAGGAGCCTGGCCTGTGGTTCCCACACCCACCGTGTAAATTTTGATACCGTAGGTTTTCGCAATCTCCGCCGCCTGGAATGGGGTGATGTTCTGTACATTGTTTCGGCCGTCGGTCAGCAGGATAATCACTTTCGATTTGGATTCCAGATCCTTCAGTCGCTTCACGGAAATTCCAATTGCCGAGCCGATGGCTGTGGAATCTCCCGCCACGCCGATTTGCAGTTTGTTCAGGAACGAGTGGAGGATGTCGTGGTCCAAAGTAAGGGGACATTGGGTGAACGCTTCGTTTCCGAACACCACCATCCCCATGCGGTCAAACTCGCGGCTGTCGATGAATTCGCTGACCACGTCCTTGACCACCGTCAACCGGTCGACCGGCTGATGATTCTTTTCGAAATCCATCGCCCGCATGCTTCCCGAAGTGTCGATGGCCAGCAGGATGTCTACTCCGGCGGACAGGATTTCGGTGCTCTTGCGTCCTTCCTGCGGGCGGGCCAGTGCCGTCACCAGCAAAACGATGGCGAGACATCTGAGGATCAGGGGTGTGGCGGCGAGAAAATCCACTCCTCTGCGGTGCAGGGTTTTCAGGGAACCGAGTGAGGAAAAATGGAGGGTTGCCGGGCGGCTTTTCAGGGCCCGATAAATGAGTAGCGGGATGACGGCTAGAAGCAGAAACAACCAGGGGTCCTGAAACTGAAAATAACTCATAATTTTTTAACTTTAAGCCGCCGTTGGCGATTTGACCTGAAACTTGGATGTGATTTCCGGTGTCGTGGTCCGTATAAAATCGCGCACTGCCGCGACATGGTCGAACGCCGTTTGCAGTTCGACCGGGGCCTTCGCAAATTTGACTTGGTCCGTTGCCGGAAGCAGAGAAAGAATGGTTTGCCGTACAGCGGCATCCATTTTGCCATGACCGGATACATAGGTGCCGATTTCTTCCGTGGTCCAGTCCAGTGCAGGGATCGACAGGAGCGTGCCCAGATAGCGCCGAAAAATTTCCGATAACTCAAAATAATGCTCCCGGACCTGTCCGCTTTCGAGCAGTTTTTTGGCCAGCAGTTGATCGAGCTCCGCCAAAGCGATTTCATGCGGTTTTAAATCCGGAGCCGAAGCGGACGCCAGCGCGGGAGGTTTTTTCGTTTTCTTGAACCACCAGATAAACCCTGCAACCATCGCCAGAACCACCAGGCCCAAAAGAATCCACTGGAGATATCTTTGCCAGTCCCACCCCGCCCCGATGATGGGTTTGATGTCTTTAATGTCGTTCGGTTCGCCATCCTGAAAAAGAACCGAACGGATTTCAATCACCGCCTCCGGCGCTTGCAAGGTTCCGGGTATGGGATGAGACGGATCGTCGGGCGACGGACTTGTAAACTCAATGGGAATTTTGGGGAGGTTGTAGAACCCGACGGCATCCGCCCGGACCTTGAACCAGAAGGTCTCTTCCTGTTGGCCCGCTATTTCTCCAGGCTCAGAGGTTCCCTGATCGACATATTCAAACCCTTTTTCAAAATGGGCGGCAGGGTCTGGCGGAAGGACATGAATGCCGGCATCGTGGCGGACGACGATGGAGTAGGTGACGATATCCCCGATGGTGACCTGGCGTTGGCTGACGCGGGTCTCAGCCGAGATGGGGGATGGGACCGTTGCGTCCGCAAAAACCGGCAGGGGTGCCAGCACTACCCCCAGCACCATGAGCAATCCTCGCCAGTAATTCAATAAGGCCGGAGAGGTACGCTTCATCATATTCATTATTGTTGAGATGGTTTTGATCGGCTCCGGCATGATTGCAACTGAACTTCCGATTTCTGGACCCAGGGTGCGGTAGGTTGCGCGGCTTTTGCGTGGAGGAACCAGACCACAGCATCGTCGCATTTGCCAAGCTCGACATACAGTGTGGCGATGTCAAAGGAAATCCAGGAACGGGTTTTCAGGTCCACCTCCTGGGTGTTTAGGTATTTTTGATAGTGTTCGATGGCCTGCGGCTTGAGTCCCTTGTCTTTCAGCTCTTCGGCAATCGTCACCAGTTGGGGTCCCCACGTTACGTTATCAGTTTGTTTGACGAACATCTTTTTGATAAACATTACAGAGAACACACTAAAAACCGCTATCGTGAGAAACGTCAATCCGATCACGAAGACTTTTAGTTTGGTGCTCACTCCCGCCGTCGGTATCCGAATCCCGGAAGTTTTACCGGGTTCGTGGTTCACGGGCGGCAATTTGCGGCTGTTGGGATCGTCAACTTCTTTTTCGTCGGGTGTTGGCATTTTCAGTGTCTCTTTTCTCTCATTTTAAAGAACCGGATCAATGGTTGCGTTAATGACTGGTCGGTACGGACTTCTACGATGTCCACTCCGTGGGCATGGAACTGTTTTTTTCGATCCTGCCGCTCCTTCATTTTAAGCTGAGACCATTGCCCGACCATTTTCCGGTCGGCGGTATCGACTAAAAGCGTTTCCCCGGTTTCCGCATCTTCCAGATGCACCCAGCCCACGTCAGGCAATTCATATTCCCGTGGATCGGTAATGGAGATGGCAATCAGGTCATGTTTTTGCCGGACCAACCGCAGGTTCCGCAAATACCCTTCCGCCTGAAAATCTGAAATCAGGAATGCCACGGATTTTCTCTTTTGTACTCGCAACAAATATTCGAGAGGCAGATTCAAATCTGTGTGACGCCCTTCCGGCACAAAATTGAGGATGGTGCGGATCAGGTTCCAGATATGGGCGCGGCCTTTCTGCGGCAGGATATATTGTTCGATCTTGTCCGAAAATACGATCAGCCCGACCTTGTCGTTGTTTTTGATGGCCGAGAACGCCAGCACCGAGGCGATTTCTGCCGCCACTTCGTTTTTGAGTTTCTCCACCGACCCGAATTCACCTGACGAGCTGACATCCACCAACAGCATGACAGTGAGCTCGCGCTCTTCCTTAAACTCTTTGATGTAGAGGTGACCCATGCGGGCGGTCACGTTCCAGTCGATCAGCCGCACATCGTCGCCCGGTTCGTATTCGCGCACTTCGCTGAACTCCATGCCCCGGCCTTTGAAGGCGGACACGTATTCCCCAGCCATCATGTGATTGACCAGATGATTAGTCTTCACCTGGATATCTCGAATTTTTTTGATCAGCTCCGGTGAAATGGATTTTTCAAACTCATCCGGCGGCGGAGGGGGCTCGTGGAACGATCCGGTCAATTTTTGCAAAAAGGGAAACATGAGTGATTTTAGGGGACCTCAATGGTATCGAATATTTTTTTCAATATCTCGTCGGGGGTCACGTTTTCGGCCTCCGCCTCGTAAGTCAGGATGAGACGGTGACGCATGATGTCAAATCCGATGGTTTTGATATCGTGCGGCACCACGTACCCGCGCCCCTGCATGAAGGCGTAGGCTTTAGATACCCGGTTCAGAAAAATGGATGCACGCGGCGACGCGCCGTATTGAATCATCGCCTTCAGGGAATTGAGATTGTGGGTTTCCGGTGACCGCGTGGCGGCGACCAGATTGACGATGTAGTCCTGCAGGTTTTCGTCGATATAAATGGATTCGTAAACTTCCCGGGCCTTGGCGATTTCCTCCGGATGGATCACGGCGTTGATTTTGGAATGATTGTTGGACGACGATACCTTTTGAATGATCTGCTTTTCTTCTGCCTTGGAGGGGTAGTCGATTTTCAGCTTGAAGACGAAACGGTCGACCTGCGCTTCCGGCAGAGGATAAGTGCCTTCCTGTTCGATGGGGTTCTGCGTGGCCATCACCATGAACGGATCGGGTAGGAGAAAGGTTTCGCCGCCAATAGTGATCTGTCGTTCCTCCATGGCTTCCAAAAGCGCGCTCTGCACTTTGGCGGGGGCACGATTGATTTCATCCGCCAGAATGATGTTGGCGAAGAGGGGACCTTTCTTCACGACAAACTCTTCGGTCTTCGGTTGGTAAACCTGCGTGCCGATCAAATCCGCCGGAAGCAGGTCCGGGGTGAATTGAATGCGCTTGAAGCTGGCTTCGACGGTTTGGGCCAGAGTTTTAACGGCGGTGGTCTTGGCCAGACCGGGAACGCCCTCGACCAGAATGTGTTCGCCCGTCAACAGGCCGAGGATCAGCCGATCGATCAAATAGCGCTGGCCGACGATGATGCGCTCCATTTCCTGGATCATCTTCGGGATGAATTGGCTGGACTGCTGGACGGTGGCGGTGATTTCTTCGATATTCCGGGTCATTGAAAAAGGTCTCTGTATAAACGGCGATTTTAAGGTTAAGTGCAAGTAAACCAACATTCTAGTGCTCCCCCTGCCGGTGGCAAGGCCCGGCTATCATATCAACCTCCCTGCCTTCTCACAAGGTGTGGCTTCAAACTTTTAAAATTAACCCTTTACAAAGCAGTTGGTTTTTCTAGAATAGTCCTCTTACATCCATTTCAGACAAAGAGGGCAAGGAGGAATTATGGTCGACACGGCAGATTTGGTGAAAGAAGGACTCAATATCGAGAACAGCGAACTCGATTTGCGGGAAAAGGAACTGAAGGACGAGGATATCATCGAGATCATGAAAAGCGGTGAGGTCAAGGGAGTCACCGCGCTGTTTCTCGAGTTCAACGAAATTGGCGATGACGGATTGCGGGCGATTCTCGAATGCCCGACCATGAAAAACCTGACCGTCCTCAACCTGTTTAAAAATGAAGTGACGAATGAGGGTGTCAAGGCCATGGCCAAATCCAAATCCATGCTGAACCTTTCCGAGTTGATACTCAGCGACAATAAAGTGTCGGTGGAAGGTGCCAAGGCCCTGGCGGAATCCAATATTATGGGAAACCTGGTCTCGCTGTGGCTCGGTGACGGCTTGGGGGATGAAGGGGTGGCGGCAATCGCGAACTCGAAAAGCCTGACGCGGCTCAACCAGTTATCTATCTACCGCAACAATATCGGAAACGATGGAGCGAAGGCCATCGCCCAGTCTTCCAATCTGTCCAAGTTGACGGAGCTCAATCTTAACTGGAACTTTATCGAAACCGAAGGCGCGATAGCCCTGGCCAATTCCGAAACCCTCAAAAACCTGGAACAGTTGACGATGACGTTCAACCCCATCGGCAACGAAGGCATTCAGGCCATCGCGAATTCGGAGAATATGCAAAACATCACTCTGCTCGATTTGTACGAATGCGAAATCACCGATGAGGGCGCCCGCGCGATTGCAGAATCCAAATATCTCAAAAATCTGAAAAGCCTGGTGCTGATTCATAATGACATCAACGACGAAGCTCAGGAGATGATCAAAAATTCCCCCAATCTTCCGAACCTGGAAAATCTGGTTTTCCGCCTGGGACAGGGGGGAGAAGAGGCCTGAGCCTTAGACCCCATCCTGAAATACCCTCCCGCCAATCAGAATTTACTGCTCCCCGCCATCCTTTTAATTGAGTGGCCCCCGGTTTCAGTTACAATAAACACCTTTTGTTCCACCTAGCATAACGCCAGCTCCAATATCCTCCTCCCCTTACCAAGGGGAGGACTGAGGTGGGGTTGATTTTTAAACCTGCTCACGATTCAGGCAACTATAAAAGCAGGGAAGAAGAAAATTATCGTAACCTCCCCTGTATCCCTTCCTTGCTAAGGAGGGGAAAAGGGTTGCAACTCCTCTTATCTGGGATGTAAAGTTCTTAGGGATAACGAGAAAGGTAGCCGTACTCTATGTTTACAGGTGAAAAACCGGACCTGCTGGACATCTGTCCTCTCCGGGAAGACAGCATTTACGTGGTCGGGAAAGACGGCATCCCCCAGCATTATGACGGGGAAGACTGGACTCCCGTGCGCACTGACAACGCCAACCCCCTGATGGGCATCTGGGCCGCGCATGAAAACGATATCTACGCAGTCGGCATCGGCGGCGTGGTGCTCCATTATGAAGGCAAGGACTGGAAGGTGATCGATACCGGGAATTTTGACTCGCTCAACTCGGTTTATGGCTACGACTCGGACCATCTTTTCATATTCGGGGTGGGGGGGCGTGTGTTGTTTTGGAACGGCAAGTCCTGGGAATACCGCGAACCCAATACCATCCACGATCTGTTTGGGTTCTGGGGAGAAGATATCGAGCATATCCACGCGGTCGGCGGCGAAGGCATTTACCGGTTCTACGACGGCACAACCTTTCAGCGCCGTGAAGAATTGACCGAAGAGACCGTCTCTCTTTATGGCGTCTGGGGCACGGGTAACAACAGCGTCTACATCGTCGGGTCGGAGGGCACCATCCTGCATTTTAACGGCGAGGAGTGGACATCCATGGAATCCGGCACCCAGGAATACCTTTTGGCAGTTTGGGGCACCGCAGACGATCATATTTTCGCGGTCGGTGACAATGCCGTTATCCTCCATCACGACGGCAAGCAATGGAGCCCCATGGAATCGGGCAACGACAACTATCTGACCAAGGTGCGAGGTTTGGGGCCAGAACAAGTTTATGCCTGCGGGGAAAACGGCACCGTCCTGCGTTACGACGGCAAACAATGGAATGACCTGTCGCTATAAACCAGCGTGACGCTGGACTCAATTTAAACCATCGAAAAATAGAGAGGGTGTCACCCTGAGCCTGTCGAAGGGCGACACGAATAATATAGAATAGGGCTTACTTTATTCAAGGGAGTTGAGAATGAGCAGTCTGACTACCAGTCACTTGCTGTCCATCTACGGGTTTGGCGAAGACAATGTATTCATCGGCGGTGCCGAGGGAACCATCCTGCATTTCGACGGCAAGCAATGGACCAAAATGGATTCCGGCGGACGCTGGACCATGAAGCGGATGTGGGGAAGCGCGCCAGACAATCTGTACGGGGTATGCACCGACGGCAAGATTTTGCATTACGATGGCAAAGTATGGATGCCTGAGGATACAGAAAGCTTTCCGCCCATGTCTGCCATCTGGGGCCGGGGACCGGATGATATTTTTGTCGGTTGCCGGTTGGGGAAAATCGGCCGCTGGAACGGCTCCCAATGGAAGTTCATGAGTTCGGGTACGAACACCGATGTCGCCTCTTTGTGGGGCAATGACGAGTGCATGTACGCCGTCGGCTTCGACGGACTAGTCCTGCGTCTGGTAGGCGATCATTGGGAACGCCTGACCTTCAACTCCAACGCCGAGTTGTACAGTATTTGCGGATTCGCATCGGACAACATGTACTTCTGCGGTTCCGACGGCACCATCATCCATTTCAACGGTGCCGAGTTCAAAGAAATGCCCTCCCAAACCATGGAATTTTTTCTCGATATCTGGGGGCCCAGCGCGGAGTTTGTCTTCGCGGTCGGCGACATGGGAATGATCATGTTTCTCGACGGTGACCAGTGGACTCGGATTGAATCCAATACCGAAGAATACCTGACCGCTATCTGGGGGACTTCCGAGGAAAATATGTACGCGGTCGGCGACAACGGCCTCATCCTGCACTGGAACGGTGAAGACTGGACCGCCGTCGAGTAGTTTGTTACTGATTGAATTTTTTAAGGTTTAAGTTACGGTCCACGGACCGTTCTCTCCACTTTCAAACTCCTTGACCCGTCTCATCCGAAATGATAAAGTCTGTAAACTAACCTATTGAAATTGTGACGGCTTTTTGCGGTCGTAGATCATTCAGGCACAGTTTCGCTGTGCTTTTTTTATTGAGCGATTATGGGGTACAAACCGACATTCGAAGAGTTTAAAGAGTGTGCCAGCCGGGGCAACCTGGTTCCCGTGTATAAGGAAATCCTGGCCGATCTCGACACCCCCGTCTCCGCTTACATGAAGATCGGCGGTGAGCCGTACTCGTTTCTGCTCGAAAGTGTGGAGGGCGGCGACAAGTGGGCGCGTTATTGCTTCCTGGGATGCGGACCTTCGATCATTATCGAGACCAAAGGCTCTACCGTCACCGTCCGTAACAACGGCGTCGAGCAAAAGAAAAATGTCGAGGGGGCTATCCCTCTGTCCGTTTTAAAAGAGATTCTGTCCCAGTACCAACCGGTGGACATGCCGGGCCTGCCCCGGTTTTCCGGTGGTGCAGTGGGGTTCATCAGTTACGACATGGTGCGGTATTTCGAAAATCTGCCGGACGAGACGGAAGACGATCTGGATATTCCCGATTCGATTTTTATCATCACCGATACTCTTTTGATTTTCGATAACGTCAATCAGACCATCAAGGTGGTGTCCAACGCGCATACGCAGGGACGTGATCTGGAGGAGGTCTATAAAGAAACCCTCGCCAAAATCGACGCTCTTGAAACGAAACTGCGCCAACCCGCACCCCAAATTTCTACGGGAACTCCCGGCGCATCGGTGGATGAAGACCCGCGCATCGAATCCAATTTTGCCAAGGAGCACTTTAAGGAAGCGGTGCTCAAGGCCAAACGTTATATTCATGAAGGCGACGCCATTCAAGTGGTGTTGGCGCAACGTCTCAAGTTCGATCTTCAGCAGGACCCGTTCACCATTTACCGGGCTTTGCGGACGATCAACCCCTCTCCCTACATGTACTATCTGAATTTTGGAGATATCCAGGTGGTCGGTTCGTCACCGGAGGTTCTGGTACGGTTGGAGGGCGACGATGTGGAAGTGCGCCCCATCGCGGGAACGCGCAAGCGCGGCAAGGACGAAGAGGAAGACCAATTTTTGGAAAAGGATCTGCTTCAGGATGAAAAGGAGTTGGCCGAGCACATCATGCTGGTGGATCTGGGGCGTAACGACCTCGGCCGGGTGGCGCAGGTCCATTCCGTTGAGGTCAACGAGAAGTTCAGCATCGAACGCTATTCCCACGTCATGCACATCGTTTCCAATGTGCGCGGCAAGTTGAAGGAAGGGCTGGACTGCTTTGATGTACTGAAAGCGGCGTTCCCGGCAGGTACGGTTTCCGGTGCTCCCAAGATTCGCGCCATGGAGATCATCGACGAGTTGGAACCGACACGTCGCGGGATTTATGCCGGAGCCGTCGGCTACATCAGCTTTTCAGGCAATATGGACACCGCCATCGCCATTCGTACTTTGATGGTCAAAGATCAGGTGGGCTACCTTGGGGTCGGGGCGGGAATTGTCGCTGACTCGGTGCCGGAAAATGAATTCGAAGAGACTATGAACAAGGGCAAGGCCATGCTCAAGGCCATCGGCTTGGCGGGAAGGGGGCTTCTGCCATGATCCTGATGATCGATAATTACGATTCCTTCACCTACAACCTCGTTCAATACATGGGCGAGTTGGGGGCGGAACTGGAGGTGTACCGCAACGATCAGATTTCCATTGATGAAATTGAAAAACGGGCTCCCCAAAAAATCGTGATTTCTCCCGGTCCCTGCACCCCTTCCAAAGCAGGCATCTCCAAGGAAGTGATCAAACACTTTGCCGGCAGGATTCCTCTCCTGGGTGTGTGCCTGGGGCATCAGTCGGTGGTAGAGGCCTTTGGCGGCGAAATCATAAAAGCCGGGAAACTCATGCACGGCAAAACTTCGATGATTCAACATGACGGCAAAACCATTTTCAAGGGTCTGCCCAATCCGTTTGAAGCGACCCGGTACCATTCTCTGGTGGTCAACCGTGCCAATCTTCCGGACTGTTTTGAAATCACCGCCGAATCGGATGACAAGGAAATCATGGGTGTCCGCCATAAAGAGCTGGCAGTCGAAGGCGTGCAGTTTCATCCCGAATCGATTTTGACGATTCATGGCAAGGATCTCCTCAAAAACTTTATTGATCTTCCGGCTGAAAAGGTAAAAGAACATGAAGGCTCAGGACATCCTGCATAAGGTGGTCGACGGCAACGACCTGTCGGAAGAGGAAATGGTGTCCATCATGACCCAGATCATGGAGGGCAAGGTGGACCGTTCGTTACTGGGTGCGTTTCTCACCGCGCTCCGCATGAAAGGCGAGACGGTGGCGGAAATCTCCGGCGCGGCCCAGGTCATGCGCGAAAAAGCGGAACCGTTGAACATTCCCGTCAAGGGAGTCGTCGATACCTGCGGCACCGGCGGCGATGGCGCCGATACGTTTAATATTTCCACCACCGCCGCGTTTGTGGTGGCGGGGGCGGGGATTCCCGTGGCCAAGCATGGCAACCGGGCGGTCTCCAGCCGGTCGGGAAGCGCCGATGTACTGAAGTCCCTCGGGGTCAATATCGAAGCGGACAAAACGGTAGTGGAACGATGCGTCGAAATGGCGGGCATCGGATTTCTGTTCGCACCGACTCTGCATAAAGCCATGAAACACGCGGCAGATGTCCGCCGGGAATTGGGCTTCAGAACCGTTTTTAATCTGCTGGGACCGCTGACCAATCCCGCCAGAGTTCAGGCGCAGGTGGTGGGAGTGTTCGATTCCAAATGGACGTCGCCCCTGGCCAGCGTCCTTAAGAATCTCGGTGTCGTTCACGCATTTGTAGTGCACGGCGAGGACGGCCTCGATGAAATTACCTTAACGTGTAATACTAAGATATCTGAGTTAAATGATGGAAAAATAAAAGACTATTATCTAGATCCAACGGAGTTGGGACTCGAGTATTGTTCGGAACAGGATTTGAAGGGCGGCTCGGCGGAAGACAATGCGACCATCCTGCGTGAACTACTGGACGGAAAAGGCGGACCCCAACGCGATATCGTTTTGTTGAACGCGTCGGCGGCGATTGTCGCGGCAGGCAAAGCCTCCGATTTCAAAGAAGGGATGGCAGTGGCTCAAAAATCCATAAGCTCCGGCGAAGCGCGGCAGAAGTTGAAAGACCTGTGCCGCCTCAGTCATTCATAGGGCAGGGGAGTATGGCTAATATTCTGGATAAAATATTCGCCGCCAAAAAGGTGGAGCTGGGAACCACCCAGCGCGAGGTTCCGTTAGCCGAGGTCAAAACCAAAATGGGCGACCAGCGGGATGTGATTCCCATTATGGACGCGTTGAAAGTTTCCGGAGAAGGATCTAAAATTATCGCGGAGATCAAGCGGCGCACGCCGTTCAAGGGCGATCTGGTGGAGCAGTTCGATCCCCTGTCAATCGCCCGGACCTATGCGGATAGCGGTGCTGTGGCGATTTCCATTCTGACCGAGAGCCGTTTTTTTGGCGGCCAACTGGAAACCGTCGAGCAGGCCAGTAAGGCCTTATCGGTTCCGCTGTTGCGCAAGGATTTTATTTTTGACGAATACCAGGTGTATGAGTCGCGGGCCTGCGGAGCCGATTTTTTTCTGCTGATCGCCACTTCGCTGGACAAGAACCAGTTGAAAGATCTTCTGGAGTTGGGCAAAGAGATCGGCCTGACGGCGCTCGTGGAAGCGCACGATGAGAAGGATATGGAGAAAGCGTTTCATGCCGGTGCCGAGTTGTTGGGGATCAATAACCGGGATTTGACCAGCGGCAAAACCGACCTGGAAATTTCAAGGCGCTTGCTCAAGGAAACGAAAGGTATGAATAACCTGCTCCTCGTCTGCGAAAGCGGGATTGACAGGCGGGCGCAGATCGAGGAATTTGAAGGGCTGGGGATGCACGCGTTTCTCATCGGCGAAAGCCTGATGAAAGCGCCTAATATTTCCGATAAGCTTCAGGAGTTTACGGGACATGGCAAAATCCAACCCGCCGGTTAAGGTCAAGGTCTGCGGCACCACCCGCCTGAAAGACGCGCTTCTGGCTGTGGAATATGGTGCCGATGCGATCGGGTTCATTTTCTATAAGAAAAGCCCGCGTTATGTGACGGCCAAAACCGCGAAGGAAATTTGTTCTAAACTTCCACCCTTTGTCCACCGGGTGGGCGTGTTTGTAAATGAGACGGCCGATAAGATCAATCGTATTGTGGATCGTTGCGGATTGGATGCGGTGCAACTGCATGGCGACGAGTCGCCTGCGTTTTGTAAAAAGATCAAGTGTCGCGTGATCAAAGCGGTGCGAGTGAAGGATGCCGCATCGTTGAAAGAAATGTCCCGGTATGCAGTAGACGGGTTTTTGCTCGATACCTATAAAGAGGATCAATGGGGCGGCACGGGGAAGGTGTTCGATTGGGAACTGGCCGCCCGCGCTAAAAAATACGGTTCGGTGATCATTGCCGGAGGGTTGAATCCGCGTAACGTGAAAGCGGCCATACGAAAAGTGCAACCGTACGGCGTGGATGTCAGCTCGGGGGTCGAGCAGTCCCCCGGCAAAAAGGATCCCAAAAAAGTGAAAGCATTTTTAAAAGCAGTGCGCAGAGGTTAAGAAGGGGAATGTTATGAGTACACCCACATTGCCGGATCGAAACGGCCATTTCGGAGAGTTTGGCGGGAAGTTCGTCATCGAAACATTGATGCCCGCGCTTCAGGAATTGGAGAAGCTGTACAACGAAGCGCGGAACGATCCCGAATTCCAGAAACAGCTCAAGTTTTATCTGGAGCATTATGTCGGGCGTCCATCTCCATTATATTTTGCCGAGAACCTGACGCGGAAGTTGGGCGGCGCAAAAATCTATCTCAAGCGCGAGGACTTGAACCACACCGGTGCGCATAAAATCAACAACACCATCGGCAGTGCCTTGCTGACGCAACGCATGGGCAAGAAGCGGGTCATCGCCGAAACCGGAGCCGGTCAGCATGGTGTCGCCACGGCGACAGCCGCGGCGTTGTTCGATCTGGAGTGCGATGTCTTTATGGGTGAGGAAGACATCCGCCGTCAGTCACTCAACGTGTTCCGTATGAAACTGCTCGGCGCACGGGTCATCCCGGTTTCTTCCGGTACTCGTACCTTGAAGGACGCCACCAGCGAAGCCATCCGTAACTGGATCACCACGGTGGAAGATACGCATTACATCATCGGCTCGGTCGTGGGACCGCATCCGTTTCCCATGATCGTGCGGGATTTCCAGAGAATCATCGGCGACGAAACGAAAGAACAGATACAGCAGGCGGAAGGACGCCTGCCAGACGCCCTGATGGCCTGTGTCGGCGGCGGTAGTAATTCCATGGGTCTGTTTTACCCCTTCGTGGAGGATAAAGAAGTCAAAATGATCGGGGTTGAGGCGGCAGGACATGGCATCGAGACCGGCAAACATGGTGCGTCGCTTGGGCACGGGGCGGTGGGCATCCTGCACGGGATGAAAAGTTATCTGCTGTTCGATGCGGACGGGCAGATTACGGAAGCCCATTCCATCTCCGCCGGGCTGGATTACCCCGGCGTTGGAGCCGAGCACAGTCATTTCAAGGACAGCAAGCGAGCGGAATATGCGTCTATCACCGATAAAGAAGCGTTGGAAGGTTTCAAATTATTGTCGCGGACCGAGGGCATCATTCCCGCGCTGGAATCGTCCCACGCGATTGCTCAGGTAGCGAAGGTGGCACCGAAAATGAAAAAGAGCGAGATCATCGTCATCTGCCTGTCCGGACGGGGCGACAAGGATGTCAATCAGGTGGCGGATTTTCTGGGAGAAGAGTTGTGAGCCGCATCCAGAAACGATTCGACTGGTTGCAATCCAAAAACGAGAAAGCCCTGGTGGCATTTGTCACCGCCGGCGATCCCGATCTCGCCACGACTCAAGAACTGTTCTCGGTGATCGAGGAAGGTGGCGCCGACATTATTGAACTGGGCGTACCGTTTTCTGATCCGCTGGCGGACGGACCGGTGATCCAGGCGGCTTCCCAGCGATCTCTCAAAGGTGGCACCAACTTGAAGAAAATTATCCAGCTGGTGCGTGATATTCGTAAGTCTTCCCAATTGCCTATTGTTCTGATGACCAGTTTCAATCCGGTGTTTGTGTACGGACAGGAAGCGTTTGTGAAGGATGCGGTCGAGGCAGGGGTCGACGGGGTGATCATCCCCGACCTGCCGCCGGAAGAGGCAGGGGAGTTTGACGCATTGGCCCAGGCGCAAGCCTTGGACGTGATTTATCTGTTGGCTCCCACCAGCACGCCGGATCGGATCAAAATGGTGGGCGCGAAGAGCCGCGGGTTCATTTATTACGTTTCCCTGACCGGGGTCACTGGAACGCGGGACTCTCTGGCTAAAGGGGTGGAGGAAAAAGTGACCCGGATCAAGCAGGCGACTGCGTTGCCGGTTTTGATCGGGTTTGGGATTTCCGGGCCGGAGCAGGCCAAAGCCGTGTCGGAATGTTCCGATGGGGTGATTGTCGGAAGCGCTATTGTCCGCATGATCGAGGAATGTCCGGACCCCGCCGAGCGGAAGGAAAAGCTCAAGGTATTTGTCCGCAGCGTGAAGCAGTCGCTCCAGGACAGCAAATAGGGGCGGTCCATGTCCCCAAAAATTTCAGTTATCATTCCCGCCTATAACGAAGAAGAATCCCTTCCCCATGTATTGAACGATCTCCCCCGGGACCGATTGCACCAAGTCATTGTCGTTGACAACCGTTCCACCGACCGAACCTCCGAGGTGGCCCGTGAAAACGGGGCGACAGTGGTCTATGAAAAGGGCCAGGGTTATGGCCAGGCTTGTCTTTCCGGGATGGATGCGTTGGATCATCCCGATATCGTCGTATTTCTGGACGGTGATTACAGCGACTTTCCCGAAGAAATTGATCTGCTATTGGAGCCGATTCTTAAAGGCGAAGCAGATTTCATTGTGGGAAGCCGGATGATCCTCGAAGAGAGCCGAAAAGCCCTGCTGCCGCAGGCCCGTTACGGTAATCAATTAGCGGTATTTTTGATCCGGCTGTTTTTTGGCCATCGATTCACCGATCTCGGACCGTTTCGGGCGATTCGCTATGAATCGTTGCAGGCCATCGGGATGCGGGACAAGAATTTCGGCTGGACGGTGGAAATGCAGATCAAAGCGGTGCAGAAGGGATTACGCATCCGGGAGGTTCCGGTGCGTTACCGCATGCGGATCGGTGTTTCCAAGATCACTGGAACCGTTTCCGGCACCCTGAAAGCGGGCACAAAAATTATCTACACGATCTTCAAATATTTGTTAATCTAACCCGACTCTTATCCGCCGGTCGTGTCTCCGGTCGGCCCCTCGCAGGAACAGGAAATCAGGATGCTGCGATTCCTCATAAAATCACTGGTACTATCGAGTTGGGTTTTCATTGGGCTACCGAGCGCACCCGCTTTGGCACTGGATATGGAAAGCCTGGTGCAAAGCCGGTTGAGCAAAGACGGGAAAATCCTTGATTTAACCCGGATGAAAATCAGGACTGCGGGTGCCAAGCAATTAGCCGGGATGGAAGCCCTGAAGGGAGTAACCACCCTGCTTCTGGAAGGCAACCGGATCAAAAAGGAAGGGATGGAGGCTTTGGCTCAATCGCCTCATCTTGCCCAATTGAAGCATCTGGACTTATGGGGAAACTTCCTGGGAGACCTGGGTATGCAGGCTCTGGTGGAATCGCCCTACCTGAAAAACCTGGAAACGTTAAAACTCTGGAAGAATGAGATCGGCGAAGACGGTATCGCCCTGATGGCCGAATCGGATCATTTTGTTCATCTGAGAACCCTGTTGCTGAACGATAACCTCATCACTCCGGAGGCGGCCGGTTACCTGGCGCAATCCAAGGCATTTCCCGCATTGGAAACCCTGAGTCTGTTCAGAAACGAAATGGGGGATGAAGGGGCAAGGAGCCTGGCCGGATCGCCCAACTTCCCCAACCTCACTCAGCTGTATGTCGGGCAAAATACCATTACCGATGAGGGCGCGGTGGCGTTGGTCCAATCGAAGAACTTTCCAAAACTGGCTTTGCTGGACATGATCCAGAACACTTTGGGCGAGAAAACCCTGAAAGCCATGTTCAAATATAACAAGGATCAGCGGGTTCAGATTGTTATTCGATAGATGAAGTATTACTTTAATAAAATATATATAAATATTTAAAAGTAATAGATTAATGGAAATAATAAAAAAGATAGTTCCAATCGCCTGGTTCTTTGCCGTACTGTTGTCTGGGGCGGGCGTAAGCGCGGATCCGGGTCCTTATCCTTACAAGGACATCGGCGACGGTAAAAAAGCGATGGAGGTGATTTTGACCTTGGTCGATGGGATAGCTGTCGACTCGGAGGGCAATTTATTTATATCGCATCGATCCAAGAACCGGATACGCAAGGTGGGTAAGGACGGCATCATCACCACCATTGCGGGTAATGGAACGGCGGGGTTCAGCGGAGATAACGGCCCGGCTTTGAAAGCTTCTTTTAATTTTCCTGCAGGGTTGTGTCTGGATCGAACCGGGAATTTATATGTGGCAGACCGTAATAACCATCGCATTCGCCGGATAGACACATCGGGGATCGTGACCACCGTGGTCGGGAAGGGTGCTCCCGATATGGGAGGCGATGGCGGCCCGGCCGTGGAAGCCCATTTGAATTACCCATCCGACTTGGTGTGTGATGGCAAGGGCAATCTGTATATTTCCGACCGGTCCAATAATCGTATTCGAAAAGTGAATTCCAAGGGGATGATATCCACGGTAGTTGGATTAGGACTCCCCGAGTTTGGCGGGGATTTTGGCCCGGCCACGGATGCCTTTCTGAAATATCCGTTTGGGATTGATCTGGATAATAAGGGTAATCTGTACATTGCCGACCGGGGCAATAATCGTATTCGCAAGGTGGATACCCAGGGGATCATCACGACTGTTGCCGGTGACGGCACCCATTTTTTCGCCGGTGATTACGGTCCGGCCACGCGGGCCAGTCTGGCCTATCCCACCGATGTGGTCGTCGATGACCGAGGCAACCTCTACATTGCGGACCGGAATAATAACCGCATTCGTAAGGTGGATTCGTTGGGTATCATGACTACCGTTATGGGAATCGGCAAGTATGAATATAACGGGGATAATGAAATTGCTTCTGAAACGACCCTTCATTTGCCCTTCGCGCTGGCGTTGAGTCCCGATGGGAAATTGATTATCGTGGACCGCAATCATTTCCGGGTCAGAAGTATGGATTTGAAATCCCACTCCATTACAACCCTTGCGGGTAACGGAAACTCCTGGTTTCGGGGCGACGGGGGACCGGGGGCGGGCGCTACCCTGGAATTTCCCTCTGGAATCGGGGTGGACAGCAAAGGCAATGTCCTTTTTTCCGATAAAATGAATAACCGTCTGCGTTTCATCGACCGCAAAGGTTTTATTTACACCCTTGCAGGGTCCGGTCATCAGGGCAATGAGGGGGACGGCGGGCCGGTTTCTGAGGCTTCTCTTTACCTGCCGGGATCCATGGCCGTGGGCCCAAAAGACAATATTTACTTCGTTTCTCCGCAGGGAAGCAGCAAATTTGTCCGAAAGATTGATCCTCAAGGCAGAATAACCCGGTTTGCCGGAAATGGGGTGTTGGGAGATAAAGGAGACGGCGGTCCGGCGGTCCAGGCATCGTTTGGAGTGATTCAGGACATAGCGGTGGATCGTCAGGGTAATGTCTACCTGGCGGACCTGACCAACCGGAAAGTCCGTAAGGTGGACACTCAGGGGGTTGTGTCCACTCTGGCGTCGGACACTTGGGTGAAAATTGTGGATGAAGAAATTCATCCCAATGGAATTGCCATTAATAAAAGTGGAGAAATATTTATTTCCGACTCGGGAAGTAGTAAAATCAGAAAAATTGACCAGGACGAGAATGTGACGACTTTTGCCGGGACGGGGGAATTCAGGGATTCCGGCGATGGCGGACCGGCGATTCAGGCGGGAATTCGATCTCCGGGAGGACTCACCTTCAGCCCTGATGAAGAATTGTATATCGCGGAAGAAACCAGTCACCGCATCCGCAAAATAAATAAGGAAGGAAATATCATCCATGTGGCGGGGACAGGCTTTGCCGGTTATGGTGGTGATGGCGGCCTTGCAATCCAGGCGCAATTGAAAAGCCCCTACCGCATGGCTTTCGATAAAGAGGGGAATCTTTACTTTTCAGACCGGGATAACAACCGAATCCGGAAAATCGATCCTCAGGGGATCATTTCGACGGTTGCCGGAAACAGCAATATCGGCTGGTTGCAGGATGGTTTGGAAGTTCGTATAACGGTGCATAATTTCCCATGAAAAAAAATCGGATAAAAATAATAGGGATGAACTGGCTGGGAGCGATGATTTTGCTTCTGGCTGGGACTGCTTTTGCCCTGGATATCAATGTGCTCGTCCTTAAGGATCTGAAGAAGGATGGCAAATATCTGAAGCTGAATCACAGCGGAATGCTGTATGACGCAGGTATCAAGCAATTGGCCGAATCGAAACTTCTTGAAAAGGTAGAAACCCTTGACCTGAATACCCACAATATCGGTGACGATGGTGCCGAAGCGCTTGCCCAGTCTAAATATTTAAAGAATCTGAAGGTCCTCAATCTATTCAATAATCAGATTGAGGACGATGGCGTGAAAGCTCTGTTCGGGTCCAAGGCATATCCCAAATTATCCACGATCAGTTTGTTCGGGAACAAAATTGGACCCAAGGGGGCCGAAGCCATCGCCGAGTCCAAAACGGTAATGAAACTGGTTTCGTTGGATCTCACTGGAAACCAGATCGGGGACGAGGGCCTCAAGGCTTTGGCTCAGTCGGAAGTTATCGGCAGCGTCAAAGAGTTAAGACTGGCGAAAAACGGAATCAGCGACAGGGGGCTTAAGATATTATGCCAATCCAAATATTTAACGCATATTGAAATTTTAGATTTGGGGGAAAACAAAATTGGTCCGGATGGCATCCAGAGCATCGCCGAATCCAAGACGCTGACAAATCTCAAGACCCTATTGCTCAAAAATAACAAATTGGGGGACCAAGGGATGCTTTCCATGACCGAGTCTCCGGTTTTTAAAAACCTGGTTGAGCTTGATTTGCAGTGGAACGGCATTACCACCCAGGGGGCCATGTATTTAGCCGGCTCCAAAGTGTTGGCCAGCCTTCAGTTTCTTAGAATGTGGGGAAACGAGATCGGGGAAAAAGGGGTGGCATCCCTCAAAAAGAAATTGAAACAAATCAAAAATCCACTTTATCCCTCAGCCGCCAGTGACTAACCTGACCGAAAAAAACCTATCCGAAATAGCCTCAGACGCCAAGACTGCGGCCCTGGTTCTTTCCCGGTTGGATACGGAAACCAAAAACCGGGTGTTGCAGGGAATGGCGACACAGATCGAAAACCATTGCGACGAGATTCTCGAGGCCAACCGTCAGGACTTGGAGTTTGCCAAAAAAGAAAAGATCCCCGATCCGCTCGTAGCCCGGCTGGCGGTGGATGAAACCAAAGTCCTGGGAATGGCCCAGGGCATCCGCAGTGTCTCCGAACTGTCCGATCCCGTGGGACAACAACAGGAGGCGATGGAGTTGGACGAGGGATTGGAATTGACCCGCGTTTCCTGTCCTATTGGAGTGATCGGCGCCATATTTGAATCCCGGCCCGATGCCGTTCCCCAGATTTCCGCCCTATGCTTTAAATCGGGCAACGCAGTCATTCTGAAGGGAGGGGCCGAAGCGCAAAATTCCAACCGGGTGATTGTGAACCTCATTCAAAAAGCTTTGTCCGAAGAGGAGGGCGTGCCGGTCGCGGCGGTGCAATTGATCAAAACCCGGGCGGAAGTCGCCGAGATGCTGAAGCAGGACCAGTATATTAATCTTATTGTCCCGCGCGGAAGCAATCAGTTTGTCCGCTATGTTCAGGACAACACCAAAATTCCAGTATTGGGACATTCGGAAGGATTGTGCCACGTCTATATTGATGAGGAGGCGGATGTTGAAAAGGCCATTCGGGTGGCCTTCGACGCCAAGCTCCAGTACGCCGCCGCCTGTAACGCGATGGAAACGCTCCTGGTGCATCAGGCCATCGCCCCGCAGGTATTACCCGCTCTTGTGAAACAATTCCGCGAGCAGGAGGTGGAGCTGGTGGGCTGCCTGAAGTCGTGCAGTCTGATTCCCGACCTGAAACGGGTGGAAGAGAGCGACTGGGATACGGAATACAATGATCTCAAACTGTCCATCAAAGTTGTCGATGATCTATCGGAAGCCATCGACCATATCAATGCGCACGGCTCTGGCCACACGGATACCATCGTTACCGAAAATAAGGAGCGGGCCGAACGGTTTTTGAACGAAGTGGATTCGGCCAGCGTGATGGTGAACGCCTCCACCCGGTTTGCGGACGGCTTCCGGTTCGGCCTGGGGGCGGAAATCGGCATCAGTACCAATAAAACCCATGCCCGTGGACCGGTGGGGTTGGAAGGGCTCGTCATTTACAAATACAAGCTGGTAGGCAACGGCCAGATTGTGGCGGATTATTCGGGGAAAAATGGGAAATCCTTCACACACAAGCCGCTAAACAAGAGTTGAGTCGCGGATTCAGCAATGAAGTCCAAGAAGATGATGCGGCTGTCGGGGTTGGTCTGATTTATGGATATGGAATCACAAAACCGGCCGGAACCCGAACAGGAACCCGTCAGGCCTAATTACCCAGCCTATCCTGCCTTTTCCGGTCCGCGCTTTCCGATCAACTTCAAAACCGTTTCCATTTTTCTGGGTCTTTTCTTGGCCACTGTTTTTACCACCTGGCTGGTGCAGGGAGCTTGGTTTTCGTTCGGCCTGATGCTTATTCTGGGGACCCATGAATTCGGCCATTACTGGGCCTGCCGGATGAATAATGTGAACTCCACCCTGCCAAATTTTATTCCCGTTCCCCCGATACCATTTTTTCTGAATATTGGAACGATGGGGGCGTTCATTATGATCAAAGAGCCCATCCCCAACCGCAAAGCGTTGATGGAGATCGGTGCTTCCGGTCCCATCGCGGGATTTGTCGTGGCTGTTCCCGTCCTGCTGATCGGTTTGTTGAACTCAGATATAACGCCTATGCAGAATGTGAACCCGATGAATTCCATCCAATTGGGAGATTCACTGATATTTTTGGGGATGGTCAAGATGGTTTTGGGGATCAATCCCTTTGCCATAGAGCAGACCGTCATGTTGCATCCCCTGGCTTTTGCCGGTTGGCTGGGGATGTTTTTTACGGCGTTGAACCTGTTGCCGTTGGGTCAGTTGGACGGCGGGCATGTGGTCTATTCACTATTCAACCGCAAACATGCACTACTGGCGGCGCGGTTATTTTTTGTTGCTTTGATTGCTCTCGGATTTTATTGGGTGGGATGGTGGGTGTGGGCGGGTCTGGTTTTTATTTTGGGTTTGAGGCACCCGCCGGTTTTGGATGAATCAATACCATTGGAACCGAAACATCGCATCATAGGATATGCATCTTTACTGATATTAATCCTCACCTTTGTGCCGGTGCCTTTCGGTGTGGTTTAACCAATAAAACCTTATAACTATTTGTAAAATTTTGAGTTATCTTATTTCTGCCGTCAGGAGAGAGACTCATTTTCTTAAAAAGGTTGTTTTTATAACCCTTTTAAAACCAAATAGTTATAAATCACCTCCCCAAGGTATAGGCTCAGCGCGGTCCCAATATTATTTCTATAAGATATTGAATCTATTGACTTAATTCTACTTCTACTGTTGATTTCAGGACGATTCTGGACTCAAAATTGTATTGACTCAAACCGTTCTCTATGATAACTTTCTCTTATAAAGGTTCGGGATACTGGACAATATGCCTAAATTTTAGGCAAAAAAGCCTTAAGGAGTTAGACAAGATAATTTCGGTTATCTTCTTGGTTGCCATCAAGGTCTCTTTTCGGTTGTTCAGTATCCCTCTTTTTTTGTCCCCCACCCAAAGAGACGTATTGCCAGCCGCTGTTGAGCCTTCCACGGGGTTTAAAAGGAGCCTGAACCCATGAGTCCCACCCATCGCACCCTTCATCTGCCGGCACGAGTTCTTCCTTTATTTATACTTTTGGTGATCTTTTTGTATGGCTGCCAGGAATCCAGAGTCGAGACAGTGCGGATCCTTGATAAGCTGCCCTCCCTGGAGCAAGCCCTGGAGATGTCGGCAACCCGATACTCCAAGGATGTTGCACTTGAGGTAAGGCGAAACCATGATCTTATTCTGGCTCGGAGGGAGCAACTTGAGATATCAAAAGAGGTCAAAGGCCATTTTGAAAAGGCCGTGACCCAGGCGGAGAAAAAATTTGAAGAGGGAGATGATAATATCTCGCAGTCCGCGATCACCAAGCTCAAACTGGGCCTGGCCGGGGCATTAAATGATATTTCTCAGTTTAACAGTGATATCGCGCTGGCCCAGCTCCGCCTGGAGAAATATCTGGGAGTGCGATGGACCCAAGAAGTGGATATTTCCGGTCCCAAGTTCCAACCGGTGAGCTTTCCGCATAAAACAGTCGACGAATTCCTGAAAAGCAATTCGGGTTCCAAAACCGAGTCCGGTTTATTTGATTTGAGGGAAGCCATCATTGCGGTCAACAAAGCCAGGGAACAACTCACACTGGCGGGCAAGAACCGGAAAATGACTCGTGCTTTGCTGGTGACCGAAGCCGCGAATTATGATTTTGGGATCGGCAACGAAGCCGATCTGTTTGAAACGTTGATCATTTATACCCGTGTTTTGGTAGGTTATTATGAAGCGATCCACACATTTAATATTTCGGTGCATCGTTTTCACAGCCTATATCATGCAAAATGAAACGGAACCGGCATACAAAAAGGTTCTGAACATCGATGATACGCATCGAATTGACCACAACCATTAATGCGCGGGCGGAAGCCTGTTTTAATGTGTCACGGGATGTGGGATTGCATCAAGTTTCCATGGGTCACACCGGCGAGCAGGCGGTAGCAGGAAAAACGGAGGGCTTGCTCGAACTCGGAGAGGAAGTCACTTGGCGGGCCCGGCATTGGGGATTTTGGTGGCATTTGACCGCGCAGATAACCAAATTTGAATTTCCGGTTTACTTTTGTGATGAAATGGTGAAAGGTCCGTTTAAAAGCATGCGCCACGAGCATCATTTTGTCGAAACGAAAGGGATAACTCACATGAGGGATCTTTTTCTATTTGAATCGCCGTTTAAGCCGATCGGTCGGTGGGTGGACCGGTGGATACTGAAACCGTACATGACGCAGTTGTTAAAAAGCCGTAACCGGTTTCTAAAGGATCAGGTGGAAAGCCAAACGACGGTTTCTTAGGGGAAACAATGATTTTCCTGCTTCAATAAAATTTCGGGATGGATCGCGACGATTGGGAGTCTAAAAAATACTGGGTAGGTCTCAACATGGTTTTGGGAGTGGGGAAAACCCTGTGCCACCGCCTGGTCAAGGTCTTTAACTCTCCCAAAAATGTGTTTCATGCCTCGCGCAAAGAATTGATGGAGGTCGAACGGGTCGGAGACAAAGTCGCCCGGCAAATTCTTGATTTTGATCTGGAACAAAGTCTCAAACGGGAATATCAACTGGCCGAGCGGCGCAATGTCCGGATTCTGACGATTGAGGATCCGCAATATCCATTCCTGTTGAAATCGATTTATGATCCGCCACCCGTGATCTACTACCAGGGAACTTTTTTGGATGAACGGTCCGTACCGCTTGCAGTGGTAGGCACTCGTAAAGCTTCCGGCTATGGCAAGATGGTAGCTGAGAAACTCTGTACCGCGCTTTCGGAAATGGGAGTTTGTATTGTCAGCGGCATGGCGCGGGGAATCGATACCATCGCCCACAAGTCGGCCCTGAAACTGGGGAATCCTACCGTGGCGGTATTCGGATGCGGATTGGAATACACCTATCCTCCGGAAAGCGGTTCCCTGCGGCGGCAAATTGAGGAGCATGGAGCGGTTATCTCCGAGTTTCCCATGTCGACCAAACCGGATCGAAATAATTTTCCAGCGCGCAACCGGGTGATCAGTGGACTGTCCCACGGAACCCTGGTGGTGGAGGCGGGAGAGAAAAGTGGCGCACTGATCACCGCTCAATTCGCTCTCGAGCAGGGTCGGGAGGTGTTTGCCGTGCCGGGAAATATCTACTCCTCCGAAAGCCGGGGAACCCACGCCCTGATTAAAGTGGGAGCAAAATTGACGGACAGTCCCGAAGCGGTGGTGGAAGAACTTTCCGACTCGGTTTTGGAATTGTTGAAGGAACGGAAAAACAAGGCACTTGAGTCGATTCCGCTCAACCCGAAAGAGGAACATTTGATGTCCCTGATGTCGGTACAGGAGCAACATATTGACAGAGTTATTGAAAACAGTTATTTGTCACCCGCTGAAGTTTCAGCTACACTGGTCACGCTCGAACTCAAGGGAGTGATTCGTCAAACCGACGGGAAAATGTTTTTCATGAACCCGTCCGATATTTATTGAGGAACTATGGGTAAGTCACTGGTGATTGTGGAGTCTCCCACAAAAATTGATACGCTGAAGAAAATCATTGGCAAGGGGTTTACGATCAAAGCCTCCGTGGGTCATCTCAAGGACCTGCCCAAGAAGAAACTGGGCGTGGATGTTGAAAACGATTTCAAACCGGACTACATCACCATCCGCGGCAAGGGCAAGATTCTGGCGGCTCTCAAAGCCGCCGCGAAAAAAGCCGACGATATTTATCTCGCGCCCGATCCCGACCGGGAGGGAGAAGCCATCGCGTTTCATATTGCCAACGAACTGACCAAGCTGACCAAAGGCAAGGTCTACCGGGTGATGTTCAACGAGTTGACCAAAAAAGCCGTGACCGACGCCATCAACAATCCCACCGAATTGAATATCAACAGGGTCAATGCTCAGCAGGCCCGCCGCATACTGGACCGGTTGGTGGGCTATAAAATCAGCCCCATCTTGTGGAAGAAAGTGCATCGCGGACTCAGCGCCGGACGGGTGCAATCGGTTGCCTTGAAAATGGTCTGCGACCGCGAAAAAGAGATCCAGGAATTTAAGAAGGAAGAATATTGGTCGATCACCGCCGATTTGAGAGGGAGCAAGGATCCGGAATTCCAGGCCAAGTTGTTTAAAATTGGCAAGGACAAGGCGGAAGTAGGCAAGGAGGATCAGGCCCAGGAAATCGTCAAAGCGGTTGATAAGGGCGAATGGGTTCTGGATGAGGTGAGTAAAAAGGAACGCAAACGCAATCCAGTAGCTCCGTTTATCACCAGCACCCTGCAACAGGAAGCCTCCCGCAAACTTAATTTTTCCCCCAAAAAAACCATGATGCTGGCCCAGCGTCTGTATGAGGGCATTGCGCTGGAAGGCAGGGGAACAGTGGGTTTGATCACCTATATGCGTACCGATTCCACCCGCATGGCGGATGAGGCAATCGGCAATCTCCGGCAGTTCATTCAGGACAAATACGGCAAGGAATACGTTCCCGCCAAACCCAATACGTACAAAGTTAAGAAATCCGCGCAGGAAGCTCACGAAGCGATCCGTCCGACCGATTTCCTGATCGAACCGAAACCGCTCAAGGGCCTCATCGAAAAAGATTTGTATCGGCTTTATGAGCTGATCTGGTTTCGGGCGGTATCTTCCCAGATGGTTCCGGCGGTTCTCGATACGACGCATTTTGATATTCGTTCCGGGAACTACACCTTCCGCGCCAACGGTTCGGTGATCAAGTTCATGGGATGTTTGAAAGTCTACGTGGAGGCCACCGATGAGGACAGCGGGACGGGTGCTCCTTCTGATAAAATCCTTCCTGATTTGCCCAAGGGTGAAAAGCTGAAGTTGTTGAAGATTCTTCCCGAACAACATTTTACCCAACCACCCCCAAGGTACACCGAGGCTCTCCTGGTGAAAGCGTTGGAGGAAAAGGGCATCGGACGTCCCAGTACCTATGCGTCGATTATCAGCGTGATCAAGGACCGGGATTATGTTAAGGCAGAAGAGAAGCGTCTGGCTCCCACGGAATTGGGGAATCTGGTTTCCGATCTGCTGATGGAAAACTTTCCGGATATCATGACCGAAGCATTCACCGCGCATATGGAAGATCAACTCGACCAGATTGAAGAGGGCAAAATTGAATGGGTGGAAACCCTCAAAACTTTCTACAAGCCATTCGAAAAGGACTTGGTGGAAGCCGAGAAGAAGATGAGGGATATCAAGAGCCAGGAGGAAAAAACTGACGAGGTGTGCGAGAAATGCAACCAGCCGATGATCATCAAGTGGGGCCGCTTTGGCAAGTTCATGGCTTGTTCCAACTATCCGGAATGCAAAAATACCAAAGAAGTCGGCGGCAAAGATGAAGGTCCCGATGCGGTGAAAGCGGAGGGCAATTGTGATAAATGCAACTCACCTCTGATCATCAAAGTCGGTCGCTTCGGCAAATTCATGGCCTGTTCCGCTTACCCCGAATGCAAATTCACCAAACCCATCAGTCTCGGTGTTTCCTGCCCGGAACCGGACTGCGAAAAAGGATACGTTTCTGCAAGGCGTTCCAAAAAGGGACGTACCTTTTACGGATGCAGTGAATACCCCAACTGCACCTTCACTTCCTGGGACAAACCAGTTGCAGAATCCTGCCCGGAATGTAACAATCCCTACATGGTTCAAAAGTGGAAAAAGAACGAAGGGGAAAGTCTCCTTTGTCCTAAATGCAATTTCAAAAAAGCCACTGAAGCCGCATAGTCCCTAACAGCAGATGAGTATGAATGCACACCTGACCATTATCGGTGCGGGCCTGGCAGGTTCGGAAGCCGCCTGGCAAGCCGCAGAAG
The DNA here is from genome assembly GCA_965237905.1 of Nitrospinaceae bacterium. Taxonomy (GTDB): domain Bacteria; phylum Nitrospinota; class Nitrospinia; order Nitrospinales; family Nitrospinaceae; genus SZUA-226. The sequence goes on along the minus strand of OZ250172.1, from coordinate 268,089 downwards.
CGGGCGTGTCCGTGGTTCTTTACGAAATGCGGCCACAGCGTCCGACCCCTGTTCATAAAACCGGGAATTGTGCCGAATTGGTGTGTAGTAATTCCATGGGTTCCAATCAGGATTCCTCCGCTCCCTTTTTGCTGAAACAGGAACTGAGAAATCTGGACTCGCTGGTGATCCGTTCAGCGGATAAAAACAGCGTGCCTGCCGGCAAAGCTCTGGCGGTGGATCGTGACCTGTTCTCTGAAGAGATCACCCGGACACTGGAACAGCATCCCAACATTACCCTGAAACACGAAGAAGTCGCAGAGATTCCCATGGAGGGACCGGTGATTATCGCGACCGGCCCGTTAACGTCACCGGTTTTTTCCGAAAAATTATCGCAATTGCTGGGGCAGGATTATTTGTATTTTTACGATGCGTTGTCACCCATCATCGATGCTCAATCGATCGATACGGATAAAACGTTTTTCGCGTCCCGTTATGATAAAGGCGATGGAGATTATCTGAATTGTGGTATGAGCCGGGAACAGTATGAACGATTCATCGATGAGTTGTTGAAGGCTGAGAAAGTGGCACTCAAGGAGTTTGAGAAACCCATTTACTTTGAAGGGTGCATGCCCATTGAAGTGCTGGCGGACAGAGGGCCTCAGACTTTGGCATTCGGGCCGCTCAAACCGGTCGGATTGAATCATCCCGAAACCAACGAACGGTTTCATGCGGTGGTTCAATTAAGGAAAGAAAACAAGGAGGGAACGGCTTACAACCTGGTTGGGTTTCAAACCAAACTCACTTATCCGGAGCAGAGAAGAATTTTCAAAATGATTCCCGGATTGGAGAACGCGGAGTTTTTCCGATTGGGTGCCATTCACCGGAATACTTTTATTAATGCGCCGCAATTATTATCCGGGGACCTAAGCCTAAGTAGCCATCCGAATATCTTTTTTGCCGGGCAAATTGTCGGTGTGGAGGGCTATGTCGAGTCTTCTGCCATGGGCTTGGTCGCCAGTTTGAGCGCCATGTGCCGGTTAAAAGGAACCGCGTTTTCACCGCCGCCTGCAGAAACCGCAATCGGAACCTTATTGCAATATGTGACAGGCAAAGAAGGAAATTATCAACCGATGAATATCAATTTCGGGTTGTTTTTAGGTCCAGAGATGCGTATCCGGGATAAGAAGACAAGAAATCAGCATATCATCGACAGAGCTTTGAAAATGCAGGAGAGATGGTTGGTGAGTTTGGAGGGAATTAAACGATACAGACGGCTAAAACCTGCTTAAGGTCACAATCGCCCTTGAATATTTTGAGTATCCCATCCTGTTTCAAAGTGGTCATTCCATCCTTAATGGCCTGAGCTCTTGTTTCTTCCACCAGAGATTTCTCCATGATCATCCGCTTGATTTCATCCGTGCCCTCCAGAACCTCGTGCAATCCGGTTCGGCCTAAATAACCCGTGTCGTTGCATTTGGAGCATCCGACGGGTTTTTTCAAACGCAGGTCGTTGGTGTACTGGATACCCAGTTTTCGAAAGTCTTCAACCCCGTATTCCCTAACGAGAATTTCGAATTCCTTTTGAGAAGGATGATAATCTTCTTTGCAATCCTTGCACAGGGTACGGACCAGTCTCTGGGCAATAATCAACAATAAAGCATCTGCAAAGTTGAGCGGATTCATGCCCATATCGATAAGACGGGTGATTGTTTCCGGGGCGGAGTTGGTGTGCAGGGTGCTGAATACGAGGTGACCTGTCAGTGAGGCTTCCAAACCGATGGAACAGGTTTCCACGTCGCGCATTTCACCGACCATGATCACGTCCGGGTCGCCACGGAGAAACGAACGCATGGCTCGTGCGAAATCCAAACCGATCTTGGGTAGCATCTGGACTTGGCGTAGACCCTTTTGAGTGATTTCCACAGGATCTTCTGCGGTCCAGATTTTTTTGTCCCGGGTGTTGATATGACCCAGAGCGGAGTGAAGGGTCGTCGTTTTACCGGAACCTGTGGGGCCGACCGCGAGGATCAGTCCATAAGGTTTGGTGGCCATTTTTTTAATTAATTGAAGGTTCCGCCGGGTAAAGTTCATATTATCCAGAGGAATGGGTTTACTGGCGGCGAGAATACGCAACACCGCGTCTTCGTTGCCCCCTACGGTCGGACAAGTGGCCAGACGAAATTCAATCTCTTTTTTGCCATATTTCATTTTGATTTTACCATCCTGCGGCATGCGTCGTTCGGCAATATCCAATCGGGCCATGATCTTCAACCGGGATAATACCGCTTGTTTGTACATCGGCGGGATTTCCTGGAAGACCCGGCAAGTCCCATCGACTCGGTACCGCACCTCCATATTGTCTTTTCCGACTCCGGGTTCAATGTGGATATCGGAAACCCCTTCGTCATAACCATTGATCAGGATTTTGTTGACCAGTTTGACGATGGTGCCGTCCTCTTCGCTGATTGCGTTGAGATCCCTATCTTCCGGTTCTATTTCGGTGTCAGATTCTCTTTTTTCTGTTCTCAGGGCATGCAAAAGGTCGGACATTTCATCAACGGATGCTGAACCATCATCGTTATCAGTAACAGTGGAGTTTAAAAAATCCCGGATATCGTTTTTTAGCCCTACTTTTAATTCGACAGTCTTCTTTGGGAAAATAAGTTTGATATTTTGAATTTTGTCTTTGTTGAAGGGATTGTCTATCAGAACAACTACCTTGTTGCCAATTTTTTCAATGGGAACCCAGAAGTTCTTTGAGAGAAAACTCAGATTCAATCCTTCGAATACCGAATGGGGCAACACCATGGAACTGTTATAGCCAAGATAAGGAACCTTGTAGAACTGTTCCAGTGATTTCCCCAAATCTTTTCGCGTTACTTTTAATTCATGTAAAAGGATAGTCTCGATATCCATCTGGTTCCTGCGAGCCTTGCCGATGGCTTCCGTCAGTTCCCGTTCAGTAATAATTCCATTGTTCGTGAGGTAGGAAAATTTTGTGGGTTTTTGATGGACAAATTTGGTTTGATTGAAAAAGGCAAGCGCTAATGTCTCGGAAATCATCTGAGCATTTTTTTGATCAGACACATTGAATTTTCCACTCCCTTTTTTGTTGACGAGCTGAATAATACCCATCAATCGGCCTTTATGGATCAGGGGGCAAGCCAGCATGCCTTTGGTTTTAAAGCCGGATTTTTTGTCCCATGAACTGTCAAAAGATAGATCTGGATGATATTGCTTTAATTGTTTGGGGTCGTGTACATTTTCGACCATGACCGTTTGTTGGGACATGGCTACATATCCTGCAACGCTGGTGGATGAAATGGGGACTCGGATTTCATTGACGGTGTCACCCGATTTCAGCTTCGAATAGACCTCGTTCTTACTCGCATCGATAGCATAGATGGTGATCAGGGAAGCATTGAACAGTTCCAGAATGGAGAGTTTCAATTCGATCAATATTTCGTCTACATTTTTTGCTGAGTGAATGGCATTGATTATTTGAAATAATTTTTGTTGTGGATCCACAGGCGAAAGCGTAGGGGTTGCGCCGCTCTCATTTTTTATTTTGGAAACAAGTAATCCTAATGGATGTGCCAATTCCTTGGAAATCTTGAAATCGGAGGCTGTGAACTTTTGGTCGCCTTGCTTATTGATGATTTCCACAGCACCCACCAGTTTTTGCTGAAAGGGCAGGGGGATCACCATCATGGATTTGGTTTTCAGCTTAAGGGGTTTATCCAGGCTGGAAGAAACTGTCATGTTGGGATTGTACATCGCCAGCTCTGCTTTGGAAATTTTATCGCTGATATTGAGCGCTTTCCCATAAGACGTGACATACCCCACGGGAGTTTTAGGCGACATGTCCACCCGGATTTGAGATACCTTGCTGGAAATATGATTCAGGGAAACGAGTTGTTTCTGGTTCCGGTCCACCAGGAACAGGACAATGGCTTCACAGGAAAGAATATTTTTTAAATCGTTAACAATGCCGGGTAGCAGGGACGTGGCATTGGATGCGGAAACAATCCGGGAGTTAATTAATTGGACGGTCTCATTGCCTGAAGACGATATGATAGGCATAAAAATTTCCTGTGCATTTAATAATAATGAGGAGATGATTTAGAGTGAAGTGGCTACAAAAAACAAATCAAGTACTGCATGGTAATGTCGTATGTCTCACCTGAAATATCTTAAGGCTTAAACAATACAGACCGACATGACTTGCTTTAAATCACAATCCCCTTTGAAAACTTTCCAGATACCATCCTGTTTCAAGGTCGTCATTCCCTGGCTGGCAGCCTGATCTCTTAGCTCTTCCATCAGAGCTTGCTTCATGACCATGCGCTTGATTTCATCGGTTCCTTCCAGAACCTCATGGATACCGGTTCGCCCGGCGTAGCCGGTGTCGTTGCATTTGGAGCATCCAACGGGCTTCTTAAGGAGGAGTCCATCGGAATAAGCGATAGCAATGTTTTTATTGAAGAGTTCCTCACTACCATATTCATGAACCAATTGCTCATATTCTTCGCGAGTTGGATGATGGTCTTCTTTACAATCTTTACACAGGGTTCTCACCAATCTTTGAGCTATGATGAGGAGCAGGGCGTCGGCAAAGTTCAGAGGATTCATCCCCATATCCAGAAGGCGGGTAATGGTTTCCGGCGCGGAGTTTGTATGCAGGGTACTGAACACCAGATGACCTGTTAAGGACGCTTCCAAACCGATGGAGCAGGTTTCTACGTCGCGCATTTCACCCACCATGATGACGTCCGGGTCGCCACGCAGAAACGAACGCATGGCCCGAGCAAAATCCAAGCCGATCTTGGGTAGCATCTGAACCTGACGCAGGCCCTCCTGAGTTATTTCAACGGGGTCCTCGGCAGTCCATATTTTTCTGTCAGGCTTATTGATATAACCCAGAGTGGAGTGAAGGGTCGTGGTTTTACCGGACCCGGTAGGGCCCACGCACAAGATCAAACCATATGGCTTTTCTGCATAAGTATGGATCAACTCCAGATTTCTTGTAGATAAGTTCATATTCTCTAGGGGAATCGGTTTGCTTGCGGCCAGAATACGCAAAACGGCGTCCTCATTGCCGCCTACGGTCGGGCAGGTCGCGACACGGTATTCAATTTCTTTTTTACCGTATTTCATTTTGATTTTGCCATCCTGGGGCATGCGCCGTTCTGCAATATCCAATCTGGACATAATCTTGATGCGGGAAATGAAAGCTTGCTTGTACATCGGTGGAATTTCCTGATAAATCCGGCAGGCCCCGTCCTTTCTGTAGCGGACTCTCATGAGCTTCTTTCCTACGCCCGGTTCAATATGAATATCTGAAACCCCCATATCATAAGCATCGATCAGGATTTTGTTGACCAGTTTGACGATGGTACTGTCCGTTTCGCTGATAGCATTGGAATCATCATCTTGAGCGGTATCAATGACCGCCGCATCATCCGCTTCACTTTGCAGAGCATCCAGCAGGCTCGAAACCTCTTCGGTCTCTACGGGATCTTCGTCGTCATCATCTATGCCGGACCCATCCGGGGTGACTTTGAGGAAATCATGAATGTCCGCTTTAAGGCCCACTTTAAATTCGAGAGCCTTTTTGGAGAAGATCAGCTTGATGTTCTGAATCTTGTCCTGATTGGCAGGATTATCGATCAGAATGGTGACTTTGTTAGCGCTCTTTTCAATCGGCAGCCAATTATTTTTGGCCAGGAAGTTGGTGTTGAGGCCGGTAAAAAGGGACTGCGGCAGGACCACCTCAACTGAGTAACCCACATAGGGAACCTTGTAAAATTCCTCCAGGGATTTACCGTAATCAGCTCGCTTAATCTTAAATTCATTTAAAAGAATCGCTTCGATATCGATCCCATTGGTGCGGGCCTGGGTAATCGCTTTGGTCAATTCTTCCTGGCTTAATAGCCCATTGTTGATCAGGTGACTGAACTTGGTCGGTTTGGTTTTAGCTTGTCTTTGCTGATTATAAAGTGCCAGTGACAGGGATTGGCCTATCGCCAAAATACATTTTTCATCGTTGACGTTGAAGGGTTCCTCATTCTGTTTGTTGACCAGTTGGAGGATACCCATCAATTCCCCTTCATGGATCAAAGGACAAACCAGCATGCTTTTGGCTTGTTCTCCCGATAGAGAATCCCAGGATTTATCAAACGCCAATTCCGGATGATATTTAACCAGTTCCACCTGGTCATTGACGTTTTTGATGTTAACCGGCCTTTTCTCCACAGCCACACAGCCGGCAATGCTCTTTGGAGAAATAGGGAGGCGTATTTCCTCCAATGTGTCTCCCGGACGAACCTGAGAGTAGATCTCATTTTTTGCCTTATCCACCGCATAGATAGTGACCATTTTGCATTCGAATAATTGAAGGATGGGCATTCGCAATTCGATCAGGATCTCCTGCAAGGTGGACGCGGTATGAATGGCGTGCGAGGTTGCCTGAATTTTCTCCTCGATAATTTCCGACTGCATTTTGACGATGCAGTGTCCCAGGGTACCGGCCAGTTCTTTCGCCAGTCGTACATCCTCATCGGTAAAATGAGGTGCCGATTTTTTATTGATGATTTGAAGGACACCCATCAATTTTTTGTTATGAGGCAAGGCAACGATTAGGCAAGATGTAGTTCTATAACCCAGTTTTTTGTCCCATTTGGTATCCAGATTCAATTCGGGATGAATTTTGCCAAGTTCCCCTTTGTCATAGGCATCGTGAATATTGAGAGTGCGCCCTGAAGCAGCGACAAAACCCGCCAAACTTTTTGGGGAAATATCGACCCGTATTTCCTGACTTTCAGAGGATGCAAAATTGCGTGAGAACAGTTGTCGTTTGGGACGGTCAATGGCATAGACCGTAACTTTGTCTGCTTCAAAGAGTTGTTGTAATTCTTCGGTAAGTTCAAAAAGGGTTTTGGTAATGCTTTCCGAAGACAATATTCGATTAACAACGGGTTTTAATTTGTCCGAAGCACGGCGTCCTTGTGCCTTTTTTGGGGCGGCAGAGGAGGACTTGGCAACCGGTTTCGCAGGCTTGCCTGCGGGCTTGCCCGGCTGAGTCGGTTTAAGTGACTTCGTTGATTTAGCAGGCTTTGCTTGAACAGGACTCATAGACAAAAGTTCCCACACGAGTTAAATATTGAACATTTAAGGTGGAATTATTTATATGGACTTTTAATGTAATTCTACTATTAAACGCTTAATATTTCAAGGGTAATCATAATTGTTAGCGGTATTTTTGCTTAATCCTTTAGGCAATTGATTTACCTTAATTTAGATCGCTTGGAGTGAAAATAGGAGGATTAGGAGGGTCAAACATCCAACTCTTTGAAAAATGGAGCTTTCTCCTGAATAAATTTGAAACGGTGGTGGGCTTCCTTACCCATAAGGCGGTCAAACGTTTTATCGGTACGCTTGTTGTTTTCAATCGTCACCCGTATAAGGGTTCTCTTGTTTTTATCCATGGTGGTGGATTTAAGATCCTGGGAAGGCATTTCGCCGAGTCCTTTGAAGCGTCCTACCTCATATTTGGCTCCATTCAATTCCTCGACAATCTTATTTTTCTCCTTGTCATCCACCGCATAAAAAAGTTTTTTGCCGGAATCGATCCGGTACAGGGGTGGTTGAGCGATAAACAGATGTCCTTCTTTAATGAGCTGAGGCATGAATCGGTAGAAAAAAGTCAGCAACAGGGAGCAGATATGGGCGCCGTCGACATCGGCATCGGTCATGAGAATGATTTTGCCGTATCGCAATTTGTCATAGTCAAATTTGGGCTCAATCCCGGTTCCCAAAGCGGAAACGATATTTTTGATTTCCGCATTGGCATGAATCTTATCCTGCGCGGCGGTTTCCACGTTTAATATTTTACCGCGAATCGGCAAAATGGCCTGGGTCTTCCGATCACGGGCTTGTTTGCTGGAACCCCCTGCCGAATCTCCTTCGCAAATAAACAACTCCGATTCCTCGCGATCTGTCGAGGCGCAATCGGAAAGTTTTCCGGGAAGGTTCAATCGATGCGAGATATGAGTTTTGCGATTAACAGAATCTTTTGCCTGACGGGAGGCGATGCGGGCCTGTGCGGCCAGAATCACCCGGTTGGCGACCAGATCACCCACCGATTGGTGGTCGTGGAGATAATGCTCCAGTGAATGCTTGATCACCGATTCCACTTGGGACGTGATGTCGGAATTGAGACGGCCTTTGGTCTGGCCCTGGAACTCCACGTCGCCTTGAAGGTATACGTTTATAATGGCCACTAAGCCTTCTTTGGCATCGTCACTGGTAATGCCCGTGATTCCCTTGGGAAGAAGTTTGCGGCGCTCAATATACGCCTTCAAAGCTTTAGTGATCCCGTTGCGGAAACCATTTTCATGGGTGCCCCCGTCGATGGTCTTGATCGCGTTGGCGTAGGAATGAATCACGGTATCCGTGTTGGAGGTCCATACAAAGACCGCTTCCATGCGGAGTTTTTTATCTTCTTTCTCCGTGTAAAAAGGTTCCTCGACCAATACTGACTTACTGTCAATGATTTTGCGGATGAAATCCTTGATGCCTTCGGGGTATTGGAAGGTGTGAGTTTTCTTGTCTTCCTTGACAATGATTTTCAGGCCCTTGTTGAGGAAGGCCTTGGATTCGGCCCGTTCCAGAATCCATTTTACGTTGAACTCGATTTTGGGAAAGATTTCAGGATCCGGTTTGAAGCTGATTTCGGTCCCTTTGGTACGGCAGGCCTTGCCTTTTTTCAGTTTGCCTTTGGCTTTGCCTTGGGAAAATTCCTGGGTCCACTCAAACCCCTCGCGGCGGGATGTGGCAATCAACGATTTCGAAAGGGCACACACCACGGCCATGCCCACGCCGTGCAATCCGCCCGATACCTTGTAACTGCCCTCCTGGAACTTACCACCGGAATGCAGAGTGGTGAATAACACTTCCATGGCGCTTTTTTTGGTTTTCTGGAATTGATCGATGGGAATGCCGCGGCCGTTGTCTTTAACGGTGATTTCATTTCCCTTTTTGATGTGGATCTCGATTTGATTGCAGTGCCCGTTCAGCGCCTCGTCGACGGAGTTGTCCAGAATTTCCCAGACCAGATGATGCAGGCCCTGCAGGGAGGTCGCACCGATATACATCCCCGGCCGTTTGCGGACCGGTTCCAGGCCCTCCAGAACTTGAATGTCTTTGGCTTTGTAACTGCTCATAAGGTTCAGGTCAGGTTGATTACTTTTTTATTCTTGGACACGAAAGCTCCCTGGCCCCCGCGGTTGTGAACGGTAATTTTCGAGAGATTGAGTTCCTTGCTTTTGCCGTCTTCAAAAATCATTTGGACCGATTGCTTGCGATCCACACATTTGGCGGCAGACACTTTGCTTTTAGCCGGATTCATCAATTTGACACCCACGCCCGCTCCGGTCAACTGGGTCACTTGCTCCAGTTCGATCAAAAGACCTTTGCCGACCTCTGATACCAGTAAAACATAGTCTTCGGTGACCGGGCTGACCGCCACCATGCGCGCGTCTTCTTTGACAGACATCACCCGTTTTCCGGCGCGGCTGGTTTCCGTCAGGTTAGCGACCGGGAACGTAAACCCATTGCCCACGTTATTGACGAACAGCAGTTCCTCGGAATCTTTAATACTATCCTCAAACTCGAAAGCCTGTTGCTCTCCCGATTCTTCGGTTTTGCCGTTTTCCCCTCCAGGCAGTGATAGTATTTTGATGACCCGCTCGCCGTCGCCGAATTTGAAAAGACTCTGAACCGGCTCACCGAAACCACCTCGTGTGTAGGGCAGATTGAACACTTTATGGATGTACACCATCCCGGCGGAAGTAAAGATGGCCGCCAAGTCGCGGGAGTTCGTCCGAACGATTCCCAACAATCCGTCTTTTTCCTTGAATTTGAGGGTAGCAGGATCACTCAGGTTTTTGGTTTTCCTCAGCCAGCCGTTGCGGCTCAGCACCAGAACCACATTCTCATCTTCGATGAAATCTTCCGCGTTGTATTCCACCGTTTCAATCGTTTTGATTTTGGTGCGCCGTTTGTCGCCGAATTTTTCCCCGATTTCCTTCAGCTCGGTTTTAACTACGTCCCATATCTTCTTTTGGGAGGCCAGGATGCTTTTTATTTCTTTCTGTTCTTTGAGTTTTTCCTTTTGCTCTAGTTGGATTTTGTCGATTTCCATTGATACCAGGCGGTACAGTGGAATTTCCAGAATGGCGGAAACCTGTTCGTCATCCAGCTTGAACTCTTTCTTCAGTTTGGTCGCCGCTTCCTGTCGCGCCTTGGAAGAACGGATCAGCTTGAGGGCCTTGTCGAGTTTTTTGAAGACGATGACAAAAGCCGTAAGAATGTGCAGGCGTTTTTCGATAACAGCAAGATCGAATTTCAACCGGCGGGCAATCACGTCTTTCCGGAAATCAAGGAAATGCGAACAGATCTCTTTGAGAGAGAGGCGGGCCGGTTCGCCGGTCGGCTTCAGGCAATTGAAATTCAATTGAAAATTTGTTTCCAGTTCCGTGTGCTTGAACAGGTAGGTCATGGTTTTTTCCGGATCGGAACCGTTTTTGATTTCCAAAACCACCCGCACGTTCTCGTCGCTTTCATCACGAATATCAATCAATGCTGGAAGTTTTTTGCCAATGATGATCTCGGCGATTTTTTCAATCAACCGGGACTTGTTCACACCGTAGGGAATGGCCGTCAGGATAATCTGTATTTTGCCTCGAGGCAGGTCTTCCTGTTGCCACTCGCCGCGAATCTTGACTGCACCCAATCCCTGATCATACGCTTTGCGGATTTCCGTTTTGGAGTTCAGAATGATACCGCCGGTCGGAAAATCCGGTCCCTTGATGGACTTCATGATTTGGGTGGTGGTTTGCTTTGGCTCGTCAATGAGGGAGAGCAGTGCGTCAATCACTTCGGTCAGGTTGTGACTGGGAAATGAGCATGCCATGCCGACGGCAATCCCCGATGAGCCGTTGATCAGCAGGTTGGGAATGCGTGAGGGCAGGATTTCCGGTTCTTTGAGCGTGTTGTCGTAGTTCTGCCGGAAATCGACGGTGTCTTTTTTAATGTCGTTCAGAATGTACGAAGTGATCGGTGTCAGTCGACCCTCGGTGTAACGATAGGCCGCCGGAGGGTCGCCGTCCAGCGAGCCGAAATTGCCTTTGCCGTCCACCAGGGGGTAACGCATGGAAAAATCCTGTGCCATACGCACCATGGACTCGTAAGTAGATGCGTCGCCATGCGGATGATACTTACCCAGAACCTCACCGATGATTTTCGCCGACTTCACCGGCTTGGAGTCAGAGGTTACCCCCATGCTGTTAATGGCGAAGAGGATGCGGCGGTGAATCGGCTTCAGCCCATCGCGCACGTCCGGAAGGGAGCGCGAAACGATGGTGGAAAGCGCATAGGTCAGAAAACGGTTTTCCAACTCGTGGATAATGTCCGAAGCTTTTTCTTTGGCCATGGTTTAATTGGGTGGTTGAATGCGGTGTCCGGTGGACTACTTCCTGTGTCGGCAACAGAAATGAGGTGTCTGAAGCGGGTTTGAGGTAATTTAACTTTAAAGAAGCGCTCGGTGGCTACCAACTAACTGCTTCAATAATAAGAATTTAATCGCTGATGTCAAATTTGTAAAGAATAAAATACAGAACATGGGGGTTTCTGATACTATATTTACACTGTATGCGGGTGCTTTCCTGGTAATCAAAAAAGCGGTTTAAATGGCTACAGGATAAAAGGTTTTGCAATTCCCGAAGGTGAAATTCCTATAACCTTTTAGGATTATTAAAATCTTTTTTAGGGCAGGGCCATCCTAAAGTCAGTAAAAGGGAAAATACGCTTTTAATTTCCCGTCAATCCGATTTAAAATTTCATCCAAATTGCAACCATCCCCTATCGCCACTCGGAGTGGACATCCAATCGTTTTCCAGGTAACTAGTTACCGCGATTGTTTGGGATACCTCTTAGGAGAAACAAATGTCTGATCAAGACTTGCAAGTAAAGGTCATGGCCGCGTTGAAAACCGTCATGGACCCGGACCTTCATAAAAATATCGTCGATTTGGGTTTTGTCAAAAACCTGAATATAGATAGCGGAAAGGTGAAGTTTGATGTGGAGTTGACCACTCCCGCCTGCCCGGTAAAAGAACAATTGAAAAACGAATGCAGCGACAAAGTAGGGGCGATCGACGGCGTGGCGGCGGTGGACGTCAATATGACGGCGACAGTGCGTGCTTCCGAACATTCGCAACCCATTCTAACTGGCGTGAAGAACATCATAGCGGTCGCCAGCGGCAAGGGCGGAGTCGGTAAATCGACGGTCAGCACCAACCTCGCGATCGCCTTAAGCCTGACCGGCGCGACGGTGGGATTGATGGACGGAGACGTTTACGGTCCCAGTATTCCCAAAATGCTGGGGATTCCTATCACACCGCCCAAAGGTGCCGCGGATAACAAATTCCATCCCCATGAAAAACATGGCCTCAAGGTGGTTTCTGCCGCGTTTTTGACTGAAGAGGGCCAACCGCTGATGCTGCGCGGCCCCATGCTGGGAGGCATCATCCAGCAATTCCTTCAGAACGTGGAATGGGGCGAGCTCGATTACCTGGTGATCGACCTGCCTCCCGGAACCGGCGACGTGCAGTTGACCCTCACCCAGCGCGCTCCCTTATCGGGCGGGGTGATTGTGACGACGCCTCAGCAGATCAGCCTGATCGACGCCGAAAAGGGAGTGAAAATGTTCCAGCAGGTGAAAGTGCCGGTACTCGGCGTGGTCGAGAACATGAGCTACTTCGTTTGTGACGGGTGTGACAAGAAACATTTCATCTTTCAGTCCGGGGCGGGCCAACAGTTGGCCAAGCAGTTCAATGTCCCGGTTCTGGGAGAAATCCCTCTCATCCCTGATGTGGTCGCCAGCGGCGATTCGGGGATGCCGATCACCCTCAGTCATCCGGATTCTCCGGCCAGCGAGGCCTATCGGCATTTGGCAGGACAGGTGGCGGCGCAGATCAGTATCAATCAATCACAGGCAGCCAAGAAGGTGGGCGCCGGATTTGAACTGGCCTGGAAAGGCTGAAGCGAAACTTTAATCCTTAATTCCAGGAAAAAAAATGGCAGAAGAAACCCAAGAAGAGTCGAACGGCCCCTCGCCGAGCGATATCAAACAGATCGATGAAGGCACCCTGGGAATCACGTGGACCGACGGGCATGAATCGGTCTTTCATGTGAAACTGCTGAGGGAGAAGTGTCCCTGCGCCAACTGCATCGACGAATGGTCCGGCGAAAAGAAAATCAAGCCGGGCATGATCCCCGACACCATCCGTCCCCTCAACCTCAAAACCGTGGGCCTTTACGCCATCCAGTTCGATTGGAACGACGGCCACAGCACGGGATTGTACCCCTACACTCTACTCAGGGAACTGTGCCAGTGCGAGGAATGCAAAGCCAAATCCGCCGCATAAGATTGTTAACCCAATAAAAAAACCCGGTTTTAGGGCCGGGTTTTTTGTATTCCGTAAAGAGTTTTGGTTGGATCTAATCCGGTTACATCCCCACCTTGTCGCGGACTTCGTCCATCAATGCGCCGTCGATGACCTTGATGCCTCTATCTTTGGCGAAGCTCAGCACAGTCCTCTTGGCCATGCCCCTTACGAAGAAGGGTACTTTCTGAATGCGATCCTTCGCTTCCTGCGTCCACTCGAAATCCTCTTCTGCAGGGGCGGCATTTTTTAGTTCTTCCTTACCCTTGGCCAATGTGGCACCCATCATGCCGAACGGCGTATCGGCATGCTCGGACGGACCGCCTGCTTCCACACCCAGTTTGCTAACGAATTCGGTTTCAAATTTATTGGTCAGCATGGCGATCATATGCCCGCATTTTTTGCATTTAAATTTCAGGGTAATGCTGTTTTTTTCCTTCGGCATGATGCCGTCGGCCTGCGTTGCCATTTGCTCGTCGCAGGGTATGCAAAGGAATTTCATTGTCGCTCCTTAATTGGATTTATTTTTGATGAATTTTAATATGTTGTCGACCACCTGAGAAATGGCCTGCCCGGTGACCGAGTCGGCGTGTTCTTCAAAGAACAGTTTGCCCGATCCGGTTTGACGGGACACCCGCGTGTCGAACGGGATGCGGCCCAGCAGGGGAATCTTTTTCTCTTTGGACAGTTTTTCCACGTCTTCGCCTTCAAACAGCTTGCCCTCTTCATTGCAATGCGGGCAAACGTAAGTCGCCATGTTTTCGATCAGCCCGATAATGGAAACCCCGAGTTGATTGCTTTTGGTGATCGATTTGGAAACAATATGCTGGGAAATGGGGGAAGGGATGGTGATCTCCACCACGCCGGCCAATTCCGGGATCAGGTCGCGCACATTGTCGATGCGGTCGCTTCCGGGCGGCATGTCGATGATAAGATAATCCAACTCGCCCCAGATGGTATCGGTCAGCAATTCGCGCAGGGCCTGGGATTCCATCATGCTGATCCAGACCGCAGTGGCGTCTTTGCCTTCGTTCCACATGACCGGCGAATCGGGGCTGGGCAGAAGCATATCCATGGACATGATTTTGATGCCCAGGGCGCCGATCGCGGGTTGAACCCCTTCGGGACCGATTTTCAGTTTATCGGAGTGGGGCACATTGAGCAGTTTCCCGATGCTGGGACCGTTCAAATCGGCGTCCAGGATACCCACTTTATGTCCCAGCGAGGCCAGGCAGACTGCCATATTGGCGGTGATGGAACTTTTTCCGACGCCGCCCTTACCGCTCATCACGGAAATTTTGTGTTTGATGGGATCGAGCCGTTTCCGCAGTTTTTCTCTTTGGGAAACAACTTGTTCTATGACGTTGGACCCGCCGTCGCCCGCCAGGTCATCATAGGTTTTCATAGATAAACTCCTTATTTTTACAAGAGATACAAGATTCTTGGCTATTTGGATTGGCGGTATTGTATCACAAGAGCGGTCCAAAGGATGAAAAGGTTCCGCAGAATTGAAAAATGTTGCGAAATCAGGAAATGGGATTATATTGCCACTTGAAGGTTTGACTAACTTGTAAGGAGAATACAAGGAGCTTGAAACCACCTGACAATTCATTTACGAAAGACCACCATGAAATCCGATTATAAAATCGGATAAATCCCTTGAGTTTTTAAAGGGAGTCGAATAAAAAGAAAAGCGCGCCGGTGCAATGCCGGCGCGCTTTTTATATTTTTCGGCTGAGGTCTCCTAAAATGAGAAAAATCAAGCTCCTGTTGGAATATGAGGGCACCCGCTACCACGGCTGGCAACTCCAGCCCAATGAGGTGAGCATCCAGGAGGTTTTGGAGGCCAAACTGCATAAAATTACCCAGGAAAAGATCCGGGTGATCGGATCGGGCCGAACCGATTCCGGGGTGCATGCCGAAGGGCAGGTGGCTCATTTTCAAACATCCTCTGCCATGACACCGGGGGAGTTTCTGAAAGCTCTGAACAGCCTGCTTCCTTCCGATATCGTGGTGAAAAAGGTCGAGGAGGCAAAGCCCGATTTCCATGCGCAGATATCCGCCACCCGCAAAACCTACCGGCACACGATTTTGAACCGGGATTACCCCTCGGCCCTGCACTGCCGGGTGGCGCATTACATCGCGACTCCGACGCTGAATGTGACCGCCATGCGAAAGGCCGCCCGGTGTCTGGTGGGACGAAAAGATTTCAAAGCCTTCCAGAGCGCCGGCTGTACCTCTAAAACCACCCTGCGCGAAATTTACCGGCTGTCCATTGCGAAAGAGGATGATTTTATCCGGATCACGGTCGATGGCAGTGGATTCCTGAAGTACATGGTTCGCATCATTGTCGGCACGTTGATCGAAATCGGCTGGGGCAAACGGCCGCCGGAGCAAATGAAGGTAATTCTGAAATCGAAAGACCGGCTGATGGCCGGCCCCACCGCTCCCTCCCGCGGACTCTACCTGGTCAAGGTGGTCTATGGCAGAAGACCTACCGGAAAAAAGCTAAAAGAACGTAAAGGCCGGAGGACGCAGAGAAAACCTTAAGCAGACAGGATAACAGGATCACACACATCTCCTCTCTCCCTGGGAGAGGGCAGGGTGAGGGGTGGTCTAAAGCTCCCCCTTGTAAAGGGGGCTGGGGGGATTCTTCCTTTTGCTTTTGTAGTTGCCCGATTTATCGGGCTACGAATCGCCGTGGATAATTTTAAAATTCTGAATTGCGCTCTATGATCGTCGTTCGCCGTTAACCGATAGCAAGTTTCCTCCCTCGGTAGAGGGCGACGGGGTTTTCGGGTATAATGCTCTTCTTTTTCAAATCCATTCAACGCGTTTAGAAGGGTTTTTTTGATGAGTCAGAAATTCAATATTACCGTGTTACCCGGAGACGGCATCGGTCCCGAAGTGATTCGCGAGGCCGTAAAAATCCTGAAAATCGTCGAGAGCAAAAAGAATCTCAAGCTGAAATTGATAGAAGCTCCCGTGGGCGGTGCCGGGTACGAGGCCGACGGTCATCCTCTGCCGAAAGATACGCTCAAAGCCGCGCTGTCTGCCGATGCGGTATTGCTGGGCGCGGTCGGAGGGCCGAAGTGGGAGACGATCGATTTTTCCCTGCGGCCGGAGCGGGCTTTGCTGGGACTGCGTTCCAGCCTGGGATTGTTCGCCAATCTGCGCCCCGCCAAAATCTTCGCTCCGCTGACGGAGGCATCGACCCTCAAGCCGGAAGTAGTGGAGGGACTGGATATCATGGTGGTCCGGGAATTGACCGGCGGCATCTATTTCGGCGAGCCGCGCGGCGTGGAAACCCTGGCAGATGGCACCCGCAAGGGCGTCAACACGCTGGTCTACACGGAGCCGGAGATAGAGCGCATCGCCAGGGTGGCCTTCGACGTGGCGGGCAAGCGGGATAAAAACGTTTACTCCATCGACAAGGCCAATGTTTTGGAATGCACCGGCCTGTGGCGCGAGATCGTCACCAAAGTTCATGAAGATTACAAGGACATCACGCTGTCCCACATGTATGTGGACAATTGCGCCATGCAGTTGGTGCGCAATCCCAAGCAGTTCGACGTCATCGTGACCACCAACATGTTCGGGGATATCCTGAGCGACCAGGCGTCGATGCTGACCGGCTCCATCGGCATGTTGCCCTCGGCCAGCCTTGGGGGCAAAACCGCCATGTACGAACCTATTCATGGAAGCGCGCCGGATATCGCCGGAAAGGACATCGCCAACCCGCTGGCGACGATTCTGTCGGTGGGTATGATGTTCAAGTATTCCTTTAGCTTAGAGGATGTAAATACTATATTAGAAAAGGTAGTTGATGAGGTATTGGGGCAGGGTTACCGGACCAGAGACATCCTGTCCAATAGCGGAAAAGAAATCGGTTGCGCGGCTATGGGAGACCGGGTGGCTGAAGAATTGGAGAAACAGTTGTAGTGAAAAAGAAGACTAAATATGATGTCGCAGTCGTCGGAGCCACCGGAGCGGTGGGCCGGACTCTGCTGTCCATTCTGGAAGAGCGGAAGTTTCCCGTCGGCAAACTGGTGCCGCTGGCTTCTTCGCGTTCGGCCGGCAAGCAGGTGGAATTCAATGGCAAGAAAATTACCGTGCAGGAATTGAAAGCAGATTCCTTTGCAGGACTGGATATCGCCCTGTTCTCCGCCGGGGGATCGGTCAGCTTGGAATTTTGCCCCATCGCCGCAAAAGCGGGGTGCCGGGTGATCGATAACAGCAGTGCCTTCCGCATGGAAAAGGGCATTCCGCTGGTGGTGCCGGAGATCAACCCGCACGCCATTGGCAACAACCCGGGAATCATCGCCAACCCCAATTGCTCCACCATCCAGATGGTGGTGGCGTTGAAGCCGATTCATGACCGCTACACGATCAAACGGGTGGTGGTGTCGACTTACCAGTCCGTGTCGGGCACGGGTCAAAGCGCCATCGAAGAGTTGAAAGCGCAAAGCAGTCAGGTCCTGAACGAACAGCCGGCTGAGACAGATGTCTATCCCCATCAGATCGCTTTCAATTGCCTGCCGCACATCGATACGTTTCTGGATACGGGTTATACCAAGGAAGAGATGAAGATGGTGAACGAGACCCGGAAAATCCTGGAAGACGATTCTATTCAAGTGTCGCCGACCACGGTTCGCGTGCCCGTGTTTTATGCGCATTCCGAGGCCGTCAATGTGGAAACGGAACAAGTAATAGATGTGAAGGAACTCAAAAACATTTTGAGTTCAGCGCCGGGGGTGCGCCTGGTGGACGCTCCGGGGAAAGGCGAATATCCCCTGGCGGTGGACGCCGCCGGCAGGGATGAGGTGATGGTCGGACGCATCCGCGCCGACCTCGATAATCCGCGTGCCGTCAACCTGTGGATTGTGGCGGATAATCTACGCAAAGGCGCCGCCCTGAACGCCATCCAGATTGCCGAGGTTTTGATCCGTAGATAATCTTCCTTATTATGAGGAGCCAATATTGAAGTATGCATTGCCAGGTATTTCTACCTTTATTACGCTTACTGTGTGGCTATCGCAGCAATGGCTAACGCAACACTTTAACTCAAAATATGCAAATCTTCCTTGGATATGGCTATTTGTTGTTTCATTATTTTTTTTAATAGGTGTTATATATTCAGACCTATTTAATGAGCAATCAAATTTTAGGGAATGGCTCAAAAGTAAACAAAAGATATTTATTGTAGATCATTTTGTATTAGGATCTAAGTTTCAAGATAATGAATATTATTATCAGGCAATTTGTGGCTTGCAATTTGTAACAAGAATTAAAAATGTCCGTCTTTCAATTCAAGTAACTCAATATGCTTCAATTGATCATGCTGTTAGTAAATTTATCTTGACCCAAGATAAATTTGATTTAGTTGAAGATAATCTATGTAAAAAATACAGAATCGCTACTTTCCCAAGGCGTGTTTCAAATGAAATACCAGTAGGTTCTCCATACTGGGGGGAAAATAAAGATAAATCATGGGCAGGTGATGGTAAACATATAGTCACTATTAAAGCTCATTCATTTCTTCGTTCTCAAACTAAGCACTTTTTAATTGCCGCAATAAAAAATTTCGATGGTGGCCCTGAACCTGTATTACTTTTAGGTGATGAGGATACAGAAAGATTCTTAACAATTAATGAGTTGCCTTAAAGGCGGACATTCAATCCTATGGAAATTGTAAGGCCATAACCATGGAACACCGTAAGCCATCTATCGGAGGTGCAGACTTAGAATGTTTGTTGTCATGCAAAGAACTTCCAGTTGGAAGCTTACTGACGCTAATAAAAATAATTAACAGCCGCGGATTTGCCCTGTTAGAAGCAGAACCTTTGTTGGCCTATGGTGATGATCCGATCGTTCCAGATAAAGTCGCTTCTGCGGGAGAGATGGAAGAGTTTTTGGCTTATACAGAGGGTCACAAAGTAAGCCATTGTATAGTCAATTTTATCGGCTGGTTGGTCGATGCATACACATACTTGTCTCTTGTGGTTGATTTTGATAATGCTGGTGTTTCCGTCAGTATTTGCGAAGATGTTCTCTGGGGGTTCACGGAAGATTCCAGCCAAGCTGATTTCAAGAAGCTACAAAAATTTGCTGAATGTTGTAAAGGTGTTGCCGAAAAATTAAACCCCGTTTTTGGTTACATAGGTTCTGAAGGACCCGATACTCAAGACATGAGACTGGATTGCGCAGAAAAACAAGGCGGGACAAAATATGATGAATCACTTTTCTCCGAAGAAAGTCTAAAGAAGCTCTTTGACTGGTATATAAACGACTATGTTAAGCGATGGGAGCGTAAGAGATAAACTTCATGGTTTCCAAAATCTCCCTAAGTAGTGAAGCGTCCGTTCTAGACTGTTTGGAGACAGTCGGCTTCAAACTGAGGCACTATCCGGTCAAAGGGTGTGAGTCAGTTAGGAATTTAAATGGCTGGAATCGACCCAAATCAGACATTATGAGTTTCAATTTCGTAAAATCACTAACCGGGTAAATACAAATGATTTTCGTTGAGATCATCGCGCTTTTTCTGTGCGGAACATTCTTTGGGGCAGCAGTTTACATCTCTGTTGCACAACATCCGGCCTCAATGAAAGCAGGCGTTCCGTTTGCGGCCAAGTTTTTTCCTCCGATGTACAATCTCGCCGCGCCTATGCAAATATTCTCAGCGGTCGGCGGTACACTGGCGGGACTCATTCAGTGGTATCTATTACGCGATCCTCTTTGGGCCATCGGAGCCGCGCTTCTGGTTTTCATCATTCCGTTCACGGTAGTCGTGCTCAAGCCGATCAACGATCAGTTGTTGGATCCAAATGCGCAACGCTCGGATTCGGAAACTGAAGACTTGCTAAATCAATGGGCGCCCCGGCATTGGGTACGGAGCATAGTCAGCGGGTTGTCGTTTGTTGTTTATCTGTGGGCCAGCGTAACTAGTTAAGGTCCGCTTTTGGTCGTTTGGAGACAGTCGCCTTCAAATTGAGACACACCCCGGTCAAAGCTTTGCTAAAAGCGGGCAAGGGTATAAAGTATAAAGAAGTAGAGTCGTCAGCGGGTTGATCAACGAGCCCACCTTTTACCCAACAAAACTTTCCTTATTTGCAATTTCAGATGAACTGAGTTACAGGCAGAAGGAGGACGTAATGAACGATGAGACCGTTGGTGGTGTTCATTGGAGTTTTTGGATAATTTGCGTTGTCACACTTATTTTTAATGTTATGGGCGCCATCAATTACTTCGCACAGATGAATGCAGACTCGCTCGCCTCGTTTCCTGAGTCGTATCGCCCGATAATCGAAGGCCGACCCGCATGGGCCACCGCAGCTTTTGCGATAGCCGTTTTCGGCGGAACGTTGGGCTGTCTCCTGCTTCTGCTCAGGAAGTCGGCCGCGTTCTATGTATTAATCGCGTCGCTCCTTGGCGTGATTGTGTCAATGATGCATATATTTGGCGTGGCCGGATTTAGTTCCTTCGAAATTTGGATGGGTGTTCTGATGCAGTTGGTGGTGACGGCGTTTTTGATCTGGTATTCGAAGCGAGCCGAGAGCAAGGGCTGGATCCGCTAAGAACAATGGGTAAGTCATTAATGGAGAATATATAATGGCTAAGACAACTAAAACATACTGGAACCCATTGCAGATTGAAAATAAATCTCTTTGGAGTCCAATTGACGGTATGGAAGAGTATGCGGAGGAGTTGACTCTAGCCATTGATCATGAAACCGGTGACTATACAAGGCTGACCCGATTCAAACCCGGTGCAGATACATCCGCATTTGGTGAGAAAAGTCATGATTACCCGGAAGAAATAATGATACTGGAAGGCAGAATTTATGATACTGCTTTTGATCAATGGCTTGAAGCTGGAGACTACGCAAGCCGACCACCCGGTGAAATACATGGACCATTCAAATCAGAGGATGGATGTGTCGTGCTGGAAATGTCCTATCCAAGCCAAGTGGTTGATAATATTGAGTGACTGCTTTAGATCGTTTGGAGACACCCGGTTTTAAACTGGGGCACACTATCCAGTTAAAGGGTGTGTCTCAGTTAAGAATTTAAGTGGCTGGAATCGACCCAAAGCGGACATTCGACAAATCTGAGGAGAAAAACAATGAACAAAAAATCACTGCTCGTCCTTGCAACACTCTTCCTGGCTTTCCTGTCCGGCTGCCCCGGCCCGGAATCCGACGAGACGATCGTGCTGGCGAAAGAAATGCCGGAGTATTTCCTTTTGCGACCGGAGGTCGAAAAGGCCTACGGCTACACGCATGCCGTGAAGATCGGTGATGACATCAAGATCTCGGGCGCCGTGAGCATGGATGATGAGGGCAACCCGACAGCTGTCGGCGATTTGGAGCAGCAGATGAAAAACGCTTACTCCGATCTGGATAAGGTTCTGAAGCACTACGGCTATACCTTCGACGACGTGATGGTTGAGAACGTCTATACGACCAACATGGCGAAGTTTCTCGAGGTCGCTTCGTATCGTAACTCGATCTACACAAAACAGTTTCCGACCGGAACCTGGCTCGAGGTCAAAGGGCTCGCCCTGCCCGGGTTCATGATCGAGATCGAGCTGGAAGCGCACAGGTCCAGATAAGGTCCGCCCTTCCCCTCGACTCAGCGCATAACAAGAAGAACCGAGGACCAGGATGAGGCCCCGACTAGAGCGGGGTTTCTTGTGCTTGGGCAAGGGTATAAAATATAAAGAAGTAGAATCGTCAGCGGGTTGATCAACGACCCCACCTGTTACCCAACTCACTTTCCTTATTTGCAATTCCAGATGAACTGCTTGTGGAGTTACAGGCAGAAGGAGGATGTAATGAACGATGAAAACGTTGGTGGTGTTCATTGGAGTTTTTGGATAATTTGCGTTGTCACACTTATTTTTAATGTTATGGGCGTCATCAATTACTTCGCACAGATGAATGCAGACTCGCTCGCCTCGTTTCCTGAGTCGTATCGCCCGATAATCGAAGGCCGACCCGCATGGGCCACCGCAGCTTTTGCGATAGCCGTTTTCGGCGGAACGTTGGGCTGTCTCCTGCTTCTGCTCAGGAAGTCGGCCGCGTTCTATGTATTAATCGCGTCGCTCCTTGGCGTGATTGTGTCAATGATGCATATATTTGGCGTGGCCGGATTTAGTTCCTTCGAAATTTGGATGGGTGTTCTGATGCAGTTGGTGGTGACGGCGTTTTTGATCTGGTATTCGAAGCGAGCCGAGAGCAAGGGCTGGATCCGCTAAGAACAATGGGTAAGTCATTATGGAAGGTACATCGCTGCTTATGTGGGGAATGCTGTTCGGAGCACTTGGCCTCGGATTCTTTACATATGGGAAAAAACAAAAGGCGGTAGTTCCACTAATGACCGGCATCGCTCTATTTGTCATTCCGTATTTTATATCGAACGTATACGTGCTTGTAATTGCAGGCACGGTTTTAGTGGCTCTACCCTATTTTGTGAGAATATAAGGCTGATTTACGCCTGCTCCCTCAAAGGGTGTGTCTCAGTTAGGAATTTAAATGGCTGGAATCGACCCAAAGCAGACGTTTGCCAGATCCTTTGTAAAGCATAAATAAACTTTGCTGAAACCAAATAAAAGAAAAACCCTGGAACTGAGTAGACAACAAAGTCTCAATACCAGGGTTTCTTAACTTAAACTTAAAAAAATTATCGAAGGACTATAAGCCAAATGTACCTCTAGAAATTTTCCAACTCCTGTCCAGATTCATTTGAAGACATACACGGTTTTAAAAATAACTGGTTTTGATAGTTAGAGGCTTTAGAGTGAAGAATTACTTTGCTCCAGCCGCCTTGAGCATTTGCCGAATTTTTTCAGTTTTTGCCTGACTGAGGGCTGTCTTACCTTTAGAAGTTTTAGTGCTTACGTCTGCCCCCTTGGCTAACAACATCTTCACCACTGTTTCCTGCCCTTTAAAAGACGCATAATATAAAGCTGTCCCGCCATTTTTATCTCTATTGTTAACGTTGGCGCCCTTTGCCAGAAGCACCTTCACTATGGCCTCATGCCCGGATGCAGACGCTATCATCAATGCTGTCCAGCTAATATTATCTTTATGGTTAACGTTGGCGCCCTTTGCCAGCAGGATATTTACTACGGCAGCATGCCCATCTTGAGACGCATACATTAAGACCGACACATCATTCTTCTTTAGATAGTTAACGTTGGCGCCCTTTTCCAACAAGGCTTTCACCCTTGCGGCGTCACCATTTTTAGCCGCGACAACTAGTGCTTCATTGTCCGAAGAGGACGCTTGCCCCGAAGAAGGAAAGGTATCCATGGAGGATGACATACCAGCGCAGCCACCAAGGTAAAATATTGAACAAATAACCAAGTATTTGATCGTATCGTTAAAACTTAAAGAAATCATAGCGAGTCCTTTCATTGATTCATGTTTAAGTCTGGTTAAATTAGGTTCACCTGTAAATATATTCAGAAGCAGTTTAAGGTTAGTCATCATCCGACTATCCTAAAATTCTTGATGGTCAATGTTGGCGTCATTTTTCTAACAAGGCTTGCACCTATCAGGCGTCACCGACGAAAGCCTTTGGTTTGTGTGACGAGTGAAGAATTACTTTGCCCCAGCCGCCTTGAGCAGTTTCCAAACTTTTTCAGTATTTGCCTTATTGAGGGCCGTCTTTCCAAAGTTATCTTTAAGGCTTATGTCTGCTCCTTTGTCCAGCAGGATCTTCACTACGGCCTCATGCCCTAACCGAGACGCAAACATTAAGGCCGTCTCACCACCCATCCCATCTTGAGTGTCAATCTTGGCGCCCTTGGCCAGCAGCATCTTCACTATGGCCTCTTGTCCTGTCGCAGACGCCATCCTCAAAGCAGTCCAGCCAAGAGTTGATAGAAGCTCGAGTTTAGCTCCTTTTGCCAGCAGTATCTTCACCACAGCTTCATGCCCTTTCTGAGACGCCATCATCAATGCCGTTATTTCATGCGTATCTGTATGGTTAATGTTGACGCCCTTTCTCAACAAGACTTTCACCTTTGCGGCGTCACCATTCCAAGCCGCGGCCAATAGTGCTTCATTGTCCGAAGAGGATGCTTGCGCCGAAGAAGGAGTTGAAACCCCACCCGCCTTGAGTAGTTGCCGAATTTTTTCAGTTTTTGCCACATCGATTGCCGTCCCACCACTGTGAAATTTAATGTTTACAGCAGCCCCCTTGGCCAGCAGCATTTTCACAATAGCCTCATGTCCTCTCTTAGAAGCCATCGTCAATGCCGTCCAGCCATCACTTGATTGAAGGTCGAGTTTAGCTCCTCTTGCCAGTAGCACCTTCACTACGGCCTCATGTCCTTTCAAAGACGCATTCATTAAGGCCGTCCCACCATACTTGTCTTTATTGTTAATATTGGCGCCCTTTGCCAATAAGGCTTTCACCTTTGTGGCGTCACCATCGTAAGCCGCGTTTGTTAGCGCTTCATTGGGCGAAGAGTACACTTCCTCCCTATACTTTTGTTTCCGGGTTTCCTTCGCTTGTTTATTATATTCGTCGTGGGTCATTGACCCCATACATTGACTTTCGACGCGTAGACAGTTTGCGAGGTTGTAAGGATCCCTATGCACACATACATCCTGAACAGTTCCACCTCGTTGTGTACAGGTGCTGGTATCAAGGGCGGCTGAGTAACCAGCACAGCCACCAAGGTAGAACATTGAAAAAATAACCAAGTATTTGATCGTATCGTTAAAACTTAAAGAAATCATAGCGAGTCCTTTCATTGATTCATGTTTAAGTCTGGTTAAATTAGGTTCACCTGTAATTTTTTCTAGGAGTTTAAGGTTAGTCATCAGCCGACAGTCCTAAAATTCTTTATGAGGAAGTGGTCTTAACATAGTGAAAACACTTCTTATAAAAATTAAAATGTTGGTCGTCTGGGTTATGCCAACACCCACCTCTTCAGCGTCTTTTGTTATATTTTTAATGATTTTGGTTTGCAGATTTGATTTTTGTTGGCGCAAAAAATTTGCACAAACGTAGGGGAGCCATATAAGGAAAGAAATTAAAACTACCAATAAGATCAAGGGATACATTACAGAGTCCTTCCAGTAATACCATGAGCTTGGATTTGTGGAGCTTTCGATTTTTATATCACGGATAAATTGACGGTACAAGGACAGGCCGGATTCGGAAGGTGAGAGGTCCAAGTGATTTTTATGTAACCGCGGGTGGGGAAAATAGTCAATAGCTGCGAATTGTATTTGTACACAAGTAAGATATGTTGCAAGTTGAGTTTCGCCTCGCTGAGGTTTGTGGGTTGAAATTGTTCGCGTTCACGATTTAAAGCACACATTGGGTGCCAGGTTGAGAGTGGCGCGGGTTCCAGAAGAAGACCGGAAATTTTTGATCGGTCACAAATCTGGAGTGAGCATGACCACGCATTATTCAACACTGGAGCTGAAGCACATGTGTTTCCCGTCAGCGGAATGTGAACCATTTGAGGTAAAAAGTTAAGAGGCATTTTCTGTTAAACTCTCCTCAGCCGAATGTCCGCTATTGGCCGTTCGGAGACAGTCGGCTTCAAGCTGAGACGCTCCCCGGTCAAAGCTTTGCTTTGAAAAAAGCAGATAATGGTATAAAATACAAAGATGTAGAGTCGTGAGTCGAGCAATCAGCGGCCCCACCTTTTACCCAACACACTTTCCTTAGCAGCAATTCCGGGGGGAATTTTTAAATGACCGAACAAATTCTGGGTGTTATCGGCGGAAGCGGTTTGTACGCGATGAAGGACCTCAAAGTCGTCGACACGGTTTCCGTGAAGACCCCTTTTGGCGATCCCTCGGACAAAATCATTGTGGGCGATCTCGACGGCACTCGCATGGCGTTTCTGCCGCGTCACGGCGTCGGGCACCGCATCACTCCTTCGGAAATCAACTACCGCGCCAACATCTTTGCCATGAAGAAACTGGGAGTGGAGCGGATCATCTCCGTCAGCGCCGTCGGTAGCATGAAGGAAGAGATCGCTCCCGGTCACATCGTGGTGCCCGATCAATTTATCGACCGCACCTTTGCCCGTAAGACGACTTTTTTTGGTAACGGGATAGTCGGCCACGTCAGCCTGGCCGATCCCATCTGCGACGAATTACACGAAGTGGTGCTGGAATCCGGTCAAAAGGCCGGGGCAACCGTGCATCCCAGGGGGACCTATCTCTGCATCGAAGGCCCTCAGTTTTCCACGCGGGCTGAATCGTTTTTGTATCGAAGCTGGGGAGTCGAAGTGATCGGCATGACCAACGTCACCGAAGCCAAGCTCGCGCGTGAAGCGGGGATTTGTTATGTTACCATTGCCCTCGCCACCGACTACGATTGCTGGCACGAGGAAGAGGAGGCGGTGACACTGGAAGGGGTCATGGAAATCATGCACAAGAATGTGGAACTGGCGCAGTCCATTCTCAAGGAAATCGTAAAGCAACCGGTACTGAAACGATCCTGTGCCTGCGGCGAGGCGGCCAAAAACGCCATTGTCACCGACCGTAAACTGATACCGGATGCGTTGAAAAAAGATCTGGAAATTTTATTCGGAAAGTTATGAAGCGAACCCAATCGGAGTCCCTGTTTCAGGAAGCTCAAAAAGTCATCCCCGGCGGCGTCAACAGCCCGGTGCGGGCGTTCAAGGCGGTGGGCGGTAATCCCCTGTTCATCGCTAAAGCCAAAGGACCCCGAATCACCGATGCCGACGGCAACGAATTTATCGATTACGTCTCCTCCTGGGGACCCATGATCTTTGGTCACGCGCACCCGCGCATCGTGGATGCGGTCAGTAAGCAGGCGCAATTGGGGACCAGCTTCGGCGCGCCAACCGAGTTGGAAACCGAGCTGGCGAAAAAAGTGGTGGCGGCCGTGCCCTCCATCGAAACCATGCGACTGGTCAGCTCGGGTACCGAAGCGACGCTCAGCGCACTCCGGCTGGCCCGCGGGTTTACCGGGCGGGACAAGATCGTCAAGTTTGAAGGCTGTTATCACGGTCATGGCGACAGCCTGTTGGTGAAAGCCGGATCGGGGGTGTTGTCGCTGGGCCTGCCGGATTGTCCGGGGATCGTTTCCGATCTGGCCAAAAAGACCTTGAACATCCCTTATAATGACGCGCAGGCAGTCAAGGAGTTGTTCGCCAAAATGGGGAAGGAAATCGCCTGTCTGATCGTGGAGCCGATAGGGGGCAACATGGGAGTGGTACCGCCGCAACCGGGATTTCTCGAACTATTGCGCAAGGTCACTACCGAGTCCGGCGCCCTGTTGATCTTCGATGAAGTGATTACCGGGTTCCGCGTTGCCTACGGCGGCGCGCAGAAATTGTATGGAGTGTCACCCGATTTAACCTGCCTCGGAAAGATCATCGGCGGCGGACTGCCGGTGGGCGCCTACGGTGGCAAAAAGGAAATCATGGATCATATCGCGCCGGTGGGTGCGGTTTATCAGGCCGGTACGTTGTCGGGAAATCCGCTGGCGGTGACGGCTGGTATCGAAATGCTGAACCTGTTGTCCCAATCTGGAGTTTATGAGGATCTGGAAAAGAAGAGTGAACGGCTGTGTAGTGGATTTAAAGAGAACGTCAAGAAGTTGGGAGTGACCGCTACGTTCACGCGCGTCGGTTCCATGTTTTCGATGTTTTTTACCGATCAGGAAATAGTCAGCTTTGATTCGGTGAAGACTTCGGATACGGAGTTGTTCAAGCGCTATTTTAATGCCATGCTGGAAGAGGGAATCTACATTGCGCCTTCCCAGTTCGAGGCGGGATTCATGTCCGCCGTGCATACCAATGACGATATCGATCAAACCATTGCGGCTCAATTCCGTGCT
Organism: Nitrospinaceae bacterium; assembly: GCA_965237905.1. GTDB lineage: Bacteria > Nitrospinota > Nitrospinia > Nitrospinales > Nitrospinaceae > SZUA-226. The sequence goes on along the minus strand of OZ250172.1, from coordinate 239,760 downwards.
TTGAAAAAGGCGATGGGGTAAACATTCCTTAATCACAAAAGAAACGTTATGAGCGAAATTATCGGAGTGCAAGCCAGACAGATTTTGGATTCCCGGGGGAATCCGACCGTGGAAGTGGATATTTACCTGGAAGACGGATTGCTGGGACGGGCCTCCGTTCCCTCCGGCGCTTCGACCGGGTCCCGTGAGGCGATCGAGCTGAGAGACGGCGACCCCAAGGTATACATGGGCAAGGGCGTCCAGAAGGCGGTGAAGAACGTCAATACCAAAATTGCCCCCGAACTGGTAGGCATCGAAGTCACCGAGCAGGCCCTGATCGACAAGTTGTTGGTCGAGATCGACGGCACCAAGAATAAATCCAAACTGGGTGCCAATGCCATGCTCGGGGTTTCCCTTGCGGTGGCCAAGGCCGCGGCCAATGATCTGGACCTGCCGCTGTTCAAATATCTCGGCGGCAGTAACGCCTGTGAAATGCCGGTGCCCATGATGAATGTGCTCAACGGCGGCGCCCATGCCGACAACAACGTCGATATCCAGGAATTCATGATCATGCCGGTCGGCGCTAAGAGTTTTTCCGAGGCCCTGCGCATGGGAACGGAAGTTTTCCACCACTTGAAAGCGGTCCTCAAAAAGAAAAAATACAATACCTCCGTGGGCGACGAAGGGGGATTCGCACCCGACCTCAAGTCCAATGCCGAGGCCGTCGAAGTGCTGATCCAGGCCGTTAAAAGTGCGGGGTACAAAATCGGCAAGGACATCCTGCTTGCCCTGGACGTCGCGGCCAGCGAATTGTACACCAACAATAAATACACCCTCGAGGCGGAAAAGAAATCCAAATTGAGTTCGGGTGAGATGGTTTCCTTTCTGGAAAAACTCGTCAAAAAATATCCGATCATCAGTGTCGAGGACGGTCTGGCGGAAAACGACTGGAAGGGATGGAAGCAGTTGACGGACAAGCTGGGCGACCAGACCCAGTTGGTCGGGGACGATATTTTCGTCACCAATACCGAGATTCTCCAGAAGGGCATCCAGCAGGGCATCGGCAACTCCATCCTGATCAAGGTCAACCAGATCGGCACCTTGACGGAAACTCTGGAGGCGGTCGAAATGGCGAAACGGGCCGGATACACCGCTGTCATCTCTCACCGGTCGGGAGAAACGGAGGACACCACCATTGCGGATATCGCGGTGGCTGTCAATGCCGGCCAGATCAAAACCGGTTCGTTGTGCCGGACCGACCGGGTCGCGAAATACAACCAACTGCTCCGGATCGAAGAAGTCCTGGGGTCCAGTGCACTCTATAAAGGCAACGATGTTTTCTATAATCTGGCGGGTAAATGATGCGATGGTTTAGCGCTCTTAAAGATTCGATCTTGAAATGGACCAAGGCTCAAAAGACTCTTGCGTTGGGTTTGGTTTTGATCGTTGCGATGATTCTGGCTGCGGTTTTCAGTGACAAGGGTTTTATGAATGTTTACGACTTTACCGAAGAGCTGGACTATCTGGAGAAGAGTAACACCGTTTTAGCTGAAGAGAATGCCCACATCCAAAAAGAAATCGATGCACTTAAGTCCGATCCTTACGCCGTTGAGATGCTTGCCCGCGATAAATTAAATCTAGTGAAGCCCGGTGAAATGGTTTATCAAATCGTTCGCGAAACTTCCTCGCCCGAAAAGACACGCTAATCCTGCCGAAAATTCCACTTAAAGTACTCTAAAAAAAGGGCGCATCCCTGTTTTTTACCGAGGTGTCTTTCTATGGAAAGGACCCCTTTTGGGTTTCTACTTACTTTAAAATCAGTAGGTTATGAATTATATGTCAATGTAATTGAGAGATTGGGGTACCGAAAAGAGGGCACCCGCTTCTAAAAAACATTGTCGAGAATGCAATAACCTATTGAAATTTTTGAAATAAATGGTAACTTAGATAAATACTTGGAGACATTAAGAAGGCAAAAAAGTACAGGATGCAACACGCATCCTGTAAGCATTGTGGAACCGGATTTTCTATCCCGTTCAGTCATGTGGGTCCATCCGTTGGGCCGAAAAGCTTTGATTTTATTTTGATTATTTACTTATCTTCACGAGGGGGCCAACCGATAAGTAATTTCAAATGACTTAAAATCAAGGTTTTACCGGAAGCTTTAGCTGTTCAGGTCTTGGCTGAATGTATGAAGTTCTTTGATTTTAAAGGACTTAAGCAATAATTACCTTTAAGGAGGGAGCATGACCAAGCAGGATATTATCAACCATGTTTCTCAGGAAGCGAGCCTGTCCCGATCCAAGGCCGAAGAAGCCGTGGAAACGGTAATCAAGCTTATCAAGGAATCCTTAGGGCAAGGCGAACCCGTCATTTTGCGCCGGTTCGGTACCTTCCAGGTCAAACAGAAATCGAAACGAATGGGCCGAAATCCCAAGACCGGTGAGGAAGCCGAAATTTCAGAACGTAAAGTGGTTCGTTTTAAATCCGGGAAGCATTTCAAGCAAGCGGTGAACGACTCAGACGGATAATCCCTCAGGTTTGGTTAGTGCTTTTTCGAGATCATAAAATCAGCATGGCGTCGCCATAGCTGAAGAACCTGTATTTTTCCTGGATGGCTTCCCTATAAGCTTTCTGTATCAGCGATGGGCCTGCCAACGCGCAGACCAGCATGTATAGGGTGGATTTGGGCAGGTGAAAATTGGTGAGCAGATGGTCCGTATTCTTGAACGTCTGCCCCGGATAAATAAACCGATCCGTCCACCCCTCCACATCGCTTTCTCCCTCCCGATTCAACTCAATCGATTCCAGCACCCGGGTCGCGGTGGTTCCCACCGCCATTATTTTTCTGTTCTCACTTTTGGCCCTTAAAATTGCGTTCCAGGTCTCAGCTGGAATGTTGAAGTACTCCTTCTTCATTTGATGCTTGCGTATATCCTCATCCCGGACCGGTTGAAAAGTTCCCGGTCCGACGTGCAAAGTCAAATACACCGGCTCCGCGCAATCCGTTAATTGGCTCAACATTTCCCCGGTAAAATGCAGGCCCGCGGTGGGCGCGGCAATCGCTCCGGTATGGCGGGCGAATACGGTTTGGTAGCGTTCGCGGTCCTGTTGTTCGGTGTCCGCGTCGTCGCCGGGAGACCGGCGAATGTAATGCGGCAAGGGCATTTTCCCGAATTTTTCGAGTTGGCTTGCCAGCTCATGATTCGGCGCAAACCGGATCAGAGCGGTATCGTCCTTGCGCTCTATGAATTCCGCTGGCAGATGACCCTTGCCGAAGATTAATTTTTGCCCCGGTTTGTATTTTTTCAAATCCTTCATCAGAACCTGCCAGGTTCCCGGTTCTTCCTCCTTCACCAGTAAAATCTCGATGCTCTTTCCCTGTTCGCCTACAGTGCCTTCAAGTTTCGCTGGCAGGACTCGGGTATCGTTGAACACCATCACGGGATGATCCTTCAGGTAACGCGGTAAAGCGCCGAACGAGGTATGTTCGATGGTTGCGGCGGACCGGTCCAGGACCAGTAACCGGGACTCTCCTCTTTGAGGGCTGGGGGTCTGGGCGATCAGTTCGTCGGGCAGTTGAAAATCAAAATCGGACAGTTTCATGGGCGGTAGCTGGACTCCAAACCGGAGGTTATTGATTAATTTACAACTATTTAACCCGAAATGGGGGGTTGACCTAACAGGGTATTTATTATATTCTGCCCCAGTTTTTTAAAGGGGAATTCACTTTTACATATTTCATAATCATCAGGGAAAAACAATGGGCAAAACAATAAAGTTAATCAGCTTGATTCTTATTTCAGCCTTTTTTCTAGTCGGCGTGGCAGATGATGCCGACGCCAAAAAGAAGAAGAAGAAAATTCCCAAAAAACCCAAATATGTGGGCGCCGTCAAATGTAACGGCAGTTGCCATGATCCCTATTATCAAGCCTGGGTGAACTCTCCTCACGGCAAGACCTTTAACCTTTTAAAAGCGGGTGAGCGGGCCGACGCCAAAAAGAAAGCCAAGCTGGACCCTAAAAAAGATTACACGGCCGACCCCCAATGCCTTCGGTGTCACACCACCGGTTACAGGCAACTCGGCGGATTCAAGCCCGCAGGCAGTAAAAGTAAGAAGTCGGGCAAAGATATCAGCACCAAGATTGATCCGGAAGAACCCAACAAGGAGCAGGTCGGTTGTGAAATGTGCCACTCCGTGGCTGGCGGAGCCCAATTCCGGGTGGTCATGAAAAACACCAAAGGTGATTTTAAAAAGGAAGAGACGGAAAAATACGGCCAGCGCTGGGATTATGAAAACGTCTGTAGCCGCTGTCACAATCATCCCAAGAATCCGCATGGTAAAGGCAAGCTGGACTTTGCCAAAGCTAAAGCAACCATGCACCCCATTGCCAAGTATTTTAACGAAGACAATGCCGACCAGGATATTGTCAAAGACGGCAAAGTCAAAGATCGAGCCAAGACCAAAGCCAAGTCCGACACAAAAGGTTTGCGGATTGAAGATTGGGAATTTAAAAAATCAGGCAAGCTCAAGTTTGCCAAGGGAACCAGGCCTTACAGCTCTAAGAAGAAGAAATTTTATTATAAGAAATAGACTTTTTGCGAATAAGCTTTAACATATTAAGGGAGGACGGTCCCAACGGATCGTTCTCCCTTTTTCTTTTTTCTTCGGGAATTATCAGTGAGTGACAACAAATTCGTCAAGAAAATTGCCTGTATCGGTGCCGGGTATGTTGGTGGCCCCACCATGACCGTGATCGCTAACTTCTGTCCGGACTACCAGGTGACCGTTCTGGACATCTCCCAGGAGAGGGTCGATCGGTGGAATTCCGATAACCTTCCCATATACGAGCCGGGCTTGAAGGAACGCGTTCAGAAAGCCCGCGGCCAGAATCTGTTTTTCTCAGTGGATATTGATCGGGCCATCGAAGAGGCGGATATTATTTTTGTGGCGGTCAACACCCCGACCAAAACCTTTGGAGAAGGGGCAGGCAAGGCCGTGGATCTGCAGTACATTGAACAAACCGCCCGCAGGATTAAAGAAAACGCCAAATCGGATAAAATCGTCGTCGAAAAAAGCACCATCCCCGTTCGTGCCGCCGAAACGCTGGGCAAAATTCTGCATTCCGGTGACAGCTCTGTTCATTTTGAAATTTTGTCCAATCCCGAATTTATGGCCGAAGGAACGGGTATCCACGATATGGAAAATCCGGACCGGGTGTTGATCGGGTCCATGGACACGCCTTCAGGGCAGGCGGCCCGTGACGAATTGATTAAAATCTATGAGCGCTGGGTGCCGCGCGATAAATTGATCACCACCAACCTGTGGAGCAGTGAACTTTCCAAGTTGGTTTCAAACGCCTTTCTGGCGCAGAGAATTTCCTCGATCAACAGTATTTCGGGATTGTGCGAAGCGACCGAAGCGGATGTGGATGAAGTGGCGCGGGCCGTGGGGAAAGATTCCCGCATCGGTCCCAAATTTCTGCGCGCCGGGTTAGGGTTTGGCGGGTCGTGTTTCCGCAAGGATATTTTGAATCTGGTTTACCTCTGCGAGCATTTCGGTTTGCAACCGGTGGCGGATTTCTGGCAACAGGTGATTACCATCAACGATTATCAGATGCAGAGGTTTGTGCAACGTATGCTGACCGGCATGTTCAATTCCGTGGTCGATAAAAAAATCGCCCTGTTCGGTTTTGCTTTTAAACCTGATACCGGGGATACGCGTGATTCTCCCGCCATTCATATCTCCAAAATGCTTTTGAAAGAACGCGCCCGCCTGTGTATTACCGATCCTCACGCCCTTAAAAATGCGCAGAAGGATCTGGAAGGCGTGGAAGGCGTGGAAGGCGAGATCGTGTATGAACCCGATCCTTACAAAGCGGCAGAAGGTGCCCACGCTATTGCCTTGATGACCGAGTGGGACCAGTACAAATCCCTGGATTACAAACGGATTTTTAATGGCATGGAAAAACCCGCCTTTCTGTTTGATGGACGCAACCATCTCGACCACCAAGCCTTATTTGATCTGGGATTCAACGTGTATGCTATTGGCAAGCCGGATCGAACTCAGTTTGACAACCCCTCCTAAAAACTTTTCCTGACATTCTTATTGCGGTTTATGGCAGAAGGTACAGTCTTCCATAGGACGGTGCGGCATGATGGGCGTATTTCTATCCTGAGCCATATGGCAGGTCAGGCATTTTCCGGCGGGATCGGTGGCGACATGAAAGTCATGCTTGCTCAGCTCCGGTGCCGATCCGAAGAACATATAAATCAGAACTCCCGCTAAAATGAGTCCCAGCACGGTCATGGCTTTGTAAAAATTAATTTCGCCCGCGCGGCTTTTCTTTTTCTTTCTTGCCATTAAATTGCGCCTTACTGTCAGCCGTTGGCCGCCGCGATCACATCGATTTCCACCTTGGCGCCCTTGGGGAGGGCCGCGACCTGGACGCATGCCCGGGCGGGTTTACTGGTCGCGAAACATTTCTCGTAGACCTGGTTCATCCGTGCGAAATGATTCATGTCTGAGAGGTAAACCGTAGCCTTCACCACATGATCCATCGAAAGGCCTTCGGCCTGGAGAATGGCTGCTATATTTTTCAGAGTCAATTCCGTTTCCTGCTCGATTTCTCCCGCGATAAAGTTGCCCGTCGCTGGATCAAGGGCGATCTGCCCCGAGGTGAACACCCAGTCGCCCAGCCGGATGCCCTGCTGATAGGGGCCAATGGCTGCCGGGGCGTTTTCAGTATGAATGCCTTTTTTGGTCATGGTTCTCTATTCCCCATTAAGTTCTAGTCATTTCCGCCATCTGCCGGATGAAGGGATAAGATTTTAACTCCCTTCCCAGCCGGGCCAGCACCAGCCGATGGGTGATGGATTCAATTTCTGCTTCCACCTCTTTCGGCACTTTCAATCGGTGGACGTGATTTAAATCAAGAGACAGAAATTTTTTCAGGTAGTTGAGGGTCCCTGACTTGATCCGCGTTTCTACCGGTTCTTTTTCGAAACAGGATTCGCAGACAATACCGTGCTGGTTGTAACTGAACCCCACCCACAGAGACTGCGGTTCCTTGCGGCAGGCGATACATTTCTGGAGCCGGGGATTATACCCGGCATGAGCCATGATCCGGAGCTCAAACAACCGGCACAAAGTTCCCAAACTGTCGACTTTGCCTGCCTCCTGGAGCGATCGCACCAAGAGATGAAAAATCTCCGGTTCGGGATGCGCTTCGACGATCATATGACCCGCTAATTCCAGAAAATAGACCGCCGTGTAAAAGGAATCGGGATTCTCTTTGATTTCCTGAAAAGACTGGATGATATCACATTGATTGAGCCGGTAGAGCTCCTGGTGTTCCTTGCCGAAATAAATCAGCGAAACATGCGACATGGGTTCCAGAGAAGCACCAAACCGGCTTTTCAACCTTCGTGCCGCTTTGGCCACGCATTTAACTTTGCCGTGGGTTTCGGTCAGAAAAGTCACCAGTTTGTCCTTTTCCGACAGTTTCATGGACTTCAAGACGACCGCCTGGGTTTTATAAAGAGGCACGGCCGGTCTTCTCAAGTTCAAGTAAATATCTTTTAATATGAAGGCCTCCCGAATACCCTCCCAGGTCCCCATTACTCTGAACCACCCGGTGACAGGGTAGCAGGATTGAAAGAGGATTTTTCCCATTGGCGTTGCCGACCGCCCGGTGGGCATTGGGACGTTTAACCGAACGCGCCAGCCAGGCATAGCTCCGGGTTTCGCCATAGGGGATGGAGGCCAGCTTTTTCCACACTTGTTTCTGAAAAGTTGTTCCTGTGAAGAAGTCCAGCGGGATATCAAAATCCCGGAGTTTGCCTTTCAGGTAGAGACGCAGCTGATCGGTGGCCAGCTTCAATCGTTTCGAATCTTTTTGGGGAGCGTTGACGAAGGATCGTTTCAGGAAATTGACGTAAGCTTTTTCGCTGGGTATCACGGATTGAATATGAATCAGTCCTTTGTTCGAAGCCGCGAGACCCATCAGACCCCAGGGACCGGGTGCCACCGTATAATGAAGCGGACCGATGTCGTAAGGTTGCTTGGGTGCAGTCAGCATTTTGAAACCTCCAAGTTTATGAGGTACTCCAGCCAATCGACTGGACTAAAAAAGCAATATTAACATAATCCCCTGCCTATCGTTGAAAGAGGTTGACCAGAAACAGACTCAAGGCGGGGAAATAGGTGATGATCAAAAGACCCACGATGCGCAACCCCAGAAAAGGCAGAGTCGCCCGATACAGACGAAGCACCGGTTCCGAAAAACGGGAACTGGCGATAAACAGATTGATGCCCACTGGCGGCGTGGAATAGCCGATTTCCAGGTTGGTCAGAAAAATAATCCCCAGATGCACCATGTTGACGTCAAAACTCTTGGCGATGGGAATGATCAAGGGGACGACTACAATGAGGGCCGAAAAAATTTCCATCATACAACCGACGATGAGCAGTAAAACGGTGAGTACGATCAGGAAAGTCCACTTGTTGTCGATATACTGCCTCATGAAATCCAGAACCTGCATGGGAACCTGCACATCCACCAGATAGCTGGTAAACCCCATCGCCGTGCCCAGAATAATCAAGATGGTGCCGACCAGGACCATACTGTTGATCATCAATTTGGGCAGGTCCCGTACGGGGTGAATATCTTTGTAAATCCAGGACTCGATGATGAGGACATAAACCACCGTTACCGCCGCCGCCTCGGTCACCGTAAACACGCCGAAGTAAATCCCCAATACAATGATGAAGGGCAGGGGCACCTCCCAGGCGGCCTCCCGCAAGGCGGAACGCGCTTTCTTAATATCGAAAGGAACTTTTGTGATTTTTAACCTCACATTCGTCCACATGCTGTACAGGCCGAGTATACCGATCATCAGCAGGCCCGGAACGATCCCGGCGAGAAACAACTCGTTGATACTCACCTGAGCGATCACACCATAAAGGATCAATGGGAGCGAAGGGGGAAACAGCAGTCCGAGACTTCCCGAGGAGGTCATCAAGCCGAGGGAGAAATCCTTGGAATATTTTTCCTTGAGCAATAACGGATAAAACAGGCCACCCAGGGCAATAATGGTGACTCCTGACGCTCCGGTAAACGCCGTAAAAAAAGCGCAGGCTACCATGACAGCCACAGGAACACCGCCGGGAATTCCTCCCAGATAACACTGAGACAGCCGGGACAATCGTTGCGGGGTTTTACTCTCTGCCATGATGAAACCCGCCAGGGTAAAGAGCGGGATGGCGATCAGAGTGGGAGAGCTGGCGACGCGGTACAATTCAATAAAAATCCCCGCGGAATCGAGGTCGGCATAGTGATAGGCCACCAAACCCGCCAAACCGATAATGGCATATAGCGGGACCCCCAATAAAGCCAGGATAATGATGCCGACGACGATGAATAGAGTCATTTCTTTTTCCAGAGTGTGATCGAGTCATCAAACACATGCAGAAAGTAGCGCAGGGAAATCAGGGCAAAGCTGAACGGTAGAATGGTTTGAAAAATCCAGGCCGGCAAATCAAGAAAGAGGATGATGGGAAACTCCATCTCCATTTGAACAAACTTCCAGGAGGCCACCGTAAGAAACACGCTGATCAACCCCGTGCAAAAATTCACCAACACTTCAATAAATGGCCGATAGGCAGCAGGTAGGAATTGAGGTAGTACGTCGATGGAAATATGGCGGCGCTCCCGGACCGCCAGAGAGGCTCCCAGAAAACCTACCCAAAGCACCAACTGGCGTAAAAAAAGGTCCGTCCACAGAAGACCGCTATCCAGAAAATTTCTCAAAAGAACCTGGCCAAAGGCGAGAAAGACCATGAGAAAGAGGAGGAAGACAAGAAATCCCGATTCGGCCCGGGCCAGCCATTCATCCAATTGTTTGATTGCGCGCATGGTCGGAAAAAAGGTGAGAGGTTTCAGCGTGTGCGGAACCGGTCCACCCGGCTTCGCAGGGACTGATTGGATATAATAAAGACTTTAATTGGCTGGCTCAATAACTTATTATGTCCCCTTTTTATGTAGGGGGATTCCTGTGAAATCGGGTGGATTGGGATGGTTATTCGTATTGGTTGTCGTTGTCCTGCCAGGGGCCGCGACTGCGCTTGCGGATTCATCTAAAACTGAAGATCCGGCGAATATGGTGTTGATTCCCGCCGGGGAGTTTTTGATGGGAAGTCTTGAGGGGACCGGACGGAAAGATGAATACCCCCAGCACACAGTCTATTTGAACGCTTACTGGATTGACCGTTATGAGGTTACGGGCGGCGATTTTGAAGCATATCTGGCACAGAATCCCAAACAACATCCTACTATTACCGGGTGGCATGACCGTAAGGCACGACCGGGGATGGAACGCAAACCGGTGATTGGCCTTACCTGGAAGCGGTGCCGGAATTACTGTTCATGGCGCGGCAAACGCCTCCCCACGGAGGCGGAGTGGGAGCGCGCCGCAGGTGGCAAGACTCATCGGACTTATCCCTGGGGAGGAGAGCTTCCCGATGAAACCCGAGCCCACTTCAACCGTTGTTGTTTTATCGATAAAGGTGATATTCTCCGAGCAGTGGGTTCGCTGGAGCTTGGCAAAACCCCCGAAGGGGTGTACGAGATGTCGGGAAACATTGCCGAATGGGTTTTCGATTGGTATGATGCTCACTATTATCAAAAGAGTCCGCGCAAGAATCCCAAAGGGCCTTCAAAGGGCAAGTATCATGTGATTCGGGGAGGAGCCTGGAACAGCCTTCCCGATTATATGCGGGTTTCGCACCGCTACGGTCAGAATGACGGACAGGAATTTTACGGAATCGGGTGCCGGTGCGCCAAGTCCCATAACCTCAAATAATGAAACTCACCTTTTTATAGTCAGCTATGGATAATCTGGAAGAAAAAATGGACACCATGATCAGGGACAAGCTGATTTCCCTGATTCAGCAAAATGTGGTACGTATCAAAAGGACCACAATCAAATATACCAAAACCAACAAGAAGCATACTCTGGAGCACTGGCAGACTTTGTACGACAGCTATGAAAAAGTATTCCGGGCCATGCCGCGGGAGATGTTGCGGGTGGAACGGGAAGTGCGTATTAAATTTGTAAGTCCTTTAACCGATAAGCGGATCACCCGGCTTAAATCCATGATTAACTCGGAAGCGGAGGTGTTGATCCAAAAGCGAGCGGATGAATGTCGTCCTGAATTTGAAAAACTGGGTCAGGGTGATCTTTTTGACCAGCAAGTGGAACAAACCCGTGAAAAGCTCAATGAAAATTTGGAGCAACAGATCCAAAAATGTCTGGATTCGGTCAACGCAGAAACCGGGCAGGGGCATAAAATGGACGTTCAGGATCTGATGAAAGTTTACAATGTCAAAGAGTCCACCCTTCACGAGATCAACATTATTTCCCCGTTACAAAGCATCAATAAGCAGTTGGCTAAAGTCAATAGCGATTCGCGTCTCACGGATATCCTGGAAAATATTCAGGAGGGTTTCCGGCATCTTTTTCAAGATTATCAAAAGAATCGAATCAGTGATGTCGCTACCATGGAGGCCCGCAAGAAATTAAAAATGGAGGTGGCTCGGGATACCATGACCGTTCGCGAAATTGTTATAAACACCCAGCCCTTTTTGGAGCAGCTGGTTCTTCCGGAGGACAGAAGGAACTCGGAAGTCGTCAGAAAATCATGGAGCAATATCTTTGAAATTTTGGAAGGGCAAGAAGGGCGCTGGGCCTCGGTGATCCCGAATTTCAAACCTCTTTATGAATTTATGTGCGGTGAGGAAAATTGATATGAAATGGATCAGTTTGTGCCGTGGATCACGAAAGCATGTTCACAAGGTCCGCCTTCTGTTGATGATACTTCTATTTGTAATTTTGAACGGATGCACTTTGTTTAAAATCAATGTGACTCCCAGCCTGGGTCCCTTAAAAGAAAAAACGGTTTCCGGTGAAGGCGACGACAAAGTCTTGCTGGTTGATATCAAGGGAGTGATTTCGAATAAAAAACGGGTTTCCGCATTGGGAGTGGAGATGAATTCGGGGTTGGTCGACCGCGTCAGGGAAACTTTAAAAAAAGCAGAGAAGGATAATGATGTCAAAGCCCTGATTCTTAGAATCAATACTCCCGGCGGTACCGTGACGTCCAGTGATATTATTTATCATGAAATTAAAACGTTCAAAGAAAGAAAAAAAATAAAAGTGTATGCCGTCGTCATGGATCTTGCGGCTTCCGGAGGGTACTATGTGGCCCAGGCGGCAGACCGGATTATCGTTCACCCCACCTCGCTGACTGGAAGCATTGGAGTGATCGCCCTTAAAATGAATCTGAGTGGCCTGATGGAAAAAGTGGGTGTGGATTTCGAGGTGGTCAAATCCGGTGACCATAAAGATTTTTTATCCCCATTCCGGGCTTTGACGAAAGATGAACGTCTGATCTTCCAGCAAACCATCGACAGTCTCCATCAAAGGTTTGTTGCCACCATTGAAGATAACCGAAAGCAATTGAATAGGGATGAAATCAAAAAACTGGCTGATGGACGAATTTATACATCTCAACAGGCTCTGGATGCCAAATTGATTGACCAAATCGCCTATATGGATGAAGCGGAAGAATTTATCAAAAAGGATTTGGGGCTGGATGAAATGCGCCTTGTTGTTTATCATCGGTCCGGACAATACAAAAGTAATATCTATTCCTCGACACCGGTACCCCCCTCCATCAATTTCAATTTTGTGAACCTGAATTTCATTCCAGAGACCCCCGGGCCAAATTTTATGTATCTGTGGATGCCCTGATTTTCCGCCCGCATTATCAAGTCTCATAAGTCCTTTAGAAATAAGCCTATAGATAATTACGTGGTTGACGGGGGGCGCGAATTTCCTTACCATAAAATATAGGAGAACTCTCTCTATATTTGCCTAAATTGACTAAAAATTTATGGGCCCCTATGGGATTGATTGAGCACGACATTCGCATTTTAATCGCAGAAGACGATGAGGACGATTTGCTCATTTTTAAGGAGCTAATCATCGAGGGGACTCATGATGTCAAAGTGACGGTGGATTCCGCTCCCACCCGGGAGGATATTGCCCCAAAACTGGAAGAATCCCATTATGATCTGTTTTTCCTGGATTACCGTTTAGGCGAATGGAATGGGGTGGATATCCTAAAAGATGTCCGGGAAAAAGGATACACGCTTCCCGTAATCATGTTGACCGGCCAGGGAGATCAGGAGATTGCTGTTCAGGCCATGAAGGCGGGTGCCACCGATTATCTGGTTAAAGCGAGTCTTTCACCAGAAATTCTTTCCAAAGCCATTCGGCACGCCATTAGCTTGTTTAATGAAGAACAACAAAGAATTCAGGCGGAAGAATCCCTGAAAGCTCAAGGGCTTCTTTTGCAGGGAGTGTCCGAGGCCGCCATACGACTCCTGACTGTTTTTGACCATGAATCCGCCATCAGGGAAGCATTGGGAACTGTTGGGAAAGCAGGGGGAATGGACCGTGTTTATATCTTTCAGGATCATCCTCATCCGGAAAGCGGGGAAGGGGCTTTCAGCCTGAAATACTTTTGGTGTAATGAGGGTGAAAAGAATTTAGACGGAGGCTTATGCGATTTGACTTATACCAGCTTGGGATGGGACGAATGGGTCAAAGAACTGAGGATGGGGAAATCCATCAACCACGTAGTGAACTCCGCCGGCTCGGACCCGCCGTTTTTTCAAAAGCAGGGAATCCAGTCCTGTGTGTTGGCGCCTTTTACAATTGATTATACGTATTGGGGGTTTGCGTTATTTGCCAATCGTCATTCCTGTCGAGTCTGGTCCCCTGATGAGGAATCGATACTAAAGACCTTTTCGGCCAGCATAGGTGGTGAAATAAAAAGAAACCGCGATGATCAGGCTTTTCGATCGATCGTCGAAGGAACCTCGGCGCAAACCGGAAATGAGTTTTTCCAATCGTTGGTGCGTCATTTGGCTTCCGCTCTACCGGCTCGTTGCACCATGGTCAGTGAGATTTTAGAAGGTCACGACTCGAAATGTCAAATCATAGCGGGATGGAATGGGGAGCAGTTTGTCAGCGGTCACCAGTATGAAGTGATTCACACCCCTTATGAAGATCTCCTGGGGGGTAGCGTCAGTTTCTATGCCGATGGAATCCAAGAGGCGTTTCCCGATGAGATCTTTTTAAAGGAAATAGGCGCTAAAAGTTACGCGGGTGTGCCCTTTTTTGATTCCTCCTTGAATGTGATGGGGCATCTTGTGGTCTTCGATCGCAGGCCTATGCTGGATAAAGAGAGAACGATATCTATTTTGAGAGTGTTTGCCTCTCGAGCCGGAGCCGAGCTGGAGCGTCAAAGGGCAGAGGAAACCATCAAGAATATGGCCTACTACGACTCTCTAACCGGGTTACCCAACCGGGTTCTGTTGATTGATCGGCTGACTCTGGCTCTGGCTCATGCCCATCGGGCTAAAAAGCGTTTGGCGGTCATGTTCCTGGATTTTGATGATTTTAAGCTGGTCAACGATAACTACGGTCATGGCATTGGCGATCTCTTTCTCAAGGAAATGGGGCAAAAACTTAAATCCGCCGTTCGAGAAGAGGATACCCTGGCTCGCCTGGGTGGCGACGAATTTATTCTCGTACTGCCCGAATTGATGGGCCGGGAAAATGCTGTGACGCTGGCCGAAAAACTGATCACTCTGGGTAGAGAGCCTTTAAATCTCGATGGGAATGAAATTAAGTCGTCATTCAGTATTGGTATATCGCTGTACCCGGATGATGGGGACGATTATGAAACTCTTCTCGATAAGGCGGACGCAGCCCTGTATAAAGCTAAACGAAAAGGCAGAGACGGATATCATTTTGTAGAATAAATTTTTACTTTCTCCCACCCCGATTACCCGCTAAAATACATCTTCTTTTTAATTGATATCATTTGACGGAGCCTCATGCTTTCAATCACCTCAATCAATATCGGAACCCCACGTGAAGTTACTTATAAAAAAGGTCACAAATTAAAAACTTCACTACTGAGGGACCCGTTTAAGGGGAAAATTTTTTTGGACCTGATGGGATTTGACGGTGACCAGGTTGCCGACCCGGTAGATCATGGCGGTCGGGATAAGGCGGTCTGTGGTTATCCGGCCAACCATTATCCTATTTGGGAAAAGGAGCTTTCCCGCAACATGCCGCCCGCTTCCTTTGGGGAAAATCTGACGATTGAAGGGCTGACGGAAGATCAGATTCATATTGGAGATATATTCAGAATCGGTGAAGTCGAAGTGCAATGCACGCAACCCCGGCAACCGTGCCATAAATTAACCAAAATATTTGGACTCCCCAAACTGGCCTCCCGGATACAGGAGTTAGGGTATTGCGGATATTATTTTCGGGTTTTGAAACAGGGCTGGCTTCAAGTGGGAATGGCAGTCGAACGAATCCATTCGGATAATAAAAAAATCTCGGTGAGGGACGCCCATTATCTTATGTATCGTGATAAAACAAAGTACGAAGCCATCGAAAAGCTCATGGCCCATCCTGCGCTTTCCGAAAGCTGGAAACATTCATTTGGCAAACGTTTGGCTAACCGTAAAGCCTGACTATGAAAAGCTTGTGTGTTTGTCATGAACGATAGAAATCCACAACGATCCCTCTCTTCCTGGGGTGAGCTATTGAAGAACGGTATCCTGATTCCCGATGTGGAAGATGCCACTGTCGCGGCTTTATGTTGTCATCTGGCGGATTTGGGAGTGCTGGAAAAAGTCGGGGAAGAGGATTGGAAATTCGTACCGGTCTCGGAAGGTTCGTTGCAGATTGAGGAAGAGATGGCAAAACGCTTAAATGATCTTTGCACCACGGAATCAGGTTTCGCCCTTCGCTATTTTTTGAAAGACCCCCCGGTCTCTCAAATCACAGATAGCTCTCATGATCAGGAAACTTCGGAAGTGAAAGATAACCCGAAGAGCAATCCACAGCTTTTGGATCAGAAAACATCCAACCTCAGCAATCTCCAAATCGTAAAAAAATATGGGCGCCAGGTCCAGTCGTTCATTGAGTTGGAAAAAAGCTACACGGAAAAACTGTTAGGACCGCATACGACTTTGAAAGAAGCCCGAAAAATTTTTAACTTTATATTGAGCCGGATGAAACAAAAGACCGAACCCCGCCCCTGGGAACAACTCAGTCGCAGACGTCACAAATAATCCAAACTTCATTTCCTCTTAACAAGCAACGGTGTATATGAGCGAACAGAAATTATTGATACTTGGCGGTGGCCCCGGCGGATATGCCGCGGCTTTCCTGGCCGCTGACAAGGGGATGCAGGTGACTCTCGTCGATGAAGAAAAGCAGTTGGGAGGAGTCTGCCTCCTGCGCGGGTGCATTCCGTCAAAAACTCTTTTGCATCTGGCGAAACTGATTTCCGAAGCCAAGCACGCTGGGGACTGGGGCGTCCATTTTGGAAAACTGACCCTTGATATCGGTAAGATTCGTGCCTGGAAGGAAAAGGTGACCGGCGACTTTACGGGCGGGTTGGCTCAACTTTGCAAACAACGCGGTATTCAATGGATACAAGGCCGGGCTGTTTTTGAGGATTCCCATTCCGTGCGGGTCGAAGGCCATGGGGCTCTCTCGTTCGATCGCGCCCTCATTGCTGTGGGTTCGCGGCCGATCATTCCCAAGGATTGGACAGGAGTCGGCTCCCGGCTGATGGATTCCACCGGTGCTTTGGAATTGGAAGAAATCCCCGAACGCCTGCTGGTCATTGGAGGAGGGTATATCGGCCTGGAAATGGGAACGGTTTATGCCGCTTTGGGGAGCCAAGTCACCGTAGTGGAAATGACGGATGGCCTGCTTCAGGGGGCGGATCGCGATCTGGTCCGTATTTTACAGGCCCGGCTCAAAAAGGAGTTCGAAGCCATTCATCTCAATACCCGTGTCACCGCTATAAAGGACGCAGGAGCATGCCTGAAGGTTGTTTTAGAGGGAACCGGTGGGGAACCGGAGGAAGTGGAGTTTGACCGTGTTTTGGTTTCGGTGGGCCGTCAACCGAACACATCCGATTTAGGTCTCGAAAACACCCAGGTGGAGATGGACGATAAGGGTTTCGTGAAAGCCGACCCGAAGGGAAGAACGGCGGACCCTTCTATTTTTGCCATCGGCGATGTGGTGGGCGGCGCGATGTTGGCTCACAAGGCGTCACATGAGGCCAAAAGGACGGTCGACAGTCTGTTGGGAGACTCCCCGGCTGATGATTCACTGGTCATTCCTGCCGTCATATTCACCAATCCGGAAATCGCCTGGTGCGGCCTGACCGAACTGGAGGCCAAGCAGAAGGGTATCGAAGTCGCCATAGCGAAATTCCCCTGGGGAGCCTCAGGGAGGGCCGGTACATTGGGTAGAAATGATGGAGCCACCAAGCTGATTATCGATCCCAAAACAGATCGTATCTTGGGAGCGGGTATGGTCGGGGTTGGGGTGGGAGACCTCATTTCAGAAGCCGCCCTGGCCATTCGGCTCAAGGCCACTGCCGCAGATTTGGCGGAAACGGTGCATCCCCATCCCACACTATCGGAAACTCTCATGGAAGCGGCGGAAGTTTACCTGGGCCGATCCACCCATCAATACAAGAAACCGCGCTAATCGACGAATCCGTCACACATCGATAATATCATCGTCGTCAACTTTGCGGGGAGGTTGGGGTCTTTGAGAGGGGGGACGTCGTGGTGGAAAAGGATCACGCAAAGGCCGCGATTGGGGGCGGTTGCCTCGGAACAGATTGGCGACCATAGTGATCAGCCCGCCGATCAGCGCAATCACCAGAAAGGTGATTCCGAACAGGAATAGCAGGGTGACTCCCAGAGCGATCGCTAGAAATAGCCCGATTTTCGTCCTGAGGGGCAGTTGCTTGAAGTTTTGAGTGGTGAAAACAAACATTTTAAATCACAGGCTCCTTTGGTCTATAATACACCCTTCATCTCAATAAGGGAAAAGTTATGGACAAGGATATTTTTATCATTGAATGCCCCGAGTGCGGCGTTAAAAACCGGATCAAGTCGTATTCGCCGGACCGCATTCCGGTATGTGCCAAGTGCCGTGCCCGTTTGGTGGACGAAGACAAAAACGAAGCGCATTCCCGGTATGCTGATAATCTCAAGAATTTTTACGATCTGCCCGATATGAATGCCCGGGACTCTAAATAATTCCTGCCAGCTTACCAAATAATGAAAAGCATTTTAAACCAATAATTTTATTTTAATTTCAGGTGTGATTATGGATGAAGCGGTTCAATTGATCGATCAAATATTAAAGGAAAAACTTGAGGCGTCCCACGTGGACATCATCGACGAAAGTTATCTGCACCGTGGACACAAAGCCGCCGGCGGGGGAGGGCATTACGCGGTCACCGTCGTTTCTTCCAAATTTGAAAATGCCAATCTCATCGATCAGCGGCGGCTGGTCTATAGCGCGTTGGACGACCAAATCAACGGCTCACCTAAAGTGATTCACGCAATTCAGATCAAAACCCTGACCCCGGAGCAATGGGCCGAACAAACAGGCTCATCTGCCTGAACCGGATTACTCCCGATAAATTTCCAACTCTTCGCAGTTTTTGAGGTTCTTCGATTCCGTCAAAGCTTTGATACCTGTCGGAGAAAACTGGTTTTTGTACAAATCCAGTTTGATGAGTTTCTTGCTCTGCGGCGAATCGGCAAACGCCCGCGCCCCTTCGTCGCCGATCACATTGCCGAACAGCGACATTTGGGTGACCTTGGGCAGGTTCGGCGTATTGGCCAGGAGTACCGCTCCCTCGTCGCCGATTTCATTGAGATTCAGGACAAGGTTTTCCAGATTCGTCAAATACGGGCATTCCGCAATCGATTCCGCCCCTTCATCGCCGATCTGGTTTCCTGAATAGGTCAGCACTTTAACTTTTTGCAGTATCTCACCTTTGGTGAACAATTCCATGGTGCCCCGTAGTCCGATATATTTTTCGCGAAGACTCAGCACCGTGCCGTCTTCACTAAGATTTTCCTTGATGAGATCATCAATCCGGCTCATTCCCCACTCCTTGCATAAATGCTGGTTGAATTAGGATCCTATCATATCAATTTCCCATCGTCTGGAACATAAAAAAACCGCTACGGGGTTCCCGTACCGGTTGGATAAACCCATCATCATACTCAACCGGGTCCAGCGAGAGTGATGATCATATCTTCCTTTCCCCACCGTTCGATTTCTTCCTGAGTAGGGATAGGAGGTACCGGCTTTTTCGCGGTCCGCTTGTCCAGCGGATCGTGGAAGTTCCTGGCGTAGGCTTCGGCTTTCCACAGATAGAGATGAGGGTAGAGCATGCCCCAGGGGCCCATCGCCGTGCCGTCGATGCCTTTGGTGACCCGCTTGTAATACAACGCGTCCGGAAAATCTTTCAGGGTGACATCCATATGGTCCGCCATTTTGTCGGTATCCGGGCGGTTGGGATCCCTGAAATCGAAGGCATCGGTCATCATGGGTGTGCCCTCCTTACCATGACAAGCCGCACAATTGAGCCCCACAGTGGCCGGTTCCAGTCCTTCATAGACCTTTTGTCCTTCCGCGATGATCTGTGGATCGTCCCACCAGGTCCACTGATCCCCCAGTTTTCCTTCTACGGGGATATGAGTTGGATCGCGTAGGGTTCTGAGATAAGCCACCAGAGCGTTCAATTCGTTTTCGCTCAGGTCCTCACCGTAATAATCCGGCATGGCCCGCTTGGATTTAGGATCTTCAAACCCGGGAGATTGCTTTTTTCGCGGGTCCAGAATCTGTTCCTTAATGTAATCTTTAGGATAGAGTCCGATTTGCTTGGTGCCCAGATTGGGTCCGCGGTCAGAATTGCCTTCCCAGAACACCCGATGGCAATTGAAGCATTTGTTGCTTTCAAACACCTGCCGCCCTGCTTCGATAGCTTCTTTACTATCACCTTCGCAAGCGCCGTGGCGACATGGATCTGGAGGCTCAGGAGGATTAGGATCAAATTGAGGCAATTGTGCCGTCAGGGTTGATGAACAGCACTGTCGGGAAGGCATAGGCTCCCATTATTCGAAACATTGATTGCGAGGACTGGGTCTCCGGCTTCAGGGACGGCATGTCCAGCAGGAGGAACAGGAGTAATCCCACGAAGGCGAAGGAAACGAATTCGATCTGCCACCAGACGGGGAATCCCAGTGCTCCGGTTCCAAACCAGAGGATCACGGACACCACCGCGAAAACAGGCAGTTTATATTTTAAATTCTGCTTGAAAGGTTTGCCATTGGGTTTCATAACCATCCTCCTTATTTAAGGGAGAAGACATATATTTGAAACCATATATGCCTAAATAGAGATTATATCACTGGAAACGGGGAAAACGGGTGAGGCCAAGCCTCAAGAAGGGGTATAAACGGGGTAGAAATAAAAACCCGAATCTGCTGAGTAGTAGAGCAGATTCGGGTAAGTATTTGTTATAGTTAGATTACTAATCTTAATATAGAGGATCAAGGAATAGCTCATCCTTCTTCCACCGTTCGATTTCTTCCTTGGTGGGGATAGGAGGCACCGGTTTTTTCGCGGTCCGCTTGTCCAATGGATCGTGGAAGGTGCGGGCGTAGGCTTCCGCTTTCCATAGATAGAGATGCGGGTGGAGCATGCCCCACGGCGCCATCGCAGTTTCGTCGATACCCCGGGTGACGCGCCGGTAATACAGATCATCGGGCCAGTCCTTAAGCTTAAGAGGTCGATGGTCCGCCATTTTCTTGGTATCCATGTTATCGGGATTACGGAAATCGAAGGCTCCGGTCATCATGGGAATACCGTCGGCGCCATGGCAAACGGCGCAGTTAAGGCCTTCCGTGGCCGGTTCTTTACCTTCGAAAATTATCTTACCCGCCGCCACGACATCGGCATCATCCCACCAAGTCCATTGATTGGGGAATTTTCCCTCCACCGGCATATGAGTGGGATCACGCAGGGTTTTCAAATAAGAAACCAGAACGCTCAACTCGTCCTCACTCAAATCCTCGCCATAATAAGTCGGCATGGCTTTTTTGGATTTTTTATCTTCAAAACCAGGAGACTGATTTTTACGGGGATTCAGAACTTGATCCTTAATATAATCTTCAGAATACAATCCGATCTGTTTCGATCCCAGGTTCGGGCCACGGTCCGAGTTGCCTTCCCAAAACACCTTGTGGCAGTTGAAGCACTTGTTGGATTCAAACACTTCGCGCCCGGCCGCGATGACTTCCGGTCCAGCTAATTCGCTCAATTTGACCGGGGGCCTGTTCAGCTTGGCCAATTCATATTCCGGATCAAATTGAGGCAATTGAGCGGTAATGGTAATGAACAGCGCTGAAGGTAAAGCGTAGGTGCCTATCAACCGCACAATCGAATCGCCGGCTCCTCTTTCTACCTTCATGGATTTTAAATCGAGGATGATAAAAAAGATCATGCCGATGACGGAGAAGGAAACGAACTCGATCTGCCACCAGACAGGAAAACCAAAATACCCCGCACCAAACCATAAGATGACCGCGATCACCGCGATGACCGGAATTTTGGTGGCGATATTTTTGAAAAATCCCTGTTCCTTGGGAGGGCGGTGTTGTTTGGTCAGCAGAAAGCCATAGAGCAGGGTGAGGCCCGCCATGGCTCCCGCCATGATGGGCGGGGACATGCTGAAAAATTTACCGACCCCGTATCCAAAGGCGCCAACGGCGGCGGCGATGATCAGTATTTTAGGTAAGGTCTTCATAATCGATCCAGAAGTAGTTGAGAAAAGCTATTCAGCCATTTGAGGTGCCGCCGCAGGGGCTTCCTCAGCTTTCTTGGTTTTTGGATATTTGATGCCCAGCCAGATAATCAGGGTCATGACAATAAAGAATGTCCACACCACGCCGGTCACGAACACACCCGATTCCGCCAGCGAAGGCGCGTATTTTCCCGGGGTGACATCCTTGAACACTTTATAAATATGCCAGTTCATCCGGGACAACTCACGGATGGTGCCCATCCAACTCATCAGCCAGATATCGGTGAATCCCATGAAAATGAGAATATAGGGACCGAGGGGATTGATTTTCCCCCAGGATATTTTCCCGGTTCGAGTCGAAATCGTATAGAAAATATAATTAATAAGCGTCACCGTCACCAGAGCGAACGCGGCGGTATTTTTAGAGACCATGAGTGCCAGAAATGCCAGGTTGTCCGGCAACACCATGTCGGGATTCATCCCCGGTTCCGGGAGCATGGTGGCGAAGAACCGCCGCGGGGTGAACCAGATGGTCGCCGCAATGACAATCAGGATGAAGCCCAGTTTCATCGCCGGGAAAAACCGGTGGGCATTTTCGATGCGCTTCATGCTCACCCACATATAAATATTACTGGCCGCAAACATGGTGCCGATCAATAGACCCTGCACCAGCATGAACATCGACTCGCGATCGGACATGATGTACATGCCGATGGTGGCGTCGTACTGGTAAATTTCGCGGACAAAGATGTAGCCCATCGCCGGTAGGGGAATCATGAACAGCACGCCAATAAAGTTCCCCATGTAACCGACCCAGTCGTAATATTCTTTTTCCTTGGGATCCTTGGACCAGAGATACATGTAAGCGGAAATGACCCCCACCATGAACCCGCCGAAGGTGCCGTTGCCCACCAGACGGTGGTAATTGAGCGGCATCCACGTCATGGTCGCAATGCGGTCCCACTCGGTCATCGTGGTAAACAGCGCGTCATACGGTTTGGGAGGTGTCTGCATGAAGGTGGCCGGTCCATCCAGCGCACACAACAACGACAGTCCCAGGATATTCAAAATGACGCCCAGAACGATGTGCCGTCCCTTTTTATTGGATTTGTTTAATGGGTCCCACGAATAAACGTAAATATACAGGACAATGGTTTCCAATATAAACAGGGTGGGGTACCCGATCATGAACAGGATGGGATAGGCGGTGACCAGATAGGAGATAAAATCCTTGTAGGCCACCATCATGATGAACAGGAACAACCCGCCCGTCAATGCGGTGAAGCTATAACAGAAACCGATGACCTTGGTGATTTCATGCGCAAGGCGTTCAAACTTGTAATCCGCTTCGGCAAACATGATGGCGGTGGACAGGAAACCACCTACCGCGCCATTCACAAGCGCCAAAATGATGGCGGGAGCAGTGGTATGGTCTATCGGAACCAGAAGATAGGCAAAGAAAGTTCCAACCAGTGCGCCCACGACAGACGATACTTTAGTGTTCATGCAGACGTGGAAATAGTTCAGGAAACTGACGATCAGAGTGGCGAAAGCGCAGGCCCACAACCCGTACAGCACGCCATGATGAATGTCGACAATGATTTCACCAATGATGCCGATGATGACGCCGGTCAGAACACCCATGAACACATTGGCGAGAATAACCGCTTTGCGGACTCCCTGGGTTCTACGTGCGCCCATCACCTCCATGATGACCACGAACATGGGGCAACCCAGAATAAAGGAGGCGAACAGGATGTGCAGTTGCGCCGCTCCCCAGGTCGCTTTTCGATTGCCCAATCCGGGGAACGTGTACGGCTCGTTTATGATTTCTTGGGCGGGACCTATATCGGTAAGATACGAAGTATCTTCTTCCTCGGCGCCTTCTTCGCCCTCAGCAGTTTCTTCTCCATCGCCTTCTTCTTCCTCTTCTTCGTCTTCCTCATCTTCTTCCTCCTCATCTTCTTCTTCAGCCTGGACGGTTTGGGGTCCCAAGGCATTTAAAAATGAGGAAGAGGAAACCCAGGGCAGAGCCGGACTCAGGTGAGCCAGGCCGTACACCACCAGTGCCAGAAGAATCAGTTTGAATGAAAAGGATTTTTGCTCTGAGACGTTGCTTGGGGGCATCGCAGAGTTCCTGGAGTTAAAAGGTCAGAGAATAAATTAAATTGCGAAACTTCTAATTTTTTTGATGAATCGGCTCAGTTGCGCCAGGGGGAAAATTAACACTTCCTTCAAAAAGGTTAGAGAAATATCATAGGGGTTTTTTAAAGTCAAGGGAATTATAAATGCTGTAAATACATACAATAACGCGTTCTCCAAACCTTGATAAAAAGTGGAATTTAAGGGTATGAAAAGGACGGTTTCGCTTCAAGAATAAAGGGTGAGAATAGTTGGAAATAATCATTGAACCGGAGAGCCCGTCATCGTCTGGGCCGCCAGTTGGCCGCACGCGCCCAAAATATCCGTTCCCCGGTTCTTACGGATAAAGGCGGAGAATTTTTTTTGGATCAAATAGTTTTGAAAAGATTTGATGCGTTCCTCCGATGGGGGCTGGTAGGGCGAGCCGTCATAGCCATTGAATGGAATGAGGTTGATTTTGCATCGGACCCCGCTCAACAACTTGCCCAGGCGCACTGCATCTTCATCGGAATCGTTAATATCTTTCAAAAGTACATACTCAAAAGTAATGCGGCGGGTGGGTTTTAAGGGATATTTCTTCAGGCAACCCATGAGTGTTTTAATGGGGTATTTTTTATTGATAGGCATGATCTGGTCGCGTGTGGCGTCTTCCGTGGCGTTGAGTGAGATGGCCAGGTTGACGTGAATGTTTTCCTGCGCAAACTGCTGGATGCGGTCAACCAGTCCCGAGGTGGACAAAGTGATCTTGCGGTTGGATATACGCATTGCGTGCGGGGAGGCCATCAATCGCAAGGCCTCGCATACCTCTTCATAATTATCCAGGGGTTCACCCATCCCCATCATCACGACGTTGGTGACTTGGTCTTCCTCCGGCAGGTCATTATTCACGGCCAGGATCTGTCCGATAATTTCCCCCGCAGTCAGGTTACTTTTCAATCCCAGGGTGGCGGTCAGGCAAAAAGAGCAGGCCAGCCGGCAACCGACCTGGCTGGAGATGCACAGGGTTTTCCGCGTCTCGTCCGGCATCCAGACGCTTTCGACCTGCAACCCATTATCCAGCTCAAACAGGTATTTGATGGAGCCGTCCTGCGAATGGGTTTTGGCCGCAATCCGGGGTAGCGCGATGACAAAATGCTCCGCCAAGCGGGCTCTCAGGTCCTTGGAAAGATTGGTCATTTCCTCGAACTGCCATACGCGATGAAGGTAAACCCAGCTGAACACCTGCTGGATCCGGTAGGTGGGCACCTCCCAGTCGGCAAACAACTGTTTTAATTTTTCTTCCGGATAACCTATCAAATTGATCATTGGCGAATTGCTCCTTGAGGGGCCATTATCCGGCGATTCCCGTTACAAAACAAGCGAGGATTTGACTGTCATCGACCAGGGCGTCTGGGGGGGGCTCTCTCTCGTCATCAACTTTCTTTAAAATACAGCGCATTCCCTTTAGTCTATGAGTAGTTGAAGTAGGATTGGGCCAGAATCACCCCGCTGAACAGGCCTATGAAAATGGTGCAGATGGCGATGCCCTGGAGTATATGGTATTCGCCTTTGGCTGGGATTTTGGTTATTCCAATGCCGGCGAGTATGAGGCAAAGTACAGACACCCCAAACCCCGTACCCATCAAGATCAATAGTTCGGTGGAGAAGGAAGTTTCCTTGTCGATGTGGTTGAGCCCGGCCACGGCCAGGCTGAGGGGTGCCAGGCATAGGAAATAAGGCCACCACACCCAGCCCGTTCTGGGTTCCTTGTACCGGGTAAGCATGCGGGTGCCGAACAGAAAAGACAGATCAGCATCCCCGCCGACAAATAATCGAAAGTTGCTTTCTCTCTTTGTTCTTTGCGGATATGGTTCAGAGCGCCCAGAACGTATTGCGCCACTTCCTCCTCGCCCATCTCATAATACCCGCCGTGGCTGGTGTCGTAGGCGAACACGCGCGCGGTGGAGGATTCTGCCGGCAGGGAGATGGCCCGGTATTTGTTCTTACCTGCCGATTCGATTTCGAGATAAACGATCCCATTGTGATATTTTAAATTGTACCTATCGATTTCAATGAGATTTTTAGCGTAGCGTTTGTTTTCTTTATGGAACTGGTCCTGGATCGCCATCAGGTCCTGTAACGCTTGCCGGGCCTGTGCGTCGTGGTCGTTTTCAAAGATGCGGGTGCATCCGCTGGCACAAAGGGCTATGATAATCAGCCAGAGCCACGGTCGCTGTAGGATTGGATTCATTTGGGTAATGGATTCGTTGGAAATTAAAGGCCAAATTTATATCACACGAACCGGGTTTCGGCAAGCAGGCCGCCGGCGAACCGCATCCGAGACTAGCCAGGTATTATGAAGCATCATCCCATCTGGACGCAATTGAAGTTTGTTACCGGCAATCCCAACAAACTGCGCGAGGCTCAAGAAATCCTTGGGATCGAGATGGAACAGGGGGTGGCCGATCACCTGCACGAAATCCAAACCAACGATATCCGCCAACTGGTCGAACACAAAGTCACTGAAGCCTGGGGTGAATTCAAGTGCCCGGTCCTGGTGGAGGATTCGGGGTTGATCTTTACCGCCTGGAACGGTCTGCCGGGCGCTCTGGTCAAATGGTTCGAAAAGAGTGTCGGGTGCGAAGGTATGCTGAAAATGCTGGAACCGTTCGAAAACCGCCAGGCCGAGGCTGTCTGTTGGACCGCACTGTACGACGGCAAAACGAGGATCATCGGGGAGGGCCGGGTGGCGGGAACCATCGCCCGCGAAATTCGAGGCAGTCAGGGTTTCGGGTGGGATGTGATTTTCATCCCCGACGGCGAAACCCGGACCTACGCCGAAATGAGCCCGGAAGAAAAAAACGCCAGGTCTCATCGCAGGCAGGCGTTTGAATCCCTCAAAAGCCAATTATGAGTTTGGTTCGAATTCCGACAGCCGGTCGAACAAGGTTTTAAGTTGTTCGCGGTAATTTTTTAGGTTGGCGAAAACAGCATCGGCGCTTGTAGAGGCAGACTCCAGTTTCATGTTTTCGTGGTCTTGGAGCATGTTTTTCCACGCCGCTCCCTCCGGCAGCCACTCCACGCGCTCCGCCAGCGCAAAGCACTCCTCCGGCGACTCACAGGTTATATTCTGTTTCAGGGCGCCGGCCTGGATACATTTCACCGCTGTGTTGAAAGTGAACTCAAAACGCTGGAGCGCGGCATCCCGGTAATAATCCGTTGGCTCGTTCTTTTCCATCTGCTGGAGCCACTGCAGGTTCCAGTCCAGTTGGTTCAATAGGATTTTCAATGGAGGCAGTTCCGTCGGGTTCGTAGCCATGGATCAATTTTATTTCATAAATGTCCGAAAATGGGAAGAACTTTTGAATTGACGATTTTATAATGATATTCTCTACCGTCAGTTTCAAAATCCCGGGGGTTTTACAAGAATCAGGCGATGACTTTATGACCGAACAGGAACGCTTTGTAGATAATGGCGACGAAACGGTAACCGACCGCGAAACGGGATTGATGTGGAAAAAAACGGATACCATGATCGATCTGAAAAAATGGGTCAATTACCAGGAATCCGTGGATTACGCACGCGAGCTTAAGGAAAACAAGTTCGCGGGGTATGACGATTGGAGATTACCCACCAAAGATGAAATGCTGTCTTTGTATAATGAATTTTTTTTGCAGACCGACAAATTCGGCAAGACCATTCACATCAGCGATAAATTTGCCAGTGGCTGCGGATTTTCGATGATCGCGAAACAGGTGGACGGACGCATGCGCACCTGGGTTTTGAAATTGCGGGACGGGGAGTTTGAGCAACCTGACGGGTTATGGACCCTGACCGAGGCCGCGAGGGTGGTACGCTCACCATAAATAAGAGGAGTTTTCTTCATGAAAGACATATACAACCCCCCATCAACCGTTTCGGAAACCGCCTGGGTTCGGAACATGGACCAGTACCGGGAGATGTACGAACGGTCCATCAAGGATCCGGAAGGATTCTGGACGGAGCAGGCGGAACAGTTTATCTGGTTCAAAAAATGGGACAAGGTTCGGGATTTTAATTACAACGTTAAGAAAGGCAAAATCTTTATCGAATGGTTTCGCGGCGCCAAGACCAATATCACGGTCAACTGCCTGGACCGCCATATCGAATCCCGAAGCGACCAGACAGCAATACTCTGGGAAGGCAACGAGCCGGGAGAAACCCGGAGCCTGACCTATAAGGAATTGTTGGATCAGGTGTGCCGGTTCGCCAACGTTCTCAAAAAACACGGCGTCACGAAAGGTGACCGGGTTTCCATTTATATGCCGATGGTTCCGGAACTGGCGGTGGCCATGCTGGCCTGCGCCCGCATCGGGGCCGTCCATTCCATCGTCTTCGGCGGATTTTCACCCACGGCGCTGGCCGATCGCATTGTCGACTCCACCTGCACCGTCGTGGTAACCGCCGACGGCTCCTACCGGGGAAGTAAACCGGTCGCGCTGAAAACCAATGTCGATGAAGCCATCATCCTCGCCCAGAAAGAAGGGGTAATGGTCAAATCCTGCATCGTGGCCAAACGCGTTGGGGATAAAATTGAAACAAACATGACGGCCGGACGGGACACCTGGTGGGAAGACGAGATGGCCGACGTCGACGGCGAATGCGAACCTGAAGTCATGGATGCCGAGGACCCGCTTTTTATCCTGTACACCTCCGGGTCGACGGGCAAGCCCAAAGGCGCCCAGCACACGGTCGGCGGTTACATGATTTTTACCGCGCTCACCCACAAATACATTTTCGATTACCACGACGGCGACATCTGGTGGTGCACCGCAGATATCGGTTGGGTGACGGGGCACTCGTACATTATTTACGGTCCCCTGGCGAACGGTGCCACGACCCTCATGTTCGAGGGCATCCCCACGTATCCGGATGCCGGACGGTTCTGGGATGTGGTGGACCGCCACAAGGTGACGCAGTTCTACACCGCCCCGACGGCGATCCGGGCGTTGATGTCGCATGGTGATGAAATCCCTTCGAAATACAATCTGACCACGCTGAAAGTTCTGGGATCGGTGGGCGAACCGATCAATCCCGAAGCCTGGCGGTGGTACTACAAACATATCGGACGGGGCCGGTGTCCCATCGTCGATACCTGGTGGCAGACGGAAACGGGCGGTATTTTGATCACCCCATTACCCGGTTGCACGCCCACCAAACCCGGCTCAGCAACCTTTCCATTTTTCGGAGTGAAACCCGTCATCATCGAATCCGAAACCGGCAAGGTGTTGGAAGGCGATGGCGTCAGCGGCGTACTGGCTCTGGCAGAACCCTGGCCGGGACAAATGCGCACCGTGTATGGCGATCATGAACGATTCGAGGAAACTTATTTCAAGATGTATCCCGGTTATTACTTTACCGGTGATGGCAGTACCCGAGATGAAGACGGCTATTACTGGGTGACCGGGCGTGTAGATGACGTGATCAACGTTTCCGGACACCGCATGGGCACGGCGGAAGTGGAGTCGGCGCTGGTGCTTCACGAAAAGGTGGCGGAGGCGGCGGTGGTCGGATTCCCGCACGACATCAAAGGGCAGGGCATTTACGCCTATACCACATTAATGGAAGGCGTGGAATATACGGATGATCTGAAGAAAGAGTTAATCCAGTTTGTGAAGAAAGAAATCGGCGCCATTGCCGCGCCGGACATCATTCACTGGGCGCCGGGCCTGCCCAAAACCCGGTCGGGGAAAATCATGCGGCGCATCCTGCGTAAAATCGCCGCGAATGAAGCGGATCAGTTGGGTGATGTTTCGACGCTGGCGGACCCGTCGGTGGTGGAACAGCTAAAATCGACTTATCAGAAAATTTAGAGAAGGACGAAGGCAGGGCTTAGCGCAGGAAATATAAGGGATCATGGAGCAGATTGCCTCCACTCCATGATTCTTCGCTGATCGGCGAAAAAGGAAAGGTCCCCCTTCCTCCCCCAAATGTATTGAACGCTTGTATTGGAAGCGATTACTGTATTCCAATTGCCCCGGGTTGTCAACGCAATTATTCTGATTTCTTGAGGCTTAGGGGGTTTCCGCGAACTTTATCCACAGGTAATTCACAATCAATTCACAGATTCCCAATAAAATCCGCAGTTTATTACAAACTTTTCAAGGCTAGGCGGTATTTGACCTCATTCAGCCCTTTGTGGCTTAACGGGTTGAGGGGTTGATGCCGGATAGCTTGATTGAAGGCTTCCCGGGATTCCGCCAGCCGGTTGAGTTTCAGATAAGTCCATCCCAGTCCGTCGTGCACCTCCGGCCAGTCCGCATGTTGATTCAAGGCTTCCAGCCAATGTTCCAGTGCTTCCTTGTACTTTTTCTGCTGGAGCAGGGTGCGAGCCAGTTTGGTGCGGGCGCTGGTCACGATATTGATGTTTGAGCCGGGTTCGTTGCCGCGGTTTTTTTCAGTGACCGGATGGGTGTTGGGATTCCGCTTGAGACTTCTTTTGAGATGGGCCTCCGCTTCTTGCCATTGCTTCATCTTGTAAAAGTTGTACCCCAAACCTTTCATGGCTTCCGAGGATCGCGACTGGGACGCCAGAGCGGTGTTGAACATCTTGATGGAGTTCTCGAAATTGTTGCGATGGTAATACGCCCAGCCGATATGGTTGTAGACCTGCCATCCGAACCGTTCTTTGGCCAGGATGCTTTTAAAATCCTCCGACGCCGCGATTTCGGGATCGAGCGAGATCGCCTTCAAAAAATATTCGACTCCCAAGTCGGGATCGCCGTGTTGATATTCGATCCACCCGATCGCCATGTAAACAGAAGCTCTGAGAGGTTTGCGCCGGGCTTTGGCCAGGAAATATTCCTTGGCGATATCCGTGTCCCAACTTCTCAAAATGCTCCAATCGAGTTTGTAAATGATTTCCTTCTTGTTGGGTCTGAGGGCATCGGCGACGATTAAATTTTTAGCCGCCTCTTCATACTGTCCGAGGTGGTAGTACGCCATTCCTAATCCCTTGGTCCAGTGCGATTCATATTCCTCCCGCACCCGTATCTTTTCGAAATTCTGGATGGCCAGCTTGTATTGCATTTTCCCGATCTGGCTGAATCCCAGACCGCTGTAGGCCTTGGCCAGCGCAAACGTCATGGTGGGGTTGGGCTGGTGTTCCTGAACATAATCGAAGTACAGGTAGGAGGCGTTCTTATAGTCTCCCTTTCTCATCTTCTGGTCGGCCTGATACAGTTTGGAAACCAGCGTTCCTCTTAAATGACGCATGCCCTCCAGCGCGGTGGGATCCCTGGGGTCCTTGTCCAAAGCGGTTTCGAACCGCTTCAGGGCTGTATCCTCCTGGCCGCGCTTCAGTGCGATCCAGCCCAAGGCACTGTAGGGATAGGACCAGTCCGGATAACTCTGATTCAGTTGTGCAAACTTTTTCTCAGCGATGCGGTATTTGTGGATATCAAAATAATGGTTGGCCACCGAGGCCTTGGCCCGGAGACTTTTCTTAACTTCGAGAATTCCCACCCGGGTTCCGATGAACCGGCCGCGTTGTTTCCAGGTCTCATTAAATGTTTTTTCCGCTTCGATCAGGTTCCCGGTTTTTAGGAGACTCCAGGCCAACCCGTTGCGGGCGTCCAGAGTGTCAGCGATTTTCTGGGGCAGACTTTGAAAAGCGGTCCAGGCTCTTTTGAAAAGTTTTTTGCGGTAAAGGCGCCAGGCTTCTTCCAGTGCCGGGTAATGTTCCGGTTGAGAATCCGGAAACACCGCCAGCATGCTCCGGTAACGGGGCGCTTCGATATCCAGGGTGAACAAGGATGCAGTGCGAATGTGTGAAGGAGCCACCTCCACCGGTTTGTCGGGCAAGCCTTGATGCCATTGCTCCCACTGGTCTTCGAGATCGTCCCGCTCCCCGAACACATAAATTTTCTTGAAATGAAACTGCGCGGTTTTCTCCCTGGCGAGGAAGAGACTGCAAAAGCCAAGGCCTTTGTGGACTTCATACGCATCGGGTGACAGGGCCTCGGCCTGCTTGAATTTTTCCAGGGCCCGCTCATAAAATTTCATCGCGACATAGGACCATCCCATTCCGATTAACGGTTCCGCTTCTTTTGGGAAATGGGTGCGGGCACTTTCGAATGAGATAAGGGCTTTGTCGTATCGCTTTTGAAAAAAATAAGCCCAGGGCAGGAAGCGGATGGTCTTGGGATTGTCAGGCGATGCCATCAATGATTTTTTGAGATAGTACTCCGCCACCTCAAATTGATTGGCTTTGAATTGTTCGATGGCGAATTCGAGATCCAATTGGGATTTGGGAGTGCTGATTTCCGGAGAAACGGTGATAATCGGCTTCTTGACCGGTTGCTCTGCTGTGACTTCAGGTTCGACGGGAGCGGCCGGTTTCTCGAAGCGCTGTGCGATCGTTGCCTTGCGTTTCTCAGGGGTAGGTTTCTCGACCGGTTGCTCGGCTGTGACCTCAGGTTCGGCGGGAGTGGCCGGTTTCTCGACCGGTTGTTCAGCGGTGACCTCAGGTTTAGCGGGAGTGGCCGGTTTCTCGAAGCGCTGTGCGATTGTTGCCTTGCGCTTGCCGGGAGTGCTGGATGCACTTTGGCAACCCCATCCGCCTATCAGGAGTAGTAGTATCAGGACGCCATATCCCGCAGGTTTTTGATACACTGTCAGCATTTCAATAAAAGGGTAGCGGAGTTTTCGAGCCATATCTTCATATCGGCATAATTTTCAAATATTTTAGCCGATCTGGGTAGGGAAATCGGTTTAATTTTATTTTCCCGAGTTCTGAAAGAAATAGTGAAAATCAACATTTATGGGGTATTATGACCCCTTTTCCATTTTAAGGTGAAATTCAGGACCAATGAGCGTTTTCAGGATAGTCGGGATTCTATTACTGCTGGCCTTACCCATGGGTTGTTCCCAGTGTAATAACGAAAAAGAGGGGGATCAGGCGCCTTCCATCTCTGAAATAGAGGGGGTCGAGGGGAATATGGAGACGGCCTCGCCCCAGGGTGTGGTTGCCATCGAATTGTCGGAGGAGGACAAGCTCAAAGCCAAGCAGGCTCCCGAGGGCATGGTGTTCATCAAGGGCGGGTGCTTCACGATGGGCAACGACCGCGCCCAGGCGGATGAAAAATATGAGCACGAAGTGTGCCTCGACGATTTTTATATGGACCGGTACGAAATGACCCAGGCCCGTTGGGAAAAGGTCATGGGGTTCAATCCCTCGAAAAATGTTAAAGCCGACCATCCGGTCGAGCAGGTCAACTATCACGACATCCAGCAGTTTATCGAAAAATCCGGCGGTGCCTGCCGTCTGCCGACGGAAGCGGAATGGGAATACGCCGCCCGGGGACACGCCAAGACCCGATATTTCTGGGGCAACGTCATGGATGGCGCCTACGCCTGGTACGAGGACAATTCGGATAAAACCACCCATCCGGTAGGCCAGAAAAAACTCAACCAGTTTGGCTTGCACGACATGATGGGGAACGTCTGGGAATGGACGGAAGACTGGTACAGCCCGTATTATGTCGGCAACAAGGAGACCAACCCCGCCGGACCGAAAGAGGGCGAGAACAAAGTGATTCGCGGCGGATCGTTCAATTCTTCCGCCGGGGCTCTCAGGATCACCAACCGGACCTGGCTGAATCCCAAGAACCGGGTATTTTCGAAAGTGGCCTCCTACGGCGGCAGTGTCGACGAGTTGTACAACTTCATCGGTTTCCGCTGTGCCCAATCCATCACCGCCCCGCCTGCCGAAAAATCCTCCACCACCACAGAAAAAGAAAAACCTGCTGAAGGGTAGGCGGAACAATTCCACACAAAAACATAATTGATCTGGTTGTTAAACAAATATTATGAACGACGGGTTAGCGGCAGTCTTTGCAGATGCCGAACATGTCCAGTTTGTGGGTGGTCATTTCGAAGCCGTGTTCCTGGGCTACTTCTTCCTGTAATTTTTCGATTACGGAATTGTGGAATTCGATGATCTTGCCGCATTGGGTGCAGATCATGTGATCGTGGTGGGCGTGCTGGTAATTGTGTTCGTAGCGTTTCTGGCCGTCACCGAAATCGAGCTCGGCGGCGAGTCCGCTTTCGGTCAACAGGGCGAGGGTTCGGTACACCGTGGCCAAGCCGATCTTGGGTTCCTTGGCCGAAACCATTTTATAAAGCTCTTCGGCGCTGAGATGTTCTTCACTGCCTAGAAACGCCTCCAGCACGGCGCGTCGTTGTTTGGTAATTTTCAGGTTGTGCTGGGTGATGTAATTTTCAAGAACTTCGTGTTCATCGGCGGCCATAAAACCTCCCTTGGAACTAAAATTTATCACGGGGATTCCACGGGAGTCAATCCATCATTTTCGGTCCCAATTCTCTAACAAGCTTTTATTCAAATGATTTAAGCCGGGATTGTACTTCCTCCGCCAAAGTGTCCGCGGTCACTTCCCACTGCTCGCCGCCATCCATATTTTTCAATACGTATTGCTTGTTTTTGATTTCGTCATCCCCGATGATCAGTGTAAACCGGCTGGCTAATTTATTGGCTTTGCGCATCTGGCTTTTCATGCTTCCACCTTCGATCTCACGCTCCACATACAGGCCCACAGCCCGTAGTTGATGCGTGATGGGAAAGGCCAGTTTCTGCGCCTCGTCACCCAGGCAAACCAGATAGATATCGGGCCGCTGTTCCAAACCCTGGAGTTTTTCCTCCGGCAGAATGGAGATCAGGCGTTCCATACCCAGAGCGAAGCCGAAGCAGGGGGTAGGGGGGCCATCGAAATCTTCCACCAGCGAATCGTAACGGCCGCCGCCGCAGACGGCGTTTTGCGATCCCAGTCCGGTTTTTGAAATTACTTCAAACGTGGTTTTGTTGTAATAGTCGAGACCGCGCACAATTTGATCGTTGACGATATAAGAAGTGTTGACCGCGTTCAGAAATTTTTGGACTTGCGCGAAATCCTCTTCGCACTGAGCGCAGAGATGGTCCTTGATCTTGGGGAGGCCCTTGGCAATTTCACCATCGCGTTCCACCTTGCAGTCGAGGACTCTTAATGGATTCCGTTCGTAGCGTTGGTTGCAGTTGGTGCATAACTCTTGCAAGTGGGGTTTAATGGCAGACTTGAGAATTTCGCGGTATTGCGGCCGGCACTCTTTACATCCTAACGAGTTGATCTGGAGTTCGAGATCGTTCAAACCCAATTCCTTGAAAAATTCAATGAGCATCGTCATCACTTCCGCATCAATTGCAGGACTGGCTGATCCCATCGCCTCCACTCCGATCTGGTAAAACTGGCGGAACCGTCCCGCCTGCGGCCGCTCATAGCGGAACATGGGGCCGAAGTAATACAGCTTGGTCAAGGGATTCTGGCCGTGCATTTTGTGTTCGATATAGGACCGGACGACCGAAGCGGTGCCTTCCGGCCGGAGGGTGATCTCCTCGCCTCCTTTATCCTTGAAGGTGTACATTTCTTTTTCGACGATGTCCGTGGTATCGCCGATACTTCTTTTGAACAGGTTGGTGTATTCAAAAATAGGGGGCCGGATTTCCTTGAAGCCGTACCGGGAAAATATCCGGTGAGCCACGGACTCCACCCATTGCCATTTTTCAATTTCTCCGGGCAGGATGTCTTTGACGCCTTTGATGCTTTTGATTTTCATAAACCGGTCGGATTCAATTTTGAATGGGAGATTATTTTTTGAGGAATCGGGTAGCCAGATCCACCTCGCGGGTGCTTCCAATGAAGAGGGGAGTCCTTTGATGAATTTCCGAGGGTGGGATATCCAGAATACGGGTTTGCCCATCCGTTGCTTTGCCTCCGGCGTGTTCCACGATAAATGCCAGAGGCGCCGCCTCGAAGGCATAGCGTAATTTCCCCTGGGGATTTTTCTGGTCGCCCGGGTACATGAAAATTCCACCCTTGAGGAGCGTGCGGTGAAAATCCGAAACGAGAGAACCGATGTATCGTAATGTGTAGGGTCTCTGAGTTTTCTCATCCCTTTCTTTCATGTAGTCAACGAGATTTTTCTGAGACTCTTCCCAGGTTTCAATATTGCCTTCGTTGATGCTGTAAGTGGTGCCGGATTCCGGAATCTTGACATCGCCGTGCGACAGGAAAAACTCCCCCAGCGACGGGTCAAGGGTAAATCCGTGAACGCCTTCGCCGGAAGTGTAAACGAACATGGTACTGGAACCGTAGACAATGTAGCCGGATGCGACTTGTTGTGATCCTTTTTGGAGCAAATCGTCATCGGTTACTTCCTTGCCGGGGCTTTGCTTGCGGTAGATGGAAAAAATGGTGCCGATGCTGACGTTGACGTCGATGTTGGAAGAACCATCCAGAGGATCCATCGTGAAAACATATTTGCCCGCTCGATCGGGAGGAATGATTACCGGCTTGTCGTATTCCTCCGAGGTAATGGCGCAAATGAGACCGGAATTTCCCAGCAACTTGGTGAAAATTTCATTGGCGTATTCATCCAGCTTTTGGACTTCTTCGCCCTGAATATTGACCCGGCCCGTCAGCCCCAGGATATCTTCCCCCAAACCCGCGTTATTCACTTGCAGCGAGACGAATTTGGCCGCTACCAGAATTTCCATCATCAGGCTGGTAAATTCCCCGGTCGCTCCCTCGGCCATATTCTGGCGTCGCCGCAGGTGTTGAATAAGCGTGATTCGTTCCATATCGGTCTTTCTTGTGGGTGGTGGATCGAGAAGATGAATGGTTCAGCTGATAAGCTGGGTAATTCTAACTGATTTAATTATTTTCAGCAAATTTTCCTGGGTGCCGATAATTTCATTGATTATTCAGGAGTTTTATCATAAATTATTGATAAATAAACCTTTATAGGGTTTTGAAATGGAAGAGCTGGTCCGGGAATTTACCGAGCATTTGTTTGTCGAGAAACGGCACTCACCCAATACGGTTGATGGGTACCGGCGGGATATTTCCCGGTTTGTTTCCTTCCAGCCCAAGACATCGTTAAAGTCCATCACCCCATCGGATATTCGAGAGTTTTTATTGAGTCTGCACAACCAAGGGCTCTCATCCCGGTCCATCGCCCGTTCCCTGTCTTCCTTGAAATCGTTTTTCAAATACCTGGTGGGAGAAAGCCTGATCAGTGAGAACCCGGTGGAGACCCTGGAGACCCCTAAAATCTGGCGCAAATTACCTCATACTCTTTCCTTGAATGAGGTGGAATCTCTTTTAAATCAGCCTAATACAGAGACCCCACTGGGGCTCAGGGACAAGGCCATGCTGGAGGTTCTCTATGCCACCGGGGTGCGGGTCAGTGAGTTGATATCATTGGAGTTGAACGACCTGAATTTAGAGGTCGGGTTTATTCGTTCCTACGGAAAGGGCGGGAAAGAGCGGGTGATCCCACTGGGAGAGGTGGCTCAATCGTATCTAAAGGTTTATCTGGAACAAAGCCGCCCCCGGCTGGTCAAAAATAAAAACCTCCCTGGGCTTTTCATTTCCCGGCGAAAAATGCCCATGACCCGACAGGCTTTCTGGAAAATCTTGAAACAATATGCCTTGAAGGCTAATATTTCAGTGCCCGCCTCTCCACACACGTTGCGGCACGCTTTTGCGACCCACCTCTTGGAGAGGGGAGCCGATTTACGCTCGGTTCAGCAAATGTTGGGGCACTCGGACATTTCCACCACCCAAATCTATACGCATGTGGTACAAGAGAGGATGAGAGAGGTTTTTGACAAGTGTCATCCACGGTCCTGAATGGGGATTGAAGGCTGAATTTCCCCTTGACTCTTTAGCTTATTAAAGCTAGTATTTTTAGTACCTTACCCGCCTTTACACGTGACACAATTATAGTATTCATGATGCCTTTTGAATCAGCGGGTCGACCATGAGTTTGGTCATAAATTTTGATGATATTCCGGATGACGAGGAATATGTTTTTGAGCTCGTTGAAAAGCTGGATTATTTTAAAGTCGATCCGGAAGAAGGGATTTTAAGGGAAGACGTTCACGTTCAAGGTAGCCTTTCGAAAGTGGGACGGGAAGTCTTTCTTAAGGGAAGCATTTCCACAGAAATAGAAATGACTTGTTCCCGGTGCTTGGAACCGTTAAATTATAAGATTCGGTCCAAGGTTTCATCTCATTATGTGCCCGGCCAAGAGGCCGGAAGCCGGAATACGGATGTTGAACTCCATGTTTCGGACATCGAAGTGGAGTGCTACTCCGATAATCGGATTGATTTAACCCAAGCCGTGTATGACCAGATGATGTTGAGTCTGCCTCTGGCCCGGTTATGCAGGGATGATTGCAAAGGGATCTGTTCCCATTGTGGGTTGAATCGGAATAAAAAAAATTGTCAGTGTTCGGATAAGGATTCAATCGACCCACGATTGGCCGTATTAAAAACGTTGAAAGATAAACTGAAGTAGTTTTTAAAGGAAATCAGCATGCCAGTACCCAAGAAAAGAACATCCAAGTCAAAAAAAGGAATGAGACGTTCGCATGATCATTTAAGTGTTCCCGCTTACGGTGAATGTACCCAATGTCATGAGATTAAAAGGCCTCACCATGTTTGTCCTCACTGTGGATACTACAAGGATAAAGAAGTCTTAGAGGTTGAAGCAGTCTAAGTAGATCTATTGATTCCAATCCAGGTTGACCGGTTTATTTGAATTTCAACCATTGAAAGGGGTATCACCTTATCCCGAATAAATTGCCGGATCCAAGTTTTTGACAACCTCATTTCCTCCAATTCTATCTTGAAGAGGCAATTGGCGGATCCCCTTTGAACCTTCCGGAGGAAGAAAATCAAAAATGAAAATTGCTGTTGACGCAATGGGGGGAGACCATGCTCCAGAGGCCATTGTTGAAGGCGCTGTGTTGGCGGCACGGGAATTTCAGATTCCTATTATCCTCACGGGAATTTCACATCGGGTGCATCAGGAACTTGAGAAATACGAGGACTGGAAACAGCTGAGCATCGAAGTGGAGCACGCGGATGAAGTTGTCGAGATGAATGACATCCCCAGCAAGGTGATCCGAACTAAAAAAAAGTCCTCCATCAAGATTGGAGTGGATCTGGTTAAAAAAGGCGAAGCTTCTGCTTTCGTCAGTGCCGGCAATACCGGTGCGGTCCTCGCCTATTCCACTATCATTTTACGTCCTTTGAAGGGAGTGGATCGGCCTGCCATCGCGGTTCAACTGCCGACGGCTAAAGGCACTTCTATCCTGTTGGATGCCGGCGCCAATGTGGATTGCAAAACCAACCAGTTGTTTCAATTTGGAATCATGGGCCACGCTTATGCCAAATACATTCTGGGGAACGACAATCCCGGTGTGGGGCTGCTGAGTATAGGTGAGGAGGATGGTAAAGGCAACGAGACCACCAAAGAGGCTTTCAAGCTACTCAAGAAAAGCCATATCAACTTTATCGGCAATATTGAAGGGAAAGAAGTTTACCGGGGCAACGCCGACGTTATTGTGTGCGACGGCTTTACCGGAAATGTGGCGCTCAAAATCAGTGAAAGCCTGGCTGAGATGATCGGTGGTAGCCTGAAAACCCTCTTTAAAACGGGGATGACGACCAAGCTGAGTTATATGTTGCTGAAACCTCATTTGACTCAATTGAAGAAAAAAGTCGATTATTCGGAAAAGGGAGGGGCGCCCCTTCTGGGAATCAATGGAGTGTGCATCATCGCCCACGGCAGTTCCAGTCCCAAAGCGATCAAGAATGCTATTTACCAGGCGCATTTGTTTGTGGAAAAAAAAATCAATGAACATATCTGTGAGGATATTGAATACAATCTGGACGGCAAGGGATCGCTCTGGCAACATATTAAGGAAATTGTTACCGGCCCGGAAGATGACCCCAAAGATTTCGAAACTTCCGAGGAAACATCCGACGATCCTTCAAAAAATTAATTATCAGATCCTTTGAATTAAACGGCCCAACTTAATCTGCGCATGAAAAAAAAATCTCTGTACCAGGCTGAAATCGTGGGAACGGGTATGTATCTTCCCGAAAAAGTTTTGACCAATGCGGACCTGGAAAAAACTTTGGATACTTCGGATGAGTGGATCCGAACTCGTACCGGTATTCAGGAGAGAAGGATTGCCCGGAAGGATGAGTCTTCCTCCACCCTGGGAGCCCATGCGGCCAAAAATGCTTTGAATGCGGCCGGAATGATCCCGGATGAGTTGGATATGATTATCGTCTGCACCTCCACCCCGGATGTGCTTTATCCCTCGACGGCCTGTTTTGTGCAAAAGAATCTAGGTGCCTCCAAAGCCGCGGCCTATGACATTTCCGCCGTTTGTTCCGGGTTTGTATTCGGATTGTCGATTGCCGAGCAATACATCAAAAGCGGGCGGTATGAGAAGGTCATGGTGATAGGAGCCGAAGTCAATTCCCGGATCATGGACTGGACTGACCGGAAGACCTGTATTTTATTCGGAGACGGCGCCGGTGCGGTTATCATCAAGCGGGTCGAAAAGGAAAAACCGACAGGGATTCTTTCATCTCATATCTATTCCGATGGGAATCAATCCGATATGTTGATCGTGCCCGGTGGTATTGGAAGGGAACCGGTGAACCACGAAGCGGTAGACAATAAAATGTACTGTTTGAAAATGTCGGGGCAATCGACCTTTAAAATGGCGGTGAAACGCATGAGTGAAGTTTCCAGAGAATGTCTGGAATTCAATGAGCTGTCTACCGGAGATGTGGATGTGGTGATCCCTCATCAGGCCAACCGAAGAATTATTGAGACCGTTGCTGAAAAACTGGATATGAATATTGATAAATTTTTTATCAATATTCATAAATACGGAAATACCAGCGCGGCTTCCATTCCGATCGCTCTGCATGAAGCACGCGAGTCCGGAAGACTTCAATCAGGAACGTTGAGTCTGCTCACCGTTTTGGGCGCAGGTCTAACTTGGGGAGCGGCGGCGATTCGATGG
Organism: Nitrospinaceae bacterium; assembly: GCA_965237905.1. Classification (GTDB taxonomy): domain Bacteria; phylum Nitrospinota; class Nitrospinia; order Nitrospinales; family Nitrospinaceae; genus SZUA-226. The sequence continues at coordinate 198,945 of OZ250172.1, read as the reverse complement.
TAAAGACAGCTTTTTTATTTCCCGGTCAGGGATCCCAGTTTGTAGGAATGGGAAAAGATTTTTATGATTCGGACGCCGAGTGCCGGGCTATGTTTGATGAAGCCTGCGATGTGCTGGGGCAGGACATCGCGGACATTTGTTTTAACGGTCCGGAAGAGGTTTTGAAATTGACCGAAAACACACAACCTGCGTTGTTGATCCATAGTAGTATTGCCTTGAAAAGATTAAAAGAGCATGATATAGATTTTGTAATGGCGGCAGGCCATAGCTTGGGTGAATTTTCCGCGCTGGTTGCGGTGGAAGCTCTCAAGTTTCGGGATGCCGTTCATCTGGTTCGCCAACGGGGTCGTTTTATGCAGGAAGCCGTACCAGTTGGGGTCGGCGGCATGGCGGCGATCATTGGCTTGCCCTTGGAGAAAATCCAGGAACTCTGCAACGATGTCTCCACGAATGGAAAAGTTGTTCAACCGGCCAATCTGAACAGTCCAGAGCAAATAGTCATCGCAGGTCATAAGGAATCAGTGGAAAGCGTTTCCGAAAACGCGAAGCAGGCGGGTGCCAAAAAATCCGTTCTCTTGCCGGTCAGCGCTCCCTTTCACTGCTCTTTGATGAAGCCGGCGGAAATCAAACTTCAAGGTGAACTGGAACAAACCGAGTTTCAGGATTTAAAGGTTCCAGTCATTTCCAATGTGCAAGCCAAACCTATTTCCAAAGGAAGCGATGCGCGGCAAGCCTTGGTCCGGCAAGTCTGTTCTCCGGTGCGTTGGTTGGAAACGATGCAATATATGGTCGATCAGGGAATCCAGGCGATCGTGGAAATCGGGTCCGGCAAAGTATTGTCGGGATTAATGAGACGGTTTGATAAAAGCGTGGATTGTTACCAGGTGGGAGATCAGGAGTCCCTGGAAAAAACAATTACGGCATTAAAAGGTTAATCTATTAGGTTAAGAGGATCGATGGAGCTAAAGGATAAAATTGCCCTCGTGACGGGCGGAGCGCAGGGAATTGGAAAGATCGTTGGTGAAGAACTGGCGCGTCAAGGTGCCCATGTAATTCTAGGCGATGTCAATCTGGAAGGTGCTGAAAAATCGGCAGATGATATCAAAAGCGGCGGCGGTTCTGCCTCTGCCGTGGAATTGAACGTGACGGACGCCGGGGCGGTTCAAAAATGTTTTGATTCTGTCTCGAAAGAATTTAAACTGGTAGATATCCTGGTGAACAACGCCGGGATCACCCGCGACGGATTGCTGATGCGGATGAAGGAAGCCGACTGGGATTTGGTGCTTTCAATCAATCTCAAAGGTTCCTTTTTGTGCAGTCAGCAGGCGGTCAAACAGATGATGAAGCAAAAAAGCGGATCCATCGTGAACATTGCTTCTATTGTCGGTTTGATGGGTAATGCAGGTCAGGCCAATTACTCGGCTTCCAAGGCGGGATTGATTGGGCTGACCAAGACCACTGCCAGGGAGGTGGCTTCACGAGGAATCCGGGTTAATGCAATTGCCCCGGGTTTTATCGATACCGCCATGACCCAGGTTTTGGATGAAAAAGTTCGAGAACGGCTCATCGAGCAAATCCCGCTGGCTCGGTTGGGTCTACCCGAAGATATTGCCAATTGTATTTCATTTCTTGTTTCGGACCGGGCCAGTTATATAACCGGCCAGGTTCTCAGTGTTAATGGTGGGATGTTAATGTGACCTATTGAGGAGCGTATAAATTATGTCTGTGGAAGATAAAGTAAAAGAAATTATTGTAGATCAGTTGGGTGTGGATGAAAAACAGGTAACAGGAACTGCGGCGTTTATCGATGATCTGGGGGCCGATTCACTGGATATCGTGGAATTGGTCATGGCTTTGGAAGAAGCCTTTGAAATCGAAATCCCGGATGAGGATGCTGAAAAGATTGTTACCGTAGAACACGCGATTGATTATATCAACAAGCACACCAATTAATTTTTATAATCCGTCCAGAAAATTTTATGTCAAGACGTGTGGTCGTTACAGGGTTGGGCATCATATCGCCCTTGGGTATTGGTGTGAAGACGAATTGGGACGCGGTGTGCGCGGGTAAGTCCGGCATCCGGCCTATTTCAAAGTTTGAGGTCCCTGATGATTTCCCCGTAAAAATAGCGGGCGAAGTTGAGGGATTCCAGCCTGAGGATTATCTCGATCACAAAGAAGTAAAAAAAATGGATACCTTTATTCATTATGCCGTGGCCTGCAGTCAAATGGCCATGGAGGATTCCGGTTTTGAGATCACCGACAAAAATGCGGAGAGAGTCGGCGTACTGGTGGGGGTCGGTCTGTGTGGTTTGCCGGCCATTGAGAAGTACCACAAGATCTATCTGGATAAAGGTGTAAAAAAAATCACGCCTTTTTTTATTCCCATGCTCATCCCCAACCTGGCTTCCGGGCAGGTGTCCATTCATTTGGGAGCGAAAGGTCCCAACAGCTGTGTCGCGACTGCCTGCGCCACGGGAACGCATGCTATTGGGGATGCGTATCAAATGATCCGTGACGGGGTGGCGGATACGATGATTGCCGGAGGAACCGAATCGGTTATCACTCCTCTGGCCGTTGGTGGGTTTGCCGCCGCCAAAGCGTTATCTACCCGCAATGACGACCCGGAAGGGGCCAGTCGGCCTTTTGATAAAGACCGGGATGGTTTTGTGATAGGTGAGGGCTGTGGCGTGGTGATCCTGGAAGAAATGGAAAGTGCTAAAAAGCGGGGAGCCAAAATATATTCCGAAGTGGGCGGATATGCTTTGAATGGGGATGCCTATCACATTACGGCACCCGCTCCTGAAGGGCAGGGGGCCGCAAGGTGCCTGCAGTTGGCTCTGGATAACTCCAAACTGAATAAAGAGGACATCAGCTATATCAATGCCCATGGCACCTCTACAGCGGCGGATACCACTGAGACGGCCGCGATTAAAAAAGTCTTTGGGGACCATGCCTACAAACTGGTCGTCAGCTCCACCAAGTCGATGACCGGGCACCTGCTGGGAGCCGCTGGAGGGATCGAGGCGATTTATTCGGTCTTGGCTATTCATCATGGCATTATTCCCCCAACCATCAACTACACCACACCGGACCCGGATTGCGATCTGGATTATGTTCCCAATGAAGCCCGCAAGAAAAAAATAACCGCCGCCTTGTCCAACTCGTTTGGATTTGGAGGTACCAACGGAGTCATCATTTTCAAGGAAATGGTGAGTTAACCGCCAGGCTTCAATGCTTCCTACAGAACGCACCCAGGAATTAGCCTCTCTTCAAAAGCAAATCGGTTACACTTTTCGGGATATTTCTCTCCTCAATAAAGCCCTGACTCATAAATCCTACGTCAACGAAAATTCACAATCTTTGAAAGATAATGAGCGCTTTGAGTTTTTAGGTGACTCGGTTCTGGATTTGATTGTCAGCGGTTATATGATCAAAGCCTTTCCAGATTTTGCGGAGGGAACCCTTTCCAAAATTCGTGCGGCCGTGGTCAATGAATCGTGTCTTGCCGAATTGGCCCGCCAAATGGATCTGGGAAAATACCTGCTTTTGGGAAAAGGGGAAGAGGCCTCGGGTGGCAGAGAAAAGAATTCTCTTTTGGCGAATGCCTATGAAGCCCTTGCCGGAGCCGTTTACTTCGATAGCAATCTGGAGATGGCGTTGGACATATACCTGCCTGTTCTTGGCGAGGAAATTGCCAAATATGCTGAGACGGACCGGTTCCGGGATTACAAAAGCGAGCTTCAGGAATATACGCAAACACAGTTCAACTGCATTCCCAATTATAATATTGTGAACGAGAAGGGCCCTGCCCATGCCAAGGAGTTTGAGGTGGCGGTCCTGGTTCAGGAAAGTGTTCGCGGACGGGGAAACGGCAAAAGTAAAAAGGAAGCCGAGCAGGCCGCCGCCAAATCCGCTTTGGAAGGTTTCAATTTAACTCCTATCGATTGATAACATGCCTCGCCAACGTATGATCGTTCCCATTTTTATTCCTCATCAGGGATGCCCCTACCGTTGCGTTTTCTGCAACCAGAATGAGATTTCCGGAGCTGAGAAGGAGGGGGATCAAGCACGGTTGGAGAGCGCTTTCAATACGTATCTCAAATCGCGGCCGCTGGAAAAGCTTCCCGCTATCCGTGAAGCGGCTTTTTATGGTGGAACGTTCACCGCTTTGCCAGTGAAACGGCAGGAATTTCTTTTATCGTCGGTGCAATTATGGGTTGATCGGGGATATGTCCAAAGCCTGCGTCTATCCACCCATCCGGGTGCCGTGGATGCCGGGGCATTGGCGCTTCTGGACAAATACTCGGTGGAAATCATCGAATTGGGTGTCCAGTCCACCGATCCGGAGGTTCTCAGGCGATCCGGCAGGGGCGATACTCCTGAATCCTTGGGGCAGTCTGTTCATCTAATCCGAAGCAAAGGTTATGGACTGGGCTTACAGCTGATGTTGGGGCTTCCCGGAGACTCTGAAGAAATATTTCAGCGATCCGTTAGTGATATGTTGCAATTCAAACCGGATTTTGTACGGATTTATCCGGCTCTCGTGGTGCGTGAGACAGCCCTCTATGAAATGTATAAAAAAGGAGAGTATGCCCCCTGGAGCCTGGATCGAACGGTAAACGCCCTCAAGAGGGCGGTAAAACGGTTTGAGGACGCAGGGATACCCGTAATCCGGTTGGGGCTTCACCCGGAGCCTTCGTTGCTGGCCAATCTTGTAGACGGACCCTATCATCCTGCGCTCCGGTCCCTCGTGGAATCCCGGATATGCTTCGACACCTTGTGCGACCTCCTGTTACGGGAAGCGGTTTTGCCGGAACGGGTGACTTTTAAAGTTCCCTTGCGAAAAATTTCTAATTATACTGGGCACCGCAAAGAGAACATTTTGATGCTGAAGGAAAAGTTTGCCATTAAAGAATTGGTCTTTACGCAAACTCCTGACATGATCGCCCCTGAGTTGATAGTTTGAACCCCTTCATAAATTTACTGAGAATGAGGATAATAAAATGGTAACAATCGGGATGAATTATAAAATTATTCCTGGAAAAGAGGAAGTTTTTGAAAATGCCTTTAAAAGCGTTATAAAAGTAATGAGTGAAATGGAAGGGCACACGCAGTCCAATTTGTACAAAGATGTGAATGATTCCCATTCGTATCTGATCGTTTCCGACTGGAATTCTGAAGAGGCTTACAACGCTTTTATCAAATCCGATAAATTTGCCGGGGTCGTGGACTGGGGGAAGGAAAATATTCTAGCAGGGCGGCCAAGCCACACGATGTATCGGCAATAATCGGAAGTTTGGGGCTATGGGGTGAGTTGAAATCTTTGACGGAGGCCTTGGATAGAAATCATGAAGGATTTTCTTCCGACTCGTGCTCCGGGCCGGGAGTATATTCGATTTCTCCTTTTTTGATGCTCTTGCTCAATTTGGAATAAAAATGTTCCGTATCATGGGGAAGATGGTCTTCCACTCTCCAACGTACGGTCACCAGTTTTCCATTGGGATGACTGATGATTCGGGTGACCTCTCCATTGTTCTGGGAGAGCGGCTCGTACAGGCAATCCCCGACTTTGATTTTCATGGCTAAACTCCGTGGATTTTGAAATATTCCTATACTATCATAGCGATCCAATTATAATATTCTCAAACATAAAATTTTAAATTACGCATGGGTGAAGCACCCCTAATTTAATTCTGGAGGAATATGGCATATATCACCATGGCACCTATGTATCCGACTATGACGTCCGGTAAAGTAGATGAATTTCTCGTCAATATCGGAGATACGGTTAAAGTGGGAATGCCGGTGGCCGAAATTGTTGCGGAGGGTTATTACACGCTTGTTTCTGAGTATGAGGGTGTGGTGAAGGAAATTTATGCAAATGAAGGGGAGTATATCGAGACCGATACTCCCATTATCGAAATAGAAGAAATAAAAGAAGAGTAAGTCTGTCGCGTTGTTTGCAGGGGTTTTAAAAAAGCGGGTGCTGTGTGCTTTCCTCCTCCCAGGTACCGGCAATGTCAGCTTCTTCGGAATAACCCGGTATATTTTGTTTCTCCGCATTTTTTGAGCTATCGTAGTCGAAATCACTTCCCCAGGAACTTTCAAAATCACTTTCCTGGTCCTTCCATTTTCTGAACTTCCGGTTAATATCCCTTAAGTTGTTTTTGGCTTTTCTCAATCTGGGATTCAATTTCAAGGCTTTTTGATAAGAGTTTTTAGCTCCCTTGTAATTTTTCTTCAAGTAGAAATAAAAGTGCCCCAGGTTGAGGTAGTGATCGGCATTGGAAGGTTCCGCCCGAATCGCCTGTTTGAATTTTCTTTCTGCCGAGGTATATTTTTTTTGAGCCGCCAGGGAGATCGCCAGTTTAGCCAGGGCGGTGGTGTATCCCGGGTCGAGCTGCAATGCTTTCCGGTAGGCTCTTTTGTAGCTCTTGGAATTGAAATAAATCAAACCCAGGTTCTTATGAATAGCGGGAATATTGGATTCGAATTTCAACGCCTTCAAGTATTCCACTTTAGCTTGGTTGTATTTGTTGCGCGAGAAAAACTGTAACCCCAAGTGATGATGAAGCGATTGAAGCTCGGATTGGGAAGTGAAGGCTTCATTCAAAAGGAACACTTCATTGGTCCTGCTCGGGTCATTGCTTTCTGGAAATATCAGGCTTCCCCGCGGCCATTTTAATGAAATGGAAGGTCCTAAAGCCTCATAGGGATATTCTGTAATCGAGGTATTTGATTGAGACTTACCGGAAGCGGAGAGGGTCGGTTGGGAAGCGGATACTAAAGAAAGCCAACCTGATAAGCCAAAGGCAAGGATAAAACCGGTGAAAAATCTGATGGATGACTTCATGTCAAAAAACCAAGTCAGTAGAAGAGAGATGCTCAAAAAACCGAATGAAGGTTTGAAATTACTATAAAGAACCTTCGTGAACTACTTTATAAAGTTTTTTTACTGGTTGCAAGAATGTTTTTGGGCCTAGTGCAAATAGCGAGACAGGACTATTCCTATAATATTGAAAAAACCGTAGTTGCAGTAAACAGATAAATTGCCAATCCAATGATGTCATTAATCACCGTAACCATGGGTCCCGTACTGATGGCCGGATCTATTTTCAATTTCAGGAAAAGTAATGGAGTGAAGGAACCGATCAGGGTCGCCGTAGCCACTGCCAAAATGATCCCCAACCCGACTGTGATTCCCAGGGCCGGAGAGGTGTTTAACAGGGTCTCTGCGAAAAATACGATGCTCGCTCCGCAAATGGTTCCAAAAATCATACCGTTGGAGAGTCCTACTTTAATTTCACTTTTGAGAACTCTAGTCAGGTTATCGCTTTGGATGTCCCCCGTGGCCAGTCCCCGTACGATGACAGTAGCCCCTTGAATTCCGACATTTCCCGCGAGGCCAAGCACAAATGGAATAAAGAAAATAACGGCCGTAAACTCGCTTATGGTAATTTCAAATGATTTTAAAATGAAAGCACTGATCATTCCGCCGATGAAAGTGGTGAAGATCCACGGTGCACGAGCGGCTATTTTGCTTGAGGTTTTTTTGGCAAAGGAATCGGTTTCCGTGGCGCCCACCATCGTATAAATTTCATCATCGGTCGTTTGCTTGAGTCCTCTAATGACGTCGTCAAATGTGACGATTCCGTGAATGGTATTTTGTTCGTCAACCACGGGCACGGTACTGAGATGTTCGTGGTCCATCAGATTTGCGATTTTTTCACAAGACTCATCAAGCAGGACTTTGTGTGTTTCTTCCCGGATGATTTGGATGGCTTTGGCGTTGGGCAGGACATTCAGTAAATCCCGCAAGGTAAAAAAACCTACCAGTTTATTATCCGTTCCCACCACGAAAAAATCGGTCACAGAATCTTTAGACGGGTTTCGAATCATTTTGGTTAGAATTTCGCTCGCAATTTCATCCGGATCAACCCGGTAATAATGCGGGGTCATCATCCCTCCGGCCGTTTGTTCCTCATACCGGATCAAGCTTTTGAGAGTCTGGGCTTCATCAGGGACCATTTGCCCCAGGATTTTTTCCTGGACCTCGGGTTCTTGTTCCTGAAGAATATCCGCCGCTTCATCCTTAGGCATGCCTTCCAGAAAAGGCGCCATAAAATCCAGGCCCAGGGCATCACTGATTTCCTTGCGGCTTTCCTGATCCGTTTCATAGAGTAGTTCCTGCCGTTCCACATCATCGTCAAGATATTGAAAAATAAGGACTTTCTGAGCTATTGTGAGTTGATGAAGGAGACGGGCGAGATCGAAATGATCCATGGAATTGATCACTTCCCGCGCCTGATTTTCCGGAACGCCGGACTCCGAAAATAGGGATTTTAATTGGTTGATGGGCATGGTTTTGGTATTATAAGTTCATCAAATGAAAGCGGTAACTTCATTTTGGGATTATAAAGCAAAAAGTAAGAAAAAATTGAGGCTTTTATGGTTATCGATGGGTTGTCCAGTAGAGAAATTAAAGAACTCCGTGAAAAGCAATCCCGGAGGCCGACCCGTACCCGCAAAAAGCGGTCTGTCATGATGTCCGACAAAACCACTAAAAAAGTATTAAAGAAATTCGACGACGATCACGAACCCGACACCAAAATCACTAATGATAACGTCAGCATTGATGAGCATGTCAAAATGAATGACTCTTATATGCGCACTGGATGGTACGTTCCCAAGAAAAAATAATTATTTAAATTTTTGCCGGTTAAAATATATTGCGGAAGAGGCAGAGAAGACCCTTAGGGGTCTTTTTTGTTTTTGGGGGATGCTTTTGAAGGCTGGGCGGAGTCGGGCGCTTCATGTATTGCCTGATACAGTTCATATATTTTTTCGTTGATAAAAAACTCAACCAGATCACGGTCTAGCTCATTTCTATCCACCATCGTTCTTAAAATTTTGTAGACTTGTTCCAGGGGCATCGCTTTTTTATACGGCCGGTCCTTGGCAGTTAAAGCCTCTGCAATATCGGTGACCGCCATCAATTTCCCTTCAAAGGGAATTTCCTCACCCTTAAGTCCCAGAGGGTAACCCAACCCATTAATGTGTTCGTGGTGCGCCCCGGCAAAGTTGGGAATATTTTTAAGCTTCCTGGTAAAAGGAATTTTAGCGAGCATGTCCAAGGTAATCTGAGCGTGGTTTTTCATTATTTGGCGCTCTTGCTCGTTAATACTTCCTTTGCGGATTGACAGGTTCTTGAGTTCATCGGGAGTTAGGAAGGGCTGCTCATTGCCCTGTTCGTCTTTGTAAGTTTTCTTGGCAATTTTTTGCAGGCGTTCGATATATTCATCTTCCAAAAATTCGGAAGGTTCGTTGCATTTTATGACAAATTCCCGGATTTCTTTTAGCTCTTGGATAGTTTTTGCCGTGCTCTCTTCCAGTTTTTTTATCTTTTCAGAGGGTTTCCCGTCACGCATCAATTTTAATTGAGCCTGGGCCGCTTCCAACTGGATACTCTGCATGATGAATTGCATTCTCAGATCTACAAACTGAATCCGATCAAAGATGGTTTCCAGTTTTTTACTTTTCTCTATGATTTCTACCGGAGTCGTGACTTTGCCGATATCGTGCATCCAAGAGGCGACCCGCAGTTCATGAAATTTTTCCGGAGTGTAATGAATATTTTGGAAAGGAGGCTTGTCATTTTTGTGCAGTTCTTCGGCCATGATCATCGTCAAGTTGGCCACCCTGCGGATGTGCCCTCCGGTAATCGGGGATTTTTCATCGATGGCGGTAGCCATGACCTCTACGAAAGACTCAAAGAGGTGTTCCATATCGTTGATCAGGTGGGCATTGGTGATGGATACGGCGGCCTGGGACGCCAGGGATTCGGTTAGGCTGACGTAGTCGGGTGAAAAAGGAATGACTTCACCGGTGTCCGGATTAAGCGCGTTGACCAATTGCAGAACTCCAATTATGTCGTTCTCATGGTTGCGCATCGGGCAGACCACCATGGAGGTGGAATGGTATCCGGTTTCCTGGTCGAATTCCTTGGGGCCTGTGAAGTCGAACAAATCGGTATCATAAACATCCGGTATGTTGACCGAAACTCCTTTAAGGGCGACATAAGCGGATACATTGGATTCGACCAGATCGACCGGCGGCATGTTGATTTCCTCCCCGGTCTTACCTCCCATTCGAATTTGCATGGTATGGTTCTGGAAAATTGTAATATGAAGCTGGTTTTCTTTGGCGATATAAAGGGTGCAGGCGTCCGCATAGGTGAACTTGCGAACTTCGTCACAAATTTTTTCCAAGAGGGTATTGAGGTCGTACTCCCCGGAAAGGGCCCGACCGATTTCCGCCAGTCGGTTGATCTGTTGAATCAGATGTTCAACATAAGGATTGTCTGCGTTTTTAGAAGAAGTCAGAAAAGTATAAACGGAATCCTTTTCTGTTTTGGCCGGTGTGGTTTTTCCTGATTGCGGCTGTGCCATGAGGATATAAACGGTTGACCCAAAATTGATGAGAATAGAACAAATGATTTATTGTATTATCTTTCAAACACCTGATAAAAGCAATAGCTCTAATCACTTAGCGCCAATCCTTTCAAACGGATAAAGCGGTTTTTTTGGATCGGTATGCCTTAAATATGATCCTTGATCAACTGCGGGTCCTCCGTCAACCAGATTTTCTTCCCACAGACATTGACGAATTTCGGATCATCCGTCTTGAACAACTCTAAGTGGGCTTTATAGAGGTCTTTTGCCGTAGTGGGGCTGTCTCCAAACAGTTCCTTTTCTTCATTGATGATGCCTTCAAGATACCGGTCGATACCCTCCTTGGTGCTTACATTTTCAAAGTAGGATCGAATCAGAGGATCTTCAATCGTTTCGAGGTGCTTGGCATTTTTCCTCAAAAGAAGTTTGATGCCACGGGAAGATTGCGATTCAAACAAACCGGCCCGAATACAGGCGTGCCCGGACTTTCCACTTTCCAGAGTCCATTTCTCAATCGCTTCTTTGGAATAACCCATGGCTCCATAACTTCCCAATTGGTGGCGTGTCACGTAAAACGTCGAATAGGCAACAATCACTCCAATATTCAGGGCCTCTTCCAGCATCGGAATAGGATCAAAGGAAAGCCGGTTGGAGCGGTCAATTTGTTCCTGAGTTGCACTTTTAATGGGGATACCGACATCCCCCAGGGCTGTGGCGTAAAATATATAATCGTAAGCAATAGCCTTGGACTTGATGTCTTCCAGGCATTTAGGGTCGCTCACATCACCGAACAGGGTGTGGTCGGCATTCTCTATTTTCAGGCCTGTGTCCTCCTTGCCATACCAATTGGCAACGATGTTGGCTTCTTTGCCAAAGACTTCCCGTACAGCCTGTATCGCGGCAGTGCCCATAACCCCGGATCCGCCGATCACTAGAAAATTTCCCATGTCCTTCTCCCTGTTTGGATTTGTAGTGTTACAAGTCGGTTTGTTTAAAGTCAGGAGCCGCCGGTACTTTCGTCGATATCCCAATGCGGTACCTGGGATGTTTCCAGCAAGGCCTGCACTAAATAGGAATCTGAAGACTCCAGTTGCTCAATTTCCCGATAGAGGGTACCCACACGTTCAACTTGTTTTGTATTTGGGGATTGCTCAATCTCTTCAGCCAACCGTTTGTATTGGCGCATCAACGGAAGCGCTTTTTGAATGGAATTGTAAAGGGTCTCCACGTTTAATTTTCTGATCTGGTTCTTAAGGGATATATCCGAAAAAGTGAACCAGATATCAATTTCAGCTTCCGATTTCCCCAAGATGATAAGTTCCTTCTTGAACTGCGGCTTGCTTTTTTCTTTCAGGTTTTCAGTCAGGTAGACCGCCAAGTCATTCAAAGGGACCCCTTCAACGGTTTCGCATAGATAATTCAACAGCCAAACCAATTGTTGAATTTTGGAATCCAACTGTATGGCTTTGCTGGATTCCTCACGGAGTTCCTTATAGCGTTCAAAAAGTCCCCACATGCCACCCTCTTCAATAATCGCGTTCTTGGTTTTTTTCAGAGGAGACAATTCGCTATGGCACGTTTGGATTTGTGTCTGGCTCCACGCGGTTCCGGCAAAAGTGGTATGGAGGCAAACACACAACAAAAAAAATGGAACTGACTTGATTCGCATGGGTGGTTTTTATTCTGAAGAGGAAAGGCGATCAGATATCTTAACGACTGGGTAAATGGAATGAACAACCCCATTTTCTGCCAATTTAAACTCCATTCGGTTTTAAGTCAATGTCCTTTTTGCCTGTGCAAAAACAGGGTAGCTTGATCAGACTTTGGTTTTTCCCAATTCCAAAATAATTTTATATTCTGATTGAGTCAAAGGTATGACCGATAGACGGGACTGTTTGACCAGCGGGATCTCTTTTAATTTTGGATGGGATTTGATCTGCTCCAAGGTGACCGGAACTTTCAACGATTTGACTGGTTTTAAATCGACCACCACCCAGGCCGGATCGTCGGTGGTGGGATCGGGATAGGATTCGCGGGTCACTTTGGCGATGCCCATAATTTGTTTTCCCACCACACTGTGATAGAAGAAAACCTGATCGCCCTTTTTCATCGCCTGCAGATTATTCCGCGCCTGATAATTGCGGACCCCGTCCCAATAGGTCGTCTTATCTTTCAAAAATTCTTCCCAGCTGTATTTGGAAGGCTCCTGTTTAATCAGCCAGAACTGCATATTTTGTTTCCTTTCCAACAAGTAAAGCACTATTCTTGATATGAATATTCAAGAAATTTAAACAACTCTTTATAATACAAAGCTTTGAAATTTACCATAAAATTTAAATAAAATCAGAATTTGGGATTATCTAATTGACTGAAACGCCCGACCTAAATATAATCAGCAAATTCAATCAGTTTAATTAGTTTTTATGATCTCTACCTGAATTGCGGTAGATTTGCCTTTGGAGCTTGAGACGTATGTATCGCCCGGAAATTAAAGTTTTGGATTGTACCATTCGCGACGGAGGATTGATGAATAATCATCAATTCTCGGATGAATTGGTGCGTAAAGTATATCAGTCTGCCAATGACGCGGGTATTGATTATATTGAGTTGGGTTATAAAGCGGATGAATCCCAGTTCGCCCGGTCGGAATTCGGACCCATGAAGTTTTGTAGTGAGAAAGATATTGAAAAAGTGGTCAACGGAATTGAAAAGAAAGTAAAAATTTCCGTTATGGCGGATATTGGACGATTCGACCCGGATAGCGTCATTCCCAGTGGGGAAAGTCATGTCGATATGTTCCGGGTGGCTTCCTACGTTAAGGACATCGATAAAGCCATCGATCTGGTGAATAAATTGAATGGCAAGGGATACGAAACCACCATCAATATCATGGCTGTATCCCACGCGCGTGAGCGGGAGTTGGACGAAGCGCTGGAGCAGGTCGAAAAAGAAAGCGCCGCGGATGTGATTTATCTGGTGGATAGTTTCGGCGCGCTTTATTCCGAGCAGATTGCCTACCTGGCCAAAAAGTACAAATCGCTGATGCCCAGTAAGGAGCTCGGAATTCATGCCCACAACAATCAGCAATTGGCCTTCGCCAATACCATTGAATCCATCATCAACAACATCAACTATCTGGATGGAACCATCTACGGGATCGGCCGCGCCGCCGGCAACTGTCCTTTGGAACTGCTCCTGGGTTTTCTTAAAAACCCCAAATACGATATTCGCCCGATCATCAAAATCATCGGCACTGATTTTCTTAAAATCCGGGAGGAAATCGAGTGGGGTTACATCATTCCCTATATGATTACAGGATCATTGGATGTGCATCCGCGAGCAGGTATGGCGTTAATGAAAACGGAAAATAAGAACGGATTCTTGAAGTTCTACGAAAAAATCATCAGCGAAACCAACGTTTGATCCGGGAAACAAAAGCTTGAAATTTGATTCCGAACTCTTCAAACGTGAACCCGTACTGGGCATTGTGCGTGGCGTTCCGAAAAACAGTCTCGAAGGAGTTTTCAACTCCGCGCGGGACGCCGGCCTTAAATTTCTTGAAATCACGCTGAATACAGACCATGCGTTCGGGTTGATCGAATCAGCCGTCAAACAGTATGGAGGGTCCCTGTGCATTGGAGCCGGTACCGTGCGCACCCGGGAACAGGCCAAGCAGGCCGTTGCTTCCGGTGCCCGGTTTCTGGTCAGCCCGGCGTTGAATGAAGATGTGGCGTCCTATTGCCGGAATCAGGCGTTACCTTATTTTCCCGGTGCTTTGACCCCCAGCGAGATTGAGAGGGCATGGCAGGCTGGGGCTACCATGGTCAAAGTATTTCCCGCTTCCCAATGGGGACCGCAGTATTTCCGCGAGATTAAAGGACCGTTTGAGGATATCCCGTTGATGGCTGTCGGTGGGGTTACCACCGAAAATATTCCTGCCTATTTTTCGTCCGGCGCATCCGCGGTGGCAGTGGGGGGGTCGGTGTTTTCACAGTCGCGAATGGTAAACGGGGAATATTCAAAGATATGCGACCATCTGAAGGAAATTTTATTTGCAGTGAGAAATTTTTTGAATACAATGGAGTAGAGTTGGTTTTAATTTTTTAAGTCCTGCAAAGGGGGGAGCCACATGAGTTTCGATTTTATGAAAAATGTCCTGCATTGGGAAGATGAAGAACGCTTTGCCCGGCTCTGCGAAAACCTTGAAGACGTCATTCAGGAAGCACGCGCCGAAGCGGGAGACAATAAAATATCCGATCTGGAGCTGATGCAGGCCATCGATTTTGTAGGTTTCAATCTTTGCCGTGATTCGTGGGAAGAATTCAAGAAAATGGATTTCAACCGCGATTTGGGTCCGTCAAGCAGCTCCAACTCAAAAGAAAAGAACTTTCTGCATTAATCCCCTATCGTTTTTAGGGTCCGGTCCTCTTGTTTCCTAGTTCTGGGAAAGTTTATTGAACTCCTCGATTTTTTCCATCAGATGATGCATTTTCTTGTCTAAATCTGTAATGTGCCGTCCTATTTTATCGATTTCCTTCTTTTCTTTTGAAATGTAGACCGATCGGCACTTGGCCAGGTGGGAGTTGATATGCTCGATCATGTCATGGATTTCCACACTCTCCTGCGATAACCCGTCCGCGGTCTCCTGAATATTGAGAAAGTTGTTGACCGCCTCTTCCTCCGTAATTTGCTTCTTGACCTCTTTGGACTTAGCGATTCGCTTCCGGTAAAAGGCCAGACCAAATCCGGAAAACACCAACACCAACAGTCCAACGGTGGCAATGTCCACCAGTAGATAAACGTAATCACCGAAAAAGCGTCCGGTATGAATTTCCGTCATCAACTTGACGAGATCCATTTTGAGATGGCCGCCGGATTTTTGTTGGATGGTTTCCGCAAGCGAGGTTTCCTTCCAGGCGCGTCCTCCAGTCTTGGAAATAAAAAGACCGCTTGAAGTGCCGGCGATCAGGGTAGGGGAGGATTGCCCGGCAGAACGAACCAGAGTCAAACTATCCAGAGTGGTTCCATCGTCTTCCTCAAAACCCAAAGGATTCCAGGTATCTCCGCCATCGGGGGAAACGAAAACATGACGGGCCGTTCCCATGTAAACATGGGTGGTATTTCCGGGGTCCACCGCCAATTGGCGTACCGCTTCGTCCAGTGTCGTATCATGAACCCAGGTGATTCCCCTGTTGTAAGATTTGTAAAGCCCATCCGGGGTTCCGGCATAAATAAATTCAGGATCAGTGTCCAGAGAGACCAGTGACAGAGGCGAGGGCAGGGCACCTTCCCATTTCTTGTCCCAGTGCTTGCCGCCGTCGGCGCTTTTGAAAATTCCACTGGCCGTTCCGATATACAAGGAGCGGGCCTTGGAGGAGAAGCGGACAAAACGCACATCCCGACTTCCCTTGGACAGATTTCCTTCGAAGGTGAGTTCCCAAGTGTCGCCTTCATCCCGGGAAACAAACAAACCGCCGGGTGTGGCGGCGAAAAGGAGTCCCGGTTTTTCAGGATGAATGACTAAATCTTGGATATCCATGTTCGACAAGCCTGAAGATTCCTCGAACCAGTCGGTCCAATGGTCCCCGCCATCCTCGGATAAGAAAATACCCTTGGCGGTGCCGGCATAGATCATGTTGGGTGCGGAAGGGTGTAAAGCCAGCGCACGGATATTTTCGTCACGCAGTCCATCGTGCAGAGACTGCCAGGTTTCCCCGCCATCTTTGGAGCGGAACAATCCGTTGCCGGTGCCCACGAAAATGATTTTCCCGTTTTGGGGATTTACAGCGACAGTTTGAATTTTTAGTTTGTCTTTGACCAGATGGAAGTATTTATCCGGCAGGTATTGGGCGGAAATTTCTATTTGGTCCAGGTCCAGGGAGTCCCGGTGCATGAGCAGAATGCCGCTGATGGAAAGTATCAAGATGAAGATTGCGCAGACAAATCCGGTCCATTTGTGAAAATCACGAGAGGTTTTAAAAACCCGGAATCTCAATGCAAATCCTTTTCCTTGGCGCCGATGGGTTGCGACAAGCGATCGTACTCATCCGTCAGGCGGTTTTCAAAATAGATCACCTGATCGAACAACTCATGGACTTTGGAGTCGATTTCCTTCAAATGTGCGGATAATTCCTTAAGGTCCTGGTCACGGGTATCCTTGAGGAAAATTTCGCACCGCTTGGCGTGGTGCGAAATGTGCTCGACCAGATCGTGGACCACGGTAATATTCTGCTGGATCTGGGTCGCCTCCGATTTTAATTCATGGGCCGCGCGTTCCTGTTTGATGCCGAAGGTATAAACCAAGGCCCCGGCGTAGGCCACCACGAGAATCATCTGGCCGATGAAGGTTTCCCAGGTCGGGTACATGCCCAGCCAGGGAATTTCGGGAGCAAAGTCGGCGCCGGTCATGCTCAAGGCTGCTCCCATTTGTAATTCGTGGAGCCCTTTGCCCATGAACATGAATGCCATGTAATAAAGAAAAACACTGGTGATTACGAAAAACCATTTTACCGGGATACGCATTCCCAATTGATTGATCAGAAAATAAACCACAGCCAAAACAACACTTCCGGCGATAAATCCCGGAATGATCCCAGCGGTAGTGTCTCCGGCATAAAGATACAGGGCTTTGTAAAACAGAACGGTCTCAAACCCTTCCCGATAAACCGACAGAAAGGCAACCATGCTCAGGGTAAAGGCACTGCCGGTGGTGACCGCTTTCTGCATTTTACCGGTGATATAACTTTGCCATTTGGTCGCTTCGATTTTAGAAACCAACCAGTAGCTGACATAAAATAGAACCACGACCGCTACCAACATGATGATTCCTTCCATCATTTCCTGGCTGGCCATGCTGATATCCAGAAGTTCCTGAAGGATATACGCGGTGATAAAACTACCGATGACCCCGATCAGCACGCCCATATAAATGGCCTTCAGTTTGTCCTGGTTGCGGGATTTGATGAGGAAGGTGATCAACGCCGCGATGATCAAAATGGCTTCAAATCCCTCGCGCACGATGATCGAGAAGGATTGGATGAACAAACCGGTAAACCCGATCTCTTGAGTCAGAACTTGTTGCGCCTCTTTCAAGTCGCCGGTAATTCCCTGCGCAACTTTTTCTACCAGATCGATGGATGCGTTCCGCTTGATTTCCGCCTGCAGTCTCCCAAAAGAGGATTCCAGCTTGAGGCCCAGTTCCTTACGCTTGGTGATTAAGGGCGACTCTAATTTTTCATAGGTCAGATAGGCGTCGAAAGCGGACTCCGAAGCCTCCCGGTTGCGGCCTTCCCGGTAGGCATCCAGACTTTGATCCAGTAACAAAAATACTTCGCTGAAGATTTTTTTGGTCGCACTTTCCCGACTTTTCTCGATGCCCTGGGATGAGGTCTGGGAAACCAGCAGCGGAAGCTTCACATTCTCGTTGGAAAACGTCCGGATGAAATAAGTGACATCCCAAAGCTCCTTCTCGGAAAACTGATCGGCCCAGCCCACCATCGCCGTATTGGCAATGCCCACGTTGATGATCTGGAAGTTGTCGTAGGGTTTGGAAAATTCGTCACCGGTGAATTGGGGATTGGCCAACACCGCGGGTTTGGGATTCAGTTGCGGCGCTATGGGCCCGTCTCCTTTGCCTTCAATTCCATGACATACCTTGCAATTATTCATGTAAAGAGTACGACCATTTTCGAGAGACACCGGCTCGGAAGGCGTTTCGCTGAGCTTGATATTGAACTTTTTGAGGATTCCGGAATTGATGGCGTTGACCTCTGATTGGATCACGCCGGGGTCTGCTTTGCTTTTTATCTTTTGAATCAGCGATGAAAACCGGTTGGCCAGCTTGTCCTGTTTCCCTTGCGGTGTCGCACCCTCGGTCAGAGTCTGGTAACGGCCAAACGCCTGCTCCAGAAATACCTGGCTCTCCTCATACTCCGCGGCGTTGATGACCTTTCCCTCTGCAATTCCCTCGTGGTATTCCTTGTTGACGATGTTCATCATCATCACGATTTTTTTGACTTGGGATTCCAGTTTTCCAGGCTGAGACTCAGCCTGGGTTGGAAAATGCAGAGCTATTAAAAGGAATCCTAATAGGGCGGCGAGGACACTTGTTGTTCTCATTGGTTTGTTTTTGGCGAGCATTTTACCTTTGGGCCTTTTGACCATACGTTAATAGACTTCTCAGGATGGAACTTATTCCATCTATTTTAATAATGAGAATGATTATCAATATATGTTAACGGAGATATGTTGTCAAATATTTAGTTTTAAAGAGGAAAAGAGTGTGCGGAGTAAGAATAGGTAGGATAAGACTGAAGAGAATTACCTAATGTTTAAGATAAGCTAATAACTTATAACTTATTGAATAAAAAAGTATAATATATTAAAAATCCTTAAGCTTATTCTCCCAAAGCTGGATCATATCCCGGAGGACCTGCACGTGCTTTTTTTCCTCCGCCTGGAGGTCTTCATACATCCGCCGTTCCCCGATTTTTTCATCCGAATCCGGAGCGGTATTTTCCAAGAGGGTTTGATAGTATTGAAATGAATTTTCCTCGCTCACGAGAGATTTGTTCAATACCTTGAGCCGGGCCTGTATGGTGATCTTGTTTTCTTTCCCCTTATCCATTTCGTTTTCCTTATCAAGGTTTCAATATAATGAAAGACATTCAGATTTTTTGAATTATATAATAAAACTCTTTAAATGGGTTTCCTTTGTCGAAATCCATCATTTTGGTTTATAGGAGGTTCTAACTTCATAATGCAACAAACCTATCAGAAGCTAGCAAAAAAGTTGGAAGAGTTGGGCCAGCTGGAGCAGATCATGGGCATATTGCACTGGGATCAGGAAGTGATCATGCCCCGTGGCGCCACTCAGGCGCGGGCCGGACAGATCGCTTCTTTAGCCGGGGTGGCTCACGAAAAGCTGACCGATCCTCAAATTGGAGAATTACTGGATCAATTGGAATCCGGCTCTTCGAAGGCTTTAGATCCCTACGAGCTGTGCAATATCCGGGAAACCCGCCGGGTGTATGACCGGGAAACCAAAGTCCCCATGGAATTGGTGCAGGAGATGGCGGAGCTGGGATCCAAGGGCCACCACATCTGGGCCAAGGCCCGTGAGGAAAATAAATACTCTGACTTCGCCCCGGTGTTGGAGCGGTTGATTGAACTCCAAAAGCAGTGGGCTCATTATATCGAGCCGAACAAGCTGCCTTACGATGTCCTCATGGATATTTATGAGCGCGGCTTAACAATGGAGCGGGTCGATCCTATCTTCGAACGTCTCAAGGTGGAACTGGTCCCTTTGATTCGTGGGATTCAGGAGAGCGACTATCAACCGGATACCTCCTTTCTGCAGGGCGAATTCTCAGTGGCCAAACAGGAGACCTTGGGACGCACCAT
Organism: Nitrospinaceae bacterium; assembly: GCA_965237905.1. Classification (GTDB taxonomy): domain Bacteria; phylum Nitrospinota; class Nitrospinia; order Nitrospinales; family Nitrospinaceae; genus SZUA-226. Next base: position 179,089 of record OZ250172.1, on the reverse strand, counting down.
CAGTGAAGCCCTGGGTTTTGATTTCGACAAAGGCCGAATGGATGTTTCCGTCCATCCTTTCTGCGGCGGAGCGGATCCCACCGATGTGAGGATTACCACCCGCTACGGGTCCGCCAACTTTATGGAATCGCTGTTTGCCGTCATCCATGAAACCGGCCATGGTCTGTACGAACAGGGCCGCATGGAACGCGACCGCGCCCTGCCGGTTTCCGAAGCGTTGACCACCGGGATTCATGAATCCCAATCCCTGTTCTGGGAGCGCATGATCAGTAAACAGAAAGCGTTTTGTGAGCATTATATGGAATTGTTCACCGGGACTTTTCCTGATAATCTAAAGGGAGTGGATTCGCAGGCCTTCTATGAAGCCATCAATATCTGCCGGCCTTCATTCATTCGCGTGGAATCGGATGAGGTGACGTATCCCATGCATATTATCCTGCGCTACGAGATTGAAAAAGGGATTTTCGACGGCACCTATACGGTTTCGGATTTGCCTGAGGTGTGGAATAATAAAATGCAGGAGTACTTGGGAATCCGTCCCGCGACGGATGTCGAAGGCATTTTGCAGGACGTTCATTGGAGTGGCGGCGCTTTCGGATATTTCCCGTCCTACACGTTTGGAGCCATGTACGCCTGTCAGTTTTATAACGCCATGAGACAGGAGACTCCCGATCTGGAAAACTGGATTCGTGAAGGCAAGTTTCAGTCCATCAAGCAATGGTTGAGTCAGAAAATTCACGTTAAAGGAAAATTGTTGTCGACCGAGGCTTTATTGCAAGAGGTGACGGGGGAAGCCTTGAATCCCACGCATTTCATCACCTATTTGAAAAATAAATATCATGAAATTTACCGGTTAAGTTCTACCGCATGAGTGGATCATGGATTTAGATGAGATTACCAAAAGACAAAATGCGTTAATCAAAGAGTATTGCATTTCCTGCAACAAACCGTTACCGCGGGGTGCCGCCTTTTGCGAGCATTGCGGTCCGCCGGTCCTGCCAGGGGATACTCCGGAATCGGGAATGACTTTCTGGCAGGCGATGACGAAAGTCTCTCTGCTTACCCTGGTGTTTGCGGTGCTTGTGGCCTACAAAGTGGACTGGGACTATCAGGCTTTTTTCGTAGATATTGTGGAGACACCCGTGGAGGAGGACACGCAGGATATCCCGAAGGATGAGGACTACCAAGTATTTCATTATGTTAATGTATCGTTTGCCAATATCCGGGAACAACCCAGCAAAGAATCGAAAGTTATCGGTGGTGCCGGCAAGGGGGAACGCCTGGTCATTCTTGAGCAAGGGGAAGACTGGACTCAGGTTGATTTGGGCGGCAAAAAGGGTTGGGTCGCCACCCGCCTGCTCTCCTCATCCATTGAATGATCCGTCGGGCGAATCCATCTTTATTGAGTCAGCATTACCATTGCTTTCCGAAATTCCTGTTTCAATTCATCATATCGATGAGTCACGGGAAACTGGGCAAATTCCTTCAGGATACTCTCCGGTGGCCGGAAAAATATTCCCACATCCGCTTTCAATAACATTCCGGTATCGTTATAGGAATCTCCCACCGCCACCACCTTGAAATTCAGACCTTGTAACGCCTCTACAGCTTTGGTTTTACCGTCGGCCTGTCTCAGCTGGTAGCCGGTGATTCGGCCGTTCTCTGCAACTTTCAATTCATTACAGAAAAGGGCGGGGTAATCCAATTGGGCCATCAGCGGGCCGGCAAACTGGTAAAAGGTATCGGAGAGAATGATAACCTGGAATTCCGATTTCAGCCAGCCGAGAAAATCACAGGCTCCCTCCAGCGGTTTGATTTCGCGGATGACCTTCTGAATATCCGCTAACCTCAAACTGTTTTCGTCCAGTATCTTGAGCCGGCCGCACATCAGTTCGTCATAATCCGGGATGTCGCGTGTGGTCAGGCGAAGTTTTTCAATTCCGATTTTCTCTGCAAATGCGATCCAGATTTCAGGAATCAGCACTCCCTCCAAATCTAAACAGGCCAGCATTTTTTATTCCTTGGTTCAGGTTATTGTTTTCGGGAGGCCCATTATAGGGAACAGGGAAGAGAACACAAGGGTGTTTCGTTAAAAAAATCAGGCGGGGCGGGGGCCTCTTTTTTCGCGGATCAGCTGGTGGATAAATTTCAATTCCTCGTTTTTCATCAGCCAGGAAGCGCAGATATAAATAATCACGCCCAGCGTTATTTCTCCAAATAGAATTCCTATACGTTGGATCAGGGGTGCCTGCGGGTCGAACCACCATGCGTTGGCAAAATAAACGCCCAATCCCATAAGGGTGACAGCGATCGTCAATTGAACCATGGAGCCCACAATGCTGCGTCCCCCCATGCGCCCCAATTTCTTCTTCATGAGAAACACTAGCGCCGCCGCGTTGAAGATGGAGGAAAGGGAAGTGGCCAGCGCGATGCCCCCGTGTTTGAGCGGTCCCATCAAAATAATAGCGAGAGTCACATTAAGTAACATGGAATAGATTCCGATTTTCATCGGGGTTTTGGTGTCCTGAAACGAGTAGAAGGCCGAAACCAGCACCTTAGTTCCGGCAAATGCGCATAACCCGACCGAATAATAAATCAAAGCCAGACTGGTGCCCTCGGTGGTGGTCCGTAAAAATTCGCCACGTTCCCACAAGGTATTGATGATCGGAAAACTTAAAAGGATCAACCCCACCGTAGCGGGTACGGTAATAAACAGGATCAACCGGATACCGAACGCCAGGGTGTCGCGAAACTCCTCAATTTCCTGCCGGGCCGCCTGCCCGGTCAGCATCGGCAGGATCGCTATCCCCAACGCCACGCCGAAAACGCCAAGAGGCAACTGCACCATCCGGTTAGCGTAATACAAATAGGAAACGGACCCGCCGGCTAGCAGGGACGCCAACAGCGTGTCGACCAGCAGGTTGATTTCATAAACACCGAAGCCCAGGATGGCCGGGCCCAACAGCTTTCCGACTTTGATGATGCCGGCATGTTTCCAATTGAAGTGAGACGAAAGTTTCAAGCCGTTGCGCAGGGTGATCGGGAATTGCACCAGAAATTGTAAAAGTCCTCCCACAAGAACACCAATGGCCAGCCCCATGATTGGTTGCTCCAGATAGGGAGACAGAATCAGAGCGCCCAAGATCATGCAGATGTTGACCAGAATAGGCGCCGCGGCGGAGGGTTTAAAAATACCATGGGTATTTAGAATACCCATACAGAACGCGCTCATTCCCACCAGAATCAGATAAGGCCCCATCCACCGCGTTAAAGTTACCGTCAGTTCAAACTTGTCGGGCTCATCCATAAACCCCGGCGCAAACGCCATGATCAGGAAAGGCGCGAAGGTGACAATCGCGAATGAAGTTATGACCAGAACCGTAAATTGGATATTGAACAGGTTGGAAGCGAAGTTTTGGGTTTCTTCTTCGCTTTGGGTATTCAGGTATTCGCCATACACCGGGATCATGGCGGCGCTGACCGCGCCCTCGCCGAGAATGCGTCGCTGGATGTTGGGAATACGAAACGCGACGAAAAAAGCATCCGCCGAGGCAGAAGCTCCAAAGGTCATCGCCAGCACCAAATCGCGGACGAAACCAAACAGCCGGGAGATCATCGTCATCGAACCCACAGCCCCCGCCGCTCTGCTTACCTTTTTATTGTTTTCCATGTGTGAAGGAAGAGAATCCAGAATTGGTGTTGGGTAAGAAATCAGTGCCGGTTAGGAAATAGATTACGCAAGCCTGCGAAAGGATTTTCAAGGACTCAAGACTGCTTGAAAAGTATAACAAATTAAAAGAGGGAGTCCCACCTCAAGCTTAAATGTCCTGAATGAAGCGGGTGGCGAAGGAGCGGATGTGTTTGCCGTTCAGCACGTGGAACTGGCGGACTTTTTCGATGGTCTGAGCGGAAAACCGTTTGAGTGGAATATGAATGATCCGCTTTTTGTACTGACGCGCCATGCGCCGCCAGCCGGCTTTGGGCGGTCCGGGAGAGACGACGGTGATATGCCGCTCTTTGGAATGAAAAAACGCCGCCTCCAGAAGTTTTTCCTCCAGTGTTTGACCCATGCGCAGGCGAGGGTCCTCCCAGATGTTGAGTATCGGGCGTGGTGGGAAAATCATCATGCAACCGCCATAGGTGGCCTGGCCGATACCCGGGCCGATCATGTTATCCATATAGTTCGTGGCGAAAAAGCATAGTGTGGATTCTTCCTTATGCTCGGCGAACCAGGTTTGCCGCCAGACGTATCGATCCGGCTGGGGTTCCATTTCAAACAGCATGACCACCACTTCGATGGTGCCTCGCGAGGGAGGGATCTCTTTGACGTAGATATCGCCCGTGTGCCAGTTGCGAAGCGTGTCCCGGATGTCGATCCCGTCTTTGACCGACGAGGTGAATTTTTCGGTGCGCGCCAAATCGTTGGACAGCAAAAGTTTGGTTTGCTCGCGGACATGGGTATTCAGGCTCTCGATCTTTTCATCTTCCGGCGGCCAGGAACATTGTCCATACGGATTCCAGGTGTATTTCCACTGTTCCTGTTTGAACTGTTCGGGATTGGGCTTCAGATCCAGAGTCCGCCATTCGAATTGAGTTTCGTTAAGCCGGTTCCTCATGTTGATGACCTGATCGTCATCCAGTGCCGCCTGGTCGATGCCCATTGCCAGCGTGTCCATTCCGGCCTCTTCTTTCTGAAACGGATAATCGCGGGCGGCCTCCATCAAGGCAATAGCATATGCATCCCCTCCGACCTGCTTCGCGGAAACCACCAGGGTATACAGATCAGGCGTCAGACGACGCTCCATGAGCGTGAGGTTGCGCACATATTGCAGATAAATCTGAAATGTCTGCGACGTCAAATTGTGGTAACGAACTTTATGTTTGGCAAGAAAGTTCTCCCGTGCCTTCAACATGATTTCCTTGACGCCGTCGATAGCCACACCCCGATCCGATTTCAACTCCTGCCGGTTTTTTTCGTACAGGTAGGTGATATAGGGAAATTCGCTCAAAGCGAAAAACAGAGTATTGGGTTCCAACCCGTATAAAGCCGGATGTCCGTCCGGTAGCTCGGGCTTGGGATACTTGGAACGTTCGTCGTACGCCTGTTTGATCCACGGCCAGTCCAAAACCGAACAGACAAGAACGACTTTTGAATAATCCATTTCCAACTGATGCAACTGGTACGCCATCCACCGCGACCGCTGGTCGTGCTGGCTATTGGCGGGTGGACGTTCGATGAACGGCAACAGGGCGACGGCAAATTTTTCCAGAGAGAGTCCATGTAGAGCAAAAGAGTCGGGGAAGTCCATATGGCGCACTTCATAGTGAGGAACGCTGAGGTCGATGAACTTTCGCGGAATGCCTTCCTGCTGAGCGATGCGAAGCGCCATGATGACGGGTTGCACGGGATCGATGGGAACGTAACTCAAAGTTCCCTCCGACTCTTCCAGGGCGCTGACGGAAATATAGGGAAGTTTTTGGAGGCCCTGCTCGACGGTGGTTTGAAATTCCGGTGGCAGGCAGACGGCCAGGCAATCACACCCTGAGGATAAAATCCTCTGTCGGACTTCACGGCTGAAGTTACCGCTTCCGTGAATCACAGGAAGCAATTGAACTTTTTCGCTGAGTTCAAAAATATGTGCCACTTAAAACTCCGGAAGAAGAGGTTTAACGGTCGGGATCGGAGTCCGGATGCAGAGGGCTGTCTTCATCAAAGAAAAAATCACCCAGACCCATCGGCAGATTATCAGAACCCAGCGCCCGCTTTTTCCTTTCGGCCAATTCATCCAGATTCAAGGCCTCCTCGCCGAGTACTTTTTCCACCGCTTCCAGCCAGAACTCGTCTTTCGAGAGGGGGTGCTCCCTATCCTGACTCATTCGCTTGAGAGCGTATTGCAGGATATGAAGACCGTCGCGTGGTGAAAAATCGAGATCCAGTTGATGTGCGCGTTGCAGGAACTCGACCGTCATGTTCAGCAAGTCCTCTTCGGCGAAGGGTAAATGGTATTTCAATATGGAGAGTTCGTCTTGATGAGAAGGCATTTTCAATTGCAGGGTGGGTTGCAGGCGCGACAGAATGTAATCCGGTATTTCGAAGGTGGACTCGTCGCTGTTCATGGTGACGGCGGCGCGAAATTCCCGGTGCGCATGAATCTGTATGCCGGCAATGATGGATTCGACATAGCGGCGATGATCCAGCAAAGGCGCCAGCGAGGCCCAGCTCTTCTCGTTCATTCGGTTGCCTTCATCAAGGATGCAGATGCCCCCCTGGATCATGGCAGTGACTAAAGGTGATGCATGGTAAGAAATAGTCCCCGCTTCGGAAAGCACGGGGGTGACCAGTAAATCCTCCGGCCGGGTGTCGGCGGTGCATTGAAAAATGTACAGCGGTTGCTTGCGGGTTCGCGCTCCGACCATGGCGAGCGTGGTTTTGCCGATACCGGGCATGCCGATAATCCGGGGAGCCAACGGCAGGTCTTTTTCTCCCACCACCAACCAGCAGGCCAGAACCTGCTTCAGGATTTCACTCTGGCCGATCCAGGTGACTTCACTCGTGTCCGCTTGGCTGAGCGTCAACTGCACACCGTTGATGGTCACCTTCTGGTTATGGATTTCACTACCCCTAACGTCGTCTTTCATGAATGAACTCTCCTTTGCTATAACTCAGCATACGTAAGGCCCAAAAGGGTGTCAAGTCGAAGGAGAGATTAAAGGAGATCGAATGGAAATAATAATGTCCCTGAATCTTGGTGGTTTTCATTGCTGGTGGTAAACTATAGGTACTTAAAGTTATCAGGATGACGGATTTATGGACTTAATCATTATAGTGGTGGTGATCGGTGCTTTAATCAGCCTGGTGGTTGTAATGTTCCGCTATGCGGGGTTTATTCACCAGGGTCCGTCGTCGGGTAATCCCGATGAAAAACGGGAGAAGGACGAAACCGACAACCCTTCGAATAAGGACAATGAGTAGGGTTATGGATGCCTTGGATCCGTTGATGCAGGATTATCTTGGCCGGTTTCTCGCAGGCAACCGGGCGGCGGCGGATTTTGCGGATCAATTGACCCGCTGTGGCGCGGGGTGGATGCCTCTGGTGGACCATTGCACCATTCGGACCTTGGATGTCGATGCCCGAGCCAAACAATTTATCGATCTCGGATTCCATTACGACGCAAAGATTGGGGTTTTGGAATTCGATCACTGGTGGGCAAAAGTGTTCCGAAAACCCGGATACCCGGCCTTGTTTATTGATCAGGCGTATGAGGGCGAGCGGGGCGGTAAAAGCCTGATTCCCGGATGGGTGAAGGCTCATGGGGATCAATGTTTCCACCATATCGCCATCCTCGTCGAAGAGATCGATACCGCCATTGAGGCGATTGGCAAAAGAGGGTTTAAGGTGGCGGGCCAAGTGGTCGGTGATCCCGGTACGGATTTGCGTCAGGTGTTTACCAAGCCGGAGATGAAGAACGGCCAAGTTTACACGGTACTGGAATTGATTGAGCGTCACCACGGTTACGAAGGTTTCCTTCCCCCGCAAGCCGATGGCTTGATGGAATCCACCCGGCGATGACCAGGCGGTTTTGAACCCATGTTTAGAAAAACCAATCCCGAAACAATTGCTTCTTATCTCAAGGACGCCTCCAACTTTTCCGAAGGGCAGGCCAACGAGGTCATCATTCCCGAAACCCGCGAGGAGTTGGTTGCCTATTTGAAGGAAAATGAAAGTCCCGTCACACTGGCGGGGGCTGGTACGGGACTCACGGCGTCCCGCATTCCTTTGAGTGGCGTCGTGATTTCATTGGAGCGGTTCAATAAAATGGAATCGGTGATCGATGGCACCATTCGGGTCGGCCCGGCAGTTACTTTGCAAGACCTGCGAGACCATTTGAAAAGCAGCGGCTGGTTTTATCCTCCCAATCCGACCGAATGGTTGGCCTCCATCGGTGGGACCCTGGCCACCAATGCCTCCGGCGCCCGCAGTTACAAGTACGGAACCACACGCCAGTTCGTTCTTGAAGCCGATATTGTTTTGTCGGACGGACGGACAGCCTCGGTTCGCCGGGGGGATACCATAGACCGGCCTCTTCAACTGGACGACGGGTCCACCGTCAACTTTCCTGCAGTGAATTTTAAAAGTCCAGAGTGTAAAAATGCGGCGGGTTATTTCGTTCAGCCAGGGATGGACTGGCTGGATATATTTATCGGTTCGGATGGAACCCTGTGCGTTTTTATCGAATGCACGCTGAAACTTTTGAAAGCGCCTGCCGATTTTTTGAGCGGCATTCTTTTTATGGAACAAGAGGAAGTGTGTTGGGAGCTACTGGAAAAAATCAGAGGATCCAAGGCACCAAAAATTTCACCGTGTTCGCTGGAATATTTTGATCGCCGGTCTTTGCAACGCCTGAAACAAAAATTCGGCAACATACCAGAGAAAGCCCAGGCCGCTCTATTTTTTGAGCAGGATGTTGCCAGTCAAGAGGAGTATGACCTTTGTCTTGAAATCTGGTATGAGTTTTTGGAACAGGAAAAGGTTCTATTAGATGATTCCTGGTTTGCACAGGGGCCAAAGGACATCGAAAAATTTTACGACTTCCGACACGAGATTCCCCTGATGATCAATGAAGAAAACTCCCGTCTGGGGCGAATCAAGATGGGAACGGATATGGCAGTGGACGATGAGCATTTCCGGAAGATGATGGAGTTTTACCGGGATGCGTTGACTGGAAGCGGCCTGGACTTCGTTATGTTTGGTCACATAGGAGATAATCATCTTCACATTAATTTATTGCCGGATGCGAAACAGATGTCTCTGGCGCGGGAGACTTATGAAATTTTGGTGGATCAGGTTTTAAAATGGGGGGGGACCATTTCCGCTGAGCATGGCGTCGGCAAGTTGAAAAAGGAGTATTACCATAAAATGATCGGGGATCGGGCGCTTGGAGAATTGCGGAAAATCAAAAAATCGCTGGATCCGCAGGGTCGTTTGGGTGTGGGTAACCTTTTTTAAAATAACGATTTACGTCTTATCGAGGAGATATTCGGGAAAACGGAGGATGTTGACGGTCAAGGGGAGTAAGAGTAAAATCAACAAGATTTACTCTATGTTTTCGAAGATGTGCAAATTTCTTTGTGAATTAAACGACCATGTTGAATTCCTTAAAAATATTGATCCTCAATTATTCCTACGAGCCGTTGCAGTTTTGTAGCGCCAAGCGGGGTCTTGTGATGGTACTGAGCGGCCGCGCCGAGCAAATCGAGTGCGACGGTTATGTGGTTCGATCCCCTTCGATGTCGTTACAAGTGCCTACGGTGATTCGTGTGCTCAATCTGGTCAAGCGCAAAGTGCGAAAGAATATTTCCTTCAGCAAAAAAAATATATTGAGAAGAGATAATTTTACCTGTCAGTATTGCGGGGACCGGGAATATCCCCTGACCGTGGATCACGTCATTCCGAAATCCCGCGGCGGGAAAACCATCTGGACCAATGTGGTGGTGGCCTGCAAACCCTGTAACATGAAAAAGGGGAGCCGGACGGCTCGGGAGGCCAACATGAAGCTGGGCAAGAAACCGGACCGGCCAAATTTCAATTTCCACCAATTGGTGGTTCCCGTGGGTCCGACCTCGCATGTCGAAAGCTGGATGAAATATCTTCCCAAATCATTCGTCGCCCGGAATTTGATGAATTGAACCGCTTCCGGTTGGCTGGTATCGGCCGGATCATTATGGAATCCACCCTTGGAACCTAAATCGCTCATCCAGATCATTTCCGAAGAAGAATTTCTTCCTTTGGTGGAAGAGGCGGGAGCCCAATTTTTCAAAACCTTCAATTCCTTTGCATCGCTTCCCAACAAAAGGCACGATGCCAACCGTAAGTGCTATTCCAATCTGATTCAACAAGCGGAACTTCTGGAAAGCTTCATGGATGAGCACGGCGCCCGGCAAAACAAGACATGGTCCTTTTTTACCGAGTATGTGGCTTCGATACGGAACCTGGTCATTGCAGGTTTTTACATCAAGCATTTGGTGGACCGTTATCCCTTTTACAACCTCCGGGATTCCGAGGAGAAAAAAGAAAGTTTTTTCAAAGAAACCCAGGAGGTGTCGGATTTTTTAAATCAGTCCATTCTCAACTTGTATGAGGAATGCCTTCGCGCCGGCGAAAAAAATTATCTGAACTTTTCCAAGGAATCGGTTGATCCAAACCAGTTTTCAGAGGTCGAAGTGAACAAACAGCTTCCCAAAAATGCCGAGGATGAGCAGATCAAGGAAGATGAAGAACGTATCATTGATATGTTCGAGAAAATGAGTAACGTGGCCGGCATGATGGAGGAAATCAATGCACGGGTCCAGCAGAAGAAAGGAAATCTAAAAAGAATCGTTCTTGAAATCATCGATGAAAAAAAAGCACGAATGGTAATGAGTTTGGTCCATAGCGTACAATCCGAATTCGATACCTATATCAAAGGAACCTATATTCAGAAAAGATACGAGGAACTCAAAACTTTTCGTGGATATATTTCGATGCCGCTTCATTTGCTGGAAGTCACCATTTGGCTGACCCATTTTTATGAGAGGCACGAGGATGAAATTCGCCAGGGGGAATGCAAACACATTATTTCCACGTTGGTCAACAAGGATGAGCTGTTGAGTCAAATAGTGAATTTCTGTTTCAAGAACTGTATTTTTTATATTCGAGAAGGGGATTTGCTGGGCAAAGAACTGTTGAAAAATTTTGTCAAGACCGTTCGATATGAATTATCCATTCCCACTCCTTTAGGGTTTCATGCCCGCCCTTCGACCTATATTTCTCTGATCGTGCGCAATTATGACGCCGACGCTTTTCTCATTGTCGATGGTGAAAAATTCAATGCCCGTTCCGTAATGAGTCTGCTTCAGGCAGGCGGGGCGGTGGCGGATAAGGGTTATCAAACGGTAGTCTTCGAAGGCGACAAGCGCGTTTTAGATGACTTGCAAATCCTGGCCGATCACAATTATTGCGAGGATACAAACATTCCCAATGAGCTCAGCTATTTGAAATCGATGCGGGAAACCGCTTGATTGTTTCCGCCGCTCAGTAGCCACTAATTTTTCTTTTGAACTTTAATGTATGGATGACTCCTCAGAATTATTTGATGTGGTGGATTCCGAGGACCGAGTCATTGGGCAAGCCGCCCGGGGAGAAGTCCATGCGAAAGGCCTGTTGCACCGTTCCGTACATATTTTAGTATTCAATTCCCGGGGAGAGTTGTTTCTTCAGAAACGGGCCATGACCAAGGATGAAAATCCGGGTTATTGGGATTCTTCGGCGGCGGGGCATGTGAATGCAGGAGAGGACTACCGGACGAGCGCCGATAGGGAGCTCATGGAGGAGTTGGGAATTTCCGGGGAATTGCAGTTTTTTATGAAATTTCCTGCCAGCAGGGAAACATACTGGGAACATGTCGAAACCTATCTATGCACGACCGATCAGAAAATCACCATCAACCTCCTGGAAATCAGTGAAGGCCGGTTTTGGTTAATACCTGAACTAAAAGAGTCTATTCACAACCATCCCGGCCAATTCACCTCCACATTTCATCTGTTTTTTGATAACTATTTAAAATCAAAAGCTTAACCATCCTAAAATACTTGAGAATGAGGTCCGATTGCCTGATACTAGTTGTCTGGAAATGATTTCCAGAACCCCTCGTAATTCTTTGTCGAGTTTTTCTGAAGTCGGAGAACAGCCGGTTGGAGTTGTCACCCGATAGTCCTTTTACAAGACGCCTTAATGAAAATTATTAGACGATCGTTTTTCATTCTGTTGATGCTTTTGGGGCTTTGTCCCTTACCCGCCCTTGCCGACCATTTGGATGTATTTGGAACCGGAAAAACCTTTCCCGCCGACTTTTTATTTAAAGAAGAAATTCCCAGTTTAAAAAATCTGAGCCCCAACGACAGGGAGCTTGTTTTGCAGAAATTTATGGATGCCCGCGACCAGGCGGAATCTCCAACCCAAAATAATCTAATTCATTTAGGCATTTCCTATATTCATCTGCTTCAAAAGAATTATAAAAAAGCGTTTGAGATTTTAGATGAAGAAGTAAATGAAGAGTTTATTTTAGAGGATTTCAGAACCTATTTTCTAACCGTTGCGTTGCGCGCTTTGGCGGAAGAGAGCGCCCAAGAAGATGACTTTGATCAGGCGATCGAATATTTAAAAGAAGCAATTAAAAATCAAATGATCCTATTCAAAAGCTTTCCTTCAAGTCCCTTTCATGAAGATGTACCCCCAATCCTGGCGCAAATCGAAACTCAATTGGGAGATATTTATTTCAAAAAAGCGGATTATCCTGCAGCTTGGAATAGTTATAACAATGCTCTGGCGCGTGAATATCCGAATTATAAAGAAACCCATTTAAAAATCTACACTGCCTTAGCTCGAACTTATGAGGCTGGAGCCGATCTGAACGAAGCGGCGGATACTCATATTTATCTTTTAAACAATTTTTCCTCAATCCAAACCACAAATGCGGCGATTACTTTTCTTAAAAATAATCGGAAGGCTTTGGAGGCAGCTAATGGCAGTGGCAGGCAATTAAAAAAACTATTAAAAGTTAAAAGAAAAGAAGGCGGTCCGCGAAAGAAGTCCGTGGCGCGAAAAATCCCCCAGTGGCCTCATACCAATAATGAGACCTTCGACCGCCTGTACCACGCTTTAAGTAGTGGCGATTCCCCAAAAATTGTGGAATATGGCGAGAAAGTGCTCAAGGAATTTCCCGGGGATGACAATACCAAAGGGATTTTTAACCATGTCAATCACGCCATTTTGAAAAAGGTTCAGAAGGAGCAATGGAGTGATGGAATGGATCGCCTGGTGGATCTATACCCTGTTTATTATGTGAACAAACTGGCCAGCCGTCTATGGGAAAGCGGATTTCCCGATACCGCCCAGTTGGTTTATCAAAAGATTCTCGACAATCATCCCACCGAAACCCTGGCCTGTCATAAAGCTTTATATTTTATGGGAAGGATTGAGGAAGACAACCATCGATACCCGAAGGCCATTGATTATTACGAAAAGCTCCTGGACAAATACAATTGGGGTTATTTCACGCCTTCCGCCCAATTTAAAATTCCCTGGTTGCATCGGCTACAAGGGCAGTTGGAAGAAGCCAAAGCCGGGTTTAACAAATTATTGAAGTACGCTAAACCTGAAAAGTTTAGAAACCTGGGCAATGGTTTTCAGGAACCGGATGACTTTCGTCCTGCGGCCTTATACTGGCTGGCGGAAACGGAACGTGAATTAGAAAACTATGAATCGAGGGTCGTATTTCTCAAGCAGTTGGTGGAAAGATTTCCTATGGATTTTTATGCCATGGTCGCAAGAATAGAAATGTCCATGCAACCTCTGAATTTCCTGGAACCCCGTTCCATCCAGAAATCCTCTCCGCGCAAATGGGGATTGGGAGATATCAATCGAAAGCGGATTAACCGGGCGGAAAAATTGATTTCTATAGGATTTCTGGAAATGGGTATGAAGGAACTTTCGGTGATCCCCCAGGAGGGAGATAACCAGGAGTTTTTATATTATATGGCGCAATTGTTTAAAAAAGCCGGCGGATATCAAAGGGCCATCAGTTTATCCTGGGGAATCTCCAGTAAAAATCGCCATGATTCCATTTCGCCGTCCCTCGCAGAAATTCTTTTTCCCAAACCGTATATTGAAAAAGCGAAACAGGAAAGCTCGCAATACAAATTGAGCCCCTATTTGATGCTGGCGTTGATGCGTCAGGAAAGCGCCTTCAACAAGAAAGTGGTTTCCTCCGCCCGCGCCATCGGTTTGATGCAATTGCTTCCCAGCACTGCCACGCGGGTGGCACGTTCCATGGGGGCAGAACCTCCAGACCAAAATGACCTGAAAAAACCTGAAGTTAATATCCAATTAGGTGTAAAATATCTGAGTGGATTGTTGAACAACTTTGAGGATAATATTATATTTGCACTGGCGTCCTACAATGCCGGTCCGAGTAAAGTCAAACAGTGGATGGAGATCCGTTCCCATTTGAAGTCACTGGAATTCATGGAAAGCATCCCTTACAAGGAAACCCGGAACTACGTTAAAAAAGTCCTGAGAAATTATGTGATTTACAAAACCCTGTATGGAGAGGGCGGAATCCATGATTTTCAGAGCATCTTGACCGTCAGGAACAATTGAAATGATTTCATTCGATGTCTTTGCGTTCATCATCATCGGTTTAAGCATTCTCTATTCCGTTTGGAAGGGTATGGTGAGGGAAGCCTTTTCCCTGGTGGCTTTGGTCGTGGCCTATCTGGTGGCGTTGAATCTGTATTCGAATTTGGCCGTCGTGATTGGCGGAGTGATTACCGAAGAGACCTTGGCCGATATTCTTAGTTTTATCATCTTATTTATAGTTGGCCTGCTGTGTGTTGCCCTGTTGGGGCGCATGGTCAAAAAATACCTGCATTCAACTCATACCATTTCGGGATGGGACCGTTTCCTGGGCGGTTTTTTTGGGATGGCCAAGGGAATCCTTCTGATGATTGTCTTCATGTTTCCCCTGCAATGGTTCGACGAGTCCTACGCCCGTTGGACCGAAGATTCCCTGGTGGCTCCTTACCTGGAAGATTGGGTCGACGATATCCGGGAAAGCGTCGAGCTGGAGCCCGGATTCAACCGTAGCATGCCCGGTTCTTTAAAGGGGATGCGGCGACAGATACCCGATATGGAGGGAATTACAGAACACATGGCCAAACAGAAGAAAGAACTGCAGGAGAAAACGTCTGCTTTGACCCGTTTGGATTCGCCGCCGCAGGATGATTATACGGAAGAGGATCGTGAAAAACTGGATAAGATCCTTAACGAAATTGCCGACAATCAATAATTAGAAACTTAAGAAATCTCCAAGCCCATCTTTTCAAGATAAATTTTCCTTCCTTGAACGACATCCACTATGACCACTCGAATTAATTTAAATGGTGAAATTCACCCGGATGCGCATATCTCGGTTTTTGACCATGGGTTTCTGTTTGGGGACAGCGTCTATGAAGTGATCAGTACGCATCATGGACACTTGTGTTTTGTCAATGAACACTTGCGGCGATTGAGAAGTTCCGCCAGCGCAATTTCTTTGGAAATTCCTCTCACCGACGAACAAATGATGCAGGAAATTCATAAAACGGTGGAGGCGGCGGGGAACCCGGAATCCTACATCCGGGTTATCGTCACCCGTGGGGTAGGGGAGATGGATATCGACCCCGAAACCTGCACCGAGCCGAATGTCCTGATATTTGTCAAATCCATCCTGCAATATCCCGAAGAGAATTATATGAATGGGATCAAAGTCGCGTTGGTTTCCGTTAAGAGAAATCCCAAGGAAGCGCTCAATCCGGGAATCAAAACCGGAAATTATCTCAATAACGTTCTGGCCAAGGTGGAAGCCCGAAAAGCGGGTGCGGCGGACGCGTTGATGCTGAACCCGACCGGACAATTGACCGAGTGCACCACCAGCAACTTCTTTTTTGTCCGTGACCAGCGCCTGATGACCCCTTCGTCGGATTGCGGTATTCTATCCGGGATCACACGGGAAGTGGTTCTTCGATTGGCCCGTGAAAATGGCGTGCTGGTGGAAGAAGGGGAGTGGCCTCCCGATGTTCTCCAAAATGCGGAGGAAGCCTTCATCACGGGTACCGTTAAAATGGTTATGCCGGTTACCTCGTTGGATGGTAGACCCATCGGAAACGGCAAGCCGGGACCCATTACCAAAATGATGATGCGGCTTTATCAGGACGTCCTGAAATCCTTATAATCGAATTTCCTTAAATAATCTCTGGAGGCATTGTGGCTCTTTTGGCGGGTCTGACCGGCGGCATGGGTTCCGGAAAAACGACTGTCGCAAAATTATTTAAAGCATTGGGTGCCCGCGTTCTGGATGCGGATGAGATATGCCGGTCCCTGGTAGAACCTGAAAAGCCGGCGTGGCGGGAAATTGTGGATTTATTGGGCAACGGCATTTTAAAGGACGACCAAACCTTGGATCGCCGAAAAGTCGCGGATATCGTCTTTAATGATCCGGAGAAAAAAAAGGCGCTGGAGATCATTCTTCACCCGCGGGTGATGGCGGAAGAACAGGCTATTTATAAGGATATCCTGAAAGACGATCCCGGAGCATTGGTAATAATTGATGCGGCCCTGTTAATTGAATCGGAAAATTACCGTAAAGTAGATAAGGTGATTGTGATTGCCTGCGATGAGGAAACCCAGCTTCATAGGATCATGGCCAAAAATACGTTTTCACGGGAAGATGCCCAAAGACGATTACAACAACAGATGCCTCTTGAAGAGAAAATCAAATTTGCCGATTATGTACTTCACAATGATTCAGGGTTATCCGAATTGAAGGAAAAGGTAGAGGCATTGTTCCATCAATTGAAACAGTTGGCGGTTTAACGATTATGGCTCAGGAAAGATTAGGACAGGTGCCGGATCTTGACTTGCGTGAAGCGGAAGAAATCGAGCGCCTGTTAAGGGAAGAAGAGGAGAGGGCTGAAGAAAAAATCCTTCAAACCCATCCTTTAAAGAGATTTCTCAATCCAAAGCTGTTTTTGGGATTGGCGGTGGCTATTCTGTTGATCTGGGGAGCCGGTTGGGGAGTATTGAGTTTAATGGAAAGCAGTTCGGAGGTATCCCAGGTTTCTACGATGGAGCAGACACCGGTTCGAGATTTGATTCCCTCGACCATTCAAGTTCAAAAACCCAATATTTATCCCCTCGAACCATTTTTTGTCCCTATCCTCAGCAAGAACAAGGAAACAGGAAAATTCCTTCATGTGACCGCGCATCTCGTGTTGAGCAATCGCAGACTCCGCAAAGATATCGACAAAGCCCGGCCTTTAATTCGTCAGAGTGTGTACGCCGTGATCAGCCGAAAAAAGTTTAAAGATTTTGAAAAAGGGGGAGTTAAAATTGAAGAAAAGATTAAAAGAGAAATTCTGACGGCCTCCAATTCTTTTCTGTTGAGTGGAACGGGTACGATTACCAATATCATTTTTACCGAGTTTATTATCAGCCCCTCCTGAGCCTTGTTTGTGAGTAGGGCTCGCCTTGACATCCCTAGTCAAGGTTGTATATTAAGAGTATATAAACCATTATTAAAAAAGTGGTTATTGTCATGCCCGTCATTGAACCCACTAATATGCAGCAGGTTTTGCAGATGAGTTCTGCCGTGGAAAAGGTGCAGGCCCAGCAGGTACTCCATCTTGCCGCCGATCAGATTCAGAATCAGGAACGCGTTTTATTGGATGAAGCCAAACGCACTGAATTACAAGACCCTGAAGGAACTAATCCAGCAGAGCCGACCAATCCAGATGAAAGTGGCCGCGGCAGGAGACGCCTTCGCTTCAAGAAAACCACTCAAAATGCCGATAAAGAAGGAAAAGGGAATCTACCACCCCGAGGAACCGTGGGCGAAAGCCAGGGGTCCAATCTTGATATTGTGGTATAACCCAAAACTTTTCCCGGCTTATGCTGTCCGATAATCTTTCTCCCAATACCCTTCGCCCGATTTTTTCCAACGCGCTGTCGCTCAAGCTTGAGACCATCAAGCTGGATGCGTTCATCCGAAGTTATTCTACCGGCCAGACTCTTCCGGGGAAAGTGATTCAGGTATTGCCGGAACAAAAGGCTGTGGTCGAGCTTCAGGGAGAAAAACTTTTATTGCAGTTTCCACGTCCGGTCAATCCGGGTCAAAATATTGCAATCAAAATTGAGCAGATCCACCCCAGCCCCATATTAAAATTGACGGAGCTTTCTTCTCTCTCCTCTTCACAAAAAATTGCTCCGGGCAGTCTGGCCAAAGAACCGCCACCTTTAAACACACAAGCATTTGACAAAACGTTCCTTCAAAACCGATCGGCTGATTCTCATGTGGGAGCACCGGTACTAGACAAAGATGTAGCGCCGGGTGTCAAAACCGAACAAGCCGCACTGAATGCGAAGGTGATCGATCCGCTTTCAAAGGCAGATTTAAAACGCCTGGGTATCGAGGTGGGACAAAAAGGAAAAGCGGAGGTTCTACGTGTGGTGGATCGGGAAACCCTTCAGGTTCGCTTCAACGGGAATGCGGTGACCATAAAACATGCCGCTTCGCAAAAGTTACAGCCCAGCGAGCCTGTAACCATTCATGCCAAGTCCATCGCTTCAGGGAAGTTTGTGCTGGAAGTGGAGCAGATATCCATCCCGTCTTCCACCGCCCGGCCTTCTCTTGACGCGTCTGTTTTAAAAAATTATCTTCCGGCGCGGCAACCTCTGATCCAGGTGCTTGCAGGCCTCAAAGACGTATTTCTGAAGGGTCCGCTGACTCAATTAAAAACATTGAATATCGACCCAGGACAATTGAAACAACTGCAAGTCAATCTTCAAAAGATAGTTTCCGGAGAATTCAAAGCACCCGACGCAGTCCAGTTGAAAGAAATTGTAGACCGGAGCGGGTTTCATTACGAGGCCAAGGTAAAAGACTTTGTGTCGGAGCCTGGTCTCTCCAATAAAAATGTTCTTTTAGAGAATGACTTAAAAGGACAATTGATGCGCCTCGCCCGGCAGTTGGAGCAGATTCCCACCGGAGCAACGGATAACACCGCTTCTGATAAATTTATTGGAAAGTTGATGGTGCAGGTGAATCAAGCTGTCAACAATATAGAATTGCAACAGCTCACTCATCATTTTTCCAAAGAGGAAAATCATCCACTGCTGTTGCAACTTCCGGAAAATCTTCTGGGCGAAGAGGATCGGTTTAGAATTTATATTCTTTCCGATCAAAGAGAGGGTGCAGGTCAGGGATCCGATTCTCTTAATCGGGTTTTTAATTTGGTTTTCCTGCTCAATCTTTCGGCATTGGGAGATCTGCGAATTGAAACCAAGATATTCAAAGATGAAATTTCGATTCTCATCACCGGCTCCAACTCCGATGCCGTTCAATTTATTCAGACGCATGCGCCAGAACTGGAGAATTTGTTTCAGGAAGAAGGATTTTCCATCAGCGTGACCAGTCGGCACCAAACCGAAGTTTCGATGGAAGTCCCCGACAGTCTGGGTCAATTGCTGATCGATACTCCTCTGCAAATGGTGGACCTTAAAACATGAGCAGGCGAAAAAACAAAAAACTGAAATCCGCTGTGGCTTTGAAATATCATACGGAGACAGACGTTGCTCCCAGAGTGACGGCCAAAGGTGAGGGGTTAGTCGCCGAGCGCATCATCGAATTGGCCAAAGAAAACCAGGTACCCATCAAAGAGGACCCGGATCTGGTTCAAATTCTTTCCCAGGTGGATATCAACAAGGAAATTCCTCCATCGGTTTATAAAGTAGTGGCCGAACTTCTGGCGTTTGTCTATAAATTGAATACCAAATATCAGAGTTTCCCCGGTAAATCTACCTAACCATTTTTCAATGTTTTTCAGTCCTTTTTCTGCCATTTCTTATCCTGTTTTTTGTTGAATATTAAAGCGGTTGACTCCCTCTGAGGCGTTTGTTATTCTTAAAAAACAAGGATTTGTGAGTATTTCTCGCGATTTTTGGAATTTGAAGGGTTTTGTTCACAGTGAGACAAACCTTTTAAAAATTATTGGGCTATCCTGCTGAAATTGTGTTTTTCCTGTCGAAGATTTCGGCCGAGGAAAACGATATTTTTTGAAAGGCATTCTGTTTTGATTAAAACTATCTCACTTAGACTTGTTGCTATTCTTTTGCTATTTTGGGTAGGTGCTTCTCCCGCCTTCGCTACCTTTCCCGGTGAATTCGAAACAGAAGAATTCGATTTTACTGTTCCAACGGCTCTCGAAAGCCGGGTCAATTTTTGGAAAAAAGTTTACACGCAGTATTCGACCCAGCACGCCATCATCCACGACGAGGATAATCTCGATATTATTTACGATGTGGTTTACCTGGGCGACAGGAATCTGTCTTCCAGAGCCCGTCACCGCAAATTAAAGCCCCACGTCAGAAAATTCCAGAAAATTCTACGCAAGCTCGCTCGAGTCAAAAATAGAGTCAATCTGACCCCGGAAGAAGAACGCATCTTGAATTTGGTCGGAAAGAATTTCATCAAAGCTTCACGGAATATTCGGAGCCAGTTGGGGCAAAGAGATCGCTTTGAAGAGGGTTTGAGGAAGTCCGGCCTCTTCATGAAAGAAATCAAAAGGGTTTTCAAGGAAGTCGGAGTGCCGGAAGAATTGGCCGTTTTACCTCATGTGGAATCGTCTTTCCAAATGCATGCCTATTCTAGCGCAGGGGCCGCAGGAATCTGGCAATTCACCCGCAGTACCGGTCGTCTTTATATGAAGGTGGGCTATGAAGTGGACGAACGTAGAGATCCTATTATCGCCGCCTATGCCGCCGCTAAACTTCTGAAACATAATTACAAGAAATTGCAGAGTTGGCCTCTCGCCATCACCGCCTACAATCATGGGCTGAATGGAATGAAACGGGCCAAAAGAAGGCACGGAGATGACATCGTTAAAATTATTGATAACTACCGAAGTCGAAGGTTTGGTTTTGCCTCCAAAAACTTTTTTTCGGAATTCATGGCCGCTCTTGAAGTGAGCAAGTATCCCCGTCAGTATTTTCCGGGGATTGTCATGAATGAACCTTTTACATTTGTTGAGATACCCATCGAGGATTATGTTCATATCTCTACGTTGGTGAAACATTTTGAGATGAGCCGGAAAGAAATCGCCGAATACAATCCTTCCTTGCGGCGGCCCGTTATTTCCGGCAAAAAAAGAATTCCTAAAGATTACTTATTCAAGGCGCCTCCCGACCGAAATTTGGATCTTAATGTGCAATACGCCTCGATCCCTGAAGATTTAAAATTGAACAAACAGGTTCGTGTTCGCTGGTATACCGTCCGAAGAGGAGATGCCTTAAGCACCATCGCCCGTCGCCACCGGACTTCTGTCTGGAAATTGAAAGAAATGAATATGCTCAGGGGGCACCGGATCTATAAGGGGCAGGTTTTGGAGATCCCGGGTAAAGCCTACAAAAGTGCAAAGGTCCGAGTCGTCAGTGTGGAACATCCCAAGCCGGATTGGGGGAAGGTGGTGATTCCAGCCGATTTGGAAACCGTCAAATACCGTGTTCGACGAAGAGACACCCTGACCCGGATAGCACGGAATCACGGCGTTCATGTCAGCGTTCTCGCTAAACTGAATGAGATGGTTAATCCCCATGCCCTCCGGCCTGGCCAACGCATCAAAGTCCCAAAGCCAGGAACCGATTTTAAAACGCAACTGGCTTCTGCCGCATCGGCGGAGAAATCCCAAGCTGAAACCACGAAAGTAGAAATCCAAACTGAAACTGCGAAAGTGGAAGCTCAAGCGGCAACTGCTGACGTGGAAGTCCAAACTGAAACTGCAGAAGTGGAAGTTCAAGCTGAACCTGCAGAAATGGAAGTTCAAACTGAAACTGCGAAAATGGAAGTTCAAATGGCTGGGGTTCAGTCGGATGAAGCCACCATCGTGGCCAGTACCACAGAGCCTTTGGAAAAAAGCTCTGAGGTGGGAAAGGCTTTATCGAATATTGTCAGTGCGTTCCAACTTAATAAAAACCGTCATGCGTTTCGCCCTGTAAAATTTATTGCCGATAACGAGGAAGATTATCGCATGGGCTTGATCAAGATTGATTTCGACGAGACTTTGAGCCATATTGCCGATTGGGCCCGGCTTTCGGTAAGAGAATTACGACAGCTCAATAATCTGAGAAGAAGAGGCAGCCGAATTCGTGTCAATCAATCCATCAAGGTTCCTTTCCGAAGGACCACTCCCGAAGAATTCGAGCGTAAGCGGCAGGAATATCACAAAGCCATCCAGGAAGATTTTTTTGGGAATTACCAGGTGGAGAAAGTGGTGACTCGAAAGCTCAAAAAGGGTGAGACCTTGTGGGAAATATGCAATGACGTCTATTCCATTCCGTTCTGGCTGCTCAGCAACTACAACCCGGATAAAGATATCAATAAGATTTTGGTCGGTGAATCGATTAGCATCCCCATTCTCACCGATAATGCTTCCTGATTTCTAAGCTCTATTTTCCTTCCATGTATTCCAAAGCGGTCTGAATAGCCTGCAGGTGAGCTTTAGTACGAACATCCATCGGCAAGGCAGGCGAAGTTTCCAGCGTAAATACATGCCTACAACCACGTGCGTAGGCATACAGGGCCATCGGCCACCACTCCATCTCATCAGGTTCGGATAGACGGCTTAACAATCCCCGCTCCGCCGGCATCTCCTCAATTTCCTCTGCCAGGTTCAAGGGGTGAATCGATTCCACCCGGTCCAGAATAGTCCGTCCCAGAGAAGACAGATCGCTCGTTTGATCTTTCTGGTAAAGATAATATCCGGGACTGTCTACATCTTCGTGAAGCTCCAGGTCCAGGTCATAGGGGTGTTCCAGAATATTTTTAACGAAAGCGACTTCACGGGGTACTTGGTCTTCCTTGAACTTTCGATTGAGGTCGATGTCGTCCTGATTATTGCGGGTTCCCGCTTCAAACCCTGAAGGGTTGATGCAAGGGAGCAGGGTAAACTCCCAATTCTCCAAAAAATTTTGGTAAAGTTTATTTTCCAGAAAAGCGCAAACGGTTTCCACTCCCGCCGGCTCGTCGCCATGGATACCACCCGAAATCAGGACGCGTCGGGGGTTCCTCTTCCCCAAAACGATTTTGATCAAAGGATAATCGCGGTTTCCAGCCGGGAGAGTATCCACTTCAGTCAACTCGCCCACTGGATTCAGAGAGGCTTTGAGACGGGCAACGATATCATCGAAATGTCTAATAGGCGATTGTCTCATAAGCAAAAGTTGAAAAAGTTCGATTCAAATCTTTTTATCAGGGTACTCGCATTCCCGGCTAATGACACAGTCTGCGCACAGATAATTTTTAGCTTTGCAAACATAGCGTCCGTGAAGAATGAGGTAACGGTGGGCCTGCTTCAGCCATTTTTTAGGAGTCACTTCCAGAAGTTTCAGTTCCGTCTCCAGTACATTTTTCCCCGGCGCCAGACCGGTTCGGTTGGCGAGACGGAAAACATGCGTGTCCACGGCGAGGGTCGGTTGATCGAAACCCTCGTTCAGGACCACATTTGCCGTTTTGCGGCCGACCCCGGGAAGGCTTTCAAGATTCTCCCGGTTATCGGGAACTTGACCGTCAAATTGTTCCAGAAGTATTTGACATGTTTTGATGATGTTTTTCGCTTTGGTCGGGGCCAACCCGATCGTTTGAATGGATTTTTTCAGTTTGGTTTCTCCCAGTGCCAATAGAGCCTTTGGGGTCGGGTGATTTTTAAATAAATCGGGAGTGACTGCATTGACGGATTTATCTGTTGCCTGTGCGCTTAAAATCACAGCGATAAGCAGTTGAAATGGATTTTGATAAACCAATTCCGAGCGGGCGTCGGGAAGACTCCGATGCAATTTTTCATAAATTGTATTGACGGTTTTAGAATTCAACTGAGTTTTGGGGTTAGGGGGTCGTTGCAACTACTTTATTAGATGCCGATGAAAGGAAGGGGGATTTATTTTCCGCCTTTTATACTTCGCGCGCAACGCACGCCGACCAGGAACGATTCGGTGGCATCGGCCATTCCCGGGTGACGGCTACTCACACGAATGAGGGATCCATCATCCGCCCAGGAACCGCCACGGATCACATGATGGCTCCGGCGGTCTTTGGGACCTTTGGGATTTTTTTGAGGGCTGTTCTGGTAATAGCTGGGAGAATACCAGTCCGATACCCATTCCCAGACACTGCCCAGCATATCGTGAGCGCCCCAGGTATTGGGTTTCTTGCTCCCTACCGGATGATGGGTTCGGACCGAGTTGGTGGCATGCCATACATGGTCATTGAACTTTTTTCCAAAAGGATTTTCCGCCTTGCTTCCAGCGCGGGCGGCATATTCCCATTCCGCTTCCGTGGGGAGCCGTTTTCCCTGCAGGGAACAATAGGTCTCCGCATCCTGAAACCGGACATGGTCGGCCGGCCAATCATCGTTGAACAATTTGGAAGGGTTCCTGTCCATTATTTTCTTAAATTTCTTTTGGGAAGCCTCATATTTGTCGATATAAAAGGAATCCAGGCAAACCTTGTGGACCGGGCGCTCCCGGTCGTTTTGCTCGTGATCGAAATAACTGTGGATTTCGGCAGCTCCCATCTGGAAGCACCCTTTGGGAATCTTAACCATTTCCTTGCCCGATTTTTTGGCTTGAGAAACCGCAGGGAGCAGGAGGAAGCACAACAAAATGACAGTGATAGCATGAAATTTTTGCATGGGCGAAATTTTACTTTTACTGAGGGAAATGTCAAGAAAAGGATTCAAAGATCTATGATAAATTCTTTTATTCATTGCATTTTTCCCGTAAAATGGAAAGCAACCTCTAACCTAACTTATGCGGATATCATGAAACCCAGAATCTATTTATCCCTGCTGGTTATTTCTTTATTAATGACTGTGACCCATCATTCTACTGTTTCAGCGGCCTCCATCCCTTATAAAAAAAAGGTTCAAGTCCAACCGTTTCAAAATCCTCCCGGCTGGGTGGGAACTTATAATCCGGGTGCCTTGGTTTCGGGCCTGCTCAAGCAAAAATTGGTTCAACAGGAAAATGTGACCCTGGTACGGTTCATGGGCCAGGAGTCCCCTGGAATAAAAGATGAAAAAGGGAATGCGGTCAACAGCAAGAGTCCGGTTTCTGGTGGTATGTCTGGGAAGAGTAGCCCGGCCCAAATCATCATTTCTGGAGAGATTGTCAAATACCGGCCCGCTTTGCCGGTCAATTTGGAAAGTACCAAATCCGAAAAAAAGATGTCCCGTTCGGCGGAAGTCCAGATTGAGTTTAAAGTCTTTCAGGGGCAAACCCGACGTTTTGTTACCGGATTTGTCCTCAACGAGAAATCGAAGGATGGCGAGTTCCCTCTGGGTTATTCGCAAAGCTCTTTAAATCTTGGAAGTCCGGATTTTCGCAAAACTTTTATGGGAAGGGCGCTGAGTCGAATCACTGACAGGGTAATGCCCACCCTCGTGGATTACCTGGATCGTGTTCCATTGGACGGCCAGGTGATTGCCATTGAAAAAGAAGAAGAGCAAATGATTATCAATCTCGGCCAAAAAAGCGGAGTGGAAATCCGGGATGAGTTTGTCGTGTACAGTGTCGATGTGAATTTTCCCGATCCTCTTTACAAGGAGGATATCGGTGACCGCTTGACCAAGCTGGGTGTGGTTCGAGTCATTAATGTTCAGGAAGGGTTTTCCGAAGCTGTCATTATGGCTGGAGGGGATTTCGTAAAGGGAAACCTGGTTCGCTCCAAAAGGTCCAAACCCCTGCCCAAAACTCTAAAAAACGCCAGGAAGCCTGCACTCTCTTCAGTATCTCCTCAGTAAAAAATAGAATTTGGAATCTTCCTAGGCGGTTTGTGTTTCGTTCTTCCAGTATTCCTGCAAGGGAGAAAGGGACAGGCTGGAAGTCTTGAGGGATTGCAAGGCGTCTACCAGTGCGAACGCTCCCGAAATGGTGGTGCAGTAGGGCAGGTTTTGTGTCAGCGAAGCGCGGCGCATGGAGAAAGAGTCCTTCACCGCCTGCTCACCGAATGTGGTGTTGACCATAAAATCCACTTTACCGGCTTCGAGTGATTCCACAATATGAGGCGAGCCCTCCTTGACCTTGTTGATGTGAGCGACTTCCAGTCCAAGGTCTCTCAGGTAATCTCCGGTGCCTTGGGTTGCCATCAACTGATAGCCCAGTTCCGCCAGACTTTTTCCGATTTTTCCCGCGGCCGATTTATCTCCCTCTTTGACACTGATAAACACCATTCCTTGTGGAGGCAGTTTGATTCCAGTGGCTATTTGAGACTTGGCAAAGGCCCGGCCGAAACTGGTGTCCAAACCCATCACCTCGCCCGTGGATTTCATTTCAGGGCCCAGCAGGATATCGACATCGGAAAATTTGATAAAAGGGAAAACCGATTCCTTGACGGCAATATGCGAAATTTCTCTTTCCTCGGTGAATCCCAACTCGCTGAGAGTTTTGCCCGCCATCACCTTGGCGGCCAGTTTGGCCAGAGGCACACCGATGGCTTTGCTGACAAAGGGGATCGTCCGGGAGGCGCGGGGATTGACCTCCAGAACAAATATCTCACCATCCCTGACGGCGAATTGAATATTGAGCAAGCCTATGACATTCAATTCCCGGGCCAGCTCGCGGGTTTGCTGTTTGATCTCATCCGTTACAGCCAGAGGAATAGTGAAGGGCGGGAGAGAGCAGGCGCTGTCGCCGGAATGGATACCCGCTTCCTCGATATGCTCCATGACGCCGCCAATGACCACCTGCTGTCCATCTGAAATGGCATCGACATCCAGTTCGGTCGCGTTGTCCAGAAAGTCATCGATCAGAACCGGATGCTCCGGCGAAGCTTTGACAGCGAACCGCATATAACGGTCGAGACTGGCCTGGTTATAAACGATTTCCATGGCGCGCCCTCCCAAAACGTACGAAGGTCGCACCATCACGGGATACCCAATTTCCTCGGCAATCGTCCGGGCTTCCTCCAGCGAGGTGGCGGTACCGTTTTGAGGTTGCCGGATACCGAGTTTCTCCAGAACTCCCTTGAAGCGTTTTCGGTCTTCCGCCCGGTCGATATTATCCGGGCTGGTCCCGATGATGGGAACACCCGCCTGTTCCAACGCGATCGCCAAGCGTAACGGCGTCTGACCGCCAAACTGGACAATCACGCCATCCGGTTTTTCCTTCTGAACAATATGAAGTACGTCCTCGTAAGTGAGCGGCTCAAAATACAACCGGTCGGAGGTATCATAATCCGTGCTCACGGTTTCCGGATTGCAGTTGACCATGATAGTTTCAAAATTTTCCTCCCTGAGCGCGAAGGAAGCATGCACACAACAGTAATCAAATTCGATTCCCTGGCCGATCCGGTTGGGGCCGCCGCCCAGGAGCATTATTTTTTTCCTGTAGGACGGATTGGCCTCGCACTCTTCTTCATAAGTGGAATACAGGTAAGGAGTATGCGCTTCAAATTCCGCTCCGCAGGTATCCACCCGCTTGAACACAGGAATGATGCTTGCAGATAGCCTTCTGGCGTTCACCTCGGTTCCTTTACAGTTTAAGAGCTTGGCGAGAAACAGGTCGGAGTAACCCATTTGTTTGGCTTTACGCAAGTCGCCGTCGGACAATTTATCCAAAGACCCGATTTGGATGATTTCCCTTTCGAAGTCTACAATTTCTTTTATGTTAAATAAAAACCAGGGATCGACTGCAGTGATCTTATTGATTTCTTCCACTGAAAGCCCGCGCCGAAACCCGGCGGCAATGTGCCAGAGCCGGTCCCAATGGGGAAGTGCCAGCATTTCCCGGAGTCTGTTCAAGTCCGATTCGTTTTCGTGAAGAAGCTCCCCGCCCGATTCAAAATTTTCTTCCAATCCGGATATACCGATTTCCAGTGACCGAAGCGATTTCTGCAAGGCTTCCTTGAATGTTCTGCCAATGGACATCACTTCGCCCACGGATTTCATTTGAGTTGTCAGCAGGGGAGGGGTCTTGAAAAATTTTTCAAACGTGAACCGGGGAATTTTCACCACGCAGTAATCCAGCGTCGGTTCGAAGGATACAGGGGTGACTTGGGTGATGTCGTTGCGGATTTCATCCAATGTGTAACCGACAGCGAGCTTGGCGGCGATTTTGGCGATGGGGAAGCCCGTGGCTTTGGAAGCCAGAGCGGAGCTCCGGGAAACCCGGGGATTCATTTCAATCACCACCATCTCGCCATTTACGGGATTGATCGCGAACTGAATATTGGAGCCCCCCGTTTCCACGCCGATTTCACGGATGATATCGATCGCCGCGTTGCGCATGATCTGATATTCCTTGTCGGTCAGCGTTTGCGCCGGCGCCACGGTGATGCTGTCGCCGGTGTGGATACCCATGGGGTCGAAGTTTTCGATGGAGCAGACGATGACCACGTTATCTTTGATGTCGCGCATCACCTCCAGTTCGTATTCCTTCCATCCCAGTAACGATTTTTCAATCAATATCCGGCGCGTGGGGCTGGCGCTCAGCGCCCAGTTCACCATCTTTTCAAACTCCGTCTCGCTGTAGGCGATGCCGCCGCCGGAGCCGCCCAGAGTGAAAGACGGCCGGATAATGGCGGGGAACTTTGTTTTCTTGACGACCTGCCAGGCTTGTTCGACGGATTCGGCGTAACCGCTGGGGGCCACTTGCAGACCGATTCGCGCCATGGCTTCATTGAACTGCTGGCGATCCTCCGCCTTGTGGATCGTGTCCACATCGGCGCCGATCATTTCCACATTGTGTTCAGCGAGGACTCCCATCTCTGCGACGGCCAACGCGGTATTCAAACCGGTTTGACCGCCCATAGTCGGGAGCAGGGCATCGGGTTTTTCCTTTTCAATGATTTTGGCCACGACCTCCGGAGTGACGGGTTCGACATAGGTCCTATGTGCGAACTCTGCATCCGTCATAATGGTGGCGGGATTACTGTTCACCAGAACCACCTGGTATCCCTCTTCCTTCAGGGCTTTGCAGGCCTGGGTTCCTGAATAATCGAATTCGCAGGCTTGGCCGATAATGATCGGGCCGGCGCCGATGATCAATATCTTTTCAATGTCGGTTCGTTTAGGCATCAGTCTTGGTAAATGTCGCGAACATCGATTTGGCGGGACCGCTCCCACTTCAGGCTCATATAGGAAAGTTTGCGGATGAAGTTGAAACGATTTTGCTTGTGTTCGCCTTCGATGGTTTCCGTTCTCAGTTGGGTTAATTGATTTTCAATATCTGCGAGTTGTGATTCCAGTTCGTGCCTCTCGTTTTCCAGTTTCGCGATTTCCTCTTTGAGCGACTGGATCTTTTTTTCCTTGGTTGTGCCGGCAAGTTTTCCATTCACTTTTTCAAGCTTGGCGATAATTTTGTTAAGGCTTTTTTGAGGGGAGGCAATAGTTTTTTGGAGACGCTTCTCTTTTGCCAGCGCCTCTTCTTCACTGGCTTTCAGTTTTTTGACCTTGGCCAGGATAAATCCGACGGTAGGTTTCGGGTGATAACAAAAATGTTCGGTAAAATAATAGTGCCCTCTGTAGGGAATGAGTCGCCCTTCAAAAAGATCGTCCGAATTGAAAAGAATGGATCCCTGATTTTCCAGAACCTGGTATTTTTCGTTGTCCATAACATCAACAACCATCACGCAATCACTCTTGACTTTTTTCGCGATAAAAAGTCCATGGATACCCTTGGAGATCGCTTCCGCCAGTTCCCTGCTTTCCGGAGTGATGGATGAGCTTCGCAGATACTGTTGAAGAGGGGTTGACGTAGACTCCGGGCAGATTCTGTCGAAGGTATACCATTCAAGAAAACATCCCATGCGGGACTCAAAGGATTTATCATCTTCGAAAATTTCTCCTGAAATCTTCTGGAAATCCTTTTTGGCCTGAAAAATATCATCCTGCGGATGGTCCCGGGTGATTTCTTCCAGCAGTTGGTTGATGTTTTCGCGAATCATCGATTTTCCTTCATCAGGGTGACAAAATCCTGGAATAAATAAGAAGAGTCCTGAGGACCCGGAGAGGCTTCCGGATGATATTGAACAGACGAAACAGGATACTTTTTATGACGAATGCCCTCGACCGTCTGGTCATTGAGGTTGATACAAGTGATCTCCACGTCGTCGCTTCCGGTTTTATCATCCACCGCAAAGCCGTGATTCTGGGAAGTGATTTCCACTTTTCGCCTGTTCAGGTCCATGACCGGTTGGTTGCCTCCGTGGTGGCCGAACTGAAGCTTATAGGTTGTGCCACCCAGTGCCAGGTTCAGAATCTGGTGTCCCAGGCAAATACCGAAAATGGGAACTTTGCCGATCAGATCGCGCACGTTCTGGATGGCATAAGAGACAGCCGCCGGGTCGCCCGGCCCATTGGATAAAAACACTCCATCCGGCTTCATCTCCAACACGGTTTCAGCCGGGGTGGCGGCGGGAACGACTTTGACTTTACAACCGACTTGCGTCAGCCAGCGCAGGATATTGCGCTTGATCCCGAAATCATAGGCTACCACAAAAAAACTTTCCTTATGTCCGTTGTGCGATAGATCGGAGTATCCCAGCCGGAGATCCCAATCGCCCTCATTCCATCCATAGGGTTCCGTGCAGGTCACTTCCTGGACCAGATCCTTGCCCACCATGCCGGGGGATTTTTTGGCTCTCTGGATGAGGGAGTCAGGATTGGAGAGGTCAGGGGAGATGACTGCCTGCTGGGCCCCCTGGTCCCGTATATGCCGGGTCAGAGCGCGGGTATCAATTCCCTGGAGGCCGACTATGCCGTGTTTTTTCAGAAATTCGTCCAGTGTTTCCCTGGACCTCCAGTTGCTGGGAATGCCGCTCAGTTCCTTGATGATAAACGCGCTCAAATGGGGACGGTCGGATTCAAAATCTTCCGGATTGATGCCGGTGTTCCCGATCAACGGATAAGTCATCAGCACCATCTGGCCGCAATAGGAAGGATCGGTCAACACTTCCTGGTAGCCGGCCATGCTGGTGTTGAACACCACTTCCCCCTCGGCCTCTCCGGTAGCGCCGAACAGGGTTCCCCGGAATGTTCTACCGTCCGCTAATGCGAGAATACCTTCCATAACGCCCAATAATATAATTAATGTATTACTTTAATAAATATAGTTTAACTAATATAGTATATTACTTTTCCTTTAGCTATGGTGTGCCGGACCCGGCCCTTGACCGGCCACCCGTCGAAGGGCGAGTTTTTGCTCTTTGATTTGAATTGGCTCGCCTCGACCTTATATTCCTGGCCGGGATCAAAGATCACCACATCCGCCTGCTTGCCCACGCCCAGCGTCCCCTGATCCAGCTTGAAAATTTCCGCCGGACGCGAGGTCAGTTTTTCGACCAATTGCGGAAGCGTCAGGATTTTTTCATCGACCAGCCGGAGGCTCAGGGGGAGGGCTGTTTCCAGTCCTACGATCCCGAAACAGGCGTTATGGTAATCCGCCTGTTTATCAGCCAAGTCGTGCGGCGCGTGGTCCGTGGCGATTATATCAATAGTTCCATCCTTGAGCCCCTCTTTAATCGCGTCGATATCGCTTTGAGCTCTCAAGGGCGGACTCATTTTGGTGTTGGTGTCGTAGCCCCGGACCGATTCATCGGTCAAAATGAAATGATGCGGAGCCACCTCACAGGTCACCGGCAGGCCTTTAGCCTTCGCCCGGCGGACCAATTCGACGGATTCGCCACTGCTGATATGCGCCACATGCAGGCGGCCGCCGGTTTTTTCCAAGAGGGCGATATCCCGGTACACCATGATGTCTTCTGCCTCGGTCGGCATTCCCTTCAAGCCCAGCTCGGTGGACACCCGGCCTTCATTCATGCACCCGTCGTGGGTCAGATCCAGGATTTCGCTGTGTTGGATCAGGGGCAGGTCGAACATCCGGCTGTATTCGAAGGCCCGGCGCATGACCTGATTGTTCATGACCGGCCGGCCGTCATCCGAAAACGCGATGACGCCTGCTTCTTTTAAATCCCCCATGTCGGACAGGGTCTCGCCTTTAAGACCCTTGGTGATGGCTCCAATGGCAAGCGCCTGAACCTTGCCATGCGCATTCGCCCGGGAGATCATCAGTTCGGTGACCGAACGGTTGTCGTTGACCGGGTTGGTATTGGGCATCATGGCGACGGTGGTGAATCCTCCAGCGGCGGCGGATTCGCATCCGCTCTCGATGGTCTCCTTGTACTCGAAACCCGGTTCCCGGAAGTGGACGTGCATGTCCATAAATCCCGGCGCCACGACACAATCTTTGGCATCGATAATTTTTGCCGAGCCGTCATCCTTGCTTTTACCTGAAGGCGTGACCGATTGAATGAGACCCTTATCGATCACGATATCGTATTTGTCGTCTATGTTGTTGGCGGGATCGATGACCCGGCCGTTTTTAATGATCAGTTTCACTCCCGCCTCCCAGCAAAAGATACATGAGCGCCATCCGCAGGGCGACGCCATTGTTGACCTGGTCGAGGATGACCGAATGCGGGCCTTCCATGACGTCCAGCGCGATTTCGATGCCCCGGTTGACCGGACCCGGGTGCATGATCAGGATGTCCTTCCGGCTGTGTTTCAATTTATTCGCAGTCAGGCAAAACAGGTTGGAGTATTCCCGGAAACTGGGAAACAAACCCTCGTTCTGCCGCTCCAGTTGAATCCTCAGCATCATGACCACATCGACCTGCGAAACCGCCTCTTCGAGATTGTGCAGGACTTTAACGCCGAGGCATTCCATACCCACCGGAATCATGGTCGGGGGACCGACCACAGTGACGTCCATGCCGCATTTGAGCATGGCATGGATATTCGACCGGGCCACCCGGCTGTGCGCGATGTCTCCGACAATAGCCACCTTCAACCCGGTCAGTTGTTTGGTGTGTTCCCGGATGGTGAGCAGGTCCAGCAAAGCCTGAGTCGGATGCTCATGCGCCCCGTCACCGGCGTTGATCACCGGACATTTGACGTGGGACGCGATCATGTGCGGCGCGCCCGATACCGAATGCCGCACGATCAGGAGGTCGGGATTCATGGCTTCCAGATTGTAGGCGGTGTCGAGCAGGCTTTCGCCTTTGACCGTAGAGCTGGTGGAGGCGGAGATATTGATGACGTCCGCGCTCAACCGCTTGCCGGCGATTTCAAACGAGGTGCGGGTGCGCGTGCTGGCCTCGAAAAACAGATTGATGATGGTGCGGCCGCGCAGGGTCGGCACCTTTTTGATTTGGCGGGTCGACACTTCCTTGAAGGAAACCGCGGTGTCGAGGATGCCTTCGATCTCCTCCCGGCTGAGCGGCTCGGTTCCTAATATATCTTTGGATGCCAGATTCATCAGTTTTGACCTTTGCTATCGATCACGATCACTTGGTCTTCCTTGTCTTCCTCGGTCATTTGAACTTTGACCCGCATGCTTTTTGCGGTCGGGATATTTTTGCCGACATAATCGGGCCGGAAGGGCAGTTCGCGATGGCCTCGGTCGATCAGTACCGCCAGTTGCACCTGGGCGGGGCGGCCGAAATCGACCAGCGCATCAATCGCCGCGCGGATGGTCCGCCCGGTAAACAACACGTCGTCGCACAGCACCACTTTTTTGCCGTCGATGGCAAACGGGATATCGGTATCCCGCAATATGGGCTTGTCCTTACTGGTGGCGAGATCGTCCCGGTACAGGGTGATGTCCAGAATACCCATGTCGAGCGCAGTCTTTTCTATTTCTTTTATTTTGTCCCGCAGGCGGGTGGCCAGAAAGACTCCGCGCGTGCGGATACCGACCAACGCGAGGTCCTGGGTGCCCTTATTCTTTTCGAGGATTTCGTGGGCGATACGGGTGATGGCCCGGTTCATTTCCTCGGCGTTCATCAGCAGGGTGCTCATGCGGTCACCGGGGAACTGGGAGCAAAAAAAATCCCCCTCAGGCAAAATCCTGCGGAGGAAGCTCTACATTTTGATACAGCAAAAGCGGTCATTGTGTGATCCCTTGACAATCTCTCTGGACTGTCTTAAAGAGGTCTATGTTAAGATTGAATATAATTATTGTGAGCGATCAAGTCAAGGAAATTCATGGACAAGCCCATTAAAAAGAAGCCGGTGGTGCGAATCGGCAAGGTTTACACGAAAACCGGGGACAAAGGCGAGACCGGCCTGGTGGGGGGCATTCGCATTGCCAAGGACCATCCCCGCATGGAAGCCATCGGGACGGTCGACGAGTTGAACTCCCTGGTCGGGCTGGTGCGGACCTTTAACAGTCAAAAACCCGTTTCGGATCGCCGGGATAAATTGGACGGCATTCTGCAGACCATTCAGCAGTGGTTGTTTGATTTGGGACACGAGCTGGCCTGCGACCCCAAGAACCCACCGAAAAAGGGTCAGATTGCC
This sequence comes from Nitrospinaceae bacterium, assembly GCA_965237905.1. Classification (GTDB taxonomy): domain Bacteria; phylum Nitrospinota; class Nitrospinia; order Nitrospinales; family Nitrospinaceae; genus SZUA-226. The sequence goes on along the minus strand of OZ250172.1, from coordinate 145,107 downwards.
GAGATGAAAGCTGAAAAATTGCAATGGCTGGAAGAAGTCATGGACGCGATGAATGAAGAATTGGAACCGTTGGACAGCTTCGTCCTGCCGGGCGGCACGCCGGTGAACGCGTTTCTGCATCAATGCCGCACCGTGTGCCGTCGTGCCGAGCGGGTCATGGTGGGCCTCAACCGGGACGATGAAGTGGGGGCGCATGCCATCGCCTTCATCAACCGGCTCTCCGATTGCTTTTTCATTTTCAGCCGCTGGGTTAGTTGCACCATGGGCGAAGAAGAAGTCCTGTGGGACCCCGGAAGCTCAGTCAACAAAGATTGGAGATGGAAAGATGAATAATCAAATTATTAAATTAATCGTATTTGTGGTTCTAATATTTTTTTGCTCTGGATGGACACAAACAGGAGATGATCCAAGCGATTACTGGGCTGATTATCTCTATAAGAGAGATTTAAAGACAGATAATGAGAGCTTGCTGGAGATTGTTCAATCGTCGAATGATCTTGAGGTTAGATGGAGAGCGGTGACTATTCTTGGTGTGCGAAAAGCCACCGAAAGTAAAGAGGTTTTAAAAAAATTATTAAATTCCGGAGAGGATCCATTACTAATACAAAGAGTCGCCGTGGCACTTAAAATGATGGGGGATTCTTCAGGTCATTCGGCTTTAAGAGAGTTGTTTAAATCTGAAAATAGCAACACAGTTAAATTAGGGATTACTCAAGATTTGGCAGGATTCTTTGGGGACCCGCTAGGTAAAGAGTTTGTCCTGCAAATGACCATTTCGGAATCCTATGTTGATAGAATGTATAGTGTTCAGCCTTTGGTGAGAATCTTAATCATCCTTGAGAATAAAGAAGAAATCAAGCAAATGCTGGATGCTTTCATTTCCCTTGGCAAGGATCCCCATGGGTCAGTGAGAAGAGAATTTGTAATTGTTGCTCCCGATCAAGAGCAATACCTAGATGCAATAATTCCTGTCGTGGAGGATATTGCCAAGAATAATGATGAAAGCCAAGGTGTAAGAAGGTATGCCCAAATAAGATTAAGTGCATGGGAAACAATAAAAAATAACCAGCCTACTAAATAATGGACTAAAATCACCGTTTACCATTTATTTCGCCCTATTACCCTTCCAGGCAATCGTCACTTCGCCCTTTCTGATTTTGAGCTGACAGCCGAGGCCATGCCATCGCCTTCATCAACCGGCTCTCCGATTGCTTTTTCATTTTCAGCCGTTGGGTCAGTTGCACCATGGACGAGGAGGAAGTGCTGTGGAACCCCGCCAGCTCAGTCAACAAAGACTGGAAATGGAAGTGAGAGAGGATGGAAATTATGGTGTCAAGAAAGGGCTTGACCTTTTTTCTTCCTTTTCCTTTACGGAGGGGTTGTGTTCGCGCAAAAGCACACGATCCTGGCGATATTCATTCTTGTAGCCACTTAATTTCCTGTGGTAGGATACCAATCGATTTTCCGACTGGGATCCTATTATCACTTCAGGGGAAAAGCCATGTTATGTTCGCCTCCAACATTCCGTTTCTGCCATACGACAGTGATGTACGTTGTTTTGATCATGATCATGGCCTCTTGGACAGGGTGCGCCTCCGAAAAGAATTCCTCACAGATTCGCTTCAAAATGCCTACCGTTGAGGAAATAGAGAGAAGTAACCGCGAGTTCAACAAGAAGATGGAGGGCAATAAGCGCTATCATCATGAAAAAGCCGGTGAAAGATTCCTCAAGCAGCAAAAGTACAATGAGGCTATCCGGGAGTTCGACGCTGCCCTCAAGCTCGACCCCTCTACTCAGACCGCTTATGTTAAAAAAGGCATTGCCCTGTACCGCAGCAACCGGCCGCAGGAGGCCGTAGCTAACTTTGACAAGGCCATAAAATTCAACAAGCGTGGCAAGGTCTGGTTGTGGTACCCCCTGCACCACAAGGGGATTGCGCTTGGTAGCCTGGGAAAAAGCAAGGAAGCCGTGGCCGCATTAAGCGCTTCGATCGACATTAACCCCACAGCCGAGGGTTATTTCTGGCGAGCCATAGCTTATGGACAAATGAACCAACCGGACAAGGGATTACTGGACGTGAAAGCAGGTTTGAAATTGCGGCCTGGAGATAAACGCCTGCTAGCGGTTTCTGCACAACTCAAACAACTCCAGTCCAAAGACCACTGATACCGTCAAGGTGCATTGCCACGGGACACTTCCAAATGGCACGGTGTTCATAGCTCTGTGAATCGTGGCCAGCCCATCGATTTCGCTCTTAACCGGGTAATCGCCTGCTGGACGGAGGCCTGCAAAAAATGAAGGTGGGGGGCAAGTGAAAAGGGGTCAAGTCTCTCCTTGACACCATAAGGAAAATCAGGCTATTTTGCCCGGTTACCCTTCCAGGTGATGGTGACTTCGCTCTTCCTGATTTTGAGCTGGCAACCCAGGCGCATGCCGTTTTCGAGGTCTTCTTCGTAGAGGTATTCTTTTTCTTCTTCGGTAAATTTATTCAGATTCTCCCGGCCTTTCAACACCGTCAACTCGCACACGCCGCAGGTGCCCTCGGTGCAACCGAAGGACAGGGCGGTATCCACTTCCTCGCAGACATCGATCAACATCATGCCATCCTCGCATTCGTGGGTCAGGTGATCGGGTTGAAATGTGATTTTAGCCATGAGAATTTCCTGTAGATGAAAGAGAGCTCTGCATAACGCTGTTAATTAATTATTCCTCTCCTTACCGAGGAAACCTTTTATAAGTGACCCGTTGAACGATGGGGTGTTATTTCCCCTCCTTACGAAGGAGGGGATACAGGGGAGGTTGTGGTACCCCATTCCTTGAATCTTAAGGTTTTCATTATCTCGAAAAAACCCCACCCCACCTGTATCCTCCCCTCAGCAAGGGGAGGATTATTTATAGATTGGCGTTAAGCCAAGGTCTCATTTATAGATGCGAATGAACCGGTGAAAGATTTAAGTATTTCGCGGATGATAAGTTATCTAATTTCTATTTAAAATTAAACTTATAGACCCTGTTCTTTAAGAGATTCGATTAATTGACTCTGCTCCGGCGTCAGGGTTTTGGGGAGGTTCACGACAATTTTAACAAATTGATCGCCCCGGTCTCCGCCTCGTTTATGTATTCCCAGTCCGCGCAAACGCAGTTTGGTGAGTGGCTGGGTGCCGGCGGGAACTTTAACCTGTTTTTCTCCCTCCAAAGTGGGCACCTGGATAGTGGTGCCGAGCAGGGCGTCGGTCAGGCTCACTGTGTGTTCCACCACAATGTCGTTGCCCTCCCGTTTAAAGATCGGGTGCGGGAGGATATGCACCTTGAAATAAAGATTGCCCGGCGGGCCGCCCTGGGCTCCGGGAAAGCCTTTACCGGCGAGGCGCAGTTTTTTGCCTTCACTGATCCCCGGCGGCACCTTGACGTTGGTGTCTTCATTCCTGCCGCCGCGATCAATGGTAAATTTTTTCTCGGTTCCGCGTGCCGCTTCTTCAAACGTGACGGTGATGTCACTCATCATATCCTGGCCTTTGCGGGGTCTTCTTGACCGGCCGCCGCCGAAAAACTCTTCAAAACCTGAGGGGGGACGGCCCCCGCCAAAACCGAAGTTACTGAATATTTCGTTGACGTCAAACCCCCTGAAAATATCTTCCTGACTGTACTGCTTTTTAAATCCTTCGGCCCCAACCCGGTCGTACTGCTTCCGCTTGTCCTTATCTTTCAGCACTGCATAGGCTTCGCTGACCTTCTTGAATTTCTCCTCAGCCTTGGGATCGTTTTTATTGTGGTCCGGGTGATATTCCAGAGCCTTTTTCTTGAAGGCTTTCTTGATATCGTCTTCCGAGGCATTTTTAGAGATACCAAGAGTGTCGTAATAGCTTTTCATAGTCTAAACAATTGAAATATTTAAGTTTTTAATTTATGATAGGACAACTTTTTCATTATATTATTTTTATGACCCAAACTCTTAAAAAACTTTGGCTTCTTTTTCTGCTGATAGGGCTGGGGTGTGCCCACGCGCCTGAAGAACCTCCCAAACAGACGAAGGCTCAAAAATTTCAATCCATGCATCCGGAGGAGCGGCATATCTGGCTTCCTCCCAGTGAAGAAGAGCTGGAGGCGCGCCGTCAGCGTCAAAAGCGCCTGGACGTGGTCGCGGCCGATATGGAGCGTTTGTTTATGGGATACGCCGATATTCTGGGAAACGAGATTATACTTGAAAATCTTCTCAGAGGGAAAGAACCTGGACTCCAGCAATTGGAAGCGCGGCTGGCTCAGCAAGAGGCTGAGGAGGAAAGGGTCAAAAAATTGATACAGGCCCTGCAGGAACTGGAAGGTTCAGTCAAAGAAATGGATATCGAGTTGAAGGGAATCCGGAAAGAACGGGAGGCGCATAAGATCCCGCCGAAAGCCCAGCCGGATGATTACCGTTTGGCCATTCTCTTGTTCCGTAACGGTCAGTATTTGAGAAGCATCGTCGCTTTCAAAAGAATTCTACAGAAAGAATACTCTCCCTCATTAAAAGACAATATCTTGTTCGGCCTGGCTTCCAATTATTACAAGCTTAAAAAATACGATCAGGCTCTCGTGGATCTGAACGATATCATTCAGAATCATCCCAAGGGTGACAAATGGCTGGTGTCCCACACCATGACTGGGTTGATTTATAATCTTCAGGGCCGATCCGGTAAAGCGATTCCTATTCTTGAATCGGCGCTCCAGCACCGGCCCAATCCGGAGCTTCTTAAAATCATCAATCGCCTGCTGAAACTGGCGAAGGAAGGGGTGGCGGATGCCCGCAGTTGACGAGCCGGCTCCCAATCTTCAGGTGGCGGAGTGGGTGCAGGGAACTCCTTCCAATATCGATCAACAACGCGGAAAGGTGATTCTGATCGAAGTGTTCCAGGTCAATTGCCCCGGTTGTTTTATCGGCGGCCTGCCGGAAGTGATTCAAACCTACATGACGTTCAAAGAAAAACCGTTGACGGTGTGGGGATTGGCCACCGCGTTTGAAGATTATCATCTGAACACTCTGGATCATTTAAAAAAGCTGATTGATACCGGTGAGGTGGTGGGAGAAACCATGGTCATGCTTTCCGAACGGGACATGTTGAGCATGGGGCGCCTCCAGTATTTCATGCCGTTTCCCGTTGCCTGGGACCAGGTAGTGAAACGGGAAGAGGGCGTGAAGGAGGCTGAAGTGCAACAATGGATCGAGAGGGATTTTCCTGATTTTGAAACCTTGCCGGAACATCACCGCACTCAGATTGAAAAGCAGATTCGAGAGTATCTGGGGGGAAAAGAATATGATGCGCTGACATTCGATCAATATGGTTTGCGGGGCACGCCTTCCACAATCATCATCGATAAAAAAGGTATTATCCGGCACAAATTGTTCGGTTCCGGTTTGGAATTGGAAAAACTTATAGAACCCCTCCTCAACGAATAGGTCTCTTTGCCATGTTGACTTTAAAACAGTTCACGGAAACCATTGACCAACTGGAAGAGGCGCGGATTTTAATGGCGGCTCTTGAATTTAAGATTTTTTCTATTTTGCGTCAAAAGAGCATGACGGCCCTTCAGGTGGTTCAACAGTCCAAAACGAAATTGGATGGTATGGAGCCTCTACTCAATGCGCTGGCGGCGATGAAAGCTCTCCGGTTCGACAAGGGAAAGTATTCCAGTGCCCCGCACATGTATAAATATTTGTGTGACTCAAGTCCCGATTATTTGAAAGGGACGGCTTTTCTAAAATTGGAGAAGAATGATGAATGGGCGCGCCTGATCGATACCATCCGCAATGGCCGCGATCTCTCGGAATTTGAAGGGGACGACGACCCGGAATTTCGCGATTGCTTTACCCATGCCATGCACGAGCGGAGCGGACCGTTTGCCGCCAAGATTGCTGAAATCATCACGCGCCAACCGGCAGGCCGGTTTCTGGACCTGGGGAGCGGTCCCGGCACCTACAGCGCCGCAGTCCTTAGAAAAGACAAGAAAGCCCAAGCAACTTTGCTGGATCGCTCGTCAGCCTTAAAGGTGGCTCGGGAACTGCATGGCACATCTTCTTTTTGGTCCCGTATGGAATTAAAGCCCGGTGATTTATTCAATACACCTTTTGGCGACGCCTACGACACGGTTTTTTATTCGAATATTCTGCACATCTATAATCCCGAGGAAAATAAACAACTCTTCCTTAAAATGAAAAATGCGTTGATCAAAGGAGGACGTTTGGTTCTGGTGGATTTTTTTCATACCCGCGATGCCACCCAACCTTATGAAGCCGCTTTATTCGGGGTGACCATGCTCCTATTTACAGCAACGGGGAAAACCTATTCCTACGATGAAACCGAGAAACTCTTGAGTCAGGCCGGGTTTCATAAATTCCGTAGAATTTCACTCGGAGAAGGAACGGGAATGCTGGTGGCGTTTAAGAAATAGTGGAGCAACTGAGATTTAACCCGTCCCCCTGCGTGCAAAAAAGTAAAACAATTCCCAATTCGTATAAACTCCCTGCGGCGATGAGTGCTCCCTGTCGTAATCCCGAATCAGTTGTCTCAATTCTCCAGGCTTTAGAATCCGTAATGGGGCGGCTCCAATCTGTTGCAGGTTTTTAATCAAGCTCTGGGTATTTTGAAAAAATATCTGACGCGTTTCGGTTTGAAATGTGAGCAACTCAAATCCTGCCTGGGTAAGAAGAGTTTTCCATCGTTTTTGAGAAAAAAGCTGTGTGGGTCCCTGAAATTGGGCGGACCTGCGAAATTCTTCGAGGGTTTGAGGCCCAAAAGTACTGAAGGCCAGATATCCTTCCTTTTCGAGGGAAGAGTGAAATCGTTGTAGTGTGTTTTGGGGATTTTGAAACCACTGGAACACGGCGTTTCCCGCGATGAGTTTCACTTTTGGTATCTGAATGCGTTCCGCGTTTCCCACAAGAAATTTGGAGTTGGATGGGACCTCCAAATGATTTTTTAAATGCTCAATCATGAGTGGGGCAATATCATTCAGGATAAGGGTAGAAGGAGAGCGCGCCAGAAGATGCCGGGTGAAAACGCCGGTTCCACATCCGATTTCCAGAATTTTCTGGCGGAAAGGATTTGGAATCAGGGCCGCCAAACGTTCCGCCATGGAGCGCTGGAGCTGTGCGTGCCGGTCGTAGCTTTTGACGTGTTTGGAAAAACTTTCGATGACTCTCTGTTCGAACTCCGGTTCGGAGGGATTCTGTGAATTTTCGGCCATGGTTATAAATCAGGCGAGGTCTGTCGACCGCCTTTTCGGAAACGGGGTAAGCGGAACGACAGGTTCAGTGGGTTGAGCTGAGGGCTCACCGGGTCCATCGTGGTGCTGTGCCAAATGAGAGAGCAGTTTGTGCGGAGAGTGACCGCACTCTTCCACCAAAGTCAAATGTGGGATGAGCTCTTTCAATTGGTTTCCGTCAAGCAGTGGATCCCGCAATCCCGCAATGGCGACGCAATCCTTGGCTGTTTGAGGAGAAACGCTGACGGTTTCCAGAAAATCGAGGCCTCGAATCAAAATCTCCCTGCGGTAGGGTTGTTGGAGATCGTTTTCAGGCAGACGAATTTCGCTCAAATCAAAAAATCCTTTGAGGGAGGTTAAATAATCTTCGGAAGAACTCAGCATTTTTTTCTGATATTTCAATTTTCCGAAAGGTGTCTTTCCGCCTAGGTTTTTCTCTGCCGGAAAGGCCAGAATGGGAGCCATTAAAGCGACCTTTGTTTGAGGCGGAATATTATTTTTGTGGACCAGAAGCCAGAGACTGCCCAGGGAATAGCCGATGACCCAATCCGGTTTGGAATCAAATACCTCAATGGCTTCCTTTTTATTTTCAGGATTCTTCGGGTAACAGGCGCGGACCTCGGCTTCTGGGAAATAACTGCTCACCAACTGGCGGAACCACTCTTCGGGAAGTGCCCAGCCACAGATGGCGGTTATCTTCATCTTTGTTTCCATGAATTCAATAGTGTGATAATTTCGTCCACCGTCTCCTCTCCCACTCCCGCGTGAAATGAAAACCGCAGACGAGAGGAATTTTGCGGAACCGTAGGTGGCCGCACCGCTCCTGCCAGTATGCCATGTTCCAGTAATTTGTTGCGCAATTCAAGCGCATCGTTGGGATTACCTAAAATCACCGGAACGATCTGTGAGTCAAAGGTATGTGTTTGCCAGCCGTGGTTCTCCAATTGCTGTCTAAACCGATTAGCTGTGTTACGGATGTTGCGGGCGGTGGCCTGTGATTTTTGAATGATTTTCAGCGCGGCCTCGGCCGCTCCCACCTGGGGAGGGCCCAAATAGGTGGAGTAAATCAACTCTCCGGAAAAGTTGACCAGGTAATCGATAATAGTTTTTGAATTCGTTAACACATAGGCTCCCATACTCGCCAGCGCTTTTCCCAGAGTGCCTACGAGAATATCGACCTCCGAGAGCACGCCTTGTTCTTCGGCCAGTCCGCCACCGGTCGGGCCAAATACTCCGGTGCCGTGAGCTTCATCCAATATCCAAATGAAGGGATATTTTTGCTTGAGGGCGGCTAGTCGCGGGAGGTCGGGGTAATCTCCATCCATGCTGAATACACTTTCGGTGACCACGAATATCGTTTCATATTCTTTGCTATGCCGATCGAGCAATTCTTCCAGATGATCCAAATCCAGATGATGGTAACGTTTGAAGCGGTTGTCATTTTTCCCAAGGGTCTGGGCAATGGAGTGATGAATCAGGCGGTCGGCAAGTATCAAATCCCTGGGACCGGGCAGATGCGTCAGCAGGGCTTGATTGGCCATAAACCCGGTGTTGAATAGAAGGCCTGCCGATTTTTGCTTCCAGGACTTCAGTTGCCCGATCAGGTGTTCATGGCAGGGCAAAAATCCCGAAAGCAGGGGAGAGGCACTACTGCTGGCGCCATAGCGTTCCAGTGCGGTTTTGGCGCCTTCAATGACCTCGGGATGCGAACGCAATTGGAAATAATCGTTGCTGATCAGGTTGGTCGTGCAGGCATCCAGAACTTCCAGAGTCCGGAGAAGTCCCGTCGCCTGTCTTTGATTCAACTCGTTTTGAAGTCGTGATTCCAGAGGATGGGTCAAGGGTCGGCTCTATTAAATGGATGATTGAAAAATTATGGTATAAAAGCGTTTTCTTGTCAAAAGTCATATGCCATTAAGGTGGAAACTCAATCATGCCGGAAATCAAAGATACTGGAAAAGTATGGATACGCGGTCAGGCCGGAACCGTTTTTGCGGTTAAAGTGGATGAAAAGGTGTTTGTTCCGGGCCAGGAAGAAGAGCAATCCATCGAATACTGGCTGGAGGGAAATTTTTTTTGTGTGGATTTACACGGAATAGATCAGAACATTCGAATCGCCCGGCGGTTCCCTCTGGACCTGCAAGCCACCCATCCCGCATCCTTGTTTAACGGCTTCAAAAAAACCAAACATGCGGATGTAAAGGTCATAACTTATGAAGACGAGGGAGTAGCAGAAAAAATCTTCAAGGATGAAGAATATGCTGAAGGCAATATGCAAAGTATGAGCCGCGACGTGTTTTGGCAACGGGCCGGATTTTCCAGTTAAGGATTTTACTTTGAGGGAACCGTGCGCACCAGGCGTACCGCTAAATTGTCCCTGCTTTCTTTATCCATAAACTCGTTGGACCCATCCTGCAGGTTGACGACCGCCGCCTGGTTTTCATCGTTTTCCTCGCTGGTCCAGATGTGACGACCGCATTTGATGACAAAGAGGGGATGGATATGGACTTCTTCCCCTTCCCAGTCCAGTTGAGTCAAGTCCTCATTGAATAAACCCAACGCCTCTTCCTGGGTCGGCAAACGCCAGTCGTTGTGCCCGCCAGCATACACGCTGACCATGGTACCGCGGTAGGACACCGCCTCCTGAAAATTCAGCCAGCGGCCGAGGTCGCCGTAGGAATCCTTGGGTAACCATTCCAGGTTGGCCTGCTTGTCCGAGATGACTCCGTTCGGATTGTCCGCGAAATTATCAGATGCTTCCATTATAGTTTTCCGTCCGCTAAACGAGTTAAAAAGTTAAGGGCGAAGCTTATCATTTTCCAATTTCTGCATCAACGCATTTCCGGAATTCCCGGCTCAGGGCCTGGGTCAGAGGGCCGGGCTGGCCAGAGCCGACGGTTTTTCCGTCGACGCGGGTAACGGGAAGGATTTCCCACCCGGTATTGGTCAGAAATAGCTCGTCCCCCTGCAGGATATCCTCGGCAGTCAGGGGTCTTTCTCTACAGACGGTTCCCGTTTCGGTGGCCAGCTTCAAAACCACCTGCCGCGTCACTCCCGCAAGCACATAGCCATTAACCGCTGGAGTGGATAATACGCCTTCCTTCACCGCGAATATATTGGATATCGTGCCGTCACAGACTTCGCCTTGTTCGTTGATCATGATCCCATCCACCGAATTTTGATCCTCTGCCTGCTTCCGCGCCAGAATCTGGCTTAAATAGTTTGCCGATTTGATCTGTTCCTGCAAGCCTCCCAGTTTGGCGGCGGAATTGGGGATAAGCGAAATCGGGACACCGTTTTGATACCACTCGTCCGGCGGGCCACAGTAGGGTCGCACATAGACGGACAGGGTAGGAGAGGTGTCGGCCTGCCACAATTTCCCTAAAACGCCTTCCCCTCGGGTAAGGGTCAGGCGAATGACCGCGTCCGCCCCTTGATTCCTGTTAAAGGTTTCATAAAGAATTTCCTGGATGCGTTCCCGCGATTCGGGAAGCTTTAGAAAAATACGGTCAGCGCCGCGCTCCAACCGGTCGAGATGCAGGTCCAGGCGGAATATCTTTCCCGAATAAACCCGCATGGTTTCAAACAGGGCATCGCCGTAACAGAAGCCACGATCCAGGATGGAGACCTTGGCATCCGCCAGAGGAACGAACTTTCCATTCAAATAGACGATGGGCGCCATCAGGAATCCTGCTTTCCTGTCAGGACATCAATCATGGCTGCGGCCTTGTCGAGAGTTTCCTGGTACTCCTTTTCGGGAATGGAATCGGCGACAATGCCTGCACCCACATGAAAATAAGCTTTATCATCCTTTAATAATATCGTCCGGATGATAATATTGAAGTCGAGGATGTCGGCAAATCCGATGTAACCGAAACTTCCGGAATAGGGTCCCCGCGCCACGGGCTCCAGTTCATCGATGATTTCCATGCACCGGATTTTCGGGCAACCGGTGATGGTCCCACCCGGAAAAACGGCTTGCAATATTTCCTTGAAGGTGACGCCCGGTTTCAGAGTTCCCCGGATATTGGAAACAATATGGCTGACGTGGGAATATTGCTCGACAAACATTTGCTCCGTCACCTGAACACTGCCGTATTCGCAAATCCGGCCCAAATCGTTGCGCTCCAGGTCCACCAGCATCAGGTGTTCCGCTTGCTCTTTTTCATTGAGAAGCAATTCCGTTGCCAGATGTTTATCTTCCTCAGTATTGCGGCCACGCGGACGGGTGCCGGCGATGGGCCGCGTTTCCAAAATTCCCTCTTCGATTTTGACCAACCGCTCCGGCGATGAACTGACCAGAGTCAGATCTTCAAGTTTCATATATCCGGAAAAAGGAGAGGGGTTGATTTGCCTGAGGTTTTCATAAAGGTCAAAAGCCTCGCCTTCAAACGTCGTCTCGAACCGTTGGGACAGATTGGCCTGGTAGATATCTCCTTCCTCGATATAGTGTTTCGCCCGCTCGACCATTGCAATGTACTGGGCTTCGGAAATATTGGAATGGAGTCCTGAGTCATTTCCATTGGATTGAGCTGGTGGGGTTTGGTTGCCAGGTTCTGGAGAAGTATTCAGAATGGATTCGGCCTGTTGCCAGTACCGCTCGATTTCCTGAACAGTTTCACCATAATGTTTTTTGGGGTCGCCCAAACATTTTTTTGAGATGACCAACTTTAAAACTTGAGTTACATGGTCGTAAACCCACAACTGGTCCACTTGGAAAAAATGAAGCAAAGGGAGACTCAGATCGTCTTTGGATCGAAGAGAAATAGTATCGAGCCATTGCGCCATTTCATAACCGATCATGCCCACCCATCCTCCCCAGAAATGCGGCACATAATCGAAAGGGGCTCCGTGCGATTCGAAATTAAGATGATCCAGAATTGATAAGGGCGACCCCTGCTTCGCCTCGCGCGTTCCATTATTGGAAACGATGATCCCATCGTGGTTCGCCTGGAGGGTTTTGGAATTCGACTGGCCCATCAGGGTGTAACGAGCTGTCGCCTCCGGGCCTTTTCCACTTTCAAACAAAAAAGCGTTGGGAGCACTGCCCACCATAAAACGGAAAAAGTGTGATGGATTGAATTGCGGAACACTTTTTTCGCCAAGAATAGGAACTCTGTCAAAGTTCCTCTTCAGGTCAATAAATTTTTCTCGGGTCGGATGTAAATTCATTGCCGCAACACAATTTCATGGATGGGTGAGTGATCATCCGGGATTATAGCAATTGGAAGGGAAGGGGGGAATTTATTCGTATCTCAGGGCGTCAATAGGATTGAGGTTGGCGGCTTTGGTCGCGGGATACAGGCCGAAAAAGATGCCGATTCCCACGGAAAACCCGAATGCCAGCAGGACCGATTGTAGAGAAACAACCGTTTCCAAGTCGCCTATTTGGGATGCCGCACGGGAGATAAGCATACCCAGCCCAATTCCGAGACTCCCGCCCAGAAAACTGATCAGCACCGACTCAATCAAAAATTGTTTGCGAATCTCCCGCTTCTTGGCGCCGATGGCGATACGGATACCGATTTCGCGGGTCCGCTCGGTCACCGAAACCAGCATGATGTTCATAATGCCGATACCCCCCACCAAAAGGGATATCGTGGCGATGCCGCCCAGTAGGAATTGAAAAGTCTCCGCCGCTTTTCCCCAACTATTCAACCACTCGGCGGAATTCTGAACGTGAAAATCGCTTTTCTCGCTTTGCCGAAGGTTGTGTCGGTTGCGTAACAGCGTTTCAATATCCTGTTTGATCGTTTCGATGTCATCCATGTTTTTGACCTGAATGTCGATCGACTGCACATATTTCAATCCGAACAAACGCTTTTGAGCAGTGGTGACGGGTATGAAAATCTGGTCGTCCGGATCGTACCAAGTCAATGCACCTTTGGCAACGGTGGTGCCGATCACAAGATAATTATCTCCATCCACTTTAAGGGTTTTGCCGACCGGATTATCACCGTCAAAAATATTTTTTACGACTGTCGCGCCCAAGACGCAGATTTTTCGGGCAGAACGAACTTCTTCCGGGGTAAAAAATCGCCCTTCATCCATTTGAAAATTGCCGATCCATACATAATCTGCGCTCGTACCGCGGACTGTGCTGTTGCTGTTCTTGTTGCCGTGTTTCAGCTGGCCGCTTTGATAGACCTGTGCCGCCACTCCGTTGATGTTGCGGATATAGTCCCGAATCGCGTAAGCATCTTTCAACATCAATGTCTCAACTTTGCCGGTGCGGACGTGACGGTTCTTTTTCTCGCCGGGTTTGACGGTAATGATATTGGTTCCAAATTTAGCGATGGTGCTGAGGGTTTGCAGTCGCGCCCCTTCGCCCAGGGAAATCATGGAGATGACCGACGCCACTCCGATCATGATTCCCAGCATCGTGAGAAATGTCCTGAGCATGTTGGCTCGCAGACTGCGCAGTGCGATTTTAAACAAACCCCAGATCAACATACCTTCTCCTTGATAAAATCTCTGACGATCAGGCCGTCCCGCATCTGGATAACCCGGCGGGCGTATTGCGCCACATGTCGTTCGTGGGTAACCAGAATCAGAGTGGTTCCTTCCCGGTTGAGCCGGGAAAAAATGCCCATGATTTCCTCTCCCGTTTTCGAGTCCAGGTTGCCGGTCGGCTCGTCCGCCAGAATGATGGCGGGGTTGTTGACGATGGCACGGGCGATGGCGACCCGCTGACGCTCGCCCCCGGAAAGTTCATTAGGTTTGTGATGGGCGCGGGCATCAAGCCCCACTTTGGCCAGGGCTTCCCGGGCTTTCGACTGAGGATCGGAGGTTCCGCCATAGAGCAAGGGCAGTTCGATATTTTCAAGTGCCGAAGAACGAGGCAGAAGATTGAAACTTTGAAAGACGAATCCGATGCGGCGGTTGCGGACTTCGGCCAGTTGATCGGAACTCAGAGTGCGTACATCAATTTTGCCCAGACGGTAGGTGCCGGAAGAGGGAAGGTCCAGACATCCCAGCAGGTTCATCAAGGTGGACTTGCCACTTCCTGATTGCCCCATGATGGCGACAAACTCTCCCCTTTCGATCCGGAAGCTGACCCCATTCAGGGCCGAAACTTTCTGACCGCCCAATTCGTACGTTTTGCTGAGGTTTTCAACTTGAATCAAGGTTTTATCACTTTGAACGAAGAATGAATAACATTTTACGGATGGTGGACATATTATCGTCACCTTTTTGATGCTCTTCCCATAAAGCTTGCCAATCACCGATCAGGACTTTTTGATCTACTTCCAGACCGGATAGAATCTGGATGTAGATTGGATTTCTCACCCCAGTGGTTACAGGAACTTCCTTGGGCTCGTTGTTGACGAGAATCGCTACATATTTTTTGTTTTTTCCCACCCTGAGCGCTTCTCTCGGCAGATACAAAACATTTTTTAACTCTCTGCTTATTATATCAACGTTGGCGGTCATCATTGGTTTTAAGATGCCCTTGCCTTTGCCCTGGATTTCGATCTTGACCTTGAAAATGGTGATGCTGTCTTCCACCTGTCCTCTGGGTGCAATCCGTTCTACCTTACCAGTGAATGTTTTTTCCGGATAAGCGTCTGCGGTGATTTTTACCTGCTGACCGACTTGAACCGAACCGATATCTGTTTCGTCGATATCGGCTATGATGAACAGGCGGGACAGGTCGGCCAGATTAGCGAGGGTGGTTCCACCGGAGACATTGGAAATGCCGGAAGAAATGATCTGTCCCTGTTCGACGAATTTCTCTATCAACACTCCTGAGATCGGGGCAAAAATTTCCGTTTCATCCAGTCGCTCCCTGGCTTCGGCCAACACGATTTTTGCCCGTTGGACCTCAGCTCGGGCTAAATCAATCTCGTGCTTTTTGACTTGAATATCGTGAACCGTATCCTTTGCGGCCTGCAAATTCGACTGAGCCTGGATCAGGTTCTCCTGGTTTACCTTAAAAGCGGTTTGCGCTTCCTGTAAAGTTTCCTGGGAAGCAAATTTTTTCTGAAATAAATCTTCCTGGCGCTTTAGCCTGTCCTCGGATTCTTTGAGATTGGCCTCGGCTTCCTGAACCTGGGATTGAGCGGATTTTAGATTGGTCTGATATTTAGTTTCCTGGGAAAGGAGAGCGGTTTTGGCTTTGTTGAGTTTTGCGATTGCGCTGGCCCGGTCGGCTTTGGAGCGGGCAACGCTTCGGATCTCATCGGATTTATCCAGTTTCAGAAGAAGCTGGCCCTTTTTGATCCGGTCGCCTTCTTCGTACTTGAATTTCAGCACTTCACCGCTGGCCTTGGATTTTACTTCAACCTGAAAATTAGGCTCGACCACACCGGTGGCGGAAATTTTCACCAGCAGATCGCCCTGAATGACCTGCGCGGTTTTAAAGGGAATTTGTTCGGGGGTTATCGGTGTTTCCTTCCCGGCAAACGCCCACAAGACCCCCGCCCCCAAAAGGCCTAGCAGTAAATAGATCAGGATTTTTTTCATCATGGGCCGGAATCAGATGCCATTCGAATATTGTATTCTTCCAAGGTGGTTGCCTTCACTTTTCGGAGCTTGATCTTGGCTTTGTTGAAATCGACAATGGCTTGCAGTTCTTTGCTTTGTTCCGTTGCCAGATCGGTTTGAAACTCGAGAACATTAAAACTGGTGGACAGGCCGACTTCGAATTTTTTCTCTTCCGCACTCAGCTTTTCTTCCGCCAGTTTGCGTGCAACGCGGGCCGCCTGCACACGTTTTTTGTTTGTATTGATCAGCCGTGCGGCTTCCCGGACCTCTACCACGATTGTTTTCTCAAGGTCTTTGATATCCATTAAAAGCTGGGCGGCTTCCAGTCGTGAGACAGCAAGGCGGCTTTTGGCCTCACGATTGCCGAGAGGATATTTGAAAAGGAATCCGCCTTCCCAGGTGGAAAAATCACCGGAATAGGTGCGTTCCTGACTTCTTCCAAAATTGCCTCCAAAGGGATTGACGCTAGAAGTAGTTGGGACTGTTTGGGCATCGCCGCTGATCCCGTTCAAACCGAAACTCGCGACCAGATCCAGGGTGGGATACAATTGATTCTCATTGAATTTGACCTGAATATGTTTATTGTCCAAGTCTTTCTTTTTCGTCAAATAGTCGGGCCTCTTCTTCAAAGCCGATAAGATGGATTCTTTCAGGGAGACCGGGGCCTCTACGAGAAACTTTGGGGAATCGAGAGGTTGAATTTCTTTCCTTCCGTCAGGAGTGTCGAAAGCAATGTTCAGAATATTTTTCAGGTTATCCTCATTATCCTGAATCAGTTTCCGGGCCTGGATAACCGCTTCCTCCCGCGAAGCCACCTCGGATTTAGCTTGGAGAATTTCCAGAGGAGCCAAAGTCCCGACTTCAACCTGTGCCTTGACCCGGCGTTCAAGGTCCTGCGCTCGTTCCACAGATTTTTGTTGAACTTTTAAATCCTCCCTGCTGAATACCAGGTCCCAATAAACGTTTTCAGCGTTGGCGATCACTTCGATGACCCTATTTTTAAAATCGAAATCTGAAATATCCAGATTGTTCTTAGCGATATAGATGCTGGATTTGTTAACATCCAATCCAAAATTTTTAAGTAGAGGTTGTGTCAGGTTGAGTTCGAACCGTGTCGTGAATTGCGGATTCAAACCTGCAAATATAGAGTTGGTCTCAGTTCGCTGATTATTGAATTTAAGTTCGTATTCAGTACCGGTTTTGAGTTTCTGATTGAAACTCAAGTCCAGATTTTGAGAATTTGTTATTGTAAGAGGAGGCTGAGCAAAGGCCGATGCTACCAGGTTTCTTTCTTGCGACGCATTTCCTTCCAACGACAAGGTTGGATCGAACACCGATTCCTGGGTGATGATCTCTTCCTTGCGGATTTTCGACTGAAATTCCTGCACCGCAATACTGACATTATTTTTAAGGGTATTCGCTATAACGTCCCGTAGAGACAGCTCCAGAGTACTGCTTAGAACAATATCCGGTTTCCCCGGTGCAGATTTTTTAAGAGTGCTTTCCCCAGGACGAACTTGAGAGGGCGACATCTTTTTAATCTGGTTATCCAAGAACCGGTCTGTAACTACGCCTTTATCCGGCTTTTTTAATGGTTTTGGTGCAGACTCGGCAAGGTAACGTTTTCTCTCCTTGGCTAAAGTCTTAACGGGCAAAAAAATCAACAGACTAAAAAATGCAAAAAGTAAGAAACCGATGGTGCCATCGCAACGACGTATCAACATAGAGAACCATTCATTAAGGAGTTAGTATCGATAAAACCTATTATATTATAGTGAGTTGCAGAAAGGGAAGGGCGATTTATCCCTTGAGTCCAGATTAGTGGTTTAGGACCCATTGTATTTTTCGGCTGAATTGCTCTAAAAGGTTAATAAAACAAACCATTAGGAATCAAGTAGTTATGACCATAGCCTCATGAAGACGATTTTTTAAATTGCCTTGTCGACGTGAGAATCTTGTGGTTCTGCCATTCACATAGATACTGAAAACCAAGGTCTACTAAATGCTGGAAAAGACTAAAAAAATTTAGAAAAAAGTACTTGTTATGATTACATTAACTGTATATAATGATTGTGGATGAAAATTTAACCGGGAGGTTACTGCATTAAGGTTGAATTTTTAATTACTGAATCGCATCGTCTCATCTCAGAGCCCATGGATAATAAAAATAATCATAATGAAGACCGAGTGACAGCCGCAGATATTTTAAAGGTGGTTCCGATTACCCGAAAAACCTTGTGGTTGTGGCAGAAGAAGTATGACTTCTTTCCTGACCCGGTAAAGGAAGCTCATCCCGGTGGGAAGGGGATCGTGGGCTATTATCCTTCTTGGGTGCAGGAACGATGCAAACAGGTCTATTCTCTGCAGAAAAATGGGCACACGATAGCCATGATTAAGGAAATCCTCAAGAAGGAAGCCGAGGACAAGTCCACCAAGAAAGTATTGATCGTGGATGATGAAAAGAAATTCGCCACTCTACTCAAGAAGTTTTTTGTGAAAAACGAATATGTGGTTGAAGTGGCTTTTGATGGCTTGGATGCAGGGCTGAAGGCCGCGCATTTTCAACCGGCCATTATTCTTCTGGATATCAATCTTCCCGGCCTCAATGCACTGGAGGTTTGTAAAAACCTGAAAAACAATCCCCGAACCAAGAATATGACTGTTTTGGTCATTTCCGCCAGCCTTCAGTACAGCGAAAAAGCTGTTATCGCCGCAGGAGGAGATATGTTTTTCAAAAAGCCGGTTAATTTTTCCGAACTCCTCGATAAATGTAACGAGGTGATCTCCATAAACGAGAAGATCACTGTTCCTTCCTGATCAAAAGGCCGCATCGCGTAATTTTTTTCGTTCTCTCCTTTGATTTCTGAAATATTGCTGTTAAAATCCCCCTTCGAGAATAAGCCTTAAGGCCATTCTTACCCTTTAAATAGTACCCATCAAACTTATGAATACCGCTCAAACGGTGGAAACCCAAGTTTCTGAATTACGACAAATCGCCAAGGAAATACGGCGCAAAAGCCTCGAGATCATCCATCGCGCCGGGTCGGGACATCCGGGCGGCAGCCTTTCTGCGGCTGATATCATGACCGCCTTGTATTTTGGCGTCATGCGTTACGATCCCAAGAATCCGAAGGATCCTAACCGCGACCGGTTTATCATGAGCAAAGGCCATGCGACCGGCGTGTTTTATTCGGTGTTGTCGCGTGCCGGTTATTTCGCAGACGAGGATTTGGTCTCTTATCGGAGAATTGGCAGCAAGCTGAATTTATCAGGCCATCCGCATCCTAAAACACCTGGGGTGGAAATCGCCACCGGCAGTCTGGGGCAGGGCTTGAGCGTGGCGCATGGAATTGCCTTGGGCGCCCGTCTGGAAAACAGCGACTATAAGGTTTACGTTCTTATGGGCGACGGCGAGCTTCAGGAGGGGCAGGTCTGGGAAGCGGCTATGTCAGCTTCCAAATTCAATACGAACAACCTGATCGCTATTGTCGATTTCAACAAGGTCGCTCAGGATAATATCACCAAAGACTTGAAGGACCTCGAACCGCTGGAAGATAAATGGCGGTCCTTTGGATGGGATGTTCACCGCATCGACGGGCACGATATGGATCAGGTGTACAAAGCACTTACTCTCCCGCTTGATGATAAGAAACCGAGAGTCCTCATTGCCGACACCATCAAGGGCAAGGGCGTCAGTTTTATGGAAGGCAAAACCGGCTGGCATGGCGTTGCGCCTTCGGATGAGGATTACGAAAAAGCACTGAAGGAGCTGGAATGAAAGACGGGGCCACCAGAGACGGCTACGGGGCTTGCCTCGAGGAAATAGGCGCTGACCCTAGAATTGTCGTACTCGATGCCGGGGTGAGTGACAGTACCCGGAGCAAGAAGTTTGGCGACAAATATCCGGACCGCTTTTTCAATATGGGCATCAGCGAAGGGGATATGGTTTGTACCGCCGCTGGATTAGCGACTACCGGCAAGGTGGCTTTCGCGACCAGTTTCGCCTGTTTTCTACTGGGACGGACCATGGATCAGACCCTGGTCAGCGTGGCTTACTCCAATACCAACGTCAAACTGGTGGGAACTCATTCCGGCCTGGCTGTGGGGGAAGACGGACCGACGGCTCAGATGATCGTCGATCTGGCTTATACACGGGCCATACCCAACATGACGGTCATTCAGCCGGCGGACTATGAAGAAGCCGTACAGGCGACGCGGGCCTTGGCGGATCATTTTGGACCGGCTTATATGCGGCTGGGACGTCCCAAGGTGAAGGGCATCTACGACAGTTCCTACAAATTTCAGATCGGCAAGGGAAATGTGGTCAATCAGGGCCAGGATGTGGTTATTTTCGCGACTGGCGGCATGGTGCAGGAGAGCCTGGAGGCCATGACGCTTCTTGAAGGCGAAAACATTAATCCGACGCTGGTTAATATTTCCACCATAAAACCCATCGACAGCCAGCTGATCATCGATCAGGCAAAGAAAAACGGCGCCGTGGTGACCGCTGAAGACCATAATGTTATCGGCGGTTTGGGAGATGCGGTCCTCGAAGTTCTGGCCGATAATAATATTCAAGTTCCGGTTAAACGTATTGGCGTGAGAGACACGTTTGCCGAAACCGGCTCTCTAAAAGAACTTTACGCCAAATACGGACTCTCCGCTGAGCATATTCAAGCTGCTGTAAAAAGTCTTCTAAAGTAAGTAGAAGAAGTCCTTCCTTAAAGTTACTTCTAAGTTTGTTCGACCTGACTCTTCATATTCGAGTTCTAGCGTTAGTTGACATAATATATGTTATGGGAACCAAGAGAGTATGGGGCAAAAATTCTTCCAGGTCGATGTGTTCACGGATCGGATGTTTGGGGGTAATCCCCTGGCAGTCTTCCCGGAGCCCGGAAATATGGAGGAAGCGGTTCACCTGCAAATCGCCCGGGAAATGAACCTGTCGGAAACCACCTTTGTATATCCTCCCTCAAATCCCGAGGCAGATTTTAGAATCAGAATATTCACACCCGGCAAGGAAATACCTTTCGCCGGTCATCCAACCCTGGGAACCGCACATATCCTGTGGGAATTAGGGAAAATTGCTTCCGCAAGCGACTCCATGATCTTGGAAATAGGTGTCGGCCTGATCAAGGTTTCCAGAAGGCAAAATACTCTGTTCATGGAGCAAGCCCCTTCCCAGCTTTGGAGATACTGTGAAAGCCGTGGATCAGGTGGCCGCAGCCCTCTCGCTTGACCCACGGGAAATTGATTCTCGTTTCCCGCTCCAGATCGTTTCCACGGGGTTTCCTGCTTTGTACGTGCCATTGACAAATTTGGACGCACTCCAGCGGGTGGAATTGAATCTCACGGTTTTAAGGCAGATTTTGGGCAGTGTGGATATGATTTATGTATTTACCAGCGAAACTCTGGAGTCTCGCTCGACGGTCCATGCCAGAGCTTTTGCCCCTTTTATTTATAGGAATCCCGGAAGATCCAGCCACCGGAAGTGCCGGCGGCGCTTTAGGGGCTTATCTGGTTCACCATAAGGTTATTGAGAACCTTGACCCGTCCGCGATTGTCATTGAGCAGGGATTTGAGATGAATCGCCCCTCCACCATTCAGGTGAGCGTCAGGAGAACTGGAGAAAAAATTCATTCTATTCAAGTGGGTGGGCAAGCTATAACGGTTTTGGAGGGGAACTTGCGGACATAAAAAAAGAGCGGGAAACCAGCGTGACGCTGGACCCATTATTAAATTGCGCCCAGTAGTCATCGTTTGCTGTCTACCGTTAGCAAGTCGCCTTCCTCGCTAGAGGGCCCGCCCTTTTCTTTGCTCTTTTTGTTTTATGGTTTCCGGAGATTTGCTGGCTATAGGCACAGTTATCGCACTGATGACCGAAAATACGTGAGCACATAATACAACTGCTGATCTCACCGGAAGGCCGGACCAAACCTCCACAATGGTTGCACCGTGGGGCGGGTTCCGTTTTCGCCGAACTCCGGGAACTCTTGGCGAAACGATTTTTATTTATCAAGGATTGACTCCTGGAAACATTAATATACATCCTCAAGCCTCCTTCAGTAGGAAAACTGAACAAAACCAGGTCAACCGTTTCCGATTGGACCTCTATGGTTAATAGGGATGGATTTGACAGCAAAAAGATTTAAATTTTGTGCAAAATATACAGTTTCGAGAGCTATTCCGGCAAGCCCAATGTGTATTCTAATATAATAAATCTATATAAATCAATTATTTATCTATTATAAATTGAGGAAGTCCATTATAGGCGGGCCATAACCCCCTGGTTCACGGTGTCCATGCGGTCCCTGCCAAACAGAATTTCCACTAATTTGAGGGCAAATTCGAGGGCCGTGCCGGGGCTCCGGCTGGTCACTATATTGCCGTCGACCACCACCCGCTCTTCGGAATAATCGATGTCCTTCAACTGGTCCTTGACGGAAGGATGGGAAGTGGCAACCGTGTTTTTCAAGATCCCTGCGGAGTGGAGAATTGTGGGGGCGGCGCAAATGGCGGCGATCTGTTTGTGGGATCGGTACATATTTTGAATGATAGCTTTTACCGCTTTATTATTTTGAAGATTGGCGGTTCCCGGTTGGCCACCTGGTAAAACCACCAGATCGAAATCCTTGTCATCGACTTGATCAATCAAAGTATCCGGAAGGACAGACACCCCGCGTGATCCCTCGATAAGCCCTTCTTCAGTCGCGGCCAAAACCACTCTGGCCCCCGCCCTTCTCAGGATATCCACTACGGTGATGGTTTCAATTTCTTCAAACCCCGGCGCCAGTGCCACCAGAACCTTTTTCATAACAATATCCTCAAGAGAATGGATTGAATTCCACGACGGAAAAATTTTAAATAAATTCATCCCAGGAGTCAAATTCTGCTACCCTGAGGCCACTCAAAAATAGCATTTATCTCGAGAAATGAATAATCCCATGATAGAGCCCATGGAAACTCCTGCCACCTTAAATCGGCAGGTGCAGAAAATGTTCAGTGATATCGCGCCCCGCTACGACCTTTTAAACCGGTTGTTGAGTTGCGGTCAGGATCAATACTGGAGGAAGCGGGCGGTGACCCGGTTGTCCCCGCAAGCAGGGGAGCGCTTTTTGGATATAGCCACCGGCACCGCAGATGTCGCCCTGGAAATCACTCGAAATGTCTCTAAGGGGGTTCAGGTCGTTGGAATGGATTTCAGTGAGAAGATGCTGGAATTGGCTCAACAAAAGATAGATTCGCAGGACAGAGCCCATTCCATTCAGCTGGAAAGTGGTTCTGCGGAAAGCCTGCCCTTTGAGGATAATTATTTTGATGGCACGACGACCGCTTTTGGCGTCCGCAATTTTTCCGATGTGGGTCGAAGTTTGCGCGAAATGCATAGGGTCCTCAAACCCGGAGGCCGATGCGTGATTCTGGAATTTTCCCTACCCAAAAATTCTATTTTAAATGCTCTCTATCGATTTTATTTTGAGTTCTTGTTACCCAAGGTCGGCCGTCTGATCTCCAAGCATCCCAGCGCCTATACCTATCTTCCGAAAACGGTGGCTTCGTTCCCTGTGCGAAAGCAGTTTTCGAGTTTGATGGAACAGGCTGGATTCACGAGTGTTACTTACAAGGAATTGACCTTTGGCATCGTTATTCTATATACAGGTATGAAGCAAGTTTGATACGATGCATAAAGCGAACTTGAGAATATGAAATGAAAAAAATCACTTTAGCGGTCTTCTTTCTTTTAGTCGGGGGTGCCGCGCTCATCAATTATAACAATGGAAGACACGAAACCTCCCTTCCCTCCTCCCAACCCGTCAGTCTGCAACCCAGTATTTATGATGACCTTGAAGGTTATCAAGATATCGTCGAACTGCAGAATGCGTTCATCCGCAATGCCAAGCAGTTAAAACCTACCGTAGTGAGTGTCAACGAGCTGGTGGAAATGCCCTCCAAGAAGAGAAAGCTCCGTAAGGGAGATGGCTGGTTAAACAAATTTCAGGGTTGGCTGTCTGATTCACTCAAGAAGAAATACCTCGTGGAAAATCTGGGTTCGGGAGTTATTTACGATTCCCGGGGTTATATTCTGACCAATTATCATGTGATCGAGAATGTGGACGAGATCATGGTCAAACTGATGGACCAGAGGGAATTTTCCGCAAAAGTGGTTGGAGTGGACCCACTCACGGACTTGGCTGTTCTTAAAATTTTCTCTTTTTCAAGTTTTCCCGTGCCCTCTTTCGGTTCCACCAAAAACCTGGGAGTGGGTGAATGGGTCATGGCCATTGGAAACCCTTATGGATTGGATGGCACGGTGACTGTGGGTGTGATCAGTGGCACCCATAGGTCTGATTTAGGAATCGCTACATTTGAAAACTTTCTTCAAACCGACGCCTCGATCAATCCGGGAAACAGTGGTGGACCCTTAATCGATTTGGATGGGAACGTCATTGGTATCAATACCGCTATTGCAGAGATCGGATCCGGGATTGGCTTTGCTATCCCTATGGAAATGGCGGCTAGAATTGCGGATTCCCTGATCGATAAGGGGACCGTGGAACGGGGATGGCTGGGAGTGGGGATTCAATCACTGACCCCGGAGCTGGCCGTGTCCTTTGCGGTCTCGCGAGAAGATGAGGTGTTGGTCAACAGCGTGAATACCGGAGCGCCGGCACACAAGGCCGGATTACTTCAGGGCGATATTATTATTTCTTATGATGGGCAAATCGTCCTCGATTCTAAAAGCCTGCAAAAACTCGTTGCCGAATCTCGTGTAGGAAAATCAGTGCGCCTTAGAATTATTCGTGAGGGCATTGAAAAAACGGTTTTCGTGGAAGTTGGAAAATATCTATCCTGAATATTTGAAAAGATTTAATTCGAAACCACTTCGAATCCCACCTCAACAATCTTTGAAGAAATAGCATCCAGATCTGTCCGGTTTTCATCGAAATCCACGCTGACTTGGTCTTTCTCCAGATCTACCGATACCTGACTGATTCCAGCGAGGGAATGAACCGCCTTGGTTACTGTTTCCACACAATGATCGCAGGTCATTCCTTCCACATGAATATTTTGATGGGTCATAAATCTTCTCCCTGAATAGTGACTTTTTATTCTAACAAACTTTCGCAGAAATCAATATGCGGTGACGGCATCCGGAGAAATGGGATTAAGGAATGGGAATTCAAGGCAAAAAGTAAGGGCTCACTTGGGGAGGCGGGGAGACTTTTCCTCAAGCAAGCCCTCATCAGGAGAAAAACCAGTTAAATAAAGTATATAAATTCAATTGGTTGGAAGCAATACTAAATTACATTTAATGTTAGTTTGCCTTTGTTATCGGGGATTTACATCTGCCTTTTTCTAGGATCCTACCTGGTCCACCCTCAAGAAACTTTCACAAAAAGCCGAAAAATATACAGAGAAGTAAAATTATGGAGGAATACAAATACCCGCGATGAATGAGTTTTACTTAAATTCCACTTCTGGGAAAAACCTGACGCCTCGGCGATTGGAACAGGAAGTTCCTTCGAAAAAGGATTCTGAAAACCTGCCTACTCAAAAAGCGTCTTTTCAGGAGGTTTTAAAGAGTGTCGTGGATAAGACTGAAGGTTCGCCTGAAATCAGGCAGGACCTGGTCAACAAATACAAGGTCTCTCTTGCCAACGGAACGTATGAGGTGAAAGCCCAGGAGCTGGCAGAAAAAATGATTCAGAAAATCCGTGAGAATAAAACCCGGGAGATTATTTGACAAGCTCGGAAGTCACAACGTTTTTACTTCTCTTAAATGAGGAAGCCGATCACTTTCCTTTAATTTCTCCTCCCACCGCTTGCCAAATTTATTGGATCGTAAATCCAATTTTTCCAGCTTAGTTAAGGTAGTGTTCCGGGAAAGAAATTCCAGACCGACACGGGTGATTTGATTATTTCTCAAATCCAGCTCCTTCAGATTTTTTAGAACCGGAGACACAGCGATCGCTTGCAATCCGGTATCCCCCAGGAAATTCTTCCTCAAATCGAGAAATTCCACCTCGGATAAATCTGGATAAAGGCTCAAATAGGTTGCTTCATACGGATTGATTTCCATATTCGCCATTTTCAGAGCTTTCGCATTCCGGCTGATACGGCTTTTGATAAACAATTCAAAGGTCGTAATTTTTCGCGAGCCGTCCCAACCCAACTTGGCATCGATCGCCGCATTGATTTGATCCAAGTCCCCATGCAGGGAATAAAATAATTCCAATATAAAGTCTTGATTCACGATCTCAATCCAATGAGTTTGATTTTAAAAGGTATTTGCCGACCCACTCTAGCAAATAAGACCATTAAAAGGTTGGTTTTCCAACAATTTTTGTTATACTCGGGCACTCAATATTAATGTTCAGATGGAGAAATTACTATGATGGGTTTAGGCTTTCCGGAATTAATGATCATTCTGGTCATCATAATGATCATTTTTGGGGCAGGAAAACTTCCGGAAATTGGTAGTGCTTTTGGCAGAAGTATCAAAAACTTCAAAACTTCCATGAAGGATGCCGAGCAACAGGAAGAGCTTGCTGCCGGAGATCAAACCGAGGGAAGTATTGAGGGCGCCGAGGATCCGAAAGCAGTTCCTGAAAGCACTGGCGAAACAGCTGAGGTGAGCGAGTCCCCTGAGTCTTCGGAAAAGTAATCCTTTTTTCCTGACCTCTCATACCTTCCCGGATTGCAGTAAGATTCCTCACTGAGCTATCTCGCCACGGCCTCTCTTGCCACAATGCTTCTTCTTCCGGGTAAGCACCTGGTTATTCATGGCCAGCAATGGTTAAGACCTTTCGATTTTTAGCCTCCAAATTTTTCCAGGCCTTCTTGGATGTTCTGCCGATACTTCTGGTCATCACCTTTTTTCAATTGGCGGTAATCCAGAAACCCTTCCCCCACCTCAAAGAAACCCTTTTCGGATTTGTTCTGGTCGTCATCGGCCTGTTCATTTTTATCCAAGGATTGGGAAATGCCCTGTTTCCTATCGGCGAAAGGCTGGCTGTTGAGTTTGCATTAAAAGGAAACGTCTATTGGATCGTCCTGTTCGGTTTTACTTTGGGATTCGCCACCACCATTGCCGAGCCTGCATTAACGGTGATTTCCCAGAAAGCCGGACAGATTGCCGCCGAGGCCGGGGTTATCAACCGAACAAAAGAATCGATTGCTGAGTATGTCTGGGGACTGCGCCTGACCACGGCCTTTGCTGTGGGGTTGGCCGGGGCGATCGGGGTGATACGCATCATCAAAGGTTGGCCCCTGGTGATTTTTATTCTCGCAGGCTATTCACTCATTGTACTGGCTACTTTCTTTGCCCCCAAAGAAATCATCGGCATCGCCTATGATGCCGGAGGCATTACCACTTCCACCATCACCGTACCCTTGATCACCGCGCTGGGAATCGGTCTGGCCACCTCCATACGGGGAAGAAACCCGATCATCGACGGATTTGGATTGATCGCCCTGGCCAGTTTGACGCCCATTTTGTTCGTGATGCTTTACGGTATTTTTGTTTTCGGTCCAGGTTGAACCATGCAAGAACTTAATTATCTCGACATTATTTACGACTCGCTACGCATCACCCTGATGGATATTCTTCCAATCCTTCTGGTGTTCGCGTTTTTTCAATGGGGCGTCATTCGCAAGGGACTACCCCACTGGAGAAAAATGCTAGCGGGAATGGGAATGGTGGTGTTCGGGCTGGCTGTGTTTATTGTCGGGCTGGAGGAATGTATCTTTCCCCTGGGTACAGCCATGGCGCAACAACTTTCCGATCCGCAATTCCTGACGGACGGCTCCCCTACCCTGGATGCCCTAAGCGACGGTAAACGGCTCGGTGCCGGATTTTATGTCGAAGTGATTTTATTTGGATTTCTGATCGGGTTTTCGACTACTTTGGCGGAGCCGGCCTTAATTGCCGTCGCGTTAAAAGCCAAGGAAATTTCCACCGGCGCTATTTCGACATTGGGCCTCCGGTTAGCGGTTGCGTTTGGAGTGGGAGTCGGCGTGGCGCTGGGGACGTTTCGGATTATAGAAGGTACTCCGCTTCACTATTACATCATCACCGGTTATGTGATTCTCATGATTCAAACTTATTTTGCACCCAAGTTCATCGTTCCTCTGGCTTATGATTCCGGCGGCGTGACGACCTCGACAGTTACCGTACCGCTGCTGGTGGCATTGGGATTGGGATTGGCGTCGAATGTTCCCGGCAGTTCGCCTTTGTTGGATGGCTTCGGACTGATCGCGTTCGCCTCTCTTTTCCCTATGATAAGCGTTTTGGCGTATGCTATGATCCAAGAACGGTTTTTCTCAAGGGTGCCTGATTCAGCAATGAAATGAAACCCTTAGGAGGTTGCTATGCGTTTTAAAGTAATCCTGGCGTTGGTGAACGATGACTATCAGGACGAGGTCATCGAAGCCGCCAAAAAAGCAGGCGCCACCGGAGCGACTATTCTGAATGCGCGGGGAGAAGGGGTACGCGATCAGAAATCGTTTTTCGGCTTGGCGATGGAAACCCAGAAGGACATGCTGCTGTTTCTGGTAGAGGATTTCAACTCCGATCAAATTATGGATGCCATCTATCAGGCTGGAAAGTTGGGAGAACGCGGGAATGGAATCGCTTTTTGCTGGTCGGTCGACCGCGCCATTGGCATGGAGAGCCAGATTCCCATTTTGGGAAAAGACGCGAAAGACCATTACATCTAAGATCGAGATTCGGAGTCTAAGGAATGAGTGAAACGAGGCTGGTCAGCCAGGTCATGATGCCTAATTTTAAAAAAATCGACGGCGTCACCCGGGTTGCGGAGGCTCTCAAAATGATGAAAGAGGGAAATCTCAACGCCATGTTGATCGAGCCCCGGGATGAATCCGATGTGTTTGGCATCCTGACCCTCAAAGATATCGCCCGCAAAGTTATTTCGCAAAGACGCAAACTCCACGAAACCCACGTTTATGAAATCATGTCCAAGCCGGTGTTGTCAGTCCCCGCAAGTATGCCGGTGCCCTATGCCGCACGGCTGTTGACCAACTTCAATGTTTCCTACGCGATGGTGATTGAAAGTAATCAAGTGGTGGGTATGGTCTCTTTGAGCGGAATCGTCAGCAACTGGAACATAGGATAAAACCCTACCCTTTCCAAAAAGTCTCTATCCCTTTTTCAACGAACTGCCGCTGATGCTGTCCCATCGCACCGTATCGGGGCTGGAGTAATGCTGGGCCACCGCCGACCAGTGTTCGAAAGAAGCGTTCAACTCAACAATCCGTACGCACTCGTCCATACCATGCGCTCCGGCAAGATGCGACTCGAGAACCTTGAGGTCGGTGATAAAGTTGCCTTGTTCGGATTGATACCTCTCCTGCGCTTCCGCGATGTTGGCCAGAGTCGCTTCCGCCTGCACGTTATAATTAAAAATCGTTTTCCGGATTTTGTCGTAATCCACCAAAAAGTTGACATAACCCCAGGCTAAAAAGGGCAACACTGCCGCTACACCCAAACCCAATTTAACCTGTTTCTTTTCCAGGAAAATAGCAGCGAAAACCAAAACGAATCCGGCAATCAGCGAATACAGGGATATATCTTCATAAAGGTTCAAGGGGATGATCTCTTCTCCACAGGAAGCTTGAGCAATGGCCGGACTCAGAAACAGTCCGACCAACCCGATCTTTAAAAGTGCCTTATTTCCCCGCATCGCCTCACCTTTTCTACCGAATATATAACTCGAAACAATTATTTAAACTGGATAAACGCCTGGTTCTGTAAATGGAAGGCCATACTGTATAAGATTCCTCTCAACTCGTCCAGTCCAATTATCGGGCAGGCTCACCCTTGAAAATTTATCTTCACAATTTTTTTCTAATGCGATAGTTTATAGGGCTCTAAAGCGGCATAAGTCCAATTCAAAAGGTGGCAATTGATGAACCAGCAAAATCAATTTACAGATAATGGTGACGGCACGATTCAGGATCATAAAACCGGCCTGGCCTGGTGCAAGAAGGATTCATTTCAAATTGAACAGGACTGGATGGATTTCCAGGAGGCTCTGGCTTTCATCGATAAATTAAACAAGGATGACTATCTGGGATTTCACGACTGGAGAATGGCGGAAAGAGAAGAGATTGAAAGTTTATTTTCCCCAGAATTGGAGTTGGTGGGTCGGTCGAACCAGGTTCTCAATATATCCCCCTTATTTGAACCCAAATGCGGAAACGCTTCCTGGTGCCTGCCGTTCGATCAGCAGGCGGCATTTTATTTTTCTTATCAAAGCGGAGTTTCTCAGAATTACGATCAGGATTTTTCGCAGGGGTATGTCCGGCCGGTACGTTTATGGCCTGAAGATTAACCGGGAACTTCGCGGGATCGCTTGAAGCAGGATTGGATCTTGGGTAGATCGGTATTGGGGCGGATCACCTGAATGATCTGGACTTCCTGATCGTTGTACTCCACGGAGGCCACTTCAAAGTGTTCGGTATCCACATCATCCTCCCGGCCCAGGTATTGGATCAAGGCGGACCGGAGGGCCGACCATTCCAGATAAACTAAAAACTGGTTTTCAGTATCCTCTTCCGGCAATTGCAAATCCTGGAGAATTTGGAAAAACTCCCAGTCGAGAATTTGCTGAATAGGTTTTCCCTCGCAGTATTGCTGAAAACTCTGACCGTCCCCAATGGCTTTGGAGCACGATATTTTGGCGTAATCGTAACCGATCAAAAAATCATGGTGATCCACCCGGACCGTCATCAAAGCTGTCGTATCTTTGCAGGGCATGTGCTTTCCTTTTCCATTATTCCAGAGCCGTCAGTATACACCCGGAAAGCCTCCGGGGTGTCAGGGTTTTGCTGTTTCGCGTCAGGTCCGGATATTCATGCTGATATCCACCGCCCGCGCCGAGTGGGTCAGAGCCCCTACCGAAATGGTGTCTATTCCCAACTGGTTGAACCGGCTCAGTCCTTCAAGCTCCATAGATCCGGAAACCTCGATTTTCGACTTTCCATCTATCAGTGCCACGGCTTTTTTAACGGTCTCAGGCGCCATATTATCCAACATAATGATGTCCGCACCCATTTCCAAGGCTTCCCAGACTTCGTCCAGATTTACGGTTTCTACCTCGATTTTACCTGAGAACTGATTTCGTATCCTGTTGATTGCAGAGGTGATCCCTCCAGCTATTTTAATATGGTTATCCTTGATCAAAACGGCATCGAACAGTCCGAACCGATGATTGGTCCCACCTCCGCAATGGACCGCATATTTCTCAAAAACCCGGAGACCGGGGGTGGTTTTTCGGGTATCCAGAATGGTCACCGGTTGAGCGGCATCCACGAATTTCCGCGTCAGGGTGGCAATCCCGCTTAAGCGCTGTACGATGTTGAGGGCTGTTCTTTCTCCCTTGAGCAGGGCGGAGGTTTTGGCTTTGACCTGAATGATCTCCGTATGAGCCGCAATCTCCGATCCATCTTTTAGCGTCGATCCGGGAAATTTAGTACCGGCATCCAAATGCAAAAAAACTCTCCGAAAAATGTCCAATCCGCACACAACCAGGAATTCCTTCGCTGTCACCACTGCGGTAGCGACGTCATCCTGAACCAAAATGCCGTCGGTGGTGATGTCACCGGAACCGAGATCTTCCGCCAGAGCCAGTTTTACCAGTCCATCGATTTCTTCAGCTTTGAGGGAGTTGATTTGCGTCATATAATCCTTAATTAAACAATATCTTACAAAGTATCATAAATCCTTGGCTTGTGCCATCCATGTCTTATACTAACAAGTATGGAACATCCTCCCAATAGAGAACAGGCACAACAGCGGATTGACCGGATCCACGCGTTCCAAAAGGAGATGGCGGCTCTCAAGTCCGAGGGAATTGTTGAAATATCCCAAGAGGATCAAAGTTCGGTCTCCCAGTATCATTCCCGCCTGATTGACGATTTCAGTAATCGGTTTGATACCGATTCCTCAGTTACCGAGAAAAAGCTTTCCTGGGGCATGCGCATTCTCACGTTCCTGGGAGGATTGGCCCTGTGTGCCAGTGTCTTTTTCTTCTTTTACCGGTTCTGGGGATTGATCCCCACCTGGGTGCAAATCGGAATATTGATAGTCACTCCCCTGCTGGCTCTGCTGGGAATGAAATTCGCGGCCGGAAAAGAAAAGACGCTTTATTATGCCACGCTCGCGGGGTTACTGGCCTTCGTGTGCTTTGTGATGAACCTCAGCGTTCTGGGAACCATTTTCAACATCACCCCTTCCCCAAAAGCATTTTTAATTTGGGGGTTGATGGCGCTCATGGTGGCCTATCACTTAGGACTGCGACTGATATTAATGGCCGGATTACTGTGCATCCTCGCCTACCTTGCGGCGACGGTGGGAACGATATCGGGTCTCTATTGGCTTTCGTTCGGCGAGCGGCCGGAAAATTTCATCATTGCCGGAGCCATCATGGTGAGCCTGCCTCATATTTTCAAACACCGGCAATATTACAATTTCCCCTGGTTTTACCATCTGGTGGGCTTGCTATCGATTTTCATTGCGCTTCTTGTTATGGGCCATTGTGGACGTTGCAGTTATTCGTTAATGGAGAATGACACGCTTGAAATCATCTACCAGACGCTGGGATTGGTTTGCGCTGGAATAGTGATCTGGATGGGTATTCGTTTTCATTACACCGGCGTTACCAATATCGGTGCTACTTTTTTCACGATTTTTCTGTACACCAAATTTTTCGACTGGTGGTGGGATTTCCTGCCCAAATATCTTTTCTTTTTCATCCTCAGCGTGATTTCTCTCGGCTTGCTAGCGAGCTTCAAAAAGATGCGCAACCGTTTAAAGGAGGCTGGCGCATGAAAAAATATGGCTTAATTTCAACAATAGCGTTGATCGTATTGACCAACGTGGTGGTGCTTGCAGGCGTGGCCTATAACCGTTCCGGCGAGCCCGACGCTACCGTCACACTAACCGAAAGGGAACTCAATTGGCATAATGGCTGGAGGAGTATGGACATGGAGGATACGGGTCTGGACCTGACCCTCAAATGGAATATGCCTGGCTATTACAATTATTACAATAATGCACACAGGGAGGATACCTGGTTGAATCAGCAAAGACTCGAAGAGTTGGGTTTTGATACCAGTTATCCTCTGGATGGTAAAAAAGCACACCGCTATTACAGACGCCAATTGCCGAGACAAGGCTATGTGGTCCTGGAATTTGACGGGGACGCTTATCAGAATTGGTTGAAGGAAGCCAGGATACAAATCGAGGAAGTCCAGCAGAAATTATTGGGAGAAAAAAATTCGGATAAAAAGATAAATCTCGAATACGAGATCAGGCTCATCCAAGAGAAATTGACCACCCGAAGTCATCTATTCGCCATCAATGCCGGGCGGGATGCCGAGGCATTGAGAAAACAATATTCGGATCGATCCAAATATATTATTACACCGGCCGTGTTTCGTATTTCGTTCAGAGGAAAAGGTGAGTCCAAATCATCCAAAAATTCTTTGTATGGCTGGATTCATGAAATTCCCATTCCGAAAATTCATGTGAACAGCGACTACCGATCTTTCTTTATTTCTGATATAAAAACCCATACCGTGACTTACCTACCCAGGGACAAACCCCTGTCGGACCTGGAACCGCGATACCAGGTGATCCTGAACTATGGCAAGCGGTACGAACCCTGGATCGCCGATGTCCAAAAACTGAAGTAACCAGAAAACTTCAACCGTGACTCAACTCCCAAAGAAATTCGTGCTTGAGCCGTGTAACGCCAGAGACGAAACGAACCGGTTTGCCGCGTCCGATGACCGCACACCCGAACAATTGATTCGCGTGGTGGACCCGGCTACCGGAAACATCTGGGGATTTGTGGTGGTGGATGACACCCGGCGCGGTCCCGGTCTCGGCGGTATCCGCATGGCCACGGACGTGACCCTCGGCGAAGTGCGCCGGCTGGCCCGGGCAATGACCCTCAAAAACAGCGCCGCCAACCTGCCCTTCGGCGGCGGCAAGGCCGGCATCGTATGCGACCCGGTGATGATGGCCCTGAATCCCGGCATGAAGCGAGATTTGATTGGCCTCTTCGCAGAGGCCTTATTTTCTGTAGAGCGCTATATCCCGGCGCCGGACATGGGGACGGATGAAACGGACATTCAGCAAATCTACGAACATTATTCCGAACAATTGGGAACCCATCAACATATGCGCGGCGGGGCATCGCGTCCTCCCGACAAAGGCGGCATCCCCATCGATGAATGGGGCCTGACCGCTCACAGCTTGTTCGCCGCCATCCGCACCGTAGAGGAATTGGAATCGGACTTTAAGCTCAAGGGCGCACAAGTGGTCATTCAGGGATATGGCAACGTGGGTTCCGTGACCGCCTCCAAACTCAACGATGTGGGAGCGGTGATCACCGGGGCGTCCGATATTCACGGCGCCTTGTGGCATCCGCGCGGGTTGAATGTTGACGAATTGAATTCCATTCGCCGCGAGCCCGGGGGAATATCCAACTATTCCGGACAAGTAGAAAAACGCTTTGGCCCGGATCAAATTGGCTGGCTGTTGGAAGCGCCCTGCGACATTTTAGTTCCCGCCGCCCGGCCCGATGCCATCACCGCGCGCAATGCCGACCGCATTCAATGCCGAAAAATCTTCCAGGGAGCCAACACGCCCAGTAATAAAATGACGGAGTACTATCTGCAAAACCGGCGAGGAATCGTTTCCTATTCAGATTTCATCGTTAATGTCGGCGGAGTGATGGGATGCGCGGTGGAACTCAAAATGACAATGGATAGGCCGTACCGGGAGCAAGTGCTTTCACAGGGAGAAGATGGGAAAACGTATACGGAGCAGTTGGTCTACAATACGGTATCCAGTAACATTCGGACTTTGATGGGGCGGCTGAGTGAGCAAAAGGAAGGCGATCGAATCTTCCGGGAAGAGGCTCAAAAACTGGCACAGGAGCGGCTGGATCATCCGGAAGAGATTTGGCTTTAAATTTTCATTCAGGAAGGAGTTAATGCCTGTCACCTAAAGTGATACTTTAAGTCCCGTAAACTTCCTTCAATATCTTGTCCGCACCCATTCCCAGAATTTCGCCTGCCAGTTGAAATCCAATCACCTCCGGGTCTTCCACGGATCCCTTTCTTTCGGCTTTTAGTATCTGCTTGCCATCCAGGCTTCCCACCAGACCGCGAAGGTGCAAGGTTTCACCTTCGATCGTCGCATAGACTCCGATGGGCACCTGACAACCGCCTTCCAACCGGGTTAAAAATCCTCGCTCGGCTTCCAGAGCTCTGTGCGACTCCTCATGGTCCAGCGGAAATATTCGAGTCATAACACGCAGGTCTTCCTTCCGGGACTCGATGCCGACGGCCCCCTGCCCTCCTCCCGGCAGCATGATTTCGGGTTCGATGTATTCCGTGATGCGGTCCGCCATGTCCAGGCGTATCAGTCCTGCGGCGGCGAGAATGATGGCATCCAACCCTTCCGACTCAAGTTTGTTCAGGCGGGTTTCCAGATTGCCACGCATGGGAATCACTTCCAGGTCCGGGCGGTAATGCAGGAGTTGGGTGGTTCTCCGAAAACTTCCGGTTCCTACTTTGGCGCCTTTCGGCAGATCATCCAGTTTCAAATCTTTCCTGGAAATCAAAACGTCACGCGGGTCTTCCCGTTCGGTCACGACCGATAACGTCAGGCTGGGAGGAAATTGAACGGGAACATCTTTCATGCTGTGGACCGCTATATCGGTTTCATAGCGCAACATGCTCTCCTCGATTTCCTTGGTGAAGAGCCCCTTGCCTCCCACCTTGGCGAGAGGAACATCCTGAATTTTGTCGCCGGAGGTTTTGATTTTGACCAGTTCAACGGTCAAATCGCCATGCAGAGCCTCAAGCTGGGATTTGATCCAGTGCGCCTGCCAGAGAGCCAGCGGGCTGCCACGCGTTCCGATGGTGATTTTTTTGGAAAAAGTATCCGCCATTCAGTCGTCCAGATGAAACAGGTCGCGGATGGCCTTCAGGTAAGTTCGGCCTTCGGTGGTTTGGGTTTTCTTCTTGAGGTTGACGGTGGGTTTGTGGAGAATTTTATTGATGATGGATGAGGTCATTTGATGAAGATTGTTTCTGTCTTCGTCCGAGAGATGCGTCATTTTCTTGAGGGTTTTTTCGATTTCCTGCATCCGGACCGCTTCCGCACGTTTTCTCAACTCAACGATGGTCGGTATGGCATCCAGCGAGTCCACCCAATTATTAAACTTGCTGACTTCCGTCTGAATAATACCCATGGCCAGTTCCGCTTCTTTTTCCCGTTCCTGAAGGTTGGCATTCACCACACTTTGCAGATCATCGATATCATATAAATAAACGTTTTCAAGATCATTCACCTCCGGTTCGATATCCCGCGGGACCGCGATATCAATAAAAAACATGGGCCGGTTTTTCCGTTGATGGATAGCGGACTCAACGATTTCCTTGGTGATGATAAATTTGGGCGCGGCGGTTGAACTGATGACGATATCGGCCTTGTGCAATTCGGTTTTAAAATGCTCGAAATCCAACGCACTGCCGTTCAGGGTTTTCGCCAGAGCGGTGGCTCGTTCATAAGTCCGGCTGGCGACGTACACGGTTTTGACGCCGTAGGAGATCAGATGCTTGGCCGCCAGTTCCGCCATTTCGCCGGTGCCGACCAGCATGACGGTGTGGTTCTCCAGGTCCTCAAAGATTTTCCGGGCCAGTTCCACCGCCGCCGAACTGATGGAAACCGCGCTTTCGGCAATACCGGTTTCCTCCCGAATCTTTTTGGCCACGCTGAAGGCTTTTTCGAACAGTTGGTTCAGGATAAGACCGGTGGTCTGCAGGGATTTGGCCAGGCTGTACGCGTCTTTCACCTGCCCCAGAATCTGCGACTCCCCGACCACCATGGAATCGAGACTGGCGGACACACGGAACAGATGTTGCACCGTCTCCTCTTCCCGAAACGCGTAAAAATGCTTGTCCAACATATTGTAGGGAATCAGGTGGAAGTCGCAGATAAACTTCTTCAGACGATCGATTCCCTTGTCGACATCGTTCACGCGGGCATAGATTTCCACACGATTGCAGGTGGAAATAATGAGGTTCTCGTCGATTTCCGGAAAACCCCCGAGTTTTTCCGTCGACTCCTCGATATTCCCCTGGGTGAACGCGAGTTTTTCCCGCAATTCCACCGGTGTGGTTTTGTGATTGACCCCTACGATGACTAGATTGGATTCAGCCATAATTAAACGTGTAAAAGAATACTTAATATAACAGTAACAAAACCGATCACCGAACCTTGGGCGACTTTTTTACCGCGCCATCCCATTCGGTACCGTCCGAAAAATACCAAACCGTATAAAATCCAGCCGATAACCAAAGGCCAGATGGCAACCAGATCCAGAGAAAACAGTGACGACTGGCTCATCTTGATATTCCAGATGGACCCCGTCAAAAACCCCATCGTGAATAAGGGAAACCCGACGGCCACCGCTTTATAGATCAAGTTATCCAAAGATTCCAGCGAAGGCATCCGGAAATACATCATACCGAGTTTTTTCGATTTGACCTGTTTTTCTTGAATTAAATACATGACCCCAAGCCCAAACGCAATCGCAAAAGCGGCGAATCCGATAATGGATAATGTTCGGTGCAGGGTCAACAAAATCCGGAACTCCGATTCCGGAAAATTCACAACTTCCTTCGACAAAAAAGTGGCGTACAGCAGGATCAAAAAGGCTACCGGGATGACGAACGATCCCAGGTCCTTGATCTTGTATCGCCAATGGGTGAAACAATAAACGACCACCACCAGCCACGACAGGAAAACAGCTACTTCGAAGGAAGTGGTGTAGGGTCCATGCCCCGTTTCCTGGGAACGAAGCCCGATGATCACCGTATGCGATAGCAACCCGACCACCACGGTCCCCGTCGCCAGCGTCGAGACCCCCGGTTTCCGGTAAACGAGATAAATAAAATATTCCAATGATGCCAGCAAATAACTGATCATCGCAATATTAAAGGTAATGATTTTCATCGATTTTCAAAAAACTGAATGCGGTTAAAGGACTGGATATGCTATCACTTTAACCTTGGATGTTCAATGACTTAGGAAAGAAAGGGCTTAAAATTGAATAAGTTAGGGGTGGTTTAGGAACCAGGAGGAGGACTGGATAATGCGCTGATAGGCCGCGGCTCAATGATCTTTATTTTTGATGATGCCTTTGAGTTCCGCCATGAATTCGTTGACGTCCTTGAAATCTCGGTAAACGGAAGCAAACCGGACGTAGGCGACGCTGTCCAGATTGTACAGTTCCTTGACCACCTTTTCGCCCACCGTAACTGCTGATATCTCCTTTTCACCAGCTTCCTGGAAATAACGCTCGATTGCGTCGACCAGGTTTTCCATCTGCTCGGCACTGACCGGCCGTTTCTGGCAGGCTTTCTGCACTCCGGATAATATCTTACTGCGATTGAATTCCTCGCGCCGCCCATCCTGCTTGACGATGAGAAGTGGTGTTTTCTCGATACGTTCATAAGTGGTGAATCGTTCGCCGCAGCTCAGGCATTCACGACGGCGACGGGTCAAGTCGCCATCCCGGTTGGTACGGGAGTCCACCACTTTGTTTTCCATGTTCGAGCAACTGGGACATTTCATAGGGGATCAGTATTTGTCAGCCATTTCCATGTGAAAGGGAAACTGCTCACACAATTCCCGTACCTTCAGGCGGGTTTGCTCGATGAATTCCTTGTCCTCGATCCGTTCTAAAACGCCGATCATCATTTCCCCGATCTGTTTCATTTCCTTCTCTTTCATGCCCCGGGTGGTGAGGGCCGGAGTGCCGATCCGGATACCGGAGGTGACAAAGGGACTCCGGGTTTCAAAGGGGACGGTATTTTTGTTGACGGTGATACCGGCCAAATCGAGTGCTTCTTCGGCCGCTTTCCCGGTAATGTCCTGGCGGGTTAAATCGACCAGAATCAAGTGGGTATCCGTGCCGCCACTGACCACTTTATAACCGCCATCCTTTAGAAGGTCCGCGAGGCATTGCGCGTTTTTGATGACCTGCTTTTGATACTCGACGAAATCCGGATTGAGCGCTTCCTTAAAGGCCACCGCTTTGGCGGCGATCACATGCATGAGAGGTCCGCCCTGGATACCGGGAAATATTTTCTTGTTCACTTCCTTGGCGAATTCATCCCGGCATAGGATCATCCCACCGCGCGGGCCGCGAAGGGTTTTGTGCGTGGTGGTGGTGACGAATTCCGAATAGGGTACGGGTGAGGGATACAGCTTGGCCGCGATCAGGCCGGCGGGGTGGGCGATATCCGTCATGATTTTCGCGCCGACTTCGTCGGCGATGTCGCGAAACCGTTTGGCGTCGATGACACGGGGATAGGCACTGGCGCCGACCACGATCATCTTTGGCTTGTGTTCCTTGGCCAATCGCTCCACTTCGTCGTAATCGATCAATTCGGTATCTTTGTTGACTCCGTATTGGAAGACCTTGTAGCTGTAACCGGAAAAATTCACCGGCGAACCATGCGTGAGGTGGCCGCCGTGCGACAGGTTCATGCCGAGAATCGTATCGCCGTGTTGCAGGGCCGCATGATAAACCGCCATATTGGCCTGCGAACCGGAATGAGGTTGCACGTTGGCGTGCTCGGCCTCGAAGATTTGTTTGGCCCGGTCAATGGCCAACTGCTCGGCCACGTCAACGTAACGGCACCCGCCATAGTAACGCTTGTTGGGATACCCTTCGGCATATTTATTGGTCATCACCGAACCCAGAGCTTCCAACACCTGAGGGCTGACAAAATTTTCGGAAGCGATCATCTCCAAGGTAAAGTTTTCCCGCTCGATTTCCCCCTTGATGGCATTTGAGATATCCGGATCGAAATCTGATAAGAGTGACAATTTACAGTTCTCCCTTGATTAACATGTTTTCGATATGGTCTATTTTTTTCAGGCGTTCACTATGGCGGCCGCCTTCAAACGGAGTTTCCAGCCAGGTAGTGACGATTTCATGGGCCAACCCCTTGCCCACCACGCGGCCTCCAAGAATCAGAACATTGGAGTCGTTATGCTGTCGGCACAGTTTGGCGGTGTAGACATCCGAGCACAGGGTTCCACGGACTTTCGGGAACCGGTTGACCACGATGGACATGCCGATGCCGGTTCCGCAAATCACGATGCCGTTCAGGTTTTCATCATCCGAAACCGCTTTGGCAAGTTTGATTCCATAATCGGGGTAATCCACCCGGTCGGAATTGTCGGGTCCCAAATCCTCGATCGAGATACCATCCCCTTGCAGGCACTCCCTGATGCTTTCTTTTAACTCAAAACCTGCATGGTCGGAGGCAATAACGATTTTGCCAATCTTTGAATCTCTGTTCATATGTTTCTATAGTTCCTGTATCGGGTAACCCTCGAATGGACCCGATCACCGTCAATTCGAATAACCGTGAGTGGAGTTCCTGAGATGAATGGTCTCAAGTTTGGAAAAGAATGACAATGGTTCTTAAACGGGAGGCGTCCGTGAGCGCCCGATACCGATTCTACGGGCCTGGATTCCATGGAAAAAGCTCTCAGCTATGGATAGTAGAAAAAACCCTCGGGCTTGTCAACTCCGGCTATAGAGGATTTCTGATTCCTTTGGAGCCGGTTTCTCTCGATCAGAGATTGGTGGCAAATGGCTGGTAGTATATAATATTCAAGCCATTGAAAAAATTGATTTTAATTCCAGTTTCTCTGAAAGGCTTAAGGGGTTTTACCCAATAATATTAATTTTATAGATTCGTCAGAAGCGGTGTCGAGGGGGGTCTCGTCGCCACGATCTTTGATATAGGGGTCGGCACCCGCCTCAATCAGAAGCTTGACGGTTTCCATGCACCCAAAACTGGCGGCAACGGATAAAGAAGGTCCCTGTGGATAATAATAGCCGGTTTCATCCACATAATTGGGGTCCGCGCCTGACGCAAGCAGCATTTCGATAATTTCACCGTTCTGATTTGGACTGTAGGCCGCTTTCAAAAGGAGCCGGCTGAGTTCTTCAGTGTCCCGATGCGTTTTAAGCCATTGGCGTACTTCCTGCTCGCGGCCATATCTAATGGAGTTGACGATGCTTTTTTCGACCATTATAAAGGTCCAGAAAGAAACCTCTCCAAATCAGGAAGAGGATGAATAAATTTAATATTTTAATTGTAATGGGTTTATCTGAAAATTGAACTGCAGTTCATCAGGATCGCTCTTTGCATTCAAACTTTTTGCCTTGCCAGGTCACTTCCAGATGAGGCGGGAGCTTGGTGAATTTATCGATTTTGGCGGAATTGATCTGATCCGGGGAAAGGTTGAGGATGGATTCGAGATTTGCACCGGTCAATTGGGCTCCCTTAAAAATCACTCCCTGTAATGCCGCGTCGGTGAAGTCCACCTGATCCAGATTGCAGTCTGTAAAATTTACTTCATCCAATTCTGCGCTGGTAAAATTGGACTGGCTTAAATTGGCCCCGATAAATTTGGTTTGGGAGATCGTGGACACTCTGAAGTCGGCTTGGCCGAGATTGGCCTGGAAAAAATCGCTTCCCTCAATTTCTGTTTCGCCGAAATCCGTGCGGATGCATTTGGCAAAATTAAATTGCGTGCCCTTGATCACCGCTTCACGCAAACTACTATGGGTCATGTCGACCTTGGTGAAATTGGTCTGATCCATTTCGGTACCCGTGAGTAAGACCTTGGTCATGACGGCTTTGGTAAAAACAGCGCCTGTCATTTTTGCCCACTTAAAAATGGAATTGGCCAGATTGGTTCCGCTCAGGTTGGTCCGATCAAGCCGCGCTTCATTAAACACTGCCTGGGTCATATGGTTACCGATAAATAAGGCACCGGTCAAATTGCTCCCTTCAAAAAGAGTTCCCATCATGTCGGCGCCCCGAAAATCCACTTCCGTCAGATCCGCTTTTCTCATATTGGCGCGCATGAGATTCCCCTGTGAAAGGTTGGCTCCCTTGATACTGGCTTCACTCAGATCGCTGTTCACCAAATTATGCTTGGAGAGAACGATTTTCTTTTTAATTTCGCTATCCGACAGGCCCTGCTCCCGCCAGGCGGATATGCTCACTTCCACGATACAGCCTCCTATTGACTTTCCGGTGTATTAAAGCCGAGTATAATATCACGAAAAGGAATTGAGTTTGCCCTAAAACCAACCCTCGAATTAATGGCCGAATTTATGAATGCGGATGCTTAAACGAACCGATTTCAAAGGAACCTGGGGATTGAAGGGACCGGTGGGCACCCTTGCGGTGTACTCCTGCGTATTATTTCCAGTGATCCACATCATTTTCCCGCAAGCTCAAAAATGGGCTCCCGCTATCTACCCGGCCTATTTTGGAATAACGGTGTTGTTTCTTACTCTTGCCCGTTACGCGACGTGGCAACAATTGGGTTTTCATAAGGAGCATTGGAAACAAAATCTGATGTTGGGGTGCCTGGCGGGGGGACTGGTGGTCGGAATGGTTCCCTTGCTGGAGCTCTTTATCGGGATATCCGGCTTGGATCAGACCGAATTGTTTTCCGGAGCGGACCAAAGACTCTCCCACGAGCCGGACGGAAACTCTTCATTTATTGCCTTTATCATACCGACGATTTTTATTACGTTGGCTGAACAGGGATTTTTAACCGGATACGTACTCCAGGCGCTGATTCGCAACAGCAAACCGGCGCTCGCTGTTTACCTGGGGGGATTGATATTCGCCCTGGTCCACTTTGATCTTCAATTGGGAATGTTTCTGCTTGGACTTATTACTTCCTCGTTTTATTGGCTCACCGGATCGCTGGTGGCTCCCCTGATCTTCCAGATCGCCTGCCACTCTGCCGGCTGGTTGCTGGCACACCACTATCCAAAAGTTTTTACTTTGTTGGGATTTCTATTCTAGGGACTTAAATGAAGGGAAAATCAGCCTGCTTTTTTCTTGGGTTTGACCGTCTTCTTGACTTTTTTCTTGATGCTGGTGGTTTTCATCGCGGCTTCCTTCTTGGCCTTCTTCATTTCTTTCTGCAGTTGCATTTGTTTGATAACCTGCTCTCTCTGCTTCGGGTCTTCAAAAAACGCGGAAACCACTACGCCAAATTCGTAAAGCAGATACAACGGAAATCCAAGAAGCACTTGGGTGATGATATCTGGAGGGGTGAGCACGGCGGCCAGGCCAAAAGCCCCGAGGAACGCCCATTTCCGGTACATCCGCATTTTGATGGTGTTGATGATTCCGAATTTGGTCAGCAAAACCATGACCAGTGGAGTCTGAAAGGCAAACGCAAACGCCAGGATCAGTTTCACCACAAAATCGAAATACCGCTGAATGGTGACAAACGGCTCATACCAGTCTGATCCATAACCAATCAGGAATTTGAGGCCGAGAGGCAGGACCAGGAAATAACAGAACACTCCGCCAAACAGGAAAAAGAAAGTCCCGAAAACAACGAACATCATGGTGATCTTTTTTTCTTTGACCTTGAGCCCCGGCGAGATGAAAAACCAGACATGGTACAGAATATAAGGCATGGAAATAAAGAGAGATCCCATGAAGGACACCTTCATATGTGCGAAAAAGGCTTCCGTAGGGGCGATGAAAGTAAGCTTATTGGTTAATCTATTAGGTCGAGGGTCTTCCAACCATAAAAGCAGGAAATCCTTGAAATAAAAACACAGCCCGAAGAAAAAGGCCAACACAATGGCGACCTTAATCATCCGGTTCTTCAACTCAATCAGGTGAGAGGAGATGGGGACTTTTTCAGTAAATTTTAATTTTTCAGCCATTCAGCTTTCACGATTAAACATAAGGCCCTTCTAACTAAAAAGGGCCTTGTGGAAGATTACATAATTTGAGAGTTTTGCAAAAATAACAGTGGGATCGAAGTATTCCTGATTCAAAACCCCATTTCTTCGCGGTGCCACATATTACTCAAATACCGAATTGATTACAATACCGGTTTAACCTCTTGGAATTTTCATACCTTATCGGGTGAACTTCGAAATATTATAATATTTGATTAAGCATTTGAAATGCTGGATAATGCGTCAGGTATTTCTGGAGGCGGTTGATTAATACGGTCTGGTCAAATAATATCCTTTAATTTCAATAGATTAGACCAAGCGGGGGTTATTGGATGACTTCAGATGGGAAAAAAATCACCGGCGTCAAGGCGCTCAACATCAATGAAGAAAGCGCCGAAGCCATCGAAAAGATGGTGGGCAAAGCGATCCAGGAAGTCCGTAGCCAGGGTTTGGAAATTTTGGAAATTCAAACCTCCTCCGACTACCTGATTATGATTCTGGGAAAAGGTTGACCAGCGAACGATGCGGGAGTAGCTCAGTTGGTAGAGCGTCAGCTTCCCAAGCTGGATGTCGCGGGTTCGAACCCCGTCTCCCGCTCTCTAAATTAACGGATGGTTTCATTCTTCTATGAGAATTCAAAAAGAACTGCTTGACCGAGTCGCAAAAAAAGTTGTGGTTGCTCTGATTGAAGGAGATTACCTCGTCTGGGAGGATCGTCCTGAAAAACTGGAGGCCATCGTGAACGATATCATTACCCAAGATTTAATGGTGGAAGACAAGTTGAACGAAGAAGTCAAACTACTCATCGACTCCCGGACCAAGGAGTATGAAAGGGATATGATGGATTACGGCCGGGTCTTTCAAATGGTGAAAACCAAACTGGCGCGCGAACGGGGTCTCATTCTTTAAAAAATTGTTATGAAACTGAGCCGGGACAAAATCAACCACATCAGCAGTCTGATCGTCAACGATTTCGAAAATCGTGAAGAGCTGGATTATAAAATGGATTTGAACGACGTGCGCCTGGAGATCACGCGCGTTATGACGGAAGAATTACAGCTGGACGACAGGGCCGATGCCGAGGCCCGCAAAATCATCGCTTCCTACAAAGAGAAAAAAATTCGCGAAG
The DNA here is from genome assembly GCA_965237905.1 of Nitrospinaceae bacterium. Lineage (GTDB taxonomy): Bacteria > Nitrospinota > Nitrospinia > Nitrospinales > Nitrospinaceae > SZUA-226. Next base: position 100,397 of record OZ250172.1, on the reverse strand, counting down.
GCACCCCCGAATGGGACATCATGTACCAAAAGCATTACGAGGAATGCCTCAAAAAACTGGGTGTTTAGTCTCCCCTCTCCCTCTCCTTAATTCCCTCCCTTTAATTTTTTTTCTGCTGATTGCATAACCGTGTCGTAAATCATTTTGACGGGAATCTTTTTTTTCCGGGCGATCTGTTTACAGCTTTCGTACTCCGGCGAGAAGTGCATCACCTGGCCGTCCATGCTTCCCACCTTCACCGCAACCTTGCCATAAGGAGTTTGTACCTCCATGTGTTGCCGGTCGAGGATGATCCGATCCATTTCTGTGAAGCGGATGCCGAAGGTAGAGGTTTCGGTCAACAGGATATGTGACACAGCTTCCCGTTTGGCGGGCGGGGCCAACACGGAAATTTTTACGGCAGGACGGTTTTTCTTCATCATCACGGATGTATAAAACACATCCAAGGCTCCGGCGGAAAACAGCTGTTCCATGATGTGATCGTAAAACTCCGGATTCATGTCATCGATATTGGTCTCCACCAGTGCGATTTTGCCACCGCTCTTTCCTTCCGCCTCACCCACGATGATTCTTAACAAATTGGCATGCTCTTTAATGACATGGCTTCCCGCGCCGTAACCGGATTTTTGAATCTTCATCAGGGGTAAGGATTGAAAGGCTTCGGCCCAAAACCCGATCATGGCCGCTCCCGTGGGTGTGGTTAACTCGTACGGGATTCCGCTGGAGTAACAGGGAATGCCTTTCAACAACTCCAACGTGGCCGGCGCCGGCACCGGAAGAACCCCATGCTCGCATTTCACCGTGCCTTCTCCCATATTCAACGGCGACGCCAGAACCTGACTGACATTGAGTTCCTGGATGCCGATGACTCCACCGACAATATCGACAATCGAGTCAACCGCCCCGACTTCATGAAAATGAACTTTATCGATCGTGGTGCGATGCACCTTGGCCTCGGCTTTGCCCAGTCTCAGAAAAATTTCCATGGAATCTTCGATCACCGATTTGGGGAGTTTGGAGCGTTTGAGTAATTTTTCGATATCGGTGAAGGTTCGGGAATGGATATGGGCTTTGGGGGATAAAACGACGTCGACTTTGGTTCCACCGAACAGGCCCCGCTTGACTCGCCGGGATTTTAATTCATAACCCTTGAGCCCAAGAGAAGTCAGCCCCTTGCGGATCGTTTTGAGATCCACGCCAGCATCTACCAGAGCACCCAGGATCATGTCTCCGCTGATACCGGAATGACAATCAAAATAAGCGACTTTCATAAGATTTCTCTGGGCATGGGTGGAAAGGAAAATTAATACCGTTGAAACAATTTGCTGAAAATCCCGCGCTTTTTAACGCCGCCTTCCTTATCCTTATTCTTAGGCTCGGGTGGTTTTCCCGGATTATGGTGTTGATCGATGAATAATTGGATCAACATGTGGCAGGATTGACACCCTCCCCCGGCGCCACAAGCCTCAGTGACTTGCTCGATTTCCTTGAGGCTTCCTTCTTTGATACACGACTTGATGGTTTTGTCCGAAACCTGAAAACACTGGCAGATGATTTCTTCATCCGGGTTGGGAGGTGAATCCATTGAGCGTTATCCGATTAAAAACCGATATTCATGGAAATGAGAACAGTTCTCATTTTATGGAAGGTCACTTATTTGTCAACCATCAACTATGAGATGTAGCCTGCCGGTTGACAAATTATCGGCATGCCCTTAACTTATTGTATATGAATGAATTAGTTATTTTTTGAATAAAGCCACCACTCACAAGGGACATTTATGAAAAAAACTATCTACGGATTATTGGGTGTGTTGATCTTGCTCATCAGCGCACCGGCGCAGGCCGATACATTATACTTTGCGGTCCAGGCCGGCTTCAGTTCCCAGCCCGCTTCGATTAATGAAGGAACGACCGTCCCCGGCACTGATCTTGAGTTGAATACTCAGACGGGATTTAACAGCGCCCTGGCAGTGGGGGCTAAATTCGGTATGCTTCGCGCAGAAGTGGAAGCGGTTTATCGCTACAACCCCAATGATAAGTTCATTGATGCAGGCGGCTCGGAGGGGGCCGACGGCAGTTTGAGCTCGGCGCACGTTTTTTTAAACGGCTATTTGGAATTTGACTTTTTGGGTATCGTCACACCTTATGCCGGTCTCGGAGTGGGCTATGGCACGTTTTCTTTAAACTTGAAGGAGTTAGACGGTACGCTGGTGGTGGATGATAGCGATGATGTGTACTCCTATCAACTTATGGCGGGCGCGGCGGTCAACGTTACAGAAAGTTTTTCTCTGACCGCAGAATACCGGTATTTCGATACGATTACGGACGCGGAATTGACGCTTGCCAATACCACCAATCTTCTTGAGAATTCGAATATCAGATCGCACGAAATCCGGTTTGGAATTCGCTACTGGCTATTTTAAAAACAAAAAAAAGGACTTGGATCGAAAAATCCAAGTCCTGAAAATGGTGGCGGTACAGGGACTTGAACCCCGGACACCACGGATATGAGCCGTGCGCTCTAACCAGCTGAGCTATACCGCCTTATTTGATTATTTGGTGTAAGTGTCGAAGTTTACTGAGTTCAACGAGTGCTGTCAATTATTATCAATCATTTTGGCCGGGCCGCCTCATCAAATTGTCCTTTCCAGCGGCGGACGTCCTTCAGGTATTTCTCGCGGTCCATTTCCCGGTCCGCCGGAAACACTTCCAGTAGCGGTTGGGGAAATTTTCTCTCCTGCGGATAGAACTCAAAATTCCCCCGGCTCACCCGGTAAATATTGTGAAACGTCCGGTACTGCCCGGAAGCGCCGACGAAATCCCAATTGGTATCGCCCTGAATCAACCGGTAGAGTTCTGAATAGCCGATTCCTTCGTAAAGATTGACCGCCCCAAAATATCCCTTCTGGACTGCCGGGGGCTTGCTGAAATCGATACTCCATATATCCGAGCTGTCCTCGTCGAACAGTTCCAGACGATAGCCGACGCCCCAATGCTTATAGCCCTCCATAACATCTAACTGGCTCAACTTATCCAAAAAGGCGCCGCCTTCGATGAAATGGGTTACCGCATCCTTTTCTTTAGCCCGTTGTTCGGGATCTTCCGTCAGGGTGCGAATGCGCGGCACTTCATAGACCGGATTGAAAGCGGTCCGGAAAATATCATCTTCCTGTCGGGTAACCAGATCGGTTTGTTGCCGGTGAATCTTGGCTCCTCCAGAACTGATCTCAGCCACGTCTCCGGGATAGAACGTACTGGACCGAATCTCCGGCGAGAACGCTTCCAAATCCATAATGAACTGCTCCTGCGTCGCGGGAAATACAAAATGATTGAGAAACTCTGCGCGGTCATAAAAGTGCTCCCCCGCCGAACCGGGAACAGCGAATTTCGGCGATAACGCGCCGGCCACTTTGAGAAACGAACTGTACTCATCAAATGGCAGAACGGAATCCTTATTGTAAGCAAAATTTTGCTCCAACAGAGGCTCGAAGCGAACATAGGCGAAATCCACCTGACCGCAAATTCGATGAATATATTTTATGATCTCAGGGGAAACAACCGTGTCCACCTGGTTCCAGACATTGACCTCCTCATCCTGAATGATCAACCCATGCTCCGGATAATAATCCTGATTTAAGGAGGGTGTGGGTATCAAGGTCAGGTTTTTGACTTGAACCGCTTCAAAATCCTTCACCACGGTCACATCGGTGTATTCCAACTCCTTCAAACATTCCAGCATCAAGGGATCGTCCGGACAGAGTATCTTCAGGTCTTTCGGTAAATACGCCAGGGTGCGGATGTCGAAATGGTCCTGATGGCGGTGGGAAAGATAAACGGCATCCGGCCGGGGAAATTTATCCCGATGAATTTCCATCCTCGGAAAATAGTAATTAAGCTCCTCGAAATGCAGGCTGAAAAGACAAGGGTCCGACAACAGGGTGGTCTCTCGGGATTCGAACAAAAGGCAGGCGTGACCGATTAATGTGGTTTTCATAACACTTTTTTTATGTTTATATAGTTCTCTCCCCAGAGAAGACGCGCTAGCATAACCGAAGCGAAGCCTGATCTCAAGGCCATTTCCGGGACATGTGTTAAAGTATTGACAGAAGAGATGGAATTTTTAGAAAATAGCGGATCACGCACCCTTGAAACCACATTTTGGATTAGGAACCATGACCGAACAAAATATAGCGTTTGAAGAAGGAAAAGAATGCCCTGTCACAGTGGAGGGTACCGGCGGCGGGTTGTCCATCTCTCCCAATGGCGACATGTTATTGGTTGGGTCGATCCCCAGTCCCTCCAGCCAGCAGGTGGAGGCTTGGGGAGGCAAATGGCGGGCCAAACTGGTGTCGGAATCCGAGTTTCCCTCCATTCCCATTTTCGCCATCGGAAGCGAGGACTGGATTATGGAAGCTCCCTGCAATCCCTCCCAGATGGAAAAGGAGGCTCCGGGATTCTGCGAAGCGCTCTATGCCAAAGAGGAATGCAACATGGCGGCCATCCTGGTGGATTCAGACACCGGGATCATCAAAAAAATAACCCATGTAACCCTGGATGAAATGTTTATCGAGCGGATGGTGCTTTCCTGGAATCCCTTCCGGTACGAAGCCAACGATTACAATAAATCGTACAACCCGGAAGAATTTGCCCAACGAGTGGGGGATATATTTAAAATGAAGCCTTCGAAAGAACTGTGGATGACTTCGTGGTAGGTAATTTTTTTCTTAATCTTTAGGCCGGTTTTTTTTGAAGACGTAATAGGATCCTACGCCCAGCATCAAAAAGCCCCAAACCAATCCCACAATTTGTCCGCTCTGGTAAGAAGGGCTATTGGATATCTGGGGACTTCCCAGTAACCATCGACCGACGATGGCCCCTCCCCAGAGAATACCGATGGTTCCGAGAATTTTATTTTTCATATTCCCGGTCCCTTACTGAGTGTATTCGTCGTCCTCGATGATTTCTTCCTCTTCTTCCTCTTCTTCCTCCTCGATATCCTCGAATTCTTCTTCTTCCTCCTCTTCCTCTTCTTCTTCCTCCTCTTCCCTGTCGAATACAGGATATTCCAAATCCTGGAGAAACTCCGAATCTCTCAAAGCCTCCCAGCCCTCATCGTCATACGAATTGCCCTCAACATACAACCGGATCAGATTGGACATCAGTTCCGATTCCGCAATGGCCTGCAGGCCCTCATTGGTGATTTCATTGTTCTCAACCATGAGCGTTTCCAGGTCGGCAAAATTCTCTGATTGAACGATCAATTTAATCCCTTCATCACCCAGCTGGTTACGGTCCAGAGAAAGCAGGGTCAGGTTTTTCAAATACGATGATTGGGCAAGATATTCAGCACCGACGGCGGTAATATAATTGAGCTCCAGATACAATTTCTTAAGATCCTTCAATTCCTCATATCCGGATATAATTTTTACCTGCATGTCGCCGAGGTTCAGCTTGCTGAGATCCAGCACTTCGCCGTCTTCACTCAAGCGTTTGCGGATCAGATTAAGGATCAGGAATCCGGCAATCGCCTCCTTACCCTTTTCTGTCAATTCGTTTTCAGTCAAATCAATACTTTGCAGGTGGATAAAATTTGGGCTTTTCGCTAGCGCCTGTGCCCCCTCGTCGGTGATGCCATTTTTTTTGAGGTCCAGTAGCTCCAGATTGGGGAGGTTCTTGCTTTCAGCTAAAAACTTAACCCCCTCATCTCCCAGATTGTTTTGGGAAAGCACAAGGCTGGTAAGAGACTGAAGATTTCCGGAGTCTGCAATAAATTGTGCTCCCTTATGGGAAATCTCATTCCAGGCCAGGCGCAATGATTTCAGGTTCGCCATATTACTTGAATCAGAAATAAAACTAACCCCCTCATCGCCAATTTTATTTCTATACAACTTAAGGAACTGGAGATTCGATAAGTTTTCAGACTCTGCAATCGCCTTTGCACTTTCCGGCCCCAGTTTCTGCACGGGAATAATCAGACTTCTCAATTGACGGACAGACCTGGATTTTGCCAGAGCCGTGACTCCCGCATCTCCCAGTTTGGTGAAGTGAAAATCCAGAGCTTGGTAATTCCGGCTCAATTTAAAACCGTTTCGAATGAGCCCTTCAATGTTGTAAAACTTTTTGGTCATCAGATCTCCAAACTATTTGTAACGGAAGAACTCTCTTCTCATCTTCATTCCGCCGAATTCAGCACTTTATCAAAAAACCGTTGCAGGCATTTAAAATAACCGTTGTCCGGGGCCATGAGAATGTCATTGTGCCCTACCCCTTCCAGTATCTGCAAGTCTTTGGATTCCGACCCAGCCTGCTGAAAATTCAGTTCCGCCTCATTGGGATAAATCAATATATCATCTTGGCCATGCATGATCAGCAAAGGACAGGTCACTTTTTTGATTTTTTGACTGTTGTTGAACAGGGCATTTTCTTCCGGCGTGGTATCGTCGATTCGTAATCCCCGTCGTTCCACCAGGGGGACAGGATCGGCATAGCCGCTTTCGATGATACAGCAATCGATCTCCGGATAATGCGAACACAACTCGATTGCCGGAGCGCTTCCCAAAGACCGGCCCATGACGCACAGTTTATCCTGCAACTTGCCATCCTTTTTCAAGGATTGATAAACCTTGTGGGCGTCCTGAAGAACTGTTCTTAATGTCGGCTGACCGCTGCTCCGCCCATATCCCCGGTAGTCACAGACGACAAACTCCCCACCCAGATAGGCAAAAGCCTTGGACAGCTCATCGTAATCCGAGGCAATCTCTCCGTTGCCGTGAAAATACAACAGGCTGAACCGGGCATCGGGAGAAGGATACCGTCGGATATGGATTTTAACCTCTGGTTCCACTTCGACATAAATTTTATCGGCGCCTTCCGGTGGCGCCAATCGGTCGGGTCGGGGGAAAAATAGGTTGGCATTGAATTGGGATGAATCAAAAACAGAACTCATAATTTACCTTAATAAATTATTGTTAACTGATTAAAATAATTATAGTTAAACGAGATATCAAAAGAAAAGCCCTATCCTTAAAATAATTGAATTTTCAATGGTTTCATGGCAGAATCAAGCCTTTCAAAATTGACCTGACCATCGAAACTTCCCCAACCTGTGTTCGGTTTCCAGTAATTGGGGAGCCATTATATCAACAAAAAAACTAATCGTGTAAGGAGAGTGTTCAATGTTATTGGATCCAGCACCCATTGAAAAATTGTTTCAATCCATGGATAAATCCCTGAGCGCCGCCCGCAGTAATCTGGGCCGGAAATTAACCATTGTGGAGAAAATTCTTTATTCGCATATGGATGCCGATACTGACTTTTCCAAACTGGAACGGGGAAAATCCGATATCTATTTAAATGCGGACCGGGTGGCCATGCAGGACGCCACCGCGCAGATGGCCATTTTGCAATTCATGTCAGCCCAAATGCCCCAAGTCGCGGTTCCCACCACCGTTCACTGCGACCATCTCATCCAAGCCTCTACCGGCTCCTCGGCGGATCTCAAAGCAGCTATTGAAACCAACAAGGAAGTATACGATTTTCTCGAGTCTGCCGCCATGAAGTACGGCATGGGATTCTGGAAACCCGGTTCCGGCATTATTCACCAGGTGGTGTTCGAGAATTATGCCGTTCCCGGCACCATGATCATTGGTACCGATTCTCACACTCCGAATGCCGGAGGAATGGGGACGATTGCCATCGGAGTCGGCGGGGCCGATGCGGTGGATGTCATGACCGGCCAGAAATTCGCGACGCGGATGCCAAAACTGGTGGGCACCAAACTGACCGGCAAACTGAGCGGCTGGACGGCTTCCAAGGATATCATCCTGAAGGTGGCCACCATGTTGACGGTTAAAGGCGGTACCGGAAAAATTCTGGAATATTTTGGTGAAGGCGCACGATCCCTGAGCGCCACCAGCAAAGGCACCGTCACCAATATGGGGGCGGAAATTGGCGCCACCACCTCGACCTTCGGCTATGACGAGAGCATGGACGTCTACCTCCGCAAAACGGAGCGCGATACCGTGGCTGATCTCTGTAAAAAATTCGCCGAACACTTGATTTCCGATCCGGAGGTCGAAAAAGATCCTGAAAAATATTACGACGAAATTCATGAAATTGACCTGTCCACCCTGGAGCCGCATATCGTCGGACCGCACACTCCCGACCTGGGACGTCCTATTTCGCAGATGGCTTCCGATGTCGACAAAAATAAATATCCGGAAAAATTGTCGGCCGCATTGATCGGATCTTGTACCAATTCCAGTTATGAAGATCTGACCCGCGCCGTTAGTCTGGCCCGCCAGGCCAAAAAGGCGGGATTGAAGGCAAAATCTAAATTTCTGGTGACTCCCGGATCGGAGCGGATTTTTGAGACGATCAGCCGGGACGGAATCCTGAAGGATTTTGAAGATGTTGGAGGCACTGTACTGGCGAACGCCTGCGGACCCTGTATCGGCCAGTGGAAGCGGGAGGATGTCAAAAAAGGTGAACCCAACAGCATCATCAGTTCTTACAACCGCAATTTTGCCAAAAGGAATGACGGAAGCGCGGAAACGTTGAGCTTTATCAGCAGTCCGGAGGTCGTGGTCGCCATGGCTTTCGGAGGGAGCATGAAGTTCAATCCCATGACCGACTCGATCGGCAATTTTAAGTTTGAGCCACCCACCGGGGAGGTTTACCCGAACCAGGGATACGCCACCAAGGACAGCGGATACATGGCTCCCACTATGTCGGGGGAAGTTGTCGTTGATCCCAAGAGCGAACGGTTGTCCCTCCTGGCACCGTTTCCGAAACAGGATCCGGTGACGGATTATAAAAACCTCAAGGTGCTGTTCAAAGCAGCGGGAAAATGCACCACCGACCATATCTCGCAGGCCGGTCCGTGGTTGAAGTTCCGCGGTCACCTGGACAACATCAGCAACAACCTGTTCTTGGGTGCCAACAACTCCTATTACGATGAAACCGGCAAAGGCAATAACCTGATGACGGGTGAAACCGACGAGTTAAACAAAATCGCCCGGCACTACAAGGACAAAGGAGAAGGATGGGTCGTCTTCGCCGATGAAAACATCGGTGAGGGTTCCAGCCGCGAGCATGCCGCCATGGAGCCGCGCCATATGGGTGGCCGGGCGATTATCGCCAAATCCTTTGCCCGGATTTTTGAGGCGAACCTCAAGAAACAGGGCCTTCTACCGTTTACCTTCTCGAACAAGGGTGATTATGAGAAAATCCAGCAGAAAGACGCTATTTCCTTTGAAGGGCTGGATGCACTCAAACCCGGCCAGGTAGTGACCATGACGGTGACGCATGAGGATGGTTCAACGGAAAAAATCCAATTGAACCATGCGTTGAATGAAGGCGAAATTCAATGGTTCTATGCGGGTTCTGCCCTGAATTATGTTGGAGCTCAAAAAGCGGGTGTGTAATATACAAATAATTGTTCAATGATCAACGGGCAGACCTTTGGGTCTGCCCGTTTTTTTCTTTAAAAATGAATGGGTGCTCGGGAAAACTATTCTGCTTCCCAAAGGCTTCTCGACTTCAACTCATCTTCGATGTGTTCAAGTTTTTGTTGCAGAATTCCGACTTTTCCATTTTGGGATTCGCTTTCCTTCATTTTGCTTTCCAAAAATTTCTTAGTCGTTTCGTAGTACATCAACAATTCTTCGTCATCCAGATTTTCAACGCTTGAGTCAGTCATAACGCACCCGAAAAATAATAGCCAAAGAGGTAATCTGAAATTCAGGTGATTTTAATACTAGGATTCGGGGAAAAAATCCAGCCTTTTTTTTTGCCTTTTCTCCAGGTGATTTTAACCCAATCCCCTTTTCTCCCGACTGGGACAATCCGGGTCCCACGGGCCAGCCGGTTACACATCTCCCCATTGGCGGTCAAATGGACTGTAGTGGTTTTATCCAACTCCAGAGTTTCAGCCATTGAACGTTATAAATCATTGTGTTGTATTGATATCGGGGCGTATCTCAAGAATCTTGTCTTTGTGATAAGGTCCTGGGCGCACCAGCTTTAAAAACTCGCCGGGCTCAAGGGAATCCTCCATGCGTTTCCCATTCATAACCGCAATCGTCAAGTCCTCCCGTTCATCTCCCAGTTCCTTCATGGCGATGCTCTTGAAGGTATCCCCAGGCTGGACCTCATAAACATCAACATGTTTTTTCTTATAATTTCTTCTGTCTCTGTTGTGCTTTTTTCCGCCAAAGGACAGGCCCCGGATATGGTTCAAATACTCTTTTCGGTTCTTCGTTACGGAGTTCTCTTTACGATTGATAATAGACTCGGACAAACTGCCAGTTTTGATGATCCGCTCTTTGGTGTCCGGGTGGGTGGCCTGAAAGCTATGATAGGATTGACCGGACATCATTTCATGTTGGCGCAGACCTTTTAAGAAATCGACCATACCACGCGGATCGTAACCCGCCTGATAGGCTGACAATAGACCATGCGCGTCGGATTCCAGTTCCGCATCGCGTCCGTAACCCAGGTTGATCTGATTGAACATCTGGCTACTGAGGATCAGCCATTGTCCCGCATTTTTGGGATTAGCAACAGCCGCACCGATGGCGAGTATCTGGGCTCCGATGGTTCGAACAATCTGCTTGGCGCCATGATGCTGGGTGACATGGCCGATTTCATGCCCCAGGATGCCGGCCAGTTCGGCCTCGCTGTTGATCGTCGCCAAAATTCCCCGGGTGACATAGATATATCCGCCCGGTAAAGCAAAGGCATTAATCTCCGAGCTGTCCACGACCTTGAAAAAATACTTGTTGAATTCCTTGTCGGACAAATTAGAAACCAGTTTTTGACCGATTTCATTAACGTATAACTGCAGACTCTTGTCACCATACAATCCGAATTGAGCAATGACTTGTTTGTCCGCCTCCTGGCCCATGGCCAATTCGGTGTCTTTACTGATAAACGGAACGGAAAAGGAAGGAGCAGGAAGGAATAGAAAAATCAAACCTGAAAGGAGAAGGAATATGCTGGTGGTGTGGACCCTGTGTTTAAAAGACCTCATAAGGGGAGCTCATGAAATGATGCCTAGCCTTCCAACCGCTTGAGAGAGAGATTTGCTTTCTCCAGGCCGGCATGTTTTGGAAATTTGGTTTGCATCTCACGCAGAATCAATAGGGCATTTTTGGGATCCTGCGCCAACTCATAACACCGTGCCAATCCAAGGTAAGTATAAAACAGCGGCGACTGCCCCGGATGGTCTATAATATTTTTGTAATGGGTAATGGCATTGTTGAAATCTTTTTTACCTTCATATGAATAAGCCATTCCAGATTGAGCCATATAAAAATTAAGCGTTCCTGGCTGCGCTCCATCCAATACCAGTTTAAACGATGAAAGAGCGTCATCATAATTTTTATTTTGATATTGAGCACCCCCCAGCAACAGACTCGCTCTTAATTTCTGGTCGCCTTCTTCAAACTGCGCCAAAAGGGATTTCAATTTGGGAATCAGTTGTTCGCCCGTGAGTTCCTCTTCTCCTTCCACCAGTTGGGTCATTTGAAAGTAGAGCGATTCCATTCTCAGACTTTCGGAACTTCTCTGATGAGTCACAAACAAAAATCCGCCCACTATCACTAATATCCCAACCAGCACACCGACAAGCATGGATTTGTTTCGATTTAAGAAATCAAGAAACTCACTGCTCGCCACCAGAAATTGATCTGGTTCTTTCAGGTCTTTTCTTTTTAATTTGGTATCTTGAGCCATTATTGTGGATAATAATTTGAAGCGGGAGTAAAACAATCCCTTGTTTAAAGTGAATTTGATTTAATCACAAAGTATTTGCTATAACAAGTCCGTTTCCCCGCCTTAATTCAGGTAAAATAGAATTCAAAATCGGATTTCTGGGTTTTTCGAACCCACCTTAAACGTTAATCTTGTCGAAACTCTATGGTAAATCCTTCTTTAGCAATAGGTGTTATTGGTGCAGGGAGCTGGGGAACAGCGCTCTCTCTTTTGTTGGCCGGAGAGGGTCATCGGGTCGACCTTTGGGTCTATGAAAAGGACCTCTGTGACGTTATGAACCGGGAGCGGGAAAACCGGGTTTATCTGCCAGGCTTCCAACTTCCGGATGCCATTCATCCCTCCCACTCGTTACAGGAAGTGGCGGCGAATAAAAAAATTATTCTGGTAGTGGTCCCGACTCATGTCTTACGGTCTACCCTGAATACTGTGAAGGCATTTATCGATCCCGATTGTTTAATCATTAATTCCAGCAAGGGAATCGAGAACGAATCACTCCTTCCGATTCATAAAGTCATCGAAGAGACGCTCCCTGCTTTCGATTCCCTGGCAACCTTGTCGGGGCCCACGTTTGCCAGGGAAGTCGCCCAGGGAATCCCCTCGGCCATTGTCGCGGCCGCCAACAGGCAGGAAACCGCCGAAAGGGTGCAGGCTATTTTTGACACGGATAAACTAAAAGTGTTTACCAGTACCGATTTGATGGGAGTGGAAATTGGCGGAGCACTCAAGAACGTCATCGCTATCGCTACCGGAATAGCCGACGGACTGCAACTGGGTTTTAATCCCAGAGCGGCATTGATCAATCGCGGGCTGGTGGAAATTATCCGGATTGGGACCGCCATGGGCGCGAGGCCCGAAACGTTTGCGGGTTTATCAGGCATGGGCGATCTGGTGTTAACATGCACAGGCGATCTCAGCCGCAACCGTACGGTGGGACTGAAGTTGGGCCAGGGACAGAAGCTCAGTGAAATTACCGCCAACATGAAAATGGTGGCCGAAGGAATACGCACCGTCACCTCTGCCTATCAACTCAAAAACAAATTCGATATTCAGGCGTCCATTATTGAGGAGACCTACCGCGTTCTTCATGAGAGGAAATCCCCGCAACAGGCCCTGCAAGATGTAATGAACGTCGAGACGACTTCTGAGTTTACAGGAATCAAAGGGCTGAAATGAATCGAGAATCCCTGCAACAATTGATCCAGGATTTGTACGAAAAAAAAATTGAGCCACAAACAGCCTACGAGCGTTTAAAAAATCTGCCTTACGAGGATTTGGGTTTTGCGCAGGTGGATCATCACCGGTCTCTTCGCAACGGTATGCCGGAGGTAATTTATTGTGAGGGCAAAACTCCGGATCAGATTCTGACCCTCATCCGCAAAATGGATCAAGCCGAAACCGATATTTTGGCGACCCGCCTTTCTCCCGAGGTGCATCAGCAAATCCAATCCGACCTCCCCTCTCAGGCTCATTACAATCCAGAAGGCCGGACTCTGGTTCTCCAGAGAAAACCCAAAAAGAAAAAAGCCGGTCATATTTTAGTCCTCACCGCCGGAACTTCGGATATCCCGATTGCCGAGGAGGCGGTAGCCACCGCCGAACTTCTCGGGAGCCGGGTCGAAACCGCCTATGATGTCGGCGTGGCGGGAATTCACCGTCTTCTGGATAAAATGGACCGGTTGCGGGAGGCGCGGGTGATCATCGTAGCGGCGGGAATGGATGGAGCCCTGGCGAGCGTCGTCGGCGGGCTGGTGGAGTGTCCGATCATTGCCGTTCCCACCCGGATCGGTTATGGGGCCGCATTCGAGGGACTGGCCGCCTTGTTGACCATGCTCAACTCCTGTGCGCCGGGCGTCTCGGTGGTCAATATTGAAAACGGATTCGGTGCCGGTTGCCTGGCCCACCGCATCAACCTTCTAGGGGAACCTGAAGCGACTTGAGCAGGCGTTTCATCCCTTCCTCAGGGGAAACCATGATCTCGTAATTAAAATCCCTCCTGGCACCGCTAATGTCAAAGTAGTGAGAGGTCGCCAACTGCCCGGCAAGGAAACGGGTCATCCGCGGCTCTTCCGCAAGTCCGAAGACGCGATAAACTCCCTCCAGAATCCATCCCAGATTCCTCGCCATGCCATAAGAAATACTCTTCGTCACAGGATTGATCCCTAAGGAGGCGAGCAATTGGTTGATCCAGTCCCATAAAACCACGGGCTCGCCGTCGCTGAGAAAGTAACATTTTCCGGCCACAGGGGAACCGGGCTCCAGTGCCTGCCAGGCCCGGATATGGCCTTCCACGGCGTTATCGATATAAATAATATCCACCCGGTTGGTTCCCTCCCCTACCCGGACTAATTGACCCTTTTTGGCCCGTTCGATGATTCTCGGGACCAGATGGGGATCGCCGGGGCCCCAGATCAAATGCGGCCGCAAAGAAACGGTCATCAGATCCTGCTGGCCATTGGCGGCTATGACCGTCTGTTCTGCCAGCGCCTTGGTTAGAGGATAATCGGACAGGTAATGGGAGGGATATGGAGCGGATTCATCTACATTTTCCATATCGGCCTGGTTATAAATCACACTGGGTGAACTGGTGAACACCAGTTTCTGAACTCCGTGTTCAAGACACCCCGCAATCACATGGCGGGTGCCATCCACATTGGTCTGGTAAAAATCCTTTTTTGTTCCCCAGATTCCCGGCAGGGCTCCGGCATGGAACACCGAGTCCTGTTGCCGGCAGGCTTCGGAGACGGCTTTCGGGTCACGCAGGTCCGCTTGCAACTGGATAATATTCTCAGGAAGGCCGGGATACCGGCGGCGCCCCAGAACCGAGACGCGATGACCCATTTCATGCAACCGGTGGGCGAGGTGACTTCCCAGAAATCCACCGCCTCCGGTAACCAGAACATTCATAAAACAATCATCCGTTAAAAGGGCAAATTAGGATGAGCATCCAGTGAAAACGGATCGTTTTCAGAGGGCGGGCAATGCTGTGAACGGTAATACCCGGCGCAGGCGATCATCGCGGCATTATCCGTACACAATATCGGTTTGGGAACGAATACCTCAATACCCTCCTTGCGTGCGGCCTCGGTCATACGGTCTCTGAGATATCCGTTGGCGGCGACACCTCCGGTGACCACTATCCGCTTCAGGGATTCCTGCCGACAAGCCGAAAGGGCTTTGCGGACCAGCACGTCGACTACGGCCTCCTGGAATCCGGCCGCAATATCCTCGTCCGAACAGGACAAACCGTTGCCATTCTCCCGCTTGAGAAGCGTATTCCGGACAGATGTTTTCAATCCGCTGAAACTGAAATCCAGAGAATCCTTTTCCAGCCAGGCACGAGGGAAAACTTGAGTGTGAGGCTTACCCTGCCTCGCTTTTTTTTCGAGAATAGGTCCGCCGGGGTAGCCGAGGCCGAGCATCTTGGCGACTTTATCAAACGATTCTCCAGCGGCGTCATCACGGGTGCGGCCGAGTATGCGGTATTGCCCGAAGCCGTTGACCCGGCACAAATCCGTGTGCCCGCCGGAAACGATCAAGGCCAGAAAAGGGAATTCCACTTTCTGTTGGAGGAAGATGGCCAGGACATGCCCTTCCAGATGATTGATGCCGATGATTGGAATCTTCAGGGAATAGGCCAGAGCCTTGGCGGTGTTCAAGCCCACCAGAAGGGACACCACCAGTCCGGGACCCGCAGTGGCGGCAATGAGATCGATATCATTCAACTGGACGCCCGCATCTTTGAGCGCCTTTTGTATAATCAGGTGGATACGTTCGACATGGGAACGGCCGGCCAGTTCGGGGACAATTCCGCCGAATTTGGAATGGATCTCATCTTGAGATGCGATCACATTGGAGCGAAGGGAAGTTCCATCTTCCAGCACGGCCGCCGCCGTTTCGTCACAGGACGTTTCAATTCCCAAAACCAGCATGACAAATTAAAATGTTAGAGGTGAATGGTTAAACATCAGGGGGGAATAGGACAATCCAAGTAGGTGCCGGGTTGTTGACCCGGCCGCCGCCCTCTGGAAACTCTTTATGAGCCGTTAAAAGTGTTTAATTTTTCGCCGAGTCGCCACTAAATACTCTGCTCATAATCGACCATCCTTTGAGTAGAGCAATCGCCTCTTTTAATTGGATATCTTTTTCCAAGTCCTCTTTCAGGGAAGCCATGAGCTCTCCCTTTTTTAACTCTTCTTCAGATTTCTTTTCACTCTGCGGTTTAGATTCTTCTTCACCAAAGCTTTTCTTGCCTTTAAGGTGTTGTCTTAGGTCTTTTTCCCGGAGGAATTTCCGCATTTTAACTTTTTCTTCGTTGACCTCTTCTTTATTCTTATCAGTCTCTTCTTCCGTTTTTGCGGAGGCGACAGGAACCTCTACGGTGATGTCGGGAACGATCCCATTTTCCTGGATCACCCGTCCGCTGGGCGTGTAATACCGGGCGGTAGTCAACCGCAAAGCAGAGCCGTCGCTGAGAGGGATAATCGTTTGCACAGACCCTTTGCCGAAAGTCTGGGTTCCGAGGATGATGGCACGGTTGGAATCCTGAAGCGCGCCCGCAACGATTTCAGAAGCGCTGGCGCTTCCGCCATTGACGAGAATAATCATTGGATAGGTAACCCGTTGGACGCGATCATGCGTGGTGAACCTCATATTCTGTTCTTCGGTTCTACCCTGGGTATACACGATCAGGTTTTCAGGTTTGAGAAAACGGTCTGACACTTCGACCGCCTGATTCAGCAACCCCCCTGGGTTGTTGCGCAAATCCAAAACCAATTTTTTAACTTGCTTCTCCCGAAACTTATTGAGCACCTTGTCCAAATCACGGCTGGTCGTTTTTGAAAAACTTCTAATCCTTACATAACCAATACTTCCCTCATAGATTTTACTTTTAACGCTCTTGACTTGAATATTGGCACGAGTCAGAGTGACCTTCAGCGGTTCTTCCATTCCTTCGCGGAAGATGGTTATAGCCACGTCGGTACCGATCTTGCCTCTCAACCGTTCCACAGCATCGGACAGGGTCATATCCAAAGTAGATTCATCTTCAATCTTAATGATTCGGTCGCCTGACTTGACGCCTGCGTCGAAAGCGGGAGTATCTTCGATCGGTGTCACTACCGTTAAGATCCCTTTTTTAATGGTAATTTCGATTCCCAAGCCCCCGAACCGGCCGGAAGTTTCCACTTTCATCTGTTTAAAGGCCTCGGGTGGCAGATACGACGTATGAGGATCGAGTGTTTTAAGCATTCCTCGGATGGCGCCATCGATCAGCTCATTGGCATCCAGTTTTTCCACATAGTTCGCTTCGAGTAACGAAAGAATTTCCGAAAACGTTTTGAGTTTTTCGTAGGAGTCTACAGTGGTTGCTTTGGATTTTTTCTCCGATACCTGAGCCCAAACCGGACTCAGTCCGCTTCCAACGACCAACAAACCCAGTAAAATCACTGAGACCATGGCTCTAAAGCAAATGATTCGAATACTACGAAAAGGAATTTTGTAAAAACTCAAAATGATTCTCCAATCAAAAAGATAATGAAAGTGTGTGTTATTTATTTACAATTATACCTCAATTTTTCAGGGATTTTATGATTTAGTTGGGCTTTCTTTTGGCGGCTTGCAACCAGGGCACCGGATCAATAGGTTTCCCCTTATGGCGAAGCTCCAGATACAGGGTTTCCCCGACCAGGGACCCGCTATCCCCGGATAATCCAATGGCCCGATCCTCCTGAACATAATCTCCGGTTTGAACCAATATCTTATCCAAATGGCCGTATAAGGAATGATACTTGTCACCATGGCCCAGGATAATCAAATTACCGTAGCCCTCCAGGGAACCGGCAAACAGAACGGAACCCTGAAAAATAGGATGCACTTTCGTGCCCTTTCTAACTTTCAGGTTCAATCCATTATTAATAATATAAGATTGAAATCGCTTATCCCTCACCCTTCCAAAACGATTAAGGACTTTCCCCTTCACAGGGAAAAACAGATGCCCCTTTTTGTCGACAAAACTCAACCCTTGACCGGAAATCTTTTTCTGCTCCAGTTTGGCGATCAAACTGTTGAGATTCTCGGAAGCTTTCAGCATTTCCTTGCGTGTTTGAATAAAATAAATTTTCTTATTTTTGACCTTCCTTAAAAATTTGGATTTATTTCCCTTTTGCTTTTCAATTTCATTTTTTTTCTGGAGTGCGGCAGTTTCAAATTGAATCAACTTTTCCTTGGCTTGCGATAATTTTCTTTCCTCTTCCTTGGATAGCTTCCAGCGTTTTTGATAATTTTCAAAAATACGGGAATCATGGGACATGAGCAGTTCCATATACTTCACTTTTTGAATTAGATCGCTGTAATCCTCCGCGGAAAAAAGGACTTTAACAGGAAACATCTTTCCTTCTTTGTATAAAGCACGAAGGCGTTTGCCGAGCATGGTTTTCTGACGGGTCAACTGTCTTTCTGTTATATTTATTTTTTGGGAAAGCTTATTCAATTGCTTTTTATTGATTTTGATATTCCATCGATAAATCTTCAATTCCCTTTCCCTGACTTTTTTCTTATTGTCCAGGGATTCCAGAGTTTTAAGAATTTTGGATTCCTTCTTGCCCATGGTAGAAATTTCTGTGGCCTGCTTTTTGATTTTCTTCTTCAGATTTTCCAATTCGGATTTTTCATCCTGTATGAGTTTTTCAATTTCCTCTTCTGACGGATCCTTCGAATAAGCAGGGCTTGTCCCGCTAAAAGTAATAATCAGAAAAAGAATTAGGATTCCTCGTAGACTCATAATTTTTTATACGCCCCCAAAAACTGTTGGAGAGAAAAATAACTTCCCAACCAACCCATCAAAATACTGGCCAGGATGATGATCACTATAAAAGGCAGAGAGATAAACTGAAAATCCATGCCTCGGCCAAACGTCTCGATGGATCCCTGGAATTGGCTCACCAGATAAAGATGAAGACCTTTCATCAAACTGAGAGAAATAACGGCACCCAGCAGGCCATGGGAAATACCCTCCAGAAAAAACGGGAGCCTGATAAATCCAGGAGTGGCGCCCGTTAATAGCATCAACTCGATTTCACTTTTTCTTGATAGTACGGAGAGCTTAACGGTATTGGAGATAATAAGAACCGCCCCCAGACCTAACAGAGCGCCCAATGCCAAAAGGAAAACCCGCATTAAAATCATGAATGTTTCAAACCGGTTGATCCACTCTTCCCCGTATTCCACCGACTCCACTCCATCTTGCCGATTCAGCTTCTTCGCCAACGATTGAATATTTTTCAACCTTTCTGATGAAGGCTTAATCATAAGACTGTAGGACGCGGGCAAAGGATTGAATCCCATGCCTTTAAGAAAAGAGGATTTTTCGGCGAACATGGATTGGAAATTTTCCCAGGCTTTTTCTCTGGAAACAAAATCAAACGAATCGACTTCTGAATTAGAAGAAAAAAGTTCCTCTAATTTCTTTTTCTCACTATTGGAAACCTCGTCGTCCAGATAGACAATCAACTGAACCTGATCGTTCCAAAAAGAAAGAACGGAATTCAGATTGATATAGACGAACAGAAAAAGCCCCAAAATCGAAAGAGCCGTGGTAATCGTACCTACCGAAGCAAAAAATAACTGCTTGTTGGATTTGATATTGATGAGGGTTGTTTTAAGAATTCTCATTTTCGCAATCAGGCAACGATCCGTGTGTCCGCAACTTTACCGCGCTTCAATGTGATCATGGCATGGTTGCCTTCCCGCAGAATATTCTGGCTGTGGGTCGCAAAAACCACCGTGGTACCGTCGGTATTGGCTTTTTCAAACAAATGCAGGATTTCGCTGGCCATACCCGGGTCCAGGTTCCCTGTCGGTTCATCTGCCAGCAGAATTTTGGGATTGTTCACTAAAGCCCGGGCGATCGCTACACGTTGTTGCTCTCCTCCTGAAAGTTCCATCGGGTAGGCATCTTTTCTATGGGAAAGTCCCACATCCTTGAGGGCTTCCCAGGCTTTATAGCGGATGGTTTTTTTTTCGGCGCCGACAATTTCCAAGGCGAAGGCGACATTTTCGAGGATGGTTTTCCCCGGAAGTAACTTGTAATCCTGAAACACGACTCCAATATGGCGTCGTAATTGCCACAGTTTGTTGAAATTGAGTTTGCCGACATTGATCCCGTTCACCAGTACCTGGCCTTTATCGTAACTTTCCCAGCGGTACAGCAATTTCAGTAATGTGGACTTACCGGCGCCGCTGGGACCGGTGACGAAGACGAAGGCTCCTTTCTTGATAATGAAGGAAATATCCACCAAAGCGGGAGTGTTATTGTAGGATTTGTAAACGTTGTATAGCTGGATCATTGCAATCCAGAAAATGAGGAAATCGGTGAATGGATCAAATCAAATATTCGAGAAAACCGCCGCCATCAAGCCCGTTTATCCGGGTCCTCAGGCAGTTCATCCATTAAAATAATGTCACTGGCATCAATCTCTTCTGAAATCATGTCCGGTGTCAGAAAAGCGGCCATGTCATGCGTGTAAAACTTCCGGATTTGGTCATCCGACAAAAGCTCAAAGTTGATATAGGTTTTAACAACCAGGCGATCATCCTCAATGACATAAGCAAACAATCCTTGAGAGCATACCAGATATCCCTCATGCAGGCCATACGTCAATAACGCTTCGTCGAGATAGGAATCCAGGGTAATGATGCAGTTGTCCGTCGTCTGCGTTCGCTCACTGAAACGTTCCACACAGTGAGAGGTGTAGGCCACCTGGGGATGGGTAAATGAATTGAACAACTTGCCTTTATCGGTGGATTCCGTATGGGCGGGAGACACCAAAGATACAAATCCCTGTTTGGTAAAATCAATGAGGCACAGGATATCCTTGCCGAACTTTTTCCCCACTTTTTTGGTAATACGCTCCATGAATCGCTGTCGTTTTCGGATGGAGATCCGGCCTCCCCGTCCGAAATAACGCTGGAATTCTTTCTTCACAAAGCCCTCGACTTGGGCCTTTTTGAATGCAAAATGACGATCTTGGGTCATTTAAAACCTATAATTCCGTTAATAAACAATATTTTGCTTCATCATTATATCCAACCCCGGCAACGGAAAAAAGGTTAAACTTCCCTGACTCGGGAGCCTTGAAGACCTCTGATTTTTAGATCGTTGAGAAGGTATAATTTGCAAAAATCGGCCGTACCTTTGATAAAATGATGCCATGAACAGCACCCTTAAAATCTTCGCCATGTTGCTTGGGGCAACCCTGCTTTTGAATGTGACCATGAATTATATGGGGGACAATGTTGATGATTTCGGGAACAAGGCTCTTCCTCCCATACGTCACAAGTCATTCGAAACCAATAATCCCGTACTCAAAGTAAGTGCTCAGTCCAAGGAAAAGTGGACTTTGGTGGATTTCTCAACCCAAAAAACCTTCCAAATCTCCGATCCTGAAAAAGATCGGGAATTGATGAACCAGCAGGACTGGGACCTGGGCTTTCAGCGGACTAAAATTATTTCCAATGGCGGAGTCACCAACCCTCAGGGCAAAGTGGCGATTGCCAACCTGGGACCGGTAGATTTTAATTCGGTGGTCCAGGTTCCTGAGGTCTCTTTCGTGCCGGATGTTCGCTCTTGGGGAAATGTCAACAATCCCTCCATCATCGACTGGTACCTGTATCGCACACGCACCCACAATATTGAATCAAAAAGAAATGTTTACATTGTTCAAACCGGGGACGGCCTACTAAAATTGAGGATTTTAAATTATTACTGTCAGCGGCCGGAGAGCGAATGCAAAACCTCCATGTGCTCCCGAGACGAAGCGGCATGCCTGACTGTGGAGTATTTCCATATCCCTCCTGGCGAGCAAACATTCCCTGTCTCAAAACCACCCGCTCCTACCCTTCAGCAAACAGCTCAGGCGACTCCTTGAAACGGCTGATTCTCTTGCTCCTGGTAGTGGGTTCATTAGGAGCCTGCGCCGAGCCCATCGAACAGGAAACGGATATGGTTTTGATTCCGGCGGGAACTTTCACCCTGGGTCTGGATCCTGCTGAAGAAATCCCTTCATTCGTTTCCGACCGCACTTCCAGCAAAAACGCCCAGCCTCAGCAGAAAATCACTTTGAACGCATTTTATATCGATATCCATGAGGTCCGTTACGGGGAATTTTTACGATTCAAACCCCAGGCCCGGTATGCTGAAGGCCGTCTCACCCACCCGGTGCAAGGTGTTTCCTGGTTTGAAGCGGACGCCTATTGCTTATGGTTGGGCAAGCGATTGCCCACGGAATCCGAATGGGAAAAAGCCGCGCGAGGTCTCGAGGGAAATCTGTACGTCTGGGGAAATGAATTCAAGCGGGAAAACGCCAACTTCGGAAAAACAGTACAACCGCCCGCTAAACAACCACAGGACTTGAGCAAGTTCGGGGTTTACGATTTAAATGGCAATGTATCCGAATGGACCACCAGCTGGTATCAACCTTATCGGGGCTCCTCCTTCAAGGATCCCAACTTTGGGAAAAAGTACAAAGTGATCCGGGGTGGCGCCATTAATAAAAGGGAGCATGGGTTTCTGAAAGAGTTTGCGCTCCTTCCTTACCGGAATTTTGCTCCTCCCCAAATGAGATCGTGGGACACTGGCTTTCGATGTGCCCGGTCTGCCCCCTCATCTTCAAAATCCAATTCCTGAGATTTCAGATATCGCTTGGTTTCCCGGATCAGTCATTGATTACGACCAGGATCAAAGGGAAATGGATTTTTTATGACCCTTTCATGCAACCGGGATACATTTCCCATGGGTTGCCGCTCCTCATTGGACTCCATCTCCGGTTTCGCCTTGGGTGGAGGAGGTGAAGTCGAATCGGTGGAATCCTTTGCCGAGGCGATATTTTCTCTGGGTGATTCATGATCACTCGATTTATTTCCCGTTTCCGGCGGAGCCCCCTCTTTGGTTTCCGATGAACTCCGAGGCCTCTTTCTTGCGAAGCGTGGAGGCCTTCGGGTTCCCGGTCGACCACCGGGCCTACGACCCCGGCCCCGACCGGATGCCGGTCGGCGAACCGGACTGTCTTTTTCACCTTTTTCTTCTGGGCTCCCTTCTCCTTCAGGTTTCGGGGCACTTTGAATACTGGATTCCTGCTCGGTGACCTTATCTTCTTCTTTTTTACGTTCCCGGACATTAGCAGAAGGTCTGCGACCTCGGCCACGACCGGTGGAAGGTCTGCGACCCCGACCGCGTTTGTCACTTTTTCCTTCTGAGGCTTCTTCTCCCTCAGGTTTCGGGTCTCTTTCAATACTGGATTTCTGCTCAATGACCTTATCCTCTTCTTTTTTGCGCTCCAACACGGTGAACGAAAAATTCTCATAGGGAAGGTGCTCTTGGCTTTCAAATAGAATGTCCACGCCATTCTTCTCTTCCAGTTCGAGCAGGCTTTTCATTTTTTTATTTAAAAGATAATTGGCCACCTGCGTGGAAACCCTAACCTGTAAAACTTTCACACTTCCTACAGCAAGATGCTCCTGAATTTTTCGGATAACACTTAGAGAGGTGGAGCTATCTGTTTTGACATGACCCGTTCCACCACAATGCTGGCAATTCGAAAAAAAACCTTCTTTAACTGGAGGGGCTAAACGTTGTCGAGACATTTCCAGAAGGCCAAACCGTGAAATCCTAGAGATATTGACCCTCGCCCTGTCCCGCTTGCAGCTTAGTTTCACCTGTTTTTCCAACAGAGCTTTGTTTTTCTTTTGGAACATATCGATAAAATCGATAACGATCAATCCTCCCAAATCCCTCAACCGGAGTTGCCGAGTAATCTCTTCAGCCGCTTCCAGGTTGGTTTTAATTGCCGTTTCTTCCAGAGCACTGGCGCCGGTGGTTCTCCCTGAGTTGACGTCGATAGAGACCATGGCTTCTCCCACGTCGATCACAATCGAACCGCCGGAGGGCAATTCAACCCTGCGGTTATAAATACTTTCAATTTGTTCTTCAATATTGTACTGGGAGAAAAGCGGCTTGGTATCCTGATAAAACTTGATACGGTTACGCATCCTTGGCATTATCAGCCCCATGAATTCGTTAAGTGCATCAAAAGACTCTTTATTGTCAACCAGGACTTCAGTCATATCGTTGGAGAAATGATCACGTACGGTACGCACCACCATGTCCGGTCCCTCATATAAAAGACTGGGCGCCTTGGTACTCTGGTCATTGAATTGCTGTTCGATAGTCTCCCAGACTTTGAGCAGGGTTTGAATATCCTTTTGAAGTTCCGTCTTGGTCCGGCCCACGCCGGCGGTTCGGATAATCACACCCATGCTGGCCGGAACTCCCAAATCGGACATCAGTTGCTTGATTTTTTTTCGTTCTGACTCATCCTCAATTTTTCGGGAGATTCCGCTGGAATCGCTGGAAACCATCAGCACCAGAAATCGTCCTGGAATGGTAACCCCATTGGTTAGCGAAGGACCTTTGGCGTCGCGGCTTTCCTTGACCACTTGTACCAATAATCGTTGTCCCCGAACCATGACATCCTGAATTCGCGTTCTGGCTTTCCTCTCACCGGTCTGTAGGTAGGATTCCGGCAACACATCTTTGAAGGGAAGAAAACCGTATTTTTTTCTGCCAATGTCCACAAAGGCCGCTTCGATGGCGGGTTCCACTCGGGTCACGACTCCCAGATAAATATTGCCTTTAACTAATTCGTGGGAAGAGTGCTCGACAATAATCTCGTCAAGTTTACCGTTTTCGATCACCACGGCCCGGCACTCTTCCGGCTGGTCCACGTTGATCAGCAGTTTCCTGATTATTTTCGACATATTCTGTTTGGCCTTTCTCTATTGCCTCATGTCGGCAAAGCCCGCCCATTGCATCCGGTTGGCATGATAAATCAAAACTTTAAATTTCCAAATCCGGAAAGTCATGTTATTTTAATAACGACTGCTGATTGCGCAATGAGCCTTGTTCTTTTTAAGTTAATATTTTACTTAACTATTTAATATCTAACTTATTGTTTTTATTATTTTTTAATAATGATGGATGCGATTTCTGAAAATCAATTAAGATTACCTCGATTGGATGATTTTCGTCCAGAGCATCTGGTCAATAAAACTATATTTATCCGGGTCGATTTCAACGTTCCCCTCATATCGACTCCCAAAGGTTATCGCGTCGGCGATGACACCCGCATCCGACGGTTCCTGGATCTGACGTTTAAGAGAATTCATGAATTGACCGAGGGCAATTGCCGGATCATCATCGGCTCCCATTTGGGCCGCCCCCATAAAAAACTGGATCGCCATGGCTGGGACGGAATTTTCAATATTCAATTTGTCTGTTCTCATTTCGACACGCTGATCCGCAAATTGTACGGCGATACCTACACTATTTTTCCGCCAGAAATTACCGACTCCAACTTTAAAAATTCCCTGGGAATCTGTTTCAATCATCAGCTCCCTGCAGGAGGAATCAAGTTTCTACCCAACCTCCGGTACCTGTTGGACCCCAGTAACCCGGATACCTACCGCCAGGAATTTATTGAGGAATTGGGGAAAATTTCTGATGTGTTTATCAATTGCGCTTTTGGGTGTAGTCACCGGGTCACCAAAAGTATCAAGTTGCTTCCTCAGATCATGCGTAAGGCAGGTAAGTTGGCTGTTGCAGGAACCCTGCTTCATGAAGAGATTATCCAGTTGGGACAATTTGGGAAGCGTGTGCTCGACCATCCGGAACAAACTGCCTTGATTGCCGGGGGAGCCAAAATCGCAGACAAACTCGGTATATTAAAGCAGTTTGTGGAGTCAAAAATCAAGCTAATCTTTATTGGCGGCCGGATGGTGAACGCTTTTCTCCTGGCCCTGAAACTGGAAGAAGTCATTGATTCTCTGAGCCTGAAGGATATTCCCGCCAAAATGTATGAATCCAAATGTGAGGAGGAATGCCAGGAATTACTGAATGAAGTCAAACTCGCGCATGAAATCATGACCTTGGCACAGAAGAATAACGTCCAAATCGTTTTCCCCGATGATTATAAGATTACCAAAGACTATTTTGAAACAGATTATGTCATCCAATCGGAGCCTGATTTTTCACAGGATTTTCAACTGGACCTCGGGCCAAAAACGATCGTCAATTACGCCAAGAACATTCTGCAAAAGGGAAAGATCAAGCAGGTATTCTGGAATGGGCCACTGGGAGCCTATGATCATCCCAAGTGCGATCATTATGCAGAGGGTTCGGTCAAGCTGGCCCAGGTTTTGTTTGCCGCGGCGATTGTAGATCCGGACCTCTCCGTGGTCATTGGCGGGGGAGACTCCGCGGCTATTCTAAACAAAATCAGCATTGATGAGCTAAAACATCTGGTCCGCAAACAGGTGGTTTTGCAATTGAACAAACCGATCAATCCGGATTTAA
Organism: Nitrospinaceae bacterium; assembly: GCA_965237905.1. Lineage (GTDB taxonomy): Bacteria > Nitrospinota > Nitrospinia > Nitrospinales > Nitrospinaceae > SZUA-226. The sequence goes on along the minus strand of OZ250172.1, from coordinate 74,216 downwards.
TCTCTATCGATTTCAATGTTGACGATACGTATACCCTCTTCAATTATTTTTCTTCCAACTTCTTCGTTTCCACGGGTGGTGGCGCCGCGCTTGAATTTTTGGAAGGATTCTTAAGAGATGAAGGGAAATCTCCGATTGAATCCTATCTTCCGGGAACCGCTATTCTGCTGGAATTGACTTCATCGAAATGAATATTCCAAAACCCGATATCAATACCAAGCGGATTAAATCCCGCGAGGCAATGATTCAATATAAAAAATCATTAGCCGAGAAGAAATCCTGGGATGGAGACGTGCCGATGGGAGAAGGCCCCATGAACCGGGATGGAATGCCTAAAATTCCTCCCGGCCAGACGGCCACCGAAAAATGGCCGGTACTGGATATAGGAGTTCAACCGGAAATTCCCCTGAACGACTGGAGCCTGACTATTTCCGGTCTGGTCGAAAAGCCTGCGATGTTCAATTGGGACCAATTCATGAACTTCCCCCAGGTCGAAGATGTTTCCGATTTCCATTGCGTCACCACCTGGAGCCGGTTGGACAATCATTGGGCGGGCGTCCGGTTTTCAGACATCGCCAATCATTGCCAACTCAAACCCGAAGCGAAATTTGTATACATCAAAGCCTTCGACGGTTACTCCACCAACCTGCCTTTGGACGAAGCCATGAAGCATGATGTTCTGCTGGTCCATCAGTGGGAAGGCAAACCCCTCGAGAAAGTTCATGGCGGCCCGGTGCGCATGATCACTCCTCAACTATACGCGTGGAAGGGAGCCAAATGGATCGGCGAAATCGTCTTCTGCGAAGAGGATGAACTGGGCTTCTGGGAACAACGCGGCTACTCCAACTCTGCCGAACCCTGGCTCGAAGACCGCTATTCCAAATAATATTCTTCTACTTTGAAGTTCTGCTAAGTCAACCGGAGTGTTTTGAGTTTGGAGAGGCCTTCGGACTTAAGGAGAGCGTCCACCCCCTGGTCGCCGATAAAAGTATCAAACATTAAAAGGGTTTCGATATTTAGGAGGGTTTTGGTATTCGCCAAAGCCAGCGCCGCATCGACGCGCAGGATATTACGCGCCAGATTGAGATGCTTCAGTTTCTTAAACACCTTGGACTTGGCCAGTGTCTTGATTCCCAGATCGGTGATGCCTGCCCGATAGATGTTGAGCTTTCGGACGTGCATGAATCCCGGATTCATGGCCATCGTTTTCAGCGCTTCGTCGCCAATCGGGTTGTCCTGCACGATGAAAACCTGAATTTTTTTGAAGGGTCCCTCGGCCAGGGCCATCCCGCCATCAGGCCCGATATGGTTGAACCTTACATCCATATGCACCAGATTGGGAATGAACGAGGCCTGTGATAAAAGAGTGGTTCCCTTGTCGCCAATTTGGTTTTCACCCAGATACAGCCGCTTGAGTTTGACCAACCGGTCCGAATTGACCAGATGCGGTATGCCCCGGTGCGTAATTTTATTTTTAGAAAGATCCAGGTTTTCGATGTCCTCCAGCTTATCCGCCAGCATCAGAGCTTCCAAGCCTTCGTCACCGATGAACCGGCCCTTCATCTCCAGTGAGTCGCCTTCCTCCGAGAGACATTCCGCCACAAGGCGGTTGATATATTCCATTTTGGTGGGTGTGATCATAATTATTTAAGATTGATCGCACAGCGAAAACCGATATCGCTGTAGCTTCTTGAAAAGGGATAACTCCAGTCTCGGTACCCGGCTTTCATTGCTTTGATGCTGTCCGACCAGGCCCCGCCCCGCCGGACCTTCATCACCCCCCGGGAAGGTCCTCGGGGATTATAAAGTGGTTCCAAAAAATAATACCGGGGTGAATACCAGTCTGTAACCCACTCCCAGACATTGCCTCCCATATCATAAATTCCGAATTTATTGGGAGGATAACTGCCAACCGGGCTGGCTTTGTCTTTCAATTCCAAACCACCGCGGGCCTGTTTTTTTTTCGAATCAAAGTCCGGACCCCAAGGGAACTCACATCCATTGGCGGCCCCGGAGGCCTTTTCCCATTGGGCTTCACTGGGAAGGGCTTTGCCGATCAAATGACAGTAGTCCGCCGCCTCGTACCAGGTAATTTTGGTGACCGCGCAATTATCACAGTGAGAGGACATACTCCGCCGCAATTTATGATCGGGCATAATCTTTTCAAGCCGTTCATTGGTGACCTCATAAATATCAATCATAAACGCATCCAGGTACACCGGATGCGCCGGGGCTCCGTGTTCCGGCCCCAATGAATTACAGCCTCTTTGAAATTTTCCCGCAGGAATCAAGACCATGTTCCGGCCAACCTCATCACCCACGGGTAACCGGGCAGATTCTTCTTGAGCTGTAACGGGAACAGCGCCGGACATCGTTATCAGCAGAGTCGCTAGCAGTATTTTCATAACTGGATGCAAGTTCGATTATCAGTCGCCGATTTTATCGGATAGATTCCTCAAGCTTTCCAGAATTTTCAAGGTAGCGTTCGACCGATTCAAAGTATAAAAATGAATACCAGGTGCCTCTTCCTGAAGCAACAGTTCACACTGGAGCGTAGCATGCTCAATGCCTATTTTCCGAACCGTTTCCGGCTCGTCTTGAGAGGACTCCAGTTGTTTCATAAGTGCTTCCGGTATAGTGGATCCGCACATTTTAGTAAACCGCTGGGTCTGTTTGACATTTAAAATGGGCATGATCCCGGGAATAATCGGAATCTTGATCCCGATATTTCGTGCCCGCTCCACAAAATCAAAATAAAAGCGGTTATCGAAAAACAATTGCGTGACAATAAAATCCGCCCCGGCATCCACTTTTCTTTTCAAATTTTCCAAATCCATACTTTTATCAGGACATTCGACATGGCCTTCCGGATACCCGGCCACCCCAATACAAAAATCATAATGCTTTCGAATGAATTCAACCAATTCGTTGGCATAGGCAAACCCGTTTCCCGGTTTTTCAAATTTCTCCTGACCCTGCGGAGGGTCCCCTCTTAAAGCCAGAACATTATCGATGCCTTTTTCCTGAAGAGTATCCAGAATAGCGCGAAGTTCCTCCTGACTGCTCCCCACACAAGTCAAATGAGCCATCGACTCAAGACCGATTTCATTTTTAATACGCCCCACCAAATCGATCGTTTGGGCCCGGGTACTGCCTCCGGCTCCAAAGGTAACGGAAACATAAGTCGGCTGGCAGGATTCTAATTGCCCAATCGTTGTGAACAACTGCTCAAATCCCTCACTGTTTTTGGGAGGGAAAAATTCAAAGGAGAACGAGGGGCGCACTTTTTCTAATATAGCCTTAATTTTCATAAGGTTATCAGTATATCACAAAGGAAGCGGGAGGAAATAAGGGAAGCCGGGATAATATTTTCAAGTCGGTGGAGAAGCGGAAAGACTTAATAAATATCAAACTTTTTCAAATAATCCAGGAAGGAAACAACATTGACCAGTTCAACGGGATCTTCTTCAATGGCTTTCTGGGCGTCAGCGGAAAAATACCCGGTGGTGATCACAATCCCCCGTGCGGCGCCCTCGCCTTTAACCGAGTCGAGAAAACCCTTCACCTTAAAAAGATCGACCAACATATTCGAAGGTTCAAAAATGCACAGGGCCAGATATTTACCACCGACAACCGGCGTTTCATCCAGCATATCGATTTCCAATTCCTGATTGTTGGCCCAAACAGAATGCTTGTACTCGAGATTGAATTTTCCGAGAAACTCCAAACATTTTTCCTTAAACGCTTCGCGGTCTAACAGGTAGACGGGTTTGTCGTCGGGATTGTCGAAGTGAATTTGTTCCTGAGGAGGGGGCGGAGAGACGTTTTTCAGAAGGAGGATCAGAACGATCCCAATGGTGAAGGCAATAAATGCGAGAATGAAGAGACCCACTTACTTGATCATTTCATCGTAAATTTTATCTTTCTTATTATCTTTGATCAGGCGGTCGTGCTTGACCATTTGAACGATCGCCACCCAAAAGACGAACGCAATAAACCCCAACATGCCGGCAATCGGCATATTGTCGGGTTTCAAGGCAATAATAAGAAAATTTTCGAGCCCTGAATTTTCCATGCTTCAATCCTTTTAAATTAAGATATTTCTGTTCCTACTTTACACTATTTTCGATCCAAACGGCTACCCAGAAATTCTATTCATCCTCGTCTTCTTCTTCCTCTTCTTCCTCCCCGCCTTCGCCCAAAGAATCTTCGAAATTAATGCCCTCGGCAGTGTTGTAAGAGAGAATCAAATCACCGATGTGCTTGATATGAGAATCGATATTTCCTTCTTCAAATTCCTCAAGATCGCTGAACTTGGTGGGGATGACGTACTTGCCGTCTTTTTTAGACCAATGGTTGGGCATTTTGGTCCAAGGGATCATTTCCCGGGTATCCTTCAACCATTTTGGAATCCAACCCTGCTTTAACCGCTGGGCGGCAACGGAGAAATCAATTCCCTTGGCACCGTCATCATGGCATTTTCCGCAGTCCATGTAATTGACGATCTTCACCCCGGTTTGTATGCTGTCCTTGTTCTTCTTGATGTGGACGTCGGGCTCGTATTTGATATCGTTCGGAGACATCGCCTCAAAGTAAGCCGTTAAATCCCGAACTTCCTTGTCAGTGAGGGAAAACGTCGGCATACGAACTTTCATCCAAGTCCTCACGGGTGTGGGCTTTTTCAGGAACGAGAATAGCCACGACCCCTTCAGGCGTTCTCCTACATGGTAATCCCCCATCTCCAGAGGAGGCGGGTACTGCGGTTTCGCTGAAAGAAACTCTTGAATATGACCGCCGGTGCGCTCCACCACATGGCATCCGCGACAATTGTAACGGGTGATCAGGCGTCGCCCTTTTTCAATGGTCAGTTCTTTCTCTGAGTAATTTTTCTGATACTGCTGTGGAATTTTTACACCATTAAATCCTTTAAGCAGGACCAGCAGGACTTCCACCTCATCCGGCGCGAGTTCGAAATCGGGCATCTTGTCCAGAATCCGTTCGGTGGCGTAGGAATCGGGTTTTTTCAGTTTGGTGCGCGTCCAGGACTCCCAGGTGAGGGGGATGTGGGAGTCGCCGAACTCCAATTCCCGCGTCTGCTTGTTGCCGAATGCGGTCAGTTCCGGGGCAATGCGGCCTTCTTTTTCCATGCCCTTGATGTCGTGACAGGCAAAACACCCTCTTCCCCGAACCAGTGTTTTACCCAGCTTGATCAACTCTGGATCGTTGAGTTTTTCCTCCACACCGGTTTGCGGCCGTTTCTGGTCAAATTGCAACAGATACGCGGTAATATCCGAAGCTTGTTCCAACGTTAACCGCAGATCCGGCATGATACTATTGGGATTGTACTCAGCCGGATTTTTGATCCAGCTGACCAGCCAGTCCGGGTTCACCTTGTTGCCGATGCGGGTCAAATTGGGGCCGAACAACTCACCGTTGCCCTTGACCTTATGACAGGCCTGACACCCCACCGTTTCAAACAATTGTTTGCCTTTCGCCGGGTCGCCGCCCTCATAGGTTTCGGCCACCTTGTAATCTTTTTCGGAAACATCCCAGATATAGGCGGAAATGGCCAGCGTATGCTCGTCACTCAAACCAAAATTGGGCATGCGGGTTTTGGGCAGGTAATTCTTGGGTTTCTTGACCCAGCGGACCAGCCAGCTTGGGTCCACCTTCGATGCGATGCGAAGCAGGCTGGGTCCCACCTTGCGTTCTTTCTGATAACCCTCCACCAAGTGGCATCCATGACAACCCATTTTGATGAATAATTTTTTACCCTTGGACAGCATCGGAGCCCCTTCCAATTCCACCTGGGGCGCATGGCAGTTCCGGCAATTGGCCTGCATGAGATTACCAAGCAGAATCGGCTCATTAATCCCGGTCGACTGATCCATCTCATGATGGGAGCCGTGCGCATCCTCCGCAGGGGCCGTGGCGGTGCCTTGACCTTTATGACACCAAGTACACCCGGTTACCAGGGGATCGTGCTTCTTAATGTAAAGATCCACATCGGGATGGGTCTTGAGCGGCTGTTCATGGTTTTCATAGTAGGGGTCATCGTAGGCGATATGGCAGGTATGACAACGGTCGACTTTATAGGTAATTTCCTGGAAGTTGTTTTTACCGTAAGACGGGATCACCGTTTGCAGAATTTCAGCGGCGCGCCAGAAAAAGGGAAACGGTTTGTAATAATCCATAGTTCCTTCAAGAATCTGCCTGTCGTTGACCAGTTTGGCGATTTCTTTTTCCAGGTTTTCCTTCTCGGCCTTGAATTTGAGTAATTTTTCCTCGGCTTCGTCCCTTTTGCGCTTCAATTCGGCAATGACCGGATCAAATTCCTGAATTTCCTTTTCCGTATCATGGACCTTGGCCAATTGGACCTCGAAGTTTTTGCCTTCGTGCATGGCTTTTTTGTAATAGTAATAATATTCATCAAGCCGGCTCCTGGCGAATTTCTGATCTCCGGTCACTTCATCCAGATGATTTTGCGCTTCCCAGGCGACTTCCGCGAGCTCTTCATATTCATCGCTGGCATTTAGCTTTTGCTCTTCCGAGGCGATGGCGGCCAAAATTTCCTGTTCCTTCGCCTGGATTTTCTGGGTAACTTCCTTATACTCGTTCTCCGCGCGAACGTACTGATCCTTAAAATAAACGTCCTGGAATTCCTTGTACCCCCGGCGGCTGTATTCGTCGTCCCAGAAAGCCCACAGGGTGACAAACAACGTGGCTCCGGCCACCAGGAAATACAGGAAACTATACGAGGTAGTCTCGTCAAACTCCCCTTCTTTTCGATTTGGTTCTTCTGTCATGTATTTTTAAAACTCAGATATTAAACCAGGGTGTGACCCAGATATATTTGATGTTGAATGCCAGCCGGAGAGTGATCTTGATCACCATACCCAGCATGATCAGCAGTAAATTGATTTTCAAAAACATTCGGAGAAAACCCACGTTTTTGATGGCCTTGCGTTCCATAAAAAAATACGCAGCGGTCCCCAGGGCAAAATAACCCAACACCACGGTGCCGCCGAATATACTGGCATTGAGATAGGTTCGTATCCCGAAGGCATAAGGCAGATCGACATTGACCAGCGCCACCACCTTATGCGGGTCCCAGTACTGCCAGGGCATGAACAGGTTCCATCCCGGCCCGCGCAGGAATACGCCCATGATGATGAGGGCGACCCATAAGACGAGGAACCCGAAAGTATAAACACAGATGGCCATTTTTCTTTCCGTAAAGGTGTAGTATCCGTTGCCCTTGGGATTGACGTCGAGATAGGGAATCAGCATCAGCCCCACGATGATCAATACCGGCGCAATAACCCCGGCAAACCAGGGGTCGAAATAAACCAGAACGTCCTGAAGGCCCAGAAAGTACCAGGGAGCTTTGGAGGGATTAGGGGTTTTGGTGGGATTGGCCGCTTCTTCCAGAGGTGCGTCGATCACAATGGACCACACCGTTAAACCGACAATGACAATAAGCGCGCACAAAAACTCAAGACGCACCAGATAAGGCCAGACATGCACCTTCTCCGGTGAATCTTCAGCGATCTTCTTTTTAACGGCAGTGGCCATGATCAGAACAATTCCTTATATGAGCTGGATTCCCCAGTAACAAAACTACTATTGATTAAAGCGGGCCGGAGATTCCTCCGTCTTTTCTGATTCTCCAGAAATGGACAATCATCAGAGCCCCGGCGACTAACGGAATAAAAATGCAATGCAAGACGTAAAACCGCAGCAAGGCCGGAGGTCCAACCAGACTCCCTCCCAATAGTGCGGCACGCATATCATACCGGGCGCTGATGAGGGGCACATATTCCTGAAAGGGTCCCTCATGGCCCAGAAACGGTGTTCCGCGGGCCATATTGGTACCGACAGTTACCGCCCACATGGCCAGTTGATCCCAGGGAAGCAGGTAACCGGTAAAACTCAGGAGCAAGGTAAAGGTCACCAGAAACACGCCGATCACCCAGTTGAATTCGCGCGGCGGCTTATAGGAACCCGTTAAAAACACACGGAACATGTGAAGCCAGACGGTAATCACCATGGCATGGGCGGCCCATCGGTGCATGTTCCGCATCAACATGCCGAAAGGCACGTCGTACTGCAGATACTTCATATCGAAGTAGGCGTATTCCCCCACCGGCCGGTAATAAAACATCAGAATCACGCCAGTGACCACGGTGGACAAAAACAACAGAAACGTGATCCCTCCCATGCACCAGGTGAATTTAATCCGCAACGCATGGCGGTGAATTTTAACCGGATGCAAATGCAACCAAACGTTACTGGCAATCTGCAGAACCCGGTTGCGGGGTGTGTCGGCGTATCCATGCCGGAAGGAAGAAGTCCATATCTGAGATTCGGTAAACTTCTTGGCAATATCATTAAAGATTTTGCCACTTTTGATGTCTGCCATGATCTCGGCTATATTTGGAATTTTGGGCTTGTTGGCCAAAATAAAAACCTCCGTAAACTTGTCTTAATAAACTGAAAGCAGGGATGTCAGACCCGGAGAAATGAGCCGGGCTTACCCCATTCTCCCTTTTCAAAAAGAAATTTCTTACTCTTATCAATGACGATCTGACCATCCGGTCCGACCTCTACTTTCAAACGTTCCAGCGGACGGGGAGCAGGACCCTCAAAGTTCATACCGTCCATGGTAAATCCGCTACCGTGGCAGGGACATTTGTATTTTCCCTCCGACCTCAACCAGAGCGGGGTGCAACCGAGATGGGTGCACCGCGCCAGAATCGCATAAATTTTTTCATTATCGCGGACCACCCATACGCGCTGATCAGGCACCCACTTGCTGCTGACCTCGCCAACCGTATAGTCTGCCGGGTTACCGGCTTTAAACTTAGGTGACGGCTCGAACAATACCCGGGGAAATAAAAGTCTCAAAAAATACAGGGATGATAACCCCAATGCACCCATGAAACTGGCCCAACCGGCAAGTGAGAAAAAGTCGCGGCGCGACCAAAGAGTGTCCTGAGCCTCGTCCTTTTTACCCTTTGCTTTGGGTGTGGCCGGGGCTGGTTTTTTTTCTTCTGTTTCTTCGCTCATAAGTGAATATATTTCAATAACTTGCGGAAACTCTATTATGGCAGATTGCGTTGCGGGCCACTCCGGGGTTTCCCGTTAGCAGAGGAAGGTTTTTATCACAATTAGAAAATTGAGTCAAGGCTTGATATTCCCGCTAAAACCTTGAATTAACGCTGGGCAGACAGCGCTCGAACGCATTTTTTGGCCGCCGAAATAATGGGTTTTAAAGACGAGGTAGGTTCACTGATTTCCGCCAGTTTTTTAACCAGCACGCCCTCTCTGATATTCGGCTGTAACTGAGCAATGGACTCTGAAGCCTGAACACCCAAAATTTGGGCACCTATAATCCGTTTCGATTCCCGGTCGGCTATGATCTTGCAAAAACCATCCATGCTATGGGAACCTTCGGCTCCGGAGGAATTATACCGCCCCTCCACCGCCCGATATCCTTTGTAATGAGCATTTCCGCTGAGGCAACCGATACTCACGATTTCAGGTTGCGTCTGGAGGCAAAACGGAATCTGGTCTTGATCAATGGATTCACTCCCTCCGGTCGCATTGATTCCGGCCACCCTGCCCTCCTCTTTGGAAATTTGAAGGGAACGGGATCGCCCTGTTACACTCCCCACGGCGAAGACACCCTTCAACGAAGTCTCCATATTTTCATTCACCCAGATTTCCTGGTTGGATCCCTTTTCAATACTCAAACCATCCAACCCAAGGTCTGCCGTATTTCCCAGACGTTCCCCCGACACCAGAACTCTTTCCGTTGAAAACTTGACCCCCCCGTCCAGGGTAACGTCTATCTTTTCAGTATCCTTGAATATGGAAATGATCTTCTTGCCCAGCAGAGTTTTGATCTTCTGTTTTTTGAATCCGGCTTCCAAAGCTGTTATCAAATCGGGATCCTTGTCATGGATCAAGCGGTTGTTTTCATCCACCAGAAAAACCTTGGTTCCAAGAAGGTTGAACAGGTAGGCAGCTTCCAGCCCTGTTTTATCTCCGCCGACGATCAACAGAGAGGTTGACGCTTCTTTCCCATCCAGAAGCTGGTCACTATGAAATATAGAGTGATCGTCAAAAGGAATTTTTGAGATCGGTTTGGGTAAAGACCCGGTGGCGATGATAATCTTCCCGCACTTAAGTACCGATGAGTCTTCACCCTGACGCACCATCACTTGACTGCTCCCCGCCAAAGCGCCCTCACCTTTTATGTATTCCACTCCGGAGCTTTTGAGACATTCCTCAATTTCCTTTGAGACTTTTTCAGATTTTTCATCCACCTCCTGAACCAGACTTTCAAAGGATATTTGTTCATTAGATTTTTCCATTCGATCGTGCACAACCTGAAGAGGCAGTTGTCCCCTGAACAGAGAATGCCCCCCCGGCCGGTTTGATTCGATAAGGCCGACCCGGACCCCCTGCTCCACTGCCGATTGGGCCGCGGCAATCCCTGCGGTCCCGCCGCCTAGTACGATAACATCGAATTCTTTCATGAGACTCGCTTCCGGTATGATTGGGTTTCTATGTGCTCATTACAGCACATCCGCCAGAGATTAGGCAAATGGGATGTTTCGTTCTATAAAATGCTGAATGCGGCGACCCCAACCAACAGGACCAGCCCGACGGAAGCAATAATGGCATGCGCGGTCACATTCCATTTACGGCTGAGAGGAACGACAGTTAAAAAGTAAGCCATGACAAAGTAATTGAATAAGGAATTGCCCAGCAATCGGTGCGTGACGATCAGAAAGACTCCGAAGGAAACGAGGACCGTCCCGTATACGGTGCGGTGGAGTTTATACCGCTTTTCGCGAATGTCCTTGGGGAGCATGCTGACGCCAATCATGATGTTGGCGATGACAATCACAATAGTGGCTAAAATGGTAAGGAAACTGGGATGGGAAAAAATTTCGCCTAAGCTGGTCGCCTGCATGGTGGAAGGAGCTCTGAAAGAAATTGGTGCCGATGGGGAGATTCGAACTCCCACGGGTCGCCCCATACGCCCCTCAAGCGCACGTGTCTACCAGTTCCACCACATCGGCATTAAATAAAAGTTATTCTTTGGGTAGTTCTTCTTTGGCTGCGGGAAGGCTCTGTTCGGTTGTTTCTTCAACCTCTGTAATGACAGAATCATGATCCTTCTTGGTGGAAACAACGGCCAAGCTTAAAGAAGTGATCATAAAAATAATCGCCGCTCCGGTGGTGAGCTTAGTGAGGAAATTACCCGCTCCACTGCTCCCGAACATGGCTTGACTGCCGGCAGAACCCAAAGAAGCCCCCATAGCGGCCCCTTTCCCCGCCTGCAATAAAACCACAAGAATCAGGAATAATCCAACTGACACATGCAGAACGCTAAGAAAAGTGTGCACCCGTATCCTCCGAAAATCGATTATTTAATGGCATTGATAATAGCATAAAACGAATCGGCATCCAAACTGGCTCCTCCTACCAACGCCCCGTCGACATCCGGTTGTGCCATCAGGGAGTGGCTATTCTCGGGGGTCACGCTACCGCCGTAAATAATCCTGATGTCCTTGGCTATTCCCGGCTCATACTGGGAGCTCAATTGACTTCGGATCGCTTCATGAATTTCCTGGGCCTGTTCCGGTTGTGCGTTTTTTCCGGTGCCAATGGCCCAGACCGGCTCGTAGGCAATGGTCATTTTCTTCATTTCCAAGGGAGTCAGGCCGTCCAACCCTTTCTTTAATTGACTGCCGATGGTATCCCCCGTTTTGCCGGCCTCCCGCTCCTCCCAGGACTCTCCCACACAAAACATAGGATGGAGGCCTTCCGACAAAGCGGTTTTCAATTTCTGATTGATCAGAGCATCATTTTCCTGAAACAAATTTCGCCGCTCGGAGTGGCCTACGAGTACGTACCGGCATCCCACCGATATCAACAGGGTGCCGGACACCTCTCCGGTCACCGCCCCCTCCGCCAAATGAGAAAGGTTCTGAGCCCCCACTTGAATACTGCTCCCACGCAAGGCCTCCGCCGCTGGAAATAGAGACGTGAAGGGAGGAATCAAAACCACTTCCGCCGAACAAGAGGAGTTCAACTTCCCCAGCAAAGCGTGGATCAATTCCAGGGATTCCGGAACGGTTTTATTCATCTTCCAGTTCCCGGCAATGAGCATTTTTCTCATATTTTACTTTATATTAATATTCCTAAATACCCTTTTTTATTAGATATTTTAATATATCCTTGGTACGGGAAGAGTAGCCCCATTCGTTGTCATACCAGGCGAGAACTTTCACCATATTTTTCTGGATCACCTTGGTCGAGGGAGCGTCTACGATGGTGGAGTCCTCCGCTCCGTTATAGTCAACGGAAACCAGCGGCGCTTCTTCATAACGCAGAATTCCCTTCAGCTCATTTTCAGATACCTGTTTGAATATCTCATTAACCTCTTCCCGCGACGTGTCACGTTCCACCTCGACGACCAGATCAACCAACGAAACATTAGGCGTGGGCACCCGGATGGCCATCCCGTCCAGCTTTCCTTTGAGTTCGGGCAGAACCAGTGAAACAGCTTTGGCCGCACCCGTCGTGGTGGGGATCATGGACAACGAAGCGGCGCGCGCGCGGCGCAAATCTTTGTGCGGCAAATCCAGAATACTCTGATCGTTGGTGTAGGAATGGATGGTGGTCATCAGTCCCTTGCGAATCCCCAGCTTATCGTTCAACACCTTGGCCAATGGAGCCAGGCAGTTAGTGGTGCAGGAAGCGTTGGAGACGATTTGGTGTTGCTTCGGATCATATTCTTTTTCATTGACCCCCAGGACCACAGTGACATCCGGATCGGTGGCGGGTGCAGAAATAATCACCTTTTTGGCGCCGGCCGTAAGATGTTTGGAAGCTCCTTCCCGTTTGGTAAACAATCCGGTGGATTCGATTACCACATCGATTCCCAATTTTTTCCAGGGCAACTCTTCCGGGTTTCGGACGGACAAGACCTGAATCGGTTTGCCGTCGACCAACAAGCGTCCTTCTTCACCCTGAACCTCATGGGGATTGATCCCCTGAACGGAATCATACTTGAATAGATGAGCCAAGGTTGCGGCATCGGTTAAGTCATTGATGGCGACGACTTCGATATCCGAACATTCCTTGTCCTTCAGAATACACTTCAGGACGTTTCTACCGATTCGCCCAAACCCGTTAATAGCCACTTTGGTGGTCATTGATCCTCCTTAACCCATATCATCTACTACATCATAAATAAAACTGCTCGACGGCTCATTTTCTCTTTAAACACGGATCGGTTCAATGGAATTTTGACGAGACCTCAACCAGGAATCCTGAAAACTGGAAGGAGCAGAATTATGAAGAAATTACAGCGGCAAGTCAACCATTCCAGTCTGGAAATGCATCGAGTCAGTGGGGCCGCTGGGTAATCCCCTTCTGAATGGCTCGCATCATATTTTTAACCGCTTGCTCCAGGCCGTAATAGACAGAGTGGGATACCAGGCTGTGCCCGATGTTCAATTCCTCGATTTCTGGAATTCCGGCGATAGCGACTACGTTTTCATCGGTGAGCCCATGCCCCGCAAACACGCGTAAGCCCTGCTCCCTGGCGTGGCGGGCGGCATTTCGTATCTTATCCAATTCCTGTTGCACAGCGGCATCATCACTCAACTCGCTATACAATCCGGTGTTGATTTCGATACTCTCCGCTCCCACTTCCCGGGAGGCATCAATCTGTCGGGGATCGGGATCGACAAATAGACTGGAACGAATCCCCTGCGACTGAATCTGTTCTCTAATTTTCTTTAGATGCTCTTTTTTGGAAATGACATCCAATCCACCCTCGGTAGTGATTTCCTGCCGTTTTTCGGGAACCAGGGATACCTGATAAGGTTTTGTCTTGAGAGCGATCTCAACCATCTCTTCGATGGCCGCCATTTCCAGATTGAGGACGGTTTTGATTTTTTCCCCGATGCGTGACACATCATGATCCTGGATATGCCGACGGTCTTCACGCAAATGAACGGTGATGCCGTCGGCCCCGGCTTTTTCAGCCAGGAGAGCAGCCGTCAGAGGATCCGGCTCCACCGTTTTTCGGGCCTCCCGGAGGGTGGCGACGTGATCGACATTGACGAACAAACGAATCTTATTTTCCATATTGGACTTTTAAAATTTCGCTGACAAGTCTGACGGTGCGGTACGTTTCCCGGACGTCATGAACACGTAAAATCCGCGCGCCTTTGATCATTCCAATCACGGCGGTAGCCAGAGACCCTTCCAGTCTTTCGGCGACCGGTAGATCCAAAATCTTCCCGATAAATGATTTGCGGGATGCGCCTAGTAATAGCGGTTTCTGCAAGGAAGCGAAAGCATCCAGATGCGCCAGAATTTCCAGGTTATGCCGGATCGTTTTGCCGAATCCGATTCCCGGGTCGACCCAAATTCGATCGGAGGCGATGCCCGCCGCTTCAGCAGTTCGAATCCCCTGTTCCAAAAATTGTTTGACCTCGCCCACGCAATCGTCGTAATGAATATCTTCCTGCATGTTCTCAGGAGAACCCTGCATATGCATGATCACCACCCCCGCATCATATTCGGCGATGATGGGCGCCATTTCGGGATACCGGAGCCCGGTGATGTCGTTGATGATGGCGGCGCCCGCTTCCAAAACTCTTTGCGCGACGCCCGGCTTATAGGTATCCACTGAAACCGGAATAGAAAACTTTTGATACAATTGCGAAATGACCGGGAGGATTATGGAAAGCTCTTCTTCTTCGGATATGGGCTTGGCTCCGGGGCGCGAGGATTCCGCCCCCACATCCAGATAATCCGCTCCTTCCTCAATCATGCGTTCGGCAACTTGGAATGCGGCAGAAACCGATGGTACCCGGCTGCCCGGATAAAACGAATCGGGAGACAGGTTGATGATCCCCATGATTTTGGGAGACTCAAAACTATCTTTCCGGTTTAAAGAAGACGACATTGCGAACTCAATAAGGTTGGGATGAAAAAAAGCCCCATTCCTGATCGATTCAGGAGTGGAGCTTTTGAATTACTTTAAGCGAATAGAGAAAGCATCTTTTATGCAGGGGATGGGTCAGGCATTCCACTTCCTCCCAGGAGACCTCCAGGATCATCCCGAGGTCCGGATTTTTTCTTAGTCTTTTTCTTCTCATTGGCGAGCAAGGCATCTTCGGAGGGCTCTTCCTTTGGCGTCTCATCATCTTTAGACTCCGGTGGTTTGCCATCGATGATCTCGGAAATTTCCTTCAGGTCCAGAGTTTCGTGTTCCAACAGTGCCTGAGAAAGTTTCTCCAAAGACTCCCCGTTTTTGGTGAGAAGATCTTGCGCTGTATTATAACCACCCATGACCAGCGCCTTGACTTCCAGGTCGATCAGCTTGGCGGTTTCGTCACTGAAGTTTTTCTGCGATGAAAAATCCCTTCCAAGAAACACCTGTTCTTCCTTGGAGCCATAGGTGAGTGGACCCATTTTTTCGCTCATTCCCCACTCACAAACCATTTTACGCGCTGTTTCGGTCGCGCGTTCGATATCGTTGCCGGCGCCCGTGGTCATTTCGCCGAGACAAATTTCCTCCGCCACGCGCCCGCCCATCATGATCGCCAGATTGTTGATCAGATATTTCCTGGGATAGGTGTGCTTGTCGTCTTCGGGTAACTGCATGGTAACGCCCAACGCCATTCCACGGGGGATGATAGTCACCTTGTGCAGGGGATCGGTTCCTGGAAGCAGGTAAGCCACCAGAGCATGACCGGCTTCATGATAAGCCGTGGTTTTCTTTTCTTTTTCTGTAATCACCATGCTCCGCCGCTCGACACCCATCAAAACCTTATCTTTGGCGTTTTCAAAGTCGATCATGGTAACCACTTTTTTCTCGCTCCGCGCGGCCAATAAAGCGGCCTCGTTGACCAGGTTGGCCAGATCAGCGCCGGTAAAACCAGGTGTTCCGCGGGCAATGATTTTCAATACAACATCGTCATCCAAAGGAACCTGTGAGGTATGGACTTTCAGAATGCCCTCGCGGCCTTTGATATCTGGCCGAGCAACGACCACCTGCCGGTCAAACCGGCCGGGCCGGAGCAGGGCAGGATCGAGAACGTCCGGACGGTTGGTCGCGGCGATCAGGATGACGCCTTCATTATTTTCGAACCCGTCCATTTCGACGAGCAATTGGTTCAAAGTCTGTTCGCGCTCGTCATGGCCACCGCCCAATCCGGCACCGCGGTGCCTGCCGACGGCATCAATTTCGTCAATGAAAATAATACAGGGGCTGTTTTTCTTGCCTTGATCAAACAGATCGCGCACGCGGGAAGCGCCCACGCCGACGAACATTTCCACAAAGTCGGAGCCACTGATGCTGAAAAAGGGAACATTGGCTTCCCCTGCAATTGCGCGAGCCAGCAGGGTTTTGCCCGTACCCGGAGGGCCAATCAGCAGAACACCTTTGGGAATTTTACCCCCCAGTTTGCTGAACTTCTGCGGTTCCTTCAGGAACTCAATAATCTCATGCAGTTCTTCTTTGGCTTCATCCGCGCCGGCGACATCCTTAAAGGTGGTCTGATTCTTTTTATCACCCATCAGCCGGGCTTTGCTTTTGCCGAAAGAAAGGGCTTTGCCGCCGCCAGACTGCATCTGTCGCATAAAGAAAATCCAAATCCCCACCAATAGAAGGAGCGGAAACCATGTCATGAAGGCACTCGATATCCAGGTGGCTTTTTCGGGGGGAATCACGACCGTGCGTACTCCCTTTTCACGCAACAGCTTCATGAGTTCAATGTCTTCTTTAAGAATAACTGTCTCAAAAGCCGTTCCCTTACTATCTTTACCTTTAACTTTTTCCCCATCAATCTGGACTTCAGCGACTTCACCCTTTTCAATCATGGTCAGAAAATCGCTATAAATCTTTTGAGGAGCTTCCACCGGCGGATTGATCATGCTGAAGAGAGCCAGCAGGATGAATGCTATAATGACCCAAAGGGCTAAATTTTTATAAAATTGGTTCAAAATCTTCTCCTTTATCGGCGGATGGGGAAACCCCACATTCTGAGTATATCGAAACTAATAGTAGCATATTTCCCTGGGTAAAGGGCCCTTTCTTTCAGCCCGTCATACCCCAAAAAATCAAGATAACCCCTTAATAAACAATACCTTATTGGTCTCCGAAGTCACCCGATAAGCATGGGCTATCCTCGTTCCATATACCCAAATAATATTATTATCTCCGGTTGTCAAGATGGGTACGGTAGATCGAATTTCCTGAGGCACCTTTTCATCGATAAAAAGTGATTTCAATTTTTTGGTGCCCTTCATTCCCAAAGGCTTCAATCGATCCCCTGCCTGAAAGAAACGGACCATTATATCATCGCCGGTTTTATCAAAATCCAGAAAAGCCTGATTGGCTTGCCCAGCGGGAAATCCTGTTTCAACCGGATCAATAATTTCGGCTTTCAATGTTAAACCGGCTTTTTCAACCTGGGTTTCCCCTGGAATATTCAGAGGCCTCAGCCAATCGGATGCCTTGCTTTCATCAGATAAGATGCTGGGGTCAGATTCATGGATTCTTTTAAACTCTACGCGGTCTCCCAGGCACAAAACTTCCAGATCGCCGGGCAGATCGATTCTTTTACCCTTCTGAGCTTTTTCAAATAAGCGGAGTACTTCCTGGATATGAAAAAAAGAAATTCTCCTCAGGTCCCCTTGAATACTCTCTATTCCTTTCCGGACCAGCCGCCGTTTAAGAGCGAGAGGAAGCGCCGTGAAATATTCAATATCCATATTCAGCGTTTCGCTTTCTCCAGACTTTGAAACGGCACGATCGAATTCATGATCTTCCAAAGTTTTCAGGTAATCGTTATCGGCCCTGAAAATCCCGGACGCTTCAAAAAGGTTCTCCGTGATCCTGGGGTTATATCTCTCCTGCAAAAAGGGAATCAATTCCAGACGAATACGATTACGCAAATAATCTGTTTTTTCATTGGAAGAATCCTGGCAGTAAGGAATTTTTTGATCATTCAAAAAACCAACAACCTCCGACCGGGAGCAATAGAATAAAGGCCGGATGTAAGGGTGGCGGACGGGACTCATCCCCCCTACTCCTTTAAGGCCACTGCCACGCAACAGATTTATCAAAACCGTTTCCGCCTGATCATCCGAAGTATGCCCGAGAGCGATCTTGTTGGCACCCATCTGATCCATCGTCCTTTGAAAAAATTCCAGACGGAGATGCCGTGCGGTCTCCTGAAAAGAGTTTTTAGAAGCCGCCTGTTTTGCCGCCACATCCATTTTTTCAATGAACGTTTTAATTTGAAGCGCTTCACCCATATCTTTTACAAACCGGGCATCGCGATCAGATTCTTTTCCGCGCGCACTATGGTTTAAATGGGCTATCGCCAACTCAAGGTTTAGCTCCTGTTTCAATTCGAACAGCCCTCGCAACAAGGCGACCGAATCCGGTCCACCAGAAACTCCCAGCAAAATAGTATCCCCTGGTTCGACCATTTTATGGTCCACAAGAGTTTTTTTAATTTTTAAAACCAGAGGATCCATTGTGGAGTCAACCGAAAGCAATCATGTCAAATAAGGAAGGGGAAATCCAAGGGCAGGTGGTCGAGCCAGTTAGGAGGATGAATTAAAATCGATTTAAAAGCTCACGTTTCTTACTTTGATATTCCCCTTCTGAAATTTTATCGTTGTTTCTTAATTGTTTATAGTATCGCAGTTTTTCCTCAAACGTTTGAAACCTGGGAAATTCCTGTTCCTGAGCCAACTGCCGGCTGGAAACCTTCTTTTTCTGGGAGGGAGGAATATCGGCCAACTCTTCCCTTCGGTTGAGAGAAGGTTTTAAAGTTTTCACAGGCGCAGTTTTTTTGGTCTGTTTCACAACCGATTGCGGAGGTGGCGGTATTTTATTTTCAATAAATGCCTTTTGCTTCAGCTCAGACAAATACGTCTCATATTCAGCCTTCAACTTTTGATCCATAAACCGCTTTTCAATTTGACCCTGAACCTTATCCAAAGGAAGTGTCTGGCCCGGAATAATTTTATCGACTTTAATAATATGCAATCCATAGGGAGTTTCAACCAAGCCGCTAACCTCTCCCTCCTTTAGCAGGAAAGCAGCCTTTTCAAACTCAGGCACCATTTTACCGCGTTCAATTTCACCCAGATCTCCCCCTGTACTGGCAGAAATATCCTCAGAAAACTCCTTGGCAACTGCAATAAAATCCGCGCCCGCTCGAATTTTTCGTAACGCCAGTTGAGCTTTTTGTTTTTTAATACGCCTGTCCTCTTCCAACAGCGTGTCATCCATTAAAAACAAGATATGCCGCAACTGAAGCTTCTCGGCGGTCCAATAGTCCTTAAGATGCTGGTTATAATATTTTTTGATTTCCTCTTTGCTTACAGTAACTCGCTTGCGGACTTCAAAGCCCACCACTCTACTTATTAGTATTTGGTCGCGGATTTTATTTTTGTATTCTTCCAGGGATTTGGATTCCGCCTGAAGCATCTTCTCCAGATCGCCGTCGTTAAGGCCATTGGTGCGTTTGATTTCATCAATGGCTTTGGTCACACTGTCCTCATCCACCCCCAACTTGAGTTTTCCCGCCGCATCGATTAAAAGTCTTTCCTCAATCATGCGCTCCAACTCTTCATACATCACCTCTGCCTTGGAAGGCATGGGTTGTACATTATTTTTTTGGAGACTCATCATCCTCACAACGACCCTTTCCTCCAGCTCGCTCTGCGTGATGATTGTTGCATTCACTTTGGCAATAATGCGATCAACGGTTTTGGCCCATCCCGGAATCACAGGAAAAACCGCCCAAACCAAACCTAAAAGGCCGCAACACAACGAAATATTAAATTGTTTCCAATACTTCATACTTTATAATAATTTCCGATTTATTTTTAATTTCTTCCACCCACTTGTGAAAAGCCTGTTCCTGGGCTTCTCGCAACAGTTCAGTGTGAATTTGTTTTTTGGATTCTTCAAAGCTCATCTTTCGCTCCGGCTTCTTATCCACAACCTTGAAGATATAAATACCATAGGGGGTCCGAATGATATCGCTCACTTTATTGACTTTGAGCTTGAAAACATCATCAAACCACTTGGGCATTTGTCCAGCCTCATAATACCCTGTATCCTCACCCGCTTTGCCTTCCGGATTCCTCGAGTGCTGTTTAGCCAATTCAGCAAACGATTTCCCCTTGCGGATCAGCTTTGAAATTCTTCTGGCCTCATCCTCGGTTTCAACCATGATATGAAGAGTACGGATCTGTTCGCCTTTTTGAAATTCCTCCATATGCTGCTTGAAGTAAGCTAATAACTCCTCTTCCTTAATTTCAATCTTGCGGTTGATCACCTCTTCGATCAATTTTCTGATCAGCAGATGGGTCTTCAATTTATCTTCCCATTGCGACCTGGAAATTTCCTCTATGTCCAAAGCCCGCTGAAAAGTATTCTCTTTGTAACCTTCTTTCGATTGATCCAAATATTTCTCAAATTCCCCGGAAGAAACCTTGACGCCTTGTTCAATGGCTTCCTGACGCAACAAGCTGTCTTGAATTAATTCATTAAGGATACTGGTCTTTAACCAAACCTTCTGATTAGGTTCCAAGGTGTCATTTTTCTCAACCCGGTATTTTCTTTTCGACCATTTCAGTTCGTTCTGAAAATCTTCGCGCGTGATGACTTCCTTGTTGACCGTCGCCACCACATCAGCCCAATTCTCCTGCTCTTCGGTTTCACTGGAACCACATCCCACCAACAAATTGGTAACGAAAAAAATCAGGCAAAACCTTAAAACAGTTTTTATACTTTCCTTCTTCATAAGTTCAGTCTTCATCCAGGCAATCCATTAGTTTTTTCAAATAGGAGCAAATCAATCCCGAATCCTCTTTCCAGCCCTTATTTTTTAATTTCAAAACAAGATGATATTCAGAAATCAGTCGTATTCTTGAGTCAAGAATTTCCATTAATTTATGAGTTAACAGGCGGGTGGAAGAATCGATGGTCAAAGTGATTTCGTTGTGTCTCAATTGGATTTTGGAAATATCCAGCCTTTGACAGTATAATTTAACTTCCAGCAGTACCAGTAATTTTTCCACCTCTTCCGGGAAATTGCCGTATCGATCCGTCAATTCAACTTTAAGGGTTTCCAACTCTTCAAACCCATCCAGAAGTTGCAGTCGACGGTAGATTTCCAGCCTTTGATTCAAATCGGAAACATAATCTTTGGGAACGTAGCCTTTAATTTCCAAGTTGATTTCGGGTTCAATTTTGGACTCAATTTTCTGCCCTTTCATTTCCCGAATCGTTTCCTCCATCATTTTACAATACAAATCGAATCCGATGGCGGAAATATGGCCCGATTGATTATGGCCCAGCATGTTACCGGTGCCGCGAATTTCCATATCCCGGGCGGCCAGTTCGAAGCCGGCTCCCAGATCGCTCATTTCCTCAATGGCGGACAAACGTTTGCGCGCATCTTCGCTGATGGCCAACGCTCCCGGAATAAGAAGATAGGCATACGCCTGATGCTTGTAACGCCCCACCCTGCCTCTAAGCTGATACAGTTGCGCCAGGCCAAACTGGTCGGCCCGGTTGATGATGATGGTGTTGGCGGAAGGAATATCCAGGCCCGACTCAATGATGGAGGTGCATAATAAAAGATCGATTTCCTTTTCGATGAATTGCCTCATAACCTTTTCCAGCATTCTTTCCTGAAGCTGACCGTGAGCGATTCCCAAAGTAACCTCGGGAACAATCTTCTTGAGCAATGCGGCGATCGAATGAATATTTTGAACCTTGTTGTGCACGAAGTACACCTGTCCACCACGATCCTTTTCCCGCAGAATGGCTTCGCGAATAAGTTCTTCATCAAATTTCCGAACATACGTTTTAATCGATAAACGGTCGCTCGGCGGGGTTTCGATCACACTCAAATCCCGCACACCCATCAGTGAAAAGTGAAGGGTTCGGGGAATCGGAGTAGCACTCAGGGTGAGTACGTCCACCGAAGTTCTCAACTCCTTCAGTCGTTCCTTGTGCTTGACCCCAAATCGCTGTTCCTCATCAATGATCACCAAACCCAGGTCAGCGAACTGCACGTCCTTGGACAGCAGGCGATGGGTCCCGACGAGAATATCCACTTTCCCTTCTTTTAATCTTTTGAGAGTTTCTTTTTGCTCGCGGGGAGTGCGGAACCGGCTGACCATTCCCACTTGTACCGGATGCATATGAAACCGCTCCTGAAAGGTGAGCCAATGCTGTTGAGCCAATATGGTAGTGGGTACCAGCACAGCGACCTGCTTTTTATCCAATACGGCACTGAAAGCCGCCCGCATGGCCACCTCGGTTTTACCGTAACCCACGTCACCACAGATCAAACGGTCCATGGGTTTCTCACGTTCCAGGTCTTCTATAACATCTTCAATGGCTTTCAACTGATCCTCGGTCTCGACATATTCAAACGAGTCCGCAAAATCCTGCATCAGAACCGAATTGTGCGAATACACGTGCCCCTTGGCCATTTCCCGGGATGCGTAAACTTTTAAAAGTTCACCGGCGAGTTCTTTCAAGGAGTCTTTTATTTTTTTCTTTTGACGCTTCCATTGGGTACCCCCCAACTGACTCAGAGGAGGATTCTCTTCACCACTCCCCATATATTTCTGAATGGCAGCCAACCCATCCATCGGAATGTAAAGTTTCTGGTCGTCTGCATAAAATATCTCCAGAAACTCACCTCCCCCGATACCTGTCGTCAACTCCTTGGTCCGGGTGTATTGGCCGATGCCGTAATCCACATGCACCAACAAATCTCCCTCCTTCAAATCCTTGAAGCCCCGCTGGAAAACGGTCGAGCGCGACTTGCGGCGGTGGCGGTGTTTGTGAGTCCGGCCGAATATTTCATGTTCGGCGACAAAAATGGTTTTCATTCCAGAAAACTGGAATCCCTGACTGATAAAACCGAGTTCTACCGGGAGGTTCAATTCCTTATCCACCAACAACTCATTCATGCGGCGGACATGCCCCTTGGTTGGCGCGGCCACTGAAACCTCATAACCTTTATCGATCCATTCGCCGGCATGATGCGCAAACAGATCGAATTTACCCTGAAATGAAGGAATCGGCTTGACCTGAAACCGTTTTGAGGTTTCTCCATCATCCGAAAGCTTCAAGGTATTGAGAATCACCTGAGGCCGGGATTGGGTTTCCTTCAAAAACGTTTGGCTGGAGAGATACAGATGATCGGGCTCCGCGGCGACATCGCCCCGGTCCACACACCGGTGGTATTCCTCATGAACCAACCCTTCAAACTGATCGCACTTTTCCTTTAATAACTCCAGATCGTCCAGAACGATTAAAGTGTTTTCAGGAAGATAATCGAAGAGGCTCTCCTTTTTCTCAAAAAAGAAGGGAGCCAGCATTTCCATTCCGGAAAAACTTTTTAAGTTCCGAAGTTTTTCCACCAGTTCGTTGAAGCGGGAAGCATTGACCTCATGGTCCCGGCCGTATTGAAGAATAGTCTCGACGCCTCCTTGCAGATCCTTTTCGGTCAAGCACAATTCCCGGATCGGAAGAACTTTCACCTGATCGCATTCTTCTATGGACACTTGGGAACTGACCTCGAACTTCCGGATAGATTCGACCTCGTCGCCAAAAAACTCGATGCGGATGGGATGAGATTGATGCGATTGAAAAACATCCAGAATGTCTCCTCGCGAACTGAACTGGCCGCGTTCCTCCACCAAATGAGAGCGGGTGTAACCGTTGTCCACCAGACACATTTCGAACACTTCCCGATCGAGAGTTTGCCCTTTTTGAACCTCGTAAGTCAGATTACGGAGCGAAGAACGGGGCATCAGATATTGCAATGCCGCCTCCACGGGAACCACTAGAATCGGGCAATGATTCTCCAGCAATCCATTCAAGGTCGCCAAACGTTCTCCCGAAACTTCACTGAAAGGAGATAACGGTTCATAGGGCAGTAATTCCCAGGTCGGGAAAAACTGAGGAGACACCCGTACTTTTTCATGACGGAGAAAATAACGTAAATCGGAAAGCCATGTTTCTCCACTGATCTGGTCCGAGGTGATCACGACCTGGGGACGTTTGGAATGCTTCCACGCCTGCGCCAGCAAATACGCTTTGGAAGCGCCGGGCAAACCCTCCACGCTTACCGGATGTTCCAGTGACTTAAGAGAATCCAATAAGCCGTTCCATTGATCTTTTTCCAGATCGTTCTGAAGCAACGTCGAAGAGGTGGGAGAATTCATTAGGGATTCACAAAAGGTTTGGCTTTCTCAGGGAGCAGATGATGCCACTTGGGCTCTCCCTCAGGCTTGAAATTAACGGTGACCACGAAGGAATCGCCTTCGTAAAAGTTCAACTTGAAATTGCCACCGCCGAACCGCTCCACGAGATACGCTTCCGTCTGATCCCGGAAGGTGTTGAACTCTTCCAGCGTGAACTGGCCGATCTCGTAAAAATAAAGAGAGACCCCTTCATAAACCCCGGCCAGGAGGGTCAGACGGAGTTCTTTATAAATTTCCTCAAACCGCTGGTCGCATTCCTCCTGAGTCGGGTCGCGCTTCAACTCCCGGCGAAGTTTGGGCTTATAATAATCTCGAAAAGCTTGTTTAACCCACATAGTCGTTTGTATTCTAATTGAATAAAGGTTTGAGTTTTACACCATTATACCAGCCCGATACAATTCCCAAAGACTTAAAAAATACCATAACTTATTGAATTATAACATAAACCTATTCGGTGGTAACTGCGATCCAAAAGGTTCGCAAGGGAAAACTGATTGCCGTAAGAAAGAAGTTCCCCTATACTCCCAATCCAATTCCATCCAGTGATATTTGGTGATTTTATTAGATTATGAACTCCAATACCAACAAGGAAATTGTAAAAATCGGCCTGGTTCAAATGGCCTGCGGGAAAGACGCGGAGGCTAACATGAAAACCGCCGAACAGGGGATCCGCAAGGCCGCCGGACAAGGAGCGCAGATCATCTGCCTGCAGGAACTTTTTCAAACGCCCTATTTCTGCCAGACGGAGGATCACGAACATTTCAATCGGGCGGAGGAAATACCCGGTCCCTCTACCCGCGCGATGTCTCAATTAGCATCCGAGTTGGAAGTGGTTCTCATTCTTCCTCTGTTTGAGAAGCGGTCTACAGGAATTTATCACAACACGGCGGTGGTCCTCGATGCCGACGGCTCCATCGCCGGCCGCTACCGCAAAATGCACATCCCAGACGATCCCGGTTTTTATGAAAAATTTTATTTCACACCCGGAGATACAGGATTCCAAACCATTCCCACCCGCTTCGGGAAAATAGGCGTCTTAATCTGCTGGGACCAGTGGTTTCCAGAGGCGGCTCGTCTGACGGCTTTATCCGGCGCCCAAATCCTGTTTTATCCTACCGCGATTGGTTATCAGGCTTTTGATGAGTCCGTTGCCGAAAAGCAGGCGCAGGCCTGGCAAACCATTCAAAAAGCCCACAGCATTGCCAACGGTGTCTTTACTGTCGTGGTCAACCGTGTGGGTCAGGAAGACCAGCTCAATTTCTGGGGAAAGTCTTTTGTGTCCGATCCCTTTGGCGAAGTCCTTGTTGAGGCTTCTTCCAAGAAACCGGAAGTGCTGGTCGTCGATTGCGATCTCGGCTTAATCGAGGAAACCCGGCAAGGCTGGCCTTTTCTGCGGGATCGCCGGGTTGATGCCTACCAGAACCTGACCCGTTTATTCATCGACCAGAATGAAACCTGACTCTTATCCCGCTGACCTCGGCTTCCGCATGCCCGCCGAATGGGAACCCCACTCTGCCACCTGGCTGACCTGGCCTCATAATCTGGAGACCTGGCCGGGACAGGACATGGCAAAAATCGAGGCCGTCTATGTACAGATGATCAAGGCTCTTGCCAAAGGAGAAAAGATCCACCTTCTGGTGAACCGGGAATCGGATGCTTTTCAGCTAAACAAACTAATTAAGAGTAGTCTACTAACTAATAAAAATATAATAACTTATTCTATCCCAACTAACGACGCCTGGATTCGTGATTACGGTCCCAATTTTCTGGTTCGGGAAACGTCTTCCGGCAAACGGGAAGCCTCAGCCAATCTCTGGAAATTCGATTCCTGGGGCGGTAAATACGAGTGGGGCTTGGATGACCGGGTGGGCGGCGCCATAGCGGATCTATTGGGAATAGCCCACTTCGAACCCGGGATTGTCCTGGAAGGCGGCGCCATCGAGGTCAACGGCCAGGGCCTGTGCATCACCACCGAACAATGCTTACTCAATCCCAACCGGAACGGCGGCCTCGAAAAAGCCGAGATGGAATCCTATTTGAAACGTTATCTGGGCGTCCGGGAAATCATCTGGTGTCAGGGTAACATTGAAGGAGACGATACCGACGGTCACATCGACAACCTGGTCCGCTTTGTTAATCCCGATACGGTGCTTTGTGCCTGGGAGGAAGATACAACGGACCCCAACCGTGCCTGCCTGCAAGAGAACCTCCAAATTCTTGAATCGTTCCGCGATGAAAGTGGAAAACCGCTGAATATTATAAAGCTCCCGATGCCGGGCCGCATCGCAGGCGATGAGGGACGATTGCCCGCCAGTTACGCCAATTTTTATATCGGCAATCGGGCGGTCCTGTTACCCACTTACAATCACCACAACGATGCCGTTGCCGAGTCCATTTTAAAACGATTTTTTCCTGATCGAGAGATTGTGGGGATTCCCTGCGAAACGTTTGTTTGGGGATTGGGGGCCATTCACTGCGTCACACAGCAACAACCGGAATTCTAAACTCGAAACTTATATTCCTTTTTGGGATCGCGTTCGCAATCAGGAGGAAAGCTTTTACGCTTGTCCGCGTAATACTGCTTCCGGTGATCGCCTTCCGAAAGCTTGTTATAGGTGATGTAAAGAACCCGCCGGGGTTGATCGGTCATGTTGGAACCGGACCCGTGGGGAACGAATGAGTCGAAAAACACCATGTCTCCCGGTTCCAGCATCATGGGCTCAAACTTCATTTCTTTCATATTGTCATCATTCAGCGGTTCCCACTCCTTACCCATCAATCCCTGCTTGTGTTGTCCGGCAGAAAGCTCGAGGGGGCCGTTTTCGGGAGTGACCGGATCGATACAAATAAGCGCGGTGATGAAAATTGGCGCATAGACCCACCACCCTGCCTGTTGGTCCTGATGCCAATCAAACCCGCCACCCCCCGGAAGCTTGAAATTGATCTTGTCCTTAAACAACACGGCAGACTCACGAAACAAATCCGAAACCACGCCCTTCAACCAATCACTGTCAAACAAGCCTTTGAAGCCTTCATGATACTCGTACACATTCTCCATGCGTTGAAGAATCCGCTTTTCGGACTCCAAAAGACTCTTCTCAAAGTACATCATGTATTTTCCGGGAACTTCCGGGTAGTCCTGGACTTCATTCACCCAGGAAACAACTTGATTGATCTCTTTTGACTCAACCGGTTTGCGGATCAAAAGAAACCCGTCACGTTCAAAATCATGGAGTTGTTGTGGGGATAAAAATTGTGGATGCATAAAACTATCGGTCGAACATAGACAAAGGTGAAAAACTATTTTTCAGATTCGGTATATTCAGGTAAGGAAGGTTTTCTGTATTTCCTCAATTCCTCATCGAGGGACTCAATCGTTCTATTGTTTTGGCGAATGATGGATTTCAATTTCATTTTGGCCACCCACCCGTCTATCCACGCAAGAAAAAAACCAAAACCCAATGACACTACAATCACGACCAGGAGAGGAACAGGGTAATCATGGGAATTCAGACTGAAGTCATAAAAACTGACCTCCACCATATCCATGTTTTTAACGGCAAAAATAGCCACGATAATGGACAGAATAATAAATATGATAAATTTTACAGGCATGATGTCATTTTCCAAAGCCGTTCAAACAAATAAGGCCTGAGACCCTTGCAAGGTCCCAGGCCAGGAATTCAGTAAAACTTATTCGTCCTCTTCATCCTCTTCATCGTCGGACTCATCGTCATCTCCACCGCTGGCTTCGGCGGCAGGTTCTTTAGCCGCAGGGGCCGATTCTTCTGCTGGCTCGGCTGGAGCTGCTTCAGCAACCGGTTCTTCCGGAGGATGAGCTTCCGCCATGGGAGCGGGGGCAGGTTGCTCCAGGATAATCTCAAACGGTTTTTCTTCCGAAGCGGGTGCAGACGATGCAGGCGCAGAAGTCGGAGCAACCGATCCGGGGGCCGGAGACGCGCCGGGAGGTCCGGAACCCAATTCACGCAGAAGGTTTTCTATACTTGCGATCACTTGATCCGATTTCACTTGAACCTCCGGGTTCGTATTTTCCGTGACTGTCTGAATGGCCACCAACGCCCTTTTCAATTCTGTGACTGCCGCCTGCCGTTCATAATTCCCAAACCGGTCTTGTAATTGCGAAACATCAGCATTGACCTTGGCCAGCTTTTCATCCACCTCCAGTTTGAGGGGACCGAATTTTTCTTCCAACGTCCCAACCGCGGTATCCATATCACCCACTTTGTGGTCCAGGTTGCGGAGAAAAAACACGATGACGATGATCGCCAAAGCCCCCATACCAAATCCCAGATACGCCAGGGCTTTCATCATATTCATGTCCTCTTTTTCCTCGTTCACTGGAGGGACCGGCTTGGTAAAATCTTCTTCTGTCACAGCATCATCTTTCGATTTACCCTGATCATAATAGGAGCTGGCGTCTTCCTGCGCCTCTTGTTTGATCTGTTCCAACCGGTCCTTAGGAGACGGGTTCTGTTTGTCATTATCCTGTTCGTTCGTCATAGCTCCCTCATAATACTGACTTTTGGCAATATATTGTATACACTTAAATTAATCAAATCGATTCCCAAGACCGCCAGTGTACTACAGGAAAGAAAAGATTTTTGAATCCAGATTCTTTTTAAAACGTCCTTATAATGATGGTATTTTACAACTTCGACCGGCCATCCCTGCAAATCAGTCTCTTAGCAAAAAATTGGTGAGTTTTTGGGGACCGGGAAAATCGGAGTATTTACCAAAAAACATCGCATTTAAAAGGCCTTAGGTCAAAAAATGAAGCATGATATTACAAGTCCAAACTGCATTTTGTCAAGGAAAATAAAGGCCGCTTTATTAAGGGTTTCTATCCTTGCATTCGGGATCTTTGGGGTACCCCACCCTGCCCTTTCTACCCCTGATTTTGAACTGCTTATCACTCCGGAGCAAGTCCAGTCCTTGTCCATAAACGAACGGGTTTTGATCGACACCCGGCCGTCCTGGAAATATCTGCTGGGACATATTCCTGGAGCCATAAATTTAAGCAACTGGAAAGAGTTTACAGTTAAATCCAACGGGGTTATGGGCCAAATCAATCAGGACAAAGAGTTTATCGTTCGGAAGTTGCGTTCTCTCAGTATCGACCCTCAGAAAACCATTATCATCTATGGAGATTTGTCCGATAAATGGCGCACCGATGGCCGTTTTTTCTGGATGTTCGAGTTTTATGGATTCAAGCGGGTGGCTCTGTTGAAAGGAGGATTCCAAAATTGGGAAAAAGCCGGGTTTTCCAAAAAGCGGGGCTTCGGACAGACTCCCAAACCCTCTGCGTTGGAAACATCCGATATCAATTTCAACCGGGATGTCCTGGCGGATCAAAGCTGGATCGCCTCACGATTAGGCTCACAGAATATGGCCCTGATTGACAATCGGGAAAAACGTGAATTTGATGGGGCGACGCCCTACGGTTCATCCCGGGGAGGCCATATTCCCGGGGCGCTCCATATCGATTGGCGGGAATTTTTCAAATCGGATGGCAATTTGAAACCGCGTGAGGCACTGGACTCCCTTTTAAAATCCAAGGGCATTCAATCCAGCCAGGAAATCGTAGTTTACTGTACGGGAGGGGTGAGGTCGGCGATGGCTTATTTCGTTTTCCGCCATCTCGGGTATAAGGTGCGAAATTATGACGGATCGTGGTGGGATTGGAGCCACAACCCAAAACTGCCGATCGAGTCCTAAATCCGCAAACTTCCAAGATCAAAAGTTAATGCTGGGAACCTTCCGGCATTCCGGGTCTACCATAGGCCCCCCCTGGACCTTGATCATGATCCGACCCTTCATCCCTGTGGTCACCGCCCGAACCGCCACCCATCATAGGATTTCCAGCGGGGCGTCCCAGCGATTCCGAAGCATGGGTCAATGCTTCATTATAATGTTTGAGAGCTTGCCGGGCGTGCTTCAGCGCTTCAGCCCCGTGTATTTTTAGCTCGGGAGAAGCATCGTTCATCTTCAAACTGAATTCAAAGTGTTTGACCATTTCCTGAAGGTGCAAATACCCCTCTTCGCCATGCCCCAGACCGACACTGGCATGGCCGCCCGCCTGCGCCCATACCGGGTTGGAGCCCAGCAAGGCGAACAATCCTATCAAAAAGATGTAACCGGTGACGCGTTTCATAAAGCCTCCATGATCCAATTCCTGTTGGATCAAACCAAGTTTTTACTTTCGTATCCAGTATTCTGAAGATAAATATCCTCCAATTGACCCATCTTGTCAACCGGGCGGAGTACCTTCGCAGGTAACTTTGAAACCTTGGCTGGCGAAAGCAACCCGTAGATCGCCCCCTGATGCCCCGGCGAAATTGGCCCTGCGCCGCCCGCTCCGCGCGGGGCGAATTTAAAAACCTCGGTTGGCGACGACAATTTTACAGACGCATCCAAATGCTTTTGCTCATTTTCCCCCGGGCGTGGCCCGGGGCAAAAAAAATCCCCCGGAAAACTCCGAGGGAAAGAAATCAACCTTGAAACCGGAAGATGATTAAACCTGCATCCGCATGACCTCTTGATAAGCTTCCACGATTTTATTCCGTACCTGCATGGTCATGCGAAAGGCGGTATCCGCCTTGTTCACCGCCAGCATGGCGCCGTGGACATTTTGCGATTCACCGGAAGCCAGCTTCTCGATTGCCTGGTCCGCCTCTTTCTGCAGATGGTTGACCTCCTCGATCGATTTGGCCAGGGTGTCTGCAAAGGACGGTCCGGCTTCCCCCGTTTGATTGGGACCAATCTTGCCATCGGCAGGGGACAAGCCCGGATTGAGGGCAGTCTTCAATTGTGTTTTAACTGTTATATCTTCCATCATTCCACTCAAGTTAGTACTCTTAAGTTACTGCGATTGCGGTGCTTTGTCAACAATCTCGGATTCTCCAAAACCTTTACCCCTGGGCATTTTCAGTGATCGCGGCCCTTATCGTAGATCCCCGCTTAGCCATCATTTGAATGGTGGCGTTATAGGAAATTTGATTCTCGGCCAGCTTCATCATTTCCTTGTCGATATTGACGTTGTTACCGTTGGATTTGGCGGCATCCGCTTCAACAAAGGGTTCCGCCTGCAATCCCTTGATATCATTCTTATTGGGTCCAATATGACTGCTGTGAGTGGTACGCAGTGCCAAGCCATCACCCGCTCCCAGAGCGGCTCTCAGCGCCCCTTTAAAATCAATATCCTTGGCCTGATAACCCGGTGTATCGATATTGCTGATATTACTGGAAATCAGCAAGTGGCGTTGAGATTGAGAATCCAGCGCTTTTTTCAATACTAACGGCGTTTTATCGGCAAATAGTAAGCGGTCGATTAGCATAATAAGCTCCTAAACCATTTAAAGAGCAAATCTTATGCCAAGACAGCCCGACTCATAAATCAAAAATCATATCTTATAACTTATTGATTTTATGCATATTGATGGATTTCAAAAATGATGAGCTGTGAATTCCATCGACCCGTATTTTGACAACCGGGCAAAAATTACCGCCTCACTCACCGAGTTTTTGACGCAAGCAGATAGGATCTCTAATTTTGATCTATTGCCATTGTTGCTCTAAAAAGGTAAAATTGTGTAGTTTTTTTACTCACTTGGATTACCCCGATGACGACTAATCTCCAAAAATTAGGCCAGACCTTATCCAGTTTCGAAAAGGAAAATCTTTCGGAAATCCTGCATTTGTTGGCCACCGATTTGAAGAACACCTATCGCTGTGATTCGGTCCGCATATATCTAGAGGATCTGTATGAGGGTATGCTGATCTGCCATTACGTCACCGGCCAAAATCAGCCCGACCAGCACCGCATCACCAAATACATTTCGCCCAAAGAATCCATCACCTCGAAAGCCTTCTATGAAAATTCGGTAGTGGTTTCCTGGGATATTCCAGGCGGCTTCTCCAGTTTTCGTAATCCACTGGAAGCGCTTTCCAATATCAAAAGTACTGCTGTTTTCCCTATCACGTACCAGATGCGGCCCATCGGCACCCTGAGCCTGGACTGGAACAAGGAAGGCAAATTTTTAACTTCCGAAGCCATTGAAGATATCACCCGTTTCCTGGGAGAGAACAGCCCTATCATCGAAAAGGCCAAGCGTTACCATCAGAATATTTCATTTTCCCGGCATCTGGATACGGCCCGAAAAAAAGACGGCGCCTGGCTGATGATGCGATCAGCGATGAACCTGATTGAAAATCTCACACTGGCTTCGGTTCTGGTTCCGGTGTCCCAAACCCAACCTCCTCAAAAGAGTGGAAGTCCTTCCGATCTGGTTGAAATTCTCGCCGTCTATTCGCAAAAATTTGAACACGCGAGTATTTATAACAACAAGGAACAGATCCGCGTGCTGGACGGTCACAATCTGATCAACCGGATTATCCAATTTGCTCCGGACAAAGGTCTGGTGATGAAAGACCTTCAGCAGGGATCGGTCTTTCATGAAAACGTCATGGAGGAACAATTTCCAAGAAAAGATATCGCCAGCCAGATCAATCTGGTGTCTCTCTATCAGGTTCCCAAATACGACTCT
This sequence comes from Nitrospinaceae bacterium, assembly GCA_965237905.1. Taxonomy (GTDB): domain Bacteria; phylum Nitrospinota; class Nitrospinia; order Nitrospinales; family Nitrospinaceae; genus SZUA-226. The sequence continues at coordinate 41,295 of OZ250172.1, read as the reverse complement.
AAAACGGGGAAATTCATCTGCGCCGTCAATTACTACACCAGTGAGCCTTACGAGTTCACCTCTTTTGAAAAAGCCCTGCTCCAGCAACACGCATCCATGGTGGAAAACCTGATTCTGGAAGAAAGCCACGCTCATATTGAAATTCAGGTACTGAGCGAAATCGAAGGACTGCTGTCCGATCAAAACAGTTCCCTGCAATCGTTCCTGCAAAACATTCTGGGCAAAACCTCGGAATTACTCGGAGCGGATTGCGGCACCATTTCTCTCTTGAAAATGATCGACGATAAACCCTGGCTGGTGGTCGAGGACGATCAAGGTGAGCTGGTTGGAGCTAAATCACGCGACTGGAAAAAGAGCAAGATTTCTCCCCTGCGGGTGGGAGGTAATGATCTTCCGGACGAGATGAAATCGGTCAACGGGTATTGCGCACATACCGCCCGTCCCGTCCTGTTCTCTGATGTAACCAATGCCAATCTGACCCAGGGGTTTTACAAAAACCTATCGTCGGCCATCCGCGCCGAGTTGGCGGTACCCATCATTTATGAAAACAACGTTCTGGGAGTGATCAACCAAGACAGTTTCAAGATGAATTATTTCAAGGAAGAGCACAAAAAAATCCTACAGATCATCGCCAGCTTGATCGGGCAAAAAGTGTACCACCTGAAGCAAATAGAAAACGTGCGGGCGGAAATGTCCGTCCTGCGTGAGGAAATTGAATACCGCGATCCCAAAGTTTCTTCGTATTACCTCGGCAACGTCATCGGCAAAAGCCGGAAGATTCACAATCTGGTCAAGCAGATCAATACGGTGGTGGATTCGATCAGTCACCGCATGCTCCACTGGGACCGAGGACAACAACTGGAGGCGGTCATGGGCATCCCTTCTCTACTCATCACCGGCCCCACAGGGAGCGGCAAGGAGTTTTTCTTCAACACTATTTATTCGCGCCTTCTGGAAATTTTCCGGGCCAACCGGGGAGATCATTGCGAACTGCACTTGCGGAAAACCAATATCGCCGCTTACAGCGGGGACTTGACCTACAGCGAACTGTTCGGCCACAAAAAGGGAGCGTTCACCGGGGCGGAATCGAACCGAAAAGGAATTTTGGAGGAGGCCGACGGCGGGATCGTCTTCCTCGATGAAATTGGCGATGCCGATCCCAAAACACAGGTGCAACTCTTACGGTTTCTGGATACCGGTGCCTTCATGCGACTTGGTGAAAATGAATCCCGTTATTCGCGAATTTTTCTGATCACCGCCACCAACAAAAACCTGTTACATGAAATCGAAGCCGGCCGTTTCCGCGAAGACTTGTACCATCGACTTAATGCACTGGGTTTTCAAATCCCTTCCCTCAATGACCGGCAGGAAGATATTGAAGACTTGGCCATCCATTTTCTAGGCCGATTGCACCAAGCCTACAAAAAAGATTCCAACAGCCCACCGCCCCATTTTGATCAGGGGGCCATCCAATTTCTTAGCCATAGAACGTACCGGGGAAACGTTCGGGAGTTAAAAAATTTGTTACTGAGAGCTCTATTGTTTTGCAAAAATTCTCTGATCACCAGGGATGATTTAGTAAATGCCAGTGGTGAGGAATCGAAGGAGCTTCCCTCGACTACGGAAAGTAACGATTGGGCAGGAGACTTGCTGGAAACTATGGAACAGGGCCAGGGAGATTTTTGGACGTCCGTTTACCATCCTTTTCGAGGCAAACGTCTGACACGGGATGCCGTGTCCTCTTTGATTGAAATGGCCAAAAGGCGGTATCAGACCAATCTGCCCGGCCTCGCAGTCAAGCTGGGAGTATGCGGGGAGCAGTTCCGCAACAACCCCGAGGAAAACAAAAAATTCCTGAGCTTCAAGAATTTCCTCTACAAAACCGTCAAAATTACCAATAATTAACTGACATCTTTCATGCCTTCACTTCCATTAGCCCGGTTTTCAAGTGGACGAAACACACGCTCACTGTTACAATGTATCCTATATGGCAGAGTCATCCAGACTTCCCCATGGCCCCCGGAAAAACATACACACTTGAATTACCAAGGATTGCCTTCACCGAACACGAGATCGGCAACCTGTTGAAAGTACCCATTACTTTAATGAATTGATAAGGAGAATTAAATGACCTCGACGGTTGTCTCAGAAAAATACAAAGTTAAGGACCTGTCGCTGGCCGACTGGGGCCGCCAGGAAATTATTCTCGCGGAAAAGGAAATGCCCGGTCTGATGGCCCTGCGTGAAAAATATGGTAAAAGCAAACCACTGAAAGGCGCCCGCATCGCCGGCTCCCTCCACATGACCATCCAGACGGCGGTGTTGATGGAGACCCTCATTGAACTGGGTGCCGAAGTCCGATGGGCCTCCTGCAATATTTTCTCGACGCAGGATCACGCCGCGGCGGCTATGGCCAAAGCGGGAATTCCAGTTTTCGCGTGGAAAGGCGAAACCGAAGAAGAATACTGGTGGTGCACCGCGCAAACCCTCCCGTTCGATAACGACCAGGGTCCGAATATGATTCTCGACGACGGCGGAGATCTGACCGGCTACGTGCATGAAAAACATCCCGAACTGCTGGCGGGTATCAAGGGCGTGACCGAGGAAACCACCACCGGCGTGCACAAGCTTTATAAAATGATCGAGGACGGAACACTTAAATTGCCCGCGATGAACGTCAATGATTCCGTTACCAAATCGAAATTCGACAACCTGTACGGTTGCCGCGAATCGCTGGCGGACGGCATCAAACGCGCCACCGACGTGATGATCGCCGGCAAGGTGATCGTGATCGCCGGTTACGGCGATGTCGGTAAGGGATGCGCGCACTCCATGCGGTCGTATGGCGGACGCGTCCTGGTCACGGAAATCGATCCCATCTGTGCCCTGCAGGCGGCGATGGAAGGTTTTGAAGTCACCACTATGGAAAACGCCATCGCAGAAGGTGATATTTACGTCACCACTACCGGCTGTGAAGACATCATACGCATCGATCACATGGAAAAGATGAAGGACACGGCCATCGTTTGCAACATCGGCCACTTCGATTGCGAAATTCAGGTGGAAAAATTGAATAATTTCCCCGGTATCAAAAAAGAGGAAATCAAACCGCAGGTGGACAAGTATACGTTTCCGGACGGGCATTGCATCGTCCTACTGGCGGAAGGCCGGTTGGTGAATCTGGGTTGCGCCACCGGGCATCCTTCGTTCGTCATGTCCAACTCCTTCACCAATCAGGTGCTGGCGCAAATCGAACTGTTCACCAAGAAATATGAATTGGGCGTTTATGTATTACCCAAGAAACTGGACGAAGAAGTGGCGCGCCTGCACCTCGGAAAACTGGGCGTCAAGCTGACGAAGTTGACCGGCAAGCAAGCCAAGTATCTGAACCTTCCAGTCGAAGGCCCGTACAAACCCGACCATTATAGGTACTGAACACCCGTATCAATCAAACACAAAACGGCGTTCCCATTTGGGAGCGCCGTTTTTTTATTGCCTCTATCGATAAGCTAACTTTAAACAGACTCAACGAAATAGAACTCAAGAGGCTCACCCAGATGGTTCTTTCGCCTTGGCCCTCTGAATCGCAGACCTAACCAATTTTCCCGGGGGAAATCCCTGAGTTCTGCCATCCGCCTGATAGACCCGGCATTTCAAGCCATACTCCTTTTCCTCGCCTGGGGAATATTCCAGATCTTCTCCGCAGATCCGAATCGATGGGGAACCTAAAAATTTTTGCGAGACCGCAGTCTCATTAGTGTTCACAAGAATCATTTCAACCGGCCACTCAAGGTTCTCATCATTTAAAACCTCATCCAAAATATCCAAAGCGAGCAAATAATTTGGACAATTCGCAAAATATAAAAACTCTATTTTCATTTTTTTCATTTAAATTGGATGATTTTTTAAAAATTGGATCAGCCAGGGAATGATTTCCTCATCGGCGTCTTCCACCACGTAATGACCCGCCTGCTCCACCTCATGCACCTCTGCGTTCGGGAAATATTTTTTCCATCGGTCGAGAAAGTAATCCGTGAAACAGAAGTCCCGCATGCCCCAGATGATCAACACTGGACGGTCCCGGAAGTAGCCCAGCTGGGATTCAATCTGCTCGATCACCGGGTAGCTGGGAATATCGGGCGTCATAGGAATATCCTGCACGAATCTCAAGTTGGCAATGCGGTTCTCGGGAGAATTGTAGGGCGCCAGATACCCTTTGCGAACCTTGCCTCTCATGCGTCCCCGTACTTTACTGGCCCACGACGCCCCCAATGCAGCAAACAGGTTAAACCTCAAAATGGCCAGCGGACCAATAATTGAATTCCGGCACAGGTTGATACTGAAAGGAATGCGGTCGGCAAGAAAAGCGGAGGTGTTGAAAAAAACGAGCCGTTTGATTTTATCGGGATGCCGCACAGCAAATCCCATTCCGATGGCTCCACCCCAATCGTGCACCACCAGGGTTATGTTATCGAGCTTCAGATGATCGATCAATCTTGCCAGGTTATCGATGTGTTGCGAGAGTGTGTAGTTGTACTCCTGCGGCTTGTCGGACAATCCGCACCCCATATGGTCCGGCACCACGCATCGGAACTGGCTTCGCAGTCCCTTGATCAGGTTACGGTAATAAAATGACCAGGTGGGGTTGCCGTGAAGCATGAGGAGAGGATCGCCCTGCCCTTCGTCAAGGTAGTGCAGGCGGTGGGAGCCGAGCTCGATGAACCGGGATTCGAAGGGATACAAATCGCGAAACGGTTCTATCGAAAATCCACTCACCATTCCACGCCCATCATCAGGCAGTTGAGTCCACTGCCGATTCCCAGCAAGGCCACGGAATCACCTTTTTGAACAGCCCCTTTTTCTTCACCGATGGCAAGGGTGACGGGCAATGCGGCTGATCCGGTATTGCCGAGATATTCCAGGGTGGAAAAATCCTTCTTCAAATCCAGTCCCAGAGTTTCGTACAGCAGTTTCCGGTGAATATGTCCGACCTGATGACAAAACACTTTGTCCACATCCTGGTTCTTCCAGCCGAACTCGGACTTCGTGATATCCCACGTATCTTTCGCCAGCTGGCATCCCTCTTTCATCAGCGTCTCCGAGTCGGTCTCCATAAGCGGAGAAGAGTCGGCACCCATTCCCATATCTTCACTGCCCTGGCACAATTCATTGAAGCGCGTCTCCGCCCGTCCGACAGCGCCCACCAACCGATGCCCCTTGCTGGAAAGATCCTTGTGCACCAGTAAAACCGCCACCGCCGCGGAACCGATGGTCATTGAAGCAAAAGCGGATTGATCTTGGCGCGGGTTGGATTGGGATCGGCCAGTAACGTTTCTATAGTGGTATCGACGAGCGGTCCGCCGTTTTCTCCCGACACGATCAGGCCAGCCCGAATCTGTCCCATTTCGATCATGTTCGCCACATGCACCATGCCGTTGAGCACTCCCAGGCAGGCATTGGAAATATCAAACACGTGAGAATCATTCGGCAATTTTAAATTGTGATGAATGATCGAAGCGGTGGCGGGCTCCAGAAAATCGCGGCATACAGAACCGGAGATGAGGCAACCGACATGCTTGCGGTCCACATCCGTTTTGGAGAGGGCGTGTTCTCCGGCAAGGGAACTGACTTGGCTGGGGAACACGCCTTTTTCAAAAAACCGGCGCTCCCGGATACCGCTCATCATTTCCAGCCGCCCGAACGGAAGTTTCAGCTTCTCATAGAGAGGCGAAAGACGTCGTTCCAGATCATCCGAAGTCACGACATTTTCGGGTAAATGGTAACCCAACGACTCTATGTAAACTTTTTCGAAGCGCATACGTTAGTGTAAGCAAGGTTCACTGAACTTAACCCATGACCTGCATCTCATAATACTTCTGGTATTGAGCGCAGTCGACCATCAATTCCTCGTGGGTGCCGGAACCGATGATTTCTCCCTGGTCCATGACAATAATACGATCGGCACTTTTAATGGTGGACAACCGGTGAGCGATGACGAATGTAGTCCGATGTTCCATCAGGCGGTGCAGGGCATCCTGAACCAGTTTTTCGGATTCCGAATCCAGTGCAGAGGTGGCCTCGTCGAGCACCAGAATCGGCGCATTTCTCAAAATGGCACGGGCAATGGCGATTCTCTGCCGTTGCCCCCCGGAAAGCATGACGCCTCGCTCGCCGATAACGGTATCGTAATTATCATCCAAGTGGCGGACAAAAATATCCACATGAGCTGCTTTGGCGGCATCCATTACTTCCTCGCGGGTAGCGGTAGGGTTGCCAAACTGGATATTGGCCAAAATGGTATCGTTGAACAAGAACGTTTCCTGGGTGACCAAAGCAATGTTGCTTCTCAGGGAATGACTGTTCAAATCATTGATATTTTCCCCGTCGATCAGGATCTCCCCTTCGGTCACGATAAAAAACTTGAACAGAAGGTCCGCCAGGGTGCTTTTCCCGGCGCCGCTCATTCCCACGATTGCGAGGACATCGGATTTGTTCACCGTCAGGTTGATATTTTTAAGAACCATCGTCTCCCGCGACGGATATTTGAACGAAACATTTTTGTATTCGATCTGATGCTGAAACCCAGTCATATTCATTTTCCCCTCCCGCATTTTTTCCGGTTCTTCATCAAGAAGGGAATAAACCCGTTCGGAAGCGGCTAAGGCGATTTGAACGTCCGTATAGAGCTTGAACAAAACCCGCATGGGATCATACATCATGAACATCCCCAATATAAATGCGAAGAAGGTTCCCTGAGTCACTTCCCCGCTCATGACCTGAAACCCGCCATACCAGAGAACGGCGGACCCCCCTACCACACCCAGAACTTCCATCAGAGGTGAGGTTAATTCAGTGTATTTGACATTTTTTCTCATATTTTCGAGGAAGGCCTGATTGTCTCTATCGAGTTTTTTCTCTTCAATTTTTTCCAGGCCGAAGGCGCGGACGATTTTGACTCCTGAGAAAGATTCCAGCATGGTGGAGGTGATGTCGGCGATGATCTCCTGCCCTCTTCTTCCCAAATGCCGCAGTTTTTTTCCTACGGTAGAAACGGGGATCAGGGCGAAGGGAATCACAAAAATGGCGATCAGGGCCCAATCCCATTTGAGATAAAAAACCCAGAACATCAATCCCAGAAACATAACGATGTTTTGCAGGGCGTCTTTCACATGCCGAGCCAGGGTCAACAGCATGACATTGACATCATTCACCGCCCGAGACATTAATTTTCCGGTGGTATCCTTCTCAAAAAAGCCATAGGGAAGCTTATGGATATGTCTAAAAATATCTATCCTGAATTTCGCCACCAATTCCCATCCGATCCTGAAAATCAAACAACTCTGAAAATACCGGAGACCGCCCTTGATGATATAGAGGACGACGAGAGCCAGTGGGATGACATTCAGCATGAAGGTGTCTTTATCAATGAAAATCTTATCCAATGCTTCTTTAACCAGAGGGACAGGCGACGTGGAAAGAACTCCCACGATGACCGAGGTCACCAGAACAATAATGACTTTTCCTTTATAGGGAATGAGGTTGCGGAGCAGGCGTTTATAGAGTTTAAAATCCATCTAAGTATTATAAGCTGTAGTGGAAGATTTTAGGAAGACGAAATCAAAGGGAAAAGAAAAACCCCGCCCGTCAATATTAGACCACAAACTAGTCTACCGCTTGTATGACTCAAGAAAGTGGCGCGGCCTTGGAGCGACTCAGCGCCGGTGACCTCCCACTCTCTATTTCACTTTGATAAAGTGGCCGTCTCGAACATTTTCCAGGCCTCTGCAAAACCCGGTTTGCCCCATTCCCGCTGTTGCACAGCCGTCATGACGGTCCAGCGCTTGCCTATTGGACGCCATGCTGTCAGCGCATACTCGGTGCCACCTGATCCACTACCCAGTGCCTGGATGGTGTAGGTGACTTGGCCCGCGTCCGTCGACTTCGTTTGGATATCGCTGGTTGCTGTCGGTGGTGTGCTGTGAACCTCAATGACAGTTTCATCAATCAAACGATCGTTACTGGCCGGTCGAAGCTGGAACCCATCGGTTATTTCGGTAACCGCAAAGCGCTCCGGTGCGGCGATCCTCAGTCCGTTGGGATGGGTGTGTGTTGCCACCCTGTCGGCATCCTGTGCCTCCTCGAAGCACGCCAGAGGTATAACGCAAGCGAACGACAAAATGGTGGTTCGTAACCAAATCAAAGCTGTGACTCGCATTTCTTGATCTGATAAGCCAGCATGAGATTGCGAAGCAGGCGTTTATAGAGTTTAAAATCCATCTAAGTATTATAAGCTGTAGTGGAAGATTTTAGGAAGGCGAAATCAAAGGGAAAAGAAAAACCCCTGCCCGTCATAAGCGATACAACGAAACAGGGGTTTGGACTTAAAATGTTGGCAATTCGGAGACTTTTCAGAAAATCCAACCGGGGGTTGGACTGGGATTGTGTTCCGAATCTATTTCTTTTGCGGGATAAAATCTTCCAGAGTCGCCCCATTTTTGACCAATTCGTTCATGACCTTGACGGACTCTTCGATCCCTTTTTCACAAAACTCCAGACTGATGTTATTCGTATTCTGGGAATGGGCGTAATCCAGCACTCGCTCCATGGTATTGTCCCTCATGAAGCCCTTCGGTACCTTTTCAATTCGGCCAATCGCATCATCGGACCAGAAATATTGAGTGGGATCAATTTCAATGTCTTTACTGAAATTTTTTCCTTCAAACTTAGGCAAATCCCCGTAGGCTTTAAAACCTTCTGCAGGTTGTTCCGTTTTATGACCGTTGCCGTTGCCATCCTTTGACTTGGTATCAACTGCTTGGCTATCGTTGAGCAGATCCTTGGCAAAAGCCACGGAAATGGTGGAAACTTTCTGGACCCGCGCATTTTTCTCGATACGGGCATGGGCGCGTCTCCGAATATGGCCTTCGGGGAACTGATTCAGATAATCCAATGCATCCTGCGTCCAAGTCACTTGCACCGAGTCGAACGTGGTGACGGTGGTCGAATCGCTCTTCTCTTCACTGTCGGCCTGGAATCCCGATTTGTCCATAGCGAACAAACTCTCGGCTCCGGCGCCGCAGACACCACACTTCACAACATCCTCATCCACGATACTGCCGCACTCGTTACATTTAAGTGTTTTCTGATCCCGAACCTTTAGATCCTGAACCTTGGCGACTTCTTCAGCAAATTTTTCTTCCATCGCACGGCTCCGGTCCTCGATCATGCCTTCCAGAGGATCTTCGCCCCGGGCCACCTTCTCGCGCATCTGGTCACCGATGCCGTACATGGCCTGCATCGCTCCGGCGGGCAGAATCTTTTCACACGCTTCGGTAATAACACCGGAGGTGATCATGCTATGACCGCGTTCCAAGGCATAGCGCAGAATCGCGGAAGTCGCCATGGGGCGTACAAATCCGGGAATTTTCTTCAACCGTTCCTTCGCTTCAGCGGTCCAGTCGATGCTCTCTTCCGCCAGCATATCAATCGGCGGCTTATAAACCCTGCTGGACAGGTAGACGTTGCACGGCACCATGCGAAGCAGGTTTTCCGTATTGCCTCCGATATCCATATCCGGTGCGCTGTGAACCCCGATGCGTCCGAGAATCAGCATATAGGGATTTTCCTCGCGGGCGTACTGCAGGACTTTTTCAAACACCTTGCCGTCCAGCAATCGAATGGTACATTCCATTCCCTCATCTTCCACCATTTTTCGGGAAACTTCCAAATGAGACTGGTAAATCTTGGCGAGGCCTTTGTCGATGATGTCTTCGTGCAGTTTTTCCTGCTGTTCAAACTTAAATACCTTGGCGGCATCTTTGGAGAGTACTCCCGTCAGGCTGTTGAACATGGCGTAATGAAAATACGGATCGAACGTGGAGATCACTTCGATGGGCTTGTTCAGGGCTTTCGCCATGTCGATGGCAGTTTTTAAACCACCATAGGCTTGCCCACTACCGTCCACTGCGACAACGATTTTGTCGCTGGAAGATTGTTGTTCGTGAATGGCGGGGACATGTTTGACGATCAGCGTATCGGTTTCAATCCGGCGGATCACCCGCTCGGTCACGGTACCGATCTGACTGTCCTTGATCGCGCCCAGGCCCAAGGCTCCCATGATAACCAAATCATAATTGGACTCTTTGATATCCCGGACCAGTTCGATCCAGTTCCGCCCTTCCAGTGATTTACCAACAAAGGGAATGTTGTTCGCCTTACTTTTGTACTTGGGTACATCCAGGTAAGAATCGGTAATAACTTCCATTCCCTTGGTGATGAGCTGGTCATGGATTGCCCGTTGCTTTTCAAGTTCCTGTTCGTCCTGGTATTCCTCGGGCAAGCCGCTCTCCATTTGGCGGAAGCGGACGTCATGCATCTTAGCCGCATACACATGACTGGCTGAAATGATAGTGCCTTCAGACCCTTTGGCAAACTGCAAAGCCAGCTCAACACACTCATTCGAGTAGTCGGAGTTATCGACTGGAATGTAAATATTTTTGAACATGGGGTTCGTCTCTCCCTAAGCTATAAACTCAATTTGAATTGGTTATCAGATGAAAAATCCATAAATCGGTCCTGCTGGAAGGGGCCTAACGCCCGGAAAAACCAACAGTGTCAATTGCTTGCGAATTCTAGCAAAAATATGGGGGGTGTCAATATAAAAGCCTCCTCAGTCCTCCTCCTACCGGCTGGCAAAACCCTTGAAAAAATGCCGCTCAGAGATGATCCGAAGAGGGATTACCCACTTGGCAAACAATTGAATTCAATAAACTCAAACCGGGGTCGCCTCGGGTGAATTTTTACATCCTCATTCGACCCGGATTGAGTTATAATTCCCTCAAAATACGAAGGCGCATTATACACGGAATCAAACATAATTCGTACTATTCGACAATAACTTCGTGTCAAGCTAACCCACGATCAACTTTAAAGCCTGATTATTTGCCGGTGTTTGCGGCCCCAATGCGGCTTGATCCTATTGAATTCTAAGCATTTCGGCCCATAAAGGAGAACCTCGATGATATTTTCTGGAAAACAGGAACTGACTCATCACCTCAAAGACAGGGTGAGCCTATCCAATGGTTCCGTTCATTTGGAAAATATAGATAAATTGCGTGGCACCCCACTGGACACACTGGTAAAAAACTCCGTCTTAAATCCAAATGGAGAAATACGGGGGAATTGCCGCCACATCATCAAATCCGTGGCGCATGAATTGGGGATCATTCCGGCATCGATTCAAAACCTTTATGAGGCGCGTGGCCGAGGGAAGAACAAAGGGTACACGGTTCCCGCCCTGAATATTCGCGGATTGCCCTATGAGATGAGCCGCGCCATTTTCAAGACCGCCAAGGCCACCGATTGCGGAGCGTTCATATTCGAAATCGCCAAATCGGAAATCGGGTATACCTTCCAAAGGCCTCACGAATTGATGGCCGTCATTCTGGGAGCCGCCATCGAAGAACAATATCGCGGCCCGGTGTTCGTTCAAGGCGATCATTTCCAGATCAACGCCGAAAAATATCATGAAGACCGGAATAAAGAGGTCAACGGACTCAAGGCGCTCATCAATGAAGCCATCAACGCCGGATTCTATAACATCGACATCGATACCTCGACTCTGGTTTCCCTCGACTTTGATGACGTCAAAGAACAACAACGGTTGAATTATGAGGTGGGGGTGGAGTTGACCTCATTTGTCCGCGAAAAGGAACCGGAAGGTGTGACCGTTTCGGTAGGAGGAGAAATCGGGGAAGTTGGCAAGGAGAACAGCAATGAAGCGGAACTCCGGGCCTATATGGATAATTTCAACGAACATCTAGCCCAGAAAAATCCCAATTACAAAGGCATCAGTAAAATTTCCATCCAGACGGGGACCAGTCATGGCGGCGTACCCCTGCCAGACGGCACCGTAGCGGAAGTGCAACTGGATTTTGAAACTCTGGAAAACCTATCCCGCATTTCACGCGAGCATTATCATCTGGCCGGAGCGGTTCAGCATGGAGCTTCCACCCTGCCCTCCGAGTTGTTTCACAAATTTCCGGAACTGGAAACGGCGGAAATTCATCTGGCCACCGATTTTCAGAATATGATTTATGACAGCCCCCATTTTCCCGCGGACTTTAAAAAAGAGATCTATGCCCACCTGCACCAGGCGTTCGCCGCCGATAAAAAACCCGGTATGACGGACGAGCAGTTCATCTACAAGACCCGTAAAAAAGGATTCGGACCGTTTCGATCTCAGTTCTGGAATCTTCCGGATGAGATCAAAACCAAAATCGGCAAAGAACTCGAGGAGAAATTCCATTTTCTGTTCAACAAATTGAACGCCCAGAATACCACCCAGGCTGTCCGGGAATCCGGAACCCCTCACCCCGTTGCTCCCAACCTCGAAAACGAAATCCAATACAGCTGATTGACTCCCATAAAAAAAAGCCCTCATTCCTACTGGAAAGAGGGCTCTATAAAGCTAATCTAATTTCTAGTTAATAGAATATAAATATATGACTTAAATAGCTACTTATCTATTATTTTCCAGGTGCCGCACCTCGCTCAATACGCCTTCCGGGACCTTGTCCTTATTGCTTCGGGAACGCAAGAGAATAACGGACCGCGCCACCTTGGGATCCTGCAAAATTCTCAGACCTGCCTTGACCACCTCTTCTTTGGTCAGGTTTTTAACCGCTTTCACCAGTTTCTTTTTAAAATCAAAATCGCCTTTTTCATCGATCGCGAAGTAATACAAATCCCCCGTCATTTCGGCAATGCTGTCGCCTTTTTTTTCCAGAGCAACAATCATACTCCTTCGATGCTTTTCAAATTCTTCATCAGAAAGAGTATTAAACAATTTATCCGATTTCTTCATCCAGCTTTCGATGCGCTTCTGCAATTCAAAGGGACCGTACCCGGCGGACTGAATAATCATCTTGAGGAAGAGACGTTCCTCAACCTGATTTTGAAAACTCCAGACGACATATCCCAACTGCTGATTGGTGCGCATCTGGGTATAAAAATCGCTTTCGATAATAGCGGCCACCATAGAGCTCCGGGCCTGCTCCTCAAAATTGCGTCCCCCCACCTGCAGCGTATAATAGATGGAGTTATTGTTGTCGGCGATTTGCCGGGAAAACCGTGTCTTTTCACCCGGATCAAGCACCTCAACTACTTCTTTGTACCTCTCCTTTTCCGGTAATGGCTGGCTTTTGAGTTCTCCCAGAACCATATCGAGGCTCTTTCGGGCCTGCTCGGCACTCCAATTTCCATGGATCACACCGCGGATAAAAACTTTCTGATAAAGCTTCGTAGCATAATCCTTGATGTCATTTAGAGTCACTTTCTTGAGTGCGACAATCGCCTGGTCTTCAGTGTATTGCTTGACGATCCAAATCTGCCGGTTGTAATAAGCCGCTCTTGAATAGGATTGCCCCAGCTTACGGTTCTCCATATCCCGAATGATGGATTCCTTGAGGTTCAGGAATTTTTCTTCATCAATACGAATCTGCTTCAGATTCTTGGCAACCAGCCGGAGCAAATCTGTCGTCCGTTCAGAATAACCGCCCATCGATAAGGTCAAGCCTCGTTTTTCAATGCTCAAGTCATAAGACAAACCCGCCAATGAAATGGGATAAGTGATTTCATTCAAGCCTTCTTTTAGAGCCGCCTCATATAATTTGGATTGAGCCAAATGATCCACCGTGTCATACACGAGAGGCGTCTCAATCAATAACTGGATAAAAACCTTGGGCTGTTTGAAGCGATCATCAAACTTAAACCAGACTTTAGCCTTTTCATCATCCCGCACGGGTGTGGGTTTGTCGTCGATCAACGCTAAATCGTAGGGAATGAAATCATTTTTCCCCGGATAGGTCATCCCGTCGACTCGGGGTGGATGCACCAGCCGTTGAAAGGATTTCCCTCCCACTTCTTTGAAGGCGTACTCGGTACCGAAATATTTTTCAGTCTTGTCGGTTTTCACCTTCTGGCTCATTAAGCTGACCAGCATATTTTCCGGTTTCAGAGTCTCCAAAACAGCCCGGTAGGCCTCCGGCTCGTACTTCTTGAACAAGAAAGGGAGGATTTCTATATCTTTCAGCTTATATCTCTGCATTTGAGCCGCACGCCCGGCCACATACCCCATACCTTCGTCCGGGTTTTTCCAATCAAAATCGATCTGCGCCATAGCCTGAATTTCTTTAAACGTATACTTTTTGAAATCCGTTTTTCGGAGCATCTCGATATAAGCGAACACAAGTTCCATAACCCGTTGATACTCGGCTTCCCCTTTTTCAGTCAGGCTGATATTAATATCAAAGGAAGAAACATTGACATGGCTGTCCCCGCCTCCGGCAGCCAAACCCAACGCCAGGCCTTCCTCTTTCAACTTGGATAACAGGGAACCCTTCCCTTCATAGCCAAGCACAGAAGCCACCACGGAGGCCGGCTTGCTGTCCAGGTGATCCTGGAGACGTATGGTGGGGAACTCGAGTCCCAATGCCCGGTTATCCTTGATGCTCTTAATTTTAATAAAACGGTATTTCCCCTTAAGCGGTTTACGATAATTGGGATCTATAAACGGTTTTTTCACCGGATGATCCGGTATATTGGCAAAATATTTTCGGACCAGTTGGTCCTGTTCCGTCAGGGAAAGTTTGGAAAGCACTGCCAGTCTCATGTTGGAGGCCGCGTAATACTTTTTATGGAACGCCAGGAGAACGGCACGATTATCACCGGCCAACGTTTCCTTGTTTCCGATACCGAATTTTCTTAAGGGATGTCCCTTCTCGCTGATCTGATGTATTAAATGATTGCTCCGCCAGCCGTCCTGCAGGCGGTTTTTATCGAACTCACTGTTAACGGCGTTGACTTCACGCGCGGCATATTTCTTAGCAAACAACGGTTCCCGAAAAAAACCGCTGAAGCGATCGAGAGCTCCACCAAAGCCATCATGGCTGACCTGAAGGAAATAATTCGTGATATCCGCACCCGTATAAGCGTTGCTTCTTCCTGAATTGGCGTTCAGGTATTCCTTAAATGAACTGACTTTGGGATACTTTTTTGTCCCCAGAAAAAGCATGTGCTCCAGGTAATGAGCCAATCCCTGCTTTTCCCACGGATCATATAACTGCCCGACCCCCACCGACAAAGCGGCCGCACTCCGGTCCACGTCAGGATCATGCACGAGCAGAACCTGCAATCCATTATCCAGAACCAGGGTCCGGGTATCGCGCTGGGCGGCATCGGCGGAAGCCCATGAAATGACCAACCAAACTGCAACGAAAATTTTTATGAACAATCGAATCGAAAGGAATTTCACAAAGCACCTCTTTAATCAGGAAACAAAAAATCTTGGATAGGGTGAAGTCACTATTTTAACGAAACCTCGCATCCATTATAGTAGTCCACTCCACAATAAAGACATTAAATCTTTTTAATTAAAGGGAAGTCAATCCCACGCGATCAACCCGACTCCCAATATCGTCAGGCAGGCGGCCAGAATCCTCTGTTTTCCGAAAGGTTCGCTCAGTTTCCAGCATCCCCAGACCACGACCATAAGGACGCTGGTTTGACGTACCGCCACTACCTGCCCCACCGGTTCGGATTGCAGGACCACGCAGATCAGGCCATACGACCCAATGGTGGCCAGCCCGGCGATCAATCCTCGCAACCATTCCGCCCGCCAGACACGCACAATTTCCTGCCGGGGGTATTTCCAGAGTAAATAAAGATTACATATGGAAAACCCGATCATGGCTTCGGTAAAGAAAAACGTGAGCCCATTGGCAAATTTTTCGTCGGGCCGGTGAAAAGCGAACAGATCCATACCTTGCTTATCGACGAGACTGTAGGACACGACCAGGGCCAGGGTAATGAAAGCCCAACGCAAATCCTTGTGTAAAATAGCGTCCCACAGATTTTTAAAACCCCGGATCAGATGCCCTTCAAAATGCAGGGTGTAAACCGCCAGCAAAATCATCGCAATGGCGAGGAAAGAAACCCACCCCAATTGCTCTCCCAATAATAGCCATGAAAAAAAGGGAACAAACACCGGAGCCGAGCGCGCAATCGGATATACATAGGAAATATCCTGATCGCTATAAGCTCTGGACAGACTTAAAATGTACAATCCGTGCAAAACCCCTGACAATAGAATCCAAATGCCAATTCCCGGCGGGAAAAATTCGTTGCCCATCAGGCCATAGGCAATCAGTCCCAGGACTATGATCCATATTCCCTTCAGACCGGAAAGCAGACTGGAATCCCGGCTGGTCTGAGTCAACACATTCCACAAGGCGTGAAACAGGGAAGACAAAAGAATGAGGCCGATACTGGTTAAAGACAACCGACTGACTCCTGAATCTCAAAGGGTGCAATGGAGGACATCAGAGAAACCGCTGAGGGCTGTGGGCGGGAACTCACCTGTTCATTAAAACTATAATCGTGGAGAACTCTATAAGTCAATCTGTGAAACCGAGCCATTGCAAAATTCATTTCAGCGATCTAAAAACCTCTTACAATATTGAATCTGTTTAATGCTAAAATAGTCATCCAGCTTGGGGCATTAATTTTTTCAATCGATCCCGAATCCCAACCCAATCTCACATTCATTCCCAGAGCCCTGCATGGAACACAACCAGTTTGATCTGCTCAAAACCCGCCGCTTTCTGCCTTTATTTATTACTCAATTTCTCGGCGCTTTCAACGATAACGTATATAAAAATGCGCTGGTGATTTTGATCACCTATGTCGTTGCCGAAAAAGCGGGGTTCAGCTCGCAGATCATGGTCACTGCCGCGGCGGGAATTTTCATCCTGCCTTTCTTTCTATTTTCTGCCACTGCAGGACAACTGGCCGATAAATATGAGAAAGCATTTCTTATCCGCATCATCAAGCTCGTTGAAATCCTTCTGATGATCGGCGCCACGATAGGGTTTTACATGGAGAGCGTCTGGTTTCTGATGATAGTTCTCTTTCTCATGGGCACCCAGTCCACTTTCTTCGGCCCCATCAAATACGGCATTCTTCCCGAAAAAATTGAGGAAGACGAATTGATCGGAGGCAACGGCCTGATTGAAGCGGGAACCTTCATCTCCATCCTGATTGGAACCCTCGTCGGCGGTTTGTTGATCCTCACTGAAAATGGAATTCTGCTGATATCCGGCATGGTCATCCTCGTCGCCATTCTGGGATGGGTGAGCAGTTTTTACATCCCGGAAGGACAACCCGCCTCGCCCAAACTCAAGATGGATTACAACTTTCTAAGGGAAACCTGGGTAATCGTTTCACATGCCAAGAAGAACCGGGAAATTTTTCTTTCTATTCTCGGCATTTCCTGGTTCTGGCTCGTCGGGGCCACTTTTCTGGCGCAATTCCCGACTTACTCCAAAGATATTATCGGCGGCGACGAACAACTGGTCACCTTGTTTCTATCGGTATTCACCATCGGTGTGGGAATCGGTTCCCTGTTGTGCAATCAAATGCTGAAAGGAGAAGTGGAAGCCACGTTTGTTCCTCTGGGAATCATCGGAGTCACCGTGTTCACGGTGGATCTTTATTTTGCCAGTCAATATATGTTCACCAGCGGGGGCGGAGAACTGATTGGTGCCGGAGCATTTCTTTCTCATATCTCGAGCTGGCGCATTCTGGGCGACATGTTCATGATCAGCGTTTCCAGCGGCATTTACATCGTTCCTTTGTATGCCATCATTCAGGCCAGGAGTGAACCCACCTACCGTTCCCGGATCATCGCCAGCAATAATATTTTGAACGCTCTTTTCATGGTGATCTCCGCCGTCGGCACGGTGATCATGCTGACCGCGGGCTTCGACGTCAATCAAGTGTTTTTGACCATCGCTGTTCTGAATGGCGCGGTGGCGATCTATGCCTGCCAGCTGTTGCCTGCGGCTCTCCTCAAATCCATCCTCTACTGGATTTTCAATGCTTGTTACAAGGTGGAAGTGAGAGGGATGGGGAATTTTAAGGCGATTCAAAATGAAAACGTCATCATTGTCGCCAACCATCTGTCTTACCTGGACGCGGCACTGCTCGCCACTTACTTTCCTTCCAAATTAACGTTTGCGATCAACACCAATGTCGCACAACACTGGCTGGTCAAGCCGTTCTTGAAATTGATAGAAACTTTTCCCATGGACCCGACCAACCCCATGGCCGCCAAGTCACTCATTGAATCCATCAAAGATAAAAATCATGTCGTTATTTTTCCCGAGGGACGGATTACCGTCACCGGCGCGCTCATGAAAGTCTACGAAGGGTCGGGGATGATCGCCGACAAATCCGGCGCCCACATTCTTCCGGTCCGCATCGACGGCGCACAGTACACCCCATTCTCCCGATTGAAAGGCAACATCCGGACCCGATGGTTCCCCAAAATTATCCTGACTGTTCTGGAACCCAAAAAGTTCAACATTCCCGAAAACATTAAAGGTCGTGCCCGCAGAAGCATGGCCGGTTCCCAGTTAGCCGACATCATGACCCTGATGATGTTTCAGGCAAGCAATTACCGTCAACCCCTGTTTCAATCTCTGTTGGACGCCAAAGCCACCCACGGGGCAAGCCGTGTCATCGCCGAGGACATACAACGAGACCCTCTTACTTATGATCGCCTCATCACCAAATGTTTTATTTTAGGAAAACCCATTTCGAATATCACACAACCCGAGGAGTATGTTGGAATTCTGTTGCCCAACATGGTCAGCACCCTTGTTACGTTTTTCGCTCTCCATGCCTACGGAAGAGTTCCCGCCATGCTGAATTTTTCCGTCGGAAAGCGAAACATCCTGTCTGCCTGCGAAACCGCCTGTATCAAAACGGTATTCACCTCCCGCAAATTTGTGGAAACTGCCAACTTGGAGGAAACGGCTCAAGCCATCGAAAAGGCTGGGGTCCGGTTAATCTACCTGGAGGATTTTGCAAAAAAAATCAGCTTGCTGGACAAGGCCCTCGGCTTCATAGCCGGATTCTCTCCTCAAGCCTATTATTCGAAGGTGTGCCCGAATAAAAACCCGGATTCACCGGCTTTTGTGTTGTTCACTTCCGGATCAGAAGGCACACCCAAAGGAGTGGTCCTGAGCCACGCCAATATTTTGGCCAACCGCTACCAGACCGGCGCGCGCATCGATTTTGGGCCGAATGATGTCGTATTCAATGCCCTGCCGGTGTTTCATTCGTTTGGATTGACCGGCGGCACCCTGCTCCCCATTCTGTCGGGAGCCAAGGTTTTTTTCTATCCCTCACCACTGCATTACCGGGTTATTCCGGAACTTTCCTACGACGCGAACGCGACCATCATGTTCGGAACAGACACATTCCTCTCCGGCTATGCGCATTACGGACATCCCTACGATTTTTACAGCCTGCGCTATGTTTTCGCCGGAGCCGAGAAACTGAAAGAGGAAACCCGCAAACTGTGGTCGGAAAAATTCGGCGTCCGCATCTTCGAAGGCTACGGAGCCACCGAAACTTCACCCATCCTGGCAGTGAACACAGCCATGCAGAACAAACCGGGAACGGTGGGACGCCTCGTGCCGGGCATTCAATATAAGCTCAATGAGGTACCGGGAATTAAAGAAGGCGGCCGCCTGATCGTTTCCGGCCCCAATATCATGCTGGGTTATCTATTATCCACGGACCCGGGCGTACTGGTACCGCCAGAAGACGGATGGTATGACACGGGCGATATTGTGGATATCGATGACGAAGGCTACATCGCCATCAAAGGCCGGGCCAAGCGTTTTGCCAAGGTGGGAGGAGAAATGATCTCCCTCACCGCTACGGAGGACTTTTTATCAAGACTATGGCCGAACCACACGCATGCCATCGTGGCCATCCCGGACGAGAAAAAAGGCGAGCAGTTGATCCTGGTAACCGAAAATAAAGAAGCGCAAAAACAGGAAATCACTCAATACGTCCGTGACCAAGGCCTGTCGGAACTTGGCCTACCCAAAAAGATCATTTACGTCGACAAGGTTCCTCTCCTCGGCACCGGCAAAATCGATTACGTGACGACCCAGGAGATCGTGGCAAACCACAGTGATTAATGACCGGCATCTATGGAATCGGCTGGGATCCGCTGGCGATGTTTCAAATAACGCACCAGCGCGTAAATACCCCAGGCAGCAGCACAATGCTTGAGTGAATGCCCCGCGATCCATCCGCCGGTCCATCCCCAAACGGTTGAATCCAAAAACTCCAACACCTTGGCGACCCCGTACCAACCGATCATTTCCACAAGATACCGTGTACCGCTGTAGCGCGCCGGAAACAGCCAGAGAATCATCGGCACAAGCAATACAGGTAAAAACTGAACCAGGGCATAGGGCCGCAGGTCGCCTTGCCCGGATTGCTCGGTGACCTGCCAGTACGCCACACTGGCCGCGCCCACTACCAACAACGGAATCAAAAAATTGATGCCGGTTTTAACACCGATTCTCTCCACGAGTACCATCGAGAAGATACCCATGAACGTGAGGGTCATCGGTAATCGGTCCCATACCAGAGTCTCGTTATTCGGGGCCGAATGATAATAAGCCGATCCTGCAAAGATCAAAATAGCCCCGACAAAAATTACCACGAAAGGAATCATTTCCTGTTTTAGAACCAAGCGGGAGCGGTCCTCGCGTATTTGAACAAGCTTCCATAATCCCAACACACCTACCAGCAGGAAGGCCAAATTTGAGGCAACATCAAAAAAGTTTGGAACACCCGCAATGACCCGGCGGTCCGCCAGATTATGGTATTCCGGGTCCTGAGCCATCGGCGGGATAAAGAATGCGGCCGTAATCGCAATAACACTCATCCCCAAGAGCAACGCGATGCGTGTATTTCGGTTCATCGGACATGGGTCCAGTTAAATTTTCCGCATTCAAGAAAATGGAGGGTTTGATTCCAGGCTTTCCGGTTGTAGATGATAAACGTATGGGTGGCGGGGATGATAATATGATCGGTAAGGCCCGGCACTTTAGTACTTTCCACGGAGACTTTGCCATCGTTGGGGCCCTCGATCATTGCGAAAGAAATAGGGTCCCAGCTCCGGTTGCCAGCGATGACCCCCAACTCATAATCCACCGGCCCCAGGATTCGGGTAAAACTCTTTTTCTCGGCTCCCAAATCCTGACCCACCGGTCCGAAAATCCATTGGAACAAAAAATTATTTTTCCAGAAATCGGCCACCTCGCTTCCCTGATTGGGCGGTGCCAATTGCACCACCCGGCCCAGATTGGTTGGACGATGCCGATGGATCACCCCTCGCGACAAAAGGCCCCCCAGAGAATATCCGACAAAATGAATTTTTCGCTGAGGGTCACGGTTGAAGGCCGTCACCTTCCGATTGATATGCTCAACAAGCGATTCCAGGGAAATGCGCGTTGACGGGTAATCCACATTGAGTACCGGATAACCATGGGCTTTCAGGAATTTCACCAGCGAGCGCATGGAACGGTAGGTTCGGGCGATGCCGTGTAGTACCACAACACAATCTTTCTTGGAACGGGAATTGGACAACCGGCAACCCTCATAGAATTATTCTGATTAATAGTATACGATACTTTTAATCAGCCAGAATCACTTGCAAAGATAGAGGAAACACTTAAACCATGTTCCAAAAAATCGCATTTATTCACTACTGCACAGAGAACCTCGAACGAGGTCTTAAGTTTTACAGGGATGTACTGGGTTTCAAGCTTCTGGTTCAAAATGAAGAGTGGGTGGAATTTGAAGTGGGCGGTCAGCGCCTGGCTTTACGTCAGGTTGATTCAATGTCTCCAAGACCAGAAAGTTCGCATCCCAACGGTGCCATGATCTGGCTGGAGGCCCGCCCTATCGAAAAATCGATAGCATCGTTAGAAGAAAAAAAGTTATATTTATCAATAAGTTAAAAGTACTTTCTTACGGTAAAACAGCAACTTTTGAAGATTCGGATGGCAACCTCATTGGCCTGTACGAACCTCCTGAAAAAAATGCCTGATTTCTTTAATGTCCCGGCCATTTTATTGTAAGATGGTGCCATGACGAACCCACTGACACATTTCAACGAGGAAGGCCGCGCCAAGATGGTCGACGTTTCGGACAAGACAGTCACCGAGCGCATCGCCACCGCCCAGGGCACCGTGTACATGCAACCGGAGACCCTGCGCCTGATCGAGGAAGGCCAAATCAAAAAAGGCGACGTGCTGGCCGTGGCCCAGGTGGCGGGCATCATGGGTGCCAAAAAGACCTCCGAGGTTATCCCCATGTGCCATCCGCTGTCGTTGAACGGGGTGGATATCAGCTTCGAGGAAAATTTCGATCCCGATCCGAGCGGTTTGTGTTCGATCAAAATTACCGCGACCGTCAAAGTCACCGGCAAAACCGGAGTCGAAATGGAAGCGCTCACGGCAGTCTCTATCGCGGCGCTCACCATTTACGACATGTGCAAAGCGGTGGACAAGGGAATGTTCTTCAACCAGATCGGTTTAACGTATAAAGCCGGGGGCAAGTCCGGCACCTTCTCGCAAGAGATAGGCGGAGCTTGAGTATTATGGTGACCGTGAAGTACTTCGCCAACCTGAAACAAATGGCAGGCAAGGATGAAGATCAATTCGATATTAATGAGGGGACCACACTCGAGCAATTGAGTGATTTGATCAAGAAGTCTGTGCCGCAACTCGGCGATATGGTTCGTGAAAAGAAAGTGATGATCTCTCTCAACTACGACGTGGTTCCGCTGGACACGGTGGTGAAGGACGGCGACGAAATCGCCCTGCTTCCGCCCTTCTCCGGCGGAATTTGATAAGGAAATATCTATGAGCACCACATTGGAATCCAAAGTCAGAATTCAACGGGAAGATTTTTCCGTAACCGATGAAATCGAGTTCATGAAAAAGTCGTCGCGCAATATCGGCGGCATCACGACCTTCCTCGGCACGGGCCGGGAAACGAACAAGGGCGAAAGCATTTCCGAACTCAATTTCGAGCATTATCCGCAAATGGCGGAGAAGAAGCTCGGCGAAATCCGCGAAAAGGCCATCACGGATTTCGGCCTCATCGATATGAGCATCACTCACCGTATCGGCCACATCGAAATCGGCGAAAACATCGTATTGATCATCGCCTGCGGGGAGCACCGCCAGGAAACATTCAAAGCCTGCGAATGGGCGATCTCAGAGCTCAAACGCACCACGCCCATCTGGAAACGGGAAACCACGACCAAAGGCGAAGTCTGGGTCCAGACGACTCCCTGACGTTTTGCGGAAAGATCCATCACCTCTCACTCACCGTTGACCTCGCATGGTCGATAGCCTGACACTGACAGTCAATTCCCGCCTGGCCCGCTGGCTCTTGTTTCATTACAGTCGGCAACAATCCTTGGACGGACATCAGGTTTGGAAGAAGCCTGCGATTCACTCGATAGACGAATGGATGCGGCAGGCCTGGCTTCAATCGTGGCCTGACCAATATGTCCTAACGGAACTGCAATCCAAGCACCTCTGGCAGAAAATTATCCGGGAAGATTCGGCAACCTCCGATATGAATTTACTGCATGTCCAGGGTGCGGCCCATCATGCCTTCAAAGCTTACCAACTGATCCAGGAATACCGCTTACCAGACGACCCGGCTGGGTTCAACAGTTATACCGAGGAAACCCAGACGTTCCGGCGGTGGATGACGCACTATCAAAAACAACTCAAAGAGTGGCAGGCGCTGGACCCTGCGGAGCTTCTGGATGCCGTAACGAGACGCATGAGTCAAGGACACATCCCGCACCCTGGAGAAATCGTTTTTCACGGGTTCGATGAAGTCACTCCTCAAATGCAGGACTGGCTGAACCTTCTGGAAAACAAAAAGATCCCGATTCAGTTCAGACCCTTCAAGCCTGCGTCTGTTGCTTCGGACAAACTCAGGGAGCTGATTACCCAGAAGAATGCCGCCGTCCAGAAATACGAGGACGCCAACGAAGAAGTAACGCAATGCGCGCGGTGGATACGCTCGGTTTACAAGGAAGGCAAAACCATTGGCATCGTCGTCCCCGAAATGGAAGCCTACCGGGGAATTCTGGAACGGGAATTCAAAGCAGAACTCGCACCGGCAAGTGTGTATCCATGGGAAGACCAACACCTTCCCTTCAATATATCAATGGGAACTCCGTTGTCACACGAACCGATGGTGCACCTGGCGCTTCTCCTGTTATCACAAAAGAGCAAACGAATCCCCCTGTTAACGTTTTCAACATTAATCGCGTCGCCTTTCTTAAAAAATCCACAGGATGAAATGCAAGCCCGTAGAGAGCTGGATTGGGATTTGCGGGGCGGTAACATCACCCATGTCTTTCTTCCAAAAATCCCGAAGCAGGAACAAAGAGAACGGTGTCCCGCACTGGCGGCCCTGCTGGATGCGTTGATGAGTTGGGTGGATGACACCTCGTTTCGTCTGCCCAGCGAATGGGCTCGGGGAATTTCCAAATTTTTAAAGAAGGTCCAGTGGCCCACCGACAACGAAACCTTGTCGAGCCTGCAGTACCAGATTTTGAAATCCTGGAATGAGTGTCTGGACAGCTTATCCAGCCTCGACCGGGTCCTCCAAAAGATCAATCGCCATCAAGCGGTTTCGCATTTAACTCACATCGCCGGCGAAACTCAATTCCAGCCGCAGACCCATGAAGAACCGATTCAGGTCGTCGGCCTGTTGGAGTCGGCGGGAATGGAATTCGATCACCTGTGGATCATGGGGTGTCACGCCGAAACCCTGCCGCCTTTTCCCAATCCCAACCCGTTCCTGCCCTTCCTGAGCCTCCAGAAACCGTTCAACCTGCCGCACTCAACAGCAGAACAGGAATTGATCTTTACCGAACAGACTCTGTTTCGTCTGGCCTATGCCTGCACTCATCTGGCGTTCAGTTATCCCGCGTGGCAGGGGGAAACGGAAATGATGCCCAGTCCCCTGCTGGCTCCCTGGCTTTCGGATGACAATACCATTCAAAGTTCCACTTCCAGCAAGGTGCAAGACCATCCGGGTTTTGCAATCCAACTGGAGAGCGTCCGAGATTACTTTCCGATTCCGGTTTCACCGGAAGAAAAAGAATTCATCCGAGGTGGCACCCGGATTCTCAAAAACCAGGCCGAGTGCCCGTTTCGCGCTTTCGCCATCCACCGCCTGGCATCCCAAACAAGAGATTTTCCAGAGCTGGATATGGATGATGCACTCAAGGGTTCACTGATTCATAAAATCATGGAGCTCTTCTGGAACCAGGTTAGAACCAGTGAACGCCTGCATGAACTACATGAATCGAAAAAACTTTTGGAGCAGATTCGTCAATGTGTCGAGGATGGAATGCAGTTGTTTACATTCGATGCCAAAGGGCAAAGCGTTTTTTTGGAGATTGAGCAGGAACGCCTGACCCACCTGATTCATGAATGGATGGAATACGAACGCGAGCGGAGCCACTTTGAGGTTCTGGCTACAGAAAGCGAAAAAACCGTTCACCTGAATGGCCTGTCTTTAAAACTCAAGGTCGACCGCATCGATCAGACCTCGGATGGAAAAACCATTTTGATCGATTACAAAACGGGACTCGTCCCTAATCTTAAAAAATGGTTTGGTGAACGCATTGAAGAGCCCCAACTCCCCCTGTATTCCATGCAGGTTGACGCCGACGCCATAGCCTTCGCCACTATCCGCAAGGGCGATTCCCGGTATCGCGGGTTATCCCGGGAAGAAGACCTCATCCCCAAGGTGGGCTCCAATATCACCAAAGAGCACCCGGAGTTGGAAACCTGGGATGACTTGAAGGATTTTTGGAATACCGGCTTGAACCAACTGGCAACCGAATTTCTCCAGGGACGCTTGAGTGTTTCTCCCCTTCATGAAGACGACACTTGCAAATATTGCGATCAGCTGACGCTTTGCCGCAAAACCGAATTATTAAATCCACAAAACGGAGAGGACGAATGACCTCTTTGTTGGAAGATGCGAAAGCACGCCGGGAAGCTTTGAACATTGAGGCGTCGCATATCATCCAGGCGCCCGCCGGGTCCGGCAAAACGGAATTGTTAATCCAGCGTTACCTGAAACTGCTGGCACATGTTGAAAAACCCGAGCGGATTCTGGCGATGACGTTCACACGCAAAGCCGCCGGGGAAATGAAGAATCGCGTGCTCCTCGCCCTGGAACGCGCCCGCGATGCCATCCCTCCTGAAGAAGCCCATGAAAAAACAACATGGGAAATCGCACGCCAGGCTCTGAAGCACAATGAAAAACAGGAATGGCGCATTCTGGATAATCCCCAGCGACTGAAAATCCAGACCATCGATTCCTTCTGCGCTTCTTTGGCCAAGCAAACTCCCCTCCTCTCCGGCATGGGATCCCTATTGGAAATCGAGGAAAACGCCAGCGACCTCTACCGCGAAACCGCGCATCAGGTGTTGGCGCAGGTGGAGGAAGATTCTCCGACCGGCCTGGCGGTCCGGGCCATTCTCAAGCGACTCGATAATTCCAAATCGCGGTTCCTGGATCGCATCGTGCAACTGCTCAACAAGCGTGATCAGTGGATGATTTCATTTTT
Source organism: Nitrospinaceae bacterium (assembly GCA_965237905.1). Classification (GTDB taxonomy): domain Bacteria; phylum Nitrospinota; class Nitrospinia; order Nitrospinales; family Nitrospinaceae; genus SZUA-226. The sequence goes on along the minus strand of OZ250172.1, from coordinate 14,744 downwards.
TGAAAATGCCGATGAATACCGCTCGCGGGAGGATCAAGAGCGCATCCTCTCAGAACTGGTCGAATCCATATTAAAAGAATGCCACGACACCATACCTCCATCACTCCAAACAGAGCTCACGCAACTGGCTCGCACTAGTGGCAGCAACATCGCCACGAGTAATCCCGATCATGTGCTGGCCTGTCTGGAGACACTTCAGGAATTTCCCAAACCGTCTGCGAATCAATTGAAATTCTGGAAAGCACTTGTTTCGCTGTTGTTAACGACGGAAGGAAAACCTAGAAAAAAACCCAATAAGAGTATCGGATTCCCGGCAGATAGAGATGATGCGGCTCAGAACAACAAGGACCGAATGCAAGGCATCCTGGACCAACTGAATGAGCAGGCGGACCTGGTTGAATTGCTGGTCAAGGTTAAAACATTGCCGAATCCACGACTGAGTGACGAGGAGTGGGAGTTTCTCGAAAACATGCTCGCACTTTTGCCCGAAATCGATAGAACCCTTCGCAGAATTTTTACCGAACGGGGAAAAATTGATTTCGCGGAGATTGCCCTGTCTTCAAAAAAAGCGCTGGGACAGGAAATGGCGCCCAGTGATCTTCTTTTAAAACTCGATTCAAAATTGGACCACATTCTGGTCGATGAGTTCCAGGATACCTCGTTCAAGCAGATCGCTCTGCTCAAACTCCTGACCGAAGGCTGGGAACCGGATAAAGGCAACACGCTGTTCCTGGTGGGCGATCCCATGCAGTCGATTTACCGGTTCCGGGATGCAGAGGTCGGCCTGTTCGTCCAGGCCAAGGAAAACGGGCTGGGACATATTCCATTAAAAAAACTTCAGTTATTGGCCAACTTCAGATCGCAAAAACATGTCGTCGATTGGATCAACCAGTGCTTTTCCGAAATTCTACCGGCCATCGACGACCCGGACCGTGGCGCCATCGCTTACACCGAATGCTCCGCCGTGCAGGGCGGAAGCGTGAAACCCGGCGTGGCCCTCCACCCGGCAACCGGCTCCCAATCGGGCGAAGAAGCGCATCATGTGGTCGATGTCATCCAGGATATTCGTGCTCACTATCCGGAGGATTCCATCGCCATCCTGGTGCAGGCCCGTCCCCATCTCCTCAATATCGTACCGCTCCTGCAGGAAGCGGGCATCCAGTTCCGAGCGGAGGAAATCGATCCCCTGACCTCGCGTCCTGCCATCCTAGACCTGCTGGCCTTGATGCGCGCACTGATCTCCCCCTTGGACCGCGTGTCGTGGCTATCGATTCTGCGCGCTCCCTGGTGTGGATTGTCCCTGGAAGATTTGCATCGCCTGTGCCGTCTTGATCACAAGTCGCCGGTTTGGAGTTTGTTGAATGATCCGGAACGCTTCAAGCAATTGAGCGAAGAGGGTCAACAGCGAGCGGGCCGGTTGATCCACACGCTCCAACCGGTGCTGGATTTATTCCCGGCAGTCAATTTCCGCGATCTTCTGGAAGGATGCTGGATCAAACTGGGCGGACCCGCCTGTATCGACACTTACACACAGAAAGATATCCAGGTCTTCTTCGACAAAGTCACTGAAGTACTGGATGGCGGCGAGTTCGACAATCTGCACAATTTCGAGGGTATTTTGAAAAACCTGTTTGCTAATCCTTCCACCGGTGAGGGTCACGCCGTTCAAATTATGACCATCCATAAAGCCAAGGGCCTCGAATTTGATTTTGTCCTGCTCCCCGGTTTGGGAAAGAGACAAAAAGCGGACGAAAAGCAATTGATCAACTGGATCACTCATGGCGAAAATCTTATGTTTGCCCCCATCCCACACGCGGGCGAAAAGGATCCCGAAATATATGAGTTTTTGAAACGGCTGGAAAAGGACAGAAGCCGATATGAAACCCGGCGACTCTTATATGTCGCCGCGACCCGTACCAAAAAGCAACTGCACTTGTTCGGCCACACTCAAACGACTAAGGAGGGTATCGCTCCACAGTCTCCCTCCAGTTTGAAGCACCTCTGGGATTTTGTCGCCAGCGACTGGCAAAAGGCTTATGCAAATATAAAACCGCCGCCGGCAATGGCCTTTAAACCCAAGGCTGAGGCCCAGTACCTGCGCCGCCTCCCGCTCCACTTTGAAACACCCGCCGCGCCGCCGGATATTCAAACGGAACCGGCTATGGATATCAGTTTGGAGGAAGAGGTGCCCTACGAGTGGGCGGGCAACGAAGCCCGATGCCTGGGAAACGTTCTGCATCGCTTATTCGAAACCATCGTCAAAGAAGGCCTGGACCATTGGGATGAGCGGCGGGTGGATCAAACGAAATCTTCTTTGGAAGCGGCCTTAATGGCGGAAGGCATGTCACCTCTCAATCTGGAAGCCACCACCGAAAAAGGATTGCGCGCGCTTAAAAATATTTTAAAGGATGGAGACGGGCGGAAAATTTTACAGCGCTATGAACATGAAGAAGCGGAGTATGCATTAACATTTAAGGACAACCGCAATTTCAGAACCAAGATCGTTGACCGTACTTATGTGGACGAAAATGGAGTGCGCTGGATTATCGATTACAAAACGGGTGAGCGTACGGGAGGAAATATAGAAGGCTTTTTCAAACAGGAAATAAAACGCTACCGGGCACAGTTGGAATCCTACGAACAACTGATCCGCCTGCAGGGCGAAACCCGCCCGATCAAAAAAGCATTGTACTACCCCCTGCACCAACGGCTGGTGGAAATTACTAAGAAACAGGCTTAGATCAGGCGATGCCCTGTTCACCGAGCCAGCGTTCGGCTTCGAGCGCGGCGGCGCAACCGGCTCCAGCGGCGGTGACGGCCTGCCGGTATTTGTGATCGTGCACATCGCCGGCGGCGAACACGCCTTCGACGTTGGTTTCCTGGGTTCCGGGCTTCACAATGAGGTAACCGGTTTCATCCATATCCAGTTGGCCTTTGAACGGTTGGGTGTTGGGTGTGTGGCCGATGGCATAGAAGATGCCAGCAACTTCGAGTTCTTTCACTTCATCTGTTTTAATGTTTTTAATGCGGGCGCCGGTAACAAATTGATCGCCCACCGCATCTTCCAGCACCGTGTCCCAGACCATGGATATTTTTTCGTTGTCGAAGGCGCGTTTCTGCATGATCTTGGAGGCGCGCAGTTCGTCTCTGCGGTGTACCAGGTAAACGATGCTTCCGAATTTGGTGAGGAAGGTGGCTTCTTCCACGGCAGTATCCCCGCCGCCGATCACCATCAGCGGTTGGTTCTTGAAAAACGGCAGGGCGCCGTCGCACACGGCACAGGCCGACATGCCCTGGTTCCATAATTTTTCTTCGCTGGGAACAAACATCCGTTTGGCGGTAGCGCCGGTGGAAATAATAACGGAATGCGCTTTAACTTCAGTTTTGTCTCCCTTGATGGTAAACGGGCGTTTGCTGAAATCGACTTCATGGACATCCTCGCCGACCATTTCCGTACCGAAGCGCGCGGCCTGTTTGCGGAACAACTGCATGAGTTCCGGTCCGCTGATGCCTTCCGGAAAACCGGGATAATTTTCCACGTCGGTGGTCGTCGTCAACTGGCCGCCAGCGGAGCCGCCGACCACATATCCTTCATACATGAACGGTTGCAGGTTGGCCCGCGCCGCATATAAGGCGGCCGTATGCCCTGCAGGCCCGGAACCGATAATCGCTACTTTTTTCACATCATCTGTCATTGATCTCGTCCTGACTTCGAAATAGGTTCACAACTTGAAACAATTTATCCTCTTGGATGCATATCCCCGCTTTATGGATTCATTTTTTAAATCAGGGTTCAGGAGGGAATCTGCTCGCTCAACTTTTCGTGGATGGTTTTACGGATTACCTTATGATCGGCCGGAAGCTCCACCGGGTGAAACACATTCTGGGATTTCACATCCTCCAGCTCGTCAGCATGATACTTCAAAAGAAAATCCGTGAACTTCAAACCGTTGGCCGTCGAGATGACGATGACCCGGTCCTTGGGTTTGATCACCCCTTTGGCGACCAGTTTTTCCAACGCCGCCAGAGCGACTCCTGTATGCGGGCAACACAGCAGGCCGGTTCGGTTGGCCCGCCCGACGGCATTGGCCAGTTCGCCTTCGGTTGCCTGCTCGACAATCCCGTCAAATTCCTTGAGGGCGCGAATCGCCTTGTTGACGCTGACCGGATCGCCAATTTGAATGGCGCTGGCTTGAGTCGTTTTGGCTTGGACCGAATGGAACTCTTTAAACCCATTCTGGTAACTCAAATACAGAGGATTGGCGCGCTCCGCCTGGGCGCATACCAGCCTCGGCAGACGATTGATAAGGCCCAACTCATACATCATCTTAAAACCTTTGCCCAAGGCGCTGACATTACCGAGGTTACCTCCGGGAACAATAACAAAATCCGGAACCTCGCCGTCTAATTGATGAACCAACTCAAAACTAATGGTTTTTTGCCCCTCGATACGCAGGGAGTTCATGGAATTGGCCAGATAAATTTCATTTTCCGAGCAGATTTCCTGAACGGCTTTCATACAACCGTCGAAATCGGTATCGAGAGAAAGCGTGAGCACTCCGTGGGTGATCGGTTGGATCAATTGAGTGAGAGACACTTTGTTCCGCGGCAGAAACACAATCGCAGGAATATCGGCCACCGCGCAGTAGGCGGCCAGCGCGGCGGAGGTATCTCCGGTCGAGGCGCAGGCCACGGCCCGAATATTTTTGCCTTCGGAACGCATTTGCTTGACCATGGACACCAGCACGGTCATCCCCAGATCCTTAAACGATCCGGTATGTGCCATACCACACTGCTTGATCCACAAATCCTTCAAACCCATCTGTTTGCCTAACCGCTCCGCCCAGAACAAATTAGTTCCACCTTCATAAGTGGACACGATGTTTTCGTTATCAACTGCCGGACACACCAATTCTTTTTTGCCCCAGACTGAACTGCCATAAGGCCACTCGTTTTTACGGTAACGTTCATCAAAGATATCGTTCCACTCCCGAGCCGAGCGTTTTTTCAACTTATCCATATCGTGAGTGACTTCCAGCAGACTATTGCAATCTGGGCACCGGTAAATAATCTGATTCAAAGGGTACCTTCCGGCACAACCATTGACGCACTGAAACCACGCTTCAAATTCCATCGCTATTTTTCCACCCGGATTAAAACAGTTTCTTCAGACACTTCTTTCATAGCGTTAATTTCTTTCAACGCCGCTTGAATATTTTTTTCCGTGGCATCATGGGTCATCATCACCAGCGGCACGCCATGACCATTATCGTCCTTGATCCTTTGGATCACGGACTCAATGCTGATGTCATGGTTTCCAAGAATACCGGAAATGTGGGACAGCACGCCGGGTTTATCCAATACCCAGAACCGCAGAAAATACTCGCCTTCAATCTCCGACATATCTTTCAGAGGAATACTCTGAACACTGGATTTTTGAAAGGACTGGGGAGGCACACGGTCCTGTGCGCCCGAAATCAAATTCCGGGCAATTTCGACAACATCCGCCACCACCGCGCTTCCGGTCGGCAACGATCCCGCGCCATGTCCCACCAGGATGTTTTCCTCCATCAAATCATCACAGACCATGATCGCGTTCAAAACACCATTGACGTTGGCCATCGGTTTGCTCTCCGGAATCATCGCCGGATGAACGCGGACATCGATGGCCTTCCCGTCAAACTTGGAGATCGCCAACAGTTTGATGCGGTAGCCAAACTCGTGGGCGCATTTGATATCGAGTGTGGAAATATTGGAAATTCCCTGCACATAAATATCATCGAAATTGACCGGGGTGCCATACGCCAACCGGGTCAATACTGCAATCTTGTGAGCGGAGTCAATACCTTCGATATCAAAAGTCGGATCAGCTTCTGCGTATCCTTTATCCTGCGCCTCTTTTAATACAGTGTCGAAATCATGGTCGCCATCTGACATTTTACTCAGAATATAATTGGCGGTGCCATTCATGATGCCTTCGATCGCCTGAATGCGATTGGCAACAAACGCCTCTTTGATGGAACGGATAATGGGAATGGCTCCGCCCACGGAAGCTTCGAAACCAATGCCCACATTGTTTTTCTCGGCGGCGGAAAACACCTCTTCGCCATGCTTGGCCAACAGGGCCTTATTGGCGGTGACGACATGTTTTTTATTTTTGATCGCTTTCAGAATAAAAGAACGTGCCGGGTCATACCCGCCCATCAGTTCGACCACGACATCAATATCCGGGTGGTCCAACACCTCATCGACATTCGTTGTCAGAACTCCGGACTCGACCTTCACTCCCCGATCGGTGGTGATATCGAGATCGGCAATTTTGATCACGTCGACAGACGCCCCCAGCCGGTCTTTAATTATATTCTGATTGTCCTGAAGGATTCTGACCACCCCGGAACCGATAGTGCCGAACCCGATCAGGCCTACTTTAATCGATTTCATTATTTAAATTTGTGGAATTAAAAAATTTCCCGGATACCCTGAATCGCCTGGCGAATCCGGTGTTCATTTTCGATGAGAGAAATGCGGACAAAGTGATCGCCGCCTTCCCCGAACCCGATACCGGGAGAAACTGCAACCTTCGCCTTATCGATAAGGAGTTTTGAGAACTCCAGCGATCCCATGGATTTGAACTGATCTGGTATTTCGGCCCACACAAACATGGTGGCTTTTGGAACGTCCACGTTCCAGCCAATCCGATTCAATCCTTCGCACAAAACATCCCGCCGTTTTTTATAGGTCGCGCAAATTTCTTCCACGCAATCCCGCGGACCGTTCAAGGCGATGATGGCCGCAATTTGGATGGGTTGAAACATCCCGTAGTCCTGATAACTCTTCATCCGGGCCAGCGCGTGAATAATATCACGATTTCCCACCATAAATCCGACCCGCCATCCGGGCATATTGTAACTTTTAGACAGAGTGAAACACTCCACCCCGACTTCCTTGGCGCCCTTGACCTGAAGCATACTGGGAGCCCGGTAGCCGTCAAACACCAGGTCGGCATAGGCAAAATCATGGATCACGATCAGCTCATGCTCTTGAGCGAAGGCCACTACCTTTTCAAAAAACTCCATATCCACCACCTGAGTGGTCGGATTGTGCGGAAAATTTATGATCAGCGCTTTGGGTCGGGGCCAGTTTTGTTTGTACGCCTGAAGCAGAGCCTCGAAAAAATCGGTGCCCTTTTGCATGGGAACACCGATCACATCCCCATTCGACAAAATAAAAGCGTAGGTATGAATGGGATAAGTAGGCGTCGGCACCAGAACGGAATCACCCGGAGTGGTAATGGCCAAGGCCAGATGAGAAATCCCTTCCTTGGATCCGATAGTGGCGATGGCTTCGGTCTCGGGGTCCAGTTCCACCTGAAAATTTCTCCGATACCAGTCGGTGATCGCTAACCGGAGCTTGGGAATTCCTTTCGATTGGGAATACCGGTGATTGGGCCCCTTTGTGGCCGCCTCGCATAATTTGTCGACGATATGCTTTGGGGTCGGCAAATCAGGATTGCCCATTCCAAAGTCAACAATGTCTTCTCCCCGTCGTCGGGCCTGTAATTTTAGTTGGCCTACGATGTCAAATACGTAGGGAGGCAAACGAGTTATTCTGGAAAACTCTCTCATGAAAAACCTCTGATTCTTGAACTCATGTCTAGGCTCTTTTCATTCAAAGAGCTCTAAATAATTTCGGGCGAAACGACTAAACTCCTTTAAATATAGTGCTTTCCACCAAAACCAGTCAACATAGCATAAATAGGAATCGCCAGCAAATTTATAAATCTGGAGTGTGGAGAAAGGATCGACTCAACTGGCCCGTTTCATTTTATCGACAAAACCGGAGATCGCTTTGGCATTGATCCCGATACCTTGTTTGAACTGGCTGTTTCGGTAATTGGACATCATGCTGACAATACCGACCAGTTTTCCTCCGCATTCGACAATAGCGCCCCCGGAATTGCCGAAGAATATTTCATTGTCCTTGAAGTAAATATAATCGGAAGAGCGCATCTTCTCTTTATTTTTGATCCGGGCTTTTTGAAGCGAATAAAATTCCCGGTTGGGGTGGCCCACCACCATCAGTTCCTTATCACTTGTATTCCCGGTTTGCAGAGGAAGCCAATGGGAATACTCCTCCTTGGTTGTAATAAAAGCGAGATCCAATTTCTTGGCCCGGTCAATGGATTCGACTTGGAAAACCAATCCCGGCTGAGCTAACCCATCGTCCTGAATACTGGGCAAGACCAGAATAATCCGCTTGCCATCGACAACGTGGTTGGCGGTAGCGATCAGTCTCGGTCCAATAAAAACCCCTGCCCCGAGACCTTTATCCACAAAAAGGATGACCGTTGCCGCGGCCACTTTTTTATAAAGGTCCTTACTGTGGTCGCAGGATATGTTTTTCCCGATCAAATGTTGTTCCAGCTCATCTTCCCCTGGGTTCAATAATAGGCGAATTGTTCGGTCAATTTTGTTAAAGTAGGTGTTCTCGGGATCGCTCACAGCCAATTGCTGGTTGTGAATGGCCATCAGCCCGAACGCGGCACAAACCAGCGCGATCACTTTCCATTTTTTTCTCTGTTTCGATGAACTCATAATATCAACTATGGAACTTCTTCAGGCCATCCTTCTGGGTCTTATCCAGGGACTAACCGAATTCCTTCCCGTCTCCAGCTCAGGACACCTTATCCTCGTGCCCCATTTATTGGGTCTTGAGGACCAAGGACTGGCCATGGATGCGATTCTTCACCTGGCGACCGTATTAGCGATTATTATTTATTTTCGCAGAGACCTTTCCAAATTGCTAATAAGTTTATTGACCAACAAGAAAGGTGATCCTTACAGACCTTTGGCTTGGAGCATTGTCGCGGCCAGTTTTCCGGCAGGGTTGGCGGGTTTGTTTCTGGGGGACTGGATAGAATCCAACCTCCGCGATGCCACTTTTGTGGCGGGTAACCTGATGTTTTGGTCGTTCGTCTTTTTAGTGGCGGACCGAATCTCCACCAAAAAAGAGGCTGAGACGGATGAGTTGATTCAACTGGGATGGCGCAAGGTTCTGTTTATCGGGTTTGCCCAGGCCATTGCCCTGCTTCCCGGAACCTCCCGTTCGGGCATTACCATTACCGCAGGATTGTTCAGCCGCCTGTCGCAACCGGCGGCGGCCCGGTTTTCATTTCTCCTCGGCACCCCGATCATACTGGCGGCCGGTCTCCACAAGACCGCATCCGTATTGGGCGATGCTGGCCACGAATTCCTGTTCACTCCCTTCCAGTTTTTCATGGGTTTCCTGGTGGCCTTCATTGTGGGCTATTTATCGATTAAATGGTTGCTGGCGATTGTTTCGCGGGTGGGTTTGCTGCCCTTTATCATTTACCGGGTGTTGCTGGCGGGATTTATTTTCGTTTACCTGGGGCAATAAAAAAACCGGCCTGCGTTGCCGCAGACCGGTTTTAATAACGCGAAAAAGAATTAACCGCAGGATACGTTCATATTAACCGTGCCCACGTTGGTGATGCGAACTTCACCGCTGATATCCCCTATGGAATCCCCACGGCTGAAATTGTTTTGGCGCATCAATACAACTTTTTTGCGGCCCATGCTGTGCATATTGCGAATACCTGTTTTCTTGGCACCCGCTGCGCCACTTTTAAAATACTGATGCTCTGCCGGTCCCAAAGAAATGGGAATGGTCGTCGCATTGGAAGATTTCCAGATCACAGCATTGGCATTACTGCGATCACCCTTGGCAGATTTCCCCGATGCTTCCAAAGTGATTTTGCTAGCGTTGTTGCATGATATCTTCTGACCCGGCTTCAAAGTCTTAGCAGAGACGGAAGCGGCAAAACAGAGAGCAACAATACTAACGATTGTAAAGAGCATTAACTTTCTCATAGTTTTCCTCCGTTACCCAAAATTGTTAAAAATTTAAACTCCCCTAAAATTTTGGTTCAATGGCCCTTCGTACCCATTTAAAAGCCAAGAACATAAAACAACATCAAACTCGAACACTTATATTCAAATCGTTAATCCAACCGGTAAAATTCCAGATAGCGGCGAAACCCAGCCGGAACTCATTGGAAAGCCTGTAATAACCGATATTCCAAATCTATTCCTTTTGGCCGCCAGTATACTTATGGCGGAAGACAAGTCAACTATTTTTTAGGATTTTTCCTATAAAAAGGGTAGTATTTTCCTATACTCAGGACGGCGGATTTCCTATACTGCACTTCAAAGAAGTCATTGATTTAATTAAAGTTAGGGGATTCTCATGGATAAATACAGGTTTTTATTTAAGAATCGATAACTTATACTGAATTTATTCTAAAACGCTGTAGTTTCCCCTATACATCACGCACACATCACCTTGACGATTATGAACAACAACCAAACCTCCGTTCCAGAGAATGCCTCTTCGCACTCAAAGGCCAGAAAAAAGTTTTTCAGATTTATTGCATTGGTCCTTATAGGTTTGGCTCTCGGGGCCTATTTTACGCGTAAGGGTTTTCATCTGACTCCCGAATCCTTTAAGGTCTTTGTGCTTTCCCTGGGCATTCTGGGCCCCATCATTTATGTCGGAATATTTATCGTCCGGCCTCTGTTCCTGATTCCATCCATCGCGTTGTTCATAGGAGGGGGTCTCGCCTTCGGACCGATTCTGGGCCCCTCCTGTGCCTCATTAGGGGCCGCGCTGGGAGGAACGGTGGGCTTCTGGTTTTCCCGCAAAATGGGCCACGATTACGTCATGAAAAAACTCAAATTAGGTGCCCACCTGATAGACAACACCCAATTCAGTTTCTCGGTGGTCTTTCTGCTCAGCCTGCTCCCCATCATGCCTGTTACTGTGATCAATTACGGTGCCGGCCTTTCCACAATGAAATTCAAGAATTATATCGTGGCCCATATTCTGGGAATAACGCCGCGGGCATTTGCTTACGGGTTTTTCGGGAGCACACTTTTGGAAATTGGCTCCGCCAAATTCCGTACAGCCTTGCTGATTCTCATCATTATGGGTCTTATCACCGCGTATTTTCGCCTTCGCTCCAGGCAGAAAAAGCGGAAGCTGTTGGCAGAAGAAGCCTCCCCTTCCAACTGACCTTTATTTATTGGATCATTTGACAATTTTCCAGGCAGGTTCCCGGAGCAATACGGATCGGCTTATCGTTTCCGATAAGAGTCACGCGGCCTTTGAGTGAAGCCTCCCCTTCGAAGTAGACATCGCCTTCCATCTCCAGAAATTCCAGTTCCCGCATATCGGGAATAACGGGAATCCTCTTCTGGAATTCCTCCAAGTCCGTGAAAGGCACTTTCCAGTTAATCAGGGGTAATGTTTTCTGATTGCAGGTAGGATTACGGATCATCCGGCCGCCTTCGAAAACAAACAAACCGGATTGGATCAGCATCAGATCACTGGTATTCTTGACCGGAAGAAAACGGTCCCTTCCGACCACCAATCCTTTGGCCCCATCAAAACTTTCCAGACCCGCGCCAATAGCGGTTTCCAGTTGGATGACCGGACGACCCGCCACTTGTTTCTCATTAACGATCAGGTTGAGGTCCATCGGTCCCTGCTCCATCCGCTTTTTAAGATGCCGCAAATGGATCCATATATTATTGGTGTTGAACACCGTAAATTTTCGGGTACTGCAAAATTCATCCACATGTCTTTGCGGCACCTGGGCCAGTTCCAGGAGATGCAGTTTGCCCTCCGAATCCTCGTACAGTGTTCCTCCTTTGATATCAGCGGGAGTCTTTGGCGTCATTTCCATGACAAAGGGGATGTCGTTTGCCAACATAGTGTGGGCTATCCTGGAATCGGACACCGCACCCAGGTTATCGGCATTGGAAACGAACAAAATTTCCTTGCCCTCGCTTAACAACCGATCCATCAGCCCCTGATCTTTAAGACATGAATAAATATCGCCGTGACCCGGGGGATACCAGGCATCTTCGCCCAGCAGGTTGGGATCAAGCGGTTGATCTGTATCTTTATCGATTCGGAGAAACCGGTTCTGCTGAAAGCATTCGATAGGAAAAGAGGTTTTACGGCCTTCCAATAATTTCAAGGTCTCCTGATGAGTATGAAAACTGTTCATCAAAAGTAATGGAATATTTACATTTCTGATTTTTCCGATATGCTCCAGCTGCAGGAGGATTAAATCCAGAAAGGATTGTCCGTTTTTGACCACAATCGAAGATTTCGGTCCCGCGCACCCCATACTGGTGCCCAGCCCTCCGTTCAGTCTACAAACGGCAAGACGAGACAAAACATCGGTGGTCTGTGTATCGTCGGGAGCGGTCAACGTCTCATAAGAAACCAGACGGGACGGATCGGGAGACCGGATGGCATCCCACTCTACGCGGTTCATCCGGGATTGCTTGAAGCGGGTGAACAGGTGTAGAAATTCAGATTGCGCCTCACCGGATAGTCCCAACAGCTCCAAAGCTGTTTTAAATTCAGATAAATCCATTGTTTATCGCTATCCTCCTCGATAAACTATAGTAAGAGATTTTGGAAACTCATTCCATTGAAACCGCAAAATTTTAAACGAGTTGCTTAACCCTTATGCTTGAATCACCACAATCATCCGCCCCCACTCCCCTCCACGGCAACGGCTCGGAGGATTTGAAAGAATCCATCGGGAACCACTTGAAATACTCACAGGCCAAGAATTGGCAGACCTCTACCCCGCTGGATCAATACAACAGCGTGGCGTTGACCGTACGGGACCGCCTGGTGGAACGCTGGATCAACACCCAGCATGAATATCATGAAAAAGATCCCAAACGAATCTACTATCTTTCCATGGAATTTCTGGTGGGCCGGGCTCTAAGCAATTACCTGGTCAATCTCGATTTCAAAAATGATTTTTACCGCGCCGTGAAAGATCTGGGCATTCGCCTGGAAGATTTGGAGGAAAACGATATTGAAGCGGGACTGGGCAACGGCGGTCTGGGCCGGCTGGCGGCCTGTTATCTGGATTCCATGGCGACCCTCGGTTTGCCGGCTTATGGCTACGGCATCCGTTACGAATATGGAATTTTCTATCAGAAAATTGTCAACGGCTTTCAGGTGGAAACAGCGGATAACTGGCTTCGTAAAGGCAGTCCCTGGGAAATTCCCCGCCCGGATTACATCTACCCGGTTAAATTCTACGGCACCACGCGGCAGGGAACCGGCTATGAAGGCCAGCCTATCTCCGAATGGGTGGATACCCATGACGACGTCATGGCCATGGCTTACGATATCCCCATCCCCGGTTATCACAATCAAACGGTCAACAACCTTCGTCTCTGGGGAGCCCGCTCGACACGGGAGTTCGATTTGGGAGTCTTCAATGCAGGAGATTATGTTCAGGCGGTCAGCCGGAAACATGAATCGGAAACCATTTCCAAGGTGCTGTATCCCAACGATCAAAACATGTGGGGCAAGGAACTGCGCTTAAAACAGGAATATTTTTTCGTCTCCGCGACACTGCAGGACATCATTCGCCGATACAAACGAACCCACGCGACTTACGAAAAATTTAGCAGTAAAGTAGCCATCCAACTGAACGATGCCCACCCGGCGCTCGCCATACCGGAGTTGATACGCATACTGGTGGATGAGGAATGCCGCCCATGGGAAGAAGCCTGGGAGGTCGTGGTGGAAACCTTCGCCTTTACCAATCATACCGTCCTTCCGGAAGCCCTCGAAAAATGGAGCGTGGAATTGATGGAGCGTGTCCTTCCACGGCACCTTGAAATCATTTATGAGATCAACCACCGCTTTCTAGAACAGGCTCAGAAAAAATACCCGAATGATGAAAAGCGCATCGAACGGTTGTCCTTGGTAGAGGAAAAGCCAGTTAAGACTATCCGCATGTCCAACCTCGCTATCGTGGGAAGTCATGCCGTCAACGGAGTCGCCCAACTCCATTCACATATTTTAAAAACCAAAGTATTCAAGGATTACCACGATCTGTTGCCAGGTCGGTTTCACAACATCACCAACGGCATCACGCAACGGCTCTGGTTGAAATCCTGTAACCCGGAACTGGCGGAACTCATTACGGAAACAGTGGGTGAAAAATGGACCACACATCTGGATACCCTCCGACAACTACTGCCTTATGTGAAAGATGATGATTTTCGCCGGCGCTGGCGGGAAATCAAACAAAACAACAAAGCACGTCTGGCACGGCATGTCCAACAGGAACTCTCCATTGAGCTGAACCCGGATTCTTTGTTCGACGTCCAGGTCAAGCGCATCCATGAATACAAACGTCAGTTATTGTGCGCACTGCATGCGGTGACTCTTTACAATCGTCTGAAAGAACGTCCTTGTACGGAATGCATTCCTCGAACCATGATCTTTGCCGGTAAAGCGGCGCCCGGTTACGAGATGGCCAAGCTCGTTATCAAACTGATCACCAGCATTGCGGATAAGGTCAATGGCGATCCCGATACCTCGGACAAACTCAAAGTACTCTTCATTCCCAATTACAATGTTACCAAAGCCGAGTGGATCATTCCCGGTGCGGACCTGTCGGAGCAGGTATCGACGGCCGGTCACGAAGCTTCGGGAACGGGCAATATGAAGCTGGCGTTGAACGGCGCCTTGACCATTGGCACGCTGGACGGAGCTAATATCGAGATCAGGGACCGGGTCGGTGAGGAGAATATTTTTATTTTCGGATTGACGGCTGAGGAAGTCGAAAACACAAGGGAGGCAGGATACCGTCCCAGAGACTATTACGAATCGAACCC